>JASGIU010000001.1:0-642234 GCA_047601605.1 Niabella sp.
TAATGATGGAGGCTGCATCGGGAAGTTGTAAAAAAGCCAGGGAAACGGCTACTTCTTCTTTGTAGGGTGCCGGTGGCGTTGCTGAAAGATTAAAAGGAGTATAAGCCGTAATTAAATTTTCAGCGGCTTCGCTCCTGCCGGTATCAGCTGTCAACTGAGCAAAGGCTTGTTGTTCCTTCCTGCATTGCCCATTATTTTCCAGATGGTTGTCCAATAGGTTTCCAGTGCTGTTTTCTCAGCATCGGATGGCAATTGCGATGAAGCGATTACAAGCACCACATCCTTTTTGTGGGCCTTTTTGGGCGCATCATCACTGTTAGGGGGGTATCTGCTCAATGATGTAGGAAGCACGCCCTGAACCATGATTGCCGGCCAGCATGCGCCATGCCCCTCTTTCCATATTTTCATCGCCGCCGGCTTCCAGTGTTGTTGCCAATAAATAGCGGCATTCTTACTTCGGTTTCGGAAAGCATTTCTTCAAATGTATCAACCAGGCAATCGTCAGGGGTAAATCATGTAAAAGTCATCGGAAACACTATTGCCCGGGTTATTTTTTTAAACCGGGTTTCTGCGTACCGGGAAAAGCAAAAAAGGTATCTGGTCGTTTTTCTGCGCGATCTCCTTGCGCGGATCAGTACGAAGCGCAAAATCGGTATAGATACTTCCGAGAATCTTTTCTTTGCATCATCAAAAGCATATTGGTTCTTTTCAAAAGCGGCACTGGCATTTTCGACGCCTGCACCTGCTGACTCCTTTGATGACAGTAACCGGGGCTTACTTTTCGTAGCAACGCCTCTTTTTTCGTTCGTACTTTATTAAGCTGTTCCCTGCTTTGCAAATAACCGGAGTGGGCTGAAGCATATTGCTGTCTCGCTTCTTCCAGCTGTTGTATCGTATCTTGAAATTCGGGCATTTTGATTGTTTAAGAGGTTTACAACTATTGTTTGGGTAGCATTTCACCTGCATGTACAGCCATAAGCACCGGTACCTGGTATAACATGTAAGCGATGTCGGCTGCGTTCATATCTTTATTCCAGGATACCTGTATATCATCGGCACGCTGGTCTTCCTTTTCTTTATCATCAGGGTATTCTAATGTATTGTTATCCAAATTCTGGGTAATGGTGGCATTGCCTACTGGTATGAACGTGCCTGCAGGTGAGTTATCCGGGGTTACATCATCCCAGGATAAATCGTTCCATACTTCGGGCAATTCATTGTCCTGGTCTATATCCAGGCCATACCTTGGCTCTCCGGGCCTTTCTTTAATGCAGAAGAACCAGCCGGGTTTGTTTATCAGCATCGGTTTCGCCGGTACCTCCTAAAGCTTCTTCTACTGTAAGGTCAAAGCCAAAAAAGTAAATATCCGGTTCTACTCTTGCTTCATACAAAGGTGTTTTAAGCTGATCGGGTGGTGGTGTATTGGTATTGGTCAAATCTACCAGTTCCCTTCCACTTTGTTGTTGATATGTCCGTCTTTCATTGACCATTTTGCTTTTTAGACATAATCACGGCATTAGGATATTTTTTCAACAGAATCCCCACGTATTACCAGTACTACTTCTTCTTCCTTATCTCCGGCGGCCTCCCTGTTATCATAATCTCCAAGCTCTGAGGTTTTTCTCCATTTGTGAATAGGTGGAATATCTTTGAGGTCTTCTTTTAACTGTTCAGCGCTACGGCCTTTGGTATCGAAATAGGTGGTAGTATCCCAGAACTGGCGAAAATAGCTGCCCCGCTAAATGGTTGGATATTCCGCCATAACAGTTCTCTCGAAAATTCATGATTCAGCCCCACCATATAAGATTCGATGAACTTTTGGTTAGTTTCCATTAAGGAAATCGTATTTTCGCTAATATGATTAAGGTTCGGCAAAAATACTCTTTAGAGATGTTCTTCAGCGGTTCATACATGGGCAGATCAATCTTTGGATATTCCATTACCTGCACAAAATTGTCTATCAGCAATTGCTTTATCCGGGCCGGTATAAATAAACCGCTGAAAACCATTTTAGGTATGGTAACTGCCGGATCAATTGCTTTATAAGTGATATCTGCGGTGACCGTAATATTTAATTTTGGACGCGGCACAATTTTGCCCAGTTCTTTTGCTGTTTGTATAATAAGTAATGATTCTTTAAGAGATCCTTTAAATCTTATGGCCTCTTCACTGTCGGCATTGCCATGAGCCGGCGTGAAGTTATCACCCGGCATTGTAACCCTGAAATTCGAGCTGGGGCATTTAATCTACCGACTCCGGCGTTTGGTTTTCTTCGGAAAGAGAGTCACCGTGCCGGACTGTTTTTCCCATTTGGAAATATAAAAAAAGAAAGGCTGCCAATGCTGCCGCTATCAGCCCAAAGAACATTCCACCAACAAGTGTAAATCCGGTCAGAAATGCCAGCAGCAAACAAATGACAATGGCGATAAATAGCCAAAGCCGCAGCTTTGGATATTTTCTTAACAGATTAAGAATAAAAGGGGGTGTGTCTTTCGGCATCATGCTATCTGCCACCTGGTCAACTGTAGGTAGCGTTTCGGGAACTACTTTCGGAGGAGCTATTACAATCTCTCCTTCATTGATACGTGCAATCAGATTTCCGGGTGAGGCAGCCCCCTCAAATAATGACTTTTTTATGACCCTTCCTCCAGGGCGAATGATCTTGCGCATGGATGGTGAAACCACAGAGCGTGTAATAACACTTTGTGCCACTTCGTGAGAAATGGTGATGCCGGTGGCTTTGTTCAATATCCTGCTTTGCACGGGGGCTGTAAAGAACAAGGTTTTTTGTGCGGATGCCTGTATTAATGGTGTAATTTGCTTATGGTACCAGCTTAAAGATACTAACCTTGCAAACTGTGCAAAACGAAGCTTACGGTTTGCTTCCAGTAGTTTCGCCAACCTGCTCCCAGGCTGTTTCCATATAACTTTCCTGGTTATCCTGCACCACTTTGGTGCCGTAGGCTGCCGTTACACGCCAGCGGGGGTCCAGGTTTAGCTGGTGCACCCAATTTTTATTGTTGTATGCATCTGTTCCATCACGTTTGGTAAGCAGGCGTTCGGTAAGCGCATGCCATCTTCCATATAAAGGAGCAGTAATGATTGGATCGGGATTATCGCTGATACCAGCTTTGGTATTTGCTTCTTCTGCTGTTTTTTGGGAATAATCATCAGCAAGATTTATAAAAGCTGCCAGGTCCTTCTGAAAGGGGTGCGGATAGCCGTTCTGATCCCAGTTCTCATATTTCAGTACTTCCTGCTTGTCAGCATCACTCATAGTGATGAACGGAACTTTTAAAGCGCCGCCTAATTTTAAAATACCACCTAATTCAGGGTTTGTAATACCACTGATATTGCTGCCGGGATATTGTACATCCATATCCCTTCGGCCAACGCGTTTATCAATGGGCTGTGGCTTTAATAAACGAACGAGGTACTCAAAGTCGCCTACATCGCCTGTACGGAAAAACCAGCGATGGTACACCGGGTAGTTATCAGGCTCGGGCCGGTTTCCATAGGTTTCCCAGGCTGAAAAAGTGGCGTGCGGAACGGTTGGCGCAGCGGGGTCGAGCCCCAGGCCGGCAAGCCGCCCGGTTTCAAAAGTCGGGATCAGGAACGCATGGTAAGCGGTATTCTTTTCCAGTTTCATGGGGCAAAGAATACGTGAACTGGCCAGGTCAGGATTGGCATTGATCACCGATTGGAACCTATTGGCATTCTTTATGGTATCAGTTTCAACAATTTGCTTTTCACCGTCCATAATACTCTGGCTGATATGCACATGCGCCCAGGCCCATAACTGATCTGCCGGAGGAAATTTGGTACCGGCATTGGGCACAGTTATATAAGATAATGGACGGCCAAGCATATTTTTAGCTTCCTGGAAATCACCTTCCTTTAATATCACTAATGTGATCCAGGGACGCAACCTGTCGTTGGTGGGCGCTGCCGGAGTGTATCGCCAGGGAAAACTCTCATCGTAAAACTCAATGTAAGGCAGGTAGTTTGGCTCAAAATTGGTGATCCAGTTCTTTGGTTCCTGCTTTATGACCACTTTTGAATCAATACCTATGATATCACCCGGGCCGTAAAGCTCAACATCTTTTGAAAAAGGAACAATGGCTTCACTTCCATCTGTTTTTTCTGTTTTGAGGGAAAACGCCACTTTTACTTTGGCTCTTACGTTTACCATAGTGTCTCCATCGACGTTGGTAATTTTGTTGGCGAGGCCTTGCCGCAGCCAGGGTAAGAAGGTATAATTAGCAATTGTGTAACTCATGCCGCTGTATTTATTTCAAATTGGGAAATTACATGTAGCGAATCCTTAAGCTTTGGATCGGCAGCTATTTGCTGGTTCATAAACTCACGGGCCTGAGCCTCGCTAGTAAAAGAAGTGCTGCTTCCATACGCTTTATTATTGGTATTATCAGCCACATAATACCCGGCCTGCCCCGCAACAATTTTTTCGGTGTAAGGAGAAAGCTTTGTTTTGTACTGCTTTGACAATACAGAGCGTGCCACAGCATTGTTGTGCAGGAAGTGGGTAAACAGGTTTTTACTGATGAAGCCATAAAACCGGCGGATAAAACGTTTGAAATTATTATCAATGACTATCAGCTCATAACGAACTACGCGTCGTACGGCTTTGCCGGTAGTTACCTGCTGCCCCGCTACAGACAGCTCTACGCCACTTTTTTCTTTTTCAAATGAAGGACGTGATAGTTTGGCCTCATTCTTCATTTCCTGGTACTGGGCCATGGCGAAAGACTCTTTCAGATCGCCCGTTTTTTGCAATCCGGTAGAACCGGTATCAACGGAAACAGCCACTTTTTTTACGTCCGCCGTTTTTTGGGTACCTACTTTATCAAGGGTCAGTTCAAGCGGAATATAACGCTGACTAACCTGAAGTGTGCCTAATGGATGCAGGATGAGCGCTGTACTGTCTTTTATTTCTCTTAAGGCAACGAGAATATTACTACCGGCGGGTAATTTTGCTTTCCAGTTTTCAAGTTTATTAAACTCTTCTGTAACCTTTGGCATTATTTCGATGGGAGGGAGGGTGGTATTTCTTGATTCACCCCAGGTTTCATCAAAGTCCACATCAAAATCAAAGAACAATATCGAAATAGTTCCTGTTCCCTTAGCACGATATGGTGTTGGCCCCTCGAGCGACATTCTTACACTTACGCTGAACAGGCCGATACCGAATACTTTTACAGACAGGGAAGCTGAAACCTGTACAATAAAATAGAAAGGAGAGAACTGGAAAAGCGCATCAAAACCAATATGCCCTTTTATGTTGCAGGCGCTGAATCCAAAGTAGAGCTCTGCCCTGGCACCGAATTGCACTGTATTGGAAGTGACCGCAAAATAGCCCAGCACCCTTATTTTAGCAACAGGGGTATCGATAATGTTTACAGAGATCCGGTCAGGCGCCGGGAAGGGCAATGGCGGTGGTTTGTAAGCAGGATGGAACCCCCCTATACTTACTACAAAATTGGCATCATCGCCCCAGGCAATTAATAATCCCATGCCTCCTTCAATGGTCATAAACAGGATGCGTGAATCGAACAGCACGGCATAAAACCACATCCGGCTTTTATCGAACTCGATAGCGCCTATAAAGTTTACCTGTAGTTTAAGGATGGCCGCTTCTTCGGTGGGTAATACAATTTTTAAAACGCCGACAATGGCTATGTTTCCCGGAATTTCGATAATAATACCCAGTGCAACAGAAATAAGGGCCGGCGTTCCCCAACCAATTTTTGCCATGGGTCCTATCAAAAACTTCCCCTCTTCAATAGGAAAGAAAGCGCGCAGATCGCTGATGATACGCGGCGCATTTTCAATAATATTTTGAGGGAACATGACGCTGTTAATACCGCCTGTACGTACCCCTTCTGCCAGCGCATCTAATTTCATGCTGCGGTTCAACCCTAACAGACCGCCTACTCCTAACAGTACAAAGCCAAACCCTAACTGGATACCGGTCCCAAACTCAGCAGTGATAATGATCAGCAGAGCAAAGCCTTTTGAGCCATCCGGCATTTTGGTATTGATGATGCCTATAGCTTTTAAGGAGATCACTTCGCTAAAGGTTAATTCCAACGCCCCGGCATATTCGCCTTTATCATAATCGAGGAACAAATAGCCGCCACCTTTTATTATACCCGCGTCTATTGCGAGGCCTACACCATTGGGCGGGCGGAAAGCCATGGCCAGGTTAACAGGTCCCAGGTTCCCTTTTCCGTCTTTGGGGAAGGTGAAAATGGCTTTCATGCCAATGTTTTCAACTGTAGCCTTCAATACACCTAAATCACCCTTGATAGTAGTTGCCATTTCTAACGGGATCTCACCGTTCTTAGGTTTCAGCGCCAGCATGGCCGATGTGATTTCTATAGGCCCCAACTGGATGTGTGCGGGTAACTGGATCTCCAGGCCGCCGCTTCCTCCAAAATATAATCCTTTGGTGGAAGAGAAACCCACTGTAAGATCAAAGTTCACATTGATGCCATCGCCCGGTAATATTTTTGCCAGAAAACCATCCGCGTTATCCGCTTTTACAACGATCTTCCCGTCCTGGATACCAAACTCGGTAAACACTTCAAACTTCCCCTGGCTATGAAAGCGGGTACCTGCTTCTGAGGATATACCACCAATCTCCAGTCGGCTGGCATCTTTTTTACCAATAAGGATAAAGGGGTCCTGCGGATCGTGTAATGAGAACAGGAAGCTGATCAATCCCGTTAAATCAGTGGATGTTCCGTTATTTAATCCTGCAAAAGCTTTAATGTCTTTGCCTGGCCTGAGGATCAATCCTAACCCGCCGGTAGCATCTACTGCTGTTTTTATTGCCAGATCGAGCTTTTTTGTTATTGCTATTTTTTGCTCAAATGTCTGGTTGAAAAAAGGCAATATAGCAAAGCCAGGTTTGGCGTTATTTGTTTCTGTTAACAGGTACAGGCCGATACCGGCGCTTAAGACAGAAGGCTCGATATCATCTCTTAAAAAATACACTTTTCTGACAGATGTATTATTTGCCGCGGGATTCAGGCTGCCGGCATTTAGGGCAGATGCCGCACCAGCTTCTAATTGTTCGATAGCTGAGACAAGCCCCCATGATTCCAGTAATTTAAATACTGCATCAGCCCACTCTGATCCCTTAAAATTGCTCTGACCCCATTGAAATGATGTTTTAAAAAAGGTAAGCGGATCGTTAAACAGGTTGGCGAACTCACTAAAGGCGAAGGTCCTTTTTACATACGAAATATGTTGCTGCTGCGATTGTGTTATTTTTTCGTAGCGTATAACCCCCAAACTTCTTAATAATTGTCCGAACCGCGGCTGATAGGAAATAAGATATTCTACTATAAGATATTCCAGGAGTAAACCGGGTAATTTGTCTGCATCAGGAATAGAGACGCTTTTTAAGTTTGCAATAGCCTGGAAAGCGGCTTTTACGGAGGTGAATAGCTGTTGTGCGCCGGCTTCGTTTACAGCATTATTATTCTCCGCCAGTTTTTTGGCCTGTTCTATGGGGCTTTTTAATGCCTGTATAGCCGATGGCACCGCTGACAGATCCCATCCCAGCTCTTCCAGGAAATCGCGCAGGGCCCCGGGCGAAGAGAAAGCATTTTCTACCGGTTGCAGCATTTTTCCCAGCTCTTCTGCTATTATTACCAGTGTATCTTTTGAGTCCATCAGCTATTTTTATATAGATTAATAGTTATACTTCTGCATAAAATGACCTGTTTGTAGTGTCCAGCTTATTTATAGCAGTAAAACCGGATGCAGGGGCCGGATAAAAATTAAATATCAGGTTGCCTGCGTTGCCCGGAGACCGGTCAGTAATAGGTGTTAGTAACGTATACTCATGATAATAGCCCATGCAGACCATTTTGTCCCCGTTCACACTGAATTTCCAGTCCATGCCATTTACAAAATCCTGTAAACTGGTAAAACCCCATCTTACATGCATGGGATAGGGGTGGGTATTGTCGAACGCTGTTACCGCATCGGAAGGACGAAATTTATAAGTAGTGAGGAACGACTGAAAATCGGCAAGCTTGCCTGGACCGGTTAGGGGAATGGAGGCGGGATTGGCATAGGTGATGGTGATGGTAAATGCTTTTTTATTTTCATATCTGAATTCTCTTTTGAAACTGATCGTTGTTCTTTTGTCAATAGTAGCGCCCATTGGATAGCTTATCAACGGTGCCGCCGGACTTGTAATTTTTGCCGGCACCCAGCTATTCCAATCGGCAGCAGTTACAGCAGTGCCATCGTAATAGGTAAAACCTTTCGCGGTGAGCGCTGCTATATAATCTGCGCGGCTGGCAAAAGCTGTTTTTTTAGTTAACCGGAACTCATAGCACAGGGCTTCCCAAACACCATATTTATCGCTATCTACAAATTCGTCAAAATGCATGGGCGCCAACACTTTTACGTTGCCACCCAATGCTTCTTTCAATTTATTAAGAAAAGGCGTTGCTTTTCCGATGTTGCACCCGAAAATGCGAAATGTATGTGTAACAGGATTGCCTGCATTATAGCCGATCAGCGTATTGGGGATCATAATACCATTGATCGCCGATGTTTTTATATCATCCAGCACCTCGTAACTGGTGGATTTTGTTTGAGCCCGGTACATTTTTGCAGTAGTTAGAAAGCCTTGCGGCATGGCGTGTGACGCCAGCATTATGTTGTCCACAGGCTTTGTAACGGACGCATTAGTACTAAGCTCATCTATAAAATCCCTTACAGTGCTTATGCTGCCTGTCTGGCTGATAAGTTTTGTGTTTGCCCTGTTGGTAAACATATTATTTACAATGTTTCCGGTAAGACCGGGTATATCGGGAGCAAAGGCGTAGTCCATAGTGCAAATCAATTAAAGGGTGAGGAGACCTCTTTATAAAAGGTCTGCAATAAAAAATACTGAATCTTACGGTGTAAACTGGGTTATCGAGCTATCGGGTGTCTTAAAAACTATGCCAATCTTATTGTCTTATTGAAGTGCTAAGGTAATAAAGAAGCGTCGTTGGGTTTCTACCTAATTTAGGGGATAGTATTATTTCCGGATGTTGACTTACATAGTTTAAGAGCCGACACCTCTCTAATCGTTAGTGTAGATTTATAATTCAATCACTCATTAATCAGTAGAAAGTATTTCATTACAGCTTTTTAAAACATCTACTTTTACATTGTAATTTATCAGGAAATAAACGAACTTTCGGTCGCTTAATGATGCAATCCTACAATACCAAATTATTAAATCCTATACAATAAACATTATTTCTATCTTCGGCTTACAAGTAGTTAAACAAAAAATATTGTTATAAAAATGCACAGACCTATATTCAGCAAGACATACTTTATGACATCGGAAGAAGTGGGTAAAGCAGTGATAAACGTAACGCTAAACGGATACGATAAAAATGTTCTGGAAGTAAAAGATATTTCGAAGCTTGCTAAAAGTAAATCGGGTTAAAAATTTTTGAGCAATGCGGCAAACATTGTGTCTGCCTGCTGTTCATAGCCTTTTATCAGGTTTTGTTGCACAACGTCAAAGCCCCATGAAGAGACGAGGTCTATTTGCTGCTCATTTTCCTGCCTGAAAACCGAACAGGTTATATAAAGCAGATATCCGCCCGGTTTTATCAAGGGGGCGATGCTTTGCAGTATGCTTTTTTGCAATGCCTCAAACTTTGCAATATTTTTTGAATCGAAGTAAAATAGTTGCTCCGGCGTGCGCGACCAGGTTCCGCTTCCGCTGCAGGGTACATCCGCTATGAGCAGGTTATATGTTTTTTTTGTAGGCAATGTTTGGGCGGCATCGTGTACAAATGAATGATACTGCAAAATACCCGCTTCCGAAAACCGCTTTTTTAAATTGGCTATAATTGTAGGGCGAATGTCGGAAACAGTCAGTTCAAAATGGGGCAGGTTATCGGTTGCCAAAATAGATTTTCCGCCGCTTGCCGCGCAACAATCATAAACCTGAAGCCGTTCGCCTTTCGTGTCTTCCGCTACCAATCGCAATAGATTGGCCACTTGCTGCGAGCTTAAATCCTGTACCACCACTTCTTTGTTCAGCAAAAGAATATCTTGAATTTTAGTTGTGTTCGGCAGTCTGATGGCATTGCCTTGCTCGATGGAATAAGGCACATTGGCCGCATTTAATTTGCGGATGACGGTTTCCTTTTGGCCGGGTCTGATGCGCAGGAATAAGTCCGGTTGCTTCAGGAAGGATGCTTCAAATGCTTTCTCCTGAATACCGTTGCTTAACAGATTTTTCCACGGGAAAATATCGTCAGGCATTTCAAGTCTATCAAGGTTGCGTTCGGAGATGTGTTGTAGTTCGGTTTCGCTCAGGTTTTCTTCACAGAAACGGAGTGCCAATAGAATTCGGTCTTCGGCCGGGAGCGATAGATACGATTTTCCCAGCCGGAAGTAGGCGTAACATAATCGGCTTATTTGCTTTCGGTCGCGGCTCCCGAATTTTTTATGCTGCGAAAAGAAATTCTTCAGGAAATAGGCAAAAGGTTGTTCTCCTTTGTAGAGACCGATAATTTCGGCTGCGTTTCTTAGATATGTCGTAAAATAACGAATAACAATTACGGTTGGTGAAAGACGAAATTAAAGATTATTTCAAAGCGCGGGATAAAAGGCATTGCAAGCGCAAATCTTCCTATGGATTTTTTAAATTCTTATCTGCATAACAAAACCCGCACAAGGCGGGCTGTATAATAGACTACGCATTTGCGATTTATTTAGATAATGTCCATTGCCTTAACAAAGAAGGTTGTCACAAACGGCAAAATCAACGTGAGCCACGGCCAATGGCTGAAACAGGCAAAAATAAAGGCGGCTGTAGCGATAAAGAAAAGTATCCACATCAGTCCTTTGTTTGTTGTTTTTTCTGACATATAAATTCTTTTGAGCAAAAATAAGTGGTGCAACGCTAAAAGCAAAATATCAGCGTAAAAACTTTGTGGGAAAGATTTTTTTAGAAATGCCATTAAATTTATGCCAATTCATTATTTTCGCGTATAAATGTGTATTAGGTACACATTATTTGAGGTGTTAACAATGATTGCTATGAAGTGTCAGTTTCAGTTAAGGTATCATACGGTGTTTGGGGAGAGTCTCTGGGTTAGCGGCAATTGCGCGGAGTTGGGGCATAGCGATCCGGGGAAGTTGGTGATGATGGAATATCTCAACAACGACTATTGGAAATTAGAGATAGATATTGATGTAGAAAGGATTGTCGGCGGTCAGGTTGTCTATCGTTATTATGTAAAGACGATTAGCGGTGAGTTGTTGCCCGAGCGGCTGAACAGCCACGCGATTGAGTTGCCCGCTTCATCTGTTGGGATGATCAAGGCCATTGATAGCTGGAATTATGCAGGCCAGTATGAAAATGTTTTTTATACGGCACCGTTTCAACAAGTTTTATTGGCCAGACCTGACGATTCGCAAAATGCAATCACTCCTGTTCCCAACGGTTATCTTTTTAAAGTGAGGGCACCGCTTTTGCAAAATGATGAGGTCGTGTGCCTCTTGGGCAACGTAGGGGCTTTGCAGCATTGGAATGAAAAAGCGCCGCTCCGCATGAAACTGATAGGGGAGTTTTGGACAATCTCGGTGCCTTTGTCCGTCAACAGTACGCCTATCGCTTATAAATATGGTATTTACAATACCCGTGAACAGCGGTTTGTTGTTTTTGAAGAAGGCGATAACCGTATTTGTTACGAATCGGTTGACGAAACAACCGCGGTGGCTCAGGATGACGGTTTTCTGCGTGTGCCGGACAAGTTTTGGCGCGGGGCGGGCATTGCTATCCCGGTGTTCAGCCTGCGCAGTTATAATAGTTTCGGCATCGGTGAATTTACCGATATTCCTTTGCTGGTGGACTGGGCTAAACGTACCGGATTGAAATTAGTGCAGCTATTGCCCATCAATGACACGACTGCCACCAAGATCTGGACGGATTGCTATCCTTATGCGGCGATATCGGCCTTTGCGCTTCATCCAATTTATCTGAATTTGGCCAAGGTGGCCGGATTGGAACACGCTTCCATGGTGGCGGGATTGGAAAGTCGTCGGCAGGAGTTAAACGGTTTAGCGGCGGTGGATTACGAAGTGGTGCTGCAAACCAAGTTGGCATTTTTGAAAGAAATATACGAGGTGGTAGGGGAGCAGTGTCTGGCAAGTGAGGTTTATCTGTCGTACTTTGAAAAAAATAAAGAATGGCTCAAACCTTATGCAGCCTTCTGTTGCCTGCGGGATGAGTTCGGTACTTCCGATTTTGCCCAATGGGGTAAATATGGTGTTTATAACGAAAAAAATGTTCAGTCTTTTTTCAGGAAAAGTTCGCTAAAATGTAAAGCGGTAGGGTTTTATTGTTTCCTGCAATATCATCTGCACCTTCAACTGACAGGAGCGGTTGAATATGCGCATGAAAACGGCATCGTGCTGAAGGGCGATATCCCTATCGGTATTTACCGGAACAGCGTAGATGCCTGGTGCGCCCCGGAACTGTACAACATGGATATGCAGGCCGGAGCACCGCCGGATGACTTTGCGGTGGCCGGGCAGAACTGGGGTTTCCCGACTTATAACTGGAAACGGATGCAGGCCGACGGCTTTGCCTGGTGGCGGCGGCGCTTCGAACAGATGAGCCACTATTTTGATGCGTTTCGTATTGATCACATTTTGGGTTTTTTCCGCATTTGGAGCATTCCTAACCATGCGGTGCAAGGCATAATGGGAAAGTTTGAACCATGCCTGCCCGTGCATCGTTTTGAGTTTGACCAATATCAAATACCGTTTGATTATGACAGGTTGTGCAAACCTTTCATCAACGAAATAGTGATTAGGGATGTTTTCAGGGATTTGGCCGAAACTGTCAAGCGCGAATATTTATATACGCATGATTTTTTCAATTATTATTTAAAGCCTGAATTTGACACCCAGCGAAAGGTAGAAACATGGTTTGACAAACAACCCGCAACCAAACCCAACGATAGGCTCAGGACAGGATTGTATTATTTGATATCGAATGTGGTGCTGTTTGAGCAGGAGGGCAGCAACGGACAGCAGTTCCATTTCCGCATTGCGATGGATCAGACAAGTGCTTATCAGTCGCTACCCGGTTATGTAAAGGAGCGGATGTGGCACTTGTATATTGATTATTTTTTCCGTCGGCAAGATGCTTTTTGGCATCAGGAGGCGATGAAAAAATTGCCAGCGCTAAAAGAGGCTACCAACATGCTGGTTTGTGGGGAAGATTTGGGCATGGTGCCCAACTGCGTGCCCGATGTAATGAAGCGATTGGTGATTTTAAGCTTGGAAATACAGCGAATGCCCAAACAAACCGACCGCGAATTCTTCCATCCGGCAGATGCGCCCTATCTTTCAGTGGTGACGCCTTCTACGCACGACATGAGCACTATTCGCGGTTGGTGGGAAGAGGATAGGGGCGTTACCCAGCGCTTTTTCAACAATATGTTGCATGAGTATGACGAAGCGCCTTATTTCTGCGAGCCCTGGATTAACCGAGCTATATTGTTGCAACATCTGCATTCGCCTGCGATGTGGAGCATTTTCCAATTACAGGATATATTGGGTATGAGCGGTAAGTTGCGCCGTAGCAATCCTGCGGAAGAGCGTATCAATATTCCCGCAGACCCGCACCATTACTGGCGTTATCGCATGCACCTGTATTTAGAGGAATTATTGAGCGAACACGATTTCAATGAAGAATTAAAAACGTATGTGAAGGAAGCGGGACGATAACTATTTTTGAGGATTAAGAGATAACCCGTCAAAAAAAGGCATCCGCAATGGATGCCTTTTGATATGTTAGTATATGTCAAATTAGCTAACGCCGCTGACTTCTACGGTTTTGTCTATTTTCAGGACAAGCCCTTGCAACACTTTGCCGGGCCCCACTTCCGTAAATTTGGTAGCACCGTCGGCTATCATCGCCTGCACGCTTTGTGACCATTTTACGGCACCTGTTAATTGCGCCACGAGGTTTTCCTTGATAATGTCGGGGTCAATGACCGCTTTTGCCACCACGTTTTGATATACAGGGCATATCGGTGCATGGAGTCTTGTGCTTTCGATAGCGGATTGCAGTTCGATGCGAGCGCGTTCCATGAGCGGGGAGTGGAAAGCTCCGCCAACAGGTAGCACCAGGGCGCGTTTGGCGCCTGCTTCCTTCATGCGTTCGCAGGCCAGTTCGATGCCTTTTACAGAACCGCTGATGACCAATTGCCAGGGGCAATTATAGTTTGCAGGCACGACCACTTCGCCTGTTTCGGCCTGTACGGCAGCACAGATTTCTTCTACTTTTTCATCGGAAAGATTTAACACCGCCGCCATCGTGGAAGGGTTGATTTCACAGGCTTTTTGCATGGCTTGTGCCCGCGCGGATACCAGGAGCAGCCCGTCTTCAAAGCTGAGTGTGTTGTTGGCCACCAATGCAGAAAATTCACCGAGGGAATGACCCGCTACCATGTCAGGCTTTAAGCCTTCGATGCTTTTGTAAGCCACAATGGAGTGCAGGAAAACGGCGGGCTGAGTTACTTTGGTTTGCTTTAGCTCTTCGTCCGTGCCGCCGAACATGATGTCAGAAATACGGAACCCCAATATCTCGTTGGCCTGTTCAAATAAACGTTTCGCAAAGGCATTGTTTTCGTAAAGGGTTTTACCCATGCCCGAAAACTGCGAGCCTTGTCCGGGAAATACAACTGCTTGTTTCATTTTACTATTTTCTTCTGATTTTTGGTGATGGGTATGAGGAATCGTATAAAGAGTATATTTTTCTTTCCGTTATCATACCATAGTCAATTTTAATATTTTGTTCGATTGGCGAAGCCCCGTCAGGGAACAAAAGTTGAACGGAGCGTCGCAAGAAAGTTTTATCAGGGAACTGGTGCCGGTTCAAAAATCCTTTTATCCCAAATCGGCACTTATGAGTTTCAGAAATTCGCTTCTGGTGGAATTTTTTTCAAACTCGCCGAAAAATGCCGATGTGGTAGTGGTGGAATTTTGTTTTTGCACGCCGCGCATCATCATGCACAGATGCCTTGCCTCGATGACTACCGCTACCCCGTGCGGGTTGAGCGTTTCCTTGATGGCATTCATGATTTGCACGGTAAGCCTTTCCTGCACTTGCAGCCTGCGGGAGAAAACGTCCACCACGCGCGCTATTTTGCTGAGCCCGGTAATCCATCCGTTGGGGATGTAGGCAATGTGCGCCTTGCCGAAAAATGGCAGCAGGTGATGTTCGCACAGACTGTAAAGCTCGATGTCCTTGACGATGACCATCTCGCTCACGTCCTCATGAAATTTGGCGGAATTGATAATTTCGTGCGCATCGAGATTGTAGCCTTGTGTCATGTACTGCATGGCTTTTGCCAGCCGCTCGGGTGTTTTGATAAGTCCTTCGCGCGAGGGATCTTCGCCCAACAACCCGATAATATTCTTGTAATTTTCTTTCAGGGAGCTGGTTGCGGCCTCGTCGTAAAACTCTTCTTTTTTATATGCCATCCTTATGGTTTAATCTTGTAAAAATAGTTCAGGCCGGGTATTCCACAAAATTGCGCGGGGTTTCGTACAGCCGCACCTGCAAGCCCAGCGATTTGCGGATGTGCGGGCGAAGCAGGTGATAAATAACCACGGCAATGTTTTCTGCCGTCGGGTTCAACTGCTTGAATTCCTCGGTATCCAGATTCAGGTTTTTGTGGTCGAACCGTGCATGAATTTCGCGCTTTACCAAGTCGCTCAGTTCTTTCATGTCCATCACGAAACCTGTATCGGGGTTTGGTTCCCCGGTGATTTTGATGACCAGTTCATAATTATGCCCGTGAAAGTTGGGCAGGGCGCATTTGCCAAACACGCGCAGGTTGGTGGCCTCGTCCCATGCAGGGTTGTAAAGCCTGTGAGCCGCGTTGAAATGTTCCTTTCTGTAAATAGCCACTTGCATCGGTCTGTTTTTAGAACTTGCCTCGATAAGGTCGGGCGGACAAAGATAATGTTTCGCGGGGATTGGCCGCTTGTTTACAGCTTACGTTTGTCAACACCCTCGTGGGTCATCACCACGGGCAGGATGTTGCCGTCCTTGTCAAAATTCATTTTGTCAATGCACACCACGCGGGCGTTGCCGTCCTTTTCGCCCAACGGGTGACGGTGATAGACGATATACCATTCATCCTTGCCCGGTAGCTTGATAACGGAGTGGTGCCCTGCCCCGGTGGCGATAGCGGGATTTTGTTGCAGGATTTTCCCTTTGCTCTCAAAAGGGCCGAAGGGCGAATCGGCCACGGCGTAGGCCACGCAGTAGTCAGGCCCTGTCCAGCCGCCTTCAGACCACATAAAATAGTATTTGTTGTTGTGGATGAACATAAGCGGCCCTTCCACATATCCCTTGGGCGTGATTTCCTTAAAAGTGCTGCCGTCCGCAAAAGGAATAAACCCGGTGAAATCATCTTTTAAACGAGCAATGTTGCAATGGCGCCAACCGCCGTAAATCAGATAATATTTACCGTCCTTATCCTTGAACACGAACTGATCAATAGGCTGTGCGCCGTTGTAGAACTTGTCAACGAGCGGTTTGCCGAGATAGTCCCTGAACGGGCCCTGTGGTTTGGAAGAAACGGCCACGCCGATGCCGCCCGCTTCGTTATCGCTCTGGATGTCGTTTGCACCGAAGAAGAGGAAGTATTTTTTACCTTTTTTGATGATAGCGGGTGCCCACATAGCGCGTTTTGCCCATTTAACGGATGCCGTGTCTATGATGCGCGCGTGTTTTTGCCAATTCACAAGGTCTTTTGACGAATAGGCGTCCATAAAAATCTGTTTTTCGTAAGGTGCGGAATAAGTGGGATATATCCAATAGGTCTTGCCGAAAATCACCGCTTCCGGGTCGGCGTACCAGCCGGGAAAAACGGGATTTCCTGTGCGGGTTTCCTGCGCCGAAGCATACAGGGTTAAAGACAGAATGAAGAAAAGGCACGTAACAATCTTTTTCATGTGTGTATAGTTTTCTTTTTACGACGTAATAATATACAGAATATTTTGCGCCGTAAAAATAGGGAATTGTACAGTTTGGGAGGGTATGAGATTTTATTCTTAGATAACAACTGCTTGCTCGCTTATCTGCGCAGGAAGACTGTGTTGGGAAGTCAAAGTATGTCGAAAAAGCAACAGCAAAAGAAAAGATGAGCCGTACGCCAGCATCTTAACACAATTTATGCTAAAACGAATAGAAACAGATTTTAGTATGATAAAAGCCAAAATGCTCAGAAATATCCATGTAGTAATAAAAGTCGGCTTTCTTATCACTGTCGCATTGTTTGTTATTGCCTATACTTTTGATAACATTAACTTAAATAGCAACTTGAATTAATTACAGTTTATTTAAACAGGCTTTTTTGTTCGTTGGCTTTTCATTTAGCAAAGTATAAACCTCTCAAGTATTGCAATTAGATTTCCTGTTGAATGCATTGCTACTGGTGTTAAGATAGATTTTGTACTTATTCTTGCTATGGCAAACAAACAGCCGTCAACAAATGTTTGAGCCATTCCAATATTGGATGCGGTTGTATTTTCATAGGTAAAAGAATGCATCAGTACGAAGACCACAGCCTGAACGATGACCGCTGAATATTCATTAAATTTCCATTTTTTCAACCTTTGGAGCAGTAATCCCCTAAACAGCAATTCTTCTAAAATTGGCGCTAAAATTACGCTTCCGATGATAATGATAATTGATGGTAAAAGGCTGTGGTTCCATGGAGTAACATCTAATACCCCTTTTCTGAAAAAGATAAATTCGGTAGCAAAAACGTACAACAAAAAGAAAAACCACCAAAAAAAAAGTTTTGAATAGGACACCGGTTTGTTAATAAAGAAATTTTCGGCATTTATTTTTTTCTTTTTTGTGGCAACGTTCAAAATAATCAAGACTATAATGAAAGGTATTACTCTTAGAATAGCGGATTTTAAATCAGGGTTCATTATTATTAGTTGGATAATTTTAAATTCTTTTTATACCTTTTATTTGCTTTTCTGATAAACATTGAAAGGCTTACAAACCTACTAAGTTTAAACGTACGTTTGTGTTGCTCGAAACTTTTTCCCCGCCGGGTCTCACCCTTAGCCCTGTGCGCCGGCCGTGGATTCGGGATTTGGAACGTAATTTGCCTTACGCAAAGTCCTGCTCAATCACCTCTCCGTGCAGTAAGACCCGGCTGTGGAGGTGGGGGCTTAGCGGAGAGACTGTTTTCTCCCCAAACGTACATGAGATTTTTCATTCATAAAATTACACAAAGGATGAATGAAAAATTTTTATGGAAGTTCCCCATGGCCAAAAAAATAATAAACATTCATGAGAAAATTACCCTAAAAAGCAATATTAGGAAAAGCCGCGGCAGAATTAAGAAAATGCTATTTTTGACCATCTTCCATCCCATCTTCCCTTGCCGAAGGGCTACAGGATGCGGAGGGGGAGTGTGCAGCGGAGCGCAGCACCGTAGCCCGTAGCAGCCGGGGGTGCGCTTTGGCCGATAGCCCAAAAATATTTTTGTTAAAATATTAGATTAATCCAAATAATCGCCCTACATTTGCACTCCCAAATAAAATTGGGCTTTAAACAATGTCACAGAGAATCAGAATAAAATTACAGTCTTACGATCACAACCTGGTTGATAAATCAGCCGAGAAAATCGTGAAAACAGTACGCAGCACCGGTGCGGTGGTAACAGGCCCTATTCCTTTGCCCACACACCGTAAAATATTCACTGTGCTCCGTTCTCCCCACGTGAACAAGAAGAGCCGGGAGCAGTTTCAGTTGGCCACGCACAAAAGGTTGCTGGACATCTACACCTCTTCTTCAAGAACCGTTGACGCGTTGTTCTAAATTAGACCTGCCCAGCGGTGTTGAGGTTGAAATCAAGGCGTAAGCCGACCCCCGTCTCTGTTGAGCGGGTTTTAGTTCTTATATTAATAATTTTAAAGTTTTATCTCTCAATGACGCCGGAGGTGTCAGAAAAGAGCTCTGAAATAAATCATTCTCTAAGTCCTCCCGCCGGGCGGGTTTAGAGGGCAACATAAAACAAGCCGTTCAGGGTTTGTTTACTGCCGGTACTTCCCCATAAAGGAAAAGGTCGGCGGCGAACGGGGATCGATTTTGGCGGATCATTTAGCCGAAAGTCCCAATAATCCTGCAAGGCATTAAATTTAATTAAAATGAAAGGAATTATTGGGAAAAAGTTAGGGATGACCAGCATTTTCGATCCTTCGGGCAAGCAGACTGCTTGCACCATCATCGAAGCAGGCCCCTGTGTTGTAACGCAGGTGAAAACAAAAGAAACAGACGGCTACGAAGCACTGCAAATTTCCTTCGGCGACAAAAAAGAAAGCCGTACCACGCTGCCAGAGAAAAACCACTTTGCCAAGGCAAATACATCTGCCAAAAAAATCTCTAAAGAATTTCGCGACTTTTCCCTTGAAAAAGCTTTGGGCGATACCATTACCGTTGACATCTTTGAAGAAGGTGACAAGGTAGAGGTAGTAGGCACCACCAAGGGCAAGGGTTTCCAGGGTGTTGTAAAACGCCACGGTTTCCATGGTGTGGGCGAGCAGTCCCACGGTCAGCACGACCGCCAAAGGGCACCGGGTTCGTTGGGTAACTCTTCTGACGCCAGCCGCGTTATGAAGGGTATGCGCATGGCCGGCCGTATGGGCGGTGACCGTGTGAAGCTCAAAGGGCTTAAAGTAGTGAAGATTTTCCCTGACAAGAATTACATTTTGGTTAGCGGTTCAGTACCGGGACACATCGGATCAATTGTTTTCGTACAAAAATAATTTTAACGGCCCCGGGCCTGATAAAAACATAGAACATGCAAGTTGAAATTTTAAATATAGAAGGAAAAGCTACAGGTCGCTCAGTGGAGCTTCCCGATGACATTTTCGGGATAGAGCCCAACGATCATGTGATTTATCTCGCAGTAAAGCAATATCTGGCTGCCCAGCGCCAAGGTACGCACAAGGTTAAAACACGTGCAGAAGTGAAAGGTGCCAGCCGCAAGCTGCACAAACAAAAAGGTACCGGCGGTAGCCGTAAGGGCAATATCCGTAACCCGCTTTATAAAGGTGGTGGTTCTATCTTCGGGCCTGAACCCCGTGATTACAGCTTCAAGCTGAACAAAAAGGTGAAGGATCTGGCAAAGGTTTCCGCACTTTCTTACAAAGCTAAAGAAAACGCTATCCTTGTTGTGGAAGACGTTGCGTTGAATGCACCTAAAACAAAGACCATGGTCGGTGCATTGAGCAGTTGGAAAGTAGGCGACAAGAAATCATTGTTCGTGTATGCAGAACCCGACGAAGTGGTAGAAAAATCATTGCGTAACATTCCTACCGTGTTGGGCATATCCCTGAGCGATATCAATACATACGATATCGTGAACTCAGAAGTGCTGGTACTTACGGAAAGCGCGGCCAAAGTGTTTACAGAAGACGTTGCCGTTGACGCATAACAAACCTTTCAAATTAAGAATATGAAACCGTCTGAAATATTGATAAAACCGATTTTGACCGAAAAGGCAAACGCACAACAGGAAAAACTGCGCCGTTATGCTTTCAGGGTTGCAAAAAAATCGAACAAGCTGGAAATTAAAAAGGCTATAGAAACTTTTTACGGCGTGAATGTCACAAGCGTGAACACGATCGTTGTTCCTGCAAAGAGCAAGACCCGCTTTACAAAGGCCGGGTTTATCCAGGGCCGCAAGCCGTCTTACAAAAAGGCTTATGTGACCGTTGCGGAAGGTGAAGAAATTGATTTGTACGCAAATATTTAACCAGCATAAAGAAAGGCAATCAACCGCCGCGAAGTGTTGCAAGTAAAAAGCGATTAACGCAAAAGAATTTTAAAAATGGCAGTAAAGAAATTTAAACCGATGACAGCCGGTACCCGTTGGAGAATCGGGAACGCGTATGCTGAGGTTACTACCAACAAGCCTGAAAAGAGCCTGGTGGAAACAAAAAAGAGTACAGGTGGACGTAACTCTGCTGGTCACCTCACGATGAGGTACAGGGGGGGCGGACATAAGAAAAAATATCGTATCATAGATTTCAAGAGGAACAAGCATGGTGTGAACGCCAATGTAGTTTCCATTGAATATGATCCCAACCGTACATCATTTATTGCTTTATTGCAATATACCGACGGTGAAAAGCGCTACATCATTGCTCCCCAAGGGCTGAAAGTGGGCGATACCGTGGTGAGCGGTGAAGCCGTAGCGCCCGAAATTGGCAATGCGCTTCAATTGAAGAATATGCCTTTGGGTACCAACGTGCACAACATTGAGCTGAACCCGGGTCAGGGCGGTAAGCTTTCCCGCAGTGCCGGTTCTTCTGCACAATTGACCAATAAGGAAGAAAAGTACGCTGTACTGAAAATGCCTTCCGGTGAATTAAGAAAAATATTGATCAACTGTTTTGCTACCGTAGGCGTAGTGGGCAATAGCGACCACAGCCTGCAAAGCTATGGTAAGGCCGGTAGGAAAAGATGGTTGGGCATCAGGCCGCGTAACCGTGGTGTAGCGATGAACCCCGTGGATCACCCGATGGGTGGTGGCGAAGGCCGTGCTTCTGGTGGTCACCCGCGTAGCCGTACTGGTAAATATGCCAAGGGCGAAAAAACAAGGACAGTGGGCAAGACAAGCGATAAGCTCATTATCCAGCGCAGGGACGGTAGCAAACTCGCGAAATAAATGTGAAAATGGTTTTCAAATCCACAAAGAAAGAACAAACATTTTCAAATCATCAAATTTTCAAATTAACGAATTAATATGGCTCGTTCGATTAAAAAAGGCCCTTATGTAGCAACCCACCTTGAAAAGAAAGTGTTGGCTATTAACGAGGGAACAAACAAAAAGGCAGTAATTAAAACATGGAGCCGCCGCTCTACTATTACGCCGGACTTTGTAGGCCACACATTTGCGGTGCATAACGGCAATAAATTCATCCCCGTTTACGTGACCGAGTTCATGGTAGGCCACAAGTTGGGAGAGTTTGCGCCCACCCGCCACTTTAAAGGACATGCAAACAGCAAGTAAGCCTAAAATAATTGAATATCGTTAGCATCCGCTAATAAATTAATAAAAATGGAAGCAGTAGCAAAACTTAGAAATTATCCGACATCGCCCCGCAAAATGAGGTTACTGGCCGATTTGATCCGTGGCCAGCGTGTAGATCTGGTGTTGGCTGAACTGGAGCACAACCCCAAGCACCCCGCCGTGCCTTTGCGCAAACTGGTGCTGAGTGCTGTTAATAACTGGAAACAGGCCAATGAAGGAGCTGATGAAACCGGGCTGGTGGTCAAAACAATATTTGTGGACGAGGGAAGGACGCTGAAGCGTATGCGCCCCGCACCGCAAGGACGTGGTTACAGGGTTCGCAAACGCAGCAACCATGTCACTGTAGTCGTTGACGTGAAAGCCGATGGTGATAAAAAAGCAGCCAAAAAAGCTTCTGCTAAGAAAGTAACAAAAGAAACAAAAAACGCATAACCAATAAATATGGGTCAAAAAGCAAATCCGATTGGTAACAGGTTAGGCATCATCCGCGGATGGGAATCTAACTGGTACGGTAGCAAAAAAGCCTTTGCAACTAAGTTAATCGAGGACAATAAAATAAGGAACTACCTTAACGCACGTATCAACAAGGGCGGTATTTCCAAAATAGTTATCGAAAGAACATTAGGTAAGTTAATCATCACCATCCACACTTCCAAACCCGGTATCATCATCGGTAAAGGCGGTGGAGAAGTGGACAGGATTAAAGAGGAATTGAAAAAGCTCACCGGAAATGATGATGTGCAAATAAACATCTTGGAAATTCGTCGTCCTGAAACAGACGCCATGATTGTTGGGGATACTATTGCCCGTCAGATTGAAAACCGTATCAACTTCAAGCGTGCTACCAAAATGGCCATCGCCTCTGCGTTGCGCATGGGCGCCGAAGGGATAAAGGTGAAACTGAGCGGTCGTTTGGCCGGTGCGGAAATTGCCCGTAGCGAAGAATTTAAACAAGGCCGTGTGCCGCTGCATACTTTCCGGATGGATATTGACTATGCCAACGTGTTTGCTCAAACCGTTTATGGTAAAATCGGTATCAAGGTTTGGATTTGTAAAGGCGAGGTTTTGGCTAAAAGGGATTTGAACCCCAATTTCATCGCTGGTAACGAAAAAGGCGTAGGCGGAGATAGGAGAGAGCATCACGGCGGACGTCGCGATGACAGGAGAGGAGATCGCCGCGGAGGTCGCGGGGAGCGCAGAAATTAAAGAATGATTTTGTAAATAGGGATGTGAAAATTATGAGTCTCTATTTATAAACGAAGTAAAGTATAAGCATAGAATTTTGATCGTGGGAATCCATTTTCACATTCCTGCCATTTCAAATTTTCAAATTTTAGATAATGTTACAACCGAAGAGAACAAAGCATAGGAAGATGCAAAAAGGTCGCATGAAAGGCGACGCAAAAAGGGGTACTACCATTTCTTTTGGTTCGTATGCTTTAAAGGCACAGGATTCCCATTGGATTACCGACCGCCAGATAGAAGCTGCCCGCCAGGCACTTACCCGTAGCATGAAGCGGGAAGGTAATGTGTGGATCCGCATTTTCCCTGACAAACCTATCACCAACAAACCCGCTGAGGTGCGTATGGGTAAAGGTAAAGGTAACCTCGAATATTGGGCTGCAGTGGTAAAACCCGGCCGTATCATTTTTGAGGTGGACGGTGTTAGCGAAGAAATTGCCCGCCGTGCGTTGGCCCTTGCATCAGGCAAATTGCCTATCAAGACCAAATTTACCATGCGCAGGGATTTGGTAACCAATTAATTTGAAGGGTTGAAACCGGGCTGTTTAAAAGGCTTCGTTCTCAAAATTTCAGATACACAAATTTTCAAATTACAATTATGTCTAAAAGAAAAGAATTTTTACAAGGCGTGGAGGGCTTATCGGTTGAAGACCTTAAGGTGCAACTGGAGCAAAGCAAGCAAAGGATGAAAAAGCTTGAGTTTGCACATGCCATCACCCCGTTGGAGAACCCGATGTCTATCCGCGCGCTGCGTAAGGACATAGCAAGGATTGAAACGCTTTTGAAACAAAAACAAACAGCAGAAAAGGCGTAACAATAACATACTACATCAAGCCAAAAGGTATATAAAATGTCTGAAAGAAATTTAAGAAAAACAAGGATAGGGATAGTAACCAGCAACAAGATGTCTAAGACAATCACCGTTGCCGTTGAAAGAAAAGTAAAGCACCCTATTTACGGTAAGTTCCTTAAAAAGACCACCAGGTTTCATGCGCACGATGAAAAGAACGAGTGCAGCATTGGCGACACCGTAAAAATCATGGAAACGCGCCCGCTTAGTAAGACAAAGCGTTGGAGGTTAGTAGAGGTTGTAGAGAAAGTAAAATAATTATAATTTGAAAATTTGAAGATGGGCAATTTGTGATGGTTAGCTCATTGGTCAGATCTGGAATTTTCAAATTTTCAAAATCACGAATTTTCAAATTTTAATAAAATGATCCAGCAAGAAAGTCGTTTGAACGTGGCTGATAACAGCGGTGCCAAAGAAGTGCTTTGCATCCGTGTATTGGGCAACAGTGGCCAGCGTTATGCTAAAATAGGAGATAAAATCGTTGTTACGGTAAAGGATGCGATGCCCGCCGGTGGTATCAAGAAAGGTACTGTGGCCAAAGCGGTTATCGTGCGCACCACGAACAAGCTGCGTCGCAAGGATGGTTCCTACATCCGTTTTGACGACAATGCCGTGGTTATCCTGAACGCTGCAGACGAGCCCCGTGGCACCCGTATCTTCGGGCCTGTGGCCAGGGAACTTCGCGACAAAGGCTACATGAAGATTGTTTCTTTGGCCCCCGAAGTTTTATAATTCAATAAAAGAAGTATTCACTGCGACGTGTTCGCATTAAGCATAAAAAAATGAACAAGAGATTTAAACCCAAGTACAATATCAAAAAAGGCGATCAGGTAGTTGTTACCGTTGGCGATGATAAAGACGTTACAAAGCCCCGCAAGGTTTTGGAAGTACTTTTGGATGAAGGAAAAGTATTGGTTGAGGGCGTTAACATCATTACCAAGCACACAAAGCCTTCTGCCCAGAACACCCGGGGCGGTATTGTAAAGAAAGAAGCTCCTATCCAAATCAGCAATGTTATGTTGTGGGATGCAAAGGCCAAAGCGCCTTCAAAAGTAAAGCGTGAGCGTGAGAACGGAAAGGCTGTGCGCGTCTTCAAAAAATCAGGAGAAAAAATCTAATCTTTTGTCTTGTACCAAATAATTATAAATCATGAGTACTACAACATATAAGCCCAGGCTGGCAGACAAATACAAAAAGGAAGTAGCGCCCGCACTGGTCAAAAAGTTTGCTTATAAAAGCGTAATGCAGGCTCCCAAGCTTGAAAAAATCTGTGTGAACAGGGGCGTGAACGGCGCGGTTACCGACAAGAAGTTGGTGGATATCGCCGTGGACGAACTGACCACCATCACCGGGCAGAAAGCAGTGATTACTTATTCTAAAAAGGATATATCTAACTTCAAACTGCGTAAGAACATGCCGATTGGCGCACGTGTTACCTTGCGTGGCGACAAGATGTACGAATTTTTGGATCGTTTGATTGCTGTGGCACTTCCCCGTGTGCGCGATTTCAGGGGTATTAACGAAAAAGCTTTTGACGGTCGAGGCAACTACACCATGGGCGTTACAGAGCAGATTATCTTCCCGGAGATTGACATTGACAAGGTGAACAAGATTACCGGTATGGACATCACTTTCGTGACCTCAGCCCAAACGGACGAAGAGGCTTACGAATTGCTGAAAGAAATGGGTTTGCCTTTCAAGAACGCAAAAAAATCTGCTGAATAATTTTAATATAAATTGAAATAATATACAATGGCAAAAACTTCAGTAAAAGCTCGTCAACTTAAAAGAGAAAAACTGGTTGAACAGTACGCAGCTAAAAGGGAAGAGTTGAAAAAAGCAGGCGATTACGCCGCTTTGGACAAATTGCCCAAAAACTCATCCAAGGTGCGTTTGAAAAACCGCTGCCAACTTACCGGCCGTCCCAAAGGGTACGTGCGTTATTTTGGTATCTCTCGTGTGGCTTTGAGGGACATGGCGCTCAACGGCAAAATCCCCGGCCTGAAAAAAGCAAGCTGGTAGTATAAAACAACGAAGCCGTAAGACAGGGTATGGGCTTTTCAAAAAATAATCACCCAACAAATTTTGAACTGAAATAATTCTTAATAAAATGGTAACAGATCCAATCGCAGATTTTTTAACCAGGATTCGCAATGCTCAAATGGCAGGTCACCGCGTGGTGGACATTCCTGCTTCCAAGCTTAAAAAGCGTATGACTGAAATTTTGTACAGTCAGGGATATATCCTTAAATACAAATTTGAGGATGACAATAAGCAAGGCATCATCAAGATAGCTTTGAAATACGATGCGGATACCAGGCAGCCGGCCATCCAAAGTTTGGAAAGGGTTAGCCGTCCCGGTTTGCGCCAGTATGCCAAACCTTCCGAAATCCGCAGGGTGAAGAACGGTTTGGGCGTGGCCATCATCTCCACTTCCAAAGGTGTAATGACCGATAAGGAAGCCAGGGCACAAAATGTAGGCGGCGAGGTGCTGTGCTATATTTACTAAGTTAGTTTGGCAAACTTGTTTTGCCTCAAAAACAGACGGGTGATAATATAAGTTCTCTATACGGTAACTGAACACGCTCGTTGTGATTATAAAATTTATCAAATCAAATTAAAAGACTATGTCACGTATAGGAAAACAAGCCATCCCGGTTCCCGCAGGTGTTACGGTAGAAGTAACCAAGGACAATGTGGTAAAGGTGAAAGGCAAGAACGGAGAATTACAGGAAGCTATAGATAAAGATATCAAGGTAGAAGTAAAAGACGGTCAGATTGTGCTGAGCCGCTCTACCGATGAAATCCGTCACCGCTCTTTGCACGGCTTGTATCGTGCCCTGCTTGCCAATCTGGTAAAAGGCGTGAACGAAGGTTTCGAGAAAAAGCTGGAACTGGTAGGTGTGGGTTTTAAAGCTACCAATCAGGGCAATGTACTGGACTTGTCTTTGGGTTATTCTCACAATATCGTGTTCGATATTCCTAAAGAATTGAAAGTTGCCACTGAACAGGTCAAAGGTCAGAACCCGATAGTAACCATCAGCGGTGCCGACAAACAATTGTTGGGTGCTGTTTGTGCAAAAATCCGCAGTATGCGTAAGCCCGAACCGTACAAGGGTAAAGGTGTTCGCTTCGTGGGCGAAGTGGTAAGGAAAAAAGCTGGTAAGTCGGCTGGTAAGTAATCGAAGTTTAATGGTGGAGAGGTTTATCAGAAATCTTTTTCACTATAAACATATAAACAAGCTCCTGGCAGTATCAGGATATAAAATAAACAGAAAATGTCAAACGCAAAATTATTAAGAAGGCAAAAAATCCGTTACGGCATCCGCAAAAAAATCAGCGGAACATCCGAGAAACCGAGGTTGTCTGTTTTTCGCAGCAATGCGGATATTTATGTGCAGTTGATTGATGACGTCAACGGTGTTACGCTCGCCGCCGCTTCTTCTAAGGACAAGGATATTGTCGCACAGTCTGGCACCAAGTCAGAAAAAAGCAAATTGGTGGGTGCTGCCATTGCGCGCAAGGCTGCCGATTTGAACATAAAAGCAATCGTTTTTGACCGTGGTGGTTATTTGTATCACGGGCGTGTAAAAGCCGTGGCCGATGGTGCAAGGGAAGGCGGACTTCAGTTTTAATAAAGTTTCTAATAAGTAAATTGAAATAATGTCAACAATCAGCTTAAACAGAGTAAAAGCCAGCGATCTGGAACTTAAAGATAAAGTGGTTGCCATCAACCGTGTGGTAAAAACCACTAAAGGTGGCCGTGCCTTCAGCTTTTCTGCCCTGGTGGTAGTAGGCGATGGTAACGGTGTGGTAGGCCACGGTTTGGGCAAGGCCAAAGAAGTTCAGGAAGCTATAACCAAAGGTATTGAAGATGCCAAGAAGAACCTGATTAAAGTACCCATCATGAAGGGCACTATCCCTCATGACCAATGGTCTAAAGAAGGTGCTGCAAAGGTATTGGTTAAGCCGGCTGCTGCAGGTACTGGTGTGATTGCAGGAGGTTCCATGCGTGCCGTATTGGAAGCCGCAGGCATTCGCGACGTACTGGCTAAATCTTTGGGTTCTGCCAATCCGCACAACGTGGTAAAAGCTACCTTTAAGGCGCTGGCCATGATGCGCGAACCGGTATCGGTTGCCAAGACCCGTACCGTAGGTTTGAAGAAAGTTTTCAACGGATAAAAAAAAGTTTGGGGTTTGGGGGCTTAACCGAGACCTTCAACTTTAAACCATAAACATATTATAAGGCATGAAAAAGATAAAAGTTACTTTGGTAAAAAGCCCTATTGACCGTCCGGAGCGTCAAAAACTTACGCTCAAGGCTTTAGGCCTCAACAAAACCAATAGCAGCAATGAATTGGAAGCCACTCCCCAGGTTTTGGGCATGGTGAGGAAAGTTGAGCATCTTGTGAAGGTCGAAGATATCTGATTTGATAAAGCAGGATAGGGGTTGTGACAACAACTCCGTTTCTGTTTTTCAGAATAATTATTAAACAAGCGAGCCCCGCGCTTTAGGGGCGAAAGTAAAAAACAAAAGCAATGAAATTACATTCTTTAAAACCTGCAAAAGGTTCAGTACACAAACAAAAAAGAATTGGCCGTGGTGAAGGTAGCGGTTATGGAGGTACCTCTACAAAAGGTAACAAAGGTGGCCAAAGCCGTGCCGGTTACAAAAGCAAGGTGGGGTTTGAGGGTGGCCAGATGCCTATTCAGAGGCGTACCCCCAAGCGTGGTTTCAAAAATCCGCATAGGGTAGAGTATAAAGTGATAAATGTAGGTCAGATAGACCAATGGGCTGAATCCTATAACATCACCGACTTCACAGTTGAAAACCTGTATCAAATGGGTATCATCGGTAAGACCGACCTGGTAAAACTGTTGGGAACCGGTGAACTGAAAGGCAAGTTCAACTTTAAGGTACATGCGGCCAGCGCGAAGGCCAAGGGTATTGTGGAAGCTGCCGGCGGTACGGTAGAGATTGTTAAGTAAAATAAATGCTAAAAAATATTTGACGCACTAGGTTGCGTCATTTAATTTTGCGGACATTTCAAAATATTTAGATTCAAGTGAAAAAATTAATAACTACGCTCAAAAACATCTGGAGCATCGACGAACTAAAGAGCAAGATTCTTTTTACTTTGTTGCTTATCGTGGTGTACAGAATAGGGGCGCACATTGTTTTGCCAGGCATTAACCCCGTAGCTTTAGAGGCTTTTCATAAAAATAATGCGCAAAATGGTATCTTAGATTTGATCAACACATTTGCGGGCGGGGCCTTTAACCAGGCTTCCATATTTGCATTGGGGATTATGCCTTACATCACGGCTTCTATCTTCGTGCAGTTATTAACAGTGCTCGTGCCCACTTTCCAAAAAATGCAGAAGGAAGGGGAGAGCGGCCGTAAAAAAATCAACCAGCTCACTCGCTATATCACAGTGGCCGTGACGATGGTACAGGCTTTCGCTTATGTAACTTATTTGCATCAAACATCAGGCCCTGCTATTATTGCTGGCTACGCTTCTACTTACTTTGTACTTAGTACGGTCATCATCCTCACCGCGGGCACTTTGTTTGTGATGTGGATGGGCGAAAAGATTACCGATAAAGGTTTGGGTAACGGTACTTCACTCATTATCATGGTGGGTATCCTTGCACGTCTGCCACAGGCATTCTTTCAGGAGCTTACCTACCGTTCTACGCGTACCGGTGACATCCTGATATTTATCATCGAAATTGCGTTGTACATCGCTATCAACATGGGATGTATCTTGCTCATACAGGGCGTGCGAAAGGTTCCGGTAAACTATGCCAAGCAAATTGTTGGCAACCGCCAGTTCGGTGGTGCCCGCCAGTTCCTTCCCTTGAAGGTTAATAGCGCAGGTGTAATGCCGATTATCTTCGCGCAGGCTATTATGTTCGTACCTACCTTGTTTACTTTGGGCAACCCCAATAGCGACCTTGGCAAAATGTTTACAGACCACAGCAACGGTTGGTACATGTTGATTTATGCGACCGTGGTGATTGGTTTTACCTTCCTTTACACAGCGTTGATTTTTAATCCCAAGCAGATATCTGACAACCTGAAACAAAACAACGGTTTCATTCCGGGTGTTAAGCCGGGGCAGCCTACAACGGATTATATCGGTTCTATCATGGATCGCATTACGCTGCCGGGCGCTATCTTGCTGGCATTGGTAGGTATCCTGCCGGGCATTATCCAAAAAATCTTCGGCATGACGCAAGGTTTCTCCATGTTCTTTGGTGGTACTTCATTGCTCATCATGGTAGGTGTTATCTTGGACACGTTGCAGCAAATCGAAACACAGTTGATGATGCGCCAGTACGATGGTCTTATGAGCAGTGGCCGCATACAAGGCAGGCAAACAACATCAGCCGTACAGATTTAAGTAAATGTATTGCAAAGAAAGTGTTGCGTGAATTTATGGTATAATTAAAATAAATATATTTGCAAACCCGGTAGCTGTATGTTACCGGGTTTTTTAATGTTTTAGAGATGATTTTTATAAAGAACGACGAACAGGTGGAGCTTATGAGGAAAAGTGCCTTGCTGGTCAGTGAGACACTTACGGAAATGGCTAAAATCCTGAAACCGGGCATTACCACCCTTTCTATTGACAAGATGATTGGTACCTACATCCGCGACCATCAGGCTATTCCCTCGTTTTTGAACTACAACGGTTATCCTTTCAATGCTTGTATATCCGTGAACGAGGTCGTGGTGCATGGGTTCCCCAACGGACGCGAATTGCGCGAGGGAGATATTGTGAGCATAGATGTGGGTGTTGTCCTCAACAAATGGCATGGCGACCATGCCTACACTTTTGCCATTGGTGAACCGGCACCGGAAGTGCAGCAGTTGGTACGTGTGACCAAGGAATCACTTTATAAAGGTATCGAACAGGCTGTGGCAGGCAACCGTACCGGCGATATCGCATTTGCTATTCAGAACCATACAGAAAGGCAATATGGTTATGGCGTGGTGCGCGAGTTGGTTGGGCATGGACTGGGGCAGCGGATGCACGAAGACCCGCAAGTGCCCAATTATGGCAAGCGCGGTACCGGCGTTAAACTAAAAGAAGGCATGGTATTGGCCATTGAGCCGATGATTAACCTCGGCACGAAAGATGTGTTTACCGAGAGTGATGGCTGGACGGTAAAAGCCAGGGATGGCAAGCCTTCCGTGCATTTTGAACACGATGTTTGTGTCCGCAGGAACAAGCCTGATATTCTTTCAAATTATGCTCCCATCGAGGCCGCCGAAAAGGCAAATCCGAACTTGTTTGTTTGCGGGTAGCATTTCCTATTTTTAGTGATAAATAGTGACGGTTATTCCCTGATGAGGTTTCGGATACTGAAATAAAATCCGATAGAAGTAAGCACGAGCAGGCTACCCGTGCCTATCCATAACGTGCTAAAACCAAATCGGTCTGCAATATGCGACCCGAGCAAGGGCGATATGATAAAAGCAGAGGCGACTGCCATGCCGTTAAGTCCCATGTAACGTCCTTTGTTGTATTCGTTGGCACGAAGCGCCGTAATAGTTGACATAAAAGGTAATACTAAAATTTCCCCAAGGCTCAGGAAGGAGATGGAGATATAGAGCAGCAGCAAATGATGGCTGAAACCTAACGTGCTATAAGAAACAGCACAAAGCAGTGTGCCGATGACCATCGTCTGCCTGATTTTAAGGTTCTTTTCGGCTATATGCACCAGCAGCATTTCAAACACTACTACCACTACACCACTATACCCTAAAATAAGCCCGATGCTTTCTTTGCTGAGGTTTGCTGCGTTTTTATAAAACAGCGGAAGCGTGTTCATCAACTGAAAAAAGCAAACCGAGAAAAGCGTGCACAGCAGGCAGAATACGATAAACTTTGCATCCCTGTATGGTGATACCGGCTTGGACGGCGCAATGGCAGGAGCCGCGTATGCCGTGGTTTTGGCCGAAAATGTTTCGTGTTTTTTCCTGAAGAAATAAATATATAAAATGCCTGCCGTAAGTGCGCCAAAGGCATTGGCAAAAAACAGAAAATTATAGGATATAGCGGCCAACAAACCACCCATGGCCGGGCCGATGGAAAAGCCAAGGTTTACGGCCATCCGGTTGAGTGAAAAAGAACGGGTGATAAGGTCTGGATTGGCATATTTAGTGATGGCAACCGAGTTGGCCGGCCTGAAAGCTTCGCTGGTGATGCTTTGTATAAAAACCATGATGGCCAGGCTTACCGGCGTAGTGAACACGGGCAGCAGGCAAAACATCGGCACACTGGCAATCAGGCTAAACGATTGTACTTTAAACTCGCCGATTTTATCGGTGATATACCCGCCCAACCAGGAACCCAAAACAGAACCAACACCAAAGCAACTCAGCACTACGCCCGATTGCGTCAGGTTGAATTTGAGATGGTCAACCATGTACACGCCCAAAAACGGCAGCACCATGGAGCCGGTACGGTTAATGAGCATGACCACCGATAGCAGCCATGACTCCACGGATAATCCTTTAAAAGAATTTACATATATGTTGAAAAGCTTTCGCACGATAAAAGCCGCGAAGTTACGTTTTCCGTATTTTCGGTATCCCATATTCCTGTTATATTTCCTTGTTTTCACATCTTCACATTTCCACATGAACAAATTGCCTCTTTTTTATAATTATTTTACTCAAAATATCTGCACAAGGCATCAACTTTAGCCACACAGTCTTATCTTTGCCGGAAATTTTTTTGAGGTATGGGTTTTAATTGCTTGAAATCTTTTGTCGTGGCGGCTTTGTCCTTTGTAATGGTGCTTGCATCTCCCATGATGGTAGCGGCGCAGCATGAAGAGGCTCATGGGCAAGAGGCTGCTGGTGAGGAAAAATTTAATCCGGGGGAAGCTATTCTGCATCACATAGCTGATGCGCACGAGTTCCATTTCTTTACCCTCAAAAAAAGCGATGGCAGCGAAATCCATGCAACTTTACCTTTACCGGTTATCCTTTACAGTCCGCAAAAAGGATTCAGCATGTTCATGTCCTCCAAGTTTCATGGTACGGAAGCATACAACGGTTACAAAATTGAACATGATAAAGTGGTTGCGGTAGATGCTGCAGGCAATGTTGACGAATCGGTTAAGGTGTATGATTTCTCTATGACCAAGAACGTGGTTCAAATGATTATCGCCTTAGTGGTGCTGGTATGGCTGATGTTGTCCATCGCCAAGAAATACCGCAGTGGTCAGGGGGTTACTTCTGCACCCAAAGGGTTTCAGAATGCTATTGAGCCGGTGATTACTTTTGTGCGGGACGATATTGCTAAGCCCAATCTTAACACAAACTATCACAAGTATATGCCTTACTTGCTGACCGTGTTCTTCTTTATCCTTATCAATAATATTTTTGGTTTGCTCCCCGGGGCGGCCAACGTTACAGGTAATATAGCCTTTACGGCCATGTTGGGGATTATTGCTTTCCTCATCATCCTTTTCAGCTCGGGCAAAGATTACTGGGCGCACATCTTTTGGTTTCCGGGTGTGCCGTTGCCGGTTAAGTTTTTGATGTTGCCGGTAGAGTTGCTCAGTATGTTTACCAAGCCCTTTGCCTTGATTATACGTCTTTTCGCCAACATGGCAGCAGGGCACATCATCATTCTTAGCTTTATCAGCCTGATATTTATCTTTACGGAAATGAGCACGATAGCGGGTGTTTCTTTCGCTCCCGTCTCCATTGCATTTGCAGTGTTCATTTACCTGATAGAAATTCTGGTGGCCTTTATCCAGGCATATATTTTTACGACGCTCGCAGCCGTGTTTATCGGTGATGCCATTGGCAATCATCACCATGAAGAAGGAGCGGCAGGTCACCATTAATGAACGTGTTTTATTTTTAATCATTTATAAAAAAAGAGTCATGAGTTTAATGAACACTTTACTGGAAGTTAGCGGAAGCTGGTCACACTTTGGTGGTGCCGTAGGCGCAGGCCTTGCTGCTATTGGTGCAGGTATCGGTATCGGCCAGATTGGTAAAGGTGCTACCGAAGGTATCGCCCGCCAGCCTGAAGCTGCTAACGACATCCGTAGTGCAATGATTTTGACAGCCGCCTTTATCGAGGGTGTTGCCCTTTTTGCGGTAATCGCCGGTTTATTGGCCGTGTTGAAATAAGCACTGCACAACCTTATTACCGGGCGCAAAGCAAAGGGCGATGGGCCTGGTAATTCTCTTTTGTAAAAACGAAATTTACTAACGGAATAAGTCAATCTTCATGGAATTATTAACCCCGAATCTTGGGTATTTTGTTTGGGCGCTTATAGCCTTTTTGCTGGTATTTTATATACTCAAAAAATTTGCCTGGAAACCGATATTGAAGTCTTTAAATCAACGGGAGCAAAACATTGCCGATTCTATCGCCACTGCCGAAAAGGTAAAGGCTGAAATGGCACAGTTGCAAAGTGAAAACGAGGCATTGCTGGCCAAGGCCCGTGAAGAGCGCGCGCAACTGTTGAAAGAAGCCCGTGAAACCAAGGACAAAATTGTGAACGAGGCAAAAGACCAGGCCAAGGCAGAAGCCAACAAGATTATCGCCGATGCGCAGTTGGCTATCAACTCCCAAAAAATGGCCGCCCTTACCGAAGTGAAAAATGAAATCGGTAAACTGGTTATCGAGGTGAGCGAAAAAGTGTTGAAACAAGAGCTTTCCGGCCAAAACAGGCAGGAAGACCATATCAACAAACTGGTGGACAGCATTAAATTTAATTAATTTAGTTTTCAGGAAATATTATGCCTAACCCGCGTTTAGCTTCAAGATATGCCAAGGCCCTGTTGGATTTGGCAGTGGAAAAAGGACAGTTGGAACAGGTTTATACCGATGTGCAATGGATGCAACAGTTGTGCAGGCAAAGCCGCGAGTTTGTCAATCTGTTGCGCAGCCCCATTATCAAGACCGACAAAAAGCTGAAGATTGTGAACGCTATCACCGAAGGCAATATCGGGGAGATTGTGTCAAGGTTCAACGGACTGTTGGTGAACAAAAACCGGGAGTCTTTCCTTCCCGAGGTTTTAGAAGCATTTGATGACCAGTATAAGGAGTATAAGCACATCAGTACGGTTACGCTGACGACGGCCGTTCCGGTGAGCGACGCCGTGCGCAATAGCATTATCGCTCGGATAAAGGAAGAGCTGGACGACACGACCATTGAATTGCATGAAAAGGTAAATCCTGATATCATTGGTGGTTTTGTGCTGCAATCCGGCGACAAGCTGATAGATGCAAGCATTGCCTATGATCTCAAAGAAGTGGGCAAGCAGTTTAAGAGGAATGATTTTATTTACAACGTGAAATAAAAAGTTTTCATAATTTTAGGTTTTAAAGTTTCCCGGTCTTTTCAGGCCGGGTTTTTTATGCGCGTGGTTAAATCTATTTTAAGCGGTAACTTGTTCCGCACAACGTGATGGAGAGCCTATCGAACCATGGTTTGTTGAAGGATATCCGTTCTTTAAATTCATCCCTCGTCAAGCTCGGGATGACAGCACGTTGAAGAAGGGGTATCCTTTCCTGCACGATGTCATGGTGAGCCTGACGAAGCATGATTCGATGGAAGGGTGTACGTTCTTTAATTTATCCCTCGTCAAGCTCGGGATGACAGCACGTTGAAGAAGAGGAATCCTTTCATGCACGATGTCATGAAGAGCCTGACGAAGCATGATTCGATGGAAGGGTGTACGTTCTTTAATTCATCCCTCGTCAAGCTCGGGATGACAGGACGTTGGAGAAGGGGTATTCTTTCAAGCACGATGTCATGGTGAGCTTGTCGAACCATGGTTCTATTGTAGAGCTCATCCTTAATCATGCTCAGGGTGACAACGCGTTGTTAAACGGCTATGCTTTCATATACGATTTCAGGCTGAGGTGCAAATAAAAGTTTTGTATTTATGTTCTTTGAAAAGATAAGTTCCTTTTAATCGTCATTCCGAGCGCAACGCAGTAGAGTCGAGGAATCTCTCCAATAGTAGAAGGCTGTTCCTCCGCTCTTTGCCCTTGGCGAACTGCCCGGAACAACGGTTTATGGTGGCATGTCATGCTCAGGGGGACAATATGTTTGGCAGGATTCTACCCTCGATGTCATGGTGAGCTTGTCGAACCATGTTTTGAAGGAGGGCTGTCTCGTTCTTTAATTTATCCCTCGTCAAGCTCGGGATGACAGCACGTTGAAGAAGAGGAATCCTTTCCTACACGATGTCATGGTGAGCTTGTCGAACCATGGTTCAATTGTAAAACTCACCCTTAATCAGGCTCAGGGTAACATTTTTACTGACCATCTATAACAAAACAAAATAGAGAAATTTAGACAAGTTCAAATGTAAACTCATATTTCAATGGGCATGACTTTCACTTTTTTCTTGCCCGTGATTTCCGGCGGCATATTTTCGAGGATGGTTTTTTTAAGGATGTTGGTAAGCCTTATTTTGGGAAATGTTTTCAGCGTGATTAAACTGATTTCGCGTACCGGGGCGGGTGTTTTAAAATATCGCAGCATGTTCTTTTGGGATGCGCTCATGTCGTAGGTCGCCAGCTCCGGCAGCAAGGTAATCCCGCCGCTTTTATCCACGAAACGCCTGAGTGTTTCAATGCTGCCTGCGGCATAGTCAAAGTGTTTTTCTATTGAGGCATCCTTTTGTAAGGTGCAGAGGTTCATCACCTGATTGCGCAGGCAATGCCCTTCTTCCAACAGCCATATCTTGTGCACGTCTATATCGCTTGGCAACAGGTATTTCTTGGTAAAAAGTTTTTCCTTGCGTGACACGTAAGCCACAAATTCTTCGTTGAACAGAAATTCTTCTTTAAGCTCCGTCACGTGTAACGGCGTGGCCATGATGCCCGCGTCAAGCGAGCCGTTCTTCAGTTGCCTCACGATTTGTTCGGTCGTGAGTTCCTGTACGCTTAATCTTACCTGCGGATATTTTTTAATAAAAGCTTGCAGGAACTGTGGTAGTAAATAAGGCGCAAGGGTAGGGATGATGCCGATTTTCAGGCTGCCGCCGATTTCGTTTTTTTCCTGTTCGATGAGTTGGTGCATCATGTCTGCCTCTGCTAATATTTTTTTCGCTTGCTCTATGACGATATGCCCGATTTCAGTGACGGAAACGGGGTTTGTTCTGATGAAGATTTGTACGCCCAGTTCCTCTTCCAGTTTCTGCACCTGCATACTGAGCGAGGGTTGCGTAACATGGCAGCGTGCGGCTGCTTTTGCAAAATGACGTAGACTGTCTAATGCGACAACGTATTCCAATTGTATAAGGGTCATGATAGTTTAAAATAATGAAGATGCGAAATTAATTGATTTCGTTTATTCGCCCAAGATATAAGTTTTGGAATGATGACGTCATTAGCCGTTGCCTTGAAACTGTTTAAGCATTTTGTGGGAGGGAGTCTTCTTTCTTGCCTTCTGCAAATTTACGAGGGGAAATAGGGTAATGGTGAGGATAATCTAAGTTGGTTTCTGCGACTGGGCTCTGGTCCTGATTCTCTGCTTCTTTTTACTAATCTCTTGTAATAAACAAATTCAGGTGGACAGACTGATTACACCCTTTAATAAATGTTCTAAATTGATTGTTATTTAATGGAAAGTTTTGACAGGATATGCATTTTATCACACCTTCACTTTCAAAAGCCCCGATAAAGATACGGAGAATGGTTTGGCCGAGTTTCTGTTACTTTCAAATTGGGGCAATTTCCTCAAATCAATTTTTATATTGCCAAAATCGTTAGCTGCATTTCTCTCAAGTTGAAAGACGAAATACAACTCACCTTTGGGGTCAGGATACCCTTTTTTAATTAAATCATTCTGTGAAAATACCTTTACTCCTGTAGGTTTCAACTTAAAAATCTTATCTGTTTCTAGCTCACCTGATCCATGAAGAATCAAATATTTTGCATTGATATTCATTTCGGACAATGGGAGCGAACCTCTGTCCGTACCTGTACGAAGATTGTAAAGATTATTTTTTAGTATCCATTGCAGCTGTTCCTCACTTTTATAAAATCCGATTAATACCGGTGTTTCATCCGCAAAAATCTTTTCTTCTCCGAAATATTCAGGAATACGCTCCTGTACAACATTATAATCAGATTTTGGCTCTCTGAAAATATGATAAGTTTCACTGGACAATTTTTCACGCTGAGAAGTTCTGTCAAGTAAATGCTCTATTACAAGGTCTATGAAATTCGATAATTCCTTTACATCTGCATTACTTGATGAAGGATTAACAGAAAAAGCTCCTAAGCCCGGAATAATTTCGTGAAATCCTCTGAACGGTTGTTCTTTTGCTCCCGGATATAAAATATAAGCTCCTCCTGAACGCCGAATCGCATCTTTATAAGCGTGCATTTTCAGCAAATCCACATTTTTATAGCTTCCTTTTCGTTCGTCCCTGTCTTCCTGATTCAGTTCCTGTTCCAATTCCTCTCCTTCCAAATCAGAGTGAACAGTCTGATAAAAATTATCAATCTTATATTTTGCGTCAAAGTGAATATGCACAATAGATTCATTGGCTTCAGCCTGTTTTTCTGAAAACATTTTCGGCCAGATACTCAATGTATAATCCGGTCTTAATGGTGCTGTCCAGCTTCCACTGACTTTATCCTGATATTTTACACCTCCTTTGAAAGTCCGGTTATAGGAAAATTTGATATTCAAATCACGGTTTCTTTTTGTAAACGCTCCTTGTAAAGCTGTGTGTTTACCCGATTTCAGCATTACGTTTAAGCCGTCATTGGTCTCAACAATCAAATGATTGTAAGCTTTATCATCAAATGAAATGTGTTCAATTTCAAATTTCTCTTTTATTAAATCGTACAGCGTGAAAAACAACCAATATTCATACAGCGTGGCAATATCTTTTTTACCAGCTTTGTAAACATCATCGCCACCTTTCCAAACTAATTTTGAAGCAAAATCAAATTGCAGCCAGCGGTTCAAGATTTCACGGTATCCGCTTCGCTTTTGCAAAACAGGGCTATTCAATTTCAGCGAAATTGCTGGATTGATTTCTTTGAAAAAAGGATGATTCAGATGAATGTCCAGCTTGTGAATTAAATAATCGGCTTCGTCGGTCGGCTTTGTCATTTTGAATTTATCAAAAACGGCCAGACACTCTTCGCAGAATCTTTTAAAGGTTTCTAAGACATATTTGATAAAACGGTTTTCCGGTGTATCAATGTTTTCAATTTTTCTGAAATGATTGATTCTTAGCGGAACTGAATCAATCCCGTATTTCCTTACAGAATGATTTTCAGGTAAAGCCATACGGTTTGAGCCTGAAATAATCTGCCGGAGTGAATGATTATTGATTCTTCTTATTTTCCTGATGTCGGCAAATTCGGATTCCTCTTCCCAACTTGTTTTGGGATTACTGATGATTTTTTCTACAGATTCCGTGAAAATTGGATTGTTAATAATGGACTGAACAAAACAAAAACGTTGATATACTGTTCCTTTATCACTGTCAAAATCAATTTCAAAAGTCTGATAAACGGGCGTATTAATCTGCATTAGCAATTCGGTACACTTATCTGTAAGGCTTTCCAGCATATAGCGGTAATTTTCCCTGTAACTTTTGTCGAGTTCCTTATTAAACTTTGTGGCTAAAACTTCCACATCCAGCTTATGGGAGAAATCTTTTCTCGCTGTATCTGTTATTTCAAAAGTGAGCGTGCCGACATAAATATTCGGAACAATTCTGCCGGAAGAAGGTTGTCTTTTTGAGGGAACGACAATTCCGGAAACACCTGTTTGCAGGCGGTAATTGTCTTTATTAAAATGATATTCGTAAGTGTTGCCTTCCAGAATCTGATATCTGCTTTCGGAAAATTCATTGGCATCAAAAGAATCAATGATACGGAAATCAGAATTCCCTTCCGGATAAACGGAAAGTATCAGTCCGGATTCTATTTCATCCAATGATATCTGCAAACAACGCTCTTCCATAAATTAAGCTTCTGCGTAGCTTGTGAATCCGTTGTCCAAAGCATTTTTGTACATACGAACCAGTTTTTCAAAAGCAATTGGATACAAAATATCCTCCTGGTTCACTTCTTCACTTTTTGCAATAGAGAATGTTTTTCCTTCTTTCAGGCAAAGTGCAATCAAAGCATCCAGAACTTTGGAAATCTTGCTTCGTGAGCCGTGAAGTTTTGGCAGTAATTTCTGCATCACGGCAATATCTGTACTTTGTTCTTTTGTAAATGTTCCGACAGCATTCAGTTTCTTTATCAAAAGAAGCATTTCAACGGCTGTTCTGTAGCCAAACTCTGCTCCGATTTTCTTTAATTCATCAAAGAATTGAACAAAAATTTCGGTGTAGGCTTCTTCTTTTTCAATATGATTATCGGCAGCCAGCGTTAAAAAATGCTGTGCCATAGAAGCTCCTTTTCCCTGCAAAACAGACAAATCCGTTTTTGACGGCGAAACAAAAAAGCTTCTGATATTATCCGCATCTACACGAAATTCAATTGTATTGGCTCTGTCCAGCACTTTCGGACTGAACATATAGGTGGTTTCATCAATATTGACCGTACCAATGATAAACAAATTTTTAGGCCAGAAAATATGTGTAGGAATTTCCGCTCCGTCAGGACTTTTTCTTTGAGTACCTGAATACAGCATAATTTTATCCTCCGATTCCATAATACTCAGAAAGTCTGCAAAATAACGTTCCACGTGGCTCAGATTCATCTCGTCCAGAATCAGAAAATAAGGCTTGTAGTGATTTTCTTCTTTGGCAGCATCAATGATTAAATTTAAAGCTCCGGAATCCGGCAAAATATATTCTTCGGAATTCAAACCATTAGGATAGCCCAATAAAGGTTCTCTGTTAGTCCAGTCTGAGCCGACAGGAATAATCCTGTACTGATTTTCATTTTCAGAAATCCATTGCACAAAACTTTGTGCAATTTTTGTTTTTCCCGAACCCGATAAGCCTGTTAATAATACAAATGGTTTTGTAAATAACGAAGCCACAAAGCGGTTGATAAGCGTTTCTGAGAAAACTAAACCGGATTGAGATATATCAGACTGTAGCTGAGCAACAGAAAAATGATTTTGATTATTTGTTGTTTTAATTTGCTCGCTTTCCATTTGATTTTTATATATGTTAATGATATTTTTTAAATCAGAGTCTATTACCTCTTCGGAAGGTAAATCATTTACATCATAAACTTTGTAAATATGCGAGCTTCCATATCTGTCTGGTTTTTTAGAAAAATTTATCTCAAAATACTCTTTAATTGTTGGATTTGAATCCGAATTTTTCCAGTTTATTAAAGGGAAATTTGTTTCACTTACTCCATAAGCCAAAATAAGAATATCATAATCTTTGTAATAAAGATAAACAGGATAAATACCGTGGCTAGTTGTATTAGGCACTATTAAAAATGATATCCATGGAATTCTTGCAGCACCTCCCTGACCAAAACTTACTTTTACTTTTGTTCCTAAAAATTCTGAAATGTAATGCTTAGTTTTAAGATTATTTGTTTTAGATTGGCTTAAGAAGTCTATTAGTTGATTATAAAATCCTTGTTCTTCATTCTTTTCTTTCATAGTACTATTTCTAATTGATTTCGAGGGTATGATTATATCGAATCTTCTCGCAATTTATATCATGCAATCGGTAACGTAAACCTTTTTTAAGGGAAAATTTCCTTACCAGAAGTTCAGGTTTAGTGTCTTTTCCTCTGATTTGGCTCATATTGTAGCTTCTGACCCCTGTGGAATGTACATCTGCCATTCTACGAAAATAGTAAAATTATAAGCATGATAGGGCAAATCAAAAAACAAAACTCAGATATCTCTGTGCTGAATATTGTCTTGGCGGTAGTATGCCGAGCGGTATCACAACAACGCATCTCCTATAATATCAAAAGCATGCAACCATGTAGTATCATCAAAATATAGTTGCTGGTCTTGATTTTAAACAAAAGGAAGATTGACGTATAATCCCGCTCTACATCTTCCCTGTCACTTTCCAAATATCCTGTTCCTCGTCGTACCGGAGGCGCCAGGCCTTTTCGGGGATGCGGGTGCCCCGTGCGGTCTGGTAAGCGTCAATGCGGACATGTACTTCGTTCGATACCACTTGCCCGATTTCTGCCCCGGCAACGGCGCCGTCGCTGAATTCTGCTTGGGCCGGCATGACCGTGCCGTCCGGGTTTATCTTGAAAAAGATGATGGCCAGGCATCCGGGATATACATGTGTGTCATGAAAACTAATCCTGTTCATTGTTGCTGGTGGTTTTTATTTCACGGCGTCCCGATATTGACTAACATATCGTGGAACTTGTTCAAACTTAAAGTATTTTTTGAAATGTTTGTCGGGTGTTGTGTGTCGGGTGTTGAATGTCATGGTGAGCTTGACGAACCATGGTTTGGTGGGGCTGTCCGTTCTTTAAGTTCATCCCTCGTCAGGCTCGGGATGACAGTGGGAGTTTTAGGCTCGGGGTGACAGTATGTTTGGCAGGATTTTTCTTTCGAGTACGCAGTCATGGTGAGCTTGACGAACCATGGTTTGGTTGGGGCTGTTTGTTCTTTAATTCACCCCTCGTCAGGCTCGGGATGACAGTGGGAGTTTTAAGCTCGGGGTGACAGAACGTTTGACCGGATTCCTTTTTCACCCTCGATGTCATGGTGAGCCTGCCGAAGCATGTAAGGAACAGAACAGATTCCTCCGCTCTTCGCCTTTGGCGAATCGGTCGGAACGACGGTTTATAGTTGTATGTCATGGTGAGCTTGCCGAAGCATGGGTTGGTTGGGGCTGTCCGTTCTTTAATTCATCCCTCGTCAGGCTCGGGATGACAAGGGGAGTTTTAAGCTCGGGGTGACAGAACGTTTGACCGGATTCCTTTTTCACCCTCGATGTCATGGTGAGCCTGCCGAAGCATGGTTTGGTTGGGCTGTTTGTTCTTTAATTCACCCCTCGTCAGGCTCGGGATGACAAGGGGAGTTTTAGGCTCAGGGTGACAGTATGTTTGGCCGGATTTTTCTTTCGAGTACGCAGTCATGGTGAGCTTGCCGAAGCATGCGGGCTTGTAAGGAACAGAACAGATTCCTCCGTTCTTCGCCTTTGGCGAATCGGTCGGAACGACGGTTTGTAATCGCATGCCATGCAGAACTTGTCGAAGCATGGTTTGTTTGTAAAGTCACCCTTCGTCAGGCGCAGGAAAAGGGTATGTTTTCTTGATCATACACGGCAAAATTGAAAAGGTTAAAGAATCTTGGCACATATATTCTAAAGGCCCGGCATTCCGTATAACTCAAAATTTGCCGCTTCTTTTAAGAAACTCTTTTACGCTGGTCCAAGGAAGCGGCCCATACCTGTCGTTGTCATGGTGTCCGATAACAACCCGCCCTTCCATCATATCCCTCATATACTGCATTCCTTGCCAAGCGGGATAAAGCTCTTTTTTAGAAGGGCTAAGTAGTTGGGTTACGCGTATCAGTTTATTGAGTAGGGGAATACCTCCAGGTTTCAGCAATTTGTATTTTTTCCCGCTTATCCCGGTAAGCAATTTTACAAAATCATTACAGCTAAGGCAATCGCCGGCAATCTTCAGGAACCGGGGTGAATCATCATCCAGCGCGGCCTTTGCCGTGAACATTGCCACATCGTCGGTCAGCGTGAATTCCATCTTTTGTCCAGAGTTCCCCCAGCAAAGGATACGATTGATTTTGGGGAGTATCAATGGCATGTCCGTGGTCAGCAAATCCATAAAAGCGCCATTGAAAATGGTAGTTACCTGAATCTTTTGATGATCGAGGTAGCTGTGAAATGCCCTGCGAAGGTCAAGGTTTCTGTTTTGCCCTTCTTTCAGGTTCGTAAAATCTATTGAATAATCGCTGGGGATGAAGCGTGGCACCCCGGCCAAGACCGCGCCGTCCAAAAGGGCGGTCTGAGCCTCTATAACCGTTTCTTTTAATCCGGACAGGGCGGAAACCACACAGGCTGCCCCGTTGCAAGCCTCGGCAATATGTTCTTTATCCCAATGAGCTACTTTGACTACCCGCAGTCCATTTTGCTCCAATAATTGGATTTTTGCTGAGCTGGTTTCAGGTCTGACCAGCGCACGCAGGTTGACATGCTCGTTTAAGAGCGCGCAAGCAATTTTATTTCCGAGGTTACCGGTGCTCCCCGCTATAAGAATAGTTTTTGCCATTTGGGTATGATTTGAAGGAGTTTTCCAAAATAATCAGAAATTTTAAAATAAATACCTGTCCTTATTTGTTTTTGTATGAAAACAAATAAGACTTTGAACTTCTCAAAATCGCCCGTCAACTTTTTCAACCCCTGGTATGCCTTCCAAAATCAAGCGACTTTCTACACGTACTTTTTAACAGTTTTTGTGCTGTTTCAAATAGTCGGCAAATAAAAAGGATGGGCATCAACATTCTAATATACAAAATTTTTTCTTTGTATTGTTTGTTTAACGCACTATTATTAGAATACTCGTCGGGGTTTGGTGTTCCCTTCTTCCGAAAGGGTAACTTTTCCCGCTTCGTGAGAATTGGAACTTTCCTTTACCCTCCAGGCTGTAGTTAAATTGGTTGGGAGGATCGACCGGGCAAAAAAGGTCAGGCGTCATAATCGCCCGCAAGGGCCTGCCCGCTAAAAGCCTGATAAATATCATTATTTGATTCTCACAATTTCACTACTTTTGCGCCGGTCTTGCTGAATTTTAAACTAAAAAAAATTAAATTTTAATGAAGAAGTACAGAGCCGGGGTTTTGCATGGCGAAGAGCTAAGGGCCCTATACAATGACGCAAAGGAAAATCAATTTGCACTGCCTGCTGTTAACGTGGTAGGAACAGACAGCATTAATGCCGTGTTGGAAACAGCCGCCAAGGTAAACTCGCCAGTTATGGTGCAGTTCAGCAACGGTGGCGCACAGTTCATCGCCGGCAAGGGAATGCCGAACGATAACCTGCAGGCCAATATTTTTGGTGCGGTAAGTGGTGCATTGCACGTGCACAATGTGGCCAAATATTACGGCGTGCCGGTAGTATTGCACACCGACCACGCGGCTAAGAAATGGTTGCCCTGGATTAGCGCCTTGATTGATGAAGGCGAAAAATTCTTTAAAGAAAAAGGCCAGCCTTTGTTCAGCTCGCACATGCTTGACCTGAGCGAAGAACCCATCGAGGAAAACGTAACGACATCCGTTGAGTTTTTCAAAAGGATGGAACCTTTGGGCATGAGCGTTGAAATAGAGCTGGGTGTTACCGGCGGTGAAGAAGACGGCGTTGACAATACCGATGTGGACAATTCAAAGCTTTACACACAGCCCGAAGATGTGGCCTATGCTTACGAAGAACTGAAAAAAGTAGGTGATTTGTTCACCGTAGCGGCCGCTTTTGGTAACGTGCACGGTGTGTACAAACCCGGAAACGTGCAGTTGCGCCCCGAAATTCTGAACAACAGCCAAAAATATATCCAGGAAAAATATGCCACGGGCGAAAAACCTGTTTACTTCGTGTTCCACGGTGGTAGCGGTTCCCCGCAGCATCAAATCAGGGAAGCCATCGGTTACGGTGCCATCAAGATGAACCTGGATACCGACATGCAATGGGCTTTCTGGGAAGGCGTGCTGAACTATTACAAAAAGAACGAAGGGTATCTGCAAGCCCAGCTCGGTAATCCCGAAGGCGACGACAAGCCCAACAAAAAATACTACGATCCCCGTGTATGGTTGCGCAAAGCGCAGGAGTCTTTCATCAAACGTCTTGAAGTGGCATTTGATGACCTCAACTGCATTAACCGTAACGCGTAATTTCGTAGAACGATTTTTAAAAGCCCCGTTCATTGGGGCTTTTTTCATTTGTTTGCGAATGTTCGGGACTTGTTGAAGGTGGTAATAATGAGGTATGCTTCAGTATATATGGCATCTTCGTTGCCACGCTCGGTTTATCGTCCCGGTTATATGGCATCAAGACTTGTTTGACGTTTCTCTTTAGATTAATGAAGCTGTTTGAATTTCGTAAATTTAACCACATAGATTCATCGTCTTTCCGACCAAGCGGAACGCGGTGAAGCGAGTGGAGGAATCTGCCTGCGACTGTCAAGTCTGCCTGCTATTGTTGGGGCAGATGCTTCGGCTGTGCTCGGCATGAAGTTCCATGAAAAAAACTATCGCGTTCGGAGTTTTTCACCGATCGTCAAAACACGAAGGATATTTATGTATCCATTTATAATAAGTTTAAATAAGCTCATTATTCATTTTTATATTTGTCTTTCCGTGATAAAGTTCTTCCGATTATTCATTTTTTAATTGCTTGTTCGATGGTATATTCTCCTTTACAGGCCGCCGCCAAATATTTTAAATATTATGTACATGCTGCCAACAGCAAAGGCCACGGCACGCATTCGCCTTTTGCGTTTGAGTTCATCACCAAGGTCATGAACGATTTTGTCAAATATCCCGATTATGAAAAGATAGAGACCTTGCGTAAAAGCCTGCTCGCAGATGAACGCACGGTACAGGTGCAGGATTTTGGTGCCGGCTCGGCAAAAGACAATGGTGCGGAGCGTACTATCGCTTCCATCGCCAAAAATGCCGCAAAGCCCAAGAAGTACAGTCAATTGCTTTACCGCATGGTAAAATTTTATGAAGCCAAAAATGTGTTGGAATTGGGTACTTCATTGGGATTGACCACAAGTTATCTCGCTTTGGGCAATCCACAGGCGCAGGTCATCACGATGGAAGGCGCTTCTGCTATTGCTTCTTTGGCGAAGGATAATTTTCAACATTTAGGGATAAAAAATATAAATCTGGTAGAGGGCAATTTTGACCAAACCCTGTCCGGGGTGTTAGCGTCCATGCCGTCCATAGACCTTGCTTTTATAGACGGCAATCATCGCGAAGAGCCCACGCTGCGTTATTTTGAACAATTGCTGCCCCACGTGCATGACGGCACGTTGCTGGTGTTTGACGACATTCATTGGAGCCGGGGCATGGAAGCAGCCTGGAAAAAAATAGTGTCGCATGACGCCGTGGTTTGCGATATAGACCTGTTCCATATCGGTATCGTCAGCTTTAACAAAGCGTTCAAGGAAAAACAAACATTCACGGTGCGATTTTGATAAGTTATGTTTAGTCTTATAGATAAATAAACATGAGCCAACGGAAGAGAGCAATATTCCATTGGAGCGGTGGTAAGGACTCGGCTTTGGCACTTCAAAAAACATTGGAGGAAGATAAATTTGAAGTAGTTTCTTTGTTGACCACGGTTAATGAAGAAACATTAAAGTCTTCAGTACATTCGATACCCTTGCATATATTATCAAAACAAGCAGAAAGCATCGGGATTCCGCTTCATGCGGTGCCGTTTGATAAAGGTTTGCATAACTATGATGAAAAAATGCGGGAGGTTATCCATTTTTACAAAACACAAGATGTGGCGCATTTTATTTTTGGTGACATCTTTTTGTCCGATGTAAAGGTGTATAGGGAAAGCAAACTAAATCCCTTGGGAATTGAAGTGGTAGAACCGCTGTGGAACAAAACCTCTGAGGAAATAATAGCTGAATTTTTAAAGTCGGGTATCCGGGCGAAGATAATTGTAACCCAGGCGGACAAATTAGATGAATCGTTTATTGGAAAAGAAATAGACGGGCGTTTAATAAACGCGTTGCCAAAAGACGTGGATGTTTGCGGGGAAAACGGGGAATATCACACATTGTCGTATGCGGGCGGTTTGTTCAGGTACGAAGTAAGATTTTCAATCTCCCAAACGAATAAAATTTCTTACGATATCAAGCTGGACAATGGACAAACCCAAACTTTTGAATATTGGCAGGCTGAAATAGATTAGTGCGGATAGGTCGTGTGGGATGTGCATAAAATAGTGTTGTAATGGTGCTTTTTCTTTTGCCCGAAGTGCTTTCTGCATTGGCTTTTTTCGTAATTTAGCTATGGTAAATAGCCGTGGTTAAGCGTTGCCAAATCGAAACTTTCATTTCGATTTTCCGCCACTTCACCAAGTCGTAACCATAAAAAACGATATGTCTTATTATAATTATATTTTAAACTATTTACATGACGATAGGTATTTTAAAAGAACCTCTCTTTGAAACAAGAGTTTCGCTCATCGCAGAGTCTGTCAGCCTACTGACCAAAAAGGGCATTGCCATATTGGTGGAAAATGGAGCAGGTATCAGTGCCTTTTGCAATGATGCGGCTTACGAAGCCGCGGGCGCACAGGTGAAAAGCAGGGGAGAGGTGTTGGCTGCATCAGATGTTTTGCTTGCCATTCATACGCCGCAAGCTGCCGATATAGAAACAGCGAAAGGAAAAATCCTTATAGGTGTTTACCAACCATTGGTGAATAAAGAGCAAATGCAAGCTTGGGCTTCGAACGGTGTGACTACTTTTTCATTGGATATGTTGCCGCGCACCACGCGCGCCCAGGCGATGGACGTGCTGAGTTCGCAGGCAAATATTGCGGGTTACAAAGCCGTTCTCACGGCGGCCGATGCTTACAGCAGATATTTCCCTATGTTTATGACGGCTGCGGGCAGCATCGCCCCGGCAAAAGTGCTGATATTAGGTGCGGGCGTAGCAGGATTGCAGGCAATTGCCACGGCGCGCAGATTGGGTGCGGTGGTGGAAGTGTTTGACACGCGCCCGGCGGTGAAAGAAGAAGTGATGAGTCTCGGTGCCAAGTTCATTGAAGTAGAAGGATCCGCCGATGCCAGCAAGGCGGGAGGGTATGCAGTGGAGCAAACGGAAGAGTATAAACAAAAACAACAAAAACGGATTGCCGAAAGTATTGCCAAGTCAGACATCGTCATTACCACGGCGCAGATTCCCGGCCAAAAAGCACCTATCCTTGTGACAAAGGAAATGCTGGACGCCATGCGCAACGGGTCTGTCATTATTGATTTGGCGGCGTCTACGGGAGGGAACACGCCGTTCACAAAAAATAATGAAACGGTGGTGTATAACGGCGTTTCGATTATCGGCAACTCTAATTTGCAGGCCACTATGCCGTCCGATGCAAGTAAGTTCTATGGAAAGAATATCTCTAATTTTCTGCAACTGATTATTGATAAGGAAGGACAGTTGCATCTTAATTGGGAGGACGAACTGGTAAAAGGCGCTTGCATCACGCATGATAATGCCATTGTGCATGAGCGTGTCAAAGCTTGATTTTATAAATAATACTAAAAATATTTTGCTATGGATTTTTTGAACTGGATAACGGCCAATCAGCAGATTATCTACATTGTGATACTCATGATTTTTGTGGGCATAGAAGTGATAGGCCACGTACCAAGTGTGTTGCATACACCTTTGATGAGCGGTGCGAACGCAATACACGGCGTGGTGATTATCGGGGCAATCATCGTCATGGGAAAGGCCGAAGCAGATAATTATCTGGCGTTGATATTGGGTTTTCTGGCGGTAATAGTGGGCACGCTGAACGTGGTGGGCGGCTTTGTGGTAACGGACAGGATGCTTGAGATGTTTAAGAAGAAGAAATAACCTTTCAGGTGATTTTTTGAGAATTTTTATTTGATGTAGACTTTTTAATTTTTACCAATGAACGATATTTTAACGCTGTGTTACCTGATAGGTTCGGTCACCTTTATTATTGGGCTGAAAATGTTGTCGAACCCGGCCACGGCGCGCAGGGGAAATCTGATAGCTGCCGCGGGCATGACCATTGCCGTATTGGGCACGATTTTTTTGTATAGTGATGCGGAAGTGGGCGGATTACGTAATTATGGCTGGATTTTCGGGGGCATCCTCATCGGGGCGGTCATTGGTACATTGGCTGCCAAGAAAGTAAAGATGACGGCTATGCCGCAGATGGTGAGTTTGTTTAACGGTATGGGTGGCGCTTGTGCCGCTTTGATTTCTATTGTGGAATACAATCATTTTACGAGAGAAGCCGTTCAGGCATTTGGTGATGCCATGCCGATGGGGCATTTGGTGATTATACTTTTGGGATTGGTTATCGGTACGGTTTCTTTTGCGGGCAGCATCGTTGCCTGGGGCAAGCTGGACGGGCGTTTAAAAGACTTTTCTTTTAGCGGGCAGCATATCGTGAACATGCTTGTGCTGTTGGTGATTGTGGTGTTGTCTGTTTATCTGGTGATGAGCTTTACGCCTTCCAACGCCTATCTCTTTTATGTGATTTTTGCGCTGGCCGTGATATATGGTTTGTTTTTCGTGTTTCCTATCGGTGGCGCGGATATGCCTGTAGTGATATCCCTGTTAAACTCTTTTACAGGCGTGGCGGCTGCTTGCGGTGGTTTTCTTTATGACAATAAAGTAATGCTCACGGGTGGTATATTGGTCGGTGCGGCGGGCACGTTGCTCACGGTATTAATGTGCCGTGCAATGAACCGTTCGTTGGCCAATGTTTTGATTGGTTCTTTTGGTGGTAACAAAGCTGCAAGCGGTACGGTTGGTAGCGCACAGGGAACAGTGAAAGAAATAAGCCTGAGCGATATGGCAATGGTCATGAGTTATGCCAATAAGGTCATGATAGTGCCGGGCTATGGCTTGGCGGTGGCACAGGCGCAGCACGTTTGTCACGAACTGGAGAAGTTATTGGAAGCAAAGGGCGTGGAGGTCAAATACGCCATCCATCCCGTGGCAGGCCGTATGCCGGGACACATGAACGTGCTGTTGGCCGAGGCCGATGTAGCGTATGATAAATTGCTTGAAATGGAGCAGGCCAACGAAGAGTTTCCAACAACCGATGTGGTGTTTATCCTTGGCGCAAACGATGTGGTAAACCCTGCTGCGAAGACAGACCCTTCTTCTCCTATATATGGAATGCCCATCCTTGATGTGGAACTGGCCAAAATGGTGGTGGTGAACAAGCGTAGCATGAAGCCAGGTTATGCGGGTATTGAAAACCAGTTGTTCTTTAGTCCAAAAACCTCGATGTTGTTCGGCGATGCCAAGAAGGTATTGCAGGATTTGACCACGGAAATAAAGAATATATGAGGTTGTACTGTGATGTAGTAAATAGTTGTTAATTCTTCTGCACATCACGCCACGGTAAACCTTTATTCTATCTTCCGCAACCTAATTTTGCGTAGCTTTGCAGGTTTACGGGACATACCTGTGAAACTTGAGATTTCATGAAAACGGTAATCATTAAATATAATGCGGGGAACATCCGTTCCGTCTTATTTGCTTTGGAGCGGATTGGTGCTTCGGCAGTAGTGACGGATGATGCGGAGGAGATACTTGCTGCGGACAGGATTATATTTCCGGGAGTAGGAGAGGCCAGCACGGCCATGAATTATTTAAAGCAGCATAAGCTGGACGAGGTTATCCGGGCGGCAAAGCAACCTTTGTTGGGCATCTGCCTGGGGCTGCAACTGCTTTGTGCGCATAGCGAAGAGAACGACACCGAATGCCTTGGTGTTTTTCAGGCAAAAGTGAAAAAGTTCGTAAGCCATGATTTGAAAATCCCGCATATTGGCTGGAACGATATTCAGGTAACTAAAGACCCCTTGCTGGCCAATGTACCGGACGGATACTATTGCTATTTTGTGCATAGTTATTATGCAGAATTAAACGATTATACCATTGCCAGAACCCGGTATACCGGGGAGTTTAGCAGTGCCATACATAGGGACAATTTTTACGGTGTGCAGTTTCACCCTGAAAAGAGTGCTGCTGCGGGCGAACAGATTTTAAAAAACTTTCTAACGATATAATGGAGATAATACCAGCCATAGATATTATTGACGGCAAGGCCGTTAGGCTCAGTAAAGGAGATTACGCGCAAAAAACAGTGTATAACGAAAACCCGGCCGATGTGGCCATGCAGTTTGAGGATGCCGGATTGCGTCGTTTGCACTTGGTAGACTTGGACGGGGCACGGGAAGGCCGTGTGCGCAACTGGAAAGTGTTGGAGCAGATTGCGGGAAAAACCCGATTGGTGATTGATTTTAGCGGTGGCATTGGCAGCCAAAGACAAGCTAAGATCGTATTTGATTCAGGTGCTACGTATGCCGCAGTGGGAAGCGTGGCCGTGAGAAAGCCTCTTGTTTTTCAGGAATGGTTGAACGTGTTTGGCGTGGAAAGGTTCATGCTCGGTGCGGATGTATTGAACGAAAAAGTAATGGTCAAGGGATGGACGGAGGCCACGGACGTGAATGTTTTCAATATCTTGAAACATTATCGCACCAAGGGGCTGAAACAATTTTTTTGCACGGACATCAGTAAGGACGGATTGTTGCAGGGCAGCGCGATTGATTTATATAAAAAGATATTAGAGGAAGTGGAAGGCATCGAACTGATAGCCAGTGGCGGTGTTTCCAGTTTGCAGGATTTGGAGGCGTTGCGCGAAGTGGGTTGCAGCGGGGCAATCGTAGGAAAAGCTATTTACGAAGGCCGTATCTCGCTTCAGGATTTGGGCCGGTTTAATGTGCCTAATGGCGTAAATAATGGATAAAGAAAGGGATGTCCTAATCTTTTTTTCCATGTTTAATTTTTAATGAGTAATTATCAGATATGTTGGCGAAACGCATCATACCTTGTTTGGATATAAAAGATGGGCAGACGGTGAAGGGCACCAACTTCGTGAACCTGCGCCATGCGGGCGATCCCGTAGAGCTGGCCGTTCGCTATTGTGAGGAAGGAGCGGATGAACTGGTTTTTCTGGACATTACCGCAACGGTAGATAAACGGAAAACCCTCGCCGAACTGGTGCGCAAGATAGCCACACATATTAATATCCCTTTCACGGTTGGCGGGGGTATCAATACCGTGGAAGACGTTTCGGTATTGTTGGAGAATGGTGCGGACAAGATTTCAATCAATACATCTGCTGTGCGCAATCCGCAATTGATTGCTGATATAGCGCTCAATTTTGGCAGCCAATGTGTGGTACTCGCCATTGACACCAAATGTTTTGACGGTGTGTGGAAAGTGGTCACGCACGGTGGCCGCACGCCAACGGATTTGATTACCACGGAATGGGCAAAGCAGGGAGAGGAACTGGGCGCGGGCGAAATCCTGCTTACGTCCATGAACCACGATGGCACAAAGTCTGGTTTTGCAATTGATATCACGCAGACAATAAGCAAAACGTTATCTATCCCTGTTATCGCTTCGGGCGGAGCGGGCAATATGGAACATTTTAAGGAAGTTTTTACAAAAGGCAGTGCGGACGCGGCTTTGGCAGCCAGTATCTTTCACTTTCGGGAGATTGCAATCGGGGATTTAAAACATTATCTCCATGAGGAAGGGATAGTGGTCAGGCTTTGATTAGGTATAGTTTTTTATTTTTAAATTTTTATAGATATTAAAATGCCGGATTTTTCTAAATATACAGATGGGCTGATTCCCGTTATCGTGCAGGATGCAGATACTTTGCAGGTGCTGATGCTCGGTTTTATGAACGCAGAAGCGTTGGAGAAAACAAAGACAGAAGGAAAGGTTACTTTCTTTAGCCGTAGTAAAGAAAGGCTTTGGACTAAAGGGGAAACCTCTGAAAACTATTTGTTGGTAAAAGAAATTTTGATGGATTGCGACGATGACACTATTCTCGTCAAGGCCGTGCCGCAAGGGCCGACCTGTCATACCGGGGAGATAAGTTGTTTCGGAAAGGCCAACAATACCTTTTCGTTACAGGAGCTGGAAAGGGTCATCGTAGATTGAAAAAACAACCCGACCGAAAAATCATATACCGCATCGCTTTTCAAGAAAGGAATTAACAAAGTAGCGCAAAAGGTTGGCGAAGAGGCCGTGGAACTTGTGATAGAAAGCAAGGACGATAACGAAGAACTTTTCCTGAATGAGGCGGCCGATTTAATGTTCCATTACCTTGTGCTGTTGCAGGCAAAGGGTTATACCTTGAAAGATGTGGTAAGCGTATTGGAAAAAAGGCATCAATAAAACAAGTATAGGCATAACGTGTAAGCGTTATTATATTGTATCAATCAAATATCAACATTAAATAATTAACACATGAAAAAACAATTTGGATTATTTTTTTTATTGTTCGCATCAGCCACTATTATCAGTTGCGGTAACAGTGGAGCGGGTAAAAGCGAACCCGAAGATGCAGCAAACAGCGTAGCGCAAACGGATACAACAACGAACAGCGATTCTTTGCAGGTGGGCAAAGAAACTTTTGCTAAAGAACTACAATGGCAGGGGATAACGGCAAAGGTTTCTGTTGTAAAAGATGGAGAGGGCAATGTATTGAGCATCTCTTTTCCAGCCGGTCTGTCTGCGAACAATGGCGTACAGGATATAGAAATAGACGGGACTGCGACCAATGCTGAAATCGGTGATTTGAACGATGATGGCTCTCCGGAGGTATTGGTATTTACGCAGTCTGAAGGAAGCGGCAGCTATGGAAACGTATATGGTGTTTCCGTGAGCGATAAGAAATCCGTGAGCGTTTTTCATTTTCCTGCAACGGCAGACGATGCCAAAATAAGCAAGGGATACATGGGGCATGATAAGTTTTCTATAGAGAAGAACCGTTTGGTACAGGAATTTCCGGTGTATAAAGATGGCGACATCAATGCAAAACCCACAGGAGGTACAAGAAAGATTGTGTATAAACTGGTTGACGGGGATGCAGGCCGTGCGTTTGAAGTAGATAAAGTAACCAACCCGTAAACAGTGCAAAATCTGAAGATAAAGGCTTTGTTGTTGCGCAGGAAATTGTGAGCTAAAACAATAAATAGTTTATCCGCGGTTTATATTTTTATTTGGCCAATGCCGTAAGGTGTTGGCCTTTTTTATTATAGGATAGATAGTATAAATGCCAGATGCCTGAAATCATAAAAATTAAGCAGACGCTAAAGGAAATGATTTCATACATTTACCATTATCTCGTTATCTGAATATCCATAAGCTTTCATTCGTGCGTTTGATGCTTTAAAAAACAATTGTTTAAATTAGTCAACATGAAGAATATTATTGCATTCCTTTTTGCAATCCTTTGCATGGCGTCGTCTTTTGCGCAGCAAAATAAGAAAGCCGTATTTGTAATTGTGGATGGCATTTCATCTGATGTGATTGAAAAACTAAACACCCCCAACCTTGATGCGATTGCCAAAGAGGGAGGATATACAAGGGCGTATGTAGGTGGCGAAAAATGTGGTTACTCTGAAACGCCTACCATTTCTGCCGTTGGTTATAACAGCTTGCTGACGGGCACTTGGGTGAACAAGCATAATGTTTGGGATAACGACATTAAAGAACCCAATTACCACTACTGGACGATTTTCAGATTTTTTAAAGAACAATACCCTCAAAAAAAGGCTGCGATATTTTCCAGTTGGCAGGACAACAGGACGAAACTCATAGGAGAAAATTTACCAGCCACGGGCAACCTGAAACTGGATTATCATTTTGACGGACTGGAGCTGGACACGGTGCATTATCCGCATGATAAGAAAAGAGATTTCATGCACCGTATAGATGAAGCGGTGGTGGACAATGCTGCCGATTATATTAAAAAAGAAGCGTCAGACCTTTCGTGGGTATATTTAGAATACACCGATGATATGGGTCATGCGCACGGCGACAGTCCTGAGTTTTACAAAGCGGTTGAAATGATGGATAACCAAATGGGCAGGCTTTGGTCCGCCATCCAATACCGGCAGCAGCATTTTAAGGAAAACTGGGTTATATACATCACGACCGACCACGGCAGGACTGCGAGTAACGGCAAAGGTCATGGCGGGCAGTCCGACAGGGAACGCGCCACCTGGATAGTGACCAACGCCAAAGGATTAAACAATTATTTTAAGACCGGCAATCCCGGCATCGTGGATATTATGCCTTCGCTTGCTTCTTTCCTGAATGTAACGATCCCCAAAGAACGGTTGATGGAAGTTGATGGTATTCCGATTACAGGTAATATTTCAGCCACTTCTCCAAATGTAGTGTTAGAGAATGGCAAACTGCATGTAACGTGGAAAGCCGTATCTAAAAAAAGCAAAGCGAGAATATGGTTGGCAACGACCAATCACTTTAAGGGAGGCGGTAAGGATGAATATCGTTTAGTGGCTACCGTGCCGCTTGCAAAGCAGGAAGCAGTTATTGATGTAAGTGCTACGCCTTCTGCTTTTTATAAGGTCGTTATTGAAACGCCCAAAAATATGCTCAATCGTTGGGTGGTGGCGGGAAAGTGAGTGCCATCGTTAAACGCTATTAAAAATTGTCTTAGCCAATGCTGGAAAGTGTTGGCTTTTTTATATGAACAATAAAAAATAAACTGCTTAATTGGATAATAAAAAATCTATGTTTTACCTTGCAGGGCTTAATGGCAGGGGTATTGTGTGGGCAGGAATAATTTCGGTCAATCGCAAGCAAACATTACGAATAACTGAAATCATAAAATGAACAGTATAACAATTAAAAAAGCAATAAAGAAAATGATTTGGACAATATTGGTACTGGTAGTATTGTTGATTATCGGCGTGGCAGTGTTTTTACAGCAACCAAGTTTTGGTAAATTACCCGAAGGGGAACGACTGGAAAGAATAAAAAAGTCACCGAATTACAAGGATGGGAAATTTCAGAATCTTTCTCCCACAAAGATGATGGCCAGCGATAAATCTATGTTGCGCACATTTTGGGAATTTCTCTTTGTAAAAGTAAAAGACCTGCGGCCGTCTAAAAATCTCCCTGCAATAAAAACTGATTTGAAAAAATTTGCGCCAGATGAAGAGATATTGGTTTGGTTGGGACATTCTTCGCTTTATATGCAGATAGAAGGCAAGCGGTTTTTGGTTGACCCGGTGTTGGTTTCCGCATCGCCCGTGTCCTTTGTCAACAAGGCTTTTAAAGGGACGGCGATTTATCAACCTGATGATATACCCGATATAGATTACCTCATTATCACGCACGACCATTGGGATCATCTGGATTATAATGTGATGCGAAACCTTAAAAACAGGACGGGTAAAGTGATTTGCCCCTTGGGCGTGGGTGCGCATTTGGAATATTGGGGATTTAATCCCGCAACCATCACGGAACTTGACTGGAACGAGGATAGCCAGTTGGACAACAATATTAAAATAACAGCTTTGCCTGCCCGTCATTTTTCGGGACGCGGATTGGTTTCTAATCATACACTATGGGCAGGATATATGTTGCAAAGTTCTTTGGGAAATATATATCTGTCGGGCGATTCCGGCTACGATACACATTTTGCAGAAATCAAAAGAAAATTTGGCACGATTGATTTTGCCATGATGGAGAACGGACAATATAACGAGGATTGGAGATATATTCACATGCTGCCGGAAGATTTGGTAAAAGCGGTTAAGGAACTGCAACCAAAACGATTGATGACGGTGCATAACTCAAAGTATGCGCTCGGCAGGCATCCTTGGTACGAACCGTTACAGAAAATTGCGGTGGCATCGGAGGGAAATGCCTTTAACTTGATAACGCCCAAAATAGGAGAACCCGTCAGGTTGAGAGATAGCCTTCAAACATTTTCCAAATGGTGGGAAGAAGGCAATGTTGAATAGTAAAGTTTTCTGATGTTACTAAGAAGATAAATCTTTAAACATGATGTAAGTATCTACCATGCCCAACGACTTATGCCGAAAGCCCTTTGGGGTTGTGCCGATGATGCCAAACCCGAATTTCTGCCAAAGGCTGACGGCGGCTTTGTTCGTGCTTACGACGATATTGAATTGAATACCTGAGTAACCTTTTTCCTTGGCAAAGTTTATAGAATGTTGGCAGAGCAGTTTGCCTGTTCCCTTGCCCTGGTGGGCGGGGTTCACCATATAACTGCAATTGGCGATGTGGTTTCCCAAACCGATTTGATTGGGTTTGATAATGTACGTTCCCAATATTTCGTCCGCTTCATCCACGGCAACGAAAGTATCCATGTAATCAGCAAACCAATGTTTGTCCAGTTCTTCTTTGGGTGTGTCGGGATCAAATACATAAGTATCGCCTGTGGAAATTACTCTTGAAAAGATTTCCCAAACTTTATCGTAATCTTTTTCTTTATCTGCTTTTCTGATATACATGTCGGATATGTTTCTGTTGATATAGTCGCAAATGTACTAAATCAGGATGTCAGCGATATTAATGTTGTTTTCATTAACCAAATAATACTTTGAATAAATGAAACGATTATCAGGAACTATTCAAAATAATTTAATACTTTAGTAAAAGAAATTGGCAAGGAGGTTTAAGATAAGTATGACATACATCACCTTATAAACACCATATAATATGGCTATTGCTATCATCGTTCTTTCCGCTTTATTGATTTTGTTAAGCGTCTTGCCTTTTGTGCAAAACCAGCACTGGGTTTTTCGCGTGCCGGAGTTTTTGAAGCTACAGCTTTTAATACTTCAGATAGTAGTGTTTGTCGCGGCATTCTTTTATGTCGGTAGTGTGAAATGGGTATGGGCACTGCAAGTCGTGCAATTAGGATTGATTTTTTACCATGCTTATATAATGATGCACTACACCCGGTTTTGGAAAAACCAAACATTTGAGCAGACGGACAAGGCTTCCGATAAGATAAAAATCGTTTCCTGCAATGTTTATCAGTTCAATACGGCGCATCAACGTTTTATTGATTTGATAAGAAAAGAACAACCCGATATTTTTCTGACCATGGAAAGCAGCAGTGATTGGGAACAGGCAATGCGGATGTTGGAAGAGGACTACCCGCAGCATCAAAAGGTAACATTGGAAAATACCTACGGGATGCATTTCTATACAAAACTGAAAGTGCATAAAATTCAGACACATTTTTTTGTGGCGGATGATTTGCCCAGCATAGAAGCCGAGCTGGAAACCCGCGACGGACATCGGTTTGTGTTTTTTGGGGTGCATCCGCCACCGCCCAGCCCCACGGAGGAACCCAATTCCAAAGAGCGGGACGGCGATTTGTTGAGCGTTGCCAAACGCGTAAGGGATTATAAACTGCCCGTACTGGTTACGGGAGATTTCAACAACGTGGCCTGGGCGAAATCTTCTATACTATTTCGAAAAACAAGCCGTTTGATTGATGCCCGCATCGGCAGGGGCATTTTGGCGACCTTTCATGCCAAACATTGGTTCTTTCGTGTGCCGCTGGATTTGCTGTTCCACAGCCCTGATATTTTTATTGACAAGTTGTTTATTTATCCGTCCGTAGGTTCTGACCATTTCCCGATGGGGTGCACTTTTCATATTGACAAGCATTCCGACGAGCAGGAAGAGCAGGTTGAAAATCTGGAGAAAGGGGAGATGCAGGAAGTGAACGAACTTATCGCGGAAGGAAAAGCCGAAGAAAGCGAGAACAGGGAAGATATGTAGAAACTGTTTTGGGACAGACAGAGCCATTCATCGGCAACTATGTTCTGACAAATGCACAAGTGATAAAGGATTTTCCGTTTGGTAATATATTTTCATCCATACCAATTAATTCAAAACCGAAGTCTTGAGCGTTCGTGATTAAAACCTCTTTTTCTACTGTATTAAAAGCATCTTTCACCGCATGAATAGACTTGACCCCTGTTGGGCTGATGGTGGTTTTGCCGTTGTCTGATTGGATGGTGATTATCACTTTTGCTGAATGTGCCGTATTGTTTTTTATAAAGTGGAAAGCATTTGCTAACGGCACATATTCCAATACCAATGCGGCCCAGACAAAATCGGCTTTTATAAAGGATTCGTCAGATGTACCAATGTCTGCATTGACAAGATGCAACTGTGGGATTGTTCCCGAAAATCTTTTACGTGTTATTTCAAGAAAGGAGCTGTTTATGTCCACACCGCAAACCTCTTTTATTTTGGCTGTATTGATGTGCTCCAATCCATTACCGCCGCTTATCCCCAGAAACAAAAGATATTCGGGCTCGTGTTGCTGAATGTATTTTTTTACGAGTTCGTTTAATAACTGCGCCTGCCATACATCGGGATGCTGCATGTGCTTTTCATAATCTTCCAGTGGGATCGTTTTCCATACATTTGTATTGTTCATCGTCTATGCAATTCAATTGATTATGGTAAAGGTAATACATTGTCCAGAAAATTCCTGCCCACGCAAAATCAGGGCGTGATACAAGTATTGTTTTAAAGGCTTTTTGTCTGTTCTTTAAATGCTGTAATAAATTTTGTTAGGTCGTCTTTTGTTTTATTATCGGTTATGTGTCCTTGTTCATTTATTTTTCCTTTAATTCCTTGAATTAACAGCGTTGTGTCTGCTGTGAATTTTGCCATTACAGTTCTCATTATTAATTGCAATTCTTCGTGTCCTTTTTCGCCATTTGCCGAGGCTGTGATAATTCCTGTTGGTTTGTTGGAAAATACCGTTGTTGAAACGCACCATTCAATAGCGTTTTTAAGTCCGCTTGGAATACTGAAAACATATTCGGGTGTGCAGATTAAAATTCCGTCTGCTGTCTCAATGTCTTGCCTGAAATCCAAAATTGCTTTTGGTGTACCTGCGACAGAAAGCTCCGGGGTAAAGTGCGGAAGTTTTTTCAGGTCGTTGAAAACAGTCAAACTAAAATCTTCTTTTGTCAAGTCTGCAAAGTTGTCAATGAGTTTTTGGTTAGATGAATTACTGCTCGCACTTCCGTTGATTACAAATATTTTTTTCATCATTAAGTGTAAAATCTTTTATTAGAATTATGAAAGGTATTGTTTATTTTCTACCTCCCAAACCTAAACCATTCGCTCAACAAATGCCTTTTGCCTTTGAGCCAAAGGGAAACCATTTCCATTCCCGTTACGGAAAGGTAATGCCGTTGCCTCCGAAACCACACACGAAATACGAGTTTTTGAAATCCTTGTGTTCCCCGATGTAAGGTAGTCCGTCTTTGGTTTCCCCGAAAGTTCCTGCCCACGCAAAATCAGAATGAAACGGAACGTGAGATTATATAATTACCACACAAAAGGATTCTTAATAGTGAAACATTCCTGTTTTATCATAGCAAATATGGAATTAATGCTTTCGATTGATTTTTGTATTCTGTATATTCTGTTCCAAAAGTTTTAGTCAGCAACTTCTCTTCTCTTTTGAGTTTTAACCATAGTGATACAAAAACTATTAACACAGCTATTATAGCTCTATAATCACCAACAATTATTGCATTCCCAATAAATAACAGCAAAAGCCCTGTATAAATCGGATGCCGGACAAATTTATAAACTCCGTCCTGTATCAATTGGTGATTTTCTTTTCTTTGAACTGATAAGCTCCAATTTTTACCGAGTTTATAGCGAGATATACAAGCGATTATTGCTCCAATTATGGAAATTGAAAGTCCTATAAATCCAACCAAGTTAGTGTGTTCAATAAATTGCTCCCTTAACCAACTGTGCCCAAACCAATCTCCTGGCCCTAACAGTAAAATGGCGATAATAAGAGGTAACCAATATTGGATAAATCGTTTAAAAAATGATTCCTGATGTTCAACTTTTTTTGCGCCAAGTCCTGAAATAAACCAATAAGTCAAGACTATCAACCAAGTTATTGTAAGTGCAATTTTAATGTATTCGCTCATTTTATTTTTATTTTAGAAATGTTGGCAGTTAATTAGTTTTAATTGTTTTTCAAACTTACAAAAAAACTACCTCCCAAACCTAAACCACTCACTCAACAAATGCTTTTTGCCTTTGAGCCAAAGGGAAACCATTTCCATTCCCGTTACGGAAAAGGTAATACCGTTGCCACCGAAACCACACACGAAATACGAGTTTTTAGAATCCTTGTGTTCTCCGATGTAAGGCAGTCCGTCTTTGGTTTCTCCGAAAGTTCCTGCCCACGCAAAATCAGAATGAAACGGAACGTGAGGCAAATATTTCTCAAAGGATTTGACGAGCTTTTGTTCTTTTCTGTTGATTAAAGCGTCACGCTTTTTCGGGTTGCGGAATTCCTCGTCCTCGCCTCCGATAAGCATTCGTCCGTCATCGGTAGTGCGAAGATAGATGTATGGCTCTGCCGTATTCCAAATCAGAATGTCCTTGTATTGTTGGCTCACTTCGGGCATTACCTCCGAAACAATCGCGAATGTGCTGATAAGGTCAACAAATTTTTCCTTTATCATCGTGTCGCTTTCGTAACCCACGCAATACACAATCTTTTTGCATTTGATAGTCGCACCCGTATTGAGCGTTACGAGGTTGTGTCGGGGGTTGTACTGCACGTCCGTAAGTGCGGTGCGGTCGTATATCTGCAAACCTTTCTTTTGGTTGTAGGCAAGGATTTCGTGAACGAGCATAAAAGCGTCCACACTCGCACCTTGTTTGGAAAGAATACCTCCGTAGGTTTTCTGCACTCCGTATTTCTTTTCGATGTCATCGGCTTCGAGCCATTTTACGTCAAAACCTGCTTGTTTACGGGCTTCAAATTCTTTTTTCAGTCCGTCCACGTCTTTTTTGTAAGCCGAAAAATAAAGCGAGTCTTTCTTTCGGAAACCTGCTTTGGATTTGACTTTTCGGGCTACTTCGCCCAAATCGTCTATGGCTTTGGAACAAGCGTGGTAACTCGCAACCGCACCTTTTTCGCCAACCATTTCTATCAGCTCATGCAAAGGCGTATCTATCTCATACTGCAACATAGACGTCGTAGCAGAGGAACTTCCATTCGAGATTTCACTTTTGTCAATGAGAATGGTTTTGTAGCCGTCCTCAACGCACTGGTGTGCTATCAATGCTCCCGTAATGCCTCCTCCCACGACCAAAACTTCACATTCCGCATCTTCTTTCAACGAGGGAAAAGACTGTATTAAACCATTTTTTATCAGCCAGAATGGCTCGTTTGATTTTAAGTCCATAGTGTTCTGTGTTTGGTTTATATTTTTTTCGCCCAATAATTATATGTCATTTCAAATTTGATTTCGCCTTTTCCGTGTGCTCCGATTTCTTTCCAACCCGACTTTCTGTAAAAAAATTCTGCTCTTGTATTGGGTGCTGTTCCTAACCAAACAGTTTCGGAAGTTTGGCTAAAATACCAATCCAGCATTCTGTTGTGTAGTTCTCTTCCAATGCCTTGCTTGTCAAAATCAGGATGTACAAATAATGCCCAAATGTTATTTTCTTTCAAATCCACAATGGAAAACCCAACAATTTTATTATCAATTTCACAAACCCACCCCTTTCCTCTTTGTGTTAAAAAAATTTCGCAATCTTTGTCGGTGACTAAGTCAGGGTTTGACAGCATATTTTCTTTTACTGCGTTTCTTACGATTTGAATTTGTTTTATATCATTTATTTGTGCTTCTCTTATCATATTAGTTTGTTTTATTAAAGATAAAATTAAAAAATGGTTGTTTGATTTTAGATTGTTTTCGTCCATTTTATTTTTACGGCTGACATAATATTTAGCTCAAGTCTTGTTTCGCTCAAAATTTCAAAATCATTTTTCAGATAAAATTCTAAAGGTGATTGATAGAAATCTCCATTTAGTTTTTTGTCCGAATTATGGTCTGTTACCCAACCGTTTAAAATGTTTTCGTTGTTTTTCAGTTCGTTCAGCATTTGAGTTCCAAAACCTTTTTTGTGAAGCTTTTCAGAAATGATAATGGCAAACCATTTTTCGTTTTCCCTTGTAAAACTCGTAGCCCAACCATTCATTTTTTCATTTTCATCTAATAACAAGTAATGCGTTGGATTGATTAATTTGTTTAAATAGTTTTCAAAATCTACGATTGAATTGTAAGTAAGTTGTTTAGGATATTCCTTATTCCACAACTCTAAAACCTGTTCTTTTTGTTTGTTGGTTAATTCGGTTTGTTGAACAATTTTCATTTAGTATGAGTTTTAGTTTTTCTCAATGCTAAAATTACAAAAAACGGCTCGTTTGATTTTATGTCCATAGTTTTTTGATTTTATAAAATTCGAAACTTGCTTAAATCTAAGAGTTTTAATTTCTCAATATTTTCCTGATTAAAACAATTTGTCCTAAATGATAGTAACTATGCTCAATCATTCCGTCTATATTTCTTAAATAAGTTCCGTATTTTTCGTCTACAAAACTTTCGTATAGCTTTTCTTCGGTCATTTTTTCGATTAATCCGGCAAATTCTTCCGCATCGTTCCAGAATTTGTTCAGAAAATTTTTCCATTCTTCCTGTGATGTGATTGGTGGAAAATCAAAACTGAACTTATCCCTGATTTCCAGATTTCCTCCAAGAAAAACATTTTTAATTCCATTAATGTAGTAATGAATATGCTGAGCAAGAACCGAAATTGTGTTTAAATCCTGAAATTTGGCTGTTGCAATCCGCCAATCCAGATTCTCTAACTGGTCTTTGAAATTTGTATTGGCAATCCACGTTCCGTTTAAAATTACTTCCCGAAATCTATTGGCAAGTTTTGTTCGATGATTCATTTTTTATTGATTTTATCAAAGTTGAATTTACAAAAAATGCTTATTTGGTTTTAGTCCATAGTTTTCTGTGCTTGTAATTATGAAATTATTCCGTTATTTTTTCAGATACATTCCTTTCGATTCAGGCATAGTATCTTTAAATCCGAATTTCTCATATAAAAATGACGCATTACCGTCCGCAATCAAACTCACATAACAAGATTCAGGTAATTTATCATTAATGAAATCGGTTAAATTTTTCATAATTGCTTTTGCAAGTCCGTGCCCCTGATATTCGGGAAGAATACAAATATCAACTATCTGACAAAAGCAACCTCCATCTCCGATTATTCGTCCCATTCCGATTATTTTCCCTTCGGATTCAATCATTACGGAATGAATGGAGTTTTTTAATCCGATTTGACTTGCTTCGTAAGTTTTGCCGGACAAACCACAGGCAATTCTTAAATTCTGATAAATTTCAATAGGAATTTGATTTTCTATTATGGTATAATTTTTCATATAATGTTAAGTTATCCTATCGGGTGTTATTTTTTTCTCAATGCTAAATTCACGAAAATGCTTGTTTGATTTCACATCCATCATTTTTTCATTTTAACAGTTTTTCAATATTACTTCCTGTCAAATTTTGAATGTTTTCGGTAATTTTTTCAATGTCCCAATTCCACCATTGAAGATCTAAAAGTTTCGCTATTTTTTCTTCCGAAAACCGTTTTTTAATTTCCCTTGCAGGATTTCCTCCAACTATCGAATAAGGTTCAACATCTTTAACAACTGTCGAGTTTGTTGCAATAATCGCTCCGTCGCCTATGGTTACTCCTGCCATTATTGTCGCGTTATAGCCAATCCAAACATCGTTTCCAATATTAATATCTCCTTTTTTGGGATAGGCCTTATTGTCCATAGCATTTTCCCATCCGTTTCCAAAAATAGCAAAGGGATAAGTTGTGATAGCATCCGTTAAATGATTTGCCCCGTTCATTATAAATGTAACATCAGATGCAATCATACAAAACTTGCCTATTATCAATTTATCGCCAATAAAATCAAAGAGATATTTTACGTTTTTTTCAAAATTCTCAACATTCTCGAAATCATCATAATAAGTGTAATCGCCAACAATGATGTTGGGATTTTTTATAATGTTTTTTAAAAAGCAAAGCCTGTCATAATTTCCTAATGGAAATTTAATGTCTTTGTTTGGTCCTGTCATATATGTGAGTTTACTTTATCAAAATTAAATTTACAAAAAAGGTTGTTTATTCCTTTTTCGTCTGCTTTATCAATTTGTCTTAACCTTGATACTTCGACTACGCTCAATACAGGTTGTGCTTGATTACTACTTCTTTTTGTTTAGTTTTTTCTTTTCGGCAGGTGGTGGCAAAAAGTTTTCGGGTGTTACTACTTTTTTGCCTGTTTTTTCTTCTAATGCAAGTCTTGCATCTTTGGCTATTTTTCAGCCTTTTTACCTGCTATTGCATTTTGCTGTACGCCTTTTGCTTTTTCGGTTTCGGCAATCTGTCGTGTAGAAAGTTCGGCTAATGCGGTAAAAATCAGTTCGGCTTCGCTCATATGGTCACGCAGGTTTTGGGTTTTCAGCCCTTTCAAATCTTTGTGTTTTTTGACGGTCAAACCAGTCCATTCTTGATGAATGATGTTTGTCAGAAAAGCAAATTCGTCAGATTTTTCCACTCCGCTTTCTTTCCAATAGTCGGTCAGTTTATTCCGTGTTTCCTGCCCCGACATACGTTGCTGTATCCACTTTTCACTACGTCCGAGTTTCTGCCAATTTTCTCTTGCTCTGTCCAAACTTTGTTCGGGGTCGGCTATTTCCTGCATACGCTCATAACCCACTTTTGCTAACCATTGCTTGAAAGGCTCGGCTTTGGGCGAGGGAACAGATTGGATAATACGAAGCAGGGTTTCCGTATCGGCGGTGTCGGTTTCACGCATTTTACCGTCCGAGGCTTTCATTTTCAACTGTCGACAATTTGTCGACAGTTCAAGCCCACCTTCTGTTTTGACACGAACCTTCATCTTAAACCAATAATCTCTCGGATTAAGACTGTCCGTTAATACTGCAATTACATCAATTACAGAAAAATACCATTTTTCCTGCTCTTCGTCCCAATGTGTGCGGACTTGCTTTTGCTCAAATATCTTTATAGCGGTTTCTCTGGTCATCGTTTAAGTTTTATGACGATAAATTTACAAAAAAGCCCGTTTATTCCTTTTTCGTCAGCTTTATCAATTTGTCAAAATCGCTTTCGTAGCTTCTGTCCTGTATTACCCGAAATTTCTCGTATTCGGTTTCGGCTTTTGGTTTGGCTTCGAGCATTGTTATTTTTCCTTTGTCGGTCAAAATCGGATAATTGGAAAGTTCCAAAAAGCTGTCCAAAAATTTTGTCCATTGTTGCATATTAAAAGCAAAGCCACGCTGTGCGTTGTTTTCCGCCAAATCCAAATAAGCCGATACAATTCTGTTCAGCTCTGCAATATGCTCTTGCGACAGATAGTTTTTGGCAACCGAAACATCGCTTTTCTGAATTTTTCCGTCGGGTGCGTCTTTCCACGTTTTCATTCCCATATACAATTTGGTGGCATCGGCTTCGGTGTAAATAATTTCGGAAGCTGTTTTTCCCGTAATCGCCCAATGCTGTTTGTTCTACACCATTGCAAAGAAGTTTCGGGTTTGCTTACTATCCTTGTCATAATCGGTGCTCAAAGCATACAAATCGGTTATTTTCTGATAAAATCGGCGTTCACTTGCACGGATTTAGCGAATGCGTTCGAGCAACTCGTCAAAATAATCCTGCCCAAAGTTTTTGCCTTGTTTGAGGCGTTCATCGGCCATTACAAAACCTTTGATGATAAACTCGTTCAAAGTCTGCGTCGCCCAACTCTATTGCCTGCACCGAATTAACCCTGTAACCAACTGCTAAAACGGCTTCTAAACGGTAGAAATTGGTATTGTATGTTTTTCCGTCTTCGGCAGTATGTGCAATTTTTGCGCACATTGAACTTTCTTTCAATTCCTCTGTCTGAAAAATATTTTTCAGATGTTTGGTTATTACAGAACGGTCTGCTCCAAACAGCTCCGCCATAGATTTTGCGTAAGCCAAAATGTGCCGTTTTGAAAATAAACCGATACATTAGTTTTTTGGTCGGTGCTGTTGAACAGTAAAATATCTTTTGGTTTCATTTGTTGTTTCAATTTCTCAACGTTAAATTTACGAAAAAACGGCTATGCCGGAACAGCATAGCCGTTTTTCTACAAATTTAGCTTGCCCTCTCTGCCAATATCCATTTGTTGACCAGAGATGGCGCTTGCGGCTACTTTCATCAGTGTAACAAATTTGTTGGATTTGTTATCCCAATAATACGCTTCGCCGGGGATGACTTTCAGCACGCGGATTCGCGGGTCTTCTTTGCCTTTCTCAAACCAGGCTTCAATCATTTTGTTCCAATACTTGTCAATCCGTTCCTTGTCCTGCGAGATTTCAGCAGTTCCGTTGACGCTTAAAAAATTGTAATCGCCGACGTGTGCATACTGCAGGCAGACCTTGTTGTTCTGCTGAAGATTGCGGTGCGTTTCACTTTCCGAGGAAAAAAGAAACCAGATGTTGCCTTCTTCGTCCACCTCCTGTCGGCTCATGGGCACGGCGTGCGGATAATCACTATCCGGGGCAAAGGAACACATCATCCCGATGTCAATCTTGTTGACCATTTCCTTAAGCTTTTCAATGGCCTCGTGGTTGTGCAAATTTTCTGTACTCATATTACGGTGTTTTATAAATTATCACTGCAATTTTTTTACCAAAAATGCTTTTCAACCATAAAAGCCGACATTTTCTTTGGATACACACCGAAGTAGAGGGGGGCTATCAAAAAAACAAATGATTTTTATTAGGTCGGCTGATGTGCTATTATGAGGCTTTAGTTGCGACGCTCCGTTCAACAACTGTGCTACTATGGGACAACTACATTTGTGGCACAGTGTCTTCTTATCGGTATCAGGATTTCTTTCCTTGTAGTGCGGTTTGCTTATAACCTCGTCTTTAATTTTGCTATCATTTCCGTTTTCCAGGGATAGAAGTCTCCGGCTTGGATGTGCTTTCGCGCTTCTCCCACCAACCACAGATAAAAAGCGAGGTTATGTACGCTGGCGATGGTCAGCCCAAGTATCTCCCCGCTTTTGAACAAATGCCGCAGATAGGATTTGGTGTAGTATTGGCTCACTTCGCAGGGGATGCCCTCGTCAATCGGTGAAAAATCGAACTCCCATTTTTTATTGTCTATATTGATAATCCCATTGCTGGTAAACAGCATGGCATTGCGCCCATTGCGCGTGGGCATAACGCAGTCGAACATATCCACGCCCATGCCGATGCACTCCAAAATGTTCCACGGTGTGCCAACACCCATCAGGTAGCGAGGTCTGTCTGTCGGCAAATGCTGGCAGCACCAATCGCATATTTCATACATCACAGGTTCCGGTTCGCCTACGCTCAACCCGCCGATGGCGTTGCCCGGAGCATCTTTGGCAGCAATGTATTCGCAGGACTGCTTGCGCAAATCCTTGAAGGTGGCGCCTTGCACTATTGGAAAAAGGTTTTGCGTATAACCATATTTATCTTCTGTACTGTTGAACCGTGCATAACACCTGTCCAGCCAGCGATGGGTCAGTGCCAGGCTTTTTTGCGCATAATCATATTCGCTGCCGCCGGGCGGACATTCGTCAAAAGCCATCATGATGTCTCCCCCGATGGTGCGTTGGATGTCCATCACGCGCTCCGGCGTAAACAAATGCTTGCTGCCGTCAATATGCGAGCTAAACGTAACGCCTTCTTCCTTTATCTTTCGCGTGCCGGACAATGAGAAAACCTGATAGCCGCCGCTGTCGGTTAAGATAGGTTTGTGCCAACCGTTAAACTGGTGTAGTCCGCCTGCTTTTTCAAGCACTTCAAGCCCCGGGCGCAAGTAGAGGTGGTATGTGTTTCCCAAAATGATTTGCGCCTGCACATCGTTGATCAACTGCTGTTGCGTAACCGCCTTTACGGAGCCAGCCGTTCCAACGGGCATAAAAATCGGGGTATTGATGCTGCCGTGGTCAGTGGTGATAAAGCCTGCGCGTGCCGCGCCATCGGTTGCAATATGCTGAAAAGATAATCTCGCCATTTTGTTGTCCTATATTAAAGAGAACCTTTAGCAATAGCTGCAGTGCAGGTTCTGCAAAGCCACAAAAATAAGCCGAAGTAGATGAATATAAAAAAGAAACGTACATGAAATTCTTCATTTATAAAATACACAGAGAATAAATGATTTTTTTTTATGGAAGTTCCCCATGGCAAAAAACAGTAATAAATATTCATGGGAAATGAAAGGCAGGTTGGATAAATGAATACTAAATAATGATTTGAAGTTTTGATATTGAATATGCTTGATAAGAATCTTTCGCGCGCTCATGCTTGATTAGTCGGTCAGCATAAAAAATGGGCCTGCCCTTCAGCAAAGCCCATTTTGTCATGAAAGGATTATAATGGTTATACTTCTGCTTCTACTTCTTTGCGGTGCTTTTGCACAATTTCTTCCTGCAGGTTGGCCGCTACCGGCATAAACCCGTCAAAGGAGGAAGTGAACGTGCCCCTGCCTTGCGTAAGGGAGCGAAGGCTGTTGGCAAAGCCCGACAATTCCTGTTGCGGTATTTTGGCTGTTACCTTTTGATAGTTGACCACGGAGTCCATGCCCATAATCATGGCGCGGCGGGTTTGCAGTTCGCCCATCACATCGCCCATCAGTGCTTCCGGCACGGAAATTTCAAGCTGGTCTATCGGCTCCATCAGCTTGGGTTGCGCATCCAGTACAGCGGTGCTAAAGGCACGCGCCCCGGCAATCTTGAAAGAAATATCGTTGGAGTCAACCGGGTGCATCTTGCCGTCAAAGAGCATCACGCGCACGTCGCGCACATAACTGCCGCTCAGCGGGCCATTGCTCATGGATTCCAAAATGCCTTTCAATACCGAGGGGATAAAGCGCTGGTCTATCACGCCGCCCACGATACAGTTATAAAATACCAATTTGCCGCCCCATTCAAGAGCTATTTCCTCCTTGCCGCGCAGGCTGAAGCCTTCGGGTTCGGCAATGCCGTCGTAATAGGGCTCTATCTTTATGCGCACTTCGGCAAACTGCCCTGCGCCGCCGGATTGTTTTTTATGGCGATAGAAAGAAATAGCAGGTTTCTGAATGGTTTCACGATAAGCCACGCGCACATCCTCATAATGTGCACCAATGCCGTAATCGTTTTTCAGCATATAGTCAAAAACGGATAGGTGCAGGTCTCCCTGACAGGAAAGTACCCACTGTTTCAGTTCTTTGGAGAATGCCACATGGTAGGTCGGGTCTTGAGACGTGATTTTTTTCACTACCTCGGTCATCTTATCTTCGGCGGCTTTGTTATCAGCAAACAATGCCTTGCGCAGCTTGGCCTGCGGGAATTCCATCGGCATAATTACCACATCAAGCGCTTTATCGTGCAAAGTGGTATTGGTCTCCACTTCTCTTAATTTGATGAGCGCGCCAATATCACCTGCCACTAATTTTTCTACAGGGCTGCGTTTGGTACCGTCCACGATGAAAATATTGTTTACATGTTCCTCTTTTCCGGTTACAGCATCAATGAGCGTTTGCCCAATGGTAAGCTCCCCGGTAATCACTTTCACAAAATTTATTTTTCCGATGTTCGGTTCATACTGTGTTTTGAACACAAACGCCGATGTGGGCAATGATTGGTCATAGCGCAGTTCCTTGCCGTTGGAAGTGGTGAAGGGCGGTTTGTCCACGGCTGACGGGGCCACGTTGTCAATGAATCCCATCAGGCGGCCACTGCCCATATTTTTGAGCGCAGAGAGGCAGAACACGGGGAACAATGCAGCTTGTGCCATTCCCGATTTGATGCCCTCGCGCATTTCGTCTTCTGTAAGGGTGCCTTTGTCAAAAAAGATTTCCATCAACGATTCTTCGTTTTCGGCAGCTTTTTCGACCAGTTCGTTGTGCAGGCTGTTCGCTTTTTCAATTTCGGAATCCGGTATGGGCAATTTATCCGGCTTGCCGCCTTCGTCTTTAAATACGTACATTTTCATTTTCAGTACGTCAATGATCGCGATATGGCCTTCGTGATGCACAGGGTATTGCACCTGAACCACATTTTGGCCGAAATGTTCTTTAAGCGAAGCAAATGATTTATCAAAGTCTGCGTAAGCATGGTCAATTTGGTTGATGGCAAAAACAGTCGGTTTTCTGAAACGGTTGATATAATTGCCGATTACTTCTGTTCCCGGTTCAACACCTTGCTGCGCATTGATGACCATCACGATGGTGTCCGCAGCTTTCACGCCCTGTACTATTTCGCCGATGAAGTCGTCAAGCCCGGGCGTGTCCAGTATATTTATCTTGTAATTGCGCCATTCTGTGTGCACCAGTGTGGTGAAGATGCTCATCTGCTTTTCCTTTTCTATTTTGTGAAAGTCAGATACGGTATTGCTTTCTTCAATAGTGCCACGGCGGTTCAGGAGGCCGGCTTCGAACAACATACATTCCGTAAGCGTTGTCTTGCCGGCACCGTGGGCGCCAACAAAGGCAACGTTCTTGATGTGTTTTTGATCAAATGTTTGCATACGACAAGTTTTTATTTTAATAGATGTCCTAAAGTTAAATACAAAACGAAGTATAATCCTATAACAAAAATCAAAAACTGATAAAAAACATGTTTTCAGGTGCGCTTTGGCATATAGCTGTGAAAAGGGTAGGGTGGAGGTGTAAAATCGGACGTTTCGTGTTTGATTGGTAATAGGCAATTGATACTTTTTGAACGGTCAATAGTGGTAAAAATCAACATTTTTTATCCCATCTTCCCCGGCTTGTGATATTTTTGTGCCCTACATGAAAAAGTTTAAGGAAAGGTTGGCCTTGGCAGGTGCAAGGGCAGAACTGAACATGATTTCGTTATTTAGCAAAAGAAAGACTGCCGAGCGTGCATTTGATGTTTTTTGTACAACCTTCGGCAACCGGCAGTATTCGCTCAATAAGCAGTATGAGGAGGCAGAGCATTTGTCGTTTCGTTATGACGGGTTGTTGGTGAAAGGGTACCGCTGGAACAAAGGAGCGGGCAAGCGTCTGTTAGTGGCGCACGGGTATAGTTCGCACGCCATTAATTTTAGCCATTTTGTGTCGGCCTTTGTTGAAAAGGGTTACGAGGTGGTGGCTTTTGATGCGCCCGGGCACGGGTACAGCGAGGGCAAGCGCATCAATGCTTTGATATATACGGGTTTTGTGCAGGAGTTGATAAAGCATTATGGACGTTTTGATGTGTTCTTCGGGCATTCGTTCGGGGGGCTGGCCATTGGACTGACCGTTGCGGAACTGGCGGACAATGCCGATGTGAAAATGGTGCTGATAGCCCCTGCGGCCAACACGGCGCGGCTTTTCCCGATTTATTTTGACAGGATGCACATCCGCAACAAGCAGGTCAGAGGATATTTTGATGATATCATCATGGAAATGAGCGGTCGCCCGACGGAATGGTTTAGCCTGCAAAGATGCCTGCCGCAAATAAAAGGCCCCGTATTATGGATACATGATGAGGAAGACGACGTGACCCCTGTGGTGGACGCGCACGAAATAGAACAGCAGCATTTCCCGAATGTTCGGTTCATCTTTACCAAAGGATTGGGCCATCGGAAAATATACCGTTCGCCTGAGGTGATGCATGCCGTGTTGGATTTTGTGTAGCATTTCGGGTAAAAAATCGTTTTCGGGATGCCATTTCTGCACCGGAAATGCTTTTTTATCCTCAAAAAATCTTGAAGGGATTGCCATAATTTATAATTATACGCAAAACCTTATCTTTGCAGCCTTCAAAAATTTAGACGAATAAAAGTATAAAATAACAATTGATATGCAACTAAAAGGTCTGGTCAGATTTTTTACAATCTTACTAATCGTTTATTCCGTTTACCAGCTTTCGTTTACTTGGTTTGTACGGAATCATGAGAAAAAATTAGAAACCGCTGCCAGCAACTACGTCAAGACTAACTTTCCGACTGCTGCCCAAAAGTATCCAAACAACAAGGATTCGCAAGAATTGTATCAAGTCCAGTTGGACGAGGTATATCGTGAAAGGTTGACTCGCCTGAAAGACAGTACAAAAGACGAAACCATCACCTATGGCATCACGGGTGCCATCAGTTATCAAAAAGCAAAGCAAGAAGAGCTGAACCTTGGTCTTGACCTGCAAGGAGGTATGAACGTAACGATGGAAGTGGAAATGTCAGGCTTGCTCAAAACATTGTCTGGCAATTCCAAAGATCCTAATTTTTTGCAGGCACTGACAAATGCAGACAAGCGAAAAGCGAACAGCGATGCAAGTTTCATAGACCTGTTTGTGGAAGAATTTAAAAAGTTAAGCCCCAACACGCGTCTTGCCTCTTTGTTTGCCGTGGGCAACCGGGATTTGATCAAAGTAACCGACAGCGACTCCAAAGTTGTTTCTGTGTTGAAGCAGCAGGCAACCGTTGCTTTTGACAACACGGCGCGTCTGATTACAAATCGTATAGACCAGTTCGGTGTGGCACAGCCAAACATCAACGCCGATAGGGACAAGGAAATTATTGACGTGGAATTGCCCGGGCTTCAGGACAAGGATCGCGTGCGGAAAAACCTGCAGGCTTCTGCCAACCTTCAGTTTTGGGAAGTGTACAATATTTCCGAATTATTGATGAACATCCAAAAAGCCGACGAGGCTTTTGCCACAGCAAGTGGCGTGGTGAAAGCTGGCGATTCAACTGTTGCAAAAACAGATACGGCAAAAACGGCTGATAGTGCATTAAGTGATGCCGCAACTGCTAAGAAGGACACGGGTAGTTTAGCCGAACAATTAAAGCAACTTGCTGCAAAGGACAACAAACCTGCAACGGACAAAAAGGCCACTACCTCGCAGGAGGCAGAGGCCAAAAAGCATTTGGCTGGTTGGATTATGTTTTCTGTTGACCAGCAAGGTCGTCCGTTTGATAACGGTATCGTAGGTTATGTACATATTACAGATACGGCCGAGGTAAGGAAGATTCTTGAAACACAGGCTGTCAGGGCGCAATTCCCCTCTGAGATTGCATGGATGTACGGCACGCCTGAAAAGAAATCGAATGTAGTGCCCTTGCACGCAATAAAGACTTTTGGCCGCGAAAAAGCAAAACTGGAAGGGGAAACAGTGACAGATGCGAGGGCTGACTATGACCAATCCGGCAAAGTAGCCGTTTCGTTGGAAATGAATGCTATCGGTGCCAAGATTTGGGCTGACATGACCCGCGCCAACAAAGGCCGTCATATCGCCATCGTGGTGGATAATATTGTTTATTCTGCACCTGTCGTAAATGATGCCATTGAAGGGGGCAGGTCAAGCATCTCGGGTAGTTTCACTGCAGAGGAAGCGAAAGACCTTGCAAACATCCTTAAAATAGGTAAACTTCCTGCACCTGCGAAAATCGTGAACGAGCAAACGGTGGGCCCAACTTTGGGAGAAGAAGCCATCAAGGGCGGTCTTAAATCCTTTGGGATTTCTTTCCTCGTGATATTCGCCCTCATGTTAATATATTATAACACGAGTGGTTGGGTGGCGAATATTGCCTTGATACTGAACCTGCTCTTTACTATCGGTATATTGGCAGGTCTTGGGGCTACGTTAACGGCGCCCGGTATTGCCGGTTTGGTATTGACCATTGGTATGGCCGTGGATACAAACGTAATTATATATGAACGTATCAAAGAGGAACTCCGACGAGGCAAAGGGTACCAGGCCGCGATACACGATGGTTATCATCGTTCGTTGCCGCCCGTGCTGGATGGTCACATTACGACCATGCTTACAGCGTTTATTCTGTATTATTATGGTCTCGGCCCGGTGAAGAACTTTGCAACTACCCAGATTTTGGGTCTATTCCTGTCCTTGTTCTGTGGTATTTTGGTTAGCCGTTGGGTATCGGATTGGTTCACGAGCAAGAAAAGGCATCTTAACTATTTCAGTAAGATTAGCAACTCTATCGAGAAGAAAACACATTTTAAGTTCATTGAATTTAGAAAAACGGCTTATGTTATATCAATAATCGTCGTGATATTAGGTATTGGAACAATCTTCAATGGCTTCGATTATGGTGTTGAATTTGAAGGTGGCCGTAGCTATCGCATCAACTTTGACAAGAAGGTAAATGTGGAACAGGTGCGCGATGATTTAAAAGGTGTTTTTGACGGGGAAAACCCTATCATTAAAACCGTGAACGATGAAAGTTCTTTGGACATCACGACCTCTTACCTGATACGCGAGCCGAATGCTGATTTGGCTGACTCATTGGTGGCTACCAAATTGTTTACAGGCCTTAAAAAGTATCTGCCGGAGAATACTACTTTCCAGGATTTTGATACAAAATATAACCAGGGTAGTAAAAAGGTTCTGCCTACGATCTCCGATGACTTGAAAAAAGGAGCTTTGAGGGCTACGCTCATCGCGTTGGCGGCAATCTTTATCTATATCTTCCTTCGGTTCCGCAACTGGCGTTATTCCTTGGGTACTATTTTCGCGTTGGTACATGATGGTTTAGTGACTTTGATTGTGTTCTCGTTTGCCCGGAATATCGTTCCGTTCCCGCTTGAAATTGACCAGCACTTTATTGCGGCAATTTTGACGGTGTTAGGTTTTTCGATGAACGATACCGTGGTAATCTTTGACCGTATCCGTGAGGATTCGCGTAACTATCCGGACATGGATCAAAAGACTCTGGTGAACAAGGCTATTAATGAAACACTGAGCCGTACCATCATGACGTCGCTCACGGTGTTCCTGACCATCCTTATCCTGTTCATTTTTGGAGGAGAGGTAACACGCGGTTTTGCATTCGCGATGTTAATCGGTGTGATTACGGGTATTTACTCAACCATGTTCGTGGGTGTTCCGGTACTGGTTGACCTGAAGGGCGGTATCCGCAAAAATAAAAAGCCAGAAGAGGCACATCCGGTAAAAAGCAAACATTAATCGGTTTTCTATAAAACAAACGGGCATTGATTAAAAAATGCCCGTTTTTCCATTTTATAATATTGACTTTAATATGAAAATTTTACTATTTGTTACAGCTTGTATGTTCGTGACCGTTGTTTCTGCGCAAACGGGAAATAAAAAGGTTACTTCTCCTAAAAAGCCCGCACCTGTTGTGGTAAAAAAAGATACGCTTATCCTCCAGAACCTGAAGGATTCTGCCAGTTATGCCATCGGCTTTACCATCGCCAACGGCATGAAGAAGGGATTCCCGAACCTGAACAGCAAATTGATTGCAAAGGCCGTGGAAGATGCTTTTGCAGACAAGCGCGTCATTTTTGAAGAAAGTCAGGCGCAGGAAATATTTATGGCATATGTTCAAAAAGACAAAGAAGAAAAATCCCAAAAAGATATCAAAGAAGGAGAATCCTTTTTAGAAAAGAACAAAACCCGTCCCGGTGTGACGGTGACGCCCAGCGGCCTGCAATATGAGGTATTGCGGGAAGGTACGGGCAAGAAACCTTCGGTAACCGATACCGTGGTTTGCCATTATAAAGGTTCGTTGATAAACAGCACGGAGTTCGATAATTCTTATGACCGTGGGGAACCGCTTACCATAGCAGTGGGCAACGTGATTAAGGGATGGACAGAAGGTTTGCAACTGATGTCCGAAGGCGCTAAATATAAATTTTACATCCCGTATCAGTTAGGGTACGGCACCCGCGATTTGTCCGCAATCCCTGCCGGGTCGGCACTGATTTTCGAGGTGGAGTTGATAAAAGTAAAATAAATGAATTGGGATTGTCCATACGACCGATGATGGTCTATTGTTGACAATCTATCAGCCGATTATTTTTTGATGGCGAATATCAGGAACAGCCATCCGGCGATGAAGAAAAGTCCGCCGATAGGTGTGATGATACCCAAGCCACCAAGCCCTACTTTGCCCGTGGCCTTTAAGAAGGCGAGTGCATAAAGAGAACTCGAAAACAGCACGATGCCCGTAATGAAAGAGGTGCCTGCCCAGCCAGCCCATTTTATAGAAAGTTTATCGAACACGATAGCCAACGCAATCAGCGCCAAGGCGTGGTACATTTGATATTGTACGCCTGTTTGAAAAGTGGGTACAGCGTCCGGTGCAATGGATTTGAGTTTGTGTGCGCCGAACGCCCCAAGCATTACGCCCAAGCCACCCATGGCCGCCCCGATTGTCATGAATAATTTATGCATGTCTGATTTTTTTGATAAAGTCTTCGATTGTCAGTTCCTGCTCGCCCACGCGCAGTTGGGATTGCTCATAAAAAATCCTCCTGTCCGCGGTTTTCTTAACAATGTAGGTGCGTAATTGTTCGTCGTCGAGGTTTTTCAACAGCGGTCTGTTGGCTTTTTGCTGGCGCAACCTACCTAACAATATTTCTGTCGGCGTATTGAGCCATACGGTTGTGCCGTGTGTGTTCATGTAAGCGATGTTATTGAAAAAACAGGGCGTGCCGCCGCCGCAAGAAAGCACCATTTCGGGATGCGTTTGTGTCACCCATTCCAACACTTCTTTTTCCTTGGTGCGAAAATATTCCTCTCCGTGTTCGTCAAAAATTTCCGTCACGGTTTTTTCTTCCATGGACACAATGAGTTCGTCAAGGTCAAAAAAAGGTAGCTCCAGCGCATGTGCCAGCTTTTTGCCCCAATGTGTTTTGCCCGCTCCCATAAAACCAATCAGGTATATGCGCATTCTTTATCTTTTACTTGTCGTTGATGAATGAAAATTAAAAATATTGCAAGCACTTCTTTACAAAAACGACTTCATTTCTTGTTGGTACATCTTTGCCTTCTGGCCTGCCACTTCTGCAAAGTCTTCACCAGAGGAAGCATAAATAATATCACGGCTGACGTTTACCAATAGGCCGCAATCCTTGTTCATCGCTTTTTCGGAAATGTCTTTCAAACTGCCGCCCTGACTTCCCACGCCAGGTACTAATAAAAAGTGGTCGGGAATCAGTTCGCGGATTTTGGTGAACCAATCCGGCTGCGTAGCACCCACCACAAACATCAGGTTATCGGTAGAGCCCCATCCCGAGATGGTTTTAAGCACTTTTTCGTACAGAAGTTCCTCGCCGCAGGGTTGCAGTTCAAAGTCGGCAGCTCCTTTGTTTGACGTAAGTCCTAACACGATTGTCCATTTGTTGGTATAGTTCAAAAATGGTTGCAGGCTATCCTGACCCATATAAGGCGCCACCGTGATGGCATCGAAAGGCAGGGTTTCAAAAAAAGCCTTCGCATATTGGTGCGATGTGTTGCCGATGTCGCCGCGCTTGGCATCGGCTATTTTAAGATGTTCGTTGCCGATGTATTCGATGGTTTTTTGCATGGACAGCCAGCCGTCTGCACCCAATGATTCATAAAAAGCGGTGTTGACTTTGTAGCACACACAATACGCTTTGGTCGCATCAATAATCGCTTTGTTGAAAGCAAAAACCGGGTCGTCCTGTTGGTGCAGGTGGGCAGGTATTTTATCAATATCCGTGTCCAGCCCCACGCAGAGGTATGTTTTTTTTTGCTGTATCTGTTGTATAAGTTCTTGTCTTGTCATTGACGATGATAGATTAATTAAGTGTTATAAATGTATTATAGTATCTATGTTTGCCTTAACATTCCGCTAAGCTTAACGGCACGTGGATGGCGAGGCCGCCGTCTGCGGTTTCCTTGTATTTGAAATTCATGTCCTGCGCCGTGTCCCACATGGTCTTGACCACATCGTCAAGTGACACACGGGCAAAATCCGGTGTGCTTTGCAGGGCCAATTGCGAAGCGGTAATGGCTTTGATGGCACCCATCGTGTTGCGTTCAATGCAAGGCACCTGCACCAGCCCGCCAATAGGGTCGCAGGTCATGCCGAGGTGATGCTCCATGGCTATCTCGGCGGCCATGAGTGCCTGTCGTTGCGTGCCTCCGAGTGACTCGGTGAGTGCGGCCGCGGCCATGGACGAAGATACGCCGATTTCTGCCTGGCAGCCGCCCATTGCGGCGGAAATGGTCGCTTCTTTTTTAAAAATGCTTCCGATTTCAGAGGCTGTCATCAAAAAGTTGGTGATTTTATTATCCTCGTTCGCATCATGGAAGATTACATAATATTGCAGCACGGCGGGTATAACGCCTGAAGCACCATTGGTGGGAGCCGTGACCACGCGGCCAAAAGAAGCATTTTCTTCGTTGACGGCGAGAGCGAAACAGCTTATCCAATCCAGTGTTTGGGTGAATGTTTTGCTGGTGTTGCGGATACAATCAATCCATTCTTCGTAGTTATGATAAATGTTGTCGCCGATAAGTTTTTCGTGCAGGATGGGTGCGCGGCGATGCACATCCAGCCCTCCGGGCAAAATGCCGGGGCGATGGCAACCCCGATAGATACATTCCTTCATCACCTGCCATATCCTTAGGAGTCCTTCGCGGGTCTCGGCTTCCGGACGCCAGGCCTGTTCATTCTCGTTTACGATGTCGGCAATGGAAAGTCCTGTCTTGATGCACCATTGAAGCAGGTCTTTTGCGTTGTTGATGGGAAAGGGGAGATGCACCGATTGCGAGGCTTTTGCATTGTCCTCACCTTCTTTTTTCACAAAGCCACCGCCGATGGAATAATAAGTACCGGCGATATTTTCTCCCGTACGCAGTGTTGCCAAAAAGCTTAGCGCGTTGGAGTGATAGGGCAGCATTTCGTTCATCAGGAAAACGATATCTTCTGCCGGGTTGAAAACCACTTCGTGCGCGCCGCCCAGCATGATTGTTTGCTGATTGGCAATACGGGCGATTTTGTCATGCAGGGTGGCTACCTCGCAGGTAACGGGGTCTTCACCGCTCAGCCCTAATTGCACGGCAATGTCGGTACCGTGTCCTTTGCCCGTTTTAGCCAGTGAACCGTATAGGAATATCTGTATAGAGGTGACCTCTCGGAGCTTGTCGGCAGCTTTTAGCTCTTGCACGAAACGTTCCGCCGCTCGCCAGGGGCCGAGGGTGTGCGAACTGGACGGGCCGATGCCTATTTTTAGCATATCGAATACCGATATGGGTTCATAGCTCATATTGTGATTTTATGTGGCAAAAATAAGTGAATAGCCTTCAGTTTGATAAACGTGCACAAAAAAGCCCGAAATAAATCGGGCTTTAAAGCAAAAGATTTTAGTATAATATTATTGTCTGAAAGCCAATATTAAGACCCCTTTTTAACGGATGTAAGTTTGAGGTCAACAATGACTTGAGAATAAGCCGGAATATTCTTTCCGTCATTTGTTGTTAACTGTTGACATCCGTATGCGCCCAATGAATTAGCGCTGGAAGGATAAATAATGCGTACAGTTCCGCCTTCGTTTACATTGTTTATGAAATAACGGTATATACCGTCAGTAGTTCCCTGAAGGTCAGAAGCGCGTAGATCACGCCCATCGTTACGGTAAACACTATCGCTCGTTACAGATATCTGTGAGTTTCCATAAAATGTGCTGATAGTACGTTTAAATGCTATTAACGAATCTGCTGCGGCTTTACTGCCTGTTCCTGGGTCGGCAACGCCGATATAGCAATAATAATCTGATTTAAATTCAAGATAGCTTGCTCCTGTTGCATTTTTAAATGAATCAATAGAAACTCTGTCCTGTTCTAAAGTATGGGAAGTGCAAGGAGGTGTATTATTAGTACTTTTATTACATCCTACATAGGTCACAACCGAAGCAGCGGCGAGGGCAAGGATTAAAAACTTTTTCATGTGCATTGTTTTTTTTGTTTTTAGTTAAATAGTTATAAAATCATTTTTTACGGGACAAAAGCTCCTGATATCGGGTTCTCGTTGACATCCCACTTATGGTAAGACGAGAATATGATGAAAAACGCTACAATCAACAGGGAAGAAATTAATAAAATTATTAAAAGGGAGGGGTTGGCATTGGCAACCATCGTGGCACGCTTATACCAACCGCTGAAAAAATTGCTTAGTATAGCTATGACGATAAGCAGGGCTATGGGCAGCGTGGCAAGTCCTGTCCGCCTTAATATTTTGTGCTTATCGGTGCGTGCCTTTTCCCAGTATTTCAGGAAATCTTCTTCCTCTGCCGTGTATGACATGTTGCAAAATTAATAATTAAATAGGTATATAGCTTGTTGATTCAGCATAAAACATTTAATATTGCAACTACGTAAAAATTAATTGTGTGAAACTGGCGCCTTCTTTAATCAAATACCTGGGTATTCACAAGGAACTGCAAATCCCTGGTTTGGGTATTTTTACCTCGGCAGGGAATTTTGACCCCGATGCAGCAGATGATATCAAAACTGACTTTCGTCCGGATATTGTTTTTGAGGAGAAAGAAGTAAAGGCTTTTAGCGAAGAACTGATAGACTTTGTGGCCAGTGATACAGGTAAGATGCGCGTGCTGATTGCCTCTGACCTTGACTCACAGCTAAAAGGGATGCTGGATTATCTGAGTTCTGGTAAGCCTTATCTGATAGAAGGCATCGGCACTTTAACTAAAAAACCGCGCGGAGAAGGCTATCTGTTCACGCCTTACTCCGGAATTGGTCTAAAAGAAAAGAAATCCAAGGCCGCGGCGAACGAAAAGGTAAAAGTTCCCCAGACATATATAGACACGTCCCGCCGCCGGAACAATAACAAGCCCGCTATTATTATCGCCATATTGTCAGTATTGGCCATCGCCTTTACCATTTGGTTTTATCTGAAAGCTGATAAACAACAGACGGGAACGGAAGTAGGACAAGAAAATATCACTCCTTCTGATACGACATCCGCGCTGCCTTTACAGGATTCTTCTGTTGCGGTGAAAACTACTACAGCGTCTTCTTCTAATGATTATAAATACGTGCTGGAAATTTGCAACAGGATGCGTGCCGAAAAAAGGTATGCCCAATTGAAGAAAATTGATTGGCCCGTACAATTGGAAACAGCGGATTCCGTTACGTATAAAATATTTATGTTGCTGCCCAGGGCAGGTGCCGATACCACGCGTGTAAAAGATTCCCTCTCCGCGCTTTCCGGCAAAAAAGTGTTCATCGAGCCATAATTATATAATAGTTGTGTGCGGCGGTGAATGATTGAGGTTCTCGAAAAATCCTTGTTAGTCGTATTAGGATTTGGCGTATCAATGGGTAGAGGGCATATTCAAAAATAGTAAAACATGAGTGTTTCAACCTCGGGCAGTTTATGCCCACTTCTGTAACCGCTTATCATAAATCAGTCATCATAAATCAAAAACATTTATCTTAGCCCCTTTAATTAATTTGAAATGTTGCAGATAACCAAGCCATTGGCCTTTATTGATTTGGAAACCACGGGTGTTAACCTGGGTTCTGACAGAATCGTGGAGATAGCTATCGTGAAGATTTTGCCCGATGGGAGCAAAAGTGTGAAACGTAAATTGATAAACCCTGAGATGCCCATTCCAAAGGCATCCAGTGATGTGCACGGCATTACGGATGATATGGTAAAGGACGCGCCCACTTTCGCACAGGTGGCGCAAGAATTAAAGCAGATACTGGACGGGTGCGATTTAGGCGGATATAATTCCAACCGCTTTGATGTGCCACTGTTGGTAGAGGAATTTTTGCGCGCAGGAGTGGCTTTTGACATGAAAGGGCGAAAACTGGTTGACGTACAGAATATTTTCCATAAAATGGAACAGCGTACTTTGTCCGCAGCATACAGGTTTTATTGCAATAAAACGCTCGAAGGCGCGCACTCCGCAGAAGTGGACGCCTCGGCCACACACGAAATTCTGGTTGCCCAGTTGGAGCGTTATCCCGAGTTGGGCAGCACTATCGAATCTATCAATAAAGTGATAGGCGAAGACGTTATCGTTGATTTTGCCCGCCGCTTTGTAATGGACAACGGCGTGGAGGTCTTCAACTTTGGTAAATATAAAGGCAAACCCGTGGCTGATGTGCTAAAGGCAGAGCCGCAATATTATGACTGGATGATGCGCGGCGATTTTCCGCAGCACACCAAGCAAAAACTCACCGAAATATTTACGCGCACAAAATTGAAACGTTAAAAATCTTTTATCAATATCCTTTTCTGCGGGTTGATAAAAGCCTAAAAGATAAACGACCAACTTCTTTGTGGACAAGATAGTAATAATACCGACTTATAATGAAAAAGATAATGTAGCCAGCATTATAAGGGCGGTGTTTGAGTTGGAAGAGCCTTTTCACGTGCTTATCATAGATGACGGTTCACCGGACGGAACAGCCGATATAGTAAAAGAAATGCAGCCTGTTTATGCAGGCAAACTCTTTTTGGAAGAGCGAAAGGGTAAGCTCGGTCTTGGCACGGCTTATATACATGGATTTAAATGGTGTTTGGCGAGGGGATATCAATATATTTTTGAAATGGATGCGGATTTTTCCCACAATCCCAAAGATTTGGTGCGTCTGTGGAAAGCCTGCGCGCAGGAAGGGGCAGACCTTGCCGTGGGAAGCCGCTATGTAAAAGGCGGCGGCGTGGTAAACTGGCCCGCCGACCGTATCGCTTTGTCCAAAGGAGCGTCCATGTACACCCGCATCATTACATGGATGCCCGTGAAAGACCCTACCGCGGGTTTTGTTTGTTACACAGCAAAGGTGTTGAGTGCCATCAATCTGGATAAAATATTTTTTGTAGGCTACGCTTTTCAGATAGAAATGAAATTTGCAGCCTGGAAACTGGGTTTCAAAATAAAGGAAGTGCCCATTACTTTTCAGGACAGGACAAAGGGAAAATCGAAAATGAACAAAGGCATCGTGAAAGAGGGCATACTCGGCGTGCTACGCCTGCGCTGGCAAAGCCTTTTCAAGAGATATCGCCGCACGGTGGCGCAATAGCCATAAACGGTAATTTTTGTAAAGTTCCCATCTCTTAAATTTCTCGAATCTCCAACCCAATCGGATATGTATTCCAGAGCAGAAGCATCGGCCATCAGGAAAGCGTTTTGGACAGCTTTTGGCCAATACATGAAGCCCATACCCAATGCGAACGGCGAGGTGGTTAATTGGGTGAATTACAAAACAGGTATTAAGCATATTTATTTCAGGATGGATGCGGGTAACAAGTCGGCATCGGTGTCTGTGGAGATTAACGCGCCGGAGGGTAGACGGAATGAGCTGTATGCTAAATTGAAGGCTATGGAAACTGTTTTCAACGATATGGTATTGCCCGGTTGGCAGTGGGCGCAAAACTTTTATGACGAACATGGCTTGCCCGTCAGCAAGATTTATACTTCGACAGAAGATGTAAACGTGATGGACATGCAACAGTGGCCGGAAATCATTAGTTTCCTGAAAGATAATATCATCCGCCTCGATGAGTTTTGGCAGATGGTCAAAATGCAGTTTGAAGCGGATGGGGAATGATTGGTATAGCACAGATGATAATGTTCTCTGAAAAATGTCCTGCACCTTCTGAAAATCCCTGAATTTTGCGCTATTTTTGGCAGATTATTTATGATTAAAAAACTGGATTGGTACATATTAAAGAACCTATTGGTTTCTTTTGTTTTTTGCATGTTGCTGTTCACGGTGATAGCCGTGGCCATTGACACCAGCGAAAAAACCGATGATTTTGTAAAGACGGGCCTGTCCGGTTGGGAGATTGCCACGCAGTACTATATCGGTTTCGTGCCGTGGATATGGAGTTTGCTTTTCCCCTTATTTGTGTTTATCGCCGTGATTTTCTTTACCAGCAAGATGGCGCTCCGTTCCGAGGTAATTGCCATACTGGCCAGTGGCACGAGCTATAACCGTTTTTTACGGCCTTATTTTATAGGTGGTATTTTTTTGTCGCTCGTACTGTTTTTGGGACAGCGATATGTTGTGCCAAAGACCACCAAAATTCAAAGTGACTTTAAGGCAAACTATCTGGACAAAAATGACCCGCTAAAAAACAGGCAGGAGTCGAATTGTTACAACTGTTTTTATAAACGTATTGATAGCAGCACCTATATCGGTATCAAAAACTATAATGCCGAAACGCAATCCAGTGGCATGTTTTTCATGGACAGGGTGAAGAACGGAAAGGTGGTGTACAATCTCCGCGCGCAGTCCATAAAATGGGACACGGCCACGAGGAAATGGAAGGCGCAGCAGGTGGTGGAGCGCACGGTTGATAGTCTTGGCGAGCGGGTGGTCATGTCGCCTGAAAAGGTAGTGGTGCTTAAAATCTCACATCAGGAACTTATCCGTGACGAATACCTGAAGGATAAATTAACGACGCCTGAATTAACCCGTTTCATCAAGCGCGAGGAGCTGCGCGGCACGGAAGGGTTGAATGCGTTGAAAGTAGAGGCTTACCGCCGCACGGCCACCGCCGCGACGGTGCTGTTGCTCACGTTTATAGGGGCGGTGGTTTCCAGCCGCAAAACGCGCGGGGGCAGTGGGATGCACCTGGCACTGGGCATTATTATTGCTGCCGTCTTTATTATTTCGGACAGATTCTCCACAGTGTTTTCAACCAAAGGGAATTTTCCGCCCTTGTTAGCCGCATGGACGCCCAATATCATTTTCACTTTCGTGGCGCTATATCTTTACCGCAAAGCACCCAAATAACAGATTGTGTTAAGCGGGGTGAATGTCCCCGGTTTTATCATCTTTATTTTTCTCAAAACAAAAAGAAAATTTTTCTGTTGTTTTTTAGTACAAGTGTGTGGTGAGCCTATGTAAATAAATTTATTATGGTATATTTACCACGATTATTTGCCGAAGATGAATAGAATATTGTCTTTGGTATTTTATGTATTTTATAAGTTATTATTTAAACGGTTTATATGGAAAAGCTAAAGAAGGCATTTAAGGCGCAGGCGGACATATTGGGAGAAGAAATTAAATCAATTGTCAAGGAACATGGTGAAACCGTTATCGGTGACGTAAAATTGGCCCAGATATATCAGGGTATGCGCGGTATAACGGCGCTTGTTACGGAAACATCTTTGCTGGATGCTCAGGAAGGTATCCGGTTCAGGGGGCATACGATCACCGAACTGAGGGAAAAACTTCCCAAGGCAAGAGGCGGCAATGAACCTTTGCCCGAAGGTCTTTTTTACCTGATGCTCGTGGGGGAAATGCCCACCGAAGAGGATGTGGAACATTTAAGCTCGGTATTGCAAAGGCGCAGCCACGTGCCTACCTATGTTTTTGAGACCATGCGCGCATTGCCCAAGGAAACCCACCCTATGACGATGTTCGTAGTGGGCATCATGGCTTTGCAGAACGAAAGCCATTTCGCCAAAGGATATGCCGAAGGGCAACTTTCCAAAAAAGATTACTGGCAGGCAACATTTGAGGATACGCTTGACCTGATAGCCCGCATCCCACGTGTTGCGGCGTATGTGTATCGCCGAAAATACAAGCATGGCAAGGATTTGCAACCGGATGGCCTGCTTGACTGGGCAGGTAACTTTGCCCATATGCTTGGCTATGAGAGTGAGGAATTCAAGGAACTCATGCGTCTGTATATGGTTATCCACGCCGACCATGAGGGGGGGAACGTTTCTGCGCATACGACGCATTTAGTAGGTTCTGCGCTTAGCGACCCGTACCTGAGTTATGCGGCAGGTATGAATGGTCTTGCCGGCCCGTTGCACGGATTAGCCAATCAGGAAGTTATCAAGTGGATATATGACATGGAGGAAGAGTTGGAAACCAGCGAGCCAACCAAGGAACAGATTGAGGAGTACGTAAAGAAGACCATCGCCGAAGGCAAAGTGGTGCCTGGATACGGACATGCCGTATTGCGCAAAACCGACCCGCGGTTTACCGCGCAGATGGATTTTGGTAAAAGGCACATGCCCGATGACCCGCTCGTGAATACCGTGTGGAGGCTTTATGAAGTGGTGCCTCCGATACTCGAATCATTGGGCAAGGTAAAAAATCCCTGGCCAAACGTGGATTCGCACAGCGGTGCGCTACTGGTGCATTATGGCATGGTAGAATATGAATATTACACCGTGCTGTTTGCCGTGAGCCGCGCGCTGGGCGTACTGTCCAGCCTGTGTTGGGATCGCGTGCTGAATATGCCGCTCGAAAGACCAAAATCCGTCACAACCGAGGCCGTAAAACGGTGGTTGAAGAAAGAAGTTACCGAACTGGGTGACTAATTTTGATAATTTTAAGAAATTAATTCAGATACGGTATTTTTTTGGTACGGTTTTTTGTATAATTATAGATGTATAAGTTTTTATTAAACACTTAAAATCAATCATTATGAAAGACAGAAATAAAATATTATTAGGCATTTTGGGGGCCGCCGCCGCAGGTGTAGCTATAGGGCTGCTTTTCTACACGGATGAAGGCAAGAAAACCCGTAAGAAAATTAAACATACTACCCAGGATTGGGCCGATTCTTTGGGCAGTCTCATTGCTTCCGGCAAGGAAAACTTTTCCGACATGAAGCATAAGGCTGTTGAAAAAGCCAAAAGCAGGTATAACAAATTCCGCAGCAAAGCAGAGGATGAGTATGAAAATTTTAAGGAAGACCTTGCTGAAAAGTCTGGTAAATTAGCGGACAATTTGAGTTAGGTCGCTTAAAATCCTATATAAAGGTTGTTCGAATCTATATTGAACGTAAGATGCAAAAACGGCGTTCATTATAAAGTTTGAACAGCCTTTTTTATTTTTATTAGTTTAAGCAGTGATTTGCAGAATAGGGGATGATTACTTTATAGGCTGTGGAATATATGGTATCTTTGAGGTGACGTCGCGTTTTAACAGAGCGCAATTAAAAATATGAGGGCGCTTGAGCGTGTAGTCATTTGAAAGGACAAAAAAGTTTAATTAACCAAACGACTTTAATTTTATGTTTGAGATTAAAGACAAAGTACAGGATGTAGTCGAGGACGTGGAGGAAATCGCGAAAGACTACTATAAGCTTGCCATGGTAAATGTCGTGGAAAAAACCAGTAAACTGGGCGCGGTGCTCAGCATCATGGCGGTAACGATAGCCCTTTTGTTTTTTATTGCGCTTTTTATAGGCATGGCACTCAGTTATTGGATAGGCCAGGCGTTGGGCAACCCGATGTGGGGTTTCTTTATAGTGGCGGGTGGATTACTTATCATATTGCTGTTGATATTCCTGCTTAAAAAGAAAGTTATCCAACCGTTTATACGGAACATCATTATAGAAAACCTTTATGATTGATAGATTATGCAAGTAATTAAGAATTATAATGATTTGGTGGCCGAAAAAGAGCGGCTGAAAAAAAATATCCGGTTGCGTAAAGCGCATATTGGCGAGGGGGTGGATAGTGTAAAGCAGGCATTTAATCCTATTGCACAGGTGGCAGGTACTACCAAGGCTATATTTAATTCGGAGAGACAGAATCCTCTTATTTCTTTTGGCGTATCACGATTGACGGATTTTCTGTTTGGCAAATTATTGCTGAAAAGAACAGGTTTTTTAGGCAGGCTCGTGATACCTGTAGTCGTCAGGCGCATCTCCACTTACCTGATTGCTTCCAATTTTAGTGACAAGGCTGCCGATACTTTACATGCTTTTGCACAAAAGCTTAGGAAAACAAACCTGCCGGACAAATCTTCAAAAAAACAGTAATGCGTTTGTGTTTTATTGTGTAAAACTGTATATCTTTGCGCTCCGTTTGGGGAATTAGCTCAGTTGGCTAGAGCGCTTGCATGGCATGCAAGAGGTCACCGGTTCGACTCCGGTATTCTCCACATCAATAAAAGCCGTGCATTTTGCGCGGCTTTATCTTTTATAGAATTGATAGCTAACTTGCCCATTTTCTTTATTTAAAAGTATTTACCTCTCAGTTATGGAGCATCTATTCGCCGACCCGCGGGTCATTGTTACAGAGGATGGAAGCCATTCTATCATATTTCCGCAAAGCGGTATTACCTTTCATTCAACACATGGTGCCGTGCAGGAATCACAAAAAGTGTTTATCGAATATGGGCTTGAATATTTACTCGCCCAAAAGCCAGATGGTACATTGCGCATTTTTGAAATGGGCTTTGGTACGGGATTAAATGCTTTGCTTGCCGCGATAAAAGCGAGAGATGTAAAGGTGCCTATACATTATACTGCCATTGACCTTTATCCGTTAAGTGAAATGTTTGCAGCACAGATAAATTACGGGGAAAAGCTGCGGGAAGAAACACTTTATCGCCAGCTCATCGCGGCAAGGTGGGATAACGTTACTGAATTGCATCCGTTTTTTACTATCGAAAAACAAAAAACTTCTTTATTGGATTATCATTTTTCACAATCTTATAATTTAATATTTTTTGACGCCTTTGCGCCCAATGACCAGCCGGAACTATGGAAAGTGGATATTTTTAACAAACTCTTTAACGCACTGAAAAACGGCGGTGTGCTCACTACCTATTGCTCTAAATCTATGGTTCGCAAAGCACTGATGGAGGCGGGGTTTTTAGTGGAAAAACTGCCTGGGCCACCAGGCAAGCGGGAAGTACTGCGGGCGATAAAAGGATATTGAGTACTTCTTATTAGAACGGTTTGTATGTTTTTGGCACAGCGTTTGGGTAATAGAGGTGAATTAAAATGTTGTATAGAATATGAAAAAAGTAAGTTTGAAAATGCTGGCGCTTGGCGCAGTTTTAATGGTGGCAAATGGATATGCTCATGCGCAATATGTGAGCATGAAGAACACACTGAAAGTAGAAGCGTTGGGTGGCGTGGCCGTGCCTTCTAACAATGCTGCTGCAAATATTGGCGTGGGTGTTGCCTATCAAAATTTGGTAACGCGTCATTTGGGAGTGGGTATTGCCACTGGATATAGTCACTTTATCGGACAGAAAAATACCGTGGGCGGTGTAAAGTTGGATAACAATGATTTTGGTGTGGTGCCAGTAGCCGCATTGGTACGCTATTATCCGCAGAGCAAGGGAGTTTATGTAGGTACTGATTTGGGATATGGTTTCATCACGGGCAAGGAAAACGTAACGACTTCAGGATCGTACAATGCAGAAATGCCAACAGGTGGTTTTTATTTAAAGCCGGAGATCGGTTATCATAACCGTCACTGGAACTTCTTTGCCCATTATGCGAAAGTGTTTACGGGCAGTGATGGTAAAGTAAAGGTCGGCAATGATTCTCAAAAGTTCAGTGCCGGGAGTATTGGCGTAGGTGTAGCGTATAATATAGGATTAGGCAGGTAATCCGTACCCCATGGAACCTGTCCTGCCGGCCCCGAGAGGGCCGGTTTTTTTATATAAAGGTTTCAGGAAATGAATTTCATTCCGTGATCTATGCTTTTCAATGGTGATTGCTTTTGCTAACAATCGGGCATTGCCCTACATTTGCACCAAAACAAATCAAGATGAGCATAGTAGAGGTTTTAAAGCCTGTTGTCATAAATGTTTTAAATCAGTTATATACCGGCCGGCAATGGAATGACGATGTGTTGACGATCAGCCAGACCAAGCCCGAGTTTGAGGGGGATTACACGTTGGTATTATTTTCCTTTGTCAAGGATTTGAGGAAAAAGCCCGAGGAAATCGGGCAGGAGATTGGCGATAAACTCGTTGCCGAGAGCAACGGTCTTGTAACAAAATATAATGTTATCAAAGGTTTTCTGAACCTGACTATTGCTGATGCTTTTTGGCAGCAGTTTTTAGCGGAAAACTTTGCCGCACCTTCTGGCAAAAAAAATACGGCACAAGCCGAGAAGGTGATGGTGGAATATTCCTCCCCCAATACGAATAAACCTTTGCACCTTGGGCATTTGCGGAATAATTTTTTGGGTTGGTCTATCGCGGAGATATTAAAAGCACGGGGTTGTGAGGTAAAGAAATGTTCTATTTCCAACGACAGGGGCATACATATCTGCAAGTCAATGGTGTCCTGGTTGCAGTTCGGCAATGGTGCTACGCCCGAATCCACGGGTATCAAAGGTGACCACTTGGTAGGCGATTATTACGTGCTGTTTGGCGTAAAGCATAAAGAACAAGTAGCTGAGCTGATGCAACAGGGAATGAGTAAGGAAGAGGCGGAAAAGAACGCGCCCATCATGAAAGCGGCGCAGCAAATGCTGGTAGACTGGGAAAATGGGAATCCAGAGGTTATCGCGTTGTGGAAGAAAATGAACAGTTGGGTATATGATGGTTTTGAAGTGACGTATAAAAGAGTGGGCAGTGATTTCGATATCCGGTACTATGAAAGCCAAACCTATCTCTTTGGAAAATCTCTGGTTGACGAGGGGTTGCAAAAAGGCGTATTCTTCAAAAAAGAAGATGGCAGTGTATGGATAGACCTCACCGCTGAAGGGCTTGATGAAAAGCTTGTATTGCGCAAGGACGGCACGTTTGTTTACATCACACAAGATCTTGGCCTTGCCGATGAAAAGTATAAAGACTTTCCGTATGACCAGAGCATTTATGTGATTGCCGATGAGCAAAATTATCACATGAAAGTGCTGAAACTAATCCTGCAAAAACTGGGTAAACCTTATGCCGAGGGCATTTATCACCTTAGCTATGGCATGGTGGAACTTCCTAACGGGCGCATGAAAACCCGTGAGGGAACAGTGGTGGACGCCGATGATTTGGTGGATGAACTGGTAAAGGTGGCCGCTGCCAAAACCGAGGAGCTTGGCAAGGTGAACGATTTTACAGAAACGGAATTGAAGGAGCTTTACGATATCATTGCGCTTGGGGCATTAAAATTTTTCCTCCTGCGCGTGGATCCTAAAAAGCGCATGATATTTAATCCCGAGGAAAGTATAGATTTTCACGGCTTTACAGGGCCTTTTGTGCAATATACCCATGCCCGCATCCGCTCCATCCTTCGTCAGGAAAGTGTTGAAAATAATGTAGTAGAGAACAGCCCATTATTGCCGTTGGAGCGGGATTTGATTATCCTGTTAGAACAATATGATACCGTGCTCAGGCAGGCCGCTACGGAGCATAATCCCTCATTACTGGCCATTTATGCGTTCAATATTGCCAAGTTGTTCAATAGTTTTTATACTGCACATTCTATACGCAGTGCCGAGTCTGCCGATAAAAAAGTCTTGCGCTTAAAAATCGCCAGTCTTACAGCACATACCATCAAGTCGGCGATGTCGTTGTTGGGCATTCGTGTGCCGGAGCGCATGTAAATCATTGTTATAAACTGAGCTGCGGTAGCCTTCCGTAACTTTCTGTTTGCCCCAAAAATAGTTTGGACGTGATAGATATGGAAAATATTTTTTTAAAAAATTAATTAAACGTTTGTTTGATTTTTTTATTTTTGCAATTTTAAACAAACGTTTGATTAAAGGTTGCACATTTATTTATAGAATTTATACTAATAAGTTTTTGGAAGGCAATTGCGGCATTGCCGCATAACTAAAAAGTATGCTGATGAAAACGTATAACGAAAAACAGATTCATATCATGCAGGCCGCGGTAAACCTTTTTGCGGAGCAGGGGTTTACCAAAACCTCTGTAAGGCAGATAGCCGAAGCTGCCGATGTGAACCTGGCGATGATTTCCTACTATTTCGGTTCCAAGCAGGAACTTCTGGAGGCAATTTTTGAATATAACTTATCGCAGAAGCAATTGGCGGTAGATGCTATTATGACAAGCATAACGCTTGATCTTTTTCAAAAGATGGATGGGCTGGTAGATTATTTTATTGATTCAGTTTATGAAAAACGGAAGTTTAACGGCATCGTGATCAGGCAGACAGCGATTGACGTGGATACCAACTCACCTATTTTCAAGAAGATTGTGGAGAGCAGAACCGTGAATCGTAAGCTGACAGAGTCTATTATAAAAAAAGGACAGACTGCCGGCATTTTTCGCAAACATATAGACATCGTGATGCTTAGTTGCATCATTGTAGGGGCGGTTAATCATGTAGTGGCCAATACGCCCTACTATCGGGAGGTTTATCACATCGAAGATGGGGATGATAAAATATATAAACAAAAAGTAGTAAATAAACTGGGCAAAGAATTAAAAACAATTTTAAAAACATATTTGAGAAATGATAAGGAAGATTAGTCTTTTTTTCTTGGGCGTGATGATGTTTTCGCTGCAGATAAAGGCTCAGGAAACGCGCGGGCTTACTTTAACCGAGGCCATCCGACTGGGCGTTGAAAACAGCAAAAACCTGAAGAGAACACAAAATAGTCTTGATAAAGCCACCGCCAGTGTGGACGAGGCAAAAGACCGTAAGTTGCCGGACTTGAAACTGAGCGGGCAGTATATGCGTATGGCCAAGGCATCTTTTGGCGGTCCATTGTTGGAGTCGCTTTCCGGTAAAGAGGCGGGTGATGGCAGCAGCGGTGGTGGCGGAGGCGTGAGCCCTAATCAAGTGCTTTTGGGCATGGCAAATGCAAGTATCCCTGTTTTTTCCGGAAACAGGATAAACAACGGTATCCAGGCCGCCAAGTATTTAGAAAAGGCCGCTTCTTTTGATGTGGAAGACCAGAAAGAAGCCGTTATCGAGAACACGATTGAGGCATACTATAATTTGTACAAAGCACAGTCTTATGTCACATTGGTAAAGGAAAACCTTAAAACCTCCGAACAGCGTGTGAAGGATTTTTCTAATTTGGAAAAGAACGGTATCATTCCCCGGAATGATTTACTAAGTGCGCAACTGCAACAGAAGAATATGGAACTGGCGGTACTGGAAGCGGAGAATAATCAAAAAATCGCCAATTATAATTTTGACCTGATGATAGGGCTGGATGAAAATACGACGCTTGAATTACAGTCTCCGGATTTCAACACGTCTTTGTTGCCCTTGCAGGATTTGGAAACGGATGCGCTACAAAGTCGCAATGATGTACAGTCTTTGGACAACAGGCTTCATGCGGCGGAATATGCCACAAAGGTCACCAAGGGCGCTTATTGGCCGTCCGTAGTGGTTTCCGGCATGTACGCGGCGCTTGACGTGCACAAGGTGCTCACCGCAAAAAATCTGATGAATGCCGGCGTGGCATTGAGTTATAATCTGTCCGATTTATATAAAACAAAATCAAAGGTCAGGCAGAGCATCGCGCAGGAAAAGGATGTGCAGATAGCCCAGTCGGAATTGACCGACCAAATCAAGATGCAGGTGCATAAAGCTTATCAGGATTATCTGGAAAGTATAAAACGGATAGATGTGCTGCAAAATGCCATAGAGCTGGCGAATGAAAATTATCGCATCGTAAAAAATAAACATGACAACAGCCTGGCCACGGCCACAGAGCTGTTGGATGCGGATGCCAGCAAGTTGCAGGCAAATGTCAACTATGAGTTTGCTAAAGTGGACAGCAGGATTGCATACAACAAACTTTTGTTAGCCTCTGGGCTGATTACGAAAACATACATGAACAATAAATAATTAAAAAGAAATAATACTGTTTTTAAAATGGAGAACAAAACAACACACAAAGATAACACGGCAAATCCGCGGAAAAAACAAAGCAGGAAATTCGCGATTGTTTTCGGTATATTGGTTGTCCTCGGCGCTGTATTTGGCACCTACAAATACATCCAATCCCAAAAGCATGAGGAGACTGAGGACGCACAGGTGAGCAGTCGTATCAGCCCTGTTATCCCAAGGGTAGGGGGCTATGTGGCAGCGATAAAGGTGAAGGACAATCAGTATGTGAAGAAAGGAGATACCCTGCTTGTTCTGGACGACCAGGATTATCGGGTGAAATTACAGGAAGCAGAGGCAAGGCTTATCTCGGCCAAAAGCAATGTAGGCGTTGCACAGGCGGGCGAGTTTGTCACGCAGAACAACGTGGTCTCCACGCAGGCCAATACCAATACCGTTGAAGCGCAAATTGAAAGTGCCAAGGTGAATCTTTGGCGTGCCAAGCAGGATTTCGAACGGTATCAAAATCTAATCAAAGACCACTCTATTACCCAGCAACAGTTTGAGCAGGTGCAGGCGGCATACCTCATCGCACAAAAGCAATTAGGTGTTTTGGAAGCGCAGCGTCAGGCGGCTGGTAAGCAAACGGCTGCGGTGGCTGCACAAAAACAAATCAACCGTGGACAAATAGCTGTGGCCAATGCTTCTATAGCACAAGCAGAAGCCGGTGTGGATGCAGCCAAGTTAAGCCTTGGTTACACGGTTGTCACGGCTGCCGTGGACGGGCATGTGGGTACGGTGAACATTCAACCAGGGCAAATGGTACAGGCCGGGCAGGCATTGTTCCAGATTGTGCCGGACGATGAAAAATGGGTAGTTGCCAATTTCAAGGAAACGCAGTTGTCCAAAATGAAATTGGGTCAAAAAGTATCCATAAAGGTAGATGCTTTTCCGGATGAGGAAATGGAAGGCACGGTTACTTCTTTTGCCCCGGCAACGGGTGCTAAAACATCCTTGCTGCCTCCGGATAATGCTTCCGGCAACTTTATCAAAACGGTGCAAAGAGTGCCCGTGCGCATAGATTTTGTGAAAAATACCAAAAGGGAATTACTGGATCGCCTTAGTTCCGGCATGAATGTGTTGGTGGATGTTCATTTGAAATAATATATCAGGAAAATGGAAAAAAACTCTTTGGTAGAGTATGGCAGCAGGCGGGTCATTATCGTTGTCACCGCCATCCTCTGCGCGTTGTTGGAGATTGTGGACACCACGATAGTGAACGTGGCACTGAATGATATGAAGGGCAACCTGGGTGCTACGTTGAGCGAGGTGGGTTGGGTTATCACCGCTTACGCTATCGGTAACGTTATCATCATTCCGATGACGAGTTGGCTGTCGCAGCAGTTCGGGCGCAGAAACTATTTTGCGGCCTCGGTGATTCTTTTCACTATTTGCTCATTCCTCTGCGGTAACGCCACCACTATGTGGGAACTTATTTTGTTCCGCTTTTTGCAAGGCGTGGGCGGTGGTGCCTTGTTGGTTACTTCCCAAACTATCATAACGGAAGTTTTTCCGCTTGAAAAGCGGGGCATGGCACAGGCATTATATGGAATGGGCGTAATTATCGGGCCTACGTTGGGGCCTCCGTTGGGCGGGTATCTGGTAGAAAATTATAGTTGGCCTTATATTTTTTATATCAATATCCCCGTCGGTATCGTAGCCGCTATACTGGCGTTGCAATATGTTCGCAACCCGCCTTATGCAGGTTTGAAAAAAAAGGTCAGCGAAGTGGATTGGTGGGGCATTTTGTTCCTCATGGCCGCGGTGGGCTGCTTGCAGTTTGTGCTGGAGCGCGGACAAGAGTCTGACTGGTTCAACGACAAGACTATTCTTACCCTGACTATTGTTTCAGCGGTGAGTATTTATTTGTTTATTTGGCGTGAGCTTACCTGCAAAAATCCTATCGTTAATCTTCGGGTGCTAAAAGATGGAAACCTGCGCATAGGGGTAGTGCTTACGTTTGTGTTGGGTTTTGGGTTGTATGGGTCTACCTTTATCATCCCGCTATACCTGCAAAGTTCCTTGGGGTGGTCTGCTTATCAGGCTGGGCTGATTATGACGCCCGCCGCGCTCATGAGCGCGTTTATGATGCCCCTGATCGGGCAGTTGATTCAACGCGGGGTAAAGCAGCAATACATAGCCGCCACGGGTTTTCTGATGTTTTTTATTTACAGCCTGTGGGGGTATCATATACTAACACCTGATACGAGCAAGGATGATTTCTTTTGGCTGCTCATGTTCAGAGGCTTTGGGCTTAGTATGTTGTTTATTCCCATCACCACTTTGTCCTTGTCCACCTTGAAAGGGCGTGAGATAGGGGAAGGTGCATCCTTTACGGGCATGATGCGGCAGTTGGGCGGTTCGTTTGGCGTGGCACTCATCACTACTTTTATCAGTCATCAAAACGCCATGCACCGCAGTGATATGCTGCCCCATATCAGTGCCGACAATATTGTTTTTCAGCAACGGTTTGAAAGCACCGTTGGCATGTTCATGGGCAAAGGGTTTGCACCGAATGTTGCCACGCAGATGGCTTATGCCTCTATGGAAGGTAATATCATGAAGCAGGTTGCCGTATTGTCCTATATGGATGTGTTCCTTACTATAGGCATTGTGTTCCTGCTGAGCATTCCGTTTATTTTATTAGCCAAAAGCAGTAAAGGCAAGGTAGATATGAGCAATGCGCATTAACTCCAGCTTGTGTAGTATTTGAAAGGACAACTTTACATGTGGGCAGAGGACGCTTTTTGCATAGGATAAAAAATTTTGTGTACTGGATTTGAAGGTTTATCTTGCCTTGTTATTATCTTTTATCTTCAATTAATACCGAGTACTATGATTAAAATGCAAGTAATAGGAAATCTTGGAAGAGATTGCATCGTCAACAATGTGAATGGAAGAAATGTCATAAACTTTACGGTTGCCCATACCGAAAGGTTCAGGGACAGCCAGGGCAATAACCAGGAACGTACCACCTGGGTTGATTGCGCCTATTGGACAGACCGCACCAATGTGGCACAATACCTTACCAGAGGAAAGCAGGTATATGCCGAGGGTACACCTGAAGTAAGGTCTTTTACCCGTAACGACGGTTCTGCCGGGGCTTCGCTTACGTTGCGCGTGCGCGAGGTGCAGTTGCTTGGCGGCAGGGCAGAAGGGGCAGCGCCCGCGCCTGGTGGTGGCTATGGTAGCGCTACTAATGTTCCGTCGTCCCCTGCACAATCGTCCGGCATGCCGCCTGCTGTGGAGCCTCCTATTGAAGATGATTTACCTTTTTGACAAAACAATAAGAGAAGTGAAGTCCCGGCTAAGCCGGGATTTTGTTTTTTAGGACGGTCGCCTTTATTATATCTTTAAATTTGCGCTTTATCAATTATATTTTACAACGATATGCGCACATTTTTTTTATTCAAGGCTTTTGGGAATGTAAGGATTGTCTTAACGATTTTATTTTTCATATTGATGAAAGTGTGTTTTGCCCAACCCGTCACGGTAACGGAGCAGCAAAGTGAACACTTGTTAACACCGATTGGCATAGACAATCCTCATCCACGGTTTACGTGGAAACTTAAAACAGAAGTTCCCGATATTGAACAGCAATATTACAAAGTAGTTGTTGGCACAGATGCCGCAGCCGTTTCCAATGGCAGGGGAGAAGTTTGGGAATCGGGAAAGGTTTCCGCGTCTAATAACCTTGCAGTATGTAATGGCAAACCGCTTCAACCTTTTACCAAATATTATTGGCGCGTGTCGGTTGGCACTAACAAAGGTGCGGAGGTGCAGAGTGATGTCGCGGATTTTGAAACAGGCATGATGTCTTTGCGTAACTGGCGTGGGGCATGGGTGAGTGATGACCAGCGTACGGATGTGAAACCTGCGCCCTATTTTCGGAAACAATTTTCGGTTTCAAAAAAGGTGGTAGCAGCTCGTGCCTATATTGCAGTGGCGGGGTTGTATGAGCTTTATATAAATGGCAAACGCATCGGGGATCATCGTTTAGATCCTATGTTCACCCGTTTTGACAAACGGAATTTATACGTTACGTATGATGTTACGTTAGATATACAAAATGGTCATAACGCCATCGGTGTTATTTTGGGCAACGGTTGGTATAATTTTCAATCCATCGCCGTGTGGGATTATGAGCGTGCGCCTTGGCGCAACCGTCCTGCCTTTTGTTTTGATTTGCGGATAACGTATGATGACGGCACGGTGGAAACCATTGCTTCTGACAAGAGTTGGAAAACATCTTTGGGCGCTGTTGTGTATAACAGCATTTATACAGGCGAGCATTATGATGCAAGAAAAGAGCAGCCCGGTTGGAATACGGCAAACTTTGATGACAGCCAATGGAAGCATGTCATATACCGGCAAGCTCCTTCCGAAAAGATTACCGCGCAAGCCATGCAGCCCATCAGGCAGGTGGAAACTATTTATCCCGTAAGCATCAAGCAAAAAAACGACACCACGTGGTTGTTTGATTTAGGACGAAATATAGCAGGCGTTACCAGTATAAAATTAGACGGCGATTCCAATACGGTTGTGCGGGTGGTGCACGCAGAGCGCTTGGACAAGCAGGGCAATATAGACCAGTCAAACATAGATTATTTCTTGCGGGATGCCGTAAAGAATGACGACCCTTTTGCAACGGATATTTATCATTTGTCCGGTAAGGGGCCGCAGACATTTATGCCCCGTTTTGACTATAAGGGATTTCAATATGTGCAGGTGGTGAGCAATAAACCATTGCATCTTTCCAAAAACGACCTTGTGGCGTATTTTATGCACAGCGATGTGGAGTTGATTGGCAATATTCAAACTTCAAGTGATTTGATTAATAAAATATATGCGGCAACCAATGCAGCTTATTTATCCAATCTGTATGGTTATCCGACAGATTGTCCCCAAAGAGAAAAGAACGGTTGGACAGGAGATGCGCACATTGCGAGCGAAACGGGTCTGTATAATTTTGATGCGATTACCGTGTATGAAAAATGGCTTGCGGATATGCGCGATGAACAACAGCCCAACGGCGTGTTGCCGTCAATTGTTCCCACGAGTGGTTGGGGCTATGAATGGGGCAACGGGCCAGATTGGACGAGCGCGGTCGCGATAATACCTTGGAATGTTTACTTGTTTTATGGCGATAGCAAGATATTAAAAGATAACTATGAAAATATAAAGCGTTATGTAAATCATATTACAGATTTATACCCTGACGGGCTGACCACCTGGGGGCTTGGCGATTGGATTCCCGTAAAGTCAAAAACGGATGTGGAGCTTGCATCTTCGGTGTATTATTATGTGGATGTGCTGATACTTTCAAAAGCGGCACGTATATTAGGCAAAGAGGAAGATCATAAGCATTATTATGGATTATCCGAGAAAATAAAAAATGCCATTAACGGCAAATATCTTAATCCTGCTAAAGCGTTGTACGGTTCAGGTCTTCAAACAGAGCAGAGCGTTCCACTTTATTGGGGCATCGTGCCGGACAGCCTAAAGGCAAGAGTGGCACAACACCTTGCTGATAGCGTGGCGGCAAATGGTTATCATCTTGACGTGGGCATCCTTGGAGCCAAGGCTATCCTGAGTGCTTTGAGCGATAACGGTCAGGCTGAAACGGCGTACAAGTTGGCAGCGCAAACCACTTATCCTTCCTGGGGATGGTGGATTTTGAATGGCGCGACCACTTTATACGAGAACTGGAACATTGACGTTCAGCGCGATTTATCTTTAAACCATATCATGTTCGGCGAGATAGGGGCGTGGTTGTTCAAAGGTATTGGCGGTATCAAGCCCGATGAAAATGCGCCGGGTTTTAAAAGCATTTTGTTGGAGCCGAATTTTGTGGAGGGCTTGAGCCATTTTACCGCATCGCACGACAGCCCATATGGCAAAATCGTTTCGTTCTGGAAGCGGGAAAAGAGCCGCACCCGTTATGAGGTGATTGTTCCGCCTAATTCATCGGCCAGCATCAGGTTTCCGCAGATGGGCAAGCAATCCATTTATTATAACAATATACCTATTCGTAAGGACGAGGTGTTTGTGGCGAAATCGGGGACACACGTATTTGTATTGAAATAGTTTGTCTAAAAGTTGATGCAAAATCCTGACCGGATTTTTTTATATAAGATGAGTTAATTTTCGGGTAACGGGCATGCTTTATAGATATTCCTTGGCCGATGGGCTGCCGGATGCGTGGCCGGAGCGGAGCGCAGCCCGGAGCAGCCGGGACAAAAGCCGGGGCGAGTTACCGTTGCTGACAGCCCATGATAACGGATAATCCCGACTTGAGTAATGGATAAAAAATTCTATTAAAAATTTTATAGAAGGATATGCTGTTTTGGTAAAAAATCCCTTACCTTTGCCTTCCGAATTTTTGGAGCGGGTTTTTATTGTTATTCAAAACATTAAGATTCGCCCCGGTTTTTGGAAAAGTTCTTTAAAATTAAGCCGAAGTAGCTCAGTTGGTAGAGCAACTGATTTGTAATCAGTAGGTCGCGGGTTCGACTCCCTTCTTCGGCTCTGTAAAGTTGACAAGTTAAAATGTTGACGGGTTTTTATAAACCTTTTGATTTTTAGCTTAGAAAACGGGTAAGTAGCCAAGTGGCCAACGGCAACAGACTGTAAATTTGTCCTCTTCGGAGTTCGGTGGTTCGAATCCATCCTTACCCACGCAATTTAATGATATGGAGCTGTGCTGATTTGAAAAAAAACAGGGCATCTTCAAGCAAAAAGTTCTTTCATGGTTTAGTATTGGATGCAGGTTGTGTTTCGGCAGGCCTGTTTTCAAACCAACAAGCGGGAGTAGCTCATTTGGTAGAGCGATAGCCTTCCAAGCTATAGGTGGCGAGTTCGAGCCTCGTCTCCCGCTCCAGGTAGGCTTGGGTAATGGCGCAAGATGAGCGGAGCGGAGAACATGCCCGGTATGCCCCATCTGAGAATGCTGTTGTAGCTCAGTGGTAGAGCACTTCCTTGGTAAGGAAGAGGTCGGCAGTTCAATCCTGCTCAACAGCTCCAAATGTGCTTTTTGGCGATAAGCGTTAAAGCATTACATTTGCGGAATTATAATTTTGTATAACACATTTTAAAAACTATAACAATGTCTAAAGAGACCTTTAAGAGGGAGAAACCCCACGTAAACATTGGTACTATTGGTCACGTAGACCATGGTAAAACCACTTTGACCGCAGCAATCACCGAAATCCTTTCTAAAAAAGGATTGGCGCAAGCGACAAAGTATGACGAAATTGACGGTGCTCCTGAAGAAAAAGAAAGAGGTATTACCATTAATACCGCTCACGTTGAGTATCAAACCGACACTCGTCACTATGCACACGTGGACTGCCCCGGTCACGCCGACTATGTAAAAAATATGATTACCGGTGCTGCCCAGATGGACGGCGCTATCTTGGTTGTGGCTGCTACTGACGGCCCTATGCCTCAAACAAAAGAGCACATCCTGTTGGCCCGTCAGGTAGGCGTACCCCGTATGGTTGTGTTTTTGAATAAAGTTGACCTGGTTGACGATCCTGAACTTCTTGACCTTGTTGAAATGGAAGTTCGCGACGAGTTGACTAAACGCGGTTTCGACGGCGATAACACTCCCATCATCAAAGGTTCTGCTACCGGTGCTTTGGCTGGTGAAGAAAAATGGGTTGGCGCTATCACTGAATTGATGGATGCTGTTGACAGCTACATCCCGCTGCCTCCTCGTCCGATTGACCTTCCGTTCCTGATGAGCGTAGAGGATGTATTCTCTATCACAGGTCGTGGTACAGTGGCCACTGGTCGTATCGAAAGAGGTAAAATCAAAACCGGCGAGCCTGTTGAAATCGTAGGCTTGATGGAAAAAGCACTTACTTCTACCGTTACAGGTGTGGAAATGTTCCGCAAAATCCTTGACGAAGGTGAAGCTGGTGATAACGCAGGTCTGTTGCTCCGTGGTATTGAAAAGACCCAAATCCGTCGTGGTATGGTAATCTGCAAACCCGGTTCTATCACTCCGCACACCGAGTTCAAATGCGAAGTTTACGTACTGAGCAAAGACGAAGGTGGCCGTCACACGCCTTTCTTCAACAAATACCGTCCTCAGTTCTACTTCCGTACTACGGACGTAACTGGTGAAGTTACCCTGAACGAAGGCACAGAAATGATTATGCCTGGCGATAACACTTCAATGACCGTGAAACTGATTACCCCCATCGCTATGGAAAAAGGTTTGAAGTTCGCTATCCGTGAAGGTGGTCGTACAGTAGGTGCCGGTCAGGTTACCGAAATCATCAAATAAAATAAGCTACGGGCAATTTAGCTTTTAGCTTTAGGCCGAAAGGCATTGCAAAGATTTTTCTTTGTGATTTATAAAATTCTAAAAGCTGTCCCGCCCCTTGCGGGATAGCTTTTAGCTTTAAACGGGCATAGTTCAATGGTAGAATAGAGGTCTCCAAAACCTTTGATCTGGGTTCGAATCCTAGTGCCCGTGCTGAGTATTAGTATAAGGTTGACACAAGGTAGGGTAAAAATGTTTTTTAATTTAACTTATCAAAGTTCAACATATTCAACTTAACACAATGAACAAGTTTCTTCAGTACTGCAAGGATAGCTATAGAGAGTTGTCGGAAAAAGTAACCTGGCCCAATTGGGATCAGTTGCAACAATCCACCATGATTGTATTGGTAGCCACTATAATTATCACGTTAATGATTTGGATTATTGATTTTCTTACCGGCGGTGGGTTGAACTTTTTATATAAAATGTTGTATAATTAGCAGGTTTAAGAAATGGAAGAAAATACTACCCATATCGAAGAGCAGCAAACCCAACAACCGGTACCTGAAACCAAATGGTACGTGTTGCGTGTGGTGAGCGGCAAGGAAAAGAAAGTAAAGGAATATCTTGATAAGGAGATTTCCCGCAGCGAGTTTGCCAATGTGGTGAAGCAGGTGTTTTTGCCCGTAGAAAAGGTTTACAAAGTGCAGAACGGCAAAAAAGTGATGCGTGAAAGAAACTATTATCCCGGTTATTGCATGGTGGAAGTGTTGGATGGCCAAATGTCACCCGACCTTCGGGATTTGATTGTTGGCACAAACAGCGTTATTCATTTCTTAGGGAAAGATAACCCGATTGCCATGCGCAAGGCCGAGGTGAACAAAATGCTTGGTCGCATGGACGAAATGGCGGAAGCAGGCGGTGTCAGCATGGTCGAGCCGTATATCGTTGGCGAAACAATCAAGATTGTGGAAGGGCCGTTTAATGATTTTAATGGGGTTATCGAAGAGGTGAACGATGAAAAGAAAAAACTGAAAGTAACCGTGAAGATATTCGGTCGTTCAACCCCTGTTGAATTGAATTACATGCAGGTTGAAAAAATAGTTTAAAAGTATTTTCATATTACATAAACCGCCTTTTTTCGGGCGGTTTTTTTGTTTATCGTTTTTTGGCACAATTTTCAATATAAAACTTTTATCAAACAAGTTCTAAAATTTTAAAAATGAAAAAATTACTTTTCTTGCTTTTGGGCGCATCCTCGTTGATGGCCTGCAACAGTCAATCAGATACTGATTCTGCAACAATGGACACTTCCGTGGTCTTAAATGATTCCACAGTGGCGGTTAGCACCGTACACGAAGACGGGGATATTATCAAAAAGGAAGACAAGGTTATGGTTTGGAAGAATGGTGAATGGGTGGCCGTTGAAGAAGAAGTAACATTGGACAACGGTATCGTTATCAGTAAGGACGGCACCGTAAAGGATAAGAATGGTAAAGTTATTTCTTTGGGCGAAGGTGAGTATGTAAATAAAGCCGGCCGTTTTTTCGATAATGCCGGTAATGCGGTTGAAAACGCCTGGGACAGAACGAAAGAAGGTGTTTCCAATGCAGCGGATGCTACTAAAGAGGGTGTGCAAAAAGCTGGAGAGACAGTGAAAGAAAATGTACAAAATGCCAAGGAAAATGTAAAAGAAGGTGTTCAGAAAGCGGGTGAGACCGTAAAGGAAGGCACCCAAAAGGCGATAGACAAAACAACTTCTGGTGCAGAAAAGGCTTGGGACAAAACCAAGGAAGCTGCCAAAACAGTTGGCAACGAAACAGAAAAAGCTGCTAAGAAGGTAGGCGACAAAACCCGTGAAGTGGTAAATGACTTAAAGAAGCAATAAGTTTTTTGGGGGTATAATATGAATAAGGCGGGCATTTTGCCCGCCTTATTTTGTGGAAGCAATAGTACTATAGGTGATAGCCCAACGCTATACTAAAGCTTAGGTTTTTAAGCTGATCGTTTGTTTTTTTACCATCAACTTTTGGAGAGATATTTAATAATCCTAACTGGCTGTTTACCTGAACTGAAAACCTGTTGAAAAATTCGTAGCCTGCTAAGAAGTTAGCTCCAAAATCAAACGGTTTGCCATAGGTGAATTTTGAACCACCCCATATACTATAATAGTTATCCGCTTTTGTGTCATTTACGAATTGTAAATTTCCTTCCATTCCAGTGATATACTGTGTTCCATTATCATTTGCAGGTGTTTTCCATTTTCCTCCTAATCCGTAACCCATATATGGGCCTGCACCTAATAATAATTTGCCATTTCCGAGTTGTGATTTATATATGATATTTATCGGAAGTTCTAAATAATAAGCTTTGGCATCCATTTTAACTGCGTCGCCTTTGTTAAAACCTTTTGTTGTGAACAATAAGCCAGGTTCTATATAAAACTCTTTAGAAATAGGCGTTTCTATGTTAGCACCGACACGATATCCCGTCCTTATACTTGTCTTTACTGGACTTTTGTTTTTTGTTTGTTCAATATTTGAAAAATTAATTCCCGCACTAATGCCAACCCTGGTTTGAGAATAGCTATTGAGTACAATTGTAAGTAAGGCCAGCAGCGGTAATGTTAATTTTGTCTTTTTCGTCATAACAATTAATTTGAGAGATACTGTAAAACTATAGGGCTCTCTATTTTAGGGCATAATTTTCATAAGGATTTTAACTATGAATTATAGGGTATAGACTTTGCTCATGAAAAGACTTATATCAGCCTAAAAAAAACAGAACCATTTTATTTTAATATCAATCCCGCTAAGGGCGGCAGGTTTAGGGTGATGCGATGTTTGTCGTGCGTTTTGTCTACGGTTTCGCATCTTATCGGATTATTGAAAACATCTCCTGTGCCGTCGTATTCTTTCAGGTCTGAGTTGAATATTTCTTGGGTGTATGCTTTGCCTTGTACTTCTATTGACCAGTCGTAGCGCACCTCCGGGGTCATGTTTAGGATGATAAGTAAATCATCCTCCGGTTTTTCGCCCATGCGTTTATACACGATGACACTTTCGTTACGGTGATTAAGGTCAACCCATTCAAAGCCAAGCGTGTTGAATTGGTTGATATACATGGCAGGTTCTTCCTGCAATATTTTGTTGAGCGCTTTTAGGCTGTCCTGTGCGCCGCGATGGCTGTTGTGTTGAAGAAGATGCCAGTCGAGTTGGCTCTTGTAGTTCCATTCGCTGGTTTGGCCAAACTCGCAACCCATAAACAACAGCTTGCCTCCAGGATGTGTCCACATATACGTGAAAAATAAACGCAGGTTGGCGAATTTCTGCCAAAGGTCGCCCGGCATTTTGTAAAGCAGAGGGCTTTTGCCGTGCACCACTTCGTCATGGCTGATGGGAAGCATGAAGTTCTCATCATAATAATACATCATGCTAAAGGAGAACTTGTTCTGGTAAGATTTTCGGAACAAAGGATCAAGTTTAAAATAGTCAAGCGAATCGTGCATCCAGCCCATCATCCATTTCATACCAAAGCCGAGCCCGTCATCATAGGTCGGCCTTGATACGCCCGGCCAGTCCGTGGCTTCCTCGGCAATGGTCTGCACATCGGGGAAGTCTCGAAAAATCATTGCGTTCAAATCCTTGATGAACTGTATCGCTTCCAGATTGCCGTTGCCGCCAAACTCGTTGGGTTCCCATTCGCCTTCTTCGCGCGAGTAATCAAGTTTGAGCATTGAACTGACCGCATCCACGCGGATGCCGTCAATATGAAACATATCGAACCAAAAACGGGCGCTGCTAATCAGGAAGGATTTAACTTCTCCGCGTTTGTAGTTGAATATATAGCTGTTCCAATCCGGATGAAAGCCTTTGCGCATGTCTGCATATTCATACGTATGCGTGCCGTCAAACATAAAAAGGCCGTGCGCGTCATAAGGGAAATGAGACGGCACCCAGTCAAGCACCACACCGATACCTGCGCCATGAAAAACATCTACCAGCCGCATGAAACCCTGTGGGTTGCCAAAGCGTGAGGTAGGGGCAAAGTAGCCCGTGCATTGATAACCCCAACTGCCATCGAACGGATACTCGGTAACAGGCATTAGCTCTACATGCGTAAATCCCATGTCTTGCACATAGGGGACAAGGCGTTCTGCTATCTGATCATAATTATAATAAAGAAACTCGTTGTCGGGGTCGGGTCTTTGCCAACTGGCAAGATGAACCTCGTAAATGCTCCAGGGCGCGTTGAGGGCATTGCGTTTTTTACGCGTGCTCATCCAGTCTTTGTCCTGCCATTCGTAGTACATATCCCAGGTGATGGATGCGGTCTGTGGTTTTACTTCCCAGAAATTTGCGAAAGGGTCGCCCTTGTCGGTTACGCGGCTTTTGAAACCAACAATATGATATTTATAAACCTCCCCTAATTTGAAGCCGGGGATAAATCCTTCCCAGATACCACTTTTATCCCAGCGCGGTGTGAGCGGATGAGTGAGTTTGTTCCAGTCGTTGAAATTGCCTGTTACAAAAACATATCGGGCATTGGGCGCCCACACACAAAAATACATTCCCCAAATACCATTGACCTGTATAGAATGGGAACCGAATTTTTGATACAGAGAATAATTTACTCCGTTCTGAAAGTTGGAAATATCCTCGCTCGTGAGCAGGGAATAATTCCAGACACTTTTGGTCGTATCAATAAAGTTCTCTGCTTCGTATTTTTCCTGTAACGATTTGAAATCTATATTCATGGCAATACCATTTATCTAAGAGCAAGTTAAGCTTATTTAACAAAACTTTATTACGATGTTTTCGTATAAGTTCAAAATTATTTTATTTTTATCATTCAGTATTTGGTTTGTTTGTCTCGGCAAGTTACCTTTCGGAAATAAAATATAAAAAGGCGGGAAACTTTTTTGTGGAATTTTTAGGCTTTTGAGTCTTTTTTACTTACGCTAAATAATGTTATGAGAAAATTTGTCTATTTTCTATCTATTCTTTTGCTTGTGCTGCCTGCGTGTGCTGTAGCTCAAACGGTAAACGTGAAGGGAAAGCTGATTGATTCTGCTGACAATAAGTCTATGCAGAATGCTGTGATTACCCTGTTGCGGGCAAAAGATTCAACGCTGATGTATTTCACAAGAGCCAAACAGGACGGTGCCTTTGCCATTGCCAATGTGGATACGGGGGCATTTATTTTGATGGCAACCCATCCCAACTATGCAGATTTTGTGGACAGGATTGTGTTGGACAAGGAATCGGCCGGGGATTTTGGGGTTATCCCCATGCTTTCCAAGGCCAAGTTAATGGAAGAGGTGATTGTGAAAGGCAACCGATCAATGTATTTGAAAGGTGACACTACCGTATTTACGGCTGATAGTTTCAAGGTTGCCGAAGGTGCCAATGTGGAAGAGCTGCTTCGCAAATTGCCCGGTTTTCAGGTGGGGAGGGACGGAAAAATTACCGCTATGGGTGAAACGGTAAAAAAAGTGCTGGTGGACGGGGAGGAGTTTTTTGGCAGCGACCCGGGCATTGCCACCAAAAACCTGCGCGCGGATGTGGTGGACGAAGTGCAGGTATATGACCGCACGAGTGACCAAGCTACATTTACGGGTATCGACGACGGGGTGCGAGACAAGACCGTGAATCTAAAGTTGAAAGAGGATAAGAAAAAAGGGTATTTTGGGAAAATAGATGCCGGGGGCGGATACAAAGACCGGTATTACGGTGCGGGGATGCTAAACGCCTTCAAAGCAAAGCGTAAATTTGCCGCGTATGGTATCACCAGTAACACGGGATGGATGAACCTTGATTGGGACGATAACCAAAAGTACGGCGGCGGGGGGAATATGGAAGTGATGGACGGAGGCGGGATAATCATGTGGGGCGACAATGACTATAACAGCAGCAATGGCATCCCGGTCAACTATAATGCCGGTGTGCATTACAGCGACAAATTCAATCAGGATAAAAACTCCTTAAACGCCAGTTACAAATTTGTAAAAATCAGTTCGCCGGGCACTACGCGTGTTTACTCGAAGAATTTCACGCCGGATTCGTCATGGTCGAGCAATTCCGTGACCGATTTTGAAAATATCTCTGACAAGCATAATGGCAATTTCACTTTTGAATCAAAACTGGATTCGATGAACACCCTGAAATTGACCACCTCGGCTAATTTTAATTACGGTAAGAACAAATCCGTTTATCAAACGGAAAATATAAATGATAAGACCGGATACTATATAAATAAGAATATCAGGGATAACCACGAAGATACCGACAGGAGTGCATATAATGCCAACCTGCTATGGATGCATAAGTTCAAGAAAAACTTCCGCACATTCTCCATAAACACGGCTTATAATTATAGTAAGAACAAAAGTGACGGCTATCTTTATTCAAAGATGGATTTTTATAACAAGGAATCGGTGGACAGCACCAGTCTTTTAGACCAGCGGAACCTGGTCACAAACAACAATAATAGTTTCAACACCCGTGTGTCCTATACCGAGCCGTTGGCAAAAGACTTTTATATGGAAGCGAGTTATACGTTTGCCTATAATAAGCGTAACAATATTCGGGACATCACGCAAAAAGGTATTTCCGGGAGCTATGACAACCGCATTGATTCGCTGAGCAATGATTATGAATTTAACGATATGTCAAACCGCCCGGGACTGAACTTCAGGTACTCCAATAAGAAAGTTAATCTTTCTTTGGGTTCGAGCATAGCATTTACCAATTATGAACAGGTGAACAAAACCAAGAGTACTAATGACAGTTATAATTTTGCGAACCATTATCCTACGGCATCCTTTAATTATAAAATAAAACCCAACGAAAACCTACGTTTTTATTATAATGGGAACTCGTCTGCGCCGAGTCTCGACCAGCTTCAGCCCATTCGGGTGAATACCGATCCGTTGAATATTTATACTGGCAACCCGGATTTGAGGCCCTCTTTTTTCCACAGGTTTAACCTCAATTACAGTTCATGGAAGATGCTGTCCGAAAGGAGTATTTATGTCGGCGGTGGTTATAGCTTCACTCATAACGCGTTCGTGAATTCCAGTTATATCAAAGATGCGGTACGTACCAGCCGAACCGTCAATACGAACGGAGTGTATAATTATTACATATACGGCTATTATAACAAGAAGCTCAAAAAAATAAATATTGACTTGGGGCTTAACCCTGAATTCAACTATTCCCGCGGGGTAGATTTTATTGCGGGAGGTAACGGGGAAAGTTTGCGGAACGAGAACAAGAACCAATATTATAGTTTTGAAGTGAGTTTATCCCGTTATGTAGAGAAGAAGTACAACCTACGCCTGTCACCCAGGTATGGTTATAACATTGTCAAGGCTACCGTGAGCACAGCCGCTAATGCAAAATACTGGTCAGCGGGTGGTTGGATAAACGGACGGTTATACTTACCGAAAGAGTTTGAACTATCCACCGACGTAAATTTGGAATTCAGGGAAAAAGACCCGCGTTTCCCGACAGACAATAATTTCACAATATGGGATGCGGAACTGGTCAAATGGATTTTTAAGAAAAAAGTACAGCTCAAGTTTGCCGTCAAGGATATGTTAGACCAACGGAACGGATATAACAGGAACTTTGGCAGCTATAGTTTTACGGAAACATATAATACCATTTTGCGCAGGCATTTCCTGTTAGGCTTTGTGTGGAATTTTAATCAAATGAACGGGGCGTCCAACGGTGCGAAATAGTATAATAGACGCAATATGAAACGGGGCAGGATATTCTGCTAAGATTAATAAAAAAATATACGAATGAAAAGGCTTTCAATTATTATACTGGTCATATTGATGAACATCAGCGTCCAGGCACAGCAATGGGTTACGGAAGGCGTCATCGAGTATGAGGTAAAAACAAACCAGCGAAAGCAATATGAGGGTGATGAGTTTTTTGCGCAAATGCTGGATAAGATTCCCCAGTTTGTGACAAATTATTACAAGTGCTATTTTGCCGACAATAAATCCTTGTATAAGTTTGACAGAAAGGCTGCCACCGCGCAGCAGAGCACCTTCTTTTTTGGCCCGGGCCAGGACGAGAGCGAATGGTTTAACGATTACAACACGGGTACTTATACAAATCTGGCGACCATCGAGGGGTATATACAGCTTTCCGGCGAGCAAAAAAAGATAGATTGGAAAATATTTCCCGATGATCAGCGCGAGATAGCGGGGTTCAATTGCCGCAAAGCGCAGACTGTTTTATTCGACAGCGTATATGTGTTTGTATATTATACAGACCAGATTACCATGAGCGGTGGGCCGATGGGGTTGCATGGCTTGCCCGGAATGATATTGGGCGTTACCGTACCGCGCATGTATACCAGTTGGATGGCCACTACCGTGCAGCTTACGCGCCCGGTTGCCAATATTGTCAAAGCTCCCACAAAAGGGAAGAAGAAAACTATGGAAGAGATAAAAACCGACATTGGCAAACTGGCCAAATCCTGGGGGTCGGATTCCCGCAAATGGCTCGACCAGATGCTTTGGCGTGTGCTGCTATAGGCTGGTTTATGGCCTTTGAAAAAAATACAAAAATGTTTTTCTAATTCGCCTCAGATTGTCTATTTTTGCCGCCCATTGGCGGGGTAGCTCAGGTGGTTAGAGCGCAGGATTCATAACCCTGAGGTCACGGGTTCAATTCCCGTCTCCGCTACTATTCGGGAATTTTCGTCTAAAAAATGAAAATTCCCTTTTTTATTTAACCTATAGTATTCTAAAATAGAGCGGGTTACAAGGACGAATCCGTTAATTTTCTTGGTCCAACATTCATTTTTTTTGCATCATAAAAAATCCCTTCAGGAAATACTGCTTTTTGAATTATTCGCTTACATTCTAAATCGCCAGAATCCCATAAAACACTAAGTTTTTTAAGCGTTTCAAGAGATTTTATAATAAGATTTTGCAGGTTCAACAATTTTCGCGGTACCGTATTCAGTTCAGTATAAATTACCTGAATTTGATCAACTAAATGCTCTAAAGTTAACTCAAATGTCTCCTTATTTACCTCTCCTAATCCATGCCTTATTGTCAGTTCTTTCTTTTTTTGCTCTAGCTGCTTTAACTTAAGTTCTAAAGACTGTTCATTATTCAAATGATCATTCTGATAATGGTTAAACATCTTTGTAAGTTGCATTTCCACCAATGGCACTAAGGAATCCGGGAGATTATATTGAGACAATAAGTTCAGAAAAAGATCGTCAGCTCCCCGCTTTCTAGCTTTAGGAGTAGTTTGTGCGTTTAAGTTAACACTTCTACATTTACCACATCGATAATAATGAATATTCTTCTTCTTGCTTAGATATCCAATCATGTAACTTCCACAGTCATGACATTTCAGTAGCCGAGATAACGGACGCTTTTCCTCATCTTTTTTATGTTGATATCCAGATGGATTGCCTTCAAGCATTGACTGAACTTTTATAACATCTGATTCGCTTACAAGAGGCTCCCAATTCCCTTTCATGGGCACACCAAGTAATTTATTTATATTGATACCACAATAGAAAGGGTTTCTCCATATTTTGCTGAGCTTTTGCGGCGAGATTTTTAGTCCATATGCTGCAAGTTTTCTAATAATTTGTGCATCACTATAAAGGCCTGAAATCTTCCATTGCCAGGCTTCCTTTATCAGTTCCCCTTCATGATTGATCTCTATCTTTTGATATTTGCGTAAGAGTTTTTCCTTTTTACACGCGGCCCATAATGATCATACCCTTGAGGACACGTACCAAGCCTGTTACCCTTTTCAAGATAAGCTTTCATACTCGGTATGATAATTTCCTTTCGTTCAAGGTTCTCTTTGTATGCGTGAAACAGACTCTCATATATGGCAGCCTTGCCCCTTTCAGTAGTTGTTGACAAACCTGTAGTAACTTCAATTAAGTGAACACCCAATTCGTCCACCAGTCTGTTCACTAGGCCTATCGCACTTCCTCCCGAGCGAGAAAACCGACTCATTTTATAAACAAGAATCGCATAAGGCTTCTTTCTGCTTGACTCAACTTTAGAAATAAGATGTTTAAACTCTTTCCTTGTAAAATCGGATTTCCCACTTTCGTATGTTCCACCAAACTCCTCTGTAATGCTGAAGCTGCATTTTTTCGGCTGTTTCAACGGCATCCTTTGCCGGAACTTTGAAGAATGCAAAGCGGGTGGGGGCTTTAAGCTGCCGCCAAAAGTTGGAGAAGAAATTGGAAAATATATCCCATCCACCTGCATGAATTCGTTTTGGTTCTTTTTATTGGCATCTACGGTTTTCAGGTTCCCGTTTTCATCAATGCCTGTAACCGTCTGGATAGTCTTCTTTTCCTTATCCATAACCAGCAAAACATCCGAAAGCTGTTCAGGTGCTTGCGGCTGGTTTTGCTGTGTGTTTTATTGCGGCTCTTGTTGGACTGTTTCTGTTGCTTGCTCGCTCATAATATTGATATTTTAAATTGTTACCGTCCGAAAATAGTTGGAGCGGGTACGGCTATGCCGTACCTGTCTTTGCATGGCACTATTTGTCATTGATTGTCCTTTGTACGTTGCAGGGGAGCATTGAAGCTATCCCGTATGAATTGATGTACGTCTGATAACTTGTAATACAGTTTGCCGCTAATGGTGTAATACGGCAGCTTACCGGACGAACGGTAACGCTGTAATGAGCGGTGGCTAATTTTCAGCATCTGCAATAAGTCTTGGTTATCCAATAGTTCTTCGCCGTCTATGGTAGTGCGTTGCTTCTGTATATCTAAGATGTGTTGTTTCAGAACATCGAAACGTTCCATAATCCGCTCCATCCATGCAAAAAATTCCATTCTATCTATGTTCATGCTGGTACGTTTTATTTATTTCCCGATTTTATTGTTCTTCCTTTTTCGATATAGCTTTTGCCCTTAGCCATGAGTTCCGGCATATATTCCTCGCTGGTTTCTACGGCATGAGCATTGAGCATATCCTTTATGGCTCCTATGGTGTAGTAATATTGTCCGTACATTTTGGAGTAGGCTATTTCTCCTTTGGTGCGCATACGCCAAAGTGTTTTTTCGCTGATGTGGAGATATTGACAGACTTCGTGGTTATTGAGCCAAAGACTGTCGTAGCTGGTATTTTCCAATTTGAGGATGTACTCATTAATGGACTTAATGCGCTCGTTTAGCTGCTTCCACGCTTCTTCTTCAATGGTGATAATATTCATTGCACAGTATCTTAATGTTCCTGTACAAAATTGGAGCGTCTGGCTGGGGCTGTCGTCCGATACGTGTCTATCAAAAACGCACTTTTTTCAAAATTTTTGCAATTAGTATAAGGTGCTGTTTTATAGGGAATTTTACTTTTAATCTTGCAGATTGAACAGTCCAAAGAGCGAATGTGTCTATATACACATATCGGCAAAGGGGCAAAAAAAAGACAGCACCAAATGATGCTGTCCTTTTACTTTAATTGAAATAGAAATATTAGTAACTATCTTCCTTATCCATGTATTCCTCCAAACTGTATTTAAGCTGGTCTAAAAACAAAGTCCGTGAGCCTGCACGGGTTTTCATTCGGTGGAAGCTGTTATGAATGTCATTAAGCGATACACGGAACAGGATTTGAAACACCATACTGATTTTACGGATGCCTAATTTGCCGTGTGAAATAGCATCGGCGGCATGAAGTGCGTAAATCAGTTCGATAAGGGCGTTCTTTGTCTGTGTCCAAAAAATATCTTTCGCATCGCCGTTCTGCAATAGTACATCGGGATTTTGTTCGGGCGTTAATTTTGAAGTGAGGTAGTTATAGATTAGTTCGTTGGCTATGATTTTGGCGACCCTATAATCAAAGTAGGTAGAGAAATTCGGGTCAATCTCAAAAACAAAGCTGCTCAATCCGTCATAGTAATTTATGTTTCCCAACGTATAATATTCCTCGTCCTTGTCGGTTCTCCCGGAGCGGTAGTACCTGTAAAAATCGGAATTGCAAATATGCTCCTGGTATTCCTGCTTTAAATCCCGTAGTTGTAAAGCGAAATAGCTTTGGTGCAAGTTTCCGTTTTTTGCCGGGCAAGCTGTTTCAATCCGGTACACTTTGTTGTAGTAAATAAGTTTTCCGAGAATGTTGGGCTTGACCTCTTTGAAAAAATGGATTTCTTCGGCTTTGCTGGTAAAGTCCTCTTTTGCTATATCTTCTTTTACTGTACGCAGTAGTTCCTGAAGATACGCAGTCATTCTATACGCCTCATTAATGAAGCTGGATGCTTCGGCAGATAGTTTTCGTTCCTGCTTTTGAATTTCGGCAACAATAGTTAGTAGAGGATATCTCATAGTTACGGTACGTTTAATTTAGGGTATATTTATCTCCATACAAAGATTACCCGTAACTATCAAATTTTTCCATGAGATAACCCGAATACGGAAAGATTTTTTTATCTTTGCTATTGAGTTACAAGGAAATTGAGTGAAGATGAATGCAGTAAGCACCATTACTAAATCGTTACCGACAACGATAGCCCGCCTCGTAAACTACTAATTATAAGCTACTTTTAGCGTTTCTATTATTTTTTCTATAAAAAGTCGCTGACAAATTATTTGTAACAATTTTGTTTAGAGGTTTTGTTCTATATTGGGTATATGGAGGGAAAAAAGACGCCACGGCGGCTTCTTTAAAACAAGGGGAAGAGGGTGAACCACCTGAGCCTCCCGAAACAGTGATGTGCCCGGCATATTGGTACTCGTCCTCAATAAATGTACTATCGTAATCAAATGTGGCAAAGTTGCCAAAGTCATCATTCATGTCAGATAAAAGCCAACTTGTTGGCGGAAGCGAGGGGAGTCTATATTCATCGTTTGTTCAATATTTCCATTAGTTCCAACATTATATCTCATGCCATTTCCATCCTTCAATACAAATTGAATTGAATAATATGATCCACTTGGATTATATTCTATCGACAGATTTGAGTGTGAGATTTGTCGAATTTTTTTATTGATTCGATCTTCGATGACAAATTTGCCGCTTTCAGAAGGTAGATAATAAGTAAAAAAATCAAACTCTCCATCATTTCTGGTTGTTGTGATAGGAATGTCAAATTCATTCATTCTCACAAAGGTTGATAAAAGAGTGTCCTTGTCTCTGCTATCCATGTACCGCTCTGCTATATTTTCAAAATTTTTAGGCATGGAGGTCAATTCATCTGGACGACCATTTATTGTTCTGGAAATCCTGTAGCCGGGTTCCAAAACCCAGCCAACGCCAACTTCTCCGTTTATTTGTTTAAATTTAATTCCCGAGGCGTGATAATTTAAAGTAATAGGAATAATAGTATTTCCAACTTGTATATTATATATTGGTATTGATATCTTCGGTATGCCATTATAAAGTTCAACATCATAATTGATATATTTATCGAACTCTCTGCTTGCTGGAGAGGGAGGGATTACGGTTTTTAAACTATTCTGCGAAAAACAAGTTGAGGCAATGCAGCAATAGAGCAGGAGGAAACAGACTTGTTTCATTGAATCGTTTTTGATTGTTCTATTATTATGTTCAAAAGTGACATTATGAGTTGAATTTTAGGTAAATACAGACTTCGTTACTGATGATAAAGCATGTTTGTTTCCTTCCATTGAAGTATTTTCAAAAACCATTAAGCAGAAAAATTATATCATTTAAAATAATAAAATCACGACTCATCAGGATTCATTGTTTAAGTATATTACTTCGCTTCAAATTATTAATAAAGATACACCTACAAACTCCCCAAGTCAATCCGTATAAATACGTATTTTTTGCCTTTTTGATATGATTTTTATCATATTTTGGCGAAATGAAATAGTAGGAAGCCGTAAGTTCTTTCCGGTAATTGCCTTGTGGATTTTATTTATTGTCTTTTCCTTCCCGAGGTTTCTGTCTTGGCCTTGCGCACCGAACTCGGGTTCAGGGACTATTGACGAAAGTTGTTTCCGTGGTCACTTATCCTTTTAACTCCGGTTTCCAGCCAAAGCTTGGATACTATATGGGGAAGGAGTCCTGGGTGAGGTTGCCGTTGGCGTCGTAGGCGTAATCGTCCCCGCTGTTCGCGCCATTGTTAAAATCTCCCAGCCCTGTGGTGGGCAAGGCCGCGTCGGCTACTTTGGCCAGCTTGTTGCTGCCGGGCTGGTAAGTATAACTAAGCTGGTCTATTACCACGTTCGAACTATTGTACAATCCCCGCTGCGTCATGGCGAGGATGTTGCCGTTGAGGTCGTAGGCAAGTAAGTAACAAGTAGGCACAGGCCAGCATACTCACATTGCATAGCTACTGGTTTGCGCAAGATGGAATCTTTCGCAACTTATAGCATAATAAAAAAACCGGCGCCACCTGGGTTTTCATTTAATCTTCTTGTTTTATCAATACAGGGCAGCTATAAAGTTTCTCCCACTTTGGGGGAGCATCAAAGCTTCTTTGCTTATGATACATACTTCCGTACCACTCATACCGCTTACTAATCATAGGCAAGGATGTGTTGAGGCCTTTTTTCTTTATTCGCTTAAACCATTTATTATAGCATTTAATTACTGCATTCAGTTCTTTACCCGCAGTTGTTATCTCTTTCCTTTTCTTATTATCGTACATAACGGGGAAAGGGGAATAAGATATCGCTTCACTTGACAAAGCAATATAGTTTATCAATATAAGTGCTTCAATTTGCAAATTATATTTGGTGGATTGCGGATTTCGATTATACCTCCCCTTGTATCGATAGGACAAAGCCTCAACCGGTTTTCCACAAATAGATGTATCTCTAAGTTTGGACAAAAGGGATTCAATCAAAAACAACTTTACGCTATCGGTCATGTTGGGCAACTCTCCAAAGTCACAACCTGCCGAATAAATCTTAGGCTTGCATGTATCATATTCAACTTTAATGCTAAACACCCAGCCAGTGTCATTTGCATTATTAGCATTATAATATCTATTTTTAACTATACCAAAAGTCTGTGAATAGGACTTTACAGATAATACCCCAAGTAATAAAATGATTATTGCTTTCATAAATTTTATTTTTCCTACCAGCCTAATTCTTTTAATATTTTCTTTATCTCTTCAGGATCAGTAATACGAACGCCTTTAGATGCTGCATTTTTAAAAGAGCTTTGATTGGTTGTTTTATTCGTTGCACTCTTACGGCTGTAACTCCTTTCATTAATTTGGCGTTGCCCGTCCTGGGTGTTTGTACGCTCCCCACCTTGAGTAAAATCACTCCTTGAAGCATTCGGATTTGCAACACCAATATCATCCTTTTGATTATATGTCCCATCGGCATTAGGCATACCCGAATGAACGATTACTTGTTCTCCGGTATTTTCAGTCCATTCTATTATAGATAATGAACCGTTTTCGGCTTCAGAAAATTCATCCGCAAGTATTGTTCTTAAACTTGACTGCCCTTCTTCTGTCCCTACCCAAAGGTTCCCATCAGCCAAAGCGTACCCATGGCAGTTAGAACGAAAATTTCTATACATTCCGTCCTCCTTATATTGTCCAACGGTTTGGTTACCATTTTCATCTGTCGTGATTGATGCAACGTATGATTTTACAGCCCTTAAAGCTTGTACCGGTGTGCCTGCATCAGTATAGATAGTAACACTTTCCATATCAATTTTGATGGATTGCCTTGAGCCATCGCCCATAGTTACGGTTCTCGTAATAGAAGGAGCCATACCATTGCTTGTTGCAATAATATTTCCATCTTTATCTTTCAAAAGATGACCGGCTTCATCTATGTTTTTAATTGGATTGTTTGCAGCGTATTGGTAAGGAGTAAGTGCTAAATATACTTCTGAAAATTTATCCTGTGTATGCCACTTCCCTATTTGCGCATCATAAAACCTTGCTCCATAATCATACTGGTCCAACCCTAAGTCTCGCTGCTGTTCTTTACCGTTATATAAATACTTATTCTGTAAAGCGGTGCTGGATTGTTGCGTTGATATTCCTTTCATCGTTAAACCAAACGGGTAATAATGCGTTTCCTCTAACACCGTTCCATTATCTGCCAACATCATGCGCGTATTGCCCAGGTGGTCTTTTAAGAAGTAGTCGAACTTCCAGGTACCCGATTCCAGTCTTGCGCGTCCTTCTTCAGTAGCTACATGCTGTAAAACATTATTTTCAAAGATCAAATTGCCAAGATAAGTGGTTATCTTCTGCGGCTGCCCGGTCTCATTTACCGTTTTACTCAGCTTATTGCCCACCGCGTCATATTGGTAAAGAATATTGCCTTTACCGGCAACAGTAATTTGCTCCGGTAAATTTAAAATATTATACTGGATCGAAGTAATATTTTTATTTAAATCTTTTGTCAGGTTGCCGTTCACATCATAGCTGTAATCATTATTATCACCATTGGCACCATCGTTAAAATCGCCAAGTCCGTAGTTAGCCGTAACAGCATCTTTCACTTTCTGTAATTTGTTGGTTCCCGGTATATAAGTGTAGGTAAGGTCATCAATAAGCTGCTGGCTGCCGCCTGCCGGTCCCTTCTGCCATATCTTTAATATATTGCCGTTGAGGAACCAGTTTGCTTGTGGCAGGTGATAACACCTGCCACGGCAAAAAGCCCGGCACAACGCCGGGCTTTAATATTTATTCATTTAACTTTGGTATCCAATATTTCCCTCTGCCTTTCTCATTGTAATAATATAACCCACGTTTACTAATTTTTAATTTCTTATTATTAAAAATTTTGTATGAAAAAAGAGAGTCGTTAACTATTATCTTAAAATTTGCAGAATTTCCATACTCTTTTTTTGGTATGTAAGTATTTGTCACCAAAGGATGTAATGAAAATCTAAGCGATGTCATCAACAAAGGAGACTTTCTGACCTCAACAAAGAGGTTATGCACAGGCATTGTAATTTCAACCAATGCTATAGAATCACACCGCCTAATTTGCTTACTCGTATCATTTATAACTATTGCACATTCACAATCTTTGGCAGGCAGTCCAGAACTAACAAACTCAAACGAAAAATTATTTAAACTATCGCCACTCAAAATCGACTCGTCTTTTATTACAAGCGGTATAGTAATGTCTCTAAGGTTACTATTTAGAATAAGATATTTATCTTTTTTAAACCACTTCCCATTAGAATACTCATATTCGTGGAATTGATAAAACTTATAACTAAATGTTGAGTCCGGATTTATATAAAATCCATAGGGGCTATCCTTTGATGCATATTTTCCTGTAAAAAGGAGTCTACCAGAACAGCTTACCAATGAAAAAACTATGAATATGTATAGTATGTTTTTTTTCATAGGGCTATTTACTTTTACGTTGACCATCAAGATATCTCATAATAAACTTAGGGTCGTATGAAGCACCTAACAACTGCTTAGCATAAATAAAATCTCCTATAGTCCCTCCAGATCCATTATGTATTCCAATTACCCAATTGGTTGTAATATCACTTGGAGTTCTAACATTTCCCCAATAAGAAGGTACTCTGTTTTGAACGCTAGATGCATCAAAAGCAAATTGCGCAGTATATGCTCTAACTTCATGAGAGTAAAAGTTGCCCGTGGTTCTTGGCCCGTCTTTGTATAATATAAAACCATGCTTAGCTTCATGTACAGCATTTGCATCGCCAACTACATTCATTTCAATCACCCCGTCAGCCCTTTTTTCAGTTCCGCCCTCGCTACCTGTGACCTCTTTAAAAGTAAATACCTGCTTTGTATCGGCACTTCCCATTTCTGTTAATTCATTGGAAGATGTTGTTAATTCAGAAATAGCCCCGGTTGCACTTGTAGCATCTTCTTTTGCATTACTTAATTGCCGTTCTAATTTTTTTGATGTTCCTTCCTTCTCTATTTTAGCAGTTATATCAGCAATCTTTTTGTTTGCTTTGCTTAAATTACGATTCTCATCTTTCAACCTTTCGGCTATACGGTCTTGCAGCCTTTTCGCTATAGCCCCATCCTTCTCAGGGTCTCCCCACACCATTCCATCAGGGTCATTGTACCTAATAGGGTTATTAGCGGAATAGACATAAGGACTCCATCTTCTGCTTATTTCGGCAAAGGGATCTAGTTGATGGAAGCGTCCTATTTGCGGGTCATAATTTCTGGCAATAAAATCATAAATTTCTAATCCACTACCATCGCTAAACTCATTTGATTGTAGCTCTTTTCCGCTAAACTTATATCTATTTGTCGGTGCATTATTTAGCGCCCTTGATGATATTCCCGCCATAGTCAGCCCGAACGGATAATAATGCGTCTCCTCCAGTACGGTTCCATTGTCGGCGAGCATCATGCGCACGTTGCCGAGATGGTCTTTTAAGAAGTAATCGAACTTCCAGGCACCTGACTCTATTCTTGCCCTGCCCTCTTCCGTACTTACAAATTGCAGTACATTATTTTCAAAGATCAAACTGCCGAGGTAGGTCGTTACCTTTTGCTGCTGCCCGTTCTCGTTCACCGTTTTGCTCAGCTTGTTACCCGCCGCGTCGTAAGTGTATTTTATCATGCCCTTGTCCGCTACCGTTATTTGCTCCGGTAAATTTAAAAAATTATACTGGATAGCGGTAATATTTTATTTAGGTCCTGGGTAAGGTTACCGTTAACATCGTAAAGGTAATCGTTGTTGTCGCCGTTCGTGCCATCGTTAAAATCGCCAAGTCCGTAGTTAGCCGTAACAGCATCTTTCACTTTCAGTAATTTGTTGGTTCCCGGTATATAAGTGTAGGTAAGATCATCAATAAGCTGCTGGCTTTCGCCTGCCGGTCCCTTCTGCCATATCTTTAATATATTGCCGTTGAGGAACCCGTTTGCTTGTGGCAGGTGATAACACCTGCCACGGCAAAATTCAATATAATGAAACTGGTTTCTTAAACTGATTAAAGTACACATTGTAAAAATAGGAGTGCTTTGATATAAAAAGATATTTCCCTTGCTTCAAGTGCATCGTATAAGAGTAAGGGTGATTATTTATAGTAAGTAATATCTTCACGGATTCATCGTTCCCTTTCATAAATTTTTTTGAGACTATTGAGCCGCTTTTATAGTAAAATATAGAATCATTAACCAGCTTAATATAAACGTCCGTAATGTCATTGTGTTCTTTGTTGCTGCTCACTATTTCATCTTTTAGTACTTGAGACGTATCTATTATTAAACTCACTGTGTCATTTGTATATCCGGATGCCAAATAAATATAAGTAGCTTCCTTTTTTTTAACGACTGGTTTAGGAGCAATAAAACTCAACATCAAAAGGCTTAGAAAAAAAGTAATTACTGTCCTCATTTTTGTTTTCCTTTATTTAGCTGGCCAGCCTTGAAAAGATTATAGATTCTTAAAACCTGGAACACTTCAATTGTTGTTCCTGCCACTTGATTACCACTAGAATTTAGGTCTTGGCCTTGGTGCATTAGGTTTCCTGGATAATCATCTGTAGTTAATACATTCCAACCACCTTTCCCGTCAGGGCCCAATGAATTTTTTATATGGTCTAATCCAAAGCTATGACCAAACTCATGAGCACCCACTCTGCCAAAGTCAATTCCTATTTCTAATGTAACAAGATTTTGAAGAGGCGGTGTACTTCCCGCTGTATTTGTACCAGGTGCATCAGGGATGCCCGTCTTTGTAGCTATATCATCTACTATTCTTACAACATGGTCGCTCTTATTTATATCGCCTTCACTCTTAGCAACACTCAGGTTAGCAGTAGTTTTAAATTCAGCAGTTTTATCTTTTCCGGTAAATGATTTTTGAACTTGCTTTGTAATCTGTTTCGTTATTCTGTTTAGCTGCTTTTCAGATAATCCTTTGGTCGTATTATCTATAACCTTTCCTGTAACCGTGATTTCATATAAATCCCTACCATTCTTACCACCTCCCTTCACATAATTAACGCCTACACTGTCACCGTTAATGTCAATATATTTAATAGGATTGTTTGCAGCATACCCGTAAGGGCTATAGTTATAATATTTTTCTGCAAATCTATCTTGTGTAAAGAACCTACCTATTTGATTATCGTACATCCTCGCTCCATAATCTAACCATTCAAGACCTGAACCATCAGAGAACTCTTTTCTTTGTTCTTCTTTCCCGTTATATTTCATCTTATTTTCAGGACTTCCAAACGCAAGTGCTTTAGAACTTATCCCTTGCATTGTCAGCCCGAACGGATAATAATGCGTCTCCTCCAGTACGGTTCCATTGTCGGCGAGCATCATGCGCACGTTGCCGAGATGGTCTTTTAAGAAGTAATCGAACTTCCAGGCACCTGACTCTATTCTTGCCCTGCCCTCTTCCGTACTTACAAATTGCAGTACATTATTTTCAAAGATCAAACTGCCGAGGTAGGTCGTTACCTTTTGCTGCTGCCCGTTCTCGTTCACCGTTTTGCTCAGCTTGTTACCCGCCGCGTCGTAAGTGTATTTTATCATGCCCTTGTCCGCTACCGTTATTTGCTCCGGTAAATTTAAAAAATTATACTGGATAGCGGTAATATTTTTATTTAGGTCCTGGGTAAGGTTGCCGTTAACATCGTAAAGGTAATCGTTGTTGTCGCCGTTCGTGCCATCGTTAAAATCGCCAAGTCCGTAGTTAGTCGTAACAGCATCTTTCACTTTCAGTAATTTGTTGGTTCCCGGTATATAAGTGTAGGTAAGATCATCAATAAGCTGCTGGCTGCCGCCTGCCGGGCCCTTCTGCCACATCTTAAGTATATTGCCATTGTAGTCATAAGCCGTTTCAGGGTTAATGCCATCAGTCCCCATCCTTGTGTCAAAAGCGTTATTGTAACCACTGTTGGTAAGGTCTTTAAAGTCCGCTTTTAGTATCCTGTCGGCATTGTCATAGGCAAATTCGTACCGCCTTACGTTGGCACCGTCCTGCTTTCCACGCCAGGTCATGCCGGCTATATTACCGTTGTACATGGCCTGGGCGTAATTGGCCGTGCCCGGAAGATTATTTGTTTTATCATACCCTAAATCAAAGCCGAACTTACTGGCGCTTTGCGTGCTGTTCACGTAGTCCCGGTTCATGCCCAGCAGCCAGCCGCGTATGTTGTAGTCATAGTTCTGGGTCTCCACGGCGGCGCTGCCGTTCACTCCAAGTTTTTTGGTTTTTAGCTGTCCCAGTTCATCATAGAAGTTCTGTGCCGTCACCCTGTCGCCGCTGGCCGTGGATGTGGCGTTGTCGATAACGTTCTTTGTTGTCTGCGACAGCCTGCCCAGCGCATCGTAGGTGTGCTTTGTGACCGTGGTGATGGTGGCCGGGCCGCCGCCCGCCTTTTGCTGAAGGCCCACGATGGTGACGGGCTGGCCGCCCCAGCTGTACTGCGTGGTGGCGATATCTATGCCCCCTGTATGGTTGATGGTCTTTGTTTGTATGGGGCGCGCCTTGGCGTCGTAGATGGTCACGCTGGTGATATAGTTGGGCGTGCCCAGTATATTTATGCGCGTGCCGGTCACCATGCCCTTTGTCCTTCCGTCCTTCTCGTTCTTTTGCTCGTAGGGAAAGCCGGTATTGCTTGCTGTATTACCATTATGCAAATAGCTATCATGTACAGGGTCGTAGTTGCCGTTTATGCCCGTGATACCGTTCTGGGCTATCCAGTCGTAGTTGTCGTAAAAGGTCTGCGTCAGGGCCGTGGTACCGGCGAGCATTGCCTCGGTAGGGTAGCTGATGGCCTCGTTGGTGTCGCCGTTCCTGCCCATGGCGGCTGTCCAATGGGCAGCGGGGTCGCCGACGGCCGACAGCAGCCCTGTTTTTACAGGCCGGTTCAGAGGATCGTACTGTGTGTAGTTCCATAGTCCCTGGCTCCTAAGATTCCCATCCTGAGTCATCACCAGCCGGTCACGCAAATCATACACCATTACCACCTCTGCTGCGCCAGGTACTTTTTTTACTATCATACGCTTTCTGCCGTCGTACTCGTAGCGGAAGCACTGCTCGTCCAGGACGGCCTGCGTGGGCCGCCACCCGTTGGCGGAGAGCGCCTTTACCCCTTCCGGCTGGACGACGCAGCGCAGGCTGCCGAGGTCGTCGTAGATGTAGTAGGTGCACATCCAGCCGTCGTGGCCGCTGCCACCGCCGGCGTCCTTTGCAGCGGTCAGCTGCACTTTCTTTAATACCACCTGGCCTTCCTTATCCTTAAACTCTATTACCTGTTTGCCATGCTCGTCTTCGGTAACGTTCTTGTACAAGGTCCCCGGCAGATAAGCAGCAGGGCTGTTATAGGTGCTGGTGATGACGTCCCCGGTCGCGCCGCCCGTCACGATGCTGGCGGTGAAGTTGTCGCCCGGCAGGCTTTGGAAGCCGTCCGCGAAGGTGATGCTGTTGGTGGCGGTATAGGCGGTCGGGCCGCCGGCCGCCCTCGAGGCCACGGTCAGGTCGGCAAGCAGGCCGCCGCCAGGGCCGGGCTGCCCGTCTGCGACGTCCCATATCCTGACGTCGTCGTAGATAGTGTTGATCCAATATCTTGATTTAATGCTGTGCTTGGATGTAGTTACTGTCCCTGCCCAGCTCTCCCCGGGAGCATACTGTTCCTGTACCCGGTTCAAAGGCGAGGCCTCGAATACCGTCTGGCTGTAGCCGAAGTCCTTGTCGTTGCCCTGCCCGCCATAGCGGGCGGCCATCGCCTGCTGGTGCTGCACATAAGGGTTTACCTTAAATAAGCCATCGCTTATGGAGCTGTTACCCCCGGCGGCGTTGGCTGCGAAGGGCAGGAACCTGTACTGCTCCCTGTCAAACTCATCATATAATACAGGGGTTACCAGATCTTTGGCGTTGAGCGTATCTGAATGGCCTGTTATATTAGTGGTAACCACGGACCCTTTTTTAATCACTGTTTGCAGGGGCCTGCCCAGCCCGTCGAAGTACTGCGTCGCCTGTTTTGACTGCAAAAGGTTGCCCCGCGCCAGCGCGCCGGGGTCTGAGGTGGGCGCGCTGGCCGTCCACGTGCGGATATAGTTGACGGGCGTGCCCGCTGGGTACACCGGAAGGTTCGACGGCGGCTGACAATTGCTATCCAATTCTATGAAAAACAAAATTCCAAATAATGTCCATTTAGGAACCAAAATTTTAAATAGCATAGTAATCAGTATTTTTTGTTAAAAACATCCTCCTTGTCAAAGAGTGAAATAAACTGTATTTAATCTAACATACGAACCAGGTTGAATACTCGGCTGTCCCTCCTTAATACGGACTGAAACTCCTCCTCCAATATTTATGATGACAATCCACTCTCTTCCGGTTTGGTCGGTTGTGCTTAATTGCTGCTCGCTTGAAGAATGAGGAATGCAACCTCCAGAAATTGAACCTATATATTGTCTTTGATATAGATCCGGATAATTACTATTTGGCACGTAAAAAGTCAACCCAAGGGGAACAGATGTTCCTCCTGAACCATTTATTATTGCTATCATATTTGTAAATCCTGAAGATTTATATATATCAAAAGAACATGGGGACGAGGAACAACTCCCATGAGCGTTGGCATAGCTTGGCCCATTATTATAGAGATCGTTCATTGCTTTTAAGTTTACGTCGTCCTGACTCACAAATGAAGAATGCTTTCTCGCTTCAACCACATATAAAATACTATCGCCTTTAGACCCAGATCCACAATTAGTTTTTTTAAAAACCATGGATAATTCTCCATTATAAAAAGGTTCATCCCGGCAAACACCATATAGCCTGGCGGCATCCAATCCATTCAAATTAATATCGTTTATTGCCTGGGCATTGGCATCTTCTTGGCTAATAAAGGAGCTATATTTACGGGCAGGTACTATATATTTATACGGAATTGTAAATAAAGTTCCCTGCGGACAATCATCCTTTAAGAAATCACGGCTCATCTCATTATTTACATACAAGCATCTTCCATTTTGATTGGCGAAAACCTGCCCGTTTACATTTAAATCTGCGAGAGCCATTGAATCAGCCTGCTTTTGGCTAACGGTTGACGTATATTTACCCATTGGAACACTATATGTGAAGGTATCAATAGAAGCAAATGCCACTGTGCAATTATTTTTCACGAATTCTGATGAGAAAAAACCATTTTTAAACACGGGTGTACCATTTATATAATCTGGTTGCAATGCAAGTTTATATTGATAAATTACTTTTCGGTCATTACTCTCATATAGCTCCTCACTTATCCTACCAGACTCATCATATTTATAAAAAGTTGTCCTTCCTGTTTCATCCGTTGCAGATGTCATCCCAATCAACGGCTCATAGGTATAACTGTAGACGTTCGCATTATTTATGGTTCTCAATCCATTTAAATAATTCCTTAACGCAAGATCGCTTGAGGGATTATTTAATATACTATTATCACTTACCAGCTGAGACACTATCTCTATAGGAGCTCCTTCAATCTTCGCAACGGGGAGCATCCCTTTATAACCCCATAAATAAGACACAACACTTCCACCTGAAGAAGAAATTTCTGAAAGTCTGCCGAGCGTATTGTACTTATAGGATTTATCTACTTTATATTTATTATCAAATACTAATAATCCACTATAATAGGTTTTTTTTACTTGAGAAGAATCTAAAGGTATCGGGCTTTCAAATACAAACGATTTCTCAGGCAAGGTCACTCCATTGTTATTTTTATAACTGATTAGTTCTGCCTTTGTAAGATAACTTACATTATTTTTTCTGTTATAAATTCTTTTTTCCACTACAAAGGATAGTTTATTTTGTGTTACCATTTGTGCATACACATTGTTTGGCTCAGAGTTCGCAAAATCATAAGGGTATTTGAATTCTGTAATTCTTTCAATCCCGGAACTATTAACTATCTGTTCTTTTATGACGTTACCATTGTTGTCGTAAGAAAAATAGGTATCTTCTGTTACTACTTGTCCATATAGATTTATTACGATGATTTGAAACACGGTAAAAAATAATTTTTTTTTCATATTACTATTGAAAATTAGTTATATTATGCCTTTTCAATTCCTGACGCCCGGTAGTTATATAATAATCAGCATACTTAAATACGGCCAGTCCATAACGGTGCATTGCATCAATGTGCCTTTCTTTCCTCCGGGAATCGTCACCTACCCCATCCTTTAAAACAAGGTAGCGTTTAAGACGAAACCCCCTTAAGGAGTCTAAGACAATGTTCCTATAGTCAAATGACTCTCTCTTTATGGGCAAATATGCTGAGCCGGTGTGTTTAAAATATTCTTTAGAAACAAGCAGATTTTCTCTCCATAAATCCATTCTTCCAACACATTGGAGAACGTTTTCCAGGTACGGCTCAAATGAAAACCGCTGACCCATTGTTGATTCAGGGGGAAAATAGAATTCAGTCGGGATATAATTTATTATACTGTATTTATAAGGATTGTTGTTCTCGTATCTGTAAATTGTTTTTCCTGAAGACGTCTTTCCATCGGTCATGTATTCTGTTACAGAAGAATAGCAAATGGGTTCATTAAAAGCATCAGCATATTCCGGTAATATGGATGAACCGAATATTATTTTCCGATATGACCAGTTTTCTGTTGGCTGAGGTTGATAGTGAAAATCATTAAATATTCTTTGAGCTGTAGACATATGGTAGTACATAATTGAAGAAGGGACCTGCATTTCTCCATAACCATTTTCCCCGACGCCATACTTATATACCTTATTTATTTTCTTGCCATCAGTATCAGTTGTTTTGACCGACTTAATACGCATGCCAGGTCCAATATTTCTTTCCCCGGCTGCGGAAACTCTATATATGTTATTTTCATATTCAAATTCGGAGTACCCTCCTGTTGGGTAGACTATTTTTTTTAACATGCCTATCTGTTCGCCAAAAGGATCCCTGTTTCCTAACGTAAAGGTATAGGGTCTTAAAAAGTCATTTACCGGTACTGTATTAGTATTCATGCTCCCATTATAATAACCCCAATAATCCTGAGATTTAGTTGAAAATGCTGGCAACGGGTAGTATTCAAACCTGTAGGTGCCTGTAACCTGCCCCGTTCTGTTCTTTATAATAAGATATGAAAGCTGGAGGGGAGTTGGAAGTCCGTAGAAACTAATGGGAGGTGTTATTTCATGAACAAATTCGATAGTTTTAATAGCGATATTTTTATCATCCCTGATCTCAATTTTTTGCAACACACCTGTATGCTCATCTGAAATAAAATTAACCGCCCCGTTTTTGAAAGAGATGTTCTTAATCCTGTTTACTTGATACTCGGTAAAATTGTCGCTGCTAATAGATGTGATAACCGGATAGTCAAAAAAGCCTGAAGTGTATTTCTGATTGACCATTTGGTAAAAATCACTGTGAAAATTACTTCTTTGACTGAAGCCCTTATATTGAAACAAGATAGTGTCCTTCAGATTTGCTGATATTATGGAAGTTAAATTTCTACTGGTTATTAGTTGTCCCCACGAAGGGCTATGTTCTCCATATTCGTCCTTTTCAAATAAATATACAGTTCCAAAATCATCCACAATTTTTGAGGGCAATATATTGCCAGTTATTTTATATGGCTTTTGAGGGATAAGAAAGGCATTATTTTTATAATATATAAATTTTCCTGATAAATTGTTAACGGAATAACTATATATATCGTATTCCCCATCATAAATATTACCCCCGGTAAAATGATCGTTGTCGAAGTCAAGTAGATATTCAATGTCTATAGGAGAAGTGTAATCTATCGTCGCTGCATGTTTTAAAAGATTCTGTTCTTTAAACATGACTTTATCATCCGGTTTATTGTAAATCTTTCTTGAGATCATTCCCCCTGCATTCAGGCTCCATCCAAGACCTACAGGTCCTGTTTGATCCGTTACCCTTCTTCCCGAGGCATTATAACTTATTGAAATAGGTATTGACAAATCGTTTTGCTGAATCGTAAAAATTGGTATATCAATTCCCAAGACTCCTGTAGAGTGGCTGACAGGATGATTAATATTCTGAAAAAATATCTGGGCATCCGGAGAAGGCAAAAGAATGGTTGGCGGAGTTTGAGATTTAATATCTCCTCCAAACAAAATTGATATGAAAATCAACTTCAGTGCTATTTTTTTTCTTGACATACAATAAATTTCAGTTTAGAGTTTAAATGAGCTTCATATTGATACGAACATTTAGTCCCTTTTGGGTTAGTCGCATTAAAAATGCCAATATCCTTATACGCTATAAAATTAGCATTACAAAATGCCCAAGTCAATCCGTACAAATACGTATTTTTTGCCTTTTTGATATGATTTTTATCATGTTTTGGAAGAAGCGAAATAGTAGAAAGCCGCAAGTTCTCTTATGATTATGCTCCATTAATTTTTGGTAACAATCTTTTTGAGTTCCCGCTTCAATGATTGTATTTCAGCTGCCTGCTGACTATTTATTTTATCCTGCTCAATAACATATAGCGTCAGTTCCTCAATTTTCTTCAGCAGCAAAGCCTGGTTCGCACCAATATCCATACCATTTTGCTCCACGCTCTTAGCAGAAGGGACCTCGGGCAAATGGCCGTTCTTTTTGACAAAGCTCTCTACTTTATACAGCGGCATCAACTTATAAGCAGGTTTAAAGACATAATCAGGCCAGTTGGCGGCTTCTATTTTTATTTCTTTTGCACGAATCTTGCCATTGACCAAAAGCCTCTCTAAAGATGACCCGACACTATTAGCACCAAGAGTACCAATGAACAGTGTACCAGAAACAGAAATACTTCCGTCATTAAAAAATATAGTTTGAGCATCCCAATTATAACCACCAAGACTACTCATAAACGGCGCAATATGCAAAGAAGTCCTACCATCATCAGGAGTATGCAATATCCATTGATTAGTTCCGCCGCTTATAATATCCTGGGCTTTGAGTAAAGAGTGCTGGGCTAAAAAAAGAAAAAAGCAAATAGCAAAACATTTCATAACATTATATTTTTTTTAATAATTCAAGCTTCTAATCCTGCCTAAGCACATAAACACGCTCCATCTTTCTATGTCCTTTTTCATCTAAATAAAGTGCAGCGCTAACGTCTCAATTCTTTTTAAAACAAAGCTATCCAACCCTATCCTTTATTAGGTTCAGCCCTCTAAGGCAATCGCGGAATACATATCCCTACCTATTATAGATACATAATTATCCTGTGTGTTATTTACAGTAGAAAGGCCATACACGCTCAGAGCGATTCCAACTCAATCAGCTTGTTTTTTATTTCCTGATTTTCCTTTTTAAGTTCTTTAATCGTCGTGTCCATGTCAATCAGATGCAACGTCAGCTCTTCTATCTTTCTAAGCAGTATTGCCTGGTTACTTCCCAGGTCAATACCATCTTTTTGAACTTCCTTAGCCGACGGCATAGCCGGCAGATGCTTATTGGCTCTCACAAAAGCTCCCAATTGTTGCAATGACGGCAGATTATAAGAAGAATCGAAGACATAATCGGGCCAGTTGGCTACTTCGACTTTTACTTCTCTGGAACGGATTTTACCATTTACTTCAAATTTCTCGTTAGGAGTTGTTGTGCCGATACCTATATTGCCGATACCTGTTATAGTCATCCTTCTTGTGTTATTCGTAGAAAATTCCAAATTATTATTTCCATAGGCATATACGCCAAAGCTAGCATCATTACTCCCGAATATGCTAGCATCGGAACCAATTATTCCAACGTTGGTCCCGTTATTTTTAAACTGTATACTGTTGCCCGCAGGATAAGTGTTAACGACTAATGGAAGAGATGACTCTACGACACTGCTGTTAATCGAAAGCTGTTTAATCTCTCTTGTAAAAAATTTTATCCCTGAATAACCGCTTAGCCATGCCGTATACGCCCCTGGTCCCCAAGAATCCTCGGTCCAATAAATACCATAATGAGGAGTTGTCTGCCCATCATAGATAAAATTATCTCCCGGCAAAGCAGTGATCATATTTGCTGTAACCGTTTGGGCTTGTGTTAGTGTATTACTACATATGAACACTAACCACAGAATTTTTATTCTTAAAGTCATAAATTCCATTTTACATTTATTAAAACTTAACGCTTTGATTCAGTTTTTTGATCTCTGCAGCTTGCTGACTTATCTTTTCCTCTTGCCCAGATATTTTTTTCTCCATCTCGATTAAATGCAAAGTCAGTTCCTCTATCTTTTTAAGTAAAACAGCTTGGTTAGCCCCTACTTCAACGTCATTCTGCTCTACTTCTTTGGCAGAGGGCACTTCGGGCAAATGGCCATTTTCCGCTATAAATTCTTCTACTTTATGAAGTGGCATCAGGCGATATGCAGTATTAAACACATAATCGGGCCAGTTGGCTACTTCGACTTTTACTTCTTTAGCACGGATATTCCCGTTTACTTCAAATCGTTCATTGGGTGTTGCTATTCCTATGCCGACATTACCAACACTAGTAATGGTCAGCCTATTGACTTTATTAGTAATAAGTGAAAAAGGGTGGTTTGTGAAAGTGCCAGCAATCCCTCCTGCAGGGGCCTGATAAAAACCCAAGTCATGTGACCACAGACCTGAAATTACGTTATGTGTTGAGGCCAAATATTTTGCATGGGAATTGCCTTTTACTTCTAGAACCCTATCCCAATTTTCTGTATTTTCCGGATTTGTTGTTCCAATACCTACATTGCCATCCGCTGGAAAAATATTGGTTTGTCCATTACAAATATGCATGGCTAATAAAAGGCCAAGCATGTTTAAAACTTTTTTCATAAATAATTATTAGTTTAAGGGATATAAAAGAATAAAGGGTAAATTACTATACGCCAGCCCATCTCCCATAATACGAAACCGCACTATTTCGCTCCAAAATACATTCTTGAGCGTTCAATTTTATGATCCCGTTCTCAGGCATACTAGATTTGCTTTTAAAAAACACAGCAACCATTTAGGTAATATAGCTATATAGATGTTGTTCCAATTTAAAAAGTATCACCAGGCAACATTAAAATTGAGCATCTACGCGGCTTTTAAATTGTATCACTTTGACATCGAAGGTACACTTACAAACCTCCCAAGTCAATCCGTATAAATACGTATTTTTTGCCTTTGTGATATGATTTTTATCATGTTTCGGTGAAATGAAATAGGAGGGATCCGTAAATTCTTTCCGGTAATTACTTTGTGGATTTTATTTATTAGCCTTTTCTTTTCCGAGGCTTCTGCCTTGGCCTTGCGCACCGACCTCGAGTTTAGGGACTATTGACGAAAGTTGTTTCCGTGATCATTTATCCTTTTAACTCCGGTTTCAGCCAAAGCTTGGATACTATATGGAGAAGGAGTCCTGGGTGAGGTTGCCGTTGGCGTCGTAGGCGTAATCGTCCCCGCTGTTCGCGCCATTGTTAAAATCTCCCAGCCCTGTGGTGGCCAAGGCCGCATCGGCTACTTTGGCCAGCTTGTTGCTGCCGGGCTGGTAAGTTTATTTAGTAAAAGACAAAACGCCGAGTGCCTTGCATGACACTCGGCTGGGAAGAACAACAAGGCCGCAGTTTTAGAGGGCTTTGCTGTTATTTATTTAGAACTTCAATTTTAAAAGTACCTTTCGGCTTATCGAATATTAGAGCATATAGTTGATACTCACTTTTTCTGCTAAGGTCTACAACTAAATCAAAGTAAACATGTTTCTGTAAAGAAAATTGTTTAAACCTTTTAAAATACTTATCGGTTAAAACAGCCACATAGATTTTAGTGTTACCCGTTTTAGTCTCATATCCTGTGTATTGGAATATTGACTTTTGCAAATTCTGCATTTTCAAATTACCCTTTTGACTTGATTTGATAAATCTAAGAACCCAATTAATATCTTCTTCAGTAGGTTGATAGTAACTTTTAAAGTCTGAAGGGAAGTCTCCGGACATACAAAGAGAATCGGTAAAAATAATTGACACTGGTTTTAAATCTATTGTCTGGATTATTTCCGAATGGTATTTATTTTTTTCAACCTCGTGCTTAATATCATTTCTCATTTCCTTTGTTGTGGTACAGCCATAAATTAAAAAGGATAAAAAAAATATAAATTTATTGCTCATCTGTAAATAGTTATGATTAATAAACATATGGATTTGTTGTGCCAGGGATAAAGTGATATAAACTTTCCCTCGTACCAGCTTTAAGTATTCTACCTGGTTCAGGAGTTACTCCTTCAACTGAATAATATTCTCTTAAATGTGTGCCGGGTATTGAGGCTCGCAACATATTCTCATAATGAGTTGAGAACTTTTCAGAATTTACTATCTGCGTACCACCACCAGTGGGATTGTACCATACGCCATAATAAGCACTTTGATTTGTTGATGCCCGATAACCTGCAGCATCCCCGTACAATTGTTTAAACTGTAAAGCATGTGCTAATTCGTGAAATAATTTTACGTAAGATGGGGAATTATCTTTATTACCTCCGATTATTGCTTTACTTTCAACAGATTCACCTCTATTGAAATTTAGTGTCATGGTTGAGGCTCCATTATTAATGTAATCTCTTAAATCAAGCCCTGAACTACTGCCGTTACCAATTTTTATGACTTGATTATAATTTTGAAGTTCAGTTACAACACCACTAGAAACTGAATTATTCGATAAGGCTGTTAAATCACTGAGAAGTCCCTTTCCAAAACTTCTTAATTTACCTGTATACTCGGTATTGGTTCCTGCTATATTATATTTTCCATTATTGTAATCGACACTTACCTTCTTTCCAAATATTCCTAAAAATCCTGTTCTAAAACTATGTCGGATAGTATCACCTAACGGGTCATTAAATGAGATTGGGTTATTATTCATCGCAGAGTATAAACTCTGGCCATAATCAGGTTTGGGGTCTATCTGCCACCAGCGGCCAAGTTGTGGGTCTAAACTGCGTAATGGGGTTGCATATAATTCTAATCCGCTGCCGTCACTAAATTCTTTGTTCTGTAACTCTGAACCTTTGTTCCATTTCAGTTTATTTTCCGGAGCATTGTTTAAAGCCTTTGAGGATATTCCCGCCATGGTAAGTCCGAACGGATAATAATGCGTTTCTTCCAGTACTGTTCCGTTGTCGGCCAGCATCATGCGCACGTTGCCCAGATGGTCTTTTAAGAAGTAATCGAACCTCCAGGCACCTGCTTCCGACCTTGCCCTGCCTTCTTCCATACTCACAAACTGTAAACTGTTATTTTCAAAGATCAAACTGCCGAGGTAAGCCGTTACCTTCTGCGGCTGCCCGGTTTCGTTCACTGTTTTATTTAACTTGTTGCCCACTGCATCATAAAGGTACGTAATCGTTCCTTTATTTGCTACTGTTATGGTTTCGGGCAGGTTTAAGATATTATACGTTATGCTGCCGATGCTCTTGTTCTCGTCTTTGGTAAGGTTTCCATTGGGGTCATAATCATAATCGTCCCCGCTGTTCGCGCCATTTTTAAAATCTCCTAAGCCTGAGGTGGGCAAGGCGGCATCGGCTACTTTGGCCAGCTTGTTGCTGCCGGGCTGGTAAGTATAACTAAGCTGGTCTATTACCACGTTCGAACCATTGTGCAATCCCCGCTGCGTCATGGCGAGGATGTTGCCGTTGAGGTCGTAGGCCGTTTCAGGATTAATACCATCTGTCCCCATCCTTGTGTCAAAAGCAGTGTTGTAACCACTGTTGGCAAGGTCTTTAAAGTCCGCTTTTAGTATCCTGTTGGCATTGTCATAGGCAAAGTCGTACCGCCTTACGTTGGCCCCGTCCTGCTTTCCCCGCCAGGTCATGCCGGATATATTACCGTTGTACATGGCCTGGGCGTAATTGGCCGTGCCCGGAAGATTATTTGTTTTGTCATACCCTAAATCAAAGCCGAACTTACTGGCGCTTTGCGAGCTGTTCACGTAGTCCCTGTTCATGCCCAGCAGCCAGCCGCGGATGTTGTAGTCATAGCTCTGGGTCTCCAATGCGGCGCTGCCGTTCACTCCAAGTTTTTTGGTCCTTAGCTGTCCCAGTTCATCATAGAAGTTCTGTGCCGTCACCCTGTCTCCGCTGGCCGTGGATGTGGTATTGTCGATAACGTTCTTTGTTGTCTGCGACAGCCTGCCCAGCGCGTCGTAGGTGTGCTTTGTGACCGTGGTGATGGTGGCCGGGCCGCCGCCCGCCTTTTGCTGAAGGCCCACGATGGTGACGGGCTGGCCGCCCCAGCTGTACTGCGTGGTGGCGATATCTGTGCCCCCTGTATGGTTGATGGTCTTTGTTTGTATGGGGCGCGCCTTGGCGTCGTAGATGGTCACGCTGGTGGTATAGTTGGGCGTGCCCAGTATATTTATGCGCGTGCCGGTCGCCATGCCCTTTGTCCTTCCATCCTTCTCGTTCTTTTGCTCGTAGGGAAAGCCGGTATTGCTTGCTGTATTACCATTGTGCAAATAGCTATCATGTACAGGGTCGTAGTTACCGTCTATGCCCGTGATACCGTTCTGGGCTATCCAGTCGTAGTTGTCGTAAAAGGTCTGGGTCAGGGCCGTGGTACCGGCGAGCATTGCCTCGGTGGGGTAGCTGATGGCCTCGTTGGTGTCGCCGTTCCTGCCCATGGCGGCTGTCCAATGGGCAGCGGGGTCGCCGACGGCCGGCAGCAGCCCTGTTTTAACCGGCCTGTTGAGGTCGTCGTAGGAGGTGTACGCCCAGGTGCCCTGCGCGCGCTGGTTGCCGTCCTGTGTCATCACCAGCCTGTCGCGCCGGTCGTAGACCATGTATACCACGGCGGCGCCGGGCACCTTTTTCATGACCATACGGTTCCTGCCGTCGTACTCGTAGCGGAAGCACTGCTCGTCCAGGACGGCCTGCGTGGGCCGCCACCCGTTGGCGGAGAGCGCCTTTACCCCTTCCGGCTGGACGACGCAGCGCAGGCTGCCGAGGTCATCGTAGATGTAGTAGGTGCACATCCAGCCGTCGTGGCCGCTGCCGCCGCCGGCGTCGGCGTCGGCGGTGAGCTGCACTTTTTTCAGTACGGCCCTGCCGTCCTTGTCCCTGTACTCTATTACCTGTTTGCCATGCAGCTAAAATACGACGATGCCCCCGGCACCTATGCCCAATACAATGGCAATATAGGCCAGCAGTTGTGGACTACCAACGGGCAAAGCCACAGCTACGATTACAGTTATGATAAAGCGAACCGGCTCACCAGCGGACAAAGCGATGAGAATTATAACGAAACGGGCATCCAGTATGATAAAATGGGCAATATACAAAGCCTTACCCGCCAGGGGCCGACAGGTATGCCGGGTTTAGGCACATTAAGCTATTCCTATAATGGTAACCAATTACAAAGTGTAAGTGGTGGTTATCCCAAAACCTACAGCTACAATAGTAATGGTAGTATGAGCAGCGATGGGACTTTGGGTATAACTTATAATGTATTAAATTTGCCTCAGCAGGTAACAGGTACGCCAGTAGGAACTGTTAATTACACGTACGATGCAGGAGGAAGCAAGCTGACAAAACAAACCGTTAGCGAAACCCGGCAGTATATTGACGGTATAGAGTACATAGGTGGCAACATAGATCTTTTACATACAGAGGCAGGGATAGCACGCAATAATGGGGGCACTTATACGTATGAATATTTCCTTACTGACCAGTTGGGCAATACAAGGATAGTCCATGATGCTTTAGGCACAGTATTGCAACAACAGGACTATATGCCATTTGGTTTGGATATAGCCCGCAGCCAGGCAGTACCAAACAAGTACAAGTACAATGGCAAGGAGAAGCAGGATGAGTTGGGGCAATACGATTATGGGGCAAGGTTTTATGATCCTGTGATTGGAAGGTGGCATGTGATTGACCTATTAGCAGAGCAGATGCGCCGACACACTCCGTATAATTATGCCTTTGATAATCCGATTAGGTTTATTGATCCAGATGGGATGAGTCCAGATGATTGGTATAAGGATAAAGATGGCAATTACCGATGGTTTAATAGTACTGGTAATATTGCGGGCTATGAACATAAAGGCGCTTCTCTGGCGATCAATTCTGTAGAATATCAAGGAGGTAAGGCTGTAGGAATTGCAGCGAATTACTCTTTAAATTCAAATGGTTCTGTGACTTCAGGTGGCCAAACTTATGGGAATGGAGAGAGTATAACTACCAGTGGTGGTACAACTATAACTACAGGAGTCGGAACATTTGAAACTAAGTACGGAGATATTGGGGGAACCGAGTTAACAGCATTGGTAAGTTTGGGTGCATCTGTAAATCAATCTGTCGGAAATGGTTCTGTTGGAGGAGGGGTGGAGATGGATTTAGTGGGAGTTAAGGGTTTCAGCCGTGATAATAAAAATTTCAGAATGTTTGGGATGGATATGGATGGAAACACCAATATTATGCGGGGTTATATAAGTGCCGAATATTTTATGGGTGTTGGTACTGAGACCGAAGAAATGCGAGATGCTAATGGGAATCTTCAATCATCCACAGAAAATAAAGTATCAATAGGTGCTCGGGGTTTTGGTTTGGCTATGAAAAGTCTAACGAATAATGTTACGAAAGCAAACACAACTACGCTAGGACTTTCGTTCGGAATAGATAATGGTTATTTACTCAATTTTCATTTTGAAATTTTTGTCCCTTTAATTACCGAAAAGTACATTCCAAATAAATAATAGACATGATAGAATACCTTTTTGTAATAAGTCTGCTGTTATTCATTATAACGTTTATTTCCAAATTTATTATTCATGCGATTTTGGATAGGAGAAATGGCTACCCGATTGAGTTTGGAACAGCTTGGGGGCACGTGAGCTTTTTGCCGTATAACAAAGAAGTGTCAGAAGGGGATGAGAAACTAAAAGAAATATGTAATCTTTTGCAACGGCTAACTATTTTATTTTTAATAATTTTTTTGATCCTTTTTTTTGTTCGGAATCTATCATTGAAGAAATAGTTATTCCTCAAAGTATATTGGTCTATAGAATTACTTCTTCTCCAAGTGTCCTGTAAGGCACTCAACGCTTAGCCAATACTACCAACGGGCAAAATCACAGTTACGATTATAGCTATGATAAGGCCAACCGGCTACTTGGCGGTGTCAGTGACGAGAATTATAACGAAACAGGCATCCAGTATGATAAAATGGGTAATATACAAAGCCTTACCCGTCAGGGGGCCTCAGGTATGCCTGGTTTAGGCACATTAAGCTACAGCTATAATGGAAACCAATTACAAAGTGTAAGTGGTGGTTATGCCAAAACCTACAGCTATAATAGCAATGGCAGGATAAATACCTTCGCGAAGGAGATTGTTGCATTGGACATAACACATTCGTGTCCTGCCTTATAAATTAAAAAAGGTTGCCTGTTCCGGGCAACCTTTTTTTTAATTAATCTAAAATTCGGTTAATGCGGCTGAACAGCCTGGCCCGGTGCCGGATTAGGAGCTGTGTCGCCGACCTTTGTGATTTCCACATTAAAATATAGCGGTTCGTAAGATTTGAAAGGGGAACCGGGCGGCGGGTTTTTGCCATAAGCCAAGTAACCGGGGATATAGATAACGCCTTTGCCACCTTCTTTAAATTGTTTCAGACCGTCTTCCATACCACGGATAAGCTGTCCTTTGCCAATTTGTATGGTGAAGGAATTAGGGCCCTCAAAAGTGCTGTCGTTGGCCACTTTCTTGCCAAGGTATTGCACGGTCACAAATTTGTTATCGGCAGCGGCAGCACCTGTGCCGGGGTTATCAATTTTCACGAATACGCCAAGCGGGGTTTTAGTAGCATTAACGCCTTTGCCTTTCAGGTAGTTGGTCATTTCAGTAGTTTGCTTGTCCATCTCGCCTGATTTTTTCAATTCCTCGTCTTCTTTCTTTAATTGCGCCTCTTGTTCTTTCTTCATTTTTTCCATCATTTCCTCTTGCTCTTTCTTTTGGCGCGGTTCATCTTTTATCCTTTCTTTTTCTGCATCTGCTTGTGCCAGGCTGTCGTTGGTGAATACTTCAAGTACTTTGAATGTCAGCACCAGTTTGTCGCCTCTTTTCATGAAGGGGGGTAACTGGGCTTCCTGTGCAAATCCTTTTTTAATCAGCGAGTCAACATACATGATGGTGATAAGGCTATCCCCTTTATGTAATTGCTTGAATACTTCGTCAGGGCTATATACGTTGGGAGAACCGGGCGCAGGAGTGTTTACTTTGGCGTAAATCGGCATTTTGCCATAAGTGTCGGCAAGTATGGTATCTTTTGCACCTTTGATTTGCTGTGTAAAGCTCATTTTTAATATGTCGCCCTCTTTCACACTGTCCTTGCTGTTGCCGGAAGATATGATTTTGTATTTTATGCCGCTGGGGGTCGTTTTGTAATTGCTGTCTTTACAGGCCGTCAGGGAAATGACCGCGCCTAAAGCGATACAGCCCAAAATTTGGAAACGTTTCATTTGTGTTTGTTTAATGTTTATTTTAAAAAGTTTTCATTTTCGCGTAGTGCCTGCTTGAACTTTTCGACGGTTTGTTGCAAACTGTCCTTGCTGTTGCCGCCGGAGGCATTGAAATGTCCGCCACCGTTAAAGTACTGGCGGGCAAAGGTGTTGCAATCAAAATCCCCTTTGCTGCGGAAGCTCCATTTACGTTCCTCGTCGCGGTCAATGACCATGCCGACCAGTTTGATACCCTGTACGGCTTGGGGAAGGTTTACCAAGCCCTCGGTATCGCCTGTTTTGATTTCGAAACGATAAATGTCTTCCTTGGGAACGGCAATCAGCGCCGTGTTGTATTCATAAAAGAAGGTAAGTCTGTTTGTGAGGATATGCCCCATGAACCGCAGCCTGTTCTCCAAGAAGTTGTCAAACAGATTGCTATGGATAACGGTATGGTCTATGCCCGTGCTCATGAGCTTTGCCACGATTTTGTGCACAGACGCCGTGGTGCATCCAAACCGGAAAGACCCTGTGTCCGACACGATGCCCGCATACAGGCAGGTGCTGATGTCGGCATCCAGCATTTCTTCATAGCCCATTTCCTGCATGAAATCGTATATCATTTCGCAGGTAGAGCTTTTGAGGGCATTGCTGACACCGTAATCAAAGGAGGCCACATCGGGTTCCTTGTGATGGTCTATCAGTATTTTTGTAGCTTTTATCTCGTACAACTTCGGTGACAGGGATTTTGTGCGGTGAAACACGTTGAAATCCAGGCAGAACAAATAGTCTGCTTCGTCCAAAATGGCATTGGCTTTTTGCGTATCCCGATCATAATTCAGCACGCCTTTGCAGCCGGGCATCCAGTTGAGCCACCCTGCCCAGTTGGTAGGGGAAACGACCGTAACACTATGGCCGAATTTGCTCAAGAAATGATATAAGCCCAGTGCAGAGCCCATTGCATCGGCATCCGGCTTTTGGTGCATGGTAATGGCCACTTTACCAGCCTCTTTCAACTGAGGAAATATGTCCTGTATCGGTTTCATATAAGAGGCGCAAAAATAGGTAAAAACATCCGACTATGAAATAATAATTGCTTACCTTCGTCGCCCTAAAAAGAATAACTATGAGCAATCGCACGTTTACCATGATTAAGCCCGATGCTATGGAAAAAGGCCATGTGGGGGCTATCCTTGACCGCATTATCAAGGAAGGCTTTAAATTAGTAGCTTTAAAGCTCACAAGGCTAACACCTGAAAAGGCCGGGGAGTTTTATGCCATCCATAAAGAAAAACCTTTTTATAACGACCTGATTGCTTTCATGAGCCGTGGCCCTATTATCGCTGCGATTCTGGAAAAAGACAATGCGGTGACCGCTTTCCGCGAACTGATAGGCGCGACAAACCCTGCCAACGCGGCTGAAGGCACTATCCGTAAAACTTACGCCACGTCTATTGACGAGAACGCTATCCACGGTAGTGACAGCGACGAGAACGCCGCTATCGAAGGAAACTTCTTCTTCAGCTCTTTTGAGAGAGTGATATAATTGATATAATTTTTGTAATTGCCCGTTGATTAAACTTTAATCAACGGGCAATATTTTATCCGCGACTGCTTCCGGCCTGTATGATTCCCCCGCCGATTACGTCATCTCCTTCATAAAATACGGCACTTTGTCCTGGGGCGATGCCTTTCGCATTTTCATAAAACGACACGCGCAATCCGCCCGCTTCCGGGTAGAGTTGCGAAAGCGTTCCGCTGTCCTTGTAACGGATTTTGGTGACGGCTTCCATGCTGGGCGTTATTTCGCTGTATTTGATAAGGTTTAGCTTTTGCACCATCATTTCGTTCTTTTCCAAATCTTCCTCATCACCAAGAACAATGGTGTTGTCGTCAGGATTTATCTGTGTGACGAAAACCGGCTTGCCCAGGGCAATGTCGAGCCCCTTGCGTTGCCCGATGGTGTAAAAAGGGTATCCTTTGTGCTTGCCCAATATATGACCTTCCTTGTCTATAAAATTGCCTCCGGCCACACGTTCTTCCAGTCCTTCCATCTTGCGTTTCAGGAATCCACGATAGTCGTTATCCGGCACAAAACATATTTCGTAGCTCTCGCTTTTCTTGGCCAGTTCGGGATATCCGTAGTCCACGGCAATTTGGCGTATTTGCGATTTGTGAAAACCTCCCAACGGCAGCAGGGTGCGGCTGAGCAAATGCTGGTCAAGCCCCCACAGCACATAGCTTTGGTCTTTGGTATGATCCACCGCTTTGCTGATGGTATATCGGTCATTGTCGTGCAGCCTTATTTTGGCGTAATGTCCCGTGGCGATAAAATCGCAGTCCAGCGCGTCGGCCCTTTTCAACAGGGCGCGCCATTTGATATGCGTGTTGCAGAGCACACAGGGGTTTGGCGTGCGCCCCGCAAGGTATTCCTCCACAAAATCGTTCACCACAAAATCCCCGAATTCCTCGCGGATGTCGAGTATAAAATGCGGGAAACCATGCTGCACGGCTGCCATCCGCGCATCGTTGAAACTGTCCACGTTGCAGCATCCGGTTTCCTTTTTGCTGCCGCCGCTGCCCGTGTAATCCCATGTTTTCATGGTAATCCCCACTACCTCGTACCCTTCGTCGTGCAGCATTAGCGCGGCCACCGTGCTATCAATGCCGCCGCTCATGGCCATTAAAACTTTTCCTTTCTTGCTCATCTTTCTGATAAAAAAACATAACAAAGATAAGCACTCATTGTTCGTTGCGCGAAAAAGGGAGGAAATTAACGGGAGTGGAGCGTGGAAAATGGGATGGCTTAGATTACAAAGTGATTGGATTTACGCCTCTCCGTCTCAGTTACTTTTCAGCCGTTCAATGTGCTTTTGCAGGGTTTGTTTTCCGGTTTTGGATTTGGTTAGGATAATGGCCTTTTCGTAATGCTGAATGGCTTTTGAAATGTTTGTTTCCGAATATAAATACCCCAATAATTCGTGATGAAAATTACTTTCAGCCAGATTTAATTTTTCGGTTTCAATGATTGCCTTTTTATTTCCGTAAACTTTTGCGAAAGCGAATATGCGGTTTAGAGCCGTTATCGGAGAATATTCAATTAAAATAAGCCGGTTGTAAAGTTGCAAAATGTGTTGCCATTTGTTTTGGTCTGTCGGTGTGGTATGCCAATAAGCAATTCCCGCTTCCAGATGATATTTTGAAATTTTGTTTCCGTTTGTTGCGTTTACCAGATAATAATTTCCTTTTTCGATAAGTGATTTATCCCACAAACTTTTATCCTGTTCATCAAATAAAACGGCTTCGCCTTTATCGTTTGTTCTTGCTTCCAATCGTGAACTTTGAAAACACATAAGAGCCAATAAAGCATTGGTTTGAGGTGTGTTTGTCAATGGATTTTCCGTTAATAATAAAGTTAGCCTTGTCGCTTCGGAACAAAGTTCTATTCGGATTTGCTTATCATCTGTTTTGGAAAAATAACCCTCGTTAAACAATAAATACAAAGTCTTTAAAACAATGTCTAACCTTAATCTGATTTCGGTTTCGATTAAACTTTTGATTTGAAAATTATCATTGCGAAGATTTGCCCTTGCTCTTTGCAGTCGCTTTTTAATGGTTTCTGATTTTGTCAAAAACGCATTTGCGATTTCTTCCACGCTAAAACCGCAAAGAATCTGAAGTGCCAGACAAATTTGGCTTTCGTCTGAATTTACGGGAGTACAAACCGCAAAAATCATTGCCAATTGACTGTCGGAAATAATCTGATTATCAAATTCAAAATCGTGTTCGTTTTGAATATTGGGTGGCTGTTCATTTTTTATTTTTGTTTCAAAAACCGATAGGTTTTTAAAGTAATCTTTGGTTTTGTTTTTTGCAACCGTATAGAGCCACGCTGTCGGGTTTTCAGGTATTCCGTTGATAGCCCAATGTTCGGACGCTTTTAGAAATGTATCACTTGCAATATCTTTGGCAATTTCAATATGTTGCAAACCAAAATGACGGCACAAAACAGCCGTCATTTTAGCATATTCCAAACGGAATAAATGCGGTAAAAGTTCCTTATGTGATTTTGAGTTAATCACGCTTTAAAACTTCTCTCACTTCAATACTTCCGCCTGTCTGTTCAAAAATAGGATTTCCTTTTGCCATTTCTACCGCTTCATCAATAGTATCGGCTTTCACTACAATATAACCGCTGATAAATTCTTTGATTTCGGTATATGCACCGTCCGTTATCACGTTGTCAGGCTTTACAGTTTTTGCACTTCCCTCAAACGGTAAAAGTGTATTGCCTTTGTCCGCTAATTTGTTTTGCGAAGCAATCCCTGCCAGCCAGTTCATTCGTTCCTGCATTTGTTCAGGAGTTGGTTTGAAGTCCGAAATGTCTTTTAATCTGAAAATTAATGCAAATTCTTTCATCTGTTTAAAATTCTATTGTTCGCCCTCATGACGATTGAGATTGCGGAACGGGGACAAAGGTCGTGATTTTTTTGCGCTGACTTGGACGTATAAGAAGCGTAAAAGAACACCTTCAGATAAGTTTGGTTAAAATATCTGTTAATTGTCTTATCCGATTCAGGAGAAAATACATTTGTCTGTTGAGTAGATAGTATGGATTAGGAACTTGTTACCTATCCATTACTGATGGTTTTAAACGCTTCGGGCATTTTTTGTACGATATCACCTGCAGTCATGGCTTCCATGCCGTAATCGGCTGCGGCAAGGTCACCTGCAAGGCCGTGTAAAAAAACGCCCATGATGGATGCTTCCACGGGCGTATATCCTTGTGCCAATAGCCCGGTAATCAATCCGGTCAGCACATCGCCACTACCACCGGTAGCCATGCCGGCGTTGCCTGTGATATTGAAATATCCCATGCCGCCAGGCGTGGCGATGAAGGTGTGATGTCCTTTTAAAACAATATTTAACTTTAATGTTGCGGCTTGCTCAATGGCCGTTTCTATCTTTTCAAAATCGTTTGCACTTTTGCCGAACAGCCGTGTAAATTCTTTGGGATGCGGCGTCAATATTGAGTTTTCGGGAATGCATGTGAGCAGTTCTTTTGACATGGCTATAATATTCAAGGCGTCAGCATCCAGCACCATCGGTTTGTTATAGTTTTCCAGCAGTTTTTTCAAAGCAGAAGCCGTTTCGGCTGCCTGCCCGATGCCTGGGCCGACGCCGATGGATGTATATGTTTCCAATGGTTCGTCCAACTGCTGTATGGCAACAGGGGATGGGTCGCCTATGCACATGGCTTCAGGTGTGCAGGTCTGCATGAGGTTTACGCCCTTGCTTGGCACATGGCAGGTGAGCAGCCCGACACCGCTGCGCAAACAGGCGCGCGCGCTAAGCACGGCTGCGCCCATCTTACCATAGCTGCCCGCGACCAACAGCGCATGGCCAAAGTTTCCTTTATGCGCAAAAGCTTTGCGTGGTTTGTGTAAAGTGGTGCAAAGTGCCTTGTTGATTAGTTGAAACCTTGACGAAACTGTGTCCAAAAACTCTGGGTGCAGGTTGATGTCGAGGATTTGTATTTTACCAAAGCATGGCTCGTTCTCGGGTATCAGGAATGCCATTTTCAGGCATTGAAACGTAAGTGTATAGTCTGCCCTGACCATTATATTGCCTTTGGAGGATTGGTCGCAGAACATGCCGCTGGGCATATCTATGGATATAATAATATTGTCAAGTTCGTTAAGATAAGATACAAGCGCGGTTGCACCAGCGTTAAGGTGACGGTTCAGTCCCGTGCCGAAAAGCGCATCAATGATGATGGCATCCTGCGGAATATTGGGGAAATCTTTTTCCGAGCGGACAAGCGTAATAGGTACGTTGCCGAGCTGGCGCAGATGATTAAAATTGGCGTTGAAATCGTCACTGCCGTTGTTCCCGTTTTCAAGTATAAACGTCAACACTTTATGACCCGCTGCGTGCAGAAAACGGGAGATGGCCATGCCGTCGCCCCCGTTATTACCTTTCCCGCAAAAGACATAATAGCTTCCGGCTATGGTGTTTTGTAATATCCATTTGCAGCAGGCGCGTGAAGCACGCTCCATCAGGTTCAGGGATGATATCGGTTCACGCATCATCGTAAACTTATCCCATTCGCGAATTTGCCCGGCACTTAAAAGGTTCATGCTTTGAGGTATTTTTTATTATCCTCAAAGTTTATAAAAAATCATTTATGATTACTCTTTTTTACAGGTTTTTTGTCCGTTGTTTTTGTGGTGGATTTTTTGTTGCTGCCCGCCGCTGCTTTCCCGGTATTGGATGGTTTAACGGTGGTGGCTGTTTTGGGTTTCGTCTCAATTGTTTTGCCTGTTTGTTTATGGGCTGCTTTTGCCGCTGGTTTGTTTTGGGTTAGGGTTGTCTTTGTTTTTGCTGTATTCTTTTGTGCGGCTACGGTATTTTTGGGTTGCGGTTGTTTTGCCTGTGGACGGGCTTCTGTCTTTTTGGCTGGCCTAACAGCTATGGGCGCGGCATTGTTGCCAACATCTTCTGATGCTTCGTCTTGTTGGGCAGCGTGCTCGATATAATCCCCAAAAATATTGTAGGCATGTTTGGCCGCATCGTAGATGTTCTGATTGTAACGGTTGCCCAATATAATGATGACCGCTTTTTCATCTATCAGTCGGGCGAAGGCCGGGGTAAATCCGTGCCATTTGCCATTGTGATAAATGATATGCTTACCATTGGGCAGGTTCAGCATCCGCCAGCCAAGCCCGTAATTGTGGATGGAAGGTTTTTCATGGCTTTGCGGCATATAAGCCGAATCCAGCAGCGATTGGCGAATGAACTGGCTATTGTACAATGCCATATCCCATTTCATCAAGTCTTCGGGGGTGCTATAAACGTTCTTGTCGCCGTAAGTGTTTTCAAATTTATCGTTTTCCCACACGGCGTTGGACGGTTTGTAAGACTTGATTACCTGACCTTCGTGCGCGGGCGTGTAAACAAAAGTATCGTTCATACCCAACGGGTCAAAAATTGTTTCCTTGATATATTGGGGGAAAGGCTTGCCCGTAATTTTTTCCAATATCAATGCCAGCAATACAAAGTTAGTATTGCAATAGCTAAAATGGGTGTTCGGTCTGAAAGATGGCGCTGGTTTATATTTAATCAGAAAGTCCAATACGTCCTGATTAGTGGGCATCTGTTGCGGGTTCCATTTCGCTTTGTCCTCCATAAAATAAAGATAATTGGGCAGGCCGCTGCGGTGACACAATAGGTCGTGCACAGTAACGCCTTCGTAAGGAAACCCCGGGAAAAGTTGCGTTAGGGGTTCGTTTAGCGACAACTTGCCATCCTGCACCAGTTTCAAGATGGCCATGCCTGTGAAAGGTTTGCTGGTAGAGGCGAGGTGAAAAGCGGTGTGTTCATTTATTGTGTCTGTCTTGTGTTGCGGGTTTTGATAGCCGATGTATTTTTCATAAAGGATGTTGCCTCCTTTGGCCACAAGGATGCCTCCGTTGAAATTTCTTTTGATCAGCATGGAATCGAAAAGCGCACTAAGTTTTTGATGGTATGCCTGTTTTTGGGCATCGCTCATTTCTTCTATTGTATAATCTATTTTTGGGGTCTCGGGAGTCTTGTGATTTGTTTTACCCTTTTTGTCATTCGCTTTACAGCCAAGAAATAACAATGCCAGTGCTACCGTGTAGATAAATCCTTTCATTTCGTGAATTTGCATAAGCAGCAAAAATAAAAATCCACGGCGGATACACCATATAAATGTTTTTTTAATTTGTTAAGGATTTGCAAGAATTTGGTAACATAATATGGAAGGTGAAAATATGCGCCTACCTGGTTCTATTGTTCCTGCAAATTCAGTTCATCATCAATATCTTTAATTATCCCTCTTTCAATGATTTCAGGAATGCTTTTGCACGGGAACGAAAGGCCGGGCTGGCATCGGGCATACGGTTTTCTATGATCATTTTTATTTCAGGACGTATTTCTGGATAAAGGATTGAGAGTTTTTGCAGGATACCAAGCGCGTAAGATTGCGTGGCAATCGTTTCCCTTGGGTCGGAAATGTAACGGATGCAGCAATCCAATACTACACCGTGATGTTTTTCGGGAATATTCACAAGTTCCAATATGCGCGTGATGTTTCGCCTGATAGAAGGGTGTCTGTCTGTTTTTTGCATCTCCGTTAAAAGTGTACGGAGGTGCTTCTTTATCCATTCGGGGTTATGGCCACCGACTGTTCCCAGCACCCATGCGGCTTTTTGTGTAATACGGTATTCACCATGTAGGAATAAATCCAGCAGGGCATCTAATCTTTTGTTGTCATCGCCGATGATTTCAACGATATCGTTTAACGATTGTTTGGAATAAGGCCCGGCAAGCATCTCCTGTAAGATTTCTTTGATATTCATGCTTTTTGCGGTAATGGTTGTTGAATGTGGGCAAGTTCCATTTTAGGAAACGATACAAAAAAGGAAGCACCTTCCCCTTTTTTGCTTTCAAACCAAATGCGACCGTTTTGCGCGATGATGTACTCCTTGCATAGATACAACCCTAATCCCACACCTTTTTCATTGGACGTGCCGTAGGTGGAACCCACATTTAACGTAAAGATTTTTTCTTTTTGATTGTCGGCAATGCCCATTCCTGAATCTTTTACGCACAATTGCACGGCATTCTCTGTTTCTGTAACAGTTATGGTTACTTTGCCTTTGGGCGGTGTAAATTTAATAGCATTGCCAATCAGGTTGCGGGATATGACTTTTACCATATTGGCGTCTGTATGCGCAACCGCATGAGGGTTGATGTTTTTCTCCAGATTTATTTCTTTCCTTGAAACTTCTATTTCAAATGTATCAATAACGGATTCTATAAGCGAAGCTATATTGTTCTCGCTTAGTTTGGTTTGGTAATTATGCAACTGGCTGCCAGACCATGCCAGCAAGTTGTTCAACATTTCCTGTGTGTGGGTAACGGTCTTGGCAAGTTCCGTTTCCACTGTTTGTTTTTCCTTATCACTTAAATTTGACGACTTGAGCTCTTCCAAATAATTCGCGATGTTTCGCAACGGTGAATTGAGGTCGTGCGAAATGACGGAAAACAATTTGGTTTTTTCATCATTAAGGATTTTTAACGCGAGCGCTTGTTTTTCTGCAATATTTTTTTCATTCTCGTAGGCATTTTTAAGATATCGTATGCAGATGTAAAAGGTGATAAAGATAACGGTCACGGTAGTACCTAAATCAATTATTTGGGCTTGCAGGTTAGCATAAGCATGCCTGATATTTTCGGGAAAATAGTATTCATACATTAGCAATCCCCAGACCATTATTAACATGAAAGCCAACCAATATGGGTATTTGTTTTGGCGCACAACAATGAACACGAGGAAGAACAATACTGCAAAACTCAGCAAGGTCGCGCCTTGTACGCCGTCACAGTAAATATAATTGAAGCAAAAAGCAATAGCGATGAGAACGATAAATGCCGAAAAGGTGTATCCCAATTGTTTTTTTACCCTTGACAAATAATAAAGATAGCTTATTAAAAAAAGTACTACTATAAAGATGATGGAAGTGGTATAAATTCCTACCACGAAGTTGTACGCGATATTAAATAGCGATATCAAAAAGGTTATGATACATATACTATTAAATATTCTGGATTCAAGGTTGTGATTGTCGGGGTCTCCAATAAGCCATGTTTGTGTACGTTGTAGGGTGCTCATCTTTTAAGTTTGATAAAAAATTGAATGCCAGCTAAAAGATATAATAATACTACCTGTTTATCTATTTTTATCTTTAAGCGAACATATAAAAGCCGCGCTGATTATATTTTTGCGCGGCTTTTGTTATATCGGATAATTATTCCTCTGCAAGGAACGGATACCTGTAGTCTGTCGGAGGATTAAAGGTTTCTTTGATTGTGCGGGCGCTCAGCCAGCGGTACAGGTTCAGCATAAAGCCTGCTTTGTCATTGGTGCCGGAAGCCCTGGCACCTCCGAACGGCTGCTGGCCAACCACCGCGCCCGTGGGCTTATCGTTTATGTAAAAGTTCCCTGCTGCATTTTCCAATTTGCGCGTGGCCAGTTCAATCGCATATCTGTCCATCGCGATGATGGAACCGGTAAGCGCATAAGGAGAAGTGTTGTCAACCAGTTCAAGTGTTTTCTCAAATTGGTTTGCGGGATATACATAAACCGTCAACACCGGGCCAAACAATTCCTCGCACATGGTCACATATTGAGGATCTTTTGCCTGGATGATGGTCGGTTCTACAAAATAGCCTTCGATCTTGTCGCAGTTACCGCCGACAACAATGGTGGCGTTCACATCTTTCTTTGCCTTATCAATATAAGATTTTAGATTGTCAAAACTTTTTTCGTCTATGACGGCGTTGACGAAATTGGAGAAATCTTCCACCGTCCCCATTATGAAGGACTTTACGCCGTCTATGAGTTTTTGCTTTACCTCTTTCCACAGGGTGGAAGGGATATACGCCCGGGAAGCGGCAGAACATTTTTGCCCCTGATATTCAAACGCACCGCGCAACAAGGCGGTTGCCACCACATCCGGGTCGGCACTTTTGTGTACCATCACGAAATCCTTGCCGCCTGTTTCTCCCACGATGCGCGGATAGCTTCGATACATACCCATATTCTTGCCAATGGTTTCCCACATATTGTTGAACACTCCGGTAGAACCGGTAAAGTGAACACCCGCAAATTCCTTATGACTGAAACATACCTCGCCAACCGTGGGGCCGCTCACATAAATCAGGTTGATAACGCCGTCCGGCAGCCCAGCTTCTTTGAAGATGCGCATGAGCATTTGGGCAGAATATACCTGTGTGTTGGCACATTTCCATACGACCACATTGCCGCACATAGCAGCCGATGTGGGCAGGTTGCCCGCGATGGCCGTAAAATTGAACGGTGTAACGGCCAGCACAAAACCTTCCAACGGACGATACTCCAAACGGTTGTGCATCCCTGGGTCGCTGATGGGTTGCTGTTTGTATATTTCGTTTAAGAAATGTACGTTAAAGCGCAGGAAGTCCACTATTTCGCAGGCGCTGTCAATTTCTGCCTGAAAGGCGTTCTTGCTTTGCCCTAACATGGTCGTGCCGTTCAGATGGAAACGGTATTTAGTGGCAATCAGGTCGGCAGCTTTTAAGAAAATACCTGCGCGGCTTTCCCAGCTTAGCGATGCCCAATTAGCTTTTGCGGCCAGCGCAGCGTCAATGGCCTGCTTCACGTGCTTTTTGTCCCCTTCGTGAAAATAACCGAGCACGTGTTTGCGCTCGTGCGGGGGATTAATCGGTCTTTTTTTGTTGGTGCGGATTTCTTCACCGCCTATATACATAGGTATATCAATCTGCTCGCCTTTTAGTTGGGCAAGTGTTGCTTTTAACTGCTCCCTTTCTTTTGTTCCCGGGGCATAGCTCAATACCGGTTCGTTTTTCGGCATGGGGTATGAAAAGTTTCCCTGATGCATGATTATAAGTTTTTAAAGGTTCTTAATTTTTATGTTGTCGGTTGTAGGATATCTATCAGCTTTACTTGCGACGCTCCGTTCGTCTTTTGTGCTACTATCAGCGGTTTGGCAGGACATTAATCCTTGCCCATCATCAGATAAGCTTTTATAAAACCGTCCAGATCGCCGTCCATCACGGGCTGCACGTTACCCACTTCGTAATCTGTTCGATGGTCTTTGATCATCTTGTAAGGATGGAAAACGTAGCTGCGAATCTGGCTGCCCCATTCAATTTTTTTCTTGTCTGCGTTGGCGGCGTTTTTCAGCTCTTCACGTTTGCGAAGCTCTTCTTCGTACAAACGGCTTTTAAGCATCTGCATGGCCTTTTCGCGGTTGCCCATCTGCGTGCGCTCGGTTTGGCACACGACCACTATCCCCGTGGGGATATGCGTCAGGAAAACTTTTGTTTCCACTTTGTTCACGTTTTGCCCGCCTGCGCCACCGCTGCGTGCCGTTTCCATTTTTACGTCCGCGTCCTTGATGTCTATTTCGATAGAATCATCCACGAGCGGGTACACAAAAACGGAAGCAAAAGAGGTATGCCTGCGTGCATTGCTGTCAAAAGGAGAGATGCGTACCAAGCGGTGAACGCCGCTTTCTGCTTTCAGGAAACCATAAGTAAACGCCCCGTCAAATTGCAGGGTAGCGGTTTTGATGCCGGCCCCGTCGCCCCATTGCCAGTCGAGTTCCGTTACCTTCCAGCCCTGCTTTTCGCCGTACATGCGGTACATGCGCGCGAGCATTTCTGCCCAGTCCTGACTTTCTGTGCCGCCGGCCCCGGAATTTATCTGCACCACGGCGGGCAGTTCGTCCTCCGGTTCGTTGAGCGTGCTTTTAAATTCGGCGTCGTCCAACATCGCCAACGCACTGTCGTATGCTTGTTGGGTTTCCTCTTCTGTGGCATCACCGGATTTCCAAAACTCGTATAGCACGGCGAAATCCTCAACGGCTTGTTCCACCTTGTTAAAAAGGTTTACCCAATACTCGTTGGTCTTCAGGTTTTTCAGAATTTCCGTGGCACGTTTGTTATCGTCCCAAAAACCGGGACTTACGGAAAGTTGTTTATCCTCTGCTATTTTTTGTTGTCGGTTCTCGACGTCAAAGAAACCTCCTTATCCCGAGAACGCGGGACCGCATATCATTCAATTTTTCCTGTGTCATGTGGCAAATGTAATATAAATTTTTATGGAAAACGGCGCGCAACCCAGGGAACGATGCCACAGGCGCTTTTTTTGTGAAAACTATATGAAAGTTAAAAAGGAAGGCTGTCCATCTGTTAAAATCAGATTGAAAGTTATTACGACTAAATGCTATTGGGCTCGATAAAATCATTAAAGCTTTTTCGGTATTGATCGGCAATAGTAATGCGTTTTTCGCCGATGATTACCTGATTTCTTTCTATTTGCAATATTTTGTCAACTGCTATGATGAAAGAGCGGTGTATGCGCATAAACTGGTCGGAGGGCAGTTCTTCTTCCAGCTTTTTTAAACTGATTAAAGATAATACGGGCACTTTTTCATCGATAAGATAAATTTTTGCATAGTCTTTTAGCCCTTCGATATAAAGGATATCTGCGAATCTGACTTTTAACTGCTTGTATTCTGATTTTATAAAAATATAATCACGTTCGTTGTTGGCCGATGACTGCGGGATTTTTTCATTCTTTTCAAACCAGTCTCTTCCTTTTTGGGCAGCGGTCAGGAACTCTGCATAGTCTATGGGTTTTAGCAGATAGTCCAAAGCGCTGACTTTATAACCTTCTATGGCATATTGTTCGAAGGCAGTGGTGAAAATAATCTTTGTGGAGGAAGGTATATTCTTGGATAACTCCATGCCATTGAGTTCCGGCATTTGTATGTCCGAGAAGATGAGGTCGGGCGCTTCGTACTGCTGTAAATGTTCCAATACTTCAAAGGCGTTGCCGCATTTTTTCTTTAGCTCTAAAAAAGGCGTACGTAGCACGTAACGTTCCATAAGGTTCAAGGCCATTGGCTCATCGTCCACTATAATGCAACTAATCTTCCGCATGGTTTATATCAAGTTTTAGTATGGCTACAAATTCAGTAGCGGATATAGCGGTGCTGAAATAATGACGGTTCGGATAAAGTATGGCCAATCTTTTGCGAAGGTTTCCGATACCTATGCCCGATCCGCTTTTGTCGTCGGTGCTTTTTTGAAAGTTGGAGTTTTTGGAGGTAAAGGTTATACTGTCGTTGAAGGTCTCAAGCGTAAAAGAGATATATGACTTTTCTGTGGCGGAAACGCCGTGCTTAAAAGCATTTTCTACGATAGATATAAACAGGAGTGGGGCGATATGGATGTGCGGCAACGATTGGGGGAAGTTTGTCGTCACAATGATATTTGCGCCGAGCCGCTGTCGCATCAGGTCAATATAGCGGGAGAGGAATGCCATTTCTTCTGAGAGTGAGATTGTTTGTATCTCTGACGTATGCAGCAAGTGCCTCATGAGTTTGCTCAGGTCATGAACGGACTTTTTTGCAGCATCGGGTTCATTTTCTATTTGTGAATAAATATTGTTGAGCGCATTAAAAAAGAAATGTGGTTGTAACTGAAATTTCAGGTGTTGCAGTTCTGCTTCCAGTTTTATTTTTTCCGCCTCGTTTTTCATGGCCTCCATTTTGATAAGCCTTTTGCCCGATTGAATGGCAATGGCAAAGGCAACGGGTATGAGGTATATCAAAAAGTCCATATACCAGATGAGGCCGCGGGGAGGCCCTTTTGTATCATGGGGGGAATCCATGTAAGCGGCCATGACGAGATGCTTCAACCATAGCAAGAAAACAATTAACAAGGCCGTGGTAACGATATAGAGTATTTTGTAGGAATAATTTTTAGTGAAAAGACATTTTTTAATCAATATCAGGTAATTGATATAAAATATAATGGCCAAAAAAAACAACTGCATCCAGAAGTGGATGAGTATGTCCTGCCAGCCCTTTCCGGCATTTAGTCCAAATGCAATGGGCAGGTAGAATAAGATAACCCAAACCAATAGATGGACTATCAATTCTATTTTTAGATTTTTATTAAGTTTACTCATATCTCAAGGCGGTTATCGGATCAGCGCTTGCTGCTTTTCTGGCAGGGTACCATCCAAAGAATATGCCCGTGACGGTGCACACGATAAAAGAAATCAATATCGAAAATAACGTGACGCTAACGGGCCATCCGGCAGTGTTTGCCACCACAAAAGTAGCGATAAGCCCTAAAATTACGCCCAGGATTCCGCCTGTAATGCTGATCATCACCGATTCGGCAAGGAACTGTAATAAAATGTGCTTTCCCTTTGCTCCAAGCGCCATGCGTAGCCCTATTTCTTTTGTCCTTTCTTTTACCGATACGTACATGATATTCATGATGCCGATGCCGCCGACCACAAGGGATATGCTGGCAATGGCCACCAGCAAGATGGTGAGCATCTGACTGGTAGAACTAAACGTATTGATTATCTCCTGTTGGGAGGATACATTGAAATCGTTTTCTTCCGTAGGGTCTATTTTATGGGTTTTCTCCAAGATGGAAGTTATTTCGTTAACCGCCTGCTCTGCCTGATCTTCACTTTTGGCCGATGCTACGATAGACTGCAGATAATCCTGCGCCATGATTCTTTTTTGCACGGCCGTGTAAGGAGCGATAATGATATCGTCCTGGTCTTGCCCGAAAGTGTTTTCGCCCTTTTCTTTCAGTATTCCGATGATCTTGAACGGTATGTTTTTGAACCGTATCATTTTTCCGATGGGACTTTCCCCGTTCGGGAAAAGATTTTTCTGTACCGTTTTGCCTATCACGGCCACTTTTGCAATAGAAATAACATCATCGTTTGTAAACATCGTTCCCTGCACCAAATCCCATTCCCGTATTTGCAAATACTCCGGTGAGGCGCCGTAAATAGAGGTAGACCAGTTGTTGGCGCCGGCAATGGCCTGACCACTTCCGTTCACCAGCGGGGATATGGCTTTAATAAGCTTGGCCTGTTTCTTTATTGCTTCATAGTCCGAAAGTTTTAAAGATTGCATATTGCTTTGATCCCTCACACCACCGGGCATCATGCCTGCACCGGGGCGGATCGTGATCATATTTGCCCCCATGCTTGATATATTTTTTTTGATGCTTTCCTTGGAACCTTCGCCAATGGCCAGCATCGCTATCACGGATGCCACACCGATGATAATGCCCAGCATGGTGAGCATGGTTCGGGTCTTGTTGAGCAATATCGCTGTCCAGGCAATTTTGAAAAGGTTCAGTGTGTTCATTTTTTAACTTATGATGACCGGTTTTATATTAAGCGGTGGTCGTTAAATATTTTTTGTTGATTTGTGCATTTATCTAATCTACTACCGGCAAGGCCTTGAGCTCTTCCGCAGCGTTCAATCTGTTTTCTACCATATAATCTTTGATAATATGCCCGTCTTTGAGTATCACTGTGCGTTTGCTGAACCTGGCAATATCAGTTTCGTGTGTTACAAAGCCAATCGTGATGCCCTTGTCGTTCAATTCCTGAAACAAGCTCATCACTTCATAAGACGTACGGGTGTCCAGATTGCCCGTGGCCTCGTCTGCAAGCAAAATGACCGGATTGTTTACCAGCGACCTTGCGATGGCTACCCGCTGTTGCTGACCGCCCGATAATTGATTGGGCATGTGATGTATCCGTGTCTCGAGTCCTACCTGTTTTAGGGCGGCGACAGCGCGCTCTTTTCTTTCTGCTGCAGACACTTTTGGGTTGTAGAGCAGCGGCAGTTCCACGTTTTCCAATGCCGATGTTCTTGCCAACAAATTGTATGATTGAAAAATAAAACCGATTTTATGGTTACGTATCTCTGCCAATTGGTTTTTTGTCAATTGCTTCACGGGTACCCCATCGAGCAGGTAACTGCCGGAGGAGGGTTGGTCGAGGCAGCCCAAAATGTTCAACAGGGTAGACTTGCCTGAACCGCTTGTGCCCATGATCGTCACAAACTCTCCTTCGTTGATGCTTAGGTCAATCCCGCGCAGGGCACGTACAACCTCATCGCCCATGCTGAACTCCCTGCGCAGGTCTTTTATTTCAATAATTGTTTTGCTCATTCGTTCTACTTTAAAGCTTATTGCGCCGTTGATTTTTTATTGTTACGGCTGGGCATTTTCGGCATAAAAGGGCTGTTGCCAGGGCCTTCATTGTTCGCGTCTCCTGGCTTTGATTCTTCCATGCGCAGCACAATTTCTTCCCCTGTGCTTAACCCGCTTGTTACTTCTGTCTTGACACCGTCATTTGTGCCGAGGGCAACTTCTTTTTGCTGTAAGGAACCATCTGGTTTTTTTATCCAAACCGTCTTTTGTCCGGATGTGTTAGGCTTGACGACAGGCAATGGAGAGGTTATGCCGTTTTGTTGATAATATTTGGACAACATCACGCTGTCCGGTGAAAAGTTGATGGCCTGTACATCAATGGTAGGGATGTCGTTCAATTCTTTTGTAAAGATGGTAACCGTAGCGGTGAGCCCCGGTTTTAGTTTTTGTTCCGGGTTGTCGGCATCAATGATAACCGTGTAGGTCACGACGTTTGAGGTGGTAGTGGCGCCGAGCCGTACCTGTTTTACTTTCCCGGTAAATTCCTGTTGCGGATAAGCGTCCACGGTAAATGTTACCCGTTGTCCCACCCTTACTTCGCCTATGTCGGCTTCATCCACATTGGCCTCTACCTGCATTTTGGTGATGTCTTTTGCTATGGTGAACAGGGTGGGCGTGGTCATACTGGCAGCAACGGTTTGCCCTTCTTCTACATCTTTTGTAATAACCACCCCGTCAATTGGGGAATAGATATTGGCATAACCTAAATTGGTTTGCGCCTGTACAAGAGAGGTTTTTCTCTGTGCTACAGTGGCCTCGGCATTTTTTAATTGATATGCAGCCTGTTCATAGTCGGCCTTGCTGATCACCTCCGAGTTGTACATATTGTTTTGCCTGGTATAGTTTTGCTGGTAATATTGCAATTCGTTTAGCGCGGCGTTGTAGCTTGCCTGGGCATTACTTACAGCCTCGCGGAGGTTCGTCTTGTCCAGTTCTGCCAATAGTTGCCCTTTTTTGACCGTGCTGTTATAATCCACGTATATTTTTTGGACGAGACCGGAAACCTGTGTGCCCACCTCAATCTGGTCAACTGGCTCTACGGTGCCAGTAGCGGTTACGGAGGTTGTAATGGCGCCATTGGTGACTTTAGCGGTTTGCAAGGTTACAACAGACTGTTTGGAGCCGCCCCAAAATCGCAGGATAAAAAATACCAGAATGATTAAAAGAAGGAGGATAATGGAATATTTGAAATATTTTTTCATGTGGGAGATATTTATATTGTTTTTTATGGGGCTGTATAGCCTTGGTAGTAATTTAGTAGTTGTTCATAAAGAACGGCCATGTACTTACTTTGCAGATATGTTTGCTCTGCGTTTAGGTAAGTATTTCTGCTTACGGCCAGATCGGTGGGCGTAAGGCCGCCAAATTCGTATTTTGTATGGGCAAGGTCATAAGCGAGTTTTGCATTATCCCGTGCTATTTTTGCCGATTTTTGTTGCGTCTGGTTGGCAATGGCATTTTGCCAGGCCGTTTCAATATTGGCGTACAAAGTTTTTGCAGCCGCAATTTTATCAAGATTGTTTTGCTCTATGTTTATATTGGCCAGTTTGATATTTGTTTTATTTTCTTTTCTTGAAAAAATGGGAACGCTAACAGACAGCCCGGCCTGCTTGTTAAAGTTGCGGTGCATTTGGGTAAAAAAAGTATAATCCATTGTGTTGGTGTAGCCGGTGCTTAGCCCCGCCGAAAGCGATACGGTAGGTTTCATAGCAGCTTTGGCTATCTGCAATTCTTTGTTAAGGACGTCTTTTTGCAGGTCATATATCTGCAGGTCGGGCAACGTTTGTTGTGCCGCCGCAAATACGGATTCCTTGTCCGGTATTTGGGATTGCGCATTGCTAAGCCCGCTTTTCTCTATGACAAAATTCACAGAAGGATTCTAATTCTAACAACTGCTTCAGTTTAAGAACTTGCTGATTGTATTGATTTTGTGCTGCAACAACAGCGTATTCATTGTTGGCATGTTGCGTTTCTATGTCTGCAAGGTCTTTTTTGGCTATCGCACCATTTTCGAATTTTACTTTTGTTTGTTTGAGCTCTTCGGACGAAGAGGCCGCGGAGTTTTTCGCGATTTGGATAGCTTCGTAATAGTACAATGCTTGCAGATAAGCTTCTATTACGCTGAGCTTGATACTGTTCTCAGACTCTTTCTGGTAAAGTTTGCTCTGGTTGACCAGTATCGCGTTCTTTTCTATTTGAAGATTAAGCTTGTTGCCTTGGTACAAAACTAACTGCCCGTTCACACTATAACTATTGGAATAGTTCGTTTCCGTAACAAAGCTACTCGTGATAGCATCAATCGTAGAACCTTGGGCCACCGTGAAGGAGCCGGAGCCGCTTACAGAAGGCAGTTTGTTATTTTGCTGCTGGATGTAATTGACCTCTGTAGTCTGCTTGTCGAGTATCTTCTTTTTTACGGTGATATTATTTGAAACGGCGTAGTTTATGCAATCCTGCAAAGACCAGGCCGTGCTATCCTGCGCTTGGGAAATGAAGTGTCCCAAAACAGCGAACAGGGATAGAATGAACAACTTTTTTATCATGTACAATAATTTGCAGGTATAAAATTGCAGTATAGACATAAAGTATTCAAGTGAAATAGAAGAACGACGTTCTTTTATCTATGAACAGGACGTTTTTGCCGATGGAAAAATGGGGGGGGGATGGCTGGGATATTTTATAAGTGTCAAATTTTGTCCCTAACGATAATTGTGGGCAGGGCAATCCTAAGAAAAGAAAATGACGGAAGCGGCATTAGTGTTCCGCAAAGTTGGTCATTTAGACTTCCCCCTGTACTGTTCCACCAGTTTCACAGCTTCCACGGCTTCCTGCACATCGTGCACTCGCAGGATTTGTGCCCCGTTGAGCAGGCCGATGGTGTTTAGTACGGTAGTGCCGTTCAGGGCGTGGTCGGCGGTGGTGCCGAGGGTTTTGTAAATGGTGGACTTGCGGCTGATACCTACGAGCAGCGGACATTCTAATATCTTGAACGTTTCAAGGTTTTTGAGTAGCGTAAAATTATGTTGAATGGTTTTGCCAAAACCAAAACCGGGGTCTATGATAATGTCGTGGATGCTCATGCTGCGCAGCACAGCCAGTTTTTGGATAAAATAGTCCAGCACCTCGCGCGTAACGTCCTCGTATTGCGGGTTGAGCTGCATGTTGACGGGCGTACCCTGCATGTGCATGAGGATATAAGGCACGCGGAGGTCGGCCACGGTAGGGAACATATCATCGTCCAGCGAGCCGCCGCTGACATCGTTGATGATGGAAGCGCCTACTTGCACGGCTTGCCTGGCCACGGCGCTGTAATAAGTATCTACTGAAATAATGGCCTGCGGCAACGCTTTGTGCACACATTCTATAGCGGGGATGACGCGCTCTGCCTCTTCGTCCGCGGTGTATTGAAGACTGCCGGGACGGGTGCTCTGCCCGCCTATGTCAATAATGGAAGCGCCGGCCAGCACCATTTTTTGTGCCGTTTCCACCACATCGTCGGGCTCGGTATGCCTGCTGGCGGCGTAAAAGGAGTCATCGTCCACGTTGATGATGCCCATCACGAGCGGCCTGTTCATTATTATTAACCTGCCTTTACAATTAAGCGTGTTGTACATCACGGATTTGTTTACTACTTTTGGGTGATAAAGGTAATGCTTCCGTGCTATTTGTTTCTTATTTTCGGCGAATGGTGCGGGAATCAGGGTTTTAAACAGGTGACACATATCCTGCTGTTGAACGGAGCGTCGCAAGCAAGATGTTATATGTTCCGCAGCCGGGTTTATATAAAATAATTATGCGTAAAACGAACGAGCAGTACGACGAGGTGATTACGGCGTGCAAAGAAATTTTTTTAAAGAAGAACAAGGACTACGGCACGGCATGGCGGGTGCTGCGCACGATTTCCATCGTGGATCAGATTTATATCAAGGCGCAGCGGATACGAACGGTGCAGGAAAAGGGACTGCAAAAGGTGGAAGACGATATGGCGGGCGAATTTGTGGGCATCATCAATTATGCGGTGATCGGGTTGGTGCAATTGCAGTTGACCGACAACGATCCGCGCGAACTGCCCTCCGACAGGGTGAAGGGGTTGTATGAACAATATGCGGCGCAGTCCAAAAGGCTGATGGAGGATAAAAACCACGATTACGGCGAGGCATGGCGCAGCATGAGCCAGGAAAGTTTTGTGGATTTGATATTGATGAAATTGCAACGCATCCGACAGATTTTGGGCAACGATGGCAAGACCCTAATCAGCGAGGGCATTGATGCCAATTATTTCGACATTATCAACTATGCTGTTTTTGCATTGATTTTGCAGGGCGAGCAGGCCGGGAAGTAATAAATTTATTGGGAATAATAAAAAAGACAGGAATGAAAACCTTAACGAATTTTTGCCGTGTATTGGTAGGCGTTTTATTTATCTTTTCGGGATTGGTAAAGGCCAACGACCCCATTGGGCTTAGCTACAAGATGCAGGAATTTTTTGACCTGTGGGGCACGACCTTCCTGAACAATTTTAGTTTGATTTTTGCCGTGCTGATGATAGCCTTTGAGATTATCGCAGGGGTGGCACTGTTGGTGGGGTGGAAAACGAAGCTGATGAGTTGGCTCTTGTTGCTGTTGATTGTGTTCTTTACCTTTTTAACGGGGTATGCTTACCTGTCCGGCAAGTTCAGCAGTTGCGGTTGTTTCGGCGACTGCATCCCGATAAAATCAGGGCAGTCATTTGCCAAGGACGTTGTGTTGTTGGTGTTGATTGTCTTCCTGTTCTTTAATCAAAAATATATTACACCGATCTTTAAACCTGCGCTCATTAAGACCGTGATGGTGCTGGTGGTCTTGTTTAGCTTTGCTTCACAATGGTACACGCTCAAATACCTCCCCGTGGTGGATTGTTCTGCATTTCGGGTGGGGAATAACATCCCGGAGAAAATGACCATGCCCAAAAATGCAGTGCCGGACAGCACGGTGATTACTTTTGTTTACGAAAAGGACGGTAAACGCGTAGAGTTTTCCTCCGATGAATTTCCCGACGATTTTAATGAGGACACTTATAAGTTTGTAGACAGATATGATAAAGTGGTGAGAGAAGGGGCAAATAATGTGCCGCCGATTAAAACTTTTGTGTTGTTGGATGCCGCAGGGGTAGATAATGCAGCCAAGGTCTTGTCCGATAAACACGCCTTGATTTTATTTATGGAAGATGCTGCCACTCCGCTGGATGATTGGCGGAAATCTTTTAGTGAATTGTATAAAAGAGCTGTGGAGAAAAATATCCCGGTTTACGTAGTGACCAGCCGGCGTACGGATATTGACAAAGCCTTTGCCGGAGCACCGTTCAAAGATGCACCTATTTTTGAAGCAGACAGAACGATGATACGGACAGCATCACGTGCCAATCCTACCGTTTATTATCTGAAGGATGGGACGATTGCGGGAAAATGGAGCTCCAAGCATTTTGACAGGGCACGGCAGAAGGTAGAGGAGGCAAAAGATGTACTGCCTCCGCAAACAGCGCCCGTGTTACCGCCTTTGGATAGTACGTTGCATACCGGGGATTCTATTCATATCACTGTTTAATATTTTATTTATTTGATTCAGGCGATTATAAAAAAGACTGGATACTCCCTGCTGGTGTTAGCGGGCGTGGTCGTGGTCGTGTTTTTTTTGTTTCAGGGATTTGGTGACCCTTCGCGATTGGTGATGGGGCAGAGCGGTGATGAAAAAACACGCGAGAATATCCGAAAGGAATTATTTCTTGACCAACCCAAATGGAAACAGTTTTTATTATATGTCAATGATATTTCACCGCTTTGCATACATCCCGCAGCAGACATTGAACAAAAAAAACTTCGCGGGATTTTTGTGGGCAGCGACACGAAAGTGGGGGTGAAGTGGCCTTACCTGCGCAAGTCTTACCAAAGCAAACGCGAGGTGGGCAGCATCCTGATGGAAGCTTTGCCCGGTACTATTATGCTGGCGATTGCCGCTATGTTTATCGCGGTTTTGATAGGCATCCCGTTGGGAGTGGTTTCTGCCGTGAGGCAAAATTCGTGGATAGATACGAGCGCGATGTTTTCTGCGATATTGGGCATTTCCGCGCCCTCGTTTTTTATGGGCATTATCATTGCCTATCTCTTTGGGTTTGTGCTGGCACCCTATACGGGGTTGCATATAAGCGGCAACTGGTTCGAGATAGATGAAGTGACGGGGCAACGGGTGTTGAGCATACGCAACCTCATTTTGCCCGCCATCACGTTGGGCATCCGACCGCTGGCGATTATCACGCAGTTGACGCGCAGCGCCATGTTGGATGTGCTGGGGCAGGATTATATACGGACGGCCTATGCCAAAGGTCTTGGCAAACGAAAAGTGATATGGTCTCATGCGCTCAAAAATGCGCTGAACCCGGTGGTGACGGCTGTTACGGGTTGGTTTGCCGAACTGCTTGCGGGGGCTTTTTTTGTGGAATATATCTTTGGCTGGCAGGGGATTGGCAAAGTGACGGTTGATGCGCTGGAAAAATTGGACTATCCCGTGGTGATGGGGTCTGTACTGGTTTCGGCCTGCTTTTTTATACTGATGAATATGCTGGCCGATTTGCTGTATGTGGTCATTGACCCAAGGGTCAGATTATAATCAACCGTACTTTACCAGCTTTTCTTCGCTTTTTTTAATAGTAGGGGAGAGAAGAACAAATAGTAGAAAAACATCCATAAGTCCATTGCAAAAATCCATTTGATAAGGTCGGCCTCATTGAGTTTTTTCATCGCTTTGCCCATGACGAGGTATTGAACCATCAGCCGTAATAAGAAAATGCCCACGGCCCACCACCAGGTAAAAAGAATGGCGGCGGCTATCAACAGCGGGTAGAACAAAAAGTGACTAAAACTGTAAAGCCCCAATAGCCATTTGTGTTTGCCTTTATAATATTTTGAAACGCTGTAATGCCTTGCTTTTTGTTGGCGCCATTGCCGCCATGTTTTCTTGGGTTTGCTGATGGTGTGCGCTTCCGGGTCTATGACGATGGCGGTGTTTTTGGACGTGGCAACTTTGTTGATAAACAAATCATCGTCGCCGCCGGGCAAGTGGTTGGAGGCAGAAAAGCCTTTATTGTTGAGGAAAAGGCTGCGCTTATAGCTTAGGTTGCGGCCAACACCCATGTAGGGCAGTCCTGCTAACGCATAAGAGAAATATTGCAGGGCAGTGTGAAAGGTTTCAAAGCGGATTAACCTGTTCAACCAACCTTTATATTTTATATAGGCACCATAACCTAATACGATATCTATACCTTCGTCATAAGCGGCCTGCATCTTTTGTACCCAATGCTCGGAGGCCGGTACGCAGTCCGCATCGGTGAGCAGCAGCAGTTCATGCTTTGCCTCGCGGATGCCGATGGAAAGCGGGTATTTTTTGCCGGGAATCATGCGCCCAGGTTGTTGGAGCGTAATCACCCGGATATGCTTAAACTCTTTTTGAAGTTCTTGCAGGATGAATTTGGTGTCGTCCTCAGAATTATCATTGACGATAAGCACTTCATAAGTGCTGGGATATTGTTGAAATACCAGCCCCGGTACGTTGCGGGCAAGGTTTTCGTCTTCGTCCTTGGCGCATACGATGACGGAAATCGGATGCTGATACTGTTCCTTTTTTTCGGCGGGTTTGTAAAAAGCCAATCTGCTAAAGAAAAACAGGTAATAAAACAATTGTATGGCCGCGATCAGTGCGAACGCAACGAAAATCAATAACTCAATGGACGGTTCCGGCATAGCCGCAAATATAGTGTGAATTGCTTTTGATGAAAAACCGGGCGTGTAACAATTTTGCAATTTGAGGGTTGGGGAGGCAAGTATTTCACCATTTTATAATTCCTGTCTCGGTATCAGAATTATTTTTATTCTTCTTGCGGGTTTTATAGGCTTTTCCAAATTCTAAATTGTAAACAACCCTCACAACTAATAATCTTTTAAATTCTTCATAATAAGTATGGGTATCTATACAGGCCGATTTGCTCAGTCTTTTTATGCCCGGGTATTTGTTAATGCCGAAAGGATCCATCACCATCATGCCTACCTGGAGGTTCTTTTTGCGGTAACCAGCCAACAGTGTAAGCCCCCTGTCCGCCTCCCTTAGCGTTTCTCCAAAAAGATTGCTCTTCCATTTCCGTTGTTCAATGCCAAATTCTAAATTGTGATAAGTAAAAGATATTCCTAAGTTATAATACACATCATTATAATGATGGACGTAACTGTTACCCCGGCTTTGAAAATTAAGATACCCGAGAGCCGCGTACATGCTGAGGAAATCGGCAATATTGAAAAGTTTTACATCCGACATGCTAAGGCTCAATTCTGTGTTAAAGGTGGCAAATGCCTTTTGATTATTTTCGGTATTAATGATCTTATTGTTTTCTGCAATGTAATCTTCCATAACAGGACGATGATGATAGTGATAGCTCGCCATAAGACTACCCCGGATTTTTTTCACATTGATGCTGTAGCTAAGGTTGTTGCTAATAATATTGTACATCTTCAAACCGGGATTGCCACGGAAGACTTGTACGGTATCAACCATCAGTTCCATATTAGTCAGAGAGCTTAGTGAAGGGATACGCGGTGCTACATAAAAATTGTACCTGAGATTAGATGATTGGGTGGGATTGTAGTTTAATCTCATTAATGGAGTGAAAGTGTAATACTCGGATTTGTACTCCCCTTGCCTGAAATAGGAGCGTGTCAAACCAGAGCCCACCACGTACCCGACAGATTTGATTTTTCCTGTAAGTTCCATATACATACGTGTTTCGGCCTGGTTCATTACAGATATATTATTTACGCTGCCACTATAAACATTATTTGTTCTTCCAAAATTGTGTTTCAACCCGCCGGACAGTTTTATTTTTTTATATTCTTTGTCAAAGTTGAGATCAGCTATAAGAGAATATTTGTCGCCATCTACATTCCTGAGAATATCGGTAACCATGTTACCATCGGTTTCAGATTCGCTGTATTTTCTTTCATAATCCGAATTGATTTTAGTGCCGACTACATTAAGCTCTATTGTCCTGTTTTGGGATAATGACTTTTGATAATACACATCGAGAGAAGGAGAATAGGAAGAACTTTTTACAAATGTGCGGGACAAAAGCGTATCGCTGCTTCCGGTAGAAAACAATTTGTATGTACTGTAATTGTAAGGTCTCATACTTATATTATTCCTGAAAGCAACATTAAATACATATTTGTCAGGGTCAGAGATATTATAGGCCAAGTCTATATAGTGGTCATGTGACTTTGATTTTGCCGGTATTCCCAGCTTAAATCGTTCCACGGTTCTTTGCTCCAAAAGGTAGACTTCGTGCTGATCATCCCTGCTGCGTTTGAAGCCTCTGTTTATATCGGTATAGGACAAAGCCCATTGCGATTTTTTATGATTGTATTTTCCCGAAAGGAAATTTTCTCCCCAGAAAATAGCTGCTGCATTGCTAAATTGCCCTGCTAATTGTCCGCCATCTTCTCTTTTTTTGGTGATAATATTCACCACGACACCTAACTCCACACCATAACGGTTGCCGGGGTTTTCAAGGTATTCCACACGCAGAATATCTTTGGCAAGCAAACCCGAAAGGTCGTTGAGTTTTGCGGGCACGTTGTTGATTCTTATTTCTACGCCTTGCCCGCCACTTGCTTCCAGTCTTTGTTGTCGCGGATCCACATACAGGCGGGGTATCATGAGATTGCGCAACAGGTCATAGGCATTATTCGATTTTTTTACCTGTGATGGCAACGGGTAATATAAGGCCCTGTCTATTTTTTGGATGACTCTGCTGCCCGCTACAATTACCTCTTGCAGCATTGCTGGTTTAATACTTAATATTATTTCACCTAATTCAAGCGATTCGCCAAGATTATTCAGTACAATGTAATAGTCGGCATAACCTGTGGCTGAGGTTTTCAGAACATAATGGCCTTTAGGAATATTTTTAATAGAAAAGATGCCATTACTGTCTGAAATTGCCCCTTTCATAAAAGAAGAGTCGCTGTGCAATAATGCTACTGTGCAGTTTGCAAGTACTGAAAGAGAATCTTTTTCTTCGCTTACTGTTTTCCCTGTTATAAAGATTCCTTGTCCCATGCAGGGAGTGGTTACCAACCGGGCAATAAGAATCCATATTATGAATTTCGATTTCATAATCAATTAATAATTATTAAAAAGTGTTGATTAAATTATTCCGCCATCAATCATCCAAATTCCGTCTTTGTTATCGTTTCTTATAGACAAGTGTCCGTCTACAATTTTTCCCGTTTTCAGTTTGGCTTTAAAACGAACGAAATATCCTGGGTATATTCCCGATTGGAAAGCTTTGTCAATGGCAATAATTTGTAAGCCGCCATAGTTATCATCGAGCCTTTTTATTGTGATCTTAGGTAATACGTCCCATATTTCAAAATGCGTATCATAATCTCTTTTTGAAATATCATCCAGAATTAGCCGAGCCACTTCGTCTGCGGAAAGTTTATCAATCCTGTCATTCTTTGTGGGAATTTTGAACTCCTCCCATTTTACATTTTGGGGTAGATTCACGGAAAAAGCTGTCTCATTTAATGACAAGTCATATTGTATATTTTCTGCCGCTATCATTAAGGTTTCCTTTTTGCCATCCAAAAGATAAACTTTTAAGCTTGTCAGCAGATGTGTTTGCTTGTCAAAGACATACTCCCTTCGATTATCGGATTCCTTTACTGATTTATTTTTTGCAAAGTCATTGAAAAAATTCCCTTCCGCTTTGGATGTAACAGTAAGGTGTATCTCATTCCCGGCTTCCTCGATTTTAATCTGTGATCCTTTCCTAACTGCCTCTTCCTGCTCATTTTTTAGTACAGCTTCAGGTTCAAGAAAAATCCGGAACCAACCTGCCACCCCTTTGGCATTGCCAGGAAAATAGACAGCTACATTATCTGTTTTCTCATAAAGATAAAGGAAAGTGGTATCGTTTTTCATCATCGCTATGCGCCCTCCTTTATCTATGCGCCACTTATTATTTTTTATATCCAGTGTAATTTTATGCGGCAACATCACTCCTTGTTTATCTATATATGAAAAATTTTCGCCAGGTTCTGTTCTTACGTCAAGGTTCATTACCATCGTTCTTAAAGATTGCAAGGCCGCTAAAGCACTTTTTAAAAGGTCATTGGCTCTTGCCGTATTCGAGTTGCTGCCTGTAAAAGGTATGATGAGCACAAGGATTAGAATAGCTGCGATACCTATTGCCGATTTTTTGAGCGTAGCAATTCTTGTTGCACTTTTTTTAGATTGGATTTTACCAATCTCCTTTAGTACAGATGCTTTTAGAAATTGAGGAGTCTTTAGTTCTTTCCCGTTTTTGAAAAGGGCAGCTACATCCTGCATTCGCTCATATTCATTGTAGCAATCGGTACAGGACGCAATATGCTCTTTAAGCTGCCTTGCCAAGGCATCCGTACTTTGCTCCATCAGGTGATACATGTTTGCTCTACATTCAAAACAGTTCATTGTAGTAATTTTTAGTTTGAATAATAGATTTCAATTTTTCCACGCCATAGCGAAATCTTGATTTTACAGTTGACTCAGTTATTTGCAACACTTCGGCTATTTCGTGAAATTTTAAACCTTCCGTTAATTTCAAGTATATCACTTCTGCTTGCTCTTCGGGTAATTGCTTTAGCAGCTTATAAATAATCTCCGTTTTTTCGTATTTCGTAATGGGTTCCACTTCTTCATATAGTATATAATCGTCAGTAAGTGGCACTATTTCCATTCTTCTCCGGCTAATCAAATTATTACATGCGTTATGTGTGCTTTGTAGCAGGTATGCTTTTATATTGCTGATTTCAGTTCCTTTTTCAGATACCTTATAAAATGCCACAAATACATCCTGCACTATTTCCTCCGCTTCGCTGGTTTTTCCTAACCTGTAAAAAGCCTGACGAAACAGCAAATCGCTGTACTCATTAATGACCTTTTCAATATACCCGGTCAGGTTTTCTTTCTTTTTTAGGAAAAACATACTATTCTCTCTTCAATAATAAAGACACATAATTAGAACAAAAAGATTTAACCACGCCTCTTTTTTTTAATTTTTGTGTTATAGGAGCGGGCTTTTACTGCGTATTCTGTATTATACAAATTCAGAGAGCATGTTCAGTTTGATAAATATACGTTGGACGGGGATAAGGTTTATAGATATTGCAATGCAAGAAAGGAGCGTATGAAGGTCTGATATGGGTATATAAAAATGGATTACCGTTTTGTCTATTAAAATCCCGAAGGGATTACATGTTTATATAAAACGTTATGATGGCACACATCCGGCCCCTATGGGGTCTAACAATCTTTGTGTATAGTTTGTCTACAAACATCTGACCCTTGCGGGGGCTTGCGATCCTCAATACATCGTGTTTTATATTTACGGAAACCCGGTGCAAATTATACACGCTATTTATCGAAGTTATTCGAGAGATAACTTATTATTTTAGCACTGGGTTCAGCTTAGTCGCTTAAAAAGCTGCTTGAAAGGTAATCATTACCTTTTTTTCAACAAAATGATGCCGCTATATCCCACATTAACATGCTCGTCCTTTCCGAAAGACGAAGAGAGTTTGTTATAGTAAATCGTGATAATATACTTATCGCTCATCACGGTTTCTTGCAGGTCGGACAAAGGAATGTTTTTGGGATTTCGGGACACGGTGCCATATTTCTTGATTAGCTGTTCAAATTTTTCACGCGGTTTAATATCCGGGGATATTTTGTCCTTCCCTTCATAAACGGCAAAAACATTGTCTTTTGCAACAACATACAGACCTGAATCTTTTATCTCTACCTGATAGTAATTGTTTGTCAGCGCCAAAGCAAAATCTTGTCCCGACGCGGGAAGGGCTTCTTCTTTGTTCGCAAATTCAACCCAGGTGTTCACCTGCAAAGAATCATCTTCTGTTTGATAGTTGTCCACAAATTTAAAACCCAAAGAGGCAATGGCGGTGCTTGCGTTTTCGTAATCGCTATATTTTTTATTGGACAGCGTGCCTGTATTGAACAAAGGGTGCAGACTGTTGTTGCCGTGGCTTTTTAGAAGATAATAAACAATGGATGAAATATTTTTTCTGTCCTTGAAGGAAATGGTTTGTCCTGCTTTTAGAGCGTTTGTTTTGCCGTTCTCTAAAAGGTGATTGTTTTGTAATAAGACTTTCAACCTGTTTTGTTGACTTGTTTCTGAAATACTAAAAGCAACAAGGCTTACGATAAGCGCCACGCAGGTGAGCGTTATAGGGATAATGCGGATATCGCCGTTTGGCCTGAAAAGATAGAGCAACGCAAGCCCTGTCAGCCAAATAGCGGTGGCCAGCACGATGACCCGTTCTTCCGTGAAGCCATAAGCACTGATGCGCTTGCCGATGGCCACGAACATCAGTATCAGCAATGGAATCAGTAGTGCATAAAACCAGCGGGAGAATATTTTTATCCAGCTATTGCCTGGCATCGTGCGGATGGGGTAAACCAACAATATACTCAATATCCCGGCTATGCCATAGGCAATAATCAGGTTACTGACCCAGCCTTGCGGCAATTGCCATATCATGATAATCTTGGCTTCGTAAGCCAGCAGGATGATCAGGTAGATACTAACAAGCGGCACCAGTACGAACTGGGTGAAAAATTTCAATACCTTGGGGTAATCCTGCTCAGCCTCAAGCGTTGCGGCATTTGTCGGCACCCCGGCAAGGAAGAAAAATGTATTAAAAATGCCCGCCAAAAATATAAATAACCTGGCGTACCACTTTCCGTTCACGCTCAGGTCGAACAGCGTATCCATCGCTGCAATAGCACCCGCCAATCCTGCATACAGGACTGCACTAAAAATGCCCGCGGTGATGATACGCAGGAACAGGCTTTTATTGAACTGCCAAAAAGCTGCGGTGTTGCCGCGTTTGATGAACGCAATACAGGACACCAACAGGTGTGCAGTGGCGTTGAGCAATACAAATTTGAGAAAACTGGTTTCCCTTAGCGGAGAGGAGAGTGAGAAGAAAAACAGTGACAATGCAATAATGATGACAGCATATCCTGTCAGTTTGCGGCTTTGGGCTAATGCTTTAAAATTTGCCCAAAGGGTAATGGACAATAAGCCGGGCAGCGCCAATGCAGCTGTCAGCAGTACTTTTGTGATAATGTCTTCTTGTTTGGGTGCATGGTCGTTGACGAGTAAAATAGCGGCCATCGTGCCCACAACGGCAGATAAGCTTTCCAATGGGTAGCGCCTGACTACCGCAAGCGTTTGCGAACTGACTTGATGAAGCGAGGGAAGTTTCATAATGACTGCTGTTTGTTTTCAAAGATAAGCTTTACGTTTGGTGATTTATGTGAAACTTCGTCTGGGGTAAATAGAGGTTAGCTATTCTCTGCTTTTGCTTCACATCCCTTACCTTTTAGGCGGCAGGAAAACCTCTGCCATCATACAACGGGCACTGCCACCGCCATTTTTTTCGATGGCATACAGGGGAACGTGTATGATTTGATTATAACCCTGCAAGGCAATTATCTGGCTGCGGCTTAAAGAATGATAGGCTTGTGTGGACATGACGATAAAAGGATCTTCCTGATTGTTTTGCACCTGCAACATATTGCCCGCAAAATGCTGCATCTGTTCTATACTGATGGGAATAATTGTTTTCCCTGTTTGGGACAGTGTATCGGTTAGTTTGTTTTTGGCCACGCCGTTCGGTACGCTGTCCAGGCAGATAACGGCATATTCTTTGGCAATGCTCATCATCACATTGGTGTGGTAAACGGCCTGTCTTTGTTTGTCAAACGCCTTGAAGGTAACAGGCGTGTAGCCTAAATGCTCGCAAAAATCTTTCAGTACGGTTTCGTTGGTTCGTGGCGAAAGACAGGCGTAAGCTATTTTATGTTCCCTGTCCAACACCATGCTGCCCGTACCTTCCAGAAAAAGGTTTTGTTCCTCATAATGAGAAAGATCAATGGTGCGTGCGTAGTGAAATTTAAAAAGAATTTTTTTCAGGACATTTTTGGTTCTCTCCATTCTGCGGTTTTCTGCAAACATTGGGTAGCAGACCACCGTGCCGTCTTCGTGAAAGCTGACCCAGTTATTAGGAAAAATGGAATCAGGCGTATGCGGTTCTTTTGTATCTTCCACCATCAGCACATGGATGCCGTGCTGCTTTAGCTTGGCAGTAAAGTTATCAAACTCGGACAATGCTTTTTCATGAATGTTCACATCGCCGGATGCCGTTTGAAAACTATTGTTCACCGCGGTCTGGGCATTGTAGTCAAAGGCCAATGGTCTTATCATGAGGATATGTGATGTATTCTGCATTTTCGTTGTTTATAATGTAAATGAGCGGCGCGGCTAAAGTTTAATGAATATGTTTGGCTAACAAGTTGCAAACAAAGTGAATTTACTTTTTATATAAAACGTATCACTCCAGCGCATCGCGCAGCAACGGCATACTCATGCAATGGAATCCACCGCGGGCGCGGGATAGCTCTGCCGAGGGCATTGCGATGAACGTGTCTTTTAATGCAGCCGCATCTATTTGTCCTGCTTCTAATTGTTGCAGCAAATCCTGTGCATGTATGATGCTGAATCCTGCTTTTTTAAAAGCCTCTGTGGTCTTGTCGTTACGGTCGTAGCCCATTACTACCCCTTCTTTCAGGGCGAGCAGGTTGCAACTGTCCGTCCATTGTTCGCGCACATCGAAAGGGAACTCGTTGTTGCCGGAATAAATAAACCTGACCTTTTCCTCGCATTTCAAATCGTTTTTGCTGATGTCAACCAAAAGGTCTTCCAGGTTGTCGAAATAGATAGGTTTGGACGGGTCTTTACGTTTGAACTGGATTACCTGGATGCTTTGATCCTTCTTGCCCGTGTCCAGCACGCGCTGCACATCATCGGCATCTTCTTTTTTAACATGCTTTTTAGAGAACGTGCCCAACATCACCCACACATTTTTTTTTACCTGCGTAAAAATCGTATCAATGTGCATGTAATCGCGTTTTTTGGGTATCTTGATGACCGATACTTTTTTTACGACTTCTTTTTCAAACAAGACATTAATGGCCTGATGCACGGCAGAGGCGCTGGTGCGTTCGCTGATGCCGATAAGCAAATGGTCTTTGCTGACGACCATCACATCGCCGCCTTCCAACGTTACGCGCGTGTCCTCCATATCTTTGGGCAGCAGGAACTGATGCCTGCTTTCGCTGAGTTCGATAATGTTTTTTCTATAATGGGTGAATAGGGGATGGTTAAAGAAAATATATTTCATCAACAGCGCTTCGCGCGTGCGGGCCTGCTTGGCGGGCTTGTTCAGCAGGATGTGCTCATTGATGACGATGCCGATGTCGCGCGTAAAAATGAAATTAGGAACGGGCGCAAAAAGCATATCCATTTCATTGGTCGTGCCGCTGACGAAAATCATGGCCAGCTCTGTTGGCTCGTATTTTAAAAGTTTGTCCTGCACATCATAGCTGCAATTTTCAATAGCGCAGACAGATGCCACCAGTTTTTGTTTGAGGTCTTTATCTTCGAGGATTTCGGCCAACAGCCATTCTATTTCTATCACCTGACGGGATTTATAAAAATGCTTGCTTGCGGGTTTGAAAAAATCAAAATTGTTTTTGGAATTGTCAATTTCAGCAAGGCGTCCCTTGATTTTTTCCGGGTCTAAAAAGTATAACAGTAATTTAATGTAATAATCATATTCCTTTCGGCGGATGGTTTCCAGATGAACGATGTCCTCAAACAACCAGTCCTGCGCTTTTGACGGCACCACCTTGCCCAGCCCGCTGTCCGGGCTGTGCACCAGCAATTTTTTTAATGTGCCGATTTCTGAACTGACATTTATATGGCTTTCGTTTTTGGACATAAAAACTATTTTTGTTATAGTAGGATACAAATGTAGGGAATAAGTTTTTTCGTGCAAATAAGGCTATCTGTGTAACTTACGCCGCGATAATTGATAATATCTTTTTGATGAGAAAAGCGTTCGTGCAATTGCACATAGCCGTTTTACTGGCAGGATTTACCGGAGTGTTGGGAAGGCTCATCACGCTGAATGAGGTGATGATTGTGTGGTATCGTTTGTTGATAACAGCGGCAACGGTATGGATACTCGTCTTGGTGGGCAAACAGTATCAGCGCATTTCTGCCCGCACCGCAATGAAGATTGCAGGGGTGGGTTTTATCTCCGCTGCGCACTGGATTAGTTTTTATGCTTCTATCAAAAATTCCAACATTTCTGTCGGAGTGGTATGTCTGTCGGCGGTCGGGTTCTTTTCTTCTTTTTTGGAGCCTGTTCTGAATAAAAAGCGGATTAATTATACAGAGGTATGGTTAGGTGTACTCTCTATTTTGGGTATCTATTTGATTTTTCATTTCGATACGCGTTATAAAGTCGGTATTATTTACGGGGTGATATCTTCATTTTTAGCTTCCCTGTTTACGATTTTACTCAAGATGGCGCTCCGCCGCACTAATTCGCAGACGGTTATCACCTGGCAAATGACGGGCGGTTTTGTATTTACGTCCATTGTTTTGGCATTTTATCTGAAGCTCATGCCGGGCGAACGTTTAATACCCACGATGAGCGATACTTTTTGGTTATTTGTATTGGCATGGCTGTGTTCCGTGGTCGCTTTTCAGTTTTCCATGAGCTCGCTGAAAAAACTGTCCGCTTTCACGGTAGGGCTTTCTTACAATCTGGAGCCGTTGTACGGTGTCCTCATGGCCTTTTTGATTTATAAGGAAGGGCAGGAGCTAAACATCGGGTTTTATCTGGGCGTGTTGCTTATCGGCTTTACGGTAATATACCATAGCGTACTGCTAAAGCGGCAACAGTTGCAAGGGATTAAGAAATAGGGGACGATTCTTGTCATAGAAAATAAGCACTAATATTTTTCATGAGCTATTCCAATACGGGATTGACAATATTACTCCGTCGGGATTTTATATAATCCTGTCAATACCCTTTGGTCTTAAAAAAAATAAAACCAAAATCATCGCTCTTTTTATATTTCAGTTCAAAGTCAGAATTGGTTAAAGCAAATACAACCCCAAAGGGATGCCTATATTGTTGGAAAGACTTTTTAATCAATATAGGCATCGTCTATGCCTTTATTTATTCCGCAGCCTATTTCAGTGAATAAGGGCGCCCGGTTTTTACCCCAAAAGACTTGGATGGTTTCGCGCCCATTTCAAACACCAGTTCACCTCCCTGCATCAAATCAGCGTGCATCAGATAACTTTTCGGATAATTCTTTCCGTTCAGTTTTACAGATTGGATATACTTATTCTTCGGACTATTATTTTTGGCGATGACGGTGAAGGTTTTGCCATTCTCCAATTGTATAGAAGCTTCTGTAACGGCGGGGCTGCCAAACACGTACATGCCCGCAGCAGGGTGAACCGGATACATACCCAAAGAACTCCAGATATACCATGCAGACATTTGTCCCACGTCTTCGTTGCCTATCAGGCCGGCAGGGGTATTTTGATACATGCTGTCCATGATGAATCTTACTTTTTCCGCCGTTTTCCACGGTTGCCCCGCATAGCTGTAAAGATAGGTAACGTGGTGGCTCGGCTCGTTGCCATGTGCGTATTGACCAATAAGCCCGGATATATCGTTGGAGGCTTCTTCTCCCATGCTGCCTTCAATGGTGAAAAGCGAATCGAGTTTGGTCACAAACGGTTTTTCGCCTCCCAAGAGTTTGATAAGCCCTTCTACATCCTGCGGCACCATCCAGGTATATTGCCAGGCGTTGCCTTCTGCAAAGTCATCCCTGCGGTGCTTGGACAAAAACGGGTCAAATGGTGTGCGCCATTCAGTTTCGCTGAGGCGGCCTCTCATGAATTTTGTAACGGGATCAAAATAGTTTTTATAATATCCGCCGCGCTTACTGAAATAATTGTAATCTTCTGTCTTTTGCAGTTGCTTGGCCAATAAGGCAATGCTGGCATCAGAAATGGCATATTCAAGCCCGAATGCGACGGCTTCTGCCATGCTGTCCGCCGGAATATAACCTCTGTCTTTTAAGTAGTTCAGCCCGTGCAAATCCAACATATTGGTATTTTTTACGGCTTCAAAAGCAAGCTCTTTATCAATACCGGGGATATTTTTTAAGCACGCATCTACTACCACCTGAATGCCACTGTTGCCGGGCATAGTATTCGTTTCATTGCCCATCAGGTGCCATATCGGCAAACGACCTTGTTGTTTATAAATCATCAGCATGGTGTTCACCATGTCGGATGCCCGTTTGGGTTGAATGACGGTATAAAGTTCGTGGCAGGCGCGGTAAGTATCCCACAAAGAAAATGTAGTGTAATTGGTAAACTTGGCATTGGGATAAACCTGTTTGTCCGTGCCGTAATAGTCTCCGTTTACGTCGTTGAAAACAGAGGGCGCGAACATGGTGTGGTATAAAGAAGTATAGAAAACAATTTTCTGTTCTTCGTTTAGTGTCGTGACTTTTACCTTGCCAAGTTCTTTATTCCAAAGATTATCTGCTTCGCTAACGGTTTTCGCAAAATCCCAATGCGGAATTTCTGTTTGAATGTTCAACATGGCGTTGGACATGCTGACGGGCGAGATGCCTACTTTTACTTTTATAATTTCCTGTGCGGCGGTGTTAAAATCAAGCACGGCTTTCACACTGTCGCCCATCGCTACAAAACCATCGGTTGACGTTTTACCTTTCCAAAGGGAATATCCTTTAAAGGGTTTGGAGAAAATAGCGGTGAAATAAATCCGCTGGTCGTTTGCCCATCCCTTTGAAAAACGGTAGCCGGCAATGGTGGTGTCGTTGATGATTTTGATATAAGTATCCATAGGCTTATCCCAACCAATACCTTCTACCAAGTCAAAGATGATGTGGGACGCCGTGTCTTTGGGGAAAGTGTATTGATGAAAACCTACACGTGTGGAAGTAGTGAGTTCAGCCGTGATATTATATCTGTCTAAAAGTACTTTGTAATATCCGGGTTTTGCTGTTTCGGTTTCATGGCGAAACAGGGAAAAGTATCCGGGATTTTGTAAAGTGCCTTTGCTTAGTTTAATGTTTCCGGTATAGGGCATAACAAGTATATCACCCAAATCACCGATGCCTGTACCGCTAAGGTGGGTGTGTGAAAAACCGACTATTGTCGAATCAGAGTAATGATAACCAGAACACCAATCCCAACCTTGTGTCATATTGGTAGGCCCTAACTGCACTGCACCAAACGGCACATTCGCACCCAGAAATACGTGCCCGTGATAACCCGTACCGATAAAAGGGTTCACGAACTGTGTCAGGTTTGACTGCGAAAAAGCAATATTCACGAAAAGGGCTAACAGAGAGGTCGAAATAGATTTTTTAAATATAGCACGCATATTAAAACAATTAGGGGCTAAAAATAAGCAATCTTTGGCAAGCTACCATGAATGTTACGCAGCGAAATTCAGTAAAAGAGTGTATTTATCGAAGTAAATTCAGTGTTTCATATTCCGAAAGGTCATTGTTAAATACAGAAAAAACAGCGGGGTATCCGGGTTTGATAGAACCTATACGGTCGCTTATATGTATAGCCTTAGCTGGGCGACAGGTTGCCATCTTTATGGCTTCCTGCAAGGATATGCCTGCAAAATCAACCGCATTTTTAATAGCTTCCGGCATTGAAATAGCTGCTCCGCCCAGATTGCCAGCGCTATCCCTGTAAAAACCGTCCACGAGTTTGATGGAAAGCCCTTCCCATTCCATTGATTTTTTTCGGCGGCCAAGAAAAGCCGCATCCGTAATGAGGAAAAGTTTATCCTTTTTTTGGCGATGGGCGATGCGGGCAGCCGCATAGCTGCAGTGGCCGCCGTCAAGGATAAGCGGCGCATATACGGCATCGTTGTCAAAAACGGCGCCTACCGTGCCGCATTCCCGGTGCCCCATTTGCGTCATGGCGTTGTATAAATGCGTCACTAATCGGATACCCATTGAAAAATATTTTTGAGCCTGCTCATAAGTCATCATGGAATGTCCTGCGGAGAGTATAATATTTGTTTTCAGTAATTTTTCTAATTGCGCATCGGTAAAGCATTCAGGAGCAATCGTCATTACTTTGATAATGTCGTTGCCCATGTCAATAATCTCGTCCAACTCTTTGTCGGTTGGTTTGCGGATGATATGGCTATTGTGCGCGCCGCGCTTTTGGGGATTGATGAACGGCCCTTCTAAGTGCATCCCCAACATGGTCGGGTACTGCTGCTGAAAAGCACAAGTTGCTTTTATCGCTTCCAGAATGGTGGATTGGGGCGAGGAAATCAGTGTGGTCAGAAAATAGGGCGTTGCAAAAGAAACGCTGGCTTGATGCATATCCATGAGCGATGGCACATTCGGTTGTTTGGAAAAATAAAGATCAAAGCCTCCGTTCAATTGAATGTCGTTAAATCCTGCTGAGATATTCTTTCCTTTCAGGTCAATCTTCTCCATGTCATCAGGTATTTGCTGTTGGATGGATATGATTTTGTTCTGATCGGTCACAATGCAGTGATTCCTTAAAACTGTTTCTCCCGTATAAATAACCGCATTGACAATAACTTGCATGGCATGAAGTTTAATGGTTGCAAATATATTGCTTTCGCCCGCAAGCGGGTATCAGTTAAGTTTTGGCTGTGAATAATGGTTTATCTTTACGGAATACGTTAAGGGTTAAACACTGTCAAATTACGCCTCTTTGACCATCATTACTTCATACACCCCGCTGAACAAATACTTTCTGCCGGTACTTATTTCTACGCATTCATATCGCTTCCTTCTTTTATTTCCCTTTTGAAAAGTGCGTCCATCCTTCGTGGCGAAGGCCGCGCCGGGCGGCAGTTCTTCCACTAAAAAATGACCAGGCTTTTTGGTGTCGTAATTTCGCAGGATGCGTTGCAGCCCTTCCTCGGCACAAGTAGAGGCGCCGGGGTTTTGCAACGAGCGCAATAGCTCGTCTACGATATCCTGCGGGAAAAGTTGCAGCTTGATAAAATCGGCTAATATTTGTCCGTAAACATTTTTCCATTCCCTACCGTGCGCGGCTACCCGGTTGCCATGCTTTTCAAAAGTAACCAGATGCGCCAGTTCGTGCAATAGTGTTATCAGAAAAGCGTATTTGTTCAGCCCGCCGTTCACGCTGATACGATGGTGTTTGGTGTCGAAACGATGGCGATAATCTCCCAACACGGATTGTCTGTTGCGGGCAATCGTTAAGTGAACCTTGTAATGATTCAGGTATGCCATGACTGGCTCGTATGCCCCTTCAGGCAAGTACGTCGCCAGGGTTATCATGGGTACTTCTTTTTTAGCCAAGATTTTTTATTGCTTCTTTTGATGTAATTTCTTGCGCAGGGTAGCGGTCTCAATAATGGAGTAGATAGCGTAAAACGCCAGACAGCCAAACAATGCACCGCGGTTCACATTGTCCTTATACATATAAATATACACAAAAGCTGCCGCCGCACATACCGCTAATCTGATAAGAAAGCCTGCATAAAAACTGCGCACGAAGGCATGTGGGTTAGGGTCGTCAATCGCCTTGAGAGAGCGATGCGTGGTAAAGACACCCAGCACGAATAATATCAGATTGCCCGTGAGCAGCACATTAAAATCTATGCCCGAAGTTTTCAAGGTAAATTTCAGGATGATTAATAATATACTGATAAGAATGAATACCAAGGTCATCACGGAAGCCGGGTTCTTTTTATTTTGTGCCATTGTCGTTTTTTCTTTTGCTTGTGTCTTTGATTAATTTGTAAAAGGATGATGCCAGCACCACTAACGGCAATACTACGGTAAGCAGCGGTGCAATATGCCAACGCTCATCCAGCTTGATGCCTGCATAAACGGCAAGGCCTATCATGACGAGCATCTGTGTGCCCCAGCCAACGTATCGCATCCAGTGTATTTGATTGTCAGGTTTCAATGTGGAACAACAAGTTTTTTGAGTTCGTTACAGCCCGGCTTTTTCCTCTATCAAATAGCTATTTCTGCCCGGCGAATTACGCGAAATAAGCTCCCCGACAAAGCCCGCTAAAAAGAGTTGCACACCAATGATGATGGCCGTCATGGCAATAAAGAATCCCGGCCTGTTTGTCAGCGAAAATTCTCTGTCAATTATTTTTGAAATGATGAGCCATGCAGATGTCAGAAAGCCTATCATAAAAAACACCATGCCCCACAGCCCGAAAAAGTGCATAGGGCGTTTAGCAAATTTGCCGACAAATGTAATGGACATCAGATCTAACAAGCCGTTCACAAACCTGTCCCAGCCAAATTTCGTAACACCGTATTTCCGCTTGCGGTGCTCTACCACTTTTTCACCTATTTTCCTGAATCCTGCCCATTTGGCCAAAACGGGAATATAGCGGTGCATTTCTCCATATACCTCAATACTCTTGACCACTTTTTTGTTATAAGCCTTAAGGCCGCAGTTAAAATCGTTGAGTTTTATTTTGGATACCTTGCGCGTAGTGGCATTGAAAAATTTCGATGGCAGGTTTTTGGTGAGTTTGTTATCGTAGCGCACTTTTTTCCAACCGCTTACAAGGTCGTATCGGTCTTCGATAATCATGCGGTATAACGAAGGTATCTCGTCCGGACTGTCCTGCAAGTCGGCATCCATCGTGATGATCACATCACCCTGCGCGGCGCGAAAAGCCTCGTTCAGCGCGGCAGATTTGCCATAATTGCGCTGAAATTTGATGCCTTTTATGTTCAGGTTTTTCTCCCGCAAGTCGGTGATGACTTTCCAGGAGTCGTCCGTGCTGCCGTCGTCCACAAAAATTATTTCGTAACTATATCCGTTTTCCTGCATCACTTTTTCAATCCATGCCGCTAATTCGGGCAAAGATTCTTCTTCGTTCAGCAAAGGGATAACGATTGATAAATCCATATTTTACGCTTGTTTCTTGGGCAAAGATAATACTCCAGCAGTTGCAACGCTTACAATGGCACCAATGATCAAATGCTGGAACATGGTAATGGAGGCCATCATCGGGATAAAATATTTTTTGCCGTTTTGTACCTGTTGTTCAATTTCAGCAGGAGTGCGGTTCTTTTCGGTTTTAAGTAAGTGTTCACGCGTGGCGGTGGCACTTTGCTCAATGATTTCAGGATGGAGTTTGTAAAAGATGATGTAATACAGCACAACCAATAGTGTTACGACTATAAAACATTTAAATCCCTGATTAAAAAGTTTGCCAAAACCGGACTGATTGCCGTTTTGTTTGGCAAAGGAGGTAATGGCCCAAACAACGCCCAATCCATAAATGACAGGGCTGACAAATGCCAAAGAACTGCCGTTTGTGGACAACAGGAGGTTGACAATAATATAAAAGATGATAATCAGACCGCCGGTTATAAGCCCCTTATACGTTGCGTTCAATTGCATTACAAAATGATTTGATTATTGTGAATAATGCCCAAAGGCTTGCCTGTCAGTTCTATGCCGATAAAAGGACTGTTTTTGCTAAGCGAAAGAATGTCTTTCTTTTCCAGCACCCATTTTTGTGACGGGTCAAAAAGGGTGAGTGATGCCTTATTCCCTTCTGCAATGGTGGGTATAGGCAGTCCTAATAATTTGCGCGGGTTGATGGCAAGAAGTTCTATCAGTTTTTCCTGCGGGATGTCGGCCAATGCGGTGTTGGCCACGGCATAAGCGGTCTGCAAGCCCAACATGCCATTTTTGGCATATTCAAATTCCACTGATTTGCCGTCCGTGTCGTGCGGTGCGTGATGTGAACTGAAGCAATCTATGACGCCTTCCTTCACCGCTTTTTGCAACGCTTTGCGGTCTTTTGCCGGGCGCAACGGCGGGTTTACTTTCAGGTTGGTATCGTAGGATGCAATATCTTCATCGCTGAAAAACAAATGATAGGGTGTTGCAGAACAGGTGATTGGTATCTTGTCCTGCTTGGCCTTTTTGATAACTTTCAGGGAGGTTTCGGTGGTGACCCCGGTAAAATGTAGTCTTGAACCGGTATAGACCATCAGCCTGATGTCGCGTTCTATCATCAATTCTTCTGCCAGGGCAGGCTTGGATTGCAACCCTAATCGTGTAGACACGATACCCTCGTGCACAAGTCCCGAAGGAGCGATGCTCCTGTCGTCCGGTAGTTGAATCAGTAGGCCGTCGAATGCTTTTATATATTGCAGGGCTTTTATCAAAAGTCCTGCGGATTGCACAGGCTTGATGCCATCTGTAAAAGCTATTGCCCCGCTTTGACGCATATCGTACATTTCGGCAAGTTCCTTTCCCTCGATATTTTTTGTTACGGCGCCCAACGGCCAGATGCTGACGGGCAGGGTAGATGCTTTTTGTACGATATACTCTATCGTGGACTTTTGGTCTATTGCCGGGCGGGTGTTGGGGATAACGCAAACATCCGTAAAACCTCCCGCAGCGGCAGTGGCAGCCCCCGTGTGCAAGGTTTCCCGAAACTCATAGCCTGGGTCGGCGAAATCCGCGAAAATTTCTACCCATCCGGGCGAAACGTGCATTCCCTTGACATCAATAATTCTATCGGCATTTTGTTTAATGCTTTTCTTGATGGAAACAAGGGTTCCGTCCGAAATTAAAATATCTGCTTTCTGTCCGTTGTGAGGAGATAACGGATCAACTATCGTGGCTTGCTTAATGAGTGTGTTCATTAAGTTGCGAAGATAATACATAAGGCTATACGATTAGCCTGCGGATGGCATAAAGTAGAAATTTAAAAGATAAAAGGAAAAGTGGTGTAAGGTAGGGCAAGACTTTGCTTTTCCTTCGATAAAAAAACGGCTGCCCCAAAGGACAACCGTTCGTAGTGCTTGGTTAAAGCCTAAGTCAAAGTTTTGTGATAACGCCACATCCAACGCGCGGGCCTGAATTGCCGGTTGGCTGCGTTACGTAGTCGTCCGTGCCGCCATGCACGATAATGCCTTTTCCAATAATGTTATTTACAGCGGTGTCGCTCACGCTCCACCTGTCCGTGGTGACACTGATAAATCCTTTGCCCGTGCTGTCCAAAGGAATGTTGCCTATATCGCCTGAATGGAAGGGCGGTGTGCCCCATTTGCCATGGTTCTCTTTGGTGGGGTTCCAGTGGCCATGCGTATTGTTACCCATGTCGCCGCAATCGCCGTGTTCGTGAAAGTGTACGGCCACATTGCTGTCTGCACGGGAAGGCATATTGATATCCAAATCCAGCCTGATTTCGCCGTCAGGTAATTGGAAGAATTTAGCGCTGCCTATGTTTGTGACTGAATCCGCGGTAGCTACGAGGTTTGCCACAGCTATTTGTGTGCCATCTGCTGTTTCTGATGTTACTGTGGTGTCGGTTTCGGAGGCTTTACTCCCGTCCCCGCCAGAATTGCAGGAAGCAAGCACCATCACGCTGCCTGCCAATAAAAATAGTTTGCTCAATTTCATACTTTGTTGATTTGATAGTTATAAAATAATGCGTAAAAATACTTAGAATATCCATTTATGGTGTATTTTTCCGGTCATATAACATTTTAATGCCCAACGTTTCTCATCTTAATAGATGAAGAAAAAGTTTTTGGAAGAATAATGTTATATACTTTTATCATCACAAAACAAGTGCCAAATGGAGCAGACAAACCCATGGAAAATAACGGATAGTAAGCAGATTTATGATAATCCCTGGATTGGAGTCACGGAATATGATGTGATAAACCCATCGGGCAGGAAAGGTATTTATGGCAAAGTGCATTTCAAGAATGTGGCCATAGGGGTGATGGTGCTTGACGAGGACAATCATACTTATCTGGTTGGTCAATATCGGTTTGTGACGGACAGCTACAGTTGGGAAATGCCGGAAGGCGGCTGCCCGTTGGGAAGCGGTTTTTTGGAGAGCGCCAAACGCGAACTATTGGAAGAAACGGGCCTTGTGGCCAATAACTGGAAAGAGTTGTTCAGGATGCACTTGTCCAATTCTGTGACGGATGAATTGGCCGTAGTGTATGTGGCGCGGGAACTCACACAGGAAATAGCCTGCCCCGAGGAAACAGAACAATTGGTGGTGAAAAAAATTCCTTTTGATGAGTTGGTGAAACTTGTAGAAGAAGGTGCCATTACGGATTCTATGACCGTCGCAGCAACGATGAAAGTCCAGCTTTTGAAGCAGTCCGGTAATTTATAATGCCGATGGGAAGCAATCATAAAAAAACACTTCAGCCTGTAACGGAACCCCTGCCAGACCCGCGCCTGAAAATGGTGCAGCGGGTCAGCAAACTGATGGATGAACAGTTCTCCATCGGTGGCTTCAAATTCGGCCTTGATCCACTCCTGAACCTCATCCCTTTTGCAGGAGATATTACTACTTATATTATATCCGTTGTGCTGGTATTGACGATGGTGCAACACGGTGCTTCGGGGAAAGTGGCCATGAAAATGTTGGGCAACGTGGCATTGGACGCACTGGTCGGTGCCATCCCCTTCTTGGGCTGGATATTCGACTTTGCCTATAAGGCCAACATGCGCAATGTAAAATTGCTGCACGATCACTATACTTACGGAAAACACAAAGGCAGTGCAGGCCCTATCATTGTTTGGGTATTGATTATTGCTTTTCTACTTTTTATGCTGGTGGCATACCTCGCCTTTAAACTTTTGCAATGGCTTTTTGCAATGTGGGATACAACATGGTGAGGGGTGGACGATTTAATAATATGTAGCGAATCACTTTTCTGTTGTATCATCTTTTTGATTATCGCGCAACACAGGGTCATTGAGCGAAACGATGCGTTGTTGCTTTGACTTTTTGCGCATGACCATATTCAGTATTTCCACGATGAAAGAGAACGCCATCGCGAAATAGATATAATTCTTTAAATGGAGTTCGTGCGCCATCTCCGCGTTCCAGCCTTCCACGATAAGGCTTACGCCAATCATCACCAAAAAAGACAGGGCGAGCATTTTGATGGTCGGGTGTTTATGGATGAAGTCCGCTATTTTGGCACTAAAGGAGAACATGATAATCATAGCAACGATGACGGCGGCAATCATGATTTCGATATGTTTGGCCGTGCCTCCGGCAGTAATTACGCTGTCAAAGGAAAATACTGCATCAATTAAAAGTATTTGCCCGATAGCCTGACCAAACCCGATGGGCTTGCTGTCGGTGCTTACTTCGGCAGGGTCTTCGCCTTCGAGCTTGTGGTGAATTTCTTTGACGGATTTATAAATCAGGAACAGACCGCCCGCCAGCATGACGATACTGGCCAGGTCAAAGCCTTTGCCAAACCAACTTTCGGGGATGATGTATTTGCCTTTTTGGGCAAGCAGCCAGCTAAGTCCCAACAAAAGTGCGGAGCGGGTGAGGATGCCTGTGACCATCCATGTGCGTCTGCCTTTTTCCTGCAACTTCTTGGGAAGCCTGTTGAGTATGATGCTGACGAAGATAACGTTGTCAATACCTAATACAACTTCCAGTATCACCAGTATGATAAAGCTGATTAAGGACTCGGTCGTGAAAATTTCCGATGCCGAAATGAATAGCGTGTTTGATAACATAGTTATATGGGGTCTGTGTTTAAAAGGAAAAGTCTAAAAGCCCAGCTTGCCGATAAACTTCGATATCAGTCTGGTTCGTACAAATTTCAGCGATACTTTGTCAGGTTTAATAGATTAACGTTACAAATGTTTACATATTTTTCGCACGATGGCCGGGCCTTCGTAAATAAATCCTGTCCAAACCTGTACTAATGTTGCCCCGGCGTCTAATTTTTCCTGCGCGTCCTTGGCGGTAAAAATGCCGCCCGATGCGATGACAGGGATTGCGCCGCTGGTTTTCTCCGTAATATATTTCACGATCGATGTGCTTTTCTCCCTCACGGGAAGCCCGCTCAATCCGCCCGCGCCGATGCTTTCCACGGTTGCGGGGTCGGTGATGAGGTTACTGCGCGAAATGGTGGTGTTGGTGGCAATAATGCCATCAAGCTTTATTTCCATGGCGAGGTCTATTACATCGTCCAACTGCGAAAGTTCAAGGTCAGGAGCTATTTTTAACAAGATGGGCTTGGCTTTTGCCTTGCCGTTGTTTATCATCGCCAGATGCAATAATATTTTTTTCAGGGAGTCTTTTTCCTGCAATTCCCGCAGTCCGGGTGTGTTGGGGCTGCTCACGTTTACCACAAAATAATCCACATAAGGATGTAGTTTGTTGAAACAAATCGCATAGTCTTTCCAGGCGTCTTCGTTGGGCGTTATTTTGTTTTTGCCGATGTTCCCGCCGATGAGCATAGGATATTTGTCCGACTTGGAGGCCTTGCGGTCGCGCCATTTGGCCAGTCTTTCTGCAATCATGTCCGCGCCGTCATTGTTGAAACCCATGCGGTTGATAAGCGCCTTGTCCTGCGGCAACCTGAACAGCCTCGGCTTGGGATTGCCATCCTGCGCTAGCGGTGTCACCGTGCCGATTTCCACAAAGCCGAAACCAAGGGCCTCCAGTTCGTCCATGTACAATGCGTTTTTGTCAAACCCGGCGCCAAGCCCCACGGGGTTTTTGAAAAGAAGATGGAGGAACGGAGTCCCGATAACCCGTTTGTTGCCCCAAATGGCTCTTATCAAGGCACTGCCCAATGGCAGGTGCGTGAGCAGTTTCATGTTGCGCATCGCCATGTAGTGCGCGCGTTCCGGCGAAAAAAGGAAGAATATTTTTCTGAAAAGCTTGTACATAATTATGCGCAAATATAATTTGAAGTGATAAAAGGTTTGGAATAAATAAAACGGTTAGGTATTTTTGGAGCGATAGGGCATTTATTGCTTTAGTTAGCATCATCATAAAATCAACGTTTTATCATGTTAAGGAATTTGAAGGAGGCCTACATTGTGGCCGGTAAAAGGACTGCGGTAGGAGTGGCCAAAAGCGGGGCATTCAGAAGTTTTAAGCCTGAAGATTTGGCGGTGACGGTCGTCAGGGAGCTGGTTGCTTCTGTTCCTTATTTTGAACCCTCTATGGTAGAAGGTATTTTTATGGGGAATGCGGCACCGGGTATGCAGTTGGCCTCGCAGGTGGGGCGTATAGTGGCACAGCGTGCATTGGGTATGGAAGCACCGGGCATTATTATCAACCGTTATTGTGCTTCCGGTTTGGAAAGTATTGCATTGGCGACGGCCAAGATACAAACGGGACAAGCCGAATGTATTATTGCCGGAGGGGTAGAGAGCATCAGTTCCGCTCCCGCTACGCGTTGGGACACCGTGCATCAGTACACGCACATGGTCAACGAACCGGATTATTTTCTGAACATGGCACTGACAGCCGAGCAAGTGGCTAAAGATTTTGACATCAGCCGCGAGCAGCAGGACACGTATAGTCTGCGTTCTCACCAAAAAGCTGTAGCTGCTATCAATGCGGGCTATCTGAAAAATGCCATATTGCCAGTGGATGTTGACGGCAAAATAGTAGATAGGGACGAATGCCCAAGGGCGGATATTAATATGGATGAACTTGCCAGTTTAAAACCGCTGTTTCCGGACGGGACGCTTACCACTGGTAATGCTTCTCCGCTGTGCGATGGCGCGGCTTTTGTGATGGTGATGAGCGAAAACATGGTAAAGGAACTCGAAGTGCAGCCGATGGGCAGGTTGATAGCCTGTTCTTCTGCCGTGGGGTCTTATGAACGCAAGCATGGTCTTGGTTGCATGGCGGCTATTCCTGCCGCGTTGAAGCAGGCTGACCTTACCATGAGCGAGCTTGACCTTATCGAATTGAACGAGGCTTTTGCGGCGCAATCCATCGCGGCGATAAAAGAATCTAACCTCAACCCTGATTTGGTGAATATAAACGGGGGCGCCATAGCCTTCGGCCATGCGATGGGTAGCACAGGCACGCGTCTCAGCATTCAATTGTTGAACGATTTGAAACGTACGGATAAACGTTTTGGCATGGTCACTGCCTGTGTGGGCAGCAGTCAGGGCATTGCAGGTGTGTTTGAAAGTTTTTAATATTATCGTTGCCACGTGCGGGCTATTTATATCAATATATTTGAAAGTATATATGGGCCTTTGATTATCGGGGATTATCAGGGGCAACTTTGCTTGCTTGATTGGCAGCATAGAGCCGCCAGGCAACAGGTAGACCAACGAATCAGCAGGTTTTTACAGGCTGATTATGAAACAAAGGAGACCGATTTGCACAAGACGGTTATCCGGCAACTGACAGAATATTTTCAACATGCCAGAAAGGAATTTGATTTACCGTTATTATTCGCGGGCAGCGATTTTCAGCAAAGAGTATGGCGGCAGTTGTTGACCATACCTTATGGCAAAACACTGTCATATTTGGAGTTGAGCCGTCAGTTGGGCGATGAAAAGGCCATACGTGCCGTAGCAGCCGCGAATGGTGCCAATGCTATCTCCATTGTGGTGCCGTGTCATCGCGTTATCGGCAGTCATGGGGAACTGACGGGATATGCGGGCGGTACTGACGTGAAACAAAAATTGCTACAATTGGAAGGCAGCCTGAAACAACAGGCACTGCTGTTTTAATATTTTCTTTCGTATTATATAGTCGAGATTCCTTAATATTTAGTCCCGCGATTTGGGTGCTATAACCCATTATGGCAGATAAAACCGTCGTCATGGTTTTTATTTTATATTTTTGGCGCTTTAATGAAGGCAGGATTTGTAAATATTTTTGGCAAGCCCAATGCGGGCAAGAGCACGTTGTTAAACGCCGTGATGGGAGAAAAACTGGCCATCGTGTCGCACAAGGTGCAGACCACGCGCCACCGTATCAAGGCAATTCTCTCGGAGCCGGAATACCAAATTGTTTTTTCCGATACACCGGGCATTATAGAGCCGCGTTACAAATTGCACGAAAAAATGATGCAATCGGTGAAAAGTGCATTGGAAGATGCCGATTTGGCACTATTGCTCGTGGATGTGAACGACAATTGGGAGCAGAATGATGAGATTTTCGCTTCGCTGAGATTAAAAGTGCCCGCTATCGTGGTCATTAATAAAATTGACAGAACCAACGAGGCGAAGATAGCGGAGGCAAAGGCTTTTTTTGCCGCCAAATCTTATTGTAAAAAGGTAGTGGCTACATCATTGCTGCGGGGCATTGATAAAGAAGTGCTTATTCAGCCGATACTGGAATTTTTACCGGAGGGCGAACCTTTTTATGATCCGGAAGAAATAAGCGACCTGCCCGAAAAGTTTTTTGTGAGCGAACTTATCCGGGAGAAAATATACCAGTTGGCACAGGACGAAATACCTTATCACACGGCGGTGCTCATCAGGGAATACAAGGAAAAAGAAACCTTGGTAAAAATCGTGGCCGACATTATCGTGCAGCGCGAAACACAAAAGATGATTTTAATAGGCGAACGCGGTAGCATGGTCAAAGAAATCGGTATGTCTGCCCGCAAGGATATAGAAGCGTTTATCGGTAGAAAGGTTTTTTTGGAATTATTCATAAAGGTAAAACCGAAATGGCGCAACAATGACCTTTACCTGAAGGAATATGGTTATTAAACAGGTTTTAGGTTTTCATACATTCATTATTCACTTTTTTGAAATAAATTAGAAATGGGTTTTACAGTAGCAATCGTGGGCAGACCGAATGTGGGCAAGAGCACCTTGTTCAACCGTTTGCTGGAGCAGCGCAAGGCCATTGTGGATGACGTGAGCGGCGTTACGCGCGACCGTCAGTACGGCATAAGCGATTGGAATGGCAAGCAGTTTAACGTGATTGACACGGGCGGTTTTGTGCATGGCAGCGAGGATGTGTTTGAGCGTGAGATAGCCAAACAGGTGTTGGTAGCCGTGGAAGAGGCCAATGCGATTTTGTTCATGGTGGATGCGCACACGGGCATGACAGACCTTGATGAGGAGATGGCGAATGTGTTGCGCAAAGGCACAAAGCCTGTTTTCGTGACAGTGAATAAAGTAGATGATAATGACCGTATGCTGGATGCGACAGAGTTTTACAGCATGGGTTTTGAGCATGTATTTTTTATAGCGGCTGCCAGCGGTAGCGGTACGGGCGAATTGTTGGATGCCGTGGCAGAATTAATAAACGAAGAAGAATCCGCTGATGATGCGATGGCTGGTTTGCCGAAGTTCGCCATCATTGGTCAACCAAATGTGGGAAAATCTTCTTTATTGAATGCACTGGTGGGACAGGAGCGTACCATTGTGAGCAATATTGCGGGCACTACACGCGACACTATTCATACGCATTACAATCTTTTCCAAAAAGAATTTGTATTGATAGATACGGCAGGAATCCGTCGCAAGGCGCGCGTGCATGAGGACTTGGAGTTTTACTCTGTCATCCGTGCGATTAAAGCGGTTGATGAGGCCGATGTGTGCCTGCTTTTGCTGGATGCTGAAAAAGGTATTACGGCACAAGACCTGAATATTTACAGTTTGGCTTCCCGAAAAGGGAAAGGCATGGTGGTGTTGGTCAACAAGTGGGATTTGGTGCCGGATAAAGAAACCAATACGCCTAAGCATTATGCCGACGAGCTGAAAAAAAGACTCGCACCTTTCAACGATGTGCCGATTATTTTTACTTCAGCAACAGAAAAGACCCGCATTTTCAAAGCGATGGAAACCGCGCTGGAAGTATATGAAAACCGCAATCGCCGCATTTCCACCAGTAAGCTAAACGAGGTCATGCTAAAAGCGGTGGAAGCACACCATGCCCCGGTGGTGCGGGGACATGCCATCAAGATAAAATTTGTAACACAGATACCCACGGCTGTGCCGTCCTTTGCGTTCTTCTGCAATTTTCCCGATGATGTGAAAACGCCGTATAAGAACTATCTCGAAAACCAATTGCGCAAAAATTTTCAACTGACGGGTGTTCCTGTGAGGTTGTTTTTCAGGAAAAAATAAATTGGAGACATGCGTGTATTGGTCACTGGCACGAATGGTTTTATAGGCGGATATGTTGTCAAATGCCTGTTGGATGCAGGGATACAAGTGCTTGCTTCCTCGCGCGGAAAGGATGAATTGCCGTTTGCCGGTATGCCCGGCTATACACATATTTCAGCCGAGTTGACCGATGGCTTTGATATACATGACTTGTTTGACAGGGCTAAGCCCGATGTGGTCGTTCATTGTGCGGCCATGAGCAAGCCCGATGAGTGTGAACAAAATCAGGCACTTGCTTATGGTGTAAATGTGGGCGCTACGGTGCAGTTGTTGTTACATGCGGCAGATTATAAAAGTCATTTTATTCATCTTTCCACCGACTTTATTTTTGACGGGGAAGAAGCAGGGATGTACACGGAAGAAGCAGCCCCCAATCCCGTGAATTATTATGGCAGTACCAAGTTGGAAGCCGAAGAGGCCGTTCGTGAATATGAGCATGATTGGGCAATCGTGCGGACTGTTTTTGTGTATGGCAAGCCGCTTGGCAAGCGAGGTTCTTTTATAACGCTTATCGCGGACAAGTTACACAACCAGCATCCTTTCAGGGTGGTGAACGACCAGTTAAGAACGCCTGTACATGTTACCGATTTGGCAAAGGGTATTTTATCAATTATCGGCAAACGTGCAAAGGGTGTTTACAATCTTGGCGGCCCGGAATTGCTTACACCTTATGAGATGGCGATGCAAATTGCTGCGCATTTGGGATGCGAACAGCACCAGCTCACGCCCGTTACCTGTCAGGATTTTATTGAACCGGCCAAGCGTCCGCTTAAAACAGGGTTGGATATTTCAAAAGCCGCCCGCGACCTTGGTTATCAGCCTATGCCTTTTAAGGAAGGATTGATTAGAAGTCTGTGAGGGGTTCGTGTTATAAGGAGAGTGTTATTTACATGTCGTAGTATTTTGCGAGTCCTCAATTTTCAAAAACAATGGTCTTGTTCGCATGTACCAGCACCCTGTCCTGAAAGACGAGACCCAGAGCCTTTGCCAAAACCGCTTTTTCTATTTCTTTGCCCAGTGTGCGCATATCCGATACGGTGTGGCCGTGGTTGACGGGGATGATTTCTTGCGAAATAATCGGGCCTTCGTCCAATGTATTGGTTACATAATGTGCCGTGGCACCAATGATCTTTACTCCCCGTTCATGCGCCTGTTTGTAAGGATTGGCTCCGATGAACGCCGGAAGGAACGAATGATGGATATTGATGATTTGATTGGGATATCTGGCTATGAAGTCAGGAGAGAGGATGCGCATGAATTTGGCCAAGACGATATAATCACATTCGTATTGGCTCAAGACATGGGCAACAGATTTTTCAAAATCTTCTTTTGAAATCTCTTCATGGGAAATATAATGAAAGGGGATATTAAATTTCTCCGTTAGCGCGCGAAGATTGTCGTAATTGCCGATAACGCATTGCACCGAGGCGTTCAGGTTATCGAAATAATTCCGTAGCAGGATATCGCCGAGGCAATGATATTCCTTTGTGACCATTACGGCAATCTTCTTTTTTTCGGTCGGGGCAATCTGTATTTGCGTGTCGTCGGGCAGCATACGCAGCAATTGCTCTTTCAAATTTTCCACATCAGGTGTTTTGTCCACGTGAAGCCGGATGAAAAAACGGTTTTCTGCCACGTTTACATATTCCTTCATGGCCAGAATATTCAATCGGGCATCGGCCATCACCTTGGCGATGTCAGCTACTAAACCCACGCGGTCGGCGCATTGCAACAATATTATCATCTGTTAAAAGTAAAACTATTTTGGATTCAAAATGTTATAGTATCTTCAATCCTCATTTAGAAGTTAGGCAATATGGATTTTGACGCTACGTGTATATCTTATGAACAAACAGGTTTTTTCTCAAAACTTGTCATTGATTATTTGGGGAACGAAGAGGCAATCGCCCCTTTTAGTGAACATCCGGTTAGCTTGACGGGGTTGGCGTCATCCATCGAAAATAGAAAGGTGTTTAAGGGCAACAGGGATACGTTGGCAGAAGTCTTGCAGGAACAATATGATACGGTCACGTCTACACAGCAGGTGCTGGATAATATTCATTTGTTGAAAAAGGACACGACTTTTACCGTCACAACGGCGCACCAGCCGAATATATTTACCGGGCCGCTTTATTTTCTATACAAAATTCTTCATGCCATCAAATTGTCTGCGTATTGCAAGGAGCAGTTTCCGCAGTACGATTTTGTGCCGGTTTATTACATGGGCAGTGAAGATGCTGATTTGGACGAGTTGGGACATATCTACCTGAACGGTGAGAAGTTGGAATGGAAAACGCAACAGCATGGGGCAGTGGGACGCATGTTAGTGGATAAGCCCTTGCTACAATTAGTGGACAAGATGGCAGGGGAAGTGGGTGTTCTGCCGTATGGCAACGAGGTGATAAGTATTATCAAAAAATATTATACCGAAGGCGTAAATATACAGACGGCAACATTTGGCTTGGTAAATGAATTGTTTGGTCAATATGGACTTTTGGTCGTAATACCGGACAATCCAATGCTGAAATCGTTGGCTGTAAGTGTTTTTAAGGATGAATTGTTGCACGGGCATTCCGCGGGGATTGTGGAGGAAACGGGAAAGCGACTGATAGCCGCAGGGTACAAGGTGCAGGCGCATAGCCGCGAAATAAACCTATTCTATCTTAGGGATGGAAGTCGTAACCGCATGGTGAAAGATAATGATGTTTGGCGCGTGCTGGATTCCGATATCCGTTTTTCACAGGAAGAATTGCTTTTGGAATTAGAGGCGCATCCCGAGCGGTTTAGCCCCAATGTGATACTGCGCGGGCTTTTTCAGGAAACCATTCTGCCCAATATAGTATTTATCGGCGGCGGCGGCGAGTTGGCTTATTGGTTGCAGTTAAAAGACTTGTTTGCTTTTTATAAAGTGCCTTATCCGGTACTTATTTTGCGCAATTCTTTCCTGCTTGTCAGGCAGGAGCAATTGCGGCAGATGGGTAAATTAGGTTTTGACGAAACCGCTTTTTTTGCACCGCTAAAGGATTTGCAGGACAAATGGATACTCGAACATGCGGATAACGATATTTCTGTAGACGAAACCTTGCAGCGTTTGACGGATATTTATCAAGCCCTGGAAAACCAATCCGCTAACGTGGATAAAAGCCTGAAAAACCATGTGGCCGCCTTGCATAGCGCGGCTGACAAACGTGTCCGGGAACTCGGCAAAAAACTGATGCGTGCCGAAAAGCGACACCAGTCGGATGCCATGCGGCAGATAGGGCAGCTAAAGAATGGTCTTTTTCCACACGACAATCTGCAGGAGCGGATAGAAAACTTTATTCCTTATTATGCGATTTATGGGCGTGACCTTATAACAGCACTTTACGATAATTCGCTGGCGCTCGACCAGGATTTTGCGGTGCTGAAAGAAAAGCTTTAATAAAGTTTATTTGTCAAACCCGTTAGGTTGCCCGCTACTTTTGAGTGATTGTACTTTGCCCATTACTTCTTGATTCATATTTTCTTTAAAGGCGGCAATTTTATTACCGATATTTTGATCATGGCAGCCAATGATTTGAGCAGCTAATATACCAGCATTCTTGGCGGCGTTAAGCGCTACGGTGGCCACGGGCACGCCGTTGGGCATTTGCAGGATGGAAAGCACAGAGTCCCATCCGTCAATGGAATTACTGCTTTTTACGGGTACGCCGATAACAGGCAATGTGGTTACGGCGGCAATCATGCCCGGCAGGTGCGCGGCCCCACCGGCTCCGGCGATGATTACTTGCAGACCGCGGTCACGCGCTTGTTGTGCATACGCCACCATGCGCAAAGGTGTGCGGTGCGCGGAGACCACGGTTACTTCATATCCGATTCCAAAATCTTTGAGCACATCGGCTGCCGCCTGCATTACTTTGAGGTCGCTATCGCTGCCCATGATGATTCCTACCTGTGTTGCCATGTTGCAAAGATAGCGTTCCGTTTGTCAATTCGTTAATCTGTCAATTGTAATCTTGAATCCTATTATACAACTCAATCTTTATTCGTATTTTCGTAGCATGATTGAATTACCGATAGTGAACAACGTGCCGGCGCAAGCTAAAATCAAGAAGCCGGATTGGCTTCGAGTGAAGTTGCCGATTGGCGAAAGCTATAAGCACGTGAGGGGGCTTGTGGACAAGCATAAACTCCATACTATTTGCGAGAGCGGCAACTGCCCGAACATGGGAGAGTGCTGGGGCGAAGGAACGGCTACTTTCATGATTTTGGGCAATATCTGCACGCGGAGCTGCGGCTTTTGTGCAGTGGCTACGGGTAGGCCGTTGGAAGCAGACTATGATGAGCCGCAACGTGTGGCAGAGGCTATTTTTCTGATGAAGGTAAAACACGCTGTCATCACGTCTGTTGACCGTGATGAACTGAAAGATGGCGGTTCTACTATTTGGCACAATACCATCAAGGCCGTGAAGACGCTTAGTCCAGATACGACATTGGAAACCCTTATCCCTGATTTCAAGGGTAAGAAAGAAGATATACAACGTGTGATAGATGCCGCACCCGAAGTCACCTCACATAATATAGAAACTGTTGAACGGCTGACAAAGAAAGTGCGTATGCAGGCTAAATACTGGCGTAGCATGGAAGTTATCCGTTATCTGAAGGAGCAGGGCGTTCGCACAAAAAGCGGCATAATGCTCGGCTTGGGTGAAACAAAGGATGAAGTGATGCAGACCATTGCAGACTTGAAGGATAATGGATGTGATGTGATAACCATCGGGCAATACCTGCAGCCCACGCCCAAACACTTGCCCGTGCAGCGTTTTGTACATCCCGACGAGTTTCGGGAATACAAAGAAGCCGGTTATGAAATGGGCGTTGATTTTATGGAGTGCGGCCCGTTGGTGCGTTCCTCTTATCGTAGCGAAAAGCATATTCATCCGGGCATTGGCCGAGCGCAATGGGAAGCCGAGAAGGCTGCGTTAATAGCATAGCACTTTTTATTTTCCCTCGTTGTAAAAGTTTATTTTTATAAAACGGCCTCCCTGAGTTTAACCAAGCGTTCCAATAGTGGTTCCAACAAATCGAGTTGAAGCATATTGGAGCCATCGCTCTTGGCCGTGGCAGGATCGGGATGTGTTTCCATAAAAAGTCCGTCCGCGCCTGTTGCAATGGCTGCTTTGGCAATCGTACTTATCAATTCAGGGTTGCCTCCCGTGACGCCACCGGGTTGATTGGGTTGTTGCAGGCTGTGCGTACAGTCCATCACAACAGGAACACCGTGCGCTTTCATCCACGGAATATTGCGGTAGTCAACTACCAAATCTGTATAACCAAAACTATTTCCCCGGTCGGTGAGTAGGATTTTGTTATTGCCCGCTTGCTTTACTTTTTCCACGGCGAATTTCATGGAATGTCCGCTAAGGAACTGCCCTTTTTTAATATTGATGATCTTTTGCGTCTTGGCTGCAGCTTCCAGCAAATCAGTCTGGCGACAAAGGAACGCAGGTATTTGCAATACATCCACATACTTTGCGGCTATCTCGGCCTCTTCGTGACTATGGATGTCCGTTACCGTTGGCACGCCAAATGTTTGCCCGGCTTGTTGGATAAGGGAAAGGGCTTTTTCGTCTCCGATGCCCGTAAACGAGGAAGCACTGGTACGATTGGCCTTGCGATAAGATGCCTTAAAAATATAAGGGATACCAAGATTTTTGCAAATCTGTGACACGCGCCCTGCAACTGTCATCACATTTTCTTCGCTTTCTACCACGCAAGGCCCGGCAAGCAAAAAGAATTGGTCTGTTTTATAAGTTTGCCCGCTAAACAGGGTCGATAAATAATTTTCCATAAAGCAAAGATAATCGCTGCGCGGGATGTGCAAAGTTATTTATACCGCTTTTGTTGCCATATATAGTCCAGCACCAGCTTGAGCGCCGCGCCCGGTTGTTTGTTTATGTCGCTTTCCCAAAACCGGAACACCGTAAAGCCCATTGCTTGCAGGGTGAATGTTACCTCACGGTCGCGCTGCATATTGCGTTCAATCTTGGGAATCCAAAAGGCACGATTGGTCGCAAGTTTATTTTTCTTGATATGCCAATCTTTGCCATGCCAGAAATCGCCGTCTACGAACACCGCCAGTTTGTATTTGGATATGGCGATATCAGGAGAACCGGGAAGATTTTTCACGTTTTTGCGATAACGAATGCCCGCAGCCCAAAGCGCCTTGCGAAGCCTGATTTCAGGCTTGGTGTTTTTGGCGCGTATCCTTGACATTTGGCGGCTTTTTTCCTCCGTGGTGTAAAAGCCGTTTGCTTCTTCAAAGCGAAATACTTCTATCCGTTCATCTTCTTCATATATGGGATATTGCTTCGGCATCTGCAAATATGTTTTGCGATGACAAGGTACGAACGATATGCTTTTTATCAAAATGCAGATTGCGAAACACTGTTTTTTTGTTCAAGACCTCGTAGAGGTCACATATTTATAGAAAAAATAGCACAAGGAGAACATATGACCCAATGAGATACAACATCGCATAAGATTTCTTAGACTATAAATATGTGAATCCTTTGGATTCCGCAAAAGCTAAAAAGAGTTATACTACTATTAAAGATTTACGAAACGGGTTGTCCATGCTGGGTTGCAGCCGTTAAATTCTGTATTATTGCAGTTGCAAATCACACAATATGGCATACAAAAATCAGCAGGAATTTATTGCGGCGTTGGAACAGGCCGGGGAACTGGTGCGTGTAAAGGCTTATGTGAATCCCAAGCTGGAGATGGCAGAGATTACAGATCGCATGAGCAAGGAACCGGGTGGGGGCAAGGCGATTTTGTTTGAGAATACGGGCTTTGATTTTCCGGTGCTGATGAATGCCTACGGCAGTGAAAAGCGTATGTGCATGGCGCTGGGCGTGGACCATCTTGATGATGTGGCTGCCGATATAGAAGGTTTGTTCAAGTTGTTGGCCTCGCCAAAAGAAAATATATTGGACAAATTGAAATTACTACCCAAGCTGAACGAGTTTGCTTCCTGGATGCCCAAGGTTAAAAAGGGAAGGGGCGCTTGTCAGGAAGTAGTGATAGCTACGCCGGATATTTATCAACTTCCGGTGATAACCTGCTGGCCTAAGGATGGCGGGCCTTTCGTGACATTGCCTGTGATACATACCAAAGACCCCGGCACGGGCGTGCGCAATGTGGGTATGTACCGGATGCAATTGTTCGGCCCACAATTAACCGCTATGCACTGGCATAAGCATAAGGTTTCGGCGCGGCATTTTAACGAATATAAAAAGTTGAACAAACGGATGCCGATAGCTGTGGCGTTGGGCGGCGACCCTGTTTATGCCTATTCGGCAACAGCGCCCTTGCCCGATAACGTGGACGAGTATATGCTCGCAGGTTTTTTGCGGAAGAAGAAAGTGGAGTTGGTAAAATGTATTACGCAACCCGAAATAGAAGTACCTGCTGATGCGGATTTTGTGATAGAGGGTTATGTAGAACCAAGTGATGACATGCTTTGGGAAGGCCCGTTCGGTGACCATACGGGGTATTATTCTTTACCGGACTGGTATCCAAAATTTCATATAACGGCGATTACACATAAAAAAGATGCGGTATATCCTGCTACCATCGTTGGTATTCCTCCGCAGGAGGATGCTTGGTTGGGAAAAGCCACGGAACGGATTTTTTTAGCGCCCATCAAAATGACAATGGTGCCGGAAATTACGGATATGGATATGCCAGTTGAAGGTGTTTTTCATAATCTTGTCATAACCCAAATTAAAAAAGATTATGCTGGGCAGGGACAAAAAGTGATGAATGCCTTGTGGGGCGCGGGGCAAATGATGTTCAATAAAATATTGGTGTTGGCCTCTCAATCGGGAGATGGCAAAACGATACCTATTACAAACTATAAGGCATTGGCGGTGGAAGTATTTAAAAACCTAAACCCCGCCACAGATATTTATGTTTCTCAGGGGCCGATGGATGTGCTTGATCATAGTTGCAGCAAAATGGGCTTTGGCGGCAAACTGTGCGTGGATGGCACATATAAGTACGAGGAAGAAAATGATGATTTGTACGATAACGAAACCAAACCCGGGGGTATTCCGGTAGTGGAAATCATGACGGTATTCCCAGAAATTACGGCGGTAAATACAGCATTGTTAAAAAAAGATATTTCCTGTTTGATTATATCTGTTCGTAAAAACAGGAAAGGTCATATTGCGGAACTGCATCAAAAAATTTGTGCCGAAACAGTCGTTAAGTTCGCCAAGTTGGTTTTGTATGTAGAGCATACCGTTGATGCCAATGACCTTGCCGTGGCGCTCTGGCGTTTCTGTAATAATATGGATCCCAAAAGGGATAGTTTTCTTTTCAGGCAACAAACAGATGCAGGTAAATATGTGGCTTCGCTGGGATTGGATGGCACGATTAAAACCAAGGAATATGATGGTTTTCAGCGGGATTGGCCCAATATCATCGTGGCGGATGATGAAACAATCAGGTCGGTAGACGAAAAATGGGATACATTAGGTATTGGCGATTTTATTCCGTCACCTTCACTAAAGTTTAAAAATCAAATGTACGGTGATGAAGCTGTGGCAAATATGGGAAAATAAGAAAATTCATAAGTATTCGCTTATGCTTTTCTATTTTTTAAGAAGATAATATGCAGAAAAATAGTTGTAATGATTTTCACTAAAATCATTACAATTTAGTTTTTGATCCGAGGAGAAGTTAGGGGTTAGTAAAAATTGATGATCAGTAAAGTAGTGTTTATATCGTAAAATACCTGAAAAATTCTTTATTGCCAAGGTTATACATTTTTCAGTATTATACTGAAAAAATAAGTATTATACTGCAAGAAAAAAGCGAAAAGTTCCTAACCTTTGAACGTGGGGTCTAACAATATCAAAATAGACTCATTCAGTATTTCGTTTTTCTTTTGCAGAAAGAGGTCTAATTTATCGGCGGGCAACTTTAGTTGATAGGTATTGCTGTTGGCCAAAATCTTGTCAAGCTTGGGGTTGAATTTTAAAAATTCCTCCAGCGGCATGTCAATATATTTGGCGATGATTTTTGAATTATATCTGCCCGCAATGGTTTGAACTTTCATGTTTTCGGGCAATGTGGCAATGTCCGGTTCGGCAGGGGCTTCGATAGTGGCCTGCTTTTGCTTGGTCACGGTGGTCACGCCGCCCTTCCCTTCCATGATGTAATGGGTGGCAATAAACTTTTTCACGTGGTTCCTGCTTTCGGCGGGGAGGTGGTATTGCAGTTTCCAGAAATCATTTGTTCCTGCCCGGCTGATGGCACTGTTCACCCTGCCTGGCCCGCAATTATAAGCGGCGATGACGAGCAGCCAATCTCCATAAATATTATATAAATAATTCAGGTATTTGCAGGCGGCTTTAGTACTTTTTAGATAATCCTGCCGTTCATCGCGAAATCCGCCTACTTGTAAACCAAGTTGTCTGGCCGTGCCCGGCATGAACTGCCATGGGCCTACCGCGCCGGCCCATGAGCGCGCCGATGCCTTGAGGAACGATTCGATAACGGCAAGATATTTCAGTTGTTTGGGGATACCGTTTTGTACGAGTATATCGTCCATCATGTCAAAATAAGGCTTGGCCGTGCGTTGCAGGTCATATAGTGCATCAGCATGGCTGTCTATATAATCCTGCACAAAATCGATAGCCAACGGGTTCAGGTGCTCGGTCTCGATGCTGCTGAAGCTGGAAGTTCTAAGGGTGCTATTGGAGACGGCGGATGTTTCAAAAAGGTTCTTGAAAGACTTTAAAGGATTTGTCTTCACCAACATGGCTTCAAGTTCCTCAACGTTTGTAGGTGCCGCCTGCGGTTGTTTTTCGGCATTAATGTCCAGTCCCTGCAAGGGATCAATCTGGGCAGAAGCTATATTTGAAAACAATAGCGGCGCGCTGATTAATAAACCAAAAATCCAAAATCGGTTACACTTTTTCAACATTACTTTTTTAGTTATTAATGTGAAGCATATTCTTCACGCGGGTTGATTAGCTTTTACCCGCCCACTTAAGAATGTTTATTTAATTAAATAGTTGCCGCAAAGTTAAGGAGTTTCTGCTCTTGGAAACTGTCCGCCATCAATTGCAGCCCAAAGGGCATTTTGCTGTCAGGATGGGTGAATTTTGGCACGGCAATGGCAGGGATGCCGGTGAGGTTTGCCATAACGGTGTAAATATCAGCTAAGTACATAGCAATGGGGTCATCTGCTTTTTCCCCTATTTTAAAAGCAACAGTGGGGGATACGGGCATGCAGATCAGGTCAAATTCTTTAAAGATTTCCCTTATTTTATTTGTTAAAACACTCCTAACTTTTTGCGCCTGGGTAAAATAAGCATCGTAATAGCCTGAACTCAGGACAAAGTTGCCGAGCATGATGCGCCGTTTTACCTCTTTGCCGAATCCCTCGGAGCGGTTTTTCTTATAAAAATCATCAAGGTCATCAGAGGCTTCGCTGCTGCGCAGGCCATAACGCACCCCATCATAGCGTGATAAGTTAGAGGAAGCCTCTGCCGTGGTAAGAATATAATAGGTAGGAACGATATATTCCAACAAATCGAACGGCACGTTTTGTACGGTATGCCCGTCCTGCTGCCATTGTTGCATTTGCTGCCGGATGCTGTCGCGGATGACCGGGTCAAGCCCCGGATGCTCCAGTGCCTCGGCAAAATAGGCGATTTTGTATTTTTTATCCATTTGCGCGGATAGCGTATAGGAGGGCACGGGTTGAAGTGAAACCGTGCTGTCGTACTCGTCGGCACCAGAGATTACTTCCAGTACTGCGGCCGCATCGGCAACATTGGATGCCAGCACACCAATCTGGTCAAACGAAGAGGCGTAGGCGATAAGCCCATAGCGCGATATGCGCCCATAAGTTGGTTTCAACCCCACGATACCGCAGAAATCAGCGGGTTGCCTTACCGAACCGCCCGTGTCGCTCCCTAATGCCACCATGCACAAATCAGCCTGCACGGCCACCGCCGAACCGCCGGAGGAACCGCCCGGTACGCGGGTTTCGTCCGCTGCGTTAAGCACTTTGCCGTAGGCGGAGTTTTCGTTGGAGGAGCCCATCGCAAACTCGTCACAGTTCAGATTGCCGATGATGATAGCGCCTTCAACCAATAGTCGTTCTACCGCCGTGGCGGAAAAAAGCGACTTAAAATCTTTTAATATTTTGGAAGAGGCGGTTAATCTATGGCCTTTGTAGCAGATAACATCTTTAAGGGCAATCACTACGCCATGCAATTTACCCTTGGGCGCATCTTTTGGCAGTGCATCCAATTCGGCTGCGCGGGCAAGTGCTTCATCCGCATACACTTCCACGAACGCATTCAAATGTTTCTGGCTTTCGATGCGTTGTAGATAATGTGCTACGGTCTTTGTGCAAGTGGTGACGCCTGTAGATAGTTGTATCTGATAGTCGGCAATAGAAGTTTGGTAAGGCAAAAGAGAATACGTTTAAAGTCAGGAAATAGTGGGATGCCCACATTTTACTGAAGTGTATTTGATAAAATACAATGACAAACCACGGTTAAATAAAATAACATTCCACCCACGGCGGATAAATCACAACCATAGCTTATCGAAAGGACGTGAAGCCACCTCATAGAATAACGTGGCCAGATTTCCGCAGGAAAAGATTACTTACTTTTTCGGGTCAGCATCTGTGTTCACGGAGTTCATTCCTTCTTCCAACTCCCTTTTTACGTTGTCTTTTGCGTCGTTGAACTCGCGGATGCCTTTGCCAAGGCCACGCATCAATTCAGGTATCTTACGACCGCCGAACAAAACTAGAACAAGTACGATAATCCAAATCCATTCTTGTCCGCCAAGCACTAACAAATGTATATTAGCCATGATAAAAAATTAAGGTATCAAAGATAAGTGTTATAAAATTATATCGCTGTTAAATATTTCGGGATGATTCCGTGTTACCGTAAAATACACCCAACCTGTATCGTTTATGTCTAAACATCTTCTTCAATAATGACAACACGGGAAATAAAAGGTTTATAATAACAAAAAAATCCTGCCCGTTCGGTGTTGGGCAGGATATGGATAGATATTTTTAAAAAGAGCTTATGCAGTAGCGGCTTCTTTCTGCTTGGTAGCAACTGCCATACGTTTTTCACGGATACGGGCACTTTTACCGCTTCTTTTCCTTTGGTAGTACAGTTTAGCCCTGCGCACCTGGCCTACTTTGTTCAGCACAATGGAGTCAATGTTGGGCGAAAGATAAGGGAAGAGCCTTTCTACACCTACTCCGTCGGATATTTTCCTGACGGTGAAAGTAGCTGTGTTACCAGTGCCTTGTTTTTTGATAACATCTCCCTTGAAAGATTGGATACGCTCCTTGTTTCCTTCAATGATTTTATAGTTAACAGTTATGTTATCGCCTGCCTTGAAAGCGGGGAATTGCTTCCTGTTGGATAACTGCTCGTGTACATATTCTACTGCCTTGCTCATAAATATGATTTTAAATAGGGATGCAAAGGTAAAGAGATATTACGGATTCACCAAAAATAATCATGATAAACACCCTGAATAATTTTGAGAAACCCGGTCAGATGTCTAAGATTCTCCATTTCTACCAAAACGGCATGTGTTTTTGAGTATTCTCATGCGTTTATCCGTGGGTAAAGATACTATTTATTGTGTATCGCAGTGATTTGCGCAAACGATAAACCTTGGTTGTTAGTCGGTTATTCGATAATTTAGGGCAGCCATTTGCGTTGTCGGATTCTATTCGGCTAAAATCAAATAAAGTATATGCATATGAAATATCTTTTTATCGTATTGTCCCTGTCTTTGTTCGGCCTTTCGGCAAAAGCTTACACAGAGCGGAATTTTTTGCAGAAGTTGGCCACGCCGCAGCAGGTGGAACAAGTATTGCTTCCCACCGAAAAATGGGTATCTTATCCGGCTTATATGGACAGGGAGGGTTGGGGCAAGCTCACACAGTCCGTAAAGGAAACGCTCATCGCCAACGGTGAAAAATACCTTGATTATACATGGAAGGTGGTAAAGGCCACCGACTATCTGGAATATGAACGGAGCGGTGACCGTAAAATCATGGAAACCGCTTTTGGGAGTAACAATAGTGCGTTAAGTCATCTTGTATTTGCGGAACTTGCCGAGGGCAAGGGCAGGTTTATGGATCAGATAATCAACGGGGTGTGGTACACTTGTGATATGCCTTCGTGGGTGCTTTCGGCGCATCTTGTCGCGCAGAAAACCAAGCGCAACCTACCCGATTTCAGGGAAGAAATCATAGATCTCACCTCGGGTGACATGGGTTCGCTCCTCTCATGGGCCTGGTATTTTTTCCATGATGCTTGGGATCAGGTGAATCCCGTTATTTCTTTGAGGGTAAAACATCTGATACAGCAACGCATTCTGGAACCATATATGCAGCGAAGCGATTATTGGTGGCAGGCATTTAGCGGCAAAAAGGACGCACTTGTCAACAACTGGAATGTTTGGTGCAATTTTAATGTGCTGACTTGTTTCCTGTTGATGGAAGATAACCCGCAAGCCCGCGCGGCAGGTGTTTACAAAACCATGCGGAGTGTGGATGAGTTTTTGAATTATGTAAAGGAAGACGGTGCTTGCGAGGAAGGGCCGTCCTATTGGGGACATGCTGCCGGAAAACTATATGATTATCTGCAAATCCTAAGTTATGCTACTGGCGGCAAGATTAGTTTGTTTGATAATCCTATGATTAAAAATATGGGCGAATATATAGGTCGCAGTTATGTGGGGAATGGCTGGGTGGTAAATTTTGCGGATGCCTCGGCGCAGGGCGGGGATGCTGCAATCATCGGTCTCATATTTCGGTATGGAAAGGCTGTCAGGAGTGAAGAAATGCAACGCTTTGCAGCATATCTGTTTGATAATTTGAAGTCGAAGGATGTTGCCGGGGAAGGAAGGGATTTTTTCAGGAGAATCGAAGATTTTGCCAGTTATCAGCAACTGCCCGGTATTAGTCCGGCGCTGCCGCAGGCACGTTATAGCTGGTATCCGCAAACGGAATTTTGTTACATGAAGAACAAGACGGGCTTTTTCTTCGCCTCAAAGGGAGGTTATAATGACGAAAGCCATAACCATAACGATGTGGGCACATTTAGTTTGTATATAGATACCTTGCCGTTCTTTATTGATGCGGGCGTGGGGACATACACCCGTCAGACGTTTAGCAGCGAGCGATATAAGATATGGACAATGCAGAGCGATTATCACAACCTTCCGGTAATAAACGGGTTTTCGCAGCAGGCAGGTGCGCGCTATAAATCAAAAGACGCAACATTCAATGCAGGCAAGCAAACATTTTCGTTGGACATCGCCGGGGCTTATCCTGCCGGGGCTTGCCAACGTTGGGTGCGCAGCTATGCTTTGAAGGACAAGGCGCTTGTGATTACCGATGATTTTAAATTGGATAAGAACGCAGGTGCGAACATTGTGCATTTCATGACATGGGCAGAGCCGGACATTAGCCAACCCGGTAGGGTAGTATTAAAGAAAAACGGGAAGCAAGCCGTATTAAAATATGACGGCGCGACTTTTTCTCCTTCGGTAGAAGTGGTTCCGCTGACGGATAGCAGGCTGTCAAACGTTTGGGGAGATAAGATTTATCGGCTGGCCTTGAAAGCGAAATCGGAGAAGAACAGCGGAAAGTATATTTTTGAAATTTCAAAATAGATTATTATCAGAAAAAAATAAAAAATGAAGCACTTGAGATTTATGCTGATGGCCGTTGTGTTACTGATGGTTTGCCAGATGCACGCGGTAGCGCAGAAAAAAAGCAAAAAAGTTAGTGTCGTAAAACAGGAGCAATCAACGGGCGGGTCGGATAGGCTTTACTGGGCAAAAACGTTGTACAAAATGGTCTATCCTGTTGTCCATAATTTAGCGGAAGGCACGTTAAAGCAAAATATGCCTCTGGAACTTGGTCCGGATTATTATTTACCAGTAAAGAAAGTAACCTATCTGGAAGCGTTGGGGCGGACAGTGGCGGGCATCGCGCCTTGGTTGGCCTTGCCGGACGATGCCACGGAAGAAGGCGTATTGCGTAAGAAGCTTCGTGATGAACTTTTAAAAGGCTTAGCCAATGCCGTTAATCCCGACAGCCCCGATTATATGAATTTTCGCACAGAGGCGCAGCCTATCGTGGATGCCGCGTATGTTGCCCATGCGTTTATCAGGGCGCCCAAAGCTTTGTGGGAACCGTTGGATGGTATAACGAAAAAACGTTTTATAGAAGAGTTTAAAGCGTTGCGCACGCGCAAAGGGGCTTATAACAACTGGCTTTTGTTCGCGGGTATTACCGAAGGTTTTTTGATGAAGATAGGGGCAGGTCATGACCCTGCCCGCATTGATTACGCTTTGCGGAAAATGAAGGAATGGTACGTGGGCGATGGTTGGTATTCGGACGGGGAAAAGTTTAGCATGGACTATTACAATTCGTATGTCATTCATCCGATGTTGGTGGACTTATTGCAGATTACCGTGGATAAAAAGTTTTCGGCCAAGGAAGATTATGATACAGCATTAGACAGGATGATAAGATATGCAGAGTTTTTGGAGCGCATTATCTCACCGGAAGGTACTTACCCTGCTTATGGACGTTCTGTTACCTACCGGACGGGGGCTTTTCAGGCATTGGCACAAGTGGCATTGATGGAAAAATTGCCCAAGCACATCAAACCGGCACAGGTGCGCTGTGCCCTGACCAGTGTTTTCCATAACATGTATGACGGCAACCAGAATTTTGATGCCAACGGTTGGCTGGTGTTGGGCTTTAACGGGCATCAGCCCATGATTGCTGACCAATACACTTCTACCGGAAGTTTGTACATAGCCACGCTGGGCTTTCTCACGTTGGGATTGCCTGCCACTAATCCTTTCTGGTCAGACCCTGCCGCCGACTGGACAACCAAGAAGGCGTGGAAAGGACTTCCTATAAAGAAGGACTATAAAGTGGAGTATTAATATTATAAAAACGAATCTGCTGCGGCGGATAAGTTCAGGCGTCAATGCCCATCCGAATAAAAAGGATAGGCATTGCTGTTTTGTTTTTGTTAATCCCTTGCAAAAACATTATGCCGCACATCTGCCCCGGCCGTTAGGATGTGTTCGTATGCCTCATGCAGGAAATTGGGCAATAAATGTGCGTTAGTCCATTTGATTTTGCCGGGGTCTTCCAATTGTTCAATCATACTGTTTAGCTTGGCTTCGCCATGATTCTGGATGACGAGTTGTTGCTTCTCCGGCGACTGGAAATGTTGCAGCATACCGGCGGAATCAGCTTCCGGGTGGAACTGTGTGCCGAATATATACGGACTGAAACGCAGCCCCATCACGGCTCTTTCATAAGGCACGTGCGGTCTTTCTTTTTCGATGCAGGTGATATACGCGCCCATCTCATCCAGCAGTTGATGGTTGGGCTGTATCAATTGATAATCCCGGCTGTCCACTGCATAAAAGGGATTTTTCAGGTCTTTGAAAACAGGGTCGTTTATCGCGGCGGGCATGACGTGTATCGGAAAAACACCGAAAGACGTGGAGCGGCGTTTGCATATGAGCCCTGCGTTCAGGTGTCGGCTCGCTAATTGAAAAGAATGACAGATAAGGAAAACAAATTTTTTTTGAAGGTTGTCAGGGTTTGCGTTCCAGCGCATGACATCGGCAAACCAGTTGTTCCACTTGATATCCCATTCTTCAAAACGGGTATTGAGCGGATCTCCGGGGCCTCCGCTCGAAATGTACACATCGTAGGACAGCAGGTCTGGAATCTTGTTCTTCACACGCACATCAAATACGTCATATTGGATGTTAACGACCGCATCACGCGACCAACGGTGCACGATGTCGCTGATGCAGCGCATACCCTGATTGGGAAGCCCGGCATTTAAATCCAGTATTGCAAACCTGATAATCTTTTTTTCTGCCATAAAAACCTGCAAAGATACTAAACGCTGCCCGTAAATCGGCAATTGCCGTGTTATTCCTCCTTTTTGAGCACCTCAGCTTTCTTTGTAGGCAACTTTCTGTTAAATTCGCGTCGTGATTTCACAAAATACCATACAGCAGATTTTAGCCCGCATTGATATTCACGATGTGGTAGGGCAGTTCGTGAAGCTGAAAAAAAGAGGCGCTAACTATCTGGGGCTTTGTCCTTTTCACAACGAAAAAACGCCGTCGTTCACCGTTTCGCCCGCCAAGGAGATTTATAAGTGTTTTGGTTGCGGCAAGAGCGGCAATACCATCAGCTTCATCATGGAGCATGAAAAGTATAGCTACACCGAGGCGCTTAAATGGCTGGCAAACCGCTATGGCATAGAGGTAGAGGAAACCTTTATGAACGAGGAGCAGCGCGAGCAAATGCAGACGGCGGACAGTCTTTATATCATCAACCAGTTTGCACAACAGTTTTTTTCGCATACGTTGATAGAAACCGAGGAGGGGCGGAGCATCGGCTTGAGCTATTTTAAAGAGCGCGGCTTTCGGGAAAATATCATCGAAAAATTTCAGTTGGGCTTTTCACCCGAAGCGCGCGATGCGTTTACCAAAGAGGCGTTGCAGAAACAATACAATAAAGAACTGTTGCTAAAGACCGGGCTTATCGCGGAGCGCAACGGCTCGCTGATGGATAATTACAGGGGGCGGGTGATTTTTCCGGTGCATAATCACAGCGGCAAGGTGTTGGGCTTTGGCGCGCGTATCCTCAAGGCAAATGACCGTGCCCCAAAATATATCAACACGCCGGAAAACGAAATTTATGTAAAGAGCAAAATCCTTTACGGCTCTTATTTTGCGCGTACCGCGATAGATAAGCAGGACGAATGTTTGTTGGTGGAAGGTTATACGGACGTGATTTCGCTGCACCAGGCAGGCATTGAGAACGTGGTGGCTTCAGGCGGCACATCGCTGACGATTGATCAGCTAAGGTTGATAAAAAAATATACCAATAACCTGACCATTATTTATGACGGTGATAACGCTGGTATAAAAGCTGCGCTTCGCGGGTTGGATTTGGCGTTGGAAGAGGGGCTGAACGTAAAGTTGGTATTGATTCCTGATAAGGAAGACCCGGACAGCTATGTAAACAAGGTGGGGCCTGCTGCGTTCACGGATTTTATCAAACAAAATAAAAAAGATTTCATTCTGTTTCAACTGGAAATTGCGTTGCGCGATGCGGTGGACGACCCGGTAAAAAAATCGGAAGTGGTCAACAGGATTGCCGAAACTATTTCCAAGGTGAACAAGGCCGAGGACTTCACGCGGCAACAGGATTACATCAGGGAATGTGCCCAGTTACTTAAAATAGACGAGGCCGGGTTGAACGCACTGGTGAACAAATATATACGGGATAAGGTAACGGTGCAGGAACGACGCGCGGCCAATGCGGCGCAACAGCAAGGGGCAGACCCGGTGTCCGCAGAAGCGGGTGCTGCGTCAGATTACGATGATGCCACGTTTGAACTGTTATTCAAAGACCAGTTGCAGGAACGGGAGCTGGCGCGCATTTTATTGGAATTTGGCAACAGGATGTGGGACGATACAACGCTGATTGCCGCCCATGTTTTTGATGAGATTGACGAACTGGAAATAGAGGACGCGGAGGTGGAACATCTTTTGCAGGAGATAAAACAAATTTTGAACGAAAACCCGCAGATACTCGACCCGAAATATTTTATATACAACAAAGATACGCGGTTAAGCACGCTGGCCGTTTCGCTGCTCAATGTGCCTTATGAAGAAAGTGCGCGGTGGCTGGATGACAAAAGCCTGTCTTCCGGGTTTCAAAAATCGCTTTTTCAAAAAGGGTACAAAGACTTCTTGCAAACGTTGACAACGGGTAACAAATTGAACGAGTTTAAAATGATTTCCGAAGACAGAACTTTTCAAAAGGTAAGTTCAGCCATCGGCTATTTCAAATTGAAAAAGATCAAGCGCCTTTTGCTGCTTAATCAGCAGGATATGGAAAAACAACTCCAGCCGGAGCAGTTGGTCGCCATCATGCACGCGCATAAGTACCTCAAAGACCGGGAAATGGAAATCACTAAAGGTATGGGCACTGTTATTTTGCAGTAAATGGCAATGATTGATATCGAAACTTATTCCAGTTTCAACGCATTATTGGATTTGGTTGAAAAATGTTATTGATATTACCCGTCATCTTTCACCAGTGTTGCAATTTTTTTCCTGTCGCCTACAATCCAGATGATATCGCCCCATTTTAAAATGGTGTTAGAGTCGGGGTTCAGGATGCGTTCATTGTTGCGCTGAATGCCCACGACGAGGCCGCCTGTCTGTTCACGTAGTTGTGCATCGCGGATGGATTTGCCTTTAAGTTGTGTGTGTTCGTCCACCAGAATTTTGTGCAGTTCAATATCGCTGGTTTCCACTTCTTCTATGTTGCCGGGCTCAGCCATATCAAAAACGGGCTTGAAGGTTTGTATCTGTTCATCGGTAGCAATGATACCCACTTTGTCAAAGGGCAAAAGCCTGTTTTGATGGCCTGGTATGTGAATGATTTTTTCACCCCGTTTTATATAAGCCACGTTAATGCCATACTTCTCGCGCCAGCGCAATTCTATAAGATGTTTACCAACATAATTAGCCAATGGATTCACCTCCATTTCCACAATGTGCGCATCCCATGCCACGAGGTCTGATTGCAAATCCTGCTTTTTATTTTGTAGGCTTTTGGCCACGGCATTTTTTTGCGCGGCAGAAATTTCCCGTTCGTTCAGGTTGGTCATGAAACGGCGTTCGATGCGACCATAAAATTTTTGGATGTTTCTTGAAAAGAGGAACAGGATGAATATCGTGGTCGGTATGGCCACGACGATGGCCACCTTGAGAGAGGTGAGACTGTCCACCACGAAACCGATTAAAAGCAGCCCGATAATGACACGCAAGGCTTCTACGATAAGCAGGGGGCCGTGGTTATACTTTTTGTCCATCCAAAGTTCTTTATAGGCATGGGTATGCGGTTTTCGCGCCATGAAAGCCCAAAAGAAAGGAGATGCGGCCGCAAGGGTCACACCTAAGATGATAGCGTTTTGTACGTTTTCGTTTTCGATGCGGGAACGGATGAACGGTGCAAAAAAGTTGGTGGATACCAGCAGTAGTGCAAAAATGACGGTAGCATTTGTCAATGCAATGCGTGTGTAAGATTTAAGCACAATCCGCCAATCACTTTCCGCCTGTATGCTTTGTGTGCTGGATGAATAACGGTTCAGCTTGTCAACCCATTTGGCAGGCAGTGCTTTTGCTATAAGGTTGTAAAATGGTTCAGAGAATTTGATAAGGTAGGGAGTTGTAAAAGTAGTAATGGCAGAGGCGCCGACGGCGATAGGAAAAAGGAACTCGGAAATAACGCCAAGCGATAAACCGAGTGTGGCCACAATGAAGGCGAACTCTCCTATTTGCGCCATGCTCATACCCACCTGAACCGATTGTTTCAGGGGCTGGCCGGAAAGTAATGCTCCAATCGTGGTGCTGATTAATTTGCCGAAAAGGGTAAGCAGTGTTACGATTAATATCGGCCAGGCATATTTTACCATTGCCTGGGGGTCTATCATCATGCCGACAGATACAAAAAAAACCGCGCCAAACAAATCCTTGACCGGCTTTATCAGATGTTCCACTTTTTCCGCTGAAGTGGTTTCTGCAATGATGGAACCCATGACAAAGGCACCGAGTTCGGCAGAAAAGCCCACTTGTGTGGCGATGAAAACCATGCCGAGGCAAAGCCCGATGGACAGGATGAGCAGCGTTTCCTCATCCAATAATTTTTTGGCTCTTTTCAAAAAACTTGGCAACAAGAAAATGCCGATGATGAACCAGAGCGCCAAAAAGAACAATAGTTTAAAAACGGTGAAGAGTATTTCAGAACCTTCAAATTGGCGTGTGACGGCAATGGTGGACAATAATACCATGAGCAATATCACCACAATATCCTCCACAATCAACACGCCAAACACAATGCGTGCAAACTGTTTGGTCTTTACGCCCAACTCGTCAAAGGCGCGTAAAATGATAGTGGTAGAGGAACTGGCGAGCATACCGCCCAGGAACATGCTGTCCATAACACTCCAACCGAGCATGCGTCCGGCGAAATATCCCGCGATAACAATGAAAATGATTTCTACAAAAGCCGTGATAGAGGCAGAGCCGCCTACCCGCATTAATTTTTTGAAACTAAACTCAAGGCCCAGGCTGAAGAGCAGGAAAATAACGCCTATTTCCGCCAGTGTCTTAATGTTGGCACTGTCCACTACTGTGGGCGTGAGCTTGAAATATGGCCCTACAAAAAAACCGGCGATGATATAGCCCAGCACAAGGGGTTGTTTGATTTTTTTAAAAATCAACGTAACGATGGCTCCTGCCATCAGTATCAATGCCAAGTCTTCTATCAGTTTAGGTAAATGCCCCATTCAGTTTTTGTTTATTTTTCAGAGTGGCATAATACATAAAAAAAATGATAATAGGAAAAATTGAGGGCGTTTTTTTAGGATTTAACGAGGGATTTTTTGCATTGATAAGCGTGTTTTTATGAGCGGTGTTTAGCGCTGCTTGTAGGATATCCTTTTTTAAGGACTTAGGGTTTGACATTTATATTTTTGCCCCAATCCTGTTTTTTCAAAAAGTATTGATACTCGGATTCAAATGGTATAGCATAGTCGGGCGAAATATACTCTTCTTTAACGGCCGGGTATAGTTCTTTATCAAAAGTTATGTACATCAGCGGAATCTTCAGCCTTGCCTTTGTGTTGGGAAGTTCATACAGAAGCAAATGTCCTGCTGTCATTTCCCTGATAGAGCCGCCCACCTGCGAGCCAATAATCTCCCCGCGCTGGTGTAACCTGAAAAGCGCAGCAAAGTATGCTGCGGCAGAGAAAGTTCCTCCATCAACAAGTAGCGTTACTTTTCCCCCAAAAGAATATTTATTGGGCTCCCACATCTTCAAAATGGTTCTTTTAACTTCTCCGTTGGTAGTAATAAAACCGTCATACAGGCGGTGCAACTTTTTTTTAGCATCAGATACTGATACCACATTATTGTCTATCGCTTTTAAATGCCGAAGCGGGATATCCCTGACACTCCTCATTTTGAGATAATGGGCTTCATAAAAAACGGAATCTGCCAGGTAAGAAAACAGAAGGCCGGGTCTGTCCATCAGCCCACCGCCATTGCCACGAATATCAATAATTAAATGAGTTGCGGATCTCCGGTGTATTTCATTGAAAAGGCTGTCAAACACGTTTTTGAATTGTTCGCATGTTGCTTCACTACCCATACCGAGAGTTAGAAAGGACGGAATCCGCATATAACACGATTTTGACTGCTCGTCAAACTGGGTGTAAATATTGATTTTATCGGGATCGACATCCCTGTTCAAAGGAAATATCCTGCTGTTTTGCATATTTAAAAGTTCACTGATGTCAATCGTCGGGCAACGAACTTCTTTTTCTGTTGGGTCATCTTTATTTGTTTTGTAGCTGATTGTAAACGTGTCCGTAACCCCATATCTAAAGAAAAACTGCATAGGAAACCCATCATTCAGATGGTATTTATTAAAGTTTGCTTTACTGCTATCACCTGCAAGTTCTTTTAAGATTGTGCTGCTCTTGATACCGTTGATACGCTGAATGATACTGCCAAAAGGAAGCGGGCCCTTTTCAGTATTTATCAGTATATTGTTTTGAATAATGTAAACAGGTAAAGGAAAATAACGGTTGCCGGGAGGAAGATGCTCTTCGCCAAGCATCATATCTGCATGGCTGTCATAGCCTGTTTTCATGTTTAATGCCGATATATAATGCAAAAACTCAAGGCCGGTAGCACTATCCATTGGAAATGTCTTTATTGCCTGCGAAAACTTTTTTTCTATACTGTCTCTCCCTGCATTAGTCAGTATTGGATTCGTATTCACATCAATATCTTTCATGACTTTCAAATCTTCAACAAGCTGCTGTTTAGCATATTTCTGCTGGGCTTTTGTATTAAGCGTTATGGTTGCTAAAAATATACAGTACAAAATATATTTCATTATAAGCCAAATGTTATAATGTCAAATATACTTGTTTTATCATGATAGAGATCTTACTTACTTAGGATTTAATAATTGAATATGATAAACCTGTAAAGATGAAATAGGTGCTTTATTTTTTGCGTTAACTGTTTGAGCTATTGGATGTGGATGTTTTTTATCTGTCTTTATTTTTAATTTTTAGAACACTTGTATAACAACACTTGACAAAAAAACTTTACATATTTAGTCGTCTTATGATATATCGCTTCTTTTTATCAGTCTTTTAATTTACCAAAATATATATATGAAACAATTAATAGCACTAAGAAAATCAGCGGCATCATAACGGCTTGTGCCGGGTCGCCTTTGGATGCGTGTGCAATAGCCGCCGAAATCAGATTAATTGTAAAGCCTGCGTAAGCGAATTGCTTAAATGCATTTGGAGCAAAAGGCATCAATAAGGCTAATGCGCCCAACAGTTTCGCAACAGCAAGCTCAACCCTGAAATAATCAGGAAATCCTAAATGCACAAATGCCGCTTTCATTTCCGGAGAAGTCAGATAGTTGTATGCTGTAAACAACATCATTATTGAAAATATCCCTGTGGCAATCCAGAAAATGATTTTTTCTTTTTTCATTTTACTATCTGTTATTTATCGTTGAAGGTAAAATCGGTTTCTTATTTTGTAAACTCTCCGTCTGCTTTAATGCGCACGATATCACTTATTACTGCTTCAGGGAATTTGCTGCCCACGGCAAAGTCAGACCTTTTGATATTTCCCGTTAGCTGAAAACCAACCGTAACGGCATTGGACATCGGATTAGTTGTTTTGCCCCGGTAAACAAGGTTTAACGTAACAGGTTTTGTAACGCCGTGAATAGTCAGGTCGCCGCTTAATGCATATTCGTTGGTGTTTGTTTTTTCAATAGCCGTGCTTCTGAATTTTATTTCGGGATATTTTTCCGCATCAAAAAAATCTGCGCTTTTCAAATGATTGTTCCTTGCCTCAACGCGTGTATCTATGGAAGCTACTTTGGCATTAAGCTCAAATACGGCATCGCTAAAATCTCCTTTATTGGATTGTACGGTCACGTCAAAATCGTTGAACGTTCCTGATACATCATTAATTCCGAGATGTGTTACCGTAAAGCCTAATTGCGAGTGGGGCTTGTCGTTTTTCCATACATCTATTACTGTAAATGCGGTGGCTGCTAACCACAATGTTGCGATGGCGATTACTTTTTTCATGGTATTTATTTTTAGTGGATTAATCAATTATAGTTATAAATTTTTCTTTTGGCGTACGTACTTTTTTAAGGTTTACGAGCCAATCGTTTTGCTCGTCTCTGTACCCGATGGGCAGGATGACGACGCTTTTTAGCCCTAATGCTTCAAGCCCGAGGATTTCGTCTAATTTAACCGGGTCAAAGCCTTCCATGGGCGTGGCATCCACGTGTTGCTCTGCCGCCGCCGCAATAGCTAATCCAAATGATATATAAGCTTGTTTGGCACTGTGGTTTTTATGCCATTCTTCCCCTAATGGCTCATAACTTCCCCAAAGAGATTGACGGTAGGCCTCTGATGTATCATCAGGAAGTCCCCGTTCCCGGGATGTTTTTGTCAAAACTTCTCCTATCTTTTCAGAAGTGTAATTGTCCCAGGCAGCCCAAACGAGTAAATGGGAACAATCTGTTATCTGACTTTGGTTGAATGCTGCTTCTTTTATTTTTCCGAGCAACTGCCTGTCACTGATTACAAAGATTCTGTAAGGCTGCAATCCCGATGATGACGGGGCAAGCCTTGCCGCTTCCAAGATGTAATCCAGTTTTTCTTTAGGAACGGTTTGACCGTTCATTTTCTTTGTGGCATAACGCCATTTTAAATTCTCTACTAATGCCATACTTTTTGTTTTGTTCGATTGTTGATGTTGTATTGTAGGTTATACGGCATATTCTGCCAGTTGTTTATATAACCTCTGTTCATAATACAAATTTAGAACAAGATTGTTTACTTTTGTAACAAGGTAACAAAAAGTGATGGTAACTTTTAAGTAACGAGGTAACTATTTATGGCAAAAGGTATAAAAGCTCACACAGAATGTAAGAAACATATTATGGCGGTGCACGATGCAATGGATGTGCTGAACGGTAAATGGAAAATATCCATAATCGCCACGCTTTTTTATCATAAGAAAAGGCGGTTTTCGGATATGCTGAATGATGTGGAAGGCATATCTAACAAAATGTTGAGCAAAGAGTTGAAAGAGTTGGAGATGAACAAACTCGTCAAGAGAACCGTATTAAATACCCAACCTGTAAGCGTTGAATATGAACTTACGGATTATGGTCAGAAATTAGAAACGGTCATTGATAATCTTTCCGACTGGGGCAAAGAACATCGGCAAGAGATTACGGAGCAGAATAAGTAAGTCACTTGGATAGGGCGCGACCTTATTTTTCCTGACGGCCTCCTCGTGCTTGCAACGTGGGGGGAATGGATTTCTGTTTTTCTTCATTGTTTATTTTCTCACCCGATTAATGCTTATCTTTCTGCAAACGTTTTATCAGATGAGATATATAATTCTTTTTATTTGTACGGCGGTTATTTCAGGTTGTGTTGGCGTAAAAAAGCCTGTCGGGCAGGTTGTCAAACCTTATGATTATAAAATTGAAAAAAATATCACGGTCTCGAAAGGGGCTGTGGTCAGCGCGCATCCCTTGGCCAGTCAGGCAGGTTTGCTCGTGTTGCAAAAAGGCGGCAATGCGGTGGATGCGGCCATTGCCACGCAGTGGGCACTTGCAGTGGTATATCCCGTGGCGGGTAATATCGGTGGCGGCGGTTTCATGGTGGCATCGTTGAAAAACGGTGAAAAGCTGGCGCTTGATTATCGTGAAAAAGCACCTGCCAAGGCGCATCGGGATATGTATCTGGACGAGAACGGTAACGTCATTGCGAGGAAAAGCCTTGACGGTCATTTGGCAGCGGGTGTTCCCGGCACACCGGCCGGACTTTTTGCTGCTTTAAAATATGCGCGGTTGCCAATGAAGGTGCTCATTCAACCAGCGATTGATTTGGCAGAAAAAGGTTTTGTGATTACCGATGCCGAGGCACGTTCGCTCAATGCCACAAAGGCAAAATTTGAAAAACTAAATACCCAGCCAACGACTTTTGTAAAAACCGGGCTTTGGCGCGAGGGCGATATCCTTGTGCAAAAAGACCTTGCGGCCACTTTGCGGCGCATACAGCAAAAAGGCAAAGCTGGGTTTTATGAAGGTGAAACCGCCGAGCTTATCGTGGCAGAAATGCAAAGGGGCGGGGGAATTATTTCCAAAGAAGACCTGAAAAATTACGAGGCTAAATTCAGGACGCCCCATTTGTTCACTTATCGCGGGCTTGATTTGATTACCATGCCGATGCCCAGTAGCGGCGGGTTGTTGCTGCACCAAATGTTGAAAATGATAGAACCGTTTGAAGTGGCGAAAATGGGTTTTCAGTCGCCCGACGCGGTGCAGTTGATGGTAGAGATAGAACGCCGTGCTTATGCAGACCGGGCACGCTACATGGGTGATATGGATTTTTATAAAGTACCTGTCGAAGAACTTACGGACGAGGCCTATCTCAAAAACCGCATGAAAGATTATAAGCCAGGCGAGGCTGGCAGCAGCGCACTGGTGAGGCCGGGTGTTGTTCCCGGTTATGAAAGCGAGGAGACCACGCACCTGAGCGTGATAGATAACGAAGGCAATGCAGTGTCTGTAACCACGACGCTCAACACGGGTTACGGTTGCAAAATAATCGTGGGTGGTGCAGGATTTTTGCTTAACAATGAAATGGATGATTTCAGTACAAAACCCGGCACGCCGAACGTATTCGGGGCAGTAGGCGGCAAGGCCAACGCCATTGAACCGGGAAAGCGGATGCTTAGTTCCATGACGCCGACAGTCGTGATGAAAGCTGGTAAGCCTTGGTTGGTGGTGGGCACACCGGGCGGCACGACCATCCCCACTTCTGTTTTTCAAACAATCGTGAATATAGTGGATTTTGATATGTCCGCGGTAGATGCGGTAAACAAGCCAAAGTTTCATCACCAATGGTTGCCCGACAGTGTAGATATCGAAAAGGGCTTTTTGCCTGCAACGGCAAAGGTTTTGGAGCAAATGGGTTATAAACTCGATGAGCGGGGACAGATAGGGCGCACAGAAGTTATTAAAGTTTTGCCAAACGGGCGTTTTGAGGCCGTGGCAGACATACGCGGTGATGACAGCGCTGCGGGCTGGTAGCCTTTACCGCGTTAAACATCAACGTCCGTTCTTTGAAAAAGAAGATATCATCAGGTAAGAAATGACGGTGTTCCTCTTTATACCCTTTAATCAACCTTAATATCCTTTTATAAAGAAAAGCTATAAAACTAAAAGTTGTTTTCATTTGCTCTCATGTATAAATTGTAATTTCCGAAATCATCACTAAAAACTTATCACACAATGCCCCGTATTGTATATTTCTTTTTTATACTGATATTAAGCACACAAGTTTCTGTTTTTGCACAAGTTAAAAAGCCACTGACGCACGACGTATATGATGGCTGGAAATCTTTATCGGAAAGAAAAATAAGTGATGACGGAAGGTTTATATATTATGCCATCAATCCCCAGCAGGGAGATGGCGTACTGTATGTACAGTCCACCGCCGACACCTCAAAAAAAATACTCATACCACGTGGTTACGCTCCTTTGTTTACGCTGGATGCGTCCTTTTTGATAGCGAAGGTAAAACCGTTATATGCAGATACCCGTGAAGCGAAAATTAAAAAGAAAAAGCCTGATGAGATGCCGCGGGATTCAATGGTGATAGTGCGGTTGGATAGTGGGACGATGAATAAAATACCTAACCTGCAATCTTTTAAAATGCCCGAAAAATCCTCGCAGTGGCTGGCTTATCATTTGGCGCCGATTTCCGAAGCATCCAAAAAATCTGTGAAAAAAGATTCTACGGAAGATGTAAAAAAAATCGCAGACTCAATCGTGGCAACCCTTACCAGAGATTTAAAACGAAAAGTACCAAAGGCAGAAGTTGTTGAAATTGCCACCAAAGCGGCAAAAGAAATATACGAGAGCAGTCAGAAAAACAATAATACGGCGAAGGGTAATGCAACCGGCGGCAATACCAAGCCGAATGCCGGAAAGCTTGTATTGCGTGACCTGATAGGTGGAAGCGAAAAAGAATTTCCGCTCGTGGCGGAATATATGTTTGACAAGCAAGGCAACAGGCTTTTGTATGAAACGGCAAAGGATGCAAAGGATTCCAACAGCAAGGCATACGTTGTGATGTATGATATACAAAAGCAGGTTTCAGACACTATCATGAGCGGGTTGAACGAAGCGAAAAACTTTGCGGCTGCGGAAGACGGCGGTCAATGGGCTTTCGTGGCTGAACGGGATAGTTCGGAAAAATCGTTGCAAAAATTTTATAAGCTGTGGTATTACAAACCTGGCAATGACTCGGCGGTGGTTATAGCGGACAGGGCTACTGCTGGTATCCGCAAAGGCTTTACGGTCAGTGATGATGCAGACCTGAAATTTAGTAAGGATGGGAAAAAACTATTCTTTGGTGTGGCTCCTATACGGCCGCCAAAGGATACGACCTTAGTGGATTTTGAAACCGCGCGTTTGGATGTATGGCATTACAACGATGATTACATCCAGCCGCAACAGCTAAAGCAGTTGCCGCGCGAGAGCAAACGCAGTTACCTGACGGTTTTCATGCCGGATGAAAAAAAAGTCCTGCAATTGGGCGATGAGGATGCGGAAAACATTTCCTTGGTGGATGAGGGCAATGCGGATTGGGTGTTGGCGCAATCAACCAAGGGCAATCGAGTGGAAGCCAGTTGGGAAGGACAGTCCAAAAAAAATGTGTATGTGATAGAGGTGAAAACCGGGAAGCGCAAAACGGTTGCGACAAACAGTTATGGCTTTTATCAGGCTTCTCCGAACGGCAAATATGTGATAGGTTATCTTCCTGATAAAAAGTATTATGCTCTTTATGATGTCGCCAATGGTCGTACAACAAATATTTCCCAGAGTATACCGCAACCTTTGTACGATATAGAAAATGATGTGCCCGACTTTCCGCGTCAGATGGGTATCGAGGCATGGTTGGCCAATGATGAATATGTATTGATTAAATCCTATTATGATATTTGGAAAATACCTACCAGCGGAAACAATCAGCCTGTCAATATCACGGCATCGGGCAAGTTGAGAAACATGGACTTCGATGTGGTTCGTCTGGATGATGAGAAAAGATTTTATGAAGCAACGGATACCTTGTTGTTGATAGCGCAAAACCGTGCGGATAAATCCTGGAGCCTTTTTTCAAAAGAACTTGACAACACGCAGGCACCTTCGTTGATAACCGCTATGCAGAAAAGCATAAACGGTTTACAAAAAGCAAAGAACGCTAATATGTTTTGTGCTCAATTGGCCGATATCCGTTCTTCGGAACTCTTTGTGGGCAATAGTTTGAGCCGCCTTGCTCCATTAACGGATGTCACCGCACAACAAAAGCCTTACAATTGGCTTACTGCCGAGTTGGTTCATTGGAAGATGTTTGACGGCAAGATGAGCGAGGGCATTTTGTATAAACCGGAGGACTTTGATCCGAATAAAAAGTATCCTGTGATATTTTATTTTTATGAAAAGAATGCGGATGGACTTTTTAGTTATAAAGCGCCAGCCCCAAGTGCGTCCACCATTAATATTCCCTATTTTGTGAGCAATGGTTATCTTGTCTTTGACCCGAATATTTATTACAAAACGGGACAGCCCGGCGAAAGCGCTTATAACAGTGTAGTAAGTGCTGCAAAGTATTTGAGCAAGATGCCTTGGGTGGATGCTGCCAATATGGGCATTCAGGGGCAAAGCTGGGGTGGTTATCAGGTGGCATATCTTGTCACGCGCACCAATATGTTCAAGGCTGCCGGGGCAGGGGCGCCCGTGAGCAACATGACGAGTGCTTACGGAGGGATTCGCTGGGGCTCGGGCATGGTGCGACAGTTCCAGTATGAAAAAACACAAAGCCGCATCGGGGCTACATTGTGGGAACAACCTGACCTGTATCTAAAAAATTCACCTTTGTTTGCAGCGGACAAAGTGCAGACGCCTTTGCTCATCATGCACAATGATGCGGACGGAGCCGTGCCTTGGTATCAGGGGATTGAATACTACTCAGCTTTGCGCAGGTTGCACAAAAAGGTATGGTTGTTGGAATATAATGATGAAGACCATAATCTCGTAGAACGTAGAAACCGCAAAGACCTGTCCATCCGCTTGTCGCAATTTTTTGATTATTATCTGAAAGGAGCCAAGCCCGCCAGTTGGATTGTCAATGGCGTGCCTGCAATTGATAAAGGTATTTCCTGGGGATTGGAGACGGTGGAGGAATGATGTCGGAGTTGTTTAAGCGGACAGGCTATACTATAAGTTGTCAATAGTCCATTGTCAATTTATAGTATAGCCTGCGGGCAATTAATGCACGTTCTCCTTGATGTCCTGCATCAAGCGTTGTGCAATATTGTTCGCTTTTGTTTCAAAATCGCTTTCGGAATAAATACGAATGATAGGTTCGGTATTAGAGGTGCGCAAATGCACCCAATCATTGTCAAATTCTATTTTTAAACCGTCTTCATCATTGATAGGTTGTTTAACGTATTTGTGCTTGATTTTTTCAAAAATAGCCGTTACGTCCGTGTTCTTGTCTAATTCTATTTTGTTCTTACTGATGAAATAATCGGGATACAGGTTCCGCAGGGATTTGATGCCATTTTTATGTCCGGCCAAATGACTAAGGAACAAAGCTATGCCGATAAGCGCATCCCTGCCATAATGGAAATCCGGTACGATAACGCCCCCGTTGCCTTCACCGCCGATGACAGCGTTCACTGCTTTCATCTTGGTTACCACGTTTACCTCGCCAACGGCAGAAGCATAATATTCGCCACCGTGTTTACGGGTTATTTCTTTGAGTGCCTTGGTGCTGCTCATGTTGCTTACCGTATTGCCTTTGCGTTGTTGCAGCACATAATCGGCAATGGCCACCAATGTGTACTCTTCGCCAAACATGCTGCCGTCCTCGCAGACAAAGCAAAGCCTGTCCACGTCAGGGTCTATGGCAATACCTAAGTCAGCTTTTTGTTTCACCACCTCATTGCTCAATTCACGCAAATGACCGGGCAGCGGTTCCGGGTTATGGGCAAAATTGCCTGTTACCTCGCTGTTCAGCACAATAACGTTTTCAACGCCCAATGCGTTTAATAAAGCGGGAACAAAAGTAGCCCCCGTAGAGTTAATCGCATCCACAACAATTTTATAATTTTTGGCGGCGATGGCCTCTTTGTTTACCAAGGGATATTGCAGGATGGCATCTATGTGCTTTTGCAGATAAGAATCATCGCGGGTGATTTTACCTAATTTGTCAACAGGTGCAAAATTGAATTCCTCTGCAGCGGCGATTTCCAATAATTTTTTGCCAGTATCGGCAGATATAAATTCGCCATCGCTGTTCAGCAGTTTAAGCGCGTTCCATTCTTTCGGGTTATGGCTGGCCGTCAGGATAATGCCGCCGTCAGCCTGCTCCATTTTTACGGCTATCTCCACGGTAGGTGTGGTGCTTAGCCCCAGGTCGGTAATATCAATGCCACAAGCGCTGAGCGTGGCGCATACCAGATTGCTGACCATTTCGCCGCTGATGCGCCCGTCACGGCCTACAACCACCTTTATATGCTTTGCATCCTGCGCATTTTGTTTTAGGATGTCGGCATAAGCAGCAGTAAATTTTACAATATCAAGAGGGGAAAGACTTTCGCCAGGTTGGCCTCCAATCGTGCCACGGATACCAGAGATGCTTTTAATAAGGGACATATAATTAAAACTTGAAATTTATGGTGCAAATGTAATGACCGGCGGTGAGAATTTGGATTATATTTTTTCACAATCAAGGGATGCCCAACAGGACTATGGTTTATTCATGCCCGGCCTATATCTACCATATTTACGGATGATATAGTCCTCTATTATCACCGTCCTTTTGACCGAATATATATACAGCGCAATGAGCGGAGGAATTTGTTTGTTGCTATCAGCGGTTTTCTGATTTTAGCTCGCCGCATCCTGCGCGGTTTTAATTTCTTTGTTGGATTGTTTTTTGGCAGGTTTGCTGCTTTTGTTTAGTACGATATATCCTGCTATGCCGCCCAAAATGGATGCTGCGAAAATACCTATCTTGGCCTGCACCATATATTCTTCGTTCGTAAAGGCGAGCGAGGTGATGAACAGCGACATCGTGAAGCCGATGGATGCCAACAAGCCCAGGCCCAAAAGATTGCGGATGTTCATTGCTTTGGGGTATTTTGCCACCTTGAGTTTTATCAACAACCAGGTGAACCCGACAACGCCCGTTACTTTTCCTATCAAGAGACCAAGGGCAACGCCCAGTGCCACGTTCGTACTAAACAAATGTTCCATGTCTATGTCAAGGGAAACGCCTGCGTTGGCCAATGCGAAAATTGGTATGATGATAAAGGTGACCGCAGGGTGCAGCGCGTGTTCCAGCCGTTGCAGGGGCGGCGTGGCGGCAACGGTGGTTTGCTTTATTTCTTCCATGATCATCAACTGCTCGTGCGTAAGGGTAGGCTTGTTTTCATTGGGGTCAATGTTCTGGAACAGCTTTAAATATTTTTGGATTTCGTTGACGAAAAATGCCTCCCTTATTTTTACGTTGGCCGGGATGGTAAAAGCTGCCAGCACCGCCGCAATGGTGGCGTGCACGCCGGAGAGCAGAAAATTTGTCCATACGCCACAAATCCCGAGGATGGCATAAAACAGGATACTTCTTACGCCTAATCTATTGCCCAAATACATAATCAACAGTATGAAAATGCCTGTCATCAAATGTATCATAGAAATATCCGTTGTGTAAAAAATGGCTATCACCAGTACCGCGCCCAGATCGTCTGCAATGGCGAGCGTTGTAAGGAATATTTTCAGCGATAGCGGGATTTTTTTGCCCAATAGATACAGCACGCCTAATGCAAAGGCAATATCCGTGGCCATGGGGATGCCCCAGCCGCGGTGTACTTCGCCCGAGGGATTCAGTAATGAATAAATCAAGGCCGGGACGATCATGCCGCCTAATGCCGCACCGATGGGAAGGATGGCCTGGCGCGGGTTGGAGAGTTCGCCGCCGATAAATTCTCTTTTAAGTTCTAAGCCCACCACAAAAAAGAACATGGCCATCAGCCCGTCGTTTATCCAATGGTGCAGGTTAAACTCAAAATACGTTGCGCCGTCCCATTGAAAACCGAAGGTATGTTCCAATATATGGTGATAGGTTTCCGCAATGGGGGAGTTGGCCAGCACCAAAGCAATAACCACACTGACGCCCAATACAATTCCCCCTGCTTTTTCCTGCCGGATGAAGCCCTGTATCGGTTGTGTGATTTTTTCTATCGGTGTTCTTTTTGTTGTTTGCTTCATTGTCTTTATCCGGATATTTATTAGGGCTGTATTTAGCCCGCGTGGTTTATAGTGTGCTGATAGTAGTGCTACAGTTGAAGTGTGCGACGCAACGAAGCCTCATAGTGGCACGAAAGCCGGGTTCATCATTAAAAAGATCAAACTTTTGTGAATGATGACCCCTTTTTCTTTCACGCTATCTCCGCATTATCCCTTTTCAAAACCGGTCATCTGATGTTATGACCAGGCCCCCCAGTCAATGCTGACTTTTATGTCGGGGTGTATGCTTTTGGCCACAGGGCATGTGTGGCCTGTATTTTTGAGGATGGTTATTGTTTTTTCGTCAAGGTTTTTCAGCGCGTCGGGGATATGGACTGTCAGGTCGATGGCGCTGATGCGGCGCGGGTCGGCGGCCATGGTTTTCAGCACTTCTATCCTCACATCGTTCAAGTCCATGTCCATCGTTCGGGCCTTGATGCCCATGACGGTGAGCATACAGGCAGCAAGGCTGGTGGCCATCAGGTCGGTGGGGGAAAAGCGTTCGCCCTTTCCGTTATTGTCCGGTGGCGCGTCGGTTTCAAAGTTTGAGTTGCTTTTTAAGTGTGTGCATACGGTGCGTAAATCTCCTTTGTACAAAACTTCCGATGTCATTGTCTTAATATAATTTTTAATGAACGAATGCTGTGTTTAATAAATGGTCTAATTCTTCCATCAGTTCCTTTAGGTCGCTGGCGAGTTGCGGGAAACCGTTGCTCGTAGTAGTGCTGAGCAGGCCAGTGCCGCATTCTATTTCTATTTGCTCCAATTGGCGGTATATGCTGTTTACGCCCAATATGGAAATGGAGGATTTTAACTTGTGCGAAACGCCCTTTAGTGTTGAAAGATTGCCGTCCGCGTATGCGTTTTCCAAATCGCCTACCTGTTGGGGCAGCTGTTCCTGCAGCATTTCCATGATTTCTTTTTCAAACTGCTTGTTGTTAGCAGAAACGGAGTGCAGGTAATCAAGCTGTATGGTTTGTTTGTTTACGCTATTGTGGTGATGGTTTGGCGTAACGTCAACGTCATTATGCTCCTGCGTTTGGCTTTTTTCTGTTTCCAGTATATGGTTTTCTGCTGGTTGATTACTTTTCCTCTTTTTATATTTTTCAATAATCGTGTATATTTTCAGAAAGAGTTCATGTGTGTTGATGGGCTTGGCAAGGTAGTCGTTCATCCCGGCCTGCTGGCATTTCTCTCGTTCTCCGGCAAGGGCGTGGGCTGTCATGGCGATAATCGGTATGGTTGATTTCATCTCCTGCCTGATGTAACGTGTGGTGTCGTATCCGTTCATTTCCGGCATTTCGATATCCATGAGGATGATATCGAAAGATTGTTCGTTCAGTTTTTGGATAGCAATCTTACCGTTCTCCGCAATGGTGATGTGAATGTCATGTTCTCGAAATATGCTGTCGGCAAGTTTGGCGTTTACGACATTATCCTCCACCAGCAAAATGCTCAGTTGCTTGAGCATATTAATGTCTATATTGTCTTTTTTATGGTCAGGGATGTTAAAATCTCCCTCGTGATAGTTTGCAAACGGTAGTTGGATGGTAAACACCGTGCCAAGTCCGACTTCACTGACCACATCTATTTTACCATGTTGCAGTTCTACCAATTGTTTTACGATGCTAAGCCCGATGCCCGTGCCGCCGTATTGCCGCGCCATGCTGGCACCGCCCTGTTCAAACCGTGAAAAAATGGATTCGACTTTTTCTTTGGGGATGCCGATGCCCGAGTCTTTTATCTTGAATTCTATCAAGGCTTTCTCCTCATCTTCCGATAGTTTTTGGGCATAGATAAGGATGCTGCCCTTTTCAGTGAATTTTATCGCGTTCCCGAGGATATTGGTGATGATTTGTGTCAGGCGCATGGGGTCACCCACCAGATATTCGGGAATGGCTGGGTCAACGTTCAGTATGAGTTGTATGTCTTTACTGCGTGCCTTGGGCGTGTACAGCATGTGGATGGAGCTTAATGCGCCCTGGATGCTGATGGGGTGCTGCTCAAAAGTCATCATATTGGCTTCCAGCTTAGAAAAATCCAATATGTCATTCAGCAATCGCAGCAGGCTTTCCCCCGAGGTGTGGATAGTGTTGATATATTCATTCTCTATGGCGCCAAGGTCTTTGGTGGACAACAGTTCTGTAAAACCGAGTATGGCGTTCATCGGCGTGCGTATCTCGTGGCTCATGTTGGCGAGGAAGGTATCCTTTAATCGCAGCGTTTCTTCTACGATTTTATTGGCTTGGATGAGTTCTTGCTCAAATTTTTTGATGTTCGTGATGTCGTCAAATGCACTGATGGCATATTCTATTTCTCCCTTTTCATTGTACAGGGGTATGGCACTGATGCGCAACGGGATTTCCTTGTTGTTCCGCACAATGGTGATGTCGTTTATACCGATGGTTTCCTCTCCGTTCAGTGCCTGCGTGAGCAGCAGTTCGTCCGGTAGGGAAGATTTGAGCGCGTTCGGTCGCTTGCCCGTCAGGTCGGATAGTGGTCCTTCGTTGCGTATATCACCGCCCAAAATTTCCCTTGCCTTGTTGTTTGCCCGGTACTGTTTAAGCGGCGCGTTGATAATCATAATGCCAATGGGCAGCATGTCCAGTATGCTTTCCAGCCGCATCTGAGAGGTCAGCAACCGTCTTTCTGTGCTGACAAGCCTTTTATATATCCGAAGCACATATATCAGGGTAAGCAGGATGACGATGATGGACGTGATAACGGCCAGGGTGATGATGAGCACCAGTTTGGAGAGCTGATGTTCTTCGTTTGCTGCCTTTTGTTGTAGAATCTGCCTTTCGTTATTGATGAACTTTGAAATGTGGTAACGGATGACGGTCATCAGTTTATTGTCCTCGGTCGTTTTTATCATGTTCTGCGCGGCTTCAAACGAGTCATGTTTTCGTTTTACGATGACATCATAAGCCAGTGATACTTTATCCTTGACATGTTTTTGTATGGAGTCTGCCAGTTTCTTTTGCGCGGGCGTCAATTGGTATTGCGATAATTTTGCAAACGAGATTTTCAGCATTTTCTCTCCCACGAATAGCGGGCTGAGAAACACCGAATCGTTCGTGATGGTAAAACCCCGGTAAGCAGTTTCCACCTCTTGTATGCTGTTCAGTATTTCCTGCGCTTCCCCGATGATTTTTTGCGAACGGTCGGTGGCGTCAGAGGCCCTTTCATAAACCTTAGCCTGATAGTTGGCATAAACCCCCAACACGATGAGGATTATAACGCTCAGGAAAAAGGCTATAACGATTCTTATATTTTCTCGCACTGGACTAAACTAATAAAGTGGTTAAAATAAAATTGTTACAGCAGGCTGTAATTCAGTGCCTAAAAATAAGTATTATTTAGCGATAACCCGCTAAGGTAGGTTGAAAAAACAAAAAACACCCATATCTGCGCCCAAGAACTGCAATATTAGGGGCTGTCGGCTGACGAATGTATCCCGGCTTTTGTCCCGGCTGCTCCGGGCTGCGCTTTGCTCCGGCCACGCCTCCTTCGTCGGCGCGGCTACCCCTGCGCATCCGGCAGCCCATCGGCTTCGAAATAAAATGGGCTAAAAAGCGCTTTCGGCAAAGTTGTCTGTTGTCTATTCCTCAATTCTGCCATTGAAGGAGATAGGCGTCCTGTTGTTGCTGGTCACGCGCAATGAGGCATAACCACCTGGTGACACCACGAGCAAAAGGCTGTTTACGTCCTTGTTATCCCTCGGGCTTATCTGTATTTCGTAATTGCCCTTGCGGATGGCTTTTTTGTAGTCAAACTTTGTGGAAGTGAATTTAATGCCGCCCTCCGTGGGGTTCATAGGCGCGGTATAAGCCCGCCCAAAAAAGGGCAGGTAGGCGATGACCGAATCGGGCGTCACCTTCAGGTCGTATCCGGTGCCCAGTTGATATAGGCTGCTGCTGTTGGGAAACATCAACCTTGGGTTAAAGCGGCTGTCCTCTGTGGGGAACACGCTTTGCGCGTTAAACGTGTAGCGCTGTTCCTCAATTTTTGAGGCCAAAGGCGTGCTTTGCACACTTGCTTTTTGCGAAGAGCAACCCGTAATCGTGATGGCAAAGGCCATGAATATTATAATGTATCGTTTCATAATAATATATTTTTATATTTAGAACATTGATAAGATGCTTTGTGTAGCACAAATTACATAAATTAACTTTCTGTTGGGCAAAAATTCCCCATCCTTATTCGAGGGCTTTTCGTAACGTTGCGATATTCCTAAAAAAACTTTGGCTGTTTAGGGTGATAGGCGTAACTTCGCGCTCCCAATTAGTTCTTTTTATGTCCCGGCGCATGTCCGGGAAGAGGAATTTGGGAGTCCCGATAACCAAATTATCAGGACGTTAGAACCAATAAATCATTATAAAATGGCAAAAGAAATTTCAGGCTTTGTTAAGCTACAGTGCAAGGGCGGCCAGGCCAATCCTGCACCCCCCATCGGTCCGGCCTTAGGTTCCAAAGGTGTGAACATCATGGAATTCTGCAAGCAGTTCAATGCAAGGACTCAGGACAAACCCGGGAAAGTTCTCCCCGTATTAATCACCGTTTACAGCGACAAGAGTTTTGATTTCGTCATCAAGACCCCGCCCGCATCTGTACAACTGATGGAGGCCGCTAAAATTCAAAAAGGTTCCAAAGAAAGTAACCGCGCCAAAGTGGGCAAGGTCACATGGGAGCAGGTAGAGGCTATCGCAAAGGATAAAATGCCCGACCTGAACTGCTTCACGGTAGAAAGCGCCATGAAAATGGTGGCAGGCACCGCGCGCAGCCTTGGCCTCAATGTGGAAGGTAAAGCCCCTTGGGAGAATTAATCCATCTTTAAAAGAACTTAAAAGAATTTAAACAATGGCATTCGTTAGTAAAAAAAGAAAAGCGGTAAACCCAAAGGTGGACGCTAACAAAGCATATACTTTAAATGAGGCTTCAGCATTGGTTAAAGAAATCAATGTGGCAAAATTTGATGCCTCGGTTGACCTGCACGTGCGTTTGGGGGTTGACCCTAAAAAAGCCGACCAGGCCATACGTGGCACCGTTACGCTGCCGCACGGTACCGGTAAAACCAAAAGGGTGTTGGTACTCTGCACACCTGACAAGGAGGCCGATGCGATAGGCGCAGGTGCTGACCATGTAGGTTTGGACGAATTTATTCAAAAAATTGAAAGCGGCTGGACAGATGTGGACGTGGTAATCGCTACCCCTGCCGTGATGCCCAAGATTGGTAAGCTGGGTAAGATTCTCGGCCCGCGCAACCTGATGCCCAACCCTAAGACAGGTACTGTTACAAATGATGTAGCTGCTGCCGTAAACGAGGTAAAGGGTGGTAAAATCGCGTTCAAGGTTGACAAGGCCGGTATCATTCATGCTTCTATTGGCCGCGTGAGCTTCGCGCCCGAGAAGATTGCCGCAAATAGCCAGGAGTTTATCAATGCTATCATCAAGGCAAAACCTTCCACAGCCAAAGGCACTTATCTGAAAGGTATCAGCATGGCCAGCTCTATGAGCCCCAGCATTTCAGTGGACACAAAAGCATTTGTGCACTAAGAGGCCGTAAAATCAATTTTTAAAAAGTCAAACGCAATATAAAATGACTAAAGAACAAAAAAACGAAGTGATAGAAGTGCTGAAAGGCAAGTTCTCTCAATATAACAACTTTTATATTACCGATACCGAATCTCTTTCGGTAGAGCAGGTAAGCAAACTGCGCCGCGCGTGTTTCAACAAAAAAGTTGAAATGAAAGTGGCCAAGAACACGCTGATTAAAAAAGCATTGGAAGCTATTGATGCGGAGAAATATGCAGGCGTGTACGAATCTTTGCACAACGTGACGGCTTTGATGTTTTCTGAAAACCCCAAAGAACCGGCTGTTATCCTGAGCTCTTTCCGTTCTGAGGCAAAAGCTGAGAAGCCCGAATTGAAATTAGCATTCATCAACGGTGATTTGTATGCTGGTGATAACCAACTGGCAGCCTTGGTGAAAATCAAGACGAAGGAAGAACTGGTGGGCGAGGTTATCGGTCTGTTGTTGTCCCCGATACAGCGTGTTATCGGCGCATTGCAGAACAAAACGGAAGGTGGTGCAGCCGAAGTTGCTGCGGAAGCCCCTGCCGAAACTGCCGCGCCAGTCGCACCCGAAGCTCCGGCGGCAGAGGAAGTAACCCCGGCAGCAGAGTAATTTTTATATATTGCACAGCATTATATTTTAAACAATTTTTTTAAACCCGCCGTCGGATCCATCATCAAGGAGATGAAGACGGTAAAAATTTATCAAACATGGCAGATATTAAAGCATTAGCAGAAAGCCTGGTAGGCTTGACAGTAAAAGAAGTACAAGAATTGGCAGATTTTCTGAAAACAGAATATGGCATCGAACCGGCTGCAGCTGCAGTAGTAGTATCAGGTGGTGGTGATGGCGCAGGTGCTGCTGCAGAAGAAAAAACTGCATTTGACGTGATTCTGAAAAGCGGTGGCGCTTCTAAGTTGAACGTGGTGAAGATTGTAAAAGATCTGACTGGTTTGGGCCTGAAAGAAGCCAAGGAATTGGTTGACGGTGCTCCGAAGCCTGTAAAAGAAGGTGTATCTAAAGCCGAAGCTGAAGAAATTGCAGCTAAGCTGAAAGAAGCCGGTGCAGACGTAGAAGTAGCTTAATCACAACTTCTGAAACATTATCAAAAGGTTGCCCTCGGGCAGCCTTTTTTGTTTCTCCAGGGTTTGGTGTATAAAAGTGTACAATACGTTATATTTACTGCTCAAAATATTTTGATATGCGCTATTGGGCAATCTTCGTTGCATTATTATTTAGTATTTCAGCTATGAGTCAAAAATCTTATATATGGCCGGACGTAAAGCCTCCGGTGGCAGAGAAAAAAGAACATATCCGTGATATACACGGTGACAAAGTGAACGACCCTTATTATTGGATGTACGATTATTTCGGCAAGGGGCCGGATAGCACAAATGTGGTTAATTATCTAACTGCCGAGAATAAATATGTGGACGAGATGATGCGTGGCACGGATGCTTTGCAGACCACCTTGTTCAAGGAGATGAAGGGGCGCATTAAAGAAAAGGACGAAAGTGTGCCGGTGTTCAAGAATGGCTATTATTATTACACACGCACCGAGGACGGTAAGCAGTATTATAAGTATTGCCGTAAAAAAGGAAACCTGAACGCTGCTGAAGAAGTGTTGTTGGACGTGGATGCGATGGCGGAAGGGCATGCTTATTTTGCCGTGGGCGGTTTAAGTGTGAGCGATGATAACAACCTGTTGGCCTATGGTGTGGACACGGTTTCACGCAGGCAGTATGTGATTTATGTAAAAAATCTTCAAACGGGCGAAGTATATAAGGATGCTATCGCAAACACAGAAGCAGACCCGTGCTGGGCGGCGGACAATAAAACGTTTTTCTATACGGATAAGAATCCTGTAACGCTTTTATCGGAAAAAATAAAGAGGCATACCTTGGGAACAGATGCCGCCAACGATGTGACCGTTTATGAAGAAAAGGACAAAAGCAATTATATCGGAGTGGACAGGTCAAAGAACGGTAAATATATTTTTATCGTTTCATCGGCTACCATGTCTTCCGAATGGCGCATGCTGAAAGCCTCAGAGCCGAACGGAGAATTTGTGGTGTTTCAGCCCCGCATGAAAGATGTGCTATATTCAGTAATACCACTGAATGATAAGTTTTTGATACGTACCAATCTGAACGCCAAAAACTTTAAGCTCATGGAATGCCCGTTGGAGAAAACAGTCGTTACCAATTGGAAGGAACTGATACCGCACCGGACGGATGTGTTATTACAGGACGTGAGCGAGTTTAAGGACTTTATCGTGATAAATGAACGCAAGAACGGACTGGTTCAATTGCGTGTACGTAACCTGAAAACGAGCGGGGAGCATTATCTGAATTTTGGGGAACCGGCTTATGCAGCAGGTATGGGCGGCAATCCCGAGTATAATACGGATGTGTTGCGTTATAATTACACTTCGCTCACCACGCCGTCTTCGATATATGACTACAACATGGTTACAAAGCAAAAGAAGCTGATGAAAATGCAGGAGGTGCTGGGCGGTTATGACAAGGATAATTATGTAACCGAAAGGTTATACGCCACGGCAAAGGATGGTACTAAAATACCTATATCGTTGGTGTACAAAAAAGGATTCGAAAAAAACGGCAAAGCTCCGTTGTTACTCTATGGTTATGGAAGCTATGGTAATTCGATGGAGGCAGGTTTTAGCAGTACCCGATTGAGTTTGTTGGACAGAGGATTTGTTTTTGCTATCGCGCATATCCGTGGAGGGCAGGAAATGGGTAGGCAATGGTATGAGGATGGTAAGATGATGAAAAAGAAAAACACTTTTACGGACTTCATTGATTGTGGAAAATATTTGGTTCAGGAAAAATATACCAGCTCATCGCATTTGTATGCACAGGGCGGGAGTGCCGGCGGCTTACTGATGGGAGCCGTGATAAACCTGGAACCAAAGTTGTTTCATGGCGTGATAGCCCAAGTGCCTTTTGTGGATGTGGTGAACACCATGCTTGATGAAAACATCCCGCTCACGACCAACGAATATGATGAATGGGGCAATCCCAACAACAAGGACGCCTATTTTTACATGAAGAGCTATTCGCCTTACGAGAATGTAGAGGCAAAGGAATATCCCAACATGCTCGTGACAACAGGCTTGCATGATAGTCAGGTACAATATTTTGAACCCGCCAAATGGGTGGCCAAATTACGGGCTACCAAAAAAGGCAAGGAGGTGCTGTTGTTAAAGACAAATATGGAGTTTGGACATGGCGGTGCCAGCGGGCGTTTTGATTATTTAAAAGATGTGGCATTAGCCTACGCATTTTTGTTGGCTTTGGAAGGAGATTTGTAGGAATGTGGAAATAGAGAAATGTGAAAATGTGTAGGTGAAACTTGCAATAATTTTATGTTTTACCTGATATAGCTATAACCTTGTAGGCAATAGTTACATGATGCTGCAAGTTTGTTTGTGGTAATATTGCTTCTTACGTATTCAATCTTTTCCATGCAACCGATTGAACAAATAAGCGTTTGGCTCATGATTAAGATGTATTTTAGCCATTCTTAATAATCATGATTTATGCACAACATACTTAAACGATTCGGTATTGGCGCAGAAGGTTGCGAAGTGGTGCCATTTGGTTCTGGCTTAATTAACAGCACATGGGATGTGAAGGATGCAAGCGGTAGATATATCCTGCAAAAGGTAAATGACGCTATCTTTCAGAAACCCGAAGATATTGCCCATAACATTGAACTGATAAGAAATTATTTATCTGAACATTATCCTTCGTATTATTTTGTATCTCCGGTAACGGCAGACAATGGCAGTACGATATTAAAAGAGGACGGCGCTTATTACAGGGTCTTTCCTTTTGTAAAAGATAGCCACTCTATAGATGTGGTGCAAACCCCGGATCAGGCTTATGAGGCTGCCCGGCAGTTTGGTAAGTTCACAAGTGTGTTAAAAGGTTTGGATGTAACCCAGTTAAGGGTAACGTTGCCTTCTTTCCATGACCTTTCGCTGCGGTATGAACAATTTCAGGAAAGCTTGGAAACCGGAAATCAGTCCCGCATAGCAGAGTCTGCTGCACTGATAGAGCAATTGCTGTCCTTTTCACCGATCGTGGAGGAATTTGAAGAACTTAAAAGAAGCGGTAAACTGAAATTAAGGCCCACGCATCACGATACTAAAATCAGCAATGTACTTTTCGATAACAATGATAAAACCATTTGCGTGATAGACTTGGACACGGTGATGCCCGGTTATTTTATCAGCGATGTGGGGGATATGATGCGTACCTATCTTTCGCCTGTTTCAGAAGAAGAAAGTGATTTCTCAAAGATTGTGATTCGCGATGATTTCTATCGTGCTATTTTGGATGGGTATCTTTCAGAAATGAAAAACGACCTGACCGAAGAGGAAAAGGAACGCTTTTTCTATGCCGGACAATACATGATATACATGCAGGCACTTCGGTTCCTGACAGACCATTTGAACGATGATGTTTATTATGGTGCTAAATATCCTAATCACAATTTAATACGTGCGCAAAACCAACTTACTTTGTTGCAACGTTTGAGCGAAAAGGAAAACGTGTTAAACAAGATATAATACTATAGGAGTCTTTTATAAAACAGCGGGGGCTTTACTTGTACAAGTAAAGCCCCCGCTGTTTTAAATTAAGTATTGTTATGATTTTTTACCAAAATTTTGCCTGTAATATTCGATGGCTTCATTTATGATGTTAAGCGCGGTGGCCTTATCCTGAAAAGTATCTATTTCCACCTTTTTACTTTCGAGCACCTTATATTGCTCAAAAAAGTTGCGCATTTCGAGCAGGTAGTGGTGCGGCAGGTCAGAAATATCTTCGTAGTGGTTCACGGATGGGTCATCAACGGCAACGGCAATGATTTTATCATCGTGTTCGCCGCTGTCAATCATCTGCATGTTGCCGATAACCTTGGCGCGCACGAGGCAGAACGAGCGGATAGTTTGCGAACACAGCACGCAAATATCCAGCGGGTCATGGTCATGCCCCAATGTTTGCGGGATGAACCCGTAGTTGATAGGGTAGTGGAAGGATGAATAAATAACGCGGTCAAGCTTGAGCAGGCCGGTTTCTTTGTCTATCTCATATTTTGCCCTTGAGCCTTCTGGTATTTCAATAATGGTGTTTACGATTTCCGGCGCGTTGGAGCCATAGCTTACGCCGTGCCATGGGTGATTTACTGTAGTCATATAGTTTTTTTAGTGTGGTTTTATAAACCTGAAAGCCGCAAATGTAGCTAAAATGCCGCACCTTCAGGCCATAGATCGTGTAAATTAAAAAATAAATAATTTTTTTTCATCATGTGAAAAAGGAGATTTGCACTTGGAGAATACCTAAAAGAATTAAATTCTTTGGCAATACAGGCTGTGCCTCGAGTCTTTATGCGGTGTTGTTCAATTGTTATAGCGTCATGGTTTTGTGGTGGTCGAATCATTTAAAGTAGGCGGAACATCCGGTTGGTCATGATTGAACAGGTATTTAAAATCAACCAGCCATTTGCCGTCCAGCTTCACCACTTTAAGGGTGTCCGTGTTTTCGGGATGGAATGAATTGGAATAAATGATGATGCTCGTGGAGTCGTTTACCAAATGCCTGTTGATGATTTTGATAGACGCATCCCAAAGTCCTTGTTTTTCACTGGATGATAGCTGCACGCGCGATACGGCGTCCAACCTCTCCAGGTTTTCCGTGTCTTGTAACATAAAGTTGCGCGACATATCGTATTTGCCCTTCAGCGCCGCTTCAATAAAGTTTCTTGCCGCTTCCAAATCATTTTCAGATTCGGGCTGCTTGTTGTTATTGTTCCCGCAGGCTGTCAGCAGACCTGCAATAATCCATAATAAAAAGAATGTCTTTTTCACCAGTGCAAAATACAAACTTTTGCGGGGCTTTTGCTTTTTCCGTGCTTTTTTAATGATGCTTTAGCGTTTTTAGGGTGTGAGCTATGGTATTTTATCTAAAACGTTATCTTCAAACATCCTCGGTCAGTTGTCTGGTCATTCAATCTGCACGCTTTAAAAATGTATCTGTTCAAAAACCTGTCATCCTGTCACAACTTGATATAAAACGCCTATCTTTGCCCATCATTATTTTTAATAAAATACATGTTTGATATAGCAGAAAAAAAAGTGCAGGACGAGTTGCGGCAGGGAGAGAGCTATGCCCCTTTTGCCAACGACCCGAATGAGTACGCCCGCAAGTTTTACATCGAGAGCTATGGCTGTCAGATGAACTTCGCGGACAGCGAGGTGGTGGCCGCTATCCTCAACGAGGAGGGTTTTGGCGCCACGCGCAATATGGAGGAGGCAGATCTTATTTTTATAAACACCTGTTCCATCCGTGAAAAGGCCGAGCAAACGGTGCGCAAGCGCCTGACCGAGTTTCGCAAGTTGAAAAGTAATAAGCCCGGCATCTTGGTGGGCGTGTTGGGCTGTATGGCGGAGCGCCTCAAATCCAAGTTTTTAGAAGAAGAAAAGTTGGTGGATATCGTTGTGGGGCCGGATGCTTACCGTAGCCTCCCGCGTTTGGTTGACGAGGCTGGGGATGGACAAAAAAGCGTCAATGTACTGCTGAGCCGTGAGGAAACCTATGCCGATATTGCGCCTATTCGTTTAAACAGCAACGGCGTGAGTGCTTTTGTGAGCATCATGAGGGGCTGCAACAATATGTGCACGTTTTGTGTGGTGCCGTTCACGCGTGGCCGCGAGCGCAGCCGCGATGCGGAAAGCATCATCAATGAATGCCGTGAATTGTATGAGAGTGGTTACCGCGAGGTGACATTGTTAGGGCAGAATGTGGATTCTTATCACTATATCGCCGCGAACGGCGAGGAAGCAAATGCCGTAAGTTTTGCCAAGCTATTGGAACGGGTCGCTCAAATCTCTCCCGATTTGCGCGTGCGGTTTTCCAGTTCTCACCCCAAGGACATTACAGAGGACGTGCTGCAAACGATGGCGGCTTACGAAAATATTTGCAAGTGCATCCATCTGCCGGTGCAAAGCGGTTCCACCCGCGTGCTGCAACTGATGAACCGAACCTATACGCGTGAATGGTATATGGCCAAGGTTGACCGCATCCGCGAGGTGCTGCCCGATTGCAGCATTACCGCCGACATCATTGCTGGCTTCTGTACCGAAGAAGAGGAAGACCATTTACAAACCTTGTCCATTATGGATTACAGTAAGTATGACCTGAGCTATATGTTTTTCTACAGCGAACGCCCGGGCACACTGGCGCAGCGCCGTTACAAGGACGACGTGCCGTTGGAGGTAAAGAAAAGGCGTTTGCAGGAAATCATCGAAAAGCAAAATCGGTTATCGCTGGAAAATTATAAAAAAGATATTGGTAACACGTTTAAAGTGCTGATAGATGGTGATAGTAAGCGCAGTGCAGATGATTGGGTGGGGCGCAATTCGCAAAATAAAGTAGTTGTCTTCCCCAAAAAAGGGAATCCCAAAAAAGGAGATTACGTGATGGTGAAGGTCGGTAATTGCACGCAGGCCACGCTGTTCGGGGAAATGGTGATAGGTTAAAGGATGAGTTTTCTTGTCAACCTGCTCCTGTTTAAGTGTGTCTATGTGAATTTTGAGCCGGACAGTAGAATATATGGCATCTTCGTTGCGTCGCACACTTGTACTGCAGAAAATGGCTCGGCAGTTTGATTATAGCAGGGACAGTTTTCTATATCAACCCGAAAGCACGGAAACGTATAAACTTAACAAAGAATGGATTTACAAAATATAAAAAACAGGTTTGGCATCATCGGTAACTCGCCCGAGCTGAATTATGCGTTGCAGGTTGCCGTGCAGGTTGCCAATACCGATTTGACGGTGCTTATCATTGGTGACAGCGGTGTGGGCAAGGAGGCTTTTTCGGGCATCATTCAGGCTTTGTCGCCGCGTAAACATAACCCGTTCATCGCGGTGAACTGTGGCGCCATTCCCGAAGGCACGATTGATTCAGAACTTTTTGGTCATGAAAAAGGCTCGTTTACCGGTGCGGTGGATGCCCGTAAAGGCTATTTTGAAACCGTGAACGGCGGCACGATTTTCTTGGATGAAATCGCCGAAATGCCCTTGGGCACACAGGCGCGGCTGTTGCGTGTGTTGGAAGCAGGAGAGTACATCCGCGTAGGTTCCAGCAAGGTACAAAAAACAGATGTGCGCGTCATTGCCGCCACTAATAAAGATTTGTTGCAGTTGGTGCAGCAAAATAAATTCCGCGAAGATTTATATTACAGGCTTAGCACTGTGCCCATCCGTGTGCCGTCTTTAAGCCAGCGCAAGGGCGATATCATTTTATTGTTCAGGAAATTTGCATCAGATTTTGCGGATAAATATAAAGTCCCTTCTGTTCAGTTGGACGAAGAAGCAAAAAATATGCTGCTGACCTATCCCTGGCCGGGCAATGTGCGCGAGCTGAAAAATATTGCCGAGCAGATATCGGTCTTGTCCGAAGGGCCGCTTATCACCGCGCAGGAATTGGGCAGGTACCTGCGGCCTTATACCGGCAACCGTTTGCCGATATTGGCGGCGCAGCCCGAAAACACACGGGAGTTTCAAAACGAGCGCGAGATTTTGTACAAGCTTTTTTTCGATATGAAAAAAGACGTGACGGAGTTAAAGCGCATGTTCTTGGAAGTGTTGCAAAATCCTTCCCTCGCTGATCAAAATCCCGGTCTGATAAACGAATTGCAGGCTGCCAAACAGGAATTTCCTGTGCCGGCGGCCTTGTCATCCGTACCACAGATTAGTGTTTCGTCCTCGCAGCCCGTTATCAGTCATCACACACAACCGGCGATTTATGAAGAGGACAATCATATACTGCACGACCACGAGGTGGTGGAGGAAAGCCTGAACATCATGGACAAAGAAAAGGAACTCATCATCAAGGCACTTAAAAAACACCGCAGCAAACGCAAGGATGCCGCGCTTGACCTTGGCATCAGTGAAAGAACGTTGTACAGAAAATTAAAAGAATATGACATCGAGGATTTATAGGAAACTCAAGAAAATTCCCGGGGTGGTTTATGCGGGCTTTGTTTTTATCATATTGATTGTGGCGTTTTCGCAGTCAGGGTGCGGCGTTTATAAGTTCAAGGATATTAGTATTCCGGACAGTATCAAAGTTGTCAAGGTGAACAATATCGAGAACAAGGCAAGGTATATCAACCCCCAACTGGCGCCCAAGTTGACGGATGCCGTAAAACGTAAAATAGTCAGTCAAAGTAAATTAAAACAAACCAATGGTGATGACGCTGATTGGGAAATAACGGCCTCCATCCGGGATTATAGTTTCGGTACGGGCGGTATCTCCAATCAGCGCGTAACGCAAAACAAACTGAATGTGGGCGTGCATATAGAAGTGAAAAGCGTGAAGGAAGGAAAGGTCATTAATCAATACGACGTGTCGCGCAGTTTCCCCTATGATGGTACGTTGAGTTTGCAGGAGGCAGAAAAGCGGCTGGAATCAGATATGTTGCGAGACTTGTCGGATGATATTTTTAACCGACTGTTTTCAAACTGGTAAGTTATGACGAAGGCTTTGTTAAACGAAATAGCTACGGGTGTTTTGTCCCGCCCGTGGGAAGCGTGCAGCATCGAAACGTTGCAGCAGGAAGTGGAAAAATGTCCGGCTTCTGCACCTTTGCAATTGCTGCTTTCGCAAAAGGTGAAGGAGGAAGGAAAGGAAGAATTGTATGCTTCCCAATGGGAAAAGACCCTGTTGTTCTTTAATAATCCGCTTTTATTAGAGCATCTGTTTAACCGTGCGCCGCAAAAGACAGAAGAAGTTGCAACCGTTGCTGAAAAAGCAAAAGAGGAAAAAATACAGGATGAAGGAATGGAAGTGCCTCTTCCTCTCTTAAAAATAGAACCGTTGGCAGAGGACGCCTTGCTTTCTTTTACGCCTTATCATACGATTGATTATTTTGCCTCCCAGGGTATCCGGTTGGGAGAAGAATTAAAGGCAAATGACCAGTTTGGCCGCCAACTGAAAAGTTTTACCAATTGGTTGAAGGAAATGCGCCGGCTGCCTGAGTCAAAAGTGACGGCTAACCTGACGCCGTTCGAGGCCAGTAAAATCGAGAAAATGGCTGAAAAATCTATCTCGGGAGATAATGCCCTGACCGAGGCAATGGCACAGGTTTGGGCAAAACAGGGGCTTATCGAAAAGGCCGTTGATATCTATAAAAAATTAAGTTTGCAAAATCCTGCCAAAAGTGCTTACTTTGCGGCCAAAATAGAACATTTAAAGAAAACGTTATGACCATTTTATTTGTAGTGTTGATAGTGTTGGCTTCTGTGATATTGGGTTTAATTGTATTGATACAAAATCCCAAAGGCGGTGGCTTGGCAGGCAGTTTTGCTGGGGTGAGCAGCCAGTTCATGGGCGTAAAGCAAACAAACGATGTGCTGGAAAAAGGCACATGGATTTTTGCCGTGGCTATCATGGTGCTTAGCCTGACCTCCACGTTCTTTATTTCAGGTCGCACTTCCTCCGGCGCCAATGGCCGCTTGAACGAAATCAGTACCAGCCCTGTGCAACAGCAGGCACCTTCCAATAATGCAGTGCCTTTTCCGGCTGCGCCCGTTGCTCCGGCAAAAGCTGATTCAGGCAAGTAGTCTTTGTATAAAAGATATTTCAACCGCCTGTTATGGCGGTTTTTTTATGTGTTGGAAGTATTAGGAAAAAAGTGTAAAAATTCGGCAAGCATTGCGCGGCACTAAACGTTTTTATTATTAGGTTTGAAATAAATATTTTATGTTATCCTCTATGTATCGTCAGTCCATTTTTGTTGTTATATGGTTTTGTCTGGGTGCTTCGGCAATGGCACAGCAGATTAACGAAGCGCAAATCCGCAAGGATATCGCTTTTTTGGCTTCTGATAAGATGAAAGGCCGCGGCACGGGCAGTAAAGAAGGCAAGAAGGCCTCAAAGTTCATCGCGAAGCAATTTAAACAAATGGGACTGAAACCCTTGGGCACAAAGGGTTTCTACCAGCCTTTTCAAGGCGTGGTGCGAAAGGTGCCGGTAAAGGATAGCGTGCGCGATACACGCAACGTTATCGGTTTTTTGGATAATCATGCGGAAAAGACAATCATCATCGGTGCGCATTACGACCATTTGGGCATGGGCTATCAAGGTAGCTCGAAAGATTCATTACCACAGGGAAAAATCCATAACGGCGCGGATGACAATGCCTCCGGTGTGGCGGGGCTATTGCAGTTGGCGAAATATTATACCAAAAACAACGTGCGGGAACCATTTAATTTTCTGTTTATCTCTTTTGGGGCAGAAGAACTGGGTCTGCAGGGCAGTAAATATTTTGTGGCTCATCCCACTATTGATTTGAAACAGGTTCATTTTATGTTGAATATGGACATGATTGGGCGTTATGACAGCAGCCGGGGTTTAGGTGTCGGCGGTTATGGTACGGCCAGCGAATGGCCGGCGGTGTTTGAAAAAATAGCCCGTCCTGCTCCTGTAAAGTTCTTTACGGACAATAGCGGCAAAGGCGGCTCCGACCATCACGTTTTTTATATGGCGGGTATGCCCGTGCTGTTTTTCCATACGGGTGGGCATCCTGACTATCACATGCCCACGGATGACGCGGACAAAGTGAACTATCTTGGCATGAAAGGTGTTTTGCGGTTGGGCGTAACGATTATTGATGCGGCTATGCAACAGCAACGGTTGTCTTATGTGAAGCAGGAGTGAGGAAACATAGCGTAACCCTTTTCAATGTGTACGTAGGGTGCGGCTGGTTGATTTCATTTTGTTATCAGTGTTCCGCCTTGTTCTAAAATGGATTGACCATCTTTCTCAACTATAAGTGTAATGTCCGGTGATTTGTATTCTCCAATAAGATTTCTATATACTTTGTATGTATAGTTTCCATTTGGGAAAATAATAACATGATTCCCGCCACTCCCTTCGAACACTAATTTTCCATTGTTTAAGATTATATCAGGTTTAGAGGATTCTTTTCCGTCTCTTTTCCAGGAAGCGAACCTGTATTTGCCGTTAGAAATTTCGTCTATTCTAATCAGGAAGCTTTTGGTTTTTAGTCTGTAAGTCGGTTGTTTAAAATTTTTCAAAGAAGTGTGTAAGGAGGCTTTTTCCTCCGCTATTAATTCTTTTATTAATCTTTTTTCAAAGTCGCTTTGATAATTTACTGCTGTTATTTTTCCGTCAAGATTCTGTATCCATACAATGCCATCGTCCAACATAATGCCTCTCCAGCCAACTTCAGACCACTGTTCAATTTTAGAGTTGGCAATCTTGTCAATAAGGGTCTTGTCAAAAACTTCGTGGAACCGCTGTTTAAATTCTTTTTTGTCCTTGATATTTGGAATTGGATATTCCCTTCGTAACGGAAATTTGATTATACTTGAAATTTTGTCAACATTGTTCTGTTTGAAAAGGCTGATAACATTGTTGATATTGGCTATCTCATGGTTTTCAAGTTCTCGATTTTGGGCATAACCGATTTGGGAAACAAATAATATTAAAAGGAGTAATCGGAGTTCCATTTTGTGGTTTTAATTTGTAACATAAAAATAGGAAAAACAACCTATCGGCCTGCCCGAAAAAAAGGGCTAAGGCCGTTTGACCTTAACCCTTTATAGCATAAAACCTAACTAAATGTTTAATAGTGCCACCTCACAAAGGCTTCCATTGCGGCGTAATGCGTCAGGCCAAGGTCTGCGTATAATTTGGCCGTTGCGGCATTGCGTTCTTCGGCACGTTGCCAGAACTCGCGGTTGTCGGAACCTTGGAAGGGAACCATGTCCTTTTGAGATTGGTGGATGAAGATGCTGAAACGTTTTTTGATGACTTGTGCCGGGCTCATAGGGATGGCCATTTCAATTTCCTCGATATTCCATTCCTGCCATGCGCCTTTGTAAAGCCACAGCCAGCAATCTTTTATCCATTCGTCACCTTCTGCCTTGATGCGCTGCAAAGCTTGTAGTACGGCGTTGAAGCAAACAAGGTGCGTGCCGTGCGGGTCAGCGAAATCCCCTGCGCAGAACACCTGTTGCGGTTTCAATTCGCGCAACAACCGCATGGTGATTTGTACGTCTTCTTCTCCCAAAGGATTTTTTTCGATTGTCCCTGTTTCATAGAAAGGCAGGTTCATGAAGTGGATGTTCTCATCCTTGATGCCCACGTAACGGCAGGTAGCACTGGCCTCGCCGCGGCGAATCAATCCTTTTATGGCGCGGATGGTAGGCGTGTCAACCTCGTTCGGTTTTTTATTGGCAATAAATTTCCGGGCTTCCTGCAACAATTGAGCGGGCTTGTCGGAATCAATACCGGCTATTTCGGTCATGCCCACCGCAAAGTCAAGGTAGCGGGTCACAAATTCATCGGTCACGGCAATGTTGCCTGAGGTTTGATAACCTACGTGCACATCATGCCCTTGGTCGTGCAGCCGCTGGAACGTGCCGCCCATACTGATGATATCGTCATCAGGGTGAGGGGAGAAGATGATAACCCTTTTGGGGTAAGGTTCTGAACGTTCGGGGTGTGCGGGGATGACAGCGTTCGGCTTGCCGCCCGGCCAGCCCGTGATGCTGTCGCGTAGCATATAATAAACCTGCAGGTTTATTTCATAGGCATCGCCTTTTTCAACGAGCAGGTCGCTAAGGCCAAATTCGTTGTAATCCTCATTGGTAAGGCTCAGTACGGTCTTCCCTGTTTTCAGTGCCATGTTCACCACGGCCTTTTTTATCATTTTGGGCGTCCACTCGCAATCGCCCGTGAGCCACGGTGATTTAACACGGGTAAGTTCTCCGGCAGCGGCTTCGTCCACCACGAAAGTTACGTCCTCGTGCAGTTGCAACAAAGAGGCAGGTACAATTTCCGTATAGTCCTCTTCCACTGACCTGCGAACCGCAGTGGTCTTGGAAGCGCCCCATGCCATTAATATAATTTTTTTACTTTTCAGGATAGTGCCGATACCCATCGTAATGGCCATGCGCGGCACTTCTGAGATATTGGCAAACTCGTAGGCATTGGCTATGCGCGTAGAGTTATCTAAGTTTATCAAACGGGTTCTGGAATAAATACCGGAGCCGGGTTCGTTAAAACCGATATGCCCGTTCGTGCCGATACCGAGTATTTGCAAGTCAATACCACCCGCTGCCTCAATAGCTTCTTCGTATTGTTTGCAGGCATTCTTGATTTCATCCTTGCTCAACTCACCGTTCGGGATGTGTATGTTTTCGGGAAGGATATCCACATGGTTAAAAAGGTGATGCCTCATGAAGCGGTTGTAGCTTTGAAGCGCATCTTTATGAATGGGATAATACTCGTCAAGGTTAAACGAGATAACGTTTTTGAAACTCAGTTCTTCTTCCTTGTGCATACGTACCAGTTCTGCGTATAGCGAAATCGGGCTTGAGCCTGTGGCCAGCCCCAGCACGCAGGGTTGGTTGGCTGCCTGCTTTTCGCGAATCAGTTGTGCGATAACTTTTGCTATAGCTTGAGAACCGGCCTTACTGTCGGGCTGAATGTCAACCTTGATTTTTTCAAAACTGTCAATCAGACTTTTCTTATCAGTCTTTTCCATTTTTTTGGTTTTATAGAATGATTTGATATAATTGTTTATTATTTTATCAGCTTCAGGATGTCTATTAAGCTTTACTTGCGACGCTCCGTTCAACTTTTGTGCTACTATCGTCTTTCAACGCTCGGGGTTTCTATTTTTGTTTACCGAAATAGTTCACGCCCCAAAGGTCGTATCTTTTCTTTTGTGTGTCCAACCTTGTTTTAAAGTCTTCAAGGTTTCTTGAACTGCGCGGTGTCCACAAAGCTTCGCTCAGGGCGGCAATGCGCGGGAACAGCATGTATTCCACCTTTTGCGGGTTCTTTATGTATTCTGTCCACAGATTAGCCTGGCCGCCCAGCACGTATTTCCTTTGTGCGGCGGGCAGTTTTTCCGGCACGATGCTCCAGCCATAAACCTTTTCAATAGGCAAATAGCCATTATTGTTGCTGATGGTTACGGAATCGTCTTTAGGCGTTTGCTGGTGGTCGAAGTACATGTAGCTGTTCGGTGTCATGATAACTTCATGATTGAGCTTGGCCGCTTCAATGCCTCCGTCCTCACCGCGCCAACTCATTACAATGGCGTTCGGGGCGAGCCCGCCTTCCAGGATTTCATCCCAACCGATAATGGTTTTTCCTTTTGCATTGAGATATTTTTCTATGCGTTGGATAAAATAGCTTTGCAAATAGTGTTCTGCTTTATGATGGGCATCGGTTTTTACGTTAAGATCGCGGATGCGCTTTTGGCAATTGGGACATTTTTCCCAGTTGCTCTTGGGCGCTTCATCACCGCCGATATGCACATATTTGGATGGGAAAAGCGGCAGCACTTCGTCTAATACATTTTGCAGAAACTCAAAGGTACTTTCTTTTCCTGCGCAGAAAATGTCACTATACACGCCGAAGCTTTGCATGGTGCTTTTTCCGGTAGTGTCCCCGGCCCAGTTGGCAGCTTTGTTGCGCTCGCCCATAAAAAACTGGAAGGATGATTTTTCGGGGAAACAGCTCAGGAACGGATAAGCGGCGATGGCGGCACTGGCGTGTCCAGGCATTTCTATTTCAGGTATCACCGTTACAAATCTGTCTGAGGCATATTTTACAATGTCTTTTATATCTTCCTGGGTATAAAAACCACCATAGCGCAGTTTGTCGTTGCCCGAGCCGGGAAAGTTTCCGATGATGGTGCCGTTGCGCCAACCCCCAACGGAGGTGAGCTCAGGATATTTCTTGATTTCTATGCGCCATCCCTGGTCATCGGTCAAGTGAAAATGAAACGTGTTCATTTTATGGAGCGCGATATAATCTATATATTTTTTAATAAAGCTCACCGGGAAGAAGTGGCGGCTTACATCCAGGTGCAGGCCCCTGTATTTCATGTCCGGTTGGTCGGTAACAGAAACAGACGCAATGCTAAGCGATTGGCTCTTGGTCACGGGTAGCAGTTGGATAAGGGTTTGTACACCGTAGAAAGTACCGGCATCCGAATGGCCCTTGATAACAACGGCTTTTTTGCCTGATTCAAGCGTATAGCTTTCTTCGTTGCCCTTGCCGGAAACAGTTTTTATTACGATGCCTTTTTTGCCTTTTTGGCGGATGGAAAGTTTGAACCCATAATAAGATTGCAGGTAATCGTTCAGGAATGCGGCGGATAGTTTTTCTTTTTCGGTTGACGCTATAATCTTTGTCTTGCTGTCAATAACGAAATGTCCGTCGTGTACGGATAAGGAAGTTGGCTTTGGAATGATTTGCACCGATTGCGAATGACTTAGCGAAATGGACAAACAAAACAAGCTCAACAATAGAAATCTTTGCATAGTTGATGACTTTTTAATTATTGGGCAAGGTAAAACATTTTTTCCTTATGATGGGTGTCGAAGGCAAACGTTTGAGCAGTTATTGCGCGGAAAAAACGGGAAAAATCCCGGTATATTTCCTTTTTTGAAGGGATATTTTTGCGAAAACAATTTTTATTCTCAATAAAAAGTATTTTATGCAAAAGCCGAATCATTTTCATTTCCGTGGGTTGATACGTTTCATTAGGGGGTACAAGATGCTGCGATTTAAACCAAAGGGCAAAGTGGCCCGCCCTGAAATGATGGCCTATTACGGCATGTATCATTTGTCTTAGTCCAGCAGTTTTGTCAACGGGAAAAGTTTCATGTTAACTTATCCTTTCAAAAACACCTTGTCTATATATTACTTTACAGATAGCTTAAAATTGCTGGATTAGTCATAAATTTGCCGCTTTTCAAAGAGGCAGTAAAATTACATGGAGCACATACGCAATTTTTGTATTATCGCACATATTGACCACGGTAAGAGTACCTTGGCAGACAGGTTGTTGCAGAGTACCAACACCATTAACGAACGGGAGATGATGGATCAGGTGTTGGACGACATGGATCTGGAACGCGAAAAGGGAATCACCATAAAAAGTCATGCCATTCAGGTAAACTACCGTGCCAATAACGGCAATGACTATGTGCTGAACCTGATTGACACGCCCGGCCACGTGGACTTCAGCTATGAGGTGAGCCGTGCGCTTGCTGCCTGTGAAGGGGCGCTTTTGTTGGTGGATGCCACACAGGGCATACAGGCACAAACCATCAGCAATCTTTACCTCGCTTTGGAAAACGACCTCGAAATTATTCCCGTTATCAACAAAATTGATATGGACGGCGCGATGATAGAGGAAGTGAAAGACCAGATAATTGACCTAATCGGCTGCAAGCCGGAAGAGATAATACTCGCCAGCGGGCGCACCGGTCTTGGCGTGGAAGATGTGTTGGAGGCCATTGTGGCGCGCATACCCGCACCCAAAGGTGATGTGGACAAGCCGTTGCAAGCGCTGATCTTTGATAGCGTGTTTAATAGTTTCCGGGGCATCATCGTATATTATCGTATCATTAACGGTGCTATAAAAAAAGGTGACAAGGTGAAGTTTGTCAGCACCGGACAGGAATACGAGGCCGATGAAATCGGTATCCTTAGGTTAAAGATGGTAGAGCAGCAGGAGCTCAAGGCGGGAAATGTGGGCTATATCATCACCGGGATTAAAAATGCAAAAGAAGTAAAAGTGGGCGATACCATTACGCTCGCATCCAATAATAACCCTGTTCAGATCAAGGGCTTTGAAGAAGTGAAACCGATGGTATTTGCCGGGATATATCCGGTGAACACCGATGAGTTTGAGGAACTGCGCGATTGCATGGACAAGCTGCAACTGAATGATGCCTCCCTGACTTTTGAACTGGAAACCTCGCAGGCACTGGGTTTTGGTTTCCGTTGCGGATTCCTGGGCATGTTGCACATGGAGATTATTCAGGAAAGGCTGGAGCGTGAATTTAACCAGACGGTCATCACCACTGTGCCCAACGTGAGCTTTATCGCTTACACCACGAGTGACGAGAAAATCATCGTCAACAACCCGACCGAGTTTCCCGACCCGGTGAAGACCGATAGGATAGAAGAACCTTTTATCAAGGCGCAGATTATCACAAAGCCCGAATATATCGGCAACATCATGACGCTTTGCCTTGGCAAGCGCGGCATTTTGGTGAACCAAAGCTACCTGACCACCAGTCGTGTGGAACTGGTTTTTGAAATGCCGCTTACAGAAATCGTTTTTGATTTTTACGACAAGTTGAAGTCACAAACGCGCGGTTATGCCTCTTTTGATTATCATCCGATGGGCTACCGCCAAAGCGATATCGTGAAAATGGACATCCTGCTTAACAATGATAAAGTGGATGCGTTGAGCGCGCTCATCCACCGTGGCCGCGCGCAGGATTTTGGCCGCAAACTGTGTGAAAAGCTCAAAGAGCTTTTGCCCCGCCAACAATTCCAGATAGCCATACAGGCAGCCATAGGCGCCAAGATTGTGGCACGCGAGAATATTTCCGCCATGCGCAAGGACGTAACGGCCAAATGTTATGGCGGTGACATTAGCCGTAAGCGCAAACTGCTCGAAAAGCAAAAAGAAGGAAAGAAACGGATGCGCCAAATCGGCAACGTAGAAGTGCCGCAGGAAGCATTTCTGGCCGTGTTGAAGTTGGATGATTAGGCGCGCGGTGGAAGGAAGAAATTGCACTTCATTTTATTTCTTCCTGATAAAAAAAGAGTTTCAATTTTGATATGAAATAAATTGAGGCCGACGATGGTTCGTCATGAAGTCTGCATGTTCAATGCTGACTGATTATTTCACGAAGTAATATTTTACAAGATTAAAGTGCGCGGATTGCGGATTGACCGTTAATTTTGGGCATTATGGATATTTTGGAAAAGTTTAGCACTATCAGGGCGTTTATGTTTGATATAGACGGGGTGCTGACGGACGGCGGCATACTGGTATTAGAGAATGGCGATATGGCGCGCGTTTTTAATACAAAGGACGGATATGCACTGCAACTGGCGGTAAAGAAAGGCTATCTTATTTTTGCGGTGAGCGGCTCTTCGCCATCGGCAGCGCAGCGGAGATTGAATAATCTGGGTGTTAGCGAAGTGTATTTTCAGGTGCATGACAAGCGGTCGTTTGTGCTGCAATTGATGCAAAAGCACAAGCTGCAAAAGGACGAGGTATTGTTCATGGGCGATGATATGCCCGATTTGGCCACATTTGACGTGATTGGCCTGAGCGCTTGCCCTGCGGATGCCGTGCCGGATGTGCGTGACCATGCCCTGTATATTTCCCCTTATTCCGGTGGTCGTGGGTGTGCGCGCGATGTGCTAGAAAAAGTGATGCGTTGTCACGGCCATTGGCAAATTGACCATACCATCGCATCTAAATAACAAAACTTAAATAAAAGCAATGACAAAAACAGCCGCATTTTTTAAATTGGTACGACTGCCCAATCTTGTTTTTATTGTGCTGACACAGGTGCTTTTTCAGGTCTGCATTTATTATCCTATTTACACGCCCGATATCCCGTTGCAGGATTGGTGGCGGTTTGCTTTGCTGGTAACCGCATCGGTGCTGATTGCCGCCGGGGGCTATATCATCAATGATTATTTTGATATTAATATAGATGTGGTGAACAAGCCTGATAAACTTATCGTGAACAAGCATATCAGCAGACGCTGGGCGCAGGCATGGCATTTGATTTTTAGTTTGATGGGCGTACTACTCACGGCAATGGCGGTTGAGCTCAGGGCACAATGGTATCTGATTATTGCAAATTTTGCAAGCGTGATATTGCTTTGGTTGTATTCCGTAAGGTTTAAACGGGATGTACTTATCGGTAACATTGTGATTTCCTTACTGACGGCCTGGACAATACTGATTATATTTTTAAGCAAATATTCTTTGCACGATGCTTTTCACGATGTGGATTTACGTCAATTGAAATTATTCAGGTTTGCCATATTGTACGCAGGTTTTGCCTTTATCATATCACTGGTGCGCGAAGCAGTGAAGGATGTAGAGGATATGGCGGGGGATGCCCGTTACGGATGCCGGACGATGCCCATTATTTGGGGCGTGAACGTGACCAAAGTATATGTCGCCGTTTGGCTGACTATATTGACAGCCATGCTGGTCATTGTTCAGTTTTATGTGTTGCAGTTTGGTTGGTGGATTGCCGTGCTGTATTGCTTTTTTATGATTACGTTACCTTTAGGATATATTTTTATTAAAATGCTAAAAGCAAGTGCCACCCAGGATTTTGCCGCGTTGAGCTCTTTGACAAAACTGACTATGCTCTCCGGTATTTTATCTATGATATTGTTTTATATTTACCTGTAAATTGATTGCAAACGATGATGGAACGGATAATATTGGCATCGGGCTCACCACGTAGGAAGCAATTGCTTGAATGGGCCGAAGTGCCATTTGAAATCATCACGAAAGACACCGATGAAACATTTCCCGAAGGGATGGATGTAAAGTCTGCCGCAGTGGAAGTAGCGCTGCGCAAGGCTTTGGCGGTGCAACAGGATGTTGATGACGGTCGTATCATACTGGCGGCGGACACGGTTGTTGTACTCGACGGACAGCCAATTGGAAAACCAAAGGACAAAGCCGATGCCGTGAACATACTCACACAGTTGCAAGACCATACGCACTACGTGATAACCGGGGTGGCATTGGTTAAGGGCGAGGAACACCATTGTTTTGCTGATGTAACCGAAGTGAGTTTTCACCCGCTTACTCCGCAACAAATTGTGTATTATGTGGAACGATACAATCCCTATGACAAAGCCGGGGCATATGCCATACAAGAATGGATTGGGGTAGTGGGCATTAAGTCTATAAACGGAGATTTTTATAATGTGATGGGTTTGCCTGTGAGCCGTGTGGTACAGGAACTGAGAAAGATGGGGCTGGAAGGAAAATAACCATCGGTTGTGCGTCTTTATCGTTAAAGATGTTACGTTTTATGGGCAAAGCGCAAAGGAACTTTGCGGATGTTTAACCTTTAAAAACCCGACTATGATTAGCGAACAGCTTTTGCAGTTTATCTGGCAGTTTCAGTATTATGAACGCGTTTCTTTGCAAACAACCACAGGCGAAGCGTTACAGATCATATCAGCAGGTTCGCACAACACAAACCAAGGGCCTGATTTTATCAATGCCAAAATCAGGATTGGTCATACCCTTTGGGCAGGTTCGGTGGAGCTTCATGTAAAAGCGTCCGACTGGGACAGGCACAAGCATCAGCAGGATGCGAATTACCGAAACGTTATTTTGCACGTTGTATATGAAAATGATATGACGGATAATAATATCCCTGTATTGGTGTTGGAAGGAAGGATAAGCGGTCGTCTTTTGGGCAGGTACGAGCAATGGATGCGCAACAGGGCATTTATTCCTTGCGAGGATAGTATAGGTAAAGTGCCGGACTTGACATTAACTTTATGGAAAGAGCGGTTGATTGTGGAACGGCTGATACGAAAAGCTGAAGTTGTAAAAGAATATGCGGCACAGACCAACTATCATTGGGAAGAGGTCTTTTGGTGGATGCTTGCACGCAGTTTCGGGATGAAAGTAAACGCGGATGCTTTTGAAGCCATTGCCCGGAGTATATCCGTCAATACCTTAGCCAAGCATAAACATAATCTGGTACAGATAGAATCTCTGTTGTTAGGGCAAGCAGGTATGCTCAATGGAACATTTGAAGATGCCTACCCACAAATGTTGCAGAAGGAATATCTGTTCTTGCAAAAGAAATATGCTTTGCCGCATGTACATCAACCCGTACATTTTTTAAGGATGCGGCCGGGTAATTTTCCCAGTTTGCGATTGGCGCAGTTGGCCGCATTGGTACAACGGTCTTCGCATCTTTTTTCAAAAATCCTTGAAGCGTCGGATGTGCAACAAGTTTGTCAGTTGCTCGATGTTACCGCCAACGATTTTTGGCATTATCATTATCGACTTGATGACAGTTCTGTTTATCGGGAAAAACGTTTGGGCAAAACGGCTATTGCAAATATTTGTATCAACGCCGTTGTGCCGGTACTTTTTGCCTATGGCAGTTATAAAGGTCAGGAAGCCATAAAGGATAAAGCGATAAGTTGGTTGCAACAGTTGGATGCAGAGCAAAACCATATCACCAAAGGATTTGCATCATTGGGCATAAAATCCGCCAGTGCATGGGATTCGCAGTCTTTGCTCGAATTAAAAACCCAATATTGTGATTTGCGGAAATGCCTTCACTGTGCAGTGGGGAACAAAATTTTGAAGGAAAGTGACGTTGATGGCTGACTTTAGGTTTTAAGGGAACGATCTGAAAAAACAATTTATTACACAAAAGAGGCTCAAAGGTACAACGTATTTGCTTCGTGTATCTTTGAGTCTTCGAGCTTTTTAGACGGTTTTGATTTGCCCCGCTTTTAGGCAACCTTAGCGGCGATAAATCTATTCCGCTTACGCTTCCTGCAATTTCTTTTTCATGTCTGTATGTTGATGCGCCTGCGAATATTGCAAGGCTGCTTTTATAAAGTTCACAAATACAGGATGCGGGTTTTCTACCGTGCTTTTCAGTTCGGGGTGGTACTGCACACCTATAAAGAAAGGGTGGGTAGGTAGTTCTATTATTTCCACCAGTCCGCTATGCGGGTTTGTGCCGCTGGCTACCAGTCCTGCATCCGTAAATTGTTGCAGGTATTGGTTGTTGAATTCCCAACGGTGGCGGTGGCGTTCGCTGATGGTCGTATCGCCATAAATCCTGTGCGCCAGCGAACCTTCCTTCAATTGACATTCGTAAGCGCCTAACCGCATCGTGCCGCCTTTTTCGGTGATGTTTTTTTGCTCCTGCATCAGGTCTATCACCGCGTGAGGTGTCTTTTCGTCCATTTCCGTAGAATTGGCATCCTTTAGCCCCAGCACGTTGCGGGCATATTCGATAACGGCCATCTGCATACCCAGGCAAATGCCAAAGAACGGCAAGCCTGTCTCGCGGGCATATTGAACCGCCGTGATTTTGCCTTCCACACCGCGCAGTCCAAAACCGGGCGCGACCAAAAGGCCGTCAAGGCCACCGAGTTTTTCCGAAACATTTTCCGGGGTGATATATTCGCTGTGGATATTCACGATTTGCACGCGGCACTCGTTCATCGCGCCTGCGTGAATCAATGATTCCAAAATAGATTTATAGGCATCCTGCAATTCCAGATATTTGCCTACCAGCCCGATATGCACAACGGTCTTGGGATATTTCAGTTTATCCAGAAATGCGCGCCATTTTGTTAAATCCGGATCTTTTATCCAGCTAAGGTTCATTATTTTCAGGCAGGTGAGGTCTAATTTTTCGCGGAGCATCGCCATCGGCACTTCGTAGATTGTTTCTTGGTCGGCTGCTTCGATGACGGCTTCCTGACGCACATTACAGAACAGGGCAATTTTACGCCTCAAATCCGGCGTAAGCGGTTTTTCCGTGCGGCAAACGATGATGTCGGGGCTTACGCCCTCCTGGCTCAAGGCACGCACGCTGTGTTGCGTGGGCTTGGTCTTCAACTCCTTTGCGGCGCTCAGGTATGGTATCAGTGTCAGGTGCACGACCACGGTATCCTCTTTGGGCAGTTCCCATTGCAATTGGCGGATGGCCTCTACAAACGGCAGGCTTTCAATATCGCCGATGGTTCCACCGATTTCGGTAATAACGATGTCGTATTTGCCCGAGGTGCCAAGCTCCATCATACGACGTTTGATTTCATTGGTGATATGCGGCACGACCTGTACCGTCTTGCCCAAATAAGCGCCCTCGCGTTCTTTATTGATAACGGTCTGATAAATGCGCCCGGTGGTCACATTGTTGGCCTGTGAGGTAAAGATGTTCAAAAAACGTTCGTAGTGGCCGAGGTCAAGGTCGGTTTCGGCTCCGTCCTCGGTCACGTAACATTCGCCATGCTCGTAAGGGTTTAAAGTTCCTGGGTCTACATTGATATAAGGGTCGAACTTTTGGATGGTCACGCTCAGACCGCGCGCCTGCAGTAGTTTGGCAAGTGATGCCGCTATAATTCCTTTTCCTAAGGAGGAGGTCACACCCCCTGTCACAAAAATATATTTCGCCATAAAAAATTATTTTCAAATAATAATTACCCGACAAGCCTGATCAGCACAACCTTGCCCCAAACGATACATGAACAAATATTTTAAGAAAACTGTAATTGATCTAAATGACCAATTAAAACTTCGGAAAGAAGTTCAAGAGGTCGCACAAAGATAGGTAAAAAAGGTTCTCATCTGCAAATGGAGATAGAAGATTTCGGATTGAAATTTACTTGACGTGCGTTTAACTCTGTTATTTTCACTGTTTGACGAACCGCTAATAGACTATTTTTGTTGCAAATTTGATTATGAAGATTCAGCTTTGGAGCATTGGCAAGCCACACGAGCCGTATGTGAAGGCGGGCATTGAGGACTTCAGTAAACGGTTGGCGAATTATTTCAAGACCGAATGGCTGGTGCTGCCTGTTCCCAAAAATGCGGCGCTGCTCGAAGGTGCCGTGCTAAAGAAAAAGGAGGCAGGGCTGGTATTGGAAAAGCTGAAAAAGGATGATTTTTTGGTATTGCTGGACGAGCGGGGCAAGCAGTTGAGTTCCGTGGAGTTGGCGGATTTTTTACAGGCAAGGGCAAACGAGGGTGTTAGGACGGCGGTGTTCCTCATCGGCGGGGCATTTGGCGTGGACGATGCGGTGTTTGAACGGGCAAACTATGTGTGGAGCTTGTCCAAATTGGTATTCCCGCACCAGTTGGTGCGGCTTATTTTGGCCGAGCAGCTATACCGGGCGGCTACCATCTTGCGCAACGAGAAGTATCACCACCTTTAATTTCTTATTTTTACCGCATGGAAATCTCGATTACACTAATTATTACGGTTATCACGGTGATTGTTTCGCTGCTTGCTTTTGGGAATCAAAAGATAATAGATAGGTTTATTTTTTATGGCCCTGCCATATCCCGGCAAAACCAGTATTACCGGTTTATTATGCACACGCTTATCCACGCTGATTTTATGCACCTGGCGTTTAACATGATTGCCTTCTATTCGTTTGGGGAAGTGCTGGAAAAGTATTTTTCCACAAATATTTTTGGGGCTGGCGGAAAGTTTTATTTTCTGGCGTTGTACGTCACGGGGATGATTGTGGCAAGCCTGCCGGATTATTTCAAGCATAAGGACGATTATTATTTTCGCAGCCTGGGCGCTTCGGGCGCGGTTTCTGCGGTGATTTTTGCCTGCATTGTCCTGTATCCGAGTTTGCCAATCAGTATCATGTTCCTGCCTTTTGGCATTCCCGGTTGGATATTCGGGCTGCTTTACATTGGCATTTCGGCCTATCTTGACAAGCAGGGCGGGGGCAATGTTAATCACGGGGCCCACCTGTGGGGCGCGTTGTACGGGGTTGCTTTCACTGTTTTCTTTACCAGTTTGCACGGTTTTCCGGTGTTTCAGAACTTTATTCATCAGATTACGGGATAAAGGCGTGCTTTTTTCATCAGTTGATTATAAAAAATGATTTTCTTTTATAACCTTTTTATAAGATTGTATCGGGCGGGGATATGGATAGCGGCCATGTTCAATGCCAAGGCGCGGCAGTGGGGCGAGGGGAGAAGGGCCATCTTTGACCGCCTGTCCGCCTCTTTTGAGGGCAATGATGCCCCTGTTTTGTGGATGCACTGTGCCTCACTGGGAGAGTTTGAACAAGGGCGTCCCGTGTTGGAATCTTTCCGAAAAGAACGGCCCGGGTATAAAATCCTTCTCACTTTTTTTTCCCCTTCGGGATACGAGGTGCGCAAAAATTATGGCGGTGCCGACTGGGTTTATTACCTGCCGTTGGACACCCGCAAAAACGTCCGGCGGTTTATGGACATCGTGCGGCCGAATCTTTGTGTTTTTGTAAAATACGAGTATTGGTATCATTATCTGCATACGCTGTATGAGCGGCAGGTGCCAACCATCCTTATCTCTGCTATTTTCAGGGAAAATGCGGTTTTCTTTAAATCTTACGGAGGTTTGCAGCGCAGGATGGTCAACTTTTTTTCGCGGGTTTTTGTGCAGGATGAGGAAAGTAAAGGGCGGCTTTCCCATATTTTTCCTGATGAAAAGATTACTGTGGCGGGTGACACGCGTTACGACCGGGTGATGGAAATCGCCGGGCAGTTCAAGCCGATTCCGGCCATTGAGCAGTTCCTGAACGGCAGGCGGGCATTGGTGGCGGGCAGCACTTGGCCTGAGGATGAAAAGGTATTAAGCAAATTTATAGAGTCAACCAGTTTTGATATATCATTAATCATTGCTCCTCACGAGATTCATGAATCACATATAAATTTTTTATTGAGTCTTTTTCCTGATGCGACACAGTTCTCCGACTGGGAGAAGTCCGTTCAAAATGGGGATGGCTTGTCTGCCGGGAAAGTGCTCATCATCAACAATATCGGGATGTTGTCTCGTTTATATCATTATGCGACAATTAGTTATATAGGGGGAGGGTTTAACAAGTCCGGTATTCACAATACGTTGGAGGCTGCTGTTTATGGCAGGCCCGTGGTTTTTGGTCCTGAGTACCAAAAGTTTGCTGAAGCTAAATTATTAATAAAAAATTTAGGTGGTTATTCATATAATAATGATAATCAGTTTTTTGATATTTTAAATACATTATTGACTGATGAAACACTGCGCTTGAAAAGTGGCATGGCCGCTGGTAACCAAGTAAAGGAAAATGCGGGGGCTACGGACAAGATTATGAAATATATCTTGGAAGAGGCCATAGTGTAGAAGTTAAAAAGAATGTTGTAGATGTTGGGGAAATGTGTGGTATTAAAGATAAAAAGCATATACATCACAAATCATTGCTATTTTTGGAACATATATGAAGATTGCAATTATTAACGGCCCCAATCTGAACCTGTTGGGCAAGCGCGAACCTGGCATTTATGGCTCACGGGGTTTTGACGATTTTTTTGTCGAGCTGAGAGCGGCTTTTCCCGAAGTTGCGTTCGAGTATTTTCAAAGTAATGTGGAAGGCGAACTGGTAAGCGCGTTGCAACAATACGGTTTTTCGGTGGACGGCATTGTGATGAATCCCGCCGCCTACACGCATACTTCGGTGGCCATCGGAGATGCGATAGCCGCAATACCGGCACCTGTGGTGGAGGTGCATATCAGCAACGTGCACGCGCGCGAAGATTTCAGGAAATTGTCGCATGTGAGCGCCAAAGCTGTCGGCACAATTGCCGGGCTTGGTCTGTCGGGCTACAAACTGGCGGTAGAATACCTGCTGCAAAACAAATAATGGCAAGAACGATAATCAGATATAAATTATTTTTATAATGCAAGTAGATAATTGGATTAAGATTTTTCAGCAAAGCATAGCGGACTATCATGTGCACGACCATGTGGATACGCCGATAAACAATCCCTATGTCAAGGAGTCGCTTGAACATTTGATGTATCTTAAAAACTGGGTAGATACCGTGCAGTGGCATTTGGAGGACATTATCCGAGAGCCGCACATTGACCCCGTGGAAGCCCTGAAAATAAAAAGGCGCATTGATGCCTCCAATCAGCAGAGGACTGATTTGGTGGAATATATCGACAGTTGGTTTTTGCAACAGTACCAGAATGTGCAACCTTTGAGCGATGCCGCTTACAACACCGAAAGCCCTGCCTGGGCCATAGAACCGTCTGTCCATTTTAGAGTTAAAGATTTACCACATGCAGCAGGAGGTTGACAGGCCGGATGCTTCCGTGGCGCACAAGCGTACCTGTCAGGATAAGCTGGATGTGTTGCTCGTTCAGCGGGCAGATCTTTCGCTGGCCATTCAGCAATTATTGGATGATATCGCCTCCGGCAAAAAATACATGAAAGTGTACAAACAGATGAAAATGTACAACGACGAGGCTTTAAATCCGGTATTGTACCGAAACAGAAAGTAATTTGTTTCCCTTTCGGCTTTTTATCGCGGCTTGAAAAAAATCTTTCTTTGCGAACAGACAGCAAGCATATATTGATAATCCGCTTGTCCGCAATGGGCGATGTGGCCATGACGGTACCCGTTGTGCGCGCACTGGTTGCGCAGTATCAGGATGTGCGGGTCACCGTGGTGTCGCGTCCTTTTTTCCAACCTTTTTTTGAGGGCATTGACCGCGTTGATTTTTTCGGTGTTGATTTAAAGAAAAGGCACAAAGGTTTTTGGGGGCTTTATCGTTTGTTTTGCGATTTAAAGCGGAGGAACATTGATTATGTCGCGGATTTGCACGATGTCCTGCGGTCAAAAGTATTGCGCACTTTTTTTAGGCTATCAGGAACAAAAATTGCATTTACCGATAAGGGGCGCGCCGAAAAAAAGGCGCTGACCCGCGCAAAGGACAAGGTTTTTAAGCCCGTCAAGCCAATGGTGGAGCGCCATGCGGAAACCTTGGGGCGATTAGGGTTTCCGGTTGATTTATCTAATCCCGTATTTCCACAACGGCAATCTTTGTCCGATAGTGTGGTAAATTTTTCCGGCAAAAAGAACGGTGAAAAATGGGTTGGCATCGCACCGTTTGCGCAATATCAAACAAAAGTATATCCCGAAGACCTGATGATGAAAGTCATCGTTTCGCTTTCGGGGCATCCGTCCTGCAAAATCTTTCTGTTCGGGGCAGGTGAAGAAGTCCCCGCATTGCACCGTTTGCAGCAAGGTTTGGAAAACGTATTGATTGTGGCAGGAGCATTAAGTTTTACAGAGGAGTTGCAATTGGTTCGTCATCTGGACGTGATGCTCTCGATGGATTCGGGCAATGCGCATATTGCGGCGATGTACGGTATCAAAGTTGTGAGCCTGTGGGGAAATACGCATCCATTTGCAGGTTTTGTTCCTTTTCATCAACCTTTGTCAAACAGTCTGTTGCCCGACCTGAAAAAATTCCCGTTGCTGCCTACTTCTGTTTATGGAAACAAACTGGTGCCCGGCTATGAGGATGTCATGCGCACGATAACACCCGGGCAAGTGGTTGCTAAGATTATGGAAGGATTATAAGCCCCCAATCGACAGCTTGCAGTTGTGACATTGAGAAAAATCAGTAAAATTGGTAAAGAAAACAGTATCCTGTATAATACAGAAGTGATGGATACCCGGTAAATTTGTACCTTGATACAGGTAATAATCAAACAAAATATTTAAAAATCATGAGCACGCATCATACAAGGGCATTTGGCACAGAAGCCGCCACCGCACCCTTAAAGAACTTGGACATCCAGAGAAGAGAAGTTTTGCCGCGCGATGTGGAAATCGAAATATTGTATTGTGGCATTTGCCACTCAGATTTGCACGCGGTTCATAATGAATGGGGCGGAACAACTTATCCCATAGTGCCGGGGCATGAAATAGTGGGCAGGATTGTTAAAATTGGAGAAGACGTCTCTTTATTTAAAATAGGGGATTTGGCAGGTGTGGGTTGCATTGTGGACAGTTGCGGGGAATGCGGATATTGCCACGAGGGGGAGGAGCAGTTCTGCGAAAATGGCTGTACGATTGTGTTTAATTCACGCGACAAAAAGCACGGAGGCATTACTTATGGCGGCTTTTCGGAACGCATTGTGGTAGATGAAAATTATGTAGTCCATGTTCCGGAAACGCTGGATTTGCCGAGTGCGGCGCCTATTCTCTGCGCGGGCATCACGGTTTATTCACCGCTGAAACATTGGAAAGCAGGTACGGGCAAAAACGTGGGCATTATTGGCATTGGCGGTTTGGGGCACATGGCTATAAGGATTGCGAAGGCAATGGGTGCTTATATTACCGTCTTTACCACCTCGCAGGCAAAAGCAGATGATGCAAGGCGCTTGGGTGCAGATAATGTTTTGTTGTCAACCGATGCAGCGCAAATGAAAGATTGTCCGAAGCAGGATATGATTTTGGATACCGTTTCCGCAAAGCATGATGTAAACGAATATCTGCATTTATTGAAAACAGATGGTTCGCTGGTGATGGTCGGCCTTCCGGCTGAACAGTTGCCTGTGCTGGCATCCAACTTGGTGCATGGCAGAAAAAGTTTCTCCGGTTCAAACATTGGCGGCATACGCGAAACGCAGGAGGTGCTGGATTTCTGTGCCGCGCACAACATTACGGCGGATATAGAATTGATTCGCGTAAACCAGATAAACGAAGCTTTTGAAAGATTGCAAAAAGGCGATGTAAAATACCGTTTTGTAGTGGATATGGCGTCATTAAAGGATTAATTATCCCCTTCGGAGATGAGGTGGGCTTCTCATATTAGCAAGCTGAGTTTCTTCTAATTCAGGAGTTTGTTTAACACTTGAAACAAACTCCTGACTCATATTGACGTATTATTCTCAGCCTTCACCATGAATTGTTTGAAGGTGTCACTGCGTAATCCGATTCTTAATGTTTCTAATGGGATAACCTCATCGGGCGCGATATTGCCTAAGTTAACGTTGGGGCCAAGCAAACCGATAAACCATGCTTGCTGAGTTTTGTTCGGTGCTTCCCAAAGTATTTTATCCTGTGGTACACTATTCAATATTTTGTTGATTAGGGCGGTGTGGGCATTGCCGTTGGGGCGGTATATGCCCACCGTACCGCTTTCTCTCGCCTCGGCAATTACTTTCCACGCCCCGCATTCGATTTCTTTGTTCATCATCGAAATCCATAAGTTGGGACGGATGATTAACCCGGCTTCTTTAGAACCGACTTCTGACAGCACTGTAAATTCTTTTGACAATTCTTTTATATAATGACATTTTTGCTCGTGGGGCATGTGAAGCGTGCCGTCAGATACTTCAACATATTCCATCCTGAACTTCTTTAATAAACGGCGATACTCGTCAAACATATCCCGCACGATAAAGGCTTCAAAAAGCGTTCCGCCGAAATAGGCCTTTATTCCAGCCTCATGATATAAATCTAATTTTTTATTTAGCGCTTTGGTTACAAGTGATGTGCCGAAGCCCAGTTTAACAAGGTCGATATATTCATCGCTGACATTAACCATGTCTTCGGCTTGACGCAGGCTAAGCCCTTTGTCCATTACCATTGTTAAGCCGCTTTCTCGTGGCTTGTCACTTCTTTCCGGTAATCCGGGGAGTTCAAAATTCCGCATTTTTTCTCTTTGTGTTTAAGATGGGTAAAAGAGAGGATGTAAGAGTGCATGGCTATAATACTGTCCATACAATAGCATTGACGCTCATAGAAATATGACGTATTATCTTCAATATAGAATTTCGTCATGGAGTGCAATATTACGAGTTTATCAACTTCCTGCAATTACCATACGTGTTTTTTTAATGAATAAAATGTGTATCATGAAAGATTTTTACAAAAATATTTTGCTGGTTTTAAACAAATGTTTAAATATAAACATTAAAAATTCAAAATACAATATTCAGATGAAAACAGAAAGCATATATAAAATAGGAATTGATACTTCCGGAAAATAGTGAATACTTCCCGGCATGGGGCGCCGCGATGAACAATAAGGAAGAAAGCAACGCACAGGAGATAAACAAGCTCATAGAGAAACTCGAAGCAAAAGACTGTAACCACCAGGAGGAATATCTGCCCGCCTTGTTCGACAGCGAGGAAGCCTACCATTTGTGGAAGCAATCCCGCAAGATAAAACGATTGAAACAGGCGGAATTCAGAAACAGGGAGCACATTGACTGTTTCCTTGGTATAGATTCCGGCTCTACCACAACAAAGATACTTATGATGGATGAGTAGGATAACATCATCTAATTTCTTTGTACAACAGTTAGTATAGAGGTTTTTAGGATTATTTTTGTATGATAATACTTAGCGTGTAAAGCAAATGAAAGAAAATAAATATGATGAGGTTTTGTTTTTTGAGCAGTATGCAAAAATGAGCCGTTCTCAAAAGGGGCTTGATGGTGCAGGAGAATGGTATATGTTAAAAGAAATGCTGCCGGACTTCACTGGGAAAAGCGTGCTTGATTTAGGTTGTGGATATGGATGGCATTGCCGGTATGCTATTGAAAACGGGGCTACCTCTGTAACTGGTATTGATATTTCTGAAAGAATGCTTCAGAAGGCGAGGGGCATCAATCAATTGGAGGGTATTAAATATGTGCAAATGGCACTTGAAGATGCCGAATTTGCGGTTGAAACATTTGATGTTGTATTCAGCTCGTTGGCCTTTCATTATATACAGTCATACAATGTGCTTGTCCATAACATATATCGTTGGCTTAAACCAAACGGCAGTTTTGTCTTTTCTGTTGAACATCCTGTTTTTACGGCAGAGGGTGGTCAGGATTGGGTTTATGATGAGGCAGGTAATAAACTGTATTGGCCTGTTGACCACTACTTTTCGGAAGGGCAGCGGAATGCCTCGTTTTTAGGAGAGAAAGTATTAAAATATCATCGGACTGTCAGCTTATATCTGAATGAACTTATAAAACAAGGGTTTAAGATAATGTCGGTGAAAGAACCTGTGCCAAGTGAAGATATGCTGAAAAATATCTCCGATATGAAAGATGAGTTTCGTCGTCCCATGATGTTAATGGTTTCCGCTGAAAAGTAGTTATACTATTGTTCTCTTTAGGCTCTTTCTTTTTCTTCATACGCGCCCATCCATCCGGAATTATTGATATATAACATAAAAAAGAGGTAACAAGAAATTCTCCCTTTCAATTAGTTTATCGTTATTTGTTTTATACTCTCTTTCAATCTACTTCCAACTACTTCCAAAAAACAGGAAAGTTGCTTGCTTCGCCGTAATCTTTTATTTGTTCAATGTTTTTTAAACTTTCCATATCTTCTGCTGATATTTCAAAATCTACGTCTGCATTGTTTTTCATATTCTTTGGATTGGCTGTTTTCGGCAATGGCAACAATCCTAATTCAAGACAGTAACGGATGGCTAATTGTGGTGCACTAACACTGTATTTTTCGGCTATTTTTACTACTTCCTTATTTTTCATCAATTCTCCGTGTGCTATGGGTGAATAGGCTTCTACAAGGATATTGTTCTGTTTACAATAGTCTATCAACTCAAACGGTGTATTGCTGATATGAGCTAATATCTGATTTACCATAGGTTTTACCGTACCGCCTGCAACTATATTTTCAATATCTGCTATTTGGAAATTTGAAATTCCGATAGACCGTAGTTTTCCTGCTTTATAGGCATCTTCCAACGCTCGCCACGCTTCACGGTTGCCCTCAAAATGACGGTTTTCTTCTCCATATTCCGCCCACGGTTTCGGACTGTGAATAATCATAAGGTCTATATAATCAAGTTGTAATAGTTTTAGTGAATTGTTAATAGAGTTAACCGCGTGTTCATACGATTTTATTTCTGCTGCAAGTTTTGTGGTTATAAACAAATCGGTTCTGTTGATACCGCAATCCTTAATGCCCGCGCCAATACCCCTTTCATTGCCATAAGCCTGTGCGGTGTCAATATGCCTGTAACCGATGGCTACGGCTTCTTTGACTGCCAGTGCTACTGTTTCATCGCTTATAAACCAAGTGCCAAGCCCTATTTTCGGAATTTCTAATCCATTGGACAAGGTATATTTTTCTTTCAATATCATACTCTTTATATTTTATCTGTTATTGTTTGCGTTTTCCTTACTGTTTCGGGATTACTTTTATTGTAGCCTTTTTTGCCCTCTCGCTAATCATTGCATTGAGATAAGGACTGCCATTGTATTTTTTGCGGTAGGCTTCGTCAATTCGTTCATTTATATTACCGCTTACCGTTTCAAATATTACATCTTTTACCATACCTGCTGTATGTATGCGACCTGCTTTTTGTTTGACTGCTGATTGATACCAACGAGAATTAACACCATTATAGGCTCGAACATATAATTCGCCATTTACAACTACCTCCCAAATCCAGGTAGGCGTACCAAACGAAACTCCGTCCGCACGAAATGACGATATTTTCAAATCATCTGCTTTGTCAATGTTTTGCAATTCTTCGGCTGAAAATTTTGTGTTTTCGGTGCTCATTTTGAACTATTGTTTAGATACTGTTTTCGACAGAATGCTTTTTGCTTCGTCTGCCTGTTTCTTACCGATATGTTTTTCTATTAAGTCAAAAGCCTGTATTAACTGATTTTCAGTAAGCCCTGTATTTATGCCCATTCCGATATGCGCTTGCAATTGTCCTGCTGTGCCCGACATTGAAGCCAATGCAGAAATCGTTATTAATTCCCTTTGCAGGAAAGTAAGCACATCACTCACGAAAATATCGGCAAATAAATGCTCTTTCAAAAAAGCGTCAATACGTGGGGCAAATTCTCCAAAACCCTTTGCCGGTTTAGATTGTGGCGTTTTTGTCAATGTTTCCAAAACTTTTCTGCCTTGTTCGTATTTGTCAGGAACGTTATTTTCAACTACAATTTCCTTTCCCACTTTATCCGTAATTCCTTTGGTTTTTCTTTCGTCTAATATGGTTTGGAATGTGCCGAGTGCATTCAGACTTCTCGGAAAACCACAATAGGCATAAAGCTGTACCAACGCTTCTTTTATTTCGTTTATGGTAAGCTCGGCGTCCAATGCGGTATTGAGTTCGTTTTTCAGTTTTTCCAAATCGCCGACTGCGGTAAGGGCGGCAATGGCCGCCAAACCTTTCTGCTGTGTATTTAGTGTATTTATTTGTGCGTTCATTATTTCTGAATTAATGATTAGAATAAAAAACAATATCCATTTCAGAAAGCGGTGTTTATACATCGTCTGATTTTTTTTATTGCTTATTTTACAGCTTCCGTGTATTCTTCATCGGTAACAGGCTCCAGCCAAATGTTTTTATTGGTCTGCGGATTGCAGGCAATGGCAATATGAGAAAACCAACTGTCAGGTGCTGCTCCATGCCAGTGCTCTACATTTGGTACAATTTCAATGACATCGCCCGGCTTCATACGAATAGCGGCCTTTCCACGTTCCTGATAATAGCCTGCACCTCCAACGGCAATAAGGATTTGTCCACCGGTGTGTTTGTGCCAGTTGTTCCGACTTCCCGGTTCAAACGTCACATTGTTCATCGGCACATTCAAATCTTTGTTGCTTGTCAATGGCGCAAGCCACGATTTGCCCGAAAAGTATTTTGCAAATGCGGTATTTTCTTCTCCCGTTGGGAAATCGCTGATTTTGGGGACTTTTGTTTCCATATTATTTTGATTTTTATTGTTATTGCAAGATACAAAAGCAATGCAGCTTCCTGTTAGTATTGCAAATGCTATTGATGTTATGATGGATTTCATTTTCATTTTTTGATGTTATTAATCCAATTCAAATTTTGCTGTTACTGTCCCGCTGACTTCAAAGGCTTCTAATCCCGATGTAATTTTTCCCAATGAAATCAATCCGTTAGAATACCCGAAATCTTTGTAAAACAAAGCGATATTTCCCCATGGTTCATAATAGTTAATATCTCCCACTGACGGGTCAAATCCACTGGATGCATTTTTTGAGGTAAGTTTTTGGGATAACAAGTTGATTTTTTCAGTACGGTTATAATCCTCCTTTTCCAATGTTAACGGAAGCAATGCCACAAAATCTTTACTTGTGGGATTATCGTACAGAATAGCTGTTGCGGTCTTTTGACCAATGGTTATTTTTACTTTTATACTGTCCATTTTTGAAATATTATTTCCTATGGTTGGATTATTTCCATTACAGGCATAAAGCTGTGTACAGATGAGCATAGGCAGTAAACTGTATATTATACTCGTCATATCTTTTCCTTTTTATAGTAAATGATATTGCAAAGTTCGGCAATGTAGTTTGCCCCCGATTTATACAAAATACAGTTCTTTTTACCACTTTTACTGATTTTGCCTTAAATGTGTAAAGGAGGTGCTTCTGTTGGCTAAATTTGTAACACAATTACTTTTAGCATGGAAAAGGTAGAAAGAATGGATGCCGTAAAGCAGTACAATGACTATATGGGTGTAGATACATTGCATCCGTTGGTAAGTGTAGTAAATTTTAAAGAAGTGCCTGCCGTTCAGTTTTTCAGGCGGTATATGGGTGTCTATGCCGTATTTCTTAAGAATATAAAATGTGGCGATATGTTATACGGTTGCCAACCTTACGACTATGAGGACGGCACGTTGGTTTTCGTTTCTCCGGGACAAGTGTATAGTATTGATAGTAAAGGTGTGGCTACAAAACCTTCTGGTTATGCTTTAGTTTTTCATCCCGATTTAATAAAAGGGACATCATTAAGCAAAAAAATAAAAGATTATACTTTCTTTTCTTATCAAGTGAATGAAGCCCTGCATTTGTCGAAGAAAGAACGTAAAACAATCGTTGCCTGTTTGGAAAAAATTTCCGAAGAAATAGAACAGAATATTGATAAGCATAGCAAAACGCTGATTGTTTCCAATATTGAACTTTTGCTCAATTATTGTATGCGTTTTTATGACCGTCAATTTATTACCCGAAGCAATGCAAACAATGATATGCTGATACGTTTTGAAAATCTGCTGAGCGAATACTTTAAATCGGACAAACCTTATAATTTAGGTTTGCCAACAGTAGCCTATTGCGCGGAGCAATTACATCTGTCCCCTAATTATTTTGGCGACCTTATCAAAAAGGAAACAGGCAGTACAGCACTGGATTATATACAAACAAGATTGATTGACGAAGCTAAAACCAAAATGGTTGATGCTTTCAAAAATATCAATGATATTGCCACCGAATTAGGTTTTAAATACCAACAGCATTTTACCCGCTTATTCAAGCAAAAACAGGAATGACGCCTAATGAATACAGGAGTTTGAATTAAACAGGCTTTGACGATTTTTACTTTATCAATCCGATTTTCTGCAACCATTTCTTAACCTCCGTTTGTACTTGCTTTTCTTTTTCAGCCTTCATAACGTACAGTATCCCGTCCCGTTCCACGCCTCCTTTGGTTGAGAAACCTTCCAATACGGTACTGTTGGGACATAGTTCTTTTACGGTCTTAAAGCTGCTGCCCACCCCATAGCCCGCATGGGTATTAAAAGGCACAATGGTTTTACCGCTTAAATTGTACTGTTTTAAAAAACTTTTCATTGGTGGCGGCAACTGCATGCCCCAGGTGGGAAAGCCTACAAATACCAAATCGTATTTTTCTATACTGTCAATTTTTGTTTTAAGCGGTGGCAAAAAGCCTGTTTCATTTTCTTTTGATACCTGATTGACGATTGTTTGATAATCTTCAGGGTACGGGGTTTCCAGTTCCAACGCTACTAATTTGCCCCCGACTTCCTTATGGATAATTTCGGCTACCACTTTTGTATTTTTGGTACGGGACAGGTAAACGATTAAAGTCCGTTCTGATTTTATAGTCGGTTCTGTAACGGTTGCTGTTGGCATATCTTCTTTACAAGATGAAGTAAAAAGAACTAATGCTAATATGTGAATGAATGTTGTGATCATTTTCATTAATATTACTTTTAACTGTTTAATCTAACCGCTTTTGCTTTAACCATTCAGAAAGTAAATCAGCAATCTGTACATTGTTCAAATCGGAAAACGGAAAATGCGTATTGCCCTTTATGCCTATATCCGGCAGGTGGACAAAGGTAACATCGCCACCGTGTTTGTTTACTGCATCGCGCCATTGCTTTGCTACTTCATAAAAAGCCCGCCATTGTTGCTGTCCGGGATTGTTGGTTGAGGCATCCGATATGTAATCTCCGTAATATATAATTATCGGGATTTTGGTAAACTTCAAAAACTCGGACATGGGAACGCTCGGCGGTGTAATGGTACGCCCGGCTACCTGTATGGCTTTGGGAGCTTCCCCATCGGGGAATATAAACTCCCCGTTAGGCTCGTAGGCGACTACCGCTTTTACGTTTTTATTTTTAAGGGCTGTGCGCCAACCCATGCCGCCACTTTGGGAGTGTGTAACCAAAATACCCTGACCAATGGTGTCAAATACGGCACTAACGGCATCAACGTTTACCGTTGCATCAAAAGGCGCAGTATTGGGAACCATCTGACGGAAAAACTGGTCTAAGGCTTTCGGGTCATTTGAGAACTGTACACCCGGATAAAAATTGGGGTACTCGCCCATACGGAAAATGCCAAACCAAAGTTGTTCATCGGGTGTGGCATCAATGGTTGCGGATTTGGTACGTCTTGCTGCACCACCCCGTCCAGGCTGGTCTATCAGGTAAACCGGAAATTTCCGGCGAAGAAATATATTCTGAAATCCCTCCCGTCCGTCAGGCGTGGTTTGCCAGCAACGTGAAGTCTGGCCATGACCATGCCAAAACACCAATGGATATTTTTTAGCTTTTACCGGGATTTGGTAAAATACGGCAGCGTGGTCGCCGTGAAGTGTTTGCCCTGTGGGGTCGGGCTGTGCTGGATTGAATGCCCCTTGTTTTATAGGGTCAAATTTTCCGGGGCTTGTGATTACTGTGCCACCTGCTGCAAAACTTCCCTGCTTCTCAATGACCAAAGGTTTTTGGGCATTTACATTAAAGGTTAGAGCTTCAAAAAATAAGGTAGCCAATAAACTACTGCGCTTATTCATGATGCTTTTTGTATGTATCTTGGATAAAATCATTGTAAGAAATTAATCTGTTAGTAAGTACGGCAAATCTTATTTAGGCAAAGGCGATAATCCGTGTCCTCCCTTAGAAGTGGTTCCTTCCTGCTCTCCCAAATCCATTGCAGCCATTTGTGATGTGCCCGAGAATGCACCCTCTATGTTCATTTTGGCAAAACCATCATTCAGCGTTTTTAAATCCTGCCTGGTCAATACAACGTCAAGAGCAGATATATTTTCATTCAGGTGTGCTATTTTGGTTGTACCAGGAATAGGTACGATGAATGGTTTTTGAGCAAGCAACCACGCCAAAGCAACCTGCGCTGAGGTTACTCCTTTCTCCCTACCCACACTGTTTAAGAGATTGATTACACCCCAATTTGCACGTCTTGCCTCAACTGTAAATCGGGGGAAGCCTCCTGTTGATCGCAAATCGTGAGGTAAATATTCCGTTTCGGCGGATACCGTGCCTGTTAAATAACCCATTCCCAAAGGAGCCCAGGGCACGAAACCAATACCCAATTCTTCGCAGGTTTTCAGCACTTCCACTTCGGGCTGTCTTGACCAAAAAGCATAGTGGTTCTGTACGGCTGTCAAGGGCTGTACAGCATGGGCACGGCGAATGGTAGCTTCTCCTGCTCCCGACAATCCAAAATGTTTTACTTTTCCCTCTTTGATAAGGTCTTTCACTGCGCCTGCTACATCTTCAATCGGAACATTCGGGTCAATACGGTGCTGACAAAAAAGGTCTATGTAATCTGTTTTTAACCTGCGTAGCGATTGCTCACAAACCTGTTTGATATGTTTGGCGCGGCTGTTCTTTCCAAGCACTTTACCCTCTGGTGTAATATCGAAACCAAACTTTGTGCTTACCACTACCTCTTTACGAATATCTTTCAGTGCCTCGCCGACCAGTTCCTCGCTGGTGAAAGGTCCATAAACTTCGGCACTGTCAAAAAGCCGGATGCCTTGTTCATAAGCGTGCCGGATAGTTTTGATACCTACATTTTTATCCTTTATAGGTGTACCGTAAGCGTGAACAAAGTTCATTGCGCCATAGCCCAAAGCCGAAACTTCGAGCGAACCTAATTTTCTTGTCGGAAGTTTTGTTTCCATATCTGTATTTTTTGAATTTTTATCATTGTCCATTCCTGCATTATGGTTTTGCGCAAACCCTAATGTTCCCAAAGCCATTGCCGAGGTTGCCAATGCACCGGTAGTAATGAATTTCCGACGGTTGAAATTTGAATTTTCCATATCTTTTTTTTGTTTTTAATCCGTTACAAATACCTTAAATGCTTCCTGATATTTAACAGGCGTAAACTCTATAATATCGTAGTCCGCAAGCCCGTTTTGATAAAAAGCGTCTTCTTTGATAATGTCGTCCAACTGCTCCCGTGTTACATCATGGGCGATGATAACGCCCCCGGTTCTTGGATTCCTGCGACCGGAAACAATGAACTTTCCTGCCTCAAAGAATTTGGACAGGAAAGCAAGATGTTCCTTGCCGAATTTGTCAACCTCTGTAAGCGTTTTTTTATAGGTGAGAATTATAATAAACATGCTGAATTTCTTTGTATTGGTTATGGTATCTCTTATACTTAGGTAATCAGGTGTTCAGCTTTCTTTCGCTAATCCATTTTACTTTTTCGGGGTCTCTGTGGTCAAAGAACAGGCTTGAATTGGTGTCTAAGGAACTTATTTGCTGCATATCTCCGGCAGTAAGATCAAAATCGAAAATGTCGAAGTTTTCCTGCATCCGCTCTTTACGAACTGATTTTGGAATGACTATAATGCCTCTCTGCTTAAGCCAGCGAAGGATAACCTGCGCTACACTTTTGTTATGCTCACTTGCAATGGCGGTTAATATTTCATTATGAAAGATATTGTTCTTGCCCTCTGCAAATGGCGCCCATGATTGGATTTGAACATTATTTGCTTCTAAGAACTTTTGCGTTTCAATCTGCTGGTGGAATGGGTGGGTTTCGATTTGATTGATGGCGGGTGTAAAGCCACTGTTTATAATCAAATCCATTATCCTGTCCGGGTGGAAATTGGCAACGCCGATAGCCCTTATTTTCCCCTCGTGGTATAAATCCTGCATTGCCCGCCAAGAGCCGAATATGTCGCCGTAAGGTTGGTGGATAAGGTATAAATCCAAGTAGTCCAACTGTAACCTTTCTAACGATTTGTGAATGGCTGTTTTTGTCTTTTCATAGCCTGTGTCCTGCACCCATAGCTTTGTAGTTACAAAGAGTTCTTCCCTTGCAATGCCACTGTTTTTAATGGCGTTGCCTACGGCAGCTTCATTCAGATAAGATGCTGCTGTATCCAGTAGGCGGTAGCCGCTCTCGATGGCATTTATTACTGCCTTTTCACATTCTGAAGCATCGGGTACTTGGAATACGCCAAACCCCAAAATTGGCATTTCTACTCCGTTATTTAATTTCACGTAATTCATAGCTATTTAATTTATATCCTACACTTAAGACAATTTATTTATTAATGCAAATTTCATAACTGGAATCTGGGCTTTTGGTATATGGATTACTGCTTTTTCTACCAATATTACTGATGGGGTACGAGATGAGATTATGCCTCTTTTAAAATGTTTAAATTTGTGTTACATCAATTATGGCGACAATGGAACGGGTGAAAAATTTTGATACAATAAGCGAGTACAACGCCTTTAATAATCACGAAACACAGCATCCGCTCGTCAGTGTGGTTGATTTGTCAAAAGCCGATAAAAGAACCGGACATAAAATGAATTTTGGGGTGTATTGTATCATCCTGAAAGATGTAGTATGCGGGGATTTAAAGTATGGAAAGCACCATTATGATTATCAGGAAGGCACATTGGTATTCTTTGCTCCCGGCCAGGTGGTGGATGTGGAGAATAAGACCGATTATTATCAGCCAACGGGGCTGGCGTTGGTTTTTCATCCCGACCTGATACGTGGCACTTCGCTTGCGAAGTCCATAAATGATTATACTTTTTTCAGCTACAATACTAATGAAGCATTGCATTTATCAGCAAAAGAGCGCGAACTTGTTTTTGATTTATTTTATAAAATAGGAGCGGAGTTGCAGCATTCGGTGGATAAACATAGTAAGAAACTGATAGCTTCCAATATTGAACTTTTTTTGAATTACTGCGAACGGTTTTATGACCGTCAGTTTATAACCCGTGAAAACGTCAATAAAGGTATCTTGGAAAAATTTGAGAACTTATTGAACGGTTATTTTTCATCAGACAAGCCCACAGAAACAGGCCTGCCCTCTGTTGCCTGGTGTGCCGATGAGCTGAACTTATCCGCCAATTATTTTGGTGATTTGATACGAAAAGAAACTGGAAAATCTGCACAGGAATACATTCAGAACAAAATCATTGATGTTGCCAAAAACAAGATTTTTGATAATGACAAAACCATTAACGAGATTGCATTTGAAATGGGGTTTAAATATCCGCAACATTTTTCACGCCTTTTCAAAAAGAGGGTGGGTTATACACCTAATGAATACAGGGGATTGAATTGAGTTTTGCAATCATCTGCCTTTCTTCTTTACTCGTCAGGTAAACTGTTCTTCCTCGTCATCCTACCTTGCACGGATGACATTTTCAATACGAAAAAAAACTTGAACAAAAAATTTAAAATGATTTTTTTAAATGATGAGCCACAACTATATTTGCCGCGGAGAGATGGCAGAGCGGTCGAATGCGGCGGTCTTGAAAACCGTTGACTGTAACAGGTCCGGGGGTTCGAATCCCTCTCTCTCCGCTTTCGCCCGCCAGCATTTTAACGCTGGCGGGCTTTTTTATGCAATGTCTTTTTCTTGGGTGATGGCTTTTTGTAGGATTGTAGGAGACTTTTGGGCAACTATTGCCACTTGCGAGCAATGGGTTTTTGATTATTGGTTATGAAGCCAATGAGAAAGAAATTAATAAGTAGCATAATTTGCTTTTTAAGTACATTTGTTTGGAAGTCCATATCGAAAATACATAATCAATTTACCATATAATTATTCATCCAAAATGACAAACAGAAGACAATTTCTAAAAATAGCCGGAGGGTTAAGTCTGTTTACGATCGTTCCCCGCAGTGTATTGGGAAGAGGTTTTATAGCCCCGAGCGATCAGTTAACCAAAGGCATCATCGGTGTCGGCGGTATGGGGCGAAACCATATCCCTTATGATGGTACCCGGGTGGTGGCCATGTGCGATGTAGATAAGAAACATCTGTCAGGAGCTGCAGCGCTCGTAAAAGATAAGATCAATTTATACCACGATTTCCGCGATCTTATTCTCGACAAAAACGTGGATATCGTGCATATTGCCACACCACCACACTGGCACGGCATCATGTCGGTAGAGGCTGCCAGGGCGGGTAAAGATATTTTTTGCGAAAAGCCCATGACACGCACTATCGGAGAAGGTAAGCGTGTGATGGAAGCCATCAGACAGCATGGCAATATCTTCCGGCTGAATACGTGGTTCCGTTTTACAGATCAGTTTTATGGCCTGGGCACTCCCGTGAAGCCATTGAAAAAGCTTATAGACAGCGGCCTGTTAGGCTGGCCCCTTAAAGTAACCATCAGTAAACATACCGGGTTCGACTGGAAATTTTACTGGGTGGGCAAAGACCACCTGGAGCCGGAACCCGTTCCGCAGGAACTGGATTACGATATGTGGTTAGGCCCCGCGCCGTACAAACCCTATAACGCGCACCGTGTGCACACTACTTTTCGCGGTTATTGGGATTATGATGCAGGCGGATTGGGCGATATGGGACAACATTATATAGATCCTGTACAATACCTGTTGGGGAAAGATAATGCATCGCCCGTGAAAGTGGAGGTTGACGCACCGCAACAAAATCCCGATGCCGTTGGCACATGGCGCTCCATAACTTATACTTATGAAGATGGCTGCCAGATCGTTTTATGGGGCGGAGATTATGGAAATCCCGATACGCCTTATATCGCAGGTCCCAAGGGTAATGTTTATAAAAACTTCGTTTGCGATATTCCCAATTGGGAAAAGAAATTAGCTGACTTCCCTGAACCGGAACCTCAGAACGTGAATTTTATTGACTGTGTGCGCAACCGTCAGAAATTTGCGTTGAACGAAATGAACGGGTACCATTCCTGTACTATTGTAAACATGGGCGCCGCTGCTTTGCGATTGAACCGCACATTAAATTTCGACCCGCTAAAGCAGGAATTTATTAATGACGCTGAAGCCAACCGTTTAATCAACCAGACAACCCGTTCGCCCTGGAACATTTAAAATTGTAATACGATAATGAAACATAAACTTAAATATATATCCTGTCTGTTCGTTAGCCTGCTGTTATCGGTAATTGTTATGGCACAGGCACCTCAGAACAGGGCAAAGACAACCATTGTAGCTGATGTGCTGGCACAATTGCCGGCACAGCATCAACCGCAGTATAATCAGCTTATGACCGATCTCGTATCTACGGGAGAAGAAGGTTTGCTGAACCTGATAGGAAGGTTGAACCCTCCCGGCGACAAGAGTAACGAAGCGATGGATTACGCCATCAGTGGATGGACCAACTTTGTGGCGAACGATGCTGCCAAAAGTGAAATGGCCGCAGCTACATTTGCAAAAGCATTGAATATGCCGGTTAATGACGAGATCAAAGCACTATTGATCCGCCAGCTCGAACAAATCGGAACTGAAAAACAAATGGATGTGCTGGTTCCGCTGCTGAATAACGAAAGGCTGGCCGGTCCTGCCTCACAGGCATTAGCTCATTTTAATTCCCGCAAGGCGGATGCCGCTCTGGCAACTGCATTGGCTGCTGCAACAGCCGATAAGCTGCGCACCCAATTAGTAAATGCGTTATTGCAAACACGTGCCGATAATATTGAACCGGCATTGTTAGAAACTTTATCCAAAACATCCGATCCCGTATTGCAAGGGGCTGTTTATACCGCCTTAGGGAAATTTGGTTCTTCAAAAGCATTGCCCGTTCTGCAGGCAGTGGCAGTGAAAGAAAACTATGTTTATGGTAAACAGAATGCTACCGGGGCGTACCTGGATTTACTGAACAAACTTTCTGCTTCGGATACCAAAACCGTTCAACGTAATGCGGACCTGCTGTATAAAGCTGCAACTGCATCTAAGAACTCAGGGTTGCAGATCGCTTCCATGAATATTTTATCCAACCTGCCGGGACAGAACAAAGCAAAGTTGTTGGAAACAGCATTGAAAAGTGGCAATGCTTCACTGTTAACCTCATTGCTGGCCGGTTATGGCACTAACGCGGATAGCAAGACAATGAAATTGTTATTAAAAAATCTTCGCTCCTCCAATCCCGGTATCCAAACAGCTATCGCCTATTGGTTAGGCAGCCAGGGAAAAGCAGCTAATGTTTCTGACCTGTCGCGCCTGCTTCGTACCGATAACGATATGCTGCAAACAGCAGTCATTCGTTCGTTGGCTAAAACAAGTGGCAAAGAGGCTTTGGCTTCTTTGGGCGGTTTGCTGAAAAGTGATAATTCTGCTACAGTTGCTAAGGCAGCAGAGGCCCTATCAACCTCTAAAGATGACATTTCGGCTCTCTTGTCATCGGCTTTCGATGATTGTGGAGACGAGGGTAAAAAAGCCATTCTGCAACTCATCGCCTCCCGCAAAATGGAGAGCCAGTACGACCTGGTGTATAAGCAGATGTCTGATAACAATGCGGCAATAAAAGCCGAAGCCGCAAAAACATTGAAGTCGGTAGTTACCGATAAAAACCTCCCGGATATCTTCACATTGCTCGAACAGTCTGATGCAACTTATATACCCGGCCTGCAGGACGCGGCCAATGCTGCTTTGGCAAATCTCCCGGCATCCAAACAAATCCAGTTAGTATCAGATAAAATGAAGCCGTCGTCCAAAAAACAGCTTTATTATAAGCTACTTGCCAACAGCGGGGATGCTTCAGCAATGGATATACTGACGAAGGCATACGCAACCGGAACAGGCGCGAACAAAACAGCTGTTATCGAAGCCCTGGATACATGGAAAGCGTTCGACGCTATTTATCCTTTGCTGGACATAGCACGTAATACTGCCAGTACAAACGAAAAGGCGGCAGCGGTGAATGCCATTATCGAAAAGATCTCCTCCTCCAATCAAACAGGCGCAGTAAAATACCTTTTCCTGCGCGATGCGTTGGAATTATCGGTAAATGATAATCAGAGAAATACTATTCTTCGTTTGCTGGGAGCAACCAATACCTATCAGGCAATGCTGTTGGCTGGCAATTACCTGGACAATGCTACGGTAAAAGAAAATGCAGCTGTGGCAGCCATGAACCTGGCATTGAACAACCCGGCTTTTGCGGGTCAGGCTACAACAACCATACTGAACAAAGTGAAACAAACACTAAGTAATCCCGATGCGGGCTATCAGCGGCAATCCATCGATAAATATCTTGCCGAAAACAAGAAAGATGGAGGATTTGTTTCGATATTCAACGGTAAGAACCTCGATGGATGGAAGGGACTGGTAAAAAATCCAATTGAACGCGCTAAAATGAGTAAGAAAGATCTGGCTGCGGCACAACAAAAAGCCGATAAAGAAGCCGTGTCTAACTGGATCGTTGAAAACGGAGCGCTGGTTTTTACCGGGCATGGAGATAATCTTTGTACCGATAAACAATACGGCGATTTCGAAATGTTGGTTGACTGGAAATTATATCCCGGCAGTGAGCCTGATGCAGGCATTTACCTGAGAGGTACGCCGCAGGTGCAGATATGGGATACTTCCCGTGTAAATGTCGGAGCGCAGGTAGGTTCAGGAGGTTTGTACAATAATCAGGTTAATCAAAGCAAACCGTTGAAAGTTTCCGATTTGAAATTAGGGGAATGGAATACCTTCCGCATCAAAATGATCGGTGACCGCGTTTCGGTTTGGCTTAACGGCGATTTAGTGGTGGATAATGTGATCCTGGAAAACTATTGGGACAGGTCGCAGCCCATTTTCCCGATGGAGCAGATCGAGCTCCAGGCACATGGCAGCAAAGTGGCTTACCGCGATATTTATATAAAGGAAATTCCCCGCCCCGAACCTTTCAAACTTTCGAAAGAGGAGGAAAAGGAAGGCTTTAAAACACTATTCGACGGAACGAACATGCACGCATGGACAGGAAATACCAAAGACTATATACTGGAAGACGGTAATATAGTAATGCACCCCAGCAACAGCTTCGGGGGAAACCTTTATACCAAAGATGAGTTTGGTAATTTTATATTCCGCTTCGAGTTTATGCTTACACCGGGAGCTAATAACGGGTTGGGTATTCGCACACCGATGGAAGGAGATGCTGCTTACGAAGGTATGGAACTGCAAATCCTCGACAATGATGCCCCAATCTACAAAGATCTGGAACAGTATCAGTATCATGGTTCGGTGTATGGCGTTATTCCCGCAAAAACAGGATTCCTGAAACCTACAGGCGAATGGAATTACCAGGAGGTGATTGCCAATGGGGATCATATTAAAATAACCCTGAACGGCACAACCATTTTGGATGGAAATATCCGCGAAGCTTCTAAAAACGGCACGCAGACAGCAGATCATAAGCAACATCCGGGGTTACTGAATCCAAAGGGTCATATCGGGTTTTTAGGGCATGGTTCGGAAGTGAAATTCAGGAATATCAGGATCAAGGAGTTGAGATGATGATTTTCTTAAATAGAAGGGGAGAGGGGTGGTGTTTCGGCTAACCCCACATTCCTTTATTTTTTATGTAGCAAGTACAGCAAGATTATGAAAATTTAAAAAAAGACATGAAAATGTTTGGTACTTTAAAAAACACTCGTATATTTGCATCCGCGTTTGAAAAAAACGGTATAGTTCTCTGAAAATGTATCTTTTAAAGATGCATAATTTCAATAAAATAATGAATACAAAATATATTTGTATTCCGCTTATTCTCCATCTATTCAGCAATTATTGATAAAAATAATTTTCTTAAAAATTATCGCTGAATTTGAAATTTTGGTTGTATCTTCGCCGCCCGTTTAATAGAAATATGGGCGCAGTTCTTCTCGAATTTTTCAATTTTTTTTGGTGGTTTGTTGGAAAGGCATTACCTTTGCAGTCCCAAAATAAGCGGCACGGCGGGATGCCGGCGGAGTTCTTCAAAAAGATATAGTGATGACGGGCGTCAGGGCCTGGTGGTTCGCAGCCACGGTTATCGGCAAATATTAATCATTGATTGATATAAAGTTCTTTGAAAGTTTGGAAGCAATAGCACAATTCGTTAGCGGTTAATGAATATTAACCGTTAACACGAAAAGGTAGGTCGAAAAGCAGATAACATTGGATTTTTTGACACGTTGATTTTCTCTTTGGAGCAAAGAAAACTAGTCAGCAAATCAAACTCATTTACAACGGAGAGTTTGATCCTGGCTCAGGATGAACGCTAGCGGCAGGCCTAATACATGCAAGTCGAGGGGCAGCGGGGGCTTCGGCCCGCCGGCGACCGGCAAACGGGTGCGGAACACGTACACAACCTTCCTCTCAGTGGGGGACAGCCCAGGGAAACTTGGATTAATACCCCGTGACATACCGGCGGGGCATCTCGCCGGTATTATAGTGGCGACACGCTGGGAGACGGGTGTGCGTATGATTAGATAGTTGGCGGGGTAACGGCCCACCAAGTCCACGATCATTAACTGGTGTGAGAGCACGACCAGTCACACGGGCACTGAGACACGGGCCCGACTCCTACGGGAGGCAGCAGTAAGGAATATTGGTCAATGGGCGAAAGCCTGAACCAGCCATGCCGCGTGGAGGACGAAGGCCCTCTGGGTTGTAAACTTCTTTTATATGGGGCGAAAAAAGGCCTTTCCAGGCCGTCTGACGGTACCATATGAATAAGCACCGGCTAACTCCGTGCCAGCAGCCGCGGTAATACGGAGGGTGCGAGCGTTATCCGGATTCACTGGGTTTAAAGGGGGCGCAGGCGGGCCCGTAAGTCAGCGGTGAAATCCCCGGGCTCAACCCGGGAACTGCCGTTGATACTATGGGCCTTGAATATTGTGGGGGCCAGCGGAATATGTCATGTAGCGGTGAAATGCTTAGATATGACATAGAACACCGATCGCGAAGGCAGCTGGCTACGCATATATTGACGCTGAGGCCCGAAAGCGTGGGGATCAAACAGGATTAGATACCCTGGTAGTCCACGCCCTAAACTATGGATACTCGACATTTGTGATACACAATAAGTGTCTGAGCGAAAGCATTAAGTATCCCACCTGGGAAGTACGACCGCAAGGTTGAAACTCAAAGGAATTGGCGGGGGTCCGCACAAGCGGTGGAGCATGTGGTTTAATTCGATGATACGCGAGGAACCTTACCTGGGCTAGAATGCGAGTGCCGTGCCGTGAAAGCGGTATTTCTAGCAATAGACACAAAGCAAGGTGCTGCATGGCTGTCGTCAGCTCGTGCCGTGAGGTGTTGGGTTAAGTCCCGCAACGAGCGCAACCCCCATCACTAGTTGCCATCAGGTAACGCTGGGAACTCTAGTGAAACTGCCGTCGTAAGACGCGAGGAAGGAGGGGACGATGTCAAGTCATCATGGCCTTTATGCCCAGGGCTACACACGTGCTACAATGGCGGGGACAAAGGGCTGCGACACGGCGACGTGGAGCGAATCCCAAAAACCCCGTCTCAGTTCGGATCGCGGTCTGCAACTCGACCGCGTGAAGCTGGAATCGCTAGTAATCGTATATCAGCAATGATACGGTGAATACGTTCCCGGACCTTGCACACACCGCCCGTCAAGCCATGAAAGCCGGGTGTACCTAAAGTCGGTAACCGAGAGGAGCCGCCTAGGGTAAAACTGGTAATTGGGGCTAAGTCGTAACAAGGTAGCCGTATCGGAAGGTGCGGCTGGAATACCTCCTTTTTAGAGCACAAGGGCTTACCGGTGCTGTTGTTTCCCACTCTTTCAAACTTATTTAGTTCTTTTAGGTTCTTGGATGTAAACCCGCTGGCAAGTGGGCTACAGAAACAAATCCGTAGCTCAGCCTGGTTAGAGCACTACACTGATAATGTAGGGGTCACCAGTTCAAATCTGGTCGGGTCTACCAAGCTGGCGGCTATTGGCCGGTAGCTGTCGGCCCGGGTACACGGGGGGGTTAGCTCAGTTGGCTAGAGCATCTGCCTTGCACGCAGAGGGTCATCGGTTCGACTCCGATATCCTCCACAAAAGATGTGAGCATTGGGATAGTGCGGAAGTGTGGAAATGAGTTCTTTTTATTATTGATAATACCTGGGAGGTGTTTACCTGGCTCGAAGCCGGATTATCAACTTCGATTAGTGGGGTCATTTGCACGTTTTCAAATTTGCATGTTTCCGCATTAATTAAAGTTCTTTGACATATTGGGAAAAAATGTTAGGAGAGTACCTAACAGACACGATCACAATTTTGAACAGGACGCTGTAATGATTTATGGCAGGTCTGACTGAATGTGGTCGGGTAACAACTACAACAAACTAAAAACAAGTCCAGCAGCGATGCTGGCCTCATATTAATCAAGTTGTGAACAACTTTTTTAAAGCAATTAAGGGCGTACGGTGGATGCCTTGGGTCTGAGAGGCGACGAAGGACGCGGTAAGCTGCGATAAGCCGGGGGGAGCTGCACACGAGCGCTACATCCCCGGGTCTCCGAATGGGGCAACCCGCTGTACTGAAGGTACAGCACCCAGCGATGGGGGCCAACCTCCTGAACTGAAACATCTAAGTAGGGAGAGGAAAAGAAAATAACAATGATTCCCCAAGTAGTGGCGAGCGAACGGGGAAGAGCCCAAACCTGGGCGGCGTGCCGCCCAGGGGTTGTAGGACCGCGTTTAGAAAACATCATCAAGCTGAACCCCTTGGAAAGGGGGGCCACAGGGCGTGAAAGCCGCGTAGGCGTAAATTGATGTGGACGAGCGGTATCCTGAGTAGGGCGGGACCGGAGGAATCCTGCCTGAAGCTGCCGGCACCATCCGGCAAGGCTAAATACTCCTCAGACACCGATAGTGGACCAGTACCGTAAGGGAAAGGTGAAAAGAACCGTGGACAACGGAGTGAAATAGTACCTGAAACCGTGCGCCTACAAGCGGTCGGAGCATAGCGATATGTGACGGCGTGCCTTTTGCATAATGAGCCTACGAGTTGCTCCTCACTGGCGAGGTTAAGTTCGAAGGAACGGAGCCGCAGCGAAAGCGAGTCCGAACAGGGCGCCTAGTCAGTGGGGGCAGACGCGAAACTTTGTGATCTACCCATGGGCAGGCTGAAGGTGCGGTAACACGCACTGGAGGGCCGAACGCGTTGACGTTGAAAAGTCTTGCGATGACCTGTGGGTAGGGGTGAAAGGCCAATCAAACTGAGAGATAGCTCGTTCTCCCCGAAATGTTTTTAGGAACAGCCTCGGTGCGCGAGTCTGGCAGAGGTAGAGCTACTGATTGGGCTAGGGGGCTTCACCGCCTACCAAACCCTGACAAACTCCGAATGCTGCCAGATGATTGCCGGGAGTGAGGCTGCGGGCGCTAAGGTCCGTGGCCGAGAGGGAAATAACCCAGAATAGCGGCTAAGGTCCCCAATACGTGGTTAAGTTAGTCAAACGATGTGGGGCTTCTATAACAGCCAGGATGTTTGCTTGGAAGCAGCAATTCATTTAAAGAGTGCGTAACAGCTCACTGGTCGAGAGGCCCCGCGCGGAAAATGATCGGGTATCAAACCACGAACCGAAGCCCTATGATGGCCACCAGGTGGCACATCGGTAGGGGAGCATTGAAACGGCGCAGAAGGCGCGCGGCGACGCGTGCTGGAGCGGTTTCAAAAGAAAATGTAGGCATAAGTAACGATAAACAAGGTGAAAAACCTTGTCGCCGAAAGTCCAAGGGTTCCTGATCAACGTTAATCGGATCAGGGTCAGCCCGGTCCTTAGCCGCACCCGAAGGGGGAAGGTGATGGGAAGCAGGTCAACATTCCTGCGCCCGCCGTGCAATGAAAGCGACGGAGCGACGTAGCCAAACAGGCTGACGGATTAGCCGAGCGGATCCTTCGGGAGAGGCGCATTGGCGAGGTCGCTTCCAAGAAAAGCGAGCACGGCGGCCGGTACCGCAAACCGACACAGGTGGACGGGATGAGTATTCTAAGGCGCTCGGGTGAGCCGTGGAGAAGGAACTAGGCAAATTGACGCTGTAACTTCGGGATAAAGCGTACCACCTTCTGGGTGGTCTCAGTAAAATGGTTCAACCAACTGTTTAACAAAAACATAGGGCCCTGCAAAATCGAGAGATGACGTATAGAGCCTGACACCTGCCCGGTGCCGGAAGGTTAAGGAAGGATGTTCGACGCGAGTCAAAGCTTCTGACCGAAGCCCCGGTAAACGGCGGCCGTAACTATAACGGTCCTAAGGTAGCGAAATTCCTTGTCGGGTAAGTTCCGACCTGCACGAATGGTATAATGAGTTGAACGCTGTCTCCTCCACGAGCCCGGTGAAATTGTAGTATCGGTGAAGATGCCGGTTACCCGCCACGGGACGGAAAGACCCCGTGAACCTTCACTACAGCTTCGCATTGGTCTTGGATTACGGATGTGTAGCATAGTTGGGACGCTACGAAGCGGCGGCGCCAGCCGTCGCGGAGCGGACGTTGAAATACCAACCTTCTTTGATCTAGGGCCTAACCCCCTGCGGGGGACAGTGCGTGGCGGGTAGTTTGACTGGGGTGGTCGCCTCCCAAAGAGTAACGGAGGCTTGCAAAGGTCCCCTCATCACGGTTGGTAATCGTGAGCAGAGCGCATTAGTAAAAGGGGGCTTGACTGTGAGGCAAACGGGCCGAGCAGGGGCGAAAGCCGGCTAAAGTGATCCGGCGGTTCTGCATGGAAGGGCCGTCGCTCAAAGGATAAAAGGTACTCCGGGGATAACAGGCTGATCTCCCCCAAGAGCTCATATCGACGGGGAGGTTTGGCACCTCGATGTCGGTTCGTCACATCCTGGGGCTGGAGAAGGTCCCAAGGGTTCGGCTGTTCGCCGATTAAAGTGGCACGTGAACTGGGTTCAGAACGTCGCAAGACAGTTCGGTCCCTATCTGTGGTGGGCGTCAGTAAATTGAGGGAGCATGACCTTAGTACGAGAGGACCGGGTCGTACGTACCGCTGGTGTACCGGTTGTGCCGCCAGGTGCAGTGCCGGGTAGCTAAGTACGGGCAGGATAAGCGCTGAAAGCATCTAAGCGCGAAACCTTTCCCGAGATGAGTTTACTTTTAAGGGCCGTCAGAGACTATGACGTCGATAGGCCGCAGGTGTAAAGGTGGCAACACCAAAGCCGAGCGGTACTAATTGCCCGTACGCTTTAATTTTATTAATTGTTGGTTGCTCTTCCGGTGTTTTTTCCCTTTATGTTAACTTATTGGGCCGTTGGTTGGAGACCGTTGGTCCTGAATTTTTTATGGTGGCTGTGCCGGGGGTGCCCACCTCTTCCCATACCGAACAGAGAAGTTAAGACCCCCATGGCCGATGGTACTGCAAAGAAATGCGGGAGAGTAGGTAGCCGCCGTATCTATCAAGGGCCCCTTTTACATCACGTAAAAGGGGCCCTTTTTGCGTTATATAATTTATGGCCAAGAAAGAGAACGGTAATTGCAAAAAACTTGACATGGGGCAATATACAGGTTCAAGCAATGGGGGCAGATATATCTAATTTATCTTTTCAAAATCTTTCTAATATATTAACTTAGTCAGTATAAAATAATTGTCATGCGAATAGAATATGAAATAAAGCTGGGCTTTAAAGATGTGATGATACGTCCAAAGCGTTCCACTCTTAAAACCCGTGCGGCTGTTGATCTTGAGCGGGAGTTTGTTTTTTTGCATTCAAAAAAGCATTGGAAGGGCGTTCCTATTATTGCCGCCAATATGGATACAGTTGGGACTTTTGAGATGGCGCAAGCTCTTCTAGCAGAAAAGATAATGGTCGCGATACACAAGCATTATTCATTAGAGGAATGGAGTCGTTTTTTGTCAGGAAAACCAGATGAAATATTCCAATATATTGCAGTTAGTACCGGAACGGGAAAGGCCGATGCCGAAAAATTAAAGAATCTTTTGACTGCTCATCCCGGAATTGATTTCATTTGTATTGATGTTGCTAATGGCTATTCGGAACATTTTGTCAGTTTTGTACAGGAAACACGTGCATTGTATCCCAATAAGACAATTATTGCGGGCAATGTTGTAACGGGAGAAATGGTGGAAGAATTGTTACTGGCCGGTGCGGATGTTGTCAAAGTAGGTATTGGCCCTGGTTCGGTATGCACTACGAGGGTGAAGACAGGTGTGGGATATCCCCAGCTTTCTGCTATCATAGAATGTGCCGATGCGGCGCACGGCTTGGGCGGACAGATTATTTCGGATGGTGGCTGCAAGGTTCCCGGCGACGTGGCAAAGGCTTTTGGCGGCGGGGCAGACTTTGTGATGCTTGGCGGCATGTTGGCCGGGCATGATGAGAGCGGTGGCGAGCTGTTGGAAGAGAATGGTAAAATGTTCAAGCTTTTCTACGGCATGAGTTCTAAAACGGCGATGGACAAACATGCGGGCGGTGTAGCGAATTATCGTGCATCGGAAGGCAAGACCGTTAAAATTCCCTATCGTGGCCCCGTGACGGAAACGGTTAAGGATTTACTTGGTGGTATTCGGTCAACCTGCACGTATGTTGGTGCGGCCAAACTGAAAGAGCTTACCAAGCGTACCACGTTCATCCGTGTGGAAGAACAGCACAACCAGGTGTTTGGTGACTAAAAATTTTTATTGACCAGCTTCAGTAATACTATTGGACTTTACTTGCGACGCTCCGTTCAATTGTGGTACTACTATGGGCAATAGGACACAATAGATGATATTTTATTACAGATGAGGGTAGTCCGCTGCGATTAACCCGGCGGTTTTCAGGATTTGCCAAAAACTTGTGTCAATTTGTAAATCAGCCATAGCTAAATTTTTTCTGACACGCTCGGGATTGCTGCTGTTTAGCGCAATGCTCCTGACGCCGGGAACGTGCATGGCAAAGTAAATAGCGGCAGCGGCAGGCTCAATACCATGTTCCGCACATAATGCGTTAAATTTATCACGCCATTGGTAGTATTTTGCATGGGCAGGATTTTCGCGACTGAGCGGCATATAATTGAAGTAGTCACTACCCATCAAAAAACCTCCATGAAAAACGGCTGAATTGATAATCGTTATATCCTTTTTTCTAAGGCTTTCGACAAAATCAATCAGGTCTTTGGGATGGTTAAAAATGGTATAGCTGTTGGCAATCATTGCCCAATCTAATGAAATGTCTTCGCTGATTTTTTTTATACTATGCCAATCCTTGGCACCTACGCCCACGGCCATAACCATTCCCTGTTTTTTAAGGTCGTTCAATGCCCTGTATGCCTCCAGTATATCTTCATAACGTTGTTTATAGTCGTCCTCGCTCGTGGCAGCATGCAGGTAGTCATCTGGGTCATGTACAGATACAAACTGCGGGGTATATCCATCTAATAATTCGATTCCTTGTCGGTAACATTCCAAGATGCCCTGATAGCTGATTTTTTGTTCAGCGTCAAATTTGAGGTTGTGCCAAACGCCTTTTTCAAAAGTAGGGTTGGATGTGGTGAGCGGCTTACGCACCCAGGCAAGTTTGTTGCTTATCCAAACCTCGCCGGGTTTTATGCCAAGGTCTTTCAGACATTTGCCCAATTCCTGCAAGGCAAGCCCAGCCCCATATTTCCCGGCACTGTCAAACGTGGGCGTACCGGGACATGCATCAATATATGCCTTTACGATGGATAACTTATCGGTATAGGGCAGTTCTCGGTACAGGTTGCCCAAAAGGCTTGTTCCTGAGCATATTTTCGGCAAGAGAATCTGTTGCATGTAAAAGCTTTTGATGAGCAATATATGCAGAAAGTATTAAAGGAAAAATTATTCTAACTTATTTGAATCTTAATGGCAGCTTATCAAGCCATAGGTAATTAAAAAAATCCATCTTGTGTTTTACTTGCCAACCCTACAATCTACAAAAAAGCCCCCGATAAAGGGGGCTGATAATTTATGCATTTTTGCCGTGGCATTGCTTGAACTTTTTACCGCTACCACAAGGGCATGGGTCATTGCGTCCAACCTTGGGGCCAACCCTTAAGGGTTCCTGTTTTACAGGCGGGGCAGAAGGATCAAAATAGTCGCGCTCGTTGGCGGCATAGTCTTCACCGGCTGCGTCAATCTGATCTTTGTTTGCACGCATTTTGCTCAAATCGGTTTTTTCTTCGCGACCTTCGCGGATGCTGCGTTGCTGTTCTTCCGGAACGGGCAGGTTGGCTTGCGTAAGGAAGGAAATGATATCCTTGTTGAGCGTGCTGATCATATTATTGAAAAGCTGGAAAGCCTCTACCTTGTAAATCACCAATGGATCTTTTTGTTCCAGATAAGCGGTTTGCACACTTTGTTTGAGGTCGTCCATTGCTCGGAGATGCTCACGCCAAGCATCGTCAATAACGGCCAGCGTGATGGTTTTTTCCATACTGGAAATCAACTCATGTCCGTTGCTTTCGATTGTTTTGTCAAGCGGCGTAAGCGCATTTACCACTTTGCGGCCATCCGTAAAGGGAACGATAACATTTTCGATGTGCTTGCCTTGCGTGATGCGTATATTCTTGAACACCGGTACCGCACTGCCGGCTATTTCCTGTTTGTGCTCGTCATATCTGGCAATAGCCTCATCATAAAGTTTATCTGACAGCTTATTTGCATCAGTTTTGAGGAATTCGTCCTGACCGATGGTCGTGTCCATACCAAAATTAACGATACAAGCCAGTTTGAATCCTTCAAAGTCTTCTTGTTCTTTGAACGAGTTTGCCAGGCTTTCGGCCACGAGCGCAAAAGCGTTGTCAATATCCAGAGAGAGGCGTTCGCCAAACAGAGCATGGTTCCTCTTTTCATAAACAGCGTTACGCTGTTTATTCATTACATCGTCATATTCCAGCAAACGCTTCCGGATGCCGAAGTTGTTTTCTTCAACCTTTTTTTGTGCACGCTGAATGCTGTTGCTAATCATGCTATGTTGAATAACATCACCCTCTTTATACCCCAGTTTATCCATCATGCCGGCAATACGTTCACTACCAAACATACGCATGAGGTCATCTTCCAGCGAAACGTAAAACTGAGAACTACCCGGGTCGCCCTGACGTCCGGCACGGCCGCGCAACTGTCTGTCGACGCGTCGGCTTTCATGTCTTTCTGTACCTACGATGGCAAGCCCTCCGGCCTCTTTTACGCCCGGCCCGAGCTTGATGTCCGTACCACGGCCGGCCATGTTGGTGGCGATGGTCACAGCACCTGCCAAACCTGCTTCAGCTACTACTTGTGCTTCACGGGCGTGCTGCTTCGCGTTCAGTACGTTGTGCGGTATCTTCTTTTGTTGAAGCATACGGCTCAACAGTTCACTGATTTCTACGGAAGTGGTACCTACCAGTATGGGGCGCCCGGCGTTGCGTAGTGCTTCTATTTCGTCAATGACGGCTTTATATTTTTCGCGCTTGGTCTTGTAAACCAAATCCTGTTTGTCATCGCGGATAATAGGCACGTTGGTAGGAATGGTTACCACGTCCAATTTATAGATGTCCCATAATTCTGAAGCTTCTGTTTCGGCCGTACCGGTCATGCCCGCCAGCTTATGGTACATCCTGAAATAATTCTGTAATGTAATGGTGGCGTGTGTTTGCGTAGCTGCCTCAATCTTCACGTTTTCCTTTGCTTCAATGGCCTGGTGCAGACCATCGGAATAACGACGGCCTTCCATGATACGTCCGGTTTGCTCATCCACGATTTTTATCGCACCGTCTATGATTACATATTCATCGTCCTTTTCAAAAAGGGCATAAGCTTTTAACAACTGTTGCACGGAGTGTATGCGGTCGGCTTTTTGCGAATAATCATTCAGCAACGCTTCTTTTTGCCTAAGCTTATCATCAGGGGCTTTGTCGCTTTTTTCAATTTCCGACAGGGTTATGCTGATGTCGGGCAATACGAAAAAGTTAGGGTCTTCTCCAGACTTGGTGATGGCGCTCAAACCTTTTTCGGTCAGGTCAACGGAATTGTTTTTTTCGTCTATGCGGAAAAGCAGTTCGGCATCCACGAGGGGCATGTTTTTTTCTTGCTCCTGCAAATAGTAGTTTTCTGCTTTTTGCATTTTTACTTTGATGCCCGGTTCGCTAAGATATTTAATCAGCGGGCCATATTTCGGCAAGCCCCTGTGCGCACGAAAGAGGAACAAACCTCCAGTCTTGGGGTCATCGTCGCCTTTGTCAATCAGTTTTTTGGCTTCGTTTAAACTATGACGAACGATTTGTTCCTGCTGGCGGTAGAGTTGTTCTACACGCGGTTTAAGGATGTCATATTGTTGGTCGTCACCACCCTTGGAAACAGGGCCGCTGATGATAAGCGGGGTACGCGCGTCGTCAATCAACACGCTATCCACTTCATCCACCATGGCAAAGTGGTGCTTGCGTTGCACCATTTCATCTGGTGAATGTACCATGTTGTCACGCAGGTAATCAAAACCGAATTCGTTATTGGTGCCGTAGGTTATATCGGCCATATAAGCCTGCCTTCTCTCAAAGCTATTGGGCTGGTATTTGTCTATGCAGTCCACGCGCAGGCCGAGCCATTCAAAAATGGGGCCGTTCCATTCCTGGTCACGACGGGCCAGGTAATCGTTCACCGTAACGATGTGCACGCCCTCTCCGGCCAATGCGTTCAGGTAGGCGGGCAGGGTGGACACCAATGTTTTACCTTCACCCGTAGCCATTTCGGCAATCTTGCCGGAATGCAGCACTGCACCTCCGATTAACTGTACATCGTAGTGCACCATGTTCCAGATAACGGATCCGCCCGCAGCTGTCCATTGATTTTTATAAATAGATTTATCGCCGTCAATGGTAATGTTCTCGCGATTTACGCTAAGTTCCCGATCAAGCTCGGTGGCGGTAGAAACCATTTCCGGATTGTCCTTGAAACGACGGGCGGTTTCCTTCACCACGGCAAAAGCCTCTGCCTGTATAGCTTCCAGGGCTTTTTCGATTTCTTTGTCGCGGTCTTTTTTGAGTTCGTCAACCTGTTTGTAGATGTTGTCTTTTTGCAACAGGTCTGTTGGTGGCAATGCCTCCGCATCGGCATTCAGGGCACTTATTTTGTTGTCTATATCGGTGAGGTGCGTTTTGATACGCTCGCGGAACTCTACTGTTTTATGACGCAATTCGTCATTACTAAGAGACTGATACTGCGTATAATATTCATTCACTTTTTCGACAATCGGGGTTATTTTCCTGACGTCTTTTTCGGATTTACTTCCTCCGAATATTTTTTGTACAAAACCAAACATTATTATTGTCTTATATTAAATTAATTAATTACTAAGCCTTGATGGTCAAAAATGATGCTATGAAGCCATTGACAGCCAATCTGGCAGGCGGTAAAGATAAGAAATAGCAAAGAGTTTAACTCTATATATATTATTAAAATACGGTCACACGTTATGCATACCAGTGGTTTTGTTGGGAAAATGATATAAGGATGGGATTTGTCGTGCAAAACAACGTTAAAAAAAGGAGGTTCTTTGTGTGGTGATGCAACGGGCTGCTTGCAGATTATTATATTTGTGTGAATTATAAAGCGTGAAAAAATTATTTTCTTTAATAGGTATTTTGATTATCCTCTCGATGGTGGGTATTGTCCTGCTCCAGATATCGTGGCTCAACAACATGGTGGCGCTGGAAGAGGACAAGGTGAAGCAGAAAGTGGATGTTGTGCTAAAAGCCACAGGTTGGCAGTTGGAAACCTATAAGGCACAGTACAGTCCGTATGATATGGGCGGCATTTATCCTTCTGGCAGGTTGCACGATGTGCTGCGTCCGCTAACGGTGGGCTCGCGTTTCTCTGCGCAGCAGATTTATCAAATGATTCGCGAAAAATTCGATAAGGCTGATTTGAAAAAACTCCGTTTTGAGTTTGCGCTTTATACAGGATTAGACATGTGGTCGACTATAGAGAGGCAATCGGAACATTTTGAAGAAGCCTTGATGGACACCGTTTCGAATTATGCCACGTTGAAATACAGGATTGCCGCGCCCAGTGGCTCTGCTTTTGAGAACATATCGGCGGATGAGGCGCTGGTTATCGTGGCCGTAGACTGGAAACAGGAGGTATGGCGCGCCATTATCTGGAAAATATTGTTGGCTGTTTTATTCGTGCTGATTATTGCCTCGGCATTTTACATTACGGTTTATACCATGCTTCGGCAAAAAAAGCTGAGTGATATCAAGAATGATTTTATTAACAACATGACGCACGAGTTCAAGACACCCATCGCGACCATTTCGCTTGCCGTGGATGCACTCAAGAACAATAAAGTGTTGAGCAACCCTGAAAAAATCAGCTATTTCAGCGGCATCATCAAGGAAGAGAACCAGCGCATGAACAAGCAGGTGGAGACCATATTAAAGGCCTCACAGTTTGAAAGGCAGGAAGTGGAGCTGCAACACAAACCACAGCACATTCATCCCATCATTGAAGCTGTTGCGGAGAAGTTCCTGTTGCAATTGCAGGATAAAAACGGAAAATGTGAGTTGATGCTTCAGGCACAGAATGATGTTATCAAGGCTGATGAACTGCACTTTAGCAATCTGGTGAACAACCTTATTGACAATGCCGTGAAATATTCAAAAGAGCATGTGCCCGTGCATATCCGGATTAGCTCCTCTAATGCTAATGGTAAGTTGGTACTTAAATTTGAGGACAACGGCGTGGGCATGAGCAAGGAAACACAAAAGCGGGTATTTGAAAAATTTTACAGGGCGCACACGGGCAATCTGCACAATGTGAAAGGTTTTGGGCTTGGGCTTAATTATGTGAAATCTGTTACGCAATCGCATCATGGCAAGGTGAAGCTGGAGAGTACGTTGGGCAAGGGCAGCATTTTCACACTTGAATTTCCGTTGTCCGAAGAACCCGCGGATTGATGGCTTTGGCCTGTGCTTTTATAGGTTATAGCATGAACCTCATTCTCGCCAAAGTAAGCTGCCATCTCCATAACTTAGGAAGCGGAACTCATGTTCCAGGGCATATTGATAAACCTTTTTCCAGCCCTCGCCAATAAAAGCTGACACCAGCAAAAGCAGGGTAGAGGCGGGCTGATGAAAATTTGTCACCAATCCCTGAACTATCTTAAAACAATACCCCGGAGCGATAATGATTTGCGTTTGCGCAATCAGTTTGTCTGCCTGCTGGGCTGTTAAATAATCTATAAGAGCTTGCAGTGCTTTGTCTACGGGAATGTTTGCCAATACTAATGCGTAGGCTTCCCATTGTGAAAGCATGGGTATTTCATTTTTAAAAGTACTTGGATTTTGCAGGATTTTGCAGCCCAACCAGTACAGTGATTCCAATGTGCGGAGAGAGGTTGTGCCGACAGCCACAACGGGCTGCGGTGCGGCTTTAGCCTGTTGTAATGCCAAAATGAAATCTTTTGAAACCTCGATGAATTCGGCGTGCATTTCATGGTCTTGCATAACCGCCGCTTTGACGGGTTTGAAAGTACCGGCGCCTACGTGCAACGTAATGTTTTCGGTACGGATTCCTTTGTCTCGCAGTCTTTGCAACAGATGTTCCGTGAAGTGCAATCCTGCCGTGGGGGCAGCCACAGAGCCGTCCGCGTGCGCATAAATAGTTTGATACCTGTCGGTATCGGCCTGTTCCGGTGGACGTTTAATATATGGCGGCAGCGGTATTTGTCCGCTATGGTGCAGCAATTCCGCAAAGCTCATCTGTGCGTCATCCCATTGCAGTTCGATTACGAAACAATCGCTTCGCCTTTCCAGTTTGCTGGCTGTGAGGTGGATGGTTTTATTATCTGCGATAATTGTTTTTTCAAGAGGATTTCCGTCTTTCCATTTGGCAGCACCGCCTACCAGACAGCACCATCTCACGCGTGCGGTTTGTTGCATGGCGGTCGTAATGTCACGGTATTCTTCATGTGGGTTCAGGCAAAATATTTCGATGGACGCACCTGTGCTTTTCTGAAAAATCAATCTGGCTTCAACCACGCGCGTGTTGTTGAATACCATAAACGCATTTGCCGGGATATACTGCACCAGATTTTTATAAATATCCTTGCTGATTTGCCCTTGCCGATATACCAATAGCTGTGACATATCTCGTTCCTGCAAGGGGTGATAGGCGATCCGTTCTTCTGGTAAATCGTATAGAAAATCAGCTATGGACAAATCCTGTGGGCGCATGTGAAAAATTTTGAAGTGTGCAAGATAATCAAGTATCCCGGAAAAAATTAATGGGCTGTCATGTACACAAAAAAGCCACGGCAAATGTCTGAACGACTTTGCCGTGGTTACATTTTTTATCTAAAAACCTTTTAGCTAAAGAGTTCGTCTTCCGCTTTGCGGAAATAAATCTTGTCCTCCATGAATTCCTGAGTGGCCAACAGGGCTGGATTGGGCATTCTTTCGTAAGCCCTTGAAATTTCTATTTGCTCCTTGTTTTCATGGATTTCTTCAAGCGTATCCGTATGAGATGCAAACTCTTCCAATTTGGAGTGCAGTTCTTCCTTGATGGAAATGTTTATTTGGTTTGCCCGCTTTGCGATGATGGCAATAGACTCGTAAACATTACCCGTTTTGGCCTTGATTTCCGCAAGGTCTTTTGTTTCCACGCTGCTGGGTATGCCTGCACTAAGCTGACGCCTTAATTTGCTCATTATTATTATTGATTGTTTTAAGTTGTTGTTGTGATAATGTAATATAATTCTCTATTTGCTTCCGGTATTTGCTATCCGGAAAACGATTGATAAAGTCATCGCATTCTGTAATAACCTGGCCAAAACGCTCTGCCTTTTTCTCATAAATACTCTTCTCCGCAAAAAGAAAGTATGATTTTACTGCCATCAGCTTGTACTCATCAGCGGATGCGGATTCAGGGTAATTATCAAGAAGTGTAGTAAAAGCAACAGCCGCTGCACGATATTGCTCCATGTCGTAATACAACTTGGCTGCTCTGTATTCCTTCGTTTCTAATTTGTTTCTAAGTTCTTCTATAAGACGTGTGGCTTCCGTATTCCTTACGGAGTTGGGGTGCGTGTTCACAAATGTTTGCAACATGCCGATAGCCTTGATGGTATTGGTCTGATCCAGTTCGGGTTTGGGCGACCTTTTGTAGAAAGAGTAAGCACGCATGTACTCCACTTCCTCGTATTTAAGGCTGTTAGGAAACGCCTCTAAAAATTCTTTGAAGATATTTTCGGCCTGCTCATAGTCTTTTTGATAATAAGCGGCATAAGCATTTTTGTAGTAAATGTCCTGTGCTTCAGGCGATGCTTTATAATAAGGGATTACATCATTATAAATAAGTTGGGCTTTGCCGTATTTTTTCTTGGCATAATATTGATCGGCAATTTTAAGCTTGTAAGGGGCGTCCTTACTTTTTAAAATCTTGTTCACGCTTTTACCGCATCCGGCCAAAACCGCTATTAATAATATTGAAACCAAGAATCTCATGAGGGGTGCAAAATTAATTATTTTGGCAAAAGTTACCAAAAAACTTAGAAATACAAAAGAACCGCCGTTAAGTTTTTGCCAAAAATACGGTTATTTGATAGAAAATCAATTTGTTATAGGATGGCTGGTATTAAAACAGCGGTTAGCTTTTCTGCTGATTTGCCAAAAATACGTCCAAGGCCGATATCATGCTCGGCGATTTTGGCATGGGTGCGATAATCTGGGGTTTTAAATTGGCCTCTGTGGCAGCATTTTTCGTATTGTCGCCAAACGTGCCGATAATGGTCTTGTTTTGTTTAAATCCCGGAAAATTGTCAAACCACCCCCTTACACCGGAAGGGGTGAAAAAGCATACGATGTCGTATGTTTTTTGCTTAATGGCGTCGGGCAATTCCACGCTCCGTGTGGCATACATAAAAGCCAGCGCATGGTCACAGCCCTGTTGTTTGAGCCAGTTTACGATTTCATTGTCCTGTTGGTTCTCTGAGCACACATAAAGGAAGGAAATATTGTCCTTATGTTTGTTCATTACTTCAAAAAGGCTTTTATTTGAACCATCGGCGCCATAAAAGACCTTGCGTTTCCGGTAAAGGATAAATTTTTGCAAGTACAGGGCTATGGCTTCCGTGATGCAAAAATATTTCGTGTCCTGCGACACGCTCACCTTCATTTCCTCGCAAAGGCGAAAAAAATGGTCAATGGCATGTCTGCTGGTGAAAATGACACCTGTATATTGTGCGATTTGCACTTTTTGCCGTCTGAAATCTTTTGCAGATATAGGTTGGATGCTGATGAGCGGTTCAAAATCAAGCTGTATGTCATATTTGCGTTCCAGGTCAAAGTAAGGAGATTTTTCACTTGTTGGCCTGGGTTGCGTGATAAGGATTTTCGTCATACCTGCGTCGCCGTTTTTCGTTGCAAAGTTTTTTTCTACTGTATTTATCATGCTGCTTCCCCACGGATTGGGCGCAAAAGTACACCTTTATTTTAAAAAAATAGCGATTGCCTTGTATATAACTAATATAGGCAGTATTTCAAGGGCGACTAAATACAATAAAAAGTGCCAGATGCTGAAAGCGGAAAGCTTGCGTATGATGGAAGTTGCGAGCGAAAAACGATAAACATAAAGCACGGCAAGCCCTATCCAGCTAAGCGTAAAAGTGACTACCTGCAGCCAAGGACTTCCCAGCGTGGCAAGCACGACCACGGGAAGGAGGAATATGCTGATAACCTTATTTATAAAAAATACAATAAAAATATAATCGTTAAAAGGTGTTTGCCATTGAAACATCCAGCCCATAAACTTTAGCAACAGGAATTTAAACAGGTAAATGATGGCCACGGCGGACGTGGCGTATCCGCATATCAACCAAAAACTGTAAGTGGTGTGCGTATTTCTTGTAAATAAGAGCGTCAGATAAAAACCCATCACCAGAACATAAAAGAGATTCAGCAACAATGAAGGCAATGAGGCTTGTGTCAGCTGTTGCCTTAGTTGCCGCTGTTTGAGCGTGGTGCGGAAAAAAAGGCTCCTCAGGTCGTTGAAATATTTTTCAAATGCGGTTCGGAACCCGGCAAAAAGCAATGCAAGCCCTGCGATGGCATAAAAATAAATTTCCTTGCCCGGTCTTTTCGTCCGTTTGCTGATGAGCATGGGCATCGGTTTTTCCGAAAAATTAAAATAGGGATGATTCTGCAAAATCCGTTGTTGCAAGTCCCAATGGGGCGGTTTTTGCAAAAGCGAAAGTGTTGAGTCGCTTTGGGGAAGCGTATCACGCGGATTCGCCAGCGGCTGCGCCTGTAAGGGCGACATCAGTATCAGCACAAGGAATAAGGTCAATAAGCGCCTCAACGAAATAGTACTTTGATGAATTTAATAAACCGGGAAACCCGCACGGCGCAAATATATTAGTTTGTTTATTAAGAAAGGATGAATTTGTGAAGTGGGTTGCCCGCAACTGATGATGATATATATCCGATTTTATGAAAAGAGATCGCAGATTTCCACTGCATGTGGGAGTGCAAAGGTCGCTGATGAATACGTCCTTATAGCCCTTGTTTGTACTTTTCTTTTACGGTATTCAACTTGTCAAGGAATTTTTTAATATCCGGGTCGTACCCAATCCCTGTGGGTAACAGCCTTTTTTCGTTCGCGTCTAAGAAAAAGTAATTAGGTTGACTGTTTGTACCAAATACACTTACCTGCATGTCCGCGTTTCTATCGCCCAGTGTAGTGACTTTTTTCCCCAATGCTTCGGAATAGTATTCTTCTTCCGGCAACAGGTCAATGTGTTTGTCCACGTACAGCGAGGCAATCACGAAGTCTTCTTTCAGGGTTTTCATCACTTCCGGGTCGCTCCAAACCTGACCTTCCATCAAGCGGCAATTCGGGCAATTCACGCCTGTAAAATCTATCATGAGCGGTTTCTTCAACCTGCGCGCCACCTCTAATGCCTCATTGTAATCAAAATAAGTGGTCATGCCATAAGTAGTCACTACTTCCGGCTCATAAATGTGCATCTGCTCATAATATTTTACAGGGTGCGGCAGTTCACCACTTTCGGCCTCGATTTTCGTAGCGGCACCATGTTTGGTAGCTGATTTGCCACCTGTGGAAATAAAATCCTGCGTGCCCATGGGCGGCACAAAACCGCTGATAACTTTTAACGGTGCACCCCAAAGGCCGGGAATCATGTACACGGCAAATGCCATCGAAGTCAACGCCAGCAACAGGCGTGGAATGGAAATATAGGGTACGCCGAAATCATTTTTGGGCAGTTCATCGTCGTGGTGGAATTTTAATTTACCCAATAGGTAGATGCCTAACAGTGCGAAGATGACAATCCACAGGCTGATGAATACTTCCCTGTCCATGATGCGCCATCCTTTTGCCAAATCGGCATTGGACAGGAATTTAAGCGCCAACGCAAGTTCCAGAAAGCCGAGCGTTACTTTTACCGCGTTCAGCCATCCCCCAGCCTTGCCCAAAACATTCAGTTTGCTGGGGAAGAAGGCAAACAGCGCAAAAGGCAAAGCGAGCGCCAGCGAAAAGCCAAACATGCCGACCAGAGGCCCCCAATAATTGCCTTTAGCGGCCAGTACGATAAGGTTGCCGATAATCGGCCCGGTGCAGGAAAATGATACCAGCACCAGCGTGAGCGCCATAAAGAAAATGCCCAAGAAGCTGCCTGTGCCAGCCTTTGCATCCGATTTGTTTGCCCAAGAGGACGGCAGCGATATTTCAAACGCGCCCAAAAATGAAATACCGAAAATAAGGAACACGGCAAAGAAGAACAGGTTGGCTATCCAGTTGGTGGCAAGATTGTTCAGCGCGGCGGGGCCAAAGATCAGCGTGACCGCAAACCCCAACAGCGTGAAGATGGCAATAATGGAGAGGGCATACCAAACGGCGTTACGAATGCCCTCGGCTTTTGTTTTACTGCGTTTGGTGAAAAAGCTTACCGTCACGGGAATCATCGAGTACACACAGGGCGTGAGCAATGCCAATAGCCCGCCTCCAAAAGCCAGCAGGAATATCATCATCAGCGATTGGTTTTGCCCGCCGCCTTCGGCAGTTGTGTTGTCTGCTCCTGAAAGAGCTTTGATAGCGGTTTTAAATTCTTCTTCGTTCGTTAGGAACTCGTCGCCCGATTTGTAAAAGGCAGTTATCTTGCCTTTGGCAATAGGCAGGCTGTCGTTATCTTTTATCGCAAGTTCCTGCACCCAGGTAGCGGAATCCGTGAAATAATTCAGATGAGCCCCCACCGAAGAGTCAAATGCGGACACGGGTGTTGACTGTGCTGTCAGGTTGTTGCTTTTATGAGCCGCTAAAGAACTGTCAAAAACGATGGTAGAACCGATGGCGCTGTCCGGGTTGTTCACGAAATCATAGAGTTGGATACCGGGTTTTATCCTGGCCTTGATGAGTAGTTTGGCCTTATCCTTGCCGCTTCTTTCGGCGGATACGTCAAATTTTACGAATGGGCCGTCCTGTGCTGGGGCAATAAACGGGGCACACAAGGCCAATAAAAATAAAGAGAAAAAAATCCTGATATTCATAATCAATTTTAAACTAACCGGGGCAACCCGAAATCCCTTAAAGCTACATTTTGCGGCGCGAAACCTGCGCACGGTTTTAATGATGCGCAAAAGTAATCCTTTCTGATTAGTTATTAACCACAGGCACTCGTTTTGGTTCATTTTGGTGCGTGATCGACGGATTGAGATGTTGGCTTTTGAAGCTTGATGATTATAGGTGCTATCGTTATTTTCATATTCTCACATTTTCACGTTTCTGTCACTGGTTTTATTTTCATTTCTTAATGCGCCGGGGTATTGGTATTTTTGACGTTTAAAAGCATGTCAAAATGGAAACAGTTAAAAGGAAGATTGCCGTTGTAACAGGTGGGGGCTCTGGTCTGGGGCTTGCCATTTCTAAAAAATTCGTACAAAACAATATTGAAACCGTTATAGTTGGTCGCAATGCAGAAAAGCTGAACGCGGCCAAGGACGAAATCGGTGATTTGTGCCACGCTATGACCTGCGATTTGAGCAACCTTGCCGACATTCCGAAGTTGGTGGAGGATATCGTTTCAAGATTTGGCCAGATTGATATCCTCGTGAACAACGCGGGCGTTAATATGAAAAAAGATTTTACCGAAGTGTCCGATGAAGATTTTCAAAAGGTGTTGACAACGAATCTTTGTTCTGTTTTTGCCATGAGCCGCGAGGTAGTGAAGGATATGCTGAAGCGTGGAGCCGGTTGTATCATCAATATCAGTTCGATGGCGGCACAGTATGGCCTGCCCAAAGTGATTGCATATAGTGCCAGCAAAACTGCCATTGACGGCCTGACGCGGGCGATGGCGTCCGAACTGTCCGGCAGGGGCATCCGTACCAATGCTATTGCGCCGGGTTTTATTTATTCCGCGATGACCGACAAGGCATTGAACGAAGACCCCGATAGAAAATCGCGTGTATTTGCACGGACGCCGATGGGAAAGATGGGCGACCCCGAGGATATAGCCGACGCGGCTCTGTATCTTGCCAGTGATGGTGCAAAATTTGTGACGGGCGTGGTGCTTCCCGTGGACGGCGGCAACTCGATTGGTTTTTAGGCCTTATCCGATAATACCTTTATCATAATATAGTAGCTCAGGTCAGTTCGTGTCATTTTTATAATGAACTTGGCTTTGGTGCTACTATGGGGCTTTGTTGCGTCGCACACTTCAACGGCAGCACTTCTATCGGCACTCAGCAAGCAATAGGGCTTTTATAGTATTGAATGCAATAGAGTGTCAGGAAAAGTTTTGTATCAAAGATGCCATAAGGTAGGTGCTTGCCGCGACAACGATGCCCGTTGCCAACAATATCGCAGCGCCCAGCCACGGGTTCATACCTTTTAATTTGTTTTGTGCAAAACCTGCCAGCGTCAGCATAAGCATGGGAAGGATAAACCATATCCAAGATAAATCGTTGTGCCAATAAGCGTTAAAGAGTACGATCAACATGCCGCTGAGATAGGCCAAAAAAACGATGAACCCATAACCCGTGGCACTGAAACGTGCGGTGCTGTTGCTGTTTGCCTCCCATTCTTTTTCCCAGGCAGCTTGTTCGTCCAGCACGTCTTGTATCATTCTTTGCTTTAGCTCGCCGTCAATATCCAGGCTTTCGTAAATCTCGATGATTTTTAGATTTTTATTTTTGCGTTGTTCGGCACGCCTTGTGAAATAAGCTCCCAAAGAGGTGAGTACGGCCACATACAGCCCGATTATCAATATATCAAAATTGGCGGTTTTTGTGTTGGCGGTAAAGAGGAATGTCAGCACGTAAAAGGCGGTGGCGATAATCACGCCATCTATAAACCCACCGATAAAAATAGTAGCCCTGTCTTGTATGGTCTGTGATTTATCCAAGTGCCTCCAATGATTTTTTGATGATTAAAATACAATTGTCCAGTTGTTCTCGCGTGATGCACAGGGGCGGGGAAAACCGGATTTTATCACCGTGCGTTGGTTTTGCCAAAAGTCCGTTCTGCATCAATAGCAGGCAAAGTTGCCATGCTGCGTCCTTGTCTGTGCTGGCAATTTCAATAGCGTTCAGTAATCCTTTGCCCCTTACTGTTTTTATGTGAGGTGATTCAATCAATGCTATTTGTTCCCGAAAATATTGCCCCTGTGTTTCGGTGTTGGCCGCCATATTTTCCGTTTGCAATACTTCCAGCGCCGCCACGGCTGTCACGGCGGCTAATGGGTTGCCGCCATAAGTAGAACCATGCTCGCCGGGTTTTATGGTCAGCATAATATCATCGTCTGCCAACACGGCGCTTACGGGTAGCATACCGCCGCTTAGGGCTTTTCCCAATAATAGAATATCCGGCTTGACAGATTCATAGTCGCAGGCCAGCATCTTTCCGGTACGGCAAAGCCCTGTTTGTATTTCGTCCGCGATGAACAGTGCACGATGCTTTTCGCATAAGGATTTTGCTTTTGACAAATACCCTTCGTCCGGTACGATGACGCCCGCTTCCCCTTGTATGGGTTCTACCAGAAAACCGGCAATATCCGGTTGTTGCAATGCTTCTTCCAAAGCATTGATATCATTATAAGGTATATTGATAAAGCCGGGCATATAAGGCCCGAAATCCTTTTTGGCTGAAGGGTCGCTGCTGAACGAAATGACTGTGGACGTGCGCCCGTGAAAGTTATCATTGCAAACAATGATTTTGGCCTGGTTTTCAGAAATGCCTTTCACCATATATGCCCAACGGCGGCAAAGCTTGATGCCTGTTTCCACGGCTTCTACGCCGGTGTTCATCGGCAGCACCTTGTCAAACCCCAATAGCTCGGTAATATACTTTTCAAAAATTCCGAGTTTGTCATTATAAAAAGCACGGCTGGTGAGCGTGAGGAGCGAGGCCTGCTGCACGAATGCCTCCACAATATGCGGATGGCAATGCCCTTGGTTCACGGCAGAATAGCCGCTCAGGAAGTCATAATATTGCTTGCCTTCCACGTCCCACACAAAAACGCCTTTGCCGCGCGTCAGCACCACGGGCAACGGGTGATAGTTGTGTGCTCCGTGGGCTTCCTCGAGCGATATAAATTGCGCCGCCGTAAATTCAGTCATCTTTTCCATACCATGGGCAAGGTACGAAAAAACTGAGAAGTCCGCGGTTGGGCGATGTGCTAATAGTAGAGATCTGCGCAAGAAAGGGAAGATGTTAAAACGCACAATACTTTGCGTCTTGGCCGGTGTTTTTCACCACCACATTGTTTTCATCCCCCCGCTTGCAGGTTGGAATATCCGCAAGCGGGATGAAAACGGACAATATACCCTCACCCCGTTATTCATTTTGGGTGTTTTATGGCAATTAAGCTATTTTTATACCTCCTTTTCAGAAAAACATACAATATGCGTCTGAGTCTTTTTGTAATTGCTTTTTTGTTTGTATTCCCTGTGTCCGCGCAAAAAATAGCGCCGGGCTTTGATGCCAAAGAGTATATCTCGCTTTTTTCGCTGGAAACATTTGGCAATAGTATTGCGGACAGCAATCTGCGCAAAACGCAAAAAGATGTTTATGAGCGTGTGTACCGTTCTCCCGAGGTAGGATTGAAAAACCGTTGGGCATTTTATCGGCGTAACGATGATGTAGGCGTTATTTCCATTCGCGGCACGGTTCCCGATGCCAAAAGTTGGCTGGCCAATTTTTATATGGCAATGGTGCCTGCCATCGGTAGCCTGCAATTGAATGACAGTACGGTGTTCCACTACAAGCTGGCAAATGATTCCGGTGCGGCGGTGCACGCAGGATGGACAGTGGCATTGGGTTTCATGGCACCCGATGTGCAAAGGCTGATTACGGAGCAATATGCAAAGGGTGTAAAGGAGTATTATATTTTCGGGCATAGTCAGGGCGGGGCTATTGCCTATTTGATGCGGTCGTATCTTTTCTATTTGCAGCAGGACGGCCGGTTGCCGGGCGATATTGTTTTCAAGACTTATTGCAGTGCCGCGCCAAAACCCGGTAATCTCGCTTATGCTTATGATTACGAATTTATCAATCGCGGGGGATGGGCTTACACGGTGGTAAATGCGGAGGATTGGGTACCGGAATCGCCCTATACCGTGCAGAAAATTCAGGACATGAACAAAGTGAACCCGTTGATACATGCAAAGGATGCGCTAAAAAAGCAAAAGTTTATACTGCGCCTCATCGGTAATCATTATTATAATAAAATAGAAAGACGCCCGCGCAAATTGCAAAAGATGTACAATAATATTTTTGGTAATACTTTGTACGGCCGCGTTGTATCAAAAGCACTGCCGGGCTTTGACAAGCCGCAGTATGCTTCCACCACCAATTACATGCGCGCGGGCACGCCAATTGTGCTCATGCCCGATGCAGATTATCGCAAACGGTTTTACTTCAAGAAAGACTATTTTGTGCATCACAGTTTTGAGGCGTACTATGATTTGTTGAAAAAGCAGTATTTGAAGTAAACTTCGTAGGGACTATCCCGACTTCTGAAATTACCACAAAATATATAAATATGCAATTTAAAAAGAGCGATTTTGCCCCGCCTATATTAAAGAGGATTATTAGGTATGATTTCAAGTATGGCTGGCATGGTCGCTATGATGATTGGGATAAGGTGGAAAAAATGGCTACGGGATATGATTCTAAGGTGATACTTAAACGTGTTAGTGATGCGGCCATGAAAGTAAAAACAGGGCAGGCCGTTTATGAAAGGGATGCTGTAGAATATCATGAAATAGAGGTCGCCTATCCCTTATTGAGCACACTTCTTTGGATTTCCTCGCAGAACAGTAACCGTTTGAGCGTATTGGATTATGGCGGTTCATTGGGTACCTCTTACCGACAAAATTTTCCTTTTTTAAAACATGTGTCCCATTTGGAATGGAGGATTGTGGAGCAGGAAATGTTTGTCACGGAAGGAAAAGAAAAGTTTGAGGACGAGCACCTGCATTTTCATTATGATTTTGAGGAGGCAATGAATAGTTTCACGGTTACGCCGCAGTTAGTAATGTTTTCCAGTTCATTACCATATCTTAAGAACTCCTATGAGGTTTTGTCGAGCGTAAAGGCATCGTCCGTACCGTATCTTTTTATAGATAGAACAGCTTTTGTTGATGAGCCGGAAGACAGGTTGACTATTCAAAAAGTACCTCCGTTTTTTTATGAGGCTTCTTATCCCTGTTGGTTTTTCAGTAAGGAAAAAATGTACGGTTTTTTAAATGAGACTTATCAAAGTGTATTCCATTTCAAAAGTGGTCAGGTACTGAATTTGGGATTACAGGAAATAGAATACACGGGTACATTATTCAAGCGCAAATAAGTATCATTTTGTAATCAGATAGCACCAGCGTTTGAGTGTGCCTTCATAATCAAAAGGAGTGGTGGCTTTGGTGATGTCTTTGATGTCCGCTGCATGTATGGCACTTGCGTCCAGTTCAAATTTTGTGTGATTGGTGCTAAAGTAGAGCAGTCCATTTGAAGAAAGGGCCTTTAGCGCGTTATTGATTAGTTGCACATGGTCTCGTTGTATGTCCAGAAAATCATCCATGCGTTTGCTGTTGCTGAAAGTAGGCGGATCCATCACGATGATGTCAAAACTGTCTGGCTCGATATTTTTGAGATATTCAATAGCATCGGCATGTACAAAGCGGGTATGCTCACCCTGGAAACCGTTCAGTTCCATATTGCGCTGCGCCCATTTCAAATAAGTATTGGACAGGTCAACGGTCGTTACCTGCGAAGCCTTGCCTGCCGCGGCATAAACAGAAAAAGACCCCGTATAGGCAAAAAGATTTAGGACACGCTTGTCTTTGCTCTGCTGCATGACCATACTGCGGGTAACGCGATGATCAAGGAACAGCCCGGTATCCAGATAGTCGCTCAGGTTAACGATGAATTTTAGCCCGTTCTCTTGCACCACGAATTCATTTTGTGTATTGTCGGTTTTTTGATATTGCCCCATGCGCCCGGCCTTTCGTTGCCTGAGTTTGGTAAAAATGTTTTCGGGTGATATTTGCAGTACCACCGACATAATGGCGAGGCTGTCCCTCAACCAGCGTTCGTGCGCTTCCTCGTCAAGTCTGTGGTTCCTTTTATACTCGGCAACATACAATTTGTCCCCGTACACTTGTATCAAAAAAGGAAATTCGGGCAAGTCGTGGTCATACACCTTATAGCAGCCAACGCCTGACCGTTTGGCTGTTTTCGATAAATGTTTGTACCGCTTTGTCAATCTGTTCCTGAACATCAATAACTTGTCCGCTTCTGTCATATTCCCGAAAATTTTCACGAATTTAGCCTTTTCTTATGTATGCAATCGTTGATATAGAAACCACGGGCGCTTATGCCGCTGCCAACGGCATTACGGAAATCAGTATTCAGGTGTCCGATGGCAAAAAGGTTGTGGACAGGTTCGATACGCTGATAAACCCCTTGCAGCACATTCCGCCTTATATTCAGGCGATGACGGGAATCTCTGATGAGATGGTCGCGACAGCGCCCGTGTTTGAAGAAGTGGCGCAGCGTGTTTATGCGTTGCTGCACGACAAGGTATTTGTGGCGCACAATGTGAATTTTGATTATTCCTTCCTGAAAAGTCAGTTGCAGTATTGTGGCTATGATTTGAACTGCAAAAAAATCTGCACGGTTCGGATGAGCCGGAAGATATTGCCCGGCCACAAGTCTTATAGTTTGGGTAAGTTATGTGATTCGTTGGGCCTCTGGCATGTGCAGCGTCACCGCGCGGGAGGCGATACGGATGCCACGGTAGAGCTTTTTCACCTTTTGTTGAAAAATGATGCCGACCAGCATATTTTAAAAAGCCTGCAACGTGATTCAAAGGAGCAGGTGCTTCCGCCCAATGTGCCCAAGGCAGATTTTGAGCGGCTGCCCTACACGCCGGGCGTCTATTATTTTCATGATGAAAAAGGCAAGGTGGTTTATGTGGGAAAGGCCAAGAACCTGCGCTATCGGGTGAACAGTCATTTCAGCAACAATTCTGCCGGCAGGCAGAAACAGAATTTTATGCGCCACGTCTTCCGTATCAGCTTTGAGGAATGCGGTACGGAGCTGATGGCGACGGTAAAAGAATCTTTTGAGATAAAAAGGCTTTGGCCAAGGTTTAATGCCTCGCAAAAGAAACGGGAGGACATTTACGGCATGCTTTCTTATATAGATCAGAACGGTTATCGCCGTCTGGCGATAGACAGGGTGAAAAACAGCGGTGGGGTGTTCGGCACATTCCATCATTTGGAAAACGCGCGGGCGATGCTGCGCCAGTTGGTGAGGGAACATAATCTTTGCCCGCGCCTGTGTTTTCTGGGCGAAGAAATGTATGACGGGCAGCATCACGATGACCACTGCCGGGGCGCCTGCGAAAAAACGGAACCTGCCCCCGTTTACAACGAGCGGGTAGGGGCGGCGGTTGAAAAACTGAAAAACCTGCCTTCGTTCGCCATTATTGACAAAGGCTTAGGACAGGATGACAAATCTGCATCCTGATATGGAAGGGCAGGTTTTACGGGATGGGCTTTGTCCCCGGCAATGTGCCGATTGCGGGGGCAGAGGCTTGCAAGGATTTTGTGAAGCCATACCGGGAAAACAGCACTATCACCCATCTGCTTTTCAGTTATGCACGGCGGTATCCGGCAAAAGTGGTAAACCTTGAATAAGTAGACGAAATTTCAGGCATTTGGTATGTTTGTACCGACTGATAACCGCCGATTAAAATTTTGCCTGTTTAATATAAAAATCTTACTTTTGCCGCCTTAAAATATATTAAGAAGAAAAAATCGGATGACATTTTAAAAAATCAAAGATGCCACTTACAAAAGAAAGAAACGCACAAATTTTTGCAGAATTTGGTGGAAACGCCGCCAACACCGGTTCTATTGAAGGCCAAATTGCTCAACTTACCGAGCGTATCTCGCAGATTAGCAGCCACTTGCAGAAGAACAAAAAAGACTTCTCCACACACAGGGGTCTGATGCAACTGGTAGGCAAGCGCAAAAGCCTGCTCAGCTACCTTCAAAAAAATGACCTTGCTGCTTACCGCGCGCTTATCGAAAAACTGGGCCTGAGGAAGTAAGCCCATCTTTCCCTGCTTTCGCGGGCTTCGGGATTATTTTTTATCAGAGTTCAGTAATCAATATAAATTCTCATAAGGGTATTCCCAATGTCCGAAGGATGTTGGGAATTGCTGTTTTTGATATAGCCGTATTTTTAGCTCAATAGAATTACCGGACGTTGAAGGGTGCGACGCAACAAAGTTGATAGTAGCACCGCAAGCTTGTCCCCAAAACAAAAATTTATGTTACAACAACCCATAAGAAAGGTTTTTGATATTGACGGGAAGTCCATATCAATTGAAACGGGCCGTTTAGCCCGTCAGGCCGATGGCTCCGTGACGGTGAGCACCGGTAAATGTGTATTACTGGCTACCGTGGTGGCCAACAAAGAGCCGCGCGAAGGACAGAGTTTCTTTCCGCTGACGGTTGATTATCAGGAAAAATTTGCGTCTGCCGGTCGTATCCCCGGTTCGTTTTTCAAGCGCGAGGGCAAACTGAGCGATTCGGAAGTGCTGATTTCCCGCTTGATTGACCGCGCGTTGAGGCCGCTGTTCCCGGATGATTATTTCTGCGAGGTGCAGGTGCTGGTAACACTTATCAGCAGCGACCCGGAAGTGATGCCCGATGCGTTGGCCTGCCTGGCAGCAAGCGCTGCTTTGGCCGTTTCTGACGTGCCTATTAAAGAAATCATCAGCGAGGTGCGCGTGGCGCGCCTGAATGGTGAGTTTGTGATAAACCCTACCCGCACGCAGTTAGAGAGTGTTGACATGGACTTTATCGTGGCCGGTTCTGCCAAGAACTTGGTGATGGTGGAAGGCGAGTCGCAGGAGTGCAGTGAGGAGGATTTGGTGCAGGCGCTTGGTAAAGCACATGATGCCATCCGTATTCAAATCAAGGCGCAGGAAGAACTGCGTGATTTGAAAGGCGTTACAGGCAAGCGTGAGTATACCAGGCCCGAACAGGACGAAGCGCTGCGCGAAAAAGTTTATGCGTTGGCGAAGCAAAAAGTATATGAAGTGGCCAAAGGGCAGCTCGGCAAGCACGAGCGCACCGACAGGTTCAAGGCAATAGAAGAGGAGTTGATGCAGAAGTTTCAGGATGAGGCTACGGAAGAAGCTCCTTTTACCGATTTGCAAAAGAAACTGACGGGAACTTATTTCCACGATTTGCAGTATGATGTAGTGCGCGACATGATTTTGGATGAGCGTGTAAGGTTGGACGGTCGCGGTCTGGAGCAAATCCGCTCGTTGGACATGGAAGTGGACGTGTTGCCTTCTCCGCACGGCTCTTCTTTATTTACAAGAGGTGAAACTCAATCACTTACAACTGTTACATTAGGTACAGCTTTAGATGAGTTATTGATAGAAAGTGCGGCCAAGTCTGAATATGTGAAGTTTATCCTGCATTATAATTTCCCCCCATTCTCTACGGGTGAAGTGAAGATGATGCGTGGCCCCGGCCGCCGCGAGGTAGGTCACGGTAACTTGGCCATGCGTTCCCTGAAGCAAATGTTGCCCGATTCTAACACTTTTGCCTATACCGTAAGGGTGGTGAGCGACATTTTGGAGTCCAATGGTTCTTCTTCTATGGCTACGGTTTGTGCTGGTTCATTGGCGCTGATGGATGCCGGCGTACCTTATCCAAAACACGTGGCTGGTATAGCTATGGGGTTGATAACCAAAGATGAAAAGTATGCTGTATTAAGTGATATTTTAGGTGATGAAGACCATTTGGGCGATATGGACTTTAAAGTGACCGGTACACGTGATGGTATCTGCGGTGTGCAGATGGATATCAAGGTGGATGGTCTTTCCATGGACGTAATGCGTCAGGCATTGAACCAGGCCAAGGCCGGAAGGTTGCACATTCTTGAAGCCATGTACAAGTGTATCCCTGAGTATCGCGCTACGTTGAAACCTCATGCCCCGCGCAATGTGAAAATGTTCATTGACCGTGAGTTTATCGGAGCGGTTATCGGGCCAGGTGGAAAGGTGATACAGGAAATCCAGCGCGAGACCGGTACGACCATCAACATTGAGGAAAAGAACAACATGGGCGAAATCAGCATCTTTGGTGTGGAAGAGGCCGCTGTGGTGAAAGCCGAAAACTGGATAAAGGGCATTGTAGCCGTTCCGGTGGTAGGTGATGTATATGATTCCGTAGTGAAGTCGGTAATGCCGTTCGGGGCGTTCGTAGAGTTCCTTCCCGGAAAACAAGGGTTGGTGCACATCAGCGAGATTAGCTGGAAACGCCTTGAAACACTTGACGGATTAGTGAAGGAAGGTGACGCGATGAAGGTGAAACTTATCGGCACAGATCCCAAATCCGGCAAGTTCAAACTTTCCCGCAAAGTTTTGATCCCAAAGCCTGAAAGGAAGCCCGAAGACGGTAACCGTCCGCAGGAATAATTTCTACAGGTAAAATATATCAAAGCCTCCGTTTACGCGGGGGCTTTTTGTTTTCCGTGCCTCGGCTTATTCCTGCATCTTAAACGCCGACGGTGAAAGTCCGGTGTTCTTGGTAAAGAACTTGCTAAAGGCTGCCACACTGCCATAGTGCAGCGCCTGACTAACCGCGGAAACATTATTGCCCGGCATCTTGAGCAATAGTTTGGCCTCGTTGATGGCGACTTCCTGTATGATGTCGCCGGGTGTTTTGCCGCTTACTTCTTTGCAGATAATGGACAGGTATTTCCGGCTGAGGAACAGTTTTTGGGCATAGAACGAGACCTCCCGGTTTGTTCTGAAATGGGTGCTCACGAATTTTATAAACCGTATAAAGAGCTCCTCTTGCCGGGTAAGCGCTTTTTTAATGGACTGTTCCCGATGCCTGAAAAAAATCTCTGCGGTTTCGTACAGCAGGTTCAGGATAAGCGTTTGCATGATTTGCTCCGAAAAGGGACTCTTGCGCCCGGCCTTTTCGTAGATAGTATCCAGCTTGGGGAGCAGGAGTTTAATTTCCTCCTTGCTGAGCGAGAGGTGTACCAGCGTGTTAAAGTTGAAGAATCCCAAATGTTCCAAAGGGGTGGAGTCCAGAATATTCCGTAGCAGAAAGCCTTTTTGGAACACTAATATTTTGGCTTTGAAGTTTTGCGCGTGACCGTGTACACGCACAATGGTGGAGGGTATCGCTGCAAAAAAACTGCGCGGTTTTAACAGCACCCGTTCATTGTTGAGCGATATTTCGGCGGTGCCGGAAATGCAGATGCCGTAAATATAAAAATCTGCGCGAAAGTCTTCTTCGGGATAGGTAGCAATGCCTGTGCCGGGGGATATAAAATAAGGGGCATCCTGCTCGTGAAGGCCGAACAACTTTAGTACCTTGGGAATATCTTTTACGACTTTTGAGCCTGCCATGATTTTGCAAAAGTACCGATATTTCGAGTGAGCGATGCAGATGCTGATTACAAATACAGATAGTAGTCTTTCAGTAAGGCCATAAAATCAGTGCTATATTCTTCTTTATTTTTAATGTAAATCGAAGCGTCTTTTGTCGGTATTAATGGGGCGGCTTGTCCTTCTGCCATGATGCGGAAAGGGGCATGGCGTTCTGTTTGGTGTACGTTGACGATATGATGAATGCCCATCTGCACATCGTGGCAACCTGTTGTGAACGCTTCCCGTCGTTGGGCGGGCAACAGGAGATAGAACCTTCCCTGTGGGGTAAGCCACTGCCTGATTAAATGCAGAAGCGTTTTTAGGGTAAGGCTTGTATCATGGTGGGCGATGTTTTTGTGCGCCTGGTCGCTTCTGAGGCTGTTTTCAAAAAAAGGAGGGTTGCTGATGATGACGTCAAACTTGTGCGAGGGTTGGAACTGTGCCGCATCTGCGTGGTGCATGGAAATGCGATCATGCCAAGGGCTTAGGGCAATATTTTGACATGCCTGTAAATAGTCCTTCTCCTGTATCTCGATGCCCGTGATTTGGGCGGTGGTTTTTTGCGCGAGCATAAGGCTGAGCAAACCTGTGCCCGTGCCAATGTCCAGGATATTCTTCACACCCTGCATCTTGCTGATACGGTCGGCTGCCCATGCCCCGAAAAGGCAGGAATCGGTGGTGACTTTCATGCTACATGCTTCTTGATGCACGATGAACTGCCTGAACCGAAAATAAGAATTGGACATTTGTATTATTTATGGGTGCAAATATTCATCTTCTTAACAGATGTTCAAAATTTAGGAAGATACAGAAGGATGGTTTTCCTTGCACGTAAAATATTCGGATAAGAAAGGCTATTCCATAAATTTTGCATAACTATCTTCTGTCCATCCATATTCAGTAGTTGAACGGAGCGTCGCAACCGGGTTCAATAGATATTCTGCGGCTGATATCATCAAAAAATATCCTGATAGCGGATTGCCCACGAAATCATATTTTTCCCGTACATTTGCTACCAAATTTTTTAAGACGTGGCTATAAAATTTTCAAAAGAAACATACCTCTATTGGTACGAATTAATGGAGCTAATCCGTCAGTTTGAGCTGATGGCAGAGGAAAAGTATAAGATGGAAGGGAAAATCCGTGGTTTTTTCCATGCCTATGTGGGGCAGGAAGCTATCGCGGCGGGCTGCATGACGGCCACCAAGCCTGAAGATAAATTTATCACGGCCTATCGTGACCACGGTTTGGCTATTGCAAAGGGCATGTCTGTGGATAGCTGTATGGCCGAACTTTATGGCAAGGCTACCGGTTGTGCCAAGGGCAAGGGCGGCAGTATGCACTTTTTTGGTAAAAAGGAAAACTTCTTCGGCGGCCACGGTATCGTAGGCGCACAAATTGGTACGGGTACCGGTTTGGCATTTGCCGAAAATTATCTGGATACCGATAATGCCGTGCTTTGTTTCTTTGGCGATGGCGCGGCTCGTCAGGGCATTTTGCACGAGTCTTTTAACTTGGCCATGCTTTGGAAATTGCCGATTGTGTATATCTGCGAAAACAATAACTACGCCATGGGAACTTCGGTGCAGCGTACTTCCAACGTGGTGGATATTTATCAGTTGGGCGAAGGGTATGACATGCCCGCAGAAGAAGTGGACGGCATGAATCCCGAAACCGTGCACGAAGCGGTAGCAAGGGCTATCAAACGCGCCCGTGAAAAAGGCGGCCCGACCTTACTGGAAATCAAAACCTATCGATACAAAGGACACTCTATCAGCGACCCGCAGAAATATCGCACCAAGGACGAGGTTGAAGAGTATAAGAGCAAAGACCCGATTACGGCTATCCGTCACAAAATATTGGACAACCAATTTGCGACCGAAGAAGAGCTGAACGCTATTGACAAGCGTTGTGAGGATGTGGTAGCTGCTTCCGTGAAATTTGCAGAAGAAAGTCCTTTCCCTGATGACAGCGAAGTGCTGAAGGATGTTTACGTAGATGAAAAATATCCCTTTATCGTTGATTAAATTTTAATAGAACCAATATAATGAGTCACAAACAAACGCACCACGAACCGGTGGTGGATAATGGGGCAGTAGCGGTAGAAAAAGCAAGAGACTTTTGGGCTGCCAATGGAAAGACAATAACAATTGGGCTGGCAGTTTTGCTGGTAATTGTTGGCGGTTTTTGGGCATACAAACATTTTGTGGTAGCGCCCAAGGAGCGCGAAGCGCTTGACAAATCGTTTATGGCCGAGGAATATTTCAAACAAGATTCCTTTGCGCTGGCGCTTAACGGGGATGGTATCAATCAGGGATTTGCCAAACTGGCCGATAGGTATAGCGGTACATCCACTGGCAACCTCTCCAATTATTATGCGGGCGTTTGCTGCATCAAGCTCAATCAAAATGATAAGGCCGTAAAATATCTGGAGAAATTTTCTACAAATTCCAAGCTCATTCAGCAGCGTGCCTACAAACTGTTGGGCGATGCCTATGGTGATTTAGGAAAAGGGGATAAGGCGCTTGATTTTTATAAAAAGGCTGCCCATCATTTTGAGGAAGACGAGGCCGCATCGGCTGAAGCGCTTTTCAATGCTGCATTTTTGGCACAGACCGTGCTGAACAAGCCGGATGAGGCCAAGAAACTTTTCAGGGAATTAAAAGACAAATATCCCCGTACACAACAAGGCTTTGAGGCAGATAAATACCTTGCCGAGTTAGGGGAGTTCAACGCAAACTAAAATGGCATCACAAGGAAATAGTACCCTTTACGATATGGATAAAGGCATTCTTAAAAAGGATGCCTTTATTGTATTGGTAAAAACGGAATGGAACGCCGCCGTTGTTGACGAGCTTGAAAACGGTTGCAGGCGTGTATTGGAAAAATATGGCGTGCGTTGGCAAACCATCATAGTGCCGGGCTGCGTGGAGATTCCTTTTGCGGTCAAGCGGTTTTGGGACAGGAATCACGAAACCGTTGCGCCCGATGCTTTTATCGCCCTTGGCACGGTCATCCGTGGTGACACGCCGCATTTTGATTATGTGTGCCAGATGGTATCCGACGGGATATCCCGGTTGAACCTGATGTTGCCAGTGCCCACCATTTTCGGGATACTTACGGTCAATAACGAACAACAGGCGTTGGAACGCATCGGCGGGGTACATGGCCACAAAGGAGAGGAGGCTGCCATCACCGCGTTAAAGATGATTGGTTAACCGGCTTTCGGTTCCCTGATGGGGCTCTGCTTGCGACGCTCCGTTCAGCAGCAATGCTACTATGGACAATTCGGTTGTTCTTCTTTATTCATTAGCCAACGGTTTAATATTTCAACTTACATTTGATATAAAAATACTTTAGCCATGCGAGATGTCCATCTTTTTATACCCTGCTTTATAGACCAGCTTTATCCCGAAACGGGTTTTAACATGGTAAAGGTGTTGGAAAAGTTTGGATGCTCGGTGCATTATAATCCGGCTCAGACCTGTTGCGGGCAACCGGCCTTCAACTCTGGTTTCTGGGACGAGGCGCGGGATGTTTGCAGCAAATTTGTAGAGGATTTCAGAAAGGCCGAAGTTGTTGTTGGCCCCAGTGCCAGTTGCGTGGGCTTTGTGCGCAATTATTATGGAAAAATGTTTGAAAACGGCTCTCAACATAATCAGGTAAAGGCGCTCACAGCAAAGACCTATGAATTTTCCGAATTTCTGATCGATGTACTAAAAGTAAAAGACGTGGGGGCTACCCTTCATGGGGTAGGAACTTATCATAGTAGTTGCGCCAGCCTGCGGGAATGCCGTTTGGGCGAGGGGCCGCTGGAACTTTTATCTCATGTGCGTGGTCTGGAGTTAAAACCCTTGCCCGATGCCGAAACCTGTTGCGGTTTTGGTGGCACGTTTGCGGCCAAGTTCACTTCTATCTCCGTGAACATGGGAGAGCAAAAGGTGGAGAATGCTGTATCTACCGGTGCTGAATACCTGATAAGCACGGATTGGTCTTGCCTAATGCACTTGCAGGGATATGCCACCCAACACGGGCATGGTATCAAAGCCATGCACCTTGCGGATGTGTTGGCGAGCGGTTGGTAAATATGCCAAACCGCGTTGCGGTTATCTTGCGTAAGTGGTATTGAGTATAATGGTTACCTCATCGCCTGTTTTGATAGTTCCCATAAGGGCTTTGGGCGGTGTGATGCCAAACGAGGTAAGGTTGAACTTCACAGAGCCTGTAAATACTATCGCCTTGCCATTTATTACGGCTTTTGCCGGAAAAGAAATTTGATTGGTCTTGCCCGAGATGGTCAGGTTGCCTGTTGCCGTGAATGTTGAAGTGGCGCCCGATTTTTTTAGATTAGAAATGCCTGTGAGCACATAAACTATTTCCGGATATTTGTCTGCATTTAAGGCTTTGTAAGTGTTCTTATCCATGCTTGCATCAAAATACTCATCGTTTTCCTTGATGCTTTTTAATGATTTGGCAACTATTTTGGCCGACAGGGATTTTATATTAAGCCCCTTTGATACATCTATCTCCGCTGTGCCGGATTGTTGCTCGGCCACGCATCTCCAATCATGGAGCGTGGAGGTGCCGGCCACAATGTTCCTGCTTTTGGATGGTTGCAGTGTATAGGTCTGCTGTGCAAACAAACTTGTGCTGATTAAAACGATTAACGTCAGTAAGTTCAATCTTTTCATTTTTTGCTATTTTATCTGTTTTACAAAAATCTAAAATGATATTTAATCATAAATGATTTACATGGGAAGAATGAATGATATATATCATTAAAATATGCTGACGTCAGGTTTTAAGGACTTAATAGCATTTATACTGATATCATTTTTGCTATGTTTGCGGCATCGTAAGCCTGTTTGCGGTTGTAGCTTGATGCAAGGCTTTTGGCATTAATCAAATCTACAATTGTACCGATAAGGCAAAGGCCGCCCGTAAGCAAGTAAAGAATTCCCAACCCAATGTCGCCGAGCACAAAGCGATGCACGCCCGAAACACCGAAGAAGCCCAAAAGGCAAAACAATATAATTTGTTGCTGGTCTTTGCGCCTGCCCTGATAAATGGCCAGAAAATGTTGCTGTTGTTGTTCGCTCATCGTGCTTGTAACCTGCATGACGGTTGCCATTTCCTCATAGTCCATATCAGGAAACATCCTGTAAAGTTGTTGTTGGTTCATATTTATATTTTTTATTGTTTGTGTAAATGGATTTGATTATCTGATAAATAATAATAACTGTTGCAGGAATACCAAGAATATGCGCTTCAAGGGATTTCGCCCATTGTCCGTGTAGTGCATAATGTATGCCATGACCGATGCCACAACCCGGACACCAGTGGATACCTACCGCTTTAAGTACGCAAAGCGAAGCATGTTCGTTTGCCGGGTTCATCAGGAACAGTGCAATCAATGCGCCCAGCCATATTGCAGATTCGATATATTTTCTAAAACCTCGCATTATTAATTTATTATTTTATGTAAAAATAATACTTAGGGGAATTGCGGGGCAAGTGTTTGTCGGCGAATGTCGTGCAAAAGGCGGTAAAGCGACAATTTGAAAAGGGATGGTGGGAGGAGCTAAGCGAACATGTATGATTACAGTGTATAAAAAAGCCACCAGTCTTATAACTGATGGCTTTTCATAACATTATAAAATGATTAGTCTTTTTGTTGCGCTATCACTGTTTTAGAGTAGTCAAACGTGCCGTTTATATCAACCTGTTTGATTCTGATATACAGATTGCTTGTATCGTTTTTGGGAAGTACCGCGTCCTTTTTGCTGCAAGATACACCGCCGGTTCCCAACCCAATAACCATCAACATCGTAAAGAATATTTTGTTACGCTTGTTGAAAAGCAAGGCGAAAAATCCTAAGGAAAATATAGAAAGACCGAGTAAAAGCCCGTTTGTTTCTGCTTGGGACAAAGAGAAATGATATAGTAAAGGCGTTTCCGAGATGCCCTTTGGGGCGAGTGTTTTTATGGAACCTATTTTATGGAAATTTATACCGTTTTGGGATGCCTCGACTTCAAAATGGTCATTATTGTTTTCTGTATAAGTTGACCAGTTCACCGACAGGACATTATTGCTTACCGAAGCCTGGATTTCGCCAAACTTAACAGGCAATGCCGTGGGGAAATTATTAGAGGCCAGATCTGCTAAGCTTATGTCGGTTGGAGGATTATCAATAAGCGGCTCACTTACTTCGATTATGGGTTGGGTTGAAGCATTTTTGATATTTTCTATATCAATGGAGAAAATATTCTGCAAGCTGCTGATATAGAGGAATCCGGCTGACGAAAAAGCAGCCCCTGTTACGGGAAGGTCAAAGTCTGTGCCTGTTGAGGTTTTTAGGTCTGCAACATAAATTAATGTGGTCGTTGAACTGCTTGTGGCCGCGTTAATGTCGTCTTTTTGAGCCTTAAAAACCTTCGTTTTGTTGTTATTGTCGCTGTTGACGATAACATACATATTGCCGGAAGCATCAAAGACCAGATCCCCATTATTATAATACGCATCACCGTCAGGGTCTCCCGCATAAACCATTGTGCCGAGGTTTTGAAAACTTCCGGCCCCGCCGTTGTTATCGGTTAGGAATCTTGCCAGATATACAGTATTGGTGCCTGTTTCGGTCACGGCCATATATGCCCAGTTGTCGCTCCGCATCCCTAGGCGTTTAAATTCTACATTATTGGTATTGGCTGTGCCATTGATATCAGCTGTTAAGGCGAGCGAAGATCCTCCCGAACCTGCCTTGAAAGAGTAAACATCGAAAGAGCCTTCCTCGTTACCGTAACCATTCCCGGTTCCAAAGGGGATATAATAAAAATAACCGTGAGCATTCATCGCCAACGCGGCGGAAGTGTGGCCTACATCTCCTATACTGGTCGGTGCTGCGGAGAACGCCCCTCCCGGGGTAGTGTTTGAATACTTGTATATATCACTGGAAGTATAATTCCATACAGCATAAATATCGTCTTGGCTGCGGGCGCCCGTAAACCAAAATGCTACTAAAAGGGTGGATAAAATTACTTTATTCATAATCATTGAGGATTTTAGTGAATACAAATGATAAAAGAATGTTTTTAAAAATTTTAGATGAAAGTCAATATTGTAGGGATATCATCTTTGCCTATCCGGCGAGTATAGGCTTGGCCGGATTGTTCCACCACACGAGTTTTCGCCATATATATTCAATAGGGCCTTGCTTTTTATTGGATATCCAGCTTTTTGAGAAGAGCCATAAGATAAACGAAACCGCAACGCCGATGAGCAAACTACCGGTTATGCCTACTTTTTCTGCCAGGTTCAGGCCGAACGGAAAAAAGATAAAAGCCCCGATGACGGATTGCAGGACATAGTTTGTCAGGCTCATCCTGCCCACGGGCACAAGCAGCGTATATAATATCTTGCGGGCAGGCGTGTTGCAGAGCACAAAGAATATGCTGATGCTAAAGCAGGTGAAAATAAAGTTTTGCCATAGGCCGAATAATACGCTTAGACTATCCTTTAACGGCTGGCCGTTTTCCAACGCCAATAGACCGTGCTTTGCATAATACACGCCAGTAAGGAGGATTAAGCATAACACTGCCAACTTTTGCCAAATGCCCTGATTATAGATGTTCCTTATAATGAAACCTGTTCTGCCGGCTACTATGCCAATGATAAACAAACCGATAATCTGCGAGACCCTGCCGCTTTCATGAGCCCAAAGCAAACTGGCCACTTGCCCGTAAGTGAAATTCGTCCATGCTATTTTATAGATATCTCCTTGGGCGATGACCTGGTTGACGTGAAATTTTAATACATCAGAATAATATACAGGGCCATGGCCGTTTGCATATTTTATCATCACCACCTGAAATAGCTCTATGGGTTGCGTAAGAAGGAATGCTGCCAATATTATCAATATTTTGGTTGATAATTTGTTTAGCAAAATCATGAGCAGGCCTACCAGTGAGTATAGTACCAATATATCCCCGTCAGGGAAAAAGACTGCGTTCAGGCAACCAATGAGAAATAATACGACCATTCTTTTGGAAAACCATATATCAAAATTGGACGCGAATTTTTTGACTGATTGCTGTAAATGGAATGAAAGACCAAAAAGAATGGTGAAAATGGAATACACCTTGCCAAACCATAGCCAATGAACTGTTTTCTCGAAAAAACTGTCTGTTTTTGATAAAAATGATGAAGTCGGTTCCGGATAAACCGGGTAGTTCAGGTGTTGTACAAAATGGAATAAGATAATAGACAAAACCGCATAACCCCTCAACGCATCAAGTTGGGGGAATCTTTCTTTATTTATCGGGCGGATTTTGTCCATTTGAAAGAATCTTGTGCTTCAAAGATAGGGGCATGCCTTTCCTTGCAATGGAAATTTCGCCGAAATGGTTGTTCTGTTCGCCGAGTGGGCTAATTGTGTCGTTAAAACTGAAATCGGGTATGGGGAACGCTTTTTGAGCTTGTTTGAACAGGTTTGCAATCTATAAATCTGGCATTAACATAGAATCTTCACGGACTGACGGTCAGCAAATGGCATAAAGACGCCTGTTAGCTTAATGTTGAAATTAGTAACGGCAACACCTTAAATGTATGTATTACATGGTCTTGAAAGCCTCTTTCACCCTTCCGAGCACATCTGTATTCAACATTTTTACAGCCACCTCAATCATATTGGAAAAAGCTGTTTGGTATGAAATGCCGTGCCCGATAATGACAGGTTTTTCTACGCCCAAAACAGGCGTTCCTCCATGAATCTCAAAATTAAAACGGTTGAAATATGCGTTGTCCACTTTTTCCTTACAGGCCACATCGTATATGGATTCGGCCATTTTAAGGATGATATTGCCAGTAAAACCATCACAAACAATCACATCGGCCTTGTCTGAAAAAGCATCGCGGCCTTCCACGTTGCCAATAAAGTGGATCGCTTTGTTTTCTTTGAGCAAAGGATAGGTGGCTTGCGTGAGCAGGTTGCCTTTGCCTTCTTCCTCGCCCACGTTCAGCAGCCCCACCTTGGGTTTTTCGATGCCCAGTACGTGACGGGCATAAACTGACCCCATCACGGCGAATTGGTTCAGGTTTTCCGGCTTGCAGTCCGAGTTTAAACCAACGTCCAGAAAAATACCCGTAGAACCATTTTGTTTCGGCAGGATAGAGGAGATGGTAGGGCGTTGCACGCCTTCGACCGCCTTGATGCTGAACAAAGCACCGACGAGCATAGCGCCCGTGTTTCCGGCACTGATAAAAGCATCGGTTTTGCCCATCGCCAGGTGCTTGAATCCTACGGCGATGGAAGAGTTGGTTTTTTCTTTAAGGGCTTTTGTGGGGTGTTCCTGCATGTCTATCACCTGCGTGGTAGGTATCACGGTAACGGACGATGTATTAATATCATGTTCGGTAAGCAGGGGGGCAATTTGTACTTCGTCACCAAATAATGTCAGGTGAACAGCATTGCTGATATTATTACTAAGATAATTTTTGACGCCTTTTACCGCTTCCAAGGGGGCAAAATCGCCGCCCATCATGTCTATGCCAATATTCATAAGCCCTTATTCCAAAATTGAAAAATCCAAATACATGTACTGACCAAATGTCGTAAATGTATTTGGAATAAAGAAATTTCCAGCTTAAAGCCTATAAGCTTAATACGCTTTTGAAGGAGCTTTTTCTGCAACCACTTTTCCTTTGTAAACCAGTTTGCCTTCGCTAACGTGTGCACGATGGCGTACATGAACTTCGCCTGTAGTGCTGTCAGTGGACAGCGTGGCGGCGGTTGCCTTATAGTGAGTCCTGCGCTTTGCGCTTCTTTGCTGACTATGTCTGCGTTTAGGATTTGGCATAATTGTACTTTAAAAATGAACTATAAATATTTAAAATGTCTTATTTTTTCGGTTTTTTAAACTGCTCAAGCCCTTTCCAAATCGGGTTTTGAACAGGTGTCTCTTTTTCCTCGCCTTCCAGTTTTTTTAGCATTTCCAACACCTTAGGGTCGCAGTCCTTTCCATCTGTCCCGGCGCTCCCGCACACTTTGTGCATCGGGATGCTCAGGTTGACGAACTCGTAAACCCAGTTTTCGGTGTTGATATGGCTTTCCTGCCGCCCGATATAATAAACGTCCGGATCTTCTTCCTGATCGTTCATCAGGTCGGGCTCTTCCACCATTTTCACCGTAACATGGAACTCATCCCAAAGGTTGAGCGTCAGGTCACTGCCGCAACGGTCGCAAATCACGTCCAGCGTACCGCCAATCTCGAACTTCAGCAGCATAAAACTGCTTTTTTTGTCTAGGGTCAGCTTCACGGTCGCATTGGAGTTCGTGAAATCCTGTTGCTGAAATGCCTCAAAGAACTTGTCCTTAATCTCGTAATTAAATTCATGAATACCAGGCTTTAGCCCCACAAAAGCTATATCATATTCCCTTCGATGCATCATGGCCACCCTGTTTACTCAAAAATAGAGTGTGCAAAGGTAAGGTTTTTTGTACAAAAAAACGATGTTTTTTGCCAAAAATGCAGATTTCCGGAAAGTAACAGGTTGTTTTAACCCGATATTGTGAAGAATGCAATAACACATATCAGTTCCCATTATAAGGTGCGGAGAACTTTCCATTGGTAATGGTCATGAACTCATGAGTCTCTGAACGCAATAAAACACCTGAAAAAGTTCCAGAAACGCCCCAGTCGCTCAATTCGGTAATGTTCAGTATAAAACTTGAACCGTCCGACCCGTTACCGGTATACGTGACCGTACCGTTGGACGTCTGGTAATAATATACTCCGTGCAATTCGGAATCGGCCGTTGTGTAAGTGCCTGTTTGCACGCCTTTGCCCGGCATGACCAATTGGAACATGAAAGCCGGGTCTGTGTCTTTTTTTGACGATTGTCCTCCAACTGTAACAAAATGTACTTCTTTTTCGCTGGGCTTGTCATTAGCATTGACCATATAATTAAAAGTATAAGGCTTGCCATTTACCTCTAACGTCAGGTATTTATCGCGGCTCGAATGACCTCCACCTCCGTTATCTTTTTTGCAGGATGAGAACGAGAGAGCTACTAAAAAAGTAAGGCATGTTGTCAATAAGGATTTGCAAAGGGTGCGATACTTCATACTTGTAATCTTTTGATGTACATCATTTATAAAATAATGTCATTGCCGACAGATTTTTAATAACAAGGCACAACCAAAAAGGTTTAAAAGAACAAGGCATTCGCCATAATAAGCTGTCCGTTGTACCAAAAGTTTCGAAACAGCACATTGTCCGCCAGATAAACGATTTGTCCCTGCCCCATGTATTGTGTGGCAAACAGTACCCCGTTTTTAAGTTTTTTACCTAACCTGTTGCCCACAAAACCGGCCAGTTGCCTGTCTTCCTTGATTACGCCTGCGTTCCACCCAGCACCCTCGATGGGTTTGTAAACATTCCCGTCCAATTTCAATGTATAATAATAATTGGGATAGCCGAACAGGAGCGGGTGCGTGTTGTCCACATTCACTTTGAAGATGGCACCGGGGGTTGTTTCAGAAATATAATTCCGCTCGCGGTTGGCGAAGCTGGATATGCCTGTCGGTTCATTTCCTGTAGAAGAGTCTTTTGTTTCTTTCGATTTTAAGGTGCACCAGTCTTGCTCCGACAACTGTGCAACGGCATCTTCCAGTGCGATGATTTTGCCACCGTTTTTTACCCAGGTGATGAGTTGATCGTTCTGCGTTTTGTTTTTCAGGAAACCATAATTGCCGCTGGGCATGATGAGTACGTCGGTATTGCCCCAATCCATCCTGCCCAGGTCGGATGCGTTTATCACCGTGATGGGATAATCTAAAATGTTATCAAAAAAGCTCCACACCTCACCCGCGGCGGATGAGCTTATGTCGCTGCCGGAGAGCAGCACCACGTTCGGCCTTTTGATACTATGCACGTTGCCGCTGCCAAAATCAAGCCCTGCATCCACCATGCCCGTGGCGGCGGCGGTCAGTTGGATATTGTTCTTGTCGGCAATGTCACGGACTATTTGCCACAGGTTATCACCCAGTTTTTGGTTACTCGTTTTCAGGATGATGATAGAACCGGCCGGAAACGCTTGTCCGCTTAATGTCAGCGGCGTTTCGGTAAAGCGGGCCTTTACCCCGACTTGCAGCAGTTGCGACAATGCTTTTGCAGACTGCATTCCGCCCCAAGGATAAATATACCCGTAAGGGTCGGCGACCGGATTCGTTATTTTGGCCGCAGGTTGCTCCTCGCTGATTTTGATATCGGCTTTTGTGGCGTATGCTTTTAATCCGTAAACGTATGGCAGCGCCCATGCCGTGATGTCGTAGGTAAGGGAATCGCTCAGTTTTGATTCCGGCTCGAACAGCACCTGCACCATCGTGGCTTTGGGTTGCGCCATCGGCACCACTACGTCTTTATTATTTATAGAAAAGCTTTCCTCTTTTTTGGAGTGATAGTTAAACCCGCTGCCGCTGCCGGATGCCTGCCCGTAGCGGATGCCGTTTTTGCGGAGCAATTCCTTGAGCGCGTCTATGCGTTGGGCATCTTCGGGTGAATATTTTAGCACAAAGGATTTGTACAATGATTTTTTAGTGATTTGTCCGTCATGGAAATAATCTTTGAAATGGCTTACCAGTTCTGCCGCATGTTGCGAACTGACCTCGATAGTGCTTAGTCCTGTTGTTTTGTGATGCGCCACACGGTCAACAAGTGTGAGCGTATCACTGTCCTCATTGATGACGGACAATCCGCCGCCGATGCCGCCCTGCTCATACGTCATGCCGATGGAGCCGTTGTATAACGGATAAGTATCACCATAGGATGGATAAAACAAATCGAATCTTTCTTTGGTGAAATAAAGCCAATGATTCGCGTCAAAGTAGCGGGCATTGTTCTTGCCGATGATGACCTGAAAATCGTGTTGCCATTTGGTCAATACTTCATGATAAGGTTGTGCGGCAGGTGCAAAATAGTAAGGTGCGTTGAATCCCTGTTCGTGAAAATCAACATGCACCTGCGGTAGCCATTGGTTATAAAGTGCCACGCGCTGTTGGCTTTCTTTTTGAGTTTGCCATGCCCAATCGCGGTTCAGGTCAAAATTATAATGATTGGTTCTTCCCTGCGGCCAGGGTTCCCGATGTTCCCGCGCGAAGGGCTGCGGGTTGGCATTTTTGCCCGCCACGCTGTTAAACCAGTTGACATATCTGTCGCGGCCGTCCGGGTTTAGGCATGGGTCAATGACCACCACGATGTTTTGCAGCCATTTCTTAGTTTGCGCATTGGCAGGGCTGACCAGCTCGAACAGTGTTTGCATAGAAGCTTCCGAAGAAGTCGGTTCGTTCCCATGCACGTTATAGCTTAGCCAGACAATGGCAGGTTTGTTTGTCGTTGCTGCCGTTTGTTGATTGGTCAGGGCGATGTTGTCTTTTCGGATATTTTCTAATTGTCCGATGTTTTGCTCGTTGGCAACAAAGGCAACTAGCAACGGGCGATGTTCGTAAGTTTCACCATAATACTGCAACCTGACCAGATTACTATTGGCCGCTACATGATTGAAATAGGCTACGATTTGATGATGCGGGGTAAAGCGCGTGCCAATTTTGTAACCTAAAAAATCTTCAGGGCTTTTAAGTTGCGCAAATGCGGTGATACTTAAACAAACAAGAGCAGCCAGTATAATATTTCTTTTCACGATGAACAGATTTTTATGAAATTATCTATATAAGTTTTTACTTACAAAAACCAACCATACATCTTTCCGCAAGGAAGGATAGACTGATCGTTTTATTACCGTCATTTCGATCAAGCGTAACGTATTGAAGCAAACAGCGAAACCTACATGCGGCAGGTCTGTTTGTGCCGATTGTTCGCTACGATGCGCTTCGCACACAACAACGGAGTCCCATTCTATTAAATGAACATGTGGTTGTGTGGGTTAAAATTAGCCACATAAAGTCATAGTTTTTGCATGGCGAGGAAAAATGGGTATAAAAAATTATACACTAAATCAAAGATGATTAGTAATAATAAGAAATTTATATCGTATGTTTTTCAAATTGCATTTTGTGCAACCCGGCATAAAACCCGCCTTTGGCCAATAGTTCCTCGTGCGTGCCAACTTCCATGAGAACGCCTTTGTCCAGCACCAATATCTTATCCGCCCTGCGGATAGTACTAAGACGGTGTGCGATGATGATGGAGGTTCGGCCTTTCACCAACGTATCAATCGCATTTTGAATCAGATGCTCACTTTCGGTGTCAATCGAAGAAGTGGCTTCGTCAAGCACCAGCACAGATGTATTGTAAAGCAATGCACGAATAAAGGAAAGCAATTGCCTTTGCCCGAGGGAAAGGGTAGCACCTCTTTCCATCACATTGTAATCGTACCCGCCGGGCAACCTCATGATAAAATCATGTACGTCTATGAGCTTGGCCGCTTCAATGACCTGCTCGCGCGTGATGAGCGGGTTACGCAGGGTAATATTATCCAGCACGGAACCGGAAAACAGGAACACGTCCTGCAGCACCACGCCTATATTGCTACGCAGGTATTCAGGCGTCAGCAGGTTGATGTCATTGTCATCAGTTTTAATACATCCTTTCTGGATGTTGTAAAGCCGGTTCAACAGACTGATGATAGTGGTTTTGCCGCTGCCGGTATGCCCGACGATGGCAACGGTTTCCCCCGCTTTGATATCAAAGCATAAATCTTTTAAAACCCAACGTTCTTCGTTGTAAGCGAACCATACGTTTTCAAAACGGATGTCGCCTTTCATTTTTCCGGCAGGCTGCAAATAACCTTGTGCGGGCGGCACTTCTTCATCGGGATTGTCCAACACCGTAAAAACCCTGTCGCTTGCGATGATGCCCATTTGCACGGTGTTGAATTTGTCGGCCAACATGCGCAAGGGGCGGAACAATAGGTTCAGGCAAAGGATGAATGAAACAATAATACCTTGCTGGCCCTGCTGTAATTGCAAAGCCTTGCCTGCACTGTGCCATACCACAAGCCCGATGGACAATGCCAATACGATTTCTATTACAGGAAAGAAAATGGAATAGGCAAAGATGGAGCGGATGTTGGCATTGCGGTGTTCCTTGTTTATTTTCTTGAATTTTTGATATTCCCTTCTTTCTGAATCAAACGCCTGCACCACGTTCATGCCGGACAAATGTTCCTGCACGAACGCGTTTAACGCGGCTACTGCGTTGCGCACCCTGAAAAAGGATTTATTGATGCTTTCCTTAAAATAATAAGTGGCAATAATCATGATGGGGAAAGGTATCAGCGAAATCAGTGTCAGTTGCCAGTCTACAAAAAACATATATCCTAATACGCATAAAATAGACAGCAGGTCGGCGATGATAGGGATAAGCCCATCCGAAAAAATTTCGTTAATGGATTCGATATCGTTAATGGTGCGCGTGGTGAGCGTGCCTATCGGCGTTTTGTCAAATTGCCGCAGGTTCAGGTGCAGGATTTTGTCATAAACTTTCAGGCGCATATCCCTGACCACGGCCTGCCCTAACCACGCCGTAGTGAAAGAAAAGGCAAAACGCATCAGCGTTTCCAATAAGATGATGCCGATTTGTATAATTGAGATATAGACCACCATTTTGGGCAGGGAGTGCGAAATGTACTCGTCCACCGTCATTTGTATCAGCATGGGCCTTATCGGCGTAATCACGGCCAAAAGGATAGCCATGACAACCGATAGCCAGAATTTACGCTTATAAGGGGCAGCGTAAGAAAATACCCGCCTTAGCTTGGAAACTTCAAAAAATGCTTTCGCTCCGGTCATAGTGGTGCAAGATACGGAAATGGTAGATTTTCGGTCTGTACGTATCGTGCGGTGATGTATCACTTTTTTTATGCACAAATCGTAAATATTCCCGATTTCGTAAACAAAATATTCCCGAATTCGTAACAGCAAAGCCTTGCTACGCCTATATTTTCGCAGCTATTATTAATAATAAAAAATTGAATGGAAATGAGGATTTATCTGGTGTTATTAACAATGTTTATTTCTTTGTGCGCAAGTGCGCAACATGGTGCCGTCAGGGGAAGGGTTCAGAACGATAAAGGACTTCCCTTGTCTAATGTTACGGTCACGGCCTTGCCGTCTAATATCTCCACACGGACTGATGATGAAGGGGAGTATGTTTTGACAAACCTGCCCGAGGGCAAACAGAATATTCAGTTCACAAGTGTTGGGTACAAACCTTCCAGTTTTTCGGTAAATATTGTACGAAGGGAAACCAGAAGGTTAAATGTAAGTATGTCCTCTCAGGACGTGCAGCTTGAAGAGGTAGAGGTGTTTGGCAAAAGGCATGGACAGCCGAAAGGCTTGGAAAGTATCACCCGTATGCCGTTAAAACCATCTGACCAGATTCAAAGTATATCTGTGATTTCCGATGTTGTAATACAACAGCAGGGGGCATTGACGATTACTGATGCGGCCAGAAACGTGCCGGGCGTCACTTTGTTTGGTTCTTATGGAGGCGTGCGCGAGAGCATGTCCATGCGTGGTTTTCGTGGTACACCGGTGCTTAAAAACGGGGTGCGCATTGAGTCTCAGTTTCAAACAGCATCCGGGGTGACGGATATGCAGGGTGTCGAATCTATTCAGGTAATAAAAGGTTCTGCAGCCATTACGCAGGGGGTTATTACCGATATAGGGAATGCTGGTGGTGTGATAAATGTTGTTACCAAAACGCCCCAGTTCAGGGATGCCGCCGAGGTGTCTTTGCGCCTGGGTAGTTGGGGAATGGTACGGCCAACATTTGACGTGCAGAGTGTTCTGGATAAGAACAATACATTAGCAGTTCGGTTGAACGGGGCTTTTGAGCGTTCGGATAACTACAGGCCGATTGTCAGGTCAAACCGCGTATATATTAATCCTTCGTTAGAGTGGCGTCCCGATGATAAAACAACCGTTACGTTGGAGTTGGATTATCTCAACGACAAGCGCACCCCTGTGAACAGTGCGGTTAACTTAGGCCCCATTACGGTGGATTCTTTATACGAAATACCCAGAGGTCAATTCCTTGGTTTTAAGAATGAAATAAATGATTTGTCGCTTTCTACTTTTTCTGCCTCGGCCAAGAGAAAGCTGTCTGACAAACTTTATATCCGGGCGGCTTATGTGAAGGCAAATTATGATTTGGATGCCATCAGTTCCTCCGCTACTACGGTAGTGAATAAAACGCAAAACCTAAGGAGACGTACATTGTCGCGCAGTTTACGCGATGATAAGAACACTGTTTTCCAGTTTGACTTTGTGGGCGAAAACGTGAAAACAGGTTTCATAAACCATACTTTTCAGGCGGGCTTTGACTATCGTATCGCCGATGCAACAACTACCAGTTTAGGTTCTGTGATTATTGATACGATAGATGTTTTTCAAACTATCCCTAATACCATCAATGGTTCTGTTGCTTTTAAGGAGCAAACGCCTGTATTGGCATATTACACCACTTATGGTGCAATGGCGCAGGACGTTATTACTTTTAACAGGTATGTTAAGGCTATTCTCGGATTGAGGTATTCCAATATTCTCAACAGAAACCTGACTGGTGTTTCCGAACCGGCACGTTATGCTTGGAACCCGAGTGTAGGGTTGATGTTGACACCGCTGAGAAACGTGAATGTATTTGGTTCTTATACTTCCAGTACCAGTTTACGCTCTGCCGGAAACCTTTTGAATACAGGTGAAGAAGTAGGCCCTTCCACGACCGAGCAGTTTGAGGTTGGTATTAAGTCGGATTGGCTGGACAACAGGCTTCGTTTCAACTTTACTTATTTTGATATTGCGACGAAGAACCTGTCTAATACGGAATATATACCCGGTACTAACCAAACAACGGGATATGTGTTTAAAGCAGGTGATTTGAGAAGAAAAGGTATCGAAACAGAACTGAACGGTCGCGTGTTGGAGAATTTGCAGGTAATGATAGGGTACGCCTATTTGGACGCACAATATCATCATAGTCCTTCCTATGTAGATGGTTCTGCACCTATGAACGCACCCAAACATACGGCCAACGGTTGGGTAAATTATGCGTTCAAGAAAGCATTAAACGGGTTGACACTTGGTGTAGGTGTTTACTATGTAGGCAAACGCCCTGTAAATGAATATAGTCTTTCTCCCGATGGGCACGGCAATATGGGCGGTGAAAAGCCATTCGACATGCCCGCTTATACGACCTTAAACGCGCAATTGGGTTACACTTACAAGAAATTTACTACACGACTATTATTGAATAATATCACGGATGAAGTTGGGTTCAACTCCTATTACCGTGGAGGTTATATCAACCAGATTGACCCACGTAATTTTTCTGTGGTGTTCAGTTACAGGTTCTGATAAGAGGGGTGATATTTTCTGAACTGAAAGTAAAAATGCCCGGCTGTCATAAAACAGCCGGGCATTTGTTTATGATGTATTTTGAAACTTATCATGGGTGGGAGGCTATTCTACACTTGCTTCTGCTTGCTCAATTACGTCTTGGGAGTGAGGGAGAAGGAGGTCGTATTATTTATAGCCTTTCTATTAAATTACATCCTGTTTTGTTCGTCATTTAAAGATGTGTTTTTTACTTTTTTCTCTTTGTTCCCGCCAAATTTAAAAGTTAATTGCAGATAAAATTTTCGGGTTTCCCATTTGTTGACCCAATGTGTGGTAACGTTGTCAACGGTTGAGTAAGTGTTCCACATACTTTTTTTCAAAATATTGGTGCATCCTGCAACCAGTTGTAGTTTTTCATCCATAAAAGATTTTCGAACCGATGTGCTGAAATCATAAGTCAGCGGGGAGTATCCTGTAGCCGTTTTATTTCGTCCTGATAAAAATCCGTTCCAGGTGATTGTCCACGATTTTGGTAAAGTGAAACGATGATACATGTTGAATTCATAACCATACCCTGTTCCGTCATATACATAGTTCGGGATTTCGGATTTCTCTGAAGACAAATAGGCGTCCAGGCTATATTGCATTGTCCACCATTTTCCTACATTATAGGGAATACTTGCTGAAAAGCCGAAACGGGAACCTTTTGAAGCATTGCTTTCATACAAGATATTGTAGTTCCCGTTATCCTGATAATTGATTACGCTCACAAATCCGTTCTTGTACAAGTAGCCGTATAATCCTAAAGAAAGCGCATTTTTATAAATGTAGTTCAATTCAAAACTATGGTAGAATTGCGGTTTTAAATTGGGATTTCCTTTTTCTATACTGTAAGCGTCCAAGTATTGGAAATAGGGATTTAAGGTCAGGTAGCCCGGTCTTGAAATACGTTTGCTGTAACCAAACCGATACTGGTTATTTCCCTTTTGGTAATTAACGGATGCCGAAGGAAACCAATTGGTATATTGGTCTGAATTGGTTTGCTGGTTAATGTTTGAGGTCGCTTCGTAATGATAATTTTCCATCCGTAATCCGGCAAGAAAGTTCCATTTATCTAAATTATAATTCAATTGCGAATAGGCAGAGGCCAGGTTTTCTTTATACCTGAAGTCATTGGTCATCAAGCTATCGGGGATGATGAAATGGTTTCCCTGCACTGCATCATATTGGTTGAAATAATTCATGTCCACGTAGGAGAACTTAGCGCCTGCTTCAAGTTGAATTTGTTTACAAACCTTTTGATTCCAGTCCAACTGCGCATTCATCATGTTATATTTTGTCTGCTTGAGCCCGTCCAGTCTGTCAATTTCTTTGTTGACATATTCATTTTGTTGAAACCCGTTGGCGGATTTTTTGTAATACCCGTAATTTAATTGTGCATCTATTTTTGTAGTGGAACTATCGGAGGTATAATTGTAAAATAAATTGCCGGAAATTTGGTTGACAGGGGTTTTGCTTTTTTTTGTTAAGGTTACTTCGTTTTGTAATATCCCATTCAGGTAATCAAATGTCTTTCCCGTGGTGTTGGCATTTTCATTTGTATTGAACCATTGCCATTCGGTACTGATAAGTTGGTTTTTGCTGAGCTTTCTTTCCACGCCCATGTTAAAACTTTTGCTTTCTGTTTTGGGTTGCCAATAATTATTTTGATTCAAATTGCGCTGTGCGTTATTCAGTTTGATGTTTTGTTCTACCGAGCGGTCGTTGAAAGATTCGCCATTATAATACGAACCATTTGTATTTACGCTCCATTTTTCATCATTGTAGAAAAAGCGTCCGCTGGTCTGGTGTTTGAAATATTCACCATAACCGCCATACGTAGATATATTTCCGCCCATCGCTTTACTGATATTTCGTTTCAGTACGATGTTTAAAATCCCGGTAGTTCCGGTGGCTTCATATCGGGCCGATGGCTGTGAGATGATTTCTACATATTTGATATCATCGCCTTTAAGCGAGCGTATATATTCCCGCAAAGCATCGCCTTGAAGCATAGATTTTTTACCGTTAATCATAATCTGTATGCCGGTGCTTCCACGGAATCTTACATTCTCATCTTTATCCAAACTGATGCCAGGTAATTGCTGCATTGTTTCCAAACCATTATTGGCCGCGCCAATGCCCATCTGCTCCACATCGTAGATGATTTTATCCCCTTTCATAGAAATGGCTTTCCTTTTTGCGACAATCGTCACTTCGTCGAGGGCATACGCTTTGTCTTGCTTCAATCGAATGAGCAGAGGGGCCGTATCTTTCAGCAAAACCGTTTGTTGTTGATAGCCTAATGCCTCAATTTCCAAATAAAATAATGACGGTTTTTCTGATAATTCAATAGTAAAGTCTCCGGAATCACCCGTATAAAAGGATTTGGCAAAGCTTTTGTCGGACAATTTGAACAATGCAATATCCGCTATGGCAACGGCTTTGTTGGTTGTGGAGTCGATTGCTTTTCCTTTAATGATGCTTTGCGCCATAAGCTGTGTAGCGAACAGGTTTATCAGGATAATGATGCGTATTTTTTTCATATTATTATTGAATTGAAATGCAAGGATAGCCATAGCATGGCTTTTATTTATGCAGATAAACGCAATACTATTTCTTGTAAAACAAAAAGGCCGAATGACCGGATATAAAGGTTGGTTGTGCGAAAAGGCCTGTTTGTATAATATTTAATACTTTACGATTTGATGCTTCGATTGCAACCGTAAATTCTTCTATTTTTGTTTTATGACAAAAAAGCAGGAAATATATATCCATATAGGTTTTTGGGCATTGTTTCTGGGGATGAATCTTTATTTCGACTGGATTTCCGATCGCAATTTTTTGGATTTGTGGAATGTGCTGCAGTTCATTGCATTCTCCTGCCTCGAGATGATTGTTTTCTATTTGAACTATGCATTGATTTGTAAAAAAACGGTACCACAGAAAAAATGGATTTTATTTTTTTCGGGTCAACTATTTCTTGTTTTATTATTTCCGGCATTCAGACATTTGTTTGAAGAAGTAATTATTTATAAAATAACCGGCAAACATAATTACGGTGAAGAATCATTGCTTACTACTTTTTATGTAGTGGATAATTCTTATTATGCCATAAGGATAATTCTGTTCAGTCTGGTTTTCTACTTTATAAAAACCATTTGGAATACCAATCAAAAAATGAATGAACTGCTTTTGCAAAAGAAACAAGCCGAGTTGCAGAATCTCAAAAACCAACTAAGCCCGCATTTTCTGTTTAACACGTTGAATAGCTTTTATGCTGATTTGATGGACGTGCAGCCGAAAATAGCGGAAGATGTGCTCAAACTGTCCGATATGTTGCGTTATGTAACTTATGAAAACGAAAACGATAAAGTTTATTTGCGGGATGAAATTCAGTTTATCCAAAATTACATGGCGTTGTTCTCGCGTCGGTATGACCATCAATTAGCGGTTACGTTTCAGGCTTCCTTTAATGATAAGAAAGTGAAAATCCCGCCATTGTTGCTCATTCATTTTGTCGAAAATGCTTTGAAGCACGGCATTGCTACCGATGCGGAGAGACCCATAAAAATAGCGCTGAAAACAGAAGAAAACCGATTATTTTTTACCGTTGAAAATTATTTCAATCACGGTAAAAACTATGGGGAAGGTGGTATCGGGTACAAAAATATTCGTCAACGTTTGGAACTTTTGTATCCGAAAAACCATACATTAGCAATCCAGCAAACGCAGGACTTTTATAAAGTAGAACTCCAAATCCCATTGTCGCTATGAGCAAAAATTTAACATGCATTATTGTAGATGACGAACCGCCTGCCGTACGTATTTTGCAGAAATATGTGGAGCAATTACCGGATTTGACATGCGTTGCTACAACAAATAGAGCCATTGAGGCACTACAGTTGGTGAATACGCATCAGCCTGATATTTTGTTTTTGGATATTCAAATGCCGGAACTGACGGGTATTCAGCTTTCGACGTTGTTGAAGGACAAGGTAAAAATAATTTTTACCACAGCTTACTCTCAGTTTGCATTGGAAGGATTTGAACTCAATGTGACCGATTATCTTTTAAAACCGATTTCTTTTGAACGGTTTGTAACCGCCGTTGAAAAGGTCAGGAATCAAATGCAGTCATCGGGAGCTAAAGAAAAATCTGTGGATATGGATAGTGCTTTCTTTGTGAAAACGGATGGTAAAAATAGGTTTAAGAAAGTCAGGCTGGGTGATATCTGCTATCTTGAAAGCGTTAAAAACTATGTTATCCTGCATACGGAAACCGAGCAAATCGTTACCTATAATACGTTGAAATATTATGAAGAAAATTTACCTCCGAGCCAATTTATAAAAATCCATAAATCTTTTTTGGTCTCACTTCATAAAATAGACAAAACCGATACCAATGAGGTTTGGGTGCTGGGTAAAGAATTGCCCTTGGGAGATACCTACAAAAACGAATTCTTTGAAAAGATTAGCCGAAAGATTTTGTGAGAAAGGCGTAGTAGATAAAAAACAATACTGTATATCTCACTTCATGACATTTTACAGTTAAATAACTGTCTATGACTTACCCCCCCCCTCAAAAACATCTTCAATGCAATTAATACAGGTAGCGGATTAGCATAACTGATGTAAGACACTGTGTTATTATAACTCCCTTATTCCAAAACACTATCCACAAAGGTTTTTGTGGTTTGGTTGATGTCTGTGGTTTTGTCCAAAGCTTTAATGTACGCTGAGCCGATAATAGCGCCGTCGGCATATTGGCAAACGCGTTCAAATGATTCTTTATCCGAAATACCGAAACCGACCAGTACCGGGTTTTTCAGGTGATAGCTTTTTAACCTTTGTAAATATTTTTCGACCAGTGAAAAATCCTTGTCATGCCCGGTGGTGGAAGAAGAGGAGACGGCATATAAAAAGCCGGAGCTAAGCCCGTCTAATTGGCGGACGCGTGCTTCACTTGTTTCGGGCGTTACCAGAAAGACGAAGTCAAGTCCGTATTTTTCAAAAATGGGTTTATAAGCTATTTCAAATTCATGCGCCGGCAAATCGGGTATGATAAAGCCGTCCACACCAGCGTTGGCCGCATCTTCACAAAATTTTTCAATGCCGTATTGCATCACCGGGTTCAGGTAGCCCATCAGCACCACGGGGATGGAAATTTCATTACGCATGTTTTTCAGTTGCCCGAAAAGGGTGGCTATCGTCATTCCGTTTTCCAACGCTATGGAACTGCTGTGCTGTATTGTTTCGCCGTCTGCTACCGGGTCGCTGTAAGGCATCCCTAATTCTATGATGTCCGCGCCGCTTTTCTCTAATGCCAGCATCACCTTTAGGGTGCTGTCCAATGCAGGATAGCCGGCGGTACAGTAAACGTTTAATATTTTTTTCCCTTTATTGAAAACATTTTTCAGTCTGCTCATAATTGATGATTTGTCAAAGCCAGAAACGGGGTGGCTTTATTTACGGTTTAATTGTTCCATATACGTTGCCATGTCCTTATCGCCGCGGCCGCTCACGCACACCACGAGGTTGTCGTTCTTGGTATAGGAGAGTTTGGGCAACACGGCCAGTGCGTGCGCACTTTCCAACGCCGGGATAATCCCTTCCAGCCGCGACAGTTCAAAGGCTGCCGTCAACGCTTCCTGGTCGGTGGCGTTCATGAAAATGCCCCTGCCGGATTTATAAAGATTGGCGTGCATAGGGCCGATGCCCGGATAATCAAGTCCTGCGGATATGCTGTGTGGTTCTATCACCTGCCCGTCGGGGGTCTGCATCACATAGCTTTTGCTGCCGTGCAAAACGCCCAACTTGCCCAATTGCGTAGCAGCCGCGCTCATGTTTGTGTCTATGCCATACCCGGCGGCTTCCACGGCGATGATGTCTACCGACGGTTCGTCCACATAATGATAAAAAGCGCCTGCTGCGTTACTGCCGCCGCCCACGCAGGCGATGACGGCTGTTGGTAATTCCGAACCTGTTTTTTCTTTTAATTGATAACGTATTTCTGCACTGATAACACTTTGAAAACGTGCCACCATGTCGGGATAGGGGTGTGGCCCCACCACGCTGCCGATGATATAAAAAGTATCCTGCGGGTTATTTATCCAATCGCGCATGGCTTCGTTGGTGGCATCCTTTAATGTTTTGCTACCGCTGGTGGCGGAGCACACCGTGGCACCGAGCATGTTCATTCGCGCCACGTTGGGGGCTTGCCTTTCAATATCTTTTTCGCCCATATACACCACACATTCTAATCCTCTCAGCGCACACACGGTGGCAGTGGCGACACCGTGCTGTCCGGCACCTGTTTCGGCAATGATGCGTTTTTTGCCCATGCGTTCGGCCACCAGCACCTGCCCGATGGCATTGTTGAGTTTATGGGCGCCGGTGTGGCAAAGGTCTTCCCGTTTCAGGTAGATGTTCGTGTTATATTTTTCGCTCAATCTCCCGGCATAGTAAAGCGGGGTTTCCCTGCCCACGTAATCTTTCAGCAATTTTTTATATTCCTGTTGAAAAGATTCTTCTTCGATAATCTTCAGATAATTTTCCCGAAGTTCTTCTACGTTCGGATAAAGCATCTCAGGGATATAAGCCCCGCCGAATTCCCCGTAATAGCCTTGTTCATCGGGTTGTTTATAGCTTTTTTGCATAAATTGTTGTTGTTAAAAAGGGGCATAAAGGTACGTTTTAATGCGCAATTAAATATGGTGGAAAATCTACGATGTGCAAATGAGATAACAAGTTTTTGGCTCATAAAGGATAACCTTTGAGGTATGCATGATTTTTAATGCAGGCCCATGTCCTGGTACTTCCTGATTTTCGGACTATTTATAAATCCTGATTTTCGGTTTCTGCTTCATCCGTGAACGGAAATTTTCATGTACGTTTGCGCTGTATGTTGCAGCATTTATATATCAGCAATTATGCGATTATTGATGAATTGGAAATTAACTTTTCTAATGGCATGAACGTGATTACGGGCGAAACGGGCGCTGGGAAGTCGATCATCATCGGTGCGCTCAATCTTATCTTGGGCGAGCGCGCGGATACGTCGGCCTTGGTGAACAAGGAAAAGAAATGTATCATCGAAGGGGTATTTGCTGCCGGGTCGAAGCCGCTTGTGAACACATTTTTGGAAAGCAACGACCTGGATGAGTTGCCCGAAATCACCGTGCGGCGCGAGATTGCCACGAATGGTAAAAGCCGGGCATTTATAAACGACACGCCTGTTACCTTGCCCCAGTTGCAATCTCTTGGCGGTCTTTTGGTTGACCTGCACCGCCAATTTGATACGCTTCATTTAAGCGATGCCTATTTTCAAGTGAATGTGTTGGATGCACTGGCCGGAAATCAGTCGCTTTTGCTGGACTATCGAAAAGCTTTTGCCGAATGGCAGGAGGTGAATAAATCGTTGACGGTATTAAAGCAAAAGCAACAGGATTTTGAGAAAGAGCGCGATTATAACCAGTTTCAATATGATGAACTAAATGAGGCGGCGTTTCGGGAAAACGAACTGGAAGCCATAGATGAGGAGTTAAAGATGCTTTCGCACGCCGAAGGGCTGCGGGCGGCATTAAGCAGGGCTTTTGGTGAATTGGAGGAAGGTGAGCAGCCGATTGTTCAGCAACTAAAAAGTCTCGTGAACTTTTTGGGCAACTATCAGGAATATCATAAAAGCCTACTCGGGTTGGTGGAGCGGTTACGCAGCGCACAGGTAGAATTGCAGGATATAGCGGATGAAGTCGAAATAGTAAACCGACAGGTAAATTACGACCCGCAAAAAATCGAACAGTTAAACGAGCGGCTGGCGCTTGGTTATCGCTTGCAAAAAAAGCATGGTGTAAATTCAACGGCTGCGTTGCTGGAAGTGCAACAAACACTTGAGGAAAAATTGCAGCAAGCCCTGCATATCGGAGATGAAATAGAAGCTGCAGAGGCAAAGTCGGCTTTGTTGCTTCGGGAAGCCAAAACGTTGGCAAAAAAAATATCCGAGAAAAGGGAAAAGCAAATAAAGCCGCTGGCGCTTAACGTAAATAAATTATTGGCACAGGTGGGGATGCCCAATGCTTCTCTAAGAGTAAGCCTTGCAGAAAAAACTTTGTCCGTCAACGGGGCGGATGAAGTGGCTTTTTTGTTTGATGCCAACAAAAGCGGGCAGTTTAAGCCGGTGGGCAAAGTGGCCAGTGGGGGAGAGCTCAGCCGTTTGATGCTTTGCGTGAAAAGCCTGGTGGCGCAGCGCATGGATATGCCCACCCTTATTTTTGATGAGATAGACACGGGTATTTCCGGGGAGGCGGCCCGGCAGGTCGGCATCATCATGCGCGGGCTGGCGCACAGCCGGCAGGTAATCTGCATTACGCATCAGCCGCAAATAGCCGGAAAGGCAGATGCGCATTATTTTGTGTACAAACAGGAAAAGGGCGGGCAGGTCGTCACGGGTATTCGTTCGTTGAGCAAAGACGAGCGCGTGAATGTGATTGCGCAGATGCTCGGCGGGGAAAACCCCTCCGCTGCCGCGTTGGAAAACGCCCGCGAGATGGTAGAACATTAAAACGTGTTATATGAATATCGGGCTTAAATTCGCTATCACCGCATGTTTCGTCGTTTTGATGATCATTGCGGGGCTTTATGCTTATCGGTATTACAACAATAAAATAATGTCCAACCATTCAGGGTGGAAACTGTTGTTATATGCCGTTTTGATGATTGTTGTATATGGTCTTATCTTTTTCGGTGGATTGCTGGCAATGGCGTATATCTATTTCGGGCTTGCAGGTTAGCGCACATGGATGACAGGCTTACGTGGAAAACTTTGGTCGCCTCACATCTGTTCTCCAAAATCTAAAACTAAATCTCAACCCTACATAAAATCATTCACCTTACCTTATCTTTGATATATGCTTACAATTTCTCAGCGCGGGGCGGATATGCCCGCATCACCTATCAGGAAACTGGTGCCTTATGCAGAGGACGCCAAGCGAAGGGGCGTCAAAGTGTATCATCTGAATATCGGTCAGCCGGATATAGAAACCCCTGCGTCAATCGTGCAGGCGGTCAAGGATGCACCTATCCACACGCTGGAGTACAGCCACAGCGCGGGAAACGAGAGCTATCGCCGAAAACTGGTAGAATATTATGAACGCTGGGGCATTCATGTAACCTACGGGCAAATATTGGTAACTACCGCGGGCAGCGAGGCCATTATATTTTCATTATTCTCTTGCCTGAATCCCGGCGATGAGGTGATTATACCCGAACCTTTCTATGCGAACTACAACGGTTTTGCCTGCATGGCCGGGTTGAAGGTAGTGCCGATTCGCTCGTCTATCGAAACGGGTTTTGCCCTGCCCTCCATCGAAGCTTTTGAAGACGCTATTACGAACAGGACAAAAGCGATTATCCTCTGCAATCCCAACAACCCTACGGGCTATCTGTATAGCCATGCGGAGGTGCGGGCATTAGGGGATATTTGTAAGAAGCATGACCTTTATCTCATCAGCGATGAGGCTTACCGCGAGTTTTGCTACGATAGTGAGGAGTCTTACCTGAGCCCTTTGCAGATAGAAGGTCTGGAAGAAAACGTAATATTGGTGGATACCCTGAGCAAGCGTTACAGCGCCTGCGGGGCAAGGATTGGGGCATTGGTCACGCGTAATAAATCGGTTTATGATACGGCAATGAAATTTGCACAGGCCCGGCTCAGCCCGCCCGGTCTCGGGCAGATTATGGGAGAGGCTGCTGTTGATTTGCCGGAGGATTATTTCAATGTGCCGAAGGCCGAGTATCTGGCACGCCGTAACTTGCTCGTGGAACGGCTTAATGCGATGGAAGGCGTTTTCTGTCCTATGCCCGGCGGTGCGTTTTATGCTATGGCAAGGTTGCCCATTGACGACGGTGACCGTTTTGCGCAGTGGCTGCTGGAGTCTTTCGAGTTTGACGGGCAAACTCTGATGGTGGCGCCGGCCAGTGGTTTTTATGCCACGCCGGGGCTTGGCCTCAACGAAGTGCGGCTGGCGTATGTGCTCAACCTAGCGTCAATCGCCAAGGCGATGGATTGCCTAGAAGCCGCGTTAAATGTCTATCCCGGTCGCACGTTGTAACCAATCAGGAACAACATTTACGTAAATTTTATCTTTATGGGCTGTCAGCTCCGGTGCATATAGGAGCTACAGTTCCGGCTGTCCGCTATACCTGCGCTTCGCTGCAGTGCCGCTGCCATCCGGCAGCCCATCAGCTTTGTGAAAAAATATACCTTCCGATTGCTGCTTTTTCATCTGTTTAAAAAAAAGTTTTGCTTGGCTGTTGCGTTTACATTCAGAACTACGTTCTTATAAACAAAACGATATGTTAAGCAATAAAAGAAGAACATACCTGACATAAAATCAAAAAAATGAGAAAAATTATTTTAGCGCTCGCTTGCGTCATGATATTGTTTGCCTGCAAAGACAAAGACGTTCAGGTTATGGGATACGAGCCCATTTATGGCGACCCCGCAGATTTAAAAGAAATTAGCCTGCAAGCCGCCCGGGCAGTAGAAAGCGGTGGAAAAATATATGTGGTCGGCGATATGCTTTATCAGGTAGAAAACGGGAAAGGCATACATATAATGGATATTTCCACACCCTCGAAACCTGAAAAGGCAGGATTCATCAAAGTTCCCGGTTGTCAGGAGGTATCTGTAAAGGGAGATTATATTTATACCAACAACATGAGCGATCTGGTAATTATCCGCCACGAAGGCAATGGTGTAAAACTGGCTAAGCGCCTGCCCGATATGTTTGACAGGCAGCAGGTTCCTTCCCGGCCGCCGGAACGTGGAAAATTTATCTGCCCCGACAAGAACAAGGGCATCGTGATTGGCTGGCAAAAGAAAATGCTTACAAATCCTAACTGTTACTATTAAACCTGATACCATGAAAAAACTATCCGTTTTCGCTATGCTGTGCATGGTGTGGCTGTTGATCAATTGTTCAAAAAGCGACAATGCCCTTGCGGCTTCGGATGGCGCTGGCGGCTCTACTGCGCGCATGACCATTGCCGGGAATTATTTGTACGTGGTCACACAGTATAAGTTGCAGGTGTATGACATCAGCGACCCTGAAAAAACAGTGCTGCTCAACGGTCAAAGCGTTGGCTGGAACGTGGAAACCATTTTCCCTTACCGGGACAAGTTATTCATCGGCTCGCAAACCGGGATGTTCGTATATGACATCAGCAACCCTAAAGACCCTAAGTTGCAAGGGCAGGTACAGCACATCCGGGCATGTGATCCGGTGGTTGCCGAGGACGATTATGCTTATGTGACCCTGCGCAACAATAACGTGACCTGCGGCGGTACGCAGAACGAGCTTAATATTTATGATATTATCGGCACAAATGTGCTTACTCCCAAACTTATCGGTAATCTCGGTTTGCCCGAGCCGCACGGTTTGGGTTATAAAGGCAACATATTGTACGTGTGCTGTGGGCGAAATGGTCTCTATATTGTGGACATCGAAGATAAAAACAATCCTAGGGAGGTGAAGAGAATTGACACAGGGGAAGATTTTGTGGATGTTATCCCGTATGGTGATTTGTTGATTGCGTATATACAGGGTGGGATAATACTGTACGATATAACTGATTCCCGAAGCCCACAAAAGCTATCTGCCATAAACCAATAGCTGATGAAATGTTCATGATGAAAATTTTATCACAGTGTGATAGGCTGTAAATTTCTTATCATTATTCCATGTAAAACAAACAATCAAGTAATAATATCTTGTGTGCAATTACTTATGATGATTAAAAACATAAAAGATAAACACATGAAAAAACTCTTTTTATATATTTTATCTTTCTGTACGGTGCTTCCGTTGTTTAGTCAGGACAGGATTTTTACAAGAAAGGAAGTCATACACGGAAAAGTGACCGATGTGGAAAAAGATTTTGTCAAGTACAAAAAGGCTGATAATCCCGACGGGCCTAAGTATAACGTGGCGCTCAAACTGGTGGACTCTATACAATATGCTAATGGAGTCACGGATGTTTTTCGCAGGGCAAGACCCATTTCACCAGCAAAAGCGTTACGTGTTTCCAAGTATAGGAATCTGGGCGACAATTTGTTTTTCGGCGGGTATTTTGTAAGCGATATTAATGAGGATATAGAAAATATGATGAAAGGAAATACGGTCAATGGCGTGTACGCGAGTTATGAGAGATTCTTGCTGAAACAGCGCATTGGCCTTACTTTGAGCGGATATGCGGGTATTGGCAAAGAGGCTTATGGAGGCTCATTTAGTGCGATGTTTTATCCTTTAAATAGTACCCGATTCAGGATGGGGATGGGGCCGGAGTATATCCTGATGAAGCAGGATTTTACAGAACCTTTCTATGTAGGGACTGATTATGCTTATGTTTACAGAAAATACGAGACTACATTGTCGTCTATGGCTTTTAGTACGCGCCTTCAATATCATTGGCAACCCAAGGTGTGCATCCTTTCTGATTTTTCTGTCGGGAACACTTTTAGCAGCAGTAATAGGAAAAAGAAAGTACCGGATGATTGGCGCCGTTATAATTCTGATTACGATAACATGTATATAAAATTCAGGATTGGTATCGGTTACAGGTTTTAATCAACGCGCATAACTATTCCAAATCAGGAAGCCTATCACGATGGCCAGCAGAATAATCAGGACAACCCAGATAATCGTATTGTTGCTTCTTGGTTGCTTTTGATGCTCCGATTGGAGCTCTGCCATCGAGTGTTCCTTGTTGCCTACCAATACCTGATGTTTCCCGGAGGAGCGCATGAGCCGTGATGCCTTTACGTCTTTAAAAAGTTTTGTAGAAGAACCTTCGGATGGCAGGCAAACCACTTTTCCGTTTTTGCTTTGCAGTAGGGCGATACCCTTTACGGCGGCTTCCCGTTTGGTTTTTAAATCTTCCTTTAGTTGAAGGGCATAGGCTGTCAATTGTTCCGTTGCTTGTGCAGGACAAACATTCAATCGGCTTGCAAACCATTGGGTGCATTTATCGGAAAGCACGGCGTTTTCTTCGGTGAAGTCTATATCCCAGCCCGGGGCATGTACTATGCCGGCGGCGGTATCCGTGTTTGCATTTTGGGGTATTAGCTTAAATGTGCCGAATGTAGGCAAGGATAATGTTCGGTAAGTGTATAAATAGGTGATTAATAAATCGTGCATGAGGTCGAAAATAAAATGTATGTTCCTTGAAAATTTATTGAAGAAGAAATATATCTTCTGGTTAACAACAGGTGTAGTCCGGTTTGAAAAGACCGTTCACGGCAATGATGTCCGATAGTGGGATTACTTGCCCACGGTCGAGGGCAACCTCCTGCGCGTTGACGCTTCCCTCAATTCTGTTGGCGCGTTCAAGTCCGTTTATATCCACGATAAGGTCAACATGCGCCTTGTCGTTCATGAGCTGTGTCAGTAAGCTCAGGAAATCTTCCCCAACGTTTAATGTACAACGTGCATCCATAATACTTGCAAGGTAATAAAAATCTGTCAAGTCCGCATTTAAAAACCTCGGTTCAGCGTGCGGGCTTTGGTTATCTTTGCGGGATGTATTTTACTAAAACGCCCTGGTGGCTGAAACGGGTATATCCAACTTATCATTGGGATATGGGCAGGCAGGAAAGGGCTGTGTATCTTACGTTTGACGATGGGCCGCACCCTGAAGCCACGCCTTTTGTTTTGGAGCAGTTGGCTCGTTTTGATGCGAAGGCTACATTTTTTTGCATTGGCAAGAACGTGGAAGCACATGGTGATATTTACGCGCGCATTAGGGCAGAGGGGCACGCGGTAGGCAATCACACGCACAACCACCTGAACGGCTGGCATACGGAGAAGCAGGCTTATGTGGAAAATGTGGAAAAAGCTGCGGCGTTCATCAGCACAGGGCTATTCCGTCCGCCATACGGCAGGGTAAAACGTAGTCAGGCGTGCGCATTGCAATCCCCGACGGATAGCCGCCACGGTTTTCATATCATCATGTGGGATGTGCTAAGCGCGGACTTTGACCGTAACATCACCCCGCAAACCTGTTTGAACACGGTGTTGCGACAGGTGATCAACGGTTCGATAGTGGTGTTTCACGATAGCGAGAAAGCATTTAACAATATGAAATATGCCCTTCCTAAAGTGTTGGAGCATTTTACAGATAAGGGTTTCGCATTCAAGCCCATCAATCTTGCCCCTATTGAAAAAGGGCCTGAGTGAAGACCCAAGCCCGATTTTTAATCCGTACCCTATGAAAACTAATAGTGAAGGTATTTGTTTTATATAAATTCTCAAAAAAAATATTGGCAACTGATTTATACTCAAAATTTTATTTCTGATATGTATATTGACACACATTCGCATGTTTACAGCAAAACCTTTTCGCAGGACACGGAAATAATGCTGCAACGGGCGCAGGAAGCCCGCGTGACGCGGATTTTGATGCCCGCTATTGACATGGAAACCCACAAGCGGATGCTCCAGCTTGAAAGCAACCATCCCGAAACCTGCATCAGCATGATGGGACTGCACCCTTGCTCGGTGAACGAAACCCTTGACGAGGAATTAGCAACCATCGAGGCTTATTTACAGCAGCGAAAATTTGTGGCGATAGGGGAGACAGGCCTCGATTTTTATTGGGACAGGACGTTTGAAAAGCAACAATATCTATCGCTGGAAAAGCATATTGAGTGGGCGTTGCAATATGACCTGCCGATTGTGCTGCACACGCGCAACGCCACGGACGAGTGTGTCGAACTGGTGAAAAAATATACCCCGGCAGGGCTGCGCGGCGTGTTCCATTGTTTTGGCGGCACGATAGCACAGGCCGAGACCATCACCACCGAAGGTTTTTATCTGGGAATCGGGGGCGTGCTGACGTTTAAAAAATCCGGGCTTGACGAGGTGCTGCGCCAATTGCCACTGGACTATGTTGTTTTGGAGACCGATGCGCCGTATCTCGCCCCTGTGCCTTATCGCGGAAAGAGGAACGAGTCTGCCTATATTCCTTATGTGGCTGAAAAGCTGGCGGAGGTAAAGGGATTGTCGATAGAGGAGGTGGCAAAAATAACCACGGGCAACGCAGAAAATTTATTCCGAATAAAGGGATAGAACCCTTATTTTTGCAGCCCCAAAACAGGAGACTTGTCCGAGTGGTCGAAGGAGCACGCCTGGAAAGTGTGTATACCTCTAAAGGGTATCAAGGGTTCGAATCCCTTAGTCTCCGCTAAGCGGGTTTTCTTAAAGGATACCCGCTTTTTCGTAAATAACACAGTTGATATCTGTCTGTGCCGGTTTCGCTTTTGAATCCGGGTTTTATGCAATACCTTTACCTCATGAATTTAGCATATCACCATCTTATCAATCCGTCTTTTCACCCGCAATCGAAGGTGTGGGTATATCAGGCCAACAGGCTGCTCACCATCAACGAGGCTTTTGTGGCCGAGGATATGCTAACGGAGTTTGTGGCCAACTGGAAGAGCCACGGCGATGGCGTGAAGGCGGAAGGTTATCTGTTCTTCGGGCAGTTTGTGGTACTCATGGCCGACGAGAGCGAGGTGCACGTGGGCGGTTGCAGCACGGACAGCTCCGTAAGGTTTATCAAGTTGCTGGGCGAGCGGTTGAATGTTGACTTTTTCGACCGTAACCTGCTGGCTTTTGTGATAAAGGACAAGGTGCAGGTGCTTCCTTATGCGCAGGTACCCTATGCCGTATCCAATCATTTTATCACGCCCGAAACATTATATTTCAACAATCTGGTGGCTACCAAACAGGAATTGCAGGACAACTGGCTGATACCCGTGCAGGACAGTTGGTTGGCCAAAAGGGTACTGCAACCACAACCTTAACGGTTGCAGATGCACTGTTTCTGACGGGCTGCCGGATGCGCAGGGGAAGTGCACCGCACCGTAGCCCGGAACTGCCGGAACTGCTGCCGGGATTTGCACTGCCGTTCAAAGCCCCACATCGTTAATTTCGGGCATGTTTATTTTAAATGCGCTATTTAAAAAAAATGTGTACGTTTGTGTTTCAACGTTAAACAAATCATTTAAAGTATGCCAAATGATTACGGCGATTTTGGTTTAAGTGGAGATGATATGAGCGAATTTAAAACAAGTTGGTTCAAGCGTATCAAAAAAGGTATCCTGACCAAAACTTCGGAAAAGAAGGAAATAAAAGAGGGGTTGTGGGTAAAGTGTTCCGAGTGTAATTATATATCTACTTATTCCGAACTGAAAGAGCAGTCTTATGTTTGCCCTAAGTGCGGGCATCATCACCGCATTGACAGCATCCAGTATTTTGAACTGCTGTTCGACTACAACCAGTACACCGAGCTTTTCGAAAACATACGCAGCAAGGATTTTTTGGGCTTTACCGATTTGAAGCCCTATCAAAAAAGGCTTGACGAAATTTGGGCCAAGACCGAATTGACCGATTCCATGCGCGTGGCCACCGGAAAGGTGAACGGAGAGGAGCTTGTCGTTTGCTGCATGGACTTTGGTTTCATTGGTGGTTCGCTCGGCAGCGTGATGGGCGAAAAAATTGCCCGCGCGATAGATTATTGTATTGAGCATCGGTTGCCTTTGCTCATTATCAGCAAGAGCGGTGGCGCCCGCATGATGGAAAGCGCTTTCTCGCTCATGCAATTAGCCAAGACCAGCGGCAAGTTGTCGCAGCTTAGCGATGCCGGACTACCTTACATTTCGCTGATGACCGACCCTACTTTTGGCGGCACCACGGCGTCCTTTGCCATGTTGGGTGACCTGAACATTGCTGAACCCAATGCCCTCATCGGTTTTGCGGGCCCGCGGGTCATCAAGGAAACAATCAAGAAGGATTTGCCCGAGGGCTTCCAGCGCAGCGAGTTTTTGCTGGAGCATGGTTTTTTGGATTTCATCATCAACCGCAAGGAACTGAAGGACAAACTGGCACAGGTGCTTCGTCTTTTCAGGAATTAGTTTTTATTATGAGCCCGGCTGCGGTGCTTGTGGCATCTTCGTTGCGTCGCACACTTCGGGTTTCTGTTCATTACTCATCGTATTTATGCGCGGCAACAACGTTTCAATCAAAAACCGTTCGGCTTTTCATCATTATTTTATAGATGCCACTTATGTGGCAGGCATCGTGCTGCTTGGCACGGAGGTGAAATCACTGCGCGATGGCAAGGCCAGTTTCAACGACAGCTATTGCCTTATTCACAACGGTGAGTTGTACCTCAAAAGCCTGCACATATCGCCTTATTCTCACGGCACCGTCAACAACCACGACCCAGACCGCGACCGCAAATTGCTCTTGCAAAAGCGTGAGATACGCCGCATACAGGCCAAACTAAAAGAAAAAGGTTACACGCTTGTGCCGCTTAAAATATTTATGAACGAAAAAGGCTTGCTAAAACTGGAAATCGGCCTTGGCAAGGGTAAAAAACTTTACGACAAGCGTGAGAGCATCAAGCAAAAAGATGTGGAGCGCGACATGAGGCGTTACCTGAAATAAATTTCTGTTATCGGATGTCCATCATACGATATAACAAAACGGGGTGCAATCATTTGCTCCCCGTTTTGTTTATTAAGACTTGTAATAGCGCCGTTCGTTTATTTCATGCTCTTGAATTTATTGATAAGCGTGTTGGTGCTGCTATCGTGATTGGTCACTTTTTCGTCGTTTTTCAGTTCGGGTAATATTTTATTGGCTAATTGCTTGCCAAGTTCCACGCCCCATTGGTCAAAACTGAATATGTTCCACAGTACGCCCTGCACAAATATCTTATGCTCGTAAAATGCGATAAGCTGTCCCAGCGTGAAGGGAGTGATTTTCTTTACCAAGAAAGAATTTGTGGGACGATTGCCCTCAAATACCTTGAAGGGGGCTAAAGCGGCAATGGATTGCTTATCTAATCCGGCGTTTTTCAGTTCTGCTTTTACTTCAGTCAGCGTCTTGCCGTTCATCAGGGCTTCTGTTTGTGCAAAAAAGTTGCTCAACAGTTTGGGGTGATGGTCGCCGATGGGGTTGTGCGTTTGCGCGGGCGCGATAAAATCGCAGGGTATCAGCAACGTGCCCTGATGGATAAGCTGGTAAAAAGCATGTTGGCCGTTTGTGCCGGGTTCGCCCCATATCACCGGGCCTGTGGCATAGCTGACGGGCTTGCCGTTCCTGTCCACGCTTTTGCCGTTGCTTTCCATGTTGCCTTGTTGAAAATAGGCCGCGAAGCGGTGCAGGTATTGGTCATAAGGCAAAATAGTCTCGCTGGCCGCACCAAAGAAATTGGTGTACCAAAGGCCGATGAGCGCCATGATGACCGGGATGTTCTTTTCAAACGAGGTTTTCCTGAAATGCTCGTCCGTGTCGTGAGCGCCTTTCAGCAATTCCTCAAAATTGTCATAACCAATGGTGAGTGCAATGGATAAACCGATGGCAGACCAAAGGGAATAACGACCGCCAACCCAATCCCAAAACTCAAACATGTTTTTGGTATCAATGCCAAATTTCTTTACTTCTTTTTCGTTGGTGCTGAGCGCTACGAAATGTTTGGCAACATGTTTTTTGTCCTTCGCCTTTTTCAGGAACCATTCGCGGGCGGTGTGCGCATTGGTCATGGTTTCCTGTGTGGTAAAGGTTTTGGAGGCCACCAAGAATAAGGTGGTTTCGGGGTTCACCTTTTTCAGGGTTTCGGCAATATGTGTGCCGTCTACGTTTGACACAAAATAGGTTTCAATCCCTTTTACCCAGTAAGGCTTTAATGCTTCCGTTACCATGAAGGGGCCAAGGTCGCTACCGCCGATACCGATGTTCACGATGGATTTGATTTTTTTACCGGTATAACCCAGATGTTTGCCCTCATGCACGGTAGCGCAGAAGTTTTTCATCTTGGCCAACACGGCTTTTACTTCCGGCATAACGTCCTTGCCATTGCTCTTGATGGCCTTGCCGCTAAAGTTGCGCAATGCCACGTGCAGCACGGAGCGGTTTTCGGTCTGGTTTATTTTTTCACCTTTGAACATTGCCTTGATGGCTTCGGGTAATCCGCATTCCCGCGCGAGGGACATCAATAGGGTAACGGTCGTATCGTCAATCCTGTTTTTGGAATAGTCGAAATAAATATTCCCCAATTGCAGCGCATACCTGCTGCCACGCTTTGCATCGGCTGCAAATAAATCGCGTATGTGCACATTGGCCATTGCATCGGCATGGCTGTTAAGCTTTTTCCATGTCTTGGTTTTTGTCGGGTTGATAGTGGGTAACATATTTTCAGATTTTTATGAATGCTTTAAAATTTTTTAGTGATTAAGCGGTTGTTATTGGTATTCCTTTATTATATATCTCGCAAAAATGTTCATCGTTATTTAATGAATTTTATGATGAATGACATCAATTGTCTGGTCAACCATATCGGGCGTAATGCCCAAATGCATCACCAACCGCACGCGTTGTGGTGTCATGGCATACGTGCGTATGCCATGTTCTGCAAACTTTTCGGTAAGTGCCGTGGCCGATAAACCTGCGGTTTCAAAAATAATAATATTGGTTTCCACGGGTAATATCTGCTTCACGAAAGGCTTGCCTGCTAATGCCGATGCAATGGCTTTCGCATGAGCATGGTCTTCGTCCAATCTGTTGATATTGTTTTGTAAGGCGTAAACGCCCGCAGCGGCCAAGAAGCCAGCCTGTCGCATACCACCGCCCCAAGCCTTGCGCACGCGGCGGGCTTTTTGGATAAAGTCTTTTTTGCCAATCAGCAGGCTGCCGACCGGACATCCCAAACTTTTAGACAGGCACACGGAAATGCTATCGAACAAAGCACCGTATTGCAAAGTTGTTTCACCTTTGGCCACGAGTGCATTGAAAAGCCTTGCGCCGTCAATGTGAAAGGCAAGCCCGTGCGCATCGCATACTTTCCTGATTTTTTCGAGTTCGGTAAAGTCATAGCAGCTACCACCGCCCCGGTTGCTGGTGTTTTCCACGCAAACCAGCGATGTCACTGCTTTGTGGACATCTTGCGGGTTGTTGATCGCTTCCAGTACCTGCGTGGCGTTAATCCTGCCCCGGTCGCCGGGCAACAGTTTTACCGAACATAACGAGTTTGAAGCAATGCCGCCGCCTTCATATTGATAAACATGTGCATCCGCATCGCAAATGACTTCTTGCCCCGGTTGCGTGTGGCATTTGATCGCTATCTGGTTGGTCTGTGTGCCGCTGGTGCAAAACAGGGCGGCTTCCATGCCAAACATATTTGCGGCCAATTTTTCGAGCGCATTGACGGAAGGGTCTTCCCCAAAAACATCATCGCCCACTTGTGCTGTCATCATGGCTTCGAGCATGGCGGGCGTGGGCTTGGTCACCGTATCCGATCTGTAGTCTATAAGATTTAACATCATAGTATTGGCCAAAAGTACAATTTATCACGGATTAAGTGAAAAGGATTGAGTGTTGTATAAAACCGGTCTTGTTGAGTATGGCCTTTTGGGGAACTCAAAAAAAATTATTGCCCGAAATTTGGAAACATTCTCTTTTCAATCCTAACTTTGTAGGGAATTATTTACTTTAATTATGGAATTTGCTGTTTCGATTGATGAGCCTCCTCGGGAAGCTCTTTTTTTTGACCGTTATGTTTTGTTTTCGCACACGCTGACTGTTATGCATTCACTGGCGCCTTAACAACACCTTATTTATACGCGCCTTATATCGCGTTCCTTTAAACTGTATAAACAATATCCGTTACCTTTCCAATTAGTCAAAAATGAAAACCGTATGTTTTGTGGGTAAACCTTCGTTCACACCAAATGTTTTTTATTATATTATCGCTGCTTTGATTTTGCTTACCTCTTGCAAAACTTTCAAATCAGATTCCGACCTTGGTGTTTCGGTTTCAGATGACCCTGCATCAACGGAAAATGACGGGACGGCTTCTGCTGCAAAGAAAAAGATATACCTGACATTTGACGATGGCCCTAATAAAGGCACGAAGACCGTGCTGGACATTGTGAAGGAAGAGCAGGTGCCGGTTACTTTCTTTTTGGTAGGCCGCCATGCTGAAAATAGCCCGGAACAGCGGGAGATAATGGATAGCCTGCGGACATTGAACTTTGCGGAGCTATGTAACCACAGTTATTCTCATGCCAACAATAAATTTGTAAAATTTTACAGGCATCCTGATTTAGTATTGGCTGATTTTGAAAAGGCGAAAAAAGTGCTGAAACTTGATTGTGCAATGGCAAGAATGCCGGGGCGTAATATTTGGGGCATTGACTCTGTAAGCGGCCCTGATATTAAAATGGGTAAGGCTGCAGCTGATACATTACAAAAACATGGCTATAAGTTGGTTGGCTGGGATGTAGAATGGCATTTTGAACCGAAGACCATGCTGCTTACCAAAACGGCGGATGAACTAAAGGCGCAGATTGACAGCCTGTTTGCCCAAAACAAATTAAAATGTCAAAGCCATTTGGTGCTTTTGGCGCACGACCAGGCTTACAGAAATCCGTCTAACATTGAAGAACTACAAAAATTTGTTCGAAACCTAAAACAGGATCAGGGCTATGAGCTTGAACTGATTAAAAACTATCCCGGGATAAGCAGGAATTAACCGGGCTGTAAACAAAAAGAAGCGTTGCTTTAATATGCATCATCGTGTTTCCCGATATCTAATAGCACCATGTATTCCGCTTTCGGGTTTTTGATGTCTTTTTGATAGTCAGAATAATTCAATCACCTGTAAACAGTTTACAGATGATTGAATTATTCTATTACAGCCGCAGCGGTTTGGGAAGGATATTTGTCTGAGCGATATTCTTTTATACATTTTTTTGGCCTTCTTTGTCATTTCATTACGACGTGCATCTATCTTTCGCTTTTTCATTATCTATAACAGCACTTCTCTTGTAGCGTAGTCTGGCTTCATAAAGTCGCTCAATGTTGAATTCATAGCCATAAGTAATCCTGCATGTTGTATAACAAAAATATTCAAATTCCCTCCGAGTACTGCCTATTCATATTCCCCTTTTAAATACAAATCAAAGTAATCTGTGATTTTCTGCATCAGGTGCACACGGTCTTTGCCGCGAACGTTATGCTCGTGTCCGGGGTAAACGAAATAGTCCACCTGAGCGCTGTTGCTTACTGCATTGCGCAGGAAATTGATGCTATGCTGCCAAACCACCACATTGTCGTCCGTGCCATGAATCAACATCAATTTTCCTTTCAGGTTTTGGGTTTTGTCCAATAGTTTATTTGCCGCATATCCTTCTGGGTTGGTTTGGGGCGTGTCCATATAACGTTCGCCATACATGATTTCATACATGCTCCAGTCCAGCACCGGCCCACCTGCCACGCCCACTTTAAACACGTCGGGCTTGCGCAGCATGAAAGAGGTCGTCATAAAACCACCGAAACTCCATCCGTGGATGCCCATGCGTGAGCCGTCCACAAAAGGCAGCGATTTGAGGTATTCAACGCCTTTCATCTGATCGTTCATTTCCACTTCGCCCAGGTTGCGGAAGATTGCCTGTTCAAATTTCAGCCCGCGGTTGCTACTGCCGCGCCCGTCCATCACCCAAACTACGTAATCGTGCTGCGCCAGATAATTATACCATAAGTTGCTTGTTGCGGGAAAATTGTTTAGGTTCAATTGTGCGTGCGGCCCGTTGTACAGGTAAACGATGACCGGATATTTTTTATTCGCATCAAACTTCGTGGGATAAATCAACTTGCCATACAAATCTGTTCCGTCGTCGGCTTTCAGCGTTATATTTTCTACTTTCGGCATTTCATACGTGGCCAACGGGTCGGATGCTGTGAGCAGGTTGTGCTTTATTTTTTTATCAACCGACAGTACATCAATTTTTCGTGGAGTGGATTGGCTTGTCCAACTGTCTAAGATATACGTTCCCGAAGTGTTGGATGTAAAGGAGTGATAACCCGGCGCTGAGTCAATGCGTTGCAGTTTGCCGTTTTCCCAGTTCACAGTGTACAGATGCTTTTCCATTGCCCCGTCTTTGGTGGACGTAATCAGCAGTTCATTCTTGCTATCGTTCCTGCCCACGATTTCGTTTACCAGCCAATCCCCTTTTGTGATTTGATTGATGAGTTTGCCATTCAAATCATAGCGGTACAAATGCATGAAGCCATCGCGCTGGCTCCACCATACAAATTCTTTACCGTTTGGTAAAAAGTGTAGCTCGTGCTGCGGTTCCACATATTTTTCATCTGTTTCTTCAAATAATGTTTTTATAAACGCACCCGTCAGCGCATCATATTGATTAAGTTTCATGTGGTTTTGGTCGCGGTTTAAAACCGCTATGTAAACAAATTTTTCATCCGGCGCCCATGTTACGCAGGTAAGGTACTGGTCTTTCGGCTCGCCTGTTTGCAGAAATATGGTCTGTGCCGTTTGGGGATTAAACACACCGATAGTAACCTGATGCGATGCCCGCCCGGCAAAAGGATATTTGATATTTTTGCTCACTGCAGGAACTACTGACCAATCCACAATTGGGTAATCTTCTACCATGCTTTCGTCCATCCGATAAAAAGCGAGCAAAGAACCTTTCGGGGAGAAGAAAATACCTTTGTGGATACCAAATTCATCGCGGTGCACCGTTTTCCCGTTTACAATGCCATACTTGCCGTCCGTAGTGACTTGACGGGTATTGCCGTCAGCGCTGATTAGGAACAGATTGTTTTCCGCCACGTATGCCGCTTGTTTTGAATTAGGTTCAAATTCGGTCACTTCCGCGTTGTTGGGCAAGGAAATCCATTTTGCGGATTTTTTATCCGACCGCGAAAACCAGTAATACTCCTGCTTATTATTAAAGTATGCCTTTCCGCTTTCCACCCATACCAAATTGGGGACGCCTGGTAAATTCAGTGCAGCGAAATCCGAAGAACGTACAATGGTATCTGCTTTCAATGTTTTGGCGTCATACGAAACGAGCGCGTTACCGTAACCTGTTTTGACTTTTTCTGTAAATAGATTCCCGCCAGGAAGCCATTCATAAAATTTATTTTCCGGCCTTATCCCCAAAACGGCCTCCTGCATGGTCAGTTGTTTGGTTTGGGCGTTGGCGAAAGAACTAATAACAAAAGTTAAAATATATAAGCACTTTTTCATAAAAAATAAATTGCAGACAAGGTATATTTTGCTTGTCAAGGATTATTTAGTGGCGGCTAAATTACGGAAAAAGGATATTGTGGGAACCTTTGTCTCAATTGCTAAAACTTCAAATTGAAGAACTGAAATCCGGCAATCGCAAGAAATATAATATCAAAGGTCACCGCAGTTGTAAAAGCTATAGGAATTGTGGCGTATATTTAAAATTGATGTTGACTCTTAACCCGTCGTTATCAAAATCGTTAATAAAAGAACGGCTACGCCAATCCAAAGAATGATGCGTCCCCACTTTCTTGTACTTTCATTATAAACAAAATATTTTTCTCCTTTTGAATCCAAATGGGTAGAATAGGCATAAATATATCCTCCAATAATCGAAATAATGCCACCACCGATTGCGGCTATTGCAATAAGCGTCAAATAAATTGGATTGCCCTGTTTGCCAATAGCCAGTGTTTGTGCTTCAATTTCTATGTTCTTGTCTTTGATTTTCCTTACAGCATCTAAAGGAATATTTCTTTTGATAATTTCCTGCTCAGCAAGCTGTGCAAATTCTGGCTGATAGTCTAATGAGTTTGTGTAAATCTCAATAAGCTCATCGTTTGATTTCAAAGCGATTTGTTCGTCAAAATTGATGTTCATAATTAAATGGTTTGTTGAGTTTTAAATTCCTGAATAATTGCAATCATTTTTCAAATATACAAAATGGCTTTCTGTTTAGTCGGAGGCTGTTTGTGTATCGACAAAATGCTGATAATAATGGTTGCAATGTCCCCACTTTTCACAAAAACTATTATCTTACATCAAAATCAATAAAAATAAAACACATGAAAAAATCAATCCTCGTGCTTGCAATGGCTGTTGCTATAATGGCCTGTAACGACAATGCCACAAAAGATAGTACAGAAAATGCTACGGCAGGACAAACAACCGAAGCTATAAAAACGACATCCGATGGCCTTTTTGCAAATGAATGGACACTTGCGGAACTGAACGGCAAGACAATTGTATTGGACGCCACATTCCCCGGGAAACCCTCGCTTGGGTTTGAAAAAGAGGGTAGTAAATTCTTCGGTAATGGAGGCTGCAATAAGTTTGGCGGCGTGCTGGAACTTAAAGACGGTGACAGCATCAAGTTATTGAACATAGCTGCCACGCAAATGGCCTGCCCTAATTTAGAAGTGGAAACATCCTATTTTGAAGCACTGCGTAATGCCCAAACTTATCAGATCGTTGGCGATACGCTTATCCTCAACTCGGCACAGGCAAGCCCGCTGGCCAAATTTGGCAAAACAGTACAATAGCTATTTTATATAATATCTGTTCAAAATGTTATAATGGTATTGTGTCGTAAGTTATGCAATCCGTTATAACATTTTAGTTTGCGGAATAATGAAGGGAGCTATAATCTTTAATTTTCGCTTCGTCATCAGTCATCTAAAAAACTTATTCCCACTTGTTTTTAATGGACTTGAATAACTCTACATTTGCAGTTCTATGAGAAGAGGGTTGGAAGATACATACAAGCATAAAGGGCTGCGCAAGAAATTGGTGGATACGATAAGGAGCAAGGGCATACGGGATGAGGCGGTGCTGGAGGCGATTAATAAAATACCGAGGCATTTCTTCCTTGACTCGGCCTTTGACGATGTGGCTTATGAAGACAGGGCTTTCCCAATCGGGGAGGGGCAGACCATTTCACAGCCTTACACAGTGGCCTATCAGAGTGAACTTTTGCAGGTTTCGCCCGGGATGAAGGTGTTGGAGATTGGCACGGGGAGTGCTTATCAGGCAGTGGTGCTGGCCGCGATGGGCGCGTTGGTGTTTACGATAGAAAGGCAGCATAAATTATACAAGGAGAACCAAACATTTGCTTATTTAAAAAAGTTTCCTTTCATCAAGTTTTTTTACGGTGATGGTTACAAGGGCTTACCCACTTACGCATCTTTTGACCGTGTGATTATCACGGCTGCCGCCCCCTCCGTGCCGCAGGCATTGTTGCAACAGTTAAAGGTGGGCGGCAAGATGGTGATACCGGTCGGCACGGGCGATGTGCAGCAAATGCAGCGCCTTACCAAGCTTGATGATGGCGGGCAGGAGGTAGAATATTTTGATAACTTTTCTTTCGTGCCCCTGTTGCAGGGCAAAAAAGTGTAAAGACCTATGCGGGGATTAATAAGGATTTTTTTTACGGGCATGTTGGTGAGCTTTTTAGGCTCTTTACCGCTTGGCACGCTCAACATTGCGGCCATGCAGATTGCAATATCTGCTTCCATAAAGAGTGCCATCCTTTTTTCGTTGGGTTCGCTTACTGCCGAAATGATTTATGTGCGCCTCTCGCTCGTAGCGATGGACTGGGTGCGAAAGCAGGAAAAGATTTTTAAGCTATTGGAGTGGCTGACTCTGATTGTCGTCCTGGCGTTGGCAGCGGCAAGTTTTTACGCGGCGTTGCATCCGAGCGGAAAGGGGAACGTCATTCTGAACAGTAAGTTACCCGCATACCTGTTAGGGCTTAGCATGAGCGCGGTCAATCCGGTGCAAATCCCTTTTTGGTTTGGCTGGAGCACGGTGCTGTTCACCAAAAAAATACTCTTGCCAAAGCCCGCACATTATAATATGTATATTGTGGGCATCGGCATTGGCACGTTGTTGGGCAACTGCGTGTTCATCTTTGGTGGCAGACTGGTAGCGCAAAAAATACAGCATAACCAATCATTGCTCAATTATATTATCGGCGGCGTATTCTTTGTTACCGCACTGATACAAGCTTGGCGCATGTTTATCAGCAAAAAAGATATTGGCGTGAAGCTGCATGATACTGAGCATACAGCATGATTCTTTATGATGTCAGCTTGAGGATTACTATGTAGCTTTACTTGCGAGGCTCCGTTCAACTACTGTGCTACTATGAGCAAGGTTGGCGGGAAGAATTGCGCAGACTATTATTTTCTGTCTTTTGGGGTTTCCGTGCTGATTCTTATCAAGTATCAACTAAAATTTGTGAGTACATAATGTTTTTTGTTCAATACCTCGTAGAGGTCACATATTTATAGAAAAATGGAATATCTATCAGGTTTCCTGTATTATAAATATATAAATCCTGCGGATTCATCAAAAGTCGAAAAATGTCAGGCATTGAAATTTATAAATCATCTATACAACCAAACATTTCTGTTACATTTGTAGCACAACAAAGATTTAAGTACAAAGAATGGCGGAGCGTAAAAATTATATATTAACGGGTGAAGTTATCGAAAAGAAACTACAACGGCTGGCGTTGGAAGTAGTGGAGCAGAACATAGAAGAAAAAGAAATTACCCTTGTCGGCATAGCTCCTTATGGTGTCGTGATGGCAAAAATCGTTCAGGAACTAATCCAAAAATGGAGCAGCATTTCTACGAAACTCATCACGCTGAAGATTGATAAAGTAACACCCGGGGAAGTGGAACTTGATGCGTCGCTTGACATAAAAGGTAAAGTGGTCGTGGTGGTGGATGACGTAACGAACAGCGGCAAGACATTACTATATTCCATGAAACCGTTTTTGGAGCATCATCCAAAAAAAGTGCAGATTATGGTTTTGGTAGAGCGCAGCCATAAGGCATATCCTGTAAGTGCCGATTACAAGGGCATCTCGCTTGCCACCACTTTGCAGGAACATATTTTTGTAGAAGTAGAGGGTGATAAAATAACGGGGGCTTATATGAAGTAAATATCTTCCCCATCTTTTACTTTTAAATTATAGATTGTATCCCAGATAATGAAGAAGAAAATTGTGATAGCGGTAGATGGTTTTTCAAGTTGTGGCAAAAGCACCATGGCCAAGCAATTAGCGAGGAAATTGAATTATATTTATGTGGATAGCGGAGCCATGTACAGGGCTATCACTTTGTTTTTCCTACGCAATCATATAGACTGGACAAATGCCGGGGACGTTCATAAAGCATTGTCACAAATTGAACTGGAATTTCATTACAACGAAACGACACAACAGGCCGACATCTTGCTCAACGGCGAGAATGTGGAATACCTTATCCGTGACCTTATCGTTGCGGAGAAAGTGAGCGAGGTGGCTGCTATCAAAGAAGTGCGCGCTTTTGCAGTAGCACAGCAACAAAAGATGGGCAGACGCAAGGGCATCGTCATGGATGGCCGTGATATCGGCACAGTCGTATTCCCTCACGCAGAACTAAAGATATTTATGACGGCAGACACGGCGGTACGTGTAGAGCGTCGGTTTAAGGAACTCTACCAAAAGAATCCTAACATCACAATAGAAGAGGTGGCAGAAAACATCCAGATGCGGGATTATATAGACTCTCATCGCGAAGTAAGCCCGCTCCGTCAGGCAGACGATGCCATTGTAATAGACAATACCAACCTTACGCCAGAAGGGCAATTGAAAAAAGCATTAGAGCTTGCAGCCGATATAATCGAACAATAAAACCGGCTTTATGCCGGTTTTGAATTAACATAAGTAAGGATATAATTATTTCGCAATTGTGTCTGTTTTAACAGTCACTGTAGTGTCGGTTACTACCTGAACAGTATCTGGGGCAGCAGGCACGACAACAGTAGTCGTATCAGAGTTTGATGTTTCTTCTTTTGTTCCAGCGCCACCGCAGGCTGCAAATGTTACAGCTACGAGAGCAAGTACGAATAACTTTTTCATAATTTTTGTTTTTAATGTTTTAATTGATTGACTTACTATTTAATACTTTTTTATTAAAAAAGTAACCCATTTTGGCCGCAGTTTTTGGTTCATTAAAGTTATGTTATCATTTAAAATGAACATGAGCCATTGAGGGTATATTAGAAATATTTTAAAAGAAGATAAAATAAAAAAGGGTGAAATAGCTTCACCCTTTTTTATTTGTAGTAACAGTTGTTATGTTAACCAATTTGTTTTTGCAGGTTCTCATCAATAGCGGCAAGAAACTCTTCGGTGTACAGATAATGTTCGTCATGGTTCACTTTGTTGCCATGAATGCACACCGCCAAATCTTTGGTCATCTTTCCTTCCTCTACGGTTTGAATGCACACTTTCTCAAGGGTTTCACAAAAATCAATCAGTGCCTGGTTATTGTCCAGTTTGCCTCGGAAGGCCAATCCTCTTGTCCATGCAAAAATGCTGGCAATGGGGTTGGTGCTGGTCGGGTTTCCTTTTTGATGTTCGCGGTAGTGGCGGGTTACGGTACCGTGCGCGGCTTCTGCTTCCATCGTCTTTCCGTCAGGTGTAACCAATACGGAAGTCATCAGGCCGAGCGAACCAAAGCCCTGTGCCACGGTATCGCTCTGCACATCGCCGTCATAGTTTTTGCACGCCCACACAAAGTTACCGTTCCATTTCAAGGCACTGGCCACCATGTCGTCAATCAAACGGTGCTCGTAAGTGATGCCAGCTTCTTCAAAAGCAGCCTTGAATTCGTTCTGATATATCTCTTCAAAAATATCCTTGAAACGTCCGTCGTATTTTTTCAGGATAGTATTCTTGGTAGACATATAAAGCGGCCATTTCTTGTTCAGCGCCATGTTGAAACAACTGCGTGCAAACCCGCTGATGCTCTCATCAGTGTTGTACATTGTCATGCCCACACCGCCGCCTTTGAAGTTGTATACCTCAAAGGTTTGCGGTTCGCCACCATCTTCCGGCGTAAAGGTCATGGTCAGTTTGCCCTTGCCTTTAAACACGGCATCCGTGGCACGGTATTGGTCACCGAAAGCATGACGGCCAACGATGATGGGCGCTGTCCATGTGGTAACCAATCGGGGAATATTTTTTATCACGATAGGTTCGCGGAAAACAGTCCCGTCCAAAATGTTACGGATAGTACCGTTGGGGCTTTTCCACATTTGCTTTAAATTAAATTCTTTCACGCGGGCTTCATCAGGTGTAATGGTGGCGCATTTGATACCCACACCGTGTTCTTTGATAGCATGGGCAGCGTCAATGGTTACCTGGTCGTTTGTCGCATCACGGTGCTCAATGCCAAGGTCAAAATATTTGATGTCCACATCCAGATAAGGTAATATCAGTTTATCCTTGATAAACTTCCAAATAATGCGTGTCATTTCGTCGCCGTCCAACTCAACTACAGGGTTGGCAACTTTGATTTTTTCAGACATATTGTTTTGTTTATTTTTTATTTACAGGCCACGAATGTAACCCAAAATATCAAATATCAAAATGTAAAGACGAAAACTTTTTAGCCCTTTTTGGGGCTTTTGGCCGTTATATTATCTTCTCATTCTAATAAAAGATAAAAGCTGCCTGCCGGCAGCTTTTATAGTGGAGTCTTGATTTTGAATTAGCGGAGGAACAGCATTTCCCTGTATTTGGGCAGGTACCATTCTCTGTCGTCAACCAACAGTTCCAGCTTGTCGGCATGGTAACGGATTTCGTCGAAATAAGCGGCTTTTACTTTTTCTTCGTAAGCCAGGGCTTTTTCGCGAATGTCTTCAATTTTGTTGGCGGCTTTTCTCGCTTCAATCATCTGTTCTACCAAATCGCTGAGCTTGTTGATGTGCAGGGATATCTTATCCAGTATCTGCTTTTGATTGGCATACGCTTCCTCTGACAAGCCAGCGGCTTTCAGGCCATTGATATTTTTGGCCAGCAGGTTTTGGTAGCGGATGGATGGCGGAAGAATCATACTCGTAGCGAGTTCGCCCATGATACGACCTTCGATTTGTACTTTTTTAATGTATTTTTCCAGTTCTATCTCGTGCCTTGCTTCCAGTTCCTGATGCGAATAGATGCCGTTTTCGATGAACATTTTGGTGTTCTTTTCGGTTGTCATGGCATCCAGTGCAAGCGGGGTCGTTTTAACATTGGGAAGACCTCTTTTTTCTGCTTCTTCTTCCCATGCTTTGCTGTAACCATCTCCCTCGAAGAGTACTTTCTCGCTGCTCACGATATACTCCCTTATTACATGCATAATGGCGATTTCTTTTTTCTCGCCTTTTTCAATAAGGGTATCCACTTCTTTCTTGAACTCTTTCAGCGTTTGTGCCATAATCGTGTTGAGGACAGTCATGGGGCTGGCGCAGTTTGCAGAAGATCCGACGGCCCTGAACTCGAACTTGTTGCCGGTGAAGGCAAAGGGAGATGTACGGTTGCGGTCGGTATTGTCCAATAAAAGTTCCGGTATGCTTTTATGGATATCGAGTTTCAACATGCTTTCGTCCTGCTCGTCCATGTTCCGGGAAACCCTTTCTTTAATGTCGTTCAACACCTTGGTGAGGTATTCGCCCACGAATACAGAAATGATGGCAGGAGGAGCTTCATTTGCACCGAGCCTGTGATCATTAGGAGCGGAGGCGATAGATGCGCGCAGTACATCGGCATAATCATGAACAGCCTTAATGGTGTTCACAAAGAAAGTAAGGAACATTAAGTTGGTCTTGGGCGTTTTGCCGGGTGCCAACAGGTTCACGCCGGTATCAGTAGCGATGCTCCAGTTATTATGCTTGCCGCTACCGTTAACGCCTGCAAATGGTTTCTCGTGCAACAGCACACGTAATTTATGTCTAACGGCCACGCGGGTCATGATGTCCATCAACAAAGAGTTGTGGTCTACCGCCAAGTTGGCTTCTTCAAAAATGGGGGCGCACTCAAATTGGGCAGGTGCAACTTCGTTGTGGCGGGTTCTCAGCGGAATGCCTACTTTATAGCACTCGTTCTCAAAATCACGCATAAAGGCATAAACCCTTTCAGGAATAGTGCCGAAATAATGGTCTTCCAGTTGCTGGTTTTTGGCAGAATTATGGCCAAATACGGTACGGCCGCACAGCACCAGGTCAGGCCTTGCTTTATACAAAGAATCGTCAATGACAAAGTATTCCTGCTCCCAGCCCAGGGTGACGGTTATTTTTTGAATATTTCTGTCAAAATAATTGCATACATCAACAGCAGCTTTATTGAGTGCGTCAATAGATTTTAGCAACGGCGCTTTATAGTCTAAGGATTCACCCGTATAAGATATAAAGATGGTGGGGATACAAAGTGTCCTGCCATGCCCTATTTCGATGATGAAGGGGGGGGAGGATGGATCCCAAGCGGTATAACCCCTGGCCTCGAAAGTGGCGCGCAGGCCGCCATTGGGGAAGGAAGATGCGTCAGGTTCTTGCTGAATGAGCGCATCGCCGTCAAATTGTTCGATGGGCGTGCCGTCTCCTTTCAGGGTAAAGAACGAATCATGTTTTTCTGCAGTGGTTTGGGTGAGCGGCTGAAACCAGTGGGTGTAGTGTGTTACGCCTTTGGCTTCGCTCCAGGCACGCATACCATTGGCTATCTGGTTGGCCATAGAGCGGTCTATCTTTTGTCCGGCTTTGATAGAGGACACGAGGCTCTTGTAAGCCTCATCGCTTAAAAACTCTCTTGCGGTTTTGAGGTTAAATACGTGAGAGCCGAAAACGCCGGTTACTTTTGGCAGGATTTTGCCCATGTCCGGACTAAAGGACTGGATGTTGATTAATGCAGTTGATCTTATTGACATGTTGAAATATTTTGCACAAATATATAAATTTCAATTTTAAAACGCTAATATTAGCCGGAAACTATGAAAAAAATAGATTTTTTATAAAAACGTACATTGATTTAGTATATTGCTTAATCATTTTAATGAATTATTTATTTGTTTAATGTATTTCGTTTAATTTCTGCAAAGTCCTGATTTGGGGTTTCTGGTAATTATAATATGTTATAATAAAATATATTATAATATAAATTATATATATTTTATTATCAATAATATTGATTTAAAGTTGAAATATATATTTTAATATATTAATTTTATTATATTAATTTGATTTAAATTGTTAATTTATTTTAAAAATATTATATTGCGTATGTTATTAATATTTATTACTAAAACTTATTGATTTTATGATGTAAAAAAACACACAAACAAAAAGAGCTAAAACTGGTCGGCCTCTCATTGTCCAAGTCAAAACAATTCTTGAACCTGCAATAATACCTCTGGCGATTACTCTTCGAGGGGTGTTTGCAACAAAACTCCGATTTATGTTAAACAAAACAGCTACAAGTGCACTTACGTTTACTGTACTTTCTTTTTTTTCTACAGAACCAGTATTTGCACAAGATGAGGTAAAACCAACTCCAAGTACCAAAATTTCAGGCTATGTGGATGCTTACTATAGGTATAATTTCCAAAATGCAAAAGCAGTAGCGGCGCCGGAAGGTTATAACAATAAAACCAGCTTTACAAACTCGCATAACTCTTTTGAATTGGGGATGGCATCCGTTAAACTGGAGCATAGCTTAGGAAAAGTCAGCGGCACCCTTGATGTGGGCTATGGCAGGCGGGCAGAAGAGTTTTCTTACAACGATGCGGGAGCAATGGCAGCGCTCAAGCAGGCCTTTATTAGTTATGCTCCGGCAGATGTCGTTACATTTACGTTGGGCAAATTTGGCACGCATGTGGGCTATGAATTGTTAGATCCCCAATACAACCGGAACTATAGCATGAGCTACATGTTTTCTTACGGGCCTTTTTTCCACACGGGTCTTAAAATGGACGTGGCGCCGAGCGACAACGTTAGCTTCATGATTGGGGTGGCCAATCCAACGGATTATACCACGGCAAGTTTTGAAAAAAAGTTTTTGCTTGGTCAATTTCACGCGGCAAGCAGTAATGGTGTGTTGAGTGGATACCTCAATTATGCGGGTGGCAAGGACACGGCGGGAACGGCATCCCATCAATTGGATTTGGTGCTGACGGGCAAGGTGAGCGATAAGTTCAATATCGGTTATAACGGTACCACGCGCAGCCTGAAGCCGGGCGGTGGGGAAAAAGGTTCGTTCTGGGGATCAGCATTGTATCTTAACTATGACCCGACCGAAATAACCAGCCTTACGTTGAGGGGAGAGTATTTTGATGATACGAACGGTGCAGGTGCCACGGGTGGGGCTGTAGGCACTTCTGTTTTTTCTGCCACGCTTTCTGCTAATTTCAAGGTCGGAGGGCTAACGATTATTCCGGAGCTAAGGCACGATGCCGCCAAAGATGCGGTTTATTACAAAAAAGACGGTGCTACTACAAAAGGGGCTACCTCTTTCTTGCTGGCGGCTGTTTATTCGTTTTAACTAACTGTTGATTTCCTAAGAAAGCCGGACGCTTTAGTCCGGCTTTAATATTTAATACATAAGAAGGAGGTGTTGTTTTAAAAGAACTTTCATTATTTCATCCTGTATTTCCGCTGCACTTTTTGGCTGTTGAAATACTCATTGATAACTCTTTCCGGTATTTGTGAAGAGTCTTCCATCGGCACTTCAGCTAGTTGAATCTGGCTTTGGCTTCTTTCCTTCCTAAGTGTTTCGGTTTTAGACGTCACTAAGGGATCCCGGTCGCCGCTGAGGCGGTTGTCAAATTGAATATATTCCAGTCTTTTGATGGTGGAGCGGATTAGTGTGGCCTGATTCTGTTCGGTGTTTTTGGACGGGGCGGCTACTTCTTTGATGGGTACAGCGGCTACGCTAATGCCGGGCAACGCCTTGCCAACGTTTTGGGTGGATTTGCTATCGCTTAGGGTGGAAAGGGCAGTGCCGGCCAACGTAGAAGCTGCGGCACTTATTTCAAAAGTGGAACGGGTGCCCCTTGTTTTTCTTATTTTTTGATCAAGCATGAAGAAGGTTATCTTCAGATCTTTTATCCATTTGCTGAGTGCGGAATCCTGTTTGTAATACTCCAGATTTGAAGCGTCAAAGTCCAGTCCGTCCTTTACCACAACACGTACGCGGGCGGTGTCGGAATAATTGAATTTTGTCGTGCCGATGAAATATAGCGTGACGATTCTTGTCCTTGCCGAATCTTTTTCGTTCACGAAGTCGTAGGAGGGTGTCCATTGAAAGGGCTCGTTACATTTGGACGGCGCCTTGAAATTGCTGATGGTCACATTGCTTGAGAAGAGTACCTGGTCTATCGGGAAGTTCCCATTTTCGCACATGACGTTAAAGTTTACTTTTTCGCCTTCTGTTACCACAATATCTCCTACCACAGAAGCCTTTATCTTAGGGAGAATAACGTCCGTATTGTACCAGGTGATGGTAAAAGTGGTGTCAACCTTTTCCTTTGGGTCGTTCAGGTTTTGCACGCCAACGGTCACGGGATAATCGGTATCGTACTTAAGCCTGCCGGAGAGAAAAAGGGATTTATTGGCCTTAAAGGATACTATCCCACTGTCCTTGTCGATGCGGAGACCAGCGGGCGGGTTTTTGAGATACCAGAAATATTGGTCTGGTTTAGCTTTCCTGTTAATTTGCAGTTTATAATTCAGGCTGGAGTCAACGTGCAGCGAGAAAAACGGGTTCAGGTTGGTAATGCGCAGTGAGGTATCTACTATGCGCGTTATTTTTTCGGGCTCCAGTATCGTCAACGAGTCATGCCGCTGGGCGTTTGCCGAAGCAGAAAATATAAAAAGCAGTAAGGCCAAAGTCCAATTATATCTCATGTCCTGTCATTTTTCAAAGAGAGTCAAATAGATTCGCAAACTTACATGAAATTTTTCATTCATAAATTATCCAAAGAGCGAATGAAGGGTTTCATGAGTAGTATTTTTATTATCAAATGATAAAGAATAACCAGGATCCCCCAAAGGAATCCGATTTACAAGACGAGCAAAACGCACGAAAGGTTACAAAAAAAGCCCGTCGTAGAAACGACCGGCTTTAAACCAAAACTAACTGCTTATGAGAAAAATGTATATCGCTATTTAACTTCTATTTCTTTAGACGTCGCTTTTTGCGATTCCTTTTTGCCTAAAGTCACTTTTAAGATTCCGTTAACATATTCGGCGTCTATTTTATCGGAATCCACTTTTTCGTCAATAGTAAAACTTCTTTTGAAAGAACTGTGATGGAACTCTCTAACAATTTTTCGTTCCGTTTTGTTTTCTGTTTCCGCATTTTTTTCTGCTGAAATGGTGAGCAGGTTGTTGTCAATGTTGATTTTGAAATCAGCCTTGTCAAAACCGGGGGCAGAAACCTCAATTTCGTATGCGTTTTCCTTTTCGGTAATGTTTACAGGCGCGCGACGTCCAGAAGAGCCGGCTGCATTGAAAATGGCAGGAGCGTTGTTGAAAAGTTCGTCCACCAAACTGCTAAAAGACCTTTCTGTAGGTTTGCCGTTGAATAAAGTAACGTTTGTCATAATTATTTGTTTTTAATTTTTTAGAAAATTGCTTTCGGTTATTTATCATCAAACGGCAAACCATTCATTATTTTCAAGAACATTATGTCTTTATTGTTTGAAAATAAATGACAAAATGGCTTAGCTGTGTGTGTTTTTTGAAATTACGGCAGGAGTAAAATTTTTTATATCGGCTTTTGTTCCCTGATGGGACTTTGCTTGCAACGCTCCGTTCAGCAGTGGCAATACTATCGCCATATTTTAGTGGCTAACCAAATAAAAAGACCGCCCCTTTAGGAGCGGCCTTTGTTGATAATATTATAATCTTACCAAATCCTGATGCGGTCTTCCGGTTTTTTATAAAGTTTGTCGCTGGGTTTCACGTCAAATGCCTCATACCATGCGTCCATGTTCACGGGCGCGCCGATGGTGCGGTATTCACCGGGCGAGTGCGGGTCGGTGAGGATCAGTTGGGCAGCCGTTTGCGGCAGGATATTGCCGCGCCAGACCTGTGCCCAGGCCAGGAAAAACCGCTGGTCGGGGGTAAACCCGTCAATTTTTTCGTTGGATTGTCCCTGTTTGGTCATTTTAAAGGCTTCGTAGGCAACGTTGAGCCCGCCCAAATCGCCGATATTTTCACCAAGGGTCAGGTTGCCGTTTACGTGCAGAGTGTCAAGCACGGTATAGCCGTCAAACTGCTTGGCCAATGCTGCGGCCTTGGCGTCAAATTTTTCACGGTCTTCGCCAGTCCACCAGTTGCGCAGGGTGCCGTCGGCATCGTATTTACTACCATTATCATCAAAACCATGCGACATTTCGTGGCCGATGACAGCGCCAATGCCCCCGTAGTTGATAGCATCGTCTGCATTAGGGTCAAAGAACGGAAATTGCAGTATGCCCGCCGGGAAGACAATTTCATTGAGCGTGGCATTATAATAAGCGTTTACGGTGGGCGGCGTCATGCCCCAGCGGTCGCGGTCAACAGGTTTGCCCAAGCGGCTTATCATATAATTATAATTCCACTGGTTCACGTTGCGCATATTTTGAAAAAATGTGGCCTTGTTGATAACAAGTCCATCATAGTTCTGCCATTTATCGGGATAGGCAATTTTGGGACGGAATGCCGCTAATTTGGCCAATGCTTTCTCTTTGGTGATGCTGCTCATCCAATCCAATGCTTCGATGCGTTTGGCGAAAGCCTTGCGCAGGTTGGATACCAATACTTCCATGCGGGCTTTGGCCTCGGGTTTGAAATATTCCTTTACGTATAATTGCCCCAACAGTTCGCCGATGCTGCCATCGGTTAAGGATGAAATCTTTTGCCAGCGCGGTGTTTGCACGCGTTGTCCGGTAAGTGCTTGGTTGTAGGCAAAATCCGCTTCCACAAACGGCTTGCTGAGGTAGGAAGCGGCATTTTTCAATACGTTCCATTGCAAATAAACCTTCCAATCGGCTAAGGGTATTGTTTTCAGCATATCGGCAACCGTGGCAAAAAAGGCAGGATTGTTCACCAATACAGTATCTTCTCCTTTTATTTTCAGGTCTTCAAAAACCGTTTTCCAGTCAATGCCCGGTGTGGTTTTGCTAAAATCGGCCAGCGAGAATTTGTTATAGGTTTTGTAGGCATCGCGCATTTCCACACGGCTCAACTGTGCATCGGCCAATTGTTTTTCAATATTGAAAACAGTAGCTGCGTTTTGCCGTGCCTGCGCTTCCGTGGAACCGGTGAGTTTGAAAAGCGTGGAGATATAGGTATCGTAAGCTTCGCGTATCTGTTTGGAACGTGTATCGTCTTTCAGGTAATAATCCCGGTCGGGTAGGGTGGTGCCGCCCTGACTAAGCTGAGGTATCATTTTTTCAACGTTCTTTCGGTCTTGCCCTACAAAAAATCCGAACAACGGAGAGCCTTGACCGTTTGTGCGCATAACGGCAATTTGATTCAAGATAGCCTTCTGCGATTTGAGCGCATTTATAGCCGCCAGTTCAGGTTTGATGGGTGTATATCCCAGCCGTTCAATTGTTGCGCTGTCCATCCCTGCTGTATAAAAATCACCCACACGCTTTTCTACCAAGCCGGCAGATGCCTGGCTTTTGGCAGCTTTTTCGAGAATGGATTTTACCGCATTGATATTGAAATCGCGTAAGACATTAAAACTTGTCCAGCGGGTTTCCTTGGCCGGAACGGGATTGTTTTTTATCCACGTGCCGTTAGCATATTCATAAAAATCATTGCCAGGCTTGACGGATATGTCCATGTTTGCCGGGTCAATAAATTTTTGTGCGGATTGTGCCTGTACAGTCATGCAGCCCAATAGCAGCATGGCAATACCTGTACTTTTTTTTAAACGTATCATGTTTGTACTTTTTTGTTTAGCTTACTTTTAAAGGTGTTAAAGGTAAGACACAAACAAGATGTTGCGTTTACCATTCATAAAAAAGATAGAAGGATAGAAGGTATAAGGTTTTTAGTCTTTAGATGAAGGGTAGGGATTTTAAGTACGTACCCCTCTGATAGGATATGGATTTAAGTAAGCGCTGCGCTAATCCTTTGCTATTTTCTTGTAACTGGTATTTACGCCTTTGATAAGGGAAGAGCTAAAGCCTCCGTGTTCCATTTCGTTAAGTCCCACGATGGTGCAACCTTTGGGGGTGGTCACCCGATCTATTTCCTGCTCGGGGTGGCTACCATTGCGAAGCAGCAAATCCGCTGCGCCCTTGGTGGTTTGTGCGGCAATCAGGTTTGCAGTCTTGGCGTCAAAGCCTATTTCGATTCCTGCCTGTATGTTAGCCCTGATATAGCGCAGCGCGAAGGCCGTACCGCAAGCGCCCAACACAGTGGCCGCGTCCATTAGTTTTTCATCAATGACCGCCACTTTGCCCAGTCTACCAAATAACTGTGTCACAAAATCGGACTGTTCTTCGGTCGCGTTGACATAGCTGATGCAGGTCATGCTTTCCTGAATGGCAATCGCCGTGTTGGGCATTGCCCTGAAAATGGCACAATGGGCGGGTACCATGCTGCAAAGGTCTTCTAAAGTGACACCGGTAATAACGGATACGAGCACGTGCTCCGGCGTGAGCAAATCCTTGAATCCGGCAATCACGCTTTCTATTTGATAAGGCTTTACGGCCAATACGATCATTTCGCTGTTGCGTACGGCAGCATTGTTATCGGAGGTAAGGTGCACACCGTTTTTTGCCCATTCCTTCAGCGTGGAAATATTTCTTTTCGTGATAGTAATATCAGACGGTTGGCAAAATGCACTTTTCAACAGCCCTTCTGCAATAGCAGTACCCAGATTGCCGCCACCTATTATGGAAATTTTCATTGACGATTGTTTGTTGATATAAATAACAAACTTACATGAAATTTTTCATGCTTTGATATGTAAGCAGTCATCACCCTGATAGCAGTGAAGCGGGGCTGGCTCATGAAGCGGGAAGATGTCTCGGCAATGCCCGGCACGGGCAAATCCAATATGACTTATTCCCTGTCATGTATATTTATTGTGATTTGCAAATCTCTTTATCATCACAATGTCCTCGCCCCGTCATCAACCGACATTCACAACGTGGCCTCTGCGTACATTTCAACCGGTTCGCAGGTGCAAATCAGGTTACGGTCGCCGAGGGTATTGTTAACCCTTGCTACCGAAGGCCAGAATTTGTTTTGCGCCACGTAAGGAAGCGGATAAGCAGCCTGTTGTCTGCTGTAAGGGTGCAACCATTCGTCTGCCGTAACAACAAATTGTGTATGCGGCGCGTTTTTGAGCAGGTTGTCTTTTGCATCACCGCCATCCTCGATGGTTTTTATTTCAGCACGGATAGCCAACAGCGCATCGCAGAAACGGTCAAGCTCAGCCTTATCCTCGCTTTCGGTAGGCTCTATCATGATGGTGCCTGGCACGGGGAAACTCAAGGTAGGAGCGTGGAAGCCGTAATCCATCAGGCGTTTAGCAACGTCTTCAGCTTCGATATGTGCCGTTTTCTTGAACGGACGCAGGTCTACAATGAACTCGTGCGCGCAAAGTCCGTTCGTGTTGGTATATAATATATCGAAATCATCTGCCAAGCGCGCGCGCATATAGTTCGCGTTCAAAATAGCATACTCGGTAGCTGCTTTAAGTCCTTCGGCGCCCAACATCCTGATATATCCATAAGAGATAAGCAGGATAGAAGCCGAGCCATAAGGAGCGGCAGAAACGGCTGCTTTTGCCTGCGGCAGCGAAACGGTTTCGCTGACATGACCGGGGAGGTAAGGTGCCAAATGCTCTTTTACGCATATAGGGCCAACGCCCGGGCCACCGCCGCCGTGCGGTATGGCAAAGGTCTTGTGCAGGTTCAGGTGACAAACATCTGCGCCGATGAGCCCGGGAGCGGTAAGCCCGACCTGTGCATTCATGTTAGCGCCGTCCATATATACCTGCCCGCCATATTGGTGTACAATTTGTGTGATTTCTTTCACCGTTTCTTCATATACGCCATACGTGCTGGGGTAAGTAATCATGATACCGGAAAGGTTATCGGCGTATTGGGCGGCTTTTTCTTTCAGGTCATTTACGTCAATATAGCCGTTTTCAAGTGCCTTTACGACAACCACCTTCATGCCGGCCATTACCGCGGAGGCGGGGTTTGTGCCGTGTGCCGAAATGGGTATCAGCATCACGTTGCGGTGCGGGTTGCCCTGCGCTTCGTGATAAGCCTTGATGGTCAGCAGGCCGGTGTACTCGCCCTGTGCACCGCTGTTGGGTTGCAGGCTGCAGGCGTCGAATACCGTAATGCTGCACAAATGTTTTTCCAGTTCCTTAATCATGGTAGCGTAGCCCTGTGTTTGCTCCGCAGGGGCAAAGGGGTGGATATTTGCCCAGTGCGACCAGCTAAGCGGAATCATTTCGGTGGCAGCATTCAATTTCATAGTGCAGCTACCTAAAGCTATCATGGATGTATTTAGAGATAAATCTTTATTTTCCAAAGATTTAATATATCTCATCATCTGGCTTTCGCTATGATAAGTATTGAAAACAGGATGTGTAAGATAGCTGCTGCTGCGGGTTAAGTTGGCCGGTATTCTATAAAGTTCTTCTTCCGACTCAATTTCAAAGGATACTGGGTTTGTATCGTTTTCAAAACAATTGATAAGGTCGTACAAGTCTTCCTCGATGGTTGTTTCGTCAATCGAAATGCCAATGAGTTGGTTACTGATATAGCGCAAATTAATTTTCTGCGCCTCGGCTTTCGCCTTGATAGGGGCAACGTCATCCACTTTGACGACAATCGTGTCAAAGAAATTGTTAGCCAAAAGCTCAAATCCACGGTTTTGGATTTCGTCTGCTGCGATTTGGGCAAAAAGTGCAATGCGCTTGGCTATGGCCGACAATCCTCTTGGTCCGTGATATACGGTATACATGGCCGCCATATTGGCTAAAAGCGCCTGTGCTGTACAGATATTGGAGGTGGCTTTTTCACGCTTGATGTGTTGCTCGCGGGTTTGCAGCGCCATGCGTAGGGCGCGGTTGCCTTGTGCGTCCACGCTTACCCCAATGATACGTCCGGGCAGCGTTCTTTTAAAATCGTCCTTTGCGGACATAAAACCTGCATGAGGCCCGCCGAAGCCCAACGGAACGCCGAAGCGCTGCGCAGAGCCTACGGCTACGTCTGCCCCTAATTCCCCGGGAGGTGTTAAGAGTGTAAGTGCCATCAGGTCGGTAGCCATCACCACAAAGGCGTCTGCCTGATGAGCGGCATCTATAAAGGAGCGGTAGTCTTCGATGCTGCCTTTGTCGTTGGGGTATTGAACCAACGCCCCAAAGAATTTATTATCTAAAGTAATAGTTTTGTAATCTCCTTCAATTATATTAATATCAAATGGTTTTGCGCGTGTGTATATTACATCCTTAGTTTGCGGGAAAGTTTCTTTATCCAAAAAGAAACATGGTTTTTCCACCTGTTCCTGCTTGTTTTTAAGGTTGTAAAACATCAACATCGCTTCTGCGGCGGCAGTGGCTTCGTCCAACAGCGAAGCGTTTGCAAGGGGCAGGGCGGTCAGGTCGCTGACCATGGTTTGAAAGTTGAGCAGGCTTTCCAAACGGCCTTGCGATATTTCGGCCTGATAGGGCGTGTATTGTGTGTACCAGCCCGGATTTTCGAAAATATTACGTTGTATGACCGAAGGTGTAAGCGTGCCGTAGTAGCCTTGCCCGATATAGTTGGTGAAAATCTTGTTTTGCAGCGATATATTTTTGATATGGCGGAGGTACTCGTTTTCGCTCATCGCAGGGGGAATGTCCAGTGCCGTTGTCATACGGATGCCCTGTGGCACGGTTTGGTTAATAAGGGCGTCAAAGCTATCGAAGCCTGTTTTTTGTAGCATGGCTTTTGTTTCGGCCTCGTTGGGGCCGATGTGCCGGCTGGCAAATTCTTTGGATTGCGCGTAGGTAATATTCATAAAAATAATGCAGCTTTTAAAGGCCGCAAAGGTACGGAGGAAAACATTGCAAAGACAATTAATTGTGCACAACAGGTTTATAAGTAGGGGCCGCTTAGGTAATTGAAAGGCGTGATGAAAATGATGTGTTTAGATACGTGATTCTTCTGGGTTATTTTTGCGGGGGGTATCTTTTGTGGCTGCAATTTTAGCGAACGGCCCATAGTTGGCTTAATTATTGATAAGAATTTTTTTTGTTCTAATGAATAATATAATTATCTTTGCTCTCCTTTTATTTTGGCCAATAAAATTTTGACTGTAAGAAGCATGTTCAAGTAATTGAATTTCAACGGATTTCTTTTAGCAATAAGAGAAGTCCTATTGTTGTTTTGTGCAGTCGATCATAAAAACCGGTAAACAATATTATGTCTTCAACAAACGTGAATGCAAGAGTAAACTTCGGAAAGATTAAGCATTTGGCTGAGACCCCCGATCTTTTGGAAGTGCAGATTCAGTCATTTAAAGAATTTTTCCAGTTAGAAACAACACCTGACAAGCGCAACATTGAGGGACTTTTCCGTGTGTTCAAGGATAATTTCCCCATTACCGACACGCGCAACATCTTTGTGCTAGAGTTCCTGGATTATTTCATTGACCCGCCCCGTTACTCGATAGAAGAGTGTATGGAGCGCGGCCTGACTTACGCCGTTCCCCTGAAAGCAAAGCTTCGCCTGAGCTGTAATGATGAGGAGCACGTGGATTTCCAGACTATCGTTCAGGACGTTTTCTTGGGAAATATACCTTATATGACCCCGCGCGGTACGTTCGTGATCAACGGTGCCGAGCGCGTAGTGGTTTCGCAATTACACCGTTCGCCGGGCGTGTTCTTCGGGCAGTCTGTGCACCCGAACGGTACCAAAATATATTCTGCCCGTGTTATCCCGTTCAAGGGAGCGTGGATGGAGTTTGCTACCGACATCAACAATGTGATGTATGCCTATATCGATAGGAAGAAAAAATTCCCGGTAACGACCCTTTTCCGTGCCATTGGTTTTGAAACGGATAAGGACATCCTTCAATTGTTCGGCATGGCCGATGAAGTTCCGTGCGACAGGAAATCGCTGGAAGCACAATTGGGCAAAAAATTGGCCGCCCGCGTACTACGTACCTGGGTGGAAGATTTCGTGGATGAAGATACCGGTGAGGTTGTTTCCATCGAGCGTAACGAAATTGTGATGGAGCGCGACACGGTGCTGGACGAAGAAGCTATTGATATTATCGCCGATATGGACGTGAAGAGCATTTTTGTTCAACGTGAAGATGTTGGCGGTGATTATGCAATCATTTACAATACGTTAAATAAAGATACCTCTAATTCTGAATTAGAAGCTGTTCAGTTTATCTATCGCCAATTGCGCGGTGCGGATGCGCCGGATAATGAAACTGCCCGTGGTATTATTGATAAATTATTCTTTAGCGATAAGCGTTACGATTTGGGCGAAGTTGGTCGATATAAAATAAATCGTAAGCTGGGTATTGATACCTCGTTGTTACAAAAGACTTTAACTAAGCAAGATATAATTGAAATCATCAAATATCTGGTTCGTCTTACCAATGGGAAGGCAGAGATAGATGATATTGATCACCTGAGCAACCGCAGGGTGCGTACCGTTGGCGAACAACTGTATGCACAGTTTGGCGTGGGCCTGGCGCGTATGGCGCGCACCATCCGCGAGCGCATGAATGTGCGTGACAATGAAGTGTTTACCCCGGTAGATTTGATTAATGCACGGACGTTGTCCTCTGTTATCAATTCTTTCTTTGGTACATCTCAATTATCACAGTTCCTTGACCAGACAAACCCGCTTTCTGAAATCACGCACAAGCGTCGTATTTCTGCGCTGGGGCCAGGCGGTTTGAGCCGTGAACGTGCGGGCTTTGAGGTTCGTGACGTGCACTATAGCCACTATGGCCGTCTGTGTACCATTGAAACTCCGGAAGGGCCGAACATCGGTTTGATTTCTACCCTTTGCGTGCACGCCAAAATCAACGAGATGGGCTTCATTGAAACGCCTTATCGAAAAGTGGAGAACGGCAGGGTAAATATGAAGGAGTTGGAATTGTTGAGCGCGGAGGAAGAAGATGAGGCAAAGATTGCACAGGCCAACGCCCCGTTGGATGAAAAGGGCAACTTCATAAATGATAAGATAGCCAGCCGTGAAACAGGTGACTTCCCTATTCTGGATAAGGAAGAAGTGCAATATATGGACGTGGCTCCTAACCAGATTGTAGGATTGAGCGCATCGTTGATTCCCTTCTTGGAGCATGATGATGCCAACCGTGCGCTGATGGGATCAAACATGCAACGTCAGGCTGTGCCTTTGTTGAGGCCGGATGCACCTATCGTAGGTACTGGCTTGGAAGGAAAAGCTGCCCGCGATTCAAGGATTCAGGTTCACGCAGAAGGCAACGGTGTGGTGGAGTTTGTGGATGCTAAAGAAATACATATTCGTTATGATAGGGATATCAACGACAAGTTGGTAAGTTTCGAGGAAGATTTGAAGGTGTATTCTTTATCTAAATTCATCCGCACGAATGCCGAAACCTGCATCAACCTCGTCCCTGCCGTGAAGAAAGGGCAGAAAGTGAAGGCTGGGGATTTCCTGACCGAAGGTTTTGCGACCAAAAACGGGGAACTGGCATTGGGTAAAAACCTGAAAGTGGCGTTCATGCCCTGGAAAGGTTACAACTTTGAGGATGCTATCGTTATCAGCGAACGCGTGGTAAAAGAGGATATGTTCACTTCTATTCATATCTCTGAATACGAATTGGAAGTTCGCGATACCAAGCTCGGTGAAGAAGAACTTACCTCTGATATACCTAATGTTTCGGAAGAGGCTACCAAAGACCTTGACGAAAACGGTATCATCCGCATCGGCGCGCACATTAAGGAAGGGGATATCCTGATAGGCAAAATCACGCCTAAAGGGGAAAGCGACCCAACACCGGAAGAAAAACTCCTTCGTGCCATCTTCGGTGACAAGGCAGGTGATGCAAAAGATGCTTCGCTGAAAGCACCGAACGGTGTGGAAGGCGTGGTGATTGGTAAAAAATTGTTCCAACGCGCCAAGAAGGATAAGAACGCAAAGGTTCGTGAAAAAGCGGCTTTGGAGAAATTGGAAAAAATCCACGAAAAGAACGAACAGGATTTGCTGGAAGTATTGTTAGGCAAATTGACCACCTTGTTGGAAAACCAGACTTCGGCCGGTGTGATGAACAATTTCGAGGAAGTGGTGATAGGAAAGGGTGCCAAGTTTACCGCAAAGAATCTCGGCAATCTGGACTATGCCAATATCAACCCGTTGAAATGGACAAGCGATGAAAAAATAAACGACCAGATCAATACTTTGTTGCACAACTATAATATCAAGTACAACGAAGAACTGGGACGTTACAAGCGCGAAAAATTCAATATTTCCATTGGGGATGAATTGCCTGCAGGTGTATTGAAGCTGGCTAAGGTTTATCTGGCTGTGAAGCGTAAACTGAAAGTAGGTGATAAGATGGCGGGTCGCCACGGTAACAAAGGTATCGTTGCCAAAATCGTTCGTCAGGAAGATATGCCTTTCCTCGAAGACGGTACACCGGTTGACATCGTGTTGAACCCGTTGGGTGTGCCTTCTCGTATGAACTTGGGACAGATTTACGAAACCGTACTGGGATGGGCAGGCAAAGAATTGGGCGTGAAATTCGCTACCCCGATTTTTGACGGGGCAGATCCTGTTGAAATCGAAAAATATTGTGATGATGCGGGTCTTCCCAAATTTGGTCACACTTATTTGTACGATGGTGAAACAGGCGAGCGCTTCCACCAAAAAGCAACCGTGGGCGTTATCTATATGATTAAACTGCACCACATGGTGGACGACAAGATGCACGCACGTTCTATCGGGCCATACAGTTTGATTACACAACAACCGTTGGGTGGTAAGGCACAGTTCGGTGGCCAACGTTTCGGGGAAATGGAAGTGTGGGCGCTGGAAGCTTACGGTGCGTCCAACATTTTGCAGGAACTGCTCACGATTAAGTCTGACGACATCATTGGTCGTGCCAAGACTTACGAGAGCATCGTGAAGGGAGATAACGTACCGAGGGCTGGTGTACCGGAATCCTTTAACGTGTTGATGCACGAGTTGAGGGGGCTGGGACTTGACCTTACGTTTGAATAAAAATTGATTAATACCTGCAAGGTTTTAAGCCTTGTAGGTATTATTAAATAAGCTGGGAAACAAAATATTTCTAATTTGACAATTTGATATTTGACATTAATCGTCAGGAAAAATCTCAACTATCAAATCATAAATCTTCAATAAGATTATGGCTACTAAAAAAGACAATCGCCCCAAGGCAACGTTTTCTAAAATCACCATCGGCCTGGCTTCCCCGGATTCTATTCTGGAAAAAAGCTTTGGCGAGGTATTGAAGCCCGAAACAATCAACTACCGTACTTACAAACCAGAACGTGACGGTTTGTTCTGCGAAAGGATTTTCGGGCCGGTAAAGGATTATGAATGTGCTTGTGGCAAATATAAACGTATCCGTTACAAAGGCATCGTGTGCGACCGCTGCGGTGTGGAAGTGACAGAGAAGAAGGTTCGTCGCGAAAGGATGGGGCATATCAAGCTGGTGGTTCCCGTGGTGCATATCTGGTACTTCAAATCCCTGCCCAACAAAATCGGCTATTTGCTCGGTATGAGTTCCAAGAAATTGGAATCTATTATATATTATGAAAGGTATGTGGTCATTCAATCAGGTGTGCGTGCCGACAAAGGCCAGAACTACGGCGACCTGTTGACCGAGGAAGAATACCTGGATATACTGGATGCTTTACCCAAAGACAACCAGTACCTGCCTGATGATGATCCGCAGAAATTCATCGCCAAGATGGGTGCTGAAGCGGTGCATGATCTGTTGCAGCGTATCGACTTGGATCAGTTATCATTCGATCTTAGGAACAGCGCGGCTACCGAAACTTCCCAGCAACGTAAAGCGGACGCTTTAAAACGCCTGAGCGTGGTAGAAGCTTTCCGCGATGCCAATACAAGGATTACCAACCGTCCTGAGTGGATGGTAATGCAGTATATTCCTGTTATTCCGCCGGAGCTGCGCCCGTTAGTGCCTTTGGATGGCGGCCGTTTCGCGTCTTCTGATCTGAACGATCTGTACCGTCGCGTTATTATCCGTAACAACCGTTTAAAGCGTTTGATGGAGATCAAAGCGCCTGAAGTGATCTTACGTAACGAAAAACGTATGCTCCAGGAAGCTATCGACTCATTGTTCGATAACAGCCGTAAGTCTAACGCTGTAAAAGCAGAAGGCGGACGCGCGTTGAAATCTTTGAGCGATGTATTAAAAGGTAAACAAGGCCGTTTCCGTCAGAACCTTTTAGGTAAACGTGTGGATTACTCCGGACGTTCTGTAATCGTGGTAGGGCCTGAAATGAAAATGCACGAATGCGGTCTGCCAAAAGATATGGCTGCCGAGCTGTTCAAGCCATTTATCATTCGTAAACTGATTGAAAGAGGTATCGTAAAGACCGTAAAATCTGCAAGGAAACTGGTAGATAAGAAAGAAGCGGTTATTTGGGATATCCTTGAAAATATATTGAAAGGTCACCCGGTAATGTTAAACCGTGCCCCAACGCTGCACCGTTTATCTATCCAGGCATTCCAGCCTAAACTGATAGAAGGTAAAGCGATACAGTTGCACCCGTTGGTTACAGCAGCGTTCAACGCCGACTTTGATGGTGACCAGATGGCGGTGCACGTACCTTTGAGCAATGCCGCTATACTGGAAGCACAGTTATTAATGCTGGCTTCTCACAACATTCTGAACCCGCAAAATGGTACGCCTATCACCCTTCCTTCACAGGACATGGTGCTTGGTCTGTACTACATTACTAAAGGTAAAAAAACTACAGAAACAGAGGTAGTGCGTGGTGAAGGCAAAGCATTCTACTCTGCAGAGGAAGTGATCATTGCTTACAACGAAAAGAGGGTGGACCTGCATGCATGGATCAAGGTAAAGACCATCGTACGTAACGAAAATGGTGAGTTAGAAAATAAATTACTTGAAACTACTGTTGGACGTGTGATCTTTAACCAGCATGTTCCTCATGAAGTAGGTTTTGTTAATGCCCTGCTTACCAAGAAAAACCTTCGTGAAATCATTGGCCAGATCATAGAGATTACCAACGTTCCTAAAACAGCGAAATTCCTCGATGATATTAAGCAGTTAGGTTTCCGTACTGCCTTCCAGGGTGGTTTGTCGTTCAGCATTAACGACCTTATCATTCCTGAGATCAAAGAAGAATTGCTCGAAAACGCTAAAGGTGAAGTAGATGAAGTTTGGGATAACTATAACATGGGTCTTATCACCAATAATGAGCGTTATAACCAAATAGTAGATATCTGGAGCCGTGTGGATACAAGGCTTACAGAAACCCTGATCCGTGAACTGGCAGCTGATAAACAAGGATTCAATTCTGTTTACATGATGCTGGATTCCGGAGCGCGTGGTTCCAAGCAGCAGATCAAGCAGCTGGCAGGTATAAGAGGTTTGATGGCTAAACCGAGGAAATCAGGATCTACCGGTTCTGAGATCATCGAAAATCCTATCCTTTCCAACTTTAAAGGCGGTTTGAACGTATTGGATTACTTTATCTCTACGCACGGTGCCCGTAAAGGTTTGGCCGATACGGCGTTAAAGACGGCGGATGCCGGTTACCTGACCCGTCGTTTGGTGGACGTATCTCAGGACGTGGTAATCACAGAAGAAGACTGCGGCACCCTGCGCGGTATCAACATTACAGCGTTAAAAGATAACGAAGATATTATCGAGCACCTGGCCGATAGGATAGAGGGTCGTACTTCATTGCACGATGTCTACAATCCTGTTACCGATGAACTCATTATCGAGGCTGGCACAGAAATTTCTGCCGATGTGGCCAGAAAGATTGAAGCCGCAGGCATTGAGTCAATTGAAATCCGCTCGGTACTTACCTGCGAAAGCAAGCGCGGTTGTTGCGTAAAGTGTTATGGTAAAAACCTTGCTTCCGGCATACTGGCACAAAAAGGTGATGCCGTGGGTATCATTGCTGCCCAGTCCATCGGTGAGCCGGGTACACAGCTTACTTTGCGTACCTTCCACGTGGGTGGTGTTGCCGGTTCTGCATCGGTTGATTCTACCTTGTTCGCGAAGTTTGATGGTACGATTCAGTTTGACGGTGTGCGTTCTGTGGTGACGACAGGTAGCGAGGGTGAGGATGTTCCTGTGGTTATCGGGCGTACCGGTGAGGCGCGTATCATTGACGTCAAGAACGACCGTATGCTGATTACGAACAATATACCTTACGGTTCTACCTTGTTAGTAAAAGATGGCCAGCAAATCAAGAAGGGAGACCCGATTTGTTCCTGGGATCCGTACAATAACGTTATCGTGGCAGAAATTGATGGCGTGCTGAAATTTGAAAATGTTATCGAGGGTATCACTTACCGCGAAGAAGCCGATGAACAAACCGGCCACCGCGAAAAAGTGGTTATCGAGACAAGGGATAAGACCAAGATTCCTTCTATCGTGGTAGAGGGCAAGGAAAACAAATCCTATAACCTGCCCACAGGTAGCCATATCATGCTGGAAGATGGCGATGATGTAACGGCTGGTAAGGTGCTTGTAAAAATCCCGCGTATACTGGGTAAACTGAAAGATATCACGGGTGGTCTGCCGCGTGTAACAGAATTGTTCGAAGCGCGTAACCCAAGTAACCCTGCCGTGGTTTCTGAAATTGACGGTGTGGTAACAATGGGTGCTATCAAACGTGGTAACCGTGAAATAGTTATCGAAGCCAAGGACGGTATTACCCGCAAATACTTAGTGCCGCTCACGCGCCAAATCCTGGCACAGGACGGAGACTTTGTAAAAGCAGGTTCACCTTTGTCCGATGGTCAAATATCTCCTCAGGATATTTTGGCGATTCAAGGGCCGTTCGCGGTGCAACAATACGTGGTGAACGAGATTCAGGAAGTTTACCGTTTGCAAGGTGTTAAAATCAACGATAAACACATCGAGGTAATCGTGCGTCAAATGATGCGCAAGGTGAACATCGTTGATCCGGGCGATACACGCTTCTTAGAAGACGATTTGGTAGATAAATTTGAATTTGTGGACGAGAACGATTTCGTTTACGAGAAGAAAGTTATCACCGATCCGGGCGATTCCACGAAGTTGAAGGCAGGTCAGATTATCAGCCTGCGTGACCTTCGCGAAGAAAACTCCATCCTGCGCCGCAGCGATAAAAAGCTGGTTGAGTTCAGGGATGCCAAGCCCGCCACTTCAGCGCCAACGCTGTTGGGTATCACCAAGGCTTCCTTGGGCGTTCAGAGCTGGCTCTCTGCCGCTTCCTTCCAGGAAACCACCAAGGTGCTTTCTTCTGCTGCCATTCATGGCAAGGCGGATGAAATGCTCGGTCTGAAGGAAAATATCATTACAGGTCACCACGTACCTGCTGGTACTGGCTTGCGCGAGTTTGAGAACATGATTGTAGGCAGCAAGGAAGAATACGAATTGTTGCAGACAGCCCGCGAGGCCATGGCCTTTGACGAAGAAGAATAAAGCGGAACGCTAAAATCATACAAGGAGCAGTCCGGATGTGGGCTGCTCCTTTTTTTGTGAGGTTACAGTCTGTTTCGGGCGTTTTGGATAAAATAACTACCTTTAAACAGATACAAATATTCCATCATTTAAAATTTTATTGTTATGCCAATTGTAAAAGTTATAGAAGTAATCGCCTCTTCTGAAAAAGGAATTGATGATGCAATTCAGCAGGCTGTAACCGAAGCCTCTAAAACCATCAGGAATATAGATTCTGTGTACGTAAAAGATATCAAGGCACATGTAAAGGAAGGCAAGGTTATCTCTTACGGGTGTATCTGCAAGATTGCTTTCAGAGTGGATTAAAATGTAAAACCTCGTCAAAAAGAAGGAGCAAAGGGTTGCTCCTTCTTTATTGATTATAGAAAAGAATAACGGTTTTATTTCGCTGTTAACGCTTTCCTAAGAAAATAATTACGACTTTTTTGGTAATAAATAGATTGCTATATTGCAAGACGATTTTAGGGTTGATTAAAAAACTTACAGAGAAAAATGAAGAATGCTTTAATAGCAATAAACGCTTTGTTGGCAGTGGCTGTTGGCTTTTTGTTGTACAAACAGTTCAATGCGGAAAGCAAGACTAAGATTTTTGCCAAGGATGCGAACGAGGTCGATTCTTTGGCAAACAAGAAAGTATTGTTTGCATATATAGACATGGACTCTATACAGTTCAACTTTGAGGCGGCCAAAGTAGTGCAAAAGGAGATAGAGAAAAAACAAAGCTCGGTTTCCTATGAGATGGAAACAATGGAAAAAGCATTCAAGGCCAAGGTGGCCGGGTATCAAAAAAAAGGCCCGACCATGACCCCCGCCGAGGAAGAAGCTGCCCGCCAGGACATTGAGGCTGCCCAGGCGGATATGTTCAACAAGCGGCAAATGCTTGCCGATGATTTTGACAAATTCGTGGCCGGAAAAAACATGAATCTGCGAAAAAAAATCAAAGACTTCTTAAAAGAATATAACGCTGACGGCACTTATTCCTTTATTTTTTCTTATGAGCCCAACTTCTTTTATTATAACGATACGGCATTTAACATTACCAGTCAGGTCATAAGGGGGCTTAACGCAAAGTATAAAGCAGAAAAGAAGTGATGAAAAATGTGACCATTAAGTTATAAGATGCATTACAAATAATTATAAAAGCAAAAGCCCCGATATTCGGGGCTTTGTTATTCTTTCCAGTTCTACATCTTTATAAATTTTTCATGAAGTGCCATCACTTGCCGGATGATGGATTCGTTGCCGCTGTTGTCAATCACGAAATCGCAGCATTTCATTTTTTCGTCTTCGTCCATCTGTTTGGCCATGATGTTCTCAACGGTGGTTTGTTTCATGCCGTTGCGCTGCATGACCCGTTCTATCCTTACGTTGCGGGGTGCATAAACACCGATAATGTAGTCCAGCACTTTGTTGCCGCCGCTTTCAAACAGCAGGGCGGCTTCTTTAAGCGAGTATGGTGCTTTTTGTGCAGCAAACCACTTTTCGGCGTGTGCGATGACGGCAGGGTGGGAGATGTTGTTTAAAATTGTCAGCTTTTCTTCGTCCTGAAACACGATAGCAGAAATATAGGCGCGGTTTAGCTGTCCATCCGTATAACTTTCAACGCCAAAGGCTTCCGTGATGGCCTGCCGGATGGTCGTGTCCTCATTCATGAGTTTTTTGGCTTCCGTATCGGAATCGTACACGGGGATACCCAATGTTCCAAACACTTTCGCCACGGTTGATTTGCCGCTGCCTATGCCTCCGGTGATGCCTATTTTTAACATGGATGTTTAAGAATGTTACAATGTTCAAAGTGAAAAGTCTTTATAAAACAGAAAATTCCAAAAACCATCACCGAAGCGGTATGGCCTTTGGAATTTCGGTAAGATATATCTTTCACTATTTGGCAGGAGCGGCGGCTGTGTTATACTGCTTTGTCCACTCCTGACTGATGGCTGACTTTTCCAGTTTGATGTAATTACCGGGGCCGATTTCTACGTTCAGTGTTCCGTCTTCATTCACTTGAGTGATTTTTCCGTGTATGCCTGCGATGGTCACGATTTTATCGCCTTTTTGCAGGTTGTCAATGAACTTCTTTTGATCTTTGGCACGTTTGGCCTGCGGCCTGATGAAGAACAGCCAGAAAACAAGGAATATACCAATCATGAAAATCATAGAGGTCATGCTACCAAGACCCCCGCCCGGCTGAGCTTGCAAAATAGAGATTTGTGTCATGTATTTTATTTATTGTTTAAAAAATTTATTCTACCACGTCTACATTAAATGTGAGCACGGTTGTAGGCATTGGTTGGGTGTTGGCCTGCACGGTTACATTCTTTTGATGCGAACCTACAGACTGTGATTCACTGTTGAATTTGGCAACGATTTTATCTTCCTTACCCGGCAGGATAGGTGTTTCCGGCTTTTCGGCAACGGTGCAACCGCAACCAGGCAGCACAGCGGCAATAATCAAAGGTTTGTCGCCGGTGTTCTTAAACCTGAAAGATATTTCTACCGATTGACCTTTTTTCACCTTGCCCACATTCTGATAAGTGGAGTCAAGCCATTGGATAGTGGTACCATTGGCAGAATCTTTGAGCGCTAATTGTTTTTGTTCTTCTGTAAGCTGAGGGCCTTCTGCTTTTTTGTCTTTTCCGTCATTGCAGGCCATTGCGGCTATGAGTACAAAGGCCAGTGCGAATAATATATTTTTTTTCATAACTGTATTTTTATCATTTTTTAAGGTGCTAAGGTAAGATTTTTATAAAAGCCTATCCTTTTTTGTAAGCAACTTTTTGCAGTTTGCCCTGATTGGTCAGGTCTTTATGGATATTGTCCAAAATACCGTTTACAAAATGCCCGCTTTGTTCCGTGCTATATTCTTTTGCCAAATCAATATATTCGTTAATGGTAACTTTAGGCGGGATGGTTTCAAAAAACAAAAACTCGCTCACGCCCATTTTCATGATAATCATATCGAGCAGGGCAATGCGGTCGGGATCCCAATTTTTAAGTTTGGGCGAAATCAGTTCCAACAGGTAATCTTCCTTTTCGATAACCGTCCGCAACAGTTCTGTGGCAAAGCGCTCTTTGTCCGCGCTCATGAGTTGTTGCAGATTCAGCGAACCGGGCTTGTGAATGTAGCCTGCCAGCAGTTGCGCCACCATTTCGCCATCGTCGTCCCAGTTGGTATAAAGTTCCTCTATGTGCAACACGAAATCGTCGTTGCCGAGCATCAGGTCGTTTAGTATGTATTCGAAAATCTTACGGTCTTCCTGCTTGCTTTGTTGTGCCACAGTCGTGTAGTGTGCGTATTCGCGCGTGGTGACCAGTTGGTTGTATATTTTTTTGATAAGGTCTTCGTCTATTTGCAGTTCCGGCTTTTCCTTTTTTTGTTGTTCGGTAAAACTTTTATCTTCCAAAATCTGCCAAAGAAGGTTGCTGCCCGCCAGTTTGGTGTTCACGTTCAGGTCTTTTTCCGAAGGGATGAATTTGTGGGATTTGCGATAAGCGTCTTTTTCGGCATATCGCGCCACTTCGGTCATGAACTGTATCATGTAAACCAGTAAGGAACGTGTTTGATTGAAATATTGCTTTAGGATTCTTTGTGGGTCAACCGGTTTTTCACCATGCTCCGAGGAGCTCACCGCGTAAAGGGCTTGCATCACTTTTACCCTTATGTTTCGTCTGCTTATCATGTACTCAAGAACTATTTTGGCGGCGAAGATAAGGCTTTCTTGGCTACTGTGGGGATTCTTGTTAGGTTCAGTATGGAAGATTTGGTTTCCAGTGTATGGATTTCTTTCAATCTGCTTTGTAGGAAAGGTGCATTGTGTATTTATGGCAATTTTATGGGTTGGTGCGGATGAATATTCAGTATATATTTTATCCAATTCCCAAAACTATATTTCTCCTTTATGTGATCAGGTAGCGGCACATAAGGCTTTTGTAGAAAATCTTTTAGAGGTTCTTCAAAATTTTTTTCAAGCACAAAACAATTTGAGGAATGATAAAAATCGTAATCCCTGATATGTGGGTTGGAGGATATTAATTTCTTACCCGTGCCAATGGCCTCGAAAACCCTAAAAGAGAGGCCGTTATGTTTTTCTTTTGAGACATCCAAGATTACATCACTTTTTTGATTGCGTGAAAGATATTCGCTGAAGGGGATAGATTGTTTGGTGACCTTTATTTTATCTGAACGGTGTTTTTTGACATGCGTGTTTTTACTGGCAACCAAGACGATATCGATATTCCATTCTGTTTTATGGCAAACCTCATATACCTTTTTTAGCATTTTGTATCTTTTATTAGAATAGCCTCCAACGAAGTAAATGCTCTTGTCTTCTTTGTCGAGTTTAGGTGATTCGTCTTCCAGGAAAAAATTCGTGGCAGGTAAGGTTCTTTCGTTTATATCTTCGGGGTCAAATATATAAAAGCGGTCAAACACTCCAATATATGGCTTTCCTTTGGGAAAATACTTTAGCCCATCCCAATAATAGGCTATAAACTGATCGGTTTTTGATTTTATCTGTTGCAATAAATCTATCGGATAATAATCAGGCCGGAAGAAAAGGGCATATTCAAAATGGTCGACGCTATTTATGGCATGTTGAAACTCATCACGCCATTTTTCTATTCTAAGTTTTGTTTTGTATTGGTAATCGTTGAAAAAAGTTTTCCTGTAAAAGTTATAAATTTTGTCACTTAGTTTTTTGTATTTGTATGGGAAATGGGGTTCGTAGGTAACATCAGTCACTTCAAATCCCATCTTTTTAAGTTCATTTACTACATTATCGGTCAGGTCGAAAAGTTTCGGCCCACCGATAATTAATTTTTTATTCATAGAAGGGGCATTTCTTTTGCCAAGTATATAGGTGCAACAATTAGTGTACCGATTTCGGGCTGTTTTAGTTAAAGTTTAATTGGTGATGCGTCAAAGTCATTTATGGTTTACAAAAATTAAATGCAAAATACAAATTAACTTGTTTGTTTAAAATTTATTTTTAAAATAATTCTTTTATCCTCTTTGGAGAGGGGTACCCGCGCATTGGATGGTGATAAAAACAATCATTTTCATACGGCTTATGGTTTATCTTTGCCCGGTTACAAGCCGGGCTATCGCGGTGCTGCAGGCACCGAGGAAAGTCCGGACAGCACAGGGCAGTGCACCGGTGAACAGCCGGGTTCGCTATTGAGCGGAACAGATAGTGCCACAGAAAATAACCGTCGCGCCGCAGGGTGTGGTAAGGGTGAAAACGTGGGGTAAGAGCCTACGAAAGGCGTTAGTAATAACGTCTTTGGGTAAACCTTGCATGCTGAAATGCCATGTAAACTGAGGAGAAGTTGCCCGCTTCGTGCCCGTGTTTTACGGGTTAAATCAGAGGGTAGGCAGATTGATTCCGCGGGGTAACTTGCGGAACAGATAAATGATAGCCGCCCGTCCTTGAGACGGGCACAGAATCCGGCTTACAGGCTTGTAACTTTTTTTAATTTATGGATGTACAGATATAAAGAGGCAAAACAGCAAATTTTTAATAGAACAGGGATTTCTTAACTTTTAAACTTTGACCATCATAATATGGCTAATAAATTATTCACTGCGCTTCTGTTCGTTCTTTTGGCTACGGGCTGTACTTCCACAAAAAAGGCAGTAACGGATAAAGCAGCATTACAAATTTCATCATTAAAATTTTTAGATGAATATGTAATTCCCCATGATGAAAAGTTTGAAAATACCTGGGTAGGTGGTTTGTCGGGCATAGATTACGATGCCGCAAAGGACAGGTATTTTTTGATAAGCGATGAACGGTCGGCCACAAGCCCGGCAAGATTTTATACGGCCATGATAAAGCTTAATAATTACAAAATAGACACGGTTGCTTTTACAGCCGTCCACCCGTTGTTGCAGCCGGATGGTACAACATTTCCTTCTTTTGCCGAAAATGCGGCAAGGACGCCCGACCCCGAATCTATCCGGTATAACCCGGTCACGCATCGGCTGGTGTGGAGCAGTGAGGGGGATAAAGCTCGTCGCAACGGTTCGGTAATATTGCAAGACCCATACATTTATGAAATGGATACAACGGGGCGTTTTCTGGATAGTTTTCTTTTGCCTCCGATCATGCAAGTGGAGGCGGGAGAGAAGGGGCCACGCGTGAACGGGGTGTTTGAAGGGCTTGGTTTTGCTAATCGCTATCAGCAACTTTATGCGAGCGTGGAGGAACCGTTGTATGAGGATGGGCCGCGGGCAAGTCCTGACTATGCAGGTGCCCCCGTGCGTATTATGCAGTTTGATACGCGAACCAAAACGCTACAGACTCAATATGCCTACCTGCTGGATGCCGTTGCCAGGGAACCTAAGCCGGCTAACGCTTTCAATGTAAATGGTATTTCTGAGATATTATATATCGGTAATAACCGTCTTTTGGTAATCGAACGTTCCTTTTCGACAGGTTATGAAGGATGCGTGGTAAAATTATATCTCGCCGATATGCGGGGCGCAACCAATGTGTCTAATCTGTACGGGTTACATCAGTTGAAAAACTATAAGCCCATAACCAAGAAACTGTTGCTTAATTTCAATGACCTGAACCGGTTTGTTGACAACGTGGAAGGTATTACGGTAGGGCCGCTTTTACCCAATGGGCACCAATCAATGATTTTCGTGGTAGACAATAATTTTTCGGCTACCGAAAAAACGCAGTTGTTCCTTTTTGAAATAATACCTTAGTCTGGCGTTTAATTTGGTTTTTCGCCTTTATTGGGGTGCATAACATTTTTATACATGACCGATATTTTGTTGCTGGTGGAAAACGCCAGCAACAGCGATTCGCCGTTGTCGTGTCTTCTGGCCGACAAGCAAATAATAGCATATAAATTTACAGCCAACAAGCGATTGGCTCGTTGGCTGTAAATTTAAAATGTTCAACTTTCTTTTGGCCTTTATATCTTATCCCGAACGATCTCGTACGTTTCGTGGGCGATTTCCAGTTCTTCGTTCGTGGGGATAACCAGTATTTTTATACGGCTGTCGGCGGCTTGTATCTCCACAGGGACAGAAGGATGGTTCTTGCTTTCGTTCGCTTCGCCGTCCAGCACGATACCAAGCGCGTCTAAGTTCTTACAGGCATAACTACGGGTGAGCGCATCATTCTCGCCCAGGCCGGCCGTAAAAATGAGCGCATCCACGCCATTAAGCGCAGCAATATAAGCACCTATATATTTACGTATGCGATAACCATACATTTCGTAGCATAGCGCTGCATCTTTATCACCTTCTGCAAATTTTTTGCGCACATCGCGCGCATCGCTACTGCCTGCCAGCCCAAGCATACCACTTTCTTTGTTCAGCACAGATTTGATTTCGGCAATACTCATGTTCATTTCCTCGGCCATGTGAAAGATAATGGAAGGGTCTATATCACCGCTGCGCGTGCCCATGATTAAACCACAGAGGGGGCTGAAGCCCAGGCTGGTGTCAATGCTGTGACCATTGGCATCCACGGCAGTCATGCTGGAACCATTGCCCAAATGGATGGTCAGGGCTTTCAGCTTATCAGCTTTCAGATATTTTTTAGCCTCATTGTAGACGTATTTATGGCTTGTTCCATGAAAGCCGTAAACGCGAATGCCGTTTTCTGTATAATATTTATTGGGGATGGCATACCTGAACGCATGTTCGGGTATGGTTTGGTGAAAGGCTGTGTCAAAGACGGCTACCTGTGTAGCTTTCGGGAAAAATTTTTCTGCGGCTTCCACACCAATAAGGTTCGGCGGATTGTGCAGCGGAGCCAGCGGAATCAACGCTTTGATAGTTTCTTTTACTTCTTGGGTGATGATTTGGGTTGAAGAAAATTTTTCACCGCCGTGCACGATGCGATGCCCAACGGCTTTAATGTCTTCCGGTTGTGAGATGACACCTATTTCCGCATCCAACAAAAGAGTAGAGATAATCTCAAATGCCACGTTGTGATCGGGCAGGTCTTTTTGTACTACTTTTTCAAACGGTTTCCCGTTTTTTGTGCAACTATGTTTTACGCGTCCGCCATCAATACCGATGCGTTCGGCAAGACCTTTTGCAATAGCATCCCCGGTGGTGATGTCGATTAGCTGATATTTCAGGGAAGAGCTACCTGCATTGATAACCAATATATTCATTTGTATAATTTGCGAATGATGAATGTTTATGTTTAATTATTGTTTGTGGATTGGATAGCTGTAATAACCACGGTATTATAAATATCTTCTACTGTAGCACCACGACTAAGATCGTTGATAGGCTTGTTCAGTCCCTGCAACATTGGCCCTACGGCGAGAGCGCCTGTTTCTCTTTGTACTGCCTTATATGTGTTATTGCCAGTATTGAGGTCGGGGAAGATAAGCACGTTTGCTTGTCCCGCTACCGGAGAATTGGGCATTTTGCTGCTGCCCACAGTCGGGTCAACGGCGGCATCATATTGTATGGGGCCTTCTACCAGTATATCCGGGCGTGATTGCCTGACCAAAGCAGCGGCGGCTCTTACCTTTTCCACATCCTCGCCTGTTCCGGAAGTACCTGAAGAGTAGGAGAGTAATGCCACTTTAGGAGTGGTGATACCAAAGGTTTTTGCCGAGTCAGCAGAGGAGATAGCAATTTCAGCTAACTGTTCAGATGTCGGGTTTGGCACGATGGCACAGTCACCGTAAACCAGCACGCGGTCGTCAAGCAACATGAAGAACACGGATGATACGGTCTTGAAACCGGGTTTCGTTTTGACAAATTGCAACGCAGGTTTGATGGTGTGCGCCGTTGTGTGGCTGGCGCCCGAAACCATGCCGTCCGCATGTCCCTTGTAAACCATCATCGTGCCGAAATAAGAAACGTCGAGCATCAAATCCTTTGCAGAAGCGAGTTCCAACCCTTTAGCCTTACGCAGTTCGTAAAGCGTATTGGCATAGTCCTCGTAACGTGCATCATTGGCCGGGTCAATAATCTGTATCCTTGATTCGTCCCAGTAAAGGCCCAACTGCGCCACCTTGGCCTTGATGTCTTCGGGATTTCCCAAAATGGTGAGATAAACGATTTTATCCTTGGCCAGCATGGACGCTGCTTTTAAGATACGGTCATCCCCGCCTTCGGGCAATACAATGTGCCTTTGTGCTTTCTTGGCAGATACCAGCATGTTGTACTGGAACATGCGCGGGGTGATGTTTTCAGTTTTTACTGAATTTATTTTTTCATTTAAGGCTGTTGTGTCCACAGAGGACTCAAACAAGTCCATGCACAGCTTTATTTTATATTTATTGGTAGAATAAATTTTGGCCTTTATGCCTGCCACGCGCGTGGCTGTTTCAAAGGTACCGGTGCGCACTGCCAAGATAGGGATGGGCTTTTGAGAACCGTCCATAAGGTTTACGACAGAGCGTTCGGGAACCAGCCCGCCGGATAATACAATCCCAGCCGCATTTGGATAACGCGGTGATATGTTTGCCAGCATAGTACCCACAATCAGGTCAGCTCGGTCGCCGGGGATGATGCACACACAGTCATCGCTCATGCGCGGCAAGTAGTTGGACAGTTGCATGGCACCGATAATAGAATTACGTGCAATGGCTTCCATATCGTCTCCGCCAAAGAGGATATGCGCGTTTAACTCCTGCGCGATTTCCTTCATGGTCGGCTTGCCGAGTTCCTCGTTTTCGGGAATGACGGAAACCGGCACGCTGTTGCGCAGGCGGCGGGATATTTTTTGTTTTACTTCCTCTACGTTTTTGGTGCAGCGTGTTACGAAAAGGCCGATAACGTTCACGTCTTTTTCGCGGAAGGAAGATACTTCCATGTTGGAATAATTCACCAAATCGCCGATGTTATCGAATGTGTCCTTGGTCACTATGAGCGCCGGTATGCCCAAGCTGCGTGCCAGCGACCCGTTAAAATCCACTTCAAAAATAGAGCCTTCCTCGTTGAAGTCGCTGCCTTCGACCAGCACAAAGTCAAAGCGCTCTTCAAGGCTTTTATATTTTTGGATAATACCTTCGTATATCTCGTTTATTTTCCCCTGATTTTGAAACTCGGCCAGTTCTTTGCGCGTAAAAGCATAAGCCTCGTCATACTGCATGTTGATTTTAAAATGAGAAAGCACCGTATCTATATGGTTGTCCTTTTCATCCTTGTTTTCAATCAACGGTTTAAAATAGGCGATGTTGGGCGTGACCCTTTGCAACATTTGCATGAGGCCGAGCGTAATGATCAATTTCCCGCTTTGGGAGGATGGGCTTATAACAAAAACTGAACGATTCATATTATGCCGATTCGATTTTAATAGAAATTATACGGAGTCTTTGAAGTTATCTTTTTCGAAAAAGATAAACCGCTTTTGACAGGTCGCATTTTTGCGGTTGCAAAATTAATACAAGTGCCTCACAAAGCGAAGTAAAAAGCGCGTTAAAAAGGTTAATTTTACTGATAACTGATATAAATCATGTATTTGGGGACAGTTATGCAAAAAATGAAGACGATTGCTAAAGATTATACCTCAAAATTTAGGAAAGCTATGGTCTTTTTGATTTCAGTTTTGGCATATATAGCATCTGTGTTGCGACGCTCCGTCGCATCGTCCAGATTATGTGGCATCGGAGACTTGCGTGATTATGATATTTGGGTTTAAGGGAATAACAGGAAAAGTGCCCGAGACTGGATTCGAACCAGCACGCCGTGTTACCAGCACTACCACCTCAAAGTAGCGTGTCTACCAATTTCACCACCCGGGCATTTTGGGAGATGGAGTGCAAAGGTAATAGAAAAAAACATATCGACTGCACAAATTTTTATACGCAAAACAAGCAAAGACGGAAGTGCCAAGTAGGATTGAAAAAGGTTATATTTTCATGTAACAAAAAAATCCCCCGACTAGAAAACCGGGGGATTAACCTTTAAACGCTGCCTATGCTGTTTTCACAGCCGACAGTTTCTTCTGTGTGCGACGTATCTTTATTTGATGTAATACTACGATGCCAATGAAACATACGATGGCCGTTATACAAAGTGCACGGAACGGTACCACTATGTCGCTGAACGTGCCGCCATATACCACCAATTTTCGGAATCCATCCAAAAAGTGCGTAAGGGGCAACATCTTTGCGATCTCTTGTATAAGCGGGGGCATACCGCTTAGAGGCCATGTGAACCCGCTCAATAAAAAGGAGGGCATGGCTATCACCATCAATATTTCTGTTGCCCGCAACTGGTTGGGTATGGCCAGCGAGCACAGCAGGCCGATGCTGATACACGCCAAACTGAAAACGGTGCATAACAATACCATCGCGGGTGTGAACACCTGCATTTCTATATCATAAATAACATAGAAAGACGCTATGATCATCCATACAAATGTGATGAGCGGGATAAATGGTATTATTTTTAACATGATGTGATAAAATGAGGATTTGCTGACGCGCACCAGCTTGAGGAAATAGCCATCCTCAAAGTCGCGCGCAAAGGCCAGCCCAAGCCCCAATAAAATTATTTGTTGCATGACGGTGGCCAGGATGCCCGGGTACAACAGGTTCAGGTAATTGCCTGAAGAGTTGTAAAACCTGTTATAATTCACCTTGAAAGGCTCGAAGCGTTGCGCTGCCGTCTGCGGATCCATACCTGCTTTTTTCAATGCTTCTATTTCAATGCCGGCACTGATAGTACCCAGCACGGTCTGCAAGCCTTTGCTCGCAAAGTTGGCGGTGACAAGGTTTGCCGTATTGACATCGGCCATTATTTCGGGATAACGTTTTTGTAGTACGTCTGCCTCAAAATTTTCTGGTATAACAACTACCGCAACGTATTCCTTTGTGGGCATTTCGCGGGCGATGCCTGTTTCGTCAAACTGTACTTTTGTAACGTTGAGTGCTTCGTTATCATTTATAGCTTCGATGATTTTGGCACTGAGTGCTGTCTGGTCTTTGTCAATCACGGCTACGGGCATATCGGTCAGCTTGCCTTGCTTGTACACATGCGCAAACATAATGCCGTATAGGAGCGGGGCGCCAAAGAACACCACGACCAAAACATTGTTGGAAAAAATTCTTTTGAACTCTGTTTTGAGCAGCCTCATAAATTGGTTAAAGCCGCTGTTTCTTTGTTTTTTCATCTGAATGTGTTTATATATTTCTCTTGTATATTTATTATTGCTTTTTGCCAAGAGCAACCTTTGGTTAAATTTTTCAGGCTTCCTTTGTGTAATTTAAGCCTGAAAAATTTAATGTCGGTTTAAAGCCAGATGTGATTATCCGTAATTGTTTTTGAAGGACGGCACGAAACGCTGATATTGCTCATGTATATTCTACGGTTGAACGGAGCGTCGCAAGTAAAGCTGATAGTAGTACCGAAGATGACTTCATTATGGGTTTGCCTATCTGTCCTTTTGCAAAAACAATTGAACTCCTATTTCATTTTTATGAAAACAGTGGAGTTGTTGTAAAGCCCGTCCGCATCCTGCGGGTTGACGGGGACGATTTTTAGTTCATAAAAACCTTCGCCCACCTGCCTGTTGGGCGCGGTGCTGGTGTTGTCTGCATAACGCGGCAATTGTTTAACGGCGGCTATGTTTGCTTTTATGTTTTTGGAAGTGTTGGGCACGGATATGGTCACCTCGTTGCCCACCTGATAGGCATTGATCGCCTTTTCGCCAATGGTGAAGCGGAAGAAAGTTTTCTGCGTCAGATAACCTGAAAAAATCGTGTAGCCCGGTGTGGCCAGTTCGCCTTCCTGCAACGCGATGTTCTCGATGGTCATATTTTCCGGCGCGATGATGTAGCGTTCCTTTTGCGCCTGCAACACTTCGTTTCGGGCGCCAACGGCACGGGCTACCTGTCCTTTTGCACTGCGGATAACTTCCGGCCTTGTCCCGCTTTTAATTTCCTGTTGCTTGGCCTTGATGGCGGTTACCTGTGCCTTGGCGGCGAGGTATTTTGATTTTACCTCGTCATATTGCTGGGCGGGGATGAGCGAGTCGGTAAACATGTTGTGCATCCGTTTGTAAGATTGTTCCGCAAAATCAAGCTGTGCCACGGCCGCGTCCAACTGCCCCTGAACCTGCATGAGTTGGTCTGTGGTAGCGCCATTGTTGGCGAGTTGCAATTGGCCTTCGGCACTGGTGATGGCACCTTCTGCCTGTTGCAGTTTTGAGGCGATTTCCGGCACGTCTATGATGGCCAATGTATCTCCCTTTTGTACGGTTTGCCCTTCCGAAACTTTAATCGTGGCAATGCGCCCGGCAATTTTCGGGGCAACAGATATGCTCTCGAATTTCACTTTCCCTTCGGGATGCCTCGTGCTATCGTTTGGCTGTTGGTTGCAGGCCAACAGCATTGTGGCAATAATGACACTTGATGTTATGTATTGACTGGTTTTCATTTTTCTTTTCATTTAAAGGTTTTGAAAATTGATTGTCCGTTTGTTTATATTTTGTATGATTTATTTTAAAGATTTTTGAGCAATGTGCCGTTTACGTCAGCGGCCTGCAAAGCGGCACGCCTTTGTTCATAAAGCGCTTGTTGCTTGTCGAACCTGGCTTTCTCGATGTCGTTGATGGCATCCAGCACATCGGTCAATTTGGAAAGTCCGTTACGGTATTGTTTGTTCACAAAATCGTAGGTGTCTTCTGTAAGTTTTATTTCTGCCTGTTTAAGGTGAACCTTTTGACTGGCCAGTAAGTAGTCCTCTCTGAATTTTTTCTGTCCAAGTTCAATGGCATCTTCGGCCGATTTCTTCTGTACCTGCAACGCTTGTCTTTGCAGCGCAACTTTTTTTGCATTGTTCTTGGCGGCTAATCCGTCAAAAATGTTCCATTGCAAACGCACGCCCGCAAACCATTTGGGGTCTAACAGCGAAAGGTCTTTGTCGCGCATTTCGTATTGGCCGAAGGCCGCAACCTTCGGTACGTATTCGGCCAGCGCTGCTTTTTCCTGATACATCGTAGCCTGTATGCCTTCGTTCAAAGCCCTTATCTCTGCTTTTTGTTCCGTGGCGGGTGCACTGGTTAAAAGTACGGGCTGTATTTTGGGCTGCAACGATGCCAGATCTTCTGTTGGCGCACCTGTAACCTCGTGCAGCTTGTTTATCAAAAGTGTTTTTGAATTGTTGTTCTCCATCTTCTTTACTTCCAGTTTTTGTTGCGCCAGTTCTATCCTTTTTCTTTCAAGCGGTGTGGCCAGGCCATTCTTGATGGCTTCGCTCACAAAGCGTCCTTGTTCATTTAAAAAGCTTTCGGATGAGGCGATGATATTATCGGCCTCTTTCAGCAAAGCCATTTTATCATACAGGTCGGATATTTCCAGCCATAATTTAGCCTGCTTGCTTTCGGAAAGATGGCTGAACACTTTTTCCTGATGTTGGTATGCCTTCACACCGTTGCTTACTTTTAAGCCGCTGAACAGTAACCACTGCCCGTTGACGGTTGTTTTCAGAATGTCCTTTTCCTGTATAGCGGGTACCGGTTTCAGCGGTACGTTGCCAGGCAGGGCAGTGTTGAACCCAAGCCCCAATTTTTCCTTTGCCAACAACGCCTGCGTGCCCATCAACAATTGCTGCATGTCCTGCGGAAACACGATGTCATCGTTGAGCCTTGTGTAGGTGGCCTGAAATCCTATCTTGGGTAAATAGTTGAACTTCGTGCTTTGGATGTCAATGCCCGTTTGGGCTTTTTGAATGTTGTACAACTGGAGGGTGTCGTTTTTGGCCTCGGCCAGTTGGTACAGGTGTTTTACTTCTTCGCTAAAGAATTGCGCCTGTAGCTGCGTCACGCATGAGCAAATCATGCAAATTAAAAATGCTCTTTTCATTTTGTTTCATTTAAAGGTTATTTGAATGACAGTGCAAAGGTGAAAATAAAATCAGTTCGTAGTTTGTTCAAATGGGAACAATTGTTGTCCGATATTGCTATTGCTGATGTTCTAAAGGTAAAAGCCTAAATGTTGGTGCTAATATCCGAAAAATATTGTTTGGTTTTCTCCTTATTTTCATTTTTTTGAAACGGGGCAATACCTTTATTATTTATATATAGGAAAAAATACCCCGGTTGATTTTTTTTAATGTTGAAACCATTATTTTTGCGACAAACTATTTAGCAGATGGAATATACTTCGCCGGACTACGATAAAAACCAGGAAATTCAGGAAGAAATTAAGAAGGTTGAGCGCAAGGACTTTAAGAAAAGTTGGGTGTCGTCTTCCGCTTTTTTGTTTTACCTGAGCGTGGCCTGTCTGATATTGTTTACTTGGGGCGGGTGCTATCGCTTGAGTACCAAACGCTTTCACAAGCCGGAAGTGCCCGTGCAGGAGAGTACTTTGTACACGCCTAAGTACAAATAAAAATTTTTGCAAAAAGTTTGTTTGTATAAAGAGAGTTCCTTATTTTTGCAACCCCTTGCTAACCAAGGGATGAAATAAAGAAAGTTCTTACAAAAGCGGAAGTAGCTCATTTGGTAGAGCACGACCTTGCCAAGGTCGGGGTGGCCGGTTCGAGCCCGGTCTTCCGCTCAACTTGTCCTCTCGTTTGAGAGGATTTTTTTTGAAGTGATGGTTGCCCTGGTGGTGGAACTGGTAGACACGCAGGACTTAAAATCCTGTGGGCAGCAATGTCCGTGCGGGTTCAAGTCCCGCCCGGGGCACTGGTTATCAATCAGATAGAAAGGTTCGCAACAGCGGGCCTTTTTTGTTTCTAATAATAGTCCAATGTATTTTGTATGTGGGAACAGTTTAATATGATATTGTTTATATATAAATTGTTTAAATTTAAACTAAATTTTCTTATCTTTGTTGAATGAAAGTTGAAAAAGCGGAAAATTTGACAAGGATTGCACGCTTGATGGATACCATACGGGACATCCGCAAAGCTATGCGCAGCCATTTCATGAAAAAGATGAAAGGCCACCATATTGATGTAACCATCGAGATGCTGGAAGTGCTATATATCCTTTGGGATAAGGACAATATTAACCAGCAGGAAATAGTGGATAAAACTAACCGCAATAGGGCAAGCATTACCTCTCTGATTGATAATATGGCAGTACGTGGCCTTGTGCAACGGAAGCCTGACCCGACTGACAGGCGCGTTAACCTGATTGCCCTGACAAAGGAAGGGGAAGGATATCGTAAAAAACTGACACCACTGCTGGAAGAGGTCTACGGGGCTTTTCAAGCAGACATTTCTCCTGAGGAGCTTGAAAACACGATCAATGTCCTTCACAAGATCTATCATAAGATGATCGAATAAAAAGCTATTTTTTTGAATTAATAGTTTGAATTTAAACAGTACAATAACGAATTAAATGATATCGAAAATAAGAACAACAATTGTAATACTGGTCGTGGTGCTTTTAACGACCGATCCCATTTATGCACAGCAGACTGTGGAAAGAAAGATTTCTGTAGCAGAATTGTTTACGCTGACGAAGGAAAACCATCCGAATCTATCCGTGTCAAAAGCAGATATTGCCATTGCTAAACAAGCGATTGAAGTGGCAAAAAATGCACAATTGCCCGGTTTAAATGCGGGTTTGCAGGGATATTATTTAGGCGACGCACTTATACTTGACAAGGATTTTTCCAATTCCAAACGGGTAGATATGCCGCACTTTGGCAATACTTTTTCAGTAGATGCCAGTCAGTTGATTTGGAAAGACGGTATGGTGCGCAACGGCATCAAGGTACAGTCGTTACGGGAAGAGTTGGCGGAATTAAATTACCAGACCAACGAACAGAACATTAAGCTTTTGGTGCTGGGATATTATTTGGATTTGTATAAGCTTATCAATCAAAAAGCGGTATATCGTCAAAATATAAAATTAGCGGAACAGCGGTTGGAAAACATCAACAAATTTCATGGGGAGGGGATGGTTACGCGCAACGATGTCATACGGGGAGAATTGCAGCTTTCCAATCTTAACCTGGCCTTGCAGGTATTAGAAAATAATCGTCAGATATTAAACAAGCAGCTCACTACAGCATTAGGGTTGCCGGACGAAACACAAATATTGCCGGACGAAACTTTGTTGGAAGATGTTCCGCAGGCGTTGCAGTTGGATGATTACCGGGGATATGCCCAAAAGCATCCAATTGTTTTGATGGCACAAAAGGCAGTAGATGTTTATGATATATCCGAAAGAGTAACAAAGGCCGAAATGATGCCTGCCCTTTCGGCATTTGCCGGAAATAAGCTGGCTCGTCCGATTACCTCGTCTTCGCCCGCGCGGGATATGTACACCAATGGTTGGAGTGCGGGGCTTTCGTTGAGTGTTAATTTTGATGCTTTATATAAAACACCTCAAAAAATAAAACAGGTTCGGTTTGAAAAAGATAAGGCCATTGCACAGGCAAATGAGGCGCAGCAGATGATAGATGTGTCCGTCAATGCGGCATACATCAAATACAACGAGGCGATAACGCAGAACCAAACCCTTAAAACCAATAAAAATCTGGCAGATGAAAATTACCGTATCATGAACAGTAAATACAACAATCAGTTGGCAATCCTGTTGGATTTGATTGATGCCAGTAACCAAAAATTAGACGCAGAACTACAGTTTGCCAATTCGGAAATAAGCATCATCTATGCCTATTACAAACTGTTGAAAGAAAGCGGAAATCTATAATCATTGATCAACATAAATAAAGAAATAAAAGATGGCAGAAAATACAGAAAGCAGTAATCCAGAAAACGTACCGCAAGCAGAACCGCAGCCTGTTGTGGAAAGATCTATCAGGCAAAAGAAAGACAGGAAGAAAAAACGAAAGAGGAGAAGAACGAGAGTGATAAATTTGTTAGTGCTGATCATGGTGCTTATTGGTCTCTCTTTTGTCGTAAAATCTTATATGAATGTTGGAAATGACAGATATACCAATGCGGCACAGATAGAATCATTCATCAACCCTATTAATACGCGGGTTTCGGCTTATATAAAAGAAATTCGTTTTAATGAACACCAATACGTGAAACAAGGTGACACCTTGCTTATATTGGACGACCGCGAAATTCAGACGCAACTGGGCCAGGCAGAGGCTACTTATATGTCTGCATTGGCTTCGCGCAACGCAACTTCCAGTTCGGTAAGAACAGCCGCCAACAATGTAAACACAGTCGGGGCAAATGTGGATGCAGCAAAGGCTAATATAGAGGCAGCCAAGGCAAGGTTATGGAATGCGGAACAAAATTTCAAGCGCTATCAGAATTTATTGTCGGATGAAGCGGTATCAAGGCAGCAGTTCGACCAAATAAAAACCGACTACGAAGCGCAGAAAGCCCAATTGGAAGCCCAAATTTCACAATACCAATCGGTGATTAATTCCAAAACAACCAGTGAATTGTCTGTTAACGAAGTGCAGTCAAGGTTAGGTTTGAACGATGCCGAAATCAAACGGGCCAAAAGTGCTTTGGACATGGCGAAACTTAATCTTTCTTATACGGTGATAACAGCACCGCACGATGGTATCATGGGCAGGAGAACGGTGAATGTAGGGCAGTTGTTAAGTCCAAGTCAACAGGTGGCAACCATTGTGGACATTAACAATATTTGGGTAACGGCCAATTATCGTGAAAAACAAATGGAGAATGTAAGAATCGGAGGGCTCGCAAACATTACGGTAGATGCGCTTGGCGGCAAGGCATTTGAAGGAAAAGTGACGGCGATTTCCGGCGCCACAGGTGCAAGGTATGCTGCTGTTCCGGTAGATAATTCCACAGGGAACTTTGTGAAAGTGCAACAGCGTATCCCGATACGTATTGAGTTTACGCAAAAAAACAAACCGGAGGATTTAAAGCAACTCCGAGCCGGGATGAACGTAGAAGTAACGCTCAAATAATTGACAATGGACGGTTGATAATTGAAAATTATTTTCATTATCCGTTGTCCATAAGCAATTGTTCATGAAACAAAAAAACTATGTACAATAAAGCTCCGTTTGCAAGCTGGGTGCCAAAGCCCTTAATGCTTTTGCTGATTGTTCTTATTATGTTCCCGATGATGACGGTTTCGGGGGTGTACACAACCATGGCAACAGATATATCCGGTGCGATGGCAATATATAGCGAATATATTTCGCTTGCATATTTTGCCGGTTCTATCGGCATGGCTTTGGCCATACTTATTTTTATGCGTGTCAAGATGCGGTTTCGTACGAAAGAGATTGTGACGGGATGCGCCATCATCCTTGCTATATTATCCTATATGTGCGGAACTACGGAAGACCCGATCGTATTGGTTGCATGTAGTTTCCTCATTGGGTTTTTCAGGACATTTCCAATGTTTGAAATGTCGATACCGGTCATGTTTATCATTACACCAACCGGTGACCGCGGAAAATATTATTCAATATTCTATCCCCTTGCAATAGGTTTCGGGCAGTTTTCCAGCTTTTGGTTTGCCGATTTGGTATATAACGGAAGTTGGGAAAGGCCATACCTGCTTATGTCTGCGGTGATGCTAGTTATTGCTGTCATTTCACTTGTGTTTCAGCATAACCAAAGGTTCAGTTTCAAAACGCCGTTATACCAGATAGACTGGTTGTCATTGGTACTGCTCGCCAGTTCTTTGATGTGCTTTACCTATTTTCTGGTATTTATGAAACAACAGGGCTGGTTTATTTCTCCATATATTATCGGTTCTCCCATTGCCGGTGTCATACTTTTTGCATTGCTGGTCTATCGTCAGAAATTTTTAAAACGAAAGATGATACACTTTGAGGCGTTCAAAAGGAGGAATGTGATACACGGAACTATCTTGTTGATTTTTATGGGGCTTTACATGGGCGGTTCCAGCATGTATTCGCAATATACGCTCGGTGTATTAGGTTACAATAATCTTATCAATGCCGATACCAATTTGTGGATGATTCCCGGGGTTGTCATTGCAGGTGTTTTGGCATTTTTCTGTTTTAGAAATAAATGGCCGTTGAAGTATTACATTGCCGTGGGGTTTGTATCTCTTTTTCTCAATACATTGATACTTTATCTGATCATTCAGCCACAGATGGATATCCGCTACCTTGAATATGCCATGATCCTGAAAGGTCTGGGAATGGGCATACTGTATATTGGTATCTGGTTTTACATCTCGCTGGGACTTCCGCCCAATCAAATGCTTGGCATAATGGCGGTTCTTATTCCGGTGAGAACAGTTATTTCCACAGCCATTGGAAGCTCGCTTATCGGCTGGGCTGCTTACCAGTCGCAATGGCAGAGCCTGAGCGACATTTCCAATTATCTGGACATTGGCGATATTCAAAACGGGATGGCTATTTATCAAAACATCAGCATGAATGCATTGATGGCTTCGTCCAAAATTGTACTGGGTTCCCTGTGCTGGCTTATTATTCCTGTTCTGATATTTATAGCAACACATTCCTATGGCAATTTCAATTTCAGAAGGGTGATTCTTCTACGGAAGATAGTAAGGGGGAATTCGATAAAAGGGTATAAACTATCTTAATTTTATTTAATAATCTGCTATGAAAAAAATATTGTTTTTAACGGATTTTTCGGAAGTGGCTGAAAATGCTTTTATATATGCCTTGTCAGTTGCAGAGAGAATAAAAGCCGAAGTCCATATTCTACATGTTACGCACATCATAGAAACCGAAGACCCGGATGAGAAGATGCGGGTTCATCCTTTGGCCTCATTCTACAACAAACGGCTGCAAAAAGACGAATGGCGCGATTTTAAAAAAGAGGCACGAAGATTGGAGGTTGTAGCGCAGGATAATCAAAAAATAGACGTGCCGGTAGAATTTCATTTTGAAAAAGGATATTTCGACGAAATTGTAGACCTTTACATAGAAGAAAAAGACATAGATGTAGTTGTCATGGGAACATCGGGCGCCGATACGGTAGATAAAAAACTGTTCGGTTCTCATACGGAATATCTGATTAATCATGTGGATATTCCCTTGCTCGCCGTTCCGGCAGATGCCGTCTATACCGAAGTCCGGAATTTTACACTTGCCGTGATGTTGAGAGAAAATGAATATAAAATTGTGAACAGATTGGCCGACAATGTACTTCAATCTGGGGGCAGCCTGAAATGTGTGTATGTGGCAGCAACGCTCAGTGAAGCCGAAACCGCGCAAGAAAAGACGGAGGGCTGGATGAAAAAAATCCGCAATCCCGCAATTCCGTTGGAAATCCTCGTCAACAACAGTGTTGAAAACGGATTAAAAGAATTTATAAGCAGGAATAAAACAGATGTGCTGGCCACTATCCACCGTAGCCGGAGTTTTATGCAGCGGCTATTCAGGGGCAGTCACAGCAAGCGTTTGCTCTTATGTTCCCGAACAGCCTTACTTATTTATAAAAATAATTATTAATTTACCTTTAAATTTTAATTTTATGACAACGTTTTTTAAAACTATCCGCAACACTGTAAACTATTGGTATGTCCCGGCAATCATCGGTGTGTTGTTTATTGTGTTAGGCGGCTATTTGTTTAGCGTGCCCGGGGCTACTTACTTTTCATTGGTATTGCTTTTTAGCCTATCCTTTCTTTTTTCAGGTGTTTTAGAAATCCTTTTTTCTGTACAGAACCGGCAGCAGTTGGAAGGTTGGGGCTGGTATCTTGCCAGTGGTATTTTTAGTTTGCTGATAGGACTATTGTTAGTGGCCAGACCAGAAGTAGCTGCGACAACTTTACCTTTCTTCGTCGGCTTCAGCTTGCTTTTCCGTTCTTTTCAGGGGCTGGGATTTTCTTTTGATCTGAAAAATTACGGCGTGTTAAGATGGGGCAATCTGGCTATTTTAAGCATTTTGGGTATTATCTTTTCTTTCATGCTCATTGCCAACCCAATTTTTACCGGTATATCCTTGGTATTTATAACAGCTTGGTCTTTCGTTTTTTTGGGTATATATGCTATCGTGCTGTCATTCCAGTTTAGAAAGCTTAAAACACTTCCCGGAAAATTAAAAAAAGAATTAAAAGATAAAATCGAAAATCTGAAAGAGGAGTATTTCAAAAATATAAAAGAAAATAATTAAGTAAAATCAAATAAAGCAGGTTCCCGTAAGGAGCCTGCTTTATTTGATTAAAGTGGCCTGAATGTTAAGAGCCATTTGTATTGAGCATCTGATTGATAGCTGTCCTTGACCAGTAACTTTTATTGGATGCATGATTATATAACAAGCATTTGCAATCTGTGTTGTATCAACTGTGAATTCCATAAATATATGAAAGGCTTGCTGGCCTTTTTCATATCTTAATATTCTATTTACTTGATTGTTTAAAATTCGTCTCTTAGATGTATTCTTTTTCGACCCAATCTGTGAAATCAAAATATTTAAGTAACTGCATTTCATAGAAGTCAGTACGTATATTTTTAATAATTTCACTTATAGATGCCCAATGGTTCTTCCTTTTATAAGAAAACATGTTTTGTGGATTGTCTTTTATAGTTCTTAGAACCAACTTCTCGGTTTGCAGCATTTTTTCTTTGCCGTAATACATGCGGCGGTAGGAGCGTATCGCATATTCCAGATACTCATAGTCTTTTTCCTGGTAATAAAGAATAAGGTTTAATAAACCGGCTACGCGCACGATAATAGACGTATCCCCGCTTTTTTTAATGCTCAGCACCATATTAATGGAACGTTGCGCGTCTTTGATTTTCCCGTTCCTGAAATAAATAAGGGCAAAGCAGAAAAACAGCTCACATATCTTCTCATCGCTGATAAGTCCGTACATGGTATGCACTTCACGTTTACGCTCCGTAATAAAGTGGTAAGCGTCTGTATAACGCTCTTCTCCGATCATTGTGATGATCCTGTAAAGTATGGCAGTATTCTCTGCTATGCGTGAGATATGTTCAGGGAGCGCATTATTGTCCAGCTTTTCCAGTTTTTGAATATACAGCTCCATAGCAGTGTAGTTTTTGATGGCTCTCAGGCTGTCTAGGATGCCGTCCAGCACTGCTATATATTCGATGGGGGTATGTATCCATAGAGTTGTGTTTTGTTCGAACAACTGGTTAATTTGCTGAAAGGATTTTAGAGCGGACTGGTAATCGCCAATGTTCGTGAAGAAAAAAGAGTGGAATAGCAAGTGCACTTTCCGGGATTCAGGGCTATGCCTGGCCCTGGAATTAATGATGCTTAATTCTTCCAGCAGCAGATCATTCAGCTTTTTCTGATCCTTTTCTGATACGGTTTTTCCCTGGTTGGTTAGCCTGAGTTTTATTAGCTCATACAAGGTGTAATGTTCAAAGGTATTGCGCATGGAGATCAATGCTTCCCTGCCCTTTTGCTGTTTTTCTATAAGCTGTTTTTCTTTAACGCCTTTAAATGATGTTGCAGACAGATAATTTAATTCTTCTCTTGTGAGAATAGCGTCTATCACTGGATAATCAACGAAGGAGGCCATACTTTTTAACCGGGATAGATCCTTTAGCCATAGGTCATCCAGGTGCCGTTCTTTCAATACATGAAGTTGCAATAAGCCGTAGTGCAACTGGAAAATGATGTTTCTTTTTCTCTGTGTTCTGATAATGGTTTCTGTAATCAGTTGTACCAGGTAAGCGGCTGTTGCTTCAAATGATGCGGCGGGATATGCCTGAAGGAATCCGGATTTAAACTTACCGAGATCATTATGCCGGGCTATATCGATAAGTTTAAAAAGGTGACCGTATTGCTTGTAACCTTCATGTTTTTTGGTAAGGAATTGAAAATCTCTTTTTTCCGATTTTGAAAGGCTGCGGATGAGTTTAATGAGAGAGGCAGGCATTGAATTATTTTATAAATTTATTAAAACGTAAAAAATATAGTTATAAATATATTATAATCAATAAATTGTGAGTTAAAAAATTGTATTTTGTCCTTTGAAATTATAAAAGTAATAAATAATTGGTTTGTTTATACTTTCAATCAGGATATATATTTGATTAAATAACAAGAAACTTATTTAACGATGAGCATGCCTAATAATATAATTGTTGCGGGTAGTACAAACATGGATATGGTTGTAAACACCGGCCATATACCGGTACCTGGAGAGACGGTGCTCGCCGGATCTTTTTTTATGAATCCCGGCGGCAAAGGCGCCAACCAGGCAGTTGCCATTGCCCGGCTTGGAGGCAGCGTACAGTTTATTTCAAAGGTGGGAAATGATGTATTTGGCCGGCAGGCATCGCGAATGTTTGATATGGAGGGCGTTAATATCAAATATTTGTTTTCAGATGAAGAGCAGCCTTCTGGAGTAGCTTTAATTACAGTGGAGCAAAGCGGGGAAAATTGTATTGTAGTAGCTCCCGGCGCCAATGCGGCCTTAGTTCCTGCCGATATGGAGCAGGCGCTTGATGATATAGGCGCCTCAGCCATGTTGCTCATGCAACTGGAAATTCCTTTACCAACAGTAAAGTACCTGGTGGATTATGCTGCCAACAAAAAGGTGAAAGTGATGCTGAATCCTGCACCGGCCGCAACATTAGATAAAGACCTGCTAAGGAATATTGACATTATCACCCCCAATATGACAGAGGCCGCGCTTATTGCAGGTATTAAAGTAAATGATGTGGAGGATGCTAAAAAGGCGGCGCGCATCATATATGAAATGGGTGTAGCAACGGTGATCGTGACCATTGGCGCTCAGGGTGCCGTTGTATGTGAGAAGGGGGAGTTGTTTATCGTGTCTTCGCCGAAAGTAACGGCGGTGGATACAACTGCCGCAGGCGATGTGTTTAATGGAGCGCTTGCCGTAGCACTTGCAGAAGGGCGTTCTATTGCAGACGCTACTCATTTTGCCTGTATTGCTGCATCCATTTCTGTAACCAGGAAGGGCGCGCAGTCTTCCATACCTTATCGTAATGAGCTGATAGGAGAATTGTTCACATTAGGCAGCCAATAAATCATAGCATATAACGATTGCTGCATCCACGTTTATGTTTATTGTTAGGACGTTCGAATCTTAATAGCATACCTCTGATATAGCCTGTTTTTTATTATATCTAAAAATTGTTTGTCATGAATTTAAAGCTGTTTACTGCATTTTTATTGTTATGTATTGTTTGGTGGGGTGAAGCGTCTTACGCGCAGTTGGATGAAAACCATTTCCGGAAAGTAGCCTATCAGGTACCATCCGCCTATCCTTTATCTTTTGCAGAAAAAAATATGCTGAAAGGTTACCTGGGAGAACGCTATACCAGGAACCTGGAAGCCCGACTTTTAAAAATAGATGAAGAAGGAATCCTGGAAGGCTTTTACAACCGACCGGGAAAGCAGCGCTGGGTGGGAGAACACGTTGGCAAGTATCTGGAGGCTGCAGCCAATACCTGGATAATAACAAAGGACTCCCGTTTGAAAACACAAATGGATAGGATTTTCACCCGTTTACTTGAAACTCAAAAAGAAGATGGCTACCTGGGAACCTATCTGCCGGAGAACTACTGGACAGCCTGGGATGTATGGGTACATAAATATGATATTTATGGTATCCTGGCTTATTATAAGGCAGTAGGAGACAAAAAAGCTTTGGATGCGGCCATTAAGATCGGAGATCTGTTGTGCAAAAATTTTGGCGAAGGTCCGGGCCAGAAAAATATTATTAAAGCCGGATCTCACGTAGGTATGGCTGCCACCTCGGTTATCGATCCCATGTTAGATCTGTATATATACACCAATGATACTAAATATTTAAACTTCTGTAATTATGTAATCAAGGCTTATAACAGCGAAGGCGGTCCTGCTATTGTTACTACGCTGCTTAAAACAGGGAGGGTGGACAAAGTAGCCAATGCCAAGGCTTATGAAATGCTTTCCAATATTCTGGGCCTGGTAAAAATGTATCGATTAACTAAAAATGCGGATCTGCTGAAAGTGGTTAATTCTACTTATGATGATATCACTGCCAACCGCCTGTTTGTGACCGGTACCGCCAGCGATCATGAGCGTTTTATGGATAATCAGTATCTGAAAGCCGATACGGCGGCGCATATGGGCGAGGGGTGTGTAACCACTACCTGGCTGCAGTTTAACCTGCAACTTTTTTCTATTACCGGAGATCTGAAATACTATAATGAAATTGAAAAAACGGTTTATAACCATCTGTTAGGCGCAGAAAATCCACAGACCGGGTGTGTGAGCTATTATACGCCACTGATTGGCGAAAAACCTTACCGTTGTCATATTACCTGTTGTATGAGCAGTGTGCCCAGAGGTATTGCACTGGTTCCTTTTATCAATTATGGAAAACTAAACAATGTGCCTACTTTGCTGCTGTATGAAACAGCGAAAATCAGGGATGTAGTTCAGGCAGCAGGAAAATCTGTGAACCTGGAACTGGATGTAAAAAGCCAGTTTCCGGCCAAGGGTACTGCGGCCATCGCCTTAAAAATTTCTGCTCCGGCTCAGTTTCCACTGCAGTTTAGAGCACCGGTATGGGCAGATAAGTTTACTGTAAAAGTGAATGGGAAAGCTTACGCTTCCGCCGCTGATAAGCTCCTGAAAATCGAACGGACCTGGAAATCTACCGATAAGATTGAAGTGACTTTTAATATTCCCACAACTGTACTGGATGGTGGCACCAGTTATCCCGGCTATTTTGCTTTCAAACGGGGTCCTCAGGTGCTGGCGGTAGACTATGCTCTGAATCGGGATTTGTCATTGGATAACTTAAACTATCCACAGGTAGGTACTCTGAAAGAAGAACAATCCAGCCAGCTTCCCAAAGGTTGGATTGGCGGGCAGCTATTTACAGCAAATCTGAAAACAGAGCAGGGACGGACCCTGCCTGTTAAACTGGTTCCCTATGCAGAAGCTTCTCAGACCGGAGGGCTGATTACCGTATGGATTCCAAGTAGTCAAAGTATTCATTAACAAAGGCTAAATAAATATATTATGTTTATAGTAAGTAGCTATTTTCAAGCCATCTTCTTTTGTATTGTTACCATGCTTTGCTGGGGCTCGTGGGCTAATACACAGAAATTGGCGGGGCAGCATTGGCGGTATGAATTGTTTTACTGGGATTATGTTCTGGGAGTGCTGTTGCTTTCCCTGGTATCGGCTTTTACGCTGGGCAGTTTTGGAGAAGCTGGAAGGTCTTTTCTGGAAGACCTTGGACAAACGACTTCTGGTAATCTGTTCAGCGCATTTATTGGCGGTGTGGTATTCAATGCCGCCAATATCTTGTTATCAGCCGCGATTGCCATCGCGGGTATGGCTGTCGCCTTTCCTATAGGTATAGGCCTGGCACTGATTGTTGGCGTATTTATCAATTACCTCGCATCTGCCAAAGGCGATCCGCTTTTTTTATTTGCAGGTGTACTGCTGATTACTGTAGCCATCGTTATCAACGCGATTGCCTATAGTAAATCAATGCGGGTTAAAAATAAAATCTCCTCAAAAGGTATTTTATTAAGCCTTATGGCTGGAGTTCTGATGTCACTTTTTTACCGCTTTATTGCCGCGTCTATGGATTTGGACAATTTTGAAAACCCGGCAGTGGGTAAGATGACGCCTTATACTGCTTTTTTTGTTTTTGCTATTGGGATTTTTGTGAGCAACCTCCTGTTTAATACTTTATTGATGAAAAAGCCTTTGGAAGGGTCCCCGGTATCTTACCGAAGCTATTTTTCCGGAAAACTGTCCCTGCACCTGGTAGGTATTCTGGGGGGCATCATTTGGGGATTGGGTAATGCGCTCAATCTGATTGCTGCAGGAAAAGCGGGCGCGGCCATCTCCTATGGCTTGGGACAGGGGGCTACTCTTGTCGCAGCATTTTGGGGAGTCTTTATTTGGAAGGAGTTCAGAAACGCTCCGAGAGGAACAGGTAATTTATTACTGCTGATGTTTTTGTTATTCATTATTGGTTTGGGATTAATTATATATGCAGGAGTCTAATTAACTATTTTTTTACAAAAAAAATTAATAACCATGATTGGGAAAATTTCCATTCAAAGATGGACGGTACCTTTATTGTGTTTACTATCCATACACATCAATTCAAAAGCACAGGTTGCTTCCAGAACTATTTTTGGCACAATTGTAAATGAGGCGAAGAGTCCTGTTTCAGGTGCTAATATTCAAATTGATGGAGCAAATGTTGGAACGGTTTCTGACAGCAAAGGTGTATTTATGCTAAAGGCGCCTGTAAGCGGCCTTTTGATTATTACGCACCTAAATTATGCAGCTAGAACGGTCATGCTTACGAGTGAAACCAACTATCTAATTACATTAAAAGACAGCATCCAGAAAATGGACGAGGTGGTACTGATTGGTTATGGTACTGCCAGAAAAAAAGATTTAACCGGAGCGGTGCAGGTTGTTAATCTAGAGAACTCTCCTCTGGCTAACCTGCCAAATACGAATCCTATCCTGGCTTTGTCAGGAACGGTAGCGGGTATTACTGTTCCTCCGCAATCCAGAGCAGGTCAGGATCCTTTGTCATCCCTGGTAATCCGGGGCGAAAAATCTATTGACCCTTCTGGAGGAGGGCTAAACCGCCCCTTAATTGTAGTAGATGATATTATTTTTAATGGAACTATCAACCAGATCAATATGCAGGATGTGGCTTCGATTAATATCCTGAAAGATGCAAGTTCTGCAGCCATCTATGGATCCCGATCTGCGAATGGGGTGATTATAATAACAACCAAAAAAGGGAAATCCGGGAAGCCCGTATTCAATATCAATTCTTCCTATGGCATGCAAAGCTGGTCCAGAAAACCAGAAATGCAGATGGATATTGATAAGCTTCTGAAAAACCGCTGGGACTATTTTATCAATGCAGGGAGAATCCCTGTAGGAACGGAGTTCAACCATACTTTGATTCTTACTACCCAGGAACTGGAGGCTTATGAAAAGGGCATTACCACAAATTGGTTAGAAGAAATCACACAAAAAGCTCCTGTAGGTAACCACAATATCAGTGTATCGGGTAGCGGACAGAATATTAACTATTACTTGTCCGGAGGTTTATTAGATCAAAAAGGGGTGATATTAAATGACAACTATAAGAAAGTTACTTTCATGACTAAACTGGAGACGAATATCAATAAGTACATTACATTGGGTACTAAGGCCAGTTACTATTCAGCAGATAACTCTGGTGTAGCCCCCAGTATGCAATCAGCTACATGGATGTCTCCTTTAAGCAGTACAAAGACCCTTACTCCCGGTTATGAGAACTGGATTCCGTCCAATCCTTCCGGTTCCAGCGCCAGGAATCCTATTGTCGGATTTGATCGCCAGGTGGGTCCTGCTTATGGATCGGATGAAAATAAAGCCCAGAACATCGATGGAAGCGGCTGGCTGATTGTTAAAGCACCCTGGATTCCCGGATTGAGATATAAATTCTCCATTAATGGTACTTATACCCACTCGATCTACAATTTTGATGTAGGTCCCGGGTTATTTGTGGACACAAGAAACACTGCCAATATGGATAATGCCGCCAGCTTCTGGAACATGGCTTATGCTACTGCTCGTGCTACTAACGTACGCACCTGGGTGATGGATCAGGTACTGACCTACAATCAATCTTTCGGACAACATAATGTAGATGCGGTAGCTGGTTATACCCGTGACGCCTATCGGTACAATAACCTGCAGTCCCAGGGAACCGGCTTTAACATGCCTAATCCTCTGAAATGGAATGGTATTCACCTGGCAACTACCCAAACCAGTGTGAAAAGCGAATCTGCTTATCAGAACGTGGCCACCTTGTTCCGCATGAACTATAATTATGCCGGTAAATACTATTTTACAGGAACTGTAAGAAGAGATGGGTTTTCAGGATTTGCAGAGGGGCATAAATTTGGAACTTTTCCCGGATTATCGGTGGGCTGGACGCTGTCTCAAGAGAGTTTCATGAAAAACCTTTCTTCCATCAATCAGTTAAAGATCAGATTATCCTGGGGGCAAACCGGTAACCAAAGTATCAGCCCTTATGAAACCCTGGCTACTATGTCTTCAGCCTTTACTGTATTTGGAAGTACCAGTAATCTGGCAATCTATCCGAATAGAATGCCCAATACCGACTTAAGCTGGTCTACTACTACTACCAAAAACCTGGGCCTGGATTTTGGATTTCTGAACAACCGGATCAGCGGTAGTATTGATGTGTATAAGTCCATGACAAGAGATCAGTTGCTTTCCAGAAGCTTGCCTATTATGAATGGCTTTACAACAGTTAGAACAAATATCGGCAGAGTTGATAATAAGGGCATTGAACTGGTGCTTAATACAGTTCCTATTATGGGAGAAACGCCCGACGCACTCAGATGGGAAAGTGGTATTATCTTTTCCAGCAATGCCAACAAGATTATAGAATTATATGGTACTGTAGATGCTAACGGGGTGGCTAGCAATGATATTTCCAATACTCCTGCAGGGGATGCCTATATTATCGGCAAACCTATTCATGGTGTATGGGATTATAAAATGCTGGGAATTGTACAAAAAGAGGATGAAGAATACATTAAAAAGTTTAATGCTAAACCGGGGGATGTCAAATTCCTGGACTATAATAATGACGGAAAGCTAAATTCCAGTGACTACCATTATTTGGGTACCAGAGATCCATTGTTTATCATGAACTTCAACAATACTTTTACCTACAAAGGCTTTTCGCTTTATTTCAGTTTTAAATGGCATGCAGGAGATAAAGAGCATTATTTGGGTAAAGACCGCTATGGCCGGATGTCTTCCATGGCTATCGCCAATGGTGCTCAACTGAAAAATGTAGACCCATGGACTCCGGAGAATCCAACCGATAAATATCCAAGAGTGGATTGGGTGAACAGTATGAACTATTGGTTTTGGAACACCCGTGACTTTATTAAACTCAAGGACCTCGCCTTTTCCTATACGTTCAAACCAGAACTATTACAAAGGATCAAATTTCAGAGCCTTCGCGTATTCGTTAGCGGGAACAATTTGTTTACACTGTCTAAGTGGACTGGGCTTGATCCGGAGGATGGTGGTACAATTGCCGCTAATCCGGGTAGTATCTACTACGGTAGCTATCCTGTGTTGAGAACTGTTACGGGAGGGATCGTCCTTTCATTTTAATACATAAAATGGTACAGACATGAAAAATCAAACAATTAAAATATTCGCTTTTGCAGCCTCCCTGTCAGGCCTGAGTATGGTCCATACAGGTTGTAATGATAAAGACTTTCTGAAGGAAAAAATATTCCAGATGACCAGTGAGACTTCTTATCAGGAGCCCGCCCAAATTAACCTGGCTATTAATTTTATGCATAACAGGATGCAATATCTTACAATGTCGTCTTATCAGTTTCATAACTATATAATGACCGGATTGGGATTGGATATTTTTTTCAGCACCACTCCGGAATTTGTAACCAGTAACTGGAAGTATCTGACCCCAAGTGAACCTGGCTACACCAGTTACTGGGCTACCGGACTCAGCCAGATAATCAGTTATGCTAATAATGTAATCGAAGCTTGTAATGATCCGAAAGTTAAGTTCGCCAGCGAAGCTCAGAAAAATGAACTATTAGCAGAAGGTCTTTTCTTCCGTGCCTGGGGACACCGTAATCTGGTAGGGCTTTACGGAGATTGGCCCATCATTACGCAGGTACAGAAAGCGCCCAAAGTAGATTATGTACGCTCCCCCAGAGTAGATGTATGGAAGCAGTGCCGGGAGGATCTGATGTTTGCGGCGGCTAATTTACCTCTTACTACTAATAAACCCGGCCGGATTGTAAGAGCTGCTGCCGACCACCTGTTATCAGAAATTTGCATAAGCCTGGGAGACCATACAAAAGACCAGAAGTATTATGATGAAGCTATTACTGCGGCTTCCAATGTAATTAATGGTAAGGATGGAGATTATCAGCTTATGAAAAACCGCTTTGGTAAACGTGCCGCAGAAGCAGGGAAGGATGTGTACTGGGATTTGTTCCGTTCCGGTAATTTCAACTATCAGGATGGTAATAAAGAAGCTATTTGGGTAGTTCAATATGATTATGCAAATGCAGTGAGCAATACCGGGGGCATGCCCAATAATGCTACAACCAATAAATTGTTGCTGGAATTTGCTTTTCAATCCAGCTCCTATTTCATGAACCGTCAGATAAAGGATGCCAATGGCAATAATTTCTTCTTTTTTGGAGAAGGCGCTACTAAATTTCCGGATGGTAAATCCAGCCAAACCGGCAATGATGCTACTGGTGTTGGAGCCGCTCAGAACAGGCCAACCAACTACTTTTTCTATGATATATGGGAAGGGAGCGGCAGTGATATTCGTAATTCGGAAGCTAATATACAACGTGATATAAAACAGGCTGGCGGAAAATCCTGGAAGCAGGTTTTTGATGAGATCAAGGCAAGGGGCGACTGGGATAAAATCATTCCAAGTGATACTATACGGGGTGTTTATCCCAGGATATGGAAGTTCTCAACCGATAAGCATATTAATGGCAACCCTGAATTTATCGATGCTGATATTTACATTATGCGTCTTCCTGAAACTTATCTGTTAAGAGCGGAAGCTTATATGAAAAAAGGACAGCCTGGGCTGGCTAAAGATGATATCAATACAGTTAGAGCCAGAGCCAACGCCCCACTGATTACAGAAGCCAGTGTGAATATGGATTATATCCTGGATGAAAGGGCCCGAGAACTGTTTGGAGAGGAATACCGGCTCGTAACCCTTACAAGGCTGTCAACCAAAGAAAATCCGGTACTGGTACAAAGGGTAAGAAAATACGGATGGAAATTCCCTGATTTATCCGGAGAGCAGCGTCCGAATATTGCGGATCATCAATGGGTTTATCCGGTTCCTCAATCCATCATCAATGCCAATAGCGGAGCGGAGTTTAAACAAAATGACGGATACTAAATACAATACTGATTATTAACCCTGAAAGATTGGAGCAGCGCAGCAAAGGAGAGAGACGTTTTGTGGCAGGATAATTCTTTTGCTGCGCTGCCTTTTGACTCTTGTTGAGTTTACAGTTGAAAAACATGTATTTCAAAAAAGAGAAGGGAAAAGGATTTAGAAAGACTGCGGATGCAAATATGCAATAGGTGTCTGGTTCCAAAATTTTTTAAAAGGGAAAAGAATAATACGGAATGATAACTAAAGTACAATTAAAAATTTTACACCTTGTAGTATTTTTATTGACAGGTTTTTGGGTTTTAGGCCAATCAAACCCCATAAAAATTGAAATTAAACCTTCTATTGAGCGCTGGATTGCTAAAACAGGAGAAACGGTTTCCTTCAAAATATCTATCGATCCTGAGCTTTTACGTCAGGATCCGGATGGCAGATTGGCTTATCAGATAGGCCCGGAAATGATGCCGGCGTTCATAACAGATACTCTAAAAAATTTTAGAGGAGCCTTTATCTCAAAAGAGTACACAATGAAGACTCCGGGTTTTTTACGTTGTATAGCTGTATGGATTAGCGGAACCTTATCCTCCAGGCAACTCTGTACAATTGGTTATGATGCAGAGAAAATTCAGCCTACTCAGAAAGAACCAGGTGATTTTGATGAATTCTGGAAACAAGGGCTCCAGTCGCTGAAATCTACCCCAATCAATGCTAAAAAAACCTTATTGACAGACAGGAGCACTGTGGAAGTGGATGTATTTCATCTGGAGATCGGCAATGTTGGAGGCAGTAAGATTTTCGGTATACTTGCTATGCCTTCTGATGCTGGCAAATATCCTGCAGTGTTACAGGTCCCTGGCGCAGGCGTCCGGCCCTATGGCCCGGATATTCAATTAGCTTCCCGTGGGGTCATCGTTTTAACTATCGGTATTCATGGAATTCCCGTGAACCTGGATTCTTCCATATATAAGGATTTGGCTGACGGGGCGCTCAAAAAATATTTCAACAATAATCTGAACAGCAAAGAAAATAATTATTACCGCAGGGTATATCTGGGGTGCGTAAGAGCCAATGATTACCTGTGCTCTCTGGACAATTGGGATGGAAAAAACCTGGCGGTGATGGGGGGCTCTCAGGGTGGAGCTTTGAGTATTGTAACTGCAGCCTTAGATTCCAGGGTTACGCTGCTTTCAGTACTTTATCCGGCACTGAGCGATTTGACAGGCTATTTGTATAACCGGGCTGGCGGTTGGCCTCATTATCTGGCCGCCGGTAATGAAGATACTAAAGGAATTGAAGATCTGGTTTCTAATACTGCCTATTACGATGTAGTCAATTTTGCAAAACGAATTAAAGTTCCAGGCATCTATTCCTGGGGTTTTAATGATATTATTTGTCCGCCTACTTCAATGTATGCAGCCTATAATACAATCACTGCTTCCAAGAAGCTGAACATATACAAGGAAACTGGTCATTGGGCATACCCTACGCAAAAGCAGGAAATGTTGGAGTGGGTGCTTACACAGTTCAAATAATAAATCTTTATTTATAAAATGCGTTTTATTTTATACCCGGTATGTGTGTTTTTGTGCATGGGGATTTTTTTCAGCGCATCAATGGCACAGCAAAGTCTTTCAACGCCTGACGGACATAACGAAGAAAAGATCAACGCGCTCTTAAAGGAATTGTCGCTGGATGAAAAAATAGCATTATGTCATGCACAATCCCGGTTTAGTGTAAAAGGTGTTCCCAGGCTGGGTATTCCTGAACTCTGGATGAGTGATGGTCCGCACGGGGTTCGTATGGAAATAGAATGGGATAGCTGGAAACACGCAGGCTGGACAAGTGATTCATGTACCGCGTTCCCTGCTTTGACGTGCCTTGCAGCAAGCTTTGACCCCGCACTTTCTTATCAGTATGGTAAAGCCATAGGAGAAGAAGCCCGCTACCGGAAAAAGGATGTATTGCTTGGTCCAGGGGTCAATATCTACCGCACCCCCATGAATGGGCGTAATTTTGAATATATGGGAGAAGATCCCTTATTGGTATCCAAAATGGTTGTACCGTATATCCAGGGAGTGCAACTCAACGGCGTAGCTGCCTGCCTGAAGCATTTTGCACTTAATAATCAGGAGCATGACCGGAAAAAGATCAATGTTGTTGTCAGTGATCGGGTTTTGAATGAGATCTATTTCCCGGCGTTTAAAGCAGGTGTTTTGCAGGGTCATGTTTGGGCGGTAATGGCAGCATATAACAAATATCGCAATGAATACTGTGGCCAAAATGCATACCTCATTAACGAAGTATTAAAAAAACGTTGGGGGTATAATGGTATTGTAATGACAGATTGGGGCACATTAGATAATACCAGAACTGCCGCTCTCAGCGGACTGGATATTGAAATGGGAACCAGGACCAACGGCCTGGATAAAGGAGCGTTTGCCGCTTATGACGATTATTATCTGGCAAGAGGATTTAAAAAAGCTATTGTTGATGGAACAATAGATCAGTCTGTACTGGATGAAAAAGTAAAAAGGATTTTGCGGTTGCATTTCAGAACTACTTTAAATCGGCAAAAACCTTTGGGTAGTTTTGCTACAAAAGAGCATTTGGAGGTGGCCCAGCGGGTTGCAGAAGCAGGGGTTGTGCTATTAAAAAATAATCAACAATTGCTTCCCATTAGAAAGGGAAACTTTAAAAGAATCCTGGTTGTAGGTGAAAATGCCGCAAGGGAATTTACATCTGGTGGCGGTTCCTCAGAATTAAAACCTTGGGTTGAAATATCCATATTACAGGGGTTGTATCAGCAATATGGAAAAGAAGCAATTGAATTTGCCATGGGCTATAGTTCGGCCCAAAACGAAGAAAGGGGTGGTGATGCTCATGTCCGGGACTCTTTATTTCAGGACGCTGTAAGAAAGGCTGCTGCCGCAGAGGTTGTAATTTTTGTAGGGGGACTAAATAAAAGCTATCATCAGGATTCCGAAGGAGGAGACCGCCTGGATTATAACCTGCCTTATGGTCAAAATGAATTAATCCGGGAGCTCTTAAAGGTCAATAAAAAAACAGCACTGGTACTTATTTCCGGTAATGGATATGCTATGCCATGGATCAGTCAGGCTAATACGCTGCTACAATCCTGGTACCTGGGCTCTGCGTCGGGGACGGCAATTGCAAGAATCATTAGCGGAGAAGTAAATCCTTCAGGGAAACTCCCCTTTTCCATAACCAAAAACTTAAATGATCTGGGGGCACATTATTGGGGCGAAAGTTCTTATCCGGGAAAAGATGGCAATGTTATCTATAAGGAGGACGTACTGGTAGGCTACCGTTGGCTGGATACTAAAAAGATTACACCTCTGTTTGAATTCGGTTACGGGCTTTCTTATACGAACTTTAAGATCAGCGCTGCACAAACAGATAAAAGTATTTATTCAAAAAATGATACCCTGACTCTCACTTGCACAATAAAGAATACAGGGGCCTATGCGGGCGCAGAAGTTGTGCAGGTATATTTGTCTCAAAAAAAGCCGGCATTAATTCGCCCGGAAAAAGAATTGAAGGGCTTTTGCAAAGTGCAGTTGGCAGCAGGAGAGGATAAGGTTGTTTCGATTCAATTGCCTGTAAAGGAGTTTGCCTATTTTGATGACCGGATAGGGCAATGGGTAGTGGATGCGGATAGGTTTACATTACATATAGGCCGCTCAAGCAGGATAATTGAAAAACAAATATCGGTTGTAGTTTACTAAGATTGTCGAGTTAGTTCTAAAGGAAAATCAAATCTGGTTATTATGAAATGGTTGTTGGCAATAGGGGTTATGCTATTGGGGCACATAAATGTATTTGCAGATCCACCTAAGAATCTAATCCAAAATGCAGTAGCTGGCAGGAATCTTCAGCAGTTGATAGTAAACAATGATGAATGGATTTCTTATCCAGACTATAAGGATCGGGCAGGTTGGGAACACTTTGCCGGAAAGCTAAAACGCTCTATCGTTGAAAATGGTGAGCAATTCTTCAATTACCAATGGGAGGCTGTAAAAGCCTCTGACTATCTGGCTTTTGAAAGATCCGGTGATAGAGATAGTATGCAGATCCCTTATGAAAAAAATAACCATGCTCTAATTTCCTTGATTTTTGCAGAACTCGTGGAAGGAAAGGGGAGGTTTATGAATCAGATTGTCAATGGTGTATGGTTTACGTGTGATATGAGCTCTTGGGCATTATCTGCCCACCTTATCAAACAAAAAACCAAACGATCCCTTCCCGACTATCGAGAGCAAATAATTGATTTGGTATCTGGAGATATCGGATCCTTACTATCCTGGGGGTGGTATTTCTTTCACGAAAGTTGGGACAGAATTGACCCAATAATTGCCAAAAGGGTAGCAAAATCTATTCAGGATCGAATCATTATGCCTTATCTTGAACGAAATGATTTCTGGTGGTTAGCTCTCAATCGGGCTCCGGCTACGGTTGTCAATAATTGGAATCCTTGGTGCAATTTTAATGTACTGACATGTTTTTTATTAATGGAGGATAATAGCGAAAAAAAGATACAGGGAATTTTAAAAACAATCCGGAGTGTGGATGCTTTTATTAATTATATCAAGGAGGATGGAGCGTGTGAAGAAGGCCCTTCTTACTGGCAACATGCTGCCGGAAAGCTCTATGATTATCTGCAACTTTTGTGTAATGCCAGTAAAGGTAACATTAATGTTTTTAAAAGCAAGATGCTGCTGGATATGGGGGAATATATTTCGAGAAGCTATATCGGAAATGGTTGGATTGTGAATTTTGCAGATGCTTCAGGCAAGGGTGATTTTGATGCAGGTTTAATTTTTCGCTATGGGAAAGCTGTGGCTAGTAAAGAAATGACCCAGTTTGCTGGCTATTTGATTAATGAATATAAACAAAATGAAATGGAGATAAAAGAAAGAGATTTTTTCAGAGCTATAGAATATTTAAAGTTTTATGAGCAACTAGAACAGGAACCTTCTTCTCTTAATAATGTAGCTTATACTTGGTACCCTCAAACTGAGTTTTGTTATATGAGAAACGACGCAGGCCTTTTTTTTGCAGCCAAGGGTGGGTTTAATAATGAAAGTCATAATCATAATGATGTAGGAACTTTTAGTCTGTATATAAAAGAAATACCATTTTTTATTGATGCTGGAGTGGGAACCTATACCAAACAGACTTTTGGAACCGATCGTTACAGTATCTGGACAATGCGAAGCGAATATCATAATCTTCCTTTGATAAATGGTTACTCACAAAAGAATGGATTGGAATATAAGGCTAGTCAGGTTAGATTTGAGCCAAAAAGAAGGCAATTCTCCCTGAATATTGCAGGAGCCTTTAATTCCCTTGCCAAAGTTGATTATTGGAAAAGAACTTACTTGGTTACAAGTCGGGTACTGAAGATTATTGATGACTTCAAACTAAATGCAGCTGTAACTAACAATGAAGTTCATTTTATGACGTGGTCTTTGCCAGATATTAGCAAACCCGGTCGAATTATACTGGAAAGGAATGAAGTCGCGGTGCAGTTAAAATATGAACCTTCCTTATTTATCCCGTTTGTGGATACCGTGGAACTTGTCGATAAAAAACTTTCTGATGTTTGGGGTGATAAAATTTATCGTATTCGACTTGTTGCTCTCAACCTTAAAATGCAAGGGAAATATAACTTTGAAATCTCTGAATTAAGGAACTAATCAAAGATGTTCTGCTGGGCATGCAATACATAAACCATTATTGATTACCCCTATTCTGTTTCGCTTATCTTTACTATCTTCTTATACAGGATTCTTGTTATTTTCAGAATTATGTCGGATTCACAGTTTAAATGCAATTGCTAAATCTGTTTACAAAAATTACTTTATGTCTTTTCTAAGTATCTCATTGAGAGGTTATATGATACTAGCCAGTTCAGGGTAACATTATAATTTTAATTAGCATTTTTGATTTCCGCTTTTGTTGCTAAGCATCATTCTCTCACAACCTTTACCACTTTGCTGTATTCATAACTGCCGTCCTTGTCCACTTGCTTAATGCGGACAAAAATATCGCTGTCATAGCCAATACGATTCCTGTCGTTTTTAGTGCAGGAAGCAGTAAACAGGCTTATGCCGATTAGCAAGAACAATATATGTAATGCTTTGTTTCTCCTGCTCATAAACAGAGCTGCCAACGCGATTGAAAAAACCGACAGACCTAATAACCCCATAGTATTATTGATGTCTGCTGCATATTCGTAGTTTATGGGTGTATCGGAATTCCCTTCGATTGCGCTACTGCTCACTTTGCCGGCAGTTAAAAAAGTTTTACCGTCTTTAGAAACTTCTATTTCGAAATGACTATTATTGATTTCATTCAATGTCGTCCATTTTACAAAAAGTTGCCCTCCGTATATGTTTGCAAGAACAGGACCGAAATGAACGGGGAGCGACTGTTCTAAAGAAAAATAAGTACCAGTAACAGGTTCTTCTCCGACCGTAATAAGAATATCTGCATCATTATTATTATCCGACGCTATGGAAATTTTTTGCTTTAAAGGAACGGTTATACTTATGATATAATTCCCTTTGGGCACATCGCCAAATAAATAATATCCTCCCGCATTGGTAGTGGCTGTTGCAACTACCGTAGTGCCATCACTCTTGTACAATGTAACCGTAGCGCCAGCGTAGCCCGGACTCTTATGCGTATTGCCGCCATCTTTATAAACAAACCCGCTTACTGATTGGGCTATTTCCATTACTTCGGTATTATAGGCACCTATAAACGCTTGGTCGCTACTGCCTGAGAGTTCCTGCCAGAACTGCTTTACTTGGTTTACCTTCTCCTCTGTATCGATACCAAAATCTGCCAGCGAATAGGCAATGAACCGTAGTAAGCGGGTGCCGTTGGGACTATCAGTAAAAGCTAATCCATTGGAGTTGATCTTATAAAATTTGAAATGTCCTCGGCCAACACCACCGATGCTGTCAAAACTTACAGACTTTTTATTACCAACTATGGCGCCATTTTCGTCCACAAAATAAAAGAAATCTTCACCTCCGGGATTCCCCATTTGTGAAATAACTACAACAGGTTGGTTATATATACCTCCTGTTGTAATTTTGGATACAGTGTACTTGCTGGGCTGGAAAGTGGTTCCGCTACCTGTTTTGGGCAGGTTATAAATGCCTGTTCCCAGATCAAAGCCTCTTATTCCATCTGTAAGGTAATACTCCATACTGTTATTGGCTAAGGACACCGGGCCCGGGCCGCCATAATTATAACCAACACCCACATAAGTGCTGCTACCTGGCGATGGAAGATAGGCTACCGGAAATGACCGATACGATTTTTTTATAAAACTATTATCGGGTATTTTGCTGTCCAGCAAGGCATCATCTACACCGGTAGTATAAGTAGTTCCATTCCATGTAAAAGCCAGGAGGTGATGGCTGTTACTGGGCATATTGGGCGAAGGCCCCGGGTCTGGATTATCTGCTGTTGTATTCCCATTGGCATACCAGTAACCCCGATTTTGATAGTTAAAATCGGTGTAGATACCTGTTATTCGCTGGGCTAAAGTAGCTTGTGCAAAAAATAAACTAAGTAAAGCTATAGAGACGGTTTTTCTGGGTATCATTAAAGATCTTCTTTGTATGTAAGATAAATAAAATGTTAGGTTTATATATTGCGTGCAAAGGTATTATAATCTTTTTTCCCGTTTGTCATAATCTTGCCGGATAAACTCTTCGTGTTTTGTGTTAATTCTAATAAGGGCTTACGATTCCCTCTGAACGTTCCCCGAAATATTTTTATGTGCCAATGCGTATATGCTAGCATTTATTTCAAAGCCGATGAGCAAGCTTAGGGAACAGAGGTATATCATTACCATGATTATCAGTATAGTCCCGATTGAACCATAGAGTTTGTTGAAACTACCGAAATGGCTGACCCACCACGAAAAGCCCAATGCGCACAGTAGCATCAGCATAGTGGCCACAACAGAGCCTGGTGATATGATGTGCCATTTTTTGTGAACAGACGGTGCAGCCCGGTATATATAGGCGATGATGGTAAAGAACAACAGGAAGATAAATATCCATCGCACGTGACGGATAAGGCTTCGCACGGTTTCGTTTTCGATACCAATCCATTTTAGTACCACATCCTGTGCAATGAGCAGGGCAAGACAGGCAAAGAACAATACGAAAAGGATAAGCGTGATGCGGATGGCCACGAGCCTTTTGCGGATGCCTTTTCGTTTTTTAAACCCGGGATAATTGCGGTCAAAAGAACGCATGATGCCCATCATCGCATTTGAGGAAAAAAATAGAGAGAGCAGGAAACCCACTGATAGCAGGCCATTGCGCGGGTTTCGGAGAAAATCGTCTAAAAAATCAATAATAGCTTTGTAGTTGCGCGGCCCCGGAACAATGTCGCGGATAAGCGAATATAATTGGTCAAGAAACGCTTCGCTGATGGGCAGAAGCGGGATGAGCGTGAACAAAAATATCATAGTGGGCGGCCATGCCATGGACATATTATAGGAAATGGACGAGGCCCTTCCCCAAAGTTCATCGGCCACGAATTGACCCCGGAAGTGGGCGCATACATCGTGAACCGTTACCGTTTTAAAACCCGGTATATGCCTGCGTTTGCTCCAATCATTCAGTTTTTGGCTCAATACCGATGGCGAGGACTGCCTTTTTGTTTTTCTCGACATAATAAGGTTCAAGGGTTGTTTGCTGGCAGGGCTGGAAAGCGTTTGTTCAATTCTGCCTGATAGGCTTTTGCATATTTCAGGTGGTCGTTATAATTCGAGGAGAACACATGCGTGCCATCGAAGTTTGTGCTGGCTACAAAATAGATATAATCCGTTTGGGGAGCATTCAGCACCGAGTCAATCGTGCCCAATTGCGGTGTACAGATAGGGCTGGGCGGTAATCCTTTATTGCGATAAGTATTATAAGGAGAACGAACCTCAAGATGTTTGAGCAAAACTCTTTTAATGCCAAAATCTTTCAAGGCGAACTTGATGGTAGGGTCGGCCTGCAAGGGCATTCCCTTGGCCATGCGGTTCATGTAAACGCTGGCGATATTGCCCATTTCCGCTTTTGCATTTGTTTCCTCGTCCACGATGGAAGCGATGGTTGCAATCTGGGAAGGAGTGAGGTTTCGTGCAGCTGCTTTTTGTTTACGCTCGTCCGTCCAGAACTGCTGATACGCATCGTAAAACCTGTCAAATAGTTGGCGGGGTTTTATGCTCCATTTTGATTCATACGTCAGCGGTAGCACAGCAGACATTATTGTGTTTGAATCAAGGTTGTACTGTTGCAGGGAGTCGTTATTGTTTAGAAAACTGATGACCGAAAGCGAATCGCATTCAAAGGCGTTGCCGATGCGTCCGGCGAGTTGTTCTCTTGTACGTATTTTGGTCACAACGAAACTCACAGGGGATTGCTGTCCGTTACGCAACATCCTGACAAGGCTTAACACGCTCATGCCGTTTTTAATTTTATAGCGGCCGGGTTTTGTTTGTGTGAAATCTAAAAACCCTGAAACTTTATTGAACCAAAATAAACCGGACAATATTTTCTCATTAGCTATTTGATTTTTTAAATCGGTCATATTGCTTCCAGTCTTAATGTATAGATATCCTTTTTCAGGTGCACGGACAGCCGGGCCAACAAGTTTAAAACCGATGAATATAATAACGAGTAGTAGGAGTGCGGCCAGCACTTTAAATATATTATTTTTCTTTTTCGCCATTTATTTTAAGATTGCAGGCGTGAAAATAGGACAAATTGATAAAAGGACAATGTCGGTATTTCCAAGCGTGCATAATTCGTAGCATAGATGCACGAGGGTGACATAAAAGTAAAGAACAAATGCGGCATATAATATTATTTGACGGGGTATGCAATCTGTGCAACGGCGCGGTTCGATTTATCATAAAACATGACAAACAGCAGGTGTTCAGGTTTGCCCCTTTGCAATCCGATGCAGGCAAAGAATTGTTGTGGAAAGGAACTTTGCCAGAAAATAATATGGAATCCTTTGTCTATATCAAAGGCGACAAATATTATCAGCAATCCGATGCCGTTTTGCAGGTGGCAAGGACATTAGGTGGTGTGTGGAAATTGCTATATGTTTTTGTTGTCTTGCCACGCGCTTGGCGCGATATGGTTTATAAACTGATTTCCGGAAACCGCTATCGTTTATTTGGTAAAAGGGAATATTGTATGACCCCGACGCCTGAATTAGAAAATCGTTTCCTGTGATTATTTCATGGACGTAATCCACCACGTGTTGCCAAACGGGTCAATAACGCCGCCGCTCCGTCCATAATCCTGTTCGGCGAGGGCGTTGGCAACAGTGGCCCCGTTCTCTAATGCTTTGTGAAATGTGGCATCCGCATCGTCCACGTACACGAACAGATTGGCATTTGCCACACCAAAATCTTCTGTAACGTCTGCGAACATAATATTGCAGCCGTTTAACTGCACTTCGGCGTGCATGATTTTGGTATTGTCGTCCTCGCGATAACCTTTATATATTTCTGTTGCACCGAAAACGGTTTTCATAAATTGTATGAAACCCTCGGCATTTTGCAGAATAAGGTACGGCATGACCGGCTGATGACCTGGGGCTATCTTCATATAAAAAATAGATTAAAAAATGAACGAACGTGAAAGTAGGAAAGCGATTCGTTCACTAATAAGCGTATCTCATTAGTGAACGAAAAATATTCTGCCGCTTACTCCATTATTTCTTAGAAATCATTTTACGATATTATCTATCGCGCATCATTATCTTGCCACGTTCACGGCGCGTTTTTCGCGGATTACCGTCACCTTTATCTGACCGGGGAAGGTCATTTCCGTTTGTATTTTTTGCGCAATTTCAAATGATAATTTATCACTGCCCTGGTCGGTCACTTTATCGGATTCCACAATAACACGGAGTTCGCGGCCGGCCTGTATGGCGTAAGCTTTTTCCACACCGGGATAGCCCATCGCTAAGTTTTCCAAATCCTTGATACGTTGCAGGTATTGCTGCATGATTTCGCGGCGTGCGCCCGGCCTTGCCCCGCTGATGGCATCGCAGGCCTGCACGATAGGGGAGATAACATATTGCATTTCTACCTCATCGTGGTGGGCGGCAATGGCGTTTACCACGGCAGGGTTTTCTCCATATTTCTCGGCCAACTTGGCACCTAACAGTGCGTGGCTCAATTCGCTTTCCTCATCGGGAACTTTACCAATGTCATGCAACAGCCCGGCACGTTTGGCCAGTTTGGGGTTTAGCCCTAACTCGGCAGCCATGATGGCACAAAGGTTTGCGGTTTCGCGGCTGTGCATCAAAAGGTTTTGGCCATAGGAAGAGCGGTAGCGCATCCGTCCCACCATGCGCACCAGTTCCTTGTGCAGACCGTGGATGCCCATGTCAATAACCGTTCTTTCACCGATTTCCATTACCTGTTCTTCTATCTGGCGGCGGGTTTTTTCCACCACTTCCTCGATACGTGCGGGGTGAATGCGTCCGTCGGCAACAAGGCGTTGCAGGCTCAGGCGGGCAATCTCGCGGCGCAGCGGGTCAAAGCAGGAAAGGAGTATCGCTTCGGGGGTGTCGTCCACAATCAGGTCAACCCCGGTGGCGGCCTCTAATGCGCGGATATTACGTCCCTCACGGCCGATGATTTGGCCTTTCACTTCATCGCTTTCAAGGTTGAAAACAGTGATGGAGTTTTCGATGGCCTGCTCCGCGGCTGTGCGTTGTATGGTTTGGATAATGATTTTACGCGCCTCTTTGTTGGCCTTGGTTTTGGCATCATCAATGATTTCCTGCTGAATGCCCAATGCCTGTGTTTGTGCTTCCTGACGCAATGATTCCACAAGTTGACTTTTGGCTTCCTCGGCGGAAAGTCCGGCTATCTTTTCCAGACGTTGTACGTGCTGCTCGTGGGCTTTTTCAAGCTCTGCTTGTTTCTTGCTGACGACACCCATCTGGCGTGTCAGGTTTTCCCTGATGCTGTCGTTTTCTTTAACAAGTTTTTCGGCGTTGGCCTCTTTTTGGCTCAGGGATTGTTCTTTTTGCTTAATCCTGTTTTCGCCCTCGACCATCTTGCGGTTACGTTCGTTGATTTCCCTGTCATGGGCGGATTTCAACGCAACAAATTTTTCCTTGGCCTCGATTTCTTTTTCTTTTTTGAGGGTTTCAGCGGTGATTTCGGCCTTTGATATAATGTTTTTTGCTAAGAGTTCTGCTTCGTCGATTTTTTGTTGTGTGTTCTTGGCAAATATGAATTTTCCCGCAAAGATGCCCACCAGGAGCGCCGCCACCGCAACAATTGCTATAATTATTGAGAGTTCCATTAATTAATTGTGTTTGTTTTTTTTATTAAAAAAATTAAAAATCTTCAAATCTATACAAGTCAATACTTTGTATGCCTCTTCGGCAAAGGCATAGGGGCGAAGATACAAAACGGAAGGCAATTTTTTGTGATAGATTTTGAGAAAGGACACAACATTCTGTAACGGACGCTAAAACAATAGGGAAGTATCTACATGATGCAATTGATAATTGCTGTTTATTTTTCTAATTCGCTGTCAATAACATTTTCCAATGCCTGAAGCCTGGCAAGCAGTGCCTGTTCGTCGAATATCTGTGATGCGCTTTGTTTAAACTCGGTAGCAAACCATATCAGCGTCATGGAAATATAGTCCTGCATGTCCTTGCCGGGAAACTGTTTTTTCAGTTCCATCACTTTATCGTTGATAAGTTTTATGGAATGACGAACGGACTGTTCATCAGCCGGGGAAACCTTGATGCGGTATTGCCTGTCGGCGATATTGATATTGGCGGGTATTAGATTGTCTGGCATGTTGATAAATTGATAGTTGAAATAAATGTGGCCATATCGCATGTTACACGCTTAGCAGTGCGATACATTTGTCTATTTCCTTGAGATAACTGTTTATCTTTTTTTCAAAAGCCTTTTTTTCTTCCTCGCTCATGGCGGTTTGCGTGTAGCGGTGAATGTCCAGTTGGCTTTGCAGGGATTCGTATTGCCCCGCGGTGGCGGTGGCCGTTTTTTTGGCGGTCTCCAGCTCTTGCCTTAACCATTCATTCTCCTTTGTCAGGGCGTTTTTTTGCCTGATTAACAAGGAGAGTTTTTCGTGCACCTGCTTTATTTTTTCTTCTATTGCCTGCATGGTCTTTTTACGGGTGTTTTTATTTTTTATATACGAACATCACGTTCACTTGCCCATTGTCACTGTTTAAATGATTGCATAATGGATGCCATATAGCCGGGACGATAAAACGAGCGTGGCAACAAAGCCGATAGCAGCACGAAACCGGCTACATAAAAATAACAAAAATGATACCCTTTATTTTCTGACTTCTGCCTGAAGTTCTTTTTCAAGCCGCTGTATGACCTTGTTCATCCAACCGTCTATTTCCGCATCGGTCAATGTTTTTTCCGCGTCGAGGAACGTAAAGTTTATGGCGATTGATTTTTTGTCAACGCCCAGCTTTTCGCTCTCAAATATATCGAATAACTGCATGGACTGCAATTTTTTCAGGCGTAGCGTATTCACCACATTTTCCACTTGTTGATATTTCAACTGCTTGGATACCACGATGGCGATGTCGCGCTGCACGGCCGGGAACCGGGGAATGGGCGTGAACACCGGTTTGTGTTGTGCCGCCAGTTCGAGGCAGGTTTTTAAGCAGATGTCGGCATACAAAACATCCTGCCGGATGTCGAAATGCGACAGCAATTTTTTGTGCACGCTGCCCGCGGAGGCCAATGTCTGTTCATTGTTTTTGTAAATAATGCCATAGCCCAGCACCGGGTCTTGCTCTATCTCGGCCACGGTGTAAGTAATGCCCAACAAGGAAAAAATCTTGTCCAGCGCACCTTTTAGGGTGTGGATATCGCTATTGGTGGCCTTTGTTTTCCAAGTGTCGGCTGTTTTTTTACCGGAAAGATAAAGGCAAAGGTGGTCGGTTTCCTGAAATCCGTCCTGACCTACTGCGTAAGTACGGCCAAATTCAAAAAGTTTCAGGTTTTCGTTCTTGCGGTTGAGGTTGTGCGAAAGCACTTCCAGCGCGGTTTCCAACATGCGCGGGCGCAGGACGTTTAGTTCGGCGCTCAGGCTGTTCTTCATTTTTACCGTGAAGGTCAGTTGCGCTTCGGTAAAATACGCTTTATTGGTGATAGAGTTTGTAAGTATTTCGTTGTACCCGATGCTGCAGAGATAATTGGCTATTTTTTCCCGGAATGTTTCCGTGGCCAGGTTTTCGTCAACGGCGGGAGTAATCGTAATCTTGGTCGGTATTTCAATGTTATCCAGCCCGTCAATGCGCACGATTTCTTCCACGATGTCCGCAGGTTGGCTAATATCCGTTTTGTGATAAGGAACGGATAACAGCAGTTCGCCGTTTTCTTCTTGCAGGATTTCAAAACCAAGCCCTTTCAGGATGGCATGCACATCGGCAGGATTGTAAGCCTTGCCACTGAGCTTTTGAAGGAATGAGTAAGTAAATTTCACCTGTTTTTTAGGCTGCGGATCGGCATAAATATCAATAATGTCGCTGCTGATTTGCCCACCGCAAATTTCCAAAACTAATTGCGCCGTCCTTTTGAGGACATTGGCCGTGACCGAAATATCCGTGCCTTTCTCAAAGCGTGTGGCAGCATCTGTGCGCAGCCCGTGCCTGAACGATGTTTTGCGGATGGTGATAGGATTGAAGCAAGCGCTTTCCAAAAAAATATTTTTGGTCTGCAGCGTTACGCCACTGTGCAGGCCACCGAAAACCCCGGCGATGCACATGCCGTCCGTTTCATCGCAAATCATAAGATCTTCTGCGCTCAGCTTGCGCTCTTTTTCGTCCAGCGTGATGAAAGGCGTGCCTTCGGGCAGGTTTTTCACGATGACTTTGCCGCCTTTTATCTGGTCGGCATCAAAAGCGTGAAGCGGTTGCCCCGTTTCGTGCTGGATGAAGTTTGTAATGTCCACTAAATTATTAATCGGGCGCAGGCCGATGGCTTTGAGCCTGTTCTGCAACCATTGGGGCGATTCCTGAATGGTGACGTTACTGATGCAGATGCCGCTGTAACGCGGGCAGGCTGCCGTATTCTCTACCGATACGGTAAGAAGTGGCGCTATCAATGCGGGTGATGTAAAATCAGAAACCTGTGGCAGCACGGGACGAACTTCTTTTTTGTCGTGGAAGGACAAATAAGCGCAAACATCGCGTGCCACGCCCCAATGGCTCATGGCGTCCATGCGGTTGGGCGTAAGGCCTATTTCATAAATAATATCTTCGTAAGCGTTGAAATATTCCGATGCAGGCGTGCCGGGGGTGGTTTCTGCCGGAAGCACCATGATGCCCTCGTGGGACGTACCCATGCCGATTTCATCCTCGGCACATATCATGCCCTGGCTTTCCTCGCCCCTGATTTTAGCTAATTTCATGGTTATCGGGTCGTGACCCGCAGGGTAAATGGTCGTGCCAACAGGAGCAACGATTACTTTTTGTCCGGCGGCCACATTGGGCGCACCGCAAACAATGGATAGCGGTTCGGCGTTGCCGATATTTACTTTCGTTAAACGGAGCTTGTCGGCATTCGGATGTTTTTCGCATTGCAATACTTCGCCTACCACAAGTCCTTTCAACCCGCCTTTGAAGACTTCGTAGGTTTCCATGCTTTCCACTTCCAGCCCGATGGCGGTCAATATCTTAGATAACGTTTCGGGTTCTATTTTTTCGGGCAAATATTCGCTCAGCCACTTATAAGAAATAGTCATAAATTAATACTTGATAAAAATGGCTGCGAATATACAATTTATTATAATGGCTGATAACGGTTCATGCCAACAGGTTGCTGGCTTTAGCTTGAGTGTAATATAAATGATGTATGAGTAAGTAAAAAGATGCCAGCAAATATTATTGAACAGCGGTTGAATCCTGTTTCTTTTCCTGAGAAGCCTTGCGGAGATTTATTTTTATCACTTGGGTGTTTTCTCCCGATGCCTTCACCAGCAAGGGGTTTACCATTTTAAAGCTTCCCTGGTTTTGGTTTTTCGTGGAGTCGTTGAAGCATGTTTTTTTCTTTGCTACCGTGGTAGAGTCGCACTGTTTTATCGGTGTTTTTTGCGAAAAAGCTTGCGTGGTGAACAGGATAAATGCAAGAACGAATATGGCTTTCATATCTGTATGGAGATTAAGGTTAATGTTTTATTACCACGGCGGCAAACCAACGCTACCGCAAACACCGCATGAATATATTTTAACAAAAATAAGAAGGCGAAGGTACAGATTAATTTATAATATGTTCCTCTTTTATTGATGAGAGAGCGACCTGCAACTCATGCCGGTACATATCGGGCGATAGGTCGAAAACAGGGGTGGCTTCAACCGTCATTATGTCTGTTTTAGCAGAAGGGCAATAGCTCATAAGTACATCTATATGATGTACATGGGGTGTCTTTTGAAAGAATAATTATATTGAAAATCAATAAATTATGTATCTAAAAAACTATTTCTTCAAAAAAAAGCGGAAACATCAAAAAAAAAATTATTTTCGGCGGCCTTTTTAGGGGGAAATGTTGTATTTATGTGCTGATTTTTAAACAAAGGTAAAAACATCATTCAGCCCCATGAACCGGTAAATTTTTGAATTAGTTATGAGCGTAAAAAAAGATGGTGAAGAAATAATTGAGCCTAAAGATATTTTTGTGGGCAAGAAAGACGCGCCCGTAGTGCTGATGGAATTCGGGGAGTACGAAAGCGAGAACTGCGCCAAGGCCAACGAGGTTGTAAAGCAATTATTGGAGCAATACGAAGGAAAGATAAAATTCAATTTTCGTCATTTCCCGCAAACGCGGGTGCACCAGCGCAGCCTGAAGGCGGCAGAGTCTGCTATTGCCGCAGCGCAGGAGGGCAAATTTTGGGAAATGCACAATGTACTTTTTAAAAACAGGCGCAACCTGGGCACTACCAGTTTGAAATTGCACTCAAAAGATGCGGGTGTAAAGAACAAAAATTTTTTGGAAGAACTGGTGAACGGCACGTATGGCTGGCAGGTGCAGGATGACCTGAAAGAAGGTATTGAAAGAGGTGTAAAAGAAGTTCCAACTTTTTTTATCAACAATGAAATGTACAAGGGAAAGCTAACCTTGCAAGGGCTTTCCGCCGCGATAGACGAAGCGTTCAAAACGGTAAAACCCAAGTCTTCGGCAAAAGCAAAACCCGCCGCCAAGGCTGCGGCTAAAAAAGCGGTCAAGAAGTAAAATTAGGGAGGGGGTAGTACGTTCTTTCAGCCTTTTATAAAGGCTGTTTTTTTATCTGTTCCTTTTTGACTATTGCGCTGAATGGCAGTCCTGTAAAGGGTTTTGCGATATTTTATATTGATGTTTGATATATGGCTGTTTGATGATGGTTGCCGTTGTGGCAGCGTGTGATAAATTCACTAACCATAGTGCTTTTTGGTTAAAAATCCAATCAAAATCATGAAAATTTTTTTTACGCTTGCGCGATAAAAAAAGCCACGGTTAATTTTTTTTTGTTGAATTAAATGTGGATATTCGCCATCCGGCCTAAAAAAAATATTGACATTTGTGGCCCCGAATGTGGATAACGATTAAAATTAAAAATTTTTTATTTGGAAGGTATAAATTGAACTGATTCGATGGATAAGACTGCTGAAAAAATATGGGCAAATTGTTTAAAAATTATCAGGGATATTGTTGAGTGGCAGCATTACAAAACGTGGTTTGAACCAATAAAAGCCATATCTTTGGAAGGCAACGTACTTATTATACAAGTGCCGAGCCAGTTCTTTTTTGAGTACCTTGAAGAACATTACGTAAACCTGCTGGCCAAAACGTTGAAGCGCGAGTTGGGTAAGGATGCCAGGCTGGAATATCGTATCATGATTGACAGCGGCAGCAGCAAGAACAAGCCGCTGACGATGGACATTACAGGTTCGGGATATAAAACATACTCTAACAATGAAATGGATTTTCCGCTCGTGGTGAACAATACTGTTAAAAACCCTTTTGTCATACCCGGCATTAAAAAAATGCAGATAGACCCGCAATTAAATGCGAACTATACGTTTGATGCCTATGTGGAAGGGGATAGCAACAGGGTTGCCCGTCGCGCGGGGAAGACCGTGGCCGAAAAGCCCGGTGCCAATTCCTTCAACCCGCTGGTCGTTTATGGCGGCGTGGGGTTGGGCAAAACCCACCTCGTGCAGGCCATCGGCAACGAAGTAAAAAGGCTGCATCCCAATAAGATTGTGTTGTACGTGAGCTCGGAAAAATTCATCAACCAGTTCATGGATCACAGCCGCAACAATGCCATCAACGATTTTATTCATTTTTATCAGTTGATAGATGTGCTCATCGTGGACGATGTGCAGTTTTTCAACAAGGCAGAAAAATCGCAGGATGCCTTTTTTGCCATCTTTAACCACCTTCATCAGAGTGGTAAGCAATTAGTGCTTACTTCCGACAAATCCCCCAAAGATTTGGAGGGCGTTCAGGAGCGCCTGCTTAGCCGTTTCCGCTGGGGGCTGAGCGCCGATTTGCAGATTCCTGATTACGAAATGCGCATCGAGATCTTGGAAAAGAAAATGAAGGCCGACGGCCTCGAAATACCCAAGGAAGTTGTCAAATACATCGCCTATAATATAAGCAGTAACGTGCGCGAGCTGGAAGGTGCGCTTATCAACTTGTTGGCACAGTCTTCCCTCAACCGCCGCGAAATTGACCTTGAGCTGGCCAAGAAAGTGCTGCGCAACTTTATCAAGACTTCCAGCAAGGAAATAACCATAGAGAACATTCAGAAAATGGTTTGCAGCTATTTTGATGTGCCTTACGAAAAACTGCTGCAAAAAACCCGCAAGCGCGAAATCGTGCAGGCGCGTCAGATAACCATGTACCTTGCAAAAGCGTTTACCAAAAACAGCCTCAAGACCATTGGTGAGCATTTTGGCGGTCGTGACCACACCACGGTCATCCACTCCTGCCAAACCGTAAAAGACCTGATGGACACGGATGCCGTTTTTCGCGAGAACGTGCTGGAGCTGCACCAAAAAGTGCAACTGGCCGCTATGTAAAATCGTTTTGTTTTTTGTTTCCCGGCTTTGGCAATCCTATGGGGCTTCACTTGCGACGCTCCGTTCAACTGCTGTAATACTGTTGATCTGTGTGTAACTTCGGGATACCATATTTAAAATCATTATTTTTTGCAGCGATAATTAGTTTATATAAATGAGATGATTTATATTTGCTGCCCTTTCGGATAGGAAAGAAAGACGGTGAGGTGGATGAGTGGCTGAAATCAGTAGTTTGCTAAACTGCCGTACGGGTTAAACTGTACCGCGGGTTCGAATCCCGCCCTCACCGCAGATAAGTTAGTCCAAATAATTCTTAATTGATTATTTGGACTTTTTTTATTTTCTTTAACCGTTTTCATACTATAATGTTCTGCCGATTCCTGCCATATCACCTACCCGCACGTGAAAACTCTACTGGCATATGGCATAAGTGTTATTGTTTATTTAGGGTGTACTATCTGGTAAATTAAATTTTATGCTATCGGAAACATTATTGGGCAAGGCGATGAAAGGATAGGCATTAAATGTTTTGTAAGTAGTGAGTTTCCCTGCACTATCCTTGACGACCCAAATTACAAAATCCTTCTTTCCTGATGTTTTTTGAGGAATAATTTTTTTCTCCTTCGCATAGCATTGATTTTGAAAATAATGCTCAAGACCCGAATACACTTTGAATTCTACTTCATTAGAAACCCGTACTTTGCTAACCGGGTATTGATTATTTACCCAATCTTCTTCTTTTGTAAGAGGTTCATCGCCTGTGTATAGAATTAAATCATAATCATGTGGAGATGTCTTATCGACATATATTCCATACTCGGCATTATGCTTTCCGTTGACCATTATGAATGAGTCTAACAAAGACTTTATGTTAGCACGTGGTTCTATCATGCCGCAAGCTGGAAGTTGCGATACTTGTTCGCAAGAATACAAGAGCATGACCAAGATTAAAAAAAACAATTGCTTTTTCATAATTGCTGCTAATTGTAATGTTAAAAAGTTTTTTTTATTTTCAGTTATAATGATATTTCTTTACGATAGTATTTCATAATTGTGTTCCCTGCTTTTCCTCCTCTTCGAATTTAACTCTTAGCCCTGCGCGTTTGCCGTAGAATGATATTGTTTCAAATAACCATTTTTAAGCTATAATGCTACGCCAAGTTTAGCTCATGTTTAAAAACCAGGCGAAGAAGGATTATAATACCTTTATACGCTACCGTTATTTCTCTCTGTAAATTTAAAAAATCCTGCTGTATGCCATTGATATTTTTATGAAATCCTATTTTAGATTTCATTCCCTTTTCATCATTGTGAAAATTCCTTAAGCCGTGCGCGAAACCATCAGGCTTGCCAAATTATCTTAACTTGCGCCCATGAAGCATTTAAAGGCGCTGCGGAAATATTTTTGGAAGTACAGGGCAAGGCTGATAGCGGGCGTGTTCTTTGTGGTGGCATCCAATTATTTCAACGTATTATCGCCGCAGCTTATGCGCTTCATCATTAATTATGTGGAGCAAGTGCTGACCAAAGCGCCGATTCCGGCAAATGAATATGCTAATTATGATTTGCTGGTGCGGGGTCTTGTGCATTGGCTTTCAAGTATAGAAGGCGTTGGCAAAGTAGTGGTGGTGGCGAGCCTGATTATTTTGGTGATGGCCTTGCTGCGAAGCTTGTTTATGTTTTTCATGCGGCAGACCATTATCGTGATGAGCCGCTATGTGGAGTATGACCAAAAGAACGAGATTTTTAACCAGTACCAACGATTGAACACCGCTTTCCTGAAACGCAATAATACCGGGGACTTGATGAACCGCATCGCCGAAGATGTAAGCCGCGTGCGCACTTATGTGGGGCCGGCCATCATGTACATCGTCAACCTTGTATCGGTTATTTCATTGAGCGTTTATTTTATGTTGAAGAGCAGCCCGCAGTTGACTTTGTATGTGCTGATGCCCCTGCCTATATTAGCGGTGATTATCTATTATGTAAACATGAACATTCACCGCCGCAGCGAGCAGATACAGGCATCGCTGTCTGATTTGACCACCAACGCGCAGGAATCCTATTCCGGTATAAGGGTCATCAAGTCATTTGTGCAGGAAACGGCTATGTTTGGATTTTTTAAACAAAATACAGAACGCTATCGTAAAAATGCCGTGGGGCTTGCCAAGGTAGAGGCGATTTATTTCCCGGCAATTACTTTATTGATAGGCGTAAGTACGATTCTCACCATCATGATAGGCGGGCTGTATTATATCAATCACCAGCATGGTATAACTTTGGGTACGATTGTGGAATTTATCGTGTATGTGAATATGCTCTCGTTCCCGGTGAGTGCCATCGGGCTAACGGCCAGCATGATTCAGCGGGCAGCGGCTTCGCAGGAACGCATCAACGAGTTTTTAAACATCGAGCCGGAAATCCAAACAAAACCCGATGCAAAGAGGCTGCACATCAAGGGGCATATCAAGTTTGAGGAGGTGAAGTTTACTTATCCCGATACGGGCATTGTGGGGCTGGACGATTTTAATATGGAAGTAAAAGTGGGAGAAAAAATTGCCATTACCGGGCGCACGGGCAGTGGCAAAACGACTATTGCACAATTACTCCTGCGGATGTATGATGTTGACAAGGGAAGTATTTTGCTTGATGGTGTCAATATCAAAAACCTTGATATTTCCAACCTGCGTCAGCAAATCAGCTATGTGCCGCAGGACGTGTTTTTGTTCAGCGACACGGTGGCCAACAATATCCGCTTTGGCGTTCCCCATGCCACGCAGGAGCAGGTGCGGGAGGCAGCATATATGGCCAGCGTGGATACGGAAATTGATAAGTTTGAGCAAGGCTACCAAACCATGATAGGGGAACGAGGCGTAACACTTAGCGGCGGACAGAAGCAGCGTATTTCCATCGCCAGGGCGTTGATTAAAGACCCTGAACTGATTATTTTTGACGATTGCCTGAGCGCCGTGGATGCCAAGACGGAACAGCAGATTATGGACAGGCTGAACCAGTACCTGCATGCCAAGACCGCAATCATCATTACCCACCGGGTGTTTTCGTTGCTGGCTTTCGACCGCATTGTTGTGCTTGATAAGGGGCGCATTGCCGAGCAGGGCACGCATGAGCAACTGATGAATATTCCTGACGGGATTTATGCCAAACTATACACCGCCCAGCAGCAGGGTAGGATGGAAGATTTGGAGGACTAAATTTTTGGGCAATAGATTATGTATAATCTGTTCGGAAGACGGACGGGACATAGATGCGGATTGGGGTATTTTTTGACGTTGATGGTTGGATTTAGATTTTATATAATATAAAGTTTAAACACTGATATAATTTTTTTACCTGTTGGATTTTTTTATAAAACAATCATATATTTGTCAATATAATTTCAAAAGGAAAAAAACTTGAACGTGGAGAAAGAGTACTTTGATAAAAAGGCGGATAGCTTGTACAGCAAGAGACTGCGTGCCGGAAAAAGAAGGACATATTTTTTTGATGTAAGGTCAACCAAAGGTAACGATTACTATCTGACCATTACGGAGAGCCGCAAACGCTTTGACGATAACGGTTATGAGCGCCACAAAATCTTTTTGTATAAAGAAGACTTTAATAAATTCCTGAAGGCGCTCGGGGAAGCGATTGATTATGTGAAAACGGATATAATGCCGGACTTCGATTTCGATTCGTTTAATTACGATGAGGAAGATGAGGATGCGCCCATAATCTCCGCTACGCCGCCTGCTCCCGCCGCAATAGAAGAAGAGCCTGTGGATACTGCAGAACAGGTTGCACCGCCTGCCGAAGCACCGGACAACGATGAAAAAGTCATAGAGGTTTCACCCAAGACTTCGGAAGACGATACTGCTGCCCCGCATCACGAAGACGTGGAGAAATGGTAGTATGGATTTAATGTACTTTATCGGGCGTTTTCTTTCCGCTTGCCACGGAATCCTTTTTCCAGACATTGGGCATGGTTTGCTCAAGCCTATTGGTTTGGCCAGCAATCGGCATATTGCTTTTGGTGTCGGGTATCAGGCAGGGCATCCTGTCTTGTTTTAGGATGCCTAACAGAAAATCATGATTCAGGTGTTTTAGTCCTGCCGATGTGTCGAATACATCAGGTTCAAGACGTTGTATTTTGTCCTTTTGCAGAGACATTGCCTTTTTAGTAGTTGCTTTTTGTGCCAATCCTGCGTGGCTGATTGCCAGGCACACGATAACCCATAATATTTTCTTGTCCATATCCTATTTTTAAACAGGATGCGCCAGCCGGGTAAATTGCATACCCCGGAGAGTAATTTTTTATTTACCCTAAATTTTTGCCAGACTATGATAGGCAATAGGGATGCCTGTAATTCAATAATCTTACCTTTACGCAAAATTGCATTCTATGAGACAATTGTTTTTGCTGTTATTGTTATTTAGTGTTATCAGGATTGATGCCCAAAAGGTAATGACACCCGAATTGCTGTGGCAATTAGGCCGCGTGAGTGGAGTAGGGGTGACAAAAGACAAACAATCCGTCATTTACCGAGTCAGCACGCCCGATGTGGCAAGTAATAAAAGCAGTACCAAAGTTTACCGGATAAGTTTGCACAGTAATGTGGGGGAGGTCGTGAACGGGTATGATTCCTTGCTTAACGATAAGAATATTTCACCGGATGGTAAATACATGATTTTTCACAAAGAAGTGAAAGTCAAAAAAATGTTAGGGTCGGATTATTATGCCGACTTGCCGCTTTCGAATGTGTATATCTATGATAGTTTGGCCTATCGTCACTGGGATACATGGGAAGACGGCGCTTTTGACCATGTGTTTTACGCACCCGTTGGTGCGCCGGAAAAGGCAATAGACATCATGCCGGGAGAACCTTATGATTGTCCTCAAAAACCTTTTGGCGGCGATGAGGATTACATTTGGTCGCCGGACGGAAAGCAGATTGTGTATGTGGCTAAAAAGAAATATGGAACGGCCTATGCCGTAAGCACCAACACGGATATCTATGCTTATGATATAGAAACGGGTAAGACCAAAAATCTTACCGAAGGCATGATGGGATATGACATAGCGCCTTTGTATAATGTCAATGGTGATTTAGGTTGGTTAAGTATGAAGCGCGATGGCTATGAGGCCGATAAACAAGATATTGTCGTGATGAAGGAAGGGGTGAAGAAGAATCTTACCGCCCATCGCGATGACCTGCACGTGTCGGCTTTCGTTTGGAGTGACAATGGCCGTTCTATTTATTTTATCGCTCCGGTGAACGGCACGGAGCAATTGTTTGAAATCAGTTATGACGGCGTGCTCACAAAGTCGCTTCCTTCAATAAGACAAATTACCCGTGGTGATTTTGATATTACCGGGGTGGTCGGCCAAAGCGGAAACGCGTTAGTGGTAAGCCGTACAGATATGAACCATGCCGCGGAATTGTTTGTGGTTGACATTACCAAAGGCACGATGAAGCAACTGACATTTACGAATGATAATGCCTATGCTTCTATTGACAAAAGTAAAACCGTAAGGCGCACCGTGCGTACCAGCGATGGCAAGGATATGTTGGTTTGGATGGTTTATCCACCCAACTTTGACTCCACAAAAAAATACCCGACATTATTATATTGTGAGGGCGGGCCGCAATCTGCATTGACGCAGTTTTATTCATTCCGCTGGAATCTTCAGCTAATGGCAGCCAATGGATATATCGTAGTGGCGCCCAACAGGCGCGGGATGCCCGGCCACGGTACGGCGTGGAACGAACAGATAAGCAAGGATTGGGGCGGGCAGGCTATGCGTGATTATCTGGCCGCGATAGATGATGTCTGCAAAGAAAAATATGTAGACAGGGACAGACTGGGCGCAGTGGGCGCGAGCTTTGGCGGTTATTCGGTATTTTATCTGGCAGGTATCCATAACAAAAGGTTTAAGACATTTATCGCGCACGATGGTGTGTTTGATTTGAGCAGTATGTATGGCACGACAGAGGAAATGTGGTTTGTGAACTGGGATATGGGCGGTAGCTATTGGGACAAGAACAACGCTGCTGCCCAAAAATCCTATAAAGAATTTAGCCCTTCAAATCTAGTGGATAAATGGGATACGCCTATATTGATTTATCAGGGCGGCAAAGATTACCGTGTGCCGATAGAACAAGGCTTGCAGGCGTTCCAGGCGGCACAGCTCAAAGGTATCAAAAGCAAATTGGTTTATTTGCCGGACGAGAACCATTGGGTGTTGCAAGCCCAGAATGCCCTGGTTTGGCAGCGGGAATTTTATAAATGGTTAAAGGAAACGTTGTAAGGAAAAAAGTCATCCTTACCTCGTATCGCACAACAAACTTAAGTATCCCTCACAAATTATTCAATAAGAACGCCCGCGTTTCGCGGGCGTTCTTATTGAATATTGGTAAAACTTATTTTGCAGAGAATGTATAATAAGTGACCGTGTGATAAGTGTCCCCGGCTTTTAATGTGGTTGAGGGGAAGGAGGGTTTGTTCGGTGAATCGGGATAGTGCTGTGTTTCGGCACAGAACGCCCCACGGTGAATATCGGTAGCCCCGCTTTTCAATGTGTTTTTACCTTCGTTAAAGTTGCCGGAATAAAATTGTAGGCCGGGCTCTTGTGTGTACACGTCCATCACGATACCCGATTTGTCCCCGGTGAAAGTGGCCGCGTGGGTAAGGCCATATAAACCTTTCGTACCGTTAAGAACGAAATTGTGGTCGTATCCTTTACCGTATTTCAGTTGTTGGTTGTCCTCGTTGATTTTTGCACCAATGGCCAACGGTTGTGTAAAATCGAACGGTGTGCCTTTAACGGGTTCTATCTTGCCGGTTGTGATAAGCGTTGAATCAACGGGCGTATAATTGTCGGCATAAATCTGTGCGGTATGTCCCAAAATATCGCCGCTACCTTCACCGTTAAGATTGAAGTAAGAGTGATTGGTAAGGTTTACAACGGTGTTCTTATTGCTGGTGGCGGTATAATCTATCTTCAGGGCATTGTCTGATGTAAGGGTGTAAACCACTTTTGCTTTCAGCTCACCGGGGAATCCTTCTTCCATGTCGGGACTGGTGCAGGTGAATTCTACTGTGGAGTCGTTGGGTTGTACGGCGTCCCAGATTTTATAATGAAAACCACCCGGGCCACCGTGCAGCGAGTTCGGGCCGTTGTTTGCGGCGAGTTTGTATTCTTTTCCGTCAAGTGTGAATTTTGCATTGCCAATACGATTGCCATAGCGGCCAATTGTTGCGCCCAGATAGGCTTCCGTGGCGTTTTTAACCCCGACGGCACTGCCCATGCCGATGACTACATCATATAATTTGCCGTTTTTGTCCGGCGCCCACAAGCCTATGACGCGTGCACCTATGTTGGTGATGGCCGCTTTGATGTTACCGTTTTTAAGCGTGTAAAGCCCCACTTTTTTACCGTCAATCGTGGTGTCGAATTTAGTTGCATCTAGACTGTCGGTCGTGGCTTTTGCATCTTGTTTAGGTGCTTCGTTGCAGGCTATCATCCCCAGGGCAAGCGCGGCAACGGGCAGGATTTTTGTCAGTTTGTTCATTTTAAAATTTTTATATTTTATGTTTAATTTACGTTGTTGATAAATAGTGGAGCACCATCGACAGGGCAATCAATAAACATGATGGACAAATAGCTCGTTTGTCTGTTAAATGGCATAAATACAAATGCTTAAATAAGCGACTAAGTTACAATTTATCTTAAAAAGATGATGTTAAAAATATAGGATATACCTGATGCCATATAATCGGGACGATAAACCGAGCGTGGCAACGAAGATGCTATGTATTCTATAACCGGCTACATAAACATCTCTATCTTTTAAAGCAGGGTGCCGCTTAGCAGTAGAAAGGCCACGGAGAAATATATCACAAGCCCCGTAACGTCCACCAGCGTGGCCACAAAGGGGGCTGAACTTACGGCCGGGTCGGCGCCCAACTTTTTTAGCAGCAGGGGCAACATACTTCCTGATAGCGCGCCCCAAAGAACAACGCCCACCAATGTGATGGAAATGGTGAAACCTAACAGTAGCCAATGCTCGCCATAAAGCGATGGCATGAAGAGATGGTATATGTAGATACGGAAAAAACCGATGATACCGAGCACCGTGCCCAAAAGCAGCCCGGATATGAGTTCCCGGCGCATCACGCGCCACCAGTCCGCAAGTGTTATGTCGCCAACGGCCATTGCCTGTATGATTAAGGTGGAAGCCTGTGAGCCGCTGTTACCGCCACTGCTTATGATTAGCGGAATAAACAGTGCCAGCACGACCGCGCGCGCTATCTCGTCCTCAAAATAAGCCATAGCCGTTGCCGTGAGCATTTCACCGAGAAAGAGTATTACCAGCCACAGCACACGTTTTTTGAAAAGTTTTAGAATGGGCACGTCAAGATAGGGTTCTTCCAATGCCTGCGTACCACCCATTTTTTGCATGTCCTCACTATACTCTTCGGTTGCCACCCACAGTACGTCATCAATGGTCACGATGCCTAACAGTTTGTTGCTGTTGCTGACGACGGGCAGTGCCACGCGGTTGTTCATTTTGAAGACATCACTTGCCGTTTCCTGGTCGTCATAAGCATTGAGGGAAATGACACGTTCGTCCATCAGTTCCGAAACCTTTGTTTCGGGAGGGTTCAGCAGGAACTCGCCAATGCGGAGGTCATCCAGCAGGTCTCCTTTTTTGTTGATGACATAAATAACGTTGATGGAATCGCTGTTCTTGCCATATTTTTTGATGGTATCAAATACCTCGGCGATGGTGTTGTGTGCGTACACGTACACATAATCTGGGTTCATGAGCCTGCCGATACTGTTTTCGGGATAGCCGAGTAGCGACAGGGTGATGCGCCTTTCCTCGGGCTCTAACAGCTTGATAAGTTCACGAACGGCATTGCCGGGCAGTTCCTCCAAAAAGTCGGTACGGTCATCCGCGGGCAGTTCGTTGAGCAGCGCGGCGGTCGTGTTGGGCGGCAGCTCATGGATGATATTATTTTGATTGGAGTGGTCTAACAGCTTGAACACGCTGGCCGCACGGTGTACGGACATGTTGGCTATTATCTGACTCTCGTAGTCGGGAAACTCATAAATAAGGTTCACCACGTCCGATATATTCTGGTCGTTCAGAAAATTCTTCACTTCCAGTTTATCCTCGGATTGCAACAGTACCTCGAACTGTTCTTTTAGCGTAGGTATATCCTCTTCATTGAGCATGCCCCAAAAGTACGAAGTTCGCCGTGTAACAATAGTATCCTGATAAAACTTTTTCGTTAACGAGATGGCGGATGGCTTGCCTATGTCTAAACTCGAAAATGGGCAAACCATCAATCATTTGGGGTAACAATTTACCTTGCTTTTGCATTTTTGGTTTTGAGTTTCTACTTTTGTGCTTAAAAATTGATAGCACCCTGTTTATATATTGTACAAACCGCGGATATGGGTAGAGGCGTATTTACGGCCGCCCCCATTACCAAAGATTCTGTGATAGAGATCGCCCCGGTAGTTGTGCTGGACGAAAAAGCCCGTTTTTTGCTTGACCAGACGCTTTTGCACGATTATATTTTTGAATGGGGTAACGACAACAAGGAATGTTGCGTGGCATTGGGCTGGGTAAGCCTGTATAATCATTCTTACCAAAGTAATTGCGATTATGAAATGGACTATAATGGCCAAACCATCACCATCAGAACCGTACGGGACATCAAGGCGGGAGAGGAGCTTTTCATCAATTACAACGGCGTATGGGACGATGAGAAACCTTTGTGGTTCGATGCGAGATAGTCTTTCAATATAGCCTTGCACGTTTGTCATTTACCGATGTATGCTTATATTTATGGATGCGATTAACAATGTATGTAACATTATTGGCTTTGATAACCGTGTGCTTTTTCGCGTCTTGTGTGTCCTATCGAAAACGTCCGCAAAAATTATATCATAAGGTCGTGGCGAACGCACAAATCTTTGATGCGGGCATTGTGCCGGGGATTGGTTTTTACAATAATCAATGGGATACGGTCATGAAAGGACGGGTGCTTTGGGCGACGGCATTGTACAAACAGGGTATTATCAGGAACATAATTTTTTCCGGTGGGGCGGTTTATACGCCTTATTATGAAGCAAAGATAATGGGGCTTTATGCCCGCGAACTGGGCGTTCCGGGGGAGCATATTTTTTACGAAACGAAAGCCGAGCATAGTACAGAGAATATTTTTTATGCTTATCAGATAGCGCGGCAGCAAGGTTTTAAGAGTATTGCCCTCGTGACAGACCCTTTTCAGTCGTCCATGCTAAAGCGGTTTACAAAAAAGCATTTTAAAACGACGATTGTGCATTTACCATTTTTAGTAGATACATTAAAAAGATACAACCACCTTGAGCCGGTCATCAATCCTGCTTCGACATATATGGAAAACTTTAAGTCCATTGAAGAGCGGGAGGGCAGGTGGCGAAGGCTTCGCGGCACGCTTGGTGCATTTATCCCGTGGGAGAGCAGGAGCAAACGCGAGCGCGAATTGTAAACAATAGAGCATTTATTGGTTACTACAAGGTGATGCTTATTCTTGCAATAGCACCTGAACCGTATCGGGTGTTTGCTGTTGCAGGAATATTTTTTTCCCTTTTGTGTAATCGGCCAATAACACTGCGTTATAATGTCTGATGGTAAGCAGCGAAAGTTGACGGGTGGCCAGCACATCAAAATTTTGGGATGCCTTTAGGGCAAACTGTTCAAGTTTTTCACCCCGGTCGTCAAAAACATACGTAAGACTGATGGCGCCGTTTTGCATCAGGTTGGGTTTGAGGGACATGTCATGAAGCAGGTTGAAAAGATTCGATGGAATGGGATTCTGTTACAAAAGAAAAATCCCTTGACTGCAATTGCAGCATAACCTGGTTTTCCTTCATGATAATGATAGGCGGCAGGTTTTTGATGTTACTGTTATGTATGATAGTGCCTGGCAGCGAAGGATTCAAGAAACATTTTACGTGCAACGGGATGCCCTTGTTTTGCAGCGGCTTGATGGTTTTAGGGTGGATGACCTGCGCGCCGTAGTACGCCATTTCGATGACCTCGGCATAATTAAGTTCATGTATGGGCATGGCATCCTTTATTTTTCTGGGGTCGGCGTTCATCACGCTTTCCACGTCTTTCCAAATGGTGAGCGCTTCCGCATCCAACAAGTTGGCAAAAATGGCGGCGGTATAATCGCTGCCTTCCCGCCCCAAAGTGGTGCTTTCGTTTTCGTCTGTTGAGCCTATAAACCCTTGCGTAATCACGATTTGGTTTTTTAACAGCAATGGTTTTATATCGTCATTTACTCTTTGCGCGGTGTAGTCCCAGTCCACATTGGCATCGCGAAAATTGTTATCGGTGCGGATGATGTCGCGCACGTCTATCCATTGATTGGGGATGCCTGCTTCGTTCAGGTAATGACTGACGATAGCGGTGGAAAGCAGCTCGCCGATGCAAACAAGCTGGTCATAATAATAATCATATCCCTGCACGGGTTTGTCGTGCAGCAGCCATTCGGCCTCCGTAAAAAAATCTCGAAGTTGGTTTTGGCAGGCATCATAGTTTTTTTGCAAAAGCGATTTGGCCGTGGCAAGATGTTGTTCCTTTATTTGCTCAAACAGCGCTAACGCCTTTTCTTTCTGTCCTGCATAAAAAGCGTCTACCACTTTTTCTATCGCGTTGGTTGTTTTGCCCATTGCGGAAATAACCGTCAGCAATGGCTGGTTTGGGTAGTGCTTTAAAATTTCGCTTACATTGATTACCCTTTCTGTCGAATTTACGGCCGCACCACCAAACTTGAAAACTTTCATTCGTATATTTTTTAGCTACCGCTTTGCGGAAAATTTATCTGATTTAAAAGTTAAAATTAAAGAAGTTGTTTGTCTTTGGCTGAAAGAAATTTCGATTACTTTTTGGATACGGGTTTGATGTGGGTTGTGTTAAATCATTATCTTCGTTTTATGTCGAATACGATTATTTCAGTAAAGAACCTGGTAAAGGATTACGGTGATTTTCATGCCGTGAAGGATATTTCTTTTGAGGTGCAGGATGGAGAGATATTCGGCCTGCTCGGCCCCAATGGCGCGGGTAAATCTACCACGCTGGAAATTATAGAAACCCTGCGCCCCAAAACTTCCGGGCAAATCACGGTGGCTGGTTTTGATTTGGATAAAGATCCCATGACTATCAAAGGCCTTATTGGTGTGCAGTTGCAATCAAGCGGTTATTATCCGGGGCTGAACCTGTTGCAGTTGATAGACCTTTTCGCCGGATTGTATAACGAAAAAGTGGATGGTAGGGAACTGCTGAAGTCTGTCAATTTGGAGGATAAGGCAAAGGCCAAGGTGAAAGAACTGAGCGGCGGGCAAAAACAACGCTTTTCGGTCGCCATCACGCTTATCAATAAGCCCAAAATTATCTTTTTGGACGAACCGACCACGGGGCTTGACCCGCAGGCGCGGCGAAACCTTTGGGAACTGATTAAAAATATCAACGACAAAGGCACAACCGTTATCATCACAACACATTATATGGATGAGGCTGAATATCTCTGCGACCGCATCGCAATTATGGATGCAGGGCAAATCGTGGCGCTCGACACGCCCGACAACCTGATTGACGGACTGGTGTCCACCGGTTTTGAACGCCCTAAGCAAGTAAAAGCGGCTAATCTGGAAGATGTTTTCATTCATCTTACGGGCAAGCATTTGCGGGAGGATTAGTTTGGCGGAAATATCCGTTTTTACAGACGTTGCCAAACAAATTATGATAAAAATCATATATTGTTTTTTAGATGCTTTATTATTTTTGTAAGCATGACTATCGAAAATATGATACCTGAAATTTCTTTTTTGGATACAGAATTGGCTTTTCAATACAAAACCACTAAGGAATTGCACAATGCTCATTTGCTGTTTTCTATGATGGCGAAGCCTTGGCTGGTGAAAATGGGCACAAAGGTTACGCCTTGGGCAGTAAGGAACAAACTTCCTATCAATGGTCTTATAAAGTCAACTATATTTAAACAATTTGCCGGGGGCGAAACCCTGCCCGAAACAAAACCCGTGGTGGAAAAGCTTGGCAAATACAAAGTACAGGTTATTTTAGATTACGGCGTGGAAGGCAGTGATGGTAGCGAGGAGGATTACAACCACGCCGAACAGGAATTTATAAAAGTGATAGACTATTCCGCCACGCAACCCAATATACCTTTTATGAGTATCAAGGTGACGGGGCTGGCGCGATTTGCCTTGCTTGAAAAGCTGGAGGTATTGATGAAAGCGCAGCAAGGCTCGCTGATAAACAGATACAATGCCGCTTTGGAACAACTTGATGGCCCAGACCGCGAGGCATGGCAACGGTTGGAAGAAAGGCTTGAACGCATTTGCCACCATGCAGTCGACGTCAATATGGGCGTACTGATTGATGCGGAAGAAACCTGGATACAGGATCCGCTGGATGCCTTAGTAACTTTAATGATGGTATCTTTTAACAAAGAAAAAGCGACTGTTTACAACACCGCACAGCTATACCGACATGATCGCTTGCAATTTGTGAAGGATTGCCATGAAGCAGCCGTGTCGCGCGGTTTTATTTTGGGCATCAAGTTGGTTCGCGGCGCTTATATGGAAAAAGAGCGTGCCCGCGCCGCCGAAAAAGGTTATCCATCGCCTATTCAGCCAAACAAGGAAAGCACGGACAGGGATTTTGACGCTACGGTAGATTTTTGCATGGAAAATCTTGACAAAGTTTCTGTGTTGGTCTGCACGCACAACGAGAACAGCAACCTGAACGTGGTGAAACATTTGCAGTCGAAAGGATTGCCGTTTGGCCACCCGCATGTTTTTCTGAGCCAGCTTTATGGCATGAGCGATAATATCACTTTTAATTTGGCACATGCCGGGTGCAACGTGAGTAAATACCTGCCTTTTGGCCCCGTGGCGGACGTGATACCTTACCTGATGCGCCGCGCCGAAGAAAACACTTCGGTAAAGGGACAAACCAGCCGTGAGCTGTCGCTGATTACGAAAGAATTAAAGCGTAGAAAAAATAATTGACGGTTTCATAATAGCATTTTCATCCCTTCAATAGGCAAAATATTAGGTTTTTGCTTGATATTTTAAGTTTTTCATTACCTTTGCACCCCGTTTCAGCGGGACACATTACTGAAGAGGCTCGAAAAGGATCTGCCACTGGGCGGAACGCCTCAAAGGTGTAACAATTAAAAATAGGTAAAATGCCTAAAGTAAAAACAAACTCAAGTGCCAAGAAGCGCTTTAAAGTAACGGCCACTGGCAAAATCACCCATCAGAAAAGTTTTAGACGTCACATCCTGACCAAAAAGACTACCAAACGCAAACGCGCTATGCGCATTGACGGCGTGGTAGACAAAACGAACATGAATTTCGTAAAACGTCTGTTGAGGCTTAAATAAGCCCGGCGTAAACATTTAATCATTCATTCTAAAACTTATTAAGATATGCCACGTTCAGTAAATTCAGTAGCTTCAAAGGCTCGCAGGAAAAAAATATTAAAACAGGCCAAAGGCTTTTATGGCAAACGTAAAAACGTTTACACGGTTGCCAAAAACGTTGTAGAAAAAGGGATGACCTACATGTACGTAGGTCGCAAGCTTAAGAAAAGAGATTACCGTGCTTTGTGGATTGCGCGTATCAACGCCGCCGTTCGCGAAGAAGGTTTGACCTATTCCGTGTTCATGAACAAAATTCACCAAAAAGGAATCGAGCTTGACCGCAAGGTGCTGGCCGACTTGGCCATGAACAATCCCGAAGCGTTCAAGGCTTTGGTGGCTTCTGTAAAGTAAGCCAACGTAAAATAGTTATTTGTTAAAACCGTTCGATTAATCTTGAACGGTTTTTTTGTTGCCGAAAATCAAACAAGAAAATCCAAGATAAATAACTATTTTAGCACCCTGATTTTTTTAAGACCTTAAAATACCGGTTCAACCGGCATTTTTTCCGCAATGAACAACTCATACTTAGGGCTTGTAGAGCAAACTTTCAACTTTCCGCAGGAAGGGATAGAAGTTAAAGACGGCTATTTGCGTTTCAATGGTGTTGACCTGAAGGCGTTGATAAAAAAATACGGGACTCCCTTAAAGGTGAGTTATCTGCCCAAGATCGGCAGCAATATAAACAAGGCCAAGCAATATTTTGCCAATGCCATGCGCAAGCATAAGTATGATGGTAAATACTATTATACTTACTGTACTAAAAGCTCGCATTTTTCCTTCATTGTAGAAGAAGCATTGAAGCATGATATCCATCTGGAAACATCTTATGCTTATGATATAGATATCATCAATCAATTGTACAAAAGGCGCAAGATTACCAAGGATATCAATATCGTTTGCAACGGGTTTAAACAAAAGGCTTATACCTCCCGCATTGCGCGGCTCATCAATTCAGGTTTCAAAAATGTTATTCCTGTGCTGGATAATAAAGATGAGCTGAACATGTACAAGCGCAGCGTAAAATCGAAAGAACCTTTCAAGATAGGCATTCGTATTGCGGCAGAAGAGGAACCTACATTTCCGTTCTATACTTCACGTCTGGGCATTCGCGCCAAGGACGTACTGGAGTTTTATGTGGATGAGATTGAGGGCAACGAAAATAAGTTCCAGTTAAAAATGCTGCATATTTTTCTTAACAAAGGGATAAAGGATGATATTTATTATTGGAGTGAGCTGCGTAAGAGTATCAACCTTTATTGTCAACTGAAAAAGATTTGCCCCGAACTGGACTCCCTAAACATCGGTGGTGGTTTTCCGATTAAGCATAGCCTTGCGTTTGAATACGATTATCAGTTTATGATAAACGAGATTGTCAGCAACATAAAATCTGCATGCAAAAAAGCAAAAGTGCCGGTGCCGAATATTTACACGGAGTTTGGCAGTTATACCGTGGGCGAGAGCATGTCACATATTTACAGTGTGATAGGAGAGAAGCGCCAGAACGACCGTGAAACCTGGTACATGATTGATTCATCTTTTATCACCACGTTGCCCGATACCTGGGGCATCGGTGAAAAATTCCTTATGCTTCCCGTGAACAAATGGGACAACCAGTATCAGCGCGTGGTGCTAGGCGGTATCACTTGCGATGGACATGATTATTATGATTCCGAGGAACATATTAATGAAGTATTCCTGCCCAAGATAAAAGACGATAACAACGTAGGGAATTTTGAGTACCCGGGCGATGCGGAAACCAAGGATAACCCGGCAAAGACAGAACAGGATAAAGAACCGTTGTATATAGGTTTCTTCCATACGGGCGCTTATCAGGATCAGATTAGCGGCTATGGCGGTATCAAGCATTGTCTTATCCCATCACCCAAACATGTTATTTTGGAGTACGACAAAAACGGCAATCTGGAAGATTGGGTTTATGCCAAAGAGCAGACGGCTCAAAGCATGTTAAAGATTTTGGGTTATTTGCGTTAGCAATTGATTTATACATTATCTTTACGCGCACATTTTCAAGCGGAAGTAGCTCATCTGGTAGAGCGACAGCTTCCCAAGCTGTAGGTGGCCGGTTCGAGCCCGGTCTTCCGCTCAAAGGGTTAGCTTGTTGGTTTGCAATGATTTATACCCTGTTTACGACCTTGGTTCTTGTGGCTTCATTTCTAAACGTTAACAAAAGGTGTTAACAAAAATGTTGGAAAGTGAAGCGCAAAAGAATTAAACTACCAAATGGCTGCTGTCGCTAAAAAAATCTGTTCCCTTCTTTTTATTTTACTCCATTTCATAAAATAGATAACGCCACAGTTGTCTGTGGCGTAGTATAGGATGGGCTTCTCGGTTTCTTATATTGTATTAGTTCACTTTTACCATGAACACATAGTCCTGTATTTTTTTAGCTCTTTGCGAAGGTGTTAGTCCGGCAATGCTTGACTTGTTGCTTAGTTTAAGAGATTGCAGGCTATCCACACCGCTTTTCTTCAACTTGCTGAGCGCAGAATATATATTGTTGGATTGAATGGCAAACGCCACGTTTTCCATGTCGCGCTGCCTGCCGTTCAGGATCCCTATCACTACGCCCTGATTGTTGAGCATCGGGCTACCGCTGTTGCCACGGTTAGCAGTGATGCCTATCTGGCAACTCAACGTATCGCCATTATAACCTGTGCGGGCACTGAGGTAACCTTCGGAATAAACGATGTAATTATCTTCACGCGGATATCCTAATGTGAACACACGGTCTGCCAGTTCGGGCTTAGACTTGGTGAAACCGTAGGGGATAGGAGGCAATTTTTTAAAACTGTTGTCCGCAATGCGCAGGATTGCGATATCTTTTGAGGGGTCGTTGTACACAACCTCTGCCACGAACTCTTCACCGTTTGCGTTTTGCACCGCGATGTTGCGGGCATTTTCGATTACATGGCTATTGGTGACCAAAAAGCCCCGGCTGTCAATGGCAAAACCTGTACCACTGTTTGTGTAGGGGATTTCCTCGGTTTTATGATTAACCCCCTGTTGTTTGAGGCTATGGATTTCTTTGTCCTGCAATTTGCTCTTGTAGGCAAGGTTGTTGAAGTTTTTCTTTAATAGCTCAAATTCGGAAGGGGATGTTTTAGGTGTCACAGACCAGATAATGGCACTTACGATCAGCGCCGTAAACCCGGCGATAGCAGCGGCAATGGAAGCTACTTTTTTGTATTTATTATATAAATAAATCACTTTGGCCTTGCCTTTTAGGCGGGCAGAATTTATTTTGCCTTGCTCGGAGAGGTTTACGTGTACCTCGTTCAGGGTTTGATGAAACTTTTGCCACTCGTTAAAGCGGTTCATTTTTTGTAAAAAGAGCGTGTGCTCTACGACCATCTGGTCAATCTCGCTGTCCGCCTTGCGCAGGTTCTCAAAGTGCATACGTTCATCAGGGTTCATCTCGCCCATGATGTAGCGTTCTACAGCTTCGGTCAGCATTGTGTTCTTGTAGTCGTGCATCACAAATCCTTTTTATTATATTGAGTAAAGAATATTTTTTTCAACCTTACCAGGCATTTATATTTCTGCGTCTTAGCGTTTTCTGCATTGGTATACCCGAATGCTTCCGCTATGTCCTGCATATTTTTCTTTTTAAAATAAAACGCTTCTAAAAGACTCCTGCATGGTTCCCCCAAACTGGTGATGGCTTCATGCATCATTTCGTACTCTGCGTTCTTCTCCTCATGCTCTGCCATATCCTGTTCTGCACTTACCACCGCATCCGAGTCCAAAATTTCATCCGTAAATCGGTGCGATTGGTGCAACCGCTTTAACCAAAGCCTGCGGGCAACGGCGTATAAGTAAGTCTTTATCTGGCAGTTCAGTTCAAAATTTCCTGATCTTGCCTTTTCGTACAACACGACCATTGCTTCCTGAAATATATCTTTCGCGTCATCCGCCGTTCCGTTATTATTGACTATCAATGCTTGCACAAGGTTGTAATTAAGCCTGTAAATTTCTTCTACCGACTTTTTATCGTTTCGTGCAAGCCCCTTTAGCAACAATATATCCTGTTCCTGTATCGTCTCTTTCACGCGTTGTAATGTTTAATACTATTTTTACGCAATAGTAACCCTAAAAAGGCCGAAAAAAAATTTTTTTAAAAAAAGGAAAAAAACAGGGTTACCTTTTTTTCCTCCCTGTATTAATCATTAATAGTTAAAATTAAAAATTAAAAAAGCATGAAAAAATTATTTATCCTTTTCGCTGTTGCATCTTTAGGTTTTGTAGCTTGCAATAACGCAGCAAACGAAACTCCCGCTGAAGACACTACTACTACTGTTGCAGTTGACACTAACGTAGTTGCTCCTTCTTTGGATACTGCTAAAGCTGCTCTTGATACTGCTAAAGCTGCTCTTGACACAGCTGCTAAGAAAGTAGAAGAAGCTGCTCACTAAGCATTTTATTCGGCAAGCAATATAGAGTAAAGCCGTCTCTTCCGAGATGGCTTTTTTTGTGAGGAAAGGTGGGACTCGACAATATCTTGCCGCAATGACGGGCAGCGGTACATTTGGCACCGCTGCTCGCCATAAAAAACAGATAAGCAAAGGCTTATCATTACCCATAAGGTAAAAATATTATTGACGTAGGACAAATATCTTTCGTCAGTTTTTCAGGTCTTGGATAACCGCTTTTTGTTAGAATAGTGGTCTTTTGCTATAACATGGCTATCTTTGCACCTATTTTTCATATTTATAAAAATCATCAGTGATTACATTTGACGAATTGGGGGTAGAAGCTGGGCTGCTTCAATCCCTTCAGGAAATCGGGTTTCAGACCCCAACAGACATTCAGGAAAAAGCGATTCCCGTACTTTTACAAGGCACCAAGGACTTTATCGGCCTCGCCCAAACTGGCACTGGTAAGACGGCCGCTTTCGGTCTGCCCTTGTTACAGCTTATTGACCGGGATTTTCGCTCCCCGCAGGCTTTGATTATTTGTCCTACGCGCGAGCTTTGTCTTCAGATTACAAACGACGTTATCCGTTTCAGGCCCAAAAAGGAAAATATTTCCGTGGTGCCGGTGTATGGTGGCACGTCCATCTCCCTGCAAATAAAAGACCTTAAAAAAGGCGCACATATAGTAGTGGCCACGCCGGGCAGGCTCATAGATCTGATAGAGCGCAAGGCCATCCATTTAGAAAACATTCATTACGTGGTGTTGGACGAAGCGGATGAGATGTTGAACATGGGCTTCAAGGACGATATAGAATTCATCCTGAAAGAAACCATTAACCGCCAAAGCACCTGGCTTTTCAGTGCTACGATGCCTTCTGAAATCAGGCAGGTTAGCAAGCGTTACATGACCAGTCCTGTAGAAATAACCGTGGGAAAAGTGAACGCGGCCAATGCGAATATTGACCACCAATATTATTTGGTGCAACATGCCAACCGCTATGAAACTTTAAAGCGTATTATTGATTTTAATCCAGGTATCTACGGTATTATCTTTACCCGCACCAAAATAGACGCGCAGCAGATAACCGAACGGCTTATCCGCGAAGGTTATGATATAGAGGCGCTTCATGGCGACCTTACACAGGCGCAACGGGATAAGGTTATGTCACGTTTTCGTGAAAAATCTTTGCAGTTGCTCATCGCTACCGATGTGGCGGCACGTGGTATTGACGTGCAGGGCATCACGCATGTCATCAACTATGAGCTTCCTGACGATACCGAAGTTTATACGCACCGCAGCGGTCGTACAGGTCGTGCAGGGCGTAGTGGTATATCTATTTCTATCGTGACGCCGAGGGAGCAATATCGCCTACGTCAGATAGAAAAATTGGTGAACAATAAATTCCACAAATTGGATATACCGAGCGGAACGGATGTTTGCCGCAAACAGTTTTTCTATTTCATTGATAAAATGCTCAAGACCGACATCAGCAACGGTGAGTATGCCACATATCTGCCGATGTTAAAGGAGAAATTTGCCGAGGTGGAAAAAGAGGAAATCCTGCAACGTGTGGCAGCATTGGAATTTGACCGTTTCCTTAAATATTACGAAAATGCGCCCGACCTCAACGTGCGTGGCGAAAAAGAACCGAGAGGCGCCGGCAAGCGCGAAGCCCGTGGCAGCAAGTCATCATCTTCGTTTAGCAGCGGTGGTGGTAACTATCAGCGCCTGTTCGTGAACCTTGGTACAAAGGACGGTTTCTATAAAGCAAGTTTCTTGCAGTTCGTTCTTGACATGAGCGGCTTGAAAAAAGAGGTGCTCGGTAGGATAGACATGAAGGAAATGAACAGTTGGGTAGAAGCAGAACCTGCTGCTGCTAAAAAGCTGATGAAATCCCTGGATGGCAAAAATTACCGTGGCAGAAAGATAAGAATGAATGATGCCGAAAGCGGCGGAAAAAGGAGATAATCTTTTTCGGAATATAAAAAAGCCTTAGAACTTTCATTCTAAGACTTTTATGTTTTATGGGAAAACTGTTGTTGTTATTTCATCAGTTCCAAAACGGTATTGCTCATGGCCGGCAGTTCTAGGGAACCCTGAAGTGGCAATTGTTCTTTTGTGATGATGTTTTGTGCTTTGCCAAAACCGTTCAGCCTTTCTGCAAACCTTGATAAATCAATGGTTGCAGGCTTGTCGTTGGTATTCATGGCGCACATAACAGTCTGCCTGTTGTCATACCTGAAATAAACATATACGCCATCATAAGGGACAAACTGCATCAACTTGCCTGTCTTGATAGCAGATGAACTATTCCTGAAATGCGTTAGTGTCCTGATATAATTAAATATCGCGTTTTCTTTTGCCGTTCTGCCGGCTTCGGTAAACTTGTCAATCTTATCGCTTTTCCATCCACCCGGAAAATCCTGCCGTACGTAGCCGTCATTCGGAGAGGTTAATCCGGTCATTAAAATTTCATTGCCATAATACATTTGCGGGATACCGCGCGAGGTCAACAGCCAGGAGAGCGCTACTTTATATTTTGCGGTATCTTCTTTCAAGACACTGTAAAACCTTGACAAGTCGTGGTTGTCTAAAAATATCACCTGCCGCATAGGGTCTTTGTAAGCAATGTCCTGTGATAGGGTGGTGTATAATTTATTGAGACCTTCTGTCCAGCCGAACGGTTCTGTTAATGTGGGTTGTATGCCATAAAGCAGGGTCTGGAAATCTGTGGTGGCTTGTAAATTGCTTTTAAATTTTATGTCATAATTATTTTGACAGAAATAACTTTGGTTTATCACACCATGTACCCATGTTTCACCAAACAGGCTGATTTTCGGGAAGTCGTCGTACAATGCCTGATTACAAGCATTCATAAAGTCCAGGTCGTTGTAGGCATAGGTGTCAATACGCCATCCGTCAATACCATAGTTTTCCACCGTCCAAATGGCGTGCTGGATTAAAAAATTACTGACCATCGGGTTTTTCTGGTTCCAGTCCGGCATGGATGGCACAAACCATCCGTCTGACATGATTTTCTTATCGTTGTCCGAAGCGTAAGGGTCAAACAATACCTGGTCTTTGTAGCTTGTCTGGGTGAACTTTGGCCAGCGATGAAACCAACTACTGTCGGGCTGGTCTTTAAACAGAAAATGTTCTGTCCCTACATGATTATATACAGCGTCCTGTATAATTTTTATGCCTTTTTGATGTGCTGCGTTGATTAACGAATGATACGCCGCATCGCCGCCGATGCGCCTGTCAATCCTGTAGTGATTCGTGAAAGCGTAGCCATGTTCGGTGCGTTCGGGCATGTCGTTTTCAATGACGGGGTTTAGCCAAATGGCCGTGATGCCTAAATCAACCAGATAATCCAACTTGTTTTCAACGCCTTTTAAATCGCCGCCGTGCCTGTTGAAAACGGTATCCCTGCGCAAGCTTTGGTCAAGCATCCCCGGCACGCGGTCATTGCTTTCGTCCCCGTTGCTAAACCTGTCGGGCATGATGAGATAAATAATATCCGAAGATGTTGCCCCATTGCCATACACGCTGCCGTTGCCCTCACGCCTTGGCTTTAACTCAAACTTATATCCCTTCTTTTTATTGATAAAGGGAAGGGTCACAAATCCCGGCTTGGCGTTGTTCCCGATTTCGATATCATAAAAAATATAATTCGGGTTATCAACACGCTCAATATTTTTCAGGTACACGTCATCAGCCAGCTTCATGTCTTCCGGCTGCATTTTTACCATCGGTATTGATTTGGAAATATCAACACCCCTTATCATAATTTGCACTTTGTTCCATTTCATCCCCGTCCACCAATGGGTGGGATATACTTCCGGAGACTGTGCATTTACCGTAAAAACCAAAGAGGTAATAAGCGAGAGGAAAAGCAATAATCTGCGCATCTTTTATTCATTTAACAAGTATAAAACTAATTGTTGCTCAATTTTGTGAATAGGACGGATATGGCGGCAATCAACATCAGCACGCCGCCAATCATGATGTAAAATATCGCGTGGTTGTTAAAGGCACTGTGTACGATAGGCCCGCCGATAACACCGTTTATGATTTGTGGGATGACGATGAAAAAGTTGAATATACCCATGTATATACCCATCTTTCTTAGAGGAATGGCCTCAATCAACATCGCATAAGGCATGGCCAGGATACTTGCCCACGCAAAGCCGATACCAACCATGCTAATCCATAAGAAATCTGTATTCTTTATGAAATATAAAGACATTAAACCTAAGCCACCGCAAAGTAAGGCCAGCGCATGTGTTTGTCTTTTTCCTATTTTTTTGGCCAGTGGAATGAGTATAAAAGCAAAGGGGATGGCAAAAAAGTTGTACAGGCCGAAGAGGTTGCTCACAAAGTCCCCGGCCTTGTTAAAGGCTTCGGAATGCGTGTCCGAAGGGCTTAATCCAAAATGATGCGTCGCAATGCCGCTTGTCGTGAACACCCACATGGTGAACAAAGCAAACCAGCTAAAAAACTGCACTGCGCCCAATTGCCACATAGCAGAAGGAATTTTTGCAAAGTCGCGGAAGATGTCCGTGAACGAAGCTTTCGGCTCGTCTGTTTTCCCATCGTTGGAAAAGGCTTTAAATTCTTCAGGTGAATATTCCCTGGTAGTGGTGATGGTATATAAAATCGTGAGCAGTAATACACCCGCACCAATATAAAATGAATAAATCACGTTGTGGGGGACAAAACCTTCTGGCGCTACGTTGGACACGCCCAACTTGGTCAGCAGCCCCGGCAGTGTGGAACCTATCACGGCGCCGATACCTATCAATATTGTTTGCACACTAAAGCCGACGGTGCCTTGTTCTTTGGGAAGCATATCGCCGACCAACGCGCGGAAAGGCTCCATTGAAACGTTTACCGAAGCATCCATCAGCGCTAAAAAAATAACTGCTAACAAGAGTACGTTAGCGCCCATAAAATGGGTAACACTGGCAGAATTGGGTAGGAATACCAATCCCAACGCACAAAAGATAGCCCCGATTAAAAAATAAGGCTTTCTTCTTCCCCAGGTTTTAGACCATGTATGGTCGCCAAAATGTCCGATAATCGGTTGTACGATTAACCCGGTGATAGGGGCCACCAACCAGAACCATGACAGTTGATGTACATCGGCGCCAAAGTTTGCCAAGATACGACTGGCATTGCCGTTTTGCAGGCCAAATGCCATCTGGATACCTAAAAAGCCCATGCTCATGTTGATAATCTGTGCTATCGAAAGACGTGGCTTTTGTTTTTGTGAGGTAGTAAATGAATCAGACATATCAATCGTTTAAATTTATTGGAACAAAGTTAGGGATTTGTGTATTAAGTACACATTAAATGTACAGAGATTAGAAATATTTTGTTTTGGGGCGAAAGTTATTGTAATGCTTTTGTTGCTTGTATTGATTTGTGAGGAAGTTTCTGAGAAATTGTTTTATGTCCGAATAGCAAAATAAGGCTATATTTGCGCCTCGAAATGAGGCTGGTCCGGTAGCTCAGCTGGATAGAGCAACTGCCTTCTAAGCAGTAGGTCATTGGTTCGAATCCAATCCGGATCACATTGATAGCGAAAGGTTTACGTCAAGGTAAACCTTTTTTGCTTTTATCCGTTTCAAGTCATTGGCTATATTTCTCCGATATATTGATTTCTTTTTGCTGTTAGTTTATATTTTTTTAGTGATCCATCCCATGTATATGGAAGATTGAAAAAAGCGGAGTGGCTTTTCAAATCCTGCTTCTATGCATAGTTCAGCTATTCTTTCTTCAGAAATAAGGTGAAGCTCGTTTTCCATCCTGTGAAGGCGTTTGCTGATTTCTTCTTCATCCAGATTATCCGGTAAAAGCAGCTTGTATATTTCAAGGTTTTGCCTGATTTGGGCTTTATCTACTGTCATATCCAGCATTATAAAGGTTGCCCCTGATACTAATCTTTCGGTTATATCTTTTAGAAGGTTGAGTTTGCTGCCGTTATCGTCAAGAAAATGCAAAACCAAGGAAAGTGTTGCCGCATTGTATTTTGTATCAATGGGAAGGTCTGTTACCAAACCCTCTGTAAGCGTTACGTTCTTATAGCTTTTTAGTTTCTCTCTTGCCTGCATGATCATTTCCGGCGAGGGGTCTATGCCGGTTATTTCCCAATGTTCAGGGGCCTGTACAAACCGCTCTATTTCGTTGCCTGTTCCACAACCTACTACCAGTAAATCTTTTTTCTTGATTCCTTTTAGCAGCTTTGGCAAACAGTCTAAGAAATAATGATAGTTTGTAATCCACTTCTCTACAAACTGGTTGTAGCCGGCGGCTCTTTCGTTCTGAAATAATTCTACGTTTTTCATTTAAACACTATTTTGTACGTCAATAATCTTGTGGAGGTTTTAAAAACAGGGATAATGCTCATCAACGTGGATAAGGCAAACCCCAGTCTTTGCCAACCTTTAAATTCATTAAACAGGTAAGTGCGTTGATGTTTTAAGTGCGGATGCCATTTTTCAATTTCTTTTTCATCATTGATGCTAAATTTGAATGTAGCATTTGTTTTGCTGACTGTATCGTGCATGGATGATCTTTTGCTCATCCATTTGTTCAGCATATCAAAATGAATTTCCGCATCGTTGAACCGTTTTGCCAGCTCAGTAAAAACAAATTTATTATCGGCTTCAGTGAAGTACATCAGCACTCCTTCAATAATAAAAATAAAATCCCCGTCAGGATGCTTTGCTATAAGCTCATCCATCCAGCCGGTGTCAAGCATTGAAGCGGGTATACGGTTTTCATTTTTACCTGGTGGTAATAATTGTTTTCTTACGTTTATCACTTCGCTAATATCCAGCTCATAAAAAATGGCTTTATCGGCAATGTTTCCTACTCGTTGCTTTCTTGTATCCAGGCCGCATCCAATTAATACCACAACTGGGCTGGTATGTTTTTCAATAAATTGTTTTGTTATGTTGTCAAAATGCGATGCCCGTAGCGCTACGCCAACCGAACTTGCTTTTTTGTTTTTGTATTTGGAAAAATCGTAGTCGATCTTTTCAACCAGCTCGCAGGCTTTCAGGTCGGTAATAAGCGGGTCTTTTTTGTTTGTTTCTACAGCCTTTGCATACAACGTAATAAACAATGTATCAGCAATGCTGTCTGTTATATTTAGTTTCATTTTATTTGTTTTAATAACTAAGGTATTACAGCCTTTTTAGTTCCTGTGTCTTTCTATTGTCAATTTATTCATGATATTGATTGTTATTTGATGCCCCGGATTTTTCAATTTTGTCCAGCACTTTTAAAATATTCCCGGGGGGCATCAGACCGTGAAAACGCAGGAGCAGCCGGTAGTCTTTGTCAAAGTAGAGCCATAGCGGATACCCAATGCTTCCTTTTTCATCGTGGCCATACACGTTTACAAAGTCATTTACCTGGTAGGGGTTTTTAGGTTCGGGATTCGCATATTCCTTATTATTGAAAGTAATAATCGAGTCACTTTCTGCAACCTCTTTTACGAAATAGTAATTACGGTCCAGCTTTTGTTTTAATTCCTTGTGCTTCTTTATCTGTGCGTCCTGCATAAGGCAATAAGTGCAGTATTTTGAAGTTATATAAACCACTATATACCTTTTCTCCTTCGACATTCGCTGTTCAAGCTCCCCGAAATTCATCTGTGCGGTTACTGTGTGAACAGAGAAAAACAGGAACAGGGAAACTACCATGCCTCTCCTTAGCGTGCATAGCAAAGCGATTTTTGCTAAAACCATTTCTCTATATGTTTTTCCCTGTTTCCTTTTCATATCTGTCAGAAGCTATAGCGTACTCCCACAAATCCCGTACGTCCCTGCTGCGGTGTGTAGTTGTATTCGGTGTCGAATTGCAGGCCTCCATATACATCGGGGCTGGCAAAGTCATTAAACGGATCCTTTACATTCACGAGCAGACCTTTCGGCACATAATCAAAAATATTCCTTACCCCTGTATAGAATTGTAACCCGTTATTCAGACGGTAGGTTAGTTGCAGGTTCATTTTTGTAAACCAGGGTGAGTGTTCAGAACGCGGGTCGGTGATGCTCCCGGTAATATTGCCGTTTTCGTCGTACGTTTCCATTTCACCCTGCGTAGGCAATAACATGGGGCCTTTCCATTCTCCTGTGAAATCGAGGGTTAATTTTTTAGTAAAATCATAGCTGACTGAATAAACACCCATCCATCTGGGTGAAAATTCAAAATCATTTCTTTCTTTATTTCCTCCGGTTTTATTTCCCTCTTCGTCTCTTTCATACTCGATCAACTGTGCTTTGTTATAGGAAGCGCCGGCAGTAATTCTTAACGGCAAGCGGAAGTTTAATGCTATATCCAGTGACGCGCCAATATTTTCTGCGTACTCATCGCTGTCAACGTTGTAATACACTAATGTACGCTTCACATCGTTCCTTACAGGATAAATTTTATTGAAGAAATGGGTATAATAAGCGCCTACTGAATAAGTCAGACCGATGCCTTCGGTAGCTCCCCTTCCTTCATAGTCCAGCGTTCCGCTAAGAGATTTTTCAGGCATCAGGTGTTCTCCGAAACTGGCTTTGTATTGCCCGCTCAACGCCCTGTGGTCCTCGCTGAAGATGTTTACAACACGATAACCGGTTCCTACACTTGCTCTGAAAGTATTGTTGGCGTTTGGCATATATTTAAATGCTATCCTTGGTGAATGCACTACGTTTTTGTGGCTACCGTTGGCGGACACAGTCACATCGTAATCGAAACGGTATCCGAATAACAAGCTGGTCTTTCCTCCTGTTTTCCAAAGATCCTGGACAAAAACACCCGGCATTTGTGTAACCAATGGAAAGCTGCCGTTATTAGAGGCAATGGTATTATCCTTAAACCATATATAGCGGAACGAAGCTCCTGCCAATAAATTATGGCTACCCAATTCTTTGTCCCAATAGCCCTGCCCGAACAGCGTTTTCTGGTGTGCCATAAAAAGTTCTGTTCCGTAAGCCGAGTTCTGATCATGCTGGTTGTAAGAAGCGTTGAAGGTTACGTTTTCCTCTATGGGTAGCTGATATTTTCCAACTGCTTCAAAACGGCTGGTATAGATAGACTCTTGATATTTCATGTCATCTGCGAAAACAGCGTTGGGGTTGATGCTACTGACATGGGCTTTCCAGGCTTCTTTTTCGGCTTCCGTTTCAAAACGCGGTACCCTGAAACCTTTTGCATATTTGGGATTATAGATAGTATAGCCGCCTGGCAGTACAAAGTCTCCGTTGTATCCATCCGAATTGACGTCATTGTCCAGTTCATTAAAATCGACAAATCCTCTGTGCGCCTTGTTCCAACCCAGCTCACCTCCGTGTCGGTCTTCACTGTAATAACGCAAAGAAATACTGGCTGTTTTATCATACTTCTGCTTAAAATCCCATTTATTAAAAAGAGATAATCTTTTTTGAAGGGTTTTATCCATATAGCCGTCTTTATCTTGGTCTTTGGGTGTATTATAATAATAGCCATCTACGTTGAACATAGTGGATATTTTATCGTTTAACCTGGCGCTGAAGCCTGTATTGCCGGTTAGCTCGCCCCATGTAGAGCCGTTATAGTCCATAAAGAAGCGGGGGGCTTTGTCCGACTTTTTGGTGATGATATTAATAACCCCTCCGATAGCTTCTGAACCATAGAGTGAGGAGGCTGGGCCTTTCACAATTTCCACACGATCTATGATGGCATTGGGAATGCCACTCAAACCATACACGGTGGAAAGAGAGCTGACGATCGGCATGCCGTCGATCAGTACCATCGAGTAAGGCCCCTGCATTCCGTTGATGCCGATGTCGGACGTATTGCACATATTACAGTTCACCTGTGGGTTAAGTCCATTTACAAGATACAGGGCATCCAGTACGTTCGACGTCGGGGTTTTCTGGAATAGTTTCGATGAAATGATTGTTACAGGAACGGGGCTTTCGGACTTTCTTACTCCTTTAAGGGTTCCTGTTACCACAACTTCATCAAGCACTTCTGTTTCGGAAGCCAGCGTTACATTACGGATTACCTCTGCTTTATTTAAGGTAATAGTTGATTTATATGTGGTAAATCCAATGGATTCCACTTCAACCTGCCAGGTTCCATAGGGTAAGTTTTCCAGTTGATAGTTTCCTATACCATCTGTGGTAGTGCCCATATTGAGCTTTGGTATGGAAACGGTTGCTGATGCGACAGCCTGACCTTTATTGTCGGAGACCTTTCCGCTGATTTTGCCTTTTTGCGAATAGGTGGCTAAACTAACAAGAGTGCCTATTGCCGTAAGTAATAGAATCCTTAGTCCTTTCATGTTATTTATTTTATAATTCTAAATATTATTTTAATAATTCAAAAATATATATTTAGATTAATCTAAAAAAATATTTAAATCATTTTAAACAAATTTATGACATTCTTATCCGGGCTGCTATTGTTGAGATAAGGGGAATCGACAACTGCCGGGGGGTATAAGCCTGTTCTAAAATGCTTCTTCCGTCATTGTGTTATTTACCATTGCTCCTGCAATATTTCCTGTTGCTACGGCGTTCGCTACAGAACGCATCGGACTTGTACTGTCGCCACAAGCGAAAACATTGGGAACGGTCGTCTTTTGATACATATCTGTTTTGAGAAAGCCTTGTTCCGTCAGCTCGCAACCCAACATTTCGGGAATTTTGCAATGTTGTTCAAATGCGGGTCGAGAATAGATTGCTTTGAGTTCAAAAGTTGAGTTGTCTTTGAAAACGATTTGTTCAACATAGCCCATTTCGTGTTTCAGGTAATCAATTTCTTTCTCGACAACTTTGATATTGTGTTTAGAAAATTTATCTGTTTGCTTTTGTGTAAATGCTGTTTTCCCATTTGTAAAAATGGTCAAATTGTTAGTAAAGTTGCTTATCAGTTGAGCGTAATGATATGCAGAATCCCCATTAGCTAAAATACCTGTTTGCTCATTTTTTACTTCGTAACCGTGACAATATGGGCAATGGATAACAGAAACGCCCCAACATTCCGCGAAACCTTTGATATTGGGCATTATGTCCTTTATACCCGTGGCGAAAATGAGTTTCTTGCCTGTAAATGTTTCTCCTGTGTGGGTCGTAATATCGAAACCGCTTTCGTTTTTCGTTCCGCTAACCGCGAGGGCATTATGAAATTTCACCGTATCGTATTTCAATACCTGGGCCTTGGCCTTTTCTGCAATTACGTTTGGTTTTTCTCCGTCTTGTATAATAAAATTGTGAGAATGTGGCGTTTGTCGGTTGCAAGGTAAACCGCTGTCAATGATTAAAACATTTCGCAAGGCTCTTCCTAATGCCATTGCCGATGAAAGTCCTGCATAGCTTCCACCAATGATAATTGCATCAAAATTTTTATCGTCTGTCATAAGATTGAATTTTGTGAATAAAGAAAATGGAAACGGAAGTGTTAATGCGCTTTAATCAGGGGACACCAATGTTATAAAATCCAATCGAATCACACGTTTATATGTTTTTAGGAAACGGATCCTCAAATCTTATATTTTCGTCAAACAGGTATTGCTCATCGTCTTGCAACAAGCATTTTTCTAGATCTGAAATCATTTTTACTTTATTAATATCCTGACCGATGAAAACCAACTCATTCATACGGTCACCCCATTGTTGGCTCCAACGCTGTTCAATCATATCCTGATTATAAACGAAGGAAGCGTATTTCATACGTTCCTTAAAAGGCATAGTGCACCACCAGACACCTGCCCGTTCTAATCGCGAAGAACCTCCTGCTTGTGAAAAATTTAAGGCATCGCCGGGTCGTGAAGCGAGCCAGAACAAGCCTTTTGCCCTGATGACTCCGCTTGGATATTCCTCATTCAGATATTGCCAAAAGCGTGCGGGATGAAATGGCCTTTGATTGCGGAACACAAAGGAGCTGATACCATATTCTTCCGTTTCCGGTGTATGGGTTTCCGCTTCTAATTCTTTTTGCCAGCCTGCCGAGTTTTGCGCTTCTTCAAAGTCAAACAATCCTGTATGGAGGATTTCTTTGGGGGCAACCTTTCCAAATTCTGAAGCGATGATTCTTGCCGTGGGATTCAATTTCTGAATAGCAGCTTTCAACAACCCTACCGTTTCCTTTGTCACCAAATCGGTTTTGTTAAGGATAATCACATTGGCAAACTCTATTTGGTCGGTCAGTAGGTTTACAATGGTGCGGTAATCTCCTTCTATATCTGTTAAATTACGGTCTTGCAGTAGCTCGTTTGTACTGAAATCTTTAAAGAAGTTAAGGCAATCTACCACCGTAACCATTGTGTCTATGTAACTGAAACGGGAAAGGTCAATGCCATTTTCCTCATCTACATAGGAAAAGGTTTGTGCAACGGGAACCGGTTCGGCAATCCCTGTGCTTTCAATCAATAGGTAGTCAAAGCGTTTTTCTTGTGCCAACTTTTCCACTTCCACCATTAAATCTTGCCGTAAGGTGCAACAGATGCAGCCGTTGCTCATTTCGACCAATTTCTCTTCAGTACGCGAAAGGGTGTTCTCGTTTTCAACCAATTTGGCGTCCACGTTAACCTCGCTCATATCATTGACGATAACAGCTACTTTCAATCCTTCTTTATTGTGTAGAATATGATTGAGCAAGGTGGTTTTGCCCGCACCTAAAAAACCGCTCAAAACGGTTACCGGCAATTTCTTTTCTGTAGTCATACTTGTTTTAACCAATGGATTATATTTTCTAAATGTTGTTCGCCATACAATGAGACAAGCTTTTGTGTTTCCATATTATTCCTGTCCTGATATATGGCCAGTCGTTTTTGGGCGAACTCTTTTGTGAGGTTGATGCCACATCGGTTGACGATGCAATCCACCCACTGTTCAAATGTTTGGGGTATCATTGTTTAATGTCTGTGATTTTTGAAATTGATAATATGCGCGGTTATCAGTAATGCTGCGCCGATATAAATCAATGGTGAGTGGAAGTGAAACAATAAATCCATTAATACAGAAACAGCTATCAACCCGATGGCTATCCAGAATGTGTATTTTAGTTTTTTGGATTCCATATTGTTGGTAACCCGGTACACCACAACAGCTCCTATCAACAAAAAAGCTGAATCAATATAAGCATCGTGTTCTATGCCTAATGGAATAACCATGAGTATGGGGAATAACAAACAATGAATCAGACACAACACGGCGGCTGATATACCTAACCAATCAAAAGTTTTTGCGTTCATAGAAACTGTTTTTAATTTAATTATTTGCAACATAGTTGCAAATATATGAAAAAGTTGTTTCTGCTATTGAGGTAGGATAAAATATTTTTATTGGGGTGTTCTGGTTTTAGAAAAACTGATAGGGGTACCCCAAAGATTTTCTAATCAATACTACTTCTTCACCTCTTCCGTATTTCTGAATATATAAATAAAGTCGTTCACATTTTTATCGTTCAGCTCCAGCTTGCCTTTCATATAGCAGTATTCATCGGTTTTATAACGTTTTGGTTTTGTTTTGAACTTGAGAGAAATAACGGATTCCACTCCGGCTGCTCCACAAAAAAAGCAGGCGGCGTAGGTGTTTTTAGAAAGTGCATATAATCCGCTTTTTATATCCAGTGGTATCATGTAGCCGGATATGACCCATTCCTGTCCCGCCAGCTTTTTCACGTTATTGCCGAATACCGGGTATTGAATTTGTGTATCAAATTGTTTGTTATACTTGGAAATATAGCTTACATCTGCTAACTGGTTCCATGTAATATTTGTGGAGGGATCGCCCGCTAAAGCTATATCGCTGTTTTTGTTGAACGACGTGTATATCGGCGCGGATGATGGCAGGGGATTTTGATTATAAGTGAATGCTGCATTTGCCTTATTGCCTAACCCATGCCTGCACATGGAGGAGAAGTTTGTTGTGGCGATAACAAGCAGCAATGCCGACCCCAGTACTGCTTTTTTTACTTTATCCATTTGCCAAAGTTTTTGAAATGTTGATGAACCATGCTTTTATCGCGGGTATCAGCGAAGCGATAAGTCCTGTTAAAATCGCCAGTACGCACACATATAATTCAGCGGGTAATTGCAATGCCCAGGACTGAACGGAAAGATGATAGTCGTTTTCGAAATGGCCGGCTATGAGCCACAACGCAAAACGGCTTAATAAAAGCCCGGTAATGATTCCTGCAATGCTTAGTATTAATCCTTCCATTAGTACCAATGCCGTTAGTTTCCCCCTGCTTGCGCCCATGGTGCGCATCAGCGCCAGCTCATATTTTCTTTCTTTCAGTGAATTGAACAACGCAACAAATACACTCAAGCCCGATAACAGCATAATGCCCCATGCCATGTTCTTCAATGTTTCAATGCCCACGCCGAATAAGGTAAACAGGCGGTTGACTTCAATAGCCGGAACAGCCGCCATCATGTTGGTTTGCTTGTTAATGATGCGCGGCAATTGTACATTTCCCATCGGGTTACGGAATTTTAGCAAAACCGCGGTCAATTCTTTTTCCTTATGTGCTTCTTCATGCTCCTCTTCTTCGTAATGCCCGTTGACCTCTTGTAGCGCTTCTCCTTCATGATGATGATGCTCATGTATCTTCCATACACTTTCAATATTGCAGATGATAAGATTATCTATTACGCTGCCGGTGGGGTTTAGCACGCCTGTTACGGTGTAAGCTTTTTCGCGATGTTCTTCGCCATGCGCATCCTGGCCGTGCGTACCGTAAAAGGTGCTGCCTGTTTTGAGTTGCAGCTTACGGGCCAAAGCACTGCCGACTACCACCTCAAAATCGTTTTTATACCACTGGCCGGTTGATATTGTGGCGCCATATTTATCAGGATAATCTTTTGTAGTGCCAACGATGCTGTAGCCTTTGTATGAATCGCCGTAGGCAAGCGGGATTGCCTTTTCTACAAAAGGATGCCGCATCCATTTTTGTGCTTCTTCATAGCTGATGTTACCTGTGGGGGCATCCACATGGTAAACTGCCGATAGTATGAGCTGCAACGGACTTCCCTTAGCTCCAAGCACCATATCAATACCACTGATATTTTGGGTAAACTGGTTCTCAAAACGGTTTTGCAGTATAATCAGTAGCGATATAGTGCCCACGCTTACGGCTAACAGTGTCCAGCACAGCAAAGTGCTGAGTGGTTTGTGTAGTAGATTTTTCCATGCGAGCTTTAGCATCATAGTAATTCAATTTTTGACTGAAAGATTTGTTTCAACCGCTGATCGTGTGTTACAATCACAAGGGCGGCATTGGCCATACGAGCCTGTTCTTTCAGTAACATGGCTACTTTATGGCAATTTTCATCATCTAAACTTGATGTTGGCTCATCGGCCAAAACCAAGACAGGGTTGTTCATCAATGCTCTTGCGATAGAAGCTCTTTGCAGTTGTCCCTGGCTGAGCAGGGACGGTTTTTTATTCGCCTGCTCTGCAATATCTAATTGTGCCAGCAAATCCTTAGCCCGGCTTTTATTGGGCTTTATTCCTGCGAGACAGGGCGCCAGCAGTAAATTATCCATTACTGATAAGGAGGCCACAAAATGAGCCTGTTGAAAAATAATACCAATTTTTTGTCCCCTGAATTTATCTAAAGCGCCAGCATGCAAAACGGCGATGTCCGTCTCATCAATATAAATGTTTCCACTTTTAGGCCTTAGCAATCCTGCTAATAAATGCAGCAATGTGGTTTTCCCTTTGCCGGACGAGCCTGTTACTAATAGTATATCATCTGACAAGCAACGAATATCAGGAAACCGGAAATGCAAGGCAGGATAAGAAAACTGTATGTTGTTTGTTTGTAGCATTGTTATAACAGATTTGATATGGATAATCCCGGCTATTTTTAAAATTTCAGGTAAATACTATACAACACTTTTTTGTCAAAGTCTGTAAGCGTATTGGATACATCGCTCTGGATATAATGCAACTTAAATGCCCCCACGGCTTTTGGAACATCGCGGGTATCATACCCGATAGCTTTCAGTGCCATTATGGCGTTAAAGTCCGACGGAGGTGTGGGCAGGTTATCAGCGTCGTACCAGAATCCAAAACCTGCATCTGCCAAACGCTTCCATGGGAAAAATTTACTGGGGTCGCCTTTTCTGCCGGGAGCTATATCTGAGTGGCCTATAAAGTTAGCCTGCGGAATACCATATTTCTTTTTCAATACTTCGAGTAGCTTTAACAGGGCGTTGATTTGTTCATTAGAAAATGCTTCAGCCCCGTTATTATCCATTTCAATGCCGATGCTGCACGAGTTCATATCAGTAATATAGCCCCACTTGCTGAGGCCGGCATGGTAGGAGCGTACATAGTCGTTCAGCATTTGATATACCAAACCATCCCTGCCGATAACATAATGCGCGCTCGACTCCCTGCCGGGGCGGCGTAATGAAAAGGTGAACAACGTTTGCGCAGTACTTGCCTGTGCTGTATGATGGAGCACCACAAACTGCGGTTTGCGGATATTAAAGTCTATGGCTGCATACCAGGAAGGCGTGTTAACAGCCGGGTTTTTATTCCTGCCCGGGATTTCTGTTACCTGGTCAATAATGGTTTGTATATTTTTATTATAGTCGCTTACTGAATAAGTTCGCTGCAGGCTGTCTGCTTTGCTTAAAAAATATCCTGGTGAACCGGCCTTCATTTCAGGGAACGCGTTGAATGACGCCGGTGGCGTGTAAGTGATCTGTGGCCTTTCGGCTTCCACACTCGTTTGTGTGGGCTTATTGTTTAAAGTATTATTCCCGCTTATTTGCTCCGGTTTTGTGAATACGGTTTGTCCCGGCTGTTTGTTTTCTACATCGCCTGGTTCTTCTGGTCTTCGTGATGATGAGGGCGTGCGGATTAACACATTGGTTTTAACAGGAGCTTTGCTGCCGCAGGCTGCAAGTGATAAGGATACGAAAACCGGTAATACTTTTTTTATAAACATCCTGGACTAATTTTTCTTTAAGATAACAGTATCAGTTGCCGTTGTTTTTGAAACATCATCTAATCAGGTATATACATAATCTCACCATTATCCAACTGGTAGGCGGTACCAATCTTTTTCCCCTTGTTGCCTTTCCCTTTTTTACTGTCATCGGCACGGTACTTTTCTATTTTATTTCCTTTTTTGGTGATGATCTCCATATTATCCTTGCCCGGGTTTTTTATCATGCTAAAATCCTCCTGGCTCAGTATTTCAGACATACCATAACGTGTAACCAGCGCTACCATCAGCGCTACGGCAAATACGAGGGAAAAATCAAACAGGTTGGCGACTGCTGCTATGGGGTCTAGCGCCTCATCATCTGTGCGCCTGAAACGTCTTTTTCTTCTTCTGTTGCTGTTCATTGTTTTTCCCCGATAAGTTCATTAACAAAATCCAGGTCAGCCAGGTCTTCATTGTACCAGCGCTGCTTTACCTGGAGGGTGATAAATCCTACCCCACCAATAATCAACCCGATAATGGTGGAAGCAAACCCTTCCTGCATATTTTTAGCAATGGAAGTAAGGTCGCCGCTACTAAGCCCTACCAGTGCAGGTTGTATGGGGATGAGCGTACCAATCAGGCCCAGGATGGGGCCCACTTTTGAAAGTGTCCGCGCCAGGTCCAAATCTTTTTGTGTGAGTAGCTCATAGTCGGTCAGCACCTTTTCCCGTATCACTTCGGACGAGGGATTACCGACGATGCGATTAAGCGCTTCTTTAAAAGAGGAAGCGGGCAGCCCGTCGGTTGTCAGTGTCAGCACGTTGTCCTGTTGCAAACCCGCAATCAATGGTACTACACGACGGCGCGTTTTCAGCCGGCTCATATAAAAGCCATAAAACGACCCCAATAGTAACAGGGCACGAAAAAACAAAAACACCAGCGCCAGCACTGTTGGCACCAGGAAACCGGTAGAAACCCAGTAAATCAGCTTATTTAAAAAATCCATTTACTTTTTTTATATAATGATGAATAATAGCCACGAATGCACGAATATTTATTTGTGATTTCACTTCTTGTCACGTAAAAATTTAACCCTGACTTTTGGCCACACATAACCTAATGCACCTACCAGCACCACCAGTAATACCAATACGGCAAAGGGACGGTAATCTGCTACCTTATCGGCAGTGTCGCCTAATTGGTCAAACTGTACATTTACAGATAGAATACAGGTGGTTGCCGCTGTAATGAGGATCAGTATCTGTGCCAGCTCCAGCCGGTGCTCGCGGTTGGGTAATAGCCGGCGCAATACCATTCCTCCCAACAATAATACCAATGATGCCGCTATTGCATAAACAATCGCCAGTGTATCAAAAGACGTATTCACATCCTCATAAAATAGCATTACCTGGAACAGGAAGAGTGCAGCAGGTAAACCTGGCAATGGCACATACTGAAACCACAGCTCCCATTTTTTTACGGGATAGCCTAATGCTGACCGGAGCGCAGCATTCACCGTGAACCAGCGAAACAGCAGCTCCGCTAAGATAAACACGGTGATGCGCTGCAGCCAGAGCGGGTCTTCGGGCAGTTTTTTCAATACCGGTACACTTTGTTCTATAGCGATCGGATAGGTGGTATAGCAAAAGAGAGCGGCGGTCAGCGCCACAATTATCAAGGGCCATAAATTATTACCCGCAGCATATTGAAGCATACTATTCAGCAGGCTCCATACCAATATCAGCAGTAACAATTCAAAAATCATTTTACAGCTTTATTCTTTTTCCGGATATACCATACCAACAGAGAAAGCAATACCAACAGCGTGGCGCCAATGAACAGCCATTTAGTGGCAGATGCGGTACCTGCTTTCCTGCCTGTTTTATCCGGCTGTGGGGTTGTTTTCTCATCTACTTTTTTCAGGACAGTGGATTTGTTACCGGCGCCCGAACCAGCAGCCTGTACTTCTTTTGCCGCTTTCAGGCTGGTTTCGTAATCGGTACGTGCTGTTCCCTGAAGGTGGCTGGCGATGTATTTATTCAGCGCGGCATTGCCGCAAACGAATCCTGAGCAGCCTGCTCCATGGTCTTTCATTTCCGACAGGTGCAGGCTGGTTATTTCCTGCAATTGCCCATCCGTAGGTTTCCAAAGACCTTTGCGGGCTGTTTCCAGCATCACGCCGGTCAGTTCCTGCAAGGCATAAGGATTTTCCCTGTCAAAAAAAGTTTTCATCCCCAGGTGCAGCTTGTCCTGAACATAGGTTTCATGCAATTGGTTCCAAAGTTCTGCATCAATTGCACCGGGTTTCATCACGTTCCAGCTGTAGGTATTCCGGAATGCCTCGGCAAAGACTTCGGCCGAAGAAGCACCGCCTTTCAGCAGTTCACCCACATATTTGGGGTTGAGCAGGGTACTGCGCGCTTCCACCCAAATGGCTTCTTTCAGTTCTTGTACGCGGGGGTTGGACGGATTGCGCGAGTCGCTGAAATACACTTCAGGTTCATTGCCTGTTACTTCCTTTACGGCAAGGTTCAACCCACCGGCAAATTCATACACGTGGTCGAGGCTAAGCGCTCCCCAGGTATTGGAAGAACGTGGCTGCATAATGACATCAGTATTTTGCAGGGCGGCCTCAAAAACGCCTTCTTTAAAATAAGCCCAGTGCTTATCATCGTTATACAGCGCGCCCATATTGTTGAGGTAAGTGTTTGCCAGCTCACTTCGACTCTCCCAACTATCACCTTTTTCTACCATACTGCTGATACCTGTGCCATAGCTGCCGTTCACACCACCAAAAACACGCAGGGTAGACAGCTCTCTTGCCTCGCGTGGCGAAAAGCCTTTTTCTTTCAGCATTTTTTCTGTAAGAGCCGCACCTGCTTTTACCGGGTTATTTTCATCATCAGCCGCGGCTGCCATTGTTACGGCTTTGTTAACCAGTTCTAAACGGGATGCTGCGAGGTCACGTAACTGGCCGGAGGTTTGCACCACCACATCTACCCGCGGGCGGCCCAGCGCCGAAACAGGTATCAGCCGCACATCGGCCACCCGGCCAAAAGCATCTCTTACAGGTTCTGTTCCCAGTAAATAAAATATCTGCGCCAGCATGGCCCCTTCGGTTTGGATGAAGTCGCCTGCCCAAAGCGTGAACGCTACTTTTTTAGGATACGTCCCGCCATGCTCCTGCCGGTGCTTTTCGAGCATCGAGCGTACCTGCATTTTACCTACTTCCCAGGCTTCTGCTGACGGGGTTTTCTCTGCATCAATAGAAAACAGGTTGCGACCTGTAGGTACGCTTTGCGGGTTGTTGATAGGATCGCCCCCTGATGAAGGCAATGTATAACCGCCGTTGAGCCCATCTATCACGGCCTGCATTTCTTTGTCTGTACTGCTTAACAGCGCCTGCCGGTAAGCATCCAGCTGGCTGACGGCTGTTTCTATACGGCCAATGACGGCAGCAAAATCAGCTTCTTTCTGCTCCTGCGGGCTTAGTGGTTTTTTTGCGTGGGCTAAAGCCGCGGCAACTTCCGGAGGAGGGCCGCCTCTGCCGGGCTGTGATCCCGAAGGTTTTTGCGTTTGTACATGGCTATTTATGGCTGCAGTTCCGTGTGGATGGCCGCTACTATGTTGTGGGGTTGATGGTTTTTGAGCTTTTATTTCAGCGATATCCGGAGGAGGGCCGCCTCTGCCATGCTGTGACGCTGATGGCTTTTGAGTATGCGCCTTGCCATTTGTGCCCGAAACGCCGTGTGCATGACCTCCTCCCTGTTTGGGGCCGGATGGCCTTTGGGTTGAAGTTTCGGTAACTTCAGACGGAGCATCGCCATGTGATGGTCGCTGTGACATTACGTGCTTTGCATTCCATGCCTGCGCCCGGGCCATGTCTGCCGGTGACACAATGCTGCTCACTGTAATCTTTTTACCCTGCTGCCAATCCTTTATGATAGCCTCCGCCCGCCTGGTATAGTTCGCGTTCATAAAGGGTTTCTGTTCCAGGCGCGCTGCCGGTATAGTACCTTTTATAACATCGAGCTTCGCCAGCCCGTAGGCAATAGGGTCGATGGCCATGAGCCGCGCTGTTGCTGCTGCCTGCGCTGCGGTATATGGAACACCCAAGGTATAAAGCCCTGACGTTACTTTTTCTGAGCCGATCTCCTCCACCAGCTCAGCCAGGTGATGTACTTCCGCTACCGAAAGATCGCGGGTTGTATCTTTTATCTGTAAATCGTTATAAAGCCCCATTTTTCTTGCACGGACCGATATCGATTTCGCATAAGCAAGCTGTACAGAAGGGTCTTCCAGCGCGGTAAATTTATGTAAGGTCTGTTCTAAAGATGCCAGCTCGTTGTAAGTTTCACCTTCCATGAAAGGTGGCGTAAGATAGCTGAGCAGCGTAGCATAGGTGCGTCTTTTAGCAATCATACCTTCTCCTACGTTAGAAATGGTATATACATAAAAATGCGGTGTATTGCCAATCAATATATCGGGCCAGTCGTTGCTGGATAAAGCCACCTGCTTGCCAGGCGTAAATTCAAGGCTTCCGTGTGTGCCGAAGTGCATCACCGCATCTGCATGAAAGGCATGACGCGCCCAAAGGTAACTGGCAATATAGGTATGGGGCGGCGCCTGGTCGGTACCATGCACCATTTTAAACGTATTGTCACCAATGCCCGGCATGGGCTGGGGCAATAGCACTACATTGCCAAATTGAATGCGCGCTACGGCGAGGTAGCTGGTATCGGCTTTTCGCAATGCCATATATTCGCCGGGAGCGGGACCATAACGGTCAAGCACACTTTGCCAGCGTTGCGGAGTTAAATCCTGTTTTGCCCATTGTTCATATTCGGCGGCTGGTATCAATGCAGGATGCCCGTTGTCGAGAAATTTTTTGATGCTCCCTTCTGCATACGGCCCCAGTACAGCGCCATTCTGCTGGATTAATGCTTCAAGACCTTTTGCAGAAGCGGGAAGCCCGTCTACCTGGTAACCTTCCTGTTTAAGGCGAAGCAACAGGTTGTACAGGCTGGGCGCTACTTCCATATTGGCCGCTACCAATGCGCTCTTCCCCGGCCCTTTAAAATAGTAAATAGCTATTTTTTTCTGGTTGTTGGGTTTTCGTTTCAGCGCGATACGTTTTTCTACCATACCGGCAAATTTTTCCAACCGGTCGGGTATTGCCTTAAAAGCCAGGTAACCGTTTTCATCACGATATTGGGCTACGATGGCATAAGGCGCTACCACGCCGTCAATTTCGGGCAGGGTAACAGACATATTGAGAATGCCGCCCGCCATCCCGCGCGGGTCAGTGTTCCATTTATCATACGGTTCAAATACGCTGATGGGCGCCAGCACCGGGATATTGTTTTCTTTCAGCCAGGCAGTGGTGCTATCTGCTCCACTCAGGCTGAAACGGCCATGCGGCATGGATATTACCAAATCAGGCTTTAGCTGTTTTAACCATTTCGCGCGGCTGTTGAATGCTGCGATGGGATATACATTAAGCCCTTTGTTCTGCAACGCCGTGATAAGACTGTTAAGGTGGTCGCGGTTGGCGTTAAAAGGCCCGGGAACTGAAGTGAGCAGCGCTACTACGGGCGCGCCGTCTTTAATAAATCCTTTTTGTTTTCCGTAAGCCTCAAACGCTTCAGGGCTTTTGAAAGTGCGTGTCTCATCTATATGAAACAGCACATCCCGGTCTATTTTCTCAGGGGCAGCGATGTCGCCTGTAAAAAACGATTTTTTATCAAACACTTTACGAACATAGTTCAGCAGGCTCTTATTATTGAGCACCCCGCCATAGTCGAGGTACCCTTTTATGGCCTCCAGTGTATCGCCTTTTATATTTGTGAAATCCATTGCCGGATTGGTAGCGCCGTCCACATAAACCGGTGTACCTTTGCGGATTGCCCGCTGTAGCTGGGCCTGCTGGGTTTCGTTCAGGTTGAAACCACGGCCAAAAATAAAAACCGCGCTGTAATTCCCTGCCTTGTTTAATTCATCTTCAGGCAATATACTGGTGCGAACAAACCGGTTATCATTGGCTTTGCTGATGGAGGAAAGCCTGAACTCGGGGAAGTTCACAAACGCTATGCGTGTAGGAGCCAGGAACCTGGCGTACAGGAGGTACAATGCGAAAACCGCCGCGAGCAATAATAATACCCGCAGCAGCTTCCGTTTGTGTGTTTGAATAAACATTTTCATTATAAGGAAAGGTTTTACCGGATTTCTTTGTATTCAAAAGTGGGGTAGCCTTTGGTAATATTAGGCCCGCCTTTATACGCAAGGAACTTCATCTTGAAATAGCGGCCGTCAACGTCTTTTACGATATAGGTCTTCCAGTCGTATATCTTATAATTACCGTTGCGGTGCGGTTGCAGGATGGTGTACCAGTCTGACCCGATGGACACAGGACTGCTGGAAGGCTGCAGGGAAGCATAATCGGCTACCGTAATCTGATCATAGCGGCTGTTGGATGAGGGAAAAGTATTGACAGGAGCTTCAGGGTCGTCGCTATCCTCCAGATCTTTACCGGGATTATCAACAGCTACCCGAACGCCTCCATAAGTATTCACCAGTGCGCCTACGCTGATTACAAAACTGTAAGGAGGTGGGCCTCCACCCGGGCGTGTGTATCCTGAAATTAAGAGATCCCATTTCCCTTTATCGGGCTCTATTTCCACTACTGCATCAGTCTGCATAGAATAATAGGTGTAATTCTTGTTTTTATTTACAGGTATCTGCACGGTCTTTTCGCCGCTGCCGTCCATATTGGCGTACCGCAACGTATAGGTGTTATTGGTAAAACCTTCAATGATGAATTTTTTATACCCGATGTTCGTGGTAGATGATGGAGGGTTAAGCCCGAGGTTGATAACATACACTTTTTTATCAGACACGCCATTGCTGCCCCAGGCGCCGATGGCAGTACCGCTGGTTTCATTTGCCACATCATCAAACTTAAACGCTCCCGGTGTAGTTGAAGGTGCAGTTACGGTGCTGAAGTCGGTCTGCCCGGTATTCCATACACCCGATTTTTTTGCCGAGTTTACTTTCACCGCAAAGCCACCATTGCTTTCAAACGCAATATCCCAGGCATTTACAGGGATGGTAACGGCCTTTCCTTCGCTCAGGTCGAGATATATCTGGTTTCTTAATTCTTCGCCTACTTCGGCTACAAGTGTTCCCTCAATGGGCTTCAGCTCAGTAAATGGCTTGTCTTTTTTACAGGATGCGATAGCTGCCAGGATAAGAACGGCAACGGCTCCTTTTTTTATTCTATTTACATTCATGATCTTGATTTTATGTGTTTACTTTTTATTTATGTTTTGAATGATCTGTTTTGTTTTTTATAATTGGAAGGTTAGTCTGAAAAAAGCCTGCCTGCCCTGCCCTACAGGTAGGCGGGGGCTATAGTCCGAACCAATAGTATCACCATGGCTTATTTGCTCTACCTCTGTAACGCCTGCTATATTTTTAATTCCCGCAGTGGCCAGCCATTTTTTACCGAAGTTCCTTGCCATGCTAAAATCCAGCAGATGGTAATCATTCTGGGAGCGATCCTGCAATTGTCCATCGCGGTTGAGCCCGAAGCGGGAAAGCCTGCCGTTGTATTTGTAAAACAGTGAAAAGGTAATGTCTGACCAGTCATCCTTATAGGTAGCTGTAGCATTGGCTTCGGGCGTTTGGTACACTTTATTAAGCGAGTTGCTGCCTGAGCGCATAAGCAACCCGATAGCCGGCCGCACAGTAAACCGGTTATTGTAACTGTACATGAAGCCCAGGCTGCCTCCATACGTGCGAAAGCGCGCAATATTCTGGTATATCATCGCCACATTTACATACTGTCGTGCCGGCTCCATAGTAGACCGGTCTTTATCTACCAGCTCAATTTTTTCCAGGATATAATTGTAGTAAAGCATAGGGGAGATGCCGAAGCTATGTGAGCCGCGCCGCCACGTCATTGTTGCCGAAGCAGTGATGTTATCTGCTATTTCAGGTTTTAGCCCGGGGTTGCCATTGATGCTGTGGTTGGCATCCTGGAAGTCCCAATACAGCTCGCGCAAGCCCGGCGCGCGGAATGATTTGGTATAGGCGAGGCGGATGGTTCCTATATCAGCAATATCATATTTGATGTTAAGAGAAGGAACCACGGGCAACCCCATTCCCAGGAAATTGATACTATCTGCCCGGAACTTTGAATTGTGCAGCCAGCGAAGCGCCCCCTGTATATACAGCGAAGGTTTCAGGTAATACCCGATGCCTCCGTAAAAGCCATAATCGTTAATGGAAGATCCCAGCGGATCTATATTGCTCCCTTTGGATTGGTTAAGGTTTATGTCGTATCCGCCCAAGTATGCCATGCGGTCTTCCTTAGGCCGATAGTTGGCATTGCCTCTAAATGAATAGCTGCCAAACCGGGTATCGGTTACTTTAAGTTCTTTACGGGTTTCATCTGCCAGATTAATTAAGTATTCATGGTTGTCGCGGCTATAATACTGGTAACTGTTGATGAGGTCAATTTTAAATTGTGAAAACAGCTCGCCAGAAAGCGACACCACAGAATTGGAACGGTTCGTTATAAATTCTACATCGTTGGCGGTACGGTACAGGTAGCCCGGGTCAGGGTCACCTTTGTTTATCTGGTTCTCAAAAAATTGGTTATGCGCCAATCCCAACAGCAGTTTCTTGAAGGGTTTGGTATAGCGGATGTTCCCTGAATATTGCACAGAAGGGTTCCATATTTTGCTGCGGGAGTGGTATTCTGACGAAAACCCGTCGAACTGGTTTCTTCCCAATGCAACGGAAAGGCGGCTGCTATCACGCAAGCGCAAGCCTAACAGACCATCTATGTTGTATTTACCAGCGGTTTCATAAAACGCGGAAACACTTCCTTCAATAGGTTTTAATCCACTGGCCGTTTTGGAAACAATGTTGATAACACCTGCGGTAGCATTGCTACCATACTGCACTGCCATTGCATTTTCCACGAACTCTACCCGGGCCGCATTGCCAAGGTTCAACTGGTTCAGGTCGAGTTCGTTGTTTTCTCCTGCAATAATGGGAATGCCATCGAGCAGGATTTTTACATTTTGCCCCGAAAGCCCCTGCACCATAATGTTTGCACCGTTTACATTGTCATTTATCACGCGCACGTTCATTTGCGATGCCAGCAAATCTGTAAGCGTGATAGCACCTTGCGCACGTATGGCATTGGCATCAATAACTTTTATGTTATGGACAGAACGTCGGGCTTCCAATAAAGTGCGCGAACCGACTACCTGTACGGTAGCTAATTGTTTGGCTAATGGTTCCAGCCTGATAGAGTCTATTTTATCACGATGGAGTACTTGTTTTTTAGTATTATATCCGTTGAACGATACTATGGCAGTCATTTCGGCACCGGTCGGGATGGATTGTGTATTATAATATACTTCCCCCTGCTCATCACAAATCAAGGTTTGCTCGAAAGTAACGTTCGTAGCCTTTAATGCAACCATCGCGCCTGGTAATGGTTGGTTTGTTTTAGCGTCGATTACCCGAACATTTCCATGCTGTGCTGCTAATATAAAAGGGGAACAAATAAATAAAATAAACAAACTAACCTTCATTAATTGCAACTTTGTTGCGAAAATAATAATTATTATTAAAATATTGCAACAACGATGCAATATTTATTTTAAACAATTGTTATTTTACGATAATAAAAGGTTGGAGTTATTACGGGGATAGATTCAAGGTTGATGGCCTTGTCACATAATTTGTAGATAGAATGCAAGTGCTTCTTGTGTGTATTCAATGCGTGATTCGTGTTTTTGACCGATAAGGCATAATGCCATTTTCCTTTGATATTTGGCAAAACATGAATAATTCCCTTTCGGAGAAACAAGTCTAGTCCTGTATAAGGACGTTCTATCGAACGCTCCATTTAAAATGTCGCTAATCTGCCGATAACTAAGCGCTTCCTTTTGTTCTATAAAAACAATGAGTAAAGTACGTCGTGCCCGGATAATATTTATGCTCTTTTTTTGCTTTAGATAAGCGGCGATATTCTGTTCCGTAAAATCACTTTGTATAATAACCAGAGTGCGTTGGTAATATTGCAGGCTTTTCTCATTTACTGCCTTACTTTCACACCTGACGCTTCTAACATCAGGTAGTGCAAATCTGTATTTTTTACAAAAGGTTTCAGCAGTTCGCTTCCTGGCCCGTACATAGCAAGTTCCACATAGTCGCCCGAATGGTCCATGCTTATCCAACCAACGGAATTGTATTTTTTCTGTATTTCAGAATAATGTTTAAAAGGTAACTTTTTATAATTGTACAGTCCCTCTTCTTTTTCAAGTGCCGTATAAAAATTCAAAAGATATTTTGCATCTTCATCTGCGAGGCTTATGCCATTGATGTGGAACACCCAGTCTTTAAGCTGTTGCAGGTTAAACCCGGAATGGATGTTGTTCAACAGATACTCATTGGTAAACTTATAACCTGCAATGCTATTAAATTTTTTTCCTGCGTCCGCACCGTAAATAGTACCCGGGTTTGCATTGCCGTGGTCGGTGGTAATAATCACCAAGGTGTTCCCGTCTTTTTCCGCAAAGTCCATTACTACTTTTATGGCTTCGTCAAAAGCCAGTTGATCATGTATCAGGGCTGCCACATCGTTGGCATGTGCTGCCCAGTCTACCTTTCCGCCTTCAATCTGTAACGCGAACCCGTTTTTATGACCTTTCATTTGGTCAATAGCCGCCTTGGTCATTTCGGCGAGCGTTGGTGTTGATGTTTGTTGTAGTTGCGGGGTGTTTTTTCTGTCTATTGAATAAGGCAGGGCCCCTGTGTTAAAAATGCCCAATACGGGTTTATTGGTTTCTATCTGCTGCAATTGGGCGCGGTTTTTTATAATCTGGTAGCCTTTTTGTTTATATAGACCGTAAACGTCTTTTTTATCTTTTCTTTTTTCAGGATTGAAAAACTCGTCACCGCCACCCATCATTACGTCAAAGCCTATCTGTGCATATATTTCGGCAATTTCCATTTCTGCATTTCTGCTTTCTGAATTAACGCAAAAACCGGCGGGTGTGGCGTGTGTAATGGTGACAGACGTAACGCAACCGGTTTTCTTGCCGGCATTTTTAAACTTTTGCCAAATGGGCAGATATCTTTCCCCGTTTGCTCCTATGTTCAGTACCCCGTTTTTTACCCGTACCCCGCCTCCGAATGATGAACTTGCCGCTGCTGAATCCGTGACGATGGAACTGGCAGAAGCCGTATCCATCAATGCCCGCGACACTTTGTTTTCAAGGTAATAATTCATCCAGTTACTGGTTTTCCCCAATATGTTGCGGGAATAAAGGTCTGCCATGGCCAGTGTGCCGGAACTCATGCCATCACTTATCATAAAGATGATATTTTTGGCTTCTTTTTTTAATTTCTTTTTGGGGGTCGGGGATGCCCATAGCTTATGCGCGGGCAGAAGGGTACTGCCAACAAAAGCCAGTGAACCGTTGCGGAAAAAATCTCTACGTTGCATAATTTTTTATTGAAATTGTTTAAACTTATTGGGTATCGCACAAATCAATGCCGGGACTTTTTAAATATTATATGTGTTATTATCTCTAACCCGGCTTTATCTGCAATATTAGTAAAAATGTACATAACGCAACATTGTTGCAAAATATAATTATATCAAAATCTGAATCAATTATTTCATTTCGAATGATGAAAAATAGAGGGGGACTTCCGACTTTTTCAATGAGGAACTTTCCCGAGAAAATAAAATACTTTTTTCATGTGCATTTATTTATTTTAGAAATAGTTACGCCCATCTCACTGATGAAAAATCCAGAAAAATTTACATCCAGAAAAAAGGTCAGAAAAAGTTTTGCAGATAAAAAATGTCCCCCTATATTTGCACTCCCAATCACAAACGGGTTTTATAAGGATTGGTAGTTCAGTTGGTTAGAATGCCGCCCTGTCACGGCGGAGGTCGCGGGTTCGAGTCCCGTCCAGTCCGCTCCTTAAAGAGCAAAAAAAAGTCAGCATAAAAGCTGACTTTTTCTTTTTAGATGTAATGCTATATCATAAAGTTTTAGCTATTCAGATAATCTGAAAGAATCTGAATGCAATACCATTCTTGTCTTGGTAGATGAAAAGGCCCTTTAAAAAGATTTCCTTTTGCCGTTTGTGCGATGGTGCCGTCCCGGTGAAGATATCCAAACCATTCGCCGTTTTGCTTATCGTGAAAATGCTGGTAGGCATAGTCGTGAACCGTTTTATGCCATTGCGCGTATTTTTCATTCCCGGTTATAAGATACGCCAGCAGTGTGGCAATGATAGCTTCATTATGTGGCCACCAGAATTTCATGTCCTGCCAGTACTCCTGCACCGGTTTGTTATATACATCCCTGAAATAAAACAAGCCTCCATATTCCTTATCCCAGCCACGTTCCCACATATAATCGAGCATACGGCAGCCAAGATTAACGAGGTGCGGATCGTTATTGCGATGCCTTGCTTCGTGCAAAATAAACCATGCCCCTTCAATGGCATGGCCGGGATTTAAGGTTCTGCCATCAATATGGTCAATGATACTGCCATCCGGTGCTACTTGTTCCATCACGCATTTTATGTCGTCTTTTACAAAATAGGTTTCAATTTCTGTTATCCATTTTGAAATATATTCATCACATCGGGGATCGCCGATAGTTTCGCGTAACTGTTGCGCTGTGTTTATCATGATCATCGGCACGCCTATTCCTTTTGCCGGACGGGTATCAGTAAATTTCTGCGGAAGTTTTCTTTTTCCTTCAGCGTGCTCAATGCAGGTGGTAAACAATTCTCTTGCTTTTGAAGCGGCCTGTTCATTGTCGCTCGCTTTGGCATAAGCTGCATTTGCAATAAGGGCAAAGGTTTCCGAGAAGAAGTATCGCCTTTTTCTTATGGGCCTGCCATCACGGGTGACGTGGAAGAACATCTGCCCGTCGATGTCGAAGCAACGGTTGTTTAAAAAGTCAATACCCGATGCGGCAGCATCCAGCCATTCCAGCCTGCTGTCAATGGTATTGTATAATGTAGAAAGTAGCCAAGCGGCTCGGCCTTGTATCCACACTGCCTTATCATCATCAATCAATGAGCCATCTGCATCGCGCATAAGAAGATACCCGCCATGTTCGGTATCCACGCTTCGCGGAAACCAGAAAGGAACGGTATCCTGCAATAGCTGTTTTTGATAAAAAGTAAGAAGTGCTGTAATCTGTTCCCGGTTCATGTTTTATTATTTTAGATTATTGATAATTTCCTGCACGGGAATTTGTACAAAGTTCAGGTCGCGTACTCCTTCATATAAAATGCCGATGGTGTTTTCATCTATCTGAACCAATGAAGAGTATCCATAAGATTTTCTTTCATCAATCAGCAATTTGTGGGCGGACTTCCATGTTTCACCAAGGTCAAGGCTTGCCTTAATAGTTAAATGAGTTCGCGCATCGCTGTTGTTCATATTGCTGAAAAACAGGACGTCTTTTAATGTACCATTCACTTTTATTTTTGCTTTAATGATAGAGGCCATGCAAATAGGGTCGGGAAGTGCATTATAGGAGGAGGGATGTTCAAGCCATGTTTTACCGAGGTCATGTGTTGTAGCTATGCTACGGTAACTTCCCCGGTTATCGCGCATATTCAGCATTAACACTCCCGGTTTTGTTTCCACCACCTGGCTCTCGGTTGTATTGGATTTTGCACCGATTCCGGATTTCCATGTTTTGCCCTGATCATTACTATAGATAATGGAAGAATGGGGAATGCCCGGTTTTTTACTTTCATCCCAGTATTGCGATGGGAAAACCAATGTGCCGTTTTGCATCGCAATGCCATTGCCCGGCCCTTGGAAATACAGATGCCAGATAGGATTTTTGACCTGTGCTGTTATATTGATGGGAGCAGACCATGTTTTACCATCATCTTCACTGGAAACCAATACAAATTGCCCGGTGGTGTCCGGTGATAAACCTGGTTCAGAGCCGGCAATAGAGCGGTTACCTTTACTCCATAGCGCAGCCACCCATATTTTTTTTGTCATGGGGTCAAATAATACGGCAGGATCGCCGATACCGCTATTTTCGCCTATTTCTCCCATTTTCATAATCACTTTCATCGGCTCCCATGTTTGCCCTCCGTCAGTGCTGCGGCTCATGCCCACATCAATGTCGGCGGGCAGATCCCGGTTATTGCTGTATCTGATATCGTAAACTGCTATCAAAGTATTTTTATCTGTTTTTGTAATACCCGGTATTCGATAGGTATGCACGCCATCATCTCCCGGTTTGCGTATGCAGACTCCTGTGTTCCAGCCTTTCTTTTGAGGATTTGTATTCCGGGGAATTATTATCTTGTTATTCGTCAGATAGAGATTCGTAACCTCCATCTTTAAGTATTTTCCTGTAATAGCATCTTCTTTTAAAACAGGGTTTACCCACAGATAGGTAAAACCGGGTGTAAGTGATACATCTATTGATACGGTAACGATGCTTTTATTTACGGTTATCGTTCCTGCAATATTTTGACTGGAGAATGAAGGCTCTTTATATGTATTATATATGATTATTTTATCAAGGGCTGCAATACTATTTGGGTCAATTTTTAGGGAAATGCTTTTTACAGCCGATGCGGTAGAAGGTGTATAAATACTTATACGTTGTATGGAATTGTCTTCGGCTCTTTTCAAAACAGGTATAGTATAGTTTAATATTTCAGCCGTAATATTCCGTTGTCCATAGCTTGTGATAGTAAACAATGTGAAGAATAAAAGGAGCGGAAGTGATACATGTTCTTTTGTTGTAGCCATGATTGATTTTTTTAATGCTGTTCTGTGTAATTATTTGTTTTGGGTTTTAATAACCAAAGTTGCAATATCAGAGCTATGATGACTATAACAGACATCATAGCAAAATTTTTTCCGAGGTTGCCTGCATCAGTGGCTTTTCCCAGTAGGCTGGTGATAAAAGCACCTGCAAAAACGCCAACCATATTCATAAACCCATAAGCAGTGGCACGTAAACGGGGCGGAACGAACTGGCAAAGGATGGGCATGTTATTGGCGTCAAATATTCCAAATCCAACGCCAAAGCAAACCGCAGCCCCAATTACCGCAAGCAAGCTATGCCCAAATCCTAATAATATTAAAGAAGGGATTGTTAACCCCAATCCAATAGCGCTTGTGTAAACCCTCCCTCGAATATTCTTTTGCACCCAACGGTCAGAAAATATGCCGCCCAAAATAACACCCAAGAATGACGATAGGGCAATGGTGATAGTTGACATTGGCCCTGCCTTGGACATGGGTATTTGCAGACTGTCAGCAAATAAAGTAGGCAACCAGTTTTTGGTGGCCCATCCCGGCAGGCTGGGGGCGGCGAAATAAAATAGTATTACCCAGAAAGCGATATTGGAGAACAGAGAAGCCAATCCTTTGGCTAAAGGAATCTTGTCCTCGCGCTTTATCGCATATACTGGTGAAGGTTTTGTGTCTTTCAAAAAAAGTACCAGCACCAATGCATAAACAATACCTACAATGCCAAACCAATGAAACGCAGTATGCCAGCTAAATGCGGCGGCGACTGTGGCGCCAAAACCACCAAGTGCCTGTCCTGTATACAAACCTGTCATGTGAATGCCGACAGCGAGTGAGCGTGTTTTTCCGGTATGATAATCTGCAATCATAGCAAGCCCGGCGGGCAAGTATAAGGCTTCACTTATCCCCATCAGTGCTCGCAGCCAAAGTAACTGGTTATAGGTTGTTGCCATACCCATCCCGTAAGTGACAGTAGACCAAACGAGTAAGCTTCCCACAATCAACCATTTACGATTTATTCTATCAGCCACACTGCCCGCCACTGGGCTCATAAAGCCATAGACGTATAAAAATACAGCCATTAAAAACCCAAAGCGTTCTGCGGACTCCAATTCCTGTATATCTATTTTCATAGCATCCTTCATGGTGCTGAGCATCTGCCTGTCCATATAATTAAGCAGTGCAACTACCCATAATAGGCCTACTACCAGCCATGCATAACCGGAAGTTCTCTTTTCTATATGAGGCTCAAGTGTAGTCATGTTTTATTTAATTGTTGCTTCGAGTATTTTGGGACTACGTATGCCTGCTTTAATCTCACCGGAGGGTATCCATACTTTGTCCCCTTTTGTTACGGCAGTAGTTGTTACCGGAACTTTAAAGGGTATGTTGCCGCCTGTGGCCCATGAATCGTTCTTGATATTGTACAACAGTATTTCATTGCTGAAGCCTGGATGCGTTGTCTGTAATTCTTTCTTTTCTTCGGTCAACCGCTTTCTTTTAGTGCTGTCCGGTTCTTTACGAATGGCAGTTATCAATTGTTCTGTTTTTCGGAATACATTGCCTTTATCACCACCAAACATGGCGATATAGTCATCATTTATTATAGCACCTGTTCCCGCACTTAACGGATAAGGGAGGGGTGCTTTTTCAATCCATTTACCTGTGTTGATGTCGTATTCAAATAGGTTGTTGTATAATTCACTGATACCTCTTTCTGTTTTTCTTCTTCCTCCAATCAGAAATATTTTTTCCTTATTGCATGAAAGGAGAATGGTGTGAGACACTGCGTGAGGAATATCAGGCAGTTGTTGCCAGTTTCTAATGGTATCTTTTAAGTCTAACTTAAAAAATAGTGTAGATGTTGCGTTTATTGTTTCGCCACCAGCAATGTAAATGTTATTGTCTATTGCGGTAGCTGCTGCATTTGTAATGGCAACAGGTAGGGCCGGTAATGATATGTATATCGGAATACTTTCAGTGAACTGTATGAGTATAACATTGCTAAGCGGCCCATTTTCATCTTCTCCACCTGCACAGATAATACCGGAGGGCGTGCTGCAATTAGCGCTATAAGCTACTTTATAGGGAAACGTGTATCTTTTAAAAGAATGATTTTGGGGATCAGTATCTGTTGTGTAAGCCTGATCATAATACTTCTTTTTGCCTCCCATCCAGGGCATACTATCTGGAAAATTGGCGCCACCTGCTACAAACAATATGTTGTTGGAGATGCCGCTAACAGGGCCTGCAAACCCTAACGATGGCGTGCCGTCTGTGTCTGGTATTACGCCGTATTCGCTCCAATTGAATACAGGTTTGTTTTTTCCCACAGGACTACAGGAAATGAGATGAATCATTATTGTCAACAAAAAATAATATAAATAATTGAGTTTTTTATACATTTTTATGGAGCTTCTGCAATGTGGTATTTGGAACAAAAACTTTCAAAGCCAATGGCAGCCACATCTTTTTGAAATGTTTCAAACTCTTCATCAGACATATTATGTACTGGCAAGCGGAATTTGCCGCAATCTATGCCCAATAGTTTCATATACGCTTTACCGGTGGCAATGCCGCCGTATTTACCCAGCAGGCGGATCATTTCAATTGATTTATGCTGAAGGTCTTTAGCTTTTTTCATCTCCCCATTTTTAAATGCATTAATGAGTTGATGATATAATGGGGCTGCATAATTATAAGTGCTGCCCACAGCACCAAAACTTCCTAAAGCCAATGCAGGCAACATGTTCTCATCACGTCCCCAAAGCATATCGTACCTACCATTGTCTACGTACATACAGGACAGGAAATCCATAAAGTCTTCATGTGTGTATTTGATGCCGGCAAAGTTGGGAATAGAGCCATTTACCGCTTTCAGTAAATCATACATGCTAATATCACATCCGGTAAGAGCAGGTATATGATAATAGTAAAATGTTGTATTTGGAGCGGCGGAAGCTACCTGTTTGCAGCATTCTGCTAATGATTTTGCGGATGCGGGTTTGAAATAAAAAGGTGCTGTGAATGAAATGGCATAAAGCCCCAGTTTTTCTGTATAGGTTGCCTGCTCCATACATTCTTTTATTGAAGTGCCACCTACAAGATTGATTACCTTAAAGTCAATATCCCCTGAAGTTGCGTCTGCCCATGCTTTAGTGACCTGTTTTTTTTCTTCTTGAGAAAGGGAGGCCCCCTCGCCTGTAGAGCCGTTTATAAATGCTCCTATTATATCGTTATCTTTCAGCAACCGATAATAAGAAGAAATAATATCGAGATTAAGATTGCCATTCTCATCCATTGGCGTGAAGGGTGCGGCGATTAGCCCTGTAAGTTTTTGTGGATCCATATATTGTATTAAAATTCTTTGTCTTAGTTAAAGATAGGAAAGAGACTGTTAAAATGATTTTTACGTTTTAATGCAGCCTCTCCCTGTTATTAGTACCCCGGAGTCTGTTTTAACAAAGGGTCGTTATTCATCATAGACTGGGATATTGGCAATAGCATTTTGGCTGTTGTAGTTGGAGAGAGATAGGATGGCTTGATGGCCGCATATACATAATCATCACCAGCTCTTCTTAATGCCCACCAACGTTTACCCTCACCGATGAATTCTCTGAGCGATTCTTCTAAGATGGCGTCCATGTTACTACTTACAGACCCATTTGTAAAAGCCGGGGCATCAGAGCCATAAGCCCTTGCCCTTATCTCAGTAATTTCTGATGAAGGATCCTCACCTAATTTAGCTTTTGCTTCTGCCATCAGGAGTAATACGTCTGCATAGCGATATATAGGGAAGTCGTTATTGTAAACTTGCATAGTTCCCGATGTTGTTCCGATAAATTTTGTAAGCATTACTCCTCTTGTATCAAAGGGTGAGGTTGCTGAATACATAACTTTGAATGTGTATGGTATCCTCTGATCGGAAGTGTTCGCTGTTAATTTGTCAATAGTGGCCTGCGACATTCCTACACGATTAGCACCGCCAACATATGGATATACCGATGAAACGGTAGGCGTTGAAGCCTTTGCAAACGAAAGTCCTGAAGCTTGGATATTGTTTACAGTAAAGTTCCCGAATGTCCCTTGCGTAGCCTGTCCCAGTTCATAGTTGACGGCAAAAATGAGCTCTGCATTATTGCTCTTTTTTGTGGGGTCAAAAATGTCTGCATAATTCGTTTGCAATCTCAGGGAGTTACCTTGTAAATCCTTTACTTCCTGCAAAGCGTTTTTGGCTATGTTGAAGTCTGCGTTACCTCCCCCAAGATGTGTGCCTGCCCATAAATACACATCTCCCTTTAAAACAAGCGTTGCTACTCGGTTCCAAAAAACACGATTACCTGTTGGCATAGTGTTAACGCTTCCAAATAGTTCAAGTGATTTTTCAATATCGCTTTTTATTTGTATCATAACTGAATCTTCAGTGCTTCTTGCTTTGTAGGTTTCCGCTGCATTGTTAATCGTAACAACCGGAGTGGTGGAAATAGGTACTCCGCCCCATGTTTTTAGCATGGTATAATAGATGTAAGCCCTCAGTCCATACATCTCTGCTATTTCTTTTTGGACGGTTGCTTTATCTACAGGACTTTTGGGCAAAACATCAATAACGTTATTGATATTGTATATGAGGTTATAAAACCCTGACCAGTTGCTATAAGGCACGTTTAATTGACTAATGTTATGTGTGTATAATTGTTGCGCGGTAGCATCAACAGATTCAGTGAAAATACCGTCAGCCCATATATCAGAACGCATTTCGCCAAGATAAAATAGGGTACTTACATTTGAGCGAAACAGGGAATAAGCTCCTGCGTATAAGGTTTGCGCGGCGCCGGGATCGGTTAATGCTAAAGGTTTGCTCACTCGATCCTGCGGCATTACCTCGTCCAGCAGGCGTTTGCAGGAGGCGGCAAACAACACTATGGCTGATAAGTATATAATTGCAAATGATTTATTCAGTTTCATTTCTGTAATTTTTGTTGTTAAAGAGTAATCTGAGCTCCAAAGGTCAATCTTTTAGGTAGGGGATAACGACCATTATCCCATCCACCGACTTCCGGGAAAACACCGCTATATTTAGTTATATAAAACAGGTTGGAACCTGTAATGGAGAGACTGAATCCTTTGATTTTGTTTTTCAGGAGTGATGATAATAAATCCTGTGTAAAACTGTAGCTCAAGGTTATTTCCCTGAGCATCAGGTAGTCGCCTTTTTCCCACAGATTGGCAGGAGGATTGTTGCCTGACGCGTCTGTCGCGAAATTTCTACCCTGATTAGCCCAGTAAAACATCGGTAGTTTAGCATTGGGGTTGTCTGGTGTCCAGGTATCTAATACGTCCTTCGTACTATTTTGAGAACCCTGAACCTGACTTAATCCTCTGACCTTATTGTTGTTTAGAATAACAAAGCCATAAGCATAGTCAAGTCCTGCATAGAGACGCACACCCTTGTAAGCAGTATTCAGATAAAAGCTTCCTGAGCCTTTAGGTGTTGTGCGGCCAACGAAAACATATTGCCTTGAATTTATTGTATCATTTTTATATACCTGGTGCCATTTAGCATCACCTAATTGTTTGAATTTTTTATTAGTTCCGGAGTACGGAAGAAATTCATTGTAAACATTAGCATCGGCATCAATCATTGCCTGTGTGGTATAAATGCCGTCCCATTTGGGCGCCCATACTTCATCATAGCCAATACGCTTTCCTTCAATAAGACCATTTACCTGCATTAACTGTCCGGGATTATTGGGATCCCATACCTGAATAGTTCCTTGCCTGTTACCGGGGAGGCCATTATAAGGTAGTTTGATTGCATAGTTTTTAACCGTGTAATATGTTGCACCCAAATCCAGACTAAAACCACCATTTACTTTAGGGGCAATCGCTTTCGCGTTTATGGAAAATTCCCATCCTTTGTTTTGAAGTTGAGATAAATTGGTGGTATAACTTGTAAAACCGGTTTGAGCTGATATAGGTAAATTAGCCAATTTATCAAACACATTTCTGATAAAATAATCAGCTAATACAGTTATACGGTTATTGATGAAGCCAAAGTCGGCACCGAAGTTTAACGAATTTGTACTTTCCCATCTCAGGTCTGGGTTGATATAGCTGGGGGCGTATGTTCCACCCATACCAGCATACACACCTGCGTTTGAGTAAACTTGAGCGGTTGGGAAATAATTAAATCCGAAATATCCAAGGTTTCCGTTTTCTCCATAACTAATACGGGGCTTGATAGTGCTTATATAATTTGCAATGCCAAGATTTTTGAAAAAGTCTTCATTATGTAAATTCCAGCCGATTGAAGCTCCCGGAAAGAAACCGTAATAGTTGTTCTCATCTAACCTGCTGGAACCGTCCAAACGGAAAATACCGGTAAAGAAATACTTATCCTTATATGAGTAATTCAATCTGCCTATCGCAGAAGCGATTCTTTCCCAATAAGGAAAATTGGAGGAAGCACTTTGTCCATTTACAATCACACCATTCTGAACAGATGGGGAATTTGAAGCCGTAAGCCATGGAATAATATCTGTGGGGGCACCTAAGGCTGAACCAGAGAACGTATATCTCCTGTAATCAAAAAATTCCCCACCAGCCATCGCCGTGATACTGTGGTTATTAATAGTTTTTTCAAATTGTAAAAAACCATTATAGGTATATTGTATATCGCGGTAGTTGCTAAAAGAGGCAGATCGGTTAGTATTTATTGAACCGCCATTACCCTGTTGATATGCTTTGGTGAAATAATTATTGTTCTGATAAAGCATATAACCAGATCCGTTAACAATAAATTTCAGGAATGGAAGCACCCTGTATTCAACGTTTAGGCTTCCCATAAAACGTTGCTGGTTTGTGCTGTTGATATAGAGGCTTCCCCAATATTCGGGATTTCCCAAGGTGACATCATTAGGCCCTGGTAGTATAGTTCCTGAGGTATCATTATAATAACGTACGGTCGGGGCAACACCTAAAAAGCGTTGCATAAGACCACCGGTAGCACCAGTGCTACCGGCTACGCCGGGTTCTGAATATGGTACCCCTTGTGTTAAGCTGTATCCTGATGTATTTAGAGATACTTTTAGATTCTTTCCAACGTTTAGCGAACCGTTAAAGTTCATGTTCATTCGCTTTAACCAAGAACCTATGATTATGCCGTTGTCCTTGGTTGAGTTGAGGGTTAATGCAAATGCTCCCTGTTCGTTTGCTCCGGAAACGCCCAGTGAGTGTGTTGTTGTATTGGCACGTTGCATCAGCATATCCTCTCTTTTCTTTGTGGTTATTTCTCTATATAGGATGCTGTCCATTATATTTGGATTAAATGGATTACGATCTACCAGCAGGCTCCAATTTGGGTCGGATAAGTAGTTCCTGTTTGCATTTGAAACAATCTGTGTGGTGTAAAGTCCTGTTGGAGAAGTATTGGTATTGCCTAAAGCCCAGCCCCAAGCTCCATTCAGTTGTCCTTTATCGCCTGCAACTCCGGTGCCCGTCAGAGAGTCTGCTATATATCTGGCCCTGAGCCCAAGTCTGTTCATTCTTATATAGTCCTCTGCGCTTAGATAATCATCAGCAATACTTCTCGGGTAATTAACCGTTTGAGCAATACTATATTGAACCTGTGTTTTACCTTTTTTACCTTTTTTTGTTGTGATTAATACTACTCCGTTAGCCGCTCTTGCGCCGTAAATAGCCGTAGAGGCCGCATCCTTCAGAACGTCCATTGACTCTACGTCGTTCATATCTAAACCATATAAAGAAGGTAGGATGATCCCATCTACCACAACGAGCGGGTCTCCTGTTCCGTCAAAGCCCGTACCGCCCCTGAAAACGATTTTTGGCGAAGTACCGGGTTGCCCCGTTGTTTGTTGCACCAAAAGACCGGGCACTGTTCCCTGCAACGCTGTTGCCACGTTGGAATTAGGGTTGTGCTCAAGTGCCAGCGGGTTTACCTTTGATGCAGCTCCGGCAAATTCCCTTCTTTTCTGGGTGCCATACCCAACTACCACTACCTCGTCCAGTTTAGATGTGGCTTCGGACGAAAGCGTAATAGTAAGATTTGTCAGAGAACCCAGCGAAACGTGTTTGGGGGCATACCCCGCATAAGATATTTCCAAAATATCTCCTGGTTTGCCGGAAATAGTAAAACTGCCTGTTTCGCCCGTAATGCTCGTAACATTGGAGGTTTTGTTAAAAACGGTAGCGCTGACAAGTGCTGCTTCGGTAGTTTCATCAAGTATCCTTCCGCTGTAGGTTTGGGTTTGCGCCCATGCGGAAGACGATAAGAAGATGCAAAGTATAAAGAGCATCCTTGTGGGAAAAGCAAATCGCATAAAACAATAGATTAAAATTAAAGTATTATGTATGACATAACAAATGTATGAAATTTGTTTTCACACCACCAAAAAAAACTGAAATATTTTTTAGTATAATTTGTTTTTAACTTTGCGACCAATTTAATATGACGAAAATGAAAATAGATTTTAAGCTAATTGATAACAAAACTTTAGTGGATAGGGTAGAAGACAACCTAGTGAACTTGCTGCACGAAAAAAAGCTTAAAGTTGGGGATTCCATTCCAAAAGAAATTGAACTGGCTACAGCTTTAGGTGTTAGCCGAACCGTCATTAGAGAAGCATTGCTACGCCTTAGAATGATGGGGCTTATTGAGTCTAAAAAGAAGAAGGGTGCTGTTATTACCAACCCTGATGTTTTCAGTAATCTTGGTAAAAGCCTGAATCCAAATATCCTGAGCAACGATACATTGAAAGAAATTTTCGAGCTACGTCTGGTTTTGGAAATAGGCATGGCAGACCTTCTCTTCAGAAATAAAACCAGTGCGGATATTGAAGAATTAAAAACAATTGTAAAAGATGAACCGGAAAGCAGCAAAAATCAATTGTTCGACACGGATTACGAGATTAGCTTTCATGGTAAGTTGTACGAAATTACGGGCAACGAAACCTTAAAGAAGTTTCAACGGCAACTGTTGCCGATATTCGATTATGTTCAGAAAAGCGAACTTATCAGCCCACTTGGGAGGAAAAAGAAATTCGTATCGCATAAGCAACTGGTGAAGATATTGGAAACGGGTACGCCCGAGAAGTTCAGGGAAGGCATGCGTCTTCATTTAGATAGTCAATTTGAAAGAATCTTGTAGAATCATAGTCTATTTTGTGAACCCAAGCACTCCTAAAAAACAATCGCGATAATCTCGCAAATTAAATTATGTGCGGATGAAAAAGAAATTGGCGGTACTCACAGGGGCTGGTATCAGTGCAGAAAGCGGGCTGCGCACGTTCAGGGATAGTGACGGGTTGTGGGAAGGTTATGATGTTACGGAAGTAGCTTCGCCGGAAGGCTGGAGCAGGAATCCGCAGTTGGTATTGGATTTTTATAACCAACGCAGGCGGGATGTGGCAAGGGCAAAGCCCAATGCGGCACATTATGGGCTGGCTGAACTGGAAAAGGATTTCGACGTACATATTATTACCCAGAACATTGACGATCTGCATGAACGGGCAGGTTCTTCTAAAGTGATGCACCTGCACGGCGAGATTTTTAAAATGCGCAGCGAGAATAACGATTTTCCTTCTTTTGAAATATTTGATGACATAAAATGGGGTGATAAAGCCCCCGATGGCGGTCAGTTGCGACCAGATATTGTTTGGTTCGGGGAAGCCGTTCCGATGATTGCCCCTGCATCGGAACTGGCGCAAGATGCGGATATTTTCGTTGTGGTGGGCACATCCTTGGTTGTCTATCCCGCTGCCGGATTGATAGACTTAGTTCCTTTGCATCATCCAAAATATATCATTGACAAGCGGATTCCCTATGTGTCGCCCATGCGCAACCTTGTTACTATCGAGAAACCTGCCTCCGAGGGTGTGAGTGATTTATTAAAAATGTTGAGAGAGGCGTAATCCTAAATATCATTATATTTTTTATAATACGCCACGAGCCAAACAACCACTTCGTCATACGTTTCTTTTCCGTTGGGCTGGTTGTTGGCTTTCAAAAAATGGGAATATGCCCAGGTGATGACTGGTTCAAACGGGTTTCTGTATTTTTTGTAAAATTCCCGATAAGCCTTCCTGTCCTTTAATACTTGCGGGTGCAGGAGCGAGTCCTTGCGCAAGGCCAATACACTGTCGCGTTGGTAAAGTTCCCCTATACTGTAATGATACATGTCATAATAAACCGAGTATTTAAAATCGGGTGAAGGATGTAAACGGCACGCAAGAAAGCCTACGAAATTCGCTTCGTTTTCTTTCCCATAACCTAATTGGTGCGCTATTTCATGTGTGGTTACAAAAGGTTCTTCAAAAGACGGGATGGTGGTGTTTACCTGTGCTTCTCCCGAAAAAGGATTATAATAACCCTGAAAGCCAAGATAGTTGCCCAGATAACTGAAAATAGAGGGCTTGACGGAAATAGGTGAATACTGTAAAAATGGATATTTCTTCTCCGCTATTTTATACGCTTTGGAAGCTTCGTTAAATAAGTTCTTGTGCTTTCTAAGCGAATTCCGCATTGTTGGTGTCAGTACGCCTGCGTATTGATTTAGCCTTTGTTGTAGCAGCGTGGTCAGTGTGTCCAAATCCGCTGTGGTATAGGTTTTTTCTGCTAATGATAGTTGTGCAGATATGCCGGTTCTGGAATAATTGAGCCCCCAAAGCCCGTAGAAAATGACGTAAATCCATAAAAAAATAAAAACAAATTGTTTGACAAAAGGCCACAAGGCGCTGCGGTTTATTTGCCTTGCCTTTATTCTTTTTATAAGTATGAAGATCTTACGGATGAGCCATATTATAATCAAGCTGTAAAAAATATCCCCGATGCTGAAAGGAATCCAGCCCAGTAATATCCGTAGTATACGGCTGATTATCGGATAGATACCATACGTGTAATATTTTTCAACAATAGCTGGAAAATAAGATACTGATTTGATAACTATCGATAACAAAGCCACGAATGTCCAGGCTATACGGGAAATTGATTTACGGTTCATGATGCCCAAAAATAAATAAGCCTGTTCATTTATGATCATAAAAGAATATCTCTTTTGTATTGTAACCAATGTTACAATAACGGAAAAAAGGGAACTATAGTTTCGCGGTAAATAAATGAAAGATGAAGGGTTTAATTACGATTCTATTATTACTGCCAATGTTCCGGATAGGAGCGCAGGACTCAATTACCATCTCGTTGACAGAGTTGTTAGGAAAAATTGAGTCGCAAAACCTGCAGGTGCGCCTGCAGGAACAGGATGTTAAAACCGCTGAGGCAGAGTTGCTACAATCACGCGCTATGTACCTGCCTAATGTTACGGCTTCTTACACAGCAATGGCTACGAATAACCCCCTCATGGCTTTCGGCTCAAAGCTTAATCAGGCGCGCGTTACCATGAGCGATTTTGATCCGGCCAACCTGAACGATCCGGGCAGCGTGAGCAATTTTGCCACTAAGCTGGAGGTGCAGCAGCCTATCATTAATATGGATGCCGTATACCAGAAAAAAGCAGGACAGGTAAAAACAACGGTGCATCGCCTCAAAGCTGAATGGACAAAAGATTATCTGCAATTTGAAGCAAATAAAGCGTACATGCAATTGCAGCTATCCTATAAAATGCTTGAAGCGCTTTATACAGCCCGGCAGGCAACACTTGCCCATAAAGCCATGATAGATCAATATTATAAGAACGGATTGGTGCAGCAGGCCGATGTGCTGCAGGTTGGCGTGCGCGTAACAGAGATAGAAAACCAGTTACAAATGGCAAGATCCAATATCAGGAACGCTTCGGATTATATTTCTTTTTTACTGAACGAAGATTACGGAGAGAAAGTATTCAAGCCGGAAAATGAATTGGTATATGAGCCACAACTTTTCCCAGATACCCATCCGCAATTGAATAAATCCCGCAAGGATCTGCAGTCTTACGACAAGTCGCTGGAGATATATGATTACATGCTCAAATCTGCACGGTCAAAATCCTTGCCCCGCTTAAACGCCTTTGGCAGTTTTGAAATGTACGACAAGAGTGCGATGCAGTTCGGGGCCAACGGTTACATGGCTGGCATACAGCTTTCCTGGAACCTGTTCGACGGCCTTCGTTCCAAAAGTGAGCAAAGCAAATACCGGGCAGAGCTTAATAAGGCCGAAACCGGGATTGCCCAGTATCAGAAGCAAAGCCAGTTGGAATTGAACAAATCATACAGGCAGGTACTGGACGCCGCCAATAAGGTCTCTTTGGGCAAGCAGGCATGGGAACAGGCAAAGGAAGCTTACAGGATCCGCAAGAACCGGTTCGGCCAGGGTTTGGAAAAAACAACCGACCTGCTAATGGCCGAAACACAGATGTCGCAGAAAGAGCTTGAATATCAGCAGGCCATTTTCGAATATAATGTAGCCGCGGCCCATTTCAAATTTTTAAACTAAAACATAGAGGTGCTTTCTTAACAATAAAGGCGCTTCCCGATATCTCACCATTCATCATGATAAACAGAAAACAAATGAATAAACTAATAGTATCAATCAGTTTTTTATTCGCCTGGGCTTTGCTTAATAGCTGTTCTTCCGGTAAAAAGAAAGTGGACGAAGAAAAGCCGGTGCCGGTTACTTTAAATAAAGTGAGTGGAGACGGATCCATGTCCTATGCAACGGCAAGCGGTCGGCTGGTTGCCAAAAATGCAGTTGATGTCAGCACACGCATGATGGGCTATATCACCAGCTTAAAAGTTTCTGTAGGGCAGAAGGTTAATGCAGGACAGATACTCGTAAGCATCAACAGCAGTGATATAGAAGCAAAAGGAGGGCAGGCCAACGCGCAGATAGCACAGGCACAGGCAAACTTCAACATTGCTAAAAAAGACTATGAACGTTTTGAGAACCTGTTTAAAACAAACAGCGCTTCCCGGAAAGAAATGGACGATATGCAAGCCCGCTACGAAATGGCAAAGGCCGGACTGGACGCTGCCCGTATGATGCGGAGCGAAGTACAGGCTCAATACCGTTATACCAATATCAGTGCTCCTATAAGCGGGGTGATTACCGCAAAATATGCGGAACAGGGCGATATGGCTACACCGGGTATGCCGTTATTAAGCATAGAAGCGCCGGGCCTGCTGCAGGCCCAGGTATTGGTGCCTGAAGCGGATATCACCCGTATAAAACAAGGTATGGCAGTTATAGCAACCCTTAAAACCACCGGGCAGCAAATACCTGGCACCGTATCAGAAATAAGCCTGTCTTCAACCAATACAGGCGGGCAATACCTGGTAAAAGTAAACCTGTCTTCTTCCAAGGACTTGCTGCCCGGCATGTTCGTAAGCGTTCAGTTTCCTTTTAAAAGAAGCATTGCCGAAAGTCCGGGTTCGCACGAGACTGTTGTTGTACCCACTTCCGCACTTGTAGAAAATGGACAACTAAAAGGAGTATATACGGTAAGCAGTAGTAATACAGCAGTGTTGCGTTGGGTAAAAACAGGTAAGGTTTCAGGCGATATGACAGAGGTGCTTTCAGGATTAAATGATACCGAATCATATATCGTTTCAGCTGACGGCAAATTATTCAACGGTGTAAAAGTAAAAATAAAATAAGAGGCTGTTTTGTATATTGATTAGGCTGTCATATCAGCTTATCGAAATATTGATAACTAAAAATTATTCGCTTCTGACAGGCTCTCCGGAAGAAGTCCGTTAGACAGGCTGACAATACTTTTAAGACACTTTCGATTTTCATTATAAAATTATCTTACAAATACCATAAAATATGCAGGAAGGAATATCAGGTCGTATTGCCGGGTTCTTCATACAATCCAAGTTGACGATCTTGCTGATGATCGGGTTAATGATCATCGGCGTTTACAGCTCAACGCTTATACCCAGGGAAGAAGAACCGCAAATCATTATACCGATGGCGGATGTGATGGTGGGTTATCCCGGCGCCAGTCCTAACGAAGTGGAAAGCAGGGTAGTAAAACCGCTGGAGAAAATAATATCCAATATAAAAGGGGTGGAGCATATCCATAGCATGGCTATGAACGGACGTGCCATGATCATTGTGCAGTTCTACGTTGGTGAAGATGTAGAGCGGTCGTATGTAAAACTGTACGATGAGCTGATGAAACATAAAATGTCTTTCCCAAAAGGCGTAACTGAGCCTATAGTCAAAACGCGCAGTATTGATGATGTGCCCATGCTTGCCCTTACGCTTTGGAGCGATAAATATGATAGTTACCAGCTACGCCAGATAGGTGAGGAGCTGTCTTCAGAGATCAAGAAAGTAAAAGATGTATCTCTTGCCAGCGTAATTGGCGGCACACCGCGCCAGCTAAAGATCATACTGGATAAAGATAAAATGGCCGGAAGCCAGGTTGACCCGCTGACCATTATGCAGATGGTGGACGCCAATAACGGAAGCAGCCAATCGGGAAGTTTTGTAAATAATGATGTAGAATATTTGCTGACCACGGGCCAGTTCCTGTCAACTGCTGAAGATGTAGAAAACCTTGTTGTGGGTAATATGCAGGGCATGCCCGTTTACCTGCGCGAAGTAGCAAAGGTGGAGGATGGCCCATCTTCCCCTGCCAACTATGTGAGTTTTGGCTATGCGAAAGGGGAGGAGGCTAGCAAGAAATTCCCATCATCCTACCCGGCGGTAACGCTTGCTGTATCAAAGGTAAAAGGGGCGGATGCCATGAAAATATCTGAAAAGATATTGGACAAAGTATCAGATCTGAAAAAGACTCTGGTACCGGACGATGTGCATGTGGAAGTAACAAGGAACTATGGAGAAACCGCGTCCCACAAGGTTTCCGAATTGCTGATGCATCTTGGTGTAGCCATACTGGCAGTTACAGCATTGGTGATGTTGGCAATGGGATGGAGGGGAGGCCTTGTGGTGTTTTTTTCAGTGCCGCTCACTTTCGCGTTAACGCTGTTCAGTTATTATGTACTGGGCTATACGCTTAATCGTATCACGTTGTTCGCATTGGTTTTTGTAGTGGGCATTGTGGTGGATGATAGCATTATCATAGCCGAAAACATGCACCGGCATTTTCATAACCGGAGGCTACCTTTTAAGCAGGCGGCTATTTATGCCATCAACGAGGTGGGCAATCCTACTATACTGGCCACGTTCACAGTTATAGCGGCTATATTGCCGATGGCTTTCGTATCAGGTATGATGGGGCCGTACATGAGCCCGATGCCTATTGGAGCTTCCATTGCCATGATGCTGTCGTTGTTCATCGCATTAACCATCACACCTTACCTGGCTTATCACCTGCTTCGTGTAAAAGAAAAGGAGCATCATAAAGAAGAACAGGGATTTGAAACCAGCCGTATCTATAAAATATATAAAAGAATAGAACTACCCCTGCTTGAAAAACGCAGGCGCCGTTGGATAATGATGTTGTCAACAGTAGTATTATTGGTTTTGGCCATTATGGCGTTCTTTACCAAATGGGTAGCCGTGAAGATGTTGCCTTTCGACAACAAGAACGAGATACAGGTGGTGATAGATATGCCCGAAGGAACAACACTTGAAAGGACATCTGCTATTGCGGAAGAAATTTCTCAATACCTGGTCACGGTGCCCGAAGTAGTCAATTATCAGAATTATGCAGGCTCTTCCGCGCCAATAACCTTCAACGGGTTGGTAAGGCACTATGATAACAGAGGACAGAGCAACACTGCTGACATCCAGGTAAACCTGAAGCATAAGGAAGATCGCAGCAAGCAGAGCCATGACATCGCCAAACGCATGCGCCCCGAAATTCAAAAGATAGCTAAAAAATACAATGCGAATGTAAAAGTGGTAGAAGTACCACCAGGCCCACCTGTACTTTCAACCATTGTTGCAGAAGTTTATGGCCCGGATTATGACAAACAGGTTAAAGTAGCCCAGCAGGTAATGAACATCCTGAACAAAACGAATGATGTGGTGGATGTGGACTGGATGGTGGAAGCGCCGCAAACTGAATACAAATTAATAGCCGATAAAGAAAAGAGCATCCTGAACGGAATTGCTCCACAACAACTGGTAGGCAACCTTACTTATCTTTTGGGCGAATATCCTATCTCCACACTGTATGATGAGCGGTTGAGCAACCCGGTGAATATCGTTATGAAGCTGGGCGATGCGGATAAAACATCCGTTCAGGATATTACTTCCCTGAAAGTAAAAGGACAGATGGGCATGGTGCCTGTCAGCGATCTGGTGAAAGTAAGAACGGATAGTTTACAGAAAGGTATTTACCGGAAAGATCAAAAGCGCGTGGTATATGTGCTGGCAGACATGGCAGGCAAACTGGAAAGCCCGGCTTACGCTATTTTGGGTATGGAAGAAAAATTGAAAAAGATACAATTGCCGACAGGCTATACAATCAGTGATCTGTACATGGGGCAGCCGGAACAGGAGGACAACTTCACAGTGAAATGGGACGGTGAATGGCAGATAACACTGGAGGTATTCCGTGACCTCGGCGCAGCATTTATGGTCGTGATCATTATCATATATATGCTGATCGTAGGCTGGTTCCAAAATTTCCGCACGCCCATAGTGATGATGGTGGCCATTCCGTTGTCACTTATTGGTATTGTGTTGGGGCACTGGCTGTTGGGTGCATTCTTTACCGCCACTTCTTTCATCGGCATGATCGCGCTTGCCGGGGTGATGGTTCGCAATTCCGTATTATTGATCGATTTTATTGAGATACGGTTAAAAGAAGGTATCCCTATCAAGCAAGCTATTATAGATGCCGGGGCCGTTCGTACCACTCCTATATTGCTGACTACAGGAGCCGTAGTTATCGGGGCTGTTATCATTTTATTTGATCCGATCTTCCAGGGATTGGCCATTTCATTGGTGTTCGGAGCTATCGTATCCACATTGCTCACGCTTATTGTGATACCACTCATTTATTATAAAACTGAGAAAAAGAAATGGGATAAGCAGCAACAGCAGGCAATGTTGGACGACGATGTGGAATAGGTTCGAAAAGACCTGCAACAAAGACCTATAAGGTTTTAAAAACCTTATAGGTTTATACAGACCATAAAGACCATATAAAAAAAATACGAATGAAACTACTTATTATCACAGCGGTTGAAGCCTTTGAAGAAAAAATAAAAACGCTGCTCATCCGGTCGGGCGTAAAGGCTTTTTCTTACATGCCCGTCAGAGGCTATAAAAATGACTCGGCCAAAGAACAGTCCAGCGGCGACAATTGGTTTGCCAGCAACCTGTCGGAAACTGATTCCCTCCTTTTTTGGGCAATGGTTCCCGAAGAGCAGGTTAACGGGGTTTATGAATCCATAGAGCACTATAATGAAAAGCAGCCTTTTCTGTCCAAAATACATGTAACAACATTATCCACTGAAAAATATATTTAATGATGATGAACCGAATGATCAGGGCTATTGCCGGAGCCTTAGTGCTTATCAGTCTTTTACTGGCGGTATATGTGAATCAAAACTGGCTTTGGTTCACGGCATTTGTCGGGGCTAATCTTTTCCAGTCTGCCTTTACCAAATGGTGCCTGATGGAAGATATACTGAAAAAATTTGGGGTAAGGAAAGATTGATGGGAAGGGGAAATTTATAACTCAATCGCTAACAAAACCACGAATGCCCAAGCTATTCGGGAAATTGATTTGCGGTTCATGATGCCCAAAAATAGATAACCCTGTTCATTTATGATAATATGTGCTGCATTTCTATTGGAATTGCCTTATTGTATTTGTTTTGTATTTTTGAATGGTCTCTTGATCAAAAAGCAATAAATTTTAGACCCATGAATAGATCTATTTTAACGTTGTTTGTAGTAGCAAGCCTTTTTACTTTTTTAGCTTGCAGCCGAAGTAAAAATGCAACTGACACAAAAAACATTCAGCAGCAATGGATGTTGGAAACCTTACCCGGAGCTACTTATGAAGAACTAGCAAGCGCAAAAACAAACATCAATCTTGTGGATATGCAAAATGCTGGTGCAGATGCCGGTTGTAACAAAATATCTTTTACGGTAAAAGAGGGGAGCAATAATGCTATCAGTTTTACTTCTCTTATTATAACCAACGCCGCTTGTGTAACAACTGCGAAATTGGAAGCTTCGCTTATGGGTGCACTGGAACTAATCAAAAGTTATTCGATTACAGGGAATCAAATTGTTTTTAGAGATGCTGATGGAAGGGCGTTGATTACAGCCGAGGCGGCAGGATTGAGATAAAGAATGAGCCAAAGCGGTACATCTGACGCTTAATTGGCATAGTAATTATAACTAATGATTGTCATGTTTTTTAACTAAAAAAGCCGTCCCTGATTTGGAACGGCTTTTTTCATTTTTATTTCTGTGTGAATTTATACACCGTCTTTGTATGATATGTTTCGCCCGGCCTTAGCACCACGTTGGGGAAGCTGGGGATATTGATGGCATTGGGATGAATTTGTGTTTCTATGCAAAAACCATAAAACGGTTTGTACTGCCGTCCGCCCTTTCCCGTGATGCTCGGTGAGCCGCTTGCGTTGTAGAGATGCACAAGTGGCGCGGTCGTGAAAATCTCCAGTTTTGTATTACCGCTGTAGGCTTCGGCGGCCATTTTTTCGATGCCTTGCTTATCCAACGGAAAACTGATGTCTATCCCGTTTTCGGGGTTGGGGATGCTTCCGGTCGTGCGGAATTGGCTAAAGTCGTTGCGCGTGCCCGCCACGGGAAGCACTTTTCCGGTAACACAAAAATTTTCATCCTGCTCTAAATATTGTGAAGAGGCCAATCTGATAAAAGTATCATGAATGTCCCTTTGCCCGTCGTTCAGATTGAAGTAGCTATGGTGCGTCATGTTCACAATCGTGGGCTTGTCCGTTTCGGCAAAATATTCATAACTAAGTTCATTGTCATCCGAAAGCGAAAAAACAATTTTAACGGTCAGCTTGCCGGGATAGCCTTCTTCGCCGTCCGGGCTCACATATTGCAGCACGAGTTTGTCGTCATCTTTTGAAACAACGTCCCACACTTTTTTGTCAAACCCTTCCACGCCGCCATGAAGCTGATAGCCGTCGCGGTCGGTGTTCAGCACATATTTTTCCCCATCTATGGTAAAATAATCCGGTGCGATACGGTTGCCCACCCGACCTACCGCCGCACCGTAATAAGGATAGTTTTTCAGGTATTCTGCTGACCAATAATCCGACGGCTCGTCAAATCCCAAAACAATATCATTATATGTTCCGTCAGATTTGCGTAATTTTATCGCCATTATGATAGCGCCATAATTTGTAATTTTTACTTTTGTTCCCATGCTGTTTTGTAAAGTAAACACAAAAATGTCTTTGCCATTAGGATGTGGCTTGCGGGCTTCTGTTATAATTTCCATTGTTGTAAAAAATTTCGCCTAAATTACTACAATTACCATGAGTATAAAAAACTTAAAAAAAGAATTTGAAAAATTTTATGACGAAAGGAGTCTTGTCCGCTCCATGCCATAATTAATTATTAATAGCATATTAAATTATAATAAATCTGGGCAGGGAATGACAAAACGATGCCCGCCTAATAAAAATTATTGCGTTTATTTGCTCAGTTTTGTGAAAAAATAACATCAATCACATAAAAACCTGATAAGTATCATTTTTCATGGTGGTATTGTGACAAAATAACAGATTAACTTTACCGCCGAATTTAAATCAATCATTAAAATGGCTAAAGAAAAGAAGTATGTGTACTCGTTCGGTGGCGGAAAGGCCGACGGCAACGAGTCAATGAAGAACCTCTTAGGAGGTAAAGGCGCCAATCTGGCCGAGATGGCAGGACACCCTGATTTGTTGCTCCCGGTACCTCCCGGGTTCACGATTACCACAGAAGTGTGTACCTATTATTATGCCAATAAAAAGAAATACCCAGCAGAGTTGGAAAAGCAAATCCAAAAAGCTTTGGGCAGTGTTGAAAAACTGATGGGCAAAAAATTCGGCGACCTGAAAAACCCCTTGCTGCTTTCCGTGCGTTCCGGCGCGCGCAAGTCAATGCCGGGCATGATGGACACCGTGCTGAACATCGGTCTTACCGAAAAAACGATTGCGGGATTGATTGCCTCCACTAACGATGAAAGGTTTGCTTATGATGCTTACCGCAGGTTGGTGATGATGTATGCCGACGTGGTAATGGAAAAAGCCGGAGGGCTGGAACCTGCACAAGGCATCGGCATCCGCAAAATCATGGACGAATTGCTCGAAGAGGTTAAATCTGAAAAAGGTTACAAGAACGACACCGAACTGACCGTTGCAGATTTGAAAGGGTTAGTTGTAGAGTTCAAGAAACTGATTAAAAAGCACCTGAAACAAGAGTTTCCCGAAGATCCCTGGAAACAACTGATGGGCGGCGTGGGCGCCGTGTTCGGAAGCTGGAACGGTAAGCGTGCCGTGGAATATCGCCGCATCGAAAAAATTCCTGACGAATGGGGCACTGCCGTGAACGTTCAGGCAATGGTATTCGGTAATATGGGCGAAGATTGTAACACGGGTGTGGCTTTCTCCCGTAACCCCGGTACCGGCGAAAACAAGTTTTATGGTGAATATCTGGTAAATGCACAAGGCGAGGACGTTGTGGCTGGAATCCGCACTCCTTCTCCTTTGAACGAATATTCCAAAAACGACCAAAGCAAGAATTTTGTTTCTTTAGAAAAGGCAATGCCTAAAGTATATAAGGAACTGAACAAAATACAAGCTCGTTTGGAAAATCACTACAAGGATATGCAGGACATCGAGTTTACCGTTGAAAAAGGTAAGCTGTTCATGCTCCAATGCCGTGTAGGTAAGCGGAATGGCGTGGCCGCCGTACGCATGGCCGCAGAAATGTATCGTGAAAAATTGATTGACGCTAAAACTGCCATCAAGCGCGTAGCGCCTAACCAATTGGTAGAATTACTTCTGCCGATGATTGATCCTAAGGCTGAAGCTACTTCGAAAGCCATTGCCAAAGGTCTGCCTGCCGGCCCTGGTGGTGCGTTAGGTCGTGTGGTATTTTCTTCTGAAGATGCCGTGGCCTGGGCTGCCAAAGGTGAAAAGGTCATCCTCGTGCGCGAAGAAACTTCTCCCGAAGATGTGGACGGTATGCACAAAGCACAAGCCATTCTCACTTCCAAAGGCGGTATGACTTCTCACGCGGCGCTCGTTGCCCGTGGTTGGGGTAAATGCTGTATCGTAGGTTGTGGCGATATTGAAATAAAAGGTAAAGAAAAAGTACTCATCACCAAGAGCGGTGCTACGATAAAAGAAGGTGACTGGGTTACGCTGAACGGCACGAAAGGGCTGGTTTATGAAGGTAAATTGCCGCTTACTGATGTTGATTTGCAAAAGAACAAGGCTTACACTGAATTGATGAAACTGGTGGACGCCCACAAGCGTTTGGCCGTTCGTACCAATGCCGACACGCCCAAGGATGCCGCACAGGCATTGTCTTTCGGTGCAGATGGTATCGGTCTTTTCCGCACAGAGCACATGTTCTATGGCGAAGGCAGCGAAAAACCGTTGTTCTTGCTCCGCAAGATGATTATGAGTTCTACCGAGGCTGAAAGAAGGGTAGCGCTTGACGAGTTGTTCGGTTTCGTGAAGAAAGACGTAAAAGCCACTTTGGAAGTGATGAAAGGCAAGGCTGTTACTATCCGTCTGCTCGATCCCCCGTTGCACGAATTTGTTCCGCATGATGAACATAAATTGGAAGAACTTAGCAAGGTGCTGAAAATAAGCAGGGAAGTGCTTGACCAACGCATCGCAGGCCTAAAGGAAAACAACCCGATGTTGGGCCACCGCGGTGTAAGGTTGGGTGTTACTTATCCTGAAATTACCGAAATGCAGGTTCGTGCTATTTTAGAAGCATCTGCCGAGCTTATCAAAGAAAAGAAAAAGGCATCTCCCGAAATCATGATACCTGTTACCTGCACACCTAACGAACTGGTACACCAGCGTAAGATTGTGGACAGGGTTCATGCAGAGGTTTGCGCCAAGTTCAAGCTCAAAGCCGTTCCGTTCCTTTATGGTACGATGATTGAAATCCCGCGTGCTGCCTTCAAGGCGCCAAGCATGGCCAAGCATGTTGATTTCTTCAGCTATGGTACAAATGACCTTACGCAAATGACCTTCGGTTTCAGCCGTGACGACATCGGTTCTTTCTTACCGGAATATCTGGAGCAAGGCATTTTACCTGCCGATCCGTTCCAGACTATTGACAAGGTGGCCGTTGGTGAATTGTTGAAACTCGGTACGCACGGTGGTCGCGAGACCAAGCCCGGACTGAAAGTAGGTATCTGCGGTGAACACGGTGGTGATCCCGAAAGCGTTGAGTTCTGCCACGAAATTGGCATGAGCTACGTGAGCTGCTCTCCGTTCCGTGTGCCCATCGCACGTTTGGCTGCTGCCCATGCCGCTATCGACGAGGCTGAAAAAATTGCTGCACAAGCACCCAAAACAGCCGCTAAAAAGAAAGCTGCTGCAAAAAAGGCCAGCGTAGTGAAGAAAGCGACTGCCGCCCCTAAAAAAGCACCCGCTAAAAAAGGAAGGAAGTCTGCAAAGGCATAATCCGTAAAGGTTTAACCTGATATACACAGGCCGCTTATGAAGCGGCCTTTTTTTATGTTTTTGATTGAATCTATAAAGTTTCCGAAACCTTATCAGTTTTCTTTTCTCTTCGGGGCTAACCATTGACCTTCTACGTTGGTTGTTGACGCGGAGAGTATTTCTCGAGTTTAGTTATTTCGGCGAACAACTTCCTTTAAACTTTACCAGATTTTGTTTTTCAAATACAGGAAATAAAAATTTAGGCCGCTTTAAAGATGTCGTAATTTGCATTTAATACATTGCCGTATAACAAATTCTTATTTATCCTAAAAACCATCACACCATGAAGCAAAAGCTAATGTACACAGTGACTTTGCTATTGCTGTTATCTTGTACTGTCTTGCAAGCACAAAAAATAAAATTAACTCAGGCGACCAGAACATATTAAAAAATGAGTCGTCTGTGAACATCGAATTTACTTACGACAAGGATTTGAAAGTGGGTAAGCTAAGCGAGCAGGAGTATATAGAAAAAAGAAAAACAGAAGCGGCTAAGAAAGACCAAGCAAAAGCCGAAGAATGGGAGAAACAGTGGAAGGCAGAGCGGTCTACGGCGTATGACCGAAATTTATAAAGCTTTTCACGGATTACAGTAAAAAGACCATTGACGCATCTGCAAAGTATACCATCATTTTTAATACCACTTTCATTGAACCGGGCTTTAATGTAGGGGTGGCACGTGGTAGTGCCTATGTTGATGGTATGGCAACTATTGTAGAAACACAAAACAGGAATAATGTGGTGGCTGTTATCAGCATAGAAGATGCAAAAGGCAAAATGCCGATGGGCACCGATTTTGCGTCAAGTTGGTGGATTGGTGAATCTTATGCCGTAGCGGGTAGAGGTCTTGCCAAGTTTTTAAAATAATATCTTATAGCCATTCTTTTTCTCGCCGAGCCTTCCCTGAAATTAGTTATTTCAGGGAACAATTATTTTAACGCCGCTGGTTTTGTCTGCTCGCCTGATCGCGCTTGGAAGCTTGATAGATAAGAAAAGCCCTATTTCCTTACAAGAAACTTTTTCCGCAACCATTCCCGTATGGGCAGGTCGTAAACCTTTAAGGAAGCGTAGGCTAAACCAATAGATAAGATAAAGAGCGAAACCCCAACGCAAATATGCGTGGCCGTTGGCATATCAGGATGGTTTGAGGCCCAGGCAATTTGTATATAGATAAGCGGGAAATGCGTTATATATAACGGATAAGATATTTCACCCAGAAATTTGCATAAGGCTATACTGCGCTTTCCTGTTATATCACTTCCTGCGCCTATGCTTACGATTATCGGAAAAATCAGCAGGATGGATATTACTTCGTATAGCCCGTTTTTCCATACATCTGTTTCACCACCTATGCGGGGCATGACCAACACTGCCGTTATCAATAATGAGCACCACCAAAAACCGTTTTTTATCTTGACAACTTTGTGTACGCGCGAAAGCAACAGCCCGCAGAAGAAAGGGTAAAATAGCCGTACTATGCCAATATAGCATTGTTCAGCTGTGATGCTCCATCCGCCGATAACGGTGTAAGCCGCATCTTTTCTGTTTGTTAGTAAACCAAATAAATCTATGTTTAATGCGACATCTATGGTAAGACAGGCAGATGCCAATACGAGCAACGCCAGCATTGTTTTGGAAAAACGGCGCACAAACAACGCATAGAGAATATTTGCGAGATATTCCCACATGAGCGACCAAGTAGGGCCATTAAGGGAATTGGTTTCCTGCCAACCGCGTATGTCCCATTTTACAAGCGCGGGGAGCATGGTGCAGCCAAGCAAAAACATCAATAACATTTTCCACCAAGGTGTTTGGCTGATGAGGGGAAACGCGGCGCTGTCGCCAAAATAGAATAACAATGCGCCGATGGCAGTGCCCATAATCACCATGGGGTGTAGGCGCACCAGGCGACGTTTGAAAAATTCCCAGGTGGACATCCGGTTCCATCTGTCGTCATAAGCGTAGCCAATAACAAAGCCCGAAAGCAAAAAGAAAAAATCTACCGCGAGGTATCCGTGATTTAATAATTGGAATGCCGGACCCTTTGAATATGTTTCAAACAAATGAAAACCTACAACAATCATTGCGGCAACGCCCCGCAGGCCGTCTAAAATCTCGTAACGTGGTTTTGATGGTAAATAGCTTTCTACATCTGCGCGCATAAATTCTGTTTTTTTCTTCCTTTCCGAGCCTAATTGTTGGCCTTGTGCGTTGAATATTGACTCGGAGTGATATTGCCCGAAGTTAGCCGTTTCAAGTGACAACTTATTATTTTAATACAGGGTTCTTTTAACAATATAATGGGGAATGACTCGTATGGCGCATTCGTATTATACGAATCTCATTTTTAAAGCCCTCATAGGTATCCAAAACCTATGAGGGCTTTTTAAGCTGGATTATGGCTAACAATTATTAGTATCCGAAAATATCTTCCAAAGAAATTTTCTTCACCTCGCCTAATTTTTCCATTTCTTCTTCGGAAACTTTCTTTTCGGAAGCCACAATAGCATACGTATAAGGTTTTCCTGAGAAATGCGTCTGGTGGAACTGCTTCAAGTCATTCATCTGAACGCCGTCTACAGAAGTATAAACCTGCTTCCTGACATCGTCTTTCAATCCCAACTGTTGTGCGGCAAGATAACGAAAAATGATTCCGTCCTGCGTGATTCTTTCCGTTCGGATATCATCTTTCACCTGGCTTTTCGCGAGTTCAAAGTTGGCAGGAAGTTCCGGCATTGTGGTAAGCAGTTCGTTCATCGCGGAAGTCGCTTCTTTGAATTTATCTGCCTGACTTCCCACATAACTCATCATATAATAATCATCCGCTTTTTTGGAAGGAGAAACATAAACACCGTAGGTGCTATAAGCCAACGCCTTACTTTCGCGGATTGTCTGGAATACAATAGAACCCATTCCTCCGCCGAAATAATTATTGAAAACATTCACCAAAGTAGCATTTTTGGGATCGTATTTTTCAGTGTTTCTAATCCATCTTGTTTCTGCCTGAACCATATCGTAATCGGCAAACAACACCTGATTTTTAGTTTGCTGAACCTGCGTGAAAGCCTTCGCTGGAGCAGGTTGTGCAAATGCTACCGGAACAGCGTGAAGTTTTTTCAGTTTTAAAGTCAAATCATTCAATGAAGCAGGGCCATAATAAATAATAGTCTGCTCGCATTTGTTCAAATTCTTGATTTTTGAAACCAGTTCAGAAGATGAAATGGCATCCAATTCCGCATTACTAAGGGTATTGTTGAATTTATTTTTCGCTCCGTACAGTGCATAACTTGTCAATCCCTGAAGAATCGCTCCTTTGTTCAGTTTTGCGTCGGTTCTTGCTTTGTTAAGTCTTGCTTTCAGGGCTTTCAAAGCATCATCATCCGCTTTTACATTTAAAACCAAATCTTCATATAATTTTACGGCTTGCTCGAAATTTTCCTGTAAGCCTTCGATTGTAACGGTTGTGTAATCCTCAGCTGTACTTACATTGAAACTTGAAGCGATTTTATAAAATTCTTTTGAAATTTGCTCCGCTGATTTTTTACCCGTTCCCAAAAACTGAAGATACTGCGTCGCAATCGGCATTTTCAAATCGTTCAAAGAACCGATTTTGTAACGGTATCTCAATCTGTACAAAGAATTGTCTTTATTCGGAACGTATAAAACTTCTGCTTTTCCGATTTTTGATTTCTGAATATCTTTATCAAAATCAAGGAAAACCGGTTTTGCAGGGTTGGCAGGCATTTCTTCAATCATTTTCACGAAAGCCGATTGCTTGTTTGCATTGGTTTCCACGGGTGTAATTGTTGGCTTCTCGATTTTCTGAAGGTCTTTACGTTCGCCTTTTCTTTTCAGAACAGCAACGTAATTGTTGTCGCCCAAATATTTATTGGCAAAAGCCACAACATCCGCTTTGGTGATTTTGGAAAGGTCGTTCACATAAGCCACCTGCGTTTTCCAGTCTAATTCAGAAGTGAAAGCGTTCACCAAAATATTCGCTCTGTCACCGTAATTTTCAGTTTCCTGAATTTTCTGCTTTTTAATATTGTTCACGATTGATGGAATCAAGTCATCATCGAAATTTCCTTTTTTAAGATTGTCAATTTCATTCAACATCAATGATTTCACCTCATCCAAAGACTGTCCTGCCGTTGGAGAACCGGAAAGATAAAGGATTCCGTGGTCAATCAACGTATAAGTGAAAGCACTTGCTCTCAACAGTTTTTGCTTTTTAACCAGATTTAAATCCATCAGACCTGCTTTCCCGTTGGTAAGAATCGAACCCACCAAATCAGCCAAAAGAACGTCTTTGTCCTTATTGCCCGGAAGCCTGAACCCGATGGTTACGCTTTCCGCATCGGGGCCTGTAACCTCTTTTACAACCGGAGCATTAAAGGGCACTTCAGGCTGAAAGGTATATTTAGGAACCGGTTTGCTCTGCATATAAGAAAAATCCTTGTCTATTTTCGCAATCACCTCATCGGGATTGAAATCTCCCGACATCACGATGCCCATATTATTCGGAACGTAGTAGGTGTGGAAATACTTGCGGATTTCCACCAAAGACGGATTTTTCAAATGTTCCACCGTTCCGATAGTCGTCTGCAATCCGTAATTGTGATTTTTGAAAAGATTGGAAAACAGAGTTTCAAAAACAATACTTCCGTCATTGTCCAATGAACGGTTTTTCTCTTCGTAAACCGCTTCCAGTTCGGTATGGAAAATTCTGAGAATCGGATTTCTGAAACGTTCCGCCTGAACAGCAAGATATTTATCCACCGAGCTTGAAGGCACATCATCGGTGTAAACGGTTTCCTCGAAACTTGTCCACGCGTTTGTTCCCTGCGCACCCATTCCCGACATCATTTTGTCGTACTCGTTGGCAATGGCATATCTGCTTGCTACTCCTGAAATCGAATCAATTTTTTTATAAATCGTTTTACGCAGTGCCTCGTCTTTTGTTTTGTTGTATTGTTCGTACAAATCGTCTATTTTGTCGAGTTCCGGCTTTTCCTTGCTCCAATCTAAAGAGCCGTATTTGTCCGTTCCTTTGAACATCATGTGTTCCAGATAATGCGCCAATCCGGTGTTGGTGGCAGGGTCTGTTTTGCTTCCCGCTTTCACGGCAACGTAAGCCTGGATACGCGGGTCTTTCGGTGTCGGGCTGAGAATGACTGTTAAGCCGTTTTTCAAGGTGTAAAAACGTGCATTGGATGGGTCGTTGGTTACGTATTTGTAGGTATATCCGTTGCTTTTTGCTTCTTTCCATTCGTAATGCTGCGCGAATGTACTGAGCGAAACCGCCAATAAAGCCATGGTCGTAATTGGTTTTATCATACTTTAAAAATTAATTTTAATCAATAACATAATCTAAAATCTGTTTCTTTATGCGAAACATGTAAATGTAGAAAGAAAAAAGAAAATGTTGATATATATAATTGATTCGATGAAGAAACGTTTTGGGAAGATGATATGGTTGCCTGTTCGTGCCTCCCGCCTTTGGCCTTGTGCATTGTCCGTTGGCTCGAAGGCTTTGGAGCGAAGTTTTTTCAAATAGTTGTTTTTGTTTTGTAGTTTACGCCGAGTTCTGCCCACTCGCTCACCCTCATTTAGAAACTAGGCTTGGAAGAATGATAAACCGTTTGTGGATAACCAGTGCGTATCAGCTTAATTAAAATCTAAAGATATATTTTTTTGTTCCATAGAAATCAGCCGGAACTGAAGTTGAACAGCGAGTAAAAAGCCGAGGATATATTCGTCCAGCCGCCATATTGCCAAACCGAATGTTAGCAGCCGTAAAAGTTATTACTATTTTTGTAGTTGCTTGCCTGTTTCGTCAAGAACAAAATCTGAAATTCGGATTCCTTGCCCCTCTATTAAATTTGTTTTTGGATTCCTAATAGCCCTTGTTATCCATTGATAACCAAAGTCGGCATTGCTTTTATTAAACCAGTCCTGAGGATAATTGAATATCCAACCTGTGTCAAACTGTAATTCTAAAATAGTTGTATTATGCCAAAACATGTCTGGTTTTGGGTTGTAGTATAAGTTGTCAAGCTCTGTAATTAACAGTGCTCGTTTAAATTTTTTGAAATCTTCTGGGAATTCGACCTTTTGTTCGTGGTTGTTGGGGTTAAACTGGAAATTAAACACTGATGCCGGTTTACAGTTAAACTGAAAATGTAACTTTCTCTTTTGCGTCTCAACAATTGCTTTGTCTTTGTTGTCAAATACTATTAAGTTCTTTGTCTTGTAATAATAAATTGTGATTGTCTGCAAGCCGATGCATTTTTCTAAACTTCTACTCCATATTAAAAAGGATTGGTTGTCGTCACTTGGAAGGATGTAGGAATAGATTTCAATTACTCCTAAACAATTCTTTTTACTGTCATTTAGTGTGATTGTTTCGCTTTCTGATTTGAAATTTAATTGCCGGCCGTTCTTACACAAAACAGGCCTGTCCTTTTGCAAATACCAAGGAGTCAAGTATGGCGCTTTGTCAAATAAATTTTCAGCTACCAATTTCTCATCGGGTCTGTCTGTCGAAAGAAGTCGTTTTAAAAAGCTTAACATTTTGGAAGTGTCGGAATTTATTGCTTCTACGTCCAGCGGCTTTGCGATGGTGCGGCAATTGAAGCTCGTCAGCCGAATATAGCACAAAAGTTCAATAGTAGCACAAATGTTGAGTCTATGACCGTCAGCCGCACTATTGCAAAACTGCCTGTTGTGTGCCGTTTTTGGTCAGCCGACCAAAAACGGTACTATATATTTTTGTGCTACACGTCAAATTCTTGAAACTTTTTTCTAAACTCTAATGGGTTCAAAATTTTCGGAAAAGTTTCTCTTGTTCCACCTGTTCCATTAATTCTAATAGTTCCATAACCCAAAATGCGTCCCAAAATTCCTTGGTCAACATTTACGCTTTCAATTTTGCTCAAATTCATTTCAAGTGTCTTTCGTGCAATAAGCCCTGTCTTGATAATTATACGTTTGTTAGTAATAGCAAACTCGTCAGTTTTCTTTTTGATAAAAGGATAAATTCCCAAAGTCAGCAAACTGACAAGGCTAATAAAAATTATCCAATGATAAGATGTTTCAAATTCTACTTGCTCTCCTGCGATAAGGTGATTGTTTACATAATTTCCCATTCGTTATTTCGAATTTTTTTTGCCTACTCTTTCAAAACGCAGTTTTCGGCTTCGCTGGTTGCGTGTTTAGTCAGTCAGTCGTAATTTTCGTTGTCAAAATACAAATTGTCAAGTTAGCACGCTGTTCTACAAAATGGCACACAACGCGTAAATATACGAAGCATTCTCAACTCCCAACAACATTTATCTTATTGGTTTTCACTAAAATCCTCTCTTTTTTTCTTCAAGATATACGAAATGCGAAATTTTGTGGATATGCAAAATGAGAAGCCTATTCACTTTCTCTCTTAGTCTCACCTTTGGCCTTGCGTGTTGACCGTTGACCAAAGTTATTTCAAACAACTTATCATTTTAGCACTGAGTTCAGCCCTGTCTTAGAAAAACGTGGCGATAAAACTACGAACAATCTTGACATAAATAAAAAAGCTATCCATTCCGGACAGCTTTTTCACAAACAAAAACCAATAAATTATGCCACTTCGACCTGTCGTTTCTTGCTGGTGGCTGCCTTTTTCACAACACAACTTTTTTCAAAACGGGTAGCCGTCCACACATGGTCGAGTTCCACATTGTCAATGCCGGAATAACCCTGATCTGTCAACTTGTTCCAACTGCGCTCGCGGTTCAGGTCGGTAACGATTTTAGATGTAGCTTTTGGGTATGCCACCCAAAATTTTGTATTCTCTTTTAAAGAGGGCATCACGTCGCCCAAAATGCGGTTCAACTGATTTTCGTTTACGGCGAATATCAGCGCAAAATCCAACTTCCTTGCTTTGAGGAGCGGGGTCATGTTTTTGGCAAAAGATAATTTGCTGAACTGCTTTTCGATAGAGGAGGGGAGCCCTTGGATTAAAAGATTTTTTTCGTCTACGTACTGCAATTTTTCAAAAACTGATTGAATCATAGAAGTGTGAAATTTATAGAAACTTACAAAATCCTTTAGCCTATCTTGTAATTTAAAGGACACAAAGTTAGCGAAAAATGGCGAGTTTAGGCTTATTTTAACAAAAAAGCCCCCTGATTTTAACAATCAGCAGAGCTTTTGAATATGCTTAAAAATATATGGATTTCTCTTTTTGGGTCTGTTATGGGGATAATAGTGCGTTCTTTATGAACTTATTTTCCCATGGGTTTATAGTATTTTAAAGCTTCGGGCATATATTTCTGCAACTGCTCGATACGCTTTTCCGGGCCGGGGTGGGTGCTAAGGAATTCGGGCGTGGAGCCGCTTCCTGCCATTTGCTGCATCCTTTGCCAAAGGCCAATGGCTTCCTGAGGGTTATATCCGGCCATCGCCGCCCATATCATGCCGTAACGGTCGGCCTCCAGTTCGTGCTTGCGCGAAAACGGTAAAATCACACCGACCTGGGAGCCAAGCCCTATGGCAGTGGAAAATAATTGTCTGGTGGCAGCTGATTTGTTAGATATGGCCAGTGCGGCATCGGCTGCCGTGCTGACACCTTGCGCCAACAAGCCTTGGCTCATCCGTTCGTTGGAATGGCTGAACAATGCGTGGCTTACTTCGTGCCCCATCACATTTGCCAAAGCGGCCTCGTTTTGCGTAATCGGCAAAAGCCCGGTATAAACCACGATTTTACCCCCCGGCATACACCAGGCATTCGCTTCTTTGCTATCCACTAATTTCACTTCCCAGTTATATCCTTCCAGTTGGGCGGCATTGCCCGATTGTTGGTAGTAATTCTTTACGGCGGCAATAATGCGTTGGCCTACACGGTTCACCATTTCCACATCCTTGTTGTTTGCGTTGGTAACCACTTTGCTAGACGACAAAAAAGTCTGATATTCAGAAACGGCCATTGTGCGCAATTGTGCTTCCGGCACCAACATAAGCTGACTGCGTCCGGTAACGGAGTTGGTTGTGCAGGAATAAACAGTAAAACCAATTAGCCCAATCGTGAGGATTGCTGTAATCTTTTTGAACATGGTGTGTAGTTATTTATGTTATGGTTTTAGGAAACAATACGTGTGCCAAATAAGGTTGGTGTTATAAAGAAGTGGTGGTGTTGCGGTCATTGTGATTTTTTCTGTGATCCCTTTTTTTGAAAATGGGTACTTTGTTCTCGTTCCCTTTGAGTATGCGTCCGATATTTTTTTGGTGGGTCAGGATGATAAGCACTGCCACGCTGATGGCAAAGCCCCTGTAGAAATCGTTGCCCACGTTAAAGATAAGCAGGATGAACACGGGGAAGGCAATTCCCGCAAGGATAGAACTTAAAGATACAAAGCGTGTCATATACAGCACCAACAGAAAAATGCCTGTGCAGCAAAGTGCGGTCAACGGAGAAATGCCCAGTATCAACCCAAGTAGTGTGGCAACCCCTTTTCCTCCTTTAAAGTTTGCCCAAATAGGAAAGATGTGCCCAATGACGGCGGCAATTCCCAATATCAACTGAAAATTTAGTAATAGTATTTCATCTGATTGAAAAATAGGTGAAAGCAAGGAAAGTTTTACGGCGAGCAGGCCTTTAAGTACATCGCAAACCATAACGAGCGAGCCAAACTTTGGGCCAAGCACCCTGAACGTATTAGTCGCGCCCGCATTACCACTGCCGTAATCCCTGATATCAATATCAAAAAAATGACGGCTCACCCACACTGCGGTAGGGATACTTCCGAGGCAATAGGCTATTAAGACGAGTAAGATTTCCTGCATTTTAATTGGCAATAATAGAAATCGAAGATACGGAATTTTATTTAAAAAGTTGGTGACATGGGGGTGTTTGTGTGTTAAAGAATATCTTTAAAAAAATCCAAATACTGACTTCGGGCCAAAAAGAAACCCCGAAAAAATCGGGGTGGAAAAGTGCCCGGGACTGGATTCGAACCAGCACACCTCGCGGCGCCGCCACCTGAAGACGGTGCGTCTACCAATTTCGCCACCCGGGCAGTGGTGATAAGGTTTGCAAAAGGTGTGCAAATATAAGGTGAATATTTTTTTATCCTGAAAAAAATATTTAATAATTAAATAAAGACATGCCCATTTCGTACAAAATAGATTTCGGTTAATATTGTGTGTCTTTTTTAGCAAGGGTCTTTGATTTATATAAGTAACTTTTTGGCTCTGTAACAGGATGTCATACTACTGTTATTTGAGACGCTATGATATAAAAATGAGACATATTGGTCGTAATTGAATAAAATAATTTCCCTACCTTCGGTTGTCGGTAAAAAAACCTGTATGAGATTTTGCTTGTTGTGTTGATTTACCACGCTTTAGGATGCCCTGATTGCAGAAAATTTTAATTATTGTTTATAAACAAATCTGAACAGCTATGTCATCAAAAATTTCAAGAAAAAAATTCCTGCGCAACACAGCAACGGCCGCTGCAGGTTTCATGGTCGTTCCTTCTTCTGTCTTTGGCAGTAAGTTTGGGAAAATTGCACCTTCCGACAAATTGAATATTGCGGGAGTCGGTGTAGGAGGGATGGGCTTTGCAAACCTCAAGGCCATGGATACCCAAAATATCGTGGGGCTTGCGGACGTTGACTGGGGATATTGCTCCAAGAACGGTGTGTTCGATCATTTCCCCAAGGCAAAAAGATATTACGATTATCGTAAAATGTACGATGAATTAGGAAAAAGTATTGATGCGGTGGTTGTTGCTACTGCCGACCATGCTCACGCTATTATTACAGCGGAGGCCATGACCATGGGTAAACATGTGTACACGCAAAAACCTTTAACGCATAGCGTATATGAATCAAGGTTATTGACAAAGCTGGCCGCTAAACATAATATTGCCACACAAATGGGTAACCAGGGCGCATCCGGCAAGGGGATTAGGCAAATTTGTGACTGGATATGGAACGGTGAAATCGGTGAAATAAAGAAAGTGGAAGCGTTCACTGACAGACCCATTTGGCCACAAGGCTTAAACCGTCCGGAAGAGACAGATACTGTACCCGATACGCTTAACTGGGATTTATTTATTGGGCCGGCAGCTTTCCGCCCTTATAACAAAATTTACACACCGTGGAACTGGCGCGGTTGGTGGGACTTTGGCACCGGTGCTTTAGGTGATATGGCTTGCCACATTCTTCACCCCGTGTTCAAAGGTCTGCGTTTGCAATATCCTTCATCTGTAGAAGCAAGCTCTACTTTGTTGTTAAATGATTGTGCCCCTGTTGCGCAAAAGGTAAGGTATAAATTCCCTGCCCGTAAATCGTTGGCAAAAGTGGCCATGCCGGAAGTAGAGGTATTCTGGTATGATGGTGGCTTGCAGCCCGATAGGCCAAAAGGTGTCCCACCCGGAAAAGACCTGAACGACCAAGGTGGTTGTGTTATTTTCCACGGAACGAAAGATACCTTGATTTGCGGCTGCTATGGTGTAAATCCCTGGTTGGTATCTGGTCGCACCCCTGTTTCTCCCAAAACACAGCGCGAAGTAACGCTTTCGCACGAGATGGACTGGGTAAGGGCTTGTAAAGAACCTGCTAAAACCCGTGTACAAACATCCTCTCCGTTCAGTGAAGCGGGCCCGCTTAACGAAATGGTGGTGATGGGCGTGTTGGCCGTAAGGTTACAAGCGCTGAATCAGGAGTTGAAGTGGAACGGGGCTGATATGAAGTTTACTAATATCCCCTCTGGTTCAAAAATCAAGACGGTTATCAAAGACGGGTTCAAAATACATGACGGGCACCCGACATTTAATAAAACCTACACAGACCCGATTGATGCCAATGAATTTGCAGCAAAGCTAATTAAGCACGATTACCGCGATGGATGGAAACTCCCTGCAATGCCATAATTTTTCAATAATAAAGCAATCATTAAATAAAAATTTAAAAAATGAAAAAATTTATCTTTTCAATTTTAACATTAACCACAGTTTTAGCTATGACCACTTCCTGTAACTCTGGCGCCGGAAAAGACGCCGAAGGCAAAGATTCTACCGCGACCACAAGTGCAAATGCAGATACCAGCGGTTGGATTAGCTTGTTTAACGGAACCGACCTTACTGGTTGGCGCGGTTATGACAGAACGGATGTCCCAGCTGCCTGGACAGTTGAAGATGGGGCTATTAAAATCAATGGTTCTGGTGCCGGCGAGGCAGGTGCAAAAGATGGTGGAGACATCATTTATGACAAGAAGTTCAAAAACTTTGAACTAAGTTTTGAATGGAAAGTGGACAAAGGTTCCAATAGTGGTGTATTTTATCTGGCACAGGAAGTAAAAGGCGAGCCCATTTGGAAATCATCACCTGAATATCAAATTCTGGATAACGTTAATCACCCTGATGCCAAACTGGGTAAAGACGGCAATCGCCAATCAGCATCATTGTATGACTTGATTCCGGCCAAGCCTCAAAACTCAAAACCTTTCGGTGAATGGAACACCGGTGGTATTATGGTTTATAAAGGAACTGTGGTACACAAACAAAACGGCGAAAACGTGTTGGAATATCATTTGTGGACAGATGACTGGAAGAAGATGGTAGACAACAGCAAATTCAAAGGCTGGACTAATTTCATCGAAGCTGGTGGCCCTGAGCACGAAGGTTATATCGGCTTACAGGATCATGGTGACAATGTTTGGTTCCGTAACATCAAAATTAAAGTACTGGATTAATAATGTACTTATATTTTAATAAAAAGCCACAGGTTTAAACCTGTGGCTTTTTTTATATGGATATTGTTGCCTGATTGGTTAAGCCATAATTTTTTCATTTTTGTGGGAAATGGATAAGTGGTTGAATATCGGCGTTGTTGTTTTGTCAGGCCGTTCGTTCTAATAATTGCATAATAGGGGATAAGATATCCGCTTTAAATTCTGCGATAAGCTGTTCCGATTTTTTACCGTTCCCGAAATTCGGGCTTATTTTATAGTTTTTTAAAAACTGTTTTTTCCTGATGCCCAAACTATAGTGCCAGGAGCCTGATTCGGAACTGGTAAATATTACGGCTTCGTCCAATTTCATGAGTTGCTTTCTTCCCAATAGTACCCTTTCCTGATAAATAGCGTTGGTCTGCTTGTCAAATGTATAGCGGACATTCATCCGCAAGAGGTCAGCCAACCCGTGCATGGTAGCATAAATAACCACAACAAGGCAAATGATCTTTGCGTTTTCGCCCAATTCATCCTTCCATAAAACTAATACACCTCCAAAGACTACCATAGTCAGTGCAAGCCAAGGGAGGCTGTTTATCATTCGCCGATTGGGGCGTAAGGATATGCGGCCACTCGCTATCTCTACCTGTAGTTTATTTTTTAAGCTCATCCCCCAAAATATCGTCTATGTCATTCAAAATACTCTGTATCGGTCGGGAGAAAAAGCTTTGTACCAGGCTGACTTCTTTTTCTTTGCCTTTGTCGTTTATATAATTTGCAATCAACGATACGTTGATAGTGATGAAGCCTATATATTTCACTTTATGGATGGTGAAGCCTTGTAAGCTGGCAATGAGAACGGTTATTGGTTTCCCAAATAAGCCTGCTATGATACGGATTTCATTCTTGTCCATATCTATTATCAGAGATGTTTTCAGGAATAAGAAAAACATCAGTAGAGCGATGCCGAGCATCCACCATTTAAAGGATGATTCCGGCATTTGGGTAAAGCCCACCACCGCCAATAATAAGAATGCGGCACAGAGTGGCACGAACATCCCATATTGTCTTTTCAGTGTGTAGGTATTTCCTTCCTGGGTAAAGTTTTTCATCTTTGTTGAATGATTATATGTTGATGTATGTATTTTATTTAGGGAATTTAGGCATCTTCATCACTTTGTAGTCCACGCCGTGCTTGTCTGCATAGGGAATAATCGCGTTCATGACACTTTCACGTTTTTCGTCCAATGCAACGCCTTTGGTTAGATCCAGATTTTCGATAGCGGTATCTATTTCTTCATCAGATTTGCCCTCATCTATCATTTTGGCTATGCGCGGGAAATCATTTTTGTAAATTTCATCAGCGTATTGAAACATATCCAATCCTTTTTTTAATATCTGCGCAGTTTCCTCTTTCGGCTTTAATTCCTTTATAGCTTTGATATCTCCATCGAACATGTGGCTATAATGGTTTTCTATGTATTCGGATGCAGAAACTTCTTTCACCTCATTCTTTGGGGTAACGATGACCAGATTGCCACCTTTTAGTTGAGCCCTTATCTCTTTGAAATGTTGCTTAAAACTACCGAGAATTTTATTGCCGTTTAGTGCAATCTTCTCAAATACCCTTTCAGGATAACGCTTTTCATTCAGCCCGCAGGAAGTTACAGACAGGCATAGCAAGAGCATAAAATAGAATAACAGATTTCTTTGCATAAGAATTTTATTTGGGTTTATAAAGCGTTTGATGATTTTCCGAAAAGTGACGAAATTAAGAGGAAGAAGATAAAAAAGCTATCTACAGATAGTTTTTTTATGTGTAAAGAAATTCATGGTGATATTTGTTCTGGGCATACATCTTTTTAATAGGATTTTCCTAAAGGGAATCAAAAAATTTAGTGGAGTCTCACCCCCATTTCTTTTTCAGCCATTTGCGAACCGGTTCATCATACCATTTCAAACTGATATAGGCCAAAATAATACTACCTATCAATATTAGCAGGGCATACGGTAGGGCTTGTATCAAGGTTACGCCTTTATGGTCGCTGATCCAAGCAACGTAAAAATATACCAGCGGATAATGCACCAGATAAAGCGGGTAGGATATATCGCCTAAGAATTTGCATATTTTGCCTTCCGTTGTGGTATGGATCACACCGCTGGCACCCAGATAAACAATGAGTGGAAAGATGATGATAATACATATTGATTCATATACTCCGTTCATCCAAAGATTTTCGGCACCGCCTATGCGCGGCACATACAATACCAGCGCAACCAGAACGCTGCACCACAAAAGAGCATTCTTGATGCGGGTGGGTTTCGCTATCCGCGAAAGCAGCAGACCTGCAAAGAAAGGGTACATTGTTCGGGTAATGCCTATGCGTACCTGTTCCGCATTGAGCGTCCACCCACCGCTAACATCCCCGTTAGTAATGGCCAAATGAGCGAGGGCTATGGCTGATATAAATACCAAAATACCCAGCGCTGTTTTTGAGAACTTCCTGATGCCGATGGCATACAGGATATTGGCAATGTATTCAAAGAACAATGACCAACCCACGCTGTTGAGCGGGTGCATTTCTTGCCAGCCCCGTATATCCATTGATAAGGGAATGGGCAAGACCGTATAACCGATGAGCAGCACCAACAGCATTTTCCATAGCGGAACGGTATGGATGAGCGGCCAGATAGTAGAATCCGTAAAATAAAACCCGATTGCGCCGAGCGTCATGCCCAACACCACCATTGGTTGAAGCCGTATAATACGACGTTTAAAAAAAGTACCGATGCTCATCTTGTGCCAGCGGTCGTCATACGCATAGCCCATTACAAAACCGGACAACAGAAAGAAAAAGTCAACGGCCAGATAACCGTGGTTGACCACAATATCCAGATGCCCCGTTCCGAACGGCTCGGCCAGATGAAAGGTTACAACGATAATGGCTGCTACACCACGTAACCCATCCAATATGGGGTAGTGCGGCTTTGTGGAAAGGCTATTATTGTTCATTCGTATTGGAACTTATGGTTCAGTATCGTTTATAAATTGTTATTTAATGGACTTGTAAAATTAAGTAAGCGTCTTATTTGAAATCGTCCAAATCATATCAAAATCCAAACAAATAGTCTCATTTTTACATATAACAAAGACAATTAGATTTAACCGAGATTAATTTTGCCATAAGCAGCGAGCTTTGGGTGAAGTGTTACCTTAAAAGAAAGGTAAACCCCGAAGAGGCTTACCTTTTTAAACGACTTGTTTTGTTTATTATATTTAGAATTTCAGTCTTATCAGTACCGGGAAATGATCAGAAGGTAAACGGGATATGTATTTTTTAAAGGACAGTTCTTTTGGGAAGTCACCTTTTTTCACGTCTTCTGTATTCTCTGGTGATTTACTTCTATATGTCTCTGTCAACACAGCATAATTTGAAACAGTCACTTTTTGTGTCAAAAAAATATGGTCAATCCTGCTGGCAGTCCACAAATCACTATCGAAAGCATTAAAAGTGCCGTTCCAAGCATGTTTAATCCCTGCCAGTTCATAGGCATCCTGCACATAACCTGATCCTTGTAAGATGTTATAAATTGTATTATTTTGGTCAACATTAAAATCCCCGGTCAGGAAAGCTGTTTTCTTCCCTGCCAGTTCTTTCATTTTCTTGAGCACTAGATGACAGCTTTGTTCACGCGCCAAAACACCCACATGATCCATGTGCAGGTTGAAAAACAAAAAATCTTTTTTTGTACGCCGCTCTTTAAGGTGTACCCAAGTACATATTCTCGGCAATGCCGCATCCCAGCCTTTCGAAGGCTTATCGGGCGTTTCAGACAACCAAAATGCACCTGAATCCAGTAAAGCGAATTTATCCTTCTTGAAAAATATAGGCGCAAACTCGCCTTTATCTTTGCCGTCATCACGACCCACACCAAAACTGGCATACTCCTGATTCAACGCTGTACGCAAATCTTTTAGCTGATGAGCTAAAACTTCCTGCATGCCCAGCACATCAATGTCTTCCCACTGAATGATGGACACAATAGCAGGTACCCGTTGTTGCCAGCCATTTCCTTTTTCCTGGTCGCCACGATTGTCATAGCGAATATTATAAGTGCCAACTTTTAAGGAGAGTGAATGCTGTGCGTGGCTGTTGTTACCCCAAAGTAAAAGAACGGTAACGGTGACAATAAGTGTACTATATATTCGTTTCATTGCTTTATTTATTTTTCTTTACTAAATGAATAGGGAGCATTTTCGGGTTTAATACCCCTTGATTTGTTAGGCTGTGCCGCCATGGTAAAATACAGCTTTGCACCTTTGGACAAATCATTATACTTCAAAAAATTATGCGGATATTCTTTTCCATTCAACACCAGCCGATCCACATACACCTGATTGCCCGATTGATGTGGTGCTTGGATTTCTACTTTCGCACCATTTTCCAGAAGCAAAGTTACTTTCTTAAATTGCGGAGATCCTAACACGTATTCTCCGGATGCGGGTGCAACAGGATAAAAGCCAAGTGACGAAAACACATACCATGCAGAAGTCTGGCCGTTGTCCTCATCTCCACAGTATCCGTCGGGCGTGGCTGCATACAGTTTATCCATGATTTTGCGTACCCAATATTGGGTTTTCCACGGCTGGGCTGCATAATTGTATAAATAAGGCATGTGCTGTATAGGCTGATTGCCATGTGCATACTGCCCCATATTCATTACCTGCATTTCGCGCATTTCGTGAATCATACTGCGGCTTTTCATGCCTTCATAACTTGGAATGACAAATACGGTATCAAGCATGGCATTGAATTGCTTATTTCCTCCCATCAGATCTATTAACCCCTGGGGATCATGAAAAACGCAAAAGCTCCAGTGCCAGGCATTCCCTTCTGTGTAATCCCTGCTCCAGGCACTTGGATCAAATGATTCGATGAACGTACCATCTTCTTTTTTTGCACGCATCAGTTTTGTTTTTGCATCAAAAAGATGTTTATAGTTACCGGCCCTTTGTTTGTATAACTCAATCTCATGCTGAGGTCTGCCCAATGCTTTTCCAAACTGGTAGATACACCAATCATCATAAGCATATTCTAATGTACGCGCCACATCCTGATTCACCCCTTTTCCTGTAGGAACATATCCTAACTCATTATAGTAGGTATAACCTTCCCGCCCCGTGGAGGAGTTTTTGGGATACACATGGTTGGCTCCATGCTGCACGGCTTCCCACAACGTTAAAGCGTTATAGCCCTTTCTGCCGGTAATGTACGCATCAGCAACTACCGAAGCAGAATTGTTCCCAATCATAGAAGCCCGGTGTCCGGGACTTGCCCATTCCGGCAAAAAACCGCTTTCTAAGTAGGCGTTAATCAACCCTTCCTGCATCTGGTTGTTCATGGAGGGGTATAGCAGATTCAGTAAAGGAAAAAGACTGCGGAAAGTGTCCCAGAATCCCGTGTCGGTAAACATCGCTCCCGGAAGCACTTGCCCGTTGTAGGGACTGTAATGCATACGGCGTCCGTTGGCATCAATCTCGGAAAGGTCGCGCGGAAACAATACCGACCTGTACAGGCAGGAATAGAAAGTCCGCAACCTGTCTGTATCAGTGTCTTCTACCTGTACTCTTCCCAAAACCTTGTTCCATTCCTGACGTCCTTGCTGCTTTAGCTCATCAAAACTTAACCCGCTCACTTCCTTCAAATTCAGCAGGGCCTGCTCATGACTGATAAAAGAAGATGCTACCCGTGCATGCACCACTTCTCCGCGTTTTGTTTTAAACCCTATGATAGCGCCGGCATGATTGTCTTTTACTTCCATTTCTTCTGAAGAAACGCCATTCTTTACAGAGTGCTTGTATTCAAAGGGCTTGTCAAACTCAATCACAAAATAATTTTTGAAGTTATCGGGAGCGCCACCGCTGTTTTTGGTGGTATAACCAATGATCCTTTTCTTTTCAGGGATGATTTGAATATAAGAGCCTTTATCAAAGGCGTCCACTACCACAAAAGCACTATCCGTTTCAGGGAAAGTCATCCGGAAAATGGCAGCACGGGAAGACGGGGTAAGCTCGGTGGTCACATCGTAATCGGCCAGATAAACGCTATAATAATATGGCGTGGCCACTTCGGCTTTATGCGAGAACCAACTGGCCCTGTCCTCAATATTAAATTTAGGCGTACCGGTCATCGGCATAATAGCAAATTGCCCGTAATCGTTGTTCCACGGACTTGGCTGGTGCGTTTGCCTGAACCCGTTGATCTTATCGGCAGTGTATGTATAAATCCAACCATCACCCATTTTCCCGGTTTGAGGTGTCCAGAAATTCATTCCCCATGGCCGCGCTACGGCGGGATAGGTATTTCCATTGGACAACTCGTATTTAGACATGGTTCCTACCAACGGATTTACATAATCCACTACGTTTTTTGGCTGTGCATAAGTTCTTTGAGAAAAAGAAACCGCAAGGCAACAGATAAAAGCAATAAAAGATTTCAGCATATATGACATAATATTTTAGAGGTTAAATATTTTTTCTTTAGGTAATAAACTTGCAAGCAACAAATAGTCTATTAAGTCCTTTAATAATTCCAATTAATATTTGCTTTATTTAAAGTGCAAAGTACAAATATTTTAAATCCCCAGATTTTCTATTTGATAGGATAAAAGGAAAGTGAAATTCTTGAGATAAGGATGCTCTCATACTGTAAAAGAAAAAAGTCAGCATTTACGCTGACTTTCTCTGATCCCATTGGTACAGAACTCGAACTCTTTTTTGGAAGATTTAAGACGATTAAACCAACTAAAAGACAGTCAGTACCAATCTGATATATTCGTGAAAAAGGTTAATCAACCTAAATTGTTTAAGACTCCTACGAAAGAAGGAAAGCTAAAAAGATGATATACATTCCCAATCATTCTATATATGCGAAGAGAACCTGTTGTAATTAGTAATCATAAGCGAAAGAGCCTCTTTATTTTTAATGGTGTACTCTTTAATAGAAGTATAGTTACTCGTATCAGGTATTATTGTATTTTCATCTATTTCAACAAATTGGCTTGATACCTCTTTATCGTCAATAATTACAGTTTTTAAAATAGAATAACGAAGTTCCATTCCAATAGCGTCCATCTCGTTATCAGGAGTGAGTAGTAATCGAAAAAACTCATTAGAGAGTTCTTGATAATTAGTAGATGTAAATAACTTCAAACGAGGCTTGACCCCTATTGAATTTATCTCACCTATATATACTTCTGTTTTATTGGTGTCTACATAATCTACAAAAATTCGGAATACAGGAAGATAATCAGGATTACCTTTTATTAACGTAAAATATAATGCGGTAACAATGGAATCGGGGTTATATATATCTACGAGTACCTTAAATTTCTCCTTACTTCTTTCTAAATCAGAAAGGATATGATCAATAAAATCAGCCCAATGCGGGGTATGCCTTAGACACCACTGACATTCTAAACGAATTTCTTTTAATCGTTCTTTTTGGCTCGATTCTGAAAAGCCGACAAATTTATTAGCACTATTGCCATCGTGTCCTTTTAGTTCTTTAATAAGTAGATTTTCGTTGTATCTGGGGTCGGTTTTAAAAATGCCGTAACGGTTTATAGATGATATTTTCCAATTCTGATCACCTGTAACGCTTTCAAATTTTTCGGCATAGCCTGCTTCGACATCATCTACATAGTTGCCCATCTCAAGGGCTGCTATAAATACCTGGTCCAGATAGTTTAGATACTCTCCATCATTGTCAAAATCTTCTTCCACCATATCCAAATGTTTCTCTCCGTTTAAGAGAGATATGATATTAAATAATTCTTCCTTGGAAACCTGCTGAAACGCTGCGTTTATAGCATACGGATAAAGTATATGCTTATCATCCGGTGCATCTATATTTACTGTTACGTAATCAAAAGCTCTTGCTTGCTGCATTTTTTGATTAAGAATTTTGTGAGCGTCCTGACGTTTTTCTTTTGAGCGAAATAAATATAAAATTTGTGGAGGCATAAATTTTCTTGAGAACATTCTGGAAGAAACCGGAACGATTTCCTCTATACTTTCAGGTATTTTAGTTTGTTCGTTGACGTAAATCTGTAATCCCTTGATCGCAAATTGTGAATCAAAACATAAAGTTGAAAACGCCTGAATTATTTCATTCCAATGTGTAGACACGATGATAATTCGTATTTCACTATTACGGGCATTATATCTGTTTTTTATGAGCTGAGCATATTTAAGAACTTCTGTAAAAATTTGTCTTGCAGCGGCATCTGACCTTTTTATTTCTACTATTACGAAGTTGTTGTATACATCATTGCACAGAATATCAATAAAACCACTAGTGCCAATATCATCTGGCAGATAATGTTCTTTTTCCAATATTTTTAATCCATCTTCAATAAAATCAGGATTATCCACTAACCAATCCCGTATAATGTGCTCAATTTTCATAAGCATTGTTCTATATAATTTAAATCTTTTCCAAAAGATTTGTTTTTACAAAATCATATGCTTCATTCATATCGTATGCAATTCCACTTCTCAACAATCCGTTCATGTCACCCATGAAATCAGCATCTTCAATTTTCTTTTCCATATTTTCGAGAAACTCTTTTTGAGTAACATTATTACCCTCCTCTTTCATATAATTTTTGAAAGCTTCAATGACCTTTTCTACATTGACATCTGAATTATTCAAGGCATACCATAGATCGAACAGATCACGTCCCTTCTTGCGTTGGTATAAAGCTCGAAGTTTGGTTGCTAATAATTCATCCAATCCATAAGTAGGAACTAAAGCTTTTCCGTTATCCCATTCGGAATCCAGTTTTACAGGAATATCCTGCAGTCCGTACACTGAAAAATGTTCCCGGGTATTGACTTCGATCTTTAGCTTCATTGGCACATCATCCTCGGATAGGATGCTATACACAATCGCATTATTGTGTTCTTTTTGCTTGATACGAGGCTTTCCTAAAAATGAAAGTTGTTCCCGAATCCTGTCTATAATTGCTCCGAATGGTTCTGCTTTTACCTGCACCAGATCAATGTCTTCCGAATACCTTGCTGCCGGAGCTAAAAACAATTTATGCAATGCCGTTCCTCCACGAAAAGCCAATCGTTCTCTGATAAATTGATCACTGAATAAAGCAATCAATGCCCGCTGTATTATCAAGTCCTGTTCCACTTGGTAGTTTTCCTGCCAGGGAGCCTGCTTTCGCCATGCTGTTATATACGATTGTGGTATCATATATCTGCTTCTATTTCTACATTAGGTACAATTTTCCATCTGTTTCCAGTTATCATATTCTCTGGTTTCTTTCTCTGAGGGCGTAATAAGATTGGGTAATGACTGATTGATTCAAGATAATTGTATAAGGCATCACTTAATGAATGGTCTTCCAAAACACATTCTAATAAATATCCCAGGCGCTGAACTACCGCCACTTCTTCATACTGTCTTGCTGCTTCCACTAATTGATCAGCCTGTATCATTTCTTTCAATTCTTCTATCACAGTAGCCACCCGGTTAAATCCGCCTACTTCATTGTAATAATTGACTAAATCTAAAGCGGTTAATTCCGCTGACGAAATATTGATATATCCGGTATCTACTTTTTTCTTTATAACATCCTTTTTATTCCAGGATTTTTTGATGTAAAAATTAATGCCCACCTTATCATTTTTGATTGGTCTCAAAGCAATTCCTTCCGTAATGATGGAATAGCCTTGAGGCTGTTGGTGAGCTGCTCCGTGATAAGCAGCGGCATTTAACAGACCTACGTAGTAATCCCGGTTCAGAAACTTCATCAAATCATTTACATATAGATTAGTAGGAATAATGCCCTTCGCTCTGTATTCTGGTGGAACAATGACATAAAATCCTCTGCGAACCATTACCACTGATTCCTGATTTTTTAGCCGTTGTAATGTTTTCTTCAGAGCATTTTCAGACACTTCTAATTCGCTATGCAACCCTTCGGTAGTAAAGCTATACTTACCGTTTGCCCTTTGTTCATCAATAAAGGAGTCTAAATATTTGTATTGCTCCGCCATTATTTTAGTAAACGATTGCGATATGGGTTTGATTTTCACCCCTTTTGCAAACACAAACTTATATTTTTATACTATCAAAACCAAGGATGTTGTTGATTATTTTATCCTGTTCATATAAATCCTTCCGAATAATTTCAATTGAATGGTATCACCCCCACTACTCTTTACTACTTTTCAAATGCTTGAAAACTTGCAAGAAACACTAACCTTGGAACTCAAACAAATACATTATATACATGAAAACAGCTTATTTATATGTTCGTGTAAGCACGGATGAACAAAAGAGAAAGGGATATTCCTTACCCGAACAAGAAGAACGGTTACTCAAATATTGCAGTTACAACAATATTGAAGTCAAAGGTATTTACCGTGAAGACTTCTCTGCCAAGAATTTCAACAGACCCGAATGGAAAAAATTGTTTTCAACTGTTAAAAGCAAACCAAAGGAAGACAAGAACATACTGTTCATTAAGTGGGATAGGTTTAGCCGGAATGTTGAATATGCCTATGAGATGATAGGTATGCTTCGAAAATACAGAACGGTGGCAATGGCAATTGACCAACCCATAGATTTTTCCGTACCGGAAAGTACGGGCATGCTTGCTGTTTATCTATCAGTACCAGAAGCGGAAAACAGCAGAAGGGCGATGAATACGGCAAATGGCATCCGTCGGGCAAAACAGATGGGCAGGTATCCGAGCAAAGCTCCCTTGGGTTTCATCAATCTAACAACAGTAGATGGCAAAAAAATCATCGCTCTTAAGCAACCTGAGGCTGGTATTATAAGATGGGCCTTTCTACAACTTGCCAAGAATATCCATACAATTGAGGAAGTCCGAAAGATGGCTGATAGTAAGGGATTGAAGTGTTCCCGTTCATATTTTTTTCGGCTTATACGCAATCCTGCCTACTGTGGTCTTATCCCAATAAAATCTGAATCAGAAGAACAATACATGGTAAAGGGAATCCACGAGCCATTGATTTCTGAAACACTGTTTTACGAGGTTCAGCACATTATTAATACAAAGAGGAAAGTTACCGCTAAAACAGACGACTTGAAAGCAACCTTTTTTCTAAGAGGATTTTTAATATGTCCTCATTGCGACCGAAAACTTAGCGGAAGCTTCTCCCGGGGCTCAACAAAAAGATATCCTTACTACCATTGTCAAGGAAGATGCAAGACACGAGTCAATGCACTCTTTCTTAATGATTGCTATCAGCGTAAACTTCAGCAATTAGCACTTTCAAACGGGGCGATGGATTTATTCAAGTGTATTTTAGAAGACTGGAATACAGGCACACAAAAAGTAGCGTATATACAGAATCGAAATCTGGTGATGAGCAAGCTAATTGAACCGGAATCAATTCTTTCCCAAGCCCGGAAATTATTTGTGACAGACGTACTAAAATCCGATGACTATAGTGAGTTAAAAAAGGAATGTCTTGTCAATTCCCAATGCCTGAAAAGGGAATTGAACGCTATCGATGTTAAATTAAAGGCTATTGACAAACAAAACCAGTTGGGAGATCGGTCATTTGTAAACCTTCTTCAAGGGTTTTCAAGTTTGGACACAGCAGATAGAAAACATCTTGTCAACCTCATCCCACCGCTTAGGGTTGATTTCCAAACAGGGGATATCTCTTTGGGGTTGAACAGTGGGCTATCAAAAATATTATCAACGAAACGACAAGCAAAATAGCAATAAGTATGAATTTTACCAATAAAAAGATTTCGGTTAATTGAGCAATTACGATATTAGCAAAAAATGGCATTGAAGTCAATGATGACGAAGCAACCGTTATAGTAGACTTCCTTTATCTCATGGCAAAAAATTATAAGAAAGATGGGGAAGAAAAACACCAAAACCCCAAGAAGAAATCGAACTTTAGAAAAAATAGTGTAAGGACGTCTCTAGGCAAGTTTTCTGGAGAATCTTATGCATCAGTTTAGAGGTTTCAGTCATAAAAAATCGAATTATAAATGACCGGACTATAACAGTTTGGGTCACGGATTTTTATTGGCATAAAAAAAGGAGACAACTACTATGTAGTGTCTCCTTAAGTGATCCCGCTGGGGCTCGAACCCAGGGCCCCAACATTAAAAGTGTTGTGCTCTACCAACTGAGCTACGGAATCAACCGCTTCCCAAAATTTGGGATGGCAAAGATAGGGGTATCAGTTTATTGAGCCAAACTTTTTTTAAGAAATTTGTGGATGATTAGCTGTTAAATAGCATTTATTTCTGTAAAATGTCCTAATTGTTGATAACGCTTCATCCGTTCGGCGTAATATTCGGTACGGCTGGGATTGGGAATATATTCTTTATCAAATCCTTGCCCCATTGCCTGCATGGCTTCTTCTACGGATGGATAAATACCGCAAACTGTAGCGGCGAGCATGGCGGCACCGGCTGCACAGGTTTGTTCGGATTTGTGTATGCGTATTGGCATGTTCATAACATCGGCCATCACCTGCATAATATAACTGGATTTGCGGGCAACGCCGCCCAGTCCGATTAAACCTTTTACCGGAAGTCCTTCACTTATGTATCTGTCCACGATTGCCTTTGCGCCGAAGCAAGTTGCTTCTACCAACGCCTTGAATATTGCCGGGGCGTCCGTACCCAGATTTAGCCCCACAACAGCACCTTTTACTTCCTGATTTGCATCGGGCGTGCGGCGGCCATTCAGCCAATCCGTAGCTATTTCATCATCTTCGCTCAACGGTAGTTGGGCTGCGGCTTTGGAGAGCTCGGGAATGATGCGAGATTCCACTTCTTTTTTTACTATTTCTGCTAATTCGGTATTGCAATGAGCCGATTGGTCAAGTAAAGTCAATGGCCAAGAGATAAGGTTCTTGAACCATGCGAATACATCTCCAAAAGCGCTTTGTCCTGCTTCCAACCCAACCATACCGGGTATGATGGAACCGTTCACCTGTCCACATATACCACGGACGAGCTTGTCGCCGAATTCATCATTTGGGATAACCAACATGTCACAAGTAGAAGTGCCCATTACCTTACTGAGATAATAAGGCTCGATTTGCCCGCCTACAGCGCCCACGTGCGCGTCTATGGCACCAATACCAATAACCACGTCGGCAGTTAATCCCAGTTTTTCAGCCCATTCGCTGCATAATTTTCCTGCGGCTTTATCTGCGGTAAAGGTTTCTTTTGGCAATTTGTCCACCATGCCGTCCAATACCGGGTCAAGCGAGGCGAAAAATTCATTGGGTGGAAACCCGTCAAAATATTCAGACCATAGTCCTTTATGACCAGCGCTGCATACACCACGTTTTATTTGAGCCGAATCATTACCTCCGGCCAGTAAAAAAGGAATCCAATCGCAGTGTTCTACCCAATTTGCTATGGCGGCGCGCACTTTTTCATCTGTGCGGAAAACATGCAACAGTTTTGCCCAAAACCATTCGCTGGAGTAGATGCCGCCAACATATTGCAGATAATTTTTATCAAATTTAGTGGCGTGTTTATTTATCTCGGCGGCTTCTTTTATGGCGGTGTGGTCTTTCCATAAAATAAACATGGCATTGGGGTTTTCCTCAAAGCCGGGTGTAAGTGCCAACGGCGTTCCTGTCGCATCCACGGCTACGGGAGTGGAGCCTGTTGTGTCAACAGAGATACCCCTTACGTTTTGGGCAATTTCTTGACCAACCTGATGAAGGCAGTCCTTTATTGTAAACTCTAACCCTTCAAGGTAATCAAGTGGGTGCTGGCGAAATTGGTTTGTCGCTGGATTACAATATTTCCCCGCTTTCCAGCGTGGGTAATAGAATACTGATGATGCAAGTTCCTCACCGTTGGCGGTATTTACCAAAATTGCCCTAACTGAATCGGAGCCATAATCAACCCCGATAACATAAGTATCTTTCTTCATTGTTGCAAGCATTTTATTTGCTAAGGTAGTTATTTTTGCTATAAAATGTAATTATTACAATTAATTTATTGTACTAAATTTAGTAGCTCTTTTTCGTAATAGTCGTTAAAAAAACATTTAACATTAGACAGATCATTAAAATCTTTCTTTTCATGACAAGATAGTATGACGGCTGCATCCATCCCGGCGTTTAGCGCCGATTCCACACCTTTGGGGGCATCCTCAAAAACAAGGCATTCTGCGGGTAGTACTCCCAATTTTTCAGCGCATTTCAAATAAGTTTCGGGATTGGGTTTGCTGTGCTGCACATCGTCTGCACTCACGATGGCATCAAAATATTTGCGCAGGTGCAGCCCGTCAAGGACGAAATCAATGTTAAATATAATGGCCGCCGAACCTATGGCCATTTTAATATGTCTTTGATATGCCTGTTCAACGAAATCGCCAAAACCCTCTATCCATTTTAACATCGGTCTGAAATTTTCCTGATAGGCTTCTTCTTTTCTAAAGGAAATCTCCTCCATTTCTTGCAAGGTAAACCTGTCCGCCCCAAACACACGTTGCAATAGTTCTATATTCTTACCGTACATTTCTTTTTTCACTTTTTCATAACTAAGGTTTGCACCTAACTTGTTGTTGAGGATATCATACCAGGCATCGGTATGATATTGCATGTCATCAATAATTGTCCCGTTAAGGTCAAATAAAAAGGCTTTGTAACGCATCTGTCAAAGGTATCAAAATAAATAATTGTGTTTTATACTTTTTATATGACGCCTATGTTGTCGCTTGCAAATTTTCACATTTCGGCACATCGTTACCTCCTTATCTTTGCGACAGTTTATTTTGCTTTTTGTTCGAATAAAATAAGTCATGAAGATAAAATCATTTTTAGCAAAACCCCTCGCCGGGTTGATTGCGAAGAATATAAAGAAGGGCATGGGAACGGCACTTGAAGATCAGGATGCTATTTTAAAGCAACTGATAAAAACCGGTAAGGCCACCCAATACGGAAAAGACCATCACCTATCGGAAGTGAGCGGTTACGAGGCTTTCAGGCAGGCCATTCCTGCAAGAGATTATGAGGGCATAAAGGATTACATCGAAAAAATAAAGGAAGGAAAACATAATGTGCTATGGAAGGGGCAGCCTATTTATTTTGCAAAGACTTCCGGTACTACAAGTGGCACAAAGTATATTCCTATCACGAAAGATTCAATCAGTAATCATATTAATTCAGCAAGGGCGGCACTGGCCTGTTACATGACAGAAACAGGAAATTCAAAATTTGCCAATGGTAAAATGATTTTTTTGAGTGGTTCACCGGTGCTTGAGCGCGTGGGCGGTATTCCTACGGGGCGGTTAAGTGGTATTTCCAACCATCATATACCGCGTTATCTGCGCACAAACCAACTCCCCAGTTATGAAACCAATTGTATCGAAGACTGGGAAACCAAGTTGGGTAAGATTGTGGACGAAACTATCGGGCAAAATATGACGTTGATCAGCGGCATTCCGCCGTGGATGCAAATGTATTTTGACGAGCTGATTAATCGAAGCGGAAAATTGGTGGGGGAGTTGTTTCCTAATCTATCGGTAATGGTGTACGGCGGAGTGAACTTTGAACCATATCAGGCAAAGCTTTTTCAAAGCATTGGCCGCAGGGTGGACGGGGTGGAACTCTTTCCAGCATCGGAGGGTTTTTTTGCTTTTCAGGATTCGCAGCAAGCCGAAGGGATGTTGTTGAACACCAACAGTGGTATATTTTACGAGTTCATACCCGAAGGCGAGATTGGTAAACCTGAACCCCAACGCATGTCGTTGAGGGATGTTGAACTGGGCGTAAATTACGCATTGGTTATATCGAGCAATGCCGGGCTTTGGGGATATGATATAGGCGATATGGTAAAATTTGTTTCGTTAAATCCGTATAGGCTGGTGGTCACGGGGCGCACGCGGCATTTCATATCTGCTTTTGGCGAGCATGTGATAGGGGAGGAAGTGGAGCAAAGTCTTATGGAAACTGCCACCGAAACAAACGCGCAAGTAACGGAATTTACAGTTGCCCCTTACGTGGCCGAAGGCGAAGGGAAATCTTATCACGAATGGTTTATAGAGTTTGAACAAGTGCCTGCTGACATGGAGGCTTTTCGACAAAAACTTAACATAAATCTGCGCAAGCGAAACACATATTACGATGATTTGATTACGGGTAATATCTTACAAGTGTTAAAGATTTCTCCCATTCGCCGCAATGGCTTTATAGATTATATGAAATCAATCGGAAAGCTGGGCGGTCAAAATAAAGTACCGCGCTTGAGCAATGATAGAAAAATAGCCGATGTGCTGAAGCAATGGGAAATTAAGAATTAATGGTTTGTTTGCGATTGGTTGAATAATAATTGAAATAAAAACGTATATGCGTTTGGTTTTGTTTTAAGTATAGTGTTAATATCAGTTATTACATCAGTTCGCTGAGTTCTAACCAACGGATTTCTTTTTCGTCCAATAATGCAGTAAGTTCTGCGATGCGTTGCGATAGCATGGACAGTTCATCATAAGGTAATTCTCCGGAGCTTAGTTTGTGTTCGATATTTATTTTTTCTGTGGTCAATTCTTCGATTTCTTTTTCCAATGATTCAAATTCGCGCTTGTCTTTAAATGAGACGCGTTTATCACCATTTTTTTTAGGCTCGGCAGGTGAGGGAGGTGTTTCTTTTTTAACCGAATGCTCGGTGATGTTTTTTTGTTGCAGGCGATATTGTGTATAATTTCCCGGAAAGTCACGAATAACCCCGTCTCCCTCAAACACGAACAGGTGGTCAACCAGCCTGTCCATAAAATAGCGGTCGTGCGAAACAACGATAAGGCAGCCCGGAAATTCGCTTAGGAAATTTTCCAGCACACCGAGCGTGGGCAGGTCAAGATCGTTGGTTGGTTCGTCAAGTATCAGGAAGTTTGGGTTGCGGAAAAGGATGGAAAGCAGGTGCAGCCTGCGTTTTTCGCCACCGCTGAGTTTGCTGATGTAGGTGTATTGCTTTTCTCCATCGAAGAGGAATAATTGCAAAAACTGTGAAGCACTAAGCGTACCGCCATTTGCCAAAGGGAAATTTTCGGCAATGTTCTTGACAAATTCAATGACACGCATGTCGGATTTTAACTCAAGTCCCTGTTGAGAATAATTGCCAAAAATAACTGTATCACCAATGTTTATCTTGCTACTATCGGCGGTTTCTATGCCTTGCAGGATGTTGATAAAAGTAGATTTTCCAGCTCCGTTTTTCCCTATGATACCGATTCGCTCACCTTTTTTAAAAGTGTAGTCAAATCCTTCAAGAATCTTTTTTGCCCCAAAGCTTTTATATACTTTTTTCATTTCGACCACCTTGCCGCCCAATCGGTTCATCTTCATGTTTAGCTGCAATTGGTCATCAATGACGCGTTGTTTAGCCTTTTTTTCAACTTCATAAAAATTATCTTCCCGGCTTTTGGACTTGGTGGTACGGGCTTTGGGCTGTTTGCGCATCCATTCCAGTTCACGCCGATAGAGGTTCTTGGCTTTGTCAATGGTGGCGGCGGTGCTTTCGATGCGCTGCGCTTTTTTCTCCAGATAGTTTTCATAATCACCTTTGTGCACATAGAGCGTGCTGTCCTCCATTTCCCATATTTCCTCGCATACGGCGTCCAAAAAATATCGGTCGTGTGTCACGAGTAACAAGGTTACGTTTTCCTTGTTTAAAAAATGCTCAAGCCATTCTACCATCTCTACGTCAAGGTGGTTGGTCGGTTCGTCCATGATAAGGAGTACATGCTTATGTTCAAAACCAATATCCACAAGGGTTTTGGCCAGTGTTACCCGCTTGCGTTGGCCACCGCTTAAAGTGCTTACGTTTTGGTCAAGGTGATGGATGTTGAGTTTCCCAAATATCTGTTTTACTTTGGCGTCAAAATCCCATGCATTGCGCTCGTCCATTTGAATTAACGCTTCTGCAATGCGTTTTTCATCACCGCTTTCACTGACGGATTCATAATTCTTGATAGCAGCTATCACCGGGTTATCGTGAAAGAAAATATTATCAGACACGGAAAGCCCTTCTATCAGGTTCGGTTCTTGTTCAAAAAGTACGACGTCCACGTCCTTGTTTATCCACACCTTTCCTTCGTCGGCGGTTTCCTTACCTGCCAAAATCTTGAGCAGTGTTGACTTGCCCGTGCCATTGCGCGCCACGATGGCCACTTTGTCGCCTTCGGAAATATGGAATGAAATGTTTGAAAACAATGGCTGTATGCCATAACTCTTGCCCAGGCCTTCTACCGAAACATAATGCATGGCGCAAATGTAATCAGTAATGAACGATTTTGGACAAATGATTATGTAGAAAATCGGCTAAATGCGATGCCTATTCGGCTTTAAAGTTTTCCAGTTCTTTTGCCACGGCGGTTACAAAACTGGCGCCTATGCTTCCGTCTATGATGCGGTGGTCATAGCTCATGCTGAGGTACATCATGTGCCGGATGCCGATGGTGTCACCCTGGGGTGTTTCTATTACCATTGGGCGTTTTTTTATAGTGCCCGCAGCCATGATGGCTACCTGCGGTTGATTGATGATGGGGGTGCCGGTAAGGCTACCAAAGCTGCCTATATTGGTAAAGGTAAATGTGCCGCCTTGCGTGTCGTCAGGCTTTAGTTTGCCGTTGCGTGCAGCCCGTGCGAGTTCGTTCACCCGCCGTGCGATGCCTGCAAGATTAAGCTGGTCGGCATTTTTGATAACGGGGACGATGAGGTTTCCCGATGGTAGGGCTGTGGCCATGCCGATGTTAATGTCTTTTTTGAGGATGATTTTATCTCCTTCGATAGAACTGTTTATCAGCGGGAATTTTTTGATACATTTTATGATGGCTGCTATGAGTATAGGCGTGAAGGTGAGTTTCGCTCCTTCCCTTTTTTCAAAAGCATCTTTTTCTTTTTCGCGCCAAAGTACGATGTTGGTAACGTCTGCTTCCGAAAAACTGGCCACGTGCGGGCTGGTCTGCACGCTGCGCACCATGTGCTCGGCGATGAGCTTACGCATCCTGTCCATTTCTATGATTTCAGTTTGTCCACTGGTGAAAGTAGGTGCGACGGATGACGTTAGAGTAGATTCTTGTTTTGCGGGCGTATGCGCTTCGGGAACACTAATCGTTTTTGACGTTGTTCTGGCTTTGCGGTCGGAAACGTGTGCCAGGATGTCGTTTTTGGTCACGCGTCCTTCATTTCCGCTGCCCGGCAGGTTTTCCAGTTCGCTCAGCGGGATGCCTTCCTCTGCCGCGATTTTAAGCACGAGCGGCGAGTAAAAGCGGGCGGGTGTTTGCGTTGACTTTTCTTTTTGCCGGGCATGTTCCATCACTTCGGCGGTGGGAAGCGTTTCGGCTGTTGGAACATCTCTTGTTTCTTCAGTCGGGGCGAGGGGCGCATCATCATCGCCTTCGGTGCGGATGCGGGCGATAACGGTATCAACCGCCACCACGTCGTTCACGTTGAACAAAATAGATTCTATTGTGCCTTTCGCATTACTAGGTACATCGCTGTCCACTTTGTCGGTAGCAACTTCCAGCACCGTTTCGTCCACCTCAACGGGGTCGCCTACCTGTTTTGTCCACCTCAGGATGGTTGCTTCCATAACACTTTCGCCCATGCGGGGCATCACCAAATCTACTATTGCCATGACCTTTTTATTAAATTAGACGCCCACAAATGTAACAAATTGAAACGGACTGGTCAATGCGTATTTGAAAAGATGCTTAGTGAATCACTATTTTCTGTCCATATGATGCTATGGTGTACCGGGCTTTTGTACCACTATCATCGTCCCTTGCGTCGCACTTTTCAACTGAAGGATTTCTATGCTGCAAGATACTTAATATCGGTTTTGTTGTTATTAAAATTTATCCGATATTAAAGAAAAAGAATATACCTTTGTGGGTGATAATAGATGAGTAGATGAAATGGCAAGATTATCCATATTATTTTGAAAATTGGGAAAGCCAGCTTGAGCGGATACTTTTTAAGAAAAAAGAACTGGACAAGTTGCGCCCTGTGCCCCCCTATGCGCTCAAAAGCATCAAGGAAAGCCTGATGCTTGAATGGACTTATAACTCCAACAGTATCGAAGGCAACACATTGACATTACAGGAAACAAAGATGGTCATAGAGGAGGGGTTTACCATTAAAGGGAAATCTTTGCGCGAACATTTTGAGGCAGTGAACCACCAGGATGCCATTGATTTTGTGGAAGGATTGGTTTCGGAAAAATATGTCTTGGCCGAGCGGGACATTCTCAAGGCGCATGAACTGGTGTTACAAAAAATCGAAAAAGACTTTGCGGGGCGTTTCAGGACATCGGGCGTCAGGATTACGGGGGCGAATTTTGTGCCGCCCAACGCGCTGAAAGTAGATGCGTTCATGACGGAGCTTGTAGATTGGGCAAACGGCTCTGATTTGAACATTGTCATTAAATCGGCGATTTTTCACCATCGGTTTGTGTGGATCCACCCCTTTTTTGACGGTAACGGTCGGACGGCACGCTTGATATTTAACCTGCTGCTGATGCAGCAAGGTTTTCCGCCAGCCATTATCCTGAAAAATGACAGAAAAAAGTATTATGATGCACTGAACGTGGCCAATAACGGTGATTACGGTAAGTTGTTGCTTTTGGTGATGCAAGCGTTGGAAAGAAGCCTTGATATTTATTTAAGCTCGTTGACCAATACTTATGAAGAATATCAATCTATTTCGGATATCGTAAACGAGCCGGAAGTGCCTTATGGTCAGGAGTATGTGAGCCTGCTCGCCCGTCGCGGGAAAATAGATGCCTTTAAGGAAGGTCGCAACTGGCTGACCACCAAGGATGCGGTATTGGATTATATCGAAAAAAGAGAACGAAAGCACAAGTTGTAGTAAATTATTCCTTTCTATGGGCAAAAAACCGCGCTGACAGCAAGCTTTGTTGAAGCTCGGTTATGTTCTGCTGTTAAACGGAGCGTCGCAAGTAAGGCCGATAGATATTCTGCCGCCGACCTCATAAAAAATATGTGTGTACAAAATTTACCAAATTATGTGAATATATATTAATAAAAAGTAACGCTCATTTGTTAATTTCGCGCCGATTTATTTTATTAATAAAAAATATTTAAAATGTCCTTATCTTCTTTGTTGCAGCGTTTCAGCGAACCCGAAACCCTTAAAATGGCTAAACTGGGCCGCGAGCTCAGGGCTCAGGGAATTGATGTGATTGACCTTAGTCTTGGCGAGCCGGATTTCGATACGCCCGAGCACATCAAGCAGGCCGCGATAAAAGCCATTAATGAAAATTATAGTCACTATACGCCCGTGCCCGGTTATCTGGACTTGCGCGAGGCTGTTTGTACGAAATTGAAGAGGGACAATAATCTGGACTATAAACCCGAGCATATTGTAGTGTCGACCGGGGCAAAGCAGAGCTTGGCAAATGTGATTTTGGCCGCCGTTGATGATGATGAGGAAGTGATTATTCCTACGCCTTATTGGGTGACATATTCCGAACTGGTAAAAATTGCCCGTGGGAAAGTAGTAGAGATACGTACAACGGTTGAAAAGGGTTTTAGAATCACGCCAGAAGAACTGGAAGCGGCTATTACACCCAAGACAAAGGCATTTTTGTTTTCTTCACCGTGTAACCCATCAGGCGCGGTCTATAGCAAGGAAGAATTGGCTGCGCTTGCAGAAGTTTTCAAAAAACATCCCGGCATCGTGATTATTTCTGACGAGATATATGAATATATCAACTATGTGGGAAAGCATGAAAGTATCGCACAATTTGCAGAGATAAAAGATCAGGTGGTTGTGGTGAACGGCTTGAGTAAGGGCTTTGCGATGACCGGTTGGCGTATTGGCTATACGGCTTCTACGTTGGATATTTCAAAAGGTATGGAAAAATTGCAGGGACAGTTTACGAGCGCCACTTGTTCTATTGCTCAAAAGGCGGCTGTTACGGCGTTGACCACAGACCTGACGCCCAGTTTTGAGATGGCGAAAGAATTTGCCCGCCGCAAGGTACGCGTAATGGAACTGATAAAAGATATCCCAGGTGTCAGTTGCTCTGAACCTGAGGGCGCGTTTTATATTTTCCCTGATATGAGTTCATATTATGGCAAGAGCGATGGCGAGAATGTTATCAAAGATTCTGCCGACCTCTGCATGTTTATCCTCAATAAAGCACATGTGTCCTCAGTGATGGGAGCTGCATTTGGCGAACCCAACTGTGTGCGTTTTTCCTTCGCGAACAGCATTGAAAAAATCGAGGAAGGCTGGGCGCGTATCAAGGCGGCGTTGGCCACATTGAAGTAATTATTTGCATTAAAAGTTTAAAATCGTCTGCTTATTTAGCCTTTGCAAAAGGTATATAGGCAGACGATTTTTTATGCCTGTTATGTACGATATATGTTTCCATGCTAAATCTTAAAGGTTAGTTTTAGGGATTTTACTATATTGCAGCGGAAAAGCTCTCACAACTAATGCGTTTACGGGAATTATATACGAATACAATTTGCCGGACGTCATTGCATTTTATGTTCATATTTGCATTGACGGCTTTTTTATCATTTGCTCCTATGGGGCGGCTTGCGTCACAAGCATACGTTGACGTAACGCTTGAATCGCTTAGCAAAATCCCCGATGATGCAGCTAAAGTTAAGTTGATATTAAAGCTTGCTTCTAAACAGAAAAAGAATTCCGACATAGAGGATCTTTATAAAGAAGCGCTGCGAATAGTAGATAAAGACCGGGACGATACGCTTAAAATAAAGGTACTGAATGCTTACGGTGTTTACAAACGCGATATTTCTGATTATGCTGAAGCCTTGGACGTGCACAGGCACGCCCTGGAACTGTCGAGGGCAATAAAAAGTAACAATGGAGAGGTGGTATCGTTAAATAACCTGGGCGTTGTATATCGGCGGCTTGATGAGAACAACGTGGCACTGAACTATCACATGGACGCATTAAAACTTGCCCAAAAAGTTAATGACCATTATAACATGAGCATATCCCTTAACAGTATCGGGAATATCCATATTGTATTGGGCAATTACAGGGATGCGATTGTATATTTTGAAGAATGTCTTCCTATCGCGCGCTCGGCTGATAATAACCTTGGCATTGCCATGAACCTGAACAATATCGGAGAGGCTTACGAACTGATGAACAAGTTGGATTCTGCCAAGTTTTATTATGACAGCTCCTTGATTTACAACCGCAGGATTAAAAGTCAGAAGGGCATTGCGATTTGCTATAATTCCATCGGAAGTCTTTACAAGAAGCAAGGCGAATTTACCGATGCCATTGATTTATTCCAAAAGGCATTGGCCATAAACAAAGAGCTGGGCGATAAATTGTTTTTGGCAAATACATATAATCATTTAGGGGATGCTTATCTTGGCATAAAGGAATTATCCGAGGCGGAACAGATGTTCAACAGCGGGCTTGCTATTGCAGATTCAATTGGGTTACGTATAGAGAAACGCAATTCATACAGAGGTTTGATGGATGTGTTTGCTTCAAAAGGGGATTTTCAGGAAGCCCTGCGATATTCCAAGTTGCAACAGGTGGAAGCTGACAGTCTGGTATATGAAAGTAATAATAGACATGTACGCCAGATGGAAGCAATTTACAAGCAGGAGAATGAAAAAAACCAATTGGCTTTATTGGAAGCTAAACAACGTAATACCGCCATCATTGTTATAGGGGCGGTTGTTCTGTTTATTCTCGTGCTTATAACCGTTGTATTGTATTTTTTACGTCGTCGGTTAATAGAGAAAAACCTACAATTGAAAAGAGAACTTCAAATTCGCGCACAGATTGCGCGTGATTTGCATGACGATATGGGTTCCACACTTAGCAGCATTTCTATTTTTAGTGAACTGTTAAAGCATCAACCACAGGACAATGCGTCCAAAGATTTAATAAACCGGATAGAATCCAATGCACGACAAACGATGGATGCGCTTGACGATATCATTTGGTTGGTCAAGCCGGATAACGACAGTTTGTTCAACCTGAGTGCACATATCCAGGAATATGCCGTGCCGATGTTTAACAGTAAGAACATCCATTTTAATATTGACTTTCCTGATGCTATTTCCGAAATCCCACTTTCTATGCAGACAAGGAAGAATATATTCCTGATTTTAAAAGAATCCGTGAACAATCTGGTAAAATATTCACATGCCGCTCATGCAACAATAGAAGCTGTTCATAAAGGGGATGAGATCGTCTTTGTGGTAAAGGACGACGGAAAGGGGTTTGATGTGAATCAACAAACAACGAGGAACGGACTTAAAAACATGAAGATGCGTGCGGAACAAATCGGGGCAAAGTTTAATATACAATCGGGGTTGAGTAATGGTACCATAATAGAACTAAGGGTAAAAGTGTAAAGAATAGAAAGCTTATTGCTGAAATATAAAAATGCATAAATAAAAATCCCCGGAACGTATTTACGTTCCGGGGATTTTTATTCTAAGTAAGAATAACCGTTTTACAATAGCCCTCTATGTTTTAATAAAGGTTTGATATCCGGATCTTTGCCCCTGAATGCTTTGTAAAGTTGTGCAAAGTCCTCCGTATTGCCACGGGAAAGGATTTTATCCCTGAATATTTGTCCGTTGGTGCGGTTCAGCCCGCCGTTCTCTTCAAACCATTGATAAGCGTCATGGTCGAGCATTTCAGCCCAGCTATACGCATAATATCCGGCGGAGTAACCGTTGCCCCAGATGTGTTGAAAATAGGATGACCTATAACGTGGTGGCACATACGATAAGTCAAGATGCAGCTTTTTGAGCGCCTGTGTTTCAAAGCTGTCAACGGCTTGCAACGGTTGATTAGCGTTAAGCGTATGCCATTCCATGTCAAGTCCGGCGGCAGCAAGGTATTCGCCAAAGGCATAGCCTTGATTAAAGGTTCCTGCATTTTTAATTTTGTCCACCAGTTGTTGGGGGATGACCTCGCCTGTTTTATAATGTTTGGCATAGTTTTTCAGTACTTCGGGATATAATGCCCAATGCTCATTGAATTGAGAAGGAAATTCTACAAAATCCCTTGGCGTGTTTGTGCCTGAAAGACTGGGATATTTTTGTGCAGCAAACAATCCGTGCAGGGCATGGCCAAATTCGTGGAACATGGTGGTCACATCGTCAAAACTAATGAGCGCAGGTTGACCTTCGGCTGGCTTGGTAAAGTTGCAGACATTGTATATAACAGGCTTGTGACCGAAAAGATAAGATTGATCCACCATGTTGCTCATCCACGCTCCGCCGCCTTTGTTGTCCCGTTTGAAATAATCAGTATAGAACAAAGCCATCGGCGCACCGCTTGTGTCAAACACCTCAAATACCTTTACATCTTTTTGATAAACGGGAATGTCTTTTCTTTCTTTAAAGGTAATACCGTATAGTTTTGTCGCTGCATAGAATACCCCGTTTTGGAGTACACTATCCAATACAAAATAAGGTTTTATCTGGCTTTCGTCCAGATCATATTTGGCCTTGCGCACCTGTTCCGCAAAATAATCCCAATCGTATGCCGCAAGCTGAAAAGAGTCCTTTTGCGATTGAATCATGGCCTGGATTTCGGTAGCCTCACCTTTGGCTTTTGTTATGGTGGCCGGGGTAAGTTTATTTAAAAAAGTATAGACTGCTTCGGGCGTTTTTGCCATTTGGTCTTGCAACTTCCATGCGGCATAATTGGCAAAGCCGAGGATTTTAGCTTTTTCGGCGCGTAATTGAGCCAAACGGGCAATAATCTTGCGGGTGTCGTTGCTGTCGCTACGTTCAGCGCGGTTCCAGGATGCCTCAAATAGTTTTTGCCTTGTGTCGTGATTTTTTAAAGATAGGAGCGCGGGTTGTTGCGTAGTGTTTTGTAGAGAAATCACCCATTTCCCTTCGTGGTTTGTTTCTTTTGCGGTTGCTGCTGCTGCGCTTATATCGGCCTCTGACATACCGTCTAATTCGGCTTTGTCATTTATAACGAGTGCACCGGCCTTGGTAGCTGCCAACAGTTGATTACTGAATTTTGTACTAAGTGTTGCCTCTTCTTCATTTAGTTTTTTGATGGCTTCTTTGTCGGCTTCCGACAATTTGGCCCCGGCCATTTCAAACTGTTGATAATAATATTCTACTAAATGTTTCGATTCCGCATCAAGGTTTAAACTGTTCAGTTGGTTATAAACTGTTTGAACACGTTGAAATAATTTTTGATTCAAAAAAATGGCATCGTGGTGCGCGGCGAATTTAGAAGAATATGCCTCGTCTGTTTTTTGCAGTTCATCATTTGTGTTGGCACCTGTGAGCAGGTAAAATGCAGACCGGGCGCGGGACAGGAGTTGACCGCTTTTTTCAAGGGTCACGAACGTATTCTCAAAATCCGGAGCGGCCGTATTATTGGCGATGCTGTCAACTTCGGCGGTCTGAATACGCATACCTTCGTCAAATGCCGGGGCAAAATCTGTGTTTTTGATTTTGTCGAAATCAATTGTGTGATAAGGCAATGTACTTTCCTTGGCAAAGGGATTGCTTTCATCGAAACCTTTGCCCTGTTTTTCGTTACATGCCGATGCTAATAAAGACATAACGGTAATGGGGATTAAGAATTTTTTCATCAGTTTACTTTTTATTTTTCTATGCTTCATTTCACAATAAATGAATTACGCCGACTAAGGTACAAGAAATTGGGGCAACTATATATCTCATTTTGTATAAAACGATGGATAGTGACGAATTGGTTTGTTTACGTAACATTCATATTTTGTTATTGTTGTTCTGAAAAGAATACATGAGCCATTCAGCATAAAATTTTTATTTTTATCGCACAGTGGATAGAAAGGGGAATTTCGGTGTTTGTTAATTGTGCAGTTTGAAAATATAAAAGACATATCATGAGGATAGTTATCATTGGGTCAGGAAACGTGGCTGCCATCCTGGGGCGTAAGTTGGTAAGAGCCGGGCATAAAATTGTGCAGGTATTAAGCCGAAATGCAAGCGCCGCTTCGGAATTGGCATACGAGTGGGACACAGAGTCAGCAAATTATACGAGCTTGCTGAACCATCAGGCCGATGTGTATATCATTGCCGTGGCGGATAAGGCCATCGAGGAAATCGCGAAGGATATTCATCTACCCGGCAAGGTGGTAGTGCATACGGCTGCATCCGTGCCAATGGACGTGCTGGCTGGTGTAACGGAGCATTACGGCGTTCTTTATCCCCTCCAGAGCATCATCAAAGGGCAGGAGGTTTTACCGGAAATACCGTTTTACACTGTAGCCGCAGACGATTATACGTCTAACGTGCTTGATAAATTAGCCGGAAGTATTTCGTCCGGCCCGGTATATCATGCGGACGATGATAAGCGCAAAAAACTGCATGTGGCGGCTGTTATGGTGAACAATTTTATCAATTATATATTAACCCTTACCGAGGAGTATTGCAAGAAAGAGCATTTAGAGTTTGAGGCTTTACTGCCTTTGTTGCAAAACACCATAACGCGTTTGCAGGATTATTCCCCCGCCGATATGCAAACAGGCCCGGCAGTGCGCAGGGATATGGCAACCATTGCGGTGCATCAGGAAATATTACAAAAACATCCCCGCTTGCTGGAAGTGTATAATTTTATGACTAATCAGATTTTGAATGGATAGGACAGCGATTGTCGTTTCGTCGTGTTATATGTTCATTCATGTTCCGCTGTTGAACGGAGCGTCGCAAGCAAAGCCTGATAGTAGCACTAAAGCTGGTCAAAAAATGTAGGTTATATACCCATTTCGATTTGTAGCATGGCGTTTAGACGGTTTTCAAACGGGTCGTTCAATTCTGTTGATTTGCCCATTCGGTCATCCAATCCCACATATCCCTGTATCTTAAACTTGTGCTTGTTGAAATAATGAGAGTAACCGACGGCCTTGGTGCGCAGGTGATATTGATAATTGCTCACGCTTTTGTGCGGCCTCACTTCAGTGTAGCGCATGACCACTTCATCTTTTTTTGAAATCATCTTGCTTGCCTGGATGTTGAAAGCTTTGCCCGCAGGCACTTTGCGGAAGATGCGCGCATCGTCAGGACGTGCGGCAAAGTCTGTCACCGAAAAATTGTCAACCTTGCGGTCATAGTATTCTGCCAAGACTGCCCATCCGTTGTATTTGAGCACGGCATCGGACATCGTGGTGCGCATGTCCATAAAAAGTTCCTCTTCTTTATCGTAAGTACTGTAAATATACTCGTCTAACTGACCTCCTGTGCGTTTAGCCCTGAAGTTTTTAGACCAAGTGAAACCGAGAGATAATTTGGGTGTTTGCTCAAATAAAAGGTCACCTTCAAAATAATCGCCGCCATTGGCAAAAGCACCAAAAGGCATATACTCCAAACGTCCCGTATAGGCAAGTCCTTTGTCGCTGACGAGCTGCCCGCGCCCTTCACCCGTGGATATGGCGCCTTGCAATTGAAGAAGCTGTTTGCCGATTTCAAAGTCGCGGTCAATGAAAATCCCGAAATCCCTGTCTATCGTGAATTTTCCATTGGCGATAGATCTATCCGGCATTTGTAATTCGCCGGAAGAGTTCAATCGCTCGCGGTTGCCGGGTAACTTTGTCTGACCAAGTCCGAAAGACCATTTCGTAGTAGGTTTATAATAAAAAACTGCGTCCCGGATGATTTGTGGCGAGCCGCTTTCAAGATCCATGTCTTTATTGGCAAAAGCCAATTGTAGTTTGTATTCCAATTTGGGAGAAACAAGATAACCCTCAAACCGTAGGCGCAACCTGCGCACGATGGCCTCAACCCCTTGATTGTCGCTGTCATCGGTGCGGCTGTAATAACCTGCCCTGAACTGCGCGCGAAAACGCATGTTCAACAAAAAGGCATCGCCCTTTTTGAATTGAAGTCCCTTGTCGGTCAGGCTTACCGTGGTTGGTTCATTGTAGGTGGAGTCATTTGTCTGCGCCTGTGCTGTATCTACGGCAAATAACCATAAAAGGGATAATGTCAACGGTTTTGAAATCATGATGGCAAAAAAACGAAAGAATTTTATGATTAATCACTTTTTGATATATAATTTCATGATGTGACGGCAATGATATTAGGCAGAGGGAATAGTTCTTGTAGACAATTTTTTAATAACTGTCCATATTTGAAAGAATACTTTTAATTTTGTACCCTTACCAAGAGGAAATGGTGTCTTCCTAATTGAACCGCTCATCGCTTTGAGCTAATGGCGCCTACAAATTGTACGTAATAGGTAATAATTATTGCTGATTTTATTATTGTAATTAATTTGTAGGCATGAAAAGATTAAAGACCTCTTTTGAACATTTTTTTATTGTTTCTTACCTTTTTAAGTGGACCTGCCTGGTAATCCCTGTCTCCCTTACTGTAGGTTCGTTGGTTGCTTTGTTTTTATGGCTGCTGGACAAAGCCATCAATATTCGTTTTGCTCATCCCTGGCTTTTATTCTTCCTGCCGCTTTCAGGGATACTGATCTATGCGCTTTATAAGGTTTCCGGTAAAAATGCAGAAGGCGGCAATAACCTCATCATGGACGAGATACATACTCCTGGAGGCGGTGTCCCGTTCAGGATGGCTCCCTTGGTATTGCTAACTACGGTAATTACGCACCTGTTCGGCGGATCCGCAGGCAGGGAAGGTACCGCGGTGCAGATTGGCGGCAGCTTGGCACAGTTTTTTGCCAAAAAAATGAAATTATCAAAGGAAGATGTAAAGACGCTGCTAATGACCGGTATCGCGGCAGGCTTTGGCGCCGTATTCGGCACTCCTATTACGGGCGCTATTTTCGCTTTGGAAGTGCTGGCATTAGGTAGGATTAAACATGATGCACTGATGCCCTGTTTTATGGCCAGTGTGCTGGCCGATATCGTCTGTACCGCATGGGGCATTCACCATACGCACTACCATATCGGTTTTGTTGAAAAAGGGGTGGTGTTCCTGCGTTATTTCCATTTCGACTTTTTGCTGCTTTTCAAAGCTATCATTGCCGGGGTTGCATTTGGCCTGGCAGGATATATGTTTGCAGAGCTCTCACATACCATTAAAAATTACAGTAATCGGTGGATTAAAATAAAGTGGCTGATTCCGGCAGTGGGTGGTTGTGTTATTATAGCCTTTACTTACTTATTAGGTACGCAGGACTACCTGAGCCTCGGGGTTACGAATCCCGACCCGAACGCGGTTTCTATCGTGTCTTGTTTCAACGAAGGTGGCGCTACCTATTTTAGCTGGCTGTGGAAGCTATTGTTTACCGCCATTACCCTGGGCACGGGCTTCAAAGGTGGCGAAGTAACGCCTTTGTTCTTTATTGGTGCTGCATTAGGCAATGCCATTGGAACGTTAACAGGCGCGCCGGTTGACCTGATGGCGGGTTTTGGTTTTATAGCGGTATTTGCCGGGGCAACCAATACCCCGATAGCTTGCACGATTATGGGCGTAGAACTCTTTGGTGCTGATAATGTGCTGTATTATGCCGTCGCTTGCTTTATTGCTTACTATTTCAGCGGACATTCAGGTATCTACCATGCACAAAGAGTGGGCGTTTCTAAAATCTCTAAATTGAGTCATCATACGGATGCTACATTACATGAAATAAGGGAAAAAAGAATCAAAAACAGGAAATTATGGTACACCAAAAAGTAAAACGTCACTCGCTGGGTAAGTTGGAGATTTATATAGCTCCTGCCCATAAAGTGCGGCACGGGACTAAGAGTTTATTTCGTAAGCTGTTTCCTAAATCAACCTATTTACATTTGATACAGGAAGCAAAGAAGGACGGTATTATAAATGCCTCTGCGCACAGCACCCACACCAGTTTTACCACTGATGGAAGTATTATTAACTTTTCGGCAGAGGGGGATAATTCAAAGCTGGCTATGTGTGTGGAGCTTGTAGATAAAAGAGAAAAGTTGGAAACTTTTTTTCTGAAGCATCAGGAATCTTTGAGGGAAAAAGTCGTGATTTATAAAAATGTCGAATTTTGGGACGTTGAATAGAACAACATGTTAAAATCTTTACTGATTATATGGTTGGGCGGTGGTTTGGGCAGCGTGCTGCGTTATTTGGCGCAGTTGGGAGTTAGTAAACTGGTAACGGTAACTTTTCCTGCCGGCACTTTTCTGGTGAATATTACGGGATGTTTTATCATCGGATTGTTATATGGTCTTGCGGACAGACATGCTTCCCTAACCGTAGAATGGCGGCTGCTGCTCATTACGGGTTTGTGCGGCGGCTATACTACCTTTTCCAGTTTTTCTTATGAAAGCATCAGTTTGTTCAGGCAGGGCAATTATATGTATTTCATTTTGTACATAGTGCTCAGTGTAGTGATTGGATTGTTTGCCACATTGGGAGGCATGAACGTTGTTAAGTAGGTAATCTAAATTTCAAAACAATGAGTTATAAAAGAATTTTAGTGGCTGTTGATAACAGCACCTATTCGATGAAGGCCGCGAAAGTCGGCTTTTCCATCGCCCACAGATTCAGGGCCACCGTTGGTTTATTATACGTTGTGGACAGGTCAAAGGAGGTAGTCAACGCAGACCTTGGCATTACACCCGAGCAAAGCCAGACCCTTTTATTGAGTGCGGCGGAAAATACAATCGCACAATATATCCGCTTATATGACGGCGTTGATAAGGTAGAACGTTTTACGCCGGAAGGCGTTCCCGAGCAGGAAATTATCAATATTGCCAAAGAATGGCCGGCTGATATGATTGTCATGGGCACGCACGGCCGTTCCGCCATCGGCAGGATACTCACGGGTTCTATTGCGGAGTACGTTATTCGTCATGCCACTGTTCCTGTTTTAATCACGCCGCCAAGAATGGAATAATAACATATCGCTTGCTGTACATGGTTTGTATTAGGCGTTCTTCTTTATGCGCTTTCGACAATTTTATGAAATTGTTATCCTATTACATGCCGGATAAATGTAGAGATAATTGCCTTTCTTTGTAAAATGTTTTTAGATGAAGCGCCTGTGTGATGTCGATAAATAGAAGATGATGAAGAGCGTTTAACCCTGCCAGATTAAAAATTAAAAAAATAAACAGATGAAACGATTATTTTTATTAGCAGCAGTATTAAGTTTTTCTTTGTTACAGTTGAAAGCACAGCAGCTTACAGTGGCAACGTATAACCTTCGTTATGACAATCTGCAGGACAAAGGAAATTTATGGAAAGATAGAAAGGCCGCGGTGGCTGCTTTGATTAATTTTCATGATTTTGATGTTTTCGGTATACAGGAAGGGCTCCAAAATCAGTTAGACGACATTCTTTCCACGCTACCGCAATATGTACGTTATGGCAAGGGGCGTGACGACGGCAAGGAAGGCGGGGAACACTCAGCCATATTTTATAAAAAAGATAAATTTAAACTATTGGGCAGCGGTGACTTTTGGCTGTCCGAAACACCCGACAAGCCCGGGCTTGGATGGGATGCCACTTGTTGCAACCGTATCTGTTCTTGGGTGTATCTGTATGATTTGAAAAGCAAAAAGAAGTTTTATTTTTTCAATACCCATTTTGACCATCAGGGAAAAGTGGCCCGCATGGAAAGTGCCAAGCTAATGGTACAGAAGATCAAGCAAATCGCCGGCAATACGGATGCCATCCTCACGGGCGATTTCAATGGTGGTCGCGAAACCGAGTGGTATCAATCGCTGGCCAACAGCGGCACCTTGCACGATACTTACAAGGATGTTAAGCGTCCTTATGAAAACAACGGTTCTTTCAACAATTTTGGTAAAGGTGAAACAGGCGAGGGTGTTATTGACCATATCTTTGGCACGTCCCGCGTCAGTGCCACCAAATGGGGCATACTCACAGATACCTATCATGGCAAATATACCTCCGACCATTTCCCTGTCATGGCTGTTATAAGTTTCAGAAAATAACTTATTTGGTGTAGCGGTATGATAAAAATCATATTCCTCTAAGGGGTTCTTTCCCCGCCGATGGGCTACCTTTGCAAATAGAGTATTTTATTATTTAATCTAAAAATATTTGATATGAAAGTTACCGTTGTGGGTGCTGGGGCAGTTGGAGCAACTTGTGCCGATAATATTGCCCGTAAGGAATTGGCCTCTGAGTTAGTATTGCTTGATATTAAAGAAGGTCTGGCCGAAGGTAAGGCACAGGATATGATGCAAACTGCAGCATTGCTGGGTTTTGATACAAAGATTACCGGTTCTACCAATGATTACAGCAAGACTGCTGGTAGTGATGTTGTGGTAATCACTTCTGGCTTGCCTCGTAAACCGGGGATGACTCGCGAAGAACTTATCGGGACAAACGCGGGCATCGTAAAGACAGTGGCTGAAAACATCCTGAAATATTCTCCTGAAGCCATTCTCATCATCATCAGCAACCCGATGGACACAATGACCTATCTGGCATTGCAAGCCACAGGTTTGCCAAAGAACAAGATTATCGGTATGGGCGGCGCGCTCGACAGCAGCCGTTTCAAATATCAGTTGAGCCAACGCTTGGGATGCAGCCCTGCTGACCTGAACGCGGTAGTAGTGGGCGGCCACGGCGATACAACCATGATTCCATTAATCCGTCTGGCCACATGGAATTCTGTACCTGTTACAAAATTCCTTAGCGAAGAAGAACAAAAACAAGTAATAGCGGACACAATGGTTGGTGGTGCTACGCTCACCAAACTTATCGGTACAAGTGCATGGTATGCACCAGGAGCAGCCGGAGCTGCTTTGGTTGAAAGCATTCTGCGCGATGAAAAGAAACTGTTTACCTGCTGCGTAAAGCTCGAAGGCGAATACGGTCAGGATGACATCTGCCTGGGCGTACCCGTCGTTATCAGCAGGAACGGTTGGGAAAAAATCGTGGACTTTGAACTGAACGAAGCCGAACAGGCAGAGTTTAACAAAAGTGCCGCTGCCGTTAGGAATATGAACGATGTATTGAAGACCTTATAATCATTAAACGGTTTATGTTTGAATTGTCCCGGGATTTGTCCCGGGATTTTTTTATTTGCCCGACTTCAGAACTACTATTGGGCTTTGTTTGCGACGCTCCGTTCAACTGTGGAATAGAAATGAGATGTTGTTAATACAACGAGCGAGAATCATAAATCCTTTTTCGGGCTGTCGTCCAAACTAAGGGTGGGGAACAGGGCGGTCAGTAGCAAAATAAGGGATGAGATAAGCACGATATAAATACCTGCTTCCTTGTGTGGGCATTCGCCGGCCTCGCACATGCCCAACATGATGAAATTACGCATTGCCCAAGCTAAGTTTAAAGCCACAAAAAGCAGGTTGGCACGTTTTGCCCAAAGTTTTGGTATGAGTGACAGTATGATGATGACTATCGAAAAAGCTATGTGTGCGTAACCGGGCTTGCCAAACAGCGTTCCTTCCGTATAAACGCCCGTAAGGGTTGTGTGCAAAGCATCTATCCTGAACCACGGCATAAAACAAGCTGCTATTAACGCCGCGCCACCAATTACCGCTATCCATTTAGATTTTGCCATTAATCAAAGTTTATGTCCGCAAAATAAACAATTAGGGTTATTTTCAGTTGTATTAATGGTATAAAACTGTTCTGTTTTTTGCAGGATAGTATAGAATATTCATTCCTGTTCGCTTAAACATTATTATTAGCAGTATGAAATTTGCCCCGGTTCAGGTAGTGCTAAAAAATGGAAAAACGATAACTATCCGCGAAGTGCAGCGCGGGGATGCTTCTGCCATCATAAATGTTGTGACAAGGTATATTACGGAAAGCCCTTTTCTCATCACGACCATTGATGAGTTTTCGTCAACAATTCCAGAACAGAAAAGGCGGATTCAATATTTTTCGGACAAAGTAAATTCATTGTTACTCGTCGCTTGTTTTGAAAAAAGGGTTGTTGCCAGTCTTGATATCCGTGGAGAAGACAGGCGTAAGGTGAAGCATAATGCTTATTTGGGCATCGGCGTATTGTCCGATTGGCAAGGCTGTGGGGTAGGGAAAGCGCTGTTGCAACAGGCGGTTAACTGGGCGAAGGATTGCCCGTCGCTCCAAAACCTTTGGTTGAATGTGCACGCGCAAAACACAGCCGCGCTTCATTTGTACGAAAAAGTAGGTTTCCGGCAGGCGGGGTATTTGAAAGGATACATCAAAAACAGGGATGGGGATTTTGCTGATGATATTGTCATGCACTTGCCTGTCGGGTGATGGTTTGGCGACAGTATTTCTATTTAATTCTTTCAAATTCAAATTCGATTTTTAGTGAATCTCCTGCAACCAAAGCATTAATTTTTTCCCCGTTTTTCCAATATTTGATTTGTTTTGGAAAGGTTAGGGAGTCGTTGGTGCAGGTAAATTCGTCATCTTTCAATTCTGCCATAGGAAAGGTAATGGCCTCGGCTTCGTGGGGAACTTTTACGGTCAAGCTCCATTTTTCATTTTGCTTGGTTATCCTCATTTTTTCCTGGCTGATAGTATCGCCATTTTGCATAGTAAAACCGATTCCCATATATTCGGTTGAACTTATTTTATCCCAATTTTCAAAGGTTTCTTTTCCCTTTTTTTCGTTTATTCTTTTCCATTTTCCGGTTAACCAATCAAAATTTTCTCCCACTTTAGTTGTGGCATTTATAGCAATGTTTTTCTCTGTGCCATCGGTGTTGGTTTTATTTTGTTGATTACAGGAAAACACTACGACAGCAGTCAATAAAACTAATATTTTCTTCATATGATTTTTGTTTTGTTACCACAGATTAGTGGTGTTGATTTTTGTTCATAACGAAATTACAAAAAAAGCCAATGCGGATAATATTAGTTTTTGTAGGTCTAATTAATCTATTTGATTTTGCCTTTGAATAAACATTATATTTACCGTATAAAATAAAAATGCTATGCCAAAACGCGAAGGTTATATTTCATGGGACGAATATTTTATGGGCGTGGCCCTGTTGTCGGGCAAACGTAGCAAAGACCCTTCCACGCAAGTAGGTTCTTGTATCGTCAACCAGCAGAACAAGATTGTGGGCGTAGGATATAACGGTCTGCCTATGGGTTGTGCGGACGATGAATTTCCTTGGGAGAAGCAGGGCGCGTATCTGGACACAAAGTATCCTTACGTTTGCCACGCTGAGCTAAATGCAATCCTTAACAATATTGCACTTGATTTAAAGGGATGCAAGATATACACGGCACTGTTTCCTTGCAATGAGTGCACAAAGGCTATCATTCAGGCAGGGATTAAAGAAGTTGTTTACCTTTCGGACAAATATGCAACTGTGGATAGCTTTGTCGCCGCCAGGCGTATGATGGATGTGGCAGGGGTGGTTTATAGAAAAGTAGTGATAGATAAGGAAGCCATCACGCTGTCCTTTGATGAGGAAAAAGTATAAAGAAATTATTCCACGCAAAGCAAGGCCGCGGCTACCACCCCAGCGGTTTCGGTGCGTAATCTGGTATTGCCCAAACTTACGGGGCGATAACCCGTCTGCAATGCCTGTTGGATTTCCTCGGTAGTAAAATCACCTTCAGGGCCTATGAGGATGATGGTTTCAGCAGCAGTCGGTATTTCTTTTAAAGATGTTTTAGGTTGACCTTCTTCACAATGCGCAATAAGTTTTTGGTGATGCTGAAAGGTTTGGTCTTGTATCAGTTTTTCAAAACTGATGGCCTCGGTCATTGTGGGCAGCCAGGTTTGACGGCTTTGCAACATGGCACTTATGGTTATTTGACGTAACCTGTCCAGCCGAAATTTTTCTTTTTCTGTTCGGTGGCAAAGCAGGGGAATAATGCCACTGACGCTCATTTCGGTTGCCTTTTCCAAAAACCATTCAAAACGGTTATTGTTTTTGAGCAATGAAATAGCGATGAATACCTGCTTTTCTGTCCGCGGCGTGAAGGTGGAGGATGTTATCTGCACGGTGCAGTGCTTCTTGTGCGCTTCTATGATTGTGGCGGTCAGCAGATGACCTTTCCCATCCGTAAGATGCAACTGCGCTCCGTTAGCCATGCGCAATACCTGTGCGATATGCCGTGAGGTGTCCTCGTTCAGCGAGAGCACCGTATGGTCGGCATCATACTCGTTGATATAGAAATAGGGGAGTTGCAAAACTTTTTAAATACTTTACAGGTTGAAATATATCTATCTTGGAAGTCAAATGTGTCTTCCTTTTTCAAATAGCCCATTCATATTTCACAGTTGAAGTGTGCGACGCAACGATGATGCCATATATTCTTACAGCTGGGTTCATCATTAAAATATTACCAGGGAGCTTCTTCCATATTGCCGCTGTCAAAATCATCACGGTTCATACGGCTTTCTGCCTGAAACAGCCTTGCACCGCCTTCTCCTGCGCCGGTATCCACGGGACGCCAGTTGCCGCTGCCCGTGGCGCTGACAAGGTTGTAGGGGTCGTCTTCCCAACCGATGAATTTTTGGATGTGCAACAAGGCCTTCAGCTTCACCGTGTCGAGCGAGCCGTTACGGTGCTTGGCTATTTTCACTTCGGTGAGACCCTTGGTATCCTCACCTTCGGCGTTTTGCGTGATGTCGTAATAATCGGGACGGTAAAGGAACATCACCATGTCCGCATCCTGTTCGATAGCGCCCGACTCACGCAGGTCACTAAGTTGCGGAATGCGGCTGCCGCCTTCCTTTGTGCCGCGTGTTTCCACGGCACGGCTAAGTTGGGAAAGGGCGATAATAGGCACGTTCAATTCCTTGGCAAGGCCCTTCAGGTTACGGCTGATGGTGCTGATTTCCTGCTCGCGGTTGCCGCGGCTGTCACCACTGCCACTCATCAACTGTAAATAGTCAATGATGATAAGCCCGATATTATTTTTGTTTTTGAGCTTGCGGCATTTGGCGCGCAATTCAAAAATATTTAGGGCAGGTGTGTCGTCAATAAAGATAGGTGCCTGTGACAGTCGTTGGATGCCTTTCGTGTACAATTGTTCCATCTCGTGGTCTTCCATCTTTCCGCGCGCGATTTTTTCGAGCATGATTTCGCTCTCGGCGGCGAGGATACGTTGAACGAGCTGTGCCGCGCTCATTTCAAGCGAAAAGAAAGCAACCGGCGTGGATTTGGTGACGTGCATCGCCGCATTACGCGCTAGGTTTAGCGCAAAAGCGGTTTTACCCACGGCAGGCCGCGCGGCAAGTATGATAAGGTCGCTGTTCTGCCAGCCATAAGTAACTTTGTCGAGTTTTTCAAAGCTACTGGGCACGCCCGTTATTTCCTCGTTCCGGTTTCGCAAGTCTTCAATGCGGCGGATAGTGTCCACCAGCACCGAGTCAATCGGTTGATAATCGTTGCGCAGGTGGTGCTTGGTTATCTCGAACAGTTTGCTCTCCGCATCGTCGAGCAGGTCAAAAATATCCGTGCTGTCTTCATACGCATCGCTGATGATTTCACCGCTGATGCGGATAAGTTCGCGCTGGATGAATTTTTGAAGGATGATACGGGCGTGTGCCTCAATGTTCGCGGCGGATACAACCGAGTTGGTGAGGCGTGTCACATAGTATGCGCCGCCTACCATATCCAGTTCTTCTCGGGTCTTTAATTCTTCCACCACCGTGAGGATATCAATCGGCTGGCTTTTGTTTGCCAGCGATTGCATGGCTGTGAAAATGCGTTGATGCGCATCCACGTAGAACATGTCTGGTTTCAAGAAATTACTAATGGTATCAAACGCATCTTTTTCGAGCATGATGGCGCCCAGCACGGCTTCCTCCAGTTCCCTTGCCTGCGGGGGCACCTTGCCATAAACCATCGTGCCGAGGTCAGCGGTAGGACGTCTTTTCTGTTTGCGGTCTTTATTTATGTTCGATAAATCCATTTTTGCTATAAAAATTTATGCCATCCGTTTTTGCCAATAATGATACGCTAAGGCTTGTAAAAAAATGATTTTCCCAAACCTTATGGCCTGTATCACTCATACTTGCGAACAGAGAACCCATGTTTTGTTTGTGGTTAAAACAAGCTTTTAACAGATATGTTTTCCCTTAATCGTTGAGCGAAATTAGCACCCTCACCCTTTACATAAAAATTTTTATTTCTCAACAAAAATTATTATTTGTTCACAGGGTTATGCACAGGCTTGGAAGAAGAGATTAGCGGTTGACAATTGACAGTCGACGATGGGTAATGGATTGTGTAGCATTATCCAATATATGTTTTATTGACGGTTTTATTCATAAGTCGCAAACCTGTAAATTAAAAATGGTGAAACGGTTTTAGCCGCCCCACCATTCTAATGATGAAAAATATTAGCGGGTTATTCGCCTACGTATTTCTTTCTTTTAAAATAAAGGTATATGAAGAAAACCAGATGGCCTACGCCGACGATATTCGAGATTTCGACCAATACATCGTTCTTGACAGTATCTTGGATGTCGTTGTACTTTTCCTGTAGTTCGGTCACTGTTGGCAATTTTTGGCTTTGTGCCTCCGTGAGTTTTTGCAATGCGATGGAGGACTGCTGTTGCAAATCGTGGTGATGCCACCAGGCCACGACGAATAATAAGATACTTAGCACGATAGCCGAAACGATTGCAATGTGTGTGCCGCTACGTCTAAACGTGCCGTTGCCCAACTTACTTTTTGCCACACCGTACATAAGGTAAATGTCAAAGCCAATGAGCATCCAGATTACCAGACGAATCCATGTGTCCGGTGGTAGATATACCATCATGTAAAGGCAGGTAATAACACCCAGGATTGGCACCAAGGGCACAAGCGGTGTCCTGAAAGTCCTTGGTGCGTCCGGTAATGCCTTGCGCATAACGATAATGCCCACGCAAACCAGGATAAAGGCGAACAGCGTGCCGATACTGGTCATTTCTCCCACGACCCTTGCCGGCACAAATGCCGCGAACAGGCTCACCAGTACCATGAACACCAAATTATTTTTGTTCGGCGTCCTGTATTTGGGGTGCACGGAGCTGAACACTTTAGGAATCAGTCCATCACGGCTCATGCTGTAAAAAACCCTGCTTTGGCCCATCAGCATCACCAATATCACCGACATGTATCCAGCTAAAATTGCAACTATGATTGCCCTGTTCAGCCACGGATAATCGGCATGGTAAACACCGTTTGCATCGGGTTTGCCCATGTGTTCGATGGCTACGGCCACCGGGGCAATACCGTCTTGCCCGGCAAAAGACTTATAGGACGTGACGCCCGTCATAACGTGGGCAAACAATATATAAAGCACGGTGCAAATCAAAAGCGATATCAATATGCCCTTCGGCATATCCTTGCCGGGATTTTTGGCCTCCTGGGCGGCGGTGCTCACCGCATCAAACCCTATATAGGCAAAAAACACGATGCCCGCCGCACGCATGATACCGGAAAAGCCAAATACGCCGCTGCCCGCGTTTTCGGGAATATAGGGGTCATAGTTTGCATAGTTTATATATCCCCAACCTAATACAATAAATATAATAACAACCGTTACTTTTAAGGCGACAATTAGACCGTTTACAAAAGCACTTTCCTTTGTGCCGCGGATTAATAACAGGCTCATCAGTACCACGATAAATACCGCGGGAACGTTTATCAGGCCGCCGTCCCAATATCCCGACATCATTGATTCGGGAAGGTGGATGCCAAAGCCCTCTAGGAATTTATGCAGGTATCGGCTCCAACTAATAGCCACTGTGGCCGCGCCCACCGCATATTCCAGCACCAAATCCCACCCGATAATCCAGGCAATAAATTCGCCCATCGTGGCATAACTGTAGGTGTAAGCACTGCCTGCCACCGGTATCATGCTGGCAAACTCCGCATAGCACAGCCCGGCAAAAGCACAACCAAGTGCCGCAATCACAAACGAAATGGTAATGGCCGGGCCTGCATTATTGGCGGCTGCCGCGCCGGTAATCGAAAACAAACCAGCCCCGATAATCGCACCAATACCCAATGCCACCAAGCCCCAGGGGCCAAGTGTTTTTTTGAGGCTTTTATCGTGATCCTCAGCCTCAGATAGCAATACGTTCAAGGGTTTTCTTACAAATAATCCCATAAGTATTTTTTATTGTTTAACAATTATTAGGGAAAAGTAGTAAAAACAATTGAATTTTCAACAAAGGATAATAAAATACTTGATAAATCTGCAAAAAAGCTACATATTTATTATTATAATTTGAACTCAAACCTTTAGTTTTGAAACCTCACTAATTACATGTGTCATGAATAAACATAGAGTCGGCATTTTATCTATAATCCTTTTTTCTATTATCGCTGTTTTACACTTGATACATTATGAAGTGACTTCTTTGGACAGTAGTGTGTTGTTCGTTTCCCGCTGGATATTTTTAGGTAGTTTGGTATTATTTGGATTGTACAAACGTTCGCTCACCACCTGGATATTAGTAGCGATGGCCATCGGTATTGAGATTGGGATGGACTTCCCGGCTTTTTCGCAGAGCCTGAAATTTTTGAGTACTATTTTCCTGCGGATGGTGAAAACGATTGTGGCGCCTTTGCTTTTTGCCACGCTTGTGGTGGGCATCGCCAGTCATAGTAATCTGAAACAGGTAGGCCGGATGGGGTGGAAATCTATTTTATATTTTGAAGTGGTCACCACCTTTGCCCTGATTATCGGGTTGGTATTCATCAATATTACCAAAGCGGGTTCTGGCATTAACGTACCGGAAGCTTTATTAAAGGAACTACCTAGGTCTTCGGAAAGGGTGATGCAGGAAAAAGTCATCGGCATCCTTGATAGCGCAGGTGTGAAAGTGCCCCACAACCTGCTTGAAAAATTACCGGATGAACCTGGCAAGACTTGGCAAGACCATGTCGTGGACATCTTTCCGGAAAACTTTATCAAGTCTGTTTATGAAGGGAATGTGTTGCCCATTGTGGTTTTTAGCGTCATTTTTGGCATCGCGCTGGCGTTATTGTCAGACAACCGTAAAAAGCCGTTACTGGATTTTACGGAGAGCCTCGCTGAGACCATGTATAAGTTTACGAACATCGTCATGTATTTTGCGCCGTTTGGGGTAGGCGCGGCTATTTCGGTCACGGTCGGGCATTTGGGTATTGACATTTTGAAAAACCTTGGCTTGTTGTTGGCTACGTTGTATCTTGCCTTGATTGCTTTTTTGATTTTTGTGCTCCTGCCAATTGTGCTTTTTGTGGCCAAAGTGCCGTTACGAAAATTTATAGCAGCTATTAAGGAACCTGTATCTATTGCTTTTGCCACTACCAGTTCCGACTCCGCCCTGCCCAAGGCATTGGAGAATATGGAGAAATTCGGCGTGCCGAGGAAGATAGTTTCTTTCGTTATCCCTACGGGATATACATTTAACTTGGACGGTACAACTTTATATTTATCTTTGGCCTCCGTTTTTGTGGCGCAGGCTGTAGGAAAAGACCTGTCTTTTGGCGAACAATTTCTGATAGGGCTTTCACTGATGCTTTCCAGCAAAGGAGTTGCGGCGGTGCCGCGGGCTTCTTTAGTCATATTGATAGCAACGGCTCACACTTTTGGTCTTCCGCTTTGGCCTATTATGGCCATTTATGGCATAGACGAATTGATGGATATGGCACGAACCTCGGTAAACGTTATTGGCAATACCCTTGCCAGTTGCGTAATTGCCCGTTGGGAGGGAGAGTTTGATGATAAAAAGGCACTTGCGTTTATAGACGAGGATTAATTAAAGAAATACACACATGATTGAACTTTTGAGCGCTTTTCACTGGACAGATCTTTTACAACCACAATGGTATATAGAGAATGGCGGCCTTTGGCTTTTGCTGTTCGTGGTTTTTGCCGAGACGGGGCTGTTTGCAGGTTTTTTCCTACCGGGCGATTCGCTTTTATTCGTAGCGGGTATTTATGCTCACACAATAGGCGAGGGTGCGACCGCCGAACCCGGACTGGCACACCAATTCCTTAAATTATTTGGGATGGCGCAGTTGCGCAATGAATGGGTTGACCTGATTATTTTATGGGGACTTATTTCATTTTGTGGTATACTTGGTAATATGTTGGGATATTGGACAGGCCGCAAGGTTGGCCCGGCTATGTATCACTGGCGGGAGAACTTTTTCTTCAAACGCCGGTATTTGGAGCAGGCGCACGACTTTTATGAAAAACATGGCGGCGGGGCGATTATCATAGCTCGTTTTCTGCCCTTTATCCGCACGTTTGCCCCGATTGTTGCCGGGATTGTGCAGATGGAACGTGCGAAGTTCACGTTTTATAACATCGTGGGCAGCGTTGGTTGGGTATTTGTGATGCTGTTTGCAGGGCACTTCTTGCAAAAATGGATTATGAGCCAGTTTGGCTTCGACCTTAAACAACATTTGGAAATAATCGTATTGGGCATTGTACTGGTAACGACCCTGCCGATTATCATCAAGCTTTTTACAGGAAAGAAGAAAAAACAGGAATAGCTTCAATGTAATAATATCAATGTTTGTCGTGATTTGATATTTTAATGAACGAGATATTTCTATAAATTCATCTGGAAGTTTTTGCAAGACATTTTCGATAAATATGTCAATGTTTTTATATTAAAGCCTGATATATTTGATGTGTTCTTAGCAATAGAAATGCCTGTAATGTTTGGATTCACTGTGTATAAACAAATCTTAAATCTTTTTTTCAACACATAGGTTTTCTTTATACTTTTGTTTGCTATGAACGAAGCGCGCAAAAAGTACTTGATGATTGCAATAGCAGAGCATAATGATCAGGCTGCTTTTGATGAGCTTTTCACTTATTATTTTACGGGGCTTGTATCTTTTGCAAGCAGCTTGCTTAAAGACAGGCAACTTGCGGAAGAAGTGGTAGAGGACGTATTCATAAAATTATGGTTGAACAGAAAGACGATGGTTTCCATCAAGAATGTTTCGCACTACATCTATACAGCTACCAAATATGCCGCCATAAACGCCCTGAAAGCAAAACGAACGGTTTTTTTCGAAGACTTTGGCGATGATGTCCTATTGACCTATACTTCCCCCGAAGCTACTTTTATAAGCAATGAAAATATTTCCCTTATAACGGATGCCATTAATGCGCTTCCACCCAAATGCAGGCTTATTTTCAGGTTGATAAAGGAGGAAGGGTTAAAATACGAGGAAGTTGCCCGGCTTCTTCAGGTTTCTGTAAAAACCGTTGAAAGCCAAATGACCATAGCTATTAAAAAACTGACCCAGGCGTTACAAGCCATGCTGCCAGAGCTGACAAATGATGCCCTTCAAAAAAAAGCTTAAAAATTTTTATTTCCTTTTAGGGGTTTTGCCTTGTTAAAACTGACTTATAAATAATAGTTGGTTAACAAATGGACAGGCAAAGACTTATTGAGTTACTTACAAAACGGGAATCAGGGGTTATTACACTTCCTGAAACGCGTGAGCTCAACGAGTATCTTAAAGCCAATCCGGACGACCAGCAAGTGGCCGATGCGCTGAAAGAAATGCTGAATGGTACTTTTCGCCCACAGCGGATGCATGAATATGATGATATTGACGAGCGCTTAAAAAAATTGCATGAGTCCATAAAAGCCACAAATACGGAAGAACGAGTCTTTCCGAAAAAACAGGGAAGGGGAGTAAGAATATTTGTTCGGTTTATAGCAGCAGCGGTATTGGTGTTGGCTTTGGGCTTAGGTATTTTTCATTTTTACCTGCGTGATGAAGAGGGGCAACCGCAATCGCAAAATATTCTTGCCACAAAAAAAGGCTCTAAGCTAAACCTGATGTTGCCAGATGGGACGAAGGTCTTGTTAAATGCGGATTCAAGGCTTGCCTACGATTTGTCGTTCGGGAAAAAGTTACGGGAAGTGACTCTGGAGGGCGAAGCTTATTTTGAGGTGGCAAAGGACAGCAAACACCCTTTTATCGTGCACACAAAAGAAATGGACGTAAAAGTGTTGGGTACCGTTTTCAATGTAAGGGCGTATAGCAGCGAAAGCAATACGGCAGCTACTTTATTAAGGGGGTCTGTTGAAGTAACGTTGAATAAAAGAAGCAACCGCAACGTGGTTGTCCTAAAGCCAAATGAAAAGATAATCGTGAACAATAAGGAAAACAATACAATCAAAAAACCTACCAAAGAACGCGCGACGGATATTGCGGTTGTTTCTATAAAAATAAACTCAATGGACTCCAGTGTTCTTGAAACACAATGGACAAAAAATCGTTTGGTATTTGACCAGACCGATTACGGTGATGTTTTTCCTGAGTTGGAAAGGTGGTACGGTATCAGCGTGATTGTTAAGGATTCTTCCGTTCTCAAAAGAAAAATAAGCGGTATTTACGAAAATGAAAGCCTTACGGAAGTATTGGAATCTTTTAAGTTGGCAACAGGGTTTAAATATAATATTGAAGACAATAACCTGACTATTTACAAGTAATTTTTTAACCTAAAATATTAGAAATATGAGTACATAGATAAATAATTACAAAATGGCGGAAAATGGTGGCACATTCTCCGCCGGAAACAGACAGTTAAACATTGCCCGAAGGGCGATATTATACCATCATTAAAAAACAGATAACGAAAGTATGAAAAAAAGTGATTGCCTTGCTATCATGCGAGGTAGGTATGGCATTATTAAATATCTGCTGGTAATGAAATGTACACTTATTATTATCTTATTAGCCTCTTTACAGTCCATAGCTTTTAACGGATCTTCCCAGGGGCTGATCAACATGACTTTAAAAAACCAATCACTGCCTTCTGCGATGAAGGGGATTGAATCTAAGTACAATTACCGCTTTGTTTATAGCGACAGCGTGGCATTAAGTCAATATAAGGTAGACTTGGATGCAAAAGACGCTACTATTGACGATGTGATGAACCAGCTTTTAAGTAACACATCTTTTGACTATAAAAAGATGAGTAACAATCTCGTGGTGATTATAGCAGGAACGAGGGAAAAGAGTAAAATCCAATATCAGGTAAAGGGTATCGTGGTAGACTCTACCGGAAGCCCTATTGCTGGTGCGAGTATCCTGGAAAAGGGCACGACCAACGGGACGATGACGAAAGCGGACGGTAGTTTTTCGCTTAATGTTGCTGGTGTGTCTTCTACTATTGTCATTTCAAGGGTTGGTTATGTTGCTAAGGAAGTAAACGTTACGGGCAACGATTTGGGTTCTATTGTCCTCAGCGTGGCAACACAACAATTGGAGGATGTGATTGTGATTGGTTATGGTACTACTACGCGCAAGGATGTAGTGGGTGCTGTGGATCAGGTGAAAGCTTCACAATTTGAAAACCGCCCCGTAGCCAATGTAACACAGGCTTTGCAGGGTGCAGCCCCAAGCCTGGCGATACAACAACGCAGCATGAACCCTAACGATAACAGTACCAACATCAACATCAGGGGGATTTCTACTATGAATGATAACACCCCGTTGATTGTTATTGATGGGCTGATTACGGACGGGAGCAGCTTGAACAAGTTGAATCCTTCCGACATCCAAAGTGTGTCTGTTTTGAAAGATGCGGGCACTGCAGCTATTTATGGTTCTCGTTCGTCTAACGGTGTTATTCTTGTTACAACCAAACGGGGCGTAAAAAATCAAAAACCTTCTGTTAGTTTAAACAGTCAGGTGGGCTGGCAGGATGCTAAAATTCTTTTTGCTCCTGTGAAAGGTTATCAAAACGCAACCCTGAAAAATCTGTCGTTAACGAATGTAGGAAAAGACCCGCAGTTTACACCTGCTCAGATTCAGGATTTGTACGATCATCAGGACGAGGAACAATGGAACTTTTATCAGATTTTGAAAACTGCGTTACAGCAGAATTACAATGTAAGTGTGTCTGGCGGTAGCCAAAATACTACCTATCTGTTTTCGGGTGGATATTATAATCAGCAGAGTAATTTTGTAGGTAATTACGGGATAGAGCGTTTTAACCTGCGTTCCAATATTACGACAGAGTTTGGTAGGTTTAAGTTTACCTCTATACTGGCTTATACCCGAAATAACAATACAAATACTACGGCAGGCAACGCTATCATCAACTCCAGCCGTATCCCCCCTTACTATTATTACAGGATGCAGGCGGATAACGGAAAGTATCTCGTGAACGATGCACTTACCGATCAAAATCCATTGGGAGAATTGAGGCAGGGTGGTTTCATGAAAGACTTTAATGATTACGTGAACATTAACCTGAACCTTGAGGTGAAATTATCAAGGGCCTTAAAATTAAAAGGCGTGGTAGGTTCGGATATTTATGCTAACAGTCAGTATGGCCGTCGCATAGAGTTCCCATTATATAGTAGTCCGGATGCCGAGTTGCCTCAGGTTACGGTTAATCCCAATAGAGATACATGGGATTATAATGGCAAAAGTGCCTTAATGAACTATCAGTTCATGCTGGATTACAATAAAACTTTTGGTAAACATACTGTAACAGGGTTAGTGGGTGCCTCCAACGAATCATATACGAGCAAGAGCAGTAAAATTACTTTCTGGCAAACCGATTCTATTTTGGGTATACCACGTCAAACGCTTGTAGATCCTGATAACACTTATGTAACACCCAGCAGTACAACGCAAACCAGCCTTAATTCCTTATTTGGGCGATTAGGTTATTCTTTCGGCAGCACCTATTATGCAGAAGTAAACTTTCGTTATGATGGGTCTTCCAAATTTGCATCCAAGAACAGATGGGGTTTTTTCCCTTCCGTTTCTGCCGGATGGAGGTTGACCAACGAGTCTTTTATGCAAGGATATAAAGATAAAGTTGGAGACATAAAAATACGCGGTAGTTATGGTGTACTCGGCAATCAGCGGATAGGGGATTACCGTTATCTCACCCGTTATCAGATATATACCAATACCTATGTGTCTGGTGACAGTGCAGCTGCAGGAGCAGGGTTCATTTATGGTAATAATGACCTTCGTTGGGAATCCACACGCACCGCGAACATAGGTTTTGACGCTTCTTTCTTCCGTAACAGACTTAACGTGTCCTTTGATTATTTCAATAAACTCACAAAGGATATTTTGGTTAAACCTGTGGTGCCGTTGGCTTTCGGTACCGAGTTGGATGATTACAACGTAGGCGCAATGCGCAATGAAGGATGGGAAGTAAATATTGGTTATCGCTTTAATACAGGAGAAGTCAGTCACAGCCTGTTAGCCAATATGGGCGATGCCAGAAATAAAGTAACAAAATATGAAGGTTTTGAGAGTATCGCAACATCTGACAATATATCAAGGCTTATTCGGGTTGGTGTTCCCTTTAATGCTTATTACGGGTTAAAGACCGATGGCTATTTCCAATCTATACAGGAAATTGAAACTTCCGCTTTGCCTGTGGGCATGAGTGCCACTGACCTTCAGCCCGGGGATGTAAAATATGTAGACCGTAATAATGATGGTATCATTGATTCAAAAGACAGGTATATACTTGGCTATGCGTTCCCTCGTTATACTTTTGGATTTACGTATGATGTAGCCTACAAAGGATTTGACTTCTCCATGTTCTGGCAAGGCGTGGCCAAGCGGGATATGATGATACGCGGTGAGTTGGTAGAGCCTTTTCACGAAAATTATTCTTATGTGATGTATCAGCACCAATTGGATTTCTGGACACAGACTAATACAGGTGCCCGTTGGCCAAGGCTTACGGCCGCTGGAGCTTCATCTACGGATAATAATTACAAAAGAAGTTCTGATTTGTACAAATTTGATGGTGCTTATGCCCGCCTGAAGAACATCCAGTTAGGTTATACGTTGCCCGAAAGATTCATCGGACGTGCAGGAATGAAAAGTGTGAGGTTTTATATCAATGCACAAAATCTGTTTACGCTCAGCAAACAATCCTGGGTAGATCCCGAATCGTCCGAATTTGACAGCAACATGGGCGGTGCAGCAAACAGTGCACGCAACTATCCCACACTGCGCTATTACGGATTTGGGCTGGATATTCAATTTTAAAAAAGATAATAATGATGAAGAGTATAAAATTTAAGTGGGTCATAACCTCTTTCTTCCTGGTTATTGTCCTTAGCAACTGCAACAAAATGGATTTGTTGCCTACCAATCAATATACAGACGATAATTTTTGGTTGTCCGCAGAAAACTCGGATCTGATGGTGAATATGGCTTATAACCAGATGTATAATGCCGACAGAATGTGGAATGACGAGGCGTTAAGCGATAATGTGTTTGAAGGTCGGGACAATACTGCCCAACGAACTATTCGCAATGGTAATGCCGACCCTTCTTTAGGTCGTTTCAGGGACGAGTGGAAAGATGCTTACGGAGGTTTAAAAACCTGCCATATTTATCTGCAAAACATAGACCGTGTTCCTAATATGAATCCGGCCTACAAAGCACGTCGCATTGCCGAGATACGTTTTATCAGGGCGTATATATATTTCCGTCTGGTTAACTTTTATGGTGCGGTACCTTTTTCCACCACAGATATAGACCTTGCAGAGTCAAGAGTTATTTCACGTACACCCAAGGCTGATATCATGACCTTTATACACAAGGAACTGGATGAGGCGATGACGGCACTTCCGGCACGAACCAGTGATACCAAAGGACTTGATAAAAGCAGGATATCGAAGGGTGCTGCCTGTGCTTTTCAGGCAAGGACTTATCTCTACGAGGGTAACTGGCAAAAAGTGGCCGATTATACCGACAGCCTGATACACCATCAGGACAAGTTTGGAACGTATAGCCTTTTCCCTGATTATGCGGGACTGTTCACTGTGGCTAATGAGAACAACAGCGAGGTAATATTGGATTATGGTTATTTGCTCAATAAAAAAATGTGGCAAAAGTATTATGATGCTGCTCCTTTATCTCTCGGCGCCCGATTGAATGCCTATGCACCTGTACAGGAATTGGTGGATAATTATATTATGCTGAACGGCAAGAGTATTAAGGAAGACCCATCTTATAACGAGGACAATCCTTTTGTGAACCGTGACCCGCGTCTCGCCGCTACCATTGTATATGACGGTAGCGAGATTCAAAAATTGAACGGTACTATGACTACCATTAAAATCAAACCCGGTAGCAAAACATCTGATGAATATCAGGGAGCGAGTTCCAATGCCACTTCTACCGGATATTACATGCGAAAATATTATGATGTGCAGGCTACTTCGGAATTGAAGTCGGGGCTGAACATTATTATGTTTCGCTATGCAGATGTATTACTGATGAATGCGGAGTCTAAATTCGAGTTAGGTCAAATGGATGCGGCTACCTGGAACGAAACCATCCGTGCTATTCGCCAAAGAGCTGGTTTTAAAGATGCTATCGCTTTGGATTATCCGTCAGCGTTGTCAACGGCACAAATGCGTGCCTTAATAAGGAACGAACGTCGTAGCGAATTGGCACTGGAAGGCTTGCGTTATTATGATATAGTGCGCTGGAAAGCAGGACAGGAGTATCTTACAGGTGCATTGCACGGAGCCAAGTTTGCCAATAATAATACGGCTTATATACAATTAGATACCCGCAAGTTTGATGAGGCGCGTGACTATCTGTGGTCTGTGCCCCGGTCAGAAATGGATTTGAACAAAAACCTTCTACCCAATAATACGGGGTATGGTAATTAAACATCTTTTCATTTTAAAAGAAATACGGAATATGAAAAATATAATGATAAATGCTTTGAGCCTGCTTTTGATAGCGGCAGGTTTGTTTGGATGCAAGAAAGATGACATGAACTTTAAGGATACAACAGTGACACCTGTAAAGGCGCTGTATTCACCGGTTGACAACAGGTCTGTAAAATTGTTGGCATCAGCCTCGGCATCTCTTTATTTTGAATGGGAAGCCGTGAGGGCTGAGGATGGTGGTGCTCCTTCTTACGAGGTCGTGTTTGATAAGAAGGATGGTGATTTTTCCAAACCTTTATATAAAGTCGTGTCTGACAGGAACGGTTTTTCCAACGGAGCTACCATCACGCACAAAATACTGAACAGCGTAGCTATAAAAGCAGGTATTGAGCCAGGCGGTACAGATGAGATAAAATGGACTGTGTTTGCCTCACGTGGTATCAACACAGTGAAGTCAGATCAGTCTCGCTTGCTTACTGTTACGTCATTACTGGGTTTTGCTGATTTACCTGATGAGGTATTCATCTCAGGAGAAGGTTCCGAAGGTGGCGATAACTTGTCTACAGGGCTACCCTTTAAACAAAATGCCGTCGGTGAGTTTGAAATATACACTAAAGTGGAAGCAGGTAAGAAATACCATTTTACGGATAGAAATAATGGCACACCGCGCGTATTCTATTCTGATAATGGAAGTACATTAAAAGAGAGTGACGGGACGGACGGTATCACTGCTGACAAAACAGGCATATTCCGTATTAATCTTGACTTTAATACAGCTTCCATTAGTTATACTGAAATTACCAGCATGGGTCTGTTCTTCAGCCCCAGTAATGCAGTTATACTGAATCTTGATTACCAAGGCAAAGGTATCTGGAAGGGTACAGGTGTCATTAACTTTAAACAGGAGTCATGGGGCAAAGACCAACGCTATAAATTCCAAATGGGAACTATTGCCAATGGCACAAGTGCCACTGTTCAACTGGGCACTGTAAATGGTACGGATAACCCGCCGACTGACGCTTCTCCTGCATCCTACTATTATGTAAGAGTGATGCCCAGCCTGTCACAATGGGATGATAAGTGGAAATTTATTGATGCCGTAGATGGCAAATCCACCACTATAACCCTGTTTCTGCAAGGCTCCGCACCTTACACCCATTCTGTAACCGTAAATAAATAAGGCCATGACAGGAATAAAAAACAAGATATTATTATTTGCTGCTGCCTGTTGCTTTTTGTTCTCCTGTACAAAGGTGGAGGATATATACACCTACGGTGGGCAGGACAATACCAACTGGGGCCAGGCCGCTGACAGTGCTACCAATGCGCTAACGGATAAGTTTTGGAACGAGGCAGGAGGTTATTTCAATTATGGCAGCAACGGCTCCAATACAGGTTTTCAATACTGGCCCAATGCCCATGCTATGGATGTGCTGATAGACGCTTTTATCAGGACAAATGATAACAAGTACAGTGCTTATTTTGACAAGTGGTTCAACGGTATTAAAAAGGAGAACGGGAACACCTACCACAATGTTTATTACGATGACATGGAGTGGAATGCGTTGACCTTTCTTCGATTGTACAGTGTTACAAAAGATGAAAAGTACCTAAGTGCCACAAAGGAACTTTGGGAGGACATTGCCAACGGATGGAACGATACTTATGCCGAGGGCGGTGTAGCTTGGAAAAAGGACATGCCTTACAGCAAAAATGCCTGTTCCAATGGGCCAGCTGCTGTTTTGGCAGCCCGGCTATACAATGTCACGAAAGAAGATTCGTATAAGCAATGGGCACAGAAGATTTATGAATGGGAAAAGAGTACGTTGTACGAGTGGGCTTCCGGTGGTATTTATGATAATATAAATGGTAACTCTGGTGCTCTCAATAAAACAGTATTAACGTATAACACCGGAACTTTTATCGGTGCGGCCATTGAGTTGTACAATATCACAGGTGATGTTTCCTATCTGAACGATGCACAGAAATGTGCGAATTACACCATCACCAAGTGTATTGATACAGGTAACAATGTGCTTAGGAATGAAGGTACTGGGGATAATGCATTGTTCAAGGGGATCTTTATCCGCTATTTCTCTTTGTTGATTCAGGAGCCGGAACTGAACGCCGATTATAAAAAGAAGTTCGTTAATTTCTTTAATAATAACGCTGTTTCGGTTTGGACAAAGGCCACTTATAAACAGGCATTGCTTTTTGGCCCTGATTGGGTACAGCCTCCTCCTGGAGAAACAGAGCTTACAGCACAAGCAAGCGCCTGTATGATGATAGAAGCTAAAGCAGCATTTGATAAAGCTGGTAAGTAATCGCATCATTTATTATAATATTTTAAACCCCGCTTTTGCGGGGTTTATTTTTTGTAGAAATAATCTTTATACCTTGTTTTTTCGTTTTATATTTGATGCTGGATTTACGAAAATGATGAAATGCTGTGGACGGTTGGTAATTGGCCTTGTGCGGAAAAAACGGGGATTCATATTGAAAGGTGAAAGATTTTATTTTCAAAACTTCGCGTTCTTCATATCCTGATTTTTAAATCTTGATTTTATACAAACAGATATTCTTATGTACAATTTTCGCTTTATTTATTTATGTTGTTTATTGGTGGTGGTTACGATGACAGCCCGCGCAGAGGTTTCCCTGCCAAATGTTTTAACAGACAATATGGTGCTGCAACAAAAAACCAAAGCGTCTTTATGGGGGAAAGCTTCCCCGGGAAAGGCCGTTTCTATAATCACTTCGTGGGACAAGGTTTCTTACAAGGCGATTGCCGATGCCAACGGGGATTGGAAGGTAAAAGTGGCGACACCATCTTACGGTGGCCCATACAATATCACGATCAGCGAAGGAAATACGATTGTGCTAAAGAACATTCTTATCGGCGAGGTGTGGCTTTGCTCCGGTCAGTCCAATATGGAAATGCCATTGGCGGGCTGGGGAAAAGTGATGAATTATCAGGAAGAAATCGCTGCGGCAGATTTCCCTCAGATACGTCTGTTGCAGGCTATTCACACAACATCTAATCAACCTGTCAATGAAGTTCCGGTGCGCAATAACGGCTGGGATATTTGCACCCCGCAAACAATAGCTGATTTTTCGGCCACTGCCTACTTCTTTGCGCGCGAGCTTTATCAGAAAACAAAGATCCCTATCGGGCTGATACATTCATCGTGGGGCGGTACTGTCGCAGAGGCGTGGACGAGTTATGAAATGCTGTCAACCATGCCCGATTTTGCGGCGGCGGCAAAGCTTGTCAGCGAAACACCTATGCGAAAAGGCAATGATAACCTGCCGGAACTTTTAAAAGCATGGAGACAAAAAGCATTGTCTAAAGATATTGGGTTTGAAGAGGGAAAGCCTTTGTGGACGGCTGATAACCAGAATACGGATAGTTGGAAGCTAATGAACCTTCCTGGACTTTGGGAAGAAAAAGAGTTGCCTGATTTTGATGGGGTGGTTTGGTTCCGTAAAAATGTTAAAGTACCTGCAAATTGGACTGGCAAAGATGTAACGCTGCACTTTATTGCTGATGATGAAGATGTCGTCTTCTTTAATGGACAGCAGATAGGCACGACCAATGGTTATAATGTTGACAGGGTATATAAGATTCCTGCATCATTGATTAAAGAAGGTGAAAATACCCTTGTGATAAGGGTTTTTGATACTGGTGGTGGCGGTGGCATTTATGGAAGTCCCAATGATTTTTATTTGAAAAATGCCGATGGGGAAAAGATGAGTTTGTCCAACAGTTGGTCTTATAAGATTGGCATGAATCTGAAGGATATACCACCGATGCCCGTGTCGCAGGATTCGCCTAACAGGCCTACTGTGTTGTACAATGCCATGATTAATCCTCTAATAAATTATACCATTCGCGGTGCGATTTGGTATCAAGGCGAAAGCAATGCTGACAGGGCGGTACAATACCGCACGCTTTTCCCGAATATGATAAAAGACTGGCGCAACAAATTCGGCATCGGCGATTTCCCTTTCTATTTTGTACAACTGGCTAACTTTATGAAACGGGCAGAAGAACCCGAGTCCTCAAACTGGGCAATGCTGCGGGAAGCACAATTAAAAACAATATCCTTGCCCAATACCGGCATGGCTACGATAATTGACGTTGGCGATGCCACGGACATTCATCCCAAAAACAAGCAGGAAGTAGGCCGTCGCTTGGCATTGATAGCACTAAACAAGCAATATACAAAGGGCAATGAATACAGCGGCCCATTGTATAAAGGCTATCAAATAAAAGGTGATAAAATCATCCTCACTTTCACACATGCAAAAGGCTTGCAGGCATGGGGCAGTGATATGTTGAAAGGCTTTGCTATTGCTGGTGCTGACAAAAAGTTTCATTGGGCAAGTGCCCAGATTAACGGACACACAATTGTGGTGTCAAGCCTGCAGGTAAGTAGTCCTGTAGCGGTGCGCTATGGTTGGGGTAATAATCCCGAAGTAAACCTATACAACGAGGAGGGGTTGCCCGCATCACCGTTCCGCACGGATGATTGGGAGAATTGATAGTATTTGGTTAAAAGTTACAAAAAGTAAATATGAAAAAAAGTTTATTATTAGTTTGTGGCCTTGCATTGGTATTGTTTTCCTATTCGGCAAAGGTTGACACGCTTGACACGTATAGTGCTGCTATGCGCAAAACCATTAAAGTGGCCGTTGTGACACCCGAAGGGTATGACAAGACGAAATCTTATCCCGTGGTGTATTTATTACACGGATATAGTGGAAGTTACAAGGAGTGGGCAAAGGTGGAGGGCGTTGCAGACTGTGCAGATTTATATAAAATGATTATTGTTTGTGCCGATGGTGGTTTTGGAAGTTGGTATTGGGATAGCCCGATAGACAATAATTTTAAATATGAAACCTATGTGGCAGGAGAATTGGTTTCATGGGTAGATAGCCATTACGCAACCATCAAAAGCCCCAAAGGGCGTGCCATCGCCGGATTGAGCATGGGCGGTCACGGAGCGCTTTATCTGGCTATTAAACACCCTGATGTGTTTGGAGCTACAGGCAGTATGAGCGGCGGCGTGGACATTCGTCCGTTCCCGCAAAATTGGGATATGGCCAAACGTTTGGGAAATTATGCACAGAACAAAGAGGTGTGGGAAAGCCATACGGTCATCAACCTGCTTCATTTGATAGAGCCGAATACATTACGCATCATCATTGATTGTGGCACAGAGGATTTTTTCTATAAGGTGAACGAGGAATTGCACCGGCAACTGTTGTATCGTAATATTCCGCATGATTATATCACACGTCCCGGCGCGCATAACTGGACATATTGGACAAACGCGGTATCTTACCAGTTATTATTTTTTCATCATTTTTTTGAAGAGGGGGAATAGTTGTTCGGTTCCGGAGGAGTGAAGGTTTAAAGCACTTGGACAAAAATGTAGCATGCCTGACAAAAATATCTTTTGGATGATGTGTCTTTCTTTTTTAAATCAAAACAGAGGAATGTTATGCAAAAGAAGGTATCTTCTTTTATGCCTTTTCATTCTTTCAAATATCGTTCACGGACAAACGGCGGCATTGCCCCATGAATTATTTGACGGCGATTCCATCGCAGATGATAACGCCCGGGAAAAAATATTTTTACATTATGACAAGCCTTATTACAGACTGAATGATACCATTTGGTTAAAAGGGTATGCTCTTCGTGCATCTGACCATGTGTTTGCCGATAGTGCCGGTATCGCCTATATAGAAATTATCAATGAAGAAAGTGAAGTGTTGAAAAGAGCCAGTGCATCTATTTACTTTGGTTTGTTTAATAGTTGTATTGCATTGCCGAAGGATGATTTCAAACAAGGCGCTTACATTTTAAGGGCTTATACCAACTGGATGAGAAACTTTGGCGATTCGTTGTTTTTCGAAAGCCGTTTTAAAATCATTGATGCAGGTTTGGAGCAATGGAAAGCAGACGTAAAGAAAATAAGTTTTGCCAATCATAAATTTGAATTGTACACGACACTTAAAGACGAAAACGCTAAACCGCTTGCCTATACCGATGTGCGGATAAGGCTTCGTGCCGGGCTTAGAAATTTTTTAAGAGTAAAAACAACTACCGATAACCGTGGTAATATCTATATTGATACCCTATTGAAAAATGTTCAGGCAGATAAAAATATGACGCTGGAAATTTTATCAAAAGATAAGATACAGCTAAGCCTGCCCGTGAAGAATTTAGAAACCCCTCCATTGGATGTGCAATTTCTGCCTGAGGGTGGTCATTGCGTGGCGGGAATACAACAGCGTATTGGCTTTAAAGCCATAGATATGTTCGGGAAAGGCGTGGCCGTCAGCGGTCATATCAAAGATAGTAAGGGCAATATAGTAACGCCGTTCAAGTCTGTTCATAATGGTATGGGGATTATTAGTATGACACCAAGTGCAGGTGAATCTTATGTTGCGGGACTGGACAGTAGTGGAATGGTGTATCCGCTTCCTGCAGTAAAAACATCAGGCACTGTTTTGCAAATCATCAATCCGAAAGAAGCGGATAGTATCGTTCTTAAAATTATAGCTACACCGATAGTTCCTGCCGTTTTTTATTTTGCAGGCCGTTCAAGAGGGGTTACCTATGCCGGGGGAAGAGTGAATCTTACGAAGCAGGAAGCCGAAGTAAAACTGGCCAAGACCTTATTTCCGCAGGGAGTCACGAGGTTTGTGCTGTATGATAAAAATATGCACCCGTTGAATGAGCGAGCCACATTTATATGGCATGATGATGAGATAAATATATCTGTGCATCCTCATAAGGAACAATATGTTCAAAAGGATAGAGTGTCTTTACAAATCCGTGCGCAGGATATGAATACGACGCCCTTGTCAGGCAACTTTTCGATGGCGGTGCTTGACACAACTCAGGTGAAATACAATCAGGATATGGAAAATATCTTGAGTTACATGTTGCTGTCTTCTGATTTGAAAGGCAAGGTGGAAGAACCTTATTTTTATATCCGCAATCCTTACAGCGAAGCCACCGACGCGCTAATGCTCACGCAGGGTTGGGTAAGTTATGACTGGAAGATGCCCGAGCCGGTTTTTGAAAAGGAACAGGAACTTGTCATTACGGGAAAAGCTACGAACATATTTAATAAACCGCTTGCCGGTGTCAATGTGGCCTTGCTCGGGAAGGTGGGCAGTACAGGAAGTTTTATTATGGATACCGTAACGAATGATAAGGGCTATTTTACATTCAAAAATTTTCCATACTTTTTTAAGGATAGTGTAGGTACTGTGTTAAGGGCACTGAACAAAAAGAGTAAATCCTTTAATGTGGGCATAGAGCTCGTGCCGCGCACTTTTCCTGCATATAATAATCCCTTGCCTGTTAACTGGCAGGAAAATATATTGTTTGATACGGTATTCGAGGGCGTACATTTCAGGCCAGCAAGCACTAAGGGAGCGGATGAAACGTGACGGTAATGTACTTGAAGAAATAATCGTAGTGTCTAAAGTCAAAATACAGGGTTCCAAAAACCTGAATGATGATGGTGGCTCTGATCAGGTCATAACCGAAAAAACTTTGGAGAAAACACCCAAAGCATCTTTGCTGGAGGTATTGGGCAAACAAATACCCGGGTTTCCAATGGTGCGTGGAGTGCCTTTTGCGATTGGCAAAAGCAAGATAGAAATAGTAATAGACGGATTGCATCTCGGATGGTTTGAAATGGATCCGATTGATGTGTTGCAATACTATTCTGCCGAGGACGCAAAGGGTATAGAAGTGATGAAAAGCCTCAAATACAATATGGCTTATCAAATGGAATTTTATGATCCCATGAAAATCAGTTTTATGGAACCTCCTATTTTTATTGAGATAACCACGAAAACGGGAGAGGGGCCTTTTATGAAAAAAAAGCCGGGCTTTTATTTGTATAAACCGCTTGTGCCTGTTATTGCCAAACAATTTTATAGCCCGAGATACAGCTCTCCTGACGAGGAGACCGTATTCCCCGACCTGCGCCCGACGATTTATTGGGAGCCCAATGTCATTACGGATAAAAAAGGTGAGGCACATGTTTCTTTTTATACTTCAGAAAGCAAGGGTAGTTATCTGGTTATTGTGCAGGGAACTGATTTAGCTGGAAGATTTGGCGTATCCTATCAGTTTGTGAACGTAAAAAGAAAGTAATATCATTTTTCATAGACGAAGTGTTCACCTCACAACCCGAATCGTCCATTATTCATTGTTAATTGTCAATTACAGGATTATTCCTCGCCGCTAATCCTTAATTTTACGCTATGTCTTCATTTAACCGATTAGTAAAAATCATGGACGAACTGCGGGAAAAATGCCCGTGGGACAGAAAGCAAACGATTCATTCGCTGCGGCAAATGACCATTGAAGAAACCTATGAACTGGGCGACGCCGTTCTGGACGAGGATTGGCCCGGGGTGCGCGAGGAGTTGGGAGACCTGTTGCTACACGTTGTTTTTTATGCAAAGATTGCCGATGAGCAAAAGCAATTTGACATAGAGCAAGTAATCGAAGGTATTTGCGAAAAACTGATTAAAAGGCATCCACATATTTATGCGCCGCAATTGCCGGAAGGGCTGCAAGCCATCCGCAATGAAGACGATGTAAAGAAAAACTGGGAACAGATTAAACTACAGGAGGGAAAGAAATCGGTACTTGGCGGTGTGCCGCGCTCCCTGCCTGCGGTGACAAAAGCGATGCGTCTCCAGGAAAAAGCCGCGCAGGTAGGCTTCGACTGGGATGATATTGCTGATGTGTGGGGCAAAGTGTCAGAGGAAACGGCGGAGTTGCAGGACGCCGTTTCACAGGATGATAAACAAAAGCAGGAAGAAGAACTGGGCGATTTGATGTTTGCGCTGATAAACTATGCCCGTTTTTTAAATATAGACGCCGAGGCCGCCATAGAAAGGACAAACAAAAAATTTATGCGCCGGTTTCAAAAAATAGAGGCGTTTGCCGCGGCAAATAACAAGAACCTAAAGGGCATGACGTTGGAAGAAATGGACAGTATTTGGAACAGTGCTAAAAAGGAAGAATAGATGTTTGCAAGAAAGACACGTAAACGGGATTTTTGGGAATGGATGCTATTAGGCATTGCACTGGTTTTGTTTGTGGGGTCTTTTTTTATTGGACGTTTGCAGTGGGATACGGCCTCCCTGAAGCATGAAACTCGTCTTGCCGAGAAATATATCTCGCAAAACCGCGAGCGTTTTTTGCAGCTTATTGATGACAAGAATGCCGTGCAAAAGCTGATGCGCAGTCGGGAGGAAAAAGTTGCGGAGAAAGCATTTTATGACCATCCATTTTCGTTATACATTTACAGGGAAAATACGGCAGGGCGCAAGTATCTGTGGTTTTGGAGTTCGGCAAATGTGTTGCCGGATACTAATACAATTTACGGGGAGGACGGCGAAACATTCATCAAACTGCCCAATGGATATTATTATGTGATAAAGAAGCCGCTCAAAGATTACCCGGGCGCATCGGCCATTTGCCTGATACTTGTTAAGTATTCTTTCTTTATAGAGACCAAGCAACTTGTAAATAAATTTGCCTTTAGCAACAACCTCCACAAGAAGGCGGATGTATCGTTCATGCCGACGGAATTTCCCGTGAAAGTGGGAGAGGATGGGCCTACTTTTTATATGAAGCAAAGGGGCGGCGCGGCTATTTCGGACACTGTACTGGCTATTTCGCTGCGCGTGATTGGTATCCTGCTGATTTTTATCACCATTTATTTTATCCTTTACAAGCGTTATGCAGTAAGGCGTTACGCATTGGACATCCTGCTTTTTTTGAGTACGATGATATTGTTCAGGATTGTACTTTATCTTTTTTCGGATTGGTTCAGACTGAATAATTTTCCGCTTTTTGACCCCAAGGTTTATGCCAGCGGGATTTTGTTCCCGTCTTTGGGCGATTTGTGCATTACGGCTTTTATGTTCCTTTGCACGGTTTATTTTGTTTGGCGAAAACTGGAGCCGCGAAGTTTATCCGGTTTATCAAAGATAGAGCGAAATAAACAATGGTTAATCGCGGGCGCGTGGATATTCGCACTTACATTCCTCACGTATTTTGTGGTCAGGACATTGCGCGGGTTAATCACCGATTCAAAGATTTCTTTTGACGTCACCAATTTTTTCAGCCTTACGTTGTACACGGCTATAGGTTTTATGGTGATTGCCTGTGTGTGCCTCGGTTATCATTATTTTAGCAGGATTGCCTTTAAGTATATTTTCAGTGTGTTTAAGCGTAAAGAACTTACGGTGTATGGGCTTATCATTTTGTCGTCTGTCTTTTGTGGTTTACTTATCGGTAGCAGGGAAAGCTTTGTTTTTTATATCCTTTGTTTTTTATGGTTATTGATATATACTTATGTGTTTCGGGAGGAAGGATTTATAGGCAGATTTGTGAAGTTTAATATATCGGCCATTCTCTTTTGGATATTTTATTTTTCAGTCAGCGTGGCGTTGCTGATGTTGAAAGAAGTAAGGCGTGCCGAGATTTCCGAGCGAAAGTCTTATGTAGAGAAACTGGCTTCCCAAACAGACGAATCAAGCGACAGGCTTATAGGGATAGCGCATAAATATCTGGATAGTACGTTCTTTCGGGAAAACTTTCGGCGTTTTTACGATGCGGTGCAAAGTAAGGCTATCCGTGATAGTATTTCGGAAGAGAATTATATTGGCTATCTCAATAAATATGAAACGAGTTTGTATGTTTTTGACAGTTCCGGTGCAGGTTTGTATAACCCTACGAGTTTGTCCCTCGAATCCTTAAACACGACCATTGAGCGTCAATCGCAGCCCACTTCCATACCAGACTTGTATATGTACGGAATATCTTACGACAAGTTTGCGTACATCAATCATCGTATTGTAAAAGATTCCACGGGGAATGTTATCGGAAGGGTGTTTATTATGTCATATCCTAAGGAATATATGGGTTCCGTTATCCATCCTGAACTGTTCAAGGATTTCAATATGTGGGATATCGCCAATTCATCGGTATATCAATATGCTATTTATAATAATAACTACTTAGTAAGTTCATCTAAAAAATATTCATTTACGACTTCGCTACATCAATCGCAAATACCGAAGTTGCGTATGGAAATGCGCGAGAAAAATGGTTATTCTGAATTATGGTACAGGCCGGGCAATGGTATCGTGGTGGTCATGGTGCGGCGCGACCAAACTTTTGTAGAACTGATTACGCTCTTCTCTTATGTTTTTTGTGGCTTTTTGATTCTTGTTCTGTTGTTTAATGTAGTAACGTTGCTTTTGACATGGTTGCAAAGGCGACGGAAACTACCTAAACGGTTGACTTTGTTCCGCACTATCCGGGGGCAGATATATGCGACTTTTGTTATGATAACCCTGTTGTCTTTTGCACTGCTCGCATTTACCACCATATCTTCTTTCATCGACCGATATGAAAATAATAATCGGGATAAGATGAGCCGTACGATGGATATTATGCTTAATGAGATACAATCGCATGATAACCTGTTGAACGCGGTTCATTCCTTGTCGGGCACATCTATGCGGGTGAAGAATGTCGGACTTGACAGTTTGGTCAAGTTGGTCTCTGATATACACGGTGTGGACGTTAACCTTTACGATTTGGGAGGCAGGTTGCGGGCTTCCAGTCAGCCGGATGTTTATAGCAAGGGCGTTCTTTCGGAACAAATGGGGCCAACGGCTTATTATATGTTGGTAAAGTTAAGGCGTGTGGAGCATGTGCAGAAAGAAGCCGTTTCCGATTTGGTGTTCACCAGCATTTATTCTCCCGTTAGGGATAAACAAGGCCGGATCTACGGTTTTGTAGGTATCCCTTACTTTACCTCCGAACAAGAAATAAACCAGGAAATATCAAACTTTCTGGTAACTGTCATCAACCTGAACGTTTTCATCTTTTTGATTACGGGGTTGGTTACGCTTCTTATCACAAACCGCATTACCAATTCGTTTCGGGTTATAAGTGATAAGATGCAACAAATAAGCCTTGCAAGAAACAATGAAATTATTGTATGGGAGCGGGATGATGAGATTGGTAAATTGGTAACAGAGTATAACAAGATGGTGGAAAAGCTTGCCGAAAGTGCCGATATGATGGCGCGTAGTGAACGAGAGGAAGCCTGGCGCGAAATGGCAAGGCAGGTGGCGCATGAGATTAAAAACCCGCTCACGCCCATGAAGCTTAGTCTCCAATATCTGCAAAAAGCTATCAATGAGGATAATCCCCATGTGCAGCGACTGGCGGCCAACGTGGCCAATAATTTGGTGGAACAGATTGACCACTTGTCTAAAATTGCAGCGGATTTCTCACAGTTCGCTAATATCAATCAGGCCGATAAACAAATATTTGACCTGCACGAAGTGTTGCATTCCTTGCATGATATTTATAGTAGCTATCCTGATCTGTCCTTCATCTGGGAACGTTTGAAGGAAGATGTGCACGTTTTTGCGGACAGAACCCATATGAATCGCTTGTTTACCAATCTTTTTGTCAATGCCATTGATGCGATGCAATCCAATGTGCTTGGGATTTTGCGTGTGAGCGAAACTTTGTCCAAGGGCAACATTATCATCAGTGTGACCGATAATGGCGAAGGTATAAAGGAAGATATGTGCTCTAAAATATTCACTCCTAATTTTACCACAAAAAGTTCTGGTACGGGATTGGGGTTGGCGATGTGCAAATCAATCGTAGAAAACTCCGGGGGTAAGATATGGTTCGACACGGAAGTGGGTGTCGGCACTACTTTTTATGTGCAGCTTCCGTTGGTTGAGTAGGCCTTAATTTTATATCTGTATCATTTTGACAATTTCTTCGAGATAATATTTATCCGTTTCATCGAAATGGTTTAGCTGCTCGCTGTCCACATCCAGCACACCTATAACCTTATTGTTGTTAAAGATAGGGACGACAATTTCAGATTTTGAAAGACTGCTGCACGCAATGTGTCCCGGAAATTTTTCAACGTCCGGGACGATCAGGGTTCTCTCTTCCGCCCAACTTGTGCCACACACACCGCGCCCTTTTCGGATGCGCGTGCAGGCTATCGGCCCTTGAAAAGGCCCCAGCACTAATTCGTCCTGCTTCACAATATAAAAACCGACCCACCACCACCCGAACTGTTCTTTCAGAGCCGCGGCCATATTGGCCATGTTGGCCACTGCATCTTCCTCACCCGCCAGCAGTGCTTTTATTTGTGGCAATAATGCTGCATATTGTTCTTTTTTGGAGCCTTGATTTATTTGGAGGTCTTCCGCCATAGCTTCCTGATTTTACTTATTATAATATTGAAGGGCTTTATGTTTTATTGTTTTTGATGCACTCATTTGCCGATGCTTTGAGTGCAAAAGACAAACCTACATGAATTTTTTTATTTACAGAGAACCGTTGCTTTTGGTGACACCAAAGGAAATGATTTATTTTAATACGATTTTTACATTATATTACGATATATTCATATCTTTATGTAAAAATAGGATGTACAAACTAAGCCTGATATTCATTTTATTGCTTTCAGCAAGATATTCCTTTACCCAAACTGTTATTAGCGGGACTGTAAAAGATGCGGGAGGCAGGCCAATCATCGGTGTAACAGTTTACATCAATAACTCTTCTGTTGGTACTACGAGTAAGGCTGATGGTAGTTTTAGTCTGGGTTATTCATCTGCCAGTCCTTTTGAAATTGTTTTTTCACATATTTCTTACCAAACTAAGGCAGTAAGTGTGTAGCCAGCCGTACATACAGCATTGAATGTTATTTTAAGTGAGAAAGAAAAAGAACTGCCGGATGTTACGGTTGAACCCTATCAAAAGGCGACATGGAAAGAGTGGGGTGAATTTTTTACGCAACATTTTTTAGGGCAAACCGGAAACGCACGGCAATCGAGAATATTAAATACCCGCGATATAGCGTTCCGTCACTATCAGAAATCAGGTCGCTTGGTAGCCGTCAATAAGAAACCAATCCGTGTGCGTAACATGGCGTTGGGCTATTTAGTGCAGTATGATTTGCAGAACTTTGAATACTCTTTTAAAGACAGATACTGCACTTATTCGGGATTTGCATTTTTCAAGGAAATAAAATCATCGGGAGAGGGGTTTAATGTTGTAAGGCTTAGAAAAATAGTGAACGAGGCAAAAAAGAAAGCCAAGGAGGAGTTGCGCATTGCATCACAAAGCGGGCAGCCTGTCAGGATTGATGGAAAAAACAGCGTGTTCAGTCAACCGGATTCTATTGATGTTATCTATTCAAAAACGCTTACGGCAGATAGTATTTCGGGTAAATATGAAGGACAGGTATATCTATACTTTCCGCATTATTTATCCATCGGGCATCCCTCTTTCGAAGAACCAGTAAGAATGAAAAATAAAGATTATCTGGGTGCAGAAATATCCAGGCGCGCAGATATAAAAATTTTAGGGGAACAGCCCGTCATTATTTATGCTGATGGAAATTTTTCACCTGCCGAAGCTATTGTCAATATATATCGTTGGTCATTTACGGAGAATATTTCCAACTTGTTGCCACTGGATTATGTACCGTCTAAAAAATAGAAACCTCATTTTTCCCAAGCAACTATTTGCGGCAGAGGCTTTTCCTATCGTTTTAATTTCTACATCTCTCAAACATCACTTCTTTCCCTTCCCATATTCTCCGGTAGCGGCATAGTACCCAAAAATTCCCAACCCTCCGACAATAATGGGGGTGAGAATGAACAGGATAATGATGCCGAATACCAGATCTTCCTGTTTGCCTGAAATTAACTTCGGGATACCGAATACAAAGATGCAGAAGTATGCCGCCGCCGCCGCCAGTAACATCCAAAAAAATCCTAATAGTTTTTTAAGGCCGTCCATAATTTATATTTTTAAATTAAAACTAATCCCGCACGTTCCTGTCTTTTCCATCTAAATAAATCAATCCGATTACAAAACAAACGCCCGCTATAATGATGGGGTACCATAACCCTTCCAAATACCACTGTCCGTGCCCGGCTGCTTTGCCCGTGCTTACAAGATAGGTGGCCACGGCAGGAAGCAGTCCCCCGAAAACACCATTGCCAATATGATAAGGTAACGACATGGAAGTATAACGTATCCGCACCGGAAACATTTCTACCAGAAAAGCGGCGATAGGCCCGTAGACCATCGTAACAAAAATTACCTGTATAAAAACTAACAGCGTAAGCGACCATCTGGTGGAAGCGTTTACCGTTATCGAGGTGGTCATTTTGGGTTCTCCTACCTCGGCAGCCTTGCTTGCCGACCAATGTACAACACTGTCTTTTTTTACGATTGTTTCATCTGTAAATGTTTTTACTGTTGTGTAGGTGATAAGGCTGTCCCCTGCAATGGAAGCGTGTGCAACAGATGACTTTTTCATTTCCACGCCGTTTGCCACAATGGTTTTTTCGGAGAGGTTTATGCTATTGTACATTTTATCGTAAATAGGACGGTAGAAAAGCACCCCCAGCAACATACCGGCGAGCATTATATTTTTACGCCCGATTTTGTCTGACAACCATCCGAACAAAACAAACCCCGGTGTGGCCACAAACAAAGCCGCAGCCATCAGCGCATCCACTTGGGAGGTTTCGATGTTCATCACCTTTTGCATGAAGCTCATGGCGTAAAACTGCCCGGTGTACCAGATAACGCCCTGTCCCATCGCCGCGCCAAATAAGGCGAGCAGCACATATTTGAAATTGAACTTATTGCCAAAACTTTCCTTCAGCGGGTTCGCCGATGTTTTGCCTTCCTTTTTGGCCTTTGCAAACAGCGGCGATTCCTTCATGTTTTTACGGATGACATACGAAACGCCCACCATTAAAATGGATATCCAGAAAGGCACGCGCCAGCCCCAACTGTTGAATTCCTGCGGTGTTAAGAAAGTTTTGGTAACGAGTATGACAATTAACGATATAAATAACCCGATAGTGGCCGTGGTTTGTATCCATGATGTCCAGAAACCGCGCCGGTGCGGCTCGGCATATTCTGCCACATAAGTTGCCGCTCCGCCATACTCGCCGCCCAAAGCAAGTCCTTGCAATAAACGCAGCAGCAATACCAACACGGGTGCCATAAAACCGATGGTCTCATAGCTGGGCACACAACCTATAAGAAAAGTGGCACCGCCCATAATCAACAGCGTGACGAGGAAAGTGTACTTTCGGCCTATTAAGTCTCCCAATCGGCCAAAGAATAAGGCGCCGAAAGGCCTTACCACAAAGCCCGCGGCAAAAGTGGCGAGCGTGGAAAGAAATGCGGCTGTAGGATTAGTGTCGGGAAAAAACTTTGTGGCCAGCACGGCGGCAAGGCTTCCGAAAATATAAAAGTCGTACCATTCGATTAACGTTCCTAATGAAGAAGCAGTAATCACGCCCCAAAGGGTACTGTTTTTCTTACGTTTTTCCACATGGGCATCATGCGCCGCCTGCGATTGAAAATGTTGGCTCATTTTGTAGGTGACCAATCGTTTGTGATGAAAAAAATTATTTTGTTGATAAGTTCAGACGCTAATATATATAATTTCAATGATTTCAAAAACAACGTTGCTATTTATTTTGATAGGGATGCTTTAACATGTATGGATTGATTATAGCTTATCCGTGGATAACTAATGTGCTGTTGATTTCATAAATTCGTGAAAAGCCTTACTTTTAACGTTGTTATCACGAATGAAAGTAAACAATAAACAGGCACCGATTGTGCACAGGGCCATTGACGAATGGCAACGTGAGTCGCTGTTGGACGAAGAAACCGCCGCGAAGCTGCACCAATCTGTGAAAACGTACGATGATGATTACAAGAGCCTCAGTTTTTATGCTTTTATAGCCGCCATATCCTGTGCCGTGTTGGCTTTTGGTGCGCTGGTCTTGAACGAAAAGTGGATTGAACGTTTCCGTCGTTTTTTTGATTTCTCCGAAGTGTTGATCGGAATTGTTTTTATGGGCGTTACTTTGGCATTGACCTATGTGGCCAAACGACGCAGACAGAAATATCCGGATGCCGTGTTGGCAAACGAGAGTTTTACTTTACTCATTGCATTGAGTGCCGGTGTGGGCATGGTATATATCGGCCGCAGTTTTGACTTTGCATTTAATTATTACGGAGGCGTACTGTTTGCCGCATCTGTGTTATGCGGCGTTATAGGCTATTACCTGCGTTCAAAGTTGCTGTGGGTATGTATGCTGGTGCTATTGGTGAGCGCTTTTGCCACACAAACCTTCGCATGGTCAGGTGATGCGGAAAAATCTTATTTTCTGGGGATGAACTACCCGTTGCGAATGACGGTGTTGGGCGGCTTGATGATTGCCGCCTCGCAGTTATTAACGCGCGATAGTCAGTTTATGGGGTTCTTTAAACTGACCTATTATGGTAGCTGGGTATTCTTTTTATTGTCTGCATTGTTTTTGTCGGTGTCGGGCAACCATAGCTATGATGTGTGGGCGGCCATTAAACAAGGCCGCATGTGGCCGTGGATGTTAGGCTATACGTTATTGCTGATAGCATTGATAGTATATGTAATGCAGAAAAGGGATGAAACTTTACGTGATATCGCAATCGCTTTTTTCTTATTGAATATCTACACGAGGTATTTTGAATTTTTCTGGGACATCACCAACAAAGGATTATTCTTCGCTATACTGGCATTTTCTTTTTGGCTGGCCGGGCGCAAGCTGGAACAGATGCGCAAAAAACTGGTATAACGAAAGTGGTTCTTCAGTACATTCTTCCCCTCTCGCCAAAAATTTATCCCCGGCTTTTGTGTAATTTTACCACTACTTTCATCTCATACTAATAAAACCGTTTGAATTAAAATATTTCTATGGCAAGATTTATATTTTTTGGCCTGCTGGCTTTATTAATAGATATACCTTTTATGAGTATCGGACAAAATGCAAAGAACTACGAGGCCGATTGGGCTATCGTGCAAAAACATATCAACAATGCCCTGCCTGCTTCCGCATTGCAACAGGTTAAGAAAATCTATCAAAAAGCAAAGGCCGAAAAGCAGGATGCACAGATTATCAAAAGCCTGTTTTACATGAACAGCCTGCAACAGGACACCCGCGAGGATAATGAAACGAAAAGCATCCGGGAAACAGAGGCGGAGATAAAAAATCAGACAGGGGCGGCACAAGCGTTGCTCAAAAGTTATCTGGCAGGCATATATCAGGGCTATTATAACAGAAATCGTTACAAACTATACGACCGCACCAATACGGTGGATTTCAATAAAGAGGATATCGCCACCTGGACAAGGGATGACTTTCATAAAAAAATCAGTGAGCTGTACCTGCAATCAATACAAGATAAGACCTTGCTTCAACAAAAAGCGGTCGCTGATTTTGATGTGCTTATCACAAAAGGCAATGTTCGTAACCTGCGACCCACTGTTTATGACCTTTTGGCGCAAAGAGCGCTTGATTATTTTAAGGGCAATGAAAGGGATATTTCCAAGCCAACCTATGCGTTTGAGCTCGGGCAGGCTGAGGCATTTGCGCCGGCAGCGGTATTTGTAAAATCCACTTTTGATACCCGCGATAGTTTATCATTAGCGCACAAGGCACTTTTGGTTTATCAGGAGCTTATCCGTTTCCACTTGCAGGATGCCAAGCCGCATGCTCTGATAGACGTGGATTTGCAGCGATTGCAATATGTGAACAGTCTTTCCGTTCATCCGCAAAAAGAAGACTTATATAAAGAAGCCTTGGAGGCTATTACAACCAAATATGGTAATGTCCCGGCGGCGGCGCAGGCATGGTATCTGTTGGCGGATGTTCATGCAGATAATGGGAACAATTACGCATTTGATAAGGATACGACCGGGCGATATGAATTGGTCACGGCCAAAAAAATTCTTGATAAGATACTGTCAGGAGATTCCACCAGTGAGGGGTGGAAGAATGCCTATAATCTTGAAAAAGATATTACACAACCTGCACTGGATTTTAAAGCGGAAACCGTGAATGTGCCGGGAGAGCCTTTCCGGATGTTGGTAAAATATAAAAATATAGATAAATTTTCCTTGCGTATCGTGGCGATGAACGATGATTGGCCCACCAACGGCACGAAGTTTTGGAAAGCCGTCACGGCGGCCACTGCCATAAAATCATGGCAGCAATCTTTGCCCCAAACCAGCGACTACCAACAACATGCCGTAGAGGTGAAGGTGGATGCGCTGCCCCAAGGTGCATATTATTTGGTAGCTTCCATAAAACCAGACTTTAGCACAAACGAGAACATTTTGGCTGCCGGGTCGATATATGTGTCCCATATCAGTTATGTCACTAAGAATAATGATTTCATAGCCTTGCATCGCAATACGGGTCAGCCGTTAACAGATGCCGCTGTTGTTGTTTGGAAAAGAACGTATGATTATACCAGTTCGCAGTATAAAAAAGCAAGAATTGGTAATTTCAAAACAGACAAGAACGGGTATTTTGATTTAAGTAAATTATCCTTGAAGTCTGACCAGTATAGTTTTGATATTACCTATAAAGGCGATAATCTTTTTATAAAAGATGAAGGATTTTATTACAATGATTTTTATACCCGAAAGATTAAACCAGATACGTCCCTTACGGTTTTCTTTTTTACCGATAGAAGTTTGTACCGTCCGGGGCAAATGCTTTATTTTAAGGGTATAGCCGTTCAAAAACAGGGCAGGCAATCTGCATTGGCACAAGGTTATTCAACCAATGTTTTACTAAAAGACGCAAACGGGCAAACAGTTGCCGAACAACCCGTAAAAGTGAATGAATACGGCAGCTTTAACGGTACGTTCCAATTGCCCTCAGGTATATTGAACGGGGCTTTCTCCCTGCAAACAAAAGATAACAAAGGTCACACGCAGTTCAGGGTAGAAGAATATAAACGCCCGAAATTTTATGTGGAATTTGAAAAGTCAAAAACAGAATACAAGTTAAATGAGGAAATAAAAATAACAGGGCTGGCAAAGGCTTATGCAGGCAATAATGTTGACGGTGCAACGGTAAAATACCGTGTCGTGCGCGAGGCAAGGTTCCCTTACCCTTGGTTATTTAGGGGATGGTGGCCAAGACAAAACAGTTCGATGGAAATTGCCAATGGAGAGGCAACAACAGATGAACAAGGTAAGTTTGTTGTGCCTTTCATGGCTTTGCCCGACAGGTCTGTAAATCCAAAAACAGATCCGGTATTTGACTATAAGATTTATGCCGATGTGACCGACATCAATGGTGAGGTTAGGAGCGGGGAGGAGGTTGTCTCGGTCGGGTATAAATCCCTGCTGTTGAATCTGGAGTTGCCAGACAGGTTATCTGTGGACAGTCTGCATAAATTGTCCATCAAAAGCGAGAACATGAGCGGGGAATACACAAAGGCATCGGTGCAGGTTTCCGTTCATGCGTTAACGCCTGAAATACGCCTGATGCGTAGCCGTTACTGGGAGCGTCCCGACCAGTTTGTAATGGATAAGGACGAGTACGTGCGCCTGTTCCCGCATGATATTTATGATGCGGAAAACGAACCGGAACATTGGCAGGCGGGCGCGATGGTGCTGCAGCAGGCCGATACTACAAAACCTTCTGGTGAATTTTCGTTGAACAAGGCTTCTTTCTCCCCGGGATTTTATGTGATAACTGCTATTGCAAAAGATAAAGAAGGCAACGATGTGGTGAACAAGCGATATGTGGAGTTGTTTGACGAAAAACAGGCTAAACCCGTAGTGCCCACATATTTTTGGGCACAAGAACCCTTGCCAATCGAACCGGGACAGCACGCTACCATCAAAATTGGCAGCAGTGCTAACGATGTTTTTTTGTGGCAACAGATTGTAAAAGATGACAGCGATAAAAAAGATACCTATAAATTGGACAATGAGGTAAAATTCTTTGTCTTCAAGGCTTCCGAGCAGGACAGGGGTGGTTATGGTGTGGGGTATCTGTTTGTAAAACACAATCGGGTATATCAATCAAACTATACGATTCAGGTGCCCTGGGCGAACAAAGAACTGGAGATAAGCTATGAAACGTTCCGTGACAAGACCCTGCCGGGCAGTGGAGAAAAATGGGCGGTAAAGGTTTCGGGAAAAAAGGGAGAAAAATGGGCAGCGGAAATGTTAGCCAGTATGTACGATGCCTCGCTTGACCAGTTTTATCCGCATAAATGGTACAAACCCGGATTATGGCAGAATTATTTTAACTATAATCAATGGAACGAAAACAAGAATTTTAAATATTCGGATGCCTCATCGGAATCATGGTTAGAAAGAGATTATAAAACGTATAATAAGCAATATGATTTGTTGTTTCAGAATATGCCGAGACAATTTAATTTTGTGAAAGGGGTTGATGCCATATCTTATGAGAATGCCGCCGTGATGGACGAGGCTGTTGTCACTGCCTTTAGTTTTCAGAGGAAAGTGTCCCTGTCTGCTGCTTCATCAAGTCTTAAAGCAAATGATACTGATGTATATGCAAGGGAGGAAATGGCAAACGCCTATACTTCTGATGAAGCAAAACCTCCATCTTCCGACAATCCTGTCCGTAAAAACTTTAATGAAACGGCTTTCTTCTTCCCGGATTTGAGAACGGACAAGGACGGCAATATTCATTTTTCGTTTACTATGCCGGGGGCGCTTACCCGTTGGAAGTTTCAGGCGTTGGCACACACAAAAGAGCTGGCGATGGGATATAGCACCAAAGAAATCATCACACAAAAAGAACTGATGGTGCAGCCCAATCCGCCGCGTTTTATGCGCGAGGGAGACAAGATGAATCTTAGCGCGAAGGTGGTAAATCTTTCTTCAAAGGAAATCTCAGGTTTGGCAACCTTGCAGTTGATGGATGCCGCCACGGGCGAGACAGTGGACGGTTGGTTTAAAAATGCGATACCACAACAATATTTCACGGTGACCGCAGGACAGAGCACGGCAGTGAATTTCCCGCTGGAAGTGCCGTATCAATTTGCAAAGCCTGTCACTTGGCGCATCGTGGCACATTCTGTTAAAGGGGAAATGTCCTTGTCCGATGGTGAGGAAAACGTTTTGCCGGTATTGACCAATCGCATGTTGGTAACTGAGAGCATGCCGTTGAATATGCATGGCACGGGCAGTAAGAAATTCACCTTCGATAAGTTATTAACGAGCGGCAATAGTGAAAGTATTTCCCACGAAGGTGTCACCATCGAATATACCTCCAACCCCGTGTGGTATGCGGTGCAGGCATTGCCTTATATGATGGATTATCCTTACGAATGTGCCGAGCAAACATGGAACCGTTTTTATGCCAATGCGCTGGCCATGAATGTGGCCAACAGCACGCCAAAAATAAAAGCGGTTTTTGAAAAATGGCAATCGGCCGACACGGTAGCTTTATTGAGCAATCTCCAAAAGAACGAGGAATTAAAATCCGTATTATTGGAAGAAACGCCTTGGGTGTTGCAGGCAAAAAACGAAGCGCAGCAAAAAAAGAATATTGCGCTGTTGTTCGATTTGACGCGCATGTCGGCGGAGATGGGCAAGACCTTTGACAAACTGGCGCAAATGCAATCTCCCAATGGTGGCTTTGTTTGGTTCAAAGGAGGGCCGGACAATCAATTTATCACGCAGTATATTTTGACCGGGATTGGGCATTTGCAGAAATTAAATGCGATAGACGGTGTATGGCAGCCAAAAGTGAACAGACTGGTTTATGCAGCCTTGCCGTATCTGGACAAAAAAATCAAACAGGAATATGACGAACTTGTAAAGCATAAGGCAAACCTGAAAGACTATTCACTGTCTTATGATGTGGTGCAATACCTGTATATGCGCAGTTTCTTCCCGGCCAATAAAGTGCTGGCAGAAGCACAGCCCGCCGTCAAATATTTTAAGGAAAGATTAAAGGCTTCCTGGCAAGGGCAGAACAAATACATGCAGGCCATGACAGCATTGGCCCTGCACCGGGACAAAGACCTGACCACACCTGCGGCTATCCTGAAATCACTGAAAGAATCCGCTGTGAACGATGCCGAGATGGGCATGTATTATAAAACAAATCAGCGTAGCTGGTGGTGGTATGAAGCGCCCGTAGAAACGCAGGCACTCGTCATAGAAGCCTTTGAGGAAGTAGGAAAAGATGCCAAGGCGGCTGATGACCTGCGCACCTGGTTGCTGAAAAACAAACAGACCAACGCATGGGAAAGCACCAAGGCAACCGCCGAGGCTTGCTATGCGCTGTTGTTGCGCGGCTCGGATTGGTTGAGCCAGGAACCGGTGGTGACAATGGATTTGGGCTATTATAAAGTGACATCCGCAGATGAAAAACAGGAAGCCGGCACGGGATATTTTAAAACGGTGATACCCGGTAAAAAAGTGAAGCCAGCGATGGGAAATATTACCCTTACGGTATCGCCCGGCACCACAGCAAAACAAAGTACAAACCTGCCCACTTGGGGCGCGATGTACTGGCAATATTTTGAAGACATTAACAAGATAACCACGGCAGCCACGCCTTTGCGGCTGAGCAAACAACTGTTTGTGGAAACGGCAAGCGATGCCGGCCCGGTCTTAAAGCCGGTTCCTGCAGGTAGCAGCATAAAAGTAGGGGATAAGGTTACGGTGCGTATTGAGCTACGGGTGGACAGGGATATGGAATATGTGCACATGAAAGACATGCGTGCCGCCGGGTTTGAACCGCTCAACGTGCTAAGCTCCTATAAGTGGCAGGGTGGTTTGGGTTATTACGAAAGCACGAAGGATGCCAGCACAAACTTCTTCTTCAGCTATCTGCCCAAGGGGACTTATGTGTTTGAATACCGCGTATTCGCAACTGCTTCGGGCAACTTTAGCAACGGCATCACAAGTATCCAATGTATGTATGCGCCCGAGTTTGCCGCCCACAGCGAGGGCATAAGGGTGAGTATTGAGTGATAGCATTTAACCCTCTAAGGATTCTCAAACCTTAGGGGGCTTTTTTCTTGCTTTATATTCTTCCAGGCAGGGCGTCCAAATCTCCCTTTTTGAAGGTCGTTCAGTATTCTAAAACTAATATTATCTTTGCTTCTTATGGCAAAATCGCAAAGAAAGACGAGCAAAGAAACGACAGGCAGGAAGCAGGCAAAAACGGCACCTTTAAAGGTGGAAAAAACAGAAAGGGTCAGCGTGAAACAACTGGCCCGGGACGAGCGTACCTGGAAGATTACCGGATTTATTTTCTTATTGATATCACTATTTCTCATTATATCTTTTATTTCTTATTTCTACACCTGGCGGCAGGATTTTGTGCAGGTGTCCCGTGGTGGTGCGATATTATGGGACGTGGACACAAAGGTGGACAACCGCATGGGTAAGCTCGGCGCGCTGACGGCGCATTTTTTAATCAACAGGCTTTTTGGCGTAGGGGCGATGCTCATTGCCACTTTTTTCTTTGTGGTGGGCGTAAACCTGTTGGTACGCAGAAAAGTGTTCTCCGTTTGGAGAAACCTTAAATACGTCACCTTGGGCATGTTGGTGGTATCGGTATGTTGCGCGTTTTTCCTGCGCGGTCAGGATTTTCCCTGGGGCGGCGGTGCCGGTAAGCTGATGAGCGGATGGCTCACGTCAACGCTGGGTCAGTTGGGCACGATGGCGGCCTTGCTCCTGATAGTGGTCATGTATTTTATCTGGCAGTTCAACCCTGTTTTCAGCCTGCCTAAGCGGGTTAAAAAAGATATCCCGGCACCGCAACCTGTCGAAGATGTTCTTGGGGAAGAGGGTGATATAGTGCCGGAAACAATGCCGGAAGTAGAGATTGAAAATAGTTTGGCCGCTGGAAAACTGCCGAAAGAAGAATCCGGCGCTAAGCTCATTATCCATACGGAAAACCCGAAGAGCCAGTATGACGTTAAACTGGTAGAAAAAGAAGAGGAAGAAAGTCTGCCGGAACCTGAACCGCCGCAATACACTTCGATTGTCGTGCAAAAGCCGGAGCCTAAACCAGCGGAAAAGGAAGAACCTCCGGTTGAAAAGGTTCTGGATATACCACCTGCGCCCAACCCCGCGGCTAAAAATTCCGAGGCAGATATCAAATTAGAGATAAACGCCAAGCCGCTTGGCAATATCGAGCCGGAGAACGTATTACCCACGGCGTTGGAAAAACAAAAACCTTATGAGCCCACGCTTGATTTGCGCGACTACAAATACCCGGGAACGGATTTGTTGCAGGACTATGGCGGCGGGCAGGTGGAGCAGGATCCTATGGAGCTGGAAAATAACAAGAATCAGATTATCAATACCCTCCGCAATTATGATATAGAAATACAACGTATCAGCGCTACCATCGGGCCAACCGTCACACTGTATGAAATCGTGCCGGCTGCGGGCGTGCGTATTTCACGTATAAAAAATCTGGAGGATGATATCGCGTTGAGTCTGTCAGCATTAGGCATCCGTATCATCGCGCCCATTCCCGGCCGTGGAACAGTAGGTATTGAAGTACCGAACGCCAAAAAGACCATCGTGGGCATGAAGACTTTGTTAGAGTCCGACAAATTCAGGAACAACAATTTCTCGCTGCCGATAGCCTTGGGCAAAAAAATTGATAACGAAAACTTTATCGTGGATTTGGCCACTATGCCGCACTTGCTGATGGCGGGTGCTACGGGGCAGGGTAAATCGGTCGGGATAAATGCCGTGCTGGTTTCTTTGTTGTACAAAAAACATCCGTCCCAGTTAAAGTTTGTACTGGTTGACCCGAAAAAAGTGGAATTAAGCATTTACAGCGCTATTTCAAATCACTTTTTGGCAAAACTTCCCAACGAGGAAGACGCTATTATCACCGATACCAAAAAAGTTATCAATACCATCAATGCGCTGTGCATTGAAATGGACAATCGGTATGATTTATTAAAGGAAGCAGGTTGCCGGAACATCAAGGAATATAACACCAAATTTGTTTCGCGCAGGCTCAATCCCGAGAACGGGCATCAGTTCCTGCCGTTTATCGTGCTGGTCATTGATGAGTTTGCCGATTTAATCATGACGGCAGGCAAGGAGATAGAAATGCCGATTGCACGTTTGGCGCAGTTAGCAAGGGCGGTGGGCATTCATTTGATTATTGCCACGCAACGTCCCTCGGTCAATATTATCACGGGTATTATCAAGGCTAACTTCCCGGCGCGCGTGGCCTTTAAAGTGAGCAGTAAGATTGACAGCCGCACCATTTTGGATGCCGGGGGTGCCGAACAATTGATAGGCAAGGGCGATATGCTGATTAGCCATAACGGGGAAATCGTGCGGGTACAATGCGCCTTTGTGGACACGCCCGAAGTGGATAAAGTGGTTGATTTCATCGCTTATCAGGAAGGTTATCCGCAACCGTTCCTGCTGCCGGAATATGTGGATGAAAAAGATTTGGAATCCGGCAGTCTGGACGTGGCGGACAGGGATCCGCTTTTTGAGGACGCCGCAAGGCTTATCGTGGCCAATCAGGTGGGCTCCACGTCGCTGTTGCAACGTCGCATGAAACTAGGCTACAACCGGGCTGGCCGCCTCATGGATCAGTTGGAGCAGGCAGGGATCGTGGGGCCTAATCTGGGCAGCAAAGCCCGTGAGGTATTGATAAAAACAGAGGTTGAATTACAGGAATATCTTGACATGATGGGAGGATAGTTGTTAATTTATCCTTAACCTTGCAACTTGGTATGGCGCTTGTCGTCTTGAAACAGAGAAATATATTTTAATTATTAAACATAGACCTTCACATGAAGAAATTTTTAACATTAGCATTATTATTATCCGTAACCACATTTTCCTTTGCGCAAAAAGACCCCAAAGCCAAGGTTTTGCTTGACGGGGTGAGTAATAAATTCAAGACATATAAAACCGTTTCGGCCAATTTTGTTTATCAGGTGCAGAACGCGGCGGGCAAAGTGCTGGCCAAAAAGAACGGTGTTATCAGCATGAAGGGCAGCAAGTACAACATTGCGCTCGGTGGCAACAAGATAATCAGCGATGGCGCTACCGTTTGGAACTATGACCCTGCGGCAAAGGAAGTGACCGTGAGCGATGCCAACAATGCGGCAAGTACCATCACGCCGCAAAAGCTGTTTACTAATTTTTACGAAAAAGATTTCAACTATACACTGGGCAGCGTGAAAAAAGTCGGTGCTAAAACGGTGCAGGAAGTAGTGTTGAAGCCCACCGACACGCGAAAACCTTTCAGCCGTGTGCATTTGTTGATAGACAAAGCCACGAATACCATGGCCAGTGCCGAGGTGTATGAAAAAAGCGGTAACAAATATGTTTACACCATCAGTAGTTTAAAACCGAATGCCGCTGTATCGGATGCACAGTTTGCGTTCAACAAAGCTGCATATCCCGGTGTTGAAATCGTGGATTTGCGATAATAGGATTATATTTATTTCAAGATAAACGGGGCTGTCTATACTTTTAGGCAGCTCTTTCTTTTTGTTGCAGGGCTGCGGGTATTATTTCTAAATTTTCACATTCCCACATTCCCGATATAGGTTATTTTTGCCAAAACCGGAGGTCTTTTGAAAAGCGACAACGAAATGATAGAAGTGGTGGGTGCGCGGGTGCACAACCTCAAAAATATAGATATAAATATTCCGAAGAACGAATTGGTAGTGATAACGGGGATAAGTGGTAGCGGCAAGTCTTCACTGGCTTTTGATACAATTTATTCGGAAGGGCAACGGCGCTACATGGAAACTTTTGGTGCTTATGCCCGGCAGTTTATCGGTAACATGGAGCGGCCAGACGTGGACAAGATTGCCGGGCTTTCGCCCGTTATTTCCATCGAGCAAAAAACAACCAACAAAAACCCGCGCTCCACCGTGGGCACCGTTACGGAAGTGTATGACTTTTTCCGCTTGCTTTATGCCCGCATCGGGGAGGCTTATTCCTACAACACGGGCAAGCGCATGACCAAATGGAGCGAGGAAGAAATCGTGGAAAATATTTTTTCCCGTTTTCATGATAAAAAAATAAACATATTGGCGCCATTGGTGCGCGGTCGCAAAGGGCATTATCGCGAACTGTTCGAGGATATGCGCAAGCGTGGTTTTTTGAAAGTGCGTGTGGACGGCGAAATTCTGGACATCGTGCCAAAGATGCAGGTAGGCCGTTATGAAATTCACGATATCGAATTGGTGGTTGACCGCCTGGCCGTGGAGGACGAGTTCAAGTCCCGCTTGAGCCAAAGCGTGCAGCAGGCGTTAAAGCTGGGCAAGGATTTACTGTTTATTTTGCCGCAAGGTGAAAAAAAGCTTGTTCAATATAGTAAAATGTTGATGTGCGAGGAAACGGGTATTAGCTATGAAGAACCTTCCCCCAATTCATTTTCCTTTAATTCACCTTACGGGGCCTGTCCTTCCTGCCGTGGCTTGGGCACAAGTTTTACCATCAACATGGATGCCGTGCTGCCTGATAGGGGCAAAAGTATCAGCGAAGGGGGCATTGCGCCTCTGGGCGAACAGCGCGAGGCTTCCGTATATCGGCAAGCGCAGGAAGTGGCCAAGAAAAACAAGATTTCGCTTACCAAACCGATTGGCGAATTAAGTACCGAACAACTGAATATCCTGTTGTACGGCAACCCGGAAGGCACGCAATCTTCTATTGATTTTGAAAATGTGACCTATGACGCCAACGGCCCTTATGAAGGGGTGATAAACATGCTTTACCGTTGGTTTAATAATGGATATACCGAGGCGCTGCGCGAGTGGGCAGAAGGCTACATGCAGTTGACACCTTGTGAAAGTTGTGGCGGCACAAGGCTTAAAAAAGAAAGTCTTTGGTTTAAGATTGACAACCGCAATATTTCCGAGTTGAGCAATATGAACCTTGACAATCTTGCGGCATGGTTGGATGGTATTGAACTGCGGTTGACAAAAAAACAGAATGCCATCGCCAAAGATTTGCTGAAGGAAATCAGGGAACGGTTGCGATTCCTTTTGGATGTCGGGCTGACTTATCTGACGCTTAACCGCCCTACAAAAACGCTGAGTGGCGGCGAATCCCAGCGTATCAGGCTGGCCACGCAGATTGGCTCTCAGTTGCAGGGCATCACCTATATACTGGACGAGCCTTCCATCGGCTTGCATCAGCGCGATAATCATCGGTTGATTACCTCTTTGCAAAATCTGCGTGACATCGGCAACAGTGTGTTGGTGGTGGAACATGACAAGGACATCATGCTTGCGGCGGATTATCTGATAGACATTGGCCCCAAGGCGGGTCATTACGGCGGCAAAGTGGTAGCCCAAGGCACGCCGATGGAAATTTTGCAATTGAACACCATCACCGCCGGATATTTGAATGGTCATCTCAAAATAGAAACACCGAAAGAAAGGCGCAAGGGAAATGGCAAATTTATTGAGCTGAAAGGCGTAAAAGGGAATAACCTGCGGAACGTATCGGTGAAATTTCCTTTAGGGAAACTAATCGTTGTAACAGGCGTGAGCGGCAGTGGCAAATCCACGCTCATCAATGAAACGCTTTATCCTATTTTATCTCAGTATATATATCATTCCAAAACACCACCGATGGAATACAAGTCTGTCAAAGGGTTGGAAAACATTGATAAAGTGGTCGAAATAGACCAGTCGCCCATCGGGCGCACGCCAAGGAGTAACCCGGCTACTTATTGCGGATTTTTTACCGATATAAGAACACTGTTTGCTTCTGTTCCCGAGGCCAAAATAAGGGGATATAATGCCGGGCGTTTTTCCTTCAACGTGAAAACGGGGCGTTGCGATGTGTGCGAAGGTGGCGGTATGCGCGTGATTGAGATGAATTTTTTGCCGGATGTGTATGTCCCTTGTGAGAAGTGCAACGGCAAACGATACAATCGCGAAACGCTCGAAATCCGTTACAAGGGAAAGTCTATTTCCGATGTGTTGGATATGACGGTGGATGATGCCGTGGAGTTTTTCCAGCCCATACCTTCCATCTATCGTAAGATAAAAACCTTGCAGGATGTCGGACTGGGTTATATCACGCTTGGCCAGAACGCCGTAACGTTGAGCGGCGGAGAAGCGCAGCGCGTAAAACTCAGCACCGAGCTGTCCAAGCGGGCAACAGGAAAGACTTTTTATATCCTTGATGAACCGACCACCGGCCTTCATTTTGAGGATATACGACATTTAATGGACGTATTGAACAAACTGGTTGACCGGGGTAATACCGTGTTGGTCATTGAGCATAATATGGATGTCATAAAACTGGCCGACCATATCATTGACCTTGGCCCTGAAGGCGGCGATGGTGGTGGCCAGATACTTTTTGAGGGTACGCCCGAAGGACTGGTTGATTGCGATAAGAGCTACACGGGCTTTTACCTCAAGCAGGAACTGAGTTGATACGGGGATAGTAAAGCGCCGTCATTTTGAGCGCAACGTAGTGAAGCCGAAAAATCTTTCGTCGAATTTGGGTGCGGAATTTACGCCGGCCGAAATGACGACTGATGTATATTCCTCCGCTCTGCCAACAAAATAAGTCATCCCAAAATATGATAAAAAACAGGTTCTCTGCCTTTGACCTGTAATAACTTTGTATATGAGGGCAAACTCAAAGAATAGCTATGTTTTGCTTTAGCGGGTTGAAGCATGGCGCCGATGTTGACCTGTGTCATGATTGCATCTTTTTGTAAGGGCTTTCATCGGGCTTGCTTCGGTTGTTTGTTTATGCCCGTTGGGTTTTAGCCTGATATATACGTAGGTTTTTATCATCGTAAAATATTGATTATGCTTAGTGGAGATATGACCAGACCGGCAGATTTGCAATCACATGCAAAAGGAACTGGCGCCTTGCGTTGGCAGCATCCCGTTTATAAAGATTTTTTACCTCCTTGTAATAATGCCTGCCCTGCGGGCGAAAATATTCAGGCCTGGCTGGCATTAGCACAGGATGGTTTGTTCTATGAAGCCTGGCAAAAACTGGTAGAAGAAAATCCCATGCCTGCGGTGCATGGCCGTGTGTGCTATCACCCTTGCGAATCTTCCTGCAATCGGGCAGACGTTGATGCTCCAGTTAGTATTCACGCCGTAGAGCGCTTTTTGGGTGATAAGGCAATAGAGGAAGGTTGGGCGATTGATAACAAGGCGGTTAAAACAGGCAAACGGGTATTGGTAATTGGGGGTGGCCCCAGTGGACTGTCTGCGGCGTATCATCTTGCGCGCCTCGGGCATGAGGTAGAGATATTTGAGGCAGGGCCTATCCTTGGCGGTATGATGCACTTTGGCATACCGGCATATCGGTTACCGCGCAATATCCTTGATGCAGAAATAAAACGTATCGTGGACATGGGCATCAAGGTGAAACTTGATTATAAGGTGGACGATATTGACAAAGAAAAACAGTCCGGTAATTTCGATGCGGTCTTTTTGGCCATCGGGGCAGGGCTGGCCAAAAAGATTGATATCCCCGGACAAGCGGCCGCAAAGATGCTGGACGCTGTCAGTTTCCTGCGAGATGTAGAAACAGGTAATGCGCCCAAACTCGGCCGGAAAGTGGCCATTTACGGCGGTGGTAATACGGCGATGGATGCGGCGCGCACGGCTAAACGTATGGGTGCGGAGGCTTTCATTATTTATCGTCGTGACCGCGAACACATGCCCGCCCATGATTTTGAGGCTGAGGAGGCATTGACCGAAGGCGTGAAGATTAATTGGTTGCGCAGCATCAAAAATGTGGACGACAACAACTTTACCGTGGAAGTGATGGAGATAAAGGACGGTAAATTGACCGGAACAGGAAAATATGAAACGCTGGAAGCCGATGCGCTTATCATGGCGCTCGGGCAGGATACAGATACAGGCTTTCTGTCCAAATTGAGCGGTATCAGTCTCACAAAGGATGGCACATTGCAGGTGGACGAGACGATGATGACCGGGCATCCCGGTGTGTTTGCCGGGGGCGATATGGTGCCAAGCCAAAGAACCGTTACCATTGCCGTAGGCCATGGCAAAAAAGCCGCCCGCAACATAGATGCTTACCTGCGTGCGGGCAAATGGGTCAAATCACCCAAGCACGAAATCGTGCATTTTGACAAGTTGCATGTTTGGTATAAAACGCTTGCCCCGCAACAGGAACAAGCCATGCTTGATGCCGTTGAAAGGGCCAACAGTTTTGAGGAAGTGCTTAGCGGATATACGCAGGAAGAAGCGCTTTACGAGGCGCAGCGTTGCCTGAGCTGTGGCAATTGCTTTGAATGTGACGGCTGTTATGGCTCTTGCCCCGAAGATGCCATCATCAAGTTGGGAAAGGGCAATCGGTATGAATATGATTATAACAAATGCACGGGTTGTGCGGTATGTTATGAGCAATGCCCTTGCCATGCCATCGAAATGGTGCCCGAAGAAATGTAAGGATGAAAGAGCATTTTTGGGCAAGTCCTTTCAGGTTGTCCGTTCTCTTTCAAATTGTATCATCTCCTGATAAGGGATTATAAATAGTTTATAATGAACAAAAAAATAATTAAGACGATAGATGGCAATGAGGCTGCAGCGTCCGTGGCTTATCGTGTGAACGAAGTATGTGCCATATATCCGATTACGCCTTCGTCAACCATGGCCGAACTGGCGGATGAATGGAGTGCAGCAGGTCAAAAGAATATTTGGGACAATGTTCCGGATGTGGTGGAGATGCAAAGCGAGGGCGGCGCTGCCGGAACGGTACACGGTGCTTTGCAGGCAGGTACGCTTACCACGACGTTCACGGCATCACAAGGGCTGATGCTCATGTTGCCGAATATGTATAAGATTGCCGGGGAACTTACTTCCACGGTCTTTCATGTGGCGGCACGTTCACTGGCGGCGCAAGGGCTTTCCATCTTTGGCGACCACAGCGATGTGATGGCAGCCCGCACAACGGGTTTTGCCATGCTTTCTTCCAACAGCGTGCAGGAAGCGCATGATATTGCACTGATATTGCAGGCGGCCACTTTGATATCCCGTGTACCGTTTATCCATTTTTTTGATGGGTTCAGGACATCGCACGAAGTGAGCAAAATAGAAATGCTCTCCAACGAATGCCTGAAAGCAATGATAAGTGATGAACTGGTGTTTGCCCATCGGCAAAGGGCGTTGAACCCCGATAATCCTTTTATCCGAGGGACGGCGCAAAACCCCGATGTTTATTTTCAGGGCAGGGAAACCGTGAATCCTTTTTATGAAAAAGTAGCGCAGGTGGTACAGGAACAGATGGACAAGTTTGCGGCATTGACGGGCAGGCAATACCAATTGGTTGAATATTTCGGCAGCCCCGATGCAGAGCGCGTCATCGTGGTAATGGGTTCTGGCACAGAAACGTCAAACGAAACCGCCGACTTTCTTCGTGAAAGGGGAGAAAAAGTGGGCGTAGTAAATGTACGTTTGTTCAGGCCATTTCCGGTAAAAGAGCTGGTTAGCGCGATACCTAAAACGGTGAAAAAAATAGCGGTACTCGACCGCACCAAAGAGCCGGGTGCAGAGGGCGAACCGCTTTACAAAGATGTGATAACCTCGCTTACAGAAGCCTTTTCCAACGATGAATTGAAAAGTTTGCCCAGAATAGTTGGCGGCAGGTATGGCTTATCTTCCAAAGAATTTACACCGGCGATGGTGAAGGGTATTTTTGACGAACTGAAAAAAGATGTTCCCAAAAATCATTTTACGATAGGCATTTATGATGATGTTTCGCACACGAGCATTGATTATGACCCTCATTTTGAGCTTGACGAAACAGACATGACGACGGCATTGTTCTATGGCCTGGGGGCGGATGGAACCGTATCGGCCAATAAGAACAGTATCAAAATCATTGGCGAGAATACCGACTTTCACGCACAGGGGTATTTTGTGTATGATTCTAAAAAGTCCGGTTCGCAAACTGTCTCTCATTTGCGTTTTGGTAAAAAACATATCAAGGCGCCTTATCTGATTCATAAGGCAAATTTCATAGCCTGCCATGTATTCAATTTTATATCCAAGATTAGTATTTTGGACAAAGCCAGACCGGGAGCGGTTTTCCTGCTGAATAGTCCGTATGATAAGGATGTAGTCTGGGATCATCTGCCACGTCCGGTGCAGGAAGAAATCATCCATAAAAAACTGAAATTTTATGTAATTGATGCCACTGCCGTGGCGGAAAAAACGGGCATGGGCAGCCGTACCAATACCATTATGCAGACCTGCTTCTTTGCGCTTTCGGGCGTGCTGCCAAAGGACGAAGCAATTGAGCAAATCAAAAAAGCTATCAGCAAGACTTATGCAAAGAAGGGGCAAAAAGTCATAGACCTCAACTTTCACGCGGTAGATCAGGCATTGAGTCATTTGCACGAAGTGCATGTGCCAAATGAAATAACCAATACATCCGGTTTCCCGCTCACTGTACCAGTGGAGGCACCCGCATTTGTGCAACGGGTTACTGCTGAAATGATTCGCGGCAATGGGGACGCCTTGCCCGTGAGCATGATGCCCGTGGATGGTACATATCCCAGCGGTACCACGCAATGGGAAAAACGGAATATCTCGGACACTGTTCCGATATGGGATCCGCAAACCTGTATCCAATGCGGCAATTGCAGTTTTGTATGCCCGCATAGCGTTATCCGCGCCAAATTTTATAATCAGGATAAATTAACCGATGCCCCGGAAGGATTTCCTTCTGCCCGCATATCTGCCCGTGGTTTCCCCGAAACCAGATATACCTTGCAGGTGTACGTGGAAGATTGCACGGGATGCACTCTTTGCGTGGATGCCTGTCCGGCCTATAATGTGAACGACCGCACCAAAAAGGCTATCAACATGGGCGACAAAACGCCTGTATTGGAAAGTGAAAAAGAAAATATTCGGTTTTTTGAATCCATTGGTAATAATGACAGGTCAAAAGTTGATTTCTCTTCCGTACGCGGTGCGCAGTTTTTGGAACCCTTGTTCGAGTTCTCGGGTGCCTGTGCTGGTTGCGGCGAAACACCTTATGTCAAGCTCCTAACACAATTGTTCGGTGATAGGTTAATGGTTGCCAATGCAACGGGTTGTTCCTCGATTTACGGCGGTAATTTGCCCACCACGCCTTGGGCAAAGAACAGTCAGGGCAGGGGGCCGGCCTGGAGCAATTCCCTTTTTGAGGATAATGCAGAGTTTGGATTGGGCATGCGCGTGGCCGCCGACAAACAATTGGCGATTGCCCGTGATCTGGTCGAAAAACTGAAGGATAAAATCGGGGCTGATTTGGCTGAAGATATATTGAACGCACCGCAGCAAACCGAATCGCAGTTGATGATGCAGCGCATCCGTGTGGAGAAACTGGAGCAGGCATTGCGCACGATGACCGATGAGCCTTTGGCCTTGCAACTACTGTCGCTGAAAGACCATTTGGTGAGGCGGACAATATGGTTGATAGGTGGTGACGGTTGGGCTTATGATATTGGTTCAAGTGGACTTGACCATGTGCTGGCAAGCGGGCGCAACGTGAATGTGCTGGTATTGGACACCGAAGTATATAGTAACACAGGCGGTCAATCCTCCAAAGCTACGCCAACAGCGGCCACGGCTAAGTTTGCCGCCGCCGGGAAACGTGTTGGTAAAAAAGATTTGGCATTACAGGCCATTTCTTATGGAAATGTGTATGTGGCGCAGGTGGCGATGGGCGCCAACCCGCAACAGACATTACTGGCCATGCGCGAGGCCGAGGCGTATGACGGGCCGTCCATTATTTTGGCATATAGCCATTGCATCGCACACGGTATTGATATGGCCAAAGGGCTTACGCAACAACAACTTGCCGTGAAGAGCGCCTATTGGCCGCTATTGCGCTATAACCCGCAGTTGCGCAAAGGAAACGGTAACCCCTTTGTGCTCGATTCCCCGGCCGCTACCATACAATTAAAAGATTACGCCTACAACGAACTCCGTTATAAAAACCTGCAAAAAGCCAATCCGCGGGAAGCTGATTATCTTATGCAAAAGGCGCAGGAACTCGTAGACCTTCGCTGGCAGACATACGAGAACATGCACCAGTGGAAGGCAGAGGCCTTTACGCCGGTATTATAACGGCAACGGACGATTATCTCGGACAGATGGCCTGAGCGTCATCTGTTTGTTGCTTTATATAGAAAAGTTGTTGAGTTTACCAAAGGAATTGGAATGAGGAAGAAATAAGAAAATATTATAGCCATTGCATTTGCGGTTCTTATGTAGCGTCTTCTATAGGTTAAATAATTTATACAAGTACAAAATTAAAGGAGGATGGCATTCTCGTAAAAGTTAAAGTAATTTCGGAAGGAGTAGGTATAAAAGGGAATGGCTATTTTAAGTGTGAGCTTTTCTATAATGGTTCTATAAAAAAGTTAAATGCCAGGACTCCCATACCCGCAGAACGCCAAAAAAAATAATCGGTAAATATTTTTGAGTCAAATATTTACCATAAGGTAAGAATAATTTATATATGGTTTGGTTTTCTTTGGTGATTCATATTGCATAAGACACCGTTGTGGCCCCGAGTATTACTGTGACACGATAGCATGGTTGTGCAGGCCGAACGACGATTCCGGAAGTGGGAGCGGCAGCGGCAATGATACGCTTCCGTGCGGAGGGCTTCATTCTGGCTGGTGCTCTGGCAATGAAAGTTGCCTACCAGATAACGATGGTATTTATTCGTGCGTATAGTCACTGATGAAGTGAGCGGAACCGGCTTTGGGCAGACCTTCGGGGTACAGTAACATATCTTTGCCACATTTAATTTTAGTATGCGAAATATATTGCACCGTTGTCCCGGTACGCCCGAAGCTTTTTAATTTATTTCTTATATATTCACGCCATGAGGCCGGCTCCTTTTTATTTTGTCATGCTATTTTATTGCCTGCTTGCCCTGATGCCAGTCAGGTGTTTGTTCGCCCAACCCGTTACCGAAGGAAAGGCGCTGTTGGCGGCGGTGGGCGGGTACACGGTCTCGCACCCCGCACAGGTACTTTACGTGGTTACCGACAAGGACGTCTACACGCCGGGGGAGACCATCTGGCTCGCGGGCTACCTGATAGACAGGTGGGCCACGGCGGACAGCGCGAAGCCCGACATCCTGAGCATCGGGCTGAGGAGCGGAGGAACGGGCGGAATGCTGTCCAGGAGCTTTCTTGTCCGGGGCGGCATATCGTCCGGCAGCTGGGGCATCCCCGATACACTCCCGACCGGCGATTACGAGATGGTCTGCGCCACCAACCTTGTAGGGAAGGGAGGCGAGCCGAAACAGGTATTCACAAAAAAGATCAGGATAGGCACGAGGTATCAGCCGCCCTTTTATACAAGATTGGGCCCTGTGCCCGCCACTTCAAGGGAAGGGGGCGGCATCACCGTGCAGGTGAAGGTGCGCGATGCGGACGGGGGCATGCCCGGCAAGGGCAAGATCCTGTACCACGTCAAGGGGTCGCGCCAGGGGGCAGCCTTGTTGGACGGTTCAGGCAACGGCAGGATCTTCATACCTGGGGACGACCTGAAAGGGTCGGACTCCCTACTGTACTCCTCCACCGTCGTCGGCCAGACGGAGAGGCACAACCCGCCCTTCCGACTCTTGGGCGGGCAGGGTCTTCGTGTCCGGTTTTACCCGGAGGGCGGGGACCTTGTCCAGGGGCTGGGCAGCAGGGTCGGCCTTGAGGCGCTGGAGGATGGCAGGCCCGTGGCGATTGAGGCCGTGCTGTACAGGGGGGACAGCGCACTGCGGAAGATATCCACCGGCGGTGACGGACTGGGCGTGTTCGACCTTTCGCCAGATGGGGACGGCGTCTATTATATCGCGGTGGAGCCAACCACCGCCGAGGCTGCCCGCCACCGCTTCTTTTTGCCCAAGGCCCTTGCGGAGGGAGCGGTGTTGGCGTTGCCACACGCCGTTACGGACAGCATCTTGTCCGTCCGTGTCAGGTCAACGAGAAAAGGATATTACCGCATAGGGCTGCGGCAGGTGCTCAACGGGGACGCGAACATCATAGGCCCCTTGTACGTGGACGGGGAGGCGGGGTTCAAGATCGAGGTGGGGGATGCCCTCCGCGGCCTGATGTCCGTGACCCTGTTCGACGAGCAGGGCAGGCCGCTCTCAGAGCGGTTGTGTCTTGTAAACTCCCAGAGGAGGCCCTCCGTCAATATAATAACGGACAGGGACTGGTACGGGGTACGGGACAGCGTTTTCCTCAGGGCATCGGTCTCGGACGGCGACGGAATGCCCGTCCCGGCGATCATGACGGTATCCTGCTCTGCCCTGGGTAGGTTGGCGCCCTTCCTGGCGTGCAACATGGAGGAGTATTACTATCTGGGGCACTGGCTCGGCGAGGTCGGCAGCCTGCGTGCGCCCGCTGTCCTTGACACCCTGTTGTTGATAAAAGGGTGGCGCAGGTTTACATGGCCCTACATGTTGCGGGACATAAAAGAAGATACCGCGGATTCCCTTGCAAAGGAGAGGATAACAGGGCGGGTGGTCCCGCTTGACAAGAGGCGGAGGATACAGGAACCCGTAACGCTGTACATAAACGGGCCGGGAAGGGCTGATTCCATCATAACGGACGAGAAGGGGTTCTTTTACGCGGACCCACAAAAGATTGCAATGCCAGAGGGCATGCCTTTGTACATCCGGCCGGTATTACCCCCCTCCCGGAGGGATGATACTACTGCCTCTGCGACCATTAGTAGCCCGGTCCCGGGCTTGTTGTCAAAAGCGGTAGGCATCCTGGGTAGACGTGTTGGCGATGTGGCGGCGACGTACGTTGATACATGGCCGGAAGTGGTGAACGACGGTGAGTTCAGGGAACTGGAGCCGGTGGTCGTGAAATCCCGGACGAACAACCCCTCGGTGAGCACCGAATTTGGCGAAAATGAATGCGGCGATTATGAATGTGTATCGTCCCCCTACCTGAATGATTCCGCGTGCCCCCTGTACTACAGGCGCAAACCGGTAAGGGGGAAATGGTACGTTGTACAAGGCTCAGAGAAAGTAACAGGCTATGCGCGTGCGCCCGGTGGGGCTTGGTATACCCCAATTTTGAACCCCAAATGGTTCCAGTACAATGGCTGTGTCCTTGAGAACCTGCAAAAAGACCGCATATATACGGCACGGGAGTTCTATGGCATGAGGGGCGCTGCGCCGGGGGATAATGACGGGACGAAGTTATACCTGTCCACGATATTTTGGGCACCGTTTATAAATGCCTCATCCATTGCGGAAGAACCGCTTAAATTTTACACCAGTGATATGCCGGGGAATTATAAGGTCATCGTCCAGGGAGTGACAGTAAAGGGGGATGTCTTTTACGAGGAAAAGGTCATCGGCGTAAAGGAATAGCCCTCTGCGAACGGGCTCTTTATCTGACGTTTTAAATATTTTATAACTTAATGGCTATGACAGTACCAAAATCTATTCCTTGTTTTGTAATCAACATAAAGTCAAGGACTGAAAGGAGGGCTCAGGTTTTAAAGGAGTTTTCAAGCAGGGGCGAGTTTGATGTTAATGTGGTCAACGCAATACAGAATGAGGTAGGAGCAATTAGCCTTTGGGAAACTATTTGCTCTGTCATAAAAAGAGGGGCAGGTTCATCCCTTGATTTTATCCTGATATGCGAGGATGACCACCAGTTTACTAATGATTACGAAGCGGAATCTTTTTTTAAAGGAATTGGGGAGGCAATGAAAAACGGGGCAGATATATTGTTGGGAGGTGTGAGCTGGTTTACGGACGTCTTATTCCTGACAGACTCTTTAATAAAAGTAAAGAGGTTTACCGGAACGCAGTTCGTGGTTATTGAGAGCTATAAGGTTTTTAAAATCTTATAGCTCTTTATCATTAATACTGCTCCTCCTCATTAGGAAAATCGCGGGATTTTACATCCTGCACATATCGTTGCACGGCATCTGTGGCCTGTTCAAAAATATTAAGGTATTGCCGTAGGAACTTGGGCTTGAAGTCTGTGTTGATGCCCAGCATGTCGTGCATCACCAGCACCTGCCCGTCGCAACCGTTGCCGGCGCCAATCCCTATGATAGGTATGCTTAGGCTGTTTGTAATTTCAGCGGCAAGTTTGGCGGGAATCTTTTCCAGCACAAGGCCAAAGCATCCGGCTTCTTCCAAAAGCCGGGCATCGTTGCGCAGCTTGTCGGCTTCGGCAGTTTCGCGCGCGCGGACGGCATAAGTACCGAATTTGTAAATAGATTGCGGCACCAGCCCTAAATGCCCCATGACCGGGATACCCGCAGCCACAATGCGTTTTACGGAATCTATGATTTCTTCGCCGCCTTCCAGTTTCAACGCGTGCGCCCCGGTTTCCTTCATGATGCGGATGGCGGAGGCAAGCGCCACATCCGAATTGGATTGATAGGTGCCAAAGGGCAGGTCAACTACGACAAGGCTGCGCTGCACACCACGGATGACAGAACTGGCGTGATAAATCATTTGGTCGAGCGTGATGGGCAACGTGGTTTCGTGCCCGGCCATGACATTGGAAGCCGAGTCTCCTACAAGGATGACGTCAATGCCCGCCCCGTCAATGATTTTGGCAAAGGAATAATCATAGGCCGTGAGCATGGCGATTTTTTCGCCCGCGGTCTTCATTTTCGATAATGTATTGGTCGTAATGCGCTTGACCTCTTTGTTTACTGACATCTTTGAAATTTGAATTTACTGTTACCTATTATTTGCGGGCTTATTGTCCGCATTGTTTGCTGATAGTAGCACTATTGCTGAACGGAGCGTCGCAAGTAAAGCCCGATAGAAATCCTGAAGCCGGGACAATAAAAACCAATAAAGCACCACTCATAAAAATTTATTTTTTATCCGAAGCGGTCGATTTTATTTCCTGATATAAAGAACGCACCAACCCGTCGGCCAAACCTATCTTAGGTATAAGAATTTCGTTTGCCCCCGCCCATTTGAGCACGTTTATATAAATTAACAAAGCCGGTACGATGACGTCGGCGCGGTCTTCGCGCAGCTTGTAAAGGCTCATGCGCTCAGCAAGGCTAAGGCTGCTGAATTCCTTATAGAAATCTTTCAGCAAATCCAGCGGCAGGGGGCGTCCTTCTTTTCTTTTGGAAAGAGTGAAGACTTTGTTGATGTTACCGCCCGTTCCGATGCCCGTGACTTTTTTCAGGTTCTTCACCTCGTTGCGGATATAGCTTTTCATCTCGCCCCATTGTTCCTCCGTCACCTGCTGTTTGAGCAACCGGATAGTGCCGATGTTAAAAGAACGTTTGAACAACATGTTGGAATTGTTGAACAGCGTGACTTCCGTGCTACCGCCGCCCACGTCTATATAAAGGTAAGCGGAATCTTTTGTGAGGCTGTCGGCAGCATGGTTTTCATAAATCAATCCGGCTTCCTTATCGCCGGAGATAATATCTATTTGTATGCCCGTTTCTTCTTTTACCTGTCGGATAATGGCTTCGCCGTTTTTGGCATCGCGCATCGCCGAGGTGGCGCAGGCTTTCAGGTGCTGCACCTCGTAGGCATCTAAAAGATTTCGGTATGCTTTAATCGTGCTGACGAGATGCCGGGCTTTTATGTCGGATATTTCGCCTTTGTCAAAAACATCAAAACCGAGCCTCAACGGTACGCGTACCAAACTTGATTTGATGAACTCGGGCTTATTCTTTTTTGTTTCGATGACGTCTGTTATCAAAAGCCTTGCGGCGTTACTACCAATATCTATCGCGGCTAACTTCAATGGTCATACGTTTTTTTGATTAGGTAATTATATATTGCTTCCTGCGACCTGACCCTCGTCTTTTTGTTACTGACATATTTGTTGCCAAGGTCATTGTCAAGGATGCGCGCTTTTACGTTGTCGGCAAGTTGTATGTTCAGTATATCTATCAATTCCTGCTTCAACTGTTTGTTGGTCACGGGGCAACTTGCTTCCACACGATGTTCGATATTGCGCAGCATCCAATCCGCCGAAGATATATAAACTTTTTTATTCCCCTTATTATGGAATACCCACACCCTTGCGTGTTCCAGATATTCGTCCACAATGCTGATGGCACGCACGGGATGAACAAATTTTTTATTTTCGGAAAGCATACAAAAAATCCCCCTTACGATGAGTTTTATGGTTACGCCCGCCCTTGCCGCATCATACAGTTTGGTAATCATTTTTACGTCCGAAAGGGAGTTCATCTTGGCGATAATCTCGGCGGGCTTGCCTTTGCTGGCCTGTACTATTTCTGCATCAATCAGTTGCTCCAATACATCACGGATATAATTGGGGCTTGGGATAACCGTTTTGCATTTTGCCAAGAGATTTTCGTTGCCTTTGGGTTGCTCTAAATAGGTAAAGATGCGGTTTACATCGTCCATTATTTTTTTGTTAGACGTAAAAAGTGCATGGTCGCCGTAAATTTTGGCAGTCTTTTCGTTCAGGTTCCCGGTGCTGACAAAGCCATAGCTGATGGTCTTGTTTTTTATGCGCTTTTTGATCACGCAAAGCTTGGAGTGTACCTTCATTTCGGGAATGCCCGTCAGCACTTTCACGCCGGCATCTTCCAACCTTTGCTTCCACTCCAAATTTGCTTTTTCGTCAAACCTCGCTTTTAGTTCAATCATCACCGTGACATCCTTGCCGTTTCGCACGGCGTTAATCAGCGCGTTGATGATTTTTGATTGTGGGGCAAGCCTGTAACAGGTTACTTTGATAGAGATAATGGAAGGGTCGAACGCTGCTTCGCGGATAAGGTTGATGCTGGGGTTGAAACTGTGGTAAGGAAAACTGAGCAATACATCGCGCTCCATAATCACGTCCGAGATGCGCCTGTCCACCAACAACGGATGCTCAAATCCCTTTCGTCTTTTGGATTTTTGGGAGAACACGTCCGGGAAATCCATAAAGTGCCTGAAATTATGAATACGGTCGCCGGGCGTCAGGTTGTCCAGTGAGGACAGCCCCAGCCGTTGGATGAGGTATTCCAATAGTCCCTTGTCTATTTGTTCGTCGTAAGTAAGCCGCACAGGCTTTCCCTTTTTGCGGTTTTTAAGTCCCTTTTCCAGCTTTTGTACCACGCTGGTCGTGTCGGAATTGTCAATGTCCAGTTCGGCATCGCGCGTGAATTTGAAGATGTGCGCATGGAACTCGTCATAGCCCAAAAAACCGAATATTTCCGGCAGGTTAAACTTGATAGCATCCTCCAGCAGGATGATGTCATGCTGGCCGGGATTTGACGGTAACTGGATAAACCTACCCACAGCGGTGGCAGGCACTTCAATCACGGCATATTTGCGGTTATTGCGGTTTTGGCTCTCGACCATCACCACACCCAAAAAAAGCGATTTGTCCCGCAGGTCGGGAAATTTTTTTACGTCCTGAATTAAAATAGGAATGATGTTAGGACTGATTTCCGTATCGAAGAAATCACGGATAAACCGGCGCTGTCGGGCGTTTAGCTGCCGCTCCGTGCGGATGAAGCAGTGTTGCCGGTGCATCTCTTCCTGCACTTCATCCCACACGCGGTCAAACTCTTCCTGTTGCTGGTCTAATATCCGATGGATTTGTTTCAGTATTTTTTGAGGGTTGTTTTCCACGTGCAAATGAGACTTGGCCTCTATTTGCAACATGCGTTTGAGAGAGGCCACACGCACCCGGAAAAACTCATCACGGTTGTTAGAAAAAATACCCAGGAAATTAATGCGCTGCCGGAGCGGCACGGTAGGGTCGGCAGCTTCCTGCAGCACACGGCCATTAAAGGCAAGCCAGCTAATGTCCCTTGGGATGATTTTTTGCATATTATTTTCCAATGTTCCTGAGTTTACAATATTAAAGAATAAATAGCTTAAAAATAGGGGATGGTAAATAATAATCGCAAAATCCTGCTTTAAGGAATTATTAAATAAATAATAAGATATGGATAAAAGAAGAAGTATTTTTCGTCATTCCGATCGAGCAAAACGCAGTGGCGCGAGTGGAGGAATCTGTATAAAAGAAAAGACCCTTCCTCTCCGCTATGCTTTGGTCAGGGTGACGATAAAAAAAACCGCAAGCTGTTGCTCGCGGCTTTTGATAAATTATTGTTTATCTGCTATTGAACTTTTGAGATTTTGATAATGTTCGTGGGCAGATGAAGGTTTACAGGCGTGCTGCCCGTGCTGACCACCAAATCCCCATGCTTCAGGAGGCCTTTCTTTTTAAGGATTTCTATCTGGTCTGCAAAGATATTGTCAAGTTCCACCCGGTCATCATTGTAGAAAAAACTGCGGATACCCCAACCTAAACTAAGCTGGCTGAGCAGACTTTCTTCTTTTGTGAAAATATAGATGGGTACCTTGGGACGATAGCTGCTGAGCATAAACCCGGTGTAGCCGCTCTGTGTCATGCCTACCAGCGCATTGCACCCTGTGTCCTTGGCAAGGTTACAGGCATTGTAGCAAATAGCATCGCTGGACAGGGAAGGAGAGTGGGGCTGCGGTTGCAGTTCGTCTTCCAGATCATATTTGTACTCGGTGCGTTCTACTTCCATGATGATTTTGCGCATGGTTTGCACCACAAGTGTCGGATGAAGTCCGGTGGCGGTTTCGCCGCTGAGCATCACGGCATCCGTTCCTTCCAATACCGCATTGGCCACGTCGGTGATTTCACTACGGTTGGGCTTGGTGCGGTCTATCATGCTTTCCATCATCTGCGTGGCCACGATAACGGGCTTGGCGCGGTGGATACATTTTCTGATAATATCTTTTTGTATGAGCGGAACTTTTTCAACAGGCAGCTCTACACCCAAGTCGCCACGGGCAATCATGATGCCGTCAGAGGCATGGATGATTTCACGGATGTTCGGAATAGCTTCCGGCATTTCTATCTTGGCGATAATCTTAATCTTGCTTTCTTTTTCGTTGATGATATCGCGCAGTTGCTTGATGTCCTCCGGCCTTCTGACAAACGAAAGCGCCACCCAGCTAAGATTTTGTTCAATGATAAATTGCAGGTCGGACAAATCTTTTTCGGTAAGGGCGGGCAGGGAGATTTTGGTATCGGGCAGGTTCACGCCTTTTTTGGAAGAAACGATGCCGCCCAATGTTACCTGCACCTCCACGTCGTTGTTGGGTAATATTTCGCGAACAACGACCTCAATTTTTCCATCGTCAATCATAATCTTATCGCCCACTTTTACGTCATTGTAAAAGTTAGGGTAAGACATGTACATTTTTTCCTTTGTACCAATCATCTTGGTATTGGTAAACAGGAAACGGTCGCCCGCCTGAACGGCCACACCGTTGTTTTCCATTTCGCCCACACGGAGCTTAGGCCCTTGCAGGTCGCCCAAAATGGCCACGGAAGTATTCAGTTCTTTGTTTATCTGCCTGATATAATCAATTACGACTTTTTTTTCATCATGCGTGCCGTGCGAAAAATTAAGCCTGAACACGTTTACGCCCGCTTTTACCAATTCCACCAACTTTTCGTAAGTGTTGCAGGCCGGGCCCACTGTAGCGACTATTTTTGTCCGGTTAAAACTATGGTCGCCCACTACATTGGAAGCCTGGGGTATCAGCGCTTTTTTCTCTACTTTCTTTGAATGCTCTACTTTTTTCAATGCTTAACAGATTTTGGGTGCAATATCCGCTTTTTATCGCAAATAATCGAGCCATCAACGTTATTTTTTGATGTAGAAAGTTTGAGGACGAGTTGTTTACAGCATAAAAAAAGATGGCTCCGATTGGGGCCATCTTCTTATCTGCCGGCTATATCGCCGGACATTTGCGACTTTTTTCAGAAGATATTTAATCAGGATAAAGAAAAATTACGGCCAGTCGGCACATTTCTACGATTATTTGTTTCCTAATCTTTCCATTCCAATATTCTATTAAAGATATATTCTTCTGGGTCTTTCAAATACTTTTTCGCGGCTTCCAAATCGCTTTCGTCAAGATATTGAATACTGTCCATAAACACCATTTTCGAATCATGGCTGTCCATGTTTACCAACCTTGTCTTTACTTTACCGTTTTTGTCTGCCACGTCTTTGAGGAACAACGGGTTAATGTCACCCTTGGGATCTGCCGTTACCACGCAGCCTGTAAGACCTTGGTCATATAGTTTTTTAACACCGATGCCGAGGAAGGTACAATATTGCAAATCATAAGCGGCGGGTACCAAACAACGCAATTCATAACCCATTTCCACGGGGCGGCTTTTCACGTTTACGCCCAATTGTTTGAGCTTTATCTGCAAGAGTACGTTATAGATATGCGCTTTACTCACATTGCCTAATTCGGGATGGCCGTGTTCGTCATAAGTGAATTGTATGCCGGATGCTTCCACATCTTCGTCGTTCATGAAGTGGAAAACGCCCTCACTCACGATAGCCACGCCGTAAGGTATGCCCAGGATTTTACGCTTGATAATCGAGGAAATAATGAGCTTGGTGATTTTATCAAGCGTGAGCTTGGTTTTATTGAACATTTCGGGAATGACAATCATCGGGAAATGACAGGCTGCGCCGATACCAAATGCCAAGTGCCCTGCCTCGCGACCCATCGCAGATATCACGAACCAGTTACCGGACGAACGTGCATCTTCATAGATGGTACGTCCGATGCGCACGCCTTCTTCCTTTGCACTTTGATAGCCAAAGGTTGGCTGTCCGTCGGGCAGGGGAAGGTCATTGTCAATGGTTTTGGGAACGTGTATATTCTGGATAGGGATTTTTTTGTCAAGCAAAAATTTAGTGATACGGTTGGCCGTGGATGCCGTATCATCACCGCCGATTGTCACCAGCAGCTTCACGTTATTCCTGACGAAAAAATCTGCTTTGAACTCCATGTCTGACGGTTTGTAACGGCTCATGCGCAACGTGGAACCACCACGTCCCAGAATACCGTCGGCCAGTTCGAAATCAATGTCTATCACAGAAGGATTGTCTGTAAAAAGGTTCTTGTAACCGTCATGCAGCCCGATAACACGAAAGCCGTCTTTCAGGAATATTTTGGATACGGAACTGATAACCGTGTTGATACCAGGCGCAGGGCCTCCACCGGCAAGAATCAAAATACTTTGTTTCATGTGTATGTTTTTTATTGTTTTTTTGTTACACGGAATAATGCGTAAACTTCATCGTTACAGGATAAAATTTTTATGGCAAACTTCGCATTGCAACCATTTCTTTAGCTAACAAATATATGGTAAAATGTAATCGACGTGCAACAATTTTTCTGAATAATGATAGGATATAGACTATAAATTATAGATTTCAAATTAAGCCTGTAAATGGAGGGCAAAGTTGTTCCATTTACAGGCTTATATTTATCCGAGGGTCATGTTGCCCTATCTATTTTTTCTTTTTGGCGGCTGCTTTTTTCTTTGCAGGAGCTTTTGTGGGCTTATCAAATGCACCCGGTAATTCAGCCTCTATCATTTTTTTCACTTCTTCGAGTGAAATGGAAGCGGCTTCTTCCGATGTGTATTTTTCGCCGTCAGGTTTGCGGCCAAGTTTCAGCATTTTTTTATTGAAGCGTACGAAAGGCCCCCAGCGACCGTTTTCGATAGAGATTTTTTCTTCCGGCCATTGCCGGATGTAGCGGTTGGCTTCTTTCTCTATCTTGCTATTGATAAGTTCGTCTATATCTTTTTGCGCGAGGTTGTCAAAGTCGTAGCGGCGCGGCACGTTGATGAACATATCGTTCCACTTGATGAACGGGCCAAAACGACCTTTACCTTTGGTTACCGGCAATTCCTGAAAATGCCCGATGGGCGCATCGGCTTCCTGCTTTTCGGAAATCAGCGCAACAGCCCTGTCAAGGTCAACGGTAAGCGGGTCTTCTCCCCGAGGGATAGATATAAAATCATCTCCCCATTTTACATAAGGCCCGAAACGACCTACGTTCACGGAAACCTCCTTGCCCTGGTGCTCACCAATCGTTACGGGCAATTTGAATAAATCCATTGCCTCGTCAAACGTGATGGTCTCAATACTTTGTCCTGATTTAAGATTCGCAAAACGAGGCTTTTCCTCGCCGCCTGCCTCACCGATTTGCACGATAGGCCCAAAGCGCCCCATGCGTGCTATCACGGATTTACCAGTTTCGGGGTCGGTGCCAAGCTCGCGTTCCCCTTTGATACGTTCTGCGTTCTCGATTGTTTTATCCACATCCTGTTTGAACGGGTTATAAAACATATCTATCAACTTGTGCCATTCTTTTTTGCCATCGGCCACCTCGTCAAATTCTCCCTCTATCTTGGCCGTAAAGCCATAATCCATAATATCCTCAAAATATTGTTTGAGGAAATCCGTGACGACCAGTCCAAGGTCGGTCGGGAACAGTTTTGATTTTTCTGTACCGATGGTTTCTTTCTCCATCTTCTTTTTGACCTCGTTTTTCTCCAATATGAGTAGCCGATAATCACGTTGCACGCCTTCTTTATCTCTTTTTTCTACATAGCCACGCTTTAAAATAGTGGAAATGGTGGGCGCATAGGTAGAAGGGCGGCCAATGCCAAGTTCTTCGAGTTTCTTCACCAAAGCGGCCTCGGTGTAGCGGGCAGCGGGTTTGGTAAACCTTTCAGTAGCCTTCATTTGCACCAACGGCAACTGCTGGCCTACGCGCAAGGGCGGCAACATGCCTTCCTGCACTTCGTCTTCGTTGATATCGTCCTCGTCGCGGTCTTCGCGATATACTTTTAAAAATCCGTCAAACTTGATAACCTCACCATTCGCGGAAAGATTTTCTTTATTGGTGGATATGGTAATGGTAGCCGTAGTCTTTTCCAATTGTGCATCTGCCATTTGGCTGGCCATGGTACGCTTCCATATCAGTTCGTAAAGGCGTTTCCAATCGGGGTTGTCCACTGTGGCATTGCTCATGTAGGTGGGACGGATGGCCTCGTGCGCTTCCTGCGCGCTTTGGCTTTTGGTCTTATACTGACGGAACTGGTGATATTTTTCACCGTACATGCTGCTGATGGTTTCCGTCAAATCCTTTAAGGCGGTATTGCTCAGGTTTACGCTGTCGGTACGCATGTAGGTAATCAACCCATTCTCATACAACTGTTGCGCAATGAGCATTGTGCGGCTAACACCATAACCTAATTTGCGGCTGGCCTCCTGTTGCAGGGTGGAAGTGGTAAACGGTGGCGCAGGAGAACGCTTGCCGGGTTTGACCTGAATGTCGCTCACGGTATAATCCGCATTGATACAGGATTCCAAAAATTGAGAGGCATCTTTTTCCTCGTTGTATTTTTTACCCTCGGCTTTAAAAGTGATGCTCTTTCCCGCAATATCGTTTGCGTTGAAAAGCGCATCTATCCTAAAACTACTTTGTGGCGTAAAAGCGTTTATTTCCCGTTCGCGCTCCGCAATAAGCCTCACGGCCACGCTTTGCACGCGCCCGGCGCTCAGGTTGTTGCGGACACTTATCTTCCGCCATAACACGGGACTTAGCTCAAAGCCCACAATGCGGTCAAGCACACGGCGTGCCTGTTGCGCGTTCACAAGATTCATGTCGAGCCTGCGGGGATTCTCCACGGCGGACTTGATGGCAGGTTTAGTGATTTCGTTGAACACAATTCTTTTGGTCGTTGCAGGGTTTAGTCCGAGTACCTCGCACAAGTGCCAGCTGATGGCTTCCCCTTCGCGGTCTTCATCCGTTGCGAGCCAGACTTCCTCACTTTTCTCAGACAGGTTTTTCAGGTCGCGAACCACTTTTTCCTTGCCTTCGGAAACTTTATATCTGGGCTGAAAATTATGCTCGATGTCAATGCCCATGCCCGCTTTTTCCAAATCACGGATATGGCCAAAACAGCTTTTGACCTGAAAATCTTTCCCCAAAATTTTTTCTATTGTCTTTGCCTTCGCCGGGCTTTCTACAATCAGTAAGTTTTTTGCCATGCGCTACCGCTCCTTATTTTGAGATGTTTTTATTTACTATCAATTTCATGGCAAGATTAATATTTTTTTTATAAATGCGGGATTTTTTGTGTTTTGTGCAATCTCCGGAAGTTTTACCAATTGGGGCAATTTCTCTTTTTCAGAGATATGGATGGACACTATTTAACGGGGTTTTCACGAAGCAATTGATTGAATTTTAGTGTGGCGCTGGACTCATCTGCAATGAGATCCTGAAGGGTGATTTGCACGAGCAGTTTGTCGAGCGTGAGTTGGATGACCTGCCAAAGGGAACGGGAGGAACATTCCACAGAGTTTGTGCAAAAGCGCATGATACTGTTTTGCCCTGTACAAAAATCTTTGTCGAACACGGTGCCCCCCAAATATTCTATCACATCTTTTATAATGATTTCTACGGCTGGTTTTGCCAGCACATAACCGCCTTTGTTGCCCGGTGTGCTGCGGATAAAGCCCGCCATGCGCAACCCGCGCGTCAATTTGGCCACGTAATGGCTGCTCAGCCCTTCAGCTTCGCTCAATTGTGGAATACTCATGCCCTCGGTGTCGCGGCAGGAGGCTATCCTGATTAATATCCTGAGGCCGTATTCTTCCTGTGCAGTGATTTTCATGCGCGTACTTTTCGCTATTGTTTTTTGTTGATTTTTAATGGACTGCCAACCCGTTTTAGAGAAACCCTAATTCCAACTGGGCGGCCTCGCTCATCATGCTTTTGTCCCACGGTGGATCCCAAGTAACAGTGACAAGGACGTCGCTCACCTCTTCTATAGCCCTTACTTTTTCATCTACCTCCAACGGCAACGATTGAGCAGCCGGGCAGCTGGGTGCGGTGAGGGTCATCAGCACAAGGACGTTGCCGCCCTCGTTTACCTCTACCTTATAAATAAGACCCAGCTCGTAAATATTTACGGGCAGTTCCGGGTCGAATATTGTCTGCAATACCCCGACTACTTTTTCTTTTAATGCTGCTTCGTCCATGTCATTTATTATTATGGGATATATTTTAAAATATGATAAAAGGAGGTTGACTATATGTTAAGATAGCAAACAACCCCTTAACTTTTTATCGCTTTATATGCCAAAGCATAATGTTTCATTTGTTTTACCATTGCCAACAGCCCGTTTGAGCGGGTTTGTGCCAAGTGTGAAGTCATGCCTATCTTGTTGATAAAGCCCATTTCTGCCTGCAGGATTTCATCGGGTGTATGTCCGGACAATACCCTGATAAGCATACTAATCAACCCCTTCACGATTATCGCATCGCTTTCAGCGCGATAAAAAACATTTCCGTCTTTATATTCCGAAACAAGCCAAACGGTTGATTGGCACCCTTTTACTATATTTTCCTCTTTTTTTGCTTCATCTTCTAACAGTGGCAACTTTTTGCCCAGGTCAATGATGTATTCATATTTATCATCCCACGAGTCAAAAAGGGAAAACTCTTCTACAATTTCGTCCTCTATTTCTTGTATTGTTTTTGTTTCCATGATTAGTCCCTTAACAACTTCACCGCCTTTTGCAATCCTGCGGCTAATAAATCTATTTCTTCTTTTGTATTATACACCGCGAACGAAGCGCGGATAGTGCCCGGAATGCCAAAACGCTTCATGAGTGGCTCTGCACAGTGGTGGCCCGTACGCACGGCTATACCTTTATTATCTAACAAAATGCCGATATCCTGCGGGTGCACCCCGTCAATCACAAAGGAAATAATCCCGGTTTTTTGTGCCGCCTTACCAATAAAGTGCAGCCCGTCTATCTGCTGTAAAAGTGACGTCCCATAGGAGAGAAGCTCGTCCTCGTGCGCGGCAATAGTGTCCACACCAAGCTCACGGATATAGTTTACGGCTGTTTTAAAGGCCACCGCATCGGCTATGTTGGGCGTGCCTGCTTCAAATTTATACGGAAGTTCATTGTATGTTGTTTTTTCAAAAGTCACTTCCTTTATCATCTCGCCGCCGCCCATGAACACGGGCATGGCGTTCAATATTTCTTTTTTACCGTACAAAATGCCAATGCCCGTGGGGCCGAACATTTTATGTGCCGAGAAAGCATAAAAATCACAATCCAATTGCTGCACGTCAACCGGCAGGTGCATGGTGGCCTGTGCGCCGTCCACCACGGCAATGGCTCCTTTTGCGTGTGCCATGTCAATGATTTGCCGCACGGGATTGATGGTGCCGAGCGCATTTGAAACATAAACGACCGATGCCAGTTTGGTGCGTTCGCTCAACAGTTTTTCATATTCTTCTAAAATGAGCTCGCCGTTATCGTTGACGGGAATAATTTTCAGCTTAGCATTTTTTTCGGCACAGACGATTTGCCACGGAACGATGTTGGAATGGTGTTCCATTGCCGAAATAATCACCTCGTCACCTTCATTTATGTTCTGTCTGCCCCAAGTGTAAGCAATCAGGTTGATGCTTTCGGTTGTGCCACGGGTATAAATGATTTCTTCGGTAGAAGCCGCGTTGATAAAGGACTTGACCGTTTCGCGGGTAGCCTCAAAATCGGCGGTGGCTTCTTCTGCCAAGGTGTGGATGCCTCGATGCACATTGGCGTTTAATCGGGTGTAATAATCCACCAGCGCATCTATTACACATTGTGGTTTTTGCGTGGTGGCGGCATTGTCCAAATAAACCAGCGGATGCCCCTTGACCGTGCGACTTAATATCGGGAACTGTTTCCTGACAGATTCAATGGAAAAGCCTTTTGTGATAGTGTCCGTGGTCATGATTTAATTTTTATAATGATTCCAACTGTTGTTCCCTGATGGGGCTTTGCTTGCGACGCTCCGTTCGGCTTTTGTATTACTATTATACAAATTGTGTGTCGGGTTGAGCTTGCCGAAGCGCTTTTGGAAAACACCTCCTTTGTCAATAGTTCGTCAAGCTCACTGCGACATCAGAACGAGATTTTTTCGATTACTCGCTGTCGCTATTTTCCAATCCTAATTTTTTCTCTACCAATCCGTGCACATAATCCTTGATAGCGGTAAAGTTTATTTTGTCAAGAATATCCAACGCAAAACCTTGTAACAGGAGGGAAGTGGCTGTTTTTTCGGAGATGCCGCGGGAGCGCATATAAAACAGCGCGTCCTCGTCAAGTCGCCCGACCGTGCAGCCGTGGGAACACTTTACATCATCTGCAAAAATTTCCAACTGCGGCTTGGTGTTTACCTGTGCATTCTCGGATAATAAAATATTGCGGTTTGACTGATAAGCGTTTGTTTTTTGGGCAATTTGCCGCACAAATATCTTACCGTTAAAAACGCCCGTGGCATGGCCACTCAGCACACCTTTGTATAGTTCATTGCTGAGGCAATTAGGCTCGCGATTGTCCACCACGGTGTGGTTGTCTACCAGCGTATGACCGTCCTGTAAGTACAAACCCGAAAGGTTTGCCTCGCTGTTCGCGGCAGACATTACCATATTAAGGTTATTGCGCACCAGCCCGCCGTTGAGCGAAATCGTCACCACATTGGCTACGCTTTTGCCCGTTTGATGCACATGGGTAGTGCTGACGATATTGGAGTTGGGCGCATCGTTCTGTATTTTGTATAAATCCAACAGGGCGTCTTGCGCTACCACCAGTTCCATAATCTGGTTTGTAAAACTTTCGTCCGCGCCCACGGTGGCAAAGGTTTCGGCAAACTGCACTTGTGCACCTTTTGCCACGTGTACGAGTACCCGCGGCTGGGCAAAGATGTTGCCGCTGCGCGCGTCGGTAATATTATATAAATAAATCGGGTGTTCCGCAGTCTTACCTTCGGCTATATGCACAAAAACACCTTCCTGTATGAACGCCGTGTTCAGCGCGTTGATGCCGTCGCGGTGATAATCGCGGCTATGCCCCAAATGTTCCTTGACTATCGCGGCAAACTCGTTCCCTGCGGCTTCCTGCAAAGGAATGATGGTTACCTCGCCGGAACGCAGCACTGAAAGCTCGGCATGATAATGCCCGTTTACAAAAACGATACTGTTGGCCTCCTCATGACCCGGTAATTGGAAAGCCTGCAGGTCGGCAGCCGTGAAACTTTGTTCCTTTAGGTCTGTGGTAAAATGATAATCCTTGTTGAAAAAATCCGTGATGCGCGTATATTTCCATTCCTCGTGCTTCACCGTGGGCAGCCCGAGCTTGCTAAATTCACCAAAGGCTTCGTCGCGCATCCTGCTAATCAAGCCATCTGTGGCCGAGGACTGCAACCTGTCAAACCTTTCTTTAAAATATGTTATGGTATCCATTGATTCTTTTGAAAATGCTCCTGAATATGTATGATTGTTTTTGACTGGGAGAAACGCCTGTAATCTTTACACCAACTCATTTTTGATGAAGTCGTAACCTTTTTCTTCCAGTTCAAATGCCAGTTCCTTTGTGCCAGAGCGCACGATGCGGCCGTCATAAAGCACATGCACAAAATCCGGCACGATATAATTCAGCAAACGCTGATAGTGTGTCACGCAAAGGATAGCGTTCTCGCTGTTGCGGAGTTTGTTCACGCCATTGGCGACAATGCGGATGGCATCAATGTCAAGGCCGGAATCGGTTTCGTCCAAAATAGCAAGTTTGGGCTCAAGCATCGCCAATTGGAATATTTCGTTACGCTTTTTTTCGCCACCGGAAAAACCTTCGTTCAGCGCGCGGCTGAGCATGGATTGGTCAATTTCGACCAGCGCCATTTTCTCCTTCATCTTTTTCAGGAAGGATACAGCATCCAGTTCTTCCTGCCCGCGGTATTTGCGGATTTCGTTTACGGCCGTTTTCATGAAATTGGTCGTGCTCAGCCCCGGGATTTCTACCGGATATTGAAAACTCAGGAATAATCCTTCGCCCGCCCTTTCTTCGGGGGCAAGTTCCAGCAAGTCCTTCCCAAGAAATGTTACACTGCCTTCGGTCACCTCGTAATCCTCTTTCCCCGCCAATACCGATGCCAATGTACTTTTTCCCGAACCGTTCGGTCCCATGATGGCGTGCACTTCACCTGGTTTTATTTCGAGGTTTATGCCTTTCAGGATTTCCCTGCCTTCAATTCCTGCGTGTAAGTTTGTGATGCGTAACATGTTTGAAGTTTAAATTTTAGAGCTTGAAGTGTAAGGATGTTGCCACTTCGCGCCTCTATATGTTTTTATTATTTGATAGATTATAAAGTCCTTAAATGCTGTGTTCCTGTTTCCGAAAACATGTATTTGTTTTCGGAAATAGAGAACGGATGCTTTATGAAACGTTCGTTTAAAATTTTATCCCACACTGCCCTCCAGGCTTATTTCCAGCAATTTTTTAGCTTCTACGGCAAATTCCATGGGCAGTTTGTCCATAACCTCTTTGGCAAAACCATTGATGATGAGTGCCACGGCTTTTTCTGTGTCAATGCCCCGCTGGTTGCAGTAGAAAATCTGGTCTTCCCCGATTTTGGAAGTCGTGGCCTCATGCTCAACTACGGCAGAGTTATTTTTGACCTCGATATAAGGGAACGTATGCGCGCCACATTTATCGCCCAATAAAAGGGAATCGCATTGGGAGAAATTACGGGCATTTTGGGCGTTTTTGCCTACCCTGACCAATCCACGATAACTATTGTTGCTGAATCCTGCAGAAATACCTTTGGAAACAATGCGGCTGCGGGTGTTCTTGCCCAGATGAATCATTTTGGTGCCGGTATCCGCTTGTTGATAATTGTTGGTAACGGCCACGGAATAAAACTCCCCATTGGAGTTGTCCCCCTGTAAAATAACACTGGGGTATTTCCAGGTAACGGAGGAGCCGGTCTCAACCTGTGTCCAGGATATTTTTGAGTTGATCCCCTTGCAAATACCACGCTTGGTCACGAAGTTATAAATACCGCCTTTTCCTTCTTTATCCCCGGGATACCAATTCTGTACGGTGGAATATTTGACTTCCGCATTATCTAAAGCAACGATTTCGACAACGGCTGCATGTAGCTGATTTTCATCACGTATTGGAGCTGTGCAACCTTCCAGATAACTCACGTAACTGCCTTCTTCCGCCACGATAAGGGTACGTTCAAATTGACCGGTGTTTTCCGCATTGATGCGGAAGTAAGTGGACAGTTCCATCGGGCAGCGAACCCCTTTGGGAATAAAGCAAAATGAACCATCGCTGAACACGGCAGAATTTAACGCCGCATAAAAGTTGTCGGTGACGGGCACCACGCTGCTTAGGTACTGGCGCACCAAATCCGGATGATGTTGGATAGCCTCGCTCATGGAGCAGAAAATAATACCTAATTCGGCTAATTGCTCTTTGAAGGAAGTGCCGATAGACACGCTGTCAATGACCGCATCCACAGCGACACCGGTAAGGCGTTTTTGTTCTTCCAAAGAAATCCCCAACCGTTCAAAAGTTTTGATAAGTTCGGGGTCAACCTCGTCGAGGCTTTTGGGCTGCACCTTTTGCTTGGGGGCAGAGTAATAAATCACGTCCTGAAAATCAACTTTGGGATATTTCACGTTTGCCCAAGAAGGCTCGGTCATTTTTTGCCAATGGGCAAAAGCCTTCAGGCGCCATTCGAGCATCCACTCCGGCTCGTTCTTTTTCGCAGAGATAAAGTGGATGATGTCCTCATTAAGTCCTTTCGGTGCGGACTCGTTTTCGATTTCGGTGACAAAACCATATTTGTACTCGCTATTGACATGATTTTCAATAGGGTCAAATTCTGTTTCATCTTTTATTGGTACCAAAGGTTCAATTTCTGTATTCATGCTGCAAAGGTAATGCTTATTTGTACAAAAAAGTATAAAAGGAAAGTTTTTTCCCGATATGAGAGAACCAGTTTAACCGGGTCGCCAAAAGTAAATAATGTTTTGCTCTCATGCGCATGATTTTACATGAATATCAGGCAATCATATATAAAAAATCTCTTTGTAACGATAAAAGTAAGTGCTCTCTTTTTTTCTTAATTTATTTTCCGCATCTCGAAAGCATGATGACTGCGGTATATATTACCTTTGCCCGTCGAAAAACAAGTTTAAGCTGTATAGAACCCCAATTATGGAAAACCGACTAACAAAAATTATCGGGTAAAGCGGAAACCATGTTTTATACAGTATTCATTTTATTAGATTTTAAATATGACCATTAAGAATGTTCTCATTTTTGCAAACTGCATCTTCCTTTTGCTTTTAGCCGAAATTTCCAAGGCACAGGTTCTTACCTCGGAGGATTCTTTAAGTGCCGGATTGATTGCGAAAGACCAGGCCACGGTTATTTCGGGCTACGGGGAAGCCCGGTATTCTTACGACCGCAAGCATAAGAATGCAGAGGCTTCTCTGGACAGGGTCGTACTGTTCGTAGGGCATAAGTTCAGTAACAAAATATCCCTTTTTACCGAGCTTGAACTGGAAGACGCTCTTGTGTCAGGCCAATCGGGAGAAGAACGAGGCAAGGGTAGTGTGGGTATGGAGCAGGCTTTCCTGAAATTTAACCTGAACCCCACCACATATCTGGTCGCCGGACTTTTCCTGCCGCGAATCGGTATTATTAACGAAAATCACTTGCCTACTACTTTCAATGGCGTGGACAGGCCTTTTGTGGAAGAATCTATTATTCCTTCAACCTGGCGGGAAGTGGGCGTGGGTATTTATGGTATGGTGAAGCAGGTGCCGGGGCTGAACTACTCTTTTGCGTTGACCAATGGGCTAAACTCGTCTGGCTTCAGCAATGGCAGCGGCATAAAGGGTGGCAGGCAGTTGGGTTCTATCTCTACCGGGTCAGCATTGGCCGCCACGGGGTCTTTACTTTATTATGTAGGCGACTTCCGCTTTCAGGCTTCATTATATGCAGGAGGTTCAACAGGCGAGGAAAAACGTGTGGCAGATAGTTTACAGTTGAACAGTGGCGCATTTGGAAACCCGGTTTACATGGGAGAAATAAACGGGCAATATTCCAACAACGGTTTGGACGTGCGCGTTTTGGCCACTGGGATTAGCATCCCCAATGCGGACAACGTAAACCGGGCCTATGCCAACAATACACCTAAATCTATGTATGGCGGTTATGCCGAAGTGGCTTACGATTTACTATATCCCCAACAACACGGGGCGAAATCCTTTATCGTGTTTGGCAGGTATGAGCACATGGACTTGAATGCAAGCATCCCTTTCAACGGTATTCATAATGATGCCAACAAGCAGAACTATCTCGTTGCAGGGGTAACATTCAAACCCATCAGAGGGGTAGCCATAAAGGCCGACTATGTGGGCCGGCTTACGGGTGAACAAAACCCCGACCTGATTATTACCCCCTTCCCGAAAATGGTACCGTATTTTAAGAACAACGGATTTATCAACTTAGGCATTGCCTATAATTTCTAATGAGATTGAAATTAAGATTGTCCACAGATAAAGAAAAATACCACAATCAATGAAAAGAAGGTCTTTTATCCAACAAAGTTGTTTTGCTTGCATGGGATTGGCAGGTCTTGGACAGTTTTTGTCAGGATGTGCCACCAGTTTGCCGTCCTTAAAACTTGAGTCCCGCAATAACTTGTTGTCGGTGCCACTATCCAAATTTGCGCCCTCACAAAAAATGTTGCTGGTGCATTGCAGCGAGCTTGAGGACAATATCTTGCTCATCCGGGAGGAAAACAAGTTCAAAGCTTTGTACATGCGTTGCACACACGAAGGCGTGCCGCTTACGGTATCCGGCAAGAAAATAGTATGTCCCGCGCATGGCAGCTCTTTCGATTTTGAGGGAAACGTTATCAAAGAACCGGCATTGAGGCCGTTAAAAAGTTTCAGTACAAATGTTCAGGATGAAAAAATCCTTATTCATCTTACCTGAGATAAATAAAACAGCATTTTAAGAAAAATCAATAAACAAAAATTAAGACTCATGAAAACAAATTTCACATTAAGGAATGCGCTGCTGGCGGCGATGATACCCGCGGTGGCACTGCTATCTTGCAGCAAAAGTGATGATGACAACACGAAGGATGTAGCCCAGTTGAAAAAGGATATTATATCAGATGCGGCAACCACTATTTCGGATAGCTATGTTGACATGGCGGCCAAAGCACAGGATTTGTCAAACAAAGTCGGACTGTTGATTCAAACAACCAATCAGACCAACTTGGACGCTTCCAAAAAAGCGTGGAAAGACATGCGTGTGACATGGGAAGAAACTGAAAGCTGGCTGTTTGGCCCTGTTGAATCCAATGATATAGACCCCCGCATAGATACATGGCCCGTTGAATTCAATACGATTGATTTATTGCTCGCCGGGAACACCCCCTTGACGGAAGAATATGTGAACAGTCTTGACGAAGAAGAATATTCCCTGAGAGGTTTTCACCCGATAGAATATTTATTATGGGGAAAAGATGGCAATAAGAAACCAACTGATTTCACCGCAAGGGAAAAAGAGTATCTGCAAGCGCTTACAGCCAACCTGCTAAAGTTGAGCAATGAGGTGAAAGATGCCTGGGTGAATGGCTACGCGACCACGTTTAAAACAGCTGGTGAGGCCGGAAACGAAGAGTATCCGTCCATTCAGTCTGCGTACATGGCATTGGTTGACGGCATGGCAGGGATATGTGATGAAGTGGCCAACGCTAAAATGAAAGATCCTTATGAGGCAGGAGACCCGAAACTGGAAGAAAGCCCGTTCGCACAAAACTCTATAACTGATTTTACCAACAACCTGGAAGGAATCCTGAAGCTTTACCAAGGAAAGTTCAAAACAGATGGTAAAGGTGTAGAGGAGTTGGTGCGCACTTATAATTTGTCATTGGATAATGAAATAAAAAATAAACATGCCGCTGCCGTGGCCGCGTTAAAAGCGATAAACGTTCCGTTCGGAGAAGCAATCATCAGCAAACAGAACCTCGTGGAAACGGCAATGAACAGGATAAATGATTTGGCAGAAACGTTGGACGCTAAATTGAAACCGTTTTTACAACAATATGCCAAGTAATAACACCTAAAGGATATTTCTTTAGGCGGCACGTGCAAAGAAAGGTCAGGAAATTACGCGCAAAATGAAGATTAAAAGCACTTATAAAGCGATAGCCGGCATCATCCTCGTGATGGGGGTTACCCAGTATTCTTGTAGCAAATTTGATGGACGGGAAAATGACAATCCCGATAGCGAGTGGCTGAGCGGCGGCACGCAAACGGCTTTTGATGAGAGCAGCGGTGCTTACGGCCATGCGTTTACCGGAATGCCTGACTATCTCAAGCGCGTGCACGAGATTGGCGATGGACAATTTAATGCCATTTTCGTATCGGCCCCGGCGCCATTGAATCCCGGCAAGGGGCCGATATTTAACAATCTCTCCTGTGCATCCTGTCATATAGCAGACGGCAGGGGCAAAGTGCCGGGAGCAAAAGACTCTTCTATATCCATTCTTTTCAGGGTGAGCATTCCGGGCATGGGCGCCAATGGCGGCGTAAATCCTGTTCCTGGTTTCGGCGACCAATTACAGAACAAATCTTTGTTTGGTGTGGCCAAAGAGGCGGACGTATTGATTAATTACACAGAAAAGACATTTTATTTTGATGATGGCACGCCCTATACTTTACGTTATCCTGCATACACGATAACCAATACTTATATTCCGTTGCCCCAAAACGTGATGCTGTCCCCAAGGGTTGCTTCGCCCGTATTCGGCACCGGTCTTTTGGAGGCCATCAGCGAAAGCGACATCCTTTCGCGGGCAGACCCTGACGATAAAGATGGCGACAGTATCAGCGGGCGACCGAATTATGTGTGGAACCAGTTGCTTCAAAAAAGTACATTGGGAAGGTTTGGCTGGAAGGCCAACCAACCTACATTGTTACAACAGACAGCTATGGCCTATAATCAGGACATCGGCATTACTAATAGCGTTTTCCCTACGGAAAGCAGTTACGGGCAACCGCAATATGATAACCGAAACGATGACCCCGAACTTTCGGATAGTTTATTGTACAGCACAGAATTTTATGTGCGCACCTTGCAGGTTCCGGTACGCCGGAACGTCAAAAATTCAGATGTGCAACAAGGCAAGGCGCTTTTTGTGGAATTAGGATGTTCCAAATGTCATATTCCCGACCAGCGGACTGCCGTCAACGTTGCCTTCCCGATGATTAGTAACCAGTTTATCCACCCTTATACTGATTTGCTTTTGCATGATTTAGGAGACGAGCTGGCAGATAACAGACCCGACTTTTTAGCGAACGGGAACGAATGGCGTACTGCACCGTTGTGGGGTATCGGACTTACGCAACGCGTCAACGGTCATACCAACTTTTTACACGACGGACGTGCCAGGAGCCTCATAGAAGCCATTATGTGGCACGGGGGAGAAGCAGAGTCGGTAAAGAACAAAGTAAAGGCACTTGATAAGACCAAGAGAGATGCCCTGATAGCGTTTTTAAATTCTTTGTAGGCTTATTTGATAATAATTTCTTTTATTACCCTTGAACCCAGCGCTTCATTAACACGTTGGATGATTTTTTCACGCTGGTATAATAGTTCGTGCTTTAATGGGGCAACATGCGTGGAGATGATGAGCTTGTCCCCGAAAATCTGTAATTTATCGGTGTAGCGGGCCACGGTCTTGCCCATGATGTTTTCCCAAATGTCATGTATTTGCAATGCCTGAATATTGCCTTTTATGCGGCTGTTTTTCAGGAATTCCTTTAGTGCCTCGCCCATCGAATATTGTGCCATCGCCTGTTTTTGGCGAAGGTATCATTTGTGCCGCAATCGGCGGAATTTTTCGCCCGACGAAAAAGAAAAAGCCCGATAGCATGATAACCATCGGACTAAATATTCTTTTCAAAATGCACCATCTCAGTCTTATGAAGGTGCTGTATAAATCTTGCCTTACAAGGCTTTTGCCACAAATTTTGCGAGCGGCGCACCTTTTCCTTTCATGATGGTCAGGGTGTCGCCTTTGATAACATACTTATCGGCGTTTCCTAAAGCTTCAATCAGGTTGGCTTCCACTTCCATGTTGGGGCAGGCCATCATCGTGCTTGACATTTTAGAGAACTTTATGCCGCTCTTACCTTTTAACTGGTAAGTACCGCCCATGCCGTTACATCCGCCATTGCCGTAAACCCTTTTGCCTGCACTGCGCAGCGTGATATTGGGTTCTTTCATCAATCCTTCCGGAACAACCTGTTCCTTCACTTCCACTAACTTCCACTCGATGCCTTCAAGAGGTTTATCCGTGGCAGACGAAGATGATTTATTTACAAGACTACAAGAAGTCGTTAACGTAATGGTTGCTAATGCGATAAATAAGTAATTTTTCATGTGTATATATTTTTGTTTGCCGTATAGACAAAACACATACCCGCTTGGTTGCTTTAGGATTTCAAATAAATTTTTATTATATTGATTATCATTATATTATAAGAAAAAATTTTATTATTTTATATCGTTTACGGAAGATGAAATTTCTAAAATTAATGTTAAAGGCTGCGTTTTACAGCGGAATTATCTTTTCCTATCTCAAATTGCCAGATAGATTACTTATTTAAATTTTCCCACCATAACCTTCCTGCTTTCTCTTTGTTATGTGAAGTATAATTATATCACGATGGAATTTGGATTAATCACTTTTGCGGATATGCAACCTGACGGAAGCGGTAAAACCGCACATCAGCGCTTGCGCGATTTAATGGAAGAAATCAAGCTGGCAGATGAACTGGACTTAGACGTATTTGGCATCGGAGAGCATCACCGACCTGATTATGCAGTTTCTTCCCCGGCGACCGTAATGGCCGCTGCGGCTGCCACCACGCAAAAAATAAAATTGACCAGTGCGGTAACGGTGCTGAGTTCCGATGACCCCGTGCGTGTTTTCCAACAATTTTCCACGGTTGATTTGTTGTCTTCTGGCAGGGCGGAAATCATGGTCGGCCGTGGGTCGTTCATTGAATCGTTCCCTTTGTTCGGTTATGACCTGAATGATTATGACGAACTTTTTTCCGAAAAACTGGACTTGCTCCTAAAAATAAATAAAAACAAAATCGTTTCCTGGAAGGGAGAGTACCGGGCGCCGCTGCATCAGGCGGGCATTTATCCACGTCCATACCAAAGCGAACTGCCCGTGTGGTTGGCCGCAGGCGGCACACCTGCTTCGGCAGTGCGGGCTGCAGAACTTGGCCTGCCTTTGATGTTGGCTATTATTGGCGGGCGACCGGAGTATTTTACATCCTTCATTAATCTTTATAAACAGACTAATATCAGATTGGGCAAGCCTGTGGAACAGCTACGTTTTGGCGTAAACAATCACATGTACGTGGGCACCGATTCAAAAACAGCTTTCGAATTTTTCCCGTATTATGCGGCTATGATGGACAGGGTAGGGCGCGACCGCGGCTGGCAGCCCATGACCCGCCAGCAATATGATTACCTATGCTCGCCCGGCGGCGCTTTGATGGTCGGGAGCACGCAACAAGTCGTGGATAAAATATTGTACGAGCATGAACTTTTTGGATTTACGCGGTTTATGGCACAGGCAAGTGTGGGCGATGTGCCTCATGATAAAATCATGCGCTCCATAGAACTTTTCGGCAGCAGGGTAGTGCCTGAGGTAAAAAAAGCGCTTGGGGTGTAAGTGTGCTGCGCCGGATTCTTTTCTGTAGCTTTGGTGGGAAACATAAAATCATTCCGACAAACTTTTAAATGCTCTGTTCAAACTTCGTACTGTAACATCCAAATACGAAGCCATCTCTTCTTTTGAAATAGATATTTCCTGTTTGGATTGCAGTTCCAAAAGTTTTCCCAAACTATGCTCAATAGTGTATAACTGTTGGTATGAAGCTCGACTTGCCGTATTGATAATGCGTTCTGCAAAAACATCTAACAGCAGGTTGTTCAGTTTAAGGTCGCTTTTGATAAGTTCCGAAAAATAGTCGGGAGTAATGGCATAAACCGTTACATCTGTCATTGCTTCGATATTGCACAGACAAACGATTTTTCGGATAAATTCAATTTCGCCCAATATTTCGCCTTTGCCTAAAAACTCGAGTATATATTCTTTGTCGTTGTCTTCTGTAAAAAAGCATTTGGTAATGCCCTCTTTGATAAGCATTACTTTCGTTGCTTTTTCATTTTGAAAAAACAGCTTTTGCCCTTTGGTGTATTGCTTTATAATAATATTTTCCTTACGCTTCTGTTGTTCGTAAAGCTCCTGCACATAAGCTAAAAATGATTGGTTTGTTCGTAACATATATCGGTCGGGACAAATGTCCTTTTTTTAGTTTTTCACTTTGTTGAACTTTGCCTTTTCAAAAACACAAAAGTAAATAAATGAAAGACAGTATAAAAACAATAGCGTTTGATGCAGACGATACGTTGTGGGTAAACGAGCCGTATTTTCAGGAAGCAGAAAAACAATTCTGCATATTGCTTGAAAATTACCAGCCCCAACATTCGGTATCGCAGGAGTTGTTCAAAACCGAAATGAAAAACCTGCACCTGTACGGCTATGGAGTGAAAGGCTTTGTTTTGTGTATGATTGAAACCGCAAGCAGGATTTCCAATCGTACCGTTTCGTTGGAATTGATTGATAAAATCATAACCATTGGGCAGGAACTTTTGCAAAAGCCTATCGAATTATTGCAAGGCGTGTCCGAAACTTTGGAACAGTTGAAAGGCAGATACAGGCTGATAGTAGCCACCAAAGGCGATTTATTAGACCAAGAGCGGAAGTTGAAAAATTCGGGATTGGAAAGTTATTTTCATCATATCGAAATAATGAGCGATAAGAAAGTAAGCGATTATCAGAAGCTGTTAAAACATTTGGATTGCAAACCCGAAAACTTCCTCATGTTGGGCAATTCCATTAAATCGGACATACTGCCTGTTTTGGAATTGGGCGGATATGGCGGGCATATTCCGTACCATGTGACGTGGACACACGAGCAACACGAACACAATTTGAAACACGATAATTTTGTAGAACTGAAAAGTATTGACAGCATTCTAAATTATTTATAGAAATGAAAACATTGATAGACATTGAACAATGGAACAGGAAAGAGCATTTTCTGTTCTTTTCCCAATTTGAAGAACCGTTTTTTGGCGTTACGGTAAACATAGATTGCACACAAGCGTACAAAACAGCCAAGCAAAAAGGCAATTCATTTTTTCTGTATTATTTATTCAGAGCGTTGAAAACAGCCAATGAAATAGAAAATTTTCGATACAGGATTATCAACAAACAAGTATATCTTTTTGACAGTATAAACGCTTCGCCTACTATTAACCGACCAAACGGCACTTTTGGTTTTGCCTATATGGATTACTGCCAAGACGAAAACGATTTTTATACGGGAGCATTAAAAGAGATTGAACGCGTACGGCAGTCCAATGATTTAATGCCTGCGGTTTCGGGCGAAAACGTTATCCATTTTTCGGCTATTCCGTGGATAGACTTTACAGCCCTTTCCCACGCCCGAAGTTTTTCCTATCCCGACAGTTCGCCAAAAATATCTTTCGGAAAAGTAACCGAACATAGTGGAAGAAAAACAATGCCTGTTTCCATTCACGTACATCACGGACTAATGGACGGCTATCACGTTGGATTGTTTGTAGAGAAATTTCAGGAACTGATGAATGAAGTATAAATCAGCTAACACTGATAGCTATCTTCCAATATCTTGATTGGATAGATGATTAGCAAAGATTAGTGTGTTACTAAACTTTTTCGTAGCTGAGTCTCTCGCAGAGGACTCAACTATGTTTATCCCTTACAAATAGATTACGGCCAAAACCGACGGGATGGCGACAAGTACCCACAGGATTATCCCTTGCAATATGGGCTTGAACCCAACGGAGGCCAGCACTTTTCTTGATAACCCTGCACCTATTAAAAAGAGTGTAAGCGTCAATCCGATTTTCGAAATACTTACAACATAGCTTCCTATTTTTTGGAAAAACGGAATGTAGGTATTAAGGATAATGGCCACCACAAACAGGCCAATGAAATAGGGAATTTTTATTTTTGAATCTTTTGATTTAAAAATAATAGAACTGAAAAACGCAACGGGGATTATCCACAGTGCCCTTGTCAGTTTTACGGTTGTTGCAATTTGCAGAGCCTCGTTGCCGTATTTGCTTGCTGCACCTACAACAGAGCTTGTGTCCTGTATCGCAATAGCACACCATATCCCGAACTGTGATTGGGAGAGGTGCAGCCAATGCCCGATTATCGGGAATATGACAAGTGCGATAGAGTTAAGTATAAATATAGTTCCTAACGCTACGCTTATTTGCTTTTCCTTGGCATTGATGACGGGCGAAACGGCGGCAATGGCGCTTCCCCCACAAATGGCCGTCCCCACAGAAACAAGAAACGAGGTCTTTTTATTTATTTTCAGGATTTTCCCGAAAATATATCCTAAGGTAAGAACGCCGAAAATCGAAAAAACGGTGAATATAAAACCACTTCTGCCAGCCTGTAAAGCAGTATGCATATTCATCCCAAAACCTAACCCTACCACAGAGATTTGTAACAAATAATGTGTAGCCTTGTGGTTGAGATATAAATAAGGATGTCCGATAAGCTGTGCTGTCAAAATTCCCAATACTAACGCAACCGGCGGGGAAATCAATGTTGAACAACAAAGTGCGATAAGCAGGATAAATACCGCATCCCGAACTGAAATATTTTTATTGAGAAAAGTACTGTCTTGGTTTAAAAAAAACTTATTCCTTTCCATTCCTTTAATTTTTGGCAAGGCAAAGGTGGAACGTCTTGGAAAGAAATAGAAATGACTATTCGTGATATATCATAACTTAAAGTTATTAATGGATAAATGTTTTAAAAATACCTCATTCAATAAACGGGCATCTCCCTGCTGTGTGATAAAATAGAAATAGCGTTCTATTTCCAGATCTTTGACATCAATAATCTTCAACTCCCCGTTTTTTAGTTCTTTGAATATTGAGGTGATGGAAAGAAAAGCATAAGAATTTGAATTTAATAAATAGGATTTGATACTTTCTGTACTTTCAAATTCTATATCAATATTCAGGTCTGAAAAATTGATACCTGCTCTTTTCAATGCAGCCATAACAACTTCGCGGGAACCGGAGCCGCTTTCCCTCATGACCAATGGCAGGTGTGGAAGGTATTTTAAAGTAATCGCCGTCTTTTTTAAAGAATGGTTAGCCGTACCGGTGCATAAGACCATTTCATCTTTTACCAGTGGTGTATATTTAATATCCTTTCGTTTAGTCTGCCCCTCTACGATGCCCAGGTTGATTTTGCTTTCCAAAAGCAAATTTTCAATTTCTTCGGTATTGTGTACGAGTAATGTTATTTTCAAGTCGGGAAATTTTTGTTTGAAAGAAGCCAAATGTTTGGGAATGAAATACTGCGCGACTGTTGTGCTTGCACCCATTTTAAGTTTTCCCTTTATATCTTTTGTTAAGGCAGCAAACTCAAACTCTATATTTCTGTATATATCAAAGATTTCTTCGGCATACTTTAAAAGTATATTCCCTGCCTGTGTTAGTTTTATTCTTGTGCCGTTTCTTTCAAAAAGCTTGATTTTATAGAGTTCCTCAATTTCGTGGATGTGCTTGCTTACGGCAGGCTGGGTAATAAAAAGTTCTTCCGCAGCTTTAGTGAAATTCAACCGTTTAGCAACGATGTAAAAAACCCTCAGTCTAAAATCAAACATAATAGATTACTATTTTAAACGCTTTGCTTGATATATCTCTTAAAGTTAAAACAACTTATATATCATAAGCAAAATTAAACTTCCTTTCCCAAATCGGAATTGTATTATTTATTTTCGATAAGATAAAGGTACATCTCCCGATATGTAGGCACGTCAATACCATATTTCTCGGCTTGTTCCACGATATATCCTGTTAAGGAATGTACTTCTGTTTGTTTTTTGCCTGCTAAATAATCGGAGTGCATAGAGGTAGTGGTTTCAGGCAAAAGATTTAAAAACTTATTCCATATCTGTTCCCGGATGTCGGCAGGCAGCACAATATTTTTGTGTTCGGCAACCGTGCTACATTCATCTATCAACTGACGCAGGTTTTTGCAACAGTCCTCACATTGTTTTATTTCGCCAAATGTTTTGTTATAATACGAGGTGATGGTGGCCGTTGCGGAAATAAAAATGAATTTCTCCCAAATAGGGGTTGGTATTTGTTTTGTGCGCTTTGCATCAACTCCTGCTCGTTTAAAAATATCATACAAGAAGTCTAAACGCGAATCGTCCATATCTTGCACCCCGAAAACAATACGTTCAATATTTCCCAGATTTTGAACTTTGCCAGGTGCTGTCAATCGGGAAATAATATGAGCGCATCCGTCTGCAATCAGGTTATCGGGATACATCGTTTTAATCTTTTCGGCACTGTCCATTCCATTGAGCAACGGCAGAAAAACGGTTTCTGTTTTTACACAGCTTTTTATCTTGTTTGCGGTTTCTTCAATATCATAGCTTTTGGTGCAAAGGATGATATAATCCACTTTGCCAAAATCCGAAGGATTGTCCGAAGCCATATCTGGATGTGCATAAAACCGGGTGTCACCTTTTATAACCAAAAGCCCTTTTTCTTTTATGGCTTTAAGATGCTCGCCCCGTGCCATAAAACAAATGGAGACCTCTTTACTGTCATGGAATGTTTTGGCAAGCATGCCGCCAAAATATCCACCAACACCGCCTATCCCTACAATCAATATCTTGGTCATATACATTTTTTTAAGAATAATTTAGACATTTCAATTTTCCACTATTGTATTTATCAGAAAAACAACAGGAAAAGGAAATGATATCATTGCATTAAAACTTATTGACATCATGTTCCTTTTTAAAAACACCATAATGCTTTATTTGTTCTGCAAAAATGTAATAGATAAAGATATGTTGGTTGGGCAGGGAATAAATCCGACATGCCCTTAAAAATTATTATTTTTGGCCGGTGCAAATTCCACAACCACTTATTCAATCCTTGCAAGGTCTTCCGGGTTTTCAGGCGCAACGTTTTATAGATGCGCATGACCGCCCCGAACCCGTTACTTCCATCCGGCTGAATCCGTCAAAGCCTGTTTCACATGCTACATTGTTTGATGGCGACATCCCGCTAAACCCTGTGCCCTGGAGCAGTTTGGGATATTATCTGCAAGAGCGGCCCTCCTTTACGTTCGACCCTTTGTTTCATGCTGGGTGCTATTATGTGCAAGAGGCGAGCAGCATGTTTTTGGAGCAGGTGCTCCGTCAAACAGTTGACTTGACGCAGCCTTTACGTGTGCTGGATTTGTGCGCCGCCCCAGGGGGGAAATCTACGCACCTGCAATCCCTTCTTTCTGCCGACAGTCTATTAGTGAGCAACGAGGTTATTCGTGCGCGGACACAGATTTTAAAAGACAATATCATCAAATGGGGGACGGCAAATGTGGCTGTGACCACCAACGACCCAGCAGATTTTGCGGCATTAAACGGATATTTTGACGTAATCGTAGTGGATGCACCGTGCAGCGGCAGCGGGCTGTTCAGGCGTGACGAAGCAGCGGTGGGGGAGTGGAGCGAACATAATGTGTCCTTGTGCAGCCAGCGCCAGCAACGTATCCTGGCAGATGTATTGCCCGCCCTCAAAACCGATGGTGTGCTGGTCTATTCAACCTGTTCTTATTCCCCGCAGGAAGACGAGCAAATCCTCGACTGGCTTTGCAAAACATTTGACATGGAAAGCATACCCTTAAAGGTGGACGATGCCTGGCAAATCACCACTACCCGAACAGGGCAAAATGCTTATGGTTACAGATTTTGGCCTTATCACGTAAAGGGGGAAGGTTTTTTTCTCACCGTCTTGAAAAAAAGGGAATACGTAAAAACATTAAACATTCCCAAGCCTTCACTAAAGCAAATCTCTATGCCCAGTAAAACCATTGTTTCAAAATGGTTACGAGATATAGAAACCATGTCGTTGGTGAGTTTCGGGGATAAAATTTATGCGTGGCCTGAAAAACTGTTTAACGATTTCAACCTGTTGGCCAAAACCTTGCGGGTGGTTTATTCCGGTACGGCCATCGGCACTTTGATGCGCGACAAACTGGTGCCAGACCATGCAATGGCAATGAGTCCACTTCGTTCGGAAGAAATCATCATGACTTTATTGGAAAAAGATGCCGCGATTGCTTATTTGAGCCGGAAAGATTTTGAGACAGATGCCCCTAAAGGCTGGCAATTGGCTGCTTATAAGCATCAGCCGCTTGGCTGGATGAACATACTGCCTAACCGCATCAATAATTATTATCCCAAAGAATTGAAAATATTGAAAGCACAGTGAGCGCACTGTATCATATTTTAATTTGGACGTTGTATAAATTTACTTACGCCTGATTTTGTTTTCAGCATTTTGAGATTGCCTTGAAAAAATCATATCAAAGCCTTATCGCTTTGACAAAATAGGTTTCGGGAAAAGCAGGTAATGACAGGTCTCCCTTGGCAAAAAGCCCATAAACCGTACTGCCCGATCCGCTCATGAGGGCAAACACCGCACCGCAATCATAAAGGGTTTGCTTTATGTTGGCAACAACCGGGTATTCTTTAAAAACCACTTCCTCAAAATCGTTGATAACATAATCTTTCCACGAAGTGACGGGTATATTGGGTAAATTGCTCAACTGCCAAGAGGGTAGGGCGGGCTTTATTTGCTTAAAAGCCCAGGGTGTGGAAATATGGATGCCGGGATTTATCACCACTATCTGATAACCCGATAGGTCAAGTGCAAGCGGGGTGAGGTTTTCGCCGCGGCCATGCGCATAGCAGGGACGGTTGTAGATAAAAAACGGACAATCGCTGCCGAGTTGTAGGGCATATTGCAGCAAACGGTCTTCGGGTATCTGCAGGCCGAACATTTCATTCAGCATTTTTAATGCAAAAGCACCATTGGCACTGCCCGCACCAAGCCCGGCACCCACAGGTATGTTTTTGAGCAGGTGAATGGCAACATCGGGTAACGTGGAAAAGTCTTTTTTCAAAAGATGAAAAGCTTTTAACACAATGTTGTCGGCTTCATTGCCCGGAATGGTTTGGCCGTATAGATACAACTGCGTTCCGGTATCGCTTTGCAACAATTCCAGCGCATCGCAAAAAGGCAAAGGATAAAACACCGTCTCCAAGTCGTGAAAACCATCCTGCCGCCTGCGCGTGATGTGAAGGCCGATATTTATCTTGCAATTGGGAAACGAAACCACGGGTTGTTATTTAGAGAGGATACTCTGCTGTTATTGTTTTTTGCGGCTGTTGATTTCATCCCTTATGGCGATGGCCCGCACATAGTCTTCATGCTCCAGCACATCGTTCAACAGGGTATTCAGTTCCTCAAGCGTCATGCGTTTCAGGTCGTCACCGGGCGGGTTTATATTCACCTGCCGGGCTTCGGACTCCTCTATCTCTACAGAAAGTTGTTCGTCTTCGCCTTTTTTGTCCATCTCGATGCCGGCACTTTGTATGATATGTTCATACGTGTAAATCGGGCAGCCAAAACGCACGGCCAACGCCAATGCATCGGATGTGCGGCTGTCTATCTCGATGGTTTCATGCTCGTTTGAACAAATCAGTTTACTGAAAAATATACCTTCCTGCAGGTCGCAGATGATAATCTCGTGTAGGTCTATCGAAAATGATAACATGAAATTTTTCATAAGGTCATGCGTAAGCGGGCGGCTGGGGCTCATTTTTTCCAAAGCGACCGCGATGGCCTGCGCCTCAAAGCCGCCGATGACGATGGGCAACCTCCGCATCCCGTTCACTTCGCCAAGCACCACGGCATAAGAATGCGATTGCGTGATGCTATGCGACAACGCTACAATTTCGAGTTCAATCTTTTTCATAAAAATCAGTGAACGAAACTACTAAATTTTTGTCAAATGGCGATTTTCCATAATGCCCTATAATTTAGTAGCCATCTCCACTGCCGAAATTACAGCTCCCTCCATATAACCTGCAAATTCTGCTGCGGTTTCTGTTCCCGAAAAATAGAGTTTTCCGTTCATATAGCTAGCTTTCCTGCAACGAAGGGTGTCCGTTATTTTGGTGCGGCCTTTGGATAAGCTGATTTCCTGCCAAAACATATTCATCTGTCCAGATTTTGTCAGAATAGGAAACGGGTTGCAAAACTTCTTTACCTTTCCCAAAGACAAAATCCACAACCGTTATGTGGCAAAAATCAAATCGGGGAAGCATAGCCTGATTATACCCCTCGGCCCAAAAGCCGATATTACAATTGATTTGGAAGATGTATCCATAAAAGAAAATTATTCCCTGAAACTAATTAACATCAGCGGGGCAGAATGGGTGGCGAAGATTAAATAGCTGTTTATTCATACGGGAAGGCTGTCTTTTGCATTGAAAGCATGCCGGATGAAGGCCAGGAATGGGTAACACTAACTTAGCAACGGCCGCCCCGCCCAATGTCCAGATTATTTGTTAAATTGTAATCTGAAATTAGTAATAATAAAATATTGATTACAATTTTTTGATTACATCCGTGCTGGAGATAATACGGAAAAGCATCAAACGTTTGCAAGTACCTTTAGAGCAGGTGAAGCAAGGCCAAATAGTGGTGAAACAGTACAGCAATAGATGTGAAAACGATATCTTTATCTAAAAAAGATAGTCGACTGGCCTTTTGCAGGTGATGGACAATTCCTCAGACAACCGAAGGATTTCATCCGCATTTCCTGTTAATACCATTATCAGGTAAAACTCGTCGCTTAAACTATTGCCGAGCATCAGCAGTTCCAAATCTTCCTGTTGCAGGTAGGGGGCTACCCACGCAAAATATTCTTTGGGCGTGATTTTTTTGTCGTATGGAAAATCAGGTATTGAAACGCCTGTTGCCTCAATCCCGCTATGTATTTCGTCTATTTTATCCCCGGTTATTAAGATATCGTACAATTCCAGTGGAACCGCGATATTATTCCATTCTTCGGGCTCAAACTCCCGCAGCCACTCCATTTCATTCTCCGTTATATACGCTTCGGGGTTATGAACAAGGCTTTCACATTTTTCGACAATGGTATTTTTATTTTCTGTGTCGTAGCCGTCTATAACCAATTCGACGAATTTTCTTATTGCTATTCGAGGTTCCATCATTATTTAATATTAAAAAATAAATATAATTACCGTTTTGTTTTCCGGCTCTTAAAAGCGCATCAAATCTATTGAAATAAAGCAAATGAATAGCAAATATTAGTAAAATCAAGTAAACGTGGCTTTTTTACATTATATTAAATAGAATGGTGCTGATTAAAGATGGGCTGTCTTAAATTACAGGAGGTAGTTTGAACGCTCGTACTTCTTGATAGTTTTTCCGATCAAAGTCTTATCAACCGGAACGCGTGCAGCATAGAAATCATATATTTTTTTGAGGGCGTTAAAGTGCGACTTTGTAAACTTTAAATGCGCTTAGGGTATCTTTTTAGTTTTCCTAAATGTGTAGTTCTCACATTTAAAATTCCACTCATTTTGAGCCTCAAAGCGATTTTGCGTGGACTGCATCAAACCGCGCAAATCATCCAAGAATCGGCGCATTTGCGCCGTGTTCATACCGTGGTAACACATAGTTGTAGATTTAAAATTTTAGAAAAGTAGTTAAGATTCCGGCCACAGCCGAAAATCAGATTTTCAAATAACTGATAATCAAAGACTTAAAACCACCTTTTCTATTTTCCTATAATATTTTCGCATTATGTTAAATAGTCCGCCCTTTAAAATTTGCCTTTTGTGCGGTGGCTAATGCGTGAGGGATAGAAGCGGAAAGCCCGCAACGAAGCACAGCGTAGTGAGGACTTGCAGCGGATAGCCCGACCCCGGTTAGAAAACAAGGCGAGGGTAGGAGCCGTAGTTTTTCTTACCGGGGGCACGCCCAAATTCTTAACAATGTGCGCCCCGATGTGCCTGAACAGCGAAGTATAATACAGCCACAAATAATTGGGTGGTGGGTGGGCTTGGTTAGCGGCGAAGCCGCATAACGATTGCTGTTATTTGTATGAATGAAAAGAAGGGTAGGGGTTAACGGTCGTATTTCCCCCGAAGCTCTAACTTTTTAATTCTGGATTCTATGGCTCCTTCGTTTCTTGTAAAGACGGCTGATAGTTCTTTTACGGTTTTCCCTTCACAAAAAAGTAATTCCAGTTTTTCATCATCCTCCTTCGTCCAGCGTTCGTAAGCGTTTTTATACGCCTGCTGTTTTTCGGCTTTAGTATAGGTTTTCTTTTTAGAGTGCTAACCTTTTTCGAAATTCTTTCTTCTAATTCTTTTCTGCCCAAATCTACCAACAAGTACGATAGCTTTAAATATTTTGCAATGATATCATTTAGTAACCCGTTTATATCATCGTTCAAACGTTTGGTGCTTACGAATTCAGCCATTTTATTTTTTAAATTCTCTGTTTCGCTTACATAAACAGTTGCATTATCTTCCTTCAAAATGAATACTGCCGCTTTTTCAGGAAATTGGTTGATCCCTGTACTGCTTACCTCAACCGGAATTACTGCTGATTCATTCAAAAGTCTATGTTCCAGCTAGTCTAAATAAATGTCCACTGTATCCTTCATATCACATACTATTTTAAACCAATTCGTCTTATTGTATATTAAAATTTACCATATAATTTTACTTGAAAGGCGTTGCCAATTTATTCCATCATGGTATTCAATTGTTGTTAAATAGTCTATTACTTTTGGAAACACACCAATCGGAGTTCCAGTTAAGAAATTATGAATTCTATCATAAGCAGCTTGTAAAGATTCATAATTAAAGGCAGCATTTTTTTTATCAGGATTATGTGATGGATATTTTGTTGCACCATTATGACCATAACATTTATCTGCTACACAATGAACTTTTAAAATGGTTGGAGTAAAATTACCATTCTTTCTCATTGTTAACGGATCTTTTAAAATCAATTCGTAAAAGCAATAATGATCAGTTG
>JASGIU010000002.1:0-2278716 GCA_047601605.1 Niabella sp.
ATAGGCTAATGAAAGATTAAAAAGAGAAATAGAAATCAGGATAGTTGGGATTTCCTATTTTAGTAACGTCCGTGTTATCAATATAACCGTTATTGTCGAGGTCTTTGTATTTTATATCCCCCGGCTGTACCGGCCCAAATCCTGGTACCGGTAAGCCTGATACCAATGTTCCGTCTGCGTTAAAATCATCTAATTGGTAAAAACCGTTTGCTATCAGTCCAACAGGCGCACCCACAGGCAGCCCGGTTGTATTGGAGAACTCATTTTTGTTGGGAATCTCTGCCTGGTAGTCAATTTTGTTTTTAGCATAGGTACCCATCAGGTCCAGGGCATATTTTAAATCACCGGCTTTATCCGCATAGCCTACGCCAAACTCTATGCCCCTGTTCGTTACCTTACCTATGTTCTGGAATGGCAGCATATCTGCTCCGGTATGTCCAAGGTATCCAGGTATCAGGTTGTTCCTGGTAATGATACCGCTGCGTTTGTCCAGGAATTCACCTGCGCTGATATCTGATCTTATTAAGCAATGCCATATCAAAGCCCAGCTCATATTTCATGCTTTGCTCGGCGGTAATATCAGGTGTGGCAAGCCTTCCAAGGCTTATCCCGTTATTGTAGGTTAAGCTGTTATTTCCGGTAACACTTCCTGCTACATATCTATAATATTGCTGATAGAGATAGCGCCCCTGGAAAGTTTGGTCATTCCCGGTTTTACCGGCAGCCGCTTTAATTTTTAAATAGCTGAGCCAGCTGTTGTCTTCCAGGAATTCTTCTTCGGAAACAACCCATCCCAAAGACAATGCAGGATAGAACTTCCAGCGATTGCCCGGGGCGTAGGAATCAGAGCCACTGTAACCAGCGCCAAGCTCTGCTATATAACGACCTTTATACGTGTAGCTGGCCCTGCCCGCCATATTTTGATAATGGTAAGAAATTCTTGTTGCATCTTCATTCGCATCAGGGATCATGTCGCTGGCATAATAGTTCACGGCAGCGGTGATGGAGTGGTCGTTGAAACTCCGGTTATACCCGGCTTCAATATTCGATTGCCGCCAGGTTAGTTGCCCGTATGGCATGTTCGTGCCGAAAGTTATCGGAGTGGTTTTATCTGCCGTGGCCTGGTTCCCTTCGTAAAAACGGGCATAAGTGGCTGTTTTATTTTGTATAACCCGCGACCATGTATTAAACGAAACAGACTGTTTCAGATACAGTCCTTTGGTAATAAATCCCAGGTCCTCTTTCAAGCTGAAATTACCCTGTAACGTCCTGTCGTGTGAAGTATAAATACCTGTCGCATTTAGCTGTGCTACGGGATTATCAGGATATAAGGTATTACCTGACCAGTTACCGGTAGCAGCATCCCTTACCGGGTAAATATTGTTCGGATATGTAGACAACTCTCTCCAGAAAGCCGCAGCATTGTCATACGAGTTATTACTGAAAGGATGGCGGTAGCTTTCTATTCTCCCTCCCAAGTCCACTTTAGCTTCAAATATTTTAAAGAACTTCAGGTCAACATTAGAGCGGATATTGAACCTGCGTAAACCGGAATTGCTGCTTATATCGGACGAGTTGGGTACATTGAACAACCCGGTCTGGTCCATGTAATCTAAAAACAGGTTATATCGTGCCGCATCATTTATGCCACCCTGTACATTTACGTTTGCATCGGTATAGTTTGCCGTTTCTTTCAACGCCTCTTTAAACCAATCTACATTGGTACCCGTTCCATCCTGAGAGGCCTTTAGCTGTGCATCGGTGTAAGCGGGGGTCCATGCATAGCGATTTCCATTTAAGGTGTAATTATCATTGCTGATCGCCTGGTTGTACAGGCTGGCATAATTATAGGCATCATAAGGTTTGCGTATCTTAATGGCCCGCTGTGCGCCGGAGATCACCTGCGCGTCAACCCTGAGCGCGTCCGTCCGGGAACGTTTAGTGGTTACCCATAAAACTCCGTTGGCACCTTTCATCCCGAAAGTTGCAAGTGTTACCGGGTCTTTCAAAAGCGTTACCGATTCTACTTCGCCTGCAGCCAGGTACTGAAAATAGAAGGAGACATCAACCTGGAATCCGTCCACGAAATAAACAATAGCTGCATTATCATAAGTGCCTCTTCCCCGCATAAAAAGAGAGGCCTGGTCATAGCCCGGCTGACCATTATTCTGTGTTACCATCAAACCATTCAGTCTTCCATATAAAGTATTGGTAAGATTGGCTACAGGTATTTTTTCTAATTCCTCTCCAGAAACAGAAGCATATGACGAAACCTGTTTTTTCCCAGGTATTTGTAACAGTAACTCCGGGCCTGTTCTTACTTCAGCCTGACCAATGGTATCAGGAGCAGCATTGTTGGTTACCTGCTGGGCATTGGCCGTAAATGCGCACCCTGTGAGCACCGCCAGCACAAAGAGTCCCGTTCTTTTTATAGTCAAATATTTGTTCATTTAAGTAAGTCTTCTATGATTATAAATTTGCATACTAATAACCCGGGTTTTGGACTAGGTAGCCTTTGTTCACTTCACCCTGAGGGAAGGGGTTCAGGAACTGCCTGGGATGCCAGAAACCATTATAACGAACAGCATTGGTGTAATTCACATTGCCCGAGGGTAAGGCATCCCCGCCATTGTTGAAGGCCAGGAACCTGATAGGGCCGCCAATAATACCATTATCAATATTGGGATCTTTCCAGTGCTTGAGGTCATTAAACCTGTATTTCTCCTGTATAAATTCTATAGCCCATTCCCGTTGTATGATCTTTCTTAGTTTAGCCTGGTCCGTTTCTGTAACAGGCGGAAGACCTGCGCGCTCATGAACCACATTTAATCTTCTTAAAGCCTCGGCAGGTTTGCCTGTTTCGTTATATGCTTCGGCAGCGCTCAGGTAATAAGCAGCAAGACGGAAAAGTGGGAAATCAAACCATTCCCTTCTTCCGGCCATATAATAAAATTTCGTAGGCTGGCCGGCGCCGAAGTGATTCACATCCTTGAAGTGCTCTGTCATGTGCCAGAAGGGATCGCCGGGATTATTGGCTGCCTGCATTTCCCATCCGTTGAAATCCGCCTGTAACCTGGCTTCCATTTCTTTAAACTTTGTAAGATATTCTGAGAAAGGAGCCGTTTCCCCAATCCCAGGCCAGGTTTGTTCCGTTCCATCGGCCTTATAATAGTTTTCAAGCATACTGGTGGACAACACAGAGCCATTGGCCTGGTAATGATAGTTCACCACATTAAAAATATTATAGGGTCCTTGTCCTCCCGAGGAAGGCACCTGTTGTTTAAATGCCAGTATTACTTCCTTATTGCTGGGCGTTGAAGTGGCTGTTCCATAATCGGCCAGCGGATGACCGGTGTTAATGATACCTAATCCGCCCGGACCTTCAGCTTCTGTTATAACCGCCTCGCTTGCGGCGAGTGCCCTGTTCCATAAATCAGGATCGTAGCTTCCCAGGCAAATCAGGTTGTTATTGGAGCCGAAATCCATATAGGGCGTGCCTGTATTAAACAAAGGGCGGGCAGCATACATTAATGCCTTAGCCTTAATGGCCAGCGCCGCGCTTTTGGTTATCCGGCCCAGCGAATTATCCGGCCATTTAGAAGGAAGCGCCGCCGCCGACTGGTCGCACCAGGCTACGATCGTGTCCAGCATATTTTTAAGCGGCGCACGTGGAATAGCGAGAGAGGCAAGGTCATTCAGGGCAGACAAAGGAAAGCTCTGCGAAATAATGGGCACGCTACCGTACATAATAAACATTTGTGTATAGCGATAGGCTACCAATGCCTGCATCTCCGCTTTTACAATGGCTTTGTCCGCATCTGCCATACCCGGCACTTTATCAATATTTTCTTTTACCAGGTATGCTTTCCTGATGCACTGAAAATTATCGGTATAGCCATCATTACCATACCCGCCGCTGGAACCCATATCCTGGCTATTTGAATTAGGTGTAAAACCTCCGCCCATAATCGCTACCGCTGCAGCGCTACCAGGTATCTGTACCCAGAATGCCTGGCTGCCGGCCAATTGGTCATCGGTGCTTGGTGCATAGTAACCGTTCCAGTTCAACCCCTGGCGCAGGCAGGCAAAGTATGCCGAGGCAATAGCGTTATATGCGTTCGTTGTACTGTTAAACGTAGTATCCACGGTCGGACTGCCACCCGGTGGTAATTGTAAAAAGTCTTTTTGACAAGATGTAAAGCTTAACACGAGAGCCATTCCTGCTGCGGCAAACAGGCATTTGTACCAATACTGTTTTTTATTATTAGTCATACTTCAGTATTTTTTAGAATGAAATATTCAATCCTACATTGTAGGTTTTGGTCAAAGGAAAGATGTAACCGTTGCTGTTCTGGCTTGTGGACTCGGGGTCAATACCTTCCACTAATTTGGTCCAGGTAACCAGGTTGTTCCCGTTTGCGAAAATGCTGATCCCTTTAAGCCCGGATCTTGGGAACAATTTCTCTCCAGAGAAAGAATAGCTGATGGAAACATTTTTAAGCCTGACAAAATCGGTGGAACGTAGCCAGAATGTGCTGGTGGTTTTTGACGCCTGCGAAACGCCGTCAATAGCATTAAAGGCCGGGTAGCTGATCTCCTCTCCGCGTTCATATTTCTCCTGCGTCCACCGGCCGTCATTTACTGCCTGTACGATCCGGTTCCCTCCGTAATAAGTCCTGCTGATGTCGTAGGAGCCTTTGGCAGTGCCGATAAAAAGAGCAGAAATATCCCAGCTTTTGTACGAAAAGCCTATGCGTGCATTATAAGATATCAAAGGAAAAACAGGATAGCCTATCGGAACCATATCGTTGTTATCTATTTTCCCATCTGCATTAATGTCCCTGTACCTGATATCGCCAACATCTACCAGGTTACTGAAAGTATTATAGGGCCGGTTAGCCAGCTCTTCCGGGGTATTATAGAACCCGTCGGCAATAAGCCCTTTGGGCTGTCCGATCATGAAGCCGGTCTGGTTCATCCATGAATAAGGGAACGGCGCTTCGGCCATGTATTCAATCTTATTTTTGGCATAGGAGAAGTTTGTTTTAACAAAATAAGCAAAGTCACTGCCCACCTTCTCGTCCCATCCAAGCTCAAACTCCCAACCTTTGTTACTTACCTTGCCCACATTGGAAACAGGTGTCCCTGATACCCCTAAGCTTCCTGGAATGATAGATGGCTGTACAAGAATATCTTTTCTGTTTTCAGTGAAATAAGTACCGGCAAAAGACAGCCTGTTATTCAGAAATTTCAGGTCAAGCTGCAGGTTGGTTTTCTGAGCCCTTTCCCAGGTGACTACTGGGTTGCCCAGGGAAGACTCAACAGCTCCGGGAATATGCGGATTGGTAGTGGAGCCATCAGTATTGCCAAAATAATAACCATTTCCCCAATCTGAGATCACCCAGGAGTTAGGAAGATACAGGTAACGCCTTGCTCCTATCTGGTCATTGCCCACTTCGCCATAAGAGCCGCGGATCTTCGCAAAACTGATCCATGAATTCTTTCTGAAAAATGACTCATTTGATATGATCCATCCCGCTGAAAAAGCCGGAAAAAATCCAAAGCGGTTTCCTTCTGCAAACTGCTCTGTACCGTTATAGGCCATATTCGCCTCAACCAGGTAGCGTTCTCCAAAATTATAGGTGGCACGCCCTACAAGGCTCATCAGTCCCGATGGAGTGTTGAAAGCAAGCCTGTTGTCCACGTACTTTTGGGCATTCCCGAGCACCAGCCCCGACACATTATGCTTACCAAAAGACCGGGAATAATCCACCCCCGCTTCCAGGTAAGTTTTGCGGAAGTTCGCATTAAACAAATAGTCCGTCAGGCTATTATCCGCATCCATGGTCCCACCGATAAAAACGAGCTTAGTGGGGTCGTTCTGATCCCGGTATGCGGCATAAGTTGGCACCGCAGGTGTAATAGTATATCCTTTTGCGTAATTGTCATCATAAGCTACGGTAAAATGAGAAGTAAGACCCGGGGTAATATAATCCATGGTATGCTTTAAAATAACCTGGGAGCTCAGGTTCGTACCCTGGGTGATTCCATAGCCCTTGGTTACCAGGTTCAATGGGTTAAATACCTGGCTGGGGTAGCCTCCGTTACCGCCTCTTATTGTTCCCACGGGGTTAGTTGCGCTCTGGTCGGCACCAACAAAGTGCAGCACAATACGATCCTGCACAATACCCGGGGAAATGAACGGGCCATAACCTATACTATATAAGATGGCCTGGTATCTTGCCGCAAGATCAGACGACTCAACATTGCTGAAATTATCGGATTTGGGGTTGGCCACCTTGTTTTTCAGGAACTGCCCGCTGATATTAACACTTAGTTGCAGGTTCTTAATAAGATTGATATCAAAGTTGTTTCTGAATGTATACCTCGAATATTTGGGTGTTACATCGGCACCTGCCACTTTTGTGTATTGTAATATACTGGTCTGATCAAAATACCCGATCGAGCTGGCATACCTGAATTTTGAATTACCGCCGGAAACATTGAGATTATATTGATTTTGCACGCCGGTTCCGCTGAACAGCTCTTTGTACCAATCATGACTCGTATAATATAAAGCCGGACTGTTCATGAGGCTTTCCTTTTGCCCTGCCGTAAGATGAGTCATGGCCTCGATCTCTGCAGCCGTATAATCCCTGTTATGCTGAAACTTCCAGAGCTCATCCTCAGAAAAAAGCATATTATTATAAGATCCGTTGCCCGATGCGTCCAGTTTCCTGATGCTTTCATTTCTGCTCAGGGCAAAATCGTAGGAATTGGTAAGCGGCATTAGGGAAGAGGGTTTTGTCCATCCTCTGTTCACTGTAAAACCAAACGAAGGACGGCCGGATCGGCCTCTTTTTGTCGTAACGATAATTACCCCATTGGCGCCCCTGATACCATAAACCGCAGTAGCGGACGCATCCTTCAATATGCTGATATTGTCAATATCATTAGCGTCGATCGCGTTAAGCATGGTAAAAGGGTTTTCCGCCGGTTGCTGCACTCCGTCAATAACCACCAATGGATTTGACCCATTAAGCGTGGCAACACCCCTGATCCGCAGCATGGTAGCGTTCTGTCCGGGCTCACCGCTACTCTGGATACCCGATATGCCCGGTGCCATGCCCACCAGCATATTGGTGACATTGGCCACAGGTGTTTGTGTAAGATCTTTCCCGGCCACTACACTTACAGAACCGGTGACGGTGGGTTGCTTTTGTTTCCCATACCCGACAACCACAACCTGCTCCATCTGAACATTCTCCGGGAATAATTTCACGTACAATTCCCCAAAATTATTTACTCTTATCTCCTGCCTCAAATAACCGACGGAGGTAAAAACCAAGGTATCATTGAGGGAAACGGCTAAAGAAAAGCGCCCCTGATTATCGGAGGACACGCCGGCTTCTTTATGTTTTATCGTGACATTTACCCCAGTTAAGGGAAGCTGTTTATCGTCCGTAACTATCCCCGAAATACGGTTTTGCGCCTGCACCTGTCCGCTTATCAAAAAGATGAGCAAACCCAAAAAAAGTATTCTTTTAAATAACGACACTTGCGTGCGAACCGGACGGAGCAACCGACTGTCAATTGACAAGCAGATCATAAAACAAGTTCAGTGTTTAAATTGAAAATAAATTTAAGTCCTCATGCCTGTCAGTTACCCAAAATAATCTGACAAGCGTGATGCAAAACTAACAAGGGATGATACCGAAACAGGGTGAGATTCTGCAGAAAATAGGGGTAAAAATGTTTCAGACAAAATTTTATTTCATTGATAATCAATAAAGAATTATAAATCAACTTTGAGATTATCCTTTTTTTTGTGTGTTTCCTGATACGCAGAGGGCGTAAGATTAAAAGCCTCCCTGAAGACCTTGGTAAAGTATTTCGGATCACTAAAACCCACCTCATAGGCAATTTCGGATACCGTTAATTTGCCCGTTTCCAGCAATTGTCTGGCTCGCTGCAAGCGGATGGAGCGGATAAATTCCACCGGCGTTTGCCCGGTGAGCGCAAACAGTTTCCGGTAAAGGGTAGCCCGCCCGAGGAGTAATTCCCTGCTCAGTTCCTGTACAGAAAGATTTGGGTCTGACATATTTTTTTCTACATAACCGAGCGCTTTTTGAATAAACTCCTCGTCTGTTGAAACAATGGCAGGTTCGGTTGCAGCAACACTGACCTGTTTCTGGTAGGTTTCCCTGAACTTATCCTGTTGCGCAAGGAGGTTGCGTATTTTTGAAATCAGGAGTTCTACATTGAACGGTTTGGTGATATAGTCATTGGCCCCCATATCCAATCCCTGCTGTTGGGTCAGTTCTGAGTTGATAACCGTGAGTAAAATAAACGGGATGAACGAAGTCCTCGTATCATTTTTAACTTTTTGGCATAGCTCAATCCCGCTTAATTCCGGCATATTAATGTCGCTAACAATCAGGTCTGGATGTTCAGACAAGGCTTTTTGCCAACCTTCTTTACCATTTGAAGCCTCCACCACTATAAAATGTTCCTTCAGGTTGTCCTTTATATAAAAACGATAATCTTCGTTATCCTCCACCAGCAGGATTGTTTTTCGCGGCAGAAGCCGGTTTTTAGAACGACCCTGCCTTTGATGGCTGATAGGCTGCGTTTGCGTTTCTGGTTTATCTTCTATCTCCGGTATCTGATACGTAGATATGGGTTGCGATGCTTCCGTAGAAATATCGTCTTTCAGTACAGGCAGCATCACTACAAAGTCGCTTCCCTGGTTCAGTTTACTTTCTGCATGAATAGTGCCCCCGTGAAGCCGGACAAATTCCTTGCTAATAGAAAGGCCAATGCCACTCCCCTGATTAATCAAAGACCCGGGAAGTTCATTTTGAAAAAAGCGTTCAAAAATTTTCTCCAGCCTGTCATCGGGAATGCCTATTCCTGTGTCATGCACTTTAATCTCTACAAAATCCTCACCCTCCCGCGCACGTTCTGCCACATGCAGGGAAACCTCTCCTCCTTCGGGCGTAAATTTGAATGCATTAGATAACAGATTAAATAAAATCCGCTCCACTTTGTCCGGGTCAAAGCTCATGACCAGTTCTTTCTGTTCTGCATGAAAAGAAAAACGGATGTTTTTTCTTTCCGCTATGTCCGAGAAAGAGTCAAATACCTCTTTACAGAACCTGAAAATGCAGGAAGTTTTTTTGTTAAGCTTCAACTCGCCCATCTCCAGTTTACGAAAATCGAGCAATTCATCCACCATATTTAAAAGCCGGCGGGCATTCCTGTGAATCAACCGGAACTGGCGATGCTCCTTTTCACCATAACCCTGTTTCAATAATTTTTCAACAGGTGTTAAAATCAATGATAAAGGCGTTTTAAACTCATGGCTTACATTGGTAAAAAAATGAATTTTCATCGTGTTCAACTCATCTTTCCTTCTTGCTTCAAGGTCATCCTGCTCCTTCTTGAACTTTGACCTTGCCCGTTGCAGTATCCTGTATCGTCCGTATAATAAACCTGCAATAATGAGCAAGCCATATAAGCAAAAAGCCCACGTGGTAGCCCAAAAAGGTGGGAGAATCCTGATTTGCAGTTCGGCCGACCCGGGCATCCATACACCGTTTTCATTCCTCGCCCTGACAAACAGGGTATAATTCCCGGGGTTCAAACCGGTAAAGCTCACTTTCCGGTTATTTCCGTCTGCGCTGATCCAGGTGTCGTTGAAGCCCTGCAACCGATAGCTGTAACTGATTTTTCCCGCATTAAGATAATTGAGTGCCGCAAATTCAATAGCAAAAGCATTCTGGTCATGGTTCAATACTAATTTACGGATACTGGTAATACTTTCGGGCAATATTACCCGTCCATCATATTTCTCACCGACCTTTACACTGTTATTAAAAAGTTGCAGGTCGGTAAAAATCAAAGGAGCATGTATTTCCCTTTCAGCAATCGGTGCGGGCGGGATGGAAATATTAAACCCGTTACTTCCCCCAAAGACCAATTCTCCTGCTTTGGTTACAAATGCCGCATCATCGTTAAATACCCTTCCCTGCAAACCGTCTGTTTCATCATAATTCCTAAACAAAAGCGAAGTCTTCTCCCCCTGATGAGTTACACTCACTTTAGATATGCCATTTGGCGTGCTCAACCAAAGATTTTGCTGACGGTCTTTTAAAATACGGAGTATGGTATTGTGCGGTAATCCATCTTCTGTACGATAACGGCTAAACCTATCCAGACGGGGATTGTACATATTAAGCCCGTCGCGCGTAGCAATCCAAATCAATCCGGTATTATCTTCCAATATATCAAGAACGGTCGTATTGCTCAAACTATTTATATTATTTTCAATATGCGCAAACTGTCTGATAATTTTCCCGTTCCTATTGTACAATTCAATCCCTGCCGTTCCTCCTGCCCATATATTGCCTTGCCTATCTTCTATAATTGCATTAACAGAAAAAGGGAAGGAATGGGGATAGCGGTAACTGATGAACTTCCTTTTTTGCCTGTCGAACAACTGAAGGCCATTGGTTAATGTTCCAATCCATACCCGCCCCTGCGAGTCTTCAAAAATCTCCCAAATACTATCGTCTGAAAGACTCAGGCTATCATTATCCATATGCCTGTAACGTACAAAACGGTTGCCATCAAAATAATTCAACCCGCCGAAATAAGTCCCAATCCAAAGCTTGTCTTCTTTATCTACGTACAAACTTGAAATTACATCGTTGGAAATACTGTTATCACTCGAAGGATTATTGAGGTATTGGCGATAGCTGCCCGAAGCCCGGTCAAAATAAAGCAGCCCCCTTCCATTGGTACCAATCCATAAGTTCCCCTTTTTATCTTCTGCAAAACAATTAACATCATTAAAGGGAAGGCTTTTTTTGTTTCCTATCTCGTTCCTGAAATGTAAAAAGGATGACTTGCTTTCATTGAAATAACTAATGCCAGTTTTGAAAGTGCCCATCCATATTGTCCCCATATCATCCTTTAAGATAGACAAAATTGCATTTTCGTAACTGGCATCTTTTCCCTCGGCGGCATTATACAAATACTTTACAGAAACTGTTTTTTTGTTAATCAGGTTGATGCCGCCGTGGTCTGTGGCAACCCATATATTGCCCCTGTCATCCTGAACTATACCATTCACGATGTCGTTATTCAACCGAAGCGATGCCGATTTGCTGTTTACAGGAATAAGCGTGTCCATCGCAGAACGATACCACCAAGCTCCATCTTTTTGGCCGGTAACATAAATCCATACATCATCCTCTTTATCCACAAACAACTGGTATTGCAGTTTATTGGCCGTCTTCCCAAACAAATAGCTTCTCCTGACTATACGGTTATTTCCGGCATTTCTCTTTTCCAGAACACCATCCATGTAAATAATCCAATAATTGCCATTGCCGTCAAAGGCCAAGGACGACATGTTATTGGAATAAAGGGGAAAAGCACCGCTGTTATCACTAAAAAAATCGGTCTTTTTTGATGTCGCATTGTATCTGTACATGCCCTGCTGGGGAAATAAGAACCAATAATTACCCTGCTTATCCGCCACCATCGTTTTAAACCACTCATGTGGCAGACCCATTTTTTCAAGAAGAAGCCTGGGACGGGAAACAAATTTTTCAGTGCGGGGGTCATATTTGTTCCAGCCTTTAGGTGTATACACCCAAAGAGAATGCTGTGGCCCCTGTATTATTTTATCAATGAAATTATCATTGATGCTGGAAGTATCAGATTCGTTATGCAGGAACACTTTAAACTTATACCCGTCATATCGGTTGAGGCCGGATGCCGTCCCAAACCATAAAAAACCTTGCTCATCCTTTGCAATAGCCGTGATACGGTTACTGGATAAACCACGGGATAAGTCAATCGTATTAAAACGGTATTGAATAGGTTGCGCCACAAGCATACAACTACCTGCCATAACAAGAAAAACAGGCAGAACAACGCTGAAATAAAAATGTTTGGGAATATTCATATCCATCTCTACTAATCACTTAAAACAACCGAAACAACAAAAGTAATCTATATTGCGCAGTAGCTATCTAACTTTTAATGCTTGGGCATAGACAAATCAGTTTATTATCTTACAGATAGACACTCAAATAAAAAGCTGTCCTTTAAAAGAACAGCTTTTCAATATAAGATTCGTTTACTATTTTATTTGATATCCCCGCGCATTTCACGAAGTTTTTTTGTGGGCAGGTGAATCTGGAAGCCCAGGTTTATGTTGGGGCTAAGCGTGGCAGGGCCGTCCCCTGCAAGTACGTTCAGCTTTGCCATCGTTTCGAGCGCAATATTAGGAGAGACGAAATAAGCAATACCCGCGCCCGCGCCGCCTTTGAAGCCTACAGTGTTTTCACCGGAATAAGCCATGCCGCCCACACCGGCAGATGCTTCTGCAAAGAAACGGGTCTTTTCCACATGGTTAATTGCCTGGACAGGGAAATAATACCGGGCAAACGGCACTACGCCATAGTCAAACATAGGTTTGCTGGCCTTGCTGGCCGTAAGACCCAACTGCACCTCGGCTCCCAATGCAAAATTGTCTTGCAAAAACCAGCCCGCCCTCGGCGAAAGACCCAATTTAAAAGTGTTTGCCCCATCCCGCAAATCTGCGCCAATATTGGCCAATTGCGCACCGATGATATAATTTCCTTTTTCTGTCTGAGCCTTTCCGGCAAGACCTGCCACTAAAAAAGCGGCTGCGATAAATAATTTCTTCATTACGTTTTGTTTTAAGATTCAAAAATAATTTTAGACTGACGTAAATTTTGTCTCTTTTTGTTGAAATCTTTTCAAAGACAGCCAAAAATGTGCCAAATGGATTTCAGTCCTAAAAACTAAAAACCGTCACACTTGATTATCTTGCGCCAAAAACGACCCCATGCCCCGTGTCCTGTGTATTGATTATGGCCTGAAACGTACCGGTATCGCCGTTACCGACCCTTTGCAGATTATCGCCACAGGGCTTACCACCATTGACTCCCGGCAACTGATTACTTTTTTGAAAGATTATTTTTCTAAAGAAGCAGTGGAAAAAATCCTCATCGGCCTGCCCAAAAACTGGGATGATACGGACACACACGCCACGCCGTTGGTCGAAAAAGCCATCAAGGAAATTAAAAAACATTTTCCCGCGATACCGCTGGAAACGGTGGATGAACGTTATACCTCCAAAATGGCCAAAGATGCGATGCTTGAAATGGGCCTCAAAAAAATGCAACGCCGTAATAAGGCTCTGGTGGATGAAATAGCCGCCACCATTATGCTACAGGAATATTTGCAACGAGGATATTGAAGAAAGTACTATTGTTTTTAATATACGAATATTACTCTCATCAGATAAACTATATCTTATCAACAGTTATAACGCTATATGTGTTTTGATTGATAGTGACTCTAATCCTCTTTCCAGCATTCGTCACATAGATGTTCTTACCAATTTTTTGAAAGTATCTTTCCTCCGTTCCATAAACCAAGTTATAAAGCAACTGCTCTATTTCAGGTTTTGATAATTTGCTGTTCAGTTTTTTATTGATTCTTTCATAAACACGTTCTGTGTAGCAAATTTTGAACAAGATTTCAGCCTTGATGTTCATATTCACCCTTTCATATGAATCTATTACTTTTATTTAAAAGCTTTATCCGCAATTACTCAACCGTTCTTCTTCCCCCTGAAACTCATCAGCAACGCAGGCAATAAAACCAGGTTTGTGATAGTTGCCGTTATCAGTGTGAGCGAGGTCAGCCAGCCAAGGGCTTTTGTGCCGCCAAACCCGCTAAAGCAAAAGATTACAAACCCCGCAATAAGCACCATAGAGGTATAAAGAATACTGATACCCGTGCTGTGGATGGTTTGGATAACGGTTTCCTTTACCGTGGCATGATTGACAAGCTCCTGTTTATAATTGACCAAAAAACGGATAGTAATATCTATCGCAATGCCGAGTGCCACACTAAAAATCAGCACCGTACTGGGTTTTAGCGGCACGCCTACCCATCCCATCACGCCTGCCGTTATCACCAGCGGAATAATGTTGGGGATAAGGGAACAAAACAAAATGCGAAATGATTTGAACAAGTACAACATACAAAGCGTAATAAGCAGAAACGCCCAAAAAACACTTTCCTGCAATCCCGCTATAATGAAACGAGCACCCTCCAAAAAAGTGATAGAAGTCCCGGTCATCTTCACATCATAATCGTCTTTGGGAAACAGTTCATCCACACGTTTTTGGATGCCCGTAAGCAAAACGGGCAATTTCTTGGTACCGACATCAGCCATGTTCACACTGATGCGCGCTTCTTGTTTTGCGCTGTCCATAAAGGATGCCACCAGTTTGGTGAACGCGCCTGCCTGTGCATCTCCTTCCCCATTAGTTGTTTTCATGTTCAGGTATTGCGCCAATGCGGGGAGGTCAAACTCGGAAGGCATGGCATAGTTGAGGCTGTCACCTTCAAAAAACGCCTGCCGGGCAAATTTAAGCCCTTCGGTAATGGTCAATGGACGCGCCATTTCGGGTTGCGCGGCAAGATACTGCGACAATGAATCAATCTTTTCCAGATTGCGCAGGTTGCGCGTTACACCATATTTCTTTTTGGTGTCCACCACAATTTCCAATGGCATGATGCCTTTAAAGTTTTTTTCAAAAAACTTCAGGTCTGTATAAATCTTGTCGGTCTGTGGCACGTCGTCCACCATGTAACCATTGCTTTGCAAGCGGAAGATGCCGATGGCTGCCGCTACCACCACAACAGCGGTTACCACATATACCAATTTGCGATGATTGAGCGACCAGTGTTCAAGCCTGTTCAACCAGCGGTTCAGGCGCGGGTTGTGGAGGTACCGAGTATGTTTGTCCTTAGGCGCAGGCAATAGGCTCAATACCGAAGGGATAAGCAACAATGATATAAAGAACAGCAACATGATATTGATGCCTGCCACAATACCGAACTCCTTTAAAATAGCACTATCGGTAAAAGCGAATACCGCAAAACCGATGGCTGCCGCCAAATTGCAGAACAACGTTACCACGCCCATCTTGCCTACCATGTTTATCAACGCGCGGCTTTTTAACACCTGTCTGTTTGATTCTGCGCCAGCATTGTTCCTGTTCTTGAGCGTGCTGTGCCAGCTCGAATGATATTTGTTCAGGAAATAAATACAATTGGGAATCCCGATAACGACAATCAACGGGGGAATGAGCGCCGTCAGCAACGTAATATTATACCCAAAAAGATACATGGTCGCCATGCTGCAAATCACGCCCAGCCCTACGACGGAAAGCGACAATAACATAGAACTCACCGACCGGAAAAACAGAATAAGGATCAACGCTGACAGCACAATGGAAGCAATAAGGAAATATCTCATTTCCTGCGCGATGCGTGATGCCATTTCGGTGCGTATATAAGGCAGGCCGCTTAGCTTGACGTCTACCTGATGCGCCGCTGCAAATTCATCTGTAAGTCTTTTAATGTCTCCGATAACCGCATCCCGTTTGGCAGAGTTGATAAGCCCCTTTTGCATCGAAAGCCCCATGAGATAAGCGTTGGTCTGCGGGTTGTAAATCAGTCCCTGATAAAACGGCAGATTCCTGAAAGTGGCTTCGCCGTTGGCAATTTGCTCGGTGGTCAGCGGGCGGTTTTCAAAGATAGGTGTTGCGGAAAGATTTTCAGAAACAGAATCCTTGACAAGATTAATCGCTCCCGGCACAGAGATGATTGTTTCTACCCCGTTGACTTTTTTTAGTTTGTTTTGAAGGGCACGGAAATCGTTAAAAAACTTTTCCTCAAAAAATTTATCTGTTTGCACACCTATCACCAACAGGTTTCCGTCCTCACCATATTTTTCCTTAAACGCCTGATAGGCTTTGTTCACAGGGTGGTTCACCGGAATGGCTTTGGTAAACTCATACCCCATCTTTACCTTGCTGGCCCAATAGCCACCGATGATGGTAAAACATGCCAAAAATGCCAATATCAGATACCTGTATCTTAATGTAAACCTGCCTATTTTCCGCCACATGCGCTATTAAGTTTGAATAAGGGGTTACCCCGTGATTAATCTGCAAAGAAAGCAAAAAAATCGCCAACCGATGGTGATTTATGGATGGTCGGTATGAACGGTTTGCAGCCCCCTTGTTCCGGCAAGGCTTATCCTCATTCCAAAATCCTTATCACTTTCACAAAATGTTGCTGGTAATAACCACTTAGTTTGCTGATAATAACCCCTCTTGATGTGGAAGCGTGTATAAAGTTCAGTCCTCCATTTCCATTGTCCGTCACGATGCCGATATGCCCGACCTTGTTTGATTTTTCTCCTGTGAAAAGGATAAGGTCTCCCGTGCGGGCCTTAGTAGCAGATACTTCCTGCCCTAGGTGTTCATAATCATAAGACGCCCTCGGGGTTTTGATATTGAAATGACCAAAAACATGATAAAGCAACCCCGAGCAATCAAAACCTTTTGCCGGATCGGCGGACGCATACTTATACGGTGTGCCCAAAAACCGTTTGGCATATCCCACAAATTCGTTTCGATCAAGGTCTACAGGCTGGTCAAGATAACGCACGGGTCGCTCCTTCGCACCGGGAGTTGGTTTAGCGGGTTGTTGTACGGCAGGCGCGCCACGGTGCGCCTTGCGCGAACCGGAGCAGGACGCCAACAATATCGCGACGAAACAAACCAATATAATTTTACCGTATCGCATGACCACAAAAATATAGAGAAAGTCTTGTCCCGCGCGCAAAACAAGACTTTCCACAAGATTATATTATCTTCGTGCCCGTTTTAACAATTACTTCTTCATTAAATTATAATGTATATGCAGCCTAAGTATCAACGTGTGTTACTAAAACTTTCCGGCGAAGCGCTCATGGGTGAAAACAGTTTCGGCATGGATCCTGCCATTATCGCTCAATATGCCCGCGAGGTAAAAGCCGTTGTGGACATGGGTGTTCAGGTAGCCATTGTTATTGGCGGCGGCAATATTTATCGTGGCATGAACGAGGCCGAATCCGGCATTGAGCGGGCGCACGGCGATTACATGGGCATGTTGGCAACCGTTATCAACGGCATGGCATTGCAGGCAGGACTTGAAAAAGCAGGTATGCACACCCGGCTGCAAAGTGCCATCAAGATGGAACAGATTGCCGAACCCTATATCCGCAGGCGCGCCATCCGCCATCTTGAAAAAGGCCGCGTGGTCATCTTTGGTGCGGGCACGGGTAATCCTTATTTCACTACTGACACGGCTGGCTCGCTGCGCGCCATCGAAATAAAGGCAGACGTTATCCTGAAAGGCACGCGCGTGGACGGCGTTTATACCGCCGACCCCGAAAAAGACCCTACGGCGACACGCTACGAAACCATCAGCTATCAGAAATGTCTGAGCAAAGAACTTAAAATCATGGACAGGACGGCCTTCACGCTGTGCATGGAAAATAAATTACCGATTATCGTATTTGATATGAACAAAGCTCAAAACCTGCAAAAGGTCATCATGGGCGAAAATGTGGGAACCTTGGTTGGATAAGGAAAGGCAGGTAAATATGATTTGCGAACAGGCATTCAGTAACCACAATCCTTCCGATTAGCATTAATAAAATATTTTACGGATGAAAAAAGAAGTGGCGGATATACGCGAGGATTATACGTTAAAGACACTTTCAGAAACCGAAGCCGCGCCAACCCCCGTGGCGCAGTTCGACAAATGGTGGAAAGATGCCGTAGCGGCAAAACTTACAGAAGTAAATGCCATGACACTGGCAACCGTTGATACGGACGGTACCCCGGCGGCCCGCATCATGCTGCTGAAAGATTACGGCGAAAGAGGTTTTTGTTTTTACACCAACTACGACAGTCACAAGGGGCAACAACTTTTGCAAAACCCCAAAGCCTGCCTGGTTTTCTTTTGGAAGGAGTTGCAAAGGCAGGTGCGCGTGACCGGCACGGTAGAAAAACTGAGCGAAGAAGAAAGCAAGAAATATTTTTTCTCGCGCCCCGTGCCCAGCCAAATCGGTGCGCTTGTGTCCCACCAAAGTGAGGTCATCCCCAACCGTCCGTTTCTGGAAGAAAAGAAACATGCCATAGAAACCGCCGTAACAGGTGGTGAAGCCATCCAAAAACCTGATTACTGGGGCGGCTTTTTGGTAAAACCCACTGTGGTAGAGTTTTGGCAGGGCGGTGCCGGACGGCTTCATGATAGGTTGCAATATACCTTGCAGGCCGACGGCCAGTGGCTTATCGAAAGGCTATCGCCATAAAAACTTACCGCTTTAGGCCATGGGCGAGTACGTATAACGACCGAAAGCCAAAGACATTGCAGACGTGCCCGCGCCTGTTTTAACATTCCTTTAAGCAATAAACCCCGGCAAATCATTTTGGGGAATATTATCAATTTCCCTTTATCTTTGCCCGGGCAACCGTAAAAGCATATTGCTACTAAATAATGGATAACCGAATTTGCTTAATGCCAACTGAAGGTTACTATTTCATTACTTACTATTTTAGATTTTTTGTTTTAAACATTAAGGGGTATCCCGAATTTTATGGAGTATAACACAACAAGAATAGGCCTATACATGCGCGAATACGGCCGTCACGTGCAGAAAATGGTAGATCATATCCTCACAATTGAAGATCCTGAAAGAAGGCAGAAAAATGCCGAGGCCGTGGTGGAACTGATGGGCTTTCTGAACCCGCAACTAAAAACCATAGAGGACTACAAGCACAAATTGTGGGATCATCTGTTCGTGATTTCGGATTTCAAGCTTGATGTACAGTCGCCTTATCCGAAACCCACGCGCGAGGAAATGCAGGAAAAACCGCATCCGATACCTTATCCTAAACGCAATTCATCTTCCAAGTATTCCCATCTGGGCAAAAACCTGGAAGACGTTATCAATAAGGCACTGGAAGAAACAGACCCCGACAAGAAGCAAGGTTTTGCCAATGCTATCGCCTACTACATGAAACTGGTTTATAACAACTGGCACAAGGAAGTGGTGCATGACGATGCCATACAGGCCGAACTCAGCAACCTGACGGAAGGACAATTGGCGTTTACCAACACGCCTTACGTAAAAGCCTACCGGATGCAGCCCGAAGGCCGCAACGACCGTGGCAATGGGTTTTCCAAACGCCCCAAATTTCAACAACGCCCTAACGGTAACGGCTCGCAACGCAAAAACGGAAATGGTAACGGGTTTAAGAAGAAACGCTTTTAACCTGCAATGATATAAAAAAACAAGGCCGTTCTTTTCAGAGCGGCTTTTTTATTGAACACCGCACCTTGATTCAAATATAAAAGTTCAGAGTACAAATAAGCATTTACTATGCCTTTAAATGCTAAACCACAACAAGCCCTGTCCTGTCATCTTAAACGAAGAATATCTAAGAAATATTTATGGTATTACCTGTTTGAGAATAATTGTTTTTTTGTAGCTTAGATATCCGATGACCACAAAACAACCAGATAACACGGCGCTCAGAACAGCCTTATGGCGGGCATTGCACGTCCTGAAGGATGCAAAGCCGCATCTTATCGAGGATACAATTGGACTGAAATTAATAAACCCGGAAACGAATTGGCAGGAGCGGCCTGACATGAAATATACCGACCGGCTCCGGGCATCCATTATGGCTCGTGCGCGCTTTGTAGAAGACATGGCGATAAGCCAGATAGACAAAGGCGTTAAGCAATATGTCATCCTTGGTTCAGGCCTTGATTCTTTTGCACAACGACATGCAGACCTGAGTGGAAAAATTGATATTTACGAAATAGACCAACTAGAAACTATTGCGTGGAAAACAGAAAAACTGACCGAATGTGGATTCAACATTTCCCCAAACCTGCATTTTGTCCCGGTTGACTTCGAGGTGTCCTCTTGGTGGGATAACCTATTAAGTAAAGGTTTTGACACTGGGCAAAGAACCTTTGTTTCCTGTACAGGCGTTACGCTTTATCTTACCAAAGAAGCCATCCTTGAAACATTGAAAAAGATGACCTTGCTTGTTTCGGGATCTTCCATTGCGATAGCGTTTTATTTGCCTACTGAACTTCTTGATGAAGAAGATAAGCCCATGCAGGAAATTGCAAACAAGGGCGCACAGGAATCGGGCACTCCTTTCGTCAGCTTCTTTTCAGTTGATGAAGTTTTGAGAATGGCCGAAGAAACAGGATTAAAACAGGGAAGAATTATATCCACACAAGATATGATTAAAAAATATTTTAATAACAGAACAGACAACCTCTTGCCCGCAAGCGGGGAGTTCTTCCTGATAGCACAAACATAAAAGCCCCAACAAAAACACATGACCGAATTAAAATACAGGGATGCGATCCAAGCGGATTTGCCCAAAATAGTAGAAATATATAATTCAACCATTGCCTCCAGAATGGTGACGGCAGACACAGAACCCGTTTCCATAGACAGCAAACAAAGATGGTTTGAGGAACACCATCCATCAAAAAGGCCGCTTTGGGTAGTGGAAAACACAGATAACCAAATTTTGGGATGGGTGAGTTTTCAATCGTTCTACGGCAGACCTGCTTATGATGCCACCGTTGAGATAAGCATTTATCTGAACAATGCACAAAGAGGAAAGGGATTCGGCAAACAGATATTACAATATTGCATAGACAAAGCGCCTGCCTTGGGTGTCAAGACCTTGCTCGGCTTTATATTTTCGCACAACGAACCAAGTTTGAAATTGTTCCGGCACTTTGGTTTTGAGGATTGGGCATTGCTGCCCAACATTGCCTTATTAGATGGACAGGAAAGAAGTTTGTCTATTTTGGGCAAGCGAATATAGTAAGCGCAGCATTACTATTTTTACCAATCATTGCCCACACTGCCGTTATATTGACGTTGTTGTTTATAAAGCTTTTGACGAGTGCGCTTTTCTTTTTCGTCTAATTTATTGAGTTCCTGTTGGGCCTTGCTTTTGCTAAGGTTCGATTGCGGCATTTGTTGCGGTTCGTCGTCTTCCTGTTCTTTTTGCCGACGTGCGAGCAAGGCTTTTTGCAGGTTCTCCCGCGCCTGTTTATCGTTGGGATCAAGCCTTAGCGCATTTTTGTACGCATCAATGCTCTCGGCTATTTTCTGCTGGCGCGAATACACAACACCTGCATTATAGTATGCTCCCGCACGCAGCAGTCTGTCAAAACGGGCAGTGGAAGCCGCCTCTTCATAAACAGCAAGTGCTTCTTTATACTTTCCTTGTTTATACAGCACGTTGCCTTTGTTCATCAGCGCCACATCATGATAGCGAGTTTGGAGCGCCTGCTCATATTGTTGCAAGGCCGCGGGCATTATGTCTTTCTTATAATAGGCATTGCCATTTTTTATATAGTCTTCCACGGACTGCGACATGACGGCAACAGCGCATCCCATGCAAATCATCAATATCGTTAAACGCTTATTCATTGACTTTTTTTCTGCGGCCTTCCGGCAAGACTTGTTCCAGCACGAGCAACAATAGCATAAACCCGGCAAACCACCAATAATATTGCTGAAAGGCCATGAGGTTTGTGTCCCCCGTTACTTTTTTATCAATAACAGATAATTGTTGCTTTATTTTTTTGACGGCATCCGCGGTGTTTTCAAGATGCACATAAATGCCGTGCGTGTTTGCCGCCAATTGTTTTAATTCCTGCTCGTTCAGTTTTGAAACAATCAGGGCGCCGTTCTCATCACGTTTCCGCTCACCCGTAGAATCATCGGGAATATAACTTCCCTGCGCAGAACCAAGGCCAACCGTGTTCAGCATCAACCCGCGGGTCTCCAGTTCTTTGGAAACATCCATTGCTTCACTGTCATGGTCTTCTCCGTCCGATATAAGAATGACGGATTTGTATTTTGCTTCCCGCTCGCCAAAAATGTTCAGGCTGGTTTTGAGCGCATCGCTGATAACAGTGCCTTTCGTTGGCACAATATCCGGCGAAGCATCATCAATTAGCGCATGTGCCACACCGCGGTCTGCGGTAAGCGGCATTTGCACGTAAGCCTTGCCCGCAAACAGCACCAGCCCCACGCGGTTGTCAGGCATTTCGTTAATCAGGCTATGCATGAGTTGCTTTGCTTTGTCCAGACGGGTAGGTTTTACATCTTCGGCCAACATACTGCGGCTCACATCCAATGCAAAAACCACATCAATCCCTTTTCTGCGTATGCCATCGTCACCGCCGGGCTTGCGCAGACCCATTACCGCCAAAACCCCAGCACCAAAGGCAAGGGATATGAGCAGGAATTTTATCGCAAATCTTAGGGAACTATACCGCAAAGTAATTTTCTTGATTAATCCCGCATCTCCCATGCGCCGGCGTACCCGCTTTTTCCATGCCATATAAAACACGAAAAGCAGCAACAGCAGCACAAGTCCCGCAAAGAGCCAGACAAAATACGGGTATTGAAACTGATAGGACAACTTTAGGATTTGTGATTAACGATTAACAAAACGTATAAATTAATACTGAATTATAACTGACAAATAACAGGCATTTTTCATGCCATATATCAACGCCCAACGTGCTCGGCAAAATCATCCTTACATCTTTCCCTCAAAAAAACCCAACTGCTTCAGGATGTCTTTCAGTATCTCTATGCGGACTTTCGACATATCATAATGCGGGTCGGGAGATTCCACATTTAGAACAAAAAAATAAGGATGCTTATTTTCTTCTATCCAGCCCACAATCCAGCCTATGTTATGTCCGGTATCCGACGAGCCCAATCCTGTTTTGTAGGACAGCTTATAGTTCGCGTTGTTTTCAAACAACATGGCGTTTTTTACTTTTTCCTGATAAATCTTAAAAAAGGGCAGTTCGTTGAAATAAAGTTTCTTGACAAGCCCAAGATTTTCATCGGGCGTTATCTTTAAAGAATTGTCTAGCCAAAAGGTGTCCACAGCGGTCGTGATTTTAAAGGCCGTATCTTTTTTGCCGGAACCATAGCGCAAGCTGTCAATCCAAAATTGCATGGTATCTTTTCCGATACGTCGCGCCACTTCCTGATAATAAGGTACGGCAGACACGCGGAAGGCCTCATACATGGTCAGGTCTTTGTTCCACGCCGGTACGCTGCGCGTAACGCCGTCCCAGGGAATGATCATACTATCGCTTGAGATAACACCTGTCTGCAAACCTATCAGCGAGTTAACGATTTTGAAAGTAGAGGCTGGCAGATAAGCACTATCACGATAGCGCTGCAAATTATACACGGTGAACACCCCCGTACCGTTATCCATCAAAGCGAAACACCCGGTAAGATTATGCTGGTCAAAATATTGTTTTAAGGAATTGTCAACCTTGACGTTGTTGGAGGTACATGCAGTAAACAACATAGCAAAAGCCCATAACAAAAAAATCCCCGCCTTTCTGTGCTTATGTGTGTGCATCTCTAAATGTTTGCTGCAAACCTACATGAATTTTTTCTTTCGCAGAATATACAATGCGTGATGGCTAATGAGGTGTTCACTCTTTCATCGCAAAGCATTACGCAGAAAATTATTTTATGCCAACGTGAACACGGTTATCTCCGGCATAATACCCACACGCCCCGGATAGCCAATGAAACCATAGCCCCGGTTTACGTATAATTTTTGTTTATCGTTTTCATAAAGGCCTGCCCATTGCTTATAAACATATTGTACAGGACTCCAGCGAAAACCGGGCACTTCCACACCAAACTGCATCCCGTGCGTATGGCCGCTAAGGGTGAGGTCAATATCTGTATACTGCGTAGTCACCTCTTTATTCCAATGTGAAGGATCGTGGCTTAACAATATCTTGAAAGGATAATCCGCCCCGGCAGCGGCTTTGGCTAAATTTCCATAACTGTGAAAATTTTTACCGCTGATATTTTCCACACCGATGAGGCCGATTTTCCCGCCGTTCTTTTCAAGCGGCACATGCTCATCCAGCAACAGGCGCCATCCCATGCGCCCGTGGATGCCTTTTAGCGTTTGCAGGTTTTGCGCTTTCGCGGCAGCACTTTCCCACTTGTCATAATCGCCATAGTCATGATTTCCTAAAATGGAGTACACGCCCATCGGTGCTTTAAGGCGGGAAAACACATCTATATAATCTTTCATCTCATCGGCACGATTGTTCACCAAATCGCCGGTAAAGAAAATAACATCCGGCTTTTGAGCCAAAATCATGTCAATGCCCTTGCTCACCGCCGCCTTGTTGGTAAAGCTACCGCTATGCACATCGGATATCTGCACTATTTTTAACCATTTGAATGCCGTTGGCAGATTATCATACTTCAAAGCTATTTTCCTGACTTTATAATTATACTTATTGCCCAACCCATAAAGGAAGGTTGTAAAAAGGCTACCTCCGGCAACGATGCCCAACCACGTCATAAATGCCGAGCGCGTAATGCCTTCGCCCTGTTGCCGCTTCGCGGTAGTGCCAAAAAGGCCTATCAGCCATTGAACAGCCCTGCGCAAATCGTCAATAGCAAAAAACAATGCCGCCGCGAACTTGGCAAGCACCATGCTGAACATAAACACCATCAGCAGGTTCCGCAATGACCTGTTGATATCCTGCAAATAAGGAAAAGATAATAAAAGGCTAACCGTGGCCGCGGACACCAGCCAATAAGCTATCGCGAAAATGGTTCTCCCGCGTCCGTGAAAGAGCGTCCTAACGGCAAAGAAAACATAAATGTCAACTAAGAGAAACGATATAATAAGAATCCAGAAGAAAGAAGCGTTACGCATGAAAAAAGATTAATATGAACACTTAACAATTAATATTGTCCGAAGTTTAAAACTTCTAAAACTTACGACTTATATACATTTGACTTTGCGAAAATAGCGCAAAGCTAATGGTGTTTGCCCAAAGCAAAAACACAAACTATCGGATATACAATCAACCTTATATTATTAAAAAATAATATAAAAAACAGAAGGGAACTTTTGCAACGTGAAAAGCTTCCTTGGCTTTGCCAAAGATTTTGTGTCGCATGTAGTAAGCAACAGTTGCGACATGTGCCTAAAAGTATCTGGTGGAGAAGTGTAAACTATCGCGACAAGACGAGCCCTTTCGTAGTTATGATTCTTTTTTACCTGCTCCGGAAAAAATCGACTTTTCATAAAATATTTTTCCTCCTCGGCTGTCTTCATAAGTAAGAACATTCTTAGAATGTTTTTTATACTTTATTAAAAAAAATAAAAGCATAAACAACTTTAAAATGAAAAAATCAGCATGGAAACTTTTGCAACTTGAAAAGTTTTCTTAGTTTCGCTTCTTTTTTATGATTCCGGTTATTGATATGAAAACACGCATCCTGTGTCAGACACAGCAATTGTTTATGCAATACGGCATACGTAGCGTAAGCATGGACGATATTGCAGGATCGTTAGGTATAAGCAAGAAAACGATCTACCAATATTATAAGGACAAAAACAGCCTGGCCAAAGACTTTGTGTCGCATGTGGTCAGCAACAGTTGTGATAATGCCGAATGTGTTGGCTCCGGCGCGGCCAATGCCATTGAGGAAGTTTTGTTGGAAACAGACAGCGTTGACGAATTGTTCAATTATATGAACCCCGTGGTGATTTACGACTTGCAGAAATACTTTCCGGAAGCATACGGCATCTTTGCAAACTACCGCGATGAGTACATTTATAACAGTATCAAAAGTAATATTGAACGTGGTATTGCCGAAGGCTTGTACCGCGAAGACCTGAACGTGGAAGTGGCCACCCGTTTTCGTGTGGAAAGTTTTATGTTATTGTTCTCCCCTGAAAATTATAACCGTCTAAACATCAGCATGCTCGAAATCCACCGCGAGCTATGCTACTTTTTCTTATACAGCCTGGTGTCCTCCAAGGGCTATAAATTATTGACAAAATATCAAAAAGACAGACAAAAACCCACATTAAATGGCAAAAATTAAACTAACCACTTTTCTTTTACTACTGCTTTCAGCAAGCCGGCTGGCAGCACAGGAAACGCATTATTTTTCTTTGCAGCAAACCATAGAATATGCGGAAAAAAACAATGTACAAGTCAAAAACGCCCTGTTGGATATTCAAATGCAGGAGCAGGTGAACCGCGAGGTGACGGGCAGGGCCTATCCCCAAATCAGCGGCACGGGCGGCATCGCCTATAACCCGAACGTCATGACGCAAAAGATGCCGAACTTTTTCTCCCCCGCCGTGGTGGCCATATTGCAACAATTTGGCGTAAAGGACGGGAACGGCAATGAGATTGTCTTTGACCCCAACGGAGATTTTGGATATATAGAAGCACAGTTTGGTACCAAATGGAACTCTTCCGCAGGCGTATCCCTGAACCAAATCCTTTTTGACGGGCAGGTTTTTACCGGTTTGCAGGCGCGCAAGACATTAATCCAGACACAGGAAAAAGCGCACGAGGTGACCGCCGAACAGGTACGGGTTAACATTACCAAGATTTATTATCAGTTGATAGTAGCCAAAACACAATTAAGTTTGCTCGACACTACTATTTCCTTCATAGAAAAAAACCGGCATGATACCAAAATCATGTACGACAATGGCTTTGCCGAAAAGCTGGACATAGACAAACTGGACGTGCAACTAACAAACGTAAACTCGCTGAGATCACAAACGGTCACGCAAATCAATAACGGATACCTCGGACTGAAAGTGCTTATTGGCATGCCCGTTTCGGAAGGGCTGATATTGACAGACTCGCTGTCTGACGAGGACATAAAGAAGGGGCTGCTGGAAGCAACGGAATTCAACTACGACCAGCGGCGCGATTATCAATTGGCCAAGCTCGGCATCAAACTGAAGGAATTTGACATGCAACGCTACAAGCTCAGCAAAATACCAAGCCTTGCATTAAGCGGCAGTTATTCCAAAATCGCAATGGACAACACCATGGGCAGCATGTTCCGCAGCAAATGGTTTACTTCGAGCGCCATTCAGTTGGGCATAAACGTCCCCATCTTCACGGGGTTTGCCACGAATGCAAAAATTTCGCAGGCACAGATCTCTCTTCGCCAATCGCAAAACCAATTAGAAGCGTTGGCCAACGCTATTGATAACGAAAGAAAATCGGCTATCAATACCTTCAAATCTGCTATTACGGACATGGACTATCAAAAACAGAACATGGCTTTGGCCGAAAAAGTGTATCATCAGACAAAAAAGAAATATGAAGTGGGAACAGGCAGTCAGATGGAAATAGACAATGCCCGCGTGCAACTGCAAACCGCCCAGACCAATTATTACACGGCTTTGTACAACGCCGTGGTGGCACGTGTTGACTTCCTGAAATCAATCGGAAAATTATAATCAAACCAAACCTTATTAAATAAAGTTTTATGCAGCAGATTTTTAAAACAACAATGCTTTTCGCCCTCGTCCTCCTCATGGCCTGCGGTGATGGCGGCAAGAAAAAAGGCGCATTAGGCGACAAAAAAGCCCAGCTTGAAAAACTAAAAGCAGAACAAAAAAACATCAATGATAAAATCAGTTCGCTGGAAGATGAGATTGCCAAGCTCGACCCTTCGGCTGCCAAGGCAAAACTCGTCACGATAACACCTGTTACCAACGAAGCCTTCAGGCACTACATTGACCTGCAGGGCAAGATAGATGCCAAGAACACCGCTTATGTAGCGCCCAAGGGGCAAGGTGGTGTAGTGCGCGCCATCTATGTCAAAAAAGGTGACCATGTACGCAAGGGGCAGGTCATCCTCAAATTGGATGATGCCATTGCTTCCCAACAGTTGGTGGCCGCCCGTCAGCAAACCGGTGCCTTACGTACCCAGCTCGAACTGGCAAAAACCACCCACGACCGCCTCAAAAGCCTGTGGGCAAACAATATCGGCACCGAAATGCAGGTGCTGCAAGCCAAAGCCAGCGTAGATGCACTGGTCAGCCAGCTCAATGCCGCCGAGGCGCAGGCCCGCATGGCACAGGAGCAATTATCCTACACTTCCGTCACGGCAGATATAAGCGGCGTGATAGATCAGGTTAACGTGCGGGTGGGCGAGATTTTCGCCGCTACCGCAGGGCCGCAAATCACCATCGTGAACACGTCCGTGCTCAAGTTGCTCGTGGACGTGCCCGAGCCTTATATCGAAAAAGTAAAAACCGGCACACCGCTGATTGTTACCCTTCCGGAGTCCAACAACAAGGTCATCAACACCACAGCGGCGGTTGTCAGCAAACTGATCGACCCGGCATCGCGCAGTTTTTACGTAGAGGCCAACGTGCCAAACGACCCGTCCATCCGTGCCAACCAAATAGCCAAGGTGCAGATTCAGGACTACGCGCACAATGATGCGGTTACTATTCCTGTCAACACCTTGCAAAACGACCAGCATGGCAAGTTTGTACTGGTAGCCGTGGACGAGAACAAAAAATTGGTTGCCCGCAAAAAACGGGTGGTCACGGGCGAACTTTACGGGGATAAGATAGAGGTTAAATCAGGCATTTCCGAAGGAGATCAACTCATCACCGAAGGTTTCCAAAGTTTGTACGACGGTCAGGCAATCACCAAAACGGGTGCCGCAAATAAATAGTTCTTTTGATTGTATCATCGTTCCCGCCCTGATGGGGCATCCTTGCGACGCTCCGTTCAACAGCGGGAATACTATGGAGCTTTTTCCGTTCGCAGGCGTGGAATCCTATAAAGAGCGGACATCATTCACCGATTCTCAACGACTCAAAACCAGTATATGAGTGCATTAGAAAATTTTAATCAAAAATTCAAAGAGTTCAAGGTCACATCCTGGGCGGTAACCAATCGCACCACGGTGTACCTGATCATCCTCATCGTCACGCTCTTCGGCGTGTCCCGGTTCATCACCATGCCCAAGGAAAGCTTTCCCGATGTGGTGATTCCCACCGTGTACGTCTCCACCATTTATGTGGGCAACTCGCCAAAGGATATAGAAAACCTGGTCACACAACCCATCGAAAAACAAATCAAGGGCATCACGGGCGTCAAAATCACCAAGGTGACCAGTAGCTCCCTTCAGGACTATTCGGCCATCATGATAGAGTTTGCCACGGATGTTAAGATTGACCAGGCACTACAAAAAGTCAAAGACGCCATTGATAAATCAAAGCAGGATTTGCCCAACGACCTTACGCAGGAACCGACGGCATTGGAGGTAAGCCTTTCCGAATTTCCCATCATGTACGTCAACCTGAGCGGTGATTATGACGGGGTAAAACTGAAATCCTACGCCGATGACCTGAAAGACAAGCTGGAAGAACTTCCGCAAATCACCCGCATTGACCTGGTGGGCGCACCCGAGCGCGAGTTTCAGGTGAATGTGGACAATGCGCGCATGCAGGCGGCCCGCGTTACTTTTGATGACATCTCAGCCGCCATTCAGCGCGAGAATCTCGATATTTCCGGCGGGTTGCTCGAAGTGGGCAATATGCGCCGCAATCTGCAGTTAAAGGGGCAGTTCAAAACAGCGGACGATATTAAACAGGTCGTCCTGCGCAACAGTTTCGGCTCACCGGTCTACCTTAAAGACATTGCAGAAATTAAAGACACCATCAAGGAAACCGAAAGCTATGCGCGCCTCGACGGCAAAAACGTGGTCACGCTGAACGTCGTAAAAAGAAGCGGTGAAAACCTGATAGAAACCAGCGATGCCGTAAAAAAAATTTCGGCAGAAATGAAGGAACTGGATTTCCCTAAAGATATAGAAGTCACCATCACGGGTGACCAAAGTATCTCCACGCGCACGTCCTTCAACGACTTGGTGAACTCTATCGTTATCGGCTTTGTGCTGGTACTCATTATCCTGATGTTTTTCATGGGTATCACCAATGCGTTCTTTGTGGCGCTCAGCGTACCGCTGAGTATGTTCGTGGCATTCATGTTAATCCCATTGGGAGAAGTAATGATAGGCTCCAGCATTACACTCAACTTTATGGTGCTGTTTGCCCTGCTGTTTGGCCTGGGCATTATCGTGGACGATGCCATTGTGGTGATAGAAAACACACACCGCATCTTTATGGAGGCAAAAGGCAAGCTTAGTTCGGTAGATGCGGCAAAGATGGCCGCCGGCGAAGTTTTCGTCCCTGTTTTATCCGGTACACTTACGACATTGGCACCATTTGTCCCGCTATTATTTTGGCCGGGGATAATCGGCAAGTTCATGGTTTATTTGCCGTTAATGCTCATCTTCACACTTGTGGCATCATTGGCAGTGGCCTTTGTGATGAACTCTGTTTTTGCGGTGGACTTCATGAACCACAAGGACGATGACCACAATTTCCGTGGAGAAAAATCACGGGTGTTCAGGCGGCCGTTCTTTCGGGTAGCCGTTATCCTTGGTGTACTGTTCGACCTCATCGGCTTCGTACTAAGACCAGATGGCGAGATATTCTTCTTCCTCGGAAACCTTTCACTGTTTATGGCGCTGATGGGTGTACTAAATGCTTATTTCTTTGAAGGATGGGTGCACAGGTTTCAAAACTCCGTATTGCCCTGGATTATGTCCCACTACGAATCCTTATTGCGATGGGCATTGAACGGCTGGCGCCCCGTATGGCTGCTGTTAAGCGCCGTGGGTCTATTGATTTTTTCCATTATCGTATTTGGCATTTCGGCAGCCACAGGGCGTACACAGGTTGTGTTCTTCCCAGAGTCGGAACCCAATTTTATATACGTTTACCTTAAACTCCCGACTGGGACTGATGTAAAATATACAGATTCCGTGGTGCGCACCCTGGAAACAAAAGTGAACAGTGTGCTTGGCATTGATTATGCAAAAAACAAGAAGAACCCCATCGTGGAAAGCGTCATTGCAAATGTGGCAGTCGGTGCCGCCGACCCCATGAGCGGCGACCGCAGCACGCGCAGCGAACTCGGGCGCATACAGGTGTCGTTCGTGGAATTTGAAAAAAGGCACGGGGAGCGCACCAAGCCTTACCTGACACAAATCCGGGAGGCCATCAAGGGCATTCCGGGTGCCGAAGTTTCTGTGGAACAGGAACAAAATGGCCCGCCCACAGACCCGCCCATCAATATAGAAGTGGCGAGCGAAGAATACGAGGACATGATAGAAAACGCCGTGGCGCTCAAAAACTATCTGGAAGCACAACAGATCCCCGGCATTGAAGAACTGAAAATGGACGTGGATTTGAACAACCCCGAAATATCCCTCACCGTTAACCGCGAAAGGGCGTTGAGCGAGGGCGTTTCCTCTGCCCAAATCGGCATGCAAATCCGTACCGCGCTTTTCGGTAACGAGGCCAGTAAAATCAAGGACGGCGATGAAGAATATAAAATACAGGTAAGGTCAAACGAAGTGCAACGCAAAAACCTAACCGACCTCCTGAATATGAACATCAGCTTCCGTGACATGGCCACGGGCGCTTTTAAATCCATTCCTATCATATCCCTGATAAACGTGGATTATACCAGCACGTTAGGAAACGTGAAGCGCAAAAATCAAAAGCGCGTGATTACTTTGCGCAGTAACGTATTGGCAGACTACACGCCCACTGCCGTAAACCTGCAAATAACAAAGGCTATCAAAAACTTCCATAAAACATCCGATAGGGTAACTATCAGCCAAACCGGGGAAGGCGAGCAGCAGGCAGAAGCTGCAGCGTTCCTGAACAAGGCGTTTATTATTGCCCTTGGGCTTATCCTGCTGGTGTTGGTATGGCAGTTCAACTCTATCAGTAAACCGGTGGTTATACTGACAGAAATTGTGTTCAGTATTATTGGTGTGTTGCTTGGTTTCACCATCACGGGCATGAGCGTGTCGGTGGTGATGACCGGGGTGGGCATCCTGGGTTTGGCCGGTATCGTTATCAAGAATGGTATCCTCGTTATCGAGTTTGCCGACGAACTGCGGATGCGGGGCATGAAGACACACGAAGCGGTAGTGCAGGCCGGTAAAATCCGTATCATACCCGTATTGCTCACCGCCGTGGCGGCTGTGCTGGCACTCATTCCGCTAGCCGTTGGATTCAACATCAACTTTGTGACACTGTTTTCAGAGTTGAACCCGCGTATTTTCTTCGGTGGCGATAACGTTACCTTTTGGGGGCCGCTTTCGTGGACAATGATTTTTGGCCTGTTGTTCGCATTTTTCATGACGCTGATGATGGTGCCGAGCATGTACCTGATCGTGGAACGCCTCAAACGCCCGATGCGCAAAATGTTTGGTGGCAAATGGATATCCTTCATGGGCATCCCGCCGCTGACGTTCGTGTTTATACCGATGGTTATCTACGCGATGATTATCCACAGGGCCAAGGTAAGGCGCAGGCAGAAAAAACTGGCAAATGTCAGCACAGTGAACGACGCTTTCGTGCGGAGTTGGTTCTAACAACCGGGCAATTGCATTGACGAAAAAGAACAATTTATATACAAAACCCAGCGATTAAAAGAAATCGCTGGGTTTTTTCTTTATGATTAAAAAATAAATGCAAAATTTTTACTGAAAATCAATTTATTACAAACGTGTATTTAAAAATAATGTCTAAAAATGCACTTTATTCAAGTTTGGGGCAGTACCTTTGCACTCCCTTAAAACAAGGGGCCGGGGGATAGCCCGGTTCATTTTTAAACAAAGAAAAAATACAATGAGCAAACAACATTTCACCACCAAGCATGCGAACGAGGCTACCGTACAGCGCAATTGGTACGTTGTGGACGGTACTAATCAAACCGTAGGTCGTATGTGTTCCCGTATTGCCGCCATTTTGCGCGGTAAGAACAAGGCATCTTACACGCCCCACGTAGATACCGGGGACTACATCATCGTTATCAACTGCGAAAAGGTAAAACTGAGCGGTAAAAAGATGGATCAAAAATTATATGACAATTTCAGCGGTTATCCCGGCGGGTTGAAGCAGGAAGTTGCTTCCGACTTGATCAAACGCCGTCCCGAAGTAATCGTTGAAAGGGCCGTGAAGGGCATGTTGCCCAAAAACCGCTTAGGCCGCAAGATGTACAAAAAATTATTCGTGTACGTTGGCTCCGAGCACCCGCACATCGCACAACAGCCCAAAGAATTAAAATTTTAAAAAACCATCTTATTAAACATATATAATGGAAAAACAAAAAAATGCCGTAGGACGTCGTAAGGAAGCCGTTACCCGTGTGTTTTTGTCAAGGGGTACCGGTAGCATTACCGTTAACGATAAGGACTATAAAAATTATTTCCCGCTCGTGTACCTGCAAAACCAGGTAGAACGTCCGCTGAAAACCGTCGAAGCTGCCGACAAGTTCGACATCAAAATCAACGCAACAGGCGGTGGATTAAAAGGTCAGGCCGAAGCCGCTATGCTGGGCATTGCCCGCGCCCTGGTTACACAGGATGCCGAGTTCCGTCCTTTGCTTAAAGCAGCCGGTTTGTTAAAGAGGGATCCGCGCTCTGTGGAACGTAAGAAATTCGGTCACAAGAAAGCAAGGAAGAGCTACCAATTCTCTAAACGTTAACCTGTTTCAAACTTTAAATTTTTATTTTAAATGGAAAATAATACTTCATTACAACAGCAGCTTTTGGAAGCAGGTGTTCATTTCGGCCACTTAAAAAAGAAATGGAATCCCAAGATGTTGCCTTACATCTTTGCTGAAAAGAAAGGTATCCATATAATTGACCTTAACAAAACCGTAGAGTGCTTGCAGGAAACTGCCGCCGCTATGAAGCAAATTGCCCGCAGCGGTAAAAAAATCCTCTTTGTAGGCACTAAAAAACAAGCCAAGGACATCGTTACGGAATGTGCCCAAAAAGTAGGTATGCCCTACGTGACCGAGCGTTGGTTGGGCGGTATGCTGACCAACTTCAACACCGTGCGCAAATCTGTAAAAAAGATGCAGAGCATTGACAAGATGCTGAACGACGGTTCTTTTGACAGCATTACCAAAAAAGAACGCCTCACGCTTACCCGCGACAAGGATAAAATGGAGAAAGTGCTGGGTGGCATTGCCCAACTGGGACGTGTGCCTGCCGCTTTGTTCATCGTGGACATTGGTCATGAGCACATTGCTCTGGCCGAAGCCAAGCGCCTGAACGTATCTACCTTTGGCGTGGTGGACACCAATTGCGACCCCAACAAGGTTGACTTTGCTATCCCCGCCAATGATGATGCGACCAAGTCTATCGCGATTATCGTGAATTATATCACCGCTGCTATTGCAGAAGGCCTTGCCGAAAGACAAGCCGCCAAGGAAGAAGAAGTGGAAGATAACTTCGCTGACGAAAAGGAAAAACAAGCAGCTAAGATTCAGGCCGAAGCCGAAGCCGAAAGCGGACGCGGTGGTCGTGGTCGTGGCGCAAGCGGTGGCGGCCAGCGTCGTCGCACCACGGGAAGTGGCCCTAGGACAGGTGGTGGTGCCCCGAGGAGATAATTAAATAAAGCACTGATGTTTGAAGTGTTGATGCACCTCAAACATCAGGTTTTTATACCTAATCAATATAAACTTGTCTGAAATGGAAAGTCAGGGTATGCCCTGCTATTGATTTCAGATATTAAACAGAAAATATTATGTCAACAGTAACAATTACCGCTCAAGACATTAACAAGTTGCGCCAAGCAACCGGCGCGGGCATGATGGACTGCCGTAAAGCCCTTACGGAAACCAATGGCGACTTTGAAGCTGCCATAGACTGGTTGCGCAAGCAAGGACAAAAAATTGCTGCTAAAAGAAGCGACCGCGAAGCAAAAGAAGGTGTGGTTGTGGCACAAACAAACGCCGACAACACTTTTGGCATCGTTGTATGTGTAAGCTGCGAAACAGACTTTGTTTCCAAGAACGAAGATTTTGTAACATTCGTTAAGTCTATTGCCAATGCAGCTATCGAAAACAATGTAAAAACTATTGAAGAACTGAACGATACCACGGTGGACGGCACAAAGGTTAGCGCGCTCGTAAACGACAAACTGGCCTCTATCGGCGAAAAAATCGGTTTGACCAAGTTTGACAGGGTTGATGCGCCTTTTGTAGCATCTTATATCCACGGCGCTTATCGCATTGGTGTATTGGTAGGGCTTGACAAAGCGGCTCCCGAAGTGGGCAAGGACATTGCCATGCAGGTAGCAGCCCTCAGTCCCGTAGCGGTTGATGCAGACAGCGTTCCTGCGGACGTTGTAGCGCGCGAAAAAGCCGTTATTCTGGACATAATGAAAGAAGATCCGAAAATGGCCGGGAAACCGGAAGAAATGTTGTCCAAAATTGCCGAAGGTAAATTGGGCGCATTCTTCAAGGAACAAACCCTGGTTGCCCAAGCTTTCGTAAAGGACGGCAGCAAATCTGTAGCCGATTACCTGAAAGAATCCGGCAACGTGAATGTCACTGGTTTCAAAAGAGTGGCATTGGGTTAATAAATCCCCCTTTAAAATATCAAAGCGCTCCAAAAGGGGCGCTTTTTTTATATAGAGATTTTAAATCATAAAAAAGGACTGTGATATTATTCTTATCCCGAATGCACAGAAGTTTATTCTGCTAATAATTGTTTATCCATTTTTTTGCATCTTTCTAATATGTCACTTGACAATGAACAATCTAATGCAGGCATTAACAGATTCATTTTTGAATAAACCACTTTTGCCTTTTCTTTCTCATTTAATGATATAAGAAATTGAACATAATCCAAAATAATGTTGCGCCTGTTGTCACAAAAAAAATAGTTCGCCCTTGGTTGACTATGAACCTTTACATCGGCAAAGTCTCTGTAATTATCAGCATTCAGCATACTTGATTCAAACTTCGCCCTATCATATTCTTTAGCAGTCCCTTTGACTTTGTATGGCATTAATTTAGATACAAATCCCTCATTTTGTAAATAGTCAGTAAACTCAAACATATCATCATCAGATGGCAAAGCACAATAAATGGGTCTTTCAAATTTATTATTTTCAAATATATTTAAAATAGCTGCCGTGCCAATCCACATAGAACCGCTACCGTACTTGTCTTTTACGAGCAGTTTGATGTTATTTATTGAATCCGGAATATTATACTCTTTTTTTCTTTGAGGTGATATTTTAATCTTCAAAGGCTGTTCCTTCCATGGAAAATAGCTATACATATTCATAATCAAATTATCACTCCAAGAGATAGGAACTTTCTCGATTTCATCAGGGATGCCATCTCTCATATATTTAATATAAAAAGGTCTCTCCAGTAAGTTGACGACAACCAAGGATATATCTTTTCTTACCCCTTCTATAAGTTGTACAAACATTAAAGCATTAACGGCAGCATCCCTGTTTGAAAACAGAATAGCATTTTGTTCACATGAATTCAAAATGCTTCTTGCATATTCTAACATATAGTCCGGGAAAGCACCTGCTTTTCTGGCAGCTAATAGCTCCTTTTTTGCTTGAATTATATCTCTATTTTGAATAGCCTCTCTTGCCCTGCAGCCATATTCTACTGCAAGAAAATAGTAGGCATCACCTAATTTATTATTTAATTGAATAGCTTTGTTCAGATTGGCCAATACTTCTGTTTTAGACCACTCATTGCTTTTCCTTAAAAAAGGCCTGCTGTCATATACAAGATAATGAGCATAACGCCCAATCCAATAATAAGCTTCCGCATTGTTGGGATTGTTTTTTATTTCAGTCTTTAAAAGAGTTATCGCATCGTCAAACCGCTGCGCATCTCCAAGTTGAATTGCTTTTTTAACGGCATCCTCCGTCTGTCCATAAAGGAAATGTGAGATACCCAAAAATATCAGGAGGCAAAAGCTCTTATAATCCATAAAGCGCTATTAAATATTATTCGTGTTTTTATCTGTCTTTGTTAAAACAAGATTTCTAAAATGGGGAAACTGTTCCCAGCCCAATCCAAAAACAAATATCGCTTCTTAAATTCTTTCCACGTTTCAAATCTCTTTTATTGGTCTTTCTATGATTATCTACTTTATAGAATTTTAGCTTCCTATACTGTAATATCCTAAAAATAGGTAAAGAACAACCATTTCTTCAATCTACTTTCATTGGGCAAACGTCAGACCTTTATCACGAAACAGCAGCGATAACAATATTCTCAAACATTGCTACCGCTGCTGTCCTTAATATAAAACTAAACCTATTCTGCTAAATATCCAGATTGGCGTATTTGGCATTTGCTTCGATAAACTCCCGGCGCGGGGCCACCTCGTCGCCCATCAACATGCTAAACACACGGTCGGCCTCGGCGGCACTCTCGATAGTAACCTGCTTGAGCGTGCGCCTGTTCGGATCCATTGTGGTTTCCCAAAGCTGCTCGGCGTTCATTTCACCCAAACCTTTATAGCGTTGCACGTTTACCAGATCTTCCCTGCCGGCACCCAGCCTGATGACCAGATTTTTACGTTGCTCCTCGTCATAGGCATAGGCAGATTCCTTGCCGCGCTTAACCAGATAGAGCGGTGGCTGTGCAATATATACATAACCGTGGTCTACCAACTCTTTCATGTAGCGATACACAAAAGTGAGGATAAGTGTGGCAATGTGGCTACCGTCCACATCGGCATCGGTCATGATGATCAGTTTGTGATAACGCAGTTTGGCAAGGTTCAATGCTTTGGGATCCTCGGACGTGCCCACCGTTACGCCAAGCGCCGTGTAAATATTGCGGATTTCCTCGCTTTCGTAAATCCTGTGTTCCATGGCTTTTTCCACGTTGAGGATTTTACCCCTTAACGGCAGGATAGCCTGAAAACTCCTGTCACGCCCTTGTTTGGCCGTTCCCCCGGCCGAGTCACCTTCCACAAGGAAAAGCTCGCATCTTTCCGGGTCGCGGTCGCTACAGTCAGCCAATTTGCCCGGCAACCCGCCCCCGCTCAAAACAGATTTACGCTGCACCAACTCGCGTGCCTTTCGTGCCGCTGCACGAGCCTGTGCCGCCAGGATTACTTTATTGATAATATTTTTGGCATCCTTGGGATTTTCTTCCAAAAATACTTCTAAGGCTTTCGATAACGTTGAACTCACCACACCCGACACATCGCTGTTGCCCAGCTTTGTCTTGGTCTGTCCTTCAAACTGCGGCTCGGGCACTTTTACCGAAATGATGGCGCTCAGTCCTTCCCGAAAATCATCGCCCTCAATGTTCACCTTGGCCTTTTCAAAAAGGCCGTTCTTATCACCATAGGATTTGAACACACGGGTCAGCGCGCTCCGGAAGCCCGCCACGTGCGTACCGCCCTCGATGGTATTGATATTGTTTACATAAGAATAAATATGCTCATTGTAAGAGTCGTTATAGCTCAACGCCACCTCCACGGTTACATTAGCCTTTTCGTCATATCCTTCTACATACAATGGTTTCGGAATCAGACAATTTCTTCCGGCACTCTTATCCAGCATTTCCACAAATTCCACGATACCGCCCTCACTGTAAAATGTTTCGGAAATGACATTTCCGTTGTCATCTTTATTCCGCAGGTCGGTGAGGATAATACGGATGCCTTTATTAAGGTAAGAAAGCTCCCGGAGACGGCCTTTCAATATATCCCTTTTATACTCAGTGGTCATGAAAATGCTACCGTCGGGCCAAAAGTGCTGGCGCGTGCCGGTGCGGTCGGTAGTGCCGATTTCACGTACGGGATACAGCGGCACACCGATTTCATATTCCTGTTCAAATATTTTTCCCTCACGCCATACCGTGGTGTGCATGTGGGTGCTGAGCGCGTTCACACAGCTTACGCCCACACCGTGCAGACCACCGGAAACCTTGTAGGAACCTTTATCGAATTTACCACCGGCATGTAGAATCGTCATGGCCACCTGCAAAGCACTTACACCCTGCTTCACGTTGATGCCGGTAGGAATGCCCCGCCCGTCGTCTTCCACCGAAATGGAATTATCCTCATGGATGGTAACGGTGATATTTTTGCAATAACCTGCAAGGGCTTCGTCTATCGAGTTATCAACTACTTCATATACCAAATGGTGCAAACCTTTCTCCGATATATCGCCGATATACATGGCGGGTCTTTTTCGCACAGCTTCCAGCCCTTCCAACACCTGAATACTGTCTGCGCCGTAAGCGGGTACGGACGCGCTTTCTGTTTCAATGATTTCTTCGCTCATATTAAATTTTCCGTTGACCCGGAAAGGGTTTAAACATCCTACAAATCTACAAAAAAATCGCCGTTTTGAGGCGATTTTAATCATTTATGTAAACAGAATTTATAGGTCGCAGACCATGACAAAATCCATCATTTATCCGGCTGCCCAACCACCAAGATTAGTGCCTGAAATGCCTCATGCCCGTGATGACCATGACCAGGTTATTTTCCTTGCAATATTCGATGGAATCCTTGTCGCGGATAGAGCCGCCCGGTTGAATAAACGCCTGAATGCCCGCTTCGTGACCTAATTTCACGCAGTCATTAAAAGGGAAAAAGGCATCGCTTGCCATAACGGCCCCGTTCAGGTCAAAATCAAACTGACGGGCTTTTTCTACGGCGTGGCGCAGCGAATCTATACGACTGGTCTGACCACAACCCTTGCCCACCAACTGTTTGTCCTTGATAAGCGCGATGGCATTGCTCTTTAAATGTTTGCAAATGATATTGGCAAAAGAAAGATTGTCCTTTTCTACATCAGTGCTTTCGCGGCCGCCGACTTCCTCCCAGGTGGTATAATTGCCTTCGTCTTTTGCCTGACAAAGCACGCCGTTCAGCAATCCCCTGAACTGGCTTTTCCCTTTGGGCAGGTTTTTGAGCTGGAGCAGGATGCGCGTTTTTTTCGCTTTCAGGATGTTTAACGCCGCCTCGTCATAAGCCGGGGCAATCAGCACTTCAAAAAATATCTCGCTGATGGCCTGCGCGGTTGCTTCGTCAACTGTGCCGTTGGTAATCAATATACCGCCAAAGGCGCTTTCGGGGTCGCCCGCCAGCGCGTCCGTCCATGCAGCAGAAACAGTTGACCGGGCTGCCACACCGCACACATTGGTGTGTTTGATGATCGCAAAAACAACCTCACCTTCCTTTTTGGGAAACTCGCTGATAAGCTCCACGGCAGCATCTACGTCCACCAGATTGTTGTAAGAAAGTTCCTTACCGTTCAGCTTGTCGAACAACTGTTCAAGTTCCCCATAAAATACGCCCTTCTGATGCGGGTTTTCGCCATAGCGCATAATAGCAGGATTTGCGGCAGAATACAGGAAATAATTGCCTTCGTCTTGGTTGAAATAGTGCGCAATGGCCACATCATAATGAGCCACGATTTCAAAAGCCTTCGCGGCGAATGCTTTGCGCTGTTCGATAGAGAAACTACCTTTTTGCTGCTGCAACAGTTCTACCAACGAACCATATTCTTTTTTGGCGGCAACCACCAATACGTCCTTAAAGTTTTTAGCGGCGGCACGTATCATGGAAGGCCCGCCGATGTCTATTTTTTCAATGATAAGTTTTTCTTCATCCGTACTGGCCAGTGTTTCTTCAAAAGGGTATAAATCCACGATGACCAAATCTATTTCCGGTATTTTGTACTCGGCCATTTCCCTGACGTCACTTTCAAGGTCGCGCCTGCCCAAAATGCCGCCGAACACACTCGGGTGCAGGGTCTTTACACGACCGCCCAAAATGGACGGATATCCGGTAAGGTTTTCCACGGGCACAACCTGGATTCCTAAATCTTCAATAAATTTTTGTGTGCCCCCGGTAGAATAAATGGTTACGCCAAGTGCGGCAAGTTCTTTGACCACAGGCTCCAGCCCGTCTTTGTAAAAAACCGAAATAAGGGCCGATTTGATTGTTTTTGTCATGAAACGAATGGTTTGAAAATGAGCCGCAAAGTTAAGTTAGTGCAGCTTCATGACAAAAGCCCCTTTGTCCACAACTTCATGACAGGGTATGTGCATAGTTTCACATGCCGCCTTCCAGTAGCGGGCTTTTCCGGCAGGCGTACCGGAGGCTATGACAACCTGCGCGGGACGCAGCCGCGACAGTTGGTCGTTACACCGCACATTGCCCGCCACAATTATCACCTCAGGCGTGACTATGTTATCCGTCAAAGGCTGACCATCGTCCAGTAATAATATTTTCTTTCCATGAAATAAATAATGCCCGTTTTTCACGGCCAGACCATGCAACGCATTGGTCGGGCTGATACGGAACAATGTCCGCGAAGGCATGAGCCGTGCCTGCTGCGTTTCATCCGTCAACAAAGTGCTATCGCCGACGGCCAGATAATGACGCCCTTCCACGAAATCAATGGCGGTGGTACGCGGGAGATTATAGACGATTACCATTTGCTGATGAGCGGATTCATGAAAACTATACACCCGAAGTGCCAGAAATAAAACGGCAGCGGAAAGACCCAGCCAAAGACCTTTTTTATCTTTATAAAACCACCACACCGATGTGCCTGTTATCAGCACAAACAATAATAACATTTGCGCAAAACTGATTTGCAATCCCTGCCAAAGCGCATGAGGAAACTGTTCTATACTTTCGATAAAACTATTCATCCACCAGATAACCGCCTGCAATACCCGCCCGAGCACTTCGGCCAACGGATGAATAAACGACAACAGAACCAGCAGCAGCGTGCCGATTAGCGTGATGCTTGAAATGGGCACGGCCAACAGGTTTGTCGCAAGAAAATATACCGGAAACTGGTGAAAATGATAAACACTGATGGGTGTGGTGAGCACCTGTGCCGCCACGCTAACGGCAAGCAATTGCCAAAGCCAGTCAAGTAGTTTGTTCCGGATAAATATCAATTGATAAACCGGGTTGAAGAAAACCACTATGCTCAACACGGCTATATAAGACAACTGAAACCCCACGTCCCACAACCAAAAGGGATTATAGCAAAGCAATACAAAAGCAGATGCCGCGAGCGTGTTATAAACAGAAGCCTGACGGTTTATGGTTTTGCCAATCGTAATAAAAGAAAACATCACCGCGGCACGCACAATAGATGCCGCACTGCCCGTGATGAAACAAAACAACCAAAGCACGAGCAGCACCAGCACGGGGTGCAGCCATTTCGTGTGTTTGCTGCGCAGCAAGGGTTTGAAAAATAAATTGAGCAACCAATAAAGCAGCGCAAGGTGCATTCCCGATACGGCTATGATATGCACCACGCCGGTGTTAATGTAAGACTGCAACAGGTTTTTATCAATATCATCCTTATAACCGATAAGCAGCGCTTCTGCCAATCCCGCTTCTTTCTCACCTTTGATAAACCGCTGAATAGTTGCCAGCACATAACTCCGGGATTGTTGCAACAGGTTTTGAAACCCTGTCAAATGGTTGCCCGGTGTAATGATAAACGCATCCTTCGCCAAATAAACGGAATGGGTGATTTGTTGAAACAGCGCATACCGCTTGAAATCGAAGCTGCCCGCGTGGTTGATTTCCTGCGGCATTTGGGTGGTAAGCAACATCGTGCCGGGCCGGAGCGATTTTGCCACACTGTCCTTTTGAAAATAAATAATGATTTTTCCGGAAGTCTTGATTTGATTGTTTTCGCGCAGGATATAACCAACAAGCGCCTCGGCTTTATAGCTGCGTTCTTTTTCAATGGGATATTCCTGTATTATCAGCGCCAGCTTATCCCCGCTCCTGATCTTAGGGGCAAACCAATCCCGGTCATGCCTGATATCCGCCGCAAAGACCAGCAACATGCCCGTCCCCACCCACACGCCCTGCCAGCCAATGGCCGCAATCCATTTATAAAAGAAACGTTGCCGAAGGCTCGTTATCTGCCAACAGGCAAGCACAAACAAACCCGCTGCAATGACCGTCAAACCAACTTTTACAGGGTATTGCCAATACCATTGCAGCAGGATGCCCGCCATCAACGGCGGCAGTAATTTGAAGAAAGGATTTTTGGCGAAAAATATGTCGAGGGGGGTGGCTTTTTTCATACGCCGTTTTGATGTTTTGTTTAGAGGTTACATAACAGGGCAATTGCAGGCATTATAAACTTAACAGTAATACTGAAATAACTTTACCAAAAGCGGTTGTTCCTGTGTTTTTCATGTTGATTGGTTTATGCTGTTAAAATACACCTTTTTTCAAAAAACAAGGAATTTTCAGATGATAAGTAATCTATGTTTATTTTTACGGCATTCATGAATACGAAAAATCAATACGAAACAGTCGTGGGGCTTGAGGTTCACGCCCAGTTGCTCACGCAAAGCAAACTTTTTTGTGGGGATAGTATTGCGTTTGGCGCCGAGCCCAACACGCACGTCAGCCCTATCACGTTGGCGCATCCCGGTGCGCTGCCCAAGATGAACCGCAAGGCGATTGGCTATGCCATCAAAATGGGTCTGGCCTGTCATTGCGATATTGTGCGGAAAAATTATTTTGCCCGAAAGAATTATTTCTATCCCGACCTGCCCAAAGGGTATCAGATTTCACAGCATACCACGCCCATCTGTCAGAACGGTCATGTGACCATCAAGACCGATGCGGGCGAAAAAAATATCAGGCTCAACCGCATCCACCTGGAAGAGGATGCTGGCAAGAGCCTGCACGACGTGGACGACCGCAACACCGCCATTGACTACAACCGCGCAGGCACGCCCCTTATCGAAATTGTGACCGAGCCCGACATCCGCAGCAGCGACGAGGCTTTTGCCTACGTGAGCGAACTGCGCAAACTGGTGCGCTACCTCGGTGTTTGCGACGGCAACATGGAAGAGGGCAGTATGCGCTGTGATGCCAACATATCCGTGCGCAAAAAAGGCGACCCGAAGCTTGGCACCAAGGTAGAAGTAAAGAACCTGAACTCCATCCGCAACGTAAAACGCGCCATTGATTTTGAGGCAAAACGATTAATGGAGAAGCTCGAAAAAGGCGAAACCATCCGCCAGCAAACACGCAGTTTTGACGCAAGTAATGGCACCACCTTTGCCATCCGCGACAAAGAGGACGCCGAGGATTACCGCTATTTCCCCGACCCGGATTTAACGCCATTCGATTTAAAGGAAAGTTTTATCGAAGAAATCAGACAGTCCATTCCCGCGTTGCCCGCAGCGCGCATAGCGGTTTATACGCAACAATACAACCTGCCGGAATATGACGCCCGCGTACTGACGGAGGAAAAAGAAAACGCAGAATATTTTGAGCAGGTCATCAGCCATACCAATAATTATAAGGCGGCTTCCAACTGGATGTTGGGGCCAGTCAAAAGCTGGCTCAACGACAACGGCAAAACCATCACCGACTTTCCAGTATCGGCGGTGCAACTGGCTTCTGTCATTAAACTGGTGGACGAAGGCAAACTTAGTTTTTCCACGGCATCTACTAAATTATTTTCGCTGCTGTTGGCCTCGCCGCAAGCGGATGTATTGGCCTTGGCTGAGACCAACAACCTCATCCAACAATCAGATACTTCTTCGCTGGAACCCGTTATCAACGAGGTCTTGAGCAGCTTGAGCGACAAAGTGGAAGCATACAAAAAAGGCAAAAAAGGGTTACTGGCGCTTTTTGTAGGAGAAGTGATGAGGCGAACAAAAGGCAAGGCCGACCCCAAAAAGACCAACGAGATATTATTGGAAAAATTGAAATAATTTTGGTTAATAGCCCCCAAGCGCAAGGCCAAGGCTAAAACTCGACAGGGTAGAATTGTCTAAAAGCAAGATGCTTGGAGAAAAACACCAACCAAGGCGAAAAGAAAAAATCTTTCCAAATCTCAAACTTTTCCTAATTTAGGTTTTTAGTTTAATACAATTTTTAAAACAAAAAATTCCCGGAAATGAAAAAAATACTTTCGACCCTTATGGCTTTATTTGTAGTAGCAAGTCTCTCATTTGCACAGGTAAAGCCTACTGCGACTACAACGCACACCACGCAGCACGTTAAAAAAGACGGCACAGCCGACAAACGTTTCAAAGAAAACAAGCACAAGAAAAAAGACGGCACGCCGGATAAACGTTATAAAGAGAACAAAATAAAAAAATAAAACAGGAAGGGGTTGAAAATTTTCAACCCTTTTTTTTCGCATAATTGTTTATTGAACAATTTGACAAAATCTGTTCTTTTGTCAAATATTGCTTCCCTGCCGAGATTCTCCGGACGCAGGTAGGTAAGCGAGCGGAACCCGGCCATGTGCAACGCTAAGAAAAAAGCTATATAAGCATTTCATCAACCTTGTACTTCTAAATATCCTACCCATAACCTTTTTCACAACCATCGCTGCTTACGATTTTTCGGCACATAATCCCGTAACCATTTTTTCCTTTTAAATTTTCACTTATTTTCGATGTGCGATAAAGCACAAACATGAATCTACCGCTGGCAGACACATTAAAGGCGTATTTTGGTTATGATGGGTTTCGCCCGCTGCAACGGGAAGTCATGGAAGCTGCCCTTGCGGGCAAGGACGTGCTGGCGCTGATGCCCACCGGCGGCGGAAAATCGCTCTGCTATCAGGTTCCCGCATTGATGGTGGACGGGCTGTGCCTGGTGATTTCACCGCTCATCGCACTGATGAACGACCAGGTACAAAACCTGCGCAAAAAGAACATTACGGCATTTGCCATACACACCGGCATGAACCGCAAAGAAGTCATCAACGTACTGGAAGCCGCCGCCCACAGCAATTGCAGATTTCTTTACGTGTCGCCGGAGCGGCTGGAAACACAGCTTTTCAACGAATATTTGCCGGGACTTCACATAAACCTCATCGCGGTTGACGAAGCGCACTGCATTTCGCAATGGGGCTACGATTTCCGTCCACCCTATCTGCGCCTTTCGCGCCTGCGCGAGGCATTGCCCGGCATCCCGGTCATGGCGCTCACTGCTTCCGCCACACCTGTGGTGCAGCAGGACATTTGTGAAAAATTGTCACCAGAAGGTGAAAACCATTTTGAGGTGTTCAGGCAGTCCTTTGAACGGCCTAATCTTTCATATAGTGTTTTCCTTGCGCACAACCGCGTTCAAAAAATCAGTGAAATATTAAACAACGTACCGGGGTCGGCCATCATTTATTGCAAGACGCGCAGGCGCACCCGCGAGATTGCCGAACTCTTGCACTTACAGGGCTTTTCAACAAATTTTTACCACGCGGGGCTTAGTGCCGAGGAAAGGAGCCTGCGGCAACAACAATGGGTGCAGGACAAAACACGTGTCATCGTGTGCACCAACGCTTTTGGCATGGGCATAGACAAGCCCAACGTACGTACCGTGGTACATGCCGATGTGCCCGATTGTCTGGAAAATTATTATCAGGAAGCGGGACGTGCGGGCAGGGACGGCGAAAAAGCTTATGCCGTACTCCTTTATGATGAAGAGGCCCTAAAAACATTGCAGGCATTGCCGGATGTGCGCTATCCCGATTTTGAAACGATACAGAAAGTTTATCACGCAGCAGTAAATTATTTGCAGTTGCCGGAAAACGCCCCTCCGGGCGAGTATCACGATTTTGATCTGAACAAGTTTATCACCAATTTTGGACTTGATATAACAACTACTATTTACAGTCTGAAAGCATTGGAGCAGGACGGGTGGCTGAGTTTTAACGAACAGGTTTTCATTCCGTCAATGGTGAGGTTTACGGCGTATAAAGATGAGCTGTACCAATATGAAAAACAATATGTCGAATACGAACCCTTAATCAAGGCTCTATTGCGCAATTATGAGGGCATTTATAATTATGAGGTAGCTATTTCTGAAAGCTACCTTGCTTATTTACTGCGGTACGAACAGGCAACGGTGCGGGAACAGTTGCAGCGCCTGCATTTTGACAGGATTATTGATTATCGTCCACAAAAAGACACGCCCCAGTTAGTGCTGAACCGCAGGCGTATAAAAACAGGGGAGCTTACCATAAACCAGGAAGCCTATGCCGAGCGAAGGCGTGTATTTGAACAGCGCATCAAAAAGATGATAGCCTACGTGGAAGAATCCGCAACCTGCCGCAGCAAATTCATCGGCCAGTATTTTGGGGATGAAAACATAAAAGACTGCGGCATTTGCGACAACTGCCTAAAGCGAAAGGAAACACCGCTCACCAAAACGCTGTTCGACCAAATCACCACTTTTATCCGGGATAATGCACAGGAACCGATACACACAAATATCCTTCTGCAAAAGCAAAGGCCGGGCAGCCGCGAACATTTTTGGACAGTGATAAAATTCCTGACCGAAGAAGGCCGCATTATCCTTTTGGACGACGGGCGGATTCAGTGGAAGAGATAGTTTTTACAATCAGGTACATAACATTTTTTTGCACAAGACGCAACCAAATATTTATAGAAGAAATGAATATTCAAGATATATGACACCATCAAGAAGAGACCTCAAAACAATATTCCTCCATTCCAACACATTCAGGATATAACCGTATGTCATATCTTGCATTTCAATACCACCCTATTCAATCCCGAAGGGATGATATGTTTATAGAAACCGTTATTAAAGCATGACATTCGACCCCTTCGGGGGTCGAACAATCTTTGGGTATATATTTCCTATAAACATACGAATCCTTCGGATTCTTGAAAAGGTAAAGACATTACCAATCAATCTACTTTCTTGACCAATAACCTGCTGCTGTTGATAGCTAACACCACATCGCTAAAGGCCATCACCAATGCACCGAACATGGGTGTCAGCAATCCGAAAGCGGCCACGGGCAGTGCCACGATATTATAGGAAAAAGCCCATAACAAGTTTTCCTTGATGGTCTTGTAAGTGTGCCTGCCCAATCCCAGCGCCATCGGCAGGTTTTTCAGGCCGTGGTTCATCAACACTACCTGCGCGGTTTGCATGGCAATTTGCGAGGCATCGCTCATGCTGATACCGATAGTAGCCTTGGCCAATGCGGGCGCATCATTGATGCCATCGCCCACCATAGCAGTGGGCATGACTGCGTTCTTTTCGGCCACTATTTGCAGTTTTTCTTCTGGGCTTTTTTCGGCGACTATCTCATCAATACCCAGCTCTCTGCCGATTTGTTCAGCCTTAGCGTAACGGTCGCCACTCAATAGTAATGTTTTTATGTTTTTGCTATGCAGATAATTGACAACTGCTTTAGCCTCCGGTCTTAGTTCATCCTTTAAATCAATAAAACCAAGCAGGTTGCCGTTTTTCATCACATATACATTATGCGTATCTTCCTTTGTCAACGTAGAAGCCAGTTCGTAAGACCCGGCCCAGTATTCGTTTCCTTCTTTGTCCTGTGCCTTCATGCCTTTTCCTTTTATTTCTTCTACTTTTTGCCAACGGATTTCCCCGTTGCCCTTCCATGCCGTGGCAAGGCTTTTGGCCATCGGGTGGTTCGAATATTTCTCCAACGAATAAACAAGTTGCTTAAACTGTTCATCGGTTAACGATTGGTCAAGCAACTGATAACTGGCAAGGGAAAAATTGCCCGTGGTCAGCGTACCCGTTTTATCAAAAATCACTTGTTTGATATTCTTGAAATTCTCCAGGCTCGTGGCGTTCCGGAAAAGGATACCATTACGCGCCCCACGGCCAAGCCCCACGGCAATAGCGGCAGGCGTGGCCAGTCCCATCGCGCAGGGGCAGGCGATCACCAGCACGGCAATAGACCGCATGAGCGAGGGCGTAAATTCTTTTAAGATAATCCAGTTGACAATAAGCGTTACGGCCGCAATGCCCAGCACCACGGGGATGAACACGGCACTTATCCTGTCGGCCATTTGTTGCACCGGGGGCTTTTCGCCCTGCGCTTCCTTCACCATGTTGATGATGCCCGAAAGCACGGTGTCATTGCCCACCGCCGTTACCTGTGCTTTTACCGTGCCGTCCACCAAGATACTGCCGCCGATGAGTTTGTCCTTGGCATGTTTTGACACCGGCACGCTCTCACCCGTGATGATGGCCTCGTTTACGTTGGCGTCGCCCCAAAGTATTTTGCAGTCCGTGGGCACCTGTTCGCCGTTTTTTATCAATATCAGGTCGCCCGTGCGCAGTGCCGTGCTTTCCACCGGAAATACGTTTTCCTGATGCTGGTCGTCATAGGCAATCATATTGGCCATGACCACCTGCGTTTGCGCCAGTTTTTTCAATTGCGCCTGCGTAGATTCCACTGCTTTTTCCTCGACCATATTACCAAGAAAAACCAACGTGATAACCGTGGCTGCGGTTTCATAAAATATATATTCATGATGCCCTACCAACGTACCGTAAAGACTATACACAAAAGCTGCCGTAGCACCGATGGCAATCAGCACATTCATGTTGGGCATACCGTTGCGGATGCTCTTGTAAGCGCTCACACCATAAAACGACATCCCCACCACATACACCGGCAGGCAAAGGGCAAACTGCACCCAAGGCTGCATCAACCACGTATGGTGCATGGCCGGAATCATGTGCAGCATCAGCACCAGCGTAAAAGGCACGCAAAACCAAAACCGCTGCGCATCGTTCCTGAAACCAAAGCCACCTTGCTGGTGTGCATGGTCGTGGCCGTGATGTGCTTCGATAGCGGATGGCGTCACCACTTCGTAACCCAGCTCTGACAACCCCTGCGAGAGGCGCTCTGCCGAACTTTTTCCCGTCAGGTGAAAACTAACATCGCCTGTGGCAAAATTCACCTTCACGTCGGACATACCTTCTTTCTGCAAATATTTATTAATGGTCAGCGCACAGGTGGCACAATCCATCCCTTCTACTTTCCATTGTATTTTTTCGTTCGCTTCCATACTCATTTTATTGTCGGGGTTAATTGAAAAAGCCCCCTGAATCATACTTATTGATAACCACAAGCAAAATTACCCACAGGCTTCGGGGCGAAAAAACAAAACGCACACTATTATTACCACTACGTTGCAGAAAGCAAAATTTTACAAACCGAAGACAGTATTTTATAAGAGGGGCTGTCAGCAGTCGTGCATATATCAACAGCCGTTCCGGCCGCTCCGGGCTACGGCCCTGCTCGTGCCTCGCATGGCTTCCCCTACGCATCCGGCAGCCCTTCGGCAATACAATAAACATCAACTTGACAGTTTCCCGTCCTGCTGTTCACCGAGGCTATCCGACCGTTTACCGATATGAGGGGTAGTTACACAATAAACTTATTGTCAGGGTTTGCAGCGGCTTGTATTTTTACAGTAAATTTGAAAACCATGAGCGAGAACAACACTTACAATACAGACACACAACGCCAGGAACAAAGCACTCCCGGCAAGGAATATTATCAACCTCCAGTGTACAGACACCGCACATCCCAAACCAGCATATTTTTGGGAACTTTTTTGCTGCTCGTGGGCGGCCTGCTGCTTTTGCGCCGATTGGACATTGAAGTACCTGACTTTTTGGTTTCCTGGCAAATGCTGCTCATTGCCATAGGCATCTTTTTAGGCATCCGCAAGGGATTTCAGGGCGCGGGCTGGTTGATTTGTATCCTTATTGGTACATTATTTCTATTGAATGAGTTTTTTGTGTTCGGCGAACTGCGTCGGTTCATCCTGCCTATTATATTGGTAGGTGCGGGACTGTTTTTTATCTTCAGGCCGCGCAGGCAAAACGGCAAATACCAAACGGGCGACCCCAACTTTCCCAATACCCCGGGCGCATCTGCGTTTGCGGAAGAGTTTATAGATATCACTTCTATTTTTGGCGGCACCAAGAAAAAAGTATATTCTAAAAACTTTAAGGGCGGCGATATGGTGAACATTTTCGGCGGTAGCGAGGTGGATTTGAGCCAGGCCGATATCACGGGCAATGCCGTTATAGAAGTGACCGCCTTGTTTGGCGGGGCAACCATCATTGTTCCTTCACATTGGAACGTGGTGGCCGATGCCGTGGCCATACTCGGCGAAGTGAAGGACAAGCGCGTGATGACCAATATTCCGGAAGGCGAGGTAAAAACCCTTATCATCAAAGGCTCTGTCATATTTGGCGGGGTGGACGTGAAAAGTTTTTAACGTGAGATTTTCCATTCATCCTTTGTGTGGTTTGACGAATGAAAAATATGCTGTACGTTTGAACCTGATTTTTTAACCCCGCACTAAATCCAATGGCCTCTTCTCCCTTATCTGCCCGAAGATTTATCGTATCCCTTTGCATCGGCTGGGCTGTGTTGGCAGTTGCACAGGCTTTCCTGCTCATCAATCTGCATTTTCCGTTGAGCACCGCCATGCTCGATAGCGTCATTAGCAATACCATGTTGTTTTTGTCGGCATTGCTGGTACTGAATATTTCCAAATATTATTTGCCCACGTCTTATCAATATGCCGGGGTAATCGGCTCCTGCCTGGTGCTTTCGGGATTGTGGCTGTTTATCGTCAACAGTTTTTTGAAGATTTACATGAGCGATTCGGTCACTTATCTGGATTTCTTGCAGAACTCGCTCATCCTCCGCTATGGGTTTGCTTTTTTGGTTTTGACCATCGTGAGCATTGCCGGGATTTTATGGTATAACTGGGTAGAAAAGCAAAAAGCAGAAAAGCGCAAAAGCGACACGGAAAGATTATCACGGGAGGCTGAGCTCTTCAAGCTACGCCAGCAATTGCAACCGCACTTCCTGTTCAACAGCCTGAACTCTATCAACGCGCTCATCGGCATCAATCCCCAACAGGCACGAAAAATGGTGCAGCAGTTATCGGATTTTTTGCGCGGTACGCTTAAAAAAGAAGAGTCGCAAATGGTGTCGCTGGATGAGGAAATCAGTTACCTGAATTTATACCTCGAAATAGAAAAGGTTCGTTTTGGGAATCGGCTATTGACAGATATAGTCATTGACGAAGAAGCAAAAAACAAGTTGCTGCCCACGCTGCTCCTGCAACCCGTGGTAGAGAACGCGATAAAGTTCGGCCTGTACGATACCACAGGCGAAACGCCAATTACCATCCGTTGCACAATGGAACAGGATTTGTTGCAGGTGGCAGTAAGTAACCCCTATGACCCTGAAACCGCTATGCCCAGGCATGGCACGGGTTTCGGGCTGTCGTCCATTAAGCGGAGGCTCTATCTGCTGTTTGCCCGTAACGACCTTTTGATAACGGAACCGGAAGGCAATATTTTCAAAACGATTATCAAAATACCTCAAAAATCATGAGTAAAGTAATCATTATAGACGACGAATTTTTGGCCCGCAGCATGGTAAAGGAATACTTGCAAAAACATCCGCAACTGGAAATGGTTGCCGAATGCGGCGACGGGTTTGAAGGATTGAAAGCCATTCAGGAGTTTCAGCCCGACCTTATTTTTCTGGATATACAAATGCCCAAAATTAACGGGTTTGAAATGCTGGAACTTATCGAGAACCCGCCCGCTGTTATTTTTGCCACTGCTTTTGACGAATATGCTATTAAGGCTTTTGAGGCGCACGCCGTGGACTATTTGCTCAAACCCTTTGATCAGGAGCGCTTCGACAAAGCCGTGACAAGATTCCTAAAGCAAAACAATGCGGACAACGCGGCCACCAAAGAACTGCTCAACGATGTGCAACTACCCAACAGCAATAACCGTATCGTGGTAAAGAACGGCAGTAAAATCAAGATTATCCCCGTGCACGAAGTGCTCTACCTGGAAGCTGCCGATGATTTTGTGAAAGTCTTCACCAAAGAAGGATATTATTTAAAAAACAAGACCATGTCCTTTTTTGAGTCTTTTCTTCCGGCAGATATGTTTGTTCGCTGCCACCGCTCGTTTATCGTCAATATTCAGGAAATCACCCGCATTGACCCGTATGAAAAAGACGGTCATGTGGCCGTACTGAAAAATGGAGCCAAGATAAACGTGAGCCGCAACGGATACGGCAAGCTCCGGGGCGTTTTAGGGTTGTGACAGTGAACTATTGACATTTAATGAGAATCAAGGTAATAACCTTTATATTTTTCTCCCCAAGTTATCAAGCACAAAAAACCCGGGCAATGCCCGGGCCTTTATATTCCAATTATTTTAAGCCTGTAAATTATTTAGCAGCATTGGGGTTCGTAGGAAGTTTGATACCCAATTTGGTAGCTACTGCCTCTGTGATGTTGTCACCGGGAGGAGCTACTATCAACGCCTGCGGATCTAGGATATACGCATAATTTTTTTCCTTGGCCACAGCGTTCACGGCATCCATTGCTTTCTTGTACAAGGGAGAAAGCAACTCACCTTGCTTTGCCTGAAATGCTTCATTAGCGATGTTGTTCCAGTTTGCCTGGGTCATCACCAAATCGTTCAGGTCTTTTTGTGCTGTCTCTTTAACTTGTTTGACAGTCGTGTTTTTAACAATGCTATCCTTCCTGCTTATTTCAGCGGCTAATCTGTCATATTCGCCTCCTAAACTGTCTATACGAAACTTATCAAGTTTCGCTTGGACGTCTTTTATTTCAGGCAAATTGCCTACGATAGCGTCCACGCTTACATATCCGATTTTTTGTTGTGCGTTAACAACAAAACTTGTTGCTAACACAAGGCCAAGCGCCATGGAGAGTAGTTTTATACTTTTCATTTTTTACGTTTAAATTTTTTAGTCAATTTTAAAAAAAGTTCCCAGAATTAAGTTAGTTTACACGAAGTGATTTTAGTACCACATCGCTTATATCCAATTTGGGGTCGGCAAATATAATGGAATTTCCTTCACTCTTGTCAAATATCAGGTCATACCCGTTATCGGAGGCCACTTTCCTAACCATCGCGGCCACTTTGTCCTGCACGGGCTTCACCAGTTCCTGACGTTTTTTGAACAAATCCCCTTCAAAACCAAAGCGTTTCTTTTGCAAGTCGCGCAGTTCTTTTTCTTTGTCAAAAAGTTCATCCTCTTTTTTCTTTTTAAGGTCTGCGCTCATCATAGCACCTTCCGCATCATAGGATTGATAAAGTTTGTCCAAGGTCGCCTGCTTGGTATCTATCTCTTTTTGCCATTCTGCGGCAGTGGCCTCCACTTTGCTTTGCGCCGTTTTATACTCGGCCATTTTATCAAGGATGTACCGTGTGTCAATAACAGCATAACGCTGGCCAAAAACTGTTGCGGTGCACAGTACGGCTATCAGGAGTGTAAATAAATTCTTCATACCAAATATTGTGTTTATTGTTTAGTAGATGATATAAAAAGTAAAAAGGTTTACTCGGGTTCAAAACCTAACATAAAGGTAAACTTACCAGCCCCCTTGATACCTTGTCCTTTTTGGATGCGGTCAAGCCCAACACCATAGTCAAACCCTAACAACCCAAACATCGGCAGATAAAACCTCATGCCCAAGCCCGCACTGCGTCGTAACTGGAAGGGGTTATAATCTTTAAAATCATGCCAACCGTTGGCGGCCTCAAAAAATGCCAAACCATAGATGGTGCTGCTCTGGTTGATGATAACCGGATAGCGCAGCTCGGCCTGATATTTATTGAATATGGTGAACAGATTGGTAATGGCGGAACTGGTATTTTCCGGATTGACCTTGGGATCGGAACTGGTATAAACAGGATAACCCCTATGCGCCACGATGTCAAACCCGGTCAGTGAATAAGTATTACTCATACCCGCATCGCCCAACTGGAAGCGTTCAAACGGAGAGAAGTCCAAATCGCGGTTGTAACGACCCATGAAACCATACTTGGCAGCAAGTTTCACTACAAATTGCTTGTTTTTGTCCTCGCCACGGGCACGCCCGATAGGTATGTACCAAGTAGAGTTAAAACGCCATTTGTGATATTCCACATTTTTATACTGGTCTATCACTTTTGAATCACCCTTCAACAGGGAGTACGGCGGCGTAAACTGCACACTGGCCATCACATCGCTACCGCTACGCGGGAAGATGGGGTCGAACACAGAAGACCGTTGTATAGACAACTTTAAACTCAGGTTATTTGAAACCCCGCTATTGAATGGCAACCCATAGTTAAGACCCATGTTTTGCACCCGATAACGGGTAAGGGCAATGGTGGCGCCGACGCTAAAATAATCATCCGGCCATTTCAACTGCTTGCCAAAGCCTACGGCAAAACTGTTCACCAATAATGATTTATCCTTCTCATACCGATACCGGTTGTTCTGGTAGTCATATAAAGAAGAATTATACTTTGTATTGTTATAGCTAAATGTCAGGGAGTTCTGCTTTTTACCGCCCAACCAAGGTTCGGTAAAGGAAACGTTATACGAACGGTACATTCTACCGTTTGATTGCACGCGCAGGCTTAACTTTTGGCCATCACCCATCGGCAACGGATCCCAGGCAGACCTTTTCCAGATATTTTTAATAGAAAAGTTATTGAACGATACCCCGAGCGTACCGGTAAGGCCGATGCCGCCGCCCCATCCCGCAGAAAGCTCCAACTGGTCAGAAGATTTTTCTTTGAGTTTCCAGTTAATGTCTACCGTTCCTTCGCTTTGGTTGGGCACGGGTTGCGGGTTAATAGATTCCTGTTCAAAATAGTTTAGGTTCATCAACTGCCTGATAGAACGCATCAAATCGGACTTGCTATAAAGCTCGCCGGGCAGCACGCGCATCTCGCGGCGGATAACGTGGTCTTTCGTGCGGTCGTTGCCCATGATGACCACATTTTTGATACGAGCCTGCGGCCCTTCAATAATACGTATCTCGTGATCGATGGTATCGTTGTAAATCTTTGTTTCAACAGGAACAATCTGGAAGAAAAGGTAGCCTTCATCATTATAGGCCGTGGAGATATCGCCCCCTTCCTGGCTTGGCTCCGTTCCCAGCCTTTTGTTCAGCACGCTGGCATCATAGATATCGCCTTTTTTAATATTCAGGATAGCGCTCAGCAACGAGTCGGAATATTTTGAGTTTCCCTTCCAGGTGATGTCGCCAAAATAATATTTATGTCCTTGCTTCACTTCGATATCCACATACATTTTATTGTTTTGGATGACCTGTGTGTCGCGCAGGATGCGGGCATCACGATAACCTTTCGAGTTAAAATATTTCAGCACTTTTTCCTTATCCTCTTCATACTTTTTGGTGTTGAACTTAGAAGAAGAGAAAAATTTGAACCTGAAATTAGGATCTAATACATCCAAGGTCTTGGTGCCGCTCAGGAAACCATAATCTTTTATATAGTCCTTGAAAGTGTATTGGTGCTTGTCGCCATAAGTGCTGACGTACTTGGAGGGGTACAGGGTCATTTTCGTCATTTCCTTGGTACCCTTCATTTGTTTTTTGAGCTTACCGTCACGGATGCCCACGTTCCCGAAAAAGTTTATCCCGTCTATTTTTACTTTTTTACCCTTGTTTACTTTGATATAAAGCGTGTTAGAGTTGGGATAACGGGGATTTTTTTGTTCATCAAGGTCAACGGAAATGTTGGCAAAGCCTTTTTCCGCATAAAATTTGGAAACAACCTCCACCACGTTGCGGCGCATGTTCTCAGAAATGATGGACTGCTTTTGGAGGTTCATCTTTTTAATAAGCTCCTCCGATTCGGTTTTGCGCACGCCCTCAAATTTAAAATCGGCAAGGCGCGGGCGCTCGGTAATGTCAATCTCTATATCCACATTTTCGCCCCGTACGCGGGTAACAAATATCTGCACGTTGGCAAAAAGGTTCTGCTTCCACAGATTGTTAATGGCCCTTGAAAATATGTCCGTGCCGGGATAATAAAACCTTTGTCCTTTCTGAAGGCCGGAAATAGAGGCAATAAGCATCGTGTCAAGGTGCGTGGCACCGCTTACGGCAACATTGGCAATCACGTATTCCTTTTGGGTACGCGGGTTCTCCCATTCCAGCAGTTCCGGGTCTATGGAGGTGACAGGCACTGTGTCAACCTGTGCTAAAACACTGTTCACCGCACTGACGAGGATGACGCATATAAAAAACCTGACTAAAAAAAATCGCATATATGGTTAATGTGTATCGGTATCAATTATTGTTTTTGTAAAAATATATGGTCAATTACTATTCTTTCCATTCCGTAAACCCCTGAACAAACAGCCCGGATATGTCCTGCGGTTGAACGGAGCGTCGCAAGTAAAGCTGATAGCCATTTCCTCCGCCTGCGCCATAGTATATTTACCCAAACAACACAGTTCCTATTAAAATATTTATTGCGGCGGCAAATTAACGGTAAATTTTGGAAATGGTATGTTAAAACGTCAGCTATTTGCTTCACGGTGTGTCATTTGCCCTGCTTTAACCTTCTTTTTGCAGTTGTTCGGACGTTTTGCCAAACCTCCTTTCCCGGTTTTGATAGTCTATAATAGCTTCATACAGGTTCTTTTTGCGAAAATCAGGCCAGCGCACCTCGGTAAAATATAACTCGGCATAAGCCAACTGATATAGTAGGAAATTACTGATGCGATACTCGCCGCTGGTGCGTATCATCAGCTCGGGGTCAGGAAACCTGCCCGTGCAGAGGTATTGCTGAAAGATTTGCGGGGTGATGGATGCAGGTTCCAGCACGCCGGCTTTCACGTCCGTGGCAATGTGCTGCACGGCACGCAAAATCTCCCAACGGCCGCTGTAACTGAGCGCCATAACTAAATTTAGCCCCGTGTTGGCAGCGGTCAATTCCAACGCCTCTTCCAACTCCCTGCGGGCGGTGTCGGGCAGCATCTCCGTATCGCCGATGACGTGTAGCCGGATATTATTCTTGTTCAGCATCTCGGCCTCCTTGCGGATGGTGGACACGAGCAGTTCCATCAGGGCAGAAACCTCATACTCCGGCCTGTCCCAGTTTTCGGTGCTGAAAGCATAAAGCGTCAGGTAGCCGATGCCCAGTTCTGCGCAGCCCTCCACAATGTCGCGCACGCTTTCCACGCCCTGATAATGCCCGTGCAACCGGTCAAGCCCTTGCTCTTTGGCCCAACGGCCGTTGCCGTCCATGATAACGGCAATATGGCTTGGCAGGCGCCCCAGGTCTATTTGCTCCCTAAGTTCAGGCATAATAACATTTAAAAACGGTGAGTGGTGAATGACAGGGGGTAAATTCTTACCCCCCGTTCAATCATAGCAACAAATGTAGAAAAACGTTGGTTATCGCCACACAATATGTATAAATAATTTTGAAGGAGGTGCCATTGCCGTCATATCAGGCTCAGCACAGGGGAATCGGGACACCTGTTCATAATCCATTACAAACAAAGATTTCTCCGCTCCTACCCCCCCCAAAGCATCTTTTGATTTTCCACAATTCCCCGTTTTGAGCCTTAAACTTTAAATGTCCAGCGCATGGTTTCCTTAACTTTGCTGCACAAAAAATCATTTATGTTGAAATCAACCATTACCATTGACGTATCAATGGACGAGAACAGGGTGCCGGACACCATCAGTTGGAACGCCACGGAAAGCACCATCCAGAACATGCAAAAGGCCAAGGCCGTTATCCTTTCCCTGTGGGACGGGGCGGATAAAGCTGCACTGCGCATAGACCTGTGGACGAAAGATATGATGATGGACGAAATGGCCGATTTCTTTTACCAAACCCTCATGACGATGGCTGATTCTTTTGGCAGGGCTACCAAATATACCGATCAAATGGACGAAATGAAGGCTTTTGCCAAGGATTTTTACCAAAAATTCAGGGAAAGGCAATTAGGTGAATACAAAGGTCACGAACATAAACACGGACATGACCATGACCATCATCATGAACACGGGCATAAGCATTGAGTTTTCCCGGAAAAAACAGATTATTCATTTTTAATTGATTTATAGATGTCTTTAGAACTTACCATCAACAGCGATATCAAAACGGCCATGCTAGCCAAGGACGAACCTGCGCTGCGCAGCCTGCGCGCCATTAAGGCGGCCATTTTATTGGCAAAAACCGCCGAAGGGGCAAAAGAATCAATATCGGCAGAGGAAGAAATAAAACTGGTACAAAAACTCGTGAAACAGCGCAAAGATTCGCTCGATATTTTTGAAAAACAAGGGCGTGAAGATCTTGCGGCCAAAGAAAAGGAAGAAATTGCCGTGATGGAAAAATATCTGCCCGCGCAATTGTCCGCTGATGAGCTGAAAGGCATTATCGCGCAAATCATTGCCGAAACGGGGGCATCCTCGCCTGCCGACATGGGCAAGGTGATGGGTGTTGCCTCCAAGCAGTTGTCCGGCAAGGCAGACGGCAAGGCCATCTCCGCCATTGTAAAAGAACTATTGGCCAAATAAGCCGCATGTTCATAGATTCCGTTTGTCTGATACTTTTGGTGCTTGCCATATTTAAAGGATATAGGCAGGGGCTGATTGTGGGGCTGTTTTCCTACGTGGCACTTATCGTAGGATTGGCCGCCGCCATGAAGTTATCCACCGTGGTAGCCGGAAAAATTGGCACGGCGGCCAACCTTTCCGGTAAATGGCTGCCTTTTATCGCGTTTGCACTCGTGTTCTTAGCAGCCGTACTGATTGTACGCTGGGGTGCTAAACTCATTCAACTGACCGTTGAAAAAATAATGCTCGGGTGGGTCAACCGCTTAGGTGGCATATTGCTGTTCTCGCTATTGTATCTTTCCATCTTTTCTATCTTTTTATTTTATCTCGACCAGTTGAAGTTGCTGACCACTCCGGCAGATTCCGTTACCTACGCCTATATCCGCCCATTGGGCAGTTATGCCATAGACAGTCTGGGGAAAATCATCCCGGTTTTCAAAGAACTTTTTGCGCAATTGCAGCATTTTTTTGAAGGGATTGCGGGTTAACCAACAATAAAACATATTGTCATCCGGTAAAGACGAACAGGTATGCCCACTTGGCTTTTTATACCAATTTTTACACAAAACCGAAAACTTTTAGTAGAACTTACTCTATTTTCGTGTCTATAACCTTGGGACTGACATGATTTTGCCATAAAATATCCCGTCAACCTGGCTTGCAGATACTTTGTGGCAATATCAGTGGAAATAACAGGCTTATATTTTAAAGTATTTATAAAAAACATTACTAAACGATTACGAATATGTTACTAAAAAAGACGACGGCATTGCTGCTCACTGCATTTATTGCGGTTGCGTTAACTGCCCAAACAACTACCAGTAAGGCAAAAATGGACGCCTTCATCACCACGTTGATGAGCAAAATGACCATAGATGAAAAAATCGGACAGCTCAACCTGCCCGCTTCCGGCGACATTACCACCGGTCAGGCACAAAGCTCGGACATTGCTCAAAAAATACGTGAAGGCCAGGTAGGCGGCCTGTTCAACATCAAAGGGGTTGAGAAAATAAAAGAAGTGCAGCGCGTTGCCGTAGAGGAAAGCCGCCTCAAAATACCGTTGATATTCGGCATGGATGTTATACACGGTTATGAGACCACTTTTCCCATCCCGTTGGGTCTTTCCTGCAGTTGGGATATGAAGGCTATTGAACGTTCTGCCCAAATAGCCGCCAAAGAAGCCAGTGCTTCCGGCATCAACTGGACGTTCAGCCCGATGGTGGACATCAGCCGCGACCCGCGCTGGGGGCGCATTTCCGAAGGTAGCGGTGAAGACGCCTATCTGGGTTCCCAAATAGCAAAGGCCATGGTGAAAGGTTATCAGGGCGATTTATCCAAAAACACAAATATCCTTGCCTGCGTAAAACACTATGCCCTTTATGGCGCGTCCGAGGCTGGACGTGATTATAATACCGTGGATATGGGCCGCCTGCGCATGTACAACGAATATTTCCCGCCTTACAAGGCTGCCGTTGATGCGGGCGTTGCCAGTGTCATGGCATCCTTCAACGAAGTGGACGGCATACCCGCCACGGGCAACAAATGGCTGATGACCGATGTGCTGCGCAAGCAGTGGGGCTTTAAAGGATTTGTGGTAACGGATTATACCGGTATCCCCGAAATGATAAACCACGGCATGGGCGATTTGCAAACCGTATCAGCCCTGGCAATGAAAGCAGGCGTAGATATGGACATGGTTGGGGAAGGATTTTTAGGCACCTTGAAGAAGTCATTAAACGAACAGAAAATCACTATTGCCGAGATAAACGCCGCCTGCAGAAGGGTGCTGGAAGCCAAATATAAACTTGGATTATTTCAAGACCCGTATAAATACATTGCCTCCAATCGTGTAGAGACGGATGTTTTTTCGCAGGCCAACAGAAAAGAGGCTCGCGAAATAGCCGCGAACAGTTTTGTATTGCTCAAAAACGAAAACAGTTTATTGCCCTTGCAATCAAAAGGAACCATTGCATTGATAGGGCCGTTGGTGGACAACCAGCCTAACATGTTCGGCACGTGGAGCGTGGCCGCCCAGTTTGATAAATCTGTAACCGTATTAAAAGGTTTTGAGAATGCGCTGTCCGGGAAGGCCACCATCCTGAGCGCGCGCGGCAGCAATTTTATCGGGGATAAAACCCTGGAAGACCGTTTTGTGAACATCCACAATAAACAGTCTTACGTGCGCGACGGGCGCAGCGATGAGGAAATGCTGCAGGAAGCCGTCAATGTGGCCAACAAGAGCGATGTGGTCGTGGCGGTTTTGGGAGAGGGCTCAGAGTTTACCGGGGAGAGCAGCAGTGTTACCCATATTGACCTGCCCGATGTGCAGCGAAAACTTTTAAAAGAATTAAAGAAAACAGGAAAACCCATTGTGCTGGTATTGTTCACCGGACGTCCGTTGGCGCTCAATTGGGAACAGGAGAATATCCCTGCCATATTGAATGTTTGGTTTCCCGGCAGCGAGGCCGGCGATGCCATTGCCGACGTGGTGCTGGGCAAAGTGAACCCTTCGGGAAAACTCTCCGTTACCTTCCCGCAAAACATTGGGCAGATTCCGTTGTATTATGCCCACAAGAATACCGGCAGGCCGCTCGGCAAATGGTTTGAAAAATATCGTAGCAATTATCTGGACGTGAGCAACGACCCGCTTTATCCGTTTGGCTTTGGCCTAAGCTACACCACTTTTACTTACGGTGAGCCGACCCTTAGCAAAACAAGTTTAAAAGGAAACGAAACCCTGAAAGCCAGCGTGCAACTTACCAACAACGGAAAATTTGACGGGGCGGAAGTGGTGCAACTGTACATCCGCGATGTGGTGGGCAGCATTACACGCCCGCTAAAAGAACTGAAGGGATTTCAAAAAGTATTCCTGAAAGCAGGGGAAAGCAAAACCATCAACTTCAACATCACCCCCGAAGACTTGAAGTTTTATAACAGCGAACTAAAATACGATTGGGAACCCGGTGAGTTTGAAATCATGATAGGCACAAACTCGCGCGACCTGCAACCCTTGAAAATTACATGGAATAAATAAACAGAAAAGAGGAGGTTTATCAGCCTCCTCTTTTTTTATGTTGAACCCAGAAAGAAATTGATGTAAGTTTGGGAAATGAAACGATTACTTTCATTAATCCTTGTTTTACTTGCCAATCAAGTCATATATTCTCAAATCCAAATTAAGGGAAGAGTTCTTGATAGTATAACAAACACCCCCCTGACAGGAGTAAGTATTTACGTTAATGGATCGGGAATCGGCACCACAAGCGACAATGCTGGGAATTTTAATTTAACCATAAACCAAAGCTCACAGTTACTGGTGTTTTCATCCGTAGGATTTAAATCTGTTACAATTACAGTAACCCCGAATGGCAACTATACCAACCTTGTTATAAGAATGGTTTCGAAAGAAACGGAATTAGATACAGTAATTGTTAAATCAAAAAAATATAAAACAGTCCACTCAAAATCATGGAAAGAGAAATTTTTAGCATACTTTATAGGGACTGGCGACCGCGCAAAATATTGTAAAATAAAAAATTTCTCAGATATTGTTTTAATGGTTTCAAAAGATGGGCAAACATTAAAGGCTCAATCAGACAAACCAATAGAAATTATCAATAAATGGTTAGGGTATAAGCTATATTTTAACATTGAAGAATGCTACACAAAACTAAACACGGGCATTGTTGTCAACTATGGATTTACCCGCTTTGAGGACATAAGCAACAGCGATAAAAAATATGAGCAAAGAAGACATGACCTGTATTTAGGTTCAATAACTCATTTTATCAAATCCCTTTACAACAACAATCTTCAGGAACAAGGTTTTTATATACGTAGGGCTACTATTGACACAAACTATGAACGGTTACGCGTCTTATACCTAATAAATGACAAAAAGAATAACTCCTCATTAGATGCGAAGAGCGAAACATTAAGAATAGCTAATTCCAGTCCAGACAGCTCCAAATACTATTACCAACTATATGTGAGACAAAAGAATTTGATTACAACTTATCAAAATTCAATTTTAAATGCAGACGACATTCTCATTACCGACCTTGAAGTTGTTAAAGAAATGCACTTCAAGAATTACATTGCGATAGCTTATGACCCGCCACTAAACAAACTTAACAATAATGACATATATGAAGATTCAAAAACAAAGCAACTCTCATTACTCTCTTTGGTTAACGACAATAGTGTATTCATATTTCCTAATGGGCAATTAACCCCGCCCAATGTCCTTTTTATACAAGGCGAATGGAAAGAATCAAACTGCATTAAAAACCTGATGCCATTTGATTACAATTAATTTTACTTTTAATATATAGTCATGAAGCATTTTATATTTATTGGTATCTTTTTTTTAATATTTTATTCTGCAATTTCTCAACCAGATACTTCAATAAACATTTTTTCAAACTGTCAGCATAAAAAACTATATATCCAAACCGATCGCGAGTCCTATATCGCAGGAGACACTATATGGGCTAAGGCGTTTTGTAGCAATAGTGAACCAACCTGTCCCTTAACTACATTGATAGTAGATCTATTCGATTTAAAAACATCGAAAAAAATATCAGAAAATGTCTTCCCTCTTTTAAAGAACACCTCGCCATTTACTATTATTCTTAAAAATGACTTGCCCGTTGGGGAATATATGCTCGCAGCATACTCATATACCACAAGCAAAACCCCAGCAATAGTATTTAGCAAAGATATTACTGTTTATAATGCAAGTAACAAGACCAAAGAGGAACTCGAATATGACAAAGAATTGAAATTTTATCCAGAAGGAGGAAATATAATATACGGGGATACGAATAATGTAGCCTTTAAGTTTGCAGACAAAATGGGCAGGCCTTTTAACATTTCCGGAAAAATATATAATCAGGACGGAAAACAATACTGTACCCTTAAAAGCCTTCACCAAGGAATGGGGATGCTTAAAATATACCCTAAATCAGGAGAACAGTATTTTGCTATATTGGACGGCGACGAAACGAAAAAAAAATATCCACTTCCCATAGCATCTGCGAGCGGAATCATCACTACCATAAAACCTGCCGCAAATGGAATAGATTATGCCCTAAAAATTGTAGGCACCAACTCAGTTCAACCATCTTTCGCAATAGTACAAACAGGAAGGGGGCAGTTTTATACCATTCCTTTAGAAAAGGGGTCAAATATTATTAAGGGTAATATTTATACAAAAGATTTCCCATCGGGAGTAGCGCGATTTGCAATATTTACCAAAGACACACAGTTGCTTGCAGAAAGGATGTTTTTTGTGGACAATAACGAATATGTACTTCCGGCAGACTTGAAAATAACCAAATTAGGAACAAATCCGCAGGAGGAGAATCTATTTTCATTAGACTTGCAAGACCCTTCATTCGGTACATTTGCAGTAAGTGTAACTGATGCCGATTTTGAGACTGACACTGGTAAGCAAAATATTTTATCTGCACATTTATTGACAAGCTCTTTAAAAGAGCCCGTCTACAATCCCGGTTTATATTTTGATAAATATTATAACAACACAACGGAACTGTTGGATTTGATAGTTCAGACTAATTATTGGAGCCCAGATAAGTGGGGAGACATAAGCAAAACGTCCTTTCCCCAATCTTCTATGATAGAGGTTACAGGAATTATATCCGGAACTGTCTTTTACAAGAATACAAAAAGAGTATATGCCAACAAGCAGGTTTCTTTGGTCACTTTGTCCGACACAGACAGTACCACTCAAACAGCTTTATTCACCACTGATAGTAATGGAAGGTTTAAGACAGAACCTCTAAACCTTATCGGCACAAACAGACTTACCTTCTCTCCTGCAACCAGCAACAAAAATGATTTCATTGCCGTGACCCTTAATAAATCTTCATTTTCAGACAGTCTATTTAGGTTTCCCGAGGCAATCCATGTAAAAAAGGAAAATACCTTTACCCCTTCTAACAAATATGATAGTATTCTCAATTCTAAAGAATATCTTGAAAAAGTAACAGTAAAAAGCAAATTACCAGATAAATCAAAATTGTTAGAACAAAAATATACAACAGGAAAGTTTAATTATTCCCCAGGCCAGGTTTATGACATGCGGGCTGTAGACTCTCCCAAGATGACTCTATTAGATTATCTAAGTTACAGGTATGCAGATCTGTACATAACACCTACATCAACAGGAAACTATCTTGTTACGGCCCGAACTAAAAAAGGCGACTTTGCCTTCTGCCGAATTTATTTGGATGAAGTTGAGGTATGGGATAATCAACAATTATATTCGATTTATGCCAATGATATTGCAATGATTAAAATAATATACTCTTTCGATTATGGCATTGATGGTGATATTCCCGCACTGAGTATATATACACGAAAAGGTACCGACTTTACAGCCTCTAATAAGAACTATGATATTAAATATTATAACGGTTTTTCTACGGTGCACCAGTTTTATTCTCCTGTGTATAGTCCTGACCAAATTTCAAAAGACAACGACCAAAGAATTACATTGCTTTGGAACCCAAAGGCAGCAACCTCTAAACGAGTTAGTTTTATCCCTATCCATTTTTACAACAACAATTACACGCGCCACTTTAAGATTGTAATAGAAGGGATTACCGAAAACGGAAAGCTGTTATATTTCAAAAAAACATTATAACCTTCGAAACGATAACCATCCAGTTACAACTGCTTCCGCTTTGATTTGTCCCAAGCAGCGCTTTGTTGTTTTTTGGCATACCGGATCATCCCGGTGATGACGGCATAGTTCATCATGCAAAAATAATAGGGAATAAAGAATGTCTTTATTTTGATATTGCGCTTTTCAAATAAATAACCCAAAAAGCTGAGCAGATAGAAGAGTATCTGGCCAATCAATAAGACCTTATACAATACCGTATCATTTTGTACCACGATTACAATATTCAGGATAAAAGCAAGAATCATGAGGAACGGCGTGACCGTCCATCTCAATACCCGGTGGCTGATGTACTGAAAAGTCAATAAAGGATTATAAAACGGGTTTGCAGATTTTTTCAGCCGCAGGATTGACTGGATACCGCCCGCTGCAATGCGCACTTTGCGCTTCAGTTCTTCCTTTGTATCGGCAGAAGCGGTTTCCATCGCATAGGCTTGCGGTTCGTAGGCAATGATATATCCTTTCTCCGCGATGCGCATGGCAATCATATGGTCATCTATAATCGTATCGGTTTCCACGGGCTGATAAAGCGCGCGCCGGATGCTGAAAAGCTCCCCGGCCGCCCCTACGTTGGAATAAAGTTCATAGTCCCATTTTTTGAGGGCTGATTCATATTTCCAATAAAAACCCTCACCTGCCGAGCTGGCATCGGCCAAATCGCTCACCATGATTTTCTTTTCCCCCGCTACGGCGCCCACTTTGGGATTTTGATAGTGCTTTACCAATTGCCGGATGGCATCTTTGTTCAGATAGGTGTTGGCATCCGTAAAAACGATTATATCACTGTTCAGTTGTGGCACAACCCGCTTGATGGCCGCCATTTTTCCCGCGCGTTCCGGCTTGTGAAAAAGCGTAATGTCAGGATGCGCACTTATCTTTTCAGGCGTGCCATCGCTTGAACCGTCCGTGACAAACACCACCTGAAACTTGTCTTTGGGATAGTCTATCTCGCGGCAGTTCTGTATTTTTTCGTCTATAAAATCCTCTTCGTTGTATGCGGCTATCAGCAACGAAACCGTGGGCAGCGGTGCATCGGCATCAAACGCCATAGGTTTCTTAAACAATCTTTTTATCCTGACGATGACAAAAAGCAATATCCCGTATCCCACAAAAGTGTAGCATACCAAAATCAGGCATATCCAAAAAAGTATAATCATGATATTTTAAATCCGAGTGAACAACTGTTTTTTGAATGGGTTAGGTTCCACCAAACGGCTTTAAACGTTTGTTTCACCAAATCGAACCGCCCCTTTTTGATGTATTGAAAGACCTGCTTGGGGACGGCAATGGCAAAATAATAGCACGTAAAGGCAAACGTGTTTAAAAAGCCTGTGTTGCGACGGATGAACAACATCCTGTTGCGGGTCATGAAATAGGTTTTGATGGCACTATCCCTGCCCACGCTCATGGATTCCTTGTGATAAAGAAATGTTTTTCCCGTAAACCAGATTTTCTTGTCGATATGTTTAAACTTCTCGCACCAATCCAGTTCCTCATAGTACAGGAAATAACGCTCGTCCATCAGGCCGGCCTTTTCCAAATCTGCCCAACGGCACATGACCGCCGCGCCGTGACAAAATCCGGTTTCGCGGCTATCATTATTATATTGACCCTTGTTCTCTTCCATGCTGCCGATGCCCCCGTTCCGGCACGTGATGTAATTCATTTTTGTAAACCCGGCATATTGAATCGTTTTTTTATCATCAAAAAAAACAATCAACGGCGACAAAAGCCCGATGTCGGTGTTTTGTTCAAATTCACTTACCAATGTAGGTATAAAATGAGGTGTTATCTCCGTGTCATTATTCAGCAACAGCATGTATTCGCCTTTTGCTTCGCGAATGCCCAAGTTATTGCCGCCCGCATAACCCAGGTTTTTATCGGATTGCAGGTAAATCAAACCAGGATACGCATTGATAAATTCATTTTTAAAGTCTTCTTTATTGGCATTATCTACCAAGATAACTTCGATGTCTTCATGTTTTGCATATTCCGCAACAGATTGCAGGAAATCAATAGTTGCTTTGGGTTGGTTATAGTTAACAGTGATAATAGATACTAAAGCCATTATGGCCGCGAAGTTAAAGTTTTTTCGATAGAACGGGCAATATCAATATATTTGCCGATGTTAAATGGTCTTTAAACCAACTCTCTAATCAGGTATTTATACCAATGACCGCTATCCAAAACAAATTGAAATATCTTCGGTATGATCTGGATTTGTTCCGGATATGGAAGTTTGTGCACAGGGCTGCCAGAGGTGGGTTTTATTTCACCATAGCGATGATTTTTGTCGAAACGGGGTTGTTCTTTATCTCGCTGTATTTTCTTAAATTATTAATTAACGCCGTATCCGGGGCTGAAGGGGGATTAGCTGCGGCACAGGGCACTATCTTCCGGTTTATTATCCTGGCAGGCGTAGCCGGTGTGCTATACAGTATAGTACGGGTTTTCGTGGCGTATCTTATCGAACTGCAATCGGTAAAAGTTGCCGAACGCATGTATGAGGACATCCATGCCAAGTCCGTGCAATTGGATTTGTCTTTTTATGAAAGCCCGGCATATTTTGACACATTAAAGCGCGCAATGGATGCCGGGGCCGATAGGCCGGGGCAGTTTATTATGACATTGGTGGAAATAGGTAAAAACATCCTGTCCATCATAGCGGTAGGGGTCGTATTACTTAGTATCCACTGGTTGTTGCTTCCTTTATTGGCACTTTTCGTGTTGCCGACATTATTAATCCGCTTGTACTATGCAGGCAGGTTAAACGCGCTCCGGATTGCCCAAACACAATCCGAAAGGGAATCGGCTTATCATAGTTCTTTAATCACGAGCGATACGGCGGCTAAGGAAATCAGGGTATTTAATTTAGGTGAATACCTGAAAGACAAATTCGTCGCAATACGAAAACGATTGGTGAAAGCAAAATTGAACATCACTTTCAGGCGTAGCAAAATGGAGGCGATCATGGGCACTCTTTCCTCGATAGGCGTATATGCCTGTATCGGTTTCATCGCCTATAAAGCCATCTATGGGGAAACGAGCATAGGGGATATCACCCTATTTTTGGTAGCTTTTCCGCAAACGTTTACCATACTGCAAAATATTGCTTCCGGTATTTCGCTGGTATATCAAAACGGCATTTACATCAATAGTATTTTTGAATTGTTGGATCTGAAAAGCAGCTTTCCCGAGGCCAACAGGCCGCTGGTCATATCATCTGAGGAAAAATGCGACTTGCAGTTGAGCCACGTGAGCTTTCACTATCCGCATGACCATGAAATAGTGTTGCGGGATATCAATATTCATGTCCCTACGGGCAAGATAGTAGCTATCGTCGGCCTGAACGGGGCAGGCAAGTCAACCTTGATAAAACTTTTATGCCGTCTTTACAACCCCGTGTCAGGCATTGTTAGCCTAAACGGGGAAGACATCAAGAACTATCATTCCGTTGACTATAAAAGACAGCTTGGGGTGGTATTTCAGGATTTTTGCAGATATAGTTTCACGGCGGCCGATAATGTCCTTTTTGGAGACATATACGACCCTGTTGATGAGGAAAGGATAAAGGAAGCCGCCAAAAAATCAGGGGCGCATGATTTTATAGAAAAGTTCCCGGATGCTTATCAGACCGTAATGGGAAGAATTTTTGATAACGGCCAGGAAGTAAGCATAGGCCAATGGCAAAAAATAGCGCTCGCACGTTGCTTTTATTCCGATGCGCGCATCCTGATACTGGACGAAGCCACAAGTGCGCTAGACGTCATTTCCGAGAAAAAAATATTTGATGATTTTCGCTCGACCATCGGCAACCGATCAGCCGTAGTCATAAGCCATCGCCATTCTGCCGTAAGGCACGCGGATTATATCTATGTTTTGGCGCAGGGCAAGGTTGTGGAGGAAGGGACAGATGAAGAACTACTCTTTAGAGGCGGGGAATACGCCAAAATATTTCAGGAAAAACGACAAGAAGCTATATGAGGAACGTCGCCAATAAAAAAATCTTTATCGTAAGCCTTTGCATGGACGACTGGGGCGGAAGCGAAGATTTGTGGGCACGCGCGATCCCTTATTGGCAGCGCGAAGGCTTTTCTTTTGTATTGTATAAAGAAAGCATAAATGCGGAACATCCGGAAATAAAGAAACTCGTGGAACTTGGAGTGGCCTTGGTCGAATTAAAAAACAAGGGGCTTAAAAGATGGGCGCGGCGGGCAGTTAAACTTTTCCGAATCGCCGGTTCCTCATTCTCAAAGAAAAAATATCAATGGGATGACAATCATCTCCAGTTCCGAAAAAAAATAAGAACCGATACCCCACGTTTTGTAATCATTGCACAGGCCATTAACTTCGACGGACTGGCATACGCAAGGCAATGTATGGAATTAAAGATCCCCTATTGCGTTATTGTTCAAAAAGCGGTCTCGTTTTATTGGCCGCCATCGGGTGAAAGGGACTTTATGAAGAAAGTTTTGCTGCGTGCCAAGGCATGCTATTTCGTGTCGCAACAAAACAGGGATTTAACAGAGGAACAATTTGGGATAAGGTTGCCAAACGCAAAGATTGTCTCAAACCCCATAAAAATAAAAAGGGAGATCATCCCTTACCCTCCCACGGAAAACGGATTACGCCTTGCGTGCGTGGCGCGACTTTTTATTATAGACAAAGGGCAGGACATGCTGCTAAGGATATTAGCCATGCCGAAGTGGAAAGCACGCAACCTTCATGTTTCTTTTATCGGGTCCGGAACAGACGAAGAGGGGATAAAAGACATGGCCCGGTTATTAGAGGTAGAGAAAGTATCGTTTCCTGGTTTCGCAGAAAATGTCAGTGCCGTGTGGGCCGCCCACCACGCGCTTATCCTCCCATCCCGCAGCGAGGGGATGGCTTTGTCGGTATTAGAAGCAATGGCCGCAGGCCGCACAGCGATTGTGACGAATGCCGGCGGACATAAAGAAATCGTTCAGCACGGACAAACAGGTTTCATAGCGGAGCCAAATGAAAAAAATCTGGACGATGTGATGGAGGAGGCATGGCAGCGGCGAAACGAATGGCAAACGATTGGAAAGAATGCACATACGTTCATAAAAAGCAATATAACTTTTTCACCTGAAAAGGATTTTTCTTTATCAGTAATGAAAATAATAAATGAATAACAAGCCCCTCATAACTGTAATAGTACCCACCTATAACCGGGCAGACAAATTGCAGACGGCGCTGAATAGCCTTGTGCGGCAGTCATACGCCCCTATGCAGGTAATTGTTGTGGATGACGGCTCTGAGGACAATACCGACGAAGTACTAAAAAACTATCCGCAGTTTGAATATGTCTTTCAGGAACATGCCGGACAAGCAGCGGCAAGAAACAATGGACTGAAAAGAGCCAAGGGAAAATTTATTGCCTCCCTGGATTCGGATGACGAGTGGTATCCCAATTTCTTATCAAAATGTATTGAAAAATTAGAGCAGGATAATCTGGATTTTGTTTTTGCCAATTGGGATCAGGAAACCAAAACTGGGGAAACATGGGATTTTCTTTCGGGAGACCCCTTTTTGTCGCCCTATTTTCATTCCATCAAAGACGACGGGTGGGCGAACCTTAACAGTAACCAACTAAGGCTTTTGTACGTGCAGGCATGCCCCTCTCCTTCATCTTCTCTCGTTATCCGCAAAACATCTATTGTTTCCGGGTGGAACCCGGAGATGAAAATCGGGGATGACTGGCAACTGTACCTCAACGCGATATTGACGAAAAAATGCAGCGCAGCCTTTACGCTTAACCGCTTGTGGAAGAAAAGGGTGGACGACAAAAATCTATTCGATGGCCGCAAATGGAGCGAGGTGCTGGAAAATTTGTACGTGGCGGATTTGGGAAGAATTATTGACACCTTTGGACATTTGACCACCCAAAAAGAACTTAGCCATCTCAAGCGCAAGCACGTCCGCAGTATGGTAGAATTAGCAAAACATAAAGTATTAAGGGAGCGCAATTTTAAAAAAGCTGTTTTGCTGATGAAGCGTGCGTTTAAGGTTGATTATATAACGGCCTGGAAGGGTATTCCCGATGTAATTTTCATGGGGGTCGGCAGAAAAATAAATGTGTACAAAAAATAGTTATAGATATATCCGCGATATTGGGGGATAAAGAGAGCGTATGAAATGGCCCAAGGCAATAAGGACAAACGATTGGTGGGAGGTTAAACTCTCCCCTTTATTAGCCATTGGCTACGCGACCACTTTATTATACGGGCAGGATATTTTCAACCATGCAATAACATATTTGCTGACGCTTATATCTGTTGCAGCAGGGGCCGTGTATGTGAGTATTGTAAATGATATTGCGGACATAGAGCAGGATAGGTTGGCGGGCAAAGCTAACCGTATGGCCAAAATCAGGCCGACTCGGCGATGGATGATGCCACTGTTATGTATTGCAGCAGGAGTTGCCTTTATTTGCTTTGTTTATTATCCGGATAAACTTTCTGTCTTTTTATACCTGATGCCTTGGGTTGCGTTCAGCCTTTATTCGTTCAAGCCCGTCCGCCTCAAGTCCCGTGGCCTCTGGGGTGTGCTTGCCGATGCTTCTGGCTCGCATGTGTTCATTAGCTTGCTGATGGTTTCTTTCATTTCTTTCAAATCCGGCCATGATGTTGACTGGCTATGGTTTGCAGTCGTGGGGGCGTGGGCGCTATGCTATGGGATCAGGGGAATATTGTGGCATCAGTTTTACGACAGGGACAATGACCTGCGGTCGAACGAAAAGACATTTGCAACAACCATCAAACCGGAAAAGATAAAAGGCTGGGGCGTGTTGGTTTTCACAATTGAAATGATTGCCACGGTTTCAATGCTATTATTGTTGTCAAATACAATGGCATATATGGCACTGGTATGTTACTTTTTATTAGTGCTTATGCGACATTATTTTCACAGCAGTTCACCTGTTATAATCCGTGTACCCGATAGTGACAATTGGTTTATATGGATGCTTGATTTTTGGCAAGCCTTATTTCCTTTAGCATTGCTGTTATCTGCGGCATCTTCTCAGTCCAATGCTTGGGTTATCCTTGCCGCCCACATAATATTATTTCCCGTTACGATAACAAGAATAACAAAAGAAGCTATGAAATTCTTTCTACGTCTGCTTAAAACAAAGCCGTAAGCGTTGCCCGGCCCGTATGCACAGTTTTGGTACTGCCCGGTTTGCGGCCATCGTATTGAAAGTTCAGTTCCAGATTGTTCATCAGCCGCTTGGTGAGCGTGATGTTCCAGATGAAGTTTTTGCCGGGCATCAACCCGTCGAGCATGATATAACGAACGGTACTTTCCCCCGCGGCGGCCGATTTGTAACGCAGGTTTTCAAACTCGAACTTTGCCGCTACCGCACTACTTTGCAGCAAATTATATTTTGTTTCCGCTTGCAGTGAATTGCCCGTGACCTTCTCTCCGCCATAAATAGCCAGATTTGACTTGGACTCAAACTTATAACCGCTTGTCAGCCTGAAATTTGTCCCGTTGATAAAAGTGAGCAAAGGTTCAACACTGTAAAGGGACACTTTATAATTTTTATTTGCAAATTGATTGTTCTCTGTGTATAAAGCCGTGAGTCCCGAAATCCCGTTGATGTTCAGCGTAAACGACTTTGATAAATTCTGACGGAACTTGACCGTCCAGTTGCTCGCCTCGCGGCTCTCATAACCATAAGTGAGCAGCGACTTGCCGCTGTTGCGGGTGTTGCTAAGGTCAAAGCCCCATTTGGTGCTTGCCCTGTTAAAAGACAGCACGTTCACAAGCGTGGTGCTAAGCGTGATAAGGCTGGAATCGCTTATCGAACGACTAAAAGGATTGAAGGCAAAATCGTTTTTGGCCAGGGTTTTCTGGGTTATTTGCAGCGAACTGCTCAGGTTGAAGCGCGTCAGGAACTTTTGTGCTTTGTTCTGGTCTTTTTGCTGCCACAATTGTTGGGGGTTAACACCCAGACTATAGTTCAACGTTGTGTAGTTTGCCTTGATATATTCATTTGTGGGCGTGAGGATGCGGATAAATTTACCTTGGTCTTGAAAAGCAGCCAGCTCAAATTCGTTCAGTTGTTGCACCCCGTCCCCGTTGTAATCAATCCATGTGTATTGACCCGTGCCCGCGGGTACTTCCAGATAAGCGAATTCTCTTTTCTGCTCCTGTCCGGAACCCGCCTCGTACAAAATGTTCCCCGTCAAAAAGCCTTTCCATTCGTTCATCACGTATTCCATACGAGTGAGTATAGAATTTTCATCTTTCTGTGGGCTAAGCGCATGGTCTGAAACTTTCAATTTGCGAAGAGTAGCATTCAGATAAAATTGCCTTTTGGCATTACCCAACAATTCCGCCTGCAAATTGAGGTTATAGCTTCGGTCGCCTTTTTCAAAACGGTCGCGCCCCACATATTTATCTTCCCGCGTAAAAAAGTTGACCCCGTACTTGTTTCGCTTATTTTCATCCGATTTAAGATAAACCGTGTAGCTGTCAAACGAAAAGGAAGATGGCGTCAGCGAATCTGTTGCCCTGTCCCTGTTTTCATTATGCTCCATCGCATACTGCACTCCGATTCGCCAATTGTCTATTTGCGGAAAAGCCTTGCTGATATTGAATGTCGGTCTTAAAAAATGCCCTTTATAACTATCGGCATGATACTGTGTAAGCACTACCTCATTATTAAAACTAAAGCTCCCCCAATTACTGAACTGTTGCAAATAGTTTTGAATGCCGTTATAATCACTGCCCTGCGAATAGCTTGTAAAACGGTATCGCAATTGATTGCCCGATTTGGTTTTTAGCCCCGTGCTTGCTTTTATGATATGTTCTGTTTCTGCCACAGTGGCCGCGGAGGTAAGCGGCAACCCCCAATCCCTTGTGAACTCTACATTCCGCAAGCGTTCTATCGGTTTGAATTTATCTTGTACAAATTCATAATCAATGGCCGAGGTCAATGTGAGTTCGTTCTTTTCCTTTAGCAGTTTGTTATTCGTCAGATTGAATTTGGCAGCATATCCGGTATTGTCATTATCCTGCAAAGACGAAAGCGTGTTCATGTCGTAATTGCTGGCGGCAACCTCAGCCTTGAACAAAGTGCTTTTTGAAATATTGTAATCAAGCCCCAAGCTCATCACCTGTTGCCGCTTGGGGGTAATCAACAGCGTTACCGGTTCATAATCTCCCTGACGAACGCCATCAATTGGGGCTACATAACTAAACACTTTTCCGTTGGCATTATTGTTATCCGCCACGTAATCGCCCGCTCCTCGTCCCACCTGCGTAAAACCTAAGTTGTACAAGGTTTTCGTGGCATCGGTCGAGTATTGATAAAACGAATCTACCACCACACCAAGCGTATCATAGGTATAAACCTTTTCGTACAAAATTTTTCCGGCAGCAAACGTGTCAACGGATATTGAGGGATAATAAGCGCCTGAAATATTATCCCCTATCGTAGACAAAAAATGTTTCTGTTTCGGGTCTAACACCTGATTCACCGAAGAGTTTTTGGCATCGCTGTTATTGAAATAACTAAAGTTTAATTTCAATTTCTCACCGAAGGTCAGGCTTTGCGAAGCGAAAATATTGGTGTTCAAAAAGTTTCTGTCGGCATATTCAAACTCCACCTGTATCCTGCTATATTTGGTAATCATACGCTTGGGCGTGAAAGTGAGTTCTGCCGTATTATAATTAATCACATAATCCTGGTCTTCCCCGCGCTGCAACAATTCCCCGTCAAGATAAACCCTCTCTGTATTGGCCAGCACGATAAAGAAAAGTTCATTGTTCGCACCTGTCAGGCGATATGGCCCCTGGTTGCCCTCCAACCCATCAAATGCGTTGCGGGTGAATTTTCCCTTGGCCATAGAGCCGCTCACAAAAGTCCGGGACGTGTTGTTCTTCCCGATTTTTTGAGTGGTCTCGAACGACATGCCTTGCATCCGTTTGTAAAAATTCAGGAAATAGCTGCCCGTTTCCCGGATGTCCATATCGCCGATGTTTAATTGCCATTTGTCTTTTTTAAAACGAATGTATACCTCGTCAAAATCGTTTAGCTGCAAAGTGTTTCCTTCGGGCTGTATCGGCACATTGTTGTCGGTAATAGCCGCCTGCAACTCAATACTGTCTGCCAGAAAACCGCTCAACTGGATGTTCATGTTCGAGTTCAACACCGCGCTTTGGTTATTGCCAAAACCTATCTGCCTGCCAAAGCTGCCCTGTGCCATGATATTACCGAAATTGAAAAGATTGCGCTCAAGATTTTCATCCCCTCCGCTTCTTGCCACAGGAATGGCACTGTTAAGGATGAGGCTGTCAAAATCCATACGTTGCGCGCGGGCATTGAGTTTGAAAGGAAACACCCGATATGACACTTCCACTGTTTCCGGGGCGGGCTTTTGCCTCCAATACAACATGGCATTGACATAGTCGAGCCGGTAAAAATTGCTGTCCACGCCCACAATCGAAAAACTGGAAGGCAAAATGCTGAGCGAATCGAGCAATACCGGGCCTTCCTGCACGCGTATGGTCTTGTGACGAACGGTTGTGTTTGGCGATGCAGGAGCCTGCCCTTTTGTTTCCAGAAAAAAAAGAGTAACGAACAATATGACGAGTATGCTGCGGTAGGGGTACAAATAAATCTTATCAGCGACAAAAATCGGATTTTTCCCCGTCTTATGGCTTGTCCGCATCAAGCTTTTTAAATCAGGTATTTGGGCGTTTGTATCCATCAATCTTTAACAGTTCTCACAAATTGGGGTGTATGGCAAATTATCCTTTTTTGCAAAAGGGGTCAAATTTGGGTTGTCAAACGAGCGAAAGTGTGCTATTTGCGGTCATAAACAAAGTTGACAGAAAAGAGGGCGGCATAGATGAGCTTTCTTTGCCTATCTTTATAACTCAAATTTGCCAACAATGGATACCTCCTAATAATTTCATTTTTGAGAAATAGCCGCTTGTAAACGGTTACAAACGAAAACAAACATTTAAAAATAGGTGAGTTTCGCATATTTACGCGTTATGGGCAAGGCTAACAGACCGCACCCCCTAAAAAAGAACTGACAGAATGGAATTTTGGAACTACATACAAATTTTAGGACAGAAGAAACAAGGTTGGCTTTTCAAAATAGACAATGTTGAAGAACGACTTAATGCCCTGACTAAAATTTTAGAATTTGGTTATCCAAGTTCAATCCAAAATATAATTCCATTTCTCAAAGACGGCAACAAAGAAATTCAACAGGCAACGTGTAACGTAATAATTGAACTGTTCAAGAAAATTGAAACAAAGAAAGGTTTTTACGATACCTTAAAACATTGTGACATTTCCAAATCAGACATTGATTTTTACAGCCAAAATTTCTCACAACAAGAATGCTTAACTCTCTACTCTATTGCTACACTTAATAGTAGCGGTTATGTTAGAGAAGAGGCAGTTAAAAGACTTGGCGAGACAAATAATGAAAAAGCAATCCAATTCATCGTTTACAGATTGGCTGATTGGGTTCAAGCCGTTAGACAAACAGCTTTAAAAAGTATTGAAAATTTCAAAAAGCCAGAGTTTATCAATGCACTTGTTAACAACCTTACAATTTTCGAATGGTTACAGAAAGTTGAAAGAACTGATTTGAGTTCGGTTCATTCTGACATTATGAACTTTGTAGTTATAAAGAACAAAAGCTTTGTAATTGAAAACTTCAAAACATTTTCGGACAGAACAAGAATTGTAATTGCAAAACAAATTACAAATTCTACAAGTATTGAACTCGATGAATTGAAAATCTTACTAAATGACAAGCATTTTTTAGTTCGCAATTTTGCATTACTTCATTTCGACAAATTAACTCAAAATGAAATTGATAAACTTTTAAAAGATAAATCTGCAAGAATAAGATTACAGACACTATACAACTTGAAAGGGCGAGAAGATTTTTCAAAAATTGCGTACACATTGCTTGCTGACAATTCAGCTTCTATTCGTGATTTTACTCGTTACACACTAAAAAATAGTATTACTGACTTCCCCCAAATCTATAATGACAACTTAAAAAACAGGGTAAATATTATTGGTTCATTGAGTGGACTTGCTGAAACAAACGGAAAGGATTTTGTTGAAAGCATAGTTCCGTATTTAACTGACACAAAAATAAAAATAAGAAAGACGGCATTTTTGGCACTTAAACAATTGGACAACGATAAAGCCTATGATTTTGCCTTACAAAATTTGGACAGCGAATACATAGGGATACGAAATATCATAATTGAATATTTTTCAAATACAGCGACAAACGAAGTTTTACAAAAGGCAAGAGAAATTTATGTAAACGGACAATATGAATTAAAGAAGTCAATGCTTAAACTATTTAGTAAGGTTGGTAAATGGACAACTATTGCCGATATAATGATTGGGACTATTGACGAGAACGAAAACATCAGACAATTAAGTTTAGGGTACTTGCAACAATGGCGAAACAAGACAACAACTTATTTTACTCAACCAAAACAAGGTGAACTTGAAAGAGCTAATCAGATGTTTCAATTTGCATTTGAACGACACGAAGAAAAAAAATACTTTAATCAAAACCCATTGACAGGATTTGACTTTTACTTACGATAAACAGAGAAGCCCAGCCCATAACATCGTATTGGCAATAGGCGAGCTGAACGGCTTCGTATTAACGGAAGTGCTAAATTCAACATTCGTTCTTCGTATCAACAGTAGTGCTAAAAACCCCGCCCATCGCCAATACGCGGCGCGTTGGCTGCAAGAGGGCGAAAGTGCAGTTGGCAAAGACGTTAGAATTTGAAATTTTGGTACAAGACGACACAAATAGATAGAGAAGTTAGTAAAAGACAAATAATAATTTAAAAAAAAGAAATGAACGGAATAGCATTGACAGCACCGTGCGGATTAGATTGTTTTAACTGCGGTACTTATGAGGGTAATATTACAGAAGAATACAAACGGCAGGTTTCTGAATATTTAAAAGTACCGATAGAAGAAACCCCATGTAAAGGCTGCAGAGACGAAAAAGGAAAATGCAAATGGGCGAATGGACAATGTGCTACTTGGGATTGTGCACACGAAAAGGGTGTAACATATTGTTATGAATGTGTTGATTTTCCCTGTAAATTGTTAATGCCTACTCAAAAAGGCTCTCTATATCCACATAATATGAAAGTGTATAATCTTTGTCGAATGAAACTTATCGGTATTGAAAAATGGATTGAAGAAGTCGCTGAAACAAGAAAAAAATATTACGAAGGAACATTTGAAGTTGGGAAGGGGCCAATTCTGGAAAATGATGACAAATAAACGCCAGCAGCCAACAAGCGGTTTTGCGAAATGGAGGTTGAAGTGCTTGCCCGAATTTTGGTGCTTGGAATAACCTTTGGTGCTTGTCCGAATTGAAGTTGAGTTGAGCCGCCACTTCGCAAAGCCGCCGGGACGTTGGCAGAAATAATTCAGAGCAGTCATTATGGAAATAACCTTGACCGGCATCTTTTATAAGTGAGATAAACCAGATCAATACCTTTCTGCTCAAACGCTTCATAATGAAAAATTTTTATTAGAGATTATAAACAATTCAAGAGAAACTAAAAAAGAGAGCCTTTGGAATGAAAATCAACTTAATGAAACATTTATGGTCATTTCTGCAAAAAATGGCACAACCTTTCCAAGCAGGAAGCCATATGTAAAGTGTTTATCAAAAAATCAGTTGGATTCTGTTTCTAAACTTGCCCCAACTTTAAACGTTTATTCTATAAGCCGCTTGGTTTTTGATAATAATAAGTAAACAGCAGTATTTGAATTTGCATACGGAAGGGATGGACGCTATTTTTCACTTGAAAGCATTTTACTCAAAAAGTTATTTAATAGAATGGATAATAGTATAAAAATTTGATTGGATAATAAGCTGAAACTCCTTAAAGTGATGAAGCTACAGGCTTTGATTTAGCGTTGGGCGGTTTTCAAATACCCTGTAGAATTTAAAACTTATTACATTTATCAGAAATTATGAAAAAGATATTTTCAACCTTGATAATTTTATTGGGTGCTATGATGTCAAAGGGGCAAATCTTTTATGAAAAAAGTTTTTACCCTGACCTAAACACTATCAAAGCTAAATACTTTAATGGAAGTGGAGGAAAGGGTTATTGGAGTTTGGAAAGGACTGATTCCTTAGGAAGAATTATCGAGAAAAGTAATTATAAAAAGAAAAAACCTTTAAGGAGAACCCTCTATCGATATAATTACAATAATGATATTATCTATGAAATAGCCATAGATGCTATAAGCAAGGTTGATAAAGTCGACACTACAAAATATGAATACTCTTATATCAACAATAAAATTTCATTTCAAAAATGTATTTTCTCCGACAAAGATTCCATAGTATATAGACTGGTAAAAAATGTAGGTGACTCTACTTTAACCTATCAAAGGAGGTCCTATCATTACCTGCCAAATAAAAAAATAAATAATCGCGTTGATGAAACTTTTATTTTGACATATCAGAATGACTTGCTGACAAAAAAAGAGTTTATAGATAATGATAATAATCAGGAGATAACGAATCTTGAATATTATCAAAACGGTAAATTAAGACGTAGAACCATAAGAAGAGTTCCAGAAGCTGATTATAAGATTGTTTATACTGGTGGACCGGGTAGTGACAATCAATTTCATGAATACAGATACGACAGGAGAGGAAGAATCAAAACGAAATACACTGTTGTAGATAATAAAGTGTATAAGTTAGCAACCTATTCTTACAGAACAAAGTAACTTCTGCCAACAAATCGATTTGACAATATGGCGGCACGACGAATATATCCTCGGCTTTTTGTTCGCTGTTCGGCTTCAGTTCAGGCAGACGAATAACTATTAGCTTTTGTGCTTAACTTCAACGATATATTTTCAATCAGCAGAAGTAATACTAATTCCCAACCTGCATAAAGCCCTATCCGTTATCGGTAATGGTTTCCCAACGCACACCATGCACATTTGTAAACCGCACATGCCAACATTTCCGTTTCATCCGTGAACGGAAAATTTCCTGTAAGTTTGATTTTTAAAATTTTACCATGGCAAAATCTGAAAAAATAACGACAAAGAAACAAAAGACGAAAACCCCAAAGAGCCTAACCACGCCCAAATCTTTGGCATTCCTGAAAGAGTATATCAACAATGCCTCGCCCGTAGGATTTGAAACCTGGGGACAAAAGCTTTGGCTTGACTATCTAAAACCTTATGCTGATGAACAATTTGTAGACCCTTATGGCACGGCGGTAAGCATCATCAATCCCGGAAAAGAATTTAAGGTAGTCATCGAGGCACATGCCGATGAAATCAGTTGGTTTGTGAATTACATCACGGACAAAGGGCTTATCTACCTGAAACGGAACGGTGGCGTAGACCATCAGATAGCACCCGCGCAACGCGTCATCATCCATGGCAAGAAAGGCCCTGTAAAGGCCGTGTTTGGTTGGCCTGCCATACACACGCGCATAGGCAGGGATGATGCACAACCCAAGGTTGAAACCCTGTGGCTTGATTGTGGCGCTTCCAACAAAAAAGAAGTAGAGGCACTGGGCATTCACGTAGGTGCGGTGGTTACTTACCAAGACGGTTTTGATGAACTGGCTAATGGCTTTTATGTAGGGCGTGCATTTGATAACCGCATCGGCGGTTTTATGATTGCGGAAGTGGCAAGGCTTTTAAAGGAAAACGGCAAGACGCTGCCCTATAGCCTTTACGTGGTAAATGCAGTGCAGGAAGAAATCGGCCTGCGCGGCGCGGAAATGATTGCCCGGCGCATCAAGCCAGATGTGGCCATCATCACCGATGTTACGCACGATACCGGCACGCCGATGATTAATAAAAATATCGAAGGCGATGTGGCCTGTGGCAAAGGGCCTTCGCTCGCTTATGCACCTGCCATCCATAACAAGCTGCTGGCTTTTGTGGAAAAGGTAGCGGCAGATAAAAAGATAGCCGTGCAATGGCGTGCGCTTAGTCGTAGCACGGGCACCGACACGGACTCGTTTGCTTATGCAAATGACGGATGCCCGTCTGTACTGATATCTATGCCGTTGCGCTACATGCACACCACGGTGGAAATGATTCACAAAGACGACGTGGAGAGTACCATCCGCCTGATGTATGAAACGTTGCTGGCGCTTACGCCCAAGACAAACCTAAACTATCTGTAAGCAGGATAGTTTCTAAAAAAAATCTGATAGCCGATTGGTGCATAAAAAAGGAGAAGATATAATTTGTACCCTCTCCTTTTTTATGATGTAATTTTTTATCGCTTTAGGCCATAAATTCTATTACTCTTTCCCGTTCACCCAGCCCTTTGCATCCTGCACATAATGGTCTAACTGCACTTTTACTTTGAACTTATTGCGTAGGTGACGAGCCAGTGCGTCGGCGGCATACACACTGCGGTGTTGGCCGCCCGTGCAGCCAAAACTCACATACAGGCTGTCAAACCCGCGCTTGATATAATCTTCCACACTGATATCCACCATGTCAAAAGCACTGTTCAAAAACTCGGGCATTTTTGTTTGTTGTTCCAGAAACTGTATCACGTCCTTATCACGCCCGGTCTGCGTTTTCATGCTTTCCACACGCCCCGGGTTCAGGATGCCCCGGCAATCAAACACAAAGCCGCCACCGTTTTCGTCATCCTTCACGGGAAGTCCTTGTTTAAAAGAAAAGCTGCAAACCCTCACCACCAGAGGTGTTTCGGAAGTTGCCTGCACAGGCGTGAAACTTTCTATCACGTCTTCCGACACACATATCTGCAATACCTTTTCAAATTCCGGCAATGCAATGCCCAGGGCATGGTCTTGCAGAAAGGCACGCAGGTTGCGCAACGCCAACGGTATGCTGGTGAGAAAGTGCGCCTTGCGCTCAAACAATCCGCGAAAACCGTAAGCACCCAACACCTGAAGTAATCTGATAAGCACATAGCCGTTATATTGACTAATAAAGCTCAATTTGTTCAAAGGCTTATCCAGCAAGGGTTCCAACGCCTGCATGTAGTCAATGAGCAGGTTTTTCTTCCATTCCTCGGGTAGGTTGGCGCGGGCCTGCCATAAAAGCGAGGCCACATCGTATTGCGGTGCGCCTTTCATGCCACCCTGATAATCTATGAAATGAACGGTTCCGTCTTCCCTAACCTGAATGTTGCGGCTTTGAAAATCACGGAACATAAAAAACTTATAATCCGTGTGCGTGAGATAGTTACTCAGTGCTTCAAAATCATCAATCAGCTTTTGCTTGTCGTAAGGCCTGCGAAGTGCATCTAAGAAATAATATTTAAAATACAACAAGTCAGCCATGATGGCCTGCTTGCCAAATTCTTTATTGGTAAGGCATTGGGTGTAATCAAGACCTTTATTGCCTTCTACCTGCAAGCGGGCAAGCTGTTGCAGGCTTTGTTTGAACAAAGCATAAATAGTATCCGTATAACCTTCACTTTCCAAACGATTGATGAGCGATATGTTTCCCAAATCTTCCTGTAGATAATAAACCTTGTCCTCGCTCACGGCATAAATGTGCGGCACGGACAAATCTTTTTCGGCAAAATGCTTTGAAAAATAAAGAAAGGATTCGTTTTCCTTTACGTTCGCGCCATAAGTGCCAATGACCGATTTGCCGTTTTGCCAGATACGAAAATATCGCCGCTCGCTGCCTGCCTGTTGCAAGATATCAATTGAGTCAGGCTCGCTACCGCACCATTCTTTATACAAAAGGCTTATCTTATCTATCTTTTCCTGCATGAACCAAATTTATTTCGATGTACATTTATGTAAATTCAAAAACCTAACACACAAAAGCATCAACTGATACAAACACCTCGTACTGTTTTCTGTTCGTTTTCCTATATCAAAAAAACAACGCCATGCCTTAAATCCCCAGCACGTCCTTCATGTTAAAAATCCCTTTTTTGCCGTTTACGAACTCTGCCGCCAACACTGCGCCCAAAGCAAAGCCCTTGCGGCTATGCGCTGTATGCGTAATAGTAATATCATCCACTTCGGAATGATAATTGACAATATGCGTACCGGGCGCAGGGTCTACGCGCTCGCTCACGATTAACAGTTCATCTGCTGCCGGTGCTGTGTCGTTCACCCATTTGCCTTTTTCAGTATAGGATTTCAGCACGCCTTCGGCAAGCGTAATGGCCGTGCCGCTGGGGGCATCTTTTTTCTCCGTATGATGAATTTCTTTTAAGGATACTTCATATTGCTTGTGCGGGTGCATCATTGCGGCCAGCTTCTTGTTCAGCTCAAAGAACAGGTTCACGCCGATACTGAAATTGCTTGCATAAAGAAAAGTGCCGTTTTGTTGTTTACAGAGCGCTTCCACCTCGTCCATCTTTGCGAGCCATCCGGTAGAGCCACTAACCACCGGCACGCCCATCTTTAATAACTTGGTGATATTATCAAACGCCGTGTGCGGCCCCGTAAATTCGATGGCCACATCTACCTTGGCGATATTTTCCGGCGTGAGCTCATGGCTATTGTTGACATCTATTTTCAGGAGGATGTTATGGCCTCTCTCCAGGGCAATAGCTTCTATGGCCTTGCCCATTTTGCCATATCCGATAAGGGCGATATTCATAATGCTTTATTTATAAATTTAAAGATGATTATTTATTGTGCGCGTTCGTTAACAAACGTTACTTAAATCGCAGGACAAGGCTAATACCGTTGGTCTTGGCTAAATCACTATACCCGGGCTTTATTTCAAACGCAAGATTAGGGCTCACATCAAACGTGCTTAAATGCGCGTCCACCGAGGCTTCCACCACGTTCAAAGCCCAGGCAACCAAAAAGTATATCGCCGCGTAATCAATGTCTTTTCTAAACTGGTCGCGATAGGATGTCAGTTCGTTTACACGTCCTTTGTTCACGGCATCCCTTACGTAATCTTCGTTTATTTTGTTATATCCCGTACTGTCCTGTGGATTTTTTTGAAGCCTGTACAAAATCTGCACACCCAAACGGGTCTGTTTATACCAATGAAGGTTATCCATAAAATACCAACCCGTAAAACCAAGCGCGGCATATACAATAGGCACTTTCCATGCCTTTCTGTTATATACCTGCCCCCAACCGGGCAATATGGCCGAGCGTATGGCCGCCTTGCGCGGGCTGCGCGCGTGAGGGTCTTTTATTTTTACGCTGTCAATCTTTGAAGGTGCCAAAAGTGAATCTACGGATATCCGTATCGGCATAGTCGTGTCCCCTACCTCTTGAATTTTGTTTACAAGCGTGGTATCAACTACCTGCGCCTTGCACACACACACAAGGGATAACAGAAAAAATAAAAAAGATATTTTCTTTATAGGCGACATGCTGCAAATAAAAAGCTTATTTAGTCAACGGATACGTTAAAGTTTTGAAGCAGCTTGTTCAATTCTTCTACCGAATAGTAATCGAACGTAATCTGCCCGCTGCCATTGGTGCTATGGCGTAGCTTTACACGGGTGTCAAATTGAGAGGCCAGCTTGTCCTCTATCCGTTGAAAACTTGAAGAAAGACCGCTTTTGGCAGGTTTTTTGGCACCGCCAGATTGCTTGTACAGGTTGCGTACCAGCGTTTCGGTTTGCCTGACGGACAATCCTTTTTCTTTTATTTCCTTGAAAATAAACAACTGCCTTTCCACCGTGTCCACATTGATGAGCGCCCGCGCATGGCCCATGCTTATTTCTGCATTGCGCACGGCTAATTGAATATCGGGCGGTAGTTTCAGCAGCCTGATGAAATTGGCAACGGTGCTCCTGTCTTTCCCCATGCGTTCCGACACTTGTTCCTGACTATAAGCCAGTTCGTCCATCATACGCTTATAGCTAAGCGCCACTTCTATCGCGTTCAGGTCTTCGCGCTGAAGGTTTTCCAGCAAGGCCAGTTCCAGCAATTCCGCATCATTGGCCTGACGGACATAAGCCGGCACATCTTTCAGTCCAGCTATTTTGGAAGCGCGCAGGCGGCGTTCGCCGGATATAAGCCGATACTTGCCGTTCGCCATCTTGGAAACGGTAATCGGCTGTATGATATCGTGCGTTTTGATGGATTGCGCCAATTCGTTCAGCGCCTGTTCATCAAAGTCGCGACGGGGTTGCTTGGGGTTGGTTTCTATCTCAGACACCGCGATGCGCAAAGAGGCAGTCGCGTTTTCTACAACGGTTTTGCTCAAGTCGCCGCCACTTTTCAACTCGGCATCAATATTGCCCAGTAAAGACCTGATGCCCTTACCTAATGCGTCCTTTTTTTGCTTGGGATTTGTCATATCTAAAAGCGGGTATCAAAAAAATTATTCTATTACTTTGTCTTCGTTGGCTATCCGGGTAAGATTGTTCTTTTGCAGGATTTCCTTGGCCAGGTTTAGGTAATTGAGCGAGCCCTTGCTATTGGCATCGTACAGGATGACGGGTTTGCCAAAACTCGGCGCCTCGCTCAGCTTGGAGTTGCGGTGTATGATAGTCTCAAAAACCGTTCCTTCAAAATGCCTTCTCACCTCGCTGACCACCTGATTGCAAAGCCGCAGGCGGGAGTCGTACATCGTCATCAAAATGCCTTCAATCTGCAATTCGGTGTTCAATCGTTTTTGCACAATTTTGATGGTGTTCAATAATTTGCCCAATCCTTCCAGCGCAAAGAACTCGCATTGCACGGGCACGGCCACACTGTCGGCGGCGGTAAGCGCGTTTACGGTTATCAAACCGAGGGATGGGGAGCAGTCTATCACGATGAAGTCATAATCGCTCTTCACCTCGTCCAGTACGCGTTTTAGCACCATTTCCCTTTCAGGGTGGTTAATCATTTCTATTTCTGCACCCACCAAATCAATGTGCGAGGGAATCAGGTCGAGGTTGGGGATTTCGGTTTTCAGGATTACGTCCTTCGCTGTTGCCTGATTGGTCATGCAATCATACAGGCTTCGAGTAATATTATGAAGGTCAAAGCCCACACCGGTGGTGCTGTTCGCCTGCGGGTCGGCGTCCACCAGCAATGTTTTATATTCCAGCACGGCAAAGGCAGCCGCCAGGTTGATGGCCGTTGTTGTCTTTCCCACACCTCCTTTTTGGTTTGCTATACCTATAATCTTACCCATATAAAAAAATCTATTCTTGTTCAGGCCGTAAAAATAATTGTATTTCCCTTTGCGGCATCGTTGTTTTGGCACAAAGCAAAGAAACGTACATGAAATTTATCCTTTATCCTGTGCGTGGCCTATAAATGATAAATTTCACGGGCGTTCCCTCGACCGAAAACAATAAAAAATACGCAAGGGAAATTTAGCAAATGTACATAAAAAGGCGCGGGGGATATAGATTTGCTCGAATAAATATCGCCAGTCCCTCCTTTTCTACAACCGTGCGGCTTATATTTGCGCCAGCTTTTTATATAATAATTATTTACAACATGGAAATTACGGGCACCTTGGTTCAGTTGCTGCCCCTGCAAAAAGGCACGGGACGCAACGGGGAATGGAAGAAACAGGACATTATTATCGAAACACAAAGCCAATATCCTAAAAAAGTGTGCATCAGCATTTGGGGGGATAAGATAAACGAAAGCGTACTACAAGTGGGCAAGTCGCTTAACATCTCTTTTGATGTGGAAAGCCGAGAGTATAACGGTCGTTGGTACACTGATGTGAAGGCATGGAAAATAGAGCCGGCGGGGGGGAGCGCCCAGTCACAATCGTATAATGACGAGCCAACGGCCCTGCCGGGGCAATATTCTGACATTAACAGTGACACCAACAATGATGACCTGCCTTTTTAAATTTTTACCACTATCTTAAAACATGGCAGCTTAAAAAAATGTATCTTCATCATATAATTTTTCGCGCATGAGGAAGGGGTTTTTAATATGGATGGCCGTATGTGCCTTGCTGGTCTTTAGTTGTAAGGGTAAAAAAGACAAGACTGCCGATGGCAATACCACCGACAGTACAAATGTGGATATATCAGAACTACCGCCGGGTCAACCCGTGGACAGTGCCGCTGTTTTTCACATCACCGAAGCAAATAAGGACAGTGTGCTGATGAGTCTGACAAAAGAAGTGCTGACTGTTTTCAAAAACAAGGAGTATACTAAATTGGACATCTTTATCCACCCGGTAGAAGGGGTGCGCTTCTCTCCTTATGCTTATATAGACCCTGCCAACGACCGCAAGGTGAGCAAACATGATTTTGATGCGTTGGTGAGCAGCAATAAAAAGCTCAAATGGGGCGCTTACGACGGTAGCGGCGATGCCATCATACTGACACCGCGCGAGTATTTCGGCAGATTTGTGTACGATGCAAATTTTTTGGCTGCCGGCAGCAAAGGGGTGAATAAAGTATTGAAAACAGGGAATACGATAGACAATATCAAGAGCGCATATCCCGATGCGGATTTTACCGAAAGCCATTTGGACGGCTCGTCCAAAAACGCAGGGCTAGATTGGAAATCGGTAAGGTTGGTGTTCAGGCTATATGAAGGAAAGTATTACCTGGTAGGCGTGGTGCACGACGGCTGGACGATTTAACAAACGGGCGCAAGCCGCGTGAGGGATGCGGCGGGCGACGACCGCAGGGAAGCCGGTGCACAGCACGGAAGCGAAGCGAACCCCAAAGCAGCCCGGCGCGTGGGTCTTGCGCGTGGATTTTGTGCGAACGGGGCACGCCATGAAACCTAACTTGCCTTTTTAAGACAACACGAATGAAACGTTCTTTATAAATATTAACCTTGAAAAGTTGCGTTTAGCTAAAACCAATAAATAATATCAGCATGAAAGGAATTATCCTCGCCGGGGGCTCCGGCACCAGATTGTACCCCATTACCAAGGCTATCAGCAAACAATTGATGCCTATTTACGATAAGCCCATGATTTATTACCCTTTGTCGGTGCTGATGATGGCGGGCATAAGGGAAGTGCTGATTATTACCACGCCGGAAGACAACCCGGGGTTTCAAAGGTTATTGGGCGATGGCTCACGCTTGGGCTGCCGCTTTGAATATGCGGTGCAGGAAGTGCCCAATGGGCTGGCGCAGGCGTTTGTCATCGGCGCCGATTTTATCGGTGATGACAAGGTGGCGCTGGTGCTGGGCGATAACATCTTTCACGGCACGGGGCTTGGCACGCAGTTGAAAAAACTGACCGATGTGGACGGGGGTTATGTGTTTGCCTATCCCGTATCCGACCCCGAACGCTATGGCGTGGTGGAATTTGACGAAGAAATGAAGGCGCTGTCCATCGAGGAAAAACCGGCTCATCCTAAATCTAACTACGCTGTGCCGGGGCTGTATTTTTACGACAACAGTGTGGTGGATATTGCCAAAAACCTCAAACCTTCCCCGCGTGGTGAATATGAGATTACGGACGTGAACAAAGTGTACCTGCAAGCGGGCAAACTGCATGTATCCGTACTGGACAGGGGCACGGCCTGGCTGGACACGGGCACTTTTGACTCGCTCACCGATGCCTCGGAATTTGTGCGCGTGATAGAAAAAAGACAGGGCATGAAAATCGGGTGCATCGAGGAAATAGCCTATCGTAACAATTTTATTGACCGGGCACAGTTGGAAGTGCTGGGCGACGAGCTTATCAAGAGCGGTTACGGCGCTTACCTGAAAAAGCTGAAATAGCGGTCAGTATTGCGTTTTACAAAATTTATTATATCCCGGTATTTTGTCAAACACGCCTTCTTTACATATTACCTTTTTGGGCACGGGCACCAGTTCCGGCGTGCCGATGATTGGCTGTGATTGTGACGTGTGCCGTTCCGGCAACCCTAAGGACAAACGCCTGCGCAGCAGCGTGATGGTGCAGTCGCCCACGACCACCGTGGTGGTTGACGCCGGGCCGGACTTTCGGCAGCAAATGCTCGCCCATGACGTGCGCCATTTGGATGCCGTAATTTTCACGCATTCGCACAAAGACCATATCGCGGGGCTTGACGATGTGCGGGCTTACAACTATTTTCAACAAAAACCGATGGAAGTGTACGGCTCACGCTACACGTTGAACCGTTTGGTGATGGAATTTGATTATGCTTTTGCCGCGCAAAAATATCCGGGCGTGCCCGCGATTAACCTGCACGAGGTGGAGAGTGAACCGTTCCGTATCGGCGACCTGATGATAACCCCGGTTTCCGTGTGGCACCACAAAATGCCCGTATTGGGCTTCCGGTTTGGGAATTTTACATATATCACCGATGCCAACAGCATTGAGGATGCCTCCAAAGAGAAAATAAAGGGTAGCAAAGTCCTGGTGCTTAACGGACTGCGGCATGAAAAACATATTTCGCATTTTACGTTGGAAGAAGCCCGCGCGATAGCGGACGAACTGGACATCCCGCAGGCTTATTTCACGCATATTTCGCACCAGCTCGGTCTGCACAACGAAGTAAACGCCACCTTGCCGGCTTCGCGGCAGCTTGCGTTTGACGGTTTGGAGATTACCTTGTAAAAGACTTCGCAACGGTTTTTTTCGGGGATAATATGATTGGGCATTTGCCTTTCCCTGCTTTTACACAGTTTTTGTGTTTTGGCTTTCTAATGTATATCTTCGGGCAATATTAATCAACTTATAAAACAAAAGAACAATGAGTACAGTAACGTTTAAGGGAAATGAGGCGCATACCATCGGCACGTTGCCGCAAAAAGGCGAACAAACCCCTTCTTTCCAACTTACCGCCACAGACCTTTCAGATAAAACATTGCAGCAATATGCCGGAAAGAAACTGGTGCTGAATATTTTCCCGAGCATTGACACCGGCGTGTGCGCCGCGTCCGTGAAAAAGTTTAACGAAGAAGCCTCAGGGCTTGAAAATACGGTGGTGCTGTGCATTTCCAATGATTTGCCTTTTGCGTTGAACAGGTTTTGCGCGGCAGAAGGATTGAACAATGTGGAATCCCTGTCGGCTTTTCGCAGCAGCTTCGGCAGCGATTATGGCGTAACGCTTTTGGATTCTCCTTTAAAAAATTTATTGAGCCGTGCCGTTGTGACAATTGACGAAAGCGGCACAGTGCTTTACACGCAGCAAGTGCCGGAAATAACACAGGAGCCAGACTACAGTGCTGCACTGGCATCGTTGAAATAAACCTCGTCATTGCGGGTTAAATATTTTGCGTAACAAAATCAAAGAGAGGATGCCAATGAAGTCGTCACTTTGAGCGCAGCGAAGTCGAAAAGTCTCTGGATTTAGAAGGTTCCTCCACTCGCTCCTTATGTCGCTCAGTCGGAATGACGTCTCTGATGTAGTTTTATTTCAATAACCTATAATGCTCGTCATTTATGCCATGATCGGTGTTTTTCACCGACCGCATTATTTCATCCGCTTGCAGGTGACAACATTTGCAAAGGCGAAAATTCTTCTTATAAATCCCTGAAATATCGTTCAGGGATTTTAATTTGTCAAAAAATGTCCAAACCGATTATCACTATCGAATATTGCCCCAAATGCCGCTGGATGCTGCGGGCGGCCTATATGGCGCAGGAATTATTGACCACTTTTGAGGAGGATTTGGGAGGTGTATTGCTAAAACCCAGCCCGGTCAGCGGCACTTATTTAATTTCGATTGACGAAAATCTCCTCTTTGACCGCAAACGCGAAGGCCGCTTTCCTGAAATAAAAGAATTGAAACAACTGGTCAGGGATGTGGCCGCGCCGGACAAAGACCTCGGTCATTCGGATAAAAAATAGGCCGCCGCGAAAAGTGTGGCCGAATCATCTTTTCCATTCATCGCTATCCCACCAAAATAATTGTGATTCAAGCGAATAAATCCCGATAAAATTCACGGTTATACCGCGAATACGCCATACTTTTGTGATGTTTAGAAAGTTGACGATGTTGCATTTTGATTCATATACCCTCATAACGCTGCTCTCGGCTGTAGTCATACTGGTTATGGGCGTCTGTTTACTGGTGGTTTCGGTGCCCCGGGAACCACAACTCAAAAACTACCGAACCTCGCGTTGCTTTCTTGCCCTGGCATATATCCTGCTCGCTGCAATAGGGTTATGGGGAACTTTCGGACAAAGGGAATCTGGCGAAAACACACTGGTGGCAGCATTCACGCTCATCGCCGCGTCCTTTCAGGCACTGCTGTTCATGGTTTCGTTCATCACGCTTATCAACCTCGGCTTCATCACCAAACATAGAATATGGCGTCATATCGTTCCCTTGTTGTTAGCGTCCGCCGTACTACTGACGGTGCTTTTCACCGCTTCCGAACTAACGTTTTTCACTTCGTTTTACACTATGCTGGCGCTATATTGCGTCCAATTAGTGGTTTATATCATCGTATTTGTACGGGAATACAAGCGCTACAGGCTTAAACTCGACAATTTTTTCTCTGAAAATGAAGAGCGCAGGCTTGCCTGGGTAAAAAGGGCGTTTTTTATGGCAGCAGCCGTGGGGTTCATAGCCGTCGGCTCGCTGTTTGTGAACCAGACTCTTTATATTATTTTCACCTTTGCCTATACACTTTTCTATATTTACTTTGCTATTAAATATATCAGCTACGTAAGCCTGTTTCATCGTTTTGCCCCCGTGGTGGCCGCCACCGTTGCCGAACCTGAAACAAGGCAGGAAGCAAACGACAGCAGGCTTTCGCATGAACTGCAAAAGTGGGTTGCCGAAAAAAAATTTATCCATACCGACATCACGCTGGAATCCCTCTCTTTAGAATTGACGACCAATTACGCCTATCTTTCGAGATATATCAATTCGCATTACGGGCAAAATTTCAAATCGTGGATTAATTCGCTGCGCATAGCCGAAGCCCAAAGGCTTATAGCTGAACAGGAAGACCTGTCGTTTATCGAAATCGGCGAGCAGGTCGGTATCCCCAGCATCAGCACCTTCTATCGCCAGTTTTCTACAGTTACGGGCGTAACGCCCGCCGAGTACCGCAGGCAGCACAGCATTAGCCCTGTTTCTGTGTAAATCATTCTGCTGACAAGTATTATAAGTTATTGAAATAAAATCATATAAGGAACGTCATGGTGAGCCTGCCGAACCATGATGCACAGCCTTGTTGTCATACCTTGCGCCATTTTTTCACCCTTTTGCCATAGCAAACAGCCTTTTTGCGAAAAACCACCATTCCCAAAACTTGAAATTCTCAAAACCCCGCAAAGATTTTCAAGTTTTGAGAAAAGGAATCGCTGACCTGCGTGCTACCTTTACGTGAATCCACACACAACCAACCTATAAAAATTCTTATGCAACAGAGAATCCTTTTTATGCTGGTGGTTATGGTTTGCGCCATGTTGCTATTTACATCCTACGGCAAAGATGGTTCTGCTAAATCGGCAAAATATACCATAACTCTTTCTGCCGATGCCAACGGCACGGCAACCGCCACTATCCATGGCGCAGCCATCACCCTTGCCGCCGCCCCAAAAGAAGGATACCTGTTCAAAAAATGGACAATCATGACAGGCGCCGAAAACCTCATCGGCGACCCTGCCGCCAATCCGGCCACTTTTACCATGCCGGCGGCAAACGTTTCCCTGAAAGCCGAATTCATCACCGATAACGTACTTACGCTCATTGCCGACCCCATATTCAGGGCGTATGCCCAAAAACGGATGAACAGGACAGCGTTTTATTACGACAAAGACGATAACAAGATAGAACACCCCAAATGGGATACGGATGGCAACGGCAAGCTCTCCCTTGCAGAAGCGGCAAAGGTCGTTTATATCAATGTTTCCGATAGTGGTGTAAAGTCCTTGTCAGGAATAGAGCATTTCACGGGATTGAAGATTCTGGTATGCAACAGAACGCAACTTACTAAACTGGATGTGACCAAAAACACGAAGCTGACCTCCCTGTCTTGCTCCTGTAACCAACTTATCCAATTAGACGTTACAAAGAACACCGAGTTGGATTGGTTGGATTGCTCGGCCAATCAACTTACCCGGTTAGACTTGACAAATAATACAAAGCTGACCGGGCTGGATTGCTACGATAATCAGCTTACTCAATCGGACATGACAAAAAATACGGAGCTGGCTTATATGATTTGCTCCAATAATCAACTTACCCAACTGGATATCACGAAAAATAAGAACCTCATCTATCTGGTTTGTTCCCATAACAGATTAAAAAACCTTGATGTCTCGAAAATCGCCGACGGCAAAGAAAACGACTACCGGATATATTGCGGTAACCAGACAGCCAACGGGCACACCGTGCAAATCCCTGTCCTTACACTGCGAAAAAACATGAAGAGCCGTTGGGAAACAACCTTAAAAACACATGAGCATAACAAAAACGTGGAAGTAAAATGAAACCATGAAACCGGGAAATATTTCTGTACTTGTGTTCCTGATTTGTGTCGCGCTGATGTTCACATCCTGTGGCAAAGAGAAGCTTGCCCCACGCAAAGACACAGATGTGCTTAGCGTTATCACCGACCCCATGTTCAAGGCATACATCCAAAAGCGGATGAACAAGGCGGAAACTTATAAAGGAATAGCATATCCCCAATGGGATGCCGACGGCAACGGCAAACTTTCGGTTGCAGAAGCTGCATCGGTCACTTTTATCAATGTTATGGGCGATGGTGAAAACAGGGTAAAATCCCTTGGAGGGATAGAACTTTTTACAGGATTGCAGATTTTGCTCTGTTCGGCGAACCGGTTGACCGAGCTGAACGTGACAAAGAACCCGAAGCTGACCGAGCTAAGCATCAACTTCAATCAGATTAAAGAACTGGATATAACAAAAAATCCAGAACTGACAGGACTATGGTGCAATTTTAATCAACTAACCGAATTGAACCTGACAAAGAACCCCAAGCTTACCAGACTGTGGTGCCACAAGAACCGGCTAACCGCTTTGGACATGACGAATAACCCGAAACTGACCGAACTGGCATGTGGCAGTAATCAACTTACGCAACTGGATATAACGCGGAATAAGAAACTGACCAAACTGTCGTGCGAAAATAACAAATTGAAAACCCTTGATGCGTCAAAAATAGCGGACGGCAAAGAAGGGGAATATATTTTGTACTGCGGCCTCCGAACGACCAACAACGCCGCGCACCCCCTTGTGCTCACCCTGCGCAAAAACATGAAGAGCCGTTGGGAAACTTCATTGAAAGCACATTCGTATAACAAAAATGTGGAAGTGGAATGAAAAGCGGTCTATTTCATCCGCTGTACGAATGACGTATTCTTAAAGTATTAAAAACTCACCCTGATTGCTTCGCCCTTCCGATCGGGCGACATAAGGAGCGAGCAGAGGAATCCCCGCTGCTACTGAGGAGATTCCCCTCGACTCCACTTCGTTGCGCTCGGCATGACGAGTCGAAAGAATTTGTCATTGCAAAGAATTTCATTGGCTTTTATTTGCGCCTCAAAGTGACAAGATTATTTTTTGCCCCACGTTTCCCCAAAATCGGTTTTACTTATTCTTGCTTAGCCAGTTTTTCGGCATTTTCCGCAAATTGCAGGCTGTCTATAAATTCCTGAATTTCCCCGTTCATCACGGCATCCAGGTTATAAGACGTGAGGTTGATACGATGGTCGGTCACACGGCCTTGCGGATAATTGTATGTGCGTATTTTGGCGCTGCGGTCGCCCGTGCTGACAAGGCTTTTGCGTCGGCTGGCGATTTCCTCTTCCTGTTTGCGCACCTGCTCCTCATACAATTTGGTACGCAGCATCTGCATGGCTTTTTCACGGTTGCCCAACTGTGTACGCTCTGTTTGGCAGATGACGACCGTGCCGGAAGGAATGTGGGTCAGCATCACCTTGGTTTCCACCTTGTTCACGTTTTGCCCGCCCGCGCCGCCGCTTCGTGCGGTTTCCATTTTCACGTCGCTTTCCCGCAGGTCAAAATCTATTTCTTCTGCCTCCGGCATCACCGCCACGGTGGCGGCAGATGTATGCACACGTCCCTGTGTTTCGGTATCCGGCACGCGCTGCACGCGGTGCACGCCGCTTTCAAACTTGAGCGTACCGTACACATCATCGCCCGTTATTTCAAGCTGCACTTCCTTATAACCGCCCACGGTGCCCTCGCTTTCGCTCAGGACAGCCGTTTTGAGACCATGCTTTTCACAATACTTGACATACATGCGCAGCAAATCTCCGGCAAACAGGCTGGCCTCGTCACCGCCCGTTCCGGCACGTATTTCCATGATGACGTTCTTTTCGTCCTGCGGGTCTTTGGGGATGAGCAGTTGGCGGATATGCGCCTCCACCTCTTCTTTTTTGATCTCTAAGCCCGGTGCCTCTTCCTTGGCCAATTCGCGCAGTTCTTCGTCGTCGCCGTTCAGCGCTTCCTTGTTGAACTCGATATCGTCCAGCAGTTTTCGGTATTCGTTATAGGCATTGACTATTTTTTCAAAGCTGCGGTACTCCTTGCTGGTGGCTGCAAAACGCTTATTGTCGCCCACAACCTCAGGGTTGGTAAGCGCAATGGCCAACTGGTCGTACTTTGCTTTTATTGCTTCTAATTTATCTAACATCGGAATAGTTTATTTTTGATAAACAGGGCAGCAAAGTTAAATGATTTAGACCGATGGATTTTATTAAGTTACAGGCAGAGGAAGTTTTTGACGGAAAACGTCTTTTAGGGGAAAAAGTATTGGTACTACGTACCGACGGAACGGTGGAAGCCATCACCGAAGCGGTAAACGCCGGGGATGACGTACAATATGTGGAAGGGATGCTGAGTCCCGGGTTTATCAATTGCCATTGTCATTTGGAACTAAGCCACCTGCGCGCGCAGATTGCCGAAAACACGGGCCTTGCGGGGTTTGTGCAAGAAGTGGTCACACGCCGCGCGGCCAACGAGGAAGAGGTGCAACAGGCCATTGCCGATGCCGTGGACGAGATGCGGCAAAACGGCATCGTGGCAGTGGGCGACATTTGCAACACCACCAAAACCATTGCACAAAAGGCGAACGGACATCTGTATTTCCATAATTTTATCGAAGTGCTGGGATTTGACCCGGCGATAGCCCAAAAGAATTTTGATTTGTTCGAAAAAATCTTTTTGGACTTTATCGAAAAACTTCCCGCAGCACGGTCTTCGCTCACGCTGCATGCGCCTTATTCCATATCGGATGAATTATGGCAAAAAACAGTATGCTATCCCGATAACGACATCATCAGCATACACAATCAGGAAACACCGGATGAAAACCTTTGGTTTGAAAAAAAGGAAGGCGCTTTTGCCGATATGTACCGCCGGATGAAACTCGATACGGCGCATTTCATCCCTTCGGGAAAAACAAGCCTGCAAACTTACGGAAGCCGTTTTTTGCCCGATCAATCGTTGACGCTGGTGCATAACGTGCACACTTCGCAGGCCGATATAGATTTCACGAAAACATTGCCGAACAAAATATTTTGGTGCTTATGTCCCCATGCAAATGAATATATCAGCCGCACCTTGCCTGACGTAAAAATGTTTTTAGCAAATAACTGTACGGTAGTATTGGGCACGGATAGCCTTGCCTCGAACCATCAGTTAAGCATTTGGGAAGAAATAAAATTGCTTCGAAAACACTTCCCCGATATCATGCTGGAAGAAATGCTGCGCTGGGCAACACTGAACGGTGCCCAAGCGTTAAAAATTGATGCAACGTACGGCAGTTTTGAAAAAGGCAAAAAACCGGGTGTGGTGCAGCTTGTGGTCAATAAAGCCAAAACGTTGATGTGAAAAATCTTGTTCTGCAACAATATATCGGCACGCTACTATTGTGTAAACTATCCGAAACAAAAATCATGTAATCCTTTCAGAAAACGGTGCATGGACACCATGTCCGTTATCGGCTCGGCGATGAGCAAAAAGAGCCTTTCCGTTTGTTTGAGCTTTGCCTTGTTGGTGCCTGTTTGCAGATATTGGATAATCTTTTGGAACAAATCCGATTCAAAATAAGGCGAATCCGGACGGTTGATAAAATGACAGCGCAGCACGTCGTTCTTCAAGGTCATCTTTTCAAAACCCAGTGCTATGGCGAGTTTGCGGCAACGCACTGTTTCAAACAGGTCTTCCACCGATGGCGGTATAGGGCCGAACCTGTCCTGTATCTCAACGTGCATTTTTTGCAGGTCTTCTTCCTTGTCGCAATCGTTCAGGCGTTGGTAAAGCGAAAGACGCTCGGCAATATTGCCCACATAATCATCCGGTATCAGGATTTCCAAATCCGTATCAATCGTGCAATCGCTCACAAAATCGTCTTCCCGCGTGATTTCTTCCTGGAACAATTCTTTAAACCGTGTGCGTTTCAGCTCGCGGATGGCCTCGTCCAATATTTTTTGATAGGTTTCAAAACCGATGTCGGCCATAAACCCGCTTTGTTCCCCTCCCAACAAATTGCCCGCGCCGCGAATGTCCAAATCACGCATGGCAATCTGAAAACCGCTGCCCAGCTCGCTGTGCTGCTCCAGTGTTTGCAGGCGTTTGCGCGAGTCGGTCGGCAAGGTGCTCATCGGCGGTGCCAACAGGTAACAAAACGCTTTCTTGTTGCTCCTGCCCACGCGCCCGCGAAGCTGGTGCAGGTCGCTCAGCCCAAACTGATGTGCATTGTTGATGATGATGGTGTTCACGTTCGGTATATCCACGCCGCTCTCCACGATGTTTGTACAAACCAGCACATCATATTTGCGGTCTATGAAGTCCAATATTTTTTCCTCCAATTGGCTGCCCTCCATCTGGCCGTGCGCAAAACTAATGGACAGGTCGGGGCAAAGCCCTCGAATCAACGTGGCCATTTCTGCCAACCCGTTCACGCGGTTGTGGATGAAGAACACCTGCCCGCCGCGTTCCGTTTCAAAATAAATAGCCTCGCGGATAGCATCTTCGTTAAACACCTGCACTTCCGTTTGGATGGGCTGCCTGTTTGGCGGCGATGTGTTGATGATGCTCAGGTCTCGCGCGCCCATTAGCGAAAATTGCAGGGTGCGCGGTATCGGCGTGGCCGTCAGTGTAAGACAGTCCACTGTTGTGCGCAATGTTTTTATTTTTTCTTTATGGGCTACGCCGAATTTTTGTTCCTCGTCAATAATCAAAATGCCGAGGTCTTTGAATTGCACAGTCTTTGCCAAAAGCGCGTGCGTGCCCACAAGGATGTCTATCTTGCCTTCTTTCAACTTCTCGAAAGTTTCCTTCTTTTCCTTCGCGGTCTTAAATCGGTTTATAAAATCAATCGTTACCGGAAAATCTTTCAGTCTGTCCTTAAAAGTTTTATAATGTTGAAAAGCGAGGATTGTCGTGGGTACCAGCACGGCAGCCTGTTTGCCGTCCACGCATGTTTTGAAAGCCGCGCGGATAGCGATTTCTGTTTTACCAAAGCCCACATCGCCGCACACCAGCCTGTCCATCGGTGATGGAGATTCCATATCCTTTTTAACATCTGCCGTGGCCTTGCTTTGGTCGGGCGTGTCCTCGTATATAAACGATGCTTCCAGTTCTGTTTGCAGATAACTGTCCGGCGTGTGCGCAAACCCATGTTGCGCCTTGCGTTGGGCGTATAATGAAATAAGGTCAAACGCGATTTCCTTGACCTTGGTCTTGGTTTTTTCCTTGAGCCTTGCCCATGCGTCGCTGCCCAGCTTGTTTATTTTGGGCACAGAACCTTCTTTGCCAGTGTACTTGGCTATTTTGTGCAGCGAGTTGATGTTCACATACAGGACATCCTTGTCCTTGTATATCAGCCTCACGGCTTCCTGCATCACACCGTTCACCTCCAGTTTTTGCAGACCGCTGAAAACGCCCACCCCGTGGTCAATGTGGGTTACATAATCACCCGGTTGCAGTTCGCGCAAGGTGCGCAGCGTGATGGCCTTGTTTTTATTGTAAGCCTGCTTAACGCGGTATTTATGATAACGTTGAAAAATTTCATGGTCGGTATAGCAGGCCAGTTTCAAGTCGTGATCCAAAAAGCCATGGTCAATAGAAATGTTGACAGGATTAAAAACAATTTCCGCTTTCAGGTCATCAAAAATAGTTTGAAGCCGTTGCAGTTGTTTACTGTTTTCGGCAAAAATATAAATGCCGTAATCCTGTTTTTCGTGCTGGTGCAAATCAGCAATGAGAAACTCAAACTGGCGGTTGAATGCCGGTTGCGCCTGTGTGTGAAAGCTGATGGTTTTGTCGGGTGGCGCAGCAGGTTTTTCAAAATGAACAACGGTTTTTTCGGACAAGGCTTTTTCAAAAACATCCGCGCTGATAAAATCATCGCGGTTCACTTCTTTTTTTACCTGCGACTCATCGCTTTCGGCAAAACTGTCCAAATGCCCGCCGTTCGTCCACTCCAGATATTCCGTAAGATCTTCTTCCAGTTCCCTCAATCTGTCGGTGGTCAGTTTTTTGTTTTGCAGCCATACTACCGTGTTCTGCGGAAGAAAATCAAACAGGCTCACGCGTTCCTCTGTCGTGAACTGTGTGTCCACATTCGGAATGATGGAAACCTGCAATAGTTTACGTTCGCTTAACTGTGTTTCGGGGTCTATGATGCGGATGGAATCTATATCGTTGCCGAAAAGCTCTATGCGGTAAGGCTTGTCGTTTCCATAGGAATAAATATCTAAAATACCGCCGCGGATAGCAAACTGTCCCGGTTGATAAACAAAGTCGGTTCGTTCAAAACCGTATTTGTCCAGCTTTAGCAAAAGCGCGGGCATGTCAAGTGTATCGGCCGTTTTGAGATGGATGATATTTTCTGAAAGTGTTTTGGAAATAACCACTTTTTCAAAAAGCGCTTCCGGATAAGTGACCAGCACTTTTTTATTGCCGCCAGATGCCAGTTTGGTCAGCGCCTCGGTGCGCAGCATCACATGCGAAGCATTGAGCAACTGAAAATTTTTACGGCTTTTGAACGAAGAAGGGAAGTAGAAAATATCCAATGCCCCGCTTACGTTTTCCAGGCTGTTTTGGAAATAAGCAGCGTCTTCTGCCTCTTCCAACACAATCAGGTGGTTCAGGTCGCTGGCCCGGGCAAGCACGCTGGCCGCTACAAACTGTTGGGAACTGCCGACCAAACCTTCGGCAAAAATATCTTTGTGACCGGGCAATAAAATACTATCCGCTAATTGCAAACAGCGGGGGTCTTCGGTGTACTTTCCCTGCAAAACTTCCAAACTCATGCGCCTGCAAAGGTAGGGATATTTTTCTCGCTGATGGATATAGCTTGTGCAGGACAGCGGTGTTCAAAGATGATAAAACGTGGCAGGGAAGCCTTATGAAATACTTGGCACCCCCTCGTTGATAAAAAATTATTTCAGCTTTTTCATCATCCAGATATTGCAGGTCGTGTGTCCCGAATTGCCCATCGGACTGGAAAGCCTGTCAAAACCTTGCTTTTCATATATGCTCACCGCATTGGAAAACGCAGGCATACTTTCAAGATAGATTTCTGTAAAACCTAACTCCTTTGCCGACTGGATACTTTTTTCCATAAGCGCCTTTCCGACTCCTTTTCCCCGTGCTTTGGCAGAAAGATAAAACTTTACCAGCTCGGCACAACCTTCGGGCAGGCCTTCGGTGGGGTAGATACCGCAACAACCCACTATTTCGCCATCTGCTTCGGCAACCCATAAAACCGACCTTTCAGCCCGAAAGAGTCCGTATAGGTTATCCGTTGTCGGGTCGGAATATACCGTTCCCTTTTGAGGGGCGTTATGTTCTTCAAAGACACCACGGATAAGTTTTGCCAGTGTTTCATTATCTGATTGTTTTATTGCCCTGATGTTCATTGTACTGCCTGAAATTTATTACAAGTAATCCACTAAAAATCATCACAAACATAGGTATTTCCCCATGCACCGCTGCGTTGCCGCCCGCGGTTGTTCGTATATTCTTCGTAACTTTGTCGCTAATATTTTAGATTTATGATTCTTCCTATCGTTGCATATGGACACCCTATACTCAGAAAAGTAGCCACGGACATTAGTGCGGATTATCCCGGCCTGCAAGAGTTTGTGGCCTCTATGTGGGAAACCATGTACGCCAGTAACGGTGTTGGCATTGCCGCCCCGCAGGTTAACAAATCTATTCGCGTGTTTGTGGTGGACACCAAACAAATGCTCGACAACATGGACGAAGAAGAACGCCTGGACTATGCCGATGACGCCGGGGTGAAAAAAGCTTTCATCAATGCGCACGTCACGGCAGTTGACGGTGAGCCGTGGGCTTACAATGAGGGCTGCCTGAGCATCCCGCGCATCCGCGAAGATGTAAAGCGTCCTGAATATGTGACCATTAATTATGTGGACGAAAATTTTGAGCCGCATACGGACACGTTCAACGGCCTTTCTGCCCGCGTTATCCTGCACGAATACGACCATATTGAGGGCAAGCTTTTTATTGACCTTTTGCCGCCGCTTAAAAAACAATTAATCAAGGGAAAGCTGAAGGATATTTCCAACGGAAAAATCAAGCAGGACTATAAGATGATTTTTGCGTAAGGCTGAAAGCTACTGATAAGTTAGTCGCAACCTTAACAACGACACTACAACGATGGCACAACCTAACGAATTGATACATTGGGACGATTTCTCAAAAATCGAAATGAGAGTTGGAACTGTCATGAGTGCTGAAGTATTTAAAGAAGCCAAAAAACCGGCGTATAAAATCACTATTGACTTTGGTGATTTTGGTATCAGAAAAACATCTGCGCAAATCACGAAACTATATTCACCGGATGAGATTGTCGGCAAACAAGTGATTGCAGTCGTGAATTTCCCGCCCAAACAAATTGCCCATTTCCAAAGCGAATGCCTTATTTTAGGTGCAGTGAACGAAAAGGATGTAACGCTGCTGACAACGGATAAGCGGGTCATAAACGGGCTGAGGATATGGTAGACTTCGGTTGTTTGGAGCATTATCTGCCATTAATGCTATAAAACCTTTGCCATGAGACTTTGGGTAATATCTGCTATTATTCTATTCTGCTCTTGTAAAATAACAGACAAAAATCTATTAGGGAAATATACATCTCAACCATATCAAAGAAGTATTATCATCCTTGATAGCAATAATCAATTCAGATATTGGAGCGATGGTTTAGAGTTAGCATTCAATGGTAATGAATTTCTTTATACCGAAGGAACCTGGGCACGGGCTAAAGGAAATAAATTGACGTTAAATAGTATTTCAGATTCAATTAAAAATTCACTTTTTGATATAAAAAAACAAGAACTTAATGGTGCCAATAAATCCAGGTTCGTTTTTCTTAACCAAGAAAAAGATTCTATCCTTATTTATACAATCTGTAAAAATAGAGACATCATTTTTTATCGGTCACATGGGCCATTCCTGATATTTTTTGAAGACTCTGTAATAAAATCGGACACTCTCACTTTCACTTTTGCAGTTGGCTATGATCCCGTTAAAATACTCATTGACACAAATGCTCCAACTGAATTTCAGGTAACGCTCAACCGAGAATTTCGCCCTAATTATTTCTATAATACAGAATTCAAGATTCGCCGAAATAAACTAATCAAGGTTATTGATAAAACCAAGTTCAGAAAGGCAAAAGACAAGGATATATAACATAAGTTTGACATGGAGCAACCAGCGACGTGTATAACTTGAACTTAATGTTACTACTAAATTTTAGCAATAACAAGGTTAATAATTTTCAAATATCCCGATTCACCAAACCGGCCAACTCACCGTGAACCCTCATAAACACCATTGGCAGAAATAAAACATACAAGCACCCCATTTTAAAATATTTCGCATAACTTGTCCCGCCAAAGCGGAAAGGAAATGTGCATCAAAACCTTTCCCGTTCAATTGGTTCATACGGGGAGCAGCAGTTTCCTGATAAAATTATACGGATGAGAAGGAGAAATTTTATAAAGGGCGCGGGACTGTTGGCCGGCGGCGCGCTTGTCAGTAATATGAACGTCCTTGCCAACCACCGGCAACCCGTTATCCGGATAGGCATTATCGGTTGCGGCGACAGGGGAAAGGGCATCGCGCACGTCATGCAGGAACTGGACGGTAAATTCAGCGTCACGGCGATATGCGACACCCTCGATTTTCGACTGGACGATGCGCGCAAGATACCGGGCGTGTCAAACGCACGGTCATATAAAGATTACCGGGAACTGCTGGACGATAAAAAGGTGGACGCGGTCGTGATCGCGGTGCCGCTCGACACGCACTATCCCATCGCGGCAGATAGTTTGCAGGCGGGCAAGCACGTTTATCTCGAAAAGACGATGACCTTCGACATCCCGCAGGCGCTAAAGCTCGTGGAGCTGTCCAAGCAGCGCCCCAAACAGGTGGTGCAGGTAGGCCACCAGTACCGCTACTCGCCGCTCTACTACAAGGTGAAGGAGCTTATCGGCAACGGCCTGCTGGGCAAGGTGAACCAGATTGACTGCCGTTGGGACAGGAACGGCAGTTGGCGCAGGCCCGTGCCAGACCCGTCCTTGGAGCGTCAGATAAACTGGCGGATGTACAAGGAATACTCGGGCGGGCTGGCCGCCGAGTTGTTGTCGCACCAGATGGACTTTATCAACTGGACTTTCGACACGCACCCGGCCACGTTCCAGGCAACGGGCGGCATTGATATCTTCAAGGACGGTCGGGAGACCTACGACAACATGCAGGCCATGCTGCGCTATCCCGAAGAGGGCATCATCGGCAACTTTGGCGCTACCTGCGGCAACGCCCGCGACGGCTACCTGTTCAAGATAAAGGGCACGAAAGGCAGCATTTCCCTGCTGACCGACCGGGGCGTTTTTTATCCAGAGAAAAATGCGGCCTCCAAAGAGGAGATAGTTGACGGCGTGACGGGCGCCTCAAAGATTGCGTGGGACAAGGAGGGCGGGGCCTCCATCCTACCCGAACCCACAAAGGATGGCACGTGGTACGCACTTTCGGATTTTTACAACGCCGTCCAGTCCGGCAAACTGCCCGATTCGAATGTCTACACCGGGGCGAAGACGGCGATATGCGTGCACCTGACCAACCAGGCAGCGTACAACCAAGAAATACTGCACTGGAAGGATGAGTATTCCAAGGCAGTTTCATGAGCGTGTTAAAGCGTTTTATCTACAACCGACAAAATATTTGTAAACATATAGCCATACTTTAATTGAGAGTTTGTGGTCTTTTTATGAAGATATCTCGTTTGTGCATCTTTATGTAAACGGTTTATGAAAACATTCATCCTGTTCTGCTTTTCAGTGCTACTTCTGATAAGTTGTGATAACTCCGGAAAACAAGCTCGCAAGAAAGTTTTCAGTCTTTTGACTTTACCTATAACGACATCTTTTCAACTTGCTTTTCAATTAAGTTCTTACAAAGTGATACCGCGTTCATAAGACAACGCTTCACCTACTCGTTTTCTGACAATCCAAAAAGCCAAACTTTATACTATGCCTTGCTTTCTAACGCAGACAGGCTAACCCTTGACAGCTTTATAACCACTATACCATTTGGCAACTATGACACATCATATTATAAAGATTATCGAGATGGCATAGATTATCAATTCTACATTCAAAAAGATACCATCAAAAAAAGCATTAGGGTTCATAGAGGCAGTGCTCCTCCCGTATTGGGAAACTTGAAAAATGGGCTTGTAGAAACGAAAGAGGAACTTCTGTTACACCCAATTGACACAATTATTCACTTTGAAAGCGAAAGGTACGTTGCCCCTCCCCCGACGCCATCCCCCCAACATCAGCTCGGTCTTTGCCATACACATAATTTCGGGTATCTTTGCCGCCTTAATCTATCATCAGGAAAAGCTATGGTTGGAAACTTTAACCCAGACAAGCAGCATACACTGGGCGCTGCGGTAAGCATTAGTGGCACGGGATTGCACACCGGCGTGTTGGCGGATATGACCCTAAAACCGGCCAATCCCGGGTTCGGCTTCCAGTTTCAGCGTGTTGACCTACCGCAAAAGCCTATTATCAAGGCTGATTGTGATTTGGTCACGGACACCAGCCGCGGCACAACCATCGAATGCAGTGGTGCCAAGGTTAGCACCGTAGAACACGTACTTGCCGCATTAGTGGGCATGGGCGTGGACAACTGCCTGATAGAGATAAACGGCCCGGAAGTGCCCATCATGGACGGCAGTTCGGCCCATTTCATCGAAATCATAGAAGAAGTGGGCGTAGTGGAGCAAGAGGCCGCTAAAGTGTGGTATTCCATTGATGAGAACTTGTACCTTACCAATGAGCAAAAGCGCGTGGAAATGGTCATTATGCCCGCCCGTGAGTATCAAATCACCACGTTGATTGACTTCAACTCACCGGTATTAGGCACGCAACACGCAGAGCTAAAAACCATGCGCAATTTCAAGGAAAAGATATCCCCCTGCCGCACGTTCTGCTTCCTTCACGAGCTTGAAATGCTACTGGAACACAACCTCATCAAAGGCGGCGACGTGGGCAATGCGATAGTGGTGGTGGACAAACCCGTGGGCGATGAGGAACTCAGCCGTTTAAAAAAGATATTCGGCAAGGAAGATATCGAAGTAAAAAGCGAAGGATATATCAACAACGTTGAATTGCATTTTCCCAATGAGCCTGCCCGTCACAAGTTGTTGGATGTTATCGGCGACCTTGCCCTTATCGGCTATCCGGTAAAAGGGCGCGTGATTGCCAGCAGACCGGGGCATAGCACCAATGTAGAGTTTGCCAGGCTCATCAAAAAGCACATAAAAGCAAACAAACGGTTAAAGGACGTGCCCACTTACAACCCCACGTCGCAGCCGATATACGACCTGCAACAAATCGAAAAGATTTTACCGCACAGGTTCCCGTTTTTATTGGTTGACAAAATCATAGACCTGACCGACAACTGCATCGTCGGCATTAAGAACGTAACCTTCAACGAATGGTTCTTTCAGGGGCATTTCCCGCAAAACCCTGTCATGCCAGGCGTTTTGCAGATAGAAGCCCTTGCGCAATGCGGCGGCATCCTGGCCATCAACCTTGCCGGCGGCGGCGAGCATGACACGTATTTCCTCAAAATAGATAATTGCAAATTCAAGCAAATGGTACGTCCCGGCGACACCATGATCCTTAAAATGGAACTCTCGGCCCCCATCCGCAGGGGCATTTGCGAAATGCGCGGCACGGTTTACGTGGGCAATAAAGTGGCAACTGAAGCTGACCTTGTGGCACAAATCATCAAGAAATAAGGGTTACACTTAAGTGTAGAGATAAATAAAATTTTGTCGGCAGCAGCACTACTATCAGCGTCCTTGCGACGCTTCGTTCAACGGTGCAATATAGATGGGCTGTTTATTGGCTATATACAAAAAAGGAACAGGTTTCTTCCTTTTTTGTATATAACAGCGGACGACTACAAACGATAGAATCCTTCGGATTCCTACATTTATAGCCATAATATTTAAACATAACCCCTTCGCCGTCGAAGGGGTCACTCCATCCTGTTAACTAATGCTAAAAAGCATACCATTGGGATGTTTACACAATAGTCCATAAGTGTGCAATCACCCCGACCGTCATTTATCACCTTTATTGTGCCAGTTTTTCCAGCACAATTTTTATCCGCTTAATAGTTTCTTCGCAGCCAAGCACCTCAACAATATCAAACACGTGCGGGCCAAACTTGCCGCCCACGAGCATGATGCGCAAGGGCAACATTACCTCACCGGGCTTCAATCCTTTTGCCGTGGCTAATTCTTTATAACTGTTCTCCAATGTATCAGCCTGCCAGTTTTCAGCCCGTTGAAAAAGCGCGACTGCCTCATTAAAAAATGTAGCCTTGGCTTCGTTCCATTTGGGCTGGATGGCGGGCAGATCAAAGGTTTCCGGCGTGCGGAAGAAATAAGCGGTCTGCTCATAGAAATCAGTCAGTAGTGAGCAACGATCTTTCACCATGTCCACAAGCCGTTGCAACAGGGCATCATCCGTCACGGTAATCCCTTTACCTTCCAGTATCGGTTTCACCCTTTCCGCAAGGGTGGCCGCATCTAATTTCTTAATCCATTCCTGATTGAACCATTTGGCTTTTTCAAAATCAAATTTTGCACCCGCGCTGTGTACGCGTTCCATCGAAAATTTTTCAATCAGTTCCTCTTTCGTAAATATTTCCTGACCACTGCCGTCGTTCCATCCCAACAGTGCCAACAGGTTAATGAAAGCTTCGGGCAGGAATCCTTTTTCCTTAAAACCTTCGGTAAGTTCGCCCGTCTTGGGATCTGTCCAGTTCATGGCAAATACCGGGAAACCATACTTAGCACCATCGCGCTTACTCAATTTGCCGTTCGGCCCCAAAATGAGCGGAAAATGCGCCCATTGCGGCATGTTTTCCAAACCGAACAAATACTGCCACAACAGCACATGCACGGGCGCGCTGGGCAGCCATTCCTCCCCGCGAAAAGCATGGGATATCTGCATCTGAAAATCATCCACCACCACGGCTAAGTGATAAGTCGGCATACCGTCGGCCTTCAACAGCACCTTATCGTCCACCACGGAAGTACTGAAACTCACTTCCCCGCGTATCATATCGGTAAAGGTGACCGTTTCGTTTTCCGGCATCTTGATGCGCACCACATGCGGGTCGGTGTGCAAAAGCCGATGCGCTTCCTCACCGGAAAGTGTCAACGAATTGCGCATCTGCATCCGGATGTTGTGGTCATACTGCGGAGAAGGATTTTGTTCCGTGCGGTATTTGCGGCGCATTTCCTCCAGCTCCTCCGGCGTGTCAAACGCATAGTAGGCACGGCCTTCGGCAATGAGTTGCTCGGCATAAAGGCGATAGCTTTCTTTGCGCTCGCTTTGGCGATAGGGGCCAAATTTGCCTTCGCGCTGCACGCTTTCGTCCGGTTCAAGCCCTGCCCATTTAAGACAATCGAAAATATATTCTTCAGCACCCGGCACAAAACGTGTCTGGTCGGTATCCTCTATGCGCAGCACAAAGTCGCCGTGATGTTGCCTGGCAAATAAATAGTTATACAAAACGGTGCGTACGCCTCCCAAATGCAGCCCGCCCGTGGGCGAAGGCGCAAAGCGTACCCTTACTTTTTTTTCTGTACTCATGATGTGGCAAACCTACATAAAGTTTCGGGAAGCTAAAAGAGAAAAAGTATATTCCTTATTAAGCTATACGAAAGATTTTAAGCCTTTGCATGATGAAATCTCACCCTTTTATTCCCCATAATACACACGTTTGACGCGTTGGGAAATACCCGTCATGATTTCATAAGGAATCGTGCCGATTGCATCAGCGAGCGCTTGAATGGGCAGGCCAGGGCCAAACACGATAGCCTCATCCCCTTCCTGCACATCGGGAATATGTGTTACGTCAACCATTGTCATGTCCATGCACACCGTGCCCACCACGCGTGCGGGTTGCCCATGTATGAGCATATAGCCCACACCGTTGCCCAACCGACGCGAATAACCATCGGCATAACCGATGCGTACCGTGGCGATGGTCATATCCTCCTTCGCCACGCCACGGCGGTTGTAACTGACCGTTTCGCCTTTTTGCAAATGCTTGATTTGTGCCACGGTGGATTTTAAAGTGGCCACGGGCTGCAGGTCGGCATCGGGCTGCTCATAAATACCATATAGCCCGATACCCAACCGCACCATATCCAATTGAAACTGCGGGAAACGCATTATCCCTGATGAGTTACAGATGTGCCGGATGAAATCATAGTCCAAAAACGAGCGCAATTGATTTGCCGCACCCACTAATAATTCATATTGATACCGGGTGAAAGCATCTTCTGCCGGGTCTTCGCTGGCCACAAAATGCGAAAAAACGGACTGCACTTTTATGTAGGAATTATTCTTTAAATAGCTTCCCAATTCCGCAATATCCTCCACGGAAAAACCCAGACGGTTCATGCCGGTTTCTACTTCTATATGCACAGGATATTGCTCCAATCCTTCGCGTTGCAAATGTTGTTCAAATGACTGCAAAACGGCAAGGGAATAAATGTCCGGTTCCAATTGATACTCCGTCATCGCTTCAAAGGCATTTTCTTCGGGATTCATCACCATGATGGGGACAGACACCCCGGCCTTACGCAGTTCCACGCCTTCATCGGTATAGGCCACGCCCAGATAATCTACTTTGTTGTATTGCAATACCCTCGCCACTTCCGCACTGCCGCTACCATACGCAAAAGCTTTTACCATCACCATGATTTTGGTGGTGGGTTCCAAACACTTTTGATAAAATTTCAGGTTATGGGCAATGGCGTCAAGGTTTATTTCCAAAATGGTCTGGTGTTGCTTTTGCTGCAACAACCCGACAATTTTTTCAAACATGAACACGCGGGCACCTTTTACAAGTATAACCTCATCCTTAAAAGACGCCTGCTGAAAATGGCGTGTAAAATTTTCCGTGGACGGATACAATTCTACCTTATAATCATGCGCTTTTTCCGCTAATAATTTCGGCATGAGGGAACTCATTGTTTCTCCAATGCCGATAAAACGCCCGATGCTGTATGTATGCAGCAGTTCCAACAGTTTTTCGTAAAAAACCTTCTCCTCGTCGGTGCGGGAAATGAAATCCGAAAGAATGACCGTTTTATTTTGCTGCTGCGCTTGTTGCTGCAAAAAATTCAGCGCGATGACAAGCGAGTCCATATCCGCACTGTAACTATCATTGATGATGGTGCAGTTATTTATTCCTTTCTTAAATTCAAGGCGCATGTTCACCGGGTGAAGTGCGGAAATCCTTTCTTTTAAATTATCCAAACTTTCGCCTAAATACGCCCAAACGGCGCAACAGGTAATGGCATTTTTTATAGAAGCCGCATCTGTGAAGGGAATCCTTATCGTTGTTTCAACAGACTGATAAGAAAAAGTGATAATAGTGTCGTTTTTATCTGTTTTGGTAGAAATTACCTGCAGGTCATTGCCCTCCTGCAAGCCCCAAGTGAAGGGACGGATGCCTGATTCAGCGGCACATTTTCTGACAGAAGCGTCATCACCGGGCAAAACGACCACCTTGCAATGAGCAAATAGCCTGAACTTTTCTGCCAGTTTTTCTGCCATGCTGCTAAAGCCCTCGCTGTGTGCTTCCCCGATGTTTGTAAACACACCAATATCTGGGCGGATAATTTTTTGCAGTTTTTCCATTTCCCCTCGTTGGCTAATGCCTGCCTCAAAAATGGCCAAATCATTTTGTGGCGACATCTGCCATACACTCAGCGGCACGCCTATCTGAGAATTGTAACTCCTTGGGCTGCGCACGATATGATGGTCGGGCTGCAACAATTGAAAGAGCCACTCTTTCACAACGGTTTTGCCATTGCTGCCAGTGACACCAATTACCGGATACGAAAACCTGTTACGATGCGCGGCGGCCAATTGCTGCAACGCAGCCAAAACATCGGGCACCACAAAAAAAACAGCACTGGGATATTGTGATTTTTGAAAAGGCTGGGAAACGACAAAATAGCGCAAACCTTTTTCATACAACTCCGGAACATATAAATGCCCGTTGCGGCGCGGACCTTCCAACGCAAAGAACACCGAAGTTTGTGCATTGCCTATTTTTCGGCTATCAATCAACAGCGTATCTACCTGCCCGCTTATTTCGGGGTTGGGCAAGCCCCATATTTCAGACAATTCTCTTAAACTATATTCCACTTTTAAAGATGCGCCATGCTTTATAAAACACGGGCAACAGCAAAAGTAAAAAATATACGGCTAAGGAAGTTCTATAATCCCCTCATAAACATTACAAAAAAACGGGCGCAAAGCCCGTTTCGTATAATGATTGTATACCGTGTGAAATAAATATCCACTTATGCAATCGTTACATCCTTGTCCAAGTAAACATCCTGTATGGCATTGAGCAAGGTCACTCCGTCCACCATTGGTTTTTGGAATGCTTTTCGGCCGCTGATAAGCCCCATACCGCCTGCACGTTTGTTGACTACTGCGGTTGTTACAGCTTCTGCAAGGTCTGTCGCACCTTTGGATTCACCGCCGGAATTGATAAGCCCTGCGCGCCCCATATAGCAATTGGCCACTTGATAGCGGGTCAAATCTATGGGATTCGGCGTGGTCAGTTTTTCGTAAACCAACGGGCTTGTTTTACCAAACTTAATCGCATTATAACCACCGTTGTTGACAGGAAGTTTTTGCTTGATAATATCTGCCTGAATGGTCACGCCCAAATGGTTTGCCTGCCCGGTAAGGTCAGCGGAAGCATGATAATCCACTCCGTCTTTTTTGAAACCGCTGTTGCGCAGATAACACCAAAGGATGGTTGCCATACCAAGTTCATGTGCATATTCAAAAGCTTTTGCAACCTCGATAATCTGGTGATGGCTTTCTTCCGAACCAAAATATATGGTTGCGCCCACGGCTGTTGCGCCCATGTTCCAAGCATCCTTAATCGTACCGAACATGATTTGGTCAAAAGTATTGGGGTAAGACAGGAACTCGTTGTGATTTATTTTCACCACAAAGGGGATTTTGTGCGCATACTTACGGGCAACGGATGCCAGCACACCATAGGTAGAAGCAACGGCATTACAACCGCCTTCTATGGCCAGTTTTACAATATTTTCCGGGTCAAAATATATCGGATTGGGTGCAAAAGACGCACCAGCACTATGTTCTATGCCCTGATCAACCGGAAGGATGGAAACGTAGCCCGTATTGGCCAAACGCCCATGCCCCAATATTTGTTGCAGGCTTTTCAATGTTTGAATGTTACGATTGGAGCCAGCCCATACCTGTTGCACATGCCCGGCGGACGGAAGGTGAAGCAGGGATTTGTCAATGGTCTTGCACTCGTGCGTTAAAAGTAACTCTGCATCGGCTCCCAACAATTCTATCAGTTTTTCGTGTGTCATAATAAAGAGAATTTATAAAATTTGATTAAAAATATTTCTTATAAAATCAACCACACAGGCCCAGGCAGGGGGATGGAAAACAAGGCCGACGCGCTAACGACATTCAAGCCTTTCCAACCGGATGGATGAGCAGCAATCTGGAATTAAAGGTAGTTATTCCGTTTGTTAAAAAACGAATTTCACTCATTTTTTAACATGATTTATATCATATTCTTTAAGAAAACAAATTACCCTGAGATGATTCATGTCTGGGAATATGCAATGACAAGCCGAATACCCTGTTCAGTTCTTTGATAAAATAAGCGGCCAATAAAGGCGACTCTTTTTCTACATTTTGATGCACGAAAAAATAAAGCTTTTGTAAGCCCTGCGCCCGCCATTTTTTGACGCGTGCAATCCAATCATCCAGCCGGGGCACATCCGAACTGTGGTTGGAACCAACATATCTTATAAAGGCCACAGGACTTGTCAGCCGCATGTGCAACATATCACGGCGCCCGGCGGTATCCACGATGATATTTGTCATGCCCAGCTTTTCGAGTAAATCAGCATAGTTATCCAAAACAACTTTATTGCTAAACCATTCTGCATTGCGTACTTCCACGCCAAGCGGTATGCCCGTCGGAAAATTCTCCAACACGGTTTTTAATCTGTCGAAATCCCTTGGATGAAAATTATCGTGCAATTGTAAAAAAGCCATGCCCAGCCTGTCCTCGAAATTGCTGATGGCATTGCAAAAATCTTCTATCGGCTCCTGCACGTTTATCAGCCGCCTATAATGGCTAATGACATCGGTAAGCTTGGGAAAGAATTTGAAACCGTCTGACGTTTTATTTTTCCATGTGACGACTTGTTTATAATCGGGCATTTTATAAAAAGTGGCATTCAGCTCAATGGCATTAAATTGCGTGGCATAATAACTAAGCTCGTCTTTTGTGCCGCGCGGATAAAAGCCTTTCAAATCACCGCGGTTCCACTTTGCGCAACCAACATATACTTCGAACTTATCCGTATTGCTGTATTTGCTCAAAACGGCTTTCGTTGCCGCATTGTACCCCGGCAACGTGAAATCAATCTCGCCCGGATTACTGACTTTTCCAAACTTCATATCTTTTTACCGCTTTATACCCCGATACTTTATTAAAGAGATTATATAAAGATAATCTGCAAACAGAAAAATATCAAACTGAATATTTCAGCCCTTTATCACATTTGTGATAACATTAACAGACCAATTGCCTATTTTTATTACTAACATAATCGCTATGGCATGAATCAAAAACTATTGTACTGCTTAGTGTTATCATCAATGCTTTTTTTATTACCGTTTAGTGTTTTATCACAGGTGAAAAAACTGTACATAAGCCCCAAGGGCGCAAAAGGTGCATCACAATCCATGTTTATAGATTCCATCAGGATTATCCCGCTTGAGAAAAAAGCAAACAATAAGATTAACAGTGAATATACATACACTTTTGTAACAGACAGCTTTTTCTTTGTGCTCAGCTATGTTGATAAAAAAATATCTCTGTTTGATAAGGAAGGACGGTTTTGGAAACAAGTATCGTACAAAAATCTGGGAGAACTAAATTTCTATTATGTTGAGCAAGAAAAGAAAATTGTTTTCAAGGGAGCCAATAAAAAATACGAGCTGACCGAAAAAGACGGATTGCAGATATTGACGGACTTTGCCAATCCTAAAAACAGGAAATATTTCAGGAAATATTATATAGACATCAACGACCCTACATTGACGATCCACAAGTCTGAGATTACTTCCTACGAAATCCTGCAAGCAACGACCTTGTACGATGACTATTATTATCAATCCAATATCAGCGTCAGCGATAAATACAAGGATTCGATAGATTACGAGCTAAAGATTTATAAGGACAATAAACTGGTGAAAGCCTTTTTTCCATACAACAAACAGAACGAACCGCGTTTTTTATATAGCAGCTACAATAACACTATGTTGGCGTCTACAGAAAAAAAACATGAAAAGATTGTGTTGCGGCCTTATTCGGATACAGTATATCGGTTTCAAAACGATAGCGTTTCCCCTATATACAAAATCGTGCTGCCACAGGAAAACGCCTTGCCGCCTTCTTTTTTCACAGAGCCTTTCAAGAACAAAACAGCCCGCGAAAACTATGAAAGGAATAACGGATGGCAGTTCCGCCAGATATATAATTTTGTAGAAAATGACAGGTTTATCAAACTTAACATAGGCTTTCTAAATAATTATGGAAGCTATATATATGATAAGAAAACCACCGTGCTATATGACCAAAGTAAAATAAAAGCCGACAGCTCACAATACAACCTACAATTGTCCTTAGGATCTTCCAGCCTCTTCAACGGCAGGTACTACATGGTGGTGCCGCTCGGCGCGCTTAAAGAACTGTACAAGAACAACAAAAATATGGTGTGGCCGGATTATATCCGCAAAATTGCCGCAGATGACAACACCCGTTATCTGGAACATGCTATCATAGAGTACAAACTTAAAAGCGAATAAACATCATTCTATTTATTACTTTGACATGCACAACATACACCTCATACGATTATTAATTCCTAGCTTATCATTCCTACTTTTTTATAGTGCACATGCCCAAACTGGCACGATAAAGGGCATTGTGAAAGACTCGCTGACGGGCGTGGTGCTGGAAGGTGCGACGGTGAGTGCATTCGGCAAAGACTCATCCTTGCTAAATTATAAACTTAGCGACGTCCAAGGAAATTTTTCGATAGATAAAATACCGATAAAAAACTCAGTGCTATTGCACGTGAGCTATGTGGGATATGCCCCATTTAGCCGACACATCACACTGGACAGCATTTTGCGTGAAACCACCATATTGCTTTCCCCCGCGCTGAACGACAGCAATAATGTGACGGTTGTTTCTTATATGCCTATACGCATGAACGGCGATACCCTTGAAATAAACCCCGCTGCCTTCAAAATGAATCCCGATGCCGTACTGGAAGAAATGCTGACCCAGGTGCCCGGCACCACTATATGGTCTGACGGAACGATTACCGTAAACGGCAAAGAAGTGAAAAACGTTTTGGTTAACGGCAAACCTTTTATGGGCATGGGCGATAGCCGGATTGCCACACAAAACCTGCCCAAAACAGCCATAGAAAAAGTGCAATTATATCAGGAATATGACCGTTCAAAAATGCCCAGTATAGAAAAGAAACCACAGGATTCTTTGTTAACGATGAACATTAAACTAAAGGAAGAGAGCAAACGGGGATATTTCGGGAAGGCCGGCATCGGTTATGGCACGCGGGACAGATTTGAGTCAGATCTATCCTTACAGACCTATAACAAAACCACGAGCTTTGGCATTGGTGGAGGCTTTAACAACATCAACAAGAATATTGGCAGCCTTGAGGAGATGTTCCAAAATAACACGTACAGGAACTATAATCCCAACCTGTATAACGTGGGCCGGTTTGGGAATGACGGCATCAGCAAAAACCATTCGATAGGCGGCGTTTTTACGCACAATTTTATAGAAACCACCAACAACAGGCAGAACGACAGGATTACGATAAACTATAACAAAAACGGTTCGGACAACTTTACATCCGATAACAAACTGGAAAGCCGCACCACGCCGGATGAAACACAATTCATCACCGAAACCGGCAGGGGAAACAGCGATAACAGCCGACATGATATCGGCGTAAATTATATAAAGACCAACAGCTATAACGATAATTTTGATGTGAACGGAAGATCTGGTTTTTCCGAAAACAACAGTGACAATAGCCGAAGAACAGAAGTAAGGGATTCGCTAAACAACCTGCAAAGCACAAACGACGTTCATACTTTGCAGCATAACAAAAGCAATAACCAATCGGTAAGCATGAATTTTTCCAAAACCGACCGCAACAATCCCTTATTGCAATTTAGTGTGCGCACCAATCTCAATCTGAACAGTTCAAGCGGTAGCAGGACGATCAACAGCGTTTTTGATTCCTACACGGACAACAATTCGGACACAGCCTATAACAGGCGCTATGACAATGACAATAAATCACAAAGGTTTGACGTTTCCTTAGATTATCTTGGGCTTAGGCGGTTGATTTTCGGAAGGTTTAGTCTTTGGGGCATCAATATGTCGTTCTTGCAGTGGGCGGCCTACACAAAACAGACCAATGATGCAAGGACTTTTGATTTCGACAGTTTGAGCAGCGCTTATGCCATCAACCAAAAATTGTCTAACCATAATCAGCGAAAGGTTATGGAATACACACCGCAGTTGCAATTTGCTAAAAGCATTTACAAATGGCGGGAGAAGGGTTATTGGTATTTCTCAACGCAATTCAAACTTCTGGACGACATCAAGGAAGATAAAAACGAATCTACTTTTGCCGACAGAAACCTTAGTCGCTCGTTTCAGTTTTTCAGATACGAGGGCAGTGTTTCCTTTCAAAAGGCCAAACAGGAAAAATACCAGTATTACACGAACATCTCTTATCAAAAGAATTTCAGCTATCCTTCTATAGACCAACTACGCCCGATTGAGGACGACATCAACGCCTATTATATCAGAAAAGGCAACCCGAACCTCGGGAACACCACCAACCATAATATTTCCATATATGGTAATTTTAACACAGAAAATCCCAAATCCCTATACAGTATAAACTTTTCGCTAAACGGAAATTATAACTATTCCCAAAACCCGATAACGGATAGCGTGTTCAATGATAAGTCCGGCAAAAGGACTTACTATTATGTGAACGCGGACAATAGCAAAAATTATAATCTGAATTATCGGTTCAACATTTCAAAAAAAATAGATAAGAGCAGTATACAACTTATGTATAACGGTTCCGTGAGCGGACAGAATATTCCTAACTATATTGACAATATATACACCATTAGTCAAACCAACAGTTTGAACAACCAGGTCAGTTTACAGTTTATGCTAAAATCCTTGATAGTATTCAACGTAGGCAAATCTTTTTCAGAGTATCACACAAAACAGACAGGCCAAGGATTAACGCCGTCTTCGTCCAACTCGAACACCACAAAACTGGGGCTAACGGTAAACCTATCCCGTAGCTTTACTGTCAACAGCACTTTTGATTATACCAAAAACAAGAATCTCGAAAAACCGATGTCTCTTTGGAATGCTTTTGCTTCTTACAGATTCATGAAACAACAGGGAGAACTAAAATTTTCCGCAATGGATATTCTTAAACAATATCAAAACATATTTAACAGCACAAGCACTTACGGCACCACCACAAGAATAACCAACGGCCTGCAACAGTATTTCATGCTTACTTTTTCTTACTACCCGAGAAAGTTCGGCAAAACCACTTTAAAAAAGAACACCCCCAATAATCATTATGATTGGTAACATCATGGAAAAACGTTGTGAGGCTTTAATGCTATAACCACCCGTAACTTTCTATCAATCTATCCCGCTGGCTTCGCGAAACAGGCACTATATCGCCGGTTGAAAGCGTGAGCAGGTTTTCATTTCGGTTAAAGGTTTTCACCATATTCAGATTGATGATATACTGGCGGTGTATCCGCAAAAAATGTTGCTCTTCCAGCACATCCTGCAGCTCTTTAAGCTTTCTTGTTATCAGATGTTTTTGTTTATCGGCGAGTACAATATGGGTGTAATTGCCAGATGCTTCAGCATAAACAATATCCTCAATATCAATAAAGGTGACCTGATGCAGACCGGGGATGGCTATTTTGCTGATATGCCCCTGCCGCAATTGCTCCTTTACCTGTAACAACTGCGCATCGTGCAAATGTTGTTTTTTATTTGCCTTTGCGATTACATCGTCCAAATCCTCTTTGCTCACAGGCTTTACTAAATAATCCAAGGCATTCACCCGAAAAGCTTTTAGGGCAAACTCATTGTAAGCCGTGGCAAATACCACATTAAAACGGATAGGACTTAACCGATCCAACAGCTCAAAGCCGTTTAGCTGTGGCATTTCAATATCTAAGAAAACCAAATCAGGAGTTAATATTTCCAATTGCGCCAAGGCTTCAACCGAACTGGTAAAAGTCTTGATAATTTCTATTTGATGATATGCCGACAATAGCAATTCCATTTGCTCTATGCCGTCCGGCTCATCATCTATTAAAACGGTTTTTACCTTTTCCATAATCACTATTTTTATAAAACGGGGATTTTAATAATCACTTCCGTGCCGCAGGCAATACCATCTTCATACAAATCATTCACCTGCACACCTGCATTCACATTATGCTTCTTATTGATAAGCTGCAACCTTTCGTTCGTTATATTCATGCCAAAGGATTTATGTGCGGTTGCAGACCTGCTTTTTAAGGCTTCTGCTTTTTCGCGGCCAATGCCATTGTCTTTAACAGATATCACTAATGTATCATCCTTTTCAGATATGTGGATGGAAATCTCCCCACCTTTGTCTTTGTGCATCAGCCCGTGCCAGATAGCGTTTTCCACATAAGGCTGTATCAGCATTGGCGGCAACTCGATGTACTCCCCATCAATACTTTTATCCACCACTATTTGATAGTGGAGCTTTTCTTTAAAGCGCATTTCTTCCATATCTAAGTAAAGTTGTATCGTTCCTATTTCCCGCGCAAGGGAAACCTTTTCGCTCTTTGAGTTTTCCAGCACTAACCGTATCAGGTTTGAAAATTTTGTAAGATAGAGTGTTGCTGCCTGGCTATCGTTTTTTGCAGCGTACAACCTGATAGAATTAAGACAGTTGAAAATGAAATGTGGGTTCATTTGCGAACGCAAAGCAGCTAATTCAATGTTGGCCATCTTCTGGTTCAGAACGGCCGTCTGCCGCTCATTTTCTAACCGTTGCGATTCAACCAACATCTGGAGTTTTTTCTTTTTCAACCAGATTCTTGCAATAAAACCCACAATCAATAATACGGCTATTCCTGATAGGGACACGAACCACCACGTACGGTAAAAAGGAGGCAATATTCTTATCATAATTTCATCCATTTCTTCCTGCGAGGGATTACCGATTGTGGCTACCTGTACGCGGTAGGTTCCGCTTGCCAAGTTTATAAAATCAACAACTCCATTGTCCGCTTCGTGCCACAGACTGTCTTTATCGAGGATACGGTAATAATACCGAAGGTTATGAATGTTTCGGTAAATGGCCGATGAAAAAGAAAGATGAATTAAATCGGTATTGGCAGGAAATTGTATGCTTTTTTCTCCTTTTGCGTTTTTATTGATGGGGACAATTGAATCCTGTATGCGCACTTCGTTGATGATCGCCTTATAAGGCATATCCAGGAAATAATCAGGCGCTATGGTTACTAAAGCCCGGTCGTAGCCGGCAATCAGCCTGCCGTCTGCCAGTCTGCGGATACCACCTTCCGTATAATTCCCAGGCAGCCCGTTATACTTATTCACTACAATAAAGCGTTGCTTTTGCTTATCCCAGCAGGCAATGCCAATATTCGTTGTCATCCAGATATTATCATGGCGGTCGGGACACAAGTGCCATACATAAGAGGTTGGAGCCCCGGGATAGCTGCTATACTCTTTATAAGCGCCGCTTGTTTTGTCATAGCTCATTAACCCCCGGTTTGTGCCCAGCCATAATGTACCATTTTTGTCCTCCATCAAACCATAATAAAATGTTTTAGTGCTATGGCTGATATCTTTTATGCTGCCTGAAGGCACATCTATTTTGAAAAAGAACGACTCGTTCAGCAGCCATATCGTATGCAGCTTTGCATCGTACCAAAAGTTGTATAGAGCCGTAGCCGGCTGGGGTATATTTTGCTCTTTTAATATAGCCGGGGAATAATAGTCTTTCTGGAATTTTTTACTAACCACATCAAATGAATACAGCGCACCGGCGCTCATTAACAGCATTATACTGTCATTTATCATTTGCATGGAGCGGTACAGCCTGCCTCTCCTGCTATACCGTCCTATACTGTCAGGTTCATAAAATTGTAGGGGCTTCAGGTGTTCACTACAAAGCGCAAATTTGCCATCGGCGGCTATCCAATATTGCCCATAAGGGTCTAACAGCACATCGTTGAAATTGCGGCCAATTGCGGTGTGCTTATCATTTCCTATTTGCGTTTGTTTTCCAATCATCCGGAGGGTGGAGTCTTCATAAATTCCCATCCCTTTGTTATAATAAAAACCGGCGAATATCTTATGGCCGATGATAGAAATATATTCGGGAAGATACAGGCTGTCATCTACTGATGTCAATTTTGTTACGGGTAGTTCTATATTATACTGTCGCACAGCATTCGTGGGTGGCGGGGCATAGAAAATATTATCTGCATTACTGTACCATATTATATGCTCATCATCTATTTTAAGCGATGTGGGCGCCATCCCCTGCGTACCGGGATAAACTTTATGTTCCAGCGTTACCGGGTCTGCCAGCACAAGCCCTTCACCGGTCGTAGCCGCTATCCATTCTTTCCCCTTCTTATCAATATAGGGTTTCATCTGGTGAATGCGGTTGTTAGTTTTTAACGCCTTACGCGTAAATGTTCTGGTTTTAAAGTTGTAGATAAACCAGCCATTTGACCAGGTGCCTATCCAGCACTGTTGCTGCTTATCAAAATAAACACATGTAATGATACCGTCGGCCTCATCTGTCGGCAATTCAATTTTTTGTTCAACGGCATTATAGCTTTTGTTAAGCTGATATACATAATTACCCATCCAGCTCCATAGCTGCCCATCCTGGTCAACAACCGCTGCAAAATTGAGATTCTGGTGTACCCAGCCATTTGATGCTTTGGACAAGGGGAAAACAGCAGACCTGTTAAACCGGGCTTTTCTTTCTATGCCATTAATGCTTCTTATAATATAAGTGGAATCATTTTCCTGGAATAGGATATGGGCGCTGTCTGATTTTATAACCTCCCGATACAGATCGATTGGGGAGGACTGTTTTTGATAGTTTATCTTACCAGTAGCTGTATTGAACTGTACAATACCTGCATCCGACCCTATCCATAAAGCGTCACTCCATGGAGCTATCATCCGCATGATCTGGTTAACGCCTGCCTTTGCTAACTGATTATTGTAGGACGGTAGTGCCTGCCCCTGTACCCTATACAGCCCCATTTGTGTACCCAGCCACAGCACACCACGTTGATCCCGTTCTATAATGGATATATAAGCAGGCAGCATATTCGGATTTTTGATAAGAGGAGTGAATTCCAGTTCAGGAAAGGAAACTGCTTTTTTATTCTCACGCTGCTGACCATTGGCCGCGATACAGCAGCATGTGCACAAAAAAAATATATACAGCAATTTCCTCAAAATGGATTTTTATTTGTTAGGTGTTTCATTACTTGTTGTCTGACGGAGTGAAAGGCTAATTAGCAGCCATATCAAAAATACAACAACTATAACACAATACGAACACTGTGGTATAAGCCGACAGGACGATTGTGCGAATATTGATATTTGACCGTCGGCCTCCTTGTTCATCCGGAAATGCCCCTTGCACAACCATTATTCAATCATTTATACAGTAAAATATACTGTTCATACAACGGAGAGCGGCGTTTTAGCGTTGATTGTCTTACTTTTAAAGATGAAAAACACATTGCAATCACAATAAAGACCACTATGTCCGTAGTAATTTTTCAAAATATTCCCGCCCATCCTTTATTGAAGCAGTATATCGAATGTTATACATACAAACGTATAAACCCCGACACACCCTGGAAACCTGTAAAAAAGATAGTGCCACCCAATCACCTGACCTCGCTGGACTTTTTCTTTGAAGCACCTTTCAAAACTACAAATTTAGACACCGGTAAAGAAATACCTTATAAGACTACAGCCGTCCGAGGATGTCGTTTAAGTACGAAATACGCTATCGAATACAGCGAACCATTTTCTACCTTCTCATTGAAATTCACGCCTACCGGACTATACAGTCTGCTAGGCATCAGTATGAATAAGGTTACCGATGCTGATATCCCCTGCAATGAGCTGCCATTTCTCTTTGATATTGAATATATGCACCATTGCATGAAGTCGTGCAACGACATAACTGAACATATTAATATCATAGAACAAAAACTTATTGAAGTATTATCTAAAAAAGCCAACACAGCCAGATTAACAGCACATATCAAAGCAGCGGCCAAGAAGCAACCACAGGGGTTTCACTTATCGGTAAGACAACAGCAACGGCTTTTTCTGGAAGAAATAGGGTTAAGCCCCAAGGCGTATAATTGCCTTAAAAGGTTTTCGCGCTTATTAAGAGCCATTAAGCACGAAGAAAAAGTAATCTGGACAAAGATTGCTTATGAGTTCGGTTACTTTGACCAAGCACACCTGATAAAAGATTTTCATGCTTTTTTAGGTATATCCCCCCGTCAATTCAACGCAGACTCCTATGCGATATAACCTATTATAGTGATGGGGGATGTCGTGTTTTTACAATTTCGGGGTTAGGGAAGAAAATAATTTTGTCTCCAGAATAGATTCTCTTTTAACCTGAAAAAAATCACAGACAAAGCACTAAAATCACTTTTCCCGTTTTTGCTATCGGCTGCTACCAGCATCGAAAGGCCAATGCATAAACACAACACGGAGTACAACAAGAAATCATTATATATATCCAACATATTACTATGCTTTATCAAAAATATTTTCATCACCACAAAAAACAAGCAATGGCAGAGAGCGTCTATCCAGACAGCCCTATTGATAATGTTATATATGCCCTTAAACACCGAACCATTACACCTACCACAGATTCTGCCCCTGAGGTTACAAGAAATGATTTGTGGTGGTATCAAAACAAAGATTTTGCCCATAGCGGAAACCTATTTGAAAATGCCCGCCGGGTGGGCATTCAATGGGACTTCCCCGTCATTCTTCAGGGGGCGAACGGCATTGTTTACACCGTTACTGCCGACGGGGAACTTCTGTGGCACAATCATGTGGGCTGGCCTACCGGCACTTTTCAATGGGAAGGGCCACGTGTCATAGGCACAGGATGGAGCAGGCAAACAGAAAACCCGAACCCAAAGGCCTTTATCGGTTTCTTTTGTGATGCGGGCATAGGAGGCGAACAGTTATATCCGGTATCCAGAACGGTGATATATGCGCTAAGAGCCGACGGTTCCCTGGATTGGTATCGACATGACGGCAGCGGTGACGGAACGCCTTTGTGGGCAAATAACGGTCTGCCCAAAACTGTTGGAACCTGTTGGAATTGGGAGAATGGTTTACAACGGATTTTCTCCGGCACTAACGGAATCATTTATGTCATCAGGCAGGATGGCGCGCTTTACTGGCACAGGCATAATGGCTATTTAACAGGCACTACCGAATGGGAAGCTCCCTGTCAGATAGGAAGTAACTGGGGCGGGTTTCAACAGGTTTTTTCCATAGGTGGAGGTATTATATATGCGGTGGAAAAGGACGGCACAGTGTTGCATTTCTGGCATAAAGGTTATAAAAACGGAAGCCCTTCCTGGGACACTCCCAAAAAAGCCGGAGTCTGGAGAGGAGAAATCGTTTGCAACAGTGTTTGCTTGGAAACAACCCAATAAGGTTAAACAATACCATAATCTTTAATCAAAATAAACCATCCTGTTCGGAATCTTTTTAAACCATAATAATATGAAACAACAGCCAAAAACGCTTATCATCTTGGTGTTGGTATTTTTAACGCTCGGCGCAGCCGCCCAAACTGCCAAGCCGCTGCCGATAATAGATATGCACATGCACGCGCTGCCAGCCGACTTTGATGGGCCTCCACCGGTAGGCATGTGTTCACCTTTTGACCATTGGTATGTAAAAGATGCCAAAGAAAACGGAGAGGATTATATGATGAACATAATCAGCAGGAACTTATACTGCAACGGCAAAGGATACCTGTCTCCCTCTACGAATGACTCTTTAATGGCCGAAACCTTTAAAGTCATGGAGAGGTATAATATATATGGCATGGCCAGCGGCACATTTTCCATGGTGCAGCAATGGAAAGCCGCCGCACCTAAAAGAATTATTCCCGGGTTGATGTTTTCCCCGCTTATGAACATTCCCTTGGCACAACTGCGCCAATGGTTTTCGTCTGACAGCATACAGGTATTAGGTGAAATTGTCGCGCAATATAACGGCATCACTCTTTCCGACAGTATCATGGAACCCTATCTGGTCTTGGCAGAAGAACTTGATGTACCTATTAATGTACACATAGGCCCCGGGCCTCCCGGCGTTGCTTATTTTGGAGATAACCGCTATCGTGCAAAGTATCACAGTGCGCTGGTCATTGAAGAGGCACTCATCAGGCATCCGAAACTCCGCGTGATGGTGGCTCATGCCGGCTGGCCTATGATTGATGATATGATTGCCGTGCTTTATGCCCATCCGCAGGTATATGTTGACTTAGGTATCATCTGCTACGCGTTCCCCAAAAAAGAATTTTACAGCTATCTGGAACGATTGGTCAATGCCGGATTTGGTAAGCGTATATGTTTTGGTTCAGACCAAATGATATGGCCGCAGACCATTGCCGATGGTATTGAAACTATAAATAAAGCCCCATTCCTTAACCAAGAGCAAAAAAGAGATATTCTGTATAACAATGCTGCACGTTTTTTACGGCTGACGCGGGAACAAATAAAAAAGCATCATCAATAAATCTCATATACAATGAGAAGAATAATTCTAACCATTACTGCATTATACTTCTGTAGCGCCGTATTTGCACAGCATAAATGGTTTTCGCTATACATCGACTCTACGCGGCTGGTAAATGATGCCAACGAAATAGGCAGTTTATTTATTGCCGACATAAATAAAATAAAACCGGGAATAAATTTTCATCCACCAATTATCCTGCATACAACACCCTGGCTTATTTATTACGATGGAAAGGTAAACCTTCCGTTATGGGAGCAGGTTATTCCCGAACTAAAATCATTTACGTACAATGTTTCAGGAGGAGAAAAAAACGGAAAAAAGCTGTTTGGGCTTTTCTTTAACGGGTTTTACCTGCCACACGAATTAGGGCACGGATTCCAGGATAAAACCGGTAAAAACGGGCTTTCAGGAAGTTATGACAATGAATATTTTGCCAATACGGTTGCTACGCTATGGTGGCGAAAACACAATAAACAAAAGGAGCTTAAACAATGCTATCGGCTTGTAAAAAAAGTACTCAAGCACTATTCAAATCCTGTTCCCCCAGGAGTAGATATAAGAAAGTATTATACGGACAATTATCAGAAAATTCTTGCTGACAAAGAAAATTTCGCACAGGTTTACGGGTATATGCAGTTTATGCAATTCATCAAAATATATGAAGACAAATCGCTCCCCGGTTTTGATGATTTTATAAAAAACTTTTTAAATAAACAACAATGAAAAAACCAATCTTACTTGCCTGTCTGTTTATGACAACAATCGTACAGGCGCAGCAACCATTTCAGTACCCCGCTACCAAAACAGCAGATGTAAGCGACAATTATTTTGGCACTGTGGTTAACGACCCCTATCGCTGGCTGGAAAATGTAAAAGACAGTGCTGTGCAGCAATGGTTCAAGGCTCAGGCCGATTATACCAATGCGCAGTTGGACAGAATTCCCGGGCAGCAAACGCTGATAAGCGAATTTAAGCAATACGAAGCCATGCGTTCTGCCGAATATGCACCCATGGCAAAAATTGGCAAAAGGTATTTTTATGAAAAACGCCTGCCCGGCGAGCAGGTCTTTAGGCTCTATTATCGCGATGGTGAAATGGGGAAGGAAACCCTGCTGTTTGACCCGCAAAAATATATATCCGGAAAAACCTATGAGTATAGCGCCGATTTTAACAATGATGGCAGCCGCGTATTGCTGAACCTAAGCGAAGCTGGCAGCGAACTGGGCGATATCAGGATCCTTGATATAGCAACACGAAAGTTTTTACCCGATATTATCCCGCATAGCAACGGAGATTTTGCGGAAGGCAGCAATACCGACATCATTTACACCCAGGCTAAAAGCTACGACACGCACGATCCGGAAAACTTGTTGAACGTCCCGTGCAAATTACACGTAACAGGAACTCCGGTAACAAAAGACCTTGTTTTGGTAAGTTCAAAAAAAAATCCTGAGCTCCATATTTTGCCAAACGAAACGCCCTATGTTATTGTTTCAAAAAACTCACCTTACATACTACTGGGAAAGTTTAATGTAGAAAGAAACAAAACTTTGTATTACGCGCATAAATCGGAGCTCAAAAACAACAATATTCACTGGAAGCCCTTAACCACCAAAGAAGATGAAGTACGTGGTGTAACGGCACGCGGGAAAGACCTTTACTTGCTCACCGCCAAAGGCAACCCCAAATTCAGGCTCATCAAAACTTCTCTGGACAATCCTAACCTGCATACAGCTCAAACCATTATAGAGGGAAACGATGAATGGCAACTGAGTCCTGCTCTTTCCCAGATAAAAGATTATCTTATCCTACGCAAATCCAAAAACGAGCTGATAGTAAAATCTATTTTATATGAGCTCAGCACCGGGAAAATAACAGAGCTAAAAGTTCCCCTGGAAGGGAATATATATGCCGGCGGGCTTTCGAAAGAGAGTAATGAAATGACGATTTTCAATTTAGGTTGGACAGTACCGTATAATATGTACAGCTACAATCCCCAAACCCAAAAATTATCGGATGGTATTTTCTATACAAAGTTCCACTACCCCAACATAGAAAATATAGTATATGAAGAAATTGAAATACCCTCTCACGATGGCGTACTGGTGCCACTAAGCATTGTGTACGATAAAACAAAACTTAAAAAAGATGGCAGCAATATTGCCTTTATGGAAGGATACGGATCTTACGGTTCCAATAGCTATAGTCCTTTTTTTGATCCCCGTTCATTAACGCTGCTCAACAGGGGTGTGGTACTGGCCTATGCTCATGTGCGTGGCGGCGGCGAGAAAGGAAACGACTGGTACCTTGCCGGTAAGAAAACCACCAAGCCCAATACCTGGAAAGACTTTAATGCCTGCGCCGAATACCTGGTCAAAAACAAATACACTTCATCCGATAAGTTTGCTATTTCGGGTGCAAGCGCGGGTGGTATTTTAATTGGACGCGCCATTACCGAACGGCCCGATTTATACAAAGCAGCTATTCCCAAAGTAGGTTGCCTGAATGCGTTGCGTATGGAATTTTCGCCCAACGGGCCTGGCAATATTCCGGAATTCGGAACAGTAAAAGATGAAACAGAATTTAAGGCGCTGCTTGAAATGGATGCCTATCAGCATACACTAAAAGGGGTAAAGTATCCTGCGCAACTCATTACTACCGGCTTTAATGATCCCCGTGTAGAAAGCTACATTCCCGCAAAGTTTGCCGCAAAGATGCAGGCAGACAACGCCTCAGAAAACCCCGTGTTTTTATATGTAGACTATAAGGCAGGGCATTTTGGCGGCAGCACAATAGAAGAGCAGTTTGCACAAATGGCCAAAGAATACGCTTTTTTACTTTGGCAATGCGGGCATCCGGAGTTCCAGGTTAAATAATGGCCACAGATGCGCGAATATAAAAAAGTCTATTAGCGCATCTGTAGCAAAAAATCAATAAAATGATAAAAAAAATCCTACAAATCATTGCGGTAATCATCCTGATCCTATTACCCTATTATCCCATTACCGAAAATTTCTTTCCGCCCGAAGCGCAGGTGAACAACGAAACTTTCTCAGCTTATATCATTATATGTGCAGTGCTGATCGTTGCAGGTATCCTCTTACTCTTTTCCTGCTTGGCCAGCAACCGTGCACCCGGATGGCTGCTTTTTGCAATGGGACTAATAACGCTGATACCTTTGCACCTCGGGCCGCCAAGAATGAATGCTGATCTGCTGACTCATGCAGGCATCGAAAAATTCAGATATGCGCTGCTGATTATAGCAACTATTCTGCTATTTGTGGCAGGAATAAAGACCATCGCGCCGCTTAAAAGCGCTCAATCAAAAATGATCCTGCTTGTTTTGTGCATAACCGCTTTATTAAATGTATGGGACAATTACAGCTCGTTTATGCTCAACCGCGATATGGAAAGCTGGATTGCAGGCGGCAAAAATGCAGAAGACTTTATGATGCAGTTCGACTTTCATATAGCCTGGAGAACCTTTGCCCGGATATCGCTGTATGTAACGGCTATTGCGTTGTCTTTCCCCTTGCTTAAGCGGCAGGGTATTAGAAAATGGCAGTTTGCTGTGGTCAATATCTTTTGCCTGGCTGGAATAGCATTCTGTGTACTCTGCTTGTTATCAGGATTCCGGGAGTATTATTTCCCGTTCATGGTTCCGGCTATCGCATTGGCGCCGGCATATTGGTTGGGGATAGCATTCCTCACTAACAAACAAAAAATATAATTATATGAGAGTCCTGGCAATTGCCTTTTTAGTGTTTTCGGCTTTAGGCCTGGCAGCCCAACCCGCGCCAAACAATGAAAAGCGGCAGCTCATTGTGTTGCTGCAGGCCTCTATAGACAGCTTTACCGCCAAAGTAAATCCTCTTACCGAAGCGCAATTTTTTAAACAGCCGAACGATACTACATGGTCTGTGGCACAGATCACGGAGCACCTTTCTCAAATAGAAGAGGGATACCTGCGGGAATATTTTGTAGCCATTAATACACCGCCACCCGCTGCATCGGTTATTCTCAAAAAAGCTACCGACGCAGACCTGACGGCTTACGAAACCAACAGTGTTAAAACAAAAGCACGGGGCACCAACCTGCCTCTCGGCCGCTATAAATCTAAAAAGGATGCCCTGACCATACTGACCGCGGTAAGAGGCGAAACAATAGCGGTAATAAGCTCCGCTGAAAATCTACGTAACACATACAGTTACCGGAAAAAAGGAGAAAATACTTACGAGGCAAAAGACATGTACCAACACTTCCTGCTGCTGATAGCGCACATGAAGCGGCATACGCGGCAGGCGGAAAAAATAATAGCCCGGTTATAAAAAGACAGGAATAGCGGAAAAAATGATACACAAAAACGGACCAAACATTAGGTTCCTGCACTCGTCAAATTGTACAACATGAAACAATTATTCATTCCTGTTTTTATTCTCGTTACAGGTATAACACAGGCACAGAACGCTCCCCCGAAAAACTGGCACCTGCTGGACATAAAAGACGACGGCTATCCCGGCATCAGCCTGGAAAAAGCATATAAAGAATTGCTCAAGAACAAAAAGCCAAAAAAAGAAGTAGTGGTGGCCATTATCGATGACGGTATCGACTATAATCATCCTGATCTGCAGGGAATGATATGGGTCAACAAAAAGGAAATAGCCGGCAACGGAAAAGATGATGACAGCAACGGCTTTATTGACGACGTACACGGTTGGAGCTTCACAGGTAATGCGGAGCATAATATTCCTCACTACGTAGAACAATATATTTTGCTGAGTCGCCGGTTTAACAATAAAAAAAGCATGCGGTACAAAAACGACAAAGACTATATCGAATGGGAGCAACTGGCTAAAAAAATTGATGACAAAAAAAAGGAACTACGCGCATCTATCGAAATGTCACAAACAGACACTGCCAATATAGGCCTGCTGCAACGGTACTGGAGCAGGGAGTTGAATACAGATACCGTTTACTTCCGGGATATAAAGAACTCTTTGCCTGCCACCGCAGACAGTTCCATAAAGAATGCTGCCGATTATGTGTTATGTATCTTCAGCAGGGCTGCGTCGATGGACAGTGTTATACTGAATAATCTTTTATCTGGAATGGTTACAGAAATGTTGCAGCCGGCTGAGGGACGGTTGTTTGCTATTCAAAAGTCTATAGAGAAAAATGATCCATACTATTTCCGTAAACAAGCTGGCGATACAGAACCGACAAATGGGAAAAACTGGAACTATGGAAATGGAAATGTACTAAACCAGTTGCAACATGGAACCAACTGTGCCGGTGTTATAGCGGCGTTGCGGGACAATGAATTGGGAGGTAACGGAATTTCAAATGCTGTAAAGCTGATGGCGTTAAAAGTAACGCCCAGGTATTTTTCTACATTAAGCGAGAAAGATATTGCCAATGCTATTTATTATGCAGTAGATAACGGGGCGAATATTATTAATATGAGTGTCGGAAGCTCCGAAACACCATCAAATTATCAATTGCTGGAGGATGCGCTTAAATATGCGGAGGGGAAAGCTGTTCTTGTTATCAATTCGGGGCCCGATGGTTTTGTTGACATTGACCGGGAAAAAGACTATCCCTCTGCAAAATATAGCAACAACACCCGTAATCAGTTGTTCATAAAGGTATCGGCTACCAACTATGACAGCACCCTGATTAACAGATTTTCATGTTATGGTGGTAAAACGGTTGACCTGTTTGCCCCGGGAAATGAAATTTACACTACTTCAACCAATAGCAGTTATTACCATTTTAACGGTACCAGTTCCGCTACCCCTGTAGTAGCAGGTGTTGCTGCATTGGTATGGAGCTATTACCCGCAGCTTACGGCGCTTGAATTAAAAAATGTGCTGCTGCAAAGTGTGTACAAACCACAGTTAGAAGTGTTGCTGCCCGGTAGGAAAACAAAAACCGCCTTCAGTTCATTGAGCATATCCGGAGGGATCGTAAACGCATACAATGCATTGCAACTGGCGGAGAAAATGGCATTGAGAAAAAATAAATAATGGCAAGATGAAGAAAATATCCTTAACGCTCATCACAGTTTTGCTCTCCCTGATTTTGATTCAATGTTCCACTCACGAACAAAAGGAAGAGAACACCGGAATAGAAGATTTTTATAACCAATACGAAAACTACCTCGACAAAGGTTTATACGACTCAGTAGCCCTGTTATACGACCGCGAAGGAGCTATTATTTTGGATATGGACACGCCGGAAAAATATACTTACGCCTCTATTCAGCAATTCTACAAAGGAAGAGCATATATGGGCAAATTTCATTGGGACGACCTGATGTTTGAAGATTTGGATAACAACAACGCTTTTGTGACCGGTGGTTTCACGTTTATAAACGAAGCCAAGAAAGACACGTCGAGTTATCTATATACCGCTGTTCTGACAAAAAAAAATAAAAAATGGTATATACAGCAGGAAATCGAGTTTCCGAAGATAAACACTGCTATTAAGATGATAGAAAAGATAAATGCGCAAAAAAAGCCTTTATTATCAAGAACGCTACCATAAAGCAATTTTAGGCAAACATTTGGCAACAACACTAACGCCTTTTATCTACCTTTACAATTGCCAAATTATTATTGCCATGAAACTAATCATTGTGCTGCTCCTAAACCTGCTATTCTTTTGCAACAACGTACAGGCGCAGGGCCTGAAATATTATTCCGGTGCGGAAATAAACAATTATGAAAAGATTTCCTTCACATTGTTTCAACAAGACGAAGAGAAATTATATGCATACAACTATGACAAGCCAATTACTATCTGGATATCCTTGGCAAGGAAAACCTAAACCTTACCGCGCACATTCAAATGCCGCTACCGTCAAGGGATTCCATAAAATTTTCTATTGAAAATCTGTTCGTCCTTAAAGAAATTTTTCTTGTATTCTATTCTTGGTTTGACAAGGCCGCTCAGGAAGGACGATTGGAGATGCTGGCTTTTGACAAGAACGGCGCGCGTATAGGCGACATTAAATTAATTGATGTGCTGCCCGGCAAAAACGAAAGAAAAGCCGGAACATTTGTGGTTTCAAACAGACCAGCAGAAAATAAATTTCTTTCTTACGGATATAAAAAAATAAAAGGCACCTCTTATATCAATATTGACCACATTGATTACTCCGGCAACAAACTACAATCGCAGGATTTTAACATAGACAATGCCGGATATGTCGTGCACTCTTTTTTTGATGATGAAAACCTTTACAGGCTTGTAAGAAACAAAGCCGGCAACCGGAATGTAAAATGGTCTTTGAACCTGTACTCTCCCAATTCAAATAACGTGCAGACTGTTTACCTAACGTTGCCCTCCGAGGAAAAAATCTATCTGTCAAATATGTTCAAGTCTTATACCGATAAAAAGGATAATCTTTTCTTTCTTTCCTCTTACACCACCACGGCATTAGCCAAAAAGGCAGAAGGGGCCTACCTCGTTAAAGTTGATTTGAAGACGAAACAGGTAATCAAAGAAGCAGCCATCCCTTTCAAAATCGGGGCACAGAACCAGGCACAGGATGCCGACTTTTCTTTATCATCCTGCGTACCCGTGAACATTATCCCGCTTCAGAACGGCAGGATAAGGATTTTATTTGAAAGCCGTCTGTTGACATTAACCTATGGGGTGCCCAGCAGTTACAATATGGGGGATATTATATCCGTGGATATAGACAGCACTTACCAACAGGTTAACAATATCAACGTCATAAAGAAAAAACAGATTACCAATCCTGCAAAAGCCATATACAGCGGATTTGCCCCGCTGACATACAACGACACGACTTTTTGTATCTATAATGAACTGCCGCAAAATTTACAACGTTCCGCAGACCGATTGAAGAACGTGAGCGGTGCTAAAATGGATGAAACCGTTGTGATATACGCCGCAACGCCCGACCCCGAAACGCCGAAAAAGATTTTGATTGAAAGAGCTGAGAAATCAGGCACTGACGCTATCATGCCCCGCACATTGATAAAAGATAAATTTAAGGACGGAGTTATTTATATTTTGAGAAAAAAAGATAACGGTACAATATTGACCAAAATAATTAGGGGTTAGGGATCTCTGAAACTAAAAAGGCGAATAGAGCTATTCTTTGTCAATAACATCTATTCGCCAACCAACAACCCTACGGGTAATATCAATCTAAAACCATGTGATAATCTTCCTATCTGTTTTGTTGCGCCCGCCGCGTTCTCAATTCTTTTTAACATTCTTGGGCAACACGTGGTTATCTTTAGCCCATACCTGCCATAACGCATCCAGTTCCTTTACCTTTTCGGGATATTGTGCGGCAAGGTCATGAAGCTCCGTTTCATCATCTGCAATATTGTACAAACACCATTTTTTACCGTTTTGGGCCACAATCTTCCACTCTCCTTTCCTTGCATATTTTGCACCAAAGTGCTCATTAAAAAGTAATTTATGCCCTACCCTTTCTTTTCCCTTAAGGATAGGAAGCAAGCTAATGCCCTGCATCGGCAAAATTTCGTGACCATTAAAAGTTTGAGGATACTTCCCATGCGCTAAATCTATAAACGTGGGCATAAAATCCATCACGTGACCGACCTGGTTTGTAAACCCTCCCTTTTTTGTCTTTAACCCCTTGGGCCAATATACAACCATCGGAGTATGTATGCCCCCCTCATAACACTCTCCTTTCCAAAAGCGATAAGGGGAGTTTACCACATTCGCCCAACGTGGCCCGATGGACGAAAAAGTAGTTTCGGGGCCAGGCATTACTTTTTTATCTACTGTGTAATTTACCTTACGTCCATCCCTCGTTTCAGAAAAGCGGTCGAACCCGGGGCCATATCTTTCGGCTACCTCACCGCTGGCGCCATTATCACTTAAAAAGATAATAATCGTGTTATCAAATTTACCCGTTTCCTTTAAAGCCTGAATGATGCGACCAATCCCCTGATCCATCCGGTCAACCATAGCGGCGTGCACGGCCATGGCTCTCGCATCCCACTCCTTGTCCGGATTTTGTTCCCAGCTGAGGTCATCATTCCATCTTGGGGAAAGCGGTTCTGTGGCAGGATCAATCAATCCCATTTTTACCATCCTCTTGTAACGGGCTTCCCGGATGGCATCCCATCCTACTTTATATGTATCCTTATATTTTTCGATGTCTTCCGGCAAGGCCTGAAGAGGCCAATGGGGTGCATTTTGTGCTACATATAAGAAAAATGGTTGTTTGTTCCTGCTCATCTGTCGTATAAACGCCGCAGCAGTATCATTGATAGCATCCGTATGATAATAGTGCTCAGGGACGTTTTCGATAGGAGTGCTTCCATGTTCCAGACTGAATGGGTCGTAATAATCAACCAAAGCCCAAAGCGTACCAAAGAACTTTTGAAATCCGCGATTTGAAGGATGCTGTTCCTCTGGCACAAAGGGTGAATAATTAGCCTGATGGTTCAGCCATTTCATGTGCTCCTCTTTTGTGGGCTGCTCTACTGTATTGGCAACATGCCATTTGCCGGACATGGCTGTTTGATAGCCTGCAGTTTTTAGCACCTCTGCGATGGTAACTGTATTGCTCGTAATATGTCCACGATAGCCCGGAATCCCACGATCGGAAGTCATCTCACCAATACCAGCCTGATGGCTATAAAGACCCGTGAGCAACGAAGCCCTCGTAGGACAACATTTTGCATTATTGTAAAACTGTGTGAATCGAAGGCCATTTTGGGCAAGGTAATCAATATTGGGCGTGCGGATTTCTCCCCCATAGCAACCGACATCTGAAAAGCCTAAATCGTCCGCCATAATCAATACGATGTTGGGGCGGTCATCCGGCGGCACTACAGCTTCCCTCTTTTTCTCATCAAAAGAGAACAACAGCATGGATGCTATCCCAATTGCTAAAACACTAAATAAAACTTTCTTCATAATTCCAAGACATAATTTAGTTTGTTCAAAAATACCAGTATAATCGCAATATACTATTGTCCCTTATTTATTTTCTTATACGCTTCGCATGTTTGAGGAACAAAAAATTGTCACGACACCTGTCTTTTATTTTTTATCCTTTAATCATTCTGTTCATGTTTCGGCTGTCGGGCCAGCGCCTGCATTTCAGTTTCCACACCTTTATCTCCCTGCTGTTTCATGAAGGCCTCTAACTTGCCTTTCAGTGACTTTTTTATCGTTCTATATTTTGCATCCTTTGCGAGATTATGCAACTGCCATGGGTCATTTACAACATCATATAATTCTTCTTCAGGCCTTATTACATATTTCATCGCTTTGGATGAATCTGTCTGCACCCATTGTTTAAACAAAGCCGATGAGGTAACAACATTTGAAAACTTATTGGCGAAATTCAGGTTATGTATATATAGATATTGCCTATTTCTTACAGAACGGTTAGCATACGCCTCGCTACCATTAATAATACCGCGCGTTGTGTTCACCCCAAACACATAATCACGCATGACAGTGCGTTTGCCCGTTAGAACCGACCTGAAACTTTCGCCATCAAATCCAGTATAGCCAAAAGCATCTGTTGATCCCGTATGTATTGTTTTAGGATCGCCGCCGGCAATATCTATTAATGTGGGAAGGATATCGGTATATTCTACCATTACGTTGTTATGTGTCGCGGGCTTGACAGTCCCCGGCCAGCGAACAATAAATCCCGAGCGAAGCCCTTGATCATACAACGTCCATTTGGAAAATGGAAAGGAATTCCCTTGTTCCGACGCAAATATAACCACGGTATTATCTTTCTTTCCAGACTTCTCAATGATATCCAAACAACGACCCACCAAACTATCAAGATAAGTGATTTCAGCGAAATAATCTACCATCTTCTCCCGTGTCATCTTTGTATCAATCATATTAGGTGACAATTTAACTTTTGATGCATCATACAAACTTCTGTCACCTCTGTTCCAAGGGGTATGCGGCTGGTTACTTGTAAACATAAGAAAGAAAGGTTTATCGCCCGAAGCCTGAATATATTCCTCAGCTTTACCCAAATCCACGTCCTGCCCTTTTCCATCATCATGATCCCTGCCACCCAAAAAATCAAAAGGATAAGAAGCTAAAGGGCCGTAATGCTTTTTGCCAATCAAAGCAGCACGATACCCCAATTCTTTCATATATACCGGAAGTGTTTTGATCCCGTCATATATTATACTATGATTTGGATAAGCACCATTTCGGACAGGCCCAAGACCCGTTAGTAAAGTTTGGCGTGTAGGAGAACAAACTGGCACTATATTGAACATATTATCAAAACAGACACCTTCCTCTGCCAAACGGGATAAATTTGGCGTCAATACCTGTTTGCTACCATAAGGTTGGATATCCTTCATCGTTAAATCGTCAGCCATTATAAATACTATATTCGGCTGCGCAATGCGCAGCTGCGCCATAAGGATGTTGCTTCCAAAACAAATTATCAGCAAGAAAAAAGTATAAGCTTTATGAAATATTAATCGCATCACTTCCTTTTTTTATAATAAAAAAACAAGAGCCTGTTTAAAATTTATCTGATAGTTTAAGATGTTGGTAATAACACCAACATTGGCGGTCGCCGTTGCGAGTGCTATCACCCGTAACATTACTGACCCGTTAAGTAAACCACGTTGAATATCTTATAAGTAATTTCATAATACACATTTAAACAGGATCTAAAACCTCTGTACTTCATCCGGCCCGGGATTAGCGTAATCAGCATCTAAAGCCTTTATGCTGACATCGCCATCTTTCAAGACCTTCACATCAAGCGGCACAAGCGTGGCTCCTTGCCGGTTGATGGTATAAGCATTATCGCCAAGATCTTTTGTCCTGATTCCTTTTCTATCTAAGGGAGGCACGTTAGAATTGTAAAAAGCGGTGCACCACCATTTGCCTTCTTTATCCTGAAAAGGTGTACCATGTCCCAAAAACCTCCCAACGAACCTTCTTGGCCCATAAGGCCCTTTGATAGAATCTGCGACTGCATAATATAAGTTATAACTCCCCTTTCTGCCTTTATTGGTAGACCAACCCGTTCCGAATAATACATACTTATCGCCAATTTTAAGTACCGTGCAGCCCTCATGCCCGATACCTTCAGCCATACTGCCATCACCCATTTTCCGTAAAGTTGATGGGTTAATAGATTGTGGAGCATCCGCAAATCCCGTCATATCGGACGTAAGCCTTGCAATTTTAGTATTTGCCCAGATTACATACACCTGGCCATCTGTATCCTGAAACAACGAGGGATCATGTAGCCCTTTCGAAAGATCTCCTAAAGGAAAGTCAAAAGGGCCTTTTAATTCACTGGTTCTGCTAACAGCGAGATTCGAGCCTTGCTTTACAGGGTCAGGAGTCGTATGTATTATCGCCCATTTGTTATTGATAAAATGCAGCTCGGGCGCCCATAAGTGCCACTTGCGCGTTGGCGCTCTTTCAAATGCTTCCTTATTCTTCATTGCCCAATAACCATCAGCCAGGTTAAATGGCTCTCCTATATATTGCCAGTTAACAAGATCCGGGCTTTTCCAAATTCTTACGTACCATCCTACCTGGCTGGAATCTCCCAATCCCACATTGTACTTTGACGCACTGCTAAAGACAGTTTTAGGCGTTTGCGTTGTTCCGGTAAGATAATAAAAACCGTCTGGAGCAAGGGTTATATAGGGATCCCTGATCCATATATCATCTTTTACCAGTACAGCCCTGTTATGATGCTTAAGGTCTGCCAATGCGCGCTTCTGACTAACCTGCGATTTTGCAGGTGTCGCCATAGAAAAACCAAAGACTAAGAAAAGTAAAATGCCTTTTTTTATCATTGAATTAAAAATTAATATCCGTCATTTTGCATTATCTTGGTGTTTGTATCAATTTCAGCTTGCGGCGTAGAGAATAATATAATGACGCCCCTTGACAGTTCTTTTAACCATTATTATATTTTGAGCAAAGAAGCCCGTTATACCAAACAATAACAACGCGCCTGAAAAAACAGGAATCGTTTTTAATACAATTTCTTTATTCATATTGGCAAAATGATTTGGTAAAATTAAATGGTAAGTACAAAATAACTAAGGACATTCGGATGATTCTGCTCAAAATTTAGTGCATTTATCTCAATCGTTTTTCATCGGTATTTTATATAAACCAATAATAAAATTTCAGTTTATCTTTGAGAAAGCTGAAAACAATTTAACGAATGTCTACTCATAAATCATTGGCAAAATACACATATTATATAATATTTACGCTTGTCTTTTTTATCCATTCTCAACAATCAAGCGGGGCGTTTTATTATTTTAAACACTATCAGGTCGACGAAGGCCTGCTACATAATAACGTCAATTGCATCACACAGGACAAATTGGGATTTATCTGGATTGGAACCCGTGCCGGCCTTAACAGGTTTGACGGCTATACCTTTAAAAGTTATACGACAGACAGAAGTAAAATAGGGTCTAATTACATAAAAGTTTTGTGTTTAGATGCAAAAGGCATGATCTGGATTGGAACATCTTCCGGCATTTTCAAATTAGACCCCGTTACCGAACAAATCCAGAGAGTCGGCATTTTTTCCAACTTTAATATCCGCGATATAATAGTGGATTCCAAAAATAACTTATGGGTATTGTCTGGCGGCACAATATATTATTACGATACCAGCCTGGCAAAACTTTCGAAATTCAACATCAGTGCCTCTGCTATCGATTTGGACACTAATGGCTACTTATGGATAGCCACTATAGAAAATACCTTGAAAAAGCTCGACACTAAAACCAATAAGATTCTTGATATCAATTTATATAATTTCCCAAATTTTGAAGGCCGCAGCATTACAAAGATCCGGCTTATCAATCAGTCGATTTTTGTTGGTACCATTCATGGCCTTTTTAATATTAATTTGAAAAACAATAATTCCCGATCTATCCTTTTAAAAAATGAGAAAGGGGCAGAAGTCTTTGTAAGAGATATATTTAATCCATTTCAAAAAGACATTTTCTATTTTGCTACAGAATCTGGGCTATACATATATAATATAAGAACTGAAGAAATTACACATTTAAAAAAGGTTCCAGCTGATCCTTACTCGCTAAATGACAATGCTATTTATTCCGTATTTGAAGATAACAGGGACGGCGTTTGGCTGGGTACCTTTTTTGGCGGGCTAAACTATTTTTCCAAAGAGAATAATCAATTTGAAAAATATTATCCGCTAAACATCCAAGGCTCAATTTCGGGAAATGCTGTGAGAGAAATTTGTGGGGACGAAAAAGGGAATATATGGATCGGCACAGAAGACGCCGGTATTAATAAATTGGACAAAAGCTCAGGCAGGTTTATACAGATTAGCCGCGACAACCCTTTGAGAGGGCCGTCCTATCCTAACATTCATGGTTTGCTTGCCTACAAAAACAAACTTTTCGTAGGCCCTTTTTTTCATGGACTGGAAATAATAGATATTCCAACAGGCAGGGTCATCGACCGACATCCACGAGTCCCCTCTGACAGAGTGAGCACAGGAGATATAGTGATGTCCATATTCAGAACATCTGAAAACAAAATACTTGTCGGTACCACTGGGGCTGGGTTATATGAATACAGCGAACATAGCAAACAACTTACTCCTGTTATATATATACCTGGGGATTCTTATGTATATGCTATCGCCGAAGATCATACGGGAACAATATGGACAGGAAGCCTCATCAAGGGTGTGTTTTATTTCAATCCTAAAACCGGCGAATCCGGCAATATCAACTTTAACAAGCTAAACGACACAACTAAGAATGCATACACAGTCCAAGGTATTTACGAAGATCACCAATATAATATATGGCTCACCACAGAAGGTGGCGGCTTGTTCAAAATCAATCAGAACAAGCAAATTATAAAAAGATATACGGTACAAGATGGATTGCCAACTAATAGTCTATACCGTGTACTGGAAGATTCGCAGGGGAATCTATGGATTAGTACACTAAAAGGCTTGGTTTGCTTCAATATGGCCACCGAAAAAATAACCACTTTTAGGAAAGCCAATGGGCTTATCACTGATCAGTTTAACTTTAATTCTGCCTATAAGGATGAAAATGGTAAAATGTATTTTGGAACTGTGAAAGGGATGATAGCCTTCCAGCCTGAATACCTGACCAGGAGCAAAACATCCCCACCCATTTACATAACGGGCTTCTTCATTAACAATGAAACACCCGTATTCTCCTATAATCCCAATGAGAGAAAGGCGATATTATTTGCAGATTCATTAACATTAACTCATTTACAAACAACTTTTAGTATCGAATTTGCCGCATTAGATTTTTCTTCCGCTAATGCAGTACAGTACAAATACAAAATGGAAGGCATCGACAAAAATTGGACTTACCTCTCTTCCAATAGGAAAGCCTATTTTACCGATCTGCCAGCCGGAACCTATAAATTTATTGTGCAGGCTGAAAGTAATCTGGGGTATTGGGCCTGCACACCTAAAACCATTATTATTAAAATACTGCCTCCTTTTTGGAAAAGTACGTCCGCTTTGGTATTATACACCATTATTGCATTGCTGACTATCGCATTTGTATTGCACAAACACCATACTAATCTGGAAAGGAAGAACAAACAGAAGATTCAGCTATTCGAACTTAAGAAAGAAAAGGAGGTGTACCATACAAAAATGGCTTTCTTTACCAACGTGGCTCACGAGATACAAACACCTATTACCTTGATAAAAGGCCCCGTTGAATGGGCATTGAGCAATATAGACAACATATCACTTGTTAAGAGAACACTGGATTTAATCAGAAAAAATACCGACCGCCTGATATCGCTCACTTCCCAATTACTCGACTTTAGGAAAATGGAGACCAATCAGTTTAAATTAAACTTTGCACCCGTAAATGTATCCCGCATAACCGGTAATGCTATAAATTATTTTATGCCGGAAATCGAGAAAAGAAATCTTGATTTTAAACTTATACTTCCCGAAAGACATTTAAGGGCATTCGTAGACGAGGAGGCATTTTTTAAAATAATCAGCAACCTCGTTTCCAATGCCGTAAAATATGCAGAAAAAACCATCGAAGTAAAATTATACATACCAGTAAAAAAAGGAAACTGCTTTAAAGTAAGAATTGTAAACGATGGTATCCCCGTGCCGCCAGAAAGTCAGAAGAAGATTTTCGACCCATTCTATAGGGTTCCTGCACAGTCGCACCTACCCGGCACAGGCATCGGCCTGTGCCTCGCAAAGTCTTTGGCAGAGATGCATTCCGGCAAACTGGAATATATAACCAATCCATCTCTTTTTAACATTTTTGAATTATCTTTACCTATCTATCAAGAAATAGATTTTGCCAATACCATAGAAAAAAAACAATCAAATGAGGCCATCTTTATTAATAATAGATGATGAGGAGGATTTGTTGGAATTTCTTTGCGAGATACTAAGCGGTGAATATCAGGTTTTCAAAGCGTCAGATGCAGAGAAAGGTTTACAACTCTTAAAAGACGAATTAATTGATTTAATTATCAGCGATATTATGATGCCCGGGGCCGACGGGTTGGAATTGTGCAATCAATTAAAATCTGACATGGCTTATTGCCATATACCTGTCATACTATTAACTGCCAAAAAAAGCGACAACGACAAATTGGAAGGGTTGGAAACAGGAGCAGATGCTTATATCAGCAAACCTTTCTCGCCAAAGCTCTTACAGGTACAAGTGGCCAACCTGTTAAAAAACAGATCTAAAATAAAAGAGCACGCAGCGCAGATACCTTTAGAAGACAATTTTTTGAACCTGAAATCAAAATCGGATGAACGATTCGTTAACGAAGTGAGCACCTTCATCTGTAATAACTTAGAAAAGAAAAACCTGGGAGTGGACGACCTTGCAGAACACATGAACATGAGCAGGCCTACTTTTTACAGAAAAATGAAATCCGTATGCAAATTATCCCCCAAAGATTTTATAGACAGGATCCGTTTAAAAAAAGCAGCTGAATTAATTGCAGAAAACCAAAGCAAATTTTTCCAAATTGCGCACAAAGTCGGGTTCACTTCCCAAAGCGTATTTGGGAAAAACTTTCAGAAACACTTCAATCTTTCGCCCAAAAAATACCTGGATCATCTAAAGGAAAAGTGGGACTAACGTTATCTCTTTACTACTATTATAAGCTTAGGATTCTTCTGTTCGTATGTAATTCCTAAACTTTAATACAACTTTGTATTATTGCTATTCAAACAGCATAAGAGGCTGTGATAAATACAACATATACACCTATATCTGCCTATCTATGATATACACAAAATTATTTTAAAATATTCCATTCATGTGGAGCTTTGAAAGTATTCCTGCCTTCACCATAAGGCGGCACTTTCAAAGTGCTTCGTATATTATCATAAGCTTTTACAGCATTCAGCAACTGTTGGTATTTATCCGGTTGCTCATCGCGCATATTGGTTTTTTCCTCCGGATCTTTTGCAATATTGAACAATATATCTTCCTTATTTTTCATTTTTTCATTCCCTCCGTTGGCTTTTACGAGCTTCCAGTCTCCCACAATTATACTTCCATGCCCAAGGAACAGTTCTCTTGAAGTCTCCTTTTTATCAGTTAATGATGAAAGAATATTAATGCCGTCCCACTTTTTAGCAGAAGTTGCCCGAACACCTGCCACAGCACACAAAGTCGGCAGCAAATCCACATACCCGCAAAGCTGATTATTTACCCAGCCCCCGTTAAATCCATCCGGCCACTTTATCACGGCTGCGGCACGCACACCGCCTTCCCATTCCTGGAATTTTTTACCCTTTAACTCACCGCTACTACCGCCTAAATCAGTTTCTGCACCGTTATCACTTTGAAATAATACCAAGGTGTTCTTCTCAATACCGGCTTGTTTCAAAGCGGATAAAATACGACCAATACCGTCATCCATACAGCTTACCATAGCAGCATACGTCTGCCTCTTTGTGTTCCCACGCCCCTCCTCTTTTTTTTCGTTTCCATTACCGAACACTGGCTTTGAGGAATCAAAACCATATTTAAGCAAATCTTCTTCTTTCGCCTGTAAAGGGCCATGCGGTGCATTATATGCAACATACAGGAAAAACGGCCCACAATCGCTTTTGTACTGCTTAATACATTTTACCGCTTCATCACTAATCAAATCAGTTGAATAACCTTTATCATAGCTGGTATTCCAATCATTATGCCAATCGAGTTCGCCCTCGCGCTCGTGCGTAAAATAATCAATAGCCCCGTTATAATGGCCATAAAAATGAGAGAACCCTCTGTTTAGCGGCAGATATTTTCTTTCTGAGTGTCCCAAATGCCATTTGCCGATAGCGGCCCTGTTTTTATATCCGGCAGTAGCAAGAAACTGTGGCAAAAACCGTTCAGCCGTATCTACACCAAAATCCAACCACGGAGCTATAACATTATCTTTTAAGCCGAATCTTTCGGGATAACGGCCTGTCATTAAACCTGCCCGTGTTGGTGAGCATATCGGTGCCACATAATATCTATCCAATATTACACCTTCTTTTGCAAGCCTGTCTATATTAGGCGTGCGGATATCACTTTTGTGAAAGCCTACATCGCCCCAGCCCAAGTCATCGGCAACTATTACCACAATATTTGGCTTTGATGTATTTTGCGCAGATATAAAAGCACTACCTACCAATAAACATATCATGCTAAAAAAAAGATACTTCATCATTTTCATTTTTATTTTACTGATCCTTAATAAACAATTCATTTATACGCTCAACCCCGCCATTATGATATTTTTCAAGAAACTCGCTGGGCGTTAGCTTAAACTGTTGAATAAAACAACGCGAGAAATAGGACGGGGAGTTAAACCCTGTCTTATACCCCACTTCCGAAATATTGTACTCTCCTGAAATCAACATTTTAGCCGCCATCCTTAAACGTACAAGCCTTATAAATTCGTTAGGAACATGACCCGTTACAGCTTTCAGTTTTTTATGGAGTGTGGAACGGCTCATTGCCAACTCCCGGCTAAGCTCTTCCACTGAAAGGCGGTAATCATCTATTCTTGTTTCTACGATATTAATAATCAACTCTATAAACTTTTTATCATGTGTATTGGTTGTAATAGTGTTTATATCTGCCAAAGGCTGCCTGTCAAACTTTTCTTTAAGCTTACTGCGTATTTCCAGCAAGTTTTTTACAAGCGCTGTGATATGTTTCCACTTAAAAGGTTTCACTACATAAGCATCCGCGCCACTTTCTATGCCCTGTAGCTCTGCGTCACTATTACCTTTTGCGGTAAGCAGGATAACAGGAATATGACTAAAATCAATACTGCTTTTAATCTTTCCACAAAGTGCCATGCCGTCCATTTCGGGCATCATCACATCAGACAACACAAGTTCTATCTGTTGAACTTCCAGTATTTTCAACGCTTCCGCCCCATTCACGGCGCAAAATGTATGATACCCTTCTCCCTTTAAATTTGTTGCGATGAAATCAAGCATATTGAGGTCGTCTTCTACAATCAATATTCCCGGTAGCGCCGCATCGGCGTTATCCTCTGAGTTAGCTTCGAGCAAGGCAACAGACGGCCTCTGTTCATAGGGGATCGTAAGCGTAAACACCGTGGAGCTACCGGGCTTGCTTTGCACGCTTATCTCTCCTTCATGCTTTTCTGCAAGAGCCCTGGCCAAAGAAAGACCGATACCCGTACCTCCGATATTTTTAATTTTATGCTCAGGTGAGGAAACTTTAAAAAAGGGTGTAAAGACATGTTGCAATTCTGTTTGCGGTATGCCTACCCCGTCGTCAGACACAGATACCGAGACAACCTTTTGGGCGTCAGTTTTTATATCAGGCAAACTTATTTTAATTTCGACAAATGACCTTGTGAACTTAAACGCATTAATTAGCAGGTTGCTTAATATCTTCAGCAACGCCTCCGCATCTGCGTCCATATACAATTGGTTCACCTCGGTGGACATATTAAACTTTATGCCCTTTTGTGAGGCGATAGGTGAAAACCTGGAGTATAACGAATGAATATAGGACACAAGCTCAAGGCGTTCTTTTTTGATGGTATAAATATCGCTTTCTATCCGGCGGAAATCAAGCAATTGATTTACCAGTGCCAGCAGCCTTTGTGTGTTCTGTTCCATCACGTTTAGCTGCTGTGCCGTCTCTGGTTTGTTTTCTGCAGACAGCAATTTTTCTAACGGGGCCATGATAAGAGAGAGAGGTGTTCTTATTTCATGCGCCATCGTGGTGAAGAAATCCATCTTTTGCTGGTAAAATTCATGCTCTTTCTGCGCCTTCATCCGCTCAAGCCTTATTGCGTTTTTACTCTGCTCGCGTTTTTTGAAATAGTTTTTTAGCAACCAAATACCCGTCGCTATTAGAATGGCATACAATATATAAGCAATCGTGGCCCTGTAAAACGGTGGTTTTATAACAACCTTTATGGCGGCGGTCGATTCGCTCCAGTTACCATATACGTCCGTGGCTTTTACCTTAAATGTATAACGTCCCGGGGGCAAATTGGTATAGGTTGCATTGCGTTGCCTACCTACCATATTCCAGTTATCGTCAAACCCTTCCATCTTATAGGCATATTTTATCCTGTCAGGGTCTTTATAATTCAATGCGGCATATCCAATACTGATTACAGACTGATTATAGCTCAATTTAATGGAACTGGCATAACCCGGCGATACGGTCAAGGGAGAACGCTTATCATTAAACGACACATCCTCATTAAACAATTTAAAATTTGTCAACACCATGTTATTGCGGCCGGCAGGTAATTTTAGTTGATCAGGATAAAACGTTGTAAATCCGTTGATATTCCCCATCAACATCCTTCCATCCGACGCTTTATAATAAGCATTGTAATTGTATAACCTATTATTGAAGTTTCCGGCATTGGCAAAGGACAAAACAAGCCAGGGATTTTCGTAAAACTTAACAATGCCATCATTTGTTGACAACCATAAGCCGCCTTTTTTATCCTGCAGCACCCCGAACACAACCGAGGGCATACCCGCACGACCCGCAAAGCTGGTGATTTTTTGAGAGTTGATATCTAATTTATTTAAACCTCCTCCATCTGTCCCCAACCACAGATCGCCCATTCCATCATCGAGCATGGCGATGATACGATTGGAACTGACGTGGGAATTTTTTGTTGTATATTGAACCCATTCATCCGTACCGGCTTTCTTGCAAACAAGTCCGTTCTCATAAGTAGCTATCCATATATTCCCCGGCACATCCTCATACACTTTGTAAATGCAGCTATTCTGCACCTCCATTGCTGCAACACGCTCAAAAGCGTCTTTTACCTTATTATATATATTCAAACCTTTTACAGTACCCACCCAAATATTACCCCTTCTGTCTTCACTAATAGAATATACACTATTGCTGCTTAAAGATGATGCATCGGACGCATTGCTGATATAATGCCTGATTTTGCCCGTTCTTAGGTTAATTACATTTAAACCGCCGCTAAACGTACCAACCCATAGGTTTCCATCCCTGTCTTTGTACAATGTGTGTATATTGTTATAGGATAACTTTTCCTGTTGGGAAGTGAACGGATATTTTTTAAACCTGCCTGTATAAGAATCAAAATAATTTAATCCGCCATTTTCTGTACCTACCCAAAAGAAACCCGGTTTATCTTCCAGGAAACAGCTTACTGCTTTTCCCGACAAGCCATCGGACGCGCCGGTATGATAATAGAAATTAAACCCGATACCATCTTTGGCGAAATAGTTTACGCCACCAAAATAAGTGCCTACCCATATACCGCCTTCCCTGTCCGGATAAATGGAATAGATTGCATTGTCGCTGATGCTGTAGGGGTCACTTGGATAATTCGTATAAGAAATGAATTTATCATGCATAATATCCATTACATTCAGCCCTTTTTCGGTACCTATGTATAACTTGTTTTTATCCGGCTGATAAATGGCGCGGACAATGTTATCGCTTATGCCATCAACAGCACCACTTTTATATACTTTTATTTTATCTTCTTTTTTAATCCAACAATCCAGGCCGCCCGAAAGCGTACCTATCCAGATATTTCCCACTAAATCTTTATAAAGGGATAAAATAAAATTACTCGAAAGATGTTTCTCTGTTGTCCCGGCTTTTATATGCTTGACAGATCCTGTAGCAGGATTTAATATATCTATACCTTCCCCAAAGGTTCCTATCCATATATTACCCTCATCATCCTGTTGTAGCCTGCGCACCTGATTGTGTGAAATGGAATGAGACGTTCCTTCCTTTCTGTAATTAAAAAAGTGACTATTTTCTACATCATATTTGTACAGGCCATTACTCCTTGTACCTACCCACATATAGCCTCTGTTATCCTTAATAATTGAAAAAATCAAGTCGTTGCCCAATTCCTTTACCTTGGTCATCTGTTCTTTCGCCAAATCAAGTATATACAGCCCGTCCTCTGTACCTACCCAAAAACGGATACTATCATACCTACAAATAGAATGTATAAAACTATTGCCCGAAGAGGAGGAAGGAGTTTCATGTGCCTGATAAACTTTAAACGTGTGTCCGTCAAAACGATTTAGGCCGTTTTTGGTACCAAACCACATATATCCTTGATCGTCCTGTATAATATTCCATACAGTATTGGAGGACATGCCATTGTTTACACTATAATTCCTGAAAAGAACCTGCTGCGCCGTGGCCATATTTTGGCCCGGGGCAATGATCCACTGCACACAAATAGCTAACAACAAGTGCGTAGCCCAACGAGAAAGTATAACCAGTTGATATTTCAAGATTTTTTATGCGTATTATTTTTTCTTTTTAAGACTAACGTTTATATCAGGTTCTTCAGCCTTCACCTCTTTCTTCCACTTATCCAGCGCGGCTTTTAACTCTTTAACTTTTTGTGGCTGAGATGCGGCTATATTATTTTCTTCTGATGGATCTTTTGACAGATCGTATAACTCAACCCGTTTATCTGCATAAAAATAAAGTAATTTATAGTTACCCATTCTTACGGCACTACACATGCGTGGTACCCATTTGCCCGTTTCGGAAGGATAGTGCCAGAACAGCGGTTCTCCCCTCTCCCATTTATTTCCTTTAAAAACATTTAATATGCTTTTCCCGTCTACAATATTACCGGGTTTATTCCTGGCGCCTGCCATCTCCATAAAGGTGGGATAAAAATCGATACCACAAACAGGAGCATCAGAAACACTTCCTTTTTTTATAACAGAAGGCCACCGTGCAATTAAATTTTCCCTGATGCCACCCTCATATAACCATGATTTTCCCAGGCGCAGTACACCGTTATTTGCAAAACCTGCGACACCGCCATTGTCTGAGAAGAAAATCACCAATGTATTTTTTTCCAAACCGTTCTTTTTCAATGTTGCCATTATTCCTCCCACGCCATTGTCTATGGCTTCTACCATTGCAGCGAGGTAAGGGTTATCCAAATGCTGCCCTTCATGCCGTGCATTTTCAGGATCGTCATATATTTTTGCAGCAGCACCTGCACCATATTTAGCATCAAACTTTTGCCTGTACTTTTTCACCAGGGCTTCGGGAGCATCTAACCGTGTATGCACTGCGTAAAACGACAGGTACAAAAAGAATGGTGATTTTTTATTTCTTTCTATAAAATCTGATGCTTCTTTGCATTGCCTGTCCGTTAAATACTCACCTTCTGAACCAGTAGTAAACGTTGATATTTTATCATAAGGATAAAAATAATCACCATCTGCGATGTATTTAGTCTCGGAACCGATCACTTCATTAAACCCGTGCTGATGCGGGTTTCCGATCGGATTGCTGAATTTAGTATCCAGGTGCCACTTACCAATAATTCCTGTGTGATAGCCTGCATCAGATAACACTTCATTGAGCGTATAATACTTTGCAGGATCTAAATACCTGGGCGCTTCATTACCTAAGAAATCAGTAATACGTGTTCTCGCCGGGTATTGCCCTGTAATAAAGCCGGCACGTGCGGGCGAGCAAATGGGCGCTGCAGAATAGGCCTGTGTAAACCGCATACCTTCTGCGGCCAGCTTATCCAAATTAGGCGTTTCATTAAAAGTATTGCCATAACTGCACAGCTCAGAAGAACCTAAATCATCTGCAAGAATAAACACGATATTAGGCTTTTGCTGCGCAAGCGTGACAGAATTTATTGCAACTACGGAACACAAGAGGAAAAGAATTTTTACAAACTTCATCTGAAACTGTTTTTGTGATTGATACAATAACAAACAACCTGCATTGGGTCATTAATAATATATCTGATCGTCCCTGATCTGATATATTCCTTCGGCGAATCCTAATTTTTAAATATGCTTCTTTTTACTTCTAGATCGACTTCTTTGAATTTCAAGCCTAATATATTACTGATAAGCGCAGACATATCTGTAAGACGCAGGTGTTCTACATTAGCGCCACTTTTAAAAGATGGTCCGTAACCAATAAAGCCCGTATATAACTCCGGCATACGGGGATCATGCCCATGCGAACCGCTGGTAGATTTCTTTGGTTTGATCAAAGCCCCATCAGTACTGCCGTTCAAAGCTGAAGCATTATTAGCAGACAAGGCCATTGCTACTTCGGGATTTACGCCCATACTATCAAGCTCTGCCCGCTCTATGACAGTGAAATATTTCTTTTCAGCAGGAGTAACATCGTTCAGAAGCTGCTTTACTTTCTGTAATGTTTTTGTGTCTTTTGGATCTTTTAAATAAAGAAAGGCCGAACCGCCGGTAGAATGAAAACGGGCTTTCCAATCTTTGTCGGTTATTATTCCTGCCTTATAAAGTAGTGTGTTCGGCGATATATTTTGTTTGACAGAAACGAAACCATGATCTCCTGTAATAATCACATCTGTATTGTTTTTTATTCCTGCTTCTTCATAAGCTGATAATACCACATTTAGCATACTATCAATAACAGCAAGAGCATGCGCTACTTCGACTCCCTCTCTGCCCACATCATGTTGCGCATGATCCAGACCTATAAAGTGTACTGCCATCAGGTTAGGCTTGTGCGTTTTAATAATATACGCTGCCATCCTGCCAATGGTAATATCTATATTATCATGGTTGAAGTTTTTAGGCGTCAGTTCACCAATAGATTGCTGCATTGCTGCGAGCATACCAGCGGGAGTAATAAATGGTTTGGTAACAGAAAGCTGATCTGTCTTTTCATCGTTATCTGCACGACGCACAGGAAAATTATAATTAATAGGAGCACCGACAGTTACCGGCCACATTACTGACCCGGAAGTCAATCCCCCGGCTTTTACTGCGTCCCATAACGTAGGCACTTTTATATACTTCTCATCCCAGTACCAAGTGCCGTTTTTGCCCTCAAAGGGTGCATTGTAATAAATACCATGACGACAAGGCAGCTCTCCGGTAACGATAGTTGTATGCGAAGGATAAGTTACTGAAGGAAAAACACTAAATATACCATTTGCATATACACCTTGTGATTTTAATCGTTTCAATGTAGGAGCTTCCCACTTTTCCTGCTGATAAAAGTCAGGACGAAAGCCATCTATACTTACTAACAATACATGCTTCTTATTTTGAGCAGTACATAGAACAGGAATAAAAAGACTGATAAACAGAAATCGAAACATAATTTATTTTTTAACCGGAATTAATTCAATATCATCGATCCAGACTTTGTTACCTGGTTTTAAAGTGCCAAAATACAATGCCAGTTGATAACTACCATTCTCCGGCACGGCTTCAGATGTAAAACGATATTCTTTAACCCCACTATTGACAGTGGTTTTTTCTTCAATAATTTTATTATAGTTACCGCCCGCTTTTTCAAGACGTGTAATGAAAGATGTGTTAGCTGTCGCGCCTGTTGCCTTAAACTTCACCATAAAGCGCTCTCCTTTTTTTACTGGGAAAGACCAGCTCATGTTTACCGCAGCCGGCTTGCTGCCTGGCTTATTTACAGTTACTAAAGCAGGTTTTTTACCTGTTATCTTACCCGTTTCATCAATAGCTATCGTAGCATCGGCGTCTCCTGTTATTTTTGTACTCCAACCGCCCAGGTTGTCTTCATCAAAACTTCCATTGATCGTTCTGCGATAAGCGCGCATCCTTGCACCATACTCGCGCGTATCCAGCGGAAATGCACCAATACTGTGTGCCCATTGATCCCAATCTTTATACATCGCTCTTACCCTGTCAGGATATTGTTTGCTCAGATCGTTCATTTCCGTCGGATCAGCGTTCATATCATATAACTGCAAAGAAGCTTCATTGAATTTATGATCTTCCTCCGTTTTAGCAACCAGTTTCCATTTTCCATCGCGCAATGCAATATTAGCCTCATGCTCCCAATATACTTTTCCCCGATTATTGCTTTGACCGATAAAGTGAGGGAAAAGGCTCTTGCCCTGTAAAGGAACAATTGTATGACCATTGAACGTTGCAGGATACTTTGCTTTACCCACATCTGCGCAGGTAGCCATAATGTCGGTAATATGTCCGTATTCGGTTACGAAATGATTGTCTAGATTACTTTTAACGCCATTAGGCCAGTGCACGATCAATGGAGTAGCGATGCCGCCTTCATGCGTGAAATGTTTATACTCTTTATAAGGAGTACTGCTAACATTAGCCCAGTTGATACGATAACTCTCAAAGGTTTCTTTAGTACCATCCACAGCTTTACTTTTACCGCTGCTGATGTATTCGGCACAGGCGCCATTATCACTTAAAAAGAAAATAAGTGTGTTGTCAAGCTGTCCCAGTTTTTTCAGGCTGTTTACTATGCGACCGATTCCCTGGTCCATAATATCTATCTGGGCTGCATAGATGGCCATACGCATACTCATCTCTTCTTTTTCTTTCTCGTTAAGTGTATTCCATGCGGGCACACTTGGGTCACGCGGGCTGATCTTTGCGTCTTGATTAAAAAGCCCTATCTGTTTTTGCTTCTTAAAACGCTCTTCACGAATAGCATCCCAGCCTTTGGCATATTTATTTTTATATTTTTCTATTGTTTCTTTTGGTGCATGTAAAGGCCAGTGCGGAGATGTATATGCTACATACATAAAGAAGGGCTTACCTGTATGTGCAGAAAAATGGTCTTCAATATATTTTACGCTGGTGTCACTAATGGCATTGGTAAGGTAAAAATTTTCAGGAGCTTTATAACGATGATTATTGCTGTAAATGATCGGCGTATAATAATTAGCACCACCGGGCACGATACCAAAATACCTGTCAAAGCCACGTTGAACCGGCCAGTTGTCAGTAACATACCCGTCTATTTTTCTCTCATTGGTAAGGTGCCATTTTCCTGTCATATAGGTATTATACCCTGAAGGCCTTAAAACCTCCGCAATAGTTACACATTCATTATTGAGGTTGTCCTGGTAGGCGGGTGTGCCCAGGTTAGCGGCTGCCATCCATCCCATTCCCGCCTGATGTGGGTAAGGTCCTGAAATCAGCGAAGCCCTGGTGGGGCAACAACGAGCCGTATTGTAAAACTGCTTATAACGAAGTCCTTCCCTGGCCAGCTTGTCTAAATTGGGGGTTTGCACTTCCCCGTCATAACAACCAATATCGGAGAACCCCATATCATCAGCAAGGATAAGAATAATATTGGGCTTTTGCTGAGCCTTTGCACTCAAACAAACTATATAAAAAATGGAGATCGATAATATGCGAATATTCATTATTTAATAAGTTCATTCATTGAAAAGTTTGTGCATTCCCTGCTAAAAGACCATATTCTACATATCAAGACATGAAGTATCTCTCAAATCTAACCATAACCTTCCTTTAAGGGAGTACAGTCTTAGTAGTTAGTTTTGCTTCATAATAAAGGGTTTGCTTTATCCACTCGCCATTAATATTTTCTATTGTTCCGCTTTTTTTTAACAGGTCAGACACATTTATCAATCCTTTCTTGCCATTGGATGTTTTAAAAATATACACTTTACCACTTTGTATCCTAACCGTATCAAGAGCAGGATCTGTCAAAGAGGTTATTGCCGCTTCATCTATTTGTGATATTGCATTGTATTGCGATGTTGTTAACGTGCTTAAAGCAAATTTTGTTTCCTGCAACCCTGCCATTGTCAACAATCCAAATTTTGCTCTTTGCCCGGGATTTACCAACACCGGTATCGTATCTACCCTATCAGTAGTTATCACCACATCTCCCAACGAAAAATCTATTTCTTTTGCAATCTCGGCTTGCTTTCTCATATATACCCTTCCAGACAACCATGACGCATAGTAGGGACCATAATAGTTTTCAACGGTTTCTATCTTGATTGAGCTAGAAAATTGTACAGAAGGAGTAATTTTCACAAGTAGATTTTTCTCATAAACCCTGCCCAAAGTATCAGTAACGACTACTTTTATACATTTATTTTCTGACAATTGGGTTATAGTATAAGAAGCAGCATAGCTACCCTCAGGACTTGTAAACGATTTGGCAGTCCCGCCTATCAATGTGTCTCTATTGCCCGTTTTTGCATTTGCACTATATATCTCGAATATACTAATAATAGATGCAGAAGACTGCACACTAATCTTTACCGTATAGTCCATAACCCCTTTTGCCACATGCACAACATTACTGTCTCCAACTTCCTGAAACAAAATTTTTACATCAGGATTAAAATTCACATCTTCTATTTTTTTACCACAGGAACTCATTATTAATATAATCCCCAAAATCGTTATCAGGTTAATATTTCTTTTCATTTTTACATTGATTTAATAAATAATTCAATTTTGTTAATAGCCCGGATTTTGATAAATCAACGGAGAATTGTTCACTTCATCCATCGGTAGTGGGGATAAGTCCATTCGCTCATTGTAACTCCTTCTGTCCATTACAGTCCGTACATATTGCCCCCCTTGCAATGCTATGCCAATTGCAGGCCGGCTCATGACAGCTTTTGCTATTTTCCATCTTCGGATGTCAAAGAACCGATGCTCCTCAAAACACAATTCGACACGACGTTCTTTTCGAATTCTTTCCCTTAAAGTAGCCTGAGTAAAATCTGAAGCATTTAAAGGATTGGTGATACCGGCACGGCTGCGGATACGATTAAGTTGCCCCACAGCATTAGCTCTTGCTACGGCATTGTCTTCTGCTTCATTTATAGCCTCGGCATAATCCAATAATATTTCGGCATACCGCATCATAATAAAATTCATAGAGGTCGTGCCGCCACTTCTGTGATCAATACGGTCATCAAGATATTTGACTAAAAAATAGCCGCTGCCCCAGTTGTTAGGTGTTTTGATATCTACCGTGGCAGTACCTTTATTTATGTTTGGCCATGTGGTACCATTATAAAGGATACTTTGATAAAACCGGGGCTCGCGGTTTTGATAAGGATTTTGTTCATCGTAACCGGAAGCGGGATTAATGATGGGGCTGTAATCCGTATTATAACCAACAATAGGTTCCGACCCGTCCGCCATATCATAGCAATCAACTAACCACTGCGTAGGTACCGTTGTCAGTTCCTTGTTAACATTCCAGGGATTAAATGCCGGAAATAAGTTATACAGGTCGTTCGTTGACGGCCGAAGATACACTAAGATATTTTCGGCATTGCTCCGCTCATTAAAATAACGCGAATAACTCTTATCTGTCTCTCCGGGAGCATAATAAAGACTATGTACACCTTTACCGTCGGCGTAATCAATAAGTCCCTTAGCTGCTTGTGCAGCCTGTGCCCAGGTAACGCCTGATTCTTGAAATAGCGGGCTGGCCGCATACAATAAGGTTCTGGCTTTATATCCCATTGCAGCAGTTCTGGTTGCACGTCCGTAGTTCGCGCCCACCCAGCTATCCGGCAGTACCCCTTCTTGCGATAATGTATCAAATTCGCTTACGATGAAATCTACCGTAGTTTTTAAACTCTCTCGTTTTGTTGTATCAAAAGCAAACGGATCTATGGAAGTAGTGGAAATCACCAGCGGGCCAAACCATCTGAACAATTCATGATAATAATAAGCACGCAAGAAACGGGCCTGATTGGCACTACTTCTTTTTTCATCTTCAGCCATAGGACATTTATCAATATTAGCCAAAAATACATTTGCATTGCGAATGCTTTTATAAAAAAACCTCCAGGGATGTGTTGCCACTACCGGATTGGTTGTACCGGAAATAGCCCCGGAAATATATTTTTGGATACCGGGGGAAATACCCGCATTACGGGTGGTGTTCCCAGCCCCATCATCTGTAGCATTATCGAGCATTGCAACTGTAACAGCCATTTCAAACAACCGTGAAAAACTGCCGCTATTCGCACCGGTTTCTTCTCGCATGCTTCCATACAAATTATAAAGTGCCTTTCTGGTATTTTCTACGTTTGTAAAGACCTTTTCGTCCGTGAGCTCGTCCAAATCAGTATTGTCCATCAACCCTTCCTTGTTGCAGCCAAACAGAAGTACTGCGGTTATTAGTAAAAAATATATCTTTTTCATTATCTCTGTTTTTAGAAGCCTACGTTTACTCCAAAATTAACGATGCGTTGTTGTGGATAAAATTGCCCTATGTTTCTATCCGGGTTTGATTCGGGATCTATCCTCTTTACTTTATCCCATGTTAACAAATTAAACGCATTGGCAAAAAAGCGAACCGATGTCAACGGCAAGCGTCCATATATGCGCTTAGGGATAGAATACCCTACCTGAACATTCTTAAGGCGCAGATAACGTCCATCCTTCAACCAAAAGTCAGACAGATAATAATTTTGATTATTACCATCAGACTTTTGAAGAAAGCGCGGATAAGTTGCTGTCAGAGCTGTTTCCGGAGTCCAGCGATTTATATGTTCTTCAAAATAATTTCCCCAGCTATTATCCCAACCCACATCACTTGTCATATAGACCGAGCTCCGGGCTGCCCCCTGAAACAAAAAGCTTATATCAATACCCTTATATGACGCCCCCGCTGAAAGAGAATATGTAATTTCAGGTACAGTGCTATGGCCAATTGCAGTCTGATCATTTTGATCGATGACACCGTCCTTATTAATATCCCTGTACTTCATATCGCCAGGAGCCAGGTTAGACAAACCAAATTGCTGCGGAGATGCGGCTATTTCCTCATAAGACTGGAAGAAGCCATCAAATTGATATCCTATAAACTGCCCGATGGATCGGCCTGTTTGCCTCATATAATCATACGGCTGATTGGCTTCGCTCATTTCTAATATAGTGTTCCTTGCATTAGAGTAAATAGCTTTAGCAAAGTAAGAAAAACCACCGCCAAGCTGATCCTGCCATCCTAATTCTAGCTCATAGCCTTTGTTATCCACAACCCCTATATTTTCTGGTGCCAGGTTGTTCACTCCCGCAGAGATCAGGTATCGGGCGGGAACAGCTAATATGTTAGTCCGGTGTTCTTTAAAAACATCCGCATTCAGCGACAACCGGGATTTCAACCACCTTGTTTCAACTCCAAGGTTATATTTGGTAGCGGTTTCCCAATGGATATTTTCATTGGGCAGCCTTCCCTGCTGCAGACCTACTATATCCGGATTATTAGTTTCCCCAAATGAATAAGCGGCCCCATTAACATAAGTTGACTTATAGTAGTATGAAAAGTCTCCCAGTTTATCATTTCCTACCTGCCCAAAGGAACCTCTCAACTTCAGGAAATTGAGTACGTCCTGCTCCGACAGAAACTTTTCGTTTGTCATGATCCACCCCAAGGAAACGGAGGGAAATAACTGATACCGATGTCCTTTGGCAAAACGATTTGAACCGTTGTACCCCATATTCACCTCTAACAGATATTTGTTATTGTAATCATAGTTCACCCTCGCTATTAATGCCTGGTAAACCTGAGGTACATAAGAATACTGTCCACCGGGAACAGACTGCGAACTAAAGTTTCCCAAAACCACACCAGACAAATTATGATGAAGCCCTATTCTTCCTTTATACCTTAATGCAAGCTCTATATACTGCATGTAGGTAGCTGATGTTTTTCCCGAGGCTTGAGTAGGTAGCACACCATCAAGGCCTTGCAGATATGAGCTATCTTTCGCATTAAAAGAATAAATATAGGGACGCCATTGCATGCCACGCCAGTTGCTCCAGTCCACATCAAAGGAATACTTTCCATCAAGTGAAAAACCTTTCAGCAACTTGTGCAAATTGTAATTAAAAGTAAAGGCTGTTTGCATTTCATTACCGAAACTGGAGCGAAACCCGGTATTTGCAATGGTAACCAGCGGATTCTGCCGCCAAACTCCTATCGCTCCTGCAAAACTTCCATTAGGGTTCATCAGCGGAAATGCCTGTGGTGCATTACGATAAAACGCAGCAAAAAGACGCAATCTTTCTGTATCATTGTCCAACCCATCGTATGTGCCTGGTCTGTTTTCTTTCTTGAACAAGTAAGACATGTTGACACTCAACTTTAAGTCCTCGTTCAAATTTATATCAATGTTAGAACGGGTAGTAATACGCTTAAAGTAGTAGGCAGGATTATAATTCTTATCCTTCAATGCCGCATCAACTGCAGGTGACAATTCTATCAACCTCTTTAGAATTGGTTTTTCTCTTAACTTGTCTATATCAGACTCGAACATCCCCTGTTGATTAAAGTAGCCAACGGAAACATAATACTTTACAATTTTATTCCCCCCCGTTATGTTGACGTTGTACTTCTGTTGTGTCCCGGGCTTGGTAAATGTTTCGATAAAATCATTATCCGGATGTGTGAATGGACTGAGCTGTGTCCGATACAAATAATTATCATATTCCGAAACAGGGAAGTTGCTCGTGTTCGATAATATGGAAGGGTCTAATCCCACATTGATGGTGCCCTCTCGCTGAAAGATAGAAGTTGTTTCTGCGTTTAATGCTTTTGTAAGTCGATTAAAGTGAGTGACACCATATTCCGCATTAAAGTTGATCTTCGATTTTCCAACAGCACCTCTTTTAGTAGTAACCAACACTACTCCATTCGCACCCCGAACCCCAAATACGGCAGTTGCCGAAGCATCTTTTAGGATAGATATGCTCTCTACGTCCTCCGGTTCTATCTGTGTGAAATCTCGCTCTACACCATCAACCAGCACCAGAGGATTCGAGTTATTAAAAGTGGCCCTTCCCCGAACGAACAAAGTAGCATCATCCTGCCCCGGACGTCCACTGGTCTGGCGTGTAATTAAACCCGACACCCGGCCAGTGAGCGAATTGGTCACACTGGCAACCGGGGCTTTCTTAATATCATCCGAACCCACACTTGCTATGGCCCCTGTAACGGATACCTTTCGTTGCGTGCCATATCCAATCACTACCACCTGTTCAAGATCTTTGCTTTCCACGGCTAATATTACATCCACTTTTTCCAAGTCTTCAACATCTAATTCTTTTTCTTTAAAGCCAATCATTGTGAATACGAGCACCTTTTGCTTTGCATTATCCAGAACCAATACAAATGAACCATTATCATTGGTAATTGTTGCGTTAACAGCTCCTTTCTGGTTAACAGATACGCCTCCCAACGCTTTTCCATCTTCATCTTTCACACTACCCTTTATTGTTCTTTGGGCATAGCTATACATACTAAAGGAAAACAGTATAACTATTAAGAATATTTTTCTCATAATATTAATATTATTTACCATGATTACCATCCGGGGTTTTGAATAATTTGAGGTGAAATCATTGTTTCTCCCAAGGGTATTGGGTGCAAATACATTTTGGACTCAAAGCGGCGCAGCCCGTCAACTGTAAAATAGCTGCCTGACAGATTTCCCCCGACCTGTTCTATCCGTACACCTGTGACAGGTTGGTTTAGTTTGCGTCCTTCCACCCAACGCCTCAAATCAAAATATCGCTGCTCTTCAAACGCCAATTCAACACGCCTTTCATTTTTGATTTTTTCGCGCATTGTTATGACATCTGTCACATTATCAAAATATCTATCAGTTGTGAATCCCGCCCGTGTGCGCACACGCTGAACAGCCGCTTTTGCGGTAAGACCATAACCCCTGGGGTCAGCGTCCGGCCCGTAAGCTTCATTCATAGCCTCTGCATACATCAGCAGCACATCGGCTAACCGTATTAGCGGAAATAAATGAAAAGCAGTACTTGGAGTGGCCTTCGTGAAGTCTACACTAAAATCCAAAAACTTCTTTAAATAGTATCCTGTATTTGTTGACCTGTCAACAATCATATTTAACCCATCAATCGTCGCACCGTCTCCCAGTTTAGTGTGGACAGTCCCCAATGTGCCGTATGCAGAGCCTTCAAAACCAATCGTTACCGCAAAGCGCGGATCCCGATTTTTATATTGTGTGCTAATATCACTTGGAATATAATCGCTTCCATTGCTATTTGTAAATGCATTGACAAGCTCCTGCGTGGGAACAGAGCCCCCACCCTGATTTTTGGAGAGTGTTGGCGGAAATTGCCTATTCTCCAACGCGTTTGATTTGTCAGCGGCTACAAAAATAATATACTCATTATTTGGGGAAGTCACAAAAAGCTTCTCGTAGTTCGCATGCAGGGAATAAATAGCTGCGCCAGCGTTACTTTTAAGGTTGATCACGGCCGCGCACGCCTCAGCCGCCAATTCCCAACGGGTTTTAATATCTGATTCTGTAGGGTTAGTGTAACCTGTGAGCGGGTTACTATTACCGGCTTGATTAAACAAAGGGCTGGCTGCAAAAATTAAGGTCTTTGCTTTAATGGCTAAAGCGGCCCCTTTTGTCATGCGTCCAAACCCGGTATTTCCCCCTACAGGCGTCACATCCAGATACCTGGCGGCAGAATCGCACAAACTAAGGATATTGGCAACACAGTCGGCAAAAGAGCTTCGTTGCTTTTGGTTCAATTCGGGGTCTCCCAAATTGTAAAATTTACTAACAATAGGATATCCTCCATAATGGCGCAACAAGTCAAATTCGTACAAAGCACGTAAGCAATACATCTCGCCCGAGTAAGTATTTTTAATGGCAAGAACCCCCTCTGCGTTTTTACCATTTAACACCAGATCTATTTCAGACAGATTTTTTTGCACAAACAGGGCTTGCCTTATTCCCTGATAAGACGCATCCCAACAACTCTCGACAGGGCTATTAGCGTTAATATAACCCCTTGAAAGACGATGTATTAAAGAAGTGCTCACCGTACTCATTCCATCATCCGTAGCTGATTCCAAAAAAGCATCCGAAACCCTGTTGAAGCCCCCTTTCAAATAGGAATATGCCTGCGTTATAGGCTTTTCATAACTATTCTCCATAGAGAAAACATCCACAGGTTGTGCCCAATCATAAGGTTCTTCTTTCAAATAACTACAAGAAGAAAGTGTGAGTATAACCAGTATCGTATTTATATATTTTTTCATAATTAAACTCATTTTAAAACCTTACAGAAAATCCTACGCTTATATTACGTGTCAATGGCATTGTATCGGAAGAGCCGTTGTCTTCGGGATCTAACGGGCTGCTATTCTTTGACCATACATACATGTTATAACCATTTGCAAATACTCGCAGATTCTTAACGAATGATTTTTTAAGTATATTTTCTGGTAGTTCATAATATATTTCTACTGTTTTAAGCCGCAGATAGCTGGCATCTTTCATCCAAAACGAAGAGGTCTGGCTATTATTTACATTTGCGTTAACCGTAGAGATGTTAGGCAATGATGCAGAAGTGTTCTCGGGAGTCCAGTAGTCCAGTTGATGCTTGTACATCGTTCCGTTTGCCAAAAAGGGAAATGCTACCTTCCCGCTAATCATTTGTGTTACCCGCTGTGCTCCTTGAAAAAGGACGAGAAGCCCCATGCCTTTATAAGAAATCCCGACGTTAAACCCATAGAATATTTCCGGGACATTTCCATACCCTAAGGGCACCTGATCATTTCGGTCAATAATGCCATCACCGTTAATATCCTTATATTTAATATCCCCAGGTTGCACTTCCGAGAATGTCTGATTCGGGGATGCTGCTATCTCGTCAATAGACTGAAACAGCCCCGTCGCCACGTACCCTCTTCTGATTCCCCTTGCATACCCCGCTTCCTGCAGCCAATAGTAGGGCTCCCTTACCTCCCCTGTTTTAATGTTTTCATTGGTTGAAAGAGAGTACGTCCCTCCCAACATATATCCCACTTTACCTATAGTTTCTCTCCACAATGCGGCCATTTCAAAACCCTCGGAACACATCTCCCCTATGTTTTGTTGAATAGTTGCAATCGAACCTAATAAAGAAGTAACATTGTTGTTTAGCATGTACATATCATACCTGTGGTCTTTAAAATAGTCGAACGTATAACTCAATCTATCATTAAACAACCTTACATCAGTCCCGATATTCAACTGTCTGGCCTTTTCCCAAGTAAGATCCGGATTGGCCAGAATATCTTCTACATATCCCGGCCTTGCATTCATCGCATTGCCAAAATAGTACACACCAGCGACCTCCCTTAACCTTGTCCTATATTGAAATTCCGAAACATTCCTATGGTTTCCTATCAAGCCATAGGATCCCCTGATCTTAAAGTAGGAAAGCACATCTTTGATGGGATTAAAGAAGTTCTCGTTGGAGACAACCCACCCTGCGGCAACTGCCGGGAAAAACCCAAATTTTTTTCCGGGCGCGAATTTATAAACACCGTGGTACGAACCTGTAAAATCCAGATAATATTTATGACCGTAATTATACCCCACCCACGAGCCAATGGTCTGAAATCTATCCGGAATAGACGTCTGATCGTCGAACTCATACTGGTTGTAAAATGCCGTGGCAGAAATGAAATGATTCCTAAACCCTCTATTATAAGATAACTGCAAATCCAAAGAAATTCTTGACTCACTGGCTTTGTCAGAAATAGCATTCTTCATCTGCAGATCGGTATTCGTTCTTCTTAAAAAGGTCGAGTTTACATCAGACAGGTTATAATAGGCATAGGGCTTATTCCTATCTGTTACAGCGGCGGTGTAACTGTCCATAGACAGCATGGCCGATGCATTTAAACCTTTGGTCAGGAATGAAAGATCTTGCGTGAGCTTCGTACGGAAAGAACCATACACCCTGTTCAGTATGGAATAACCGTTCCTGTTAAGCATAGCCCATGGATTTGAAACCAAATCATTCCCTGCGGTGACTTTGCCGTTTATACCTTTTACAACATTTCCATCCTGATCGGTATATTGTCCGTTATCCTGATAATAGGGTGGGAAAGCATTAGGCGGCGTGGTAACCAATGCATTATATGCCCCGTAGGAATCTCCACCTGGTCTGTTTTGCTTATCATACCATCCATATAAATCCAGATTAAGTAAGGTTGTAGCAGTTACATCCACTTCAAGATTAGAGCGAAGGTTATATCTGCTTGTCATATTATTGGTACTATAAGAAGATTCGTCATCCGTAACAAACATTCCGGCCTGTTTCAAAAAACCTCCGTTAATAAAATACCGTGTTCGATCAGACCCTCCTGAAATACTTAGATTATGCTTTTGAACCCAGTTGCTCTTTTTAAAATATCTCCTCCTCCAATCTATATCAGGATAGAACTCCTCATTTACACCGTCCCTATTTCTGTATTGGTCTAAATAATATTGGGAGTACATCTTTGAGGCGTCCAGTCCGTCATATTTGATTGCCTCATTATACTGTTCGGCATACTCCAGGGCATTTAGGGAGGTTAACATACCCAAAGGCTTTTGATTAATCATTTGCGTGGTGAACTCTATTGTGGGTCTTCCTTTCACGCCCTTCTTCGTATTGACGAATATAATACCATTTGCCGCGCGGGTGCCGTACAAAGCCGAAACCAATGCGTCCTTTATAACCGTAATGCTCTCCACTTCATTGGAGCTTAATATACCAAATGCCCGTTCCTGCCCATCAACCAGCACCAATACGCCTTCTCCGTTCGTGCGCACCCCTCTAATCCAATAATCAGCAGCCTCATTTACCGTTCCGCCAGAAGTCTGCACAGAGAAAAAGCCGGGAACAAGGCCTGAAAGCAAATTGGTAAGATTGGTCACAGGAAGATTTCGCAACTCCTTCGCCGTGATGGTATAAGACGAACCGTTAAAATCAGCAGCGCTGATTTTTTTATAGCCCAGATCGAGCGTATCATTTTGCTGCGCCTTTAGAATAACCGGTACTAACAAAATAAAAAATACCCACAAACCGTGAAACACAAAACTTTTCACATGCAATGCTTTCATGCTTTTGATTTTTTCTATAACCCTAAGATTTAAACCTTACCACAAGGCTCACTTGCCTTCAATCTGTAGCAGTTATAATGATATAATGATATAATGATTTTAAAATGACAACATTCTCATACTTACCGAAAACTCTTTTAATAGCAGGCTCCATCCTCACGACAAACAACAACATTATTCCCATTGGCAACTATCGCGTATTTACATATCACAAATAAAAAACAGTTTAAAATAATCTTTGTATCAAAAAAATACACATTTGTCTCATTTTTTTAACAGCCAGTAATTGACGATATAACCAGTTGCAAAAATTTTTATATTTAAAACCACTTTAGAAAATAACAAAGCAATCATAAAATTTGCTATGTTAAAAGTATTATCAACCTCAACAAAACACTATAACTATTGTGTGAGAATTTGTAAATTTTGTATCAGTATATCGCTCATTGAGGAATATACAAAAAAACATAGCATAGTTTGATAATTCAGAATAAGACAGCCATAACATTTTTCTACTTATATACGCACAAAAATAATCAAAAATATTAGTCTACAAAATTTATAGACTAATATTTTAAAAACTCCTACATTGACCTTAGTCCTTATATTTTCGTAAGACTGACATCGAATGGATTCATTTACGCCCCCTCTTAAAAAATGTTTCTTTATATTTTGATGTTGAAATATGCCATATCCGTTTCGACCATTAAAGAAACTCACACAAAATTAAATACAGCTTATAGGAAATGACTATCTTGCCCACAGAGGTTATTCTTATCCATGAACCAATCAAGTTCAAATCATAATATTACTATCCATGCAAAAAAATTTCTTTTTAATCACGCTTTTAATTACACTGACAAGCCAATCCTGCCAAATGACCTCTTCAAAAGAGACAAAAACATACAGCAATCCTTTGCAGGTAAAGTTTGGCGATCCGTATGTGTTACGCGCCTCTGGCGGAAGATATTATATGTATGGCACCGGGGCTGGCGCCAAAAACGGCTTTGCAGCCTACTTTTCCGAAGACCTTACAGACTGGAAAGAGGAAGGACAGGTTTACTTTGGCAATAACGAAAATGGCTGGGGCGAACATTCTTACTGGGCGCCGGAAGTGTATGAGCGCAATGGCAAATACTATATGTTCTACAGCGCCCACTGGAAAGAAAATCCAGCTAATGAAGAAGAAAACTTTAGGATCGGTGTGGCTGTAGCCGACAAGCCCACAGGTCCGTTCATTGATATGCATAATAAGCCCATCTTCGATCCGGGCTATCCTATTATTGATGCGAACGTATTATTTGCGGAAGATGGCAAAACCTATTTGTATTATTCCAGGTGCTGTTATAAGCATCCTGTTGAAAGCGAAGTAGCAGAATGGGCAAAACAAAAAGGATGGTTCAATGAAATTGAAGAAAGCTGGGTGTACGGAGTGGAAATGAAACCGGACTTCAGTGGTGTAATCGGAGAGCCGGTATTATTATTACGCCCACCTGTAAAAATGGACGATAAGCAGGCAGAATGGGAAAGCCGCTCTGTTACCTCCAACGAGGTAAATCGCCGCTGGACAGAAGGCTCTTATATCTTCAAAAAAGGTGATACCTATTACATGATGTATTCGGCCAATTTTTTTGGCGGGCAGAATTACGCGGTTGGCTATGCTACATCTAAAAATCCTCTTGGGCCTTTTGAAAAAGCTGCGAACAATCCTGTTCTGCAAAAGAACACTGAAACAGGCGGCATTGTAACCGGCACCGGCCACAACAGCGTTACCTACTCGCCAGACGGTAAAACCATGCTATGCGTGTACCACGGACGGACTAACAAAACCGGAGATGAGCGCGTAGTATTTATTGATAAAATGAACGTTTCTGAAGATAGGGTCTTAACCGTTGACGGGCCAACAACAGACCCGCAGCCGGCTCCTTAAAGCTGCGCTCATTATTTCTTTTCAGCATTAATTTCCTTTATGCGCTGCTGCATTTCTTTTAATAAGAGCGGATAAGCACCTTCGGGCATATTTCCATGATCGTAGCCGTCCAGCTCAAGCAGCTTTGTTTGTTTATGGCCTGCCAGCTTCATCATACGGTACCAGTAGGCGTTTTCCTCATAACGCCCGAACAGCTCCAGCTCTCTGTCGCCTGTTATTAATATAGTGGGTGGCGCGTCTTTCCTCACAAAATATAAAGGGGCCATGGAATCGATCACGGGTTGCAAAGGACCAATACCCCGTTCCTGTCTCACGGTGAAATGTGTAATAGCCTGTCCGCTAAATGGAATTAAAGCAGCCACACGGTTGGCATCAATATTATATTTTTCCAGATAAGCTTTATTCAGTGTAACCATTGATGCCAGGTAGCCACCGGCCGAATGCCCGGATAAGAAAATAAGCTGCTCACTTCCGCCATATTGCTTTATGTGCTGAAATACCCATGCTACCGCTGCGGCGGCATCTTCAATATATGCAGGCGCTTTTACTTTTGGGGACAGGCGATATTCCACCGTGGCAATAGCATATCCTTTATTTTTCAAAGGCTCTGGTAAATCGCGATGTCCACCGGTGATACCGCCGCCATGAAACCATACTATCGTAGCAAAATTCTTTACCCCTTCCGGGTAATAAAGGTCCAGCACACACATGGAATCTTTATAGCTATCGTTTTTATACGAGGCTTCGGGATAATATTTAATGCTCTTAATCGTTTGATAAGATGACTGTGAAACAACAACCGTATTAATAAGCGATATGCATAAACAAAGAATTAATCTATTCATAATAAGTATATGTGTTTGTACAAAAATACTTTATTATAAAGCATTATCCATAACCAACATTGAAAACAAGGCTGCAGGCGTATTTTAATGTTCACTTGTCAACCGCGGCAATTGCCCCCACCAAGCCTGAAGTTTCCCTTTTAACTGTTCTACAACTACCGGGTTTTGGTCAGTCAAGTTAGTAGTCTCTTTCGGATCTGCAACAACATTATAAAGTTGGGGATTACTGCTGTCATTGTTCATCAGGAATTTCCATTGACCTGACCTGATTGCCAAATTTGGACTTTTATCATCCCCTTTAGGATAATTATACGCTATATCATTCCTCCCATACTCCCAGTATAAATCCTTGTTTCTTGATGAAGCCTTTCCTGTAAAAACTTTACTACGGTCTATTCCATCGCCTTTATAAGAAGCGGGCAAGCGGATGCCCGCCATTTTTGCAAACGAAGGCAATAAATCAAGACTGCTTACAACCGAGGTCGTATCCACCCTTCCCGCCGGAATGTGATGCGGCCAGCGGATAAGGAACGGCATCCTGATACCACCCTCGTATAAAGACAACTTGGAACCGCGTAAACCACCAGCCCTGCCACCGCGGAAGCTAGGTAATGGGCCGTTATCACTGGTGAATATAATTATCGTGTTATCCTCTATCCCCAGTTTCTTCAATCCGTCTAACAAGCGTCCTATTTGTAAATCGTATTCTTTCAAGACGAGTTTGAGCGCGGCTTCTTCCTCCCTGTTTTTAGGATATTGGCCCGCATCTCCATCCGGCCTTGGTACCCAAGGTGTATGCACATCATCCGGCCACAGGTTTACAAAGCAAGCTTTCCCTTTATGCCGGGACAAGAAGTCAAGCGTTTTATCCACAAAATATTTGGTGCGATCCCAACGTTTAATGCTGTCTTTGTCCGACCATATCCAATTGGTCGCCGTGATAATGGGGTCGGGGTCGGGACTTTCATAAGTGCTTACGTGTTCATCAAATCCATACTGCTCAAAACCCGGCGCGTTCAGAACATCCCTGCCGCCGCCCATATGCCATTTACCAAAATGTCCTGTAACATAACCTGCATTTTTAAAGAAACGCGCCATAGAGGGAGCTGACGGTTCCAGGAAATCGGCCTGCTCTGCATTTCGATTATGTTTTTTGGTATCCAAAAATGTACAGAAGTTCCACCTTCCGGGATACATCCCTGTAAGCATACCCGTCCGTGAGGGAGAGCATATCGGTGCCGCACTGTAATATCGGGTAAGCATCATTCCTTCTTGTGCTAAACCATCTATACGAGGTGTGGAAAGTAGTTTGCCCCCAAAGCAGGATATATCGCTATAGCCCATGTCGTCGGTAAGTATTACTATAATATTCGGTCTGGGTTTCGGCTTTTCTTTTTCAACCCCAAAATAAGTTTCTGCCGCATTTACTTTGAAAAAAAGCAGCAGACTCAACAAAGAAAAAATATAGATATTCGTATTGAAATGTTTGCTATATGTCTTTTTCATCTTTCACATTTTTAACTTAATATACTGTTTTATAAGGATTGTTACTTAAATCAATCAACAAGGTATGTACGGCAATTTTTGTTCCGAGAATCAGCAGCAGTTCCTTTAACAGCTTCGTTATTATATCATGCGCTCCCTTCCTGCTTATCCCAATACAAAATAGATTTTTTCTCGCAGGCCTCCATCATTCCCTTCTCAACCGAACCTTATACTATTCAGTTATTCCCGCAAGGTAGAATGAATTTTCTTTAATTCTTCCACAGGAATTTTGATAACCTTTCTGTCATAAGTCATTAATCCGTTCACTTCTCCTTCTACATCAGTTGTTTGCGTATATACTGCCGCCGACAGGCCCTTATTCTTTTTCATTTCCACTATTTGATCGAATTTATGTTTATAATTTTTAAGCAATTCGTCAGCAGAGTGATAGGTCTGGTATCCCCAGTTGCGCATGTTGGGGTTCCATAAATGATTTTCGACAGGATAACCAATACCACCAAATTCCCCTATGACACTGGCTCTGTCCGTAGGTAAAGGTGGTACTCTTACTGCTGTCTCGTAAGTGTGAATATCATGAATGTCGCCTACAGGTCGTAATGACCATCCGCTCACCGCATTGACAAGGCGGGTAGAATCCAATGCTTTTACATTGTTGGCAAGACGTATCGTTGCATATTGTCCCCACCCTTCATTCAACGGCACCCATGTAATAATGCTTGGTGAATTATAATGCTGATCGATCATACGCCTAAACTCCCACTCAAATTGTGCAGCGCTTTCCGCATCACGGTACAAATCCTGTCCGCCCCCGGGCACATGTTGCAAATGAAAAGGTTTCTCTTCATTGCCACTTGTTTCAACGGCCATACCCGAAGGCATGTCCTGCCAAACAAGCATCCCTATTTTATCACAGTGATAGTACCATAGGTCAGGCTCCACCTTGATATGTTTGCGAATCATATTAAAACCCATCTCTTTGGTTTTGACAATATCAAATACCATAGCCTCTTCTGAAGGGGGTGTGTGCAGCCCATCTGGCCACCATCCTTGGTCTAAGGTTCCGTATTGAAAAACTGACTTATTGTTCAAAAAGGTATATTTTAAACCGTTTTGCGTGCCGATGCTGATCTTACGCATACCAAAGTAGCTGCTTACCTGATCAAGCACCTGTCCTTGCTTATTCAAAAGCGATATACGCAGGTCATACAGAAAAGGATCTTCAGGAGACCAAAGCCGGGCATTTTTTAGAGGAAGGACAGCCTGTTTATTTACTACAACATTTTCGGTAGCTATGGGCTGATTATCCTTCAATACTTCTACTTTAACTGTATAAGAAGGCCGTAATGGCCTGTTCGATATAGGAACAACCTTTACGAGACCATTATCAATATCGCCTTCTATTTTCAATTCATTGATCCAGGCTTCTTTCGAAACGGCCTCCAACCATACTGTTTGCCAGATACCGCTTACCGGCGTATACCAGATACCTTGCTGCGGTAATTGCTGCTTGCCCCTCGGCTGTGTTCCGGAACTGGACGGGTCATCCACCGAAACTATTACTTCCTGCTTGCCCGATGTATTCAGGTAAGGTGTAATATTAAAAGTAAAACGGTCGTATGCACCTTTATGAGCTCCTATAAGCACACCATTCACCCACACAAACGCTTCCCAATCTACTGCGTCGAAATTCAATAAGACATCTTTACCCTTCCAGTCCGAAGGAACTGTAAACTCTCTTCTATAGTAAAGCCTGTCATCGGGCAAAAAAGGCTTTTTCACTCTCGACAAAGAAGATTCAACACAAAAAGGAACCAGTATCTTTCCATCGTATTTTGCCGGCGCTTGTTTATTCTTCTTGGTAATGGCATAATCCCATAGGCCATTTAAGTTCATCCAGCCTTCTCGTTTTAACTGAGGGCGAGGATATTGCTGCCATACATTTTCTGGAGTTACTTTTTCACCCCATTCTGTCATTAGCGAATTTGACTGCAAGCGCCATTGTTGCGCTTTTGCCTCAGTAATTAAGGATAATAAAAAACAAGTAACAATAAAACAATGTTTACGCATAACAATCAATAAAAGTTTTATTCAATTTGACAACTTAGCAGATTTATTGTATAATAATTATGAAGCCGCAAGCGATAAAAACATATTAAAAGCATAACTTTTAACCGGGGGAGCAACTCACTTTATCATAAGTGCAAGTAAGAATAGTTTAAGATAATATTCGTATCAAAATCTATCACATTTTTCTCATTTTTCAATATAAAGGCAAACATCATCTATACGCTACCAGACAATTGATAACATCCCCTGTGACAGTGAATATCCATTGCACAATCAGCCTATAGGCACATTCTATACAGAATATAACACTCAACCATAAGAGCATGGTATCGCTTATCAGTTACTTGGTAACATTCTACTTCTTGTCTCTTGCGCGTCTTATCTCCAATACCTCATCATACGGCAGCACCCCAACTCTTTTGGCCCATTGATCGTAATCTTTTGAAAGTTTTTCAACCAATTTTGGCATTGAAGCGGATAAATCATCCAACTCTGACCTGTCTTTATGCATATCATAGAGCTCCCATTTGGACTTGTGATCCGGTTTATATTCTTTCACAAGTTTCATATTGCCATACCTGACGGCAGCATTACCCTCATGCTCCCAAAAAATAGGTTGTTTATGAACAGGTCTATCTTTTCCTAATACCACAGGGAGAAAGCTGCTTCCCTGAAGTGGTATAATAGAATGTCCGTTAAACTTCCGGGGATATGTAGCGCCCGATACTTTTACGCAGGTTGCCATTATATCGGGGAAGAACCCATACTGATCCGTAAATCCACCTCTAATATTTTGCGGCATCTTAGCTGGCCAATGCACAATTAGCGGCGTGCTAATACCGCCCTCATGCACCCAATGTTTATACTTCTTAAAAGGTGCTACCGAGGCGTTGGCCCAGGATTGTCCATAGCTTAAAAAATAACCGCCATGTGTCCCCAACAACTCTTTTTTGCCTCCCCCCAAGTTTCCGCCTTCAGCACAAGCGCCATTATCTGACACAAAAAGTATCAGTGTATTATCTAACTCTCCCGCCTGCTTAAGCGCTTGTATGACCCTTCCAATATTTTGATCCATCCTGTCTATCTGGGCCGCATAAATAGCCATCCGGTAATCCATTTCATCTTTTTGTTCCGGAGTCAATGCTTCCCATTCTGCGCCATCATCCGCACTAAGCCCTGCATCGTCTTTTATCACGCCCAATTGCTTCATCCTTTCGTAACGCTGTCGGCGCAAAGCGCTCCACCCGTTTTTATATTTATCCCGGTATTTTGCAATATCACTGTCCAAGGCATTCAATGGCCAATGGGGGCTTGTATAAGCCAGGTAGAGGAAGAACGGTTTTCGCTCTTTCTGCTGAATATTTTCATTAATAAATTTTATAGCATAGTTGGTAAATGCATCGGTTATATAAAATTCTCCTTCCGGACTTACCGGCTCGTTCATATAAGTCAAACCTCTTTTCCCTGTAGGATTAAAATAATTGGCTGCCCCGGCCAGAATACCATAATATTTATCAAACCCTCTTTGCAAAGGCCATTTCTGGGGATCATGATAACCCAAATGCCATTTGCCGGTCATTAGAGTATTATAACCGACAGATTTTAAAACTTCTGCAATAGTAACACTTTCATTATTAATCGAGCCTTGATAAGCAGGTACACCATAATTGAATGCGGTACTGTCTTCCGGATCATTGGTCATGTGCCCTATACCTGCCTGATGCGGATATAGTCCGGTCATCAACGAAGCGCGGCTGGGACAGCACCTGGCAGCATTATAAAATTGCCGGAAGCGTAATCCATTTGCAGCTAATCCGTCAATATTAGGTGTGTGGATCTCACTTCCGTAACAGCCTATATCGGCATAACCCATATCATCTGCCATTATCAATACAATGTTAGGGCGCTTGTCCTGTGCAAAAAGAAATACAGATTGCAACAGTAACAGGATTGTTGAAAAGATGTGCTTACCTTTCATTAGTTTCTATTACTTTTTTTCTTTATAGGTTGATCCATCAATACTCCTTTATCACCTTGTTCTCTCATCCACTGCGTCAACTGGGCTTCATATTTTTTGACAAGTGGCTTGTATTCCGGCTTTGAGGCAAGATTCTCCAGTTCATAAGGGTCATTAACAATATCATAAAACTCTATTGCAGGTCTGTGCGCAATACGCGTAACGAGTTTTTTATCTTTTTCACTATGCGCTGCTTTGGCCACCCATGTTGTCCAGGCCAAATCCTCTCGCTGTGTATTCATCATGTACTTTATGTAATAGGTAGAGTCCGGCATAAGATTGAGCAACAGTTTATACTTATGATCTCTTACGCTCCGTATAGGATAAGCAGGCCCTTCGGGTATATTATTATGTATACCAAAAGCCACAGGACGGTGCTCGGTTTTCTTTCCCAGTATCACCTCTTTAAAACTTTTCCCATCCAAGTCCTTAATGGGTGCACCGCCGGCTATATCCAAAAGCGTAGGCGTTATGTCTTCATACTGAACAATAGCATCTGTTTGAGAATTAGGCTTAACAATACCCGGCCATTTTACGATCATGGAGCTTTTTTGACCGTTATCATACAGGTTCCATTTTCCGCCGGGGAATTGCGGCCCCTGCTCTCCCAGAAAAATAACTATTGTATTGTCATCCCCGCCTGTTTCATGTAAAAGCTTCACAACGTCCCTCACCTCGTTATCCAGCCTTCGCACTTCCGCAAGGTATCTGCAGAATTGCTCTCTTGTAAGATCGGTATCCACCCAATGTGCAGGCAATTTCAACTTATTCGGATCAAATTCAGAAGGATCTCCAACCGTCCAGGGAGCATGAGGATTAATGCTCATTACAAATAAACAATATGGTTCTGGCTGCTGAATGTAATCCCTGATGCTATCTAAAAAATATTCATCAGTTGGTGAAACACAATTAGGCTCAAAACCCGGAACGATATCAAAAGGAAAAATAGAAACAGGTTTTGTTACGTGGTTTTTTCCGGTAAGCCCTACCCTGTAACCAACGTTTTTAAGATAATGCGCCACACTTTTAAGATTATCATATACAGGTTTATGATTTTGATAAGACCCATGATGAGCAGGATATAAACCCGTAAATAAAGACGCCCGGGTTGGTACGCACATCGCCTCAGAAGTAATGATTGAATTGAATTTTAAGCCTTCTGTGGCCAGCCTGTCAATATTCACGGTTTTCAAATTCTCTCCGCCGTAGCAACTCAACTGCCGCGAATCCAAATCATCGGCCATTATAACTATGATATTGGGTTTATCTACTTTATGACGTGTTGAATCAACAGCGTAAGCAGAATAGCTCTGCCCAACAACAAGAATCAGTAAGATACTGAAACATTTTTTCAGATATTGCATAGCAATCTCATATTATACCAAGTTTATAAAAATAATGAGCAAGTCCTCCTTTTAAAAAGAGTTATAACAAAAATACACGCACCTTCTTAGTCGCATGAATCATATTTTAGCGGATTTGTCTCACATTTCTATTCACATCATTTTTTGTAAGCACCGAAATTTTTCATCTGCTACGGCTTCCTTGATAATTCATTCATGGCAAACCGCAGGTCATTTATTCTGCCCTGAAAGGCCTGCAATTTGCCTGTAAACGATTTGCCCTGTATTTTACCGCAGGAAACATAACCGCCTTTAATTTTAGTAAGGTCTTTTTTAAGTGCAGCCGACAGGACATTATCATTATTGAATTGTACTTCCAAATCTCCGGCGGCGGACAATCGCAACAATAACTGGCCGTTGGTTTCGGGTAATGCCCTGCTTTCCGCTATTGTATTATTTCCGGTTGATAAACCAATCCTGCCCTCATAGGTATATAGTCTGAAATTATTAAAATAATCACATACCACACCGCCTTTATCAATGCCCTGCAAATATGCTGTAATGTAGAGCACATCAGGATTCCATAGTCTTTTATTAAATGAAAGATCCGATGCGCTTTTGCCCTGGGCGATGTAATAGCTCTGGTCAAAAAAGTAAGGTAACGGCCCTTCCATAATCATGGCTTCAGTTTCGCCCTGGCGTTGCAGCTCTTTATCAAGCAATACCTGCACATCTTTAAGCTGCTTGCCATATGCAGGATCATTTACAAGGTTTTCAAATTCCGGCACGTCTATATTCAGGTTAAACAATTCCTCGGGCGGGCGGTAGCTATAACGATCCAGCAGGAACTTTGTTTTAGCGTCCGTCTTTGCCTGTACGATCCACGAATCGAAATAAAACTCGTTTTGCTCTACTTCGTCTATATGTGTGATAAACCGCGCACCCGGATGATAATTTCTGATATAATGCATCCCATCGGCTGTAATAACAGAACGCGCGGGCGTGTAATTATACCAGAAATGCGGCTCTACAGAAGTTTCGGCAAAGATATAAGCATGATGATTCTTTTTCTTACTTAATAAAACATCTTTGAATGATGTACCATCCAGACCGGGAATGCCTTTTCCTCCTGCCATATCAACCATAGTGGGTGTTATATCTGCCAGCGAAATTAACGCATCCGACACCTGCCCTCCAGACACTTTCCCCGGCCAGCGAACTATTAAAGGCACCCGTAATCCACGATCGTAAACCGTCCACTTTGCCGAAGGAAACTGTGCGCCCTGATCTGATGTAAAAAAAACGGCTGTGTTATTTTTTTTGCCAGCTCTATCCAAAGCCTGCAACACTTCCCCCAGCATTTTGTCGGCTTCACTGATACTTTGATAATATGCCGCAAGAGCACCGCGGGTTTCTTTGGTGTCCGCCAGATAATCCGGCATCTGCAATTTTTGCGGGTCAAAATCACGGTTGAGGAACCAGGGCACATGAGGCACCCACGGGGCAATGATAAGGCATATAGGTTGCTGCGGGCGTGTTTTAAAATGCTCTTCAATCATGTGCACAGATTCTTTCTTGCGATCAAGCCTGTTTTCTATGGGTGAATATTGCCCAAACTCTTTTCCTATCACCTCAAAAGGGAAATTATCCAACGGTTGCACATCTATCTTACCCGAAATAACAACCCTGTAACCGAGTTCTTGCAAAAACCGGGGGAGACTGCGCGTATCTGCCTGAGTTGTGAAATGATTCATTTGCGAACCGTTCCTGAAAGGATAAAGCCCCGTGAAAATAACGCTTCTTGACGGCGTGCACATCGGGGAGGCCGCATAAGCCTTCGTAAAACGCATACCTTCGGCTGCCAATCTGTCCATATTGGGTGTCCTTACATCCAGGTTGCCGTAACAGCCTACATCCTGCTGATTCAAATCATCTGATATAAACATGATAATATTCGGAGGTGTTTGGGCAAATGTTTCGGAGGCAATACTTGTAAAAAGTAGCATAATAACGACCCAGAATAGACCAAATACAACACGCTCATATTTAATAATTGAAATCTTATCCATAACCAACTATTATAATACTTACTTAAGGAATTACAAGACAGGCAACCCCAAACACAATGCAATATAAAAAAGTATCAACTGATATTTTTGTTCAGAATTTAGTCGATATGTATCAATTAAATTGAGCTGACGACGGCAACAAGCAAAATACAACACTTTCCGAAAGCGATAGTAAGATCGCATGCTTTTTATAAACAAAAAATTTCACCAAATAAAATCACACCTTTATATAAATCTTCTTTTTATCAAGCCAATAACAAATGGCCCACATGAAGATAATCACGCACAGCGCATAAAGCAGCGAACCGTTTTCAGGGTTGCCCGGTGTGTAGCTGAAAATGTGTTTATACGGCCAACTCCAAAAGGTGGACTTATCCGCAAACCGAAACAACCCGGCGGTTTTGGGAAGAAAGGCACTCAGCGCAAAAATAAACAATGGGTTTTTCCCGAATACCTCGAAGAAGCGGGCTAAAAAACCATTGACCTGTTTCACTTCCATGAGATAAATCATGGTGCCTATTGTAAGCGTGGCCAGCCCTGTCGTGTAAACGGTGTAAGAGCTTGTCCATATTTTTTTATTGATGGGAAATACCATGTCCCAACAAAAACCCGTTACGATAAGCGCCACCCCTATCACAAACAAGCCTGAAAGCATTTTATAAATACCCGCATTCGGTGCATCGGCAGTTGGCTTTTGATTTGCCTGTTGAATATACGTGCCGATAAAATAGCCGAACATCACTTCTACGATGGCAGGTATCGTACTCAACAACCCTTCCGGGTCAAAGGGAACACCTTCGCCTTTGTACATGTGGGCAACATGCAGGATAGCCTTGTCTACATCCGTTCCTATCCAGCCTTGCAAGCTGTATGGGTCGGCAGGATTGCCTATTAAACAAATGGCCCAATATGCCAACAATAAAAGCAATCCCGCAAAATAAGCCGCCTTGGGCTTAAGATAATACACTATCACTGATGCAAAAAAATAACACACCGCAATGCGTTGCAGAACGCCAAAAATACGCACGCCGCTTTCAGGTTTTTCAGGATTCACCCAATGGATGAAACGAAGCCCTTCATCCGTAACCCTGAAAAAAGGATACCAGTTCAGGAACAAACCGATACCAAATATCATCAACGTCCGCTTGGATATTTTTTTCCAGAACGCGGCATCACCCGCCTCCTGCAAGCGTGGCATCACAAAAGACATGGCGTTGCCCACAGCAAACAAAAAAAACGGGAACACCAAATCCGTGGGTGTAAGGCCGTGCCAATCCGCATGTTTTAAAGGTGCATAGATATGCGCCCAACTGCCGGGATTGTTCACCAAAATCATCAGGCATACTGTAGCCCCTCTAAAAACATCAAGCGACCGATATCTGGGTTTCATTTGTATATTTTATTTTTAAAAATTCACCATAACTCGTCCCATAAGACAAAATTGATTGAAAGTCTTTGTATCCTCATCCTTCCGTAATAGAACTTGCCATGATATAATTTCATCTTAACACGTTTTATAAAAAAGTGCGAGATGAAGTTAATACAATTTCTTTTTGCAGTTTTAATATCTTAAAACTTTTCCACCACGCCAAGGCCAAAAAGGGCATAATCATATTTCACAGGGTCGTCTTCATCCAACATACGAAGGCGGGACGTAAGCTCCAAAGCCGCCAGCCAATCGTTTCCGGGGCGATGTAAAAGCTCAAAGTGACGTGCCACACGTGCCACATGCAAATCAAGCGGGCAGGCCAATTGCTTTGGCGAAATATTTTCCCATAAACCAAAATCCACCCCGCGCCTGTTGCTGCGCACCATCCAGCGAAGGAACATGTTCAGTCGCTTACAGGCCGATTTTTTGGCGGGCGTGGCAATATGTTTTCGTGTGCGTCGGGGATAATCGGCAAATACTTCTTCATCAAAAAAATCATCATGAAAACCGATGAGCGCTTTTTCAATCGTCATATCATCGGACTTCATATACCTGCTAAAAGCGGTTTGCAGCGATGGTTCACCCAAATATCCATAATGGTATTTCAGGAAATCAAAAAAGTGGTATAAATCAATTGCATTAAATGTCCGGTGGGCAAACGACATAAACGGCGACAGGTCGTCCTCCTCAAAATTCATGATGAAATCATAAGGCGCGTTGTCCATCCAGGCAAGCAACCGACTACACGATTGGATGATACTTTTGCGGTTTCCCCAAGCCAATATGGCCGCAAAAAAACCAGCAATCTCTATATCCTGCTGCTTGGTAAACCGATGCGGAATGCTGATAGGATCATCGGCAATGAACGAAGGCTGCTCATAGTAATCGGCCTTGGCATCCAAGAACGCTCTAATTCCGTTTGGGTATTTCATGAATCATCGCATCAAAACCATCCCCTTTTATAAAAGCGTAGGTTTTCTTGTTAAGGTTATATGTTTTTAAAAATCCTTTCTCCTGCAACAGGTTGAGATCTGTACGCGCCGTTTCCTTGCTCACCCCGAAACCGGAACGCAGTTCTCGTATGGTGACTATTTTGGCGGCATCCTCCGTCAGCCACTGCAACACGGCGGCTTGCCGTTCGTTAAGCCCGGTAACTTTCTTAAAGTTGCCAACTGACGCTTGCAGCACTTTCTTTTGCAACGACTGGCGCAACGAGGGATATGCCATCCGCAAACATTGTATATAATAATGAATAAAATACCCCAGTTGGTTGCCGTCACTTGCAGACAGCACAAGGGTTTTGCTATATTGAGGTTTCAATCGGGAAATGGCATGGGTCACCGAAATATAATCCATCACCCAATAGCCTTTGCGAAGCAGATAGCCATGCGCCAGAAGCCTTGCCAATCGCCCGTTGCCGTCGGCAAAAGGTTTTAGGTAAATTACCAAATAGTGGATAATGGCAGATTTCACCACGGGATGGATGAAAACGGTTTGGTTTACATCATTATAAAAATCACAAAATTGCTGCATCGCATCGGGCAATGTAGCCACAGGGGGCAACGCATATCCCGGAATGTTTTTAAAAACATGCGACTTGATAGTATCCTTCGCGCGCCAAGCTTCCACTGATTTTTTCCGCAACACATTTTTGCCCAATTGCTGCTGCATTTGCAACAAACGTTCCGGGCTTAAAGGCTCATTTTTTGCATCGCCCAACTGTTGCACGGCCTGAAAAATATTATAGGTCGCCTGTTCATTTTTGTTGGCCTCAGGTCTTTTTTTAAGCAACATTTCCCGCGCGGTTTTTTTAGCAATGTTATGCCCCGAGAGCTGTGCCGAGGCAATGCTTTCATCCGTAACGGCATTGATAAAAAACGGATGTTCGTCCTTTTCACGCAGGTTTTCCTTAACAATTAAACCGCCCGCAAGGGCAATATCCAGTTCGTGCAACACAGCTTCCAATCCGTTGCTGATATACCAATTAAAATAATTTCCCCCTATTTGAAACCTGCGCGTAAAACCCTGCTCGCGTGCCGCTTTTGCCCGTTGCCAAATTTCCGTGTTCGGCAGCGGCACGTCGGCAAATTGCATATTGGCCACTTTGTCGCCGTGCAGATAATTGTTGTTGATGTCCAGTATCGCTTTTTGCAGTTGCGGTATATCTTCCTGTTCTAATTGCATAAAAATAGACTATGTCGCCGCAAAATAGCCGATTTTGCGCATGTTTCGGAAATTTTTTATGAGCCAAGCTGTTGCACTACTATTTGGCTTTGTTGCGTCGCACACTTCAACGGCAGTGCTGCTATCAGCAGATTATCCTTCGGCAGGTTCACGCTTCGCAATCATGTCTCCAATCCATCCTTAAACAGATATCTTTACCTTTGCAAAAATTTTTTCGATTTATGGAAAGTGCAAGCGTGACGGGGCTTTTCTCCCAGGTAGATGAATCTTTACAAAAAATAGCCGATAAAGTATATGCAGGGCAACGCATCAGCGATGAGGATTGCCTTGTTTTGTTCGACAAAGCAAGCCTGGGTTTTGCAGGTTCGCTGGCAAATTACGTGCGGGAGAAAAAGCACGGTAATACAACCTATTTCAATCGTAATTTTCACATAGAGCCTACGAATGCCTGCATCTATACCTGCCACTTTTGTAGCTACAGCCGCGTGTATGCGCACCGCGATGAGGCATGGGAACTGTCCTTGCAGCAAATGATGGACATCGTAAAAAAATACGATAACGAGCCGGTAACGGAAGTGCACATCGTGGGCGGCGTGCATCCCAAAATGAACCTGGAATTTTTTGCTGAACTGCTGCGCATGATAAAGGCGCACAGACCCGATTTGCACATAAAGGGCTTCACGGCCGTTGAACTGGATTATATGTTCCGCAAAGCGAAAAAAACCGTGGAAGAGGGGCTTCAATACCTCAAGGATGCCGGACTGGAAAGCATGCCTGGCGGCGGCGCCGAGATTTTTGCGGACGAGATCAGGAAACAAATATGCCCCGACAAAGTAAATGCCGAGGGCTGGCTGCACATACACGAAACAGCGCACAAGCTGGGCATGTTCACCAATGCCACTATGCTTTACGGGCATATTGAAAAACCTGTGCATCTGGTAGACCACATGCGCCGCCTGCGCGACTTGCAGGATAAAACAGGCGGTTTCAATACTTTTATCCCGCTTAAATTCCGCAACGCGGACAATGACATGAGCCACGTGCAGGAAACCACCCTGACAGAAGACATGAGGCTATACGCCATTAGTCGGATTTATCTCGACAATTTTCCGCACCTAAAAGCCTATTGGCCGATGCTGGGGCGACAAAATGCGCAACTATCCCTGTCTTATGGCGTAAACGATATTGACGGCACGATTGACGATACCACCAAAATATATTCCATGGCTGGAGCCGAGGAGCAAACGCCCTCCATGAACACAGAGGAACTGGTGGCGCTCGTTAAACAAGCCAATCGCAGGCCGGTAGAGCGGGATACTCTATACAACGTAATCGAAGACTTTGGCGAAGCAACCGATTCGCTCAATTAATGCTGACTATTTTTCATTCATAAAATACACGAAAATCATGAGGTATTTTATGGAAAGCTCAATAAAACAAAGCGCGTGTCCGGTTATTGAACCGATACCCCAATCCTAACATCAGGTAATTAGGCTCGTGAAAGTCTTTTAAGTTATAGCCGATGTGTATAAAGGAATTTCGGGTTGTCCTTACTTTAAGCGCCAAGGTTTGGTAAGTGCCGCGCAGGTCGCCGCCCTTATGTAAAAAATTAACGCCGCCGCCCATGCTAATCGTAAAAATCGGCATGATATACTCTGCCCTTCCGGAGATACCGAGCGCCATTTGATGGTCTATCCCCGGTTTAAAAAAGTCTTGGTCTGTACCTGAAATAAAATCTTTTGTGTACACGTTCGCGCTGCCATCATACACGGCATCCAACGAAAGCCCTGCCCGAAACCGATAACCAAAGTTGTACATCGGCGCAAAATATGCACCAATAACCGGGTATTCATAAGGAGAGGCGTACTGTTGCCCGCTAAACTCGACACCTTTCCGCCGCCAAGAACCAAAAGCGACAAAATCATAGCTGATATGCCGTTGGAACCTTGGTATCACGGTATCCCTTTTCGGGCTGGTCGTGGTTGTCTTTTGCTTCCTGAAATCATATAACAGTCCCACTTTCAGCCCGGCGGTATTCAGCCCTGCATTGGGGAAATCCGTATTCCCGTTAGAGAAATGAGATAGATCCACGCCGGTCGCTAATCCTATCTTATCCGTGATATCCCAATTAACGAACATGCCCACATTTATATAGGCATTGAGCTTTGAGCCGATAACAACATTATAAGGGTTTCGCTCATAATCATAAGGCTTCCATCCGCCCGATAAACCAAAATTCCACTCATAATTAAGAGAGGCCCGGCGGCCTAATTTGGCAATCCTTGACCGTTGGAACAGATATACCGCCACGGGATTTCCCAATTCCGCACGGTTGCCAAAATCGAAATAAGAAACACCCACTCCCTGATAAGTATTGGAATAAACCTGATGCGCGATGGTATCTGCCGGAAAACCAAAAGAATATTTTAAATGCCCCGAGAGCGAAGCCCGGATTGGTTTTTCTTTATTATTAAGACCTTTAAGAAAGAGGGTGGAAGGAATGACATAAGCAGGCCGGAACTCTATCCCCAGATTATGGGAAAACCGCTTTATGTCGTCTGGCGACAACAAATCATCAGCTTCTTCATTATTTGCTACAGCCTCCTGCGAAAAAGATGCAATTGGAAAAAAAAGTATCGAAACAATCAGCATAAACAATACTTTCGGGAATATGGCCGAATTACTGATTATCTCATATTGCTGTTCCTTATCGAAAAACATCTCGTTAACTAAATTCTTGCTAAAATATATACATAATGTCTTTTTACATAGTAAGTTCTGAATTTTAACATTTGGCAATATTAAGCATAAAACCCGTCTTGAACACTATCTTAAAAACGAAAGGACATCATCATTTTTTCAACTTTTGAATAAATAGACCGAGGTGCTTAACCACGCCCCATTTATTCTTACCCCATCGGCAATAAAAAAGGTTATATGCAAACCGCTGGCGCGCTAACTTCAAATTCATTATTTTTACAACTTTCATTTATGAATATGACAACAAAGAAGAAACCGGTCATTGGCATTAGCTGTGGCGATTTGAACGGGATTGGCATCGAGTTGATTATAAAATCGTTTAGCGACCCGCGCATTATAGACATCTGCACCCCTGTTATTTTTGCCAGCAACAAGGTGATTAATTTTTACCGCAAGACGGTAGCGGAACAGAATTTCATTTTTCAATATACCAAAGAGTTTGACCGCCTTAGCACCAAACAGGTGAATGTTTTCAACTGTTGGGAAGAAGAAGTGGTCATCACCCCGGGGCAGTTAAACAACACAGGTGGAAGCTATGCCGTGAAATCATTGCAGGCTGCCGTGCAGGCGCTAAAGGACGGAAACATTGACGGCCTTGTTACCGCACCCATCCATAAAAGCAATGTGCAATCGGCAGCGTTTTCCTATACCGGGCATACACCTTTCCTCAGAGATGCCTTTAACGCCAAAGATGTAGTGATGATGCTTTGCGCGGAAAACATGCGCGTGGCGCTGGTTACAGAGCATGTGCCCATCAAGGACGTGGCGGCGCACATCACAACAGAAGCTATCGTGAGCAAACTTCTTATCATAAACGAAAGCCTGCAAAAAGATTTTGGCATCAACAAACCCCGTATCGCCGTACTGGGTCTTAACCCCCACGCGGGCGATGAAGGGCTGGTGGGCAAAGAGGAACAAACCATTGTCAAGCCTGCCATCAAAGCGGCCAAGGATAAAAACATGCTCGTATTTGGCCCTTACAGTGCGGATGCGTTTTTTGCCCGTGGGCAATACGAGAAATTTGATGCGGTACTTGCCATGTATCACGATCAGGGACTGATACCCTTTAAATCGCTGGCACTTGGCGAAGGCGTGAACTTCACTGCCGGGCTGAATGCCGTGCGCACTTCGCCCGACCACGGCACGGCGTTCGACATCGCGGGCAAAGGCATTGCCTCCCACGACTCGTTTTTGGCCGCAGTGTATAGTTGCATGGACATCATTACCCACCGCCAGGAATATGCCGAGAACCGCGCAAACCCCATCAAAAAAATCATGCCCGACGTTACGGCCAAATTAGAAGACGAAAAGATAGAGGAATAGAAACCTACTTTCGTGTTTAGCAAGAAGATATGTTGCAGCACAGGAGGTCATCATTCAACGCGTAAATCAATAAACGATGTCCGACCTTCACCCTGACCGATGTGGAAGGATCTCGTGAATGAAACCACAGCCTTGGCTGTATCCGGAATGACGACAAGTTTTGGGTATCTTCTATAATCCTTTATACCACGGTGCTTCCTGCCGTTTCGACTTCATAAATGCCACTATTTTTTGTTTGTATTTCCCCCGCAACTGCTCGTTTTTATAAAGGAACATAATAGCGTCCGCAAGCGCGGCCTGGTCATCTTCCGGCATTTTTATCAAAAGTTGGTCGGTTTCGGGCGGCAGATGGGCACCCTTCACCGCAATAATGGGCGTGTTGGCTTGCAATGCTTCCCACACGATAACCGGAAATCTATTTTTGACCGAAACACTGCAAACAGCATAAGCAGCAGCGCACACACGGCTCACGGTGTCGATATCCGCATCGGGCAATAAAACCACGTCCTGCCGATAGCGATAGCGCTCCAGCAATTTCTCCAATCCGTGCTGGCTTTCATGCCGCAAAGCAACCATGAGCTTCCAGGTGGTCTGCTGCATTTTCTTGAACTTGGAAAAAGACTTCAACAAATAGGTAAGGCTATCGGCATCAAGGTCAAAGTCGCTGCAAAGGAAAAACTCCTGGCCATCGGTGCATATTTCTTTCACAGCAGTAGATTCTTCGACTGTCATCGGAAGAAAGAGCGGACTTACCATAGCAGCTATACGTATCTTATTCTTTGATTCTGGTAAAAACTTTGTAATTCTTTTTCGCAAATCATTCGAGGCAACGATTATTCCCTGCACAGCCTGCATATCCTTTTTCTGTTTTTCGGTTATCTGGGCAGGCTCGTTTATAAACAGATATTGGCGGGCAGTAGCCGCAATGCCTTTTTGATATTGCGAGCCGATAAAAATATCGGGCGATAACGCATTTAGTTTTTTAGAGAATCCGGAAAAAAGCTTTTTAAGACCCGACAATACCGGAAAATGCACAACCGACACATTTGACGGCAGCCCGGTAAAAACATCGCCTTCATCTGCCAACATGATATACCGATTGTCGAGACAACGGCTTGCCCATTGACCAATCAGTTGCAGGAGCAGATACCCCCGATGCGTGCCCACGTTTTCATTTCGGATGTCCGTAACAATATTCACGACTGCAAAAATAAAAGGATGTCGCGTAATGAAGATTTTTGATTTTTTCCCGACAATGTAAAAACTATGATACGATGTAGTTAATTTTAGCCCAAAGTATACATTCATGAAGAAACCCATTCTTGTGGTTAAATTTGGTTCCGCTTCGATTACGACAAAAGAGGGGGAGATTGATGAGCAAATCGTGCTGGAAATAGCCCGTCAGATTTCGGTTTTGCAAAAAAAATATAATATCGTCATCGTGTCTTCGGGCGCAGTGGCCGCGGGCAAAAAGTTCCTAAAAAAATTCACGGGCACATTGGCGGAACGAAAAGCAGCCGCAGCCATTGGCAACCCTTTGTTACTCGGTATTTATTCTACCTACTTCCGTCCGTTTAAAATAGCCTTGGCGCAAAGCCTGTGCGAGCGACAGCATTTTGCCAATCGCGCCCAGTTTTTGCAACTCAAGAACACGTATCATGAACTTTGGAAAAATAACATCATCCCCGTAGCCAACGAAAATGATGTGGTAAGCAATACGGAACTAAAATTTTCGGACAACGACGAACTGGCCACCATGATTGCTTTGGGCTTCGGTGCCGAGCAAATATTATTCAGCACTTCCGTGCCGGGCGTTTTGGACGCTTCAAACAAGGTAATCCGTGAGTTTAAGGTAATTGACAAATCGGTTTTGTCGCTGGCCCGAACAGATAAATCATCCGTAGGGTTGGGCGGCATGACTTCCAAACTCAATTTTGCCCGATTTGCTTGTCAAATGGGCGTGCGCGTGGTCATCTTTTCCATGCAGGAAGAAAATGCTATCTTACGGGCACTCAACGGTGACACGGGAACGGTCTGCCATCCACAGCAATCTAGTATATCCTCGCGAAACAAATGGATGGCAAGCGGTAGTCTGATAAAAGGACAAGTGCGCATTGACGAAGGTGCGGTAGCAGCCCTTCACAAACGTAAAAGCCTGTTGGCCGTGGGCATCAGCGAAGTCATTAATTCTTTTGAGGCAGGTGAAATGTTTCAGGTGCTGGACGAAAATGCCAACCTGATTGCCGTGGCCAAGTCGAAGATAGATTCGGAAACCTTTGCGAACGGGGACAGGAAGAAGAACCTTGAAATAGCCCACGCAAATGATATTGTATTGTTGTAAAACAAATAAAATGGAAAACATTACATCGCAACTAAAGGCAGCAGTAGCGGCCACGCTGGACATCAGAAACCTGTCTGAAGAAAAAAAGAAGGCCGTTCTTGTGTCCATAGCAGAGCGTGTTATCCAATCTACGAACAACATCCTGCGGGAAAACCAAAAAGACCTTGACGCGATGGACAGCGAAAACCCCAAGTATGACAGGCTTTTGCTCAATCCCGAAAGGTTGAAGGCTTTATCGGCAAGCATCCGCGCCGTGGCCGGCCTGACTGACCCTACGGGAATATCATTGTCTTCAAAAAAATTAGAGAACGGGCTGTTGATAGAAAAAAAGACCGTGCCACTCGGCGTAGTGGGCGTTATATATGAATCTCGCCCCAATGTAACACTGGACGTTGCCGCGCTTTGCATCCGTTCGGGCAACGTGTGCCTGTTGCGCGGCGGCTCTGATGCGTGGCATACCAACACCATTCTGGTAAATATCATCCGGGAGGTATTGCAGTCATTTGTCTTAAACCCGGACATCGTACAACTATTGCCCACCGATAGAAAATTTGTGCCTGAATTGCTGAACGCCACACAGTATGTGGACATCCTGATTCCACGCGGCTCACAATCGCTCATAGATTTTGTGCGGGAAAATGCGCGCGTACCGGTCATTGAAACGGGTGCAGGTGTTTGCCACACTTATGTTGAAGAAACCGCTGACTTGCACAAGGCTGCCAACATTGTGCACAATGCCAAGGTCAGCCGCCCTTCGGTTTGCAACGCGCTGGACACGATAATCGTAGATGTAAAAATTGCCGCTCCTTTTTTATCACTTGCAGGAGAAAAACTTGCAGGCCCACAGGTAGAGGTTTTTGCGGATGAAGATTCTTACAAAATATTAAGTCAATCAGACTATCCTTATTTACAACGCGCGCAGGAAAGCGATTTTGGCCGGGAGTTTTTATCGTTGAAATGTTCGGTTAAAGTGGTCGGCTCTTTTGAGGAAGCCCTGTCGCATATCCAACGATATTCCTCGCGGCACTCGGAATGCATTGTTTCTTCGGACGAAGAGAAGATAAAAAAATTTATGGACAATGTGGACGCTGCTGCTGTGTACGCCAATGCCTCCACGCGCTTCACGGATGGCGGGGAATTTGGCCTGGGTGCCGAGATTGGCATTTCTACCCAAAAGCTTCACGCCCGCGGCCCTTTTGCACTGGAAAAACTCGTAACCGAAAAATGGTATGTTACGGGGGACGGGCAGGTAAGGTGACGAAGAGATGGTTTTAACGATTGTGGCAATTTTTGGTATAAAATCAAAATTTCAAGTTGATCCAAAACATAAAAACAACCATTATCTATCTCTATTTTTTTCTTGACCTTTGTTAATCTTTTCAATGTCTTCCTTTAATACTACGGTTAACTGGTCTGTTTCACAATTCCAAATGTTGAGATATTTTTGGGAAACGACATGATGGGTTTTCCATTTAGCAAACTTTTCATAAAGCATCAATGTGCAAATATCTGTTGCTGTAATAAAGTCGCCTGTCTCCGGTAAATGACTGTGCATAGTCCCTTCTACTTCTTTTCCTTCCGCCACGTTACCATATTCAATAGGAATGATGTTTTTATGAAGCTGTTTTTTTGTTATAAGTCTATTGCCTTTGTCAAATATCAATAAATAGTCGTTTCCAAATATTCCCAACCGCTGACAACCTATTTTCCCCAAAGCAAACCATATCAGCAAGTATCCATCTCTCCTATTTTGCACTATAAAATAGAGAAAAACTTCCCCTTCCTCTCACAAACGCTTTTTATCATATTTCGGCAGTTCGGGGTCGGGCAGTTGTTTTATCCAAATGGTGATTTCTTTTTTTATTTCGGGATTATCTTTCAATACTACTTTTACCGTCACCTTATCTGTCACAGGGTTTGCGGGCAGCACAAGGTCATTGCCCTTAAATTGTCCATAGTCTGCGGAAAAAGTCAATTCCTTATTGGTAAGCGGTAGCCAGCGGCCATTGCTCAGCTTACCATCCACGTTGATATAATTATGCACGCCTTTCTTGAGGCTGTCGGTATATAAATTGAAATATATTTCCTGCACCGATTGTGCCCCGGCCAGTTTACCAGCCATCAACAATATCAAAAGTGCTATAAACCTGTTCATTTACTATCTGTTTGTTGACAGACGAGTATAAAGCGGGGAAGGTTGGCGGCCGTTCAATCAGTGCAACTGCCTTTTGTACATCTGCACCGTGTTTTCCATGCCAAGATATAGCGCATCGCAAACAAGGGCGTGGCCGATGCTCACCTCATTCAACCAAGGAATTCGCTGGCTGAAATATTGCAGGTTTTTTAAATCAAGGTCATGGCCTGCATTCAGCCCCAATCCCAAATCCCGCGCCTTTTTGGCCGCGGTCAGATAAGGTGCGATGGCGGCCTCCTTGCCCGAAGGATAAAGCCTTGCATAACCTTCGGTATAAAGCTCTATGCGGTCTGTGCCGGTAGCGGCGGCGCCTGCCACCATTTCTTCCACCGGGTCAACAAAAATGGAAACGCGGATACCCGCACTTTTGAAAACTTTGATAGTATCGGTAAGATAATCTTTGTGCTTAAGGGTATCCCATCCGTGATCGGAGGTCAATTGTCCAAGCGCGTCGGGCACCAGCGTCACCTGATGAGGCTTTACCTCCAGCACCAAATCCACAAACTTCTGGTCGCTGCAATTGCCCTCTATGTTAAATTCGATATGGATATGCTTTTTCAACATCCTTACATCTTCGTAACGGATATGGCGTTCGTCAGGCCGGGGATGCACGGTGATGCCGTCGGCGCCAAAACGCTCAATATCCAATGCCATTTGCAACAGGTCGGGATTATTACCCCCGCGCGAATTGCGCAACGTGGCGATTTTATTTACATTCACTGATAGCTTTGTCATGTCCTTTCTATTTTCGCACCTGCAAAGATACCCAAATTATGCAGCAACTAATAACCTTTGAGGTTGGCGCGGATGGCAGAATCTTTTTGCGCAGACGTCAGGTACTTGTTACCGTAAAGCGCATCTTCCCAACCGCCGTAATCTAAATTGGGAAGTACAATAAATTTGCTGCCAAATAGTTCCTTATTGTCCGCAATATTTTTTCTCCGTTCTGCTGTCGTCTTTTTATCCCACAACGTGCTGAAGTCGGCAAGATTGTCGCCAAAAAGCATAACAATATTATATTTCCCAGCAATGGCCGCTCTTCTGTTTTCTTTGCTGCTCGGGCCTGTCCGCAATATCAAATGCTCGTTTACGCTATACGGGTAGCCAAACTTTTTCAGGTTTTCCAACGTGGCACTACGCTCCACCTCATCGCGGTTGGTCACGTAAAAAACTGCTACGCCCTTTTCGGCCGCGTACTTAAAAAAACCAAGACTGCCGGGCAGTGGGATGGCGATGGCCTTGCCCGTCCATTCGTACCAAGTTTTGCTTTCATAGTCCTTGCCCTGCAAAGCCTGATGAACAGCATAAGGACTATTATCTAAAATGGTTTCATCTATATCTGTCACGACCGCCAATGGTTTATCCGATTTTTGCGACAAGGCGTTATCAAGCTGAAGCCTTGCGATATTGTAAGCTTGATGACACAGCGCATCATATTCTGCTGCTTTTTGCTGAAAGACACTTGACCATAATTTACCGTCAACCACCAGTTGTCCAACCGATGGAGAAACCGTTTGCATTCTACTCGTTCCACAGGAAACCAAAATAATGGTCACAAAGAATAAAAGAGTCCGTTTCATGGATATATTTTTTATAGTTTTTAGATGGTTTGAATTTTAAGACATGAAAGACAAAAAACCAAGCAACAAATATAATATAGGAGACAAGGCCATCAGTCCATCCAATATAAAATAAAAGAAATAATCACTTTTTTGTTTGATATCCTTCGGCACAATCAATCCTACAATGATTGCCGGAACAAAAAGGCTGATTGATTGCCGGAAAGATTTATTTAAAAAATAAAGGGCCGTGATGATGCAAATAAACACACAAAGACCAAAAAGCATTTTCACCTTTTGTGGGCGCAGTTTAATCGGAATGCTCTTGATGCCCCGCGCTGCATCATACTCGGTATCCCGCATGTCAAACAAAACACAAATGGAAAATATCAACAATAGCCTGTTCAAACAAAACACAAAATCGTCCATGCCCCATTGCTTTTCATAAAGCATCAACGGCAAAACCGTTGTTAAATAGAACCATGCCGCAGCAAGAAAGACCGTTTTTCCCCATAACAATCTTCGCAGGAACCATAACCTCTTAATGGGTATCTTGGGCGATGCGTAAATAAGTGTTATAATAGCCGCTGGCAAAACCCACACCAGCAAATCGGGTTCATAAATCAAAAAAACTAATGTACCCAATCCCGCCACTATGAACAACGGAAAATGTACCGCATGATATCTTCGCAACCAGTTTATACGCTTGCCGTTGCCCGCCCCGGCCGTAGAGGCACTGTGCCAATAAAGGTTGTAAACGGACAACACTGCAAAAAACAAAAAAGCGGGAAAGAACCATTGATTGGCATGAATATCTAAAGACTTTATGCTATACCAGCTCATCCATGCGGCGTAAGATGCAAGGAGCAAATTGCTGAACACAAAAAAATCAAATATTGCTTTGTAAATTCTTTTCTGCAAGGATATTCTTTACGTCAAAAGTAAAGATTACAAACTTTTCAGCAACACATCAATATGTTATAGCTTTGCCGCACATGGAGACAGCGCAATCATTTATCCATACTATTTTTTCCGGACAGCCGTTCGACTTTGAAGAAGTGGCGTTGCGCTTGTTTGCGTTTCAATATGAGCATAACGAGATTTATCGAAAATACGTTCAAGCCATCGGTGTCCAACCCGAAAATGTAAAGAACGTAAACAACATTCCCTTTTTACCTATCCGCTTTTTTAAGACACATGATGTTACCTGCGGCCATTTTGAATCTCAGGTAGTTTTTGAAAGCAGCGGCACTACGGAAACCATCAACAGCCGGCATCTTATAAAGGATACCAGTATTTATGAAACGAGTTTCCTGCAAGGGTTTCAGCGCTTTTTTGGGAACCCTGAAGACTGGTGCATTATCGGATTGTTGCCATCTTATCTGGAACGCAATAATTCCTCCTTGGTGTATATGGTCAACAGGTTAATCGCCGATAGCAGCCACGCACAAAGTGGGTTTTATTTGCATGACTTTAAAGCGCTATCTCATGCGTTGCAAACATTGGAAAGCCAGGGGCAGAAAACACTGCTCATTGGTGTAACCTTTGCCCTGCTTGACTTTGCGGCAATGTTTCCGCAACCTCTACAGCATACGCTGATCATGGAAACAGGTGGTATGAAAGGTCGCCGCAAAGAGATGGTAAGGGAAGAAGTGCAGGATATTTTAAAAAAGGCTTTTCAGGTGAACAAAATAGCTTCTGAATATGGTATGACCGAACTTTTGTCGCAGGCTTATGCTTATGTCGACGGGCTTTTTCAAACACCACCGTGGATGCGCGTGCTGCTGCGCGACGAAGACGACCCACTTACCTTGAAAATTCCCGGAATGCAAACAACCCGCGGCGTCATCAACATCGTTGATTTGGCCAATATTTATTCCTGCGCGTTCATTGCAACGGATGACCTCGGCGCCATATATCCCGATGGCAGGTTTACTATTACCGGACGCAGGGATTACAGTGACTTGCGTGGCTGCAGTCTCTTAGCTCTGTGAGCCAAAAAACTGTAAAACCTATTCAATTTTTGGCTTGTTCCCTAAATTATTTGCATGTAATTTATTCTACCGTTGGCAGTATTGCCCAATAGCATAATACGATACGTCTTCTATCGTCTATACTTTTATAATCGGTAATGGTTTTGGAAGGATATGCCTCACCCCGGCCATAACCAACATACACTACTTTCAATTTACTATCGTTGTTAAACTTGGAAAGGTTTTTATTAACGACTATGCCCAAACTATGTAATAATTCCCTGGCACGAAGGTCTGACAGCACCCTGTTAAGCTCCTCACGCGAAGGTTCGGGATGTTGAAGGATATCACTAAGCTGTTTATAAAGAACACTGCCCGGTGCAATAGCCGCGGCATCCGCATACCCTACCAGCACGAATTTGGCAGTGTGCGGGATGTCTGCATATTTATTTGAAAGCTCAGCCACACTATCAATGATAGATGCGAAATATTTTTCGATAGCCCCCACCGCCGACTCTGGAACCTTGAACACACCGGGGTCAAAAAAAGCCGCGAAATTAAAAAGTTTTAAGGTATTAAGGCTTATCGACTCGTCAATCAACTTGTACATGCGCGCGCGCGTTTGTTGCTCGCGGTTAAAAGAATCCAAAAGTCCGATATTGCGGAACACGCTTGAATTGTAATAGTTCTTACCAACGAAATTTTTTGGGTTTTGTGAAGCCTGCTGAACGGCAATTGCAGCCTCCTCCACGGTGGTCAGGTGCTTTGACAACTGATTAAGCGTTTGGATATAGCTGTTACTCATGCTGCTGTCCAGTCCGTCCCCGGCTATTTTTTCCGTAGTCTTTTTCATGACAAAGCCCAGTGACTCGGTTTCTTTGGCAACCAATGTCCTTGATTGCTCGGCCGTTCCTTTAGCCTTGTTCATTCGCTTGACCAAGGAGCAAGACTGCGTAAACAAGGCTATCGTGGAAATCAGTATGATGGTAAAAATTCTATTTTTCATATAGAGGTTATTATTGGGGTACAGGTTTTATATAAAAGCCAGCGGAAGGTTTGTCCGAAGTTTTAGAACTGTTCTTTATTTTTTGCTCTGCAATTTTATTATAAACCTCTTTCCGTTTTTCAGGTTGTTGGATAAGCGAACTGATACTGGTAGAGTCTTCGTTGGTCTGTGTACGCTGCTCATCTGTTGCTAACCACGTATTCCCCAAATTAGGGTTTGCCAAAACGGTGTTCTTGCCGAGTTCTCCGGCCGTTATCAATAATGCATCAATAGATACTTGGGCTGAATCATCATTTTTACGGGAAAACATTTCGCTTCCTGCCCAAAATACAATCATGGTAACCATGACAATGATTGCAAAACCCCACAGAATACGCAGCAGCAACTTCATTGTTTTTATTGTCTGCATTCCTTCATTGGGGAGCGTTTGACTTTTGTATTCAGTTTTGTTTTTCATTTCTTAGGTAAAGCATCAAATACTTTGTTTACAAAAGTATCAATAACTTTTGTAAAAGCTGCAAATTGCTCTTTATTTATGGTTTGCTTGTCCGGGTTAATCAGATTTTGCCCCTTCCGCGACAGGTGTTCATAGATAGCATGTTGCACGCCAAAAGCCGAGAACGTAGATTTCATCCTGTGCAGGATACGTTTAAAGTTGACGATATCGTTTGCCGCTACCGCCGAAGATATTTCCTGCTTGTCTGACTGCCATTGCGACTTGATTTCAGTCAATATTTCTTCGAGCGCATCGGGGTCTCCATCGGTCAATGTCTCTAAATAACCTATGGATACATCAAGTTCAGATTCATGTTCAGGCTCTTGTGGTGGTGTTTGTGCCTGTTCTGGTGGTGTTTTGTCATTTGCCTGCTCTTGCATGGTGTCGGGTAGAAATTTAGTTATTTTATTGATTAGCATACTTTCTTCAATAGGCTTGGGAATATAATCGTCAAAACCTGCGTCAAAACATTTTTTGATTTCCCTTTCGGCAACATACGCCGTCATGACGATAACAGGGGTTTTAATATTCGGATTACCTTTGATTTCTTTTATGGCGGCATATCCGTCCATGTGCGGCATTTGTATGTCCATTAAAACCAGGTCAAAAGATGAGGATTGCAGCAACTCTATAGCCTGTAGACCGTTGTCTGCAAAAGTAGGCTTATTCTTATATTTTTGCAACAGATGTTTTAAGAGCACCTGATTAGACTTGTTGTCTTCCACTAAAAGCAGACGACGGGACGATAAATCGGCTTTTACGGGCACCTTACGGCTGTCTTGGTTGTCTTTTTCACCTGTTACTCTTTCAAACATACTGGTAAAGTTGAATTCCGATCCAGCGTTCACCTCGCTATAAACAGAAATCACGCCTCCCATCCTTTCCACGAGGTCCTTAATAATGGTAAGCCCCAAGCCCGTTCCGCCATGCTGGCGGGTAGTGCCCTGCTCAAGCTGCTCGAACCGCTCGAAAATAGTGGGTATCTTATCCGCAGGTATGCCTACGCCCGTATCCTTTACACTAAAACTGAGCTTGTATTTCCCGGTTTGGTCATCAGTCCATACAATACCCACGTTTACCTTAATGCCGCCTTCTGTTGTAAATTTTATGGCATTGCCAATAATGTTAACCAATACTTGCTTCAGCCTTCCCTCATCGCCTATCAGTCGTTGTGGTATTTTTTCGTCAAGATTCCACAGATAGTATAGTTTCTTATCCCTTACGGATGCAGAGAACATGCGTTCCACATCGTACATGAGTCGGCGCAGGTCGAATGGCTCTAAAGTAATTTTTAGTTTTCCTGCCTCAATTTTTGATAAGTCCAAAATATCATTCACGATATTCAACAGGTTGTATCCATTGGTCTGTATAATATCCAGGTATTCTTTTTGCTCTTTATCCACGTTGGTTTGAGCCAACAGATTACTAAAGCCGATAAGTGAGTTCAGTGGAGTCCGTAACTCGTGGCTCATATTTGCAAGAAACTCATCTTTGGCGTTTTTGCTTTTTAATGCAGCAGCTTCTGCTATTTGCAGTTCAGAAATGAGCCTGACCTGGCTTATTTGATGCCTGATGATGATGGTAATCAATACCATAATCGCCAATATCGCAAACAGTGCCAACACTCGGTTGTAATTGGACAAAAGCCTTGAATCTTCCGTATTGGAAATAAGCGTCTTTTTAAGGTTATCCTCCAGCGTACGTTGAAGCGACAGACAAACTTCATAAACGTTTGTACTAAACTGTGCCGTGCGCATCGAGTCAATAAGCGCCCCTCTTTTGGCCGAGTTTGGCGTTTCCAGGATTTCAAGGCTGAGGTTAAGCTGTTCGTTAACCACCTGGCTCAGGTGTGTCAAGTAATCATTCTCGATGAATTTTTGAAGCGTGTCAATCAACAGGTTGCTGTTGTAGCCGTACTCTGTTAACCCATTGGTCAGGGATGCGCGTCCCGCACTGTCATAAGTAAAATTACGCTTCGCAAATTTCGACTGCATGTCAAATGACATGTTTGCCAACCTCTGGATGCGGTTATTGATGATAAACGTGCGCAGTGCCTCTGCGTTACCTTGCCTCACGGCTGCCGTGGAACGATTGGTAAACGATTGCGTAACCAATATCAGGGTCATCAGGATAGCAACTAATACCGCAATGATCGTGATAAAAGCGGGTTTTGATATTTTCATTAGTTATAACAAATTAAGCTTACGTAACAGGTCATCCTTATATGAATCAGAAATAGGGATGGGGTTGTTGTGAATGTAAACAACCCTGTCCTCAATGTAATCAATTTTGTCCAAAGCAATAACATAGCTGCGATGGACGCGCATAAAGCGTTGCGCCGGTAGTTTTTCCTCAAACGAACGCAGGCTTGCATGCAATATATATTTTTTTTGTGCCGTGGAGATACTGATATAATCGCCTTTAGCTTCTGCCCACAGTATCTCGTCCAGCTTCACTTTCCGAAACACCTTATTATCTTTGATAAACAAGGAATCCTCCCCTCCCGAGACACCCAACTCCGCGTCTTTATGGTTCAACAGTTCCGATGCCCGCTCAATGGCAAGCATTACCCGGGAAAGGGTGAACGGTTTTACCAGATAATCCACCACGTTTAACTCAAAAGCTTCAACTGCATAGCCCTGCTTGGCCGTCGTCAGGATGGTCAGCGGCCTGTCGTGCAATAGCCTGAGCAGTTCCAATCCGCTCATAGTGGGCATCTCCACATCCAAAAAAAGGATGTCTACTGGTTGTCTTTCAATGAACTCCTTCGCGGACAACGCATCTTCACACTCCCCGGCAATATCCACCTTGCCGGATTTCTCAATCATTTGACGAAGAACCAGGCGAGCAACTTTGTTATCATCAACAATAAGGCAACTTGGCATAACTCTTTTGTTTAAGAACCATCAAGAAAGTCTAAAGATACGACTCTCCAAAACTATGATAAAATAGTTCTCCAAAAACCTCTGGTGTTCACCAATTTCTTTTCAAAAAAGCCTCGCTCCTTTAAAAGAACAAGGCTTAAAAAGCATAATAGAAACCCGTTTGTGTACTATTTATATTGGGGGATAATGGTTTTTGCCAATTCCTCCATCTGCTTCAGGCCTTCTTCAGGAAGATTTCCTTTCTTGAATTCAGCCAACACTTCGGGTAATTTATTTTCCATTTCCATCAGGAAGTGCTCTTCAAAATCTTTTACCTTGTTCACGGCAACGTCTTTGATAAGGCCGTTTGTACCTAAGTAGATAATGGCCACCTGCTTCTCCACCGCAAAAGGTGAATACTGCGGTTGTTTCAATATCTCCACGTTGCGCGCACCCTTGTCGATAACGTTCTTCGTAGCCGCATCCAAATCACCGCCAAACTTGGAAAATGCTTCCAATTCACGATAAAGCGCCTGGTCAAGTTTAAGCGTACCGGCCACTTTTTTCATGGATTTGATTTGTGCGTTACCGCCCACACGGCTTACAGATATACCCACATTGATAGCGGGGCGGATACCGGACAGAAATAGGTTGTTCTCAAGGAATATCTGACCATCGGTAATAGAAATCACGTTTGTAGGAATGTATGCGGACACGTCCCCGGCCTGTGTTTCGATGATGGGCAACGCCGTGAGCGAACCACCACCTTTCACCAAATGCCTGATAGAATCAGGGAGGTCATTCATGTTCTTGGCCACCTCGTCATTACTAATAACCTTTGCGGCCCTTTCCAGCAAGCGGCTGTGCAGATAGAACACATCACCCGGATAAGCCTCACGGCCCGGGGGACGGCGCAGTAACAATGACACTTCACGATAGGCTACGGCCTGCTTGGAAAGATCATCATAAATAATCAAAGCTGAGCGACCCGTATCACGGAAAAACTCACCGATAGCGGCACCGGCAAAAGGTGCATAGAATTGCAAAGGAGCCGGGTCAGATGCAGAAGCCGACACGATGGTCGTGTATTCCATCGCGCCATTGTCCTCTAAGGTTTTCATCACCCCGGCAATCGTAGAAGCTTTTTGACCGATAGCTACATATATGCAATAAACAGGTTTACCTGCCTTGAAAAATTCTTTTTGGTTGATGATGGTATCAATCGCAATAGCCGTTTTACCCGTCTGGCGGTCGCCAATAATCAGCTCACGTTGGCCACGTCCGATAGGAATCATCGCATCAACAGCTTTTATACCTGTTTGCAGGGGTTCTTTTACCGGTTCACGGAAAATTACGCCCGGCGCTTTGCGTTCGATAGGCATTTCATACAGTTCCCCGGCAATGGGGCCTTTTCCGTCAATAGGCTCACCAAGTGTGTTCACCACACGCCCGGCAAGGCCATCGCCCACTTTGATAGAGGCAATCTGTCCGGTACGGCGCACTTTGGAACCTTCCTTGATATCGGTGCCTTCACCCATAAGCACAACACCCACATTGTCTTCTTCCAAGTTAAGGGCAATGGCTCTTACGCCATCCTCAAACTCAACGAGTTCACCGGCGCGCACGTTGCCAAGTCCATAAACACGGGCAATACCGTCACCTACCTGCAAAACGGTACCCACTTCTTCCAGATCCGCATGTACGTTAAAGTTGCTTAACTGCTGGCGCAATATGGCACTTATTTCGTCGGGTTTAATTTCTGGCATAAAAAACTATTTAAAATGCTTTAATTTTTTGATAAAGAACGGGTAAACCCTCCGGTTCACCTTTTTTCAGTGTGCAAAAGTAGGACTTCGCGTTGTTACGAACAAAAATTTGCGCCCCGGTAGAAAAAGTTTTTCGCCTAAACCCTCATCTATTAAATAAATATCATAAACAATCAGCAGATTTATGATTCAAGGGAACGCAGCCTTTGCCCCACGGACAAGTCCCCGCGTTAAAGAAACTATTATTTTCTTTTTAAAATTTATGTACGTTTGGTGCCCAACTATTCCTACATGTACAGCAAAGAACAAACACTCGCCCTACAGGAGCAAACGCGGTCTTTTTTAAAAAGCGGACAACAGGTACTGGGCGCCCCATTAAACACCGAGGCACTTCGCAGGGTGCTCCGGTTTCATGAATACCGCTATTATGTGCAAAACGACCCGCTGTTGGCCGATGCGGAATATGATTTGCTGTATAAATTATTGGAACATACTGAAGAAGCACATCCCGATTGGATAACAAAGGATTCGCCCACCCAAAGGGTTGCCAAGGGGCTTACGGGCAAATTTGTTGCCGTACAGCATCTCGTGCCCATGCTTTCCCTGGACAACTCTTACAACAGCGAGGATGTGACGGATTTTGACCGCCGCGCAAAACAGGGCACAGGCTACGAGGCGATTACTTACTGCGTGGAACCCAAGTTCGACGGAGGGAGCATTTCCCTGATTTATGAAAACGACTACCTTGCCCGTGCCGCCACGCGCGGCAACGGCGTTACTGGGGATGATGTGACAACGAACATCCGCCAAATCCGCAGTGTTCCGCTGTCCGCAGCATTTAGTAAATATGGCATTGCCCAGATAGAAATCCGGGGCGAGGTGCTGATGAACAAGGTCAATTTTAAAAAATACAATCAGGAACTGGAAGAAAAAGGGCAGCCGCCGTTGGCCAACCCGCGCAATGCGGCTACAGGAACATTACATATAAAAGACCCGTCGGAGGTGCGGCGGCGCAATCTGGAAGCTTTTGTTTACCACATCAGCGACTATACCTTGCAGCCCGGCGCACAAACTCCCGATGCGTTGAAAACCCATGCCGGTTCGCTGCAACTGCTGTGGGCGCTGGGCTTTCGCAGTCCCGTAGCGGAAATGCGCCTCTGCCATAATATTGAGGAGGTCATTGATTGCTGCAACGAATATGAACAAAAACGCGATGGCCTGAATTACGAGATTGACGGCATGGTCATTAAGGTGAACGACATTGCCCTGCAAGAGCAATTAGGCATGACCTCGCACCACCCGCGATGGGCTATGGCCTACAAGTTTAAGGCACGGCAAGCTACGAGCAAACTGTTATCCGTGGAGTTTCAGGTGGGACGGACAGGCTCTATCACTCCGGTGGCAAAAATAGAACCGGTTTTCATCGGCGGAGTAACGGTAAGCTCCATTTCCATGTTCAACGAAGATTTTATCAAAGAAAAGGATATTCGGCTGGGGGACACGGTGCTGGTGGAACGAGCAGGGGATGTCATTCCCTATATCGTAAAACCATTGGCTGAGCTCCGCACGGGAGAAGAACGTTTTATTGAATTTCCCAAAACCTGCCCCGTTTGTGGCAGCACCTGCTTCAAGGAAGAAGGCGAGGCTGTTATGCGCTGTATCAACATAGAATGCCCCGCACAGGTGGTGGAACGCATCATCCACTATGTAAGCAAAGATGCGATGGACATACGGGGCTTTGGCGAGGCCAATGTGCGCAAGTTTTACGACCTCGGCTGGCTGAACGATATACCGGGCATTTACAAACTCAATTTTGAGCAGATTACCACGTTGGAAGGCTTTGGGCAAAAATCTATCACAAACCTGCAAGAGGCCATAGAACAAAGCAAGCAACAACCGCTGCACCGGCTTATTTTTGGCCTCGGTATCCGTTTTGTGGGAGAAACCACCGCCAAAGTGCTTGCCCAACAAGTGAATCATCTGCTGGAATTTCGGGATTATTCGCAGGAAACCCTGCAAACGCTGGAAGACATCGGCCCTAAGGTGGCCGGCAGCATTGTTCATTTTTTCGGCAACGAAAGCAATATCCAAATGCTACAGGAACTGGAACAACTAGGCGTATCGTTAAGCAGTCATGAAAAAAAACTATCCGCGGGCGGGGAACTGGAAGGAAAAACTTTTTTGTTCACGGGCACTTTGCCCACGCTCAAGCGCAGCGATGCGGAAGCCATGGCCGAAGCGCGTGGCGGCAAGATTCTTAGCGGCGTAAGTACAAAACTCAACTATTTGGTGGTAGGTACAGACGCGGGCAGCAAACTCGAAAAGGCAAAAAAACTCAATACCGTGAATATTATTACGGAAGAAGAATTTTTGCAGATGATGAGCGCAGGAGAATAAAAGGTTGAAAGCAAAAGCATATTGACGAATTACCAAAATGCTTATGCCTGATTCACGATGCAAAAACATACCTTTGCACGCAATTATAAAAACCCGGATTATTTATGTCTTTGATAACTGTTGGAACAATGGCGTTTGATGCCATAGAAACGCCTTTTGGAAAAGCGAACAAAATTGTGGGCGGCTCGGCAATGTATGCAGCTTATGCAGCCAGTTTTTTTGTAAAGCCTGTACAGCAAATTTCCATCATTGGTTATGACTTCCCGAAAGAGGAACTGGAATCCCTGCAATCGCGCGGGGTGAAATTAGACGGCGTGGAAGTGGTAAAAAACAAAAAATCGTTTTTCTGGAAAGGACGTTATCATACCGACATGAACAGCCGCGACACGCTGGTAACCGACCTGAACGTGTTGGCAGACTTTAACCCGATTGTGCCCGCGGCTTATCAGGGTGCAGAGTTTTTACTATTGGGAAACCTGATGCCGAAACTACAAATCAGCGTATTAGACCAATTGAAGAAAAAACCCAAACTGGTCGTGCTGGACACCATGAACTTTTGGATGGAAACGGCCATGTCTGATTTGAGGGAAGTATTGAAACGCGTGGATTTGTTATTGGTGAACGATGCCGAGGCTCGTCAGCTTACTTATGAATATTCTTTGGTAAAAGCAGCCAAGAAAATCATGGAGATGGGGCCGAAATATCTTATCATCAAAAAAGGGGAACATGGTGCGCTACTGTTTTATAAAGAAAAAGTGTTCTTTTCCCCCGCTTTCCCGTTAGAAGATGTTTTTGACCCAACCGGAGCAGGAGATACGTTTGCCGGAGGCTTCATGGGCTATTTGGCCAAAATGAACAGTATCAGTTTTGAAAACATGAAAAAGGCGATTATCGTTGGTTCGGCATTGGCAAGCTTTTGTGTAGAGAAATTCGGCAATACCCGCTTGAAAGAACTGACAAGGGCCGATATCAACAAACGCATGAAAATGTTCAAGGCACTTACCAGCTTTGACACAGGTTTATAATATCATTCCTGCAAGCGCAAAAATGGGCTTGCGCCCATCAGTCATTTACCGAATAAAGTCAACTGTGGGGGCACAATATTAAAGCTCCTTCGGTGGTGTTCGCAAAGGCCGTATTGCTGTATCGCAGCACGATGCACCGCTGTGCCATATCCTTTATTCGTTTGCCAGCCGTAGTGCGGATATTGCAGGTGTAGGTTCTCCATATACTCATCCCGATAGGTTTTGGCCAAAATACTTGCGGCAGCAATGTTGGCATATTTGCCGTCACCTTTTATAATACAGGCATGGGGCAGTTTTTGATACGGCTTAAAATAATTTCCGTCCACGGCAATAAACGCAGGCTTTACCTGTAATCCGGCAAGGGCGATGTGCATGGCCTTCTGCGAAGCCTGCAAAATATTTATGGTATCAATTTCCTCAACACTTACCGAAGCCACTGCATAAGCCAGTGCGTTTTGTTCGATAAACATACGCAGCACTTTACGGTTGGCGGGCTTCACCTGCTTGCTGTCATTCAGCAAAGGATGATAAAAATCAACAGGTAATATAACCGCAGCGGCAAAAACAGGCCCCGCATAACAACCCCTCCCGGCCTCGTCGCATCCGGCCTCCAACAATTCCTGCTGATAACTTACGGGAAGTGGCTCTTTTTCCTTCATGATTAACTATAAAAGCAGTTTGAAACAACGGGGCTTCACGGTGATGTCTATTTTGGTTTCCGTATCCTCCGGCTCTCCGTCAATATGCAGCGGCGCGCCATGATTGTTGAGAATGCTGATTTTATCTGTCTGAAAATATATGATGCCTTTCGTCTGGTCAATGCTCTCTTCTGCCTGAAGCTTGTTCAGCCCGCCCACCTGCCTCATCGTGCTATACAACATCGCGAACCTGGACTGATGTGTCACGATAACAATATCCAATAGTCCATCGCACAAATCCGCCTTTGGCGCAATAGTAAAATTATTGCCAAATTGATTGCTGTTAGCGATGCTGATAAAATACGCTTCGGTCTCAAACACGTTTTCCCGAAGCTCAATATGAAAATTGTATGCCCGTGCCGTTAGAAAATTCTTGAAAACCTGTTTTACATACGTTGTCAGGCCACGTTCATGCTGCTTTGAAAAATCGTGAGCCACTTGTGCATCAAAACCAATACCGCACAGCATACAGGCGAAACGGTCGTTTACCATAAACCCGTCCATATATTCCGCCTCCCCGTTAAAAACAGTTTGCAGGGCTTTGCGTGGCAGTTTGGGAATGCCTGCGCCGAAGGCCAATCCGTTACCGGAGCCTTTCGGAATAATGCCGAAATTCACGTCCTCATCGTGCAAACTACCTACCACCTGATTGACGGTGCCGTCCCCGCCCACAATGATAATATCCGTTACTCCGTCCTTACGGATGGATTCTTTTAAAAAGGAATAATCACCATCGGCAACCGAAGCAACAAAATCATAAGGGATACCTCTTCGCAACGTCTCCGCAGCAATAAGGTTCTGCACACCATCTTTGGAGCTGACCCCCGAAATCGGGTTGATAATATATATGAACTTTCGTTTCTGCGGCATGGTGCAAAATAAACGCTAAAACTTCAAAGATAGATTTCGGAATCTATAACATTTTTCTTTCGCAATGTTAAAATACGACTTACGTCAATAGCCATAAGCTTTTGGCCATAAACCAAAAACCTACGACTCTCTTGTGCAGACAGCATCGCCGCTGCCGTTATCTTCCGCAAGTTTGATGCAATCTTAGTACCTTTGCGCGATTCGCGCCCCGCATCTGATGGCAGGAAAACTCCAAGCAAAGCGTGCCGGGGCTTAAACATGAAAGTTTTTTAAAGTTCGACGTAAAGAGATGCAAAGGATTTATTTGGATAATGCAGCCACTACGGCTTTGGACAAAGAGGTACTTGATGCCATGTTGCCTTATATGATAACCCATTTCGGAAACCCTTCTTCAGTGTATTCTTACGGACGGGAAACACGGTTGGCGGTGGAAAACGCGCGCAAATCCGTGGCCAAATTGTTAAATGCTCATCCCGGCGAAATATTTTTTACCAGCGGAGGAACAGAAAGCGATAACACGGCCATTGTGTCGGCTATTCGGGATTTGGGATGCACGCATGTTATTTCTTCCACCATTGAGCATCACGCCATTTTGCATACTATCGAACATTACAGTTGCGGCGATAATGTCACGCACAGTTTTGTAAAACTGCTGCCCAACGGTCATATCGACCTGAAAGATTTGGAGGAACAACTTTCAAATACATCCAAAAAATGTTTGGTGAGCCTGATGCACGCCAACAACGAGATAGGAAACCTGCTTAGCATCAATGCGGTCAGCCAACTCTGCCGCAAGCATGGGGCTATTTTTCAGTCGGACTGTGTGCAGACGGTAGGCCACTACCCTATTGACCTCGGCAGGATTGATGTGGATTTTATTTCCGCATCCGGGCATAAATTTCATGGCCCGAAGGGCGTTGGCATTTTATACGTGAACAGTAAACTCCAGATAAAACCGTTTATCTATGGCGGCGGGCAGGAACGCAACATGCGCGCCGGTACAGAAAATGTGTATGGCATCGTCGGCTTTGCCAAAGCACTGGAAATAGCGATGGCCAATTTTGAACAGGAAAGCCAGTACATCCAATCGCTGAAGACTTACATGATTGAACAATTAGAACAACATATACCAAGTGTCACGTTTAACGGCGATTACAAAGGCAGCAGCCTCTACACCGTGCTGAGCGCGTCTTTCCCTAAAACAGAAAAATCGGAAATGTTGTTGTTCAATCTTGACATCAATAACATCTGCGTATCGGGTGGCAGTGCCTGCAGCAGCGGCGCTAACCAAGGCTCCCACGTTATCAAGGCCATCAGCGATAACCCGGATGTCGTCACCGTGCGGTTTTCCTTTAGCAAGCACAACACAAAAGAAGAGATTGATACGGTTGTGGCAAAACTGAAAGAAATCATATGAGGGTGAGATGTATGTATGCAGGAGAAAAAATTCAAGCTATGCGTTTGTCCTTCCAGCAAATAAAAACAACGATGACTTCAATAGTTAAAAGTTAGGGGCTGATTTCGGCCTACCGCCCAATATGATGTTTCACTTTATTTTATGCAACCCATAAATCCCATGAATTTATATAATTCCACGCCCTATTTATTTTTTGAAAAAACAGGATTTGCCCACTCCCACAAAGACCCCCACATATAAAACTCGTATAAACAGCCGCTTTACTTCTATTATCTGAAAAAGCAATTTTAGACAACCTCACAGTGCCTATTTTGTGAATTTTATCGTCAGGAAAATTTCTATCAGAATAAATTTTGTAGTTAAACTTTGTTCGCAATTCACGAACATCAATGGTATCAAAATCCAACTTGTTATTACATAACTCTCTTATTGCATCATTAAAAGATGTATCTCCCTTTATTTTGTATTTCATATTATCCCTGTTAAAGGAAATTGTTTTTAAAATACTTTCAATATCTGATTTTGGAAGGGTATCAATTTTATGATTAACTACAACGAAAAGTTCTGCTGTGCTAAGCAGTTGTCTTACACTGTCTTGCCATCTCTTATATTGTAAGTTTTCAATACTATCTTCAGCATTTTGTATTAGTGTTGGGAGAGGCGGCGGTATTCTTAAATGATATCTAAAAATAGTATCCGAACCAGTAGTATTGGCAATTGAAAGGGAATAAATGTCCCGACTGTCTTGGTCAAGTACACTTGTGTCAACCGAAATTTTGCAGGAATAAATTGACAGTACCAAAATAGCTATTAGCAATTTGTTCATCTATTTATTTTTAAAATAAGACTTTCAAATATGATGTTTCCATAAAAAATAGCTCCCCCCTGCAATGGACTCGGCTAACTATCAAAAGCATCCTTCCATGCCAAGATGCCACCGTCTACATTCACGGTGTTGGCAAAACCGGCACTTTCCAGAAAAAGACAAGCCATGGCGCTGCGTTTACCGCTACGACAATGTATGATGATTTCCTCGTCCTTCAACGGCTCCAACTCATCTATTTCCATCGCCTGGATTTTGCCCAAAGGAATCAGCTTTGCGCCAATGTTGTACTCTTCGTACTCCGCCGGTTCGCGGCAATCAATCAGGTTTATTTTTTCGCCCTTGTCGAGACGCTCTTTTAATTCCTGTACGGTTATATTTTTCATTGATGATTTTTTTATGATAAGACAATGATGCTTTATTACTATTCTTCTGATTTCACGCCTACAGAATCTTCTTTAGTTCCCTTTCCTGTTATTACGGGCTTTTCAAGCCCGAGCCAAATATCTATCAACTGCCCCGGCCTGATGGTACGCAAGTGTCCTTCATCATCAAATTTTTCGGGGTTTTGCCTGATGATATATGCACTGGCCGTATCGCTGACCTCGGGAGCGGCTATCACCGAAGCAAACCCGATGCCCAGGGAGTCCAGCATCATTTTAGCCTCGCCGTAAGTCAAGCCCACCAAATTGGGTATGGTAATAAACCGATCACCCAAGCCATCCCCGACCACCAAACTAATGGCACTACCCATGCGTATTTTTGCACCGGGTAAAATCGTGACGCCGTTGTACAACTGCTCCAGTACCGAGTTTTTGGCAAAATCAGGTTTAAATGTGGTATCGCCGATACGCAGGCCAGAGTTCAGCAACATCAAAGACGCACTGCGCAAGCTATACCCCACAATGTTTGGCATTTCGACAAGCGGGGGCACGGCCCTGTTAATGGTCAGGTAAACGGTGCGGGTTGATTTAACGACTTCATATTCGTCGGGTATCTGGCGCAAAACCTGCAACGGGCGTAGGCTGTCCACATAAACACTGTCCTGTATGACCACATCAAACCCAGCATTGCTCAGTACTTTATACGCCTCATCATAGCTCTTGCCCAATACGGGAGGCACTGTTTTGGCATCACTATGATTGGTGAACCAACCAAGCGAGGAAATTGCCAGCACAAACAACCCGAGGGCCAGCAATATGCCTACCAGTATGTTTACCCACAACGGGCGATTAGTAATGAATTTGAACATATATGCGTTTTAAAGTCTAAGCTCAAAAGTAAAAAACAAACTGATAATTTGTGCTCAATAAATTGCCCTGCAAACACGGGGAATACATACAATTTGTTTAATCTTTTAACCTCACCCCACATAGCATTTATTATAGTCATCGTCTTTCCGACCAAGCTTACACGGTAAACGAGCGGAGGAATCTGTTAGCTGCCATTCGCACAGATTGTTCGGCTTCGCTCACAATGACGTTCCTTTTTATGCCTCAATTATCCTATGTGGTTTAAATAAATTTATAATATATTTTTAGCCAAGATAAGAAAACCTACCTTACAAAACAGCTTTCTACCAGTTGGCTGTAAAAATCTTTCAGATTTCCGCCGCTGGCCGCCACCTGTTGCGGCACGATACTCGCGGCACTTTGACCCGGAATGGTGTTCACTTCCAACATATAGGGCGTATCATCTGCCTCGTTATAAATAAAATCAATCCTTATTATACCGCCACAGCTAAACACGTCATAAATCTTTTTAGCAGCCTCCTTAACCTTTACAGCCTTGTGCTCATCCATGATGGCAGGGGTGATTTCTGTGGAATGACCTTCGTATTTGGCTTCAAAATCAAAAAATTCTTTGGTGTCGTGCGCGCGCACTTCCGTGATGTTCAATACCTCGGCCTTACCATTCACTTTGTAAACGCCCACGGTAAACTCGCGCCCATCAATCATTTGCTCCACCAGAACCTGGTCGTCAACCGTAAAAGCTTTTTCAATGGCCGCTCCAAGCTCTTCTGCCAGCAGCACCTTGCTCATGCCGATGCTCGACCCGCCATTGTTGGGCTTCACGAACAACGGAAGCGCCAATTTACCTAATATTTCTTCCACATTATACGGGCTACCCTTAAATAAATGAACAGAATCTGCCACGGCAATCCCGGCCATCTTTGCCACGGCCACGGTGTACCGCTTATTGAAGGTGACTGCCGAACTGGCCGCTCCGCAACCCGTGTAAGGAATGCCCAACATATCGAAATATCCCTGCAGTTTTTCCGTCCTCGCCGGGAGTGCCGTGCATGGCTATCAGCACCGCGTCAAAACGAACATTCTGTCCATTGGCCGTGATGGAAAAATCGTTCTTATCAACGGATGAACATTGCCCTTCGGGGCTATCGAAAAACCATCCGTTTTTGTTTATATCAATTTTGTAAACATCATAAACATCAGGGTCAAGGTTGGCCTGGATAGTAGCCGCACTTTTATAAGATATAACGGCTTCGCCGGAATAACCGCCCGTTACCAACGCTATTTTTTTCTTCATGGATATTTTTTGCTTGATAAATCAAAAACTAAAAACGGAGCACTACGCTACCGTGTCAACAAGAGAACCCGCCCCGTTAACCTGCTACTCTTTTCCCGTCAACCGATAAACCCATTGATTAAATATGAAGTTTTTCTTTTTTGGCCATCAGCTCTTCCACTGTTTCCTGATATTCCTCGTCCGGCACGCAGCAATCCACCGGACAAACGGAGGCACATTGCGGTTCTTCGTGAAAGCCCTGACATTCGGTGCATTTGTCCGGCGTTATATAGTAGGTATCCAGACTGATGGGAGCGTTTTTAGCATGTGCATCCACCGCATTTCCGTCCATCAGGGTATAAGAGCCGTTTACGGACGTCCCATCGGCCACTGCCCATTCCACACCGCCTTCATATATGGCATTATTGGGGCATTCGGGTTCACAAGCGCCGCAGTTAATGCATTCTTCTGTTATTTTAATAGACATAGTATATTGATTTTATAAACCTATTTTTGTTTTTTGAATAAACAAAATTACGTATTGCAGATGAATATACCACAACGGATTGAACTGTTGGCCAGGCTTGGCGCCTACATGGCGGGCGATGACGAGGCGTGGAAAGCCGCGAAAAACAAGGCTTATTTGCACAACGGGTGGTTTCTGCCCGCATTTATAGATATCGCCGCGAAAAACATTGCAAACAATTTTTTACAGGCTGATATTTTGGCCGGATGGCTGGCAAAATATCCTTCGGTAAGCCATTCGCAAACCGGGAAAACAGTGGGCATTGTCATGGCAGGCAACATACCGCTCGTAGGGTTTCATGATTTTATGTGCGTGTTTGCAGCGGGGCATCGTGCCGCCATCAAGGCATCCGGTAAAGACGAGGTGCTGATAAAGCACCTGACGGAAAAATTGGCAGAATGGGCTCCGGAACTGGCAGACCATGTCGAATATCGCGACATGCTGAAAGGCTGCGATGCCTACATTGCCACGGGCAGCAATAACAGCGCGGGTTACTTTGATTATTATTTTGGCAAATATCCGCATATCATCCGCCGCAACCGCACGTCCGTCGCCATCCTGACGGGTGATGAAAGCACGGAAGAACTGGATTTACTGGCGGACGACGTGCACCTTTATTATGGCATGGGCTGCCGCAACGTGACCAAATTGCTGGTTCCTTATGGGTATGATTTTGAACCACTGCTAAACGTCTTTAAAAAATATAATTATTTGGGCGATGAGAGCAAGTATAAGAATAACTACGATTACAATCTGGCGTTGCACATCCTCAACAACCGCCCGTATATGAGCACCCCTGCGCTGATATTGGTAGAAGACGAATCCATTTTTTCCCCGGTGAGCCAACTGCACTACGAATTTTACAATTTTGAGGAAGCGGCGCTGCAATCCGCCGCCATGAACGATTCCGTGCAATGTATCGTAGGCAAAAAATATATCCCTTTCGGTCAGGCACAATGCCCCGCCATTGACCAATATGCCGATGCCGTGGATACGATGGAGTTCCTGTGCGACATGGCTTAGCCCGAAAATGGGCAGCGCGCCCAAACTACGAAGACTTTAGTAAAACTTTGTTAAACTAAAAATCAATTGTTTAAAATAAGGCTGACAGTTTGTTATTTTGTAGAGTCAAGGCATAATTTTTGAATTTTTAAAAGTCATTAAAAATAAGAAGAGATGAAGTTGAAACAATTACTATTAGTGGTGCTGGTAAGCATCCTGTCCACTTTTGCGGGCATTTATATTTATGGCAAAATAACACGCAACAGCAGTGCTTACGTGGGGTTGCCCACGGACGGGAAACTTCCTGCCAACTATGCGGGATTTTTTGACAAGAACGGCGCTGCTGCCGAGCTGACCGATTTCACAAAGGCATCAGAAAGTGCCATCCCTGCCGTAGTGCATATCAAGACAAAAATACCTGCCAAGCAGATTACCAATAATCTGCCAAATAGCAAGAACAACAAAGGTTATGACCCCTTTGAGGATTTCTTTGGCGATTTCTTTGGCCGGGGTTTTGGCCCGCAAATCAAACCGGAACAACGCGCATCCGGTAGCGGGGTTATTATTAGCGCAGATGGTTACATCGTCACCAACAACCACGTTATCAGCGATGGCGAGGACGGCGTGGCGCCTGAAATAAAAGTAAATATTAACGACGGTAAAAAGAGCTACAATGCCAAAGTAATCGGCCGCGATGCCAGCTCTGATTTGGCCGTACTGAAAATTGAGGGCAACAACCTGCCTTATCTTGTTTACGGCAATTCTGACGACATCAAACTGGGGCAATGGGTTCTCGCGGTAGGTTATCCCTTCAGCCTTGAAGCCACGGTAACCGCGGGCATCATCAGTGCCAAGGGGCGCAGCATCGGCATCAACAGCCAGCAAAGCCAATCACCTGTGGAATCTTTTATCCAAACAGATGCCGCCGTTAACCAGGGCAACAGTGGAGGCGCGTTGATTAACACCGCAGGCCAGCTAATAGGTATCAACTCGGCCATATTGGCACCGACGGGTACGTATGCGGGCTATTCGTTCGCCATACCGGTGAACCTTGTTAAAAAAGTAGTGAACGACATTATTAAATTCGGTGATGTAAAACGTGGTTATATCGGTATATCTTACCCGCGCGACCAGAGCGAGAACGATTCTTACCTGAAACAAGCCGGGCTGCAAGGCAAAGATGGTGTGTATGTATTGGCCGTACCGTCAGACGGCGGCGCAGCAAAGGCCGGTATCAAAAAAGGAGATATCATTACCAAGGTCAACGACAACGCTGTGACGACAGGGCTTCAGATGTCAAGCAATCTGGCCTATCTGCAACCGGGCGACAAGGTAAAAATCAATTATATCCGTGGAAGCAAGGAATACACCACCACCGTAACCCTTACCGGTCAACCGAGCGAAGTAAAAATAGCGGCTTCTGAAATATTGAGTGATAAGTTGGGCGTTGATTTGGAAAACCTTGATGCCAAGCAGGCCGAAAAATATCGTGTGAAAGGAGGCGTGGTAGTCAAGAATATCAAAAACAGCGGCCTTCTCCGCAAGACGAGGGTGGAAAAAGGTTTTATCATCACTCACGTAAACGGCTCGCCCATCAAGAATATGGACGAGTTGGCCGGGGCTATCTCCAACAGCCGGAGCAGCACATTGGAGCTTTCCGGTATTTATCCGGGTTATAGCGGTATGTATTCTTATCAAATCAACTTAGATGGTGATGATGATGACAATAGCGGAGGTGATTTTTAAACAAAACCGTAAAAGAATAAAGCCCGCAGGTTTTCCGCTTGCGGGCTTTTTGTTAAACTAAAGGCAACCTATGCAGGACACGCAGTCCAACCCTCCCTTGCACTGCTATCCGCTGATATTTAAAATAATTTATTAAAATAATAACTCCATTATAAAAATTTGGCACTTAATTCGATTATATTCGTATCGGAATAACCTTTTTAATAACCAAAAATTTAAAACAAATGAAAAGAATTTTGGCGGCCATTGCTATAGCCGCATTTGTGTTTACGCTGCCCGCTTGCAAAGGCAAGAGCGATGCTGATCTGAAAACCGCAGTGGAAACCGCATTACAGGCTAATCCTGGCCTTGCCGGGGCTGTAGTAGACGTTAAGGACGGTGTTGCCACTATATCGGGCGAAGTAAAGGATGCTGCCGCGCAGGCTGCTGTCGAGGCTGCCACAAAGGCCGTAAAGGGAATTAAAAGCGTACAGAACAATACCACCCTGCCCGCACCCGTTGTAATCAATCCCGACGAAACGCTGACCAATCTTGTAAAAGAAGCTATCAAGGACAATCCTACAGTTTCTGCATCTGTTGCAAGCGGCGTTGTAACGCTTACCGGTGAAATCAAAAAAGCCGACCTTCCCAAGCTGATGCAAAAAGTAAACGCATTAAAGCCCCAAAAAGTAGAAAATAAATTAACTGTTAAATAATTCAAACCTTTAAAAACAAAATCATGGCATTACAGGAAAAATACAAACCGCTTATTGATGCGGCCAACGAAGCCGGGGTAAGCAATTTACAGGTTCGAGAACAGGACGGTGTACTGTACATTGACGGGGATGCCCCCAGCGGCGCCGTTAAGGATAAATTATGGCAGGTTTACGACCAGATTGACCCGAATTTTGTAAGCGGCGATTTAGTGATGAACGTAAACGCCCGCGCCGAGGAAGGTTCACAAGTACGCGTAGTTACCGAATCTACCAACCTGAACATACGTAAAGGCCCTGGCACTGACCAGCCTATCGTGGGCAAGGCGGCCAAAGACGAAGTAATCACGCTCATCAGCAAAACAAATGAGCAATGGTGGAGCGTACGCACCAAAGATGGCGAAGAAGGCTATGCCTATTCCCAATATCTTGAGCCACTGGCATAATATCTATTTACGATAAATCATAGCATCCCGCCCTAACAGGCGGGATTTTTTTGCCCCTATACAGAAGAATATTTTCTCAAAAACAGCGTTCAGGTATTAACAATTAAAAATTATACTGATAAAAAATTTCATGTAAGTTTGCCGCTGCATGAAAACAGGAAAACTCAGCTCGTCCATCATCCTTATTGTGTTGATACTGATTATTGATCAGGCGGTGAAATTTCATATCAAACTAAATTATCCGACCGGGGAAGTCACCCGCCTACTGGGCATGGATTGGGCACGCATACACTTCATCGAAAACTCGGGCATGGCCTGGGGCTGGAAGTTTGGCAACGAGGGCGGCAAAGTGGCACTCACGCTGTTTCGTTTGGTAGCCGTTGTTTTCGGTTCCTGGCTTTTGGTGAAATTTGCCCGCGAAAAATACTCGCGCGGTTTCATGGTGTGCATCGCCCTCATTTATGCCGGGGCATTGGGCAATCTTATTGACAGCATGTTCTACGGCATGATATTCGACAAAGGGCTCCATTTTGACCCATCATTTGGCGATTATGTGGGCTACAGCGGTGTGGCACAGCTTAGTAACACGGGTTATTCTTCCTTCCTGCATGGCAGCGTGGTGGACATGCTTTACTTCCCGATGATTAAATCCACTTATCCGTCATGGTTTCCTTGGGTAGGCGGGCAGCCTTTTGAGTTTTTTAGCCCGATTTTTAATGTAGCAGACGCCTCCATCTCTATAGGCGTTATCATTTTGCTCATCTTTCAAAAAAAGTTTTACCGTAAGGAAGCTCCGGCGGCAGCGCAACAACCCGTTGCATAAAAAACTACCAATAGTATAGGCACAAAAAAACCGCCTGTTTTTTCTAATTTATCAAGCGGTGATGGTGTTTCTCTGAATAAATTTGTTTTGTTGATATATTCGGTTTAATATTTTCTAATTATAAAAATAAGGACAATTTTCATTTCTACAAAAAAATATATATAACATATTTACGGTATTTATTAGTAGAAAAATTGACCAAAAAAGATGATGCGTTAATAATTGATATCGGGGGAAAATATTAGTTTCTTCTTCATGGAAAATACCAGCAAAGTAATCGCTGCCACCTGAAAACTGATAAAGAGGCCAAAGCCAAAACAATTTTCAATTTTTTTGATAGCTCAGAAACGGATAAAATATGTTTGGCACAGTTTATGCAACATTACTGACATAACAGTTCTTATAGATAAAAATTACGCAGGTCGTCATTAGGTTTTATTTAACATTCCTCGCACAACAAATGGCACATATATTGCGTTTTGTATCTATAAAGAACGAACAGATAAAATAAGATAGTCAATTTTCTCATAAGCAGTTAGTTTTGGTTGCGACCCCTGTTTCTACAGGGGTCTATTTTTTGTAATACATCCTCCTGCTAACAAGAAACCCCAAAAGACACCCGATGCCATCGGCCATCACATCATGCATATCGAAAGAGCGATTCGGTATAAAATATTTTTGCACAAACTCCATCCCGAACCCGTAAACAAAAACGGCAAGCATGATGAGCAAAAACATTTTCACCCCCGGCATTTGACCATGCGACAAAGCACGCCACCTGCAAAAAAGCCATACCAGCCCTGCAAACATGACAATATGCACCCATTTGTCCAGTTGCACATATTGCGACCATGAACCCACATCCGGGAGGTCACTCCCCGGCAGTGTCAATAAAATAAAAGAAGCGATAAGCCCCGCTATGGCAAGCCCTTTGGGCGAAAAGATAAACTTCATAAATAAAGGAGCCTAATCAACCAGTGATTCATAACCTGCGGCATCAAGCAATCCTTCCACATCGGCTACGTTATCAACTGTCATTTTAATGAGCCAACCGTCACCATAGGGGTCTGAGTTCACCAATTCGGGAGCGTTGCCCAATTGTTCGTTCAGCTCGGTCACCGTGCCGCTAACCGGCAAAAACAAGTCCGATACTGTTTTCACAGCTTCAACTGTACCAAACACATCTCCCGCTTGCAGCGCCTTGCCGATGGTTTCCACTTCAATGTACACAATATCCCCCAATTCGCGCTGGGCAAAATCTGTGATACCAACGGTGGCCGTATTGCCGTCTACGCTAATCCATTCATGGTCTTTAGTGTAACGGAGCGATTCTGGATAACTCATAATTATAATTTGAATTTGTTTTGAATTGCAAAATATGGATTAAAGGAATTAAATAATCCGATAAGTTCCAAATAATTTTTAGTCCATCTGTAGAATATATGGCATCTTCCTTGCGACGCTCCGTTCAACTGCAGAACAATGCAATGATATGCCCGATGGAGGTCAAAGAACTTATTTTACAAACCTGCGCGTAAAACGGTTGCTGCCCAGCAATTTCATCACAAAAAAGCTCAGCACAAAACTGATGCACGCGATGGACAGGATGCGCAGCGATGTGGGAACATTCTTCAGATCAAGAAAAACATCCGTAAGCATTTGCACGATAATAAAATGGCAAAGAAAAATCCCGAATGTTGCCGCAGACCAATCCCGCAGCATTTTAGAAGCCCTGAAATTTATTTTTTGAAAAACAAGAAACACCGAAACCGTCATCAGGGCGACATTTATATTGCAGAAGTACCACACAATCTCCAGGTTGGCATATTGCCCCGGATAGTGCTTTTGGGTAATCAAGAATCCAGCGAAAGTGCTGCCGAAACCCACTATAAAAGCAGGAATTGTCAAGGTCAATGTTTTTCTCCACGACCAGTTCAGAGGAAACTTCATGAAATAATAGGCCAAAATGATATACCCTAAAAACCCAGAGAAATAATAGAAAGTACCGAACTCGTTCCAATCGCACACGCCCCAAAGCCCCCTGTTCCCGTTGTTACCGGTATAACCCAGAAGCGGGGCAGCCATTTTAATATAGGGCGCTATCAACGAAATACCCCAAAAAACAAGGAACCATTGAATATCCTTTTTGGAAGCACGTTCCAACCAAACGCTGAAAATCGGGATAATCAGGTATAACCCTATCAGCATATACACATACCACATCGGGGTAGTGTCATAAGTAAAATTGAAAACAGAAGTCCAGATTTTTTTCAGGGTGGCCGTCAAAGTGAAATTGTTCATGTCTATGAGCACACTCGAACTGTCTTTAACAAAATTGAGGTACACGTAGAATGCAAAGGGCAATACGACAGACCAAAAAATCAGCGGGACGATGATGCGGCCAATCCGCTTTTTATAAAAAGTAATCAGGTCGGTTTTCACGGGAAAGAGCAATATGCCGGACATCATCGCAAAAAGCGGTACGCAGGGGCGCATCAGGCTTCCCCAAAAAACGCCCGTGTGGAAAGAGGTGCTGTTGTCAAAAGTCCCCACAAAGGCATCGCAACTGTGCGATATGATGACCATAAAACAAGCCAATATCCGCAAGGCGTCAATCCAGGGATAGTAAGGTTTTCCTGATTTTAGTTCCATAATTATGTCATGAAAAGTTCGCCGACTAAGCTAACGAAAAAGACATAGAAACATGGAAGTAATTTCCATTCATCAATAATTACCGGGAATCGCGGATATAGATAGTCAAACTAATGAATGAGAGAATCTAAAAAACATGAGACAAGAATAATATCACCGCTTCTCTATTAAGTTTTATATAACCGACTTTTTTTATGTTCGACCCCGTCGGGGTCGAACGTCTTTTGTGTTTCATTTTCCTATAGATATGTGACCTCTCCGAGGTCAAAAACAAAAAATCTTGCACTGTTTGCAACGACTTGCGGAGACAGGGTTTATTCCAATATCGGCCTTAACCAACGTTCCATTTCGTCACGGGGCATACCTTTGCGGGCCACATAATCGGCAAATTGGTCTTCCTGAATTTTCCCTACTCCAAAATATTTACTTTCGGGATGACTGAAATACCAACCGCAGACAGAAGAAGCCGGATACATCGCCAGTGATTCGGTCAGGTGTATACCCGTGGTCTCCTCACCGCCCAACATATTAAATAGTTTATATTTTTCCGTATGGTCAGGGCAGGCCGGATAACCGGGCGCCGGGCGGATGCCCTGATATTTTTCCTTGATCAGTTCATCATTGCTCAGATGCTCTTGCCGCACATAGCCCCAAAGTTCCTTGCGGGATTTTTCATGCAGCCATTCGGCAAACGCCTCTGCCAGACGGTCGCAAAGGGCCTGCAACATAATCTTGTTATAATCGTCATACTGTGCCACAAACCTTTCAATATGCGGCTCGATGCCCTGAATCGTGACCGAGAACGCACCGATAAAATCCGCTTCTTGGTTTTCGGCACTTGGCGATGACCCGGGCTTAATAAAATCTGCCAAACTATAATTCGGCTGACCAGCAGCTTTTTTTATTTGCTGGCGCAGAAACTCAAGCTTTATTTCTTCCTGACCATCCTGCACGGCCACGGTATCGTCCGCAATGCGGGCAGCAGGCCAAAAACCGACCACCCCGCGCGGAGTCAGCCATTTTTCGGCAATAATTTTATCCAGCAATGCGTTGGCATCCTCAAATAACTTTTTGGCTGCCGTGCCCACAATTTCATCCTCCAATATCTGCGGGAAACGGCCATGCAGTTCCCAGGAAATAAAGAAGGGCTGCCAATCTATATAATCCCGGAGCGCGTCCAATGGCACATCATCGAAAACTTTTGCGCCGATATAAGACGGCACAGGCGGTGTATAATTTTCCCAATCAATTGCCGTTTTGTTTGCCTGTGCCCCGGCAAAGAGCAGATAGGTCTTTGTTGTTTTTTTATTGGCAAATTCCGTAGCCAACTTTTGGTATTCGTTTTTAATATTTTGCAAAAATGGCTCCTTTTGCACATCATTCAACAACGAACCTGCCACCGTCACGCTGCGCGAGGCATCCAGCACGTGGATGACGCCTTTGTCGTAAGCCGGGGCAATCTTCACTGCCGTGTGCATACGCGATGTAGTGGCACCGCCAATCATCAAGGGAAGCGACATGCCCCTGCGGTGCATTTCATGTGCCACGTTCACCATCTCGTCCAAAGATGGGGTGATGAGGCCGCTCAACCCGATGATATCTGCCTTTTCTTTTTCTGCCGTGTCCAATATTTTATCTGCGGGCACCATCACGCCCAAATCTATCACTTCATAACCGTTGCAGGCCAATACTACGCCCACAATGTTTTTACCGATGTCATGCACATCGCCTTTCACGGTTGCCAACAAAATGCGCGCTGCACTGCTGCCTGCATTTGCGTTCGTTTTCTTTTCCTCCTCAATGAACGGCGTCAGCCACGCCACGCTTTTCTTCATTACGCGCGCACTTTTCACCACCTGCGGCAAAAACATCTTGCCTGCCCCAAACAGGTCGCCGACCACGTTCATCCCCGCCATCAACGGGCCTTCTATCACTTCCAGAGGACGCGGATATTTTAGGCGGGCTTCCTCGGTATCCACATCTATGTAATCCGTAATACCGTTGACCAGCGCATGTTTCAGGCGTTCCTCCACCGTGTTGTCGCGCCAGGCATCATTCTTTTTTGCCACCTTCCCCTCTGCCTTCACCGTTTCGGCAAAAGCCAGCAACTTTTCGGTGGCTTCATTGTTCTCATTGTTACGGTTGAGGATAACATCCTCGCAAAGCTGGCGAAGCTGGGGTTCTATCTCATCATAAACGCCCAACTGCCCGGCATTGACAATACCCATGTTCATCCCGGCCTTGACCGCATAATAAAGAAACACGGCGTGCATGGCCTCGCGCACCGGCTCGTTACCCCTGAAAGAGAACGACAGGTTGCTGACACCACCGCTAATACTCACAAGCGGCATCAACCGCTTGATTTCCTGCACGGCCTCTATAAAATCAACCCCGTAATTATTATGCTCTTCCAGTCCGGTGGCCACCGCAAAAATGTTCGGGTCAAAGATGATGTCCTGCGGGGCGTAGCCAACTTGCTCTGTCAATATTTTATAAGCCCGATGGCATATCTCTATTTTTCTTTCTTTGGTATCGGCCTGTCCTTTTTCATCAAATGCCATGACGATGACGGCCGCACCATAACTTTTACAAATAATCGCCTGATGGATGAACTTCTCCACCCCTTCCTTCATCGAAATGGAGTTCACGATGCACTTTCCCTGCACACACTGCAGCCCGGCCTCGATAATCTCGAATTTTGAAGAGTCTATCATCACGGGTACTTTGGCAATGTCCGGTTCGCTTTGCACCAGCTTCAGGAAAGTGGTCATGGCCTGCACCCCGTCCAAAAGGGCATCGTCCATATTGATGTCAATCACCTGTGCTCCGTTTTCCACCTGCTGGCGGGCGATGCTGAGCGCTTCTTCATACTTATTCTCACGAATAAGGCGGGCAAATTTCTTTGACCCCGTAACGTTGGTGCGTTCACCGATATTGATAAAATTGCTCTCCGGCCTTACCACCAAAGGTTCGAGGCCGCTGAGCGTGAGATAAGGTTTTATATGGTTAGTTTCCGACATGCTTTGTCAAAAATGATTATAAGTTATTTACAGATTTCCTCTTTTCAATATGTCCCGCCATATTCCCCAGGTTGAACGGAGCGTCGCAAGTAAAGCCCCATCAGGGCGGGGACGCCGGCTTACACCTACGTAAGCGCCTTGTCCATAACAGGCAATTTTCGCGGCGGTAATGTTTTCACCGCATCGGCAATGGCCTTGATGTGCGCGGGCGTGGTGCCGCAACAACCGCCCACGATGTTTACATAACCCCGGGTTGCCCAATCCCTGAGAAAAGATGCCGTTTGTTCTGGTACTTCGTCGTATTCTCCCATCGCATTGGGCAGCCCGGCATTGGGATAGGCCGATACGTTGCAGGTGGCGATTTGCGAAAGTGCCTCAATATGGGGACGCATTTCCTTGGCACCGAGCGCACAGTTCAGCCCCACGCTGATGGGGTTGGCATGTTGCACGGAGATATAGAAGGCATCCACCGTCTGCCCGCTGAGCGTGCGGCCACTGGCATCGGTGATGGTGCCGCTAATCATGATGGGCGCACCGGCGGAGTCGCCAAAGCGGGCAGTTTTTTCGGGGTTTTCACGGAAATATTTTTGTGCCGCATAAATAGCAGCCTTGGCATTCAGCGTGTCGAAGATGGTCTCGATTAACAGCGCATCCACGCCACCATCCACCAGACCGCTGATTTGTTCATAATAAGCATCGGCCACTTCGTTGAAGGAAACCGAACGATAACCGGGATTGTTCACGTCCGGCGAAAGGGAAAGGGTTTTGTTCAACGGCCCGATGGCACCCGCCACAAAGGCTTCCTTTTTGCCCTGCGCCGCAGGTGAAGCCAAAAATTCATCAATCGCCTCCCTGGCACAACGTGCCGAAGCCACGTTAAGCTCATAGGCCAACGACTGCATATCGTAATCGGCCTGGGCGATGGTGGTACTGCTAAAAGTATTTGTTTCGATGATGTCGGCGCCCGCCTGCAGGTATTCGGTATGAATGGCCTTGATAATATCGGGTCGGGTAAGGCTCAACAGGTCATTGTTGCCCTTTACATCGGTGTGCCAGTCCTTGAACCGTTCGCCGCGGTAGTCGGCTTCCGTGAGTTTATACCGTTGTATCATCGTGCCCATCGCGCCGTCCAGCACCAGGATGCGCTGGCCAAGCATCTCTCGGAGTGTGCTCATAATTGATTGTCGTTTAATAAATTTAAACTGAAAAATAAACGCGGGGAAAACAGCGGGGGAGTATCCTTACGTTTATTAGTTCACGTTTTTTATGCAGGTTGAACAATAAACAAATCTGCCTGCGGTTGCAAATGTACCAATATTTATTGATGTAACCGAAAACCTGTTGGTGGGGCGCATAGCGTTTTGGCTGCCGGCCATAAGACAGGACAGCGGCAAACAGCCATTACTGGCGCCCGCGGCGGGCGGACTTATATCAGCAAAATGCCTAAAACACCAATCTATTTTGTTATAACGGCCTTTCCAAAGTAGGGATGTAGCACTTTGGGCAGCTTTATGTTTTCCGATGTTTGATTGTTTTCGAGCAGACATGCCACAATGCGGGGCAGCGCGAGCGAACTACCGTTGAGCGAGTGTGCCAATTGGGTTTTGCCGTTCTCGTCTTTGAACCTGATTTTCATGCGGTTGGTCTGATAGCTCTCAAAGTTTGAAGTGGAGCTTACCTCCAACCATCTTTCCTGTGCGGCGCTGTAAACCTCAAAATCATAAGTGAGCGCCGATGTGAAGGACATATCACCGCCGCAAAGGCGCAATATGCGATAAGGAAGTTCCAAGGATTGCAATAAACCTTCCACGTGAGCAACCATTTCATCCAATGCTTCATAACTCTTTTCAGGATGGGTTATCTGCACGATTTCCACTTTTTCAAACTGGTGAACGCGGTTCAGGCCGCGCACGTCCTTGCCAAAGCTCCCGGCCTCGCGGCGAAAGCAGGGCGAATAAGCAGTCATCTTAACGGGCAATTGCTCGTATTTCAGGATTTCGTCGCGGTAAATATTGGTTACGGGCACTTCTGAGGTCGGAATCATATAAAAGCCATCTGCCGGCATGTGATACATCTGCCCTTCTTTATCAGGAAGCTGCCCTGTGCCGTATGCCGATGCTTCGTTTACCATAAACGGCGGAAGATATTCTGTATAACCCGCCGCAATATTATAATCCAAAAAATATTGCACCAATGCCCTTTGCAACTTGGCACCCTGCCCTTTGTAAAGCGGGAAGCCGCTGCCCGTGAGCTTGGCACCTGTTTCAAAATCCACGATATCGTATTGTTTGATAAGATCCCAGTGCGGCAGGGCCCCTGCGGGAAGTTGGGGTTTTTCTCCATCTTCTTTTACCACCATGTTATCGGCAGCGCTGGTGCCGGGAGGAACCAACGGCGAAGGTAAATTGGGCAGTTGCACCAACATTTGTTGCAGCAAGTCTTCTGTCCTTGTAAGTTCTTCGTTAATCGGTTGCAGCTTCGCTTTCAGGTCGGCAACTTCTTTTTTCTTGTCCTCTGCGGCCTGTTTTTCGCCTTTGGCGATAAGCCCGCCGATTTGCTTGGAAGCTGAGTTTACAAGCGCCTGCGTATTATCATATTCTAACTGCAATTTCTTGCGCTGATTGTCCAGGGTAATGATTTGGTCAACCAACGGCAGGTCTTTAAAATTTTTTACCTGCAAGCGTTCTTTTACTTCCTGTGTGTTCTGCCTGATTACTTGTAACTGCAACATCTCATATCAATTTGGGGCAAAGATAACAGGTTTGTCAAACTCTTTTGGCATAACCATTTTGCCATAGGCAATCTGCATACATGACAAAGCCAAAAAGCCCGCAAATCCAAAAACAAAAGTTAAAGGTATGGGCGTTACTGTCTGTTCTTCACCACAAACTGTCCATTAATTCGCATTTTATTGTGGCGCATTGCCCTAACTTGATTATATTGCGCGCATAAATTTTAAGAAACAATGAGTCAGCAAGACAAGTCTGTTAGCTTATTTAAAAAAGGAAACCTCTTGTGGATGCTCATCGGCGTGCTGGTCATCGGGCTTGGCATGATATTGATGAGCGGGGGCAAAAGCAATGACCCGTCTGTTTTCAACAAAGACGAGGTTTATAGCACCGTACGGATAACCGTGGCGCCCATCATGATTATGCTGGGACTGGCCATAGAGGTTTTTGCAATTTTTAAGAAATCATAACCCTGCATTATCCCAGACACTATCCTGTTTTTTAACCCTATGCCCCCGGCCGTGCAGGACAGGGATTTTTATATTTAAGCACCACCAAGATATGAGTATCATTGAGGCTATCATTATAGCAATTGTAGAAGGCATTACGGAATATCTGCCCGTTTCTTCAACAGGGCACATGATTATCACCAGTTCCCTTTTGGGCATCCACACGGATGAGTTTACCAAACTTTTTGAAGTGGCCATTCAATTGGGAGCCATAATGGCCGTGGTAGTGTTATACTGGAAAAAGTTTTTTGACCTTTCGCGGATAGGTTTTTTTGTAAAACTCATCGTGGGCGTTATCCCGGCGTTGGTGCTTGGTTATCTTTTTAAAGACAGTATTGACGCCATGCTTGAAAGCCCGCTGATAGTAGCCATTTCGCTGTTGCTGGGTGGTATTGTGCTACTCTTTATTGACTCGGCCTTTCAAAAGCCCACCATTGATACGGATGAAAAGATTACTTTCAAAAAAGCATTCCTTACCGGGCTGTGGCAAACCCTTGCCATGATTCCGGGTGTCAGCCGCAGTGCGGCTTCCATCATCGGCGGGATGCAACAAAAATTCACGCGCAATGTAGCCGCTGAGTTTTCTTTCTTTTTGGCCGTTCCCACTATGTTGGCAGCTACACTGTATTCCCTGTTCATCAAAAAGTGGGATGGCAGCGGCATTGAAAAACGTGGATACGAGCTGATCACCGAGTCAAACACCAACATCATCTCCTTCATAACTGGCAACGTGGTTGCGTTTGTGGTCGCTATTGTGGCCATCAAGTTTTTTATAGACTATCTGAAAAAATACGGCTTCAAGCTTTTTGGTTGGTACCGCGTTATTGTCGGTATTATATTGTTGGTACTAATGTACAATGGTGTGATAGCTCATTAAAGCAAAGTGCCCTCTCTCGTTCTGCCAATAAACTTAAAAGGTATAATTCATGCCTATCGGCAGTTCGTGGTCTTTTATGTAAACCGACGCTTTGTTATAACGGCTTACTTTATCCTTAGCCACGATATAACTGCGATGTATGCGCACAAAATCACTTGGCGGAAGTAATTGCAGCATTTCGGCAATCGTCAATCGGGTAGTTATTTTAGTGTGCTGCAAAATAATGTTGAGATAATTGCCCGCCGACTCGATGAAAAGGATGCCGTCAAAATCAACCCGCACCTGCTCATGGCCATCCTTCACGAACATATATCCTTCGTCGGAACGGTTGTTTTTAAGATTGTAAAATTCCTGCGCCTTGGTGCATGCCTTGAGGAAACGCGCCAGCGAGAACGGTTTTAATAAATAATCAACCGCATCCAGTTCAAAACCTTCCACCGCGTGTTCTGAATAAGCAGTAGCAAAAATAATCATGGGCGGGTTTTGCAGACTGCGCGAAAGCTCGATGCCGCTGATGTCGGGCATGTTGATGTCCAATATCAACAAATCCACCGTGTGGTTTTGCATGTAGGCAATGCCCTCAAAAGCATCGGTAAAAGTGGCCATCAGTTCTATAAAAGGAACTTTGGAAGCATGGTTCTTTACTACCTCCAGCGCAAAAGGCTCATCATCTATCGCAATCACTTTAAGCATTTGCCGTTGTTTTTATCAAACATCAATATGAAAAATACATATCCAAAAGCCATTGCCCAAAAGTAAAGAATGTTGAAAACGAATCGTGTTTTTACTTTTAAATCTTATAACCTGATGGTCAGGTGCACATAAAATTCCTTTGCGTTTTCGCGAATAACGAGTTCGTGCTTTTGCGGATAAATCATCGCAAGGCGTTGCTTCACGTTTTGCAGGCCTATGCCGCTTTTTGTTTTTTCAGGGTCATCGTCTGCCTTTCGGTGAATACTGTTATAAACATCAAAATACAGCACACTCCGGTTCGTTTGCAACGACACGCGCACGAACGAGGATTCGCGCAGGCTGATGCCGTGCTTGAAAGCATTTTCCACAAAAGGAATAAGCAACATGGGCGCTATTTTAAGCAGTTCGTGCTGCTCGGCGATATTTGTTTCAATTACTACATCGGGCGTAGTGGCCGTACGCAACTTTTGTAAGTCAATATAGTTATTCAGAATACTCAATCTCGCGCTGCAATGATATTTTGTCCTGTACATTCTCGTGCAACATAAAGCGCATCATATCCCCCAGTTTTTGGATGCCTTCCCCTGTGCGTGCCGCATTTTCCTGCAATGCCGTGCCGTAAAGCGTGTTCAGCGCATTGAATAAAAAATGCGGATTGATTTGCGAACGCAGCAGACCAAGGTTAGCCTGCGAAGAATCAAGGGCAGACTGCAATTGTGCTTTGTCAAAGCGATTCCGGTAGATGTACCAGGCTAACGGCGTGACGACGAGCATCATCCATAAAAGCAATAAAATATATGTCGGAAAAAGCGTGTCGTCACCTTCTTGCATGATAATCGCAAAAAACAAAGCAGCCACAAAGTTTACAATCAATAACAAAGGGAAATAGCGGGAGATATAATATTTGCTCCGCATCTTCTTGACCGGAAGTGTCGGTATCAACTTTTCTGTATTGTACCAAACTGCTAAGATACTATATGGAATGGCCACCAGCCAACAGGCCAGAAAGAAATGATGAAATCCCGAATTGGCCATGATGATAGCGATAGCAATCGACCCAACTAAACTCACCGCTATCTTTAGCCGTGTTCTCTTTTTTTGGAAAAAATCTATTTTTGGCAAAGTTAATCGGTACAGTAACATTTTTATAAAATAGTACAATATATATAACAGCATAACGATTGCCACCACGGAAAATCCGTCAATAAAACAGTGCGCATAAAACAAATCGCTGTCCTTGTAAGAAGGTATCTTCCACGCATCGGTATAAGTGTTGCAAACGGAAATGACCACGGACAATATCAGATACACGCCAAGGAAGTTCCCCAGTTTTGACCACTCGTTACCTTTCACTTCCGTGAACTGTGTCAGGAACACAAAAGCCGCATAGTACACCAGTCCCTGGCATAAATAGGGTAAAAAAACATGCTTGTAAAAATCAAAGACGATACCCGCCTCTTCAAATCTGGAATCGCCGAACCATTTGTCCCGGCTGGATACCAATAATGAAAATACAAAAATGCCAAGCCCCAGCGTGGCCAAAATGAACTCAATTCGTCTGTAGGTAATCCCTGTTGGTCTGTCGTTGCTCATAATTATTCGTTTGTGATGCAAGGTTATCACTTAATCTCATACGCTTTTCACAAACGTGACGAAACGATTGTTTTTTGTGACGAATACGGATTTACTTAATTTTGCTGCCCTAAATTACCAACGCCAACTTAGCTCAGTTGGTAGAGCAGCACCCTCGTAATGTGCAGGTCGTCGGTTCGAGTCCGATAGTTGGCTCATCAAAGCGGCAGCGCGCTTCGCATCAAGTGCGTTGCCGTTTTGTTAGGACAAAGGCATATTCTTAAGGCTTTTGTTATATTTGCCGCTTTGGCGATATTTTTACTATTGGCATATATTTATGATCAGACTGGCTTTATTTATACTATCCATCCTATCGGCTATTTTGTTGCCCGCGCAAAAGGCAACCCATAAAAACAAGAATATTGTAGCTGTGGCTCCCTTCACGGCAACGGGGCCGCTCCCTTATCAAACACATTTGTTGGCTGCAAAAAAATCGGGTATCGGCCCGGTCGAAAATGTCAAACATCTCAATAGCCTCGTTTCCAAAAATAGATTAACGGCTGTCAAGGCAAAGGGCAAAGGTTATACGATACACAAGCTTACACACAGCAAGCCCTATCTCACCCCAAACGCGAAAAGGGTGATGGACGATATTGCACAACAGTTTTATGCAAAGACAAAAAAGACAATCACCATCACCTCCCTTACGCGCACCATTTATGACCAAAACCGCCTCACTAATGTAAACGCCAATGCGACCACGGGTCTCAGCGCGCACAACTATGGCGTGGCATTTGATATTTCCTATATCCGTTTCAGCAAAGTAAAGACCCCAAACGCGCGATTGGAAAAACAACTTGAGCAATTGCTCATAAGATTTCAACAACAAGGAAAAATATATTACATCAAGGAAAAACGCGAAATGTGTTTTCATGTAACCGTTAGATAATTTGCCAATATGAAAAGGTGATAACGAGGCTTACCCGTCCATCATAAATCTTCAACCTGAATTCCATACATTAAAAATCAGCATATCTTTGCCGGATGAATAATCCTGCTATATTAGACAGAAGCGTGGCACCACCCATCGTGGATGCGGTGAACTTTGATTTACAGCTAAAACCTTATCAAAAATATACCTTAGCCAACGGAGTAGACGTTTATGCGGTGCAGGGCGGCACCGAGGATGTAATGGTGATAGAGTGGGTGTTTGATGCCGGCAATTGGTTTGAAGAAAAAAACCTGCAAGCCGCCGTGACGAACTATTTGCTCAAAAGTGGCACGCCCAAAAGGTCGGCATTCGACATCAGCGAACATTTTGATTATTATGGCGCTTATCTGAACCGCCAATGCCATGCGGAGACCGCCTTGTTAAGCCTGCACTGCCTTACAAAATACGTAGGCGAACTGTTGCCCGTGGTGCGGGAGCTCATCTCTTATTCAGAAATGCCACAGACGGAAATGGATACCGCCGTGCAGAACATGAAGCAAAAGCTGGACGTGAACCTGAAGAAAGGCAGCTTTGTGGCCGGACGCCTGATAGATGCTTATTTGTTCGGCGAGGAACATCCTTATGGCCGATACACCCGACACGAAGATTTTGATGCGCTCACGCGCGATGACCTGTTGCGTTTTTATGAAGAACATTATCAAAGAGGTTCTTTAAAAATATTTGTGGCCGGAAGACTGCCGGATAATATTTTTGATTTGCTGCAAAGCCATTTCGGGGATTTGCCGAACCAAAAACCACCGCACAGGGAATATGTCATAAAACCTAACGCACAAAAAAAACACCGCGTTATCAACGATGCCAACAGCAGTCAGGGCGCGGTGCGCATGGCGCGGCCTTTTGTAAACCGACATCATCCCGACTTTCTAAAGGCACAAGTGCTGAACGTTTTGTTCGGCGGTTTCTTCGGCAGCCGCCTGATGGCCAACATTCGCGAGGACAAGGGTTACACTTACGGCATACACAGCTACCTGATGCCCAACGTTCACGATAACGGATGGATGATAAGCACCGAAGCGGGTCGCAACGTGACTGAGGCAACAATCGAAGAAGTATACAAAGAAATGCAACTACTGCGCGAGCAACCAGTTGACGAGGAAGAACTGATGTTGGTGAAAAACTTTATGATGGGCAGCGTGATGGGCGATTTGGACGGCGTGTTCCACATTTTGGGGCGTTGGAAATCTATTATTCTAAACGGTTTGGAAAACGATTTTTTTGAGCGCACCATTCAGAATATCAAAAATATCACCACTACGGAATTGCAGGAAACGGCCAATAAATATCTTATTCCCGAAGATTTTTATGAATTGATAGTGGTATAAATGTGTTATACAATATCATTATATGCAACTCACATTTCCGTGCTTATGGCTTTGGCGTAATAATATAAAGTGCTGCTGTTTTCTTCGGTAAAAAGATCCAGCGCTGCTTGTTTGATGTCAGCTACTGTAACTGCGGCATATTTATCAAACTCCGTATTCATCATTTCGGCATCGCCGAGCAGTTCATAATAGGCCAGACTGGTAGCTCTGTTCAGCACGCTCATATCTTCAAAAGCCATCAGGCTCTCTGTTTTATTTTTTACTTTTTCCAGTTCAGTTTCCGAAATAGGATACTCTTTCAGATTGGTTAAAATTTGCTCCACGGCGGCTTCGGCATCTTCCACCCTGACACCCTTTACCAACTTTCCGTCAATACAAATCATGCCGGGGTCAATGCTCCCCAAATGATAGCACTGGATGTTGACGAAAAGTTTTAACTCCTTCACCAATCTTTGGTATAACCGGGACGACTCCCCACCGCCCAAAATGTCGGTAAGCAAATCGGCAATATAATATTGTTTATCAAGCCTACTGCCCATGTGCCAGCATTTGTAAAAAGCATCCAGCGGCACATCTGCCGTAACACTTGCTTTGCGCGCGGTGGTTTGCACTTCCTCCTGAGGCAGGTTCCTCTGGTAGGGTTCACCTGCCGGTATGTTCCCAAACCATTTTTCGGCAAGTATTTTTACCTGTGCGGTTTCCACATTGCCCGCCACGACCATGATAGCATTATTGGGACGATAATATTTATAGAAAAAATCTTTTACATCCTGAAGTTTGGCATTTTCGATATGCGACAACTCCTTGCCAATCGTCATCCATCGGTACGGATGTTTCTGATAAACCAGCTCGCGCAACCTGAACCATGCATCGCCGTAGGGTTTGTCTATATAATGCTCCTTGAACTCCTCGCAAACGACCTTGCGCTGCACTTCAAGGCTTTTTTCACTAAAGGCGAGGGACAACATCCGGTCGCTCTCCAGCCAAAAAGCAGTTTCCAAGTTTTCCGAAGGAATTTGTACATAGTAATTCGTCAGGTCGTTGGTCGTATAGGCATTATTTTCCCCTCCGGCCATTTGCAGCGGCTCGTCATATTCAGGAATATTAATCGAACCGCCGAACATAAGATGCTCAAAAAGATGCGCAAACCCGGTCTGTTCAGGGTTTTCATCGCGTGCGCCCACGTTGTACAAAATATTTACCACCGCGTTGGGCGTGGTTTCATCCCGATGCACAATAACCTTTAAACCATTGTGCAAAACAAATTTCTCAAACTGTACCATTCGGCGAATTTAAGACGAACAAAGCAATCTACCCCTTACAAATCACAGATAGGAAACGATTATTACCTACATCTTTACATAAAATTCATATATATCCGGCTGAGATGAATTGACCAAATATCCCGCAAGGAACATATATTTACAAAAACTCTTTATGATGATGTATAGATTTTTGTTTACCTGTTTATCATGCTTCATACTGACTTGTGCCAGCGCACAAAAAGTTGCCGACCCGCAGGTATATGCCAAAAGCATTACCGCTAACGATTTAAAGAAACACCTCACCATCATTGCAGGAGAGGAAATGGAAGGGCGCGACACCCCTTCACCCGGACTGGGAAAAGCCGCTGAGTATATATCCTCCCAATTTAAAAAATTTGGGGTAAAGCCGGGCAATAACGGCGATTATCGGCAATCCTATAAACTGTTAAAGGACTCGGTAATTGACATGGGGCTTTCGATTAACGGCACAGCTTTCAAGCCTTACGTTGATTTTGCACCGGGCATCCCGATACCGGAAGAGGTAAGCCTTAAATTTTCTGAATTCTGTTTTGTGGGATATGGCATCGTGGACGAGGGCATCAATGATTATGGCAATATGGAGGTGGACGGAAAGCTCGTTGTCATGCTTGAAGGCGCGCCCGATGCGTATAAACCTAAACAAACGGGCAGGTTATCCCCTGCTTTCCTGATGAATAAATTACGTGTGGCACAGGAAAAAGGAGCTGCCGCCGTGCTCTTCGTTACCCGTACCGTGCAAGGACGTTACGCCGTACGCACAAAATATCGCCCGTTGATAACGCAAAAGCAGCCGCTGCCGGCCATGCCCGTGTTCAACGTATCGGAAGCATTGTCAGAATATGTGGACGACGGCTATGACATTCAGACCATTAAGAGGGCGATGGAATATAATCAAGTGCAAATACCGTTAACCGTGCGGGCAGATGTGCAACTGCAATATAAACTGCAACGGGATATCGCACAAGCCTCCAATGTTATCGGGGTCGTGGAAGGAAGCGATAAAAAAGATGAATATGTTTTTGTGACCGCGCACTATGACCATGTGGGCAAGGACGCAAAAGGAAATATTTTTTACGGTGCCGATGACGATGGATCGGGCACGGTTAGCGTGCTGGAAATGGCAGAAGCTTTTGCATTGGCAAAAAAAGCCGGAAAAGGCCCGCGCCGCACGATGGTATTTATGACGGTAAGCGGCGAAGAGAAGGGGCTTTGGGGCTCTGAATATTATGTCGACAATCCCATTTATCCATTGGACAAAACATCGGTAGATTTGAACATAGACATGATAGGCCGTATAGGTTCCGATTATGAGAACGACAAAGATTCCGTCAATTATATTTACATCATCGGCGACGACAAACTAAGCACCGACCTCACTCCTATTACTAACAAAGTGAACAATAAATATACCCGCCTGAAATTAGACCGCAGGTACAACGACCCGAACGATCCCGAACGCTTCTATTATCGCAGCGACCATTTCAATTTTGCGAAAAACGGTGTTCCTGCCATTTTTTATTTTAATGGTACGCACGCCGATTATCATAAGATTACGGACACCGTTGATAAAATAAACTTCCCGCTGCTGGCACACAGGGCGCAACTGGTGTTTTACACTGCCTGGGACATGGCCAACCGGGACAACATAGTGAAGCGAGATTTAGAATTACCGGAAATGGCGCGGTAGCAATCTGCAAAACAAGTATAATAGTAAAAGACATCAATATTTTTTCTGGTACACCTGTTTTGCAATTCCGTATTTTTTACTAATTTGGTTCTATCAAAAGCATTTGGAAGACAAGAAAACCAAAGGTTTTCTGTTTCGATAGGTACTGATGACCAATGCCGTCAGTATCTGCATCCCATAAAAAATGGAGGCCAGCGACCATTTTAAAAAACGGGGCGAAACCCGAAAAGCCAAACGAGTAGGGAAGTCAAATAAACAAAAAATGAAAAAGTACATTGCAGAATTTATCGGCACGTTTTGGTTGGTGCTCGGCGGATGCGGCACCGCGGTTTTTGCGGCAACATTTCCCGAAACCGGGGTAGGATTCTTAGGTGTCGCCTTAGCCTTTGGCCTGACGGTGCTCACGGGCGCTTATGCACTGGGACACATCTCCGGCGGGCACTTTAATCCTGCCGTGACAATAGGGTTGTGGACTGGCGGCAGGATCAGCGCAAAGGAAGTTCTGCCTTACATCATTGCACAAATAGCCGGGGGCATTGTAGCGGCAACTGTTTTATATTTTGTGGTTACCGGGAACGGTAGCGAAATAGGCGGTTTTGCCGCCAACGGATATGGCGAACATTCTCCCGGAAAATACAGCATGACCGCAGCCATCCTGACAGAGCTTGTCATGACTTTCATGTTCCTAATCGTTATTTTGGGCGCAACGGACAGTAAAGCTCCCGCAGGCTTTGCAGGTATCGCCATCGGGCTTGCGTTGACGCTTATCCATTTAATAAGCATTCCTATCACGAACACTTCCGTTAACCCGGCAAGAAGCATAAGCCAGGCTTTATTTGTAGGAGGTTGGGCATTATCACAACTTTGGTTATTTATTGTCATCCCCATCATCGGCGCGGCGCTTGCAGGTGCGGTTTATAGATATCTTAAATCAGCATAGACCTTCGATATAACAAATAGGACAGGGCTTTCATTACGCAAAATCGCACGCAATGAAAACCCTGTTAAATGTACAAACAAGTCTGTTTTATATTCTAATCTGCAAATGCTCCAAAGATTTTCCAGCCAATGTGCGTTCGCCGACAAGTTTGAAACCCAGTTTTAAATATAATTTCTTCGCCGCGGGATTGTCTTTGTCAACTAATAATCCAAGGGTTTGGTGTTGTTGCACCACGTATAGATCTATTAAAAAACGCAGCAACTTAGAGCCAATACCTTTGCCGCGCATTGCCGGGCTTACACCCAATGAATCAATATAATATTCCCCCGGGCCGGTTTCGTCCTCCAGTTCAATATCCTTACCGCTGACTGTTTTAATGTACAATGCTACGGGCTTTCTCAATTCATACAGCTTATCCCCGTTATAGACATTTACGGCAGCAACGACCTTTCCTTCGTCATCTGTTGCGACATAGCAATTCTCGTAAGAATACGGGTTGGCCTTCTCCTTCACGAATCTTAATAATAACGATAAAGCCTCCCGCCTGTCTTCTTTGCCGATAAAATGATAAATAATATCCTCCATAGCCGGCAACAGATTAATGGCAATATCTTCTGCATCGACCATTATTGCTTTTCTGATAATCATTTAAAAAAATTTGAACGCATCAACATTTGTGGTCAGTGAAAAATTATTATTCACCTTTTTACCCGTGATTTTTCAAATAATCGCGCAAATCGCCAGACTCCACCACAGGTTTGTCGTAAATTTCACGGTTATACCAATACACCCACGCGGGTAAGGCCTCACCGTTGATAAACACCGAACTTATCTCTCTTTCAAAATATATTTCCTCACCATCTTCGGGATGCAAGCCTTCATAATCGTCTAATTGTGCCATGGCATAAGCAAATTCAGCGGGGCTATTTATGCGGTACAGTTCGCCTTTGATAAGCCTTCCCGTATCCGTTGGTCTTGCGGCAGGAAAATCGCCCATATCATAAATAGTCCCTTGCACGGTGGCCTCTCCCACAAAAGTAAAATAGCTGGAGATATATTCATAGGCATGACTCCTGAAACCGCTCATCAGCGAGCCATATACAAACAGATAAGGAGTTTGCATAACGTTGTTTTTAAAGGTTGTCAAAGGTATCGTCTATCAAAAACACAAATACCTCCTTGGGCCCGTGCACACCAACGACCAGTGTTTTTTCTATGTCTGCCGTACGGCTGGGGCCCGTGGCAAAAGTGATCAGGGATGGAATATTTTCCTCGTATTTTTCAGCAACGCCTTTTAACGCATCCTCAATATCGTAAACAACCTGACTGGTATAGGCGATGCACACATGCACCGGCGCATACACACTGGTGGAACGCCCGCTAAGTTGTGCCGAACTAAGCACGATGCTGCCCGTGCGCGCTACCAAAAATTCGCAACCCGTAACCGATACATCACAAACGGCAAGCGCAGCCGGGTCATTGGCAACGGCCAGACCGTTTCCTAATAGCTCGCAAAGCTGCGGTTCCCGACAATAAATATTTTGCCAGATTGATTGCTCCACCAATTGTGAAAATTGCCGCGCGGCTTGCACTTCATCCATGCAAAAAGCAAACTTGCCGCCCAATGTCGTAAAACGTTCGGCAAACTCTACCTCTATATCTTGTGCCAAAGGCTTATATACCGACGACCGCCCCTCACTTTGCGGAAAGGGCAACGGAGTGGGTTCTACCAATGCTTCCCTGATTCTTTTTAAAATGGCTTCCTTTGATTTGGACACCATGACCTGGTTATTTTAAGTTTTATTAGCCCCCGTCCTTGTTATTCTGCGCCCGTTGCCGGCAAGGCCTGATTGGTCACGCTGCTGTCGTATGGCGGCACACCGGCAGATACTTCGCCATTACTGACATGTCCGTCTTCCTCGGACAACAATTTCTTTTCGTCAAACGGACGTTTACCTATCAGGTTTTCCACATCGCTTTGGAAAAGCACTTCCCTTTGCAGCAATGCTTCGGCTAATTTGGCTACTTCCTCTTTGCGTTCCAGCAACAATTTCTTGGTTCGTTCGTAGCAATCATCAATCAGCGCACGCACTTCCTCGTCTATAATCCGCGAAGTTTCCTCGCTATACGGTTTAGTAAACGAAGCCTCCTGCTGCGGGTCGTAAAAACTCACGTTGCCCACCTTGTCGTTCATGCCGTAAATCGTCACCATTGAGTAGGCCATACGGGTAATTTGCTGCAGGTCGTTTTGCGCGCCCGTGGATATTTTGCCAAAGAAGATTTCCTCGCTGGCGCGACCGCCCAATGTCATGCAAATCTGATCAACAAGTTGGTCTGTATTATACAGATATTGCTCCTTGGGCGTGTACTGTGCATAGCCCAAAGCCGCCGTGCCACGGGGAACAATGGTCACTTTCAACAGCGGGTAGGCATGTTCCAAAAACCAGCCGCATATAGCGTGGCCCGACTCGTGATAAGCAATGATTTTTTTCTCATCAGGTGAAATAATCTTGTTTTTCTTCTCCAGACCACCAATCACACGGTCAACCGCATCCTGAAAATCTTCCATATCCACGCCAGTCTTGCTCTTGCGCGCAGCTATCAAAGCGGCCTCGTTGCACACGTTGGCGATATCGGCACCCGCAAAGCCCGGTGTTTGTTCGGCCAGCTTATGAATGTCAAGATTTTGAGAAGTCTTAATATCTTTCAAATGTACTTTAAAAATTGCCTCGCGACCAGCCACATCGGGCTTGTCAATAGAAATCTGCCTGTCAAACCTGCCGGGGCGCAACAAAGCAGAGTCCAGCACGTCGGGACGATTGGTTGCTGCCAGCACGATGATGCCGGTATCTGTACCAAAGCCGTCCATTTCCACCAGCATCTGGTTCAATGTGCTTTCGCGCTCATCGTTGCTCATCATGGCGTTCTTTCCACGGGCACGGCCGATGGCATCTATTTCATCAATAAATATGATACAAGGGGCTTTTTCGCGCGCCTGTTTAAAGAGGTCTCGCACCCGGCTGGCACCCACGCCCACAAACATTTCCACAAAATCTGACCCGCTCAGGCTAAAGAAGGGCACTTGCGCTTCGCCTGCCATCGCTTTTGCCAGCAAGGTCTTACCCGTACCGGGCGGGCCAACAAGCAGCGCGCCTTTGGGTATCTTTCCACCAAGGCTGGTATATTTTTTCGGATTGCGCAAAAAGTCAACGATTTCCATTACTTCTACCTTCGCCTCGTCAAGCCCGGCCACATCGGCAAACGTAATGTTCACACGGGTTCCTTTGTCAAAAAGCGTGGCCTTCGATTTGCCGATGCTAAAAATGCCGCCCGGGCCGGAACCGCCACCAGCGCCACCGCCCATCTTGCGCATCATCAGTATCCAAAAACCTACAAACAACAAAATAGGCAACACCAGACCGAGGGCGCGGCCAAAAAAGTCGTTATCATTGTCCACCTTTTCATCGGGAGGGATGATTCCGGGGTTGGCCGCATAATATTTAGCCATCTCTTCTTTAAAGGTATCGCCGCTCGTTATGTTGAAAAAGTAATGCGGGCCGGGGCTTGAAGCCGTTTTGCCTCCAAACTCTTTTTGCAAGCCGGGGTATTTAGACAAACTGTTCTTTTTTCACCCATACCCTTACTACATCACGATTATTCACAATGATGTCCTTCTCCACATCGCCTTTTTTGACCATTTCCTTGAATTCTCCTTCGGAAATTTGGTTTGTGGATGTGCCAAATGGATTAAAGAACTGAAGGCCCAGCATAATGGCCAGTATAATAATCAAAGCCCAGTAGTTCCCGAATCTAAAGTTCTTTTTCGGGGAATTATTATTTCCGCCCGGAGGGAGGTTGTTGCCCCTGCCAGGCCCAAAAGGATTGTTTTTTTCAGAATTGTTGTAGTTATCCTGCGACATTATTAGTATTTGTGTAAATATATAAGGTAAAAGCCATTAAAAAGTTTATAAGTATCCAATATTTAAATTAATCGTCGTGCGAATCGAGCGGGGCATCACTCCACATTTCTTCCAACGCATAAAACTTACGTGTTTCGGGCTGCATCACATGCACGACGATGTTCACATAATCCATTAACACCCAATGAAGTTGCTGAAACCCTTCCTTGTGAAACACTTTTTCGCCACACGCTTCCCGCACTTTGTCCTCGATGTTGTCCGCAATCGCCCGCACCTGTGGCTGGCTGGTTCCCTCGCAGACAATAAAGAAGTCGGAAACGGCCTCGGGTATTTTGCGCAGATCGAGAGAAGTGATGTGTTCTCCTTTCTTTTCCTGAATAGCTGCAATGATTGTCTTGAAAAGCTTTGAGTTCTTATTGAGCTTTGTCGTGCCTGAATTTTTACGTTTTGTCAGCGATGCCAATGGTTCCAATAGACGATTTTTAATTTTAAGTTAAAAAACGGGGTTTTCAAACAAAAACGCCCGATTCGGTAATCTTATTTTACTTTGTCCAAAAATAAATAATTATTGCAACATCAACAGACAAACGGGCAAATTCCCGCTATTATTGAGCTACAATCCATAGATAGCACCAATAATTATGCCCTCTCCCTGCTAAACACAACGCGCCTGACGGAGCGGCAGGAAACCATCGGGCACGGCAGTTGCGTTTTTGCGCACGAGCAATGGGCCGGAAAAGGACAGCGTGGCAAAAAGTGGAAAGCCGAAAAAGGGCAGAACATTCAGATGAGCCTGGTGCTAAACCCTTTGGGGACAGTGCTTGGACAACAATTCCTGCTCAGTGCGACAGTAGCCGTGGCCGTGCGGCAATTTTTTGAAAAATATGCCCAAAGCGACATCCGCATCAAATGGCCGAATGATATTTACTTTCAGGACAGAAAGGCAGGCGGCATACTGATAGAAAACATCGTTTCGGGCAGCACCTGGCGATGGGCAGTCGTGGGCATCGGACTTAATATCAATCAGGCAGATTTTGACCCGGAACTGCCCAACCCCGTGTCGCTCCGGCAAATCACGGGGAAAAACTTTGATTGTCTTGCCCTTGCTACCGAACTGCGCGACAATATTTTGCAGTATTTTGACCAATGGTTGGCCGAACCACTTTCTGCGGAAAGGATAGCAGCCCTGATGAAAATTTATAATGAAGGACTGTACAAGCGCGAGGAAAAAACAAGGTTGAAAAAAGATAACCGCGTGTTTGAAGCGCTCATCAAGGATGTAACTCCCGATGGACAGCTATGGGTAAGGCATGCCATAGAAGAATCCTACGGGTTCGGGGAAGTGGAATGGGTGATAGGGAAACCTTAAACTTTCTATACTTTTGCCGCCTATGTCGCAATGGCAAGGAAAATCTAAAGGCAATCGGCTGGGGTATGGCATTTTTATCGCCATCCTGAAAAAATGGAGCGTTTTCCCCGCTTATTTTTTGCTGCGCTTTGTGGCGGGTTATTATTTTTTGTTTAGCCGTAAATCTTCCAAAGCCATTACGTATTACCTGCGCCAAAGACTGGGCTTTCCGTTTTGGAAATCGTTGAAAATGCTGTACCGCAATTATTATTGGTTCGGGCAGACGCTTATTGACCGTATCGTGATGATGAGCGGTGTCAAGAACAAATTTACTTTTCATTTTGACGGCGAGGAGTACCTGCACGAAATGGTGGCGGGCGGCAAAGGCGGACTGTTGCTGAGCGCGCACGTGGGCAATTGGGAAATAGCGGGACATCTGCTAAAAAGGCTCGACACGAAAATCAATATTGTGATGTTCGACGGGGAACATCGCCAATTGAAACAGTATCTTGAAGGCGTGACCGGGCAACGCAACGCGCATATCATCGTGATAAAAGATAATTTGTCGCATATCTATGAAATCATGGAGGCTCTTGGCAAGAACGAATTTGTGTGTATGCACGCCGACCGTTTTCTGCCGGGAAATAAAACGCTCAGTGCCGATTTTTTAGGTAAAAAGGCTTTCCTTCCCGTAGGGCCTTTTGTGTTAGCAGCACGGCTGCCTGTTCCGGTTTCTTTTGTTTTTGCGTTAAAGGAAACAAGCAGCCATTATCATTTCTTCGCTTCACCCGGCGTCAATTACAAAAACCAAAATGCACGCGAGGACGCCATACTTGCCGATTTTGTGCAGCTCATGACCGAGCGCGTAAAAGAGCATCCCGACCAGTGGTATAATTATTATGACTTTTGGGCAAGCTAAAAACCGGCCTCGCTTATTTGGGCAATTCAACACCTCCGCTTAACTTTAATGTTCATTCGTTATTAACACAAAACGGTTATGTCTTATTCTTTAAAGAGCGCAGGAAGATATTTCATTATATTCTATATCCTCGTCTTTTTCTTTTTGCCTACTGATAGTAATGCAACGGCCGATACGGCTTATTATAAGCTAAGTGATTTTGGCCTGAACCCCAACACAGGTGAAGATGCTACTCCGTTGTTTCAAGAGGCGCTGAAGCAGGTTAGATTAAAACTCAGAAACAACCGGCCTGTCGCAATCATTTTTGCACCCGGGCGTTATGACTTTTATCCAGATAAAGCCGTGAAAAAAGAGCTTTATATTTCAAATCATGATCAGGATAACCCTAAAACAGTCGGGTTGCTGTTTGAAGACTTTCGTCAGGTTACTATTGATGGTTCTGGGGCGGATTTAATGTTTCATGGACGCATGTTACCAATCGTCATACAGGAAGTAAAGAACTTTACCTTAAAAAACCTACATATCGATTTTGTCACGCCGCAAATTTGCCAGGCAAAAGTGCTGGAAAATGATACAGCTTCCGGAGTAATTACCTATCAGACCGCGCCATGGGTAAAGTACGAGATTAAAGACAGTGTTCTTTATAATAAAGGCGAAGGCTGGAAAATGAACCCAACATCGGGTATAGCTTTTGAAGCGCAAAGCAGGCATATTGTTTTTAATACCAGTGATCTGCGTATGCCTACACGAAGGGTAGTGGAGCTCAGCCCGGGCGTCATAAAAGCGTATGGATTTAAAAACAAAAAATTAATCCCGGGAACAGTGTTGGCCATGCGTTCCTGGCAAAGGCCTGCTCCGGGGATTTTCCTTTATCATGGCATCAATGTTTCTTTTGAAAATGTAAAAGTTCATTATGCAGAAGGAATGGGATTGCTGGCACAGGTTTCAGAGAATATTACTTTGGACGGGTTTGGTGTTTCTTTACGAGGGAAAGATGATCCCCGCTATTTTACCGCCCAGGCAGATGCCACCCACTTTTCGGGCTGCCGCGGAAAAATAACATCTGTGAATGGGCTTTATGAAGGGATGATGGATGATGCCATTAATGTGCATGGTACTTATTTAAAAATCATTGAGCAGAAAAACGATCATACGGTAATGGCTGAATATGTGCACGAACAGTCTTATGGTTTTGAATGGGGCAGACCGAGCGACAAAGTGCAGTTTGTTACCAGTAAGACAATGGAAAACATTGGCGAACTAAATACTATCAAATCTATACGACCAATAGATAAACCAACTTACCACGGTGCCAAGCAATTTGAAATTGTTTTTGCAAAACCCATAGGCGCAGAAGAAAAAGCAGCGGGCAACCTTGGGATCGAAAATATAAGCTGGACGCCGGAAGTTTATTTTGCCAACAATACCATTCGTAATAACAGAGCGAGGGGAGCGTTGTTCAGCACACCGAAAAAGACAGTTGTCGAAAACAATTTATTTGATCATACTTCCGGCTCGGCTATTTTACTTTGCGGAGATTGCAACGGATGGTTTGAAACAGGCGCGTGCAGGTCGGTATTAATAAAAAATAACCGCTTCGTAAATGCCTTAACCAATATGTTCCAGTTTACGAATGCCGTTATTTCTATCTATCCTGAAATACCAGAACATAAAGTCCCAAAAGAAATATTTTCATTCCGGTATTGTGATTGAGAATAATGTATTTGAAACCTTTGATAAACCGTTAGTGTACGCCAAATCGGTAGATGGGTTAGTGTTCATGAAAAACAAAGTGGTTACCAATCAGGCGTATCCTGCTTTTCACTGGAACAAAAACACGTTTTTCTTTGAGCGGGTGATCAATTATACGTTTTCCAACAATACATTTGACGGTGCTGTAAATTATAAGATTGATTAATTGATTGGTAAGAAGTCTTCCTGCCTACGACATATCACAAAATTTTATTTCAACTCAATTTATAAAAATATAGTCACGCACGATTTTATACGACTTGTCGAGGAAATTGAAAACTATTATTGTTGATTTGCCCATCAACCCACCACCACCACGGCAGCCGCCATATCCTTCAAATGGCTCAATGAAACGTGCACTTTTTGCATATCAATGTGCGACAGCGTTTGAGCGGTTTGGCCTGCAAGTTTCAATAGCGGCTTTCCGTGTTCATCATGCGTGATGATTATTTCGTGATACGCCGTGCCGTTTGCCCACCCCGTTCCGATGGCTTTGAAAAAGGCCTCTTTCGCAGCAAAACGGGCAGCATAGTGTTGATATTTATGCGCTTTGCTCTCGCAGAAGGCAATCTCTTCGGTGGCAAATACCAACTCACGAAAGCCCTGACCCTTCTCTATTTTTTGGGCTACCCGTTCCACTTCTATTATGTCTATGCCGGTACCGAGTATCATAGCGGTTAAAAAGCTTCATTGATAAAATCGTTCAGCGGTTTTATAGCCTCGAAAGCGTCCGTCACCTGCTTGAGCAACCCTTTTCCGGTCAGTTGGGCATCGCTCACCGCCGCCATCGCCACAAAACTTTTATGCTTCAGATATTCGGCGGCAGGGTTGTCCGGCTCATAGCCCTTTGGCACGCGCGACAAAAACTGCCCTTCCTCTACGGACAGACCGCCATACAACTTTTGAAACTTCGCATTTTTGACGAGTTTCTCAAAATCCTGCAAGTTGTAGTCTATTTCCTGCCTGATTTTGGCAAGATGCTCCGGCAAGGGCTGCCAAACACCACCGCCCACAAAGCTGTTGCCCGGTTCCACATGAAGGTAATACCCTGCCTTGGGAGATTTCTTACCTTCTGCATTTATAGACGCGGCAAAATTTCTTTTGTACGGACTTTTGTCCTTTGAAAAACGCACATCCCGGTTGATGCGGAACAGGCAATCTTTTGCTCTTAAATGTCCTATTTTCGGCTCTTTTTCTGAAAACTTGTCAATTACATGCTGTACAAAGTCAATAAAATCCATCCTTGCGGCTTCATATTCGCTACGATGGGCATCAAACCAGGGCTTATGATTGGTATCGGCGAGCGCTTGCAGGAATTTTATAGTAGCAGGCTGCAACATAATCTTATCATTTAATAAAAAACCAAATGTAGCCTTTCTTGTTAAATATGGTTAAGCAACCGGGCGTTTCTTTTAAAAAAAGGTTATCATTCACGTCAGGTAAATAGAAATCATTATATTTGTCCACCTGTTTAATAGACTATTTGATGGAAAAAGGCTTTATTAAAAAATTGTTGCAACGCGAAGAGCCGAGCTGCTTTACGGGCATGCCCGACAAGCGGCTGGTGGCCGGGTTCCTAGACGAGCTTTTCGAGTTCCTCTTTCTGTCGCCGGACATCAGGCGCAAGAACGAGGTGCAATTGGAGAATGCCTTTTTTGCTTTAAAAAACAAATTCGCCACGCTTGTGTACGATGTGTTGGGCACAGAAGTGGCCGCCAATCAGGTCTGCACAGCGTTTTTTGAATCTTTGCCCGGCATATATGACCAACTGCTGGACGATGCAAAATCCATCGTTCGTTTTGACCCTGCCGCTCGCTGCCTTGATGAGGTGTTGGTCGCCTATCCCGGTTTTTATGCCACGGCCGTCTATCGGTTTTCGCACCTGCTCCACGTGCATCAGGTGTACATTTTGGCAAGGCTGCTCTCAGAACACGCGCACAGCAAAACAGGCATTGACATTCATCCCGGTGCGCAAATAGGCCAGTCATTTTTTATTGACCACGGTACGGGCATCGTCATAGGCGAAACAACGATTATAGGCGAAAACGTAAAAATATACCAAGGTGTTACCCTCGGGGCGCTCAATGTGGGCAAGGAGTTGGCCAAGGTGAAGCGCCACCCCACGATTGAGGACAATGTCATCATTTATGCGGGCAGCACCATCCTCGGAGGCGAAACGGTCATCGGGCGGGACAGTATTATCGGTGGCAACGTATGGCTTACCAACAGTGTGCCGTCCAATTCTGTCGTGTACCACAAAAGTCAGGTGTTCGTAAAAGATATGATACCGCCGGAAGAACCCGTGTTGAATTTTGTAATATAAATGTGATGATTATCTCAACGGTACAATATATGATATCCAAACAGTACATGCCCGAGCTGTACAAGCTCCGATGTTGATGCCGCGATAAAAAGCCCGGATATGTTCCGGAAGCTGAAGTGTGCGACGCAACGAAGCTGATAGCAGCACTTCAGCCGACCTCATAAACAAATACATTCTTATCAAAAAAATACACATGAAAGCAACGAACATCTTAGAAACCATAGGCGGCACCCCGCACGTAAAAATCAACAAACTATTTGACGACCAGCACGAGGTATGGATAAAACTTGAAAAACTCAACCCCGGCGGCAGCATCAAAGACCGCATTGCGCTGGCCATGATAGAAGATGCAGAGGCCAAAGGCCTGCTGAACAAAGACTCTGTCATCATTGAGCCGACAAGCGGTAACACAGGTATCGGGCTGGCGTTTGTGGCAGCGGTAAAGGGATATAAACTGATATTGGTCATGCCCGAAAGCATGAGCGTGGAGAGGCGCAAGCTGATGAGCGTGTACGGTGCAGAGTTTGTGCTCACGCCCCGCGAAAAGGGCATGAAGGGCGCGATAGAAAAAGCTAAAGAGCTCGCCGCCGAAACACCGAACGCATGGGTTCCCTCACAGTTTGACAACCCGGCCAACACGGACATTCACTTTAAAACCACCGCGCAGGAAATACTGAACGATTTCCCCGAAGGTTTGGACTATGTTATCACCGGCGTTGGCACAGGTGGCCACATTACGGGCATTGCCAAACTCTTAAAAGAAAAATTCCCGAACGTAAAGGTATTTGCCGTAGAACCGGAACAGTCGCCTGTATTGAGCGGCGGCGCACCCGGCCCGCACCCGTTGCAGGGACTTGGTGCAGGTTTTGTGCCCAGCATCCTTGACACCAGCCTGCTCGAAGGTGTGATAACCGTGGGCAAGGACGAAGCCTTTACTTACGCCCAGCGCATCGCAAAGGAAGAAGGTATTTTTGCAGGAATTTCAACAGGGGCATCATTGGCGGCCATTGCCAAAAAGCTGCCCGAAATACCGGCAGGTTCCAAAATACTCACCGTGAACTATGACACAGGCGAAAGATATTTGTCAATAGAAGGGCTGTTTTAAATCCTTCCCTTAAAAATGTGTTACAAAAAGAGGGTTGTCCATTAATGCGGACAACCCTCTTTGCATAGAATATTTAGTATTGCTTACAAAAGGCAATGAAAGCCTAGTGGTCAAATGGTGAGCAATGAATATTCACTACACATACCATCCATCGCTCCCAAAATCCTTTCGAGCCTTTAAACCAGATTATTAGCCACCAGATATTCCGCAATTTGAACCGCATTGGTAGCCGCGCCCTTGCGCAGGTTATCACTCACCACCCAAAGGTTGAGGGAGTTGGGCTGACTTTCGTCGCGACGGATACGCCCTACGAACACCTCGTCTTTTTCATGCGCGTCTTTCGGCATGGGATATTGCTGGTTGGCAAGGTCATCCACCACCACTACACCAGGTGCTTCTTCCAACAGTTTGCGCACATCGTTCAGGTCGAAATCGTTTTCAAACTCAATATTCACCGCTTCGCTATGGCCGCCCATCACAGGGATACGTACGGTTGTGGCCGTCACGCGGATGCTGTCGTCGCGCAGGATTTTTTTGGTCTCGTTCACCATTTTCATTTCTTCCTTAGTGTAACCGTTGTCCGTAAACACGTCAATCTGCGGGATAACGTTCAGATCAATCTGATATTTATACGCCATCGGATATTCAGCGTCAGTACCGGATACGTTCTTGCCTCTTTCGCCTTCCAACTGCTGTACAGCTTTTACGCCCGTGCCGGTAACGCTTTGGTAGGTAGACACAACAAGCCTTTTGATTTTATATGCTTTGTGCAAAGGCGCCAACGCCACCACCATTTGAATGGTAGAGCAATTGGGATTTGCGATAATCTTATCGTTCGTGGTGAGGATATCGGCGTTTATTTCTGGCACGACCAACGGCTTGGAAGGATCCATGCGCCAGGCGGAAGAATTGTCTACCACGGTGATGCCCGCCTCGGCAAATTTGGGCGCCCACTCGGTAGAAGTGCCGCCCCCGGCCGAAAATAGTGCTACGTCAGGCTTTGCCGCAATGGCATCTTCCATACCGATAACCTTGTATTTTTTGCCCTTGAAATCCACTTCTTTGCCTACGCTCCTGGCCGATGCCACGGGAAATAGTTCTGTGACGGGAAAATTCCTTTCTGCCAACACCTGCAACATTTTGGTACCCACTAACCCGGTGGCCCCTACAACTGCAACTTTCATTTTCTTAATTTTTGTGGTTTTTGATTTGTTATTAATAAAAAAGCCTCCCGCTTTTACGGAAGGCCTGTTGAAAATTTATATGCACATATACAAACTACAAACCTCCCGTTAAGGCTGCTTCTTTATAGTTGTGATATGTTTGCTTGTAAAATTCATGGCTGCAAAGGTAAGTAAGCATTTTAATTTGCCAAAAATGATTTTCTTTTGCAAAAGATGTTGCATTTAAGGGCAAGAACACGTCATATATAGGGCAGCGTGGAGAAAATTGACCGATAAAACTTTATCGTCAAAAGGGTTGTCAAATTATTAAAAACCGTCCGCACAGCGGAGCATAAAGATATACGCATGAAAATAAGGTTTATTTGGGGCTTTTTACTAATGTTTTTTTTGGCAACAGGATGTGCGAAGAGCGAAGACATGTCCTCACAATTACAATGTGACATAAATATACCGATACTCTATCTGAAGCTTTTGGACAAGAACACAGGCGAGAACCTGATAGAGAAAAAAGTTGTTAATCAATCACAGTTAACGCTGTCCAATACCGCTTTTGGCAATCTGTCATACAAAATGCACGGTGCCGATGGAGCATACCCTCATTCGATTGAGGTGCAGGCGCCCGATGGTAGTAATCTCAGGCCTAAATTATCGGTACACCTGAATGACGTTTCCATTGCCATCAATTACACTGTAAATCAAGTGGACAAAAAAGCATATCCCTGCGGAGGATATGATATCAGCGACATCACCGTAGAAAATTACGAGGCCACGGTTTCGGATAAACCGTTCGCGCATACCATCAGCATCAAACTGTAATGGTTATTTGCTTTTTACGGTAATAGTCACGGGTTGTTCTTTCTTGAATATTCCTACTTTATTGGTTAGCAACCACATGATAGTAAATGACGGGATAAAATCCGTGCCGGGCAATGCTTCCTCCAAAAAGTTGAACAAGCCGCCGATGATGCCCTTTTTACCACCAAAAGTAGCTGCGAATATGCTCGCCGACAAAGGCGCCCAAACCACATCGGACAATTCTCCCAGACCGGGCACGGCGAAACTAAGGTAGCCGATGGCGTCCATCAGGATGCAAAACAACAGAGAAGGAGATTTTGCGGGTTTTGTCATTTTCGTTTTTGCGATTTTATGTATTATACAGATTGAAAAAAAATCCCAACGGTTGTATCGCAAAAATATTTGGCAAGGAGAATACATATCAGGTTTTTGTCTTCCACCCGAATATTCCCCTCTAAACAACAATCAAACTTATACGCCAGAAATAACATTAAAAACAACCGCCGCCAGCAATGCCCCCAGCAATGGCCCGATAACGGGAACCCAGCTATAAGCCCAGTCGCTGCTGCCCTTTTTGCCCATTGGCAATAAAGCATGGATAATTCGTGGGCCTAAATCCCTTGCAGGATTGATAGCATAGCCCGTTGGCCCGCCCAGGCTGAGGCCAATCCCTAACACGATCAGCGAAACAGGCAAGGCGTCCAAAGCACCAAGGCTTTCAGCAGGAGCAACGATAAAAAGCACTGCCAGCACCAACACGAAAGTACCCACCATCTCTGTTACCATATTCTGCAAAGGACTTCTGATAGCAGGTGAGGTGCAAAAAGCAGACAATTTTGCCGCAGCATCATCGGTATGCCAAAAATGCTGCCGATAAGTGAGCCATACCAACAATGCCCCCACCATCGCACCCGACATTTGCCCGGCAACATAATATGGCACGGTACTTAAATCTATTTTATGCAGGTAGGCGAAGGCCGCGGTAATGGCCGGGTTGAGGTGCGCACCGCTCGCTTTTGAAGAAATAAACACGCCCACAAAAACAGCAATGGCCCAACCAAAGGCAACCACGATCAAACCACTGTTGTTCCCTTTTGTTTTGCTCAATGCCACGTTGGCCACCACCCCGTTACCCAACAAAATCATAAAGGCGGTACCTATCAGTTCACTTGTAAAAATGTTCATACAGAATGTTTAAAAGTTGAAAGGATAAAAAATCAAAACCCATTATTCTTCTGCCCAAACCTGTGCGGCCTTCACTGCACGCTTCCATCCTTTTTGCAATGCAGCACGCACCTCCTCTTTCATGTAAGGTTCAAAAACCTGATCTACCTGCCAGTATTGCTTTACTTCTTCGATATCTTTCCAAAAGCCCACTGCCAGCCCGCTGAGATAGGCGGCGCCCAATGCGGTGGTCTCTGTAATTTTTGGGCGCACCACATTTGTGTTTAACAGATTGGCCTGAAACTGCATCAGGTAGTTGTTAACGGTGGCTCCGCCATCTACCCGAACTTCACTGATAGTTATACCTGCATCGGCCTCCATCGCTTTCAGCACATCCATCGTTTGATAGGCAATGCTTTCTACCGCTGCGCGGGCAATATGTCCACCGGAACTGCCGCGTGTCAAACCAGTAATCATACCGCGGGCATGTTGGTTCCAGTAAGGAGCACCCAGCCCGGTGAAGGCCGGCACCATGTACACACCACCATTACCTGTTTCTGTTTGTGTAAGCGCCTCAATGTCTCCCGATTTCTGGATAAGCTTTAACCCGTCACGCAGCCACTGCACCACGGCACCGGCAATAAATACACTTCCTTCAAGGGCGTAGCTTACGGTGCCGTTTATCTTCCACGCAATGGTCGTCAGCAAATTATTAGCAGAAGGTACGGGTTTATCGCCAGTGTTCATCAGCATAAAGCACCCTGTACCGTAAGTATTTTTTACCATGCCGGACTGCGTACACATTTGCCCGAACAAAGCAAACTGTTGGTCGCCCGCCATACCGCTTACCGGTATTTTGACTGAAGAGAGCAATTGCTGGGTATAGCCATACACTTCACTGCTGGAGCGGACTTCGGGCAGCATAGCTTTGGGGATATTCATAATACGCAGCAGGTCATCGTCCCATTGCAATGTATGAATATTAAAAATCATGGTACGCGAGGCATTGCTGACATCTGTTACAAACGATTCTCCGTTGGTCAGTTTCCACAACAGCCAGGTATCAATGGTACCAAAACATAAATCGCCATGCTCTGCCTTGGCGCGCGCGCCTTCTACATTATCTAATATCCATTTTATTTTGGTGGCTGAAAAATACGCATCGGTAACCAACCCTGTTTTTTCTTTAATGAGCGCAGCCGTGCCGCCGGCCTTTAGCTGGTCGCAATATTCGCTGGTGCGCCTGTCCTGCCACACAATGGCATTGTAAATGGGTTGGGAAGTTTTTCTGTCCCATACCACTACTGTTTCCCGCTGGTTAGTAATGCCGATAGCTGCCATATCGGCGGCGGTGATACCCGCTTTCGCAATGGCCTCGGCAGCAACACCAATTTGCGTGCTCCATATCTCATTGGCATCATGCTCTACCCAACCGGGCTTTGGAAAAATCTGCTGAAATTCTTTTTGCGCAACGGATACAATATTTCCTTTTTTATCAAAAACAATGGCACGCGAACTTGTGGTGCCGGCATCAAATGACAAGATATACTTTGGCATACAATCAATTTTACATACAAGTGCAACAATCTGTTCTAAAACGATAAGTTCCTGCTAAATTAATATATTCCTTTGACTAAAACGACTGACAGAAAATATCACCGTCTTACGGTTAGGCAAGACAAAACAATGCCCTATACCATCGCATAACCAAAAGTTTTTGGGCGTATCATCGTTTGTTGATATACTTTTCCAAAACGGTCTGTTACTTTTATGATAAGCGTACTATCGGGTGCCGAAGCTTTTACCTTAAAGAAATGCGAGGTATTGGCCGACACAAATTCCGAAGTCGGGGTAGCGCCCACATTTAACCGCAACGCATCATAAGAGATGATATGCAGAGGGTCTTTGGCTGACACGCGCGTAACGGGTAGCACCGCACCGTTCTCGAAAACAGATACATCCCATTTATTATCGAAGCCCCAAACGTTTATCAGCACTTCGTTGTTATCGTTTTTCTTCATATAATCAGCTGCATAAGGCTTCAACTCCGCATCAGAAGACTTTGGCGCAAAAAGAGCCGCCGTTATCTGCGTAGTGTTGAGGTCGTAAGCCCTGAACTGATAATCGGTGTCGTAGCCTATGCTCTTATAAGCCCACTTCATATCATCGTTATGTATTTCCCAAATGCTATACCCGCCCGGTGAGCCATCTTTGCAAATGTGATTGCCGGCATAACCCTTTTTGCCTGTCCACCACCAGGTGGCACAAACGGCTGCAATATTATGCTCCATCAATGCCGCACAATTTTCATAAGCATAATTTATGTGTATGTGGCCTGATAATACATGCACCTTGGAAAAGCGTTTTAACAAGTTCTGAAACTCTTCCGCATTTTGCAGGGAAAAGCTGCTTGCTTCACTGCTATCTGCACGAAGACCCGGGTTCCTATTCAAGGGAGCGTGCATTGCCACTACAACGGGCGTTGCGCTGCCCACTAAATCCAAGTCCTTACGCAACCAGTCCATCTGTTCCTGAATGATAACGGCATCATAACTCCTATCGCCTACCACACCTTTAGCCCCGCCAGTGTTGATGTAGCGGATATTGTCCAACACTACATAGTGTATCTTTCCTAAATTAAAAGAATAATAAGTTGGGCCGATGTATTTGCGAAAGGCATCTTCTGCATGCCAGTCGTTTGCAACATAGGGATCGTTGTCGTGGTTGCCCATGATGTTGAATATTGGCACGTTGAGCGGACTGATGGCTTTTACATATTGGGGAAGCGCGTAATCGTTTTCATACCAGTACACATCCCAGGTCATATCACCAAGGGTAAGGCCATACACTTTTTTGCCCTGACTTTTATACGCAGCAATCACCGCGGTTATGTCTTTTATAAACCCCTTTTGAAACTGCTCCAAATCATTATTCCGGTCAGCAAGATGCAAATCAGCAATGGGAAATAACACATGCTCGTTATTGTCAACCTTTGTCAGCCCGAAATCTTTCACCTCTACAACATTGGCCGATTGCGAAAGCCTTTTATAAAAAAGCGGAAAGGTATTGTCCGCTGCTACTTCATAGTTACCGGGAATAGATACAAAAACATAACCGGAACGCTTTTCCGATTTGAGATAATAAACACCCTGCGCATTGGTGCTTGCCACATCAAACCCGTCCGAAACCACCACACCAGCAAGACCAACACCACCCACGTGTACCGTGCCTTTTATCGTGGCCCCTGCCACATCAGGAATATCCGTGTTTACGGCAATATCAATTGTAGAGGTGCCAAGCTCTTTTGATTTCGTTCCCCTTGTCACCGATATTTGGAATATACCATCCCATATAGTAGCGGGCAACAGGATTGTCGCACGATTATCTGTTACTGATGCTATAGCGACCGTAAAAAATTCCTTGCCGGAAGTATCCTTAAAAACTATTTTATCCCCTACCGCAAATCCTTTTCCCGTAATATCAAGGTTGCCGCTTTTTTTAATCACTAAATAGGATGGCAGGGATAATCCCGTGATATTAAGCGGCGTATTTTCCTCCTTATTTTCCACGGCGTTTTTCTTGCCACAAACCGACAATGACATGGAACAACCTGCCCCGATAATGGCCATTTTTGACACAAATGACCGACGGGTTATGTCCTTATTTTCTTTTCGGGCTTTCAACGTAATTTTTTTATTTATTTTAGTCGAATGTGATTTGTCAGTTATAAATTCTTATAACGAATACTTCACTTTTTCAACTTTGAATATAAATCAGGATAATCACTGATGAGGCCATCCACACCCATTTCAACAAGCTCTTTCATGGTTTCAAGATCATTTATCGTCCAGGGAACCACACGCATATTCATTTTATGGCATTGGCTTATCAACTCCTTCGTGAGCTTTTTATAATGCGGGCTATACACTTCCGGAACAAAGCCCAGATCTTTTATCTGCTGGTCTAAAGAACGCTCATCATATCCTTCAATCAATAATGACAATTTTACGCCGGGGTATTTTTTGTGCATTATTTTCAATGCCCTGTCATCAAAGGACTGGATGAGCAACCTGTCACCCAAATGAAACGGCAACAATGTTTGCATGGCAAGATCCGTGAACTGCTCAACGGGCGGGTGATTGATACCATCTTTCTTTAGCGAGGATTTTATCTCGATGTTATAAAAAGGTGATACGCCTTTCTTTTTTGCGTAATCCTCCGTGGCCGTAAGCAAATCGCTTAACAATGGTTTTGCAACCGCCATTTTCTTTTGACGCGGAAACTCTCTGTTAAACTTCAGCCCCACATCATATTTTTTGATAGAATCATAAGGCATCGTGTACAACAGTCTTTTTGCTGCTTCTGCCTTTGTCAGCGTATCCCCTTCGGGGGTCGTGGTAAAGTTTGCATTGAAGTTGGGATCATGAGACACGACAATTTTTCTATCCTTTGTTACCTGCATATCCATTTCCAATGTAGTAATCCCGATGTCAATGGCATGTAACATGGCAGGAATCGTATTTTCCGGCATCAACCCGCGACCACCGCGGTGCGCCTGCAAATCCAGTCCAACATTTTTATCAACCGATTGTGACTTTTTTGATACACCACAGGCTGTCAAACTTACCAGCCACAAACACATGATCAGCATTCTTGTACTCATGTTACAAATATTTACCTTTTTTTAAAATAGATGCCCAAAGTTTATACCCCTTTATGTTCAGGTGCAATCCATCATAAGTATATTCTTCGTTCAGTTTTCCGTCTTTTACAAAATAAGGATGGATATCAATACATCCGACTTTTTCTATATTGCAAAGTTCCTTTAAGCCTTTATTAACCGCATCAATTTGTTCGTCCTTACCATAATGGTTCTTTTTGGGCGGGATGTTGCTGTTTACCGGTAAAACGGTCTGAAAGTATATTTTCGTGGACGGGCTTCCTGCTTTTATTTGCGCAATCATCCTTTTGTAATTCCCTAAAATCACGGACACGGGTATATTCCTTGAAATATCATTGATGCCTATAAGAATGAAAACTTTTTTAGGTTTGCCTGCCACCACCTCATGCAAGCGTTCTAATACGCCGAAGGTAATATCCCCGCTGATGCCCCGGTTTTTTGCACGGGAATTTTGCAAAAGCTCGGCCCAGTCCACCCCTGCGGTGATACTGTTTCCCAAAAAAATAATGTCTTTTTTAGAATGGGCAAATTCCGAAAACTGCGCTGTCCTGAGCGCGTATCCCGATGGGCGGTAAGTGCTGTCCCATGAAGTTTGCTGCGCACAGACCGATGAAGCCCAAAACAAAAAACCCGTTAAAAAGAAAAGAAAACGTTTCATCCGTTTATGTTTAAATGAAATGAAACCTATAAGGCCTTTCAGGCCTTATAGGTTTTTTGTTACGACAACTATACTTCTAACAATTTTATACTATTCATCAATAAGTTTCGTCATTCCCTCTATTTCCGATAATTGAGAGGTGGCAGTTGTGGGAACAGACGTCATCGTTCGTTTTACACTCCAAGAGCCGGTCGCAATATTATATACACCACCCATTTCTGCTACATAACCCACACCCGTTTTGGTATCGGCTATTTTGGGGAATGCAAACTTAAACGTATTGGTACCCATTGCATAATAGGGCTGAGCATCCAACGTAGGTACCGAAGAATTTTTTGTTTCGTAATAATCTGTATTGGTAATGCGGTAGCCCACAGCCGGAGGCCCTGGTGAATAGACATCCCCGTTGCCGCCATACATAATTACATCCACAGGCACGGCAGATGAGTCTACATCAATACCACTGAATACCGCAATACCTGCAGCATTACCGCTGTTTGCCAAAAGATTAGTAGTGGGTACCCCAAAGCCATCCCCGTTTGTGGTGGCATAAGAACGGCTTACTATCCAATTAGCATTGCTGATGTCGGTGGTTCCTACCCCGTTTATAACTTTATTTCCTCCAACATAAAAATAAGAACCTTTGGTAACCGTACCTGAAACCAAATCGAACTTATAGGTTTTGGAAGATCCATTCAGCAAGGTACCGCCAGTAGCCCAGCCATTTTTGGGATAGCTAGTAGGCGTGGTAGCACCCGCATTATTACAGACAACAACCGACATAGGCGTTACCGAGAAATCAATGTCCTTTGTAGCCATCATCTGAATATATTCGTAATCAGCATCCGTGCCTATGACATCTGCCAAAAATCCGGTAATAATAACCGGTGCCACAATGGGTGGTTCATCGGCTAATACAATAATGTCCTTTTCTGTTCTGGGCCAGAAAATAAAATCGTCATTTTTTTTGAACAAAAGGCCGGTATAGGTAGCCGAGTAGGGAAGTTTTGTGGAGGCAAAAGAAGCATCCGCTTCTGTGTGCAGAGTGATATTACCAGCCCCATTGCTAATTGTTTTATCGCCTGCATAAGTTTCTCCTTCGGTTGCGGCTGGCACAAATAAAACACGGGAAATACTCACCAGCGCACTTTCGTATACTTCCGGACTTGCTTTTAACGCTTCAATATTCGATGCCACAAGAGTAGTAACGGCTTTATCGGAACCCACTTTTGTTACAGCCGTTCCCGCAAGGCCTGTTACTTCAAGCACACCGTCCACCCTTTGCAATACTCCTCCGGTAATTTTCACAATTACAGAATCGCCTGACACATATTTCGCAGCGTCGGGCCCTACATTTACCGCAATAGACCTTAATATGGAAAGCCTTCTTTTGTCCTGCAAAACCAGTACCCCATCCGGCATATTATTTCCGCTATGATCGGATGTTACAACCCCTGTAATACTTTCTGAACCATCCAACACATCTTTTGTAAGGTTAATAGCAACACCTTTATAGATGCTTCTTAAGTCGTAGATACTGATATAGGGGCTGACCTGTGCGCCCGGGTAATAGCCTTCTTCATCTTTCCGGCATCCGCAAAACAAGATTACCGGTATCATAAATAGCAGGGATAACTTTATAATTTTCATTTTGACGCGTCAGTTATAAATTAAATAATGATTGCTATAGCCTCATCAGGGTTTTTGCCACCAAACCTGAGTGTTTATTTTGTCAGGGCCCTGATTAGCAATAGCCTGTTTGTAGTTGGTAGGGTTGGTAGACTGTATATATGCCGGATAAACCATCCGCGCCGGCATAATGCCATCATTTTTCAGCCCTCGCCCCTTGGGCAACACAGGATGCCCGGTGCGGCGGTACTCAAACCATTGCTGCAAATCTGTAAAAAGCAACGCGTAATACTTCTGCAACATGATTTTTTCCATTTTATTATCAATTGATGCATTTTCGTCCCATTGCATGCCGGCATTGGATAAATAAGCCTCAATATCACCATTCCAATCAGACACCCATAAGGTGATGCTGCTTTTAGCACCCTGTTCGTAATATTTTTGTGCCGGGCCGCTTATCCACCCTTTGGCCGCTGCTTCGGCAAGCATGAACTGTACTTCTGCATAGTTCAGCATCATCCCTGTTTTTGCCTCAGATTGCATGGTAATAGCAGGTGGCGTTTTGCCTGCCACTGTTTCATCAATGGCGTAAAAATGAGAAAGAACAGAAACATCTTCTCCCGGCGTGTAGCCGCTGGGCGTGCCCATATAAAACCCGTTAGACTTGGATATGCCCAACCTGTTAATACCGTCAATACCATAATTGACCCCGTCCAAACGGGGGTCGCTCCAGATTAACAGGTTATTGATAAAGAAATCACATAAAGCCACAGCCCTGAAATCCTGTGCCCTTACCCTGTTTACATAAGGAGAAATATAAGGGCTTACCCCAGTCCACCTTAAAATAGCGGATTCATCATTATCGGTCATGATAGGATAATCTTCAGGATTAGCATCTACAATTTGCTGGATTTTGGAAATCACTTTTTGGGAAACGTCTTGTTTCCCCGAAACCCGCAATAGGAGGCGCAGATATAACGAATTACCAAATTTTCTCCATTTCGAAACATCCCCGTGATACACAGGATCTGCGTCTGCATTAATTTTGTCCCCGGCTGTTAAAAGCATATTCGCTTTTTCAAGTGTGTCAAACATTGTCAGGTAGATATCCTGTTGCCTATCGAAGGCTGGCTCTACAATGCTTCCGTCTTCACCTTTTCCCTGATTAGCCTGGATATAAGGAATATCGCCATACGTATCTGTTAGGATAGAATATAGCCACGACTGGCAAATCAGAGAAATGCCCATATAGCTCTTATTTGGCGTTGCCGCGGCCGCAGCAGATTTATATACATCCCTGAAATTGGTAATCTCAGAATACAGTCCATTATAAAGATAATCAGACATATTTGGCCTGTAATCGTACCGAAAGACCGACCCTTCTCCTTCAGTTAAAGTTACCGTCACCTGCATCAACTCATTGTTGAAGTTCCGGTTCCTGATCATGTTATAGCCTATGGCACTTGTTAAGGCAGGTGCCAGCAACTGATCGGGTACCACGGTTGAAATAGCGTTGGGGTTGGTATTAATCTTATCAAAATCCCTTGTGCAGGAAAAAACTGCCGCACTCGCCCCAAGCACTAAAATAATATGTAAAATCTTTTTCATCAATATTACTTTTAATTAAATGATTTAGATAATCAGAATCCAAGAATAAGGCTAAAACCAACCGTTCTTGTTGAAGGGAACTGAGCCGTTTCAAACCCTCTTACGATGTCGGTGCCGCTCAAGGTTCCAAATTCAGGATCGAAAATGGGCCAAGGAGACCAGATAAACAAATCGCGTCCGTAAATACCAAAAGTAGCACGGGCAATCCCCATTTTTTTTAACAGCGCGGTTTTAATAGTATAATCCAACCGCGCCTCCCTAAATTTGATAAAATCGGTGCTATATGTATTTCCTTCCACGTTATCTTGTCCCCAATGGGATCTGTAGTATTCCTCAATATTTGTTGCAATTACATCGTTTTTCCGATAAGTGCCGTCGCCGTTATCTATTACACCGTTGCCTATAATACCACTGTATCTGCCGGGCAAAGTAGATGTCAATTTGCCCAGATCTGCAAGTTTGTAATGGGACAAAGAGTATGCCTTGGCACCGTATTGCGCATCAAAAAGGAAATTCAGGCGGATTTGTTTATATGTAAATTCGTTGCCCCAGCTTACTTTTCCTTTGGGTATCGTATTGCCAACATACACTACGGTTTCTGTTCTTTTAGCAAAACCTGTGCTTGGGTTATACACAACTTGTCCATCCGGGCTGCGCACATAACCAAATCCGTATAAGTCACCCATGCTCCCCCCGACCTTGGCGACAATCTGACCGCTGCCTGTCGGGCCTGAACTGAGCACTAACGAAGTATCAGGCATGGATATAATTTTATTCTTATTGGCAGAGAATGTCATATTACTATTCCATTTAAAGCTGCCGATTTTGACAGGAGTTGTATTCAGCGCCAGTTCTATACCGGTATTTCTTACATTGCCTGCATTAATCACTTGTCTTGTAAAGCCTGCACTTCTGTCAATAACCCTTTCTAATATTTGGTTTTTGGTATTGCCCAAATAAAAAGCAAAATCCAATCCCAACCGACTGTTAAACGTTTGAATATTTGCACCAATCTCTGTTGTGATAGTACGTAGGGGTTTAAGATTGGGATTAGCCAATCTACTTGAATTGTTATACCCATTCACAAATGTCACCACCGGCTCGTATCCCTGAGCAGTGCGGTAAGGTACCGTAGTGCCACTACCCACGCTCGAAAGTGAAAACCTGAACTTTGCAAAATTGATAGCCTTCGGCATACTTAACAAATCGGATAGTACAAAACTGGTATTAAGCGCCGGATAGAAAAAGCCACTACCACCTTTTCTGTAAGGAGAGGCCAGCACACTGTTCCAGTCTTGCCTGGCACTCAAATCAAAAAACAAGAATTTTTTGTATGCTGCTGTAATTAAAGCATAAAAACTGTTAATCTTATATCCTGTAGGCCTCAAATCTATATACAAAGGAGTGTCGCGGGCGCTATCGACCCTGTAGGCATAAGGGGATTTCAAAGAGTCTGCCCGCATTTGATCCATTTCGTACCTGTTTCTCAAAGTGCTGCCCCCAAATGAATAGGTTGTAGCCCAGTTCGAACCAAAATTCTTTGCATATTTCAGCAAAAAGTCTGTTGTTACCTCAGACGATTGGATATCCTGCGTACGGTAGCTTCCGTAAGGGAAGTTTGCACCGGCATCGTATGGTCTTTTTTGAGAACGATGCTCCTTTGACCAGTCCACGGAGTTGCGCACCATCAGGCTTAAATTCTTATTAAAATTATAAGTAGCCGAAACATTACCCGTAACGCCATCTCTATTCATGGCATTCAGAAACTCATAGGCGATGGCATAGGGATTTTCGGGATAAGAGCTATATGGATACATAATCCGGTATCCATTCGGTATGGAATCTCCCTTTGTGTTGGTATGGTACCAATAATCTTTCAGCCAATCAAGATCGGCATTGGGCTGCCAGAACATGAACCAGTACATGATGGATTGGTTGCCATAACCGGCACCGGGAAGGTTATCGCTGCTCTTGTTGGTATAGTTGACCTTGGTGCTAATCTGTAATTTATTAGTAATTTTTGAGTTTAACGAAAAAGCTACTGAATTACGATCGTACCCTGTATTGGGCGTAATCCAGTTATTCTTTACATTGGTATAGGAAAGACGCAGGTAAGTTTTACCGACGTTGCCATCCAAGCTAACACTGTTGGTGAAAGTTCTGCCTGTTTCAAAATAATCTCTTATTTTATTGGTATAGGGTACCCAGGGCGTTCTTATTGTATCCTGATTCTGTAATCCCGGGTTAAACTGATAAAACTGCTGCCCGTCGAATTTGGGCCCCCAGGCTGAACTGGTGGCACTGGTGCTACCTCCATCAACGCTCGTTTTGTAAGAATAATAGTTAGCTCCATCCATCCCCTGTCCATACTCAAACTGCAAATCAGGCCAGCGGTTCACTTTTTCAAACGAGTAATTAGAATTAAGGGTTATGTTCCACCCTTTCTTTTTTCTGGCAGATGCTTTTGTTGTAATGATGATGGCTCCGTTAGCCCCGCGCTGACCATAAAGGGCGGCAGCTCCGGGGCCTTTCAGCACTGTTACGGATTCAATGTCTTCGGGGTTTATATCGTTCAGCCCGCTTCCATAGTCACTGGGCATATTGTCACCCCCTGTTCCATATACGGCTTCGCTCCCATTGGCGTTGCGCTTACCACTACTGTTGTTAATCACTACACCATCCACTACAATCAGCGCTTCATTATCGCCCGTAAGGTTATTTTCTCCCCGTAAAATAATTTTATTGGAGCCCGACGGGCCGGCCCCGGAGCGTATCAGATTCAAACCAGCTACCTTGCCGGACAGCGCATCCGTCCAGTTTGAAGATATGGCGTTGGTTAAATCTTCATTTTTTAATGTGGTTTGGGAATAGCCCAGTGCTTTTTCCTGCCTTTTGATGCCCAATGCCGTAACCACCACCTCTTCCATTTGCCCATCAGCCGGAAGCAATGCTACTTCTATGGTTGCGTTGTCATCCACCACGACATCTGCCTTGGCATATCCCACCGCCGACACAGAAAGCACGTCTCTTTCTTTGAACATCATGGTGAAAAAGCCCTGCTCATTGGTGGTACCTCCTCTGTTAGTCCCTTTCACGAGTATGGTAGCGCGCGGTATTGGCTCTTTTGTGGATGCAGATGTAACCGATACTTTCACTGTTCTTTGCTGGGCTATCAGCGAATGCGAAACCCCAAGCAAGCATACCATTATTATCAAGCAATGGTAAAATGATTTAACCGGCAACTTTAACTTATTTATCATTGGACAATATTTAACAAATTGTAATCTATTTATTAATTTCATTCTATAATATCTTGTCATTCATATAGATGGGGGGGGCAAATATATCTGAACCAATATTGGCTTATTGTTACCCCAATATTATCTTAAGGTTAACTTAAAAACTGCCCTACCTAAATTGAAATCCCCGAAACCTAGAAGCTCAACCAATTTCATCATTCATATTTTAAATAGTTATAACAATCTTTTCTTTATTCCAAACCATTGTGTAAACAAAATTAGAAACCTGGTTAGTCAGCAATCCTTTATTCTTTTATTGGTCATTGATGTCTTTCTAAAATTTAATCGTTTTTATTATTACATCTTATGAATTTCCCATCTTTTATTTTCTCCATTAATGTATTTCTGTCAATACTCATAACTATATGGCTTGTTAAACAATCATCGTTACAAGCGCAAATTAAAAAATAAATCGAAATAAAAAAAAATATTCTGAAACCAAAATGAAATTTATTAATAACATAATGAAAACAATAATAAAAAATACAAGAAAAGTATTTTAGTATATTTGTGATAAAATATTTGCCATAAATATGACTACCTCTACAAAAAGGCATCAATATATTTTGCAGAAGCTGGAAAAGGAAGGAAATGTTACGGTCACTGACCTTTGTCAGGAACTGGACGTATCAACCGTAACCATAAGAAAGGATTTGAAACTTTTAGAAGAAAAGAACCTCTTGTACAGAACACATGGGGGCGCCACGGCCAGCAATCCTTATATTGCGGACAGGCCTGTTAATGAAAAGGTTCTTCTCCAAGCGGTTGAAAAACAAGCGATTGGTCATTATGCAGCCGGGTTGATTGAAAGAAATGATTGCGTATTGATTGCATCGGGAACGACCGTTCAATATTTGGCAAAGAATATGATATCCCAGGGAAACCTGACCGTGGTAACGGCGGCATTGAACGTGGCCGCAGAGCTTGTTCACCACAGCGGCATCGAGATTATACAATTGGGCGGGATAGTGCGAAAAACCTCCACTTCCGTAACAGGTACTTATGCCGAAAGCATTTTGCAGGATTTCTCGTTCACCAAACTGTTTTTGGGGGTGGACGGCATTGACCTTGATTTTGGCCTGACCACTTCCAACATGATGGAGGCGCAGTTGAACAAAAAAATGATCGTGGCCGCCCAAAAAACTATTGTACTGGCAGATTCGGCGAAATTCGGGAAACGCGGGTTTGGAAAAATCTGTGAATTTGACGAAATTGACCAAATCATCACGGACAGCCATGTTTCCCCGCGTGTTGTTGACATCCTGACACAAAAAGGGATACAGGTAATAATCGCACCGATAGCATAACTTACTGAAAGTAAGTGTTTTATCATCCAATCAGGCCATGACACTTCTGTTAACCGATTTTTCTACAAACAAACCAGGGTTTGCGTTGTCCGATAACAAAAAATAATGGAGCAGAGGGAACGAGGTATATCAGTTCCCCAAACGGTGAAAGAGTTCTTTCACCTGATAATCCCACAACTGCTGCTGGTCTTTCATTTCCCTTTTTTCGGCAAAGTCTGTGATGACGAGGATAGTCTGGTTGGTGATTTCAGATTTATCAATACGGAACTCAAAATATTCATCCTTGGGCGCGGTGAGCCAATGAAAGCGGATGAAACGCTCTTCCTCGCGGTCAAGCACCTCGGCATCCTCAAAAGAACCGTTCCAGCCGAAGGAAAATATATTGTCCCGCTCGTTTACCACATCGGCAAACCACTCTCCCAGCCCGTTAGAGGTGGCCAGGAATTCATATAATATCGTAGGGGAACACCTTACGGGATATTCCAGTGAATAAATCTGCTTACTCATATTATCTTTTAGTTGCGGACTGCCAATTGGCGACCGTTTGCAATAATAGAGAAATTATAATATAATCAAAATTTTTTTTAATGCCTTTGCCCGTTTGTGCATTTAGGCACAGATTATCGTCTTTCAAAAAGCCAGGGCAGGCGCCGACGTTTTTTTATCTGATAGTTTTCAATCACGTAGCGGCTGATGTGTTCCATGGCCTCGTCCACGTCGTCCGTAAGCAACACAAGGTTAAGGTCTTCTTTTGCAATCGTGCCGCGTTCGGCCATATCCTTGATAGCTTCCCAAAGCTCCCTGTAGTAGTCCTTGCCCACCAGCACAATCGGAAACTCCGTGACCGTTTTTGTTTGAATAAGGGTAATCGTTTCAAAAAACTCGTCCATCGTGCCAAAACCGCCGGGCATGATAATAAAGGCATAGCTATATTTTATCAGCAGTGTCTTGCGCACAAAAAAATGCTCAAAGGTGACAGAAGCTGTCAGATAGGGATTATAGTGCTGTTCGAACGGGAGCTTGATATTGCAGCCCACGGAAACGCCGCCTTTTTCAAATGCCCCGCGATTAGCCGCCTCCATGATACCCGGCCCGCCGCCCGTCATGGTCGTGAACCCCGTGGCCGCGATGCGCTGGCCAAACTCCCGCGCTTTTTGATAGTATTCGTTATCTTCCTTAAACCTTGCAGACCCGAACACCGTGATGCAAGGCCCCACAAAATGCAATTTTCGAAAACCCTTGATAAACTGCCAAAATACCTTTATCCCAAAAACCAGTTCAAACCCGCGGCTTTTAGGCCCCTCCAGATAGACATGCTCCTTTGGCGGTATCAGGCGTTTCGGCTCGCGCACGCTTATGTTTTTTTCCATAAATAATTTATAAACTTAGCAGAATATATCCAACGAATATGGCAGAAACGGTCTATTTCACCTCCTGCATCAATTTTCGCACAAATGGCGAGACAATAATCAATACAGCCCCCGCTATCACCGCGTACAATCCCAATTGCTTATATCCTTGAGTATAGGCAATAAACGCTTCATAATTGCTGGCACCCGTTTTGGCCTCGGCCATGTTTTTACCGATAATGCCTGCCACATATTGCCCGTAAGCGCTGGCCAAAAACCACATGCCCATCATCACGCCCTGTAACCTGGGCGTGGACAGCTTGGTCATAATGGACAACCCTATCGGCGACAAGCAAAGCTCCCCAAACGTGATGATGAGCAACGCGAACGTAAAAAAGTTAAGCGAGGTAACGCCCTGCGCATTAGCGAACAAACGCGTGGCAAAGAACAGATAAAAGCCCGCGCCGAGCAACAAAAAGCCAAGGCCAAACTTCACCACCGTGTTGGGCTCCATCTTCCTTTTTGCCAACCAAATCCACATCATGCCAAACACCACCGAAAGGGCGATGATAAAGAACGCCCCGCCGGAATTGTTCACGCCGTTAGGGTCTGCCTTAAAGCCCAACAGGTTATTATTAAGGTTGCGCGCGGCAAAGATGCTCAGCGAACCGCCGCTCTGTTCATAAATGCCCCAGAACAAAATCGAAAAAAGGATGAACACCAAAGCCGCCCATAGTTTTTTTCTTTCCTTGGCGGTCACTTTGCTCATCTCGTAAAACAAATAAATCAATGTAAGCGGCCCGATTGTCCACATGAAATAATCGGTGTACTCGGGCTTTGAAACCATAATCTGTATCACCGGGATAAGCAAAAGCGTACCGACAAACACGGCATATTCCCGCCACTTGGGCATGGGGATGATATTCACGGCCTTATCGGTAATGGTCGGCTGCAAACCGATTGGCCCCAATCTCCGTTTGGTATATATAAAATTCACCAGACTGATGACCATCACCACGGCGGCAAGACCAAAAGCCACGTTCCACCGCAAACCGTGCGGCACCACCGAGGCCAGCATCGTGCCTTTTCCGATAGCCACGCACAAATAACCGCCTAAAAAAGCACCCAGGTTTATGCCACCGTAAAACAAGGTAAAACCCGCATCGCGCCGCACGTCGTCGGCTTTGTACAACTGCCCCACCATCGTGGAGATGTTGGGTTTAAAAAATCCGGTACCTATCACCGTAAAGCTGATCCCTAAAAAGAAAAACCGGTGCGGGTCGGTGGCAAGAATCAGGCTGCCGGCAATCATGAGCAGGCCGCCCCAGAACAAAGATTTGCGAAAACCTAAAATCTTGTCGGCAAACATGCCGCCCACAAACGTAAACGCATACACAAAAGCCTGCGTGGCACCGTATTGCAGGTTGGCCACCCCTTCGTCCATCAACAGTTGGTCTATCATGAAAAAGGTCAACATGCCGCGCATACCGTAAAAACAAAACCTTTCCCACATTTCCGAGAAAAACAAACTCCATATTTGCCGGGGATACCTGCCGCTAAAGTTTTGAATTGACTCCAAAGATTTATCTTCCATCAAACTAATTTTGCCTATAAATATCGCGGATTTGGCACAAAGCGGGACAATTTTTTTATTTATTAATACACTTCCATCCTAAATTTGGCACTTTTAACGGCAATATGATTTGCGAAAGGGTTATTTTTAAAATTTTTCAAAACAGTATTTATACACTATATTACGGGCTATGAACCTGGCAGATAATTTTTTCTATTTCCCTACCGATAATTCCGGTAAGGGAAGCGCTACACATCAAAAAATCGTGATTATTACCGCGCCATCCGGGGCGGGCAAAACTTCCATCACCCGTTACCTCCTGCAAAAGCTACCCTCGCTTTCTTTTTCCATCTCCGCGACCACGCGCAAGCCCAGAAAAGGCGAAGTGGATGGCAAGGATTATTATTTTATGGACGAGGCGGAGTTTCACGGGCATATCAAAAAGCAGGATTTTTTGGAATGGGAGATGGTATATGAAGGGAAATATTACGGCACGCTGTGCAGCGAAATAGACCGGCTTTGGCAAGAGGGGAAATATCCCTTGCTGGATATTGACGTAAAAGGTGCGATACACGTGCAGGAACAATACCGCGATGGCTGCCTGAGCCTGTTCATCGAGCCGCCGTCCGTGCGCGAACTGACGCGCAGGCTGGCAATGCGCGGCACGGAAACCGAGGAATCGCTGCAAACGCGCATCAACAAAGCGGAGTACGAAATGTCGTTCATGCACCATTTTGACAAAGTAGTTGTGAACCACGACCTAGAGGAAGCCTGTGCGGAAGCCGAAAAGGCCGTACGTAAATTTTTAGGGCTTTAAGCATTACTTTGGTTCATTTGTGGTATTTTTAATTTGAATAATCTCGTTTCACTATGGAGTGGACAATGTATATATGGTTTGTTATTTCCCTGCTGTTCATGATGTTTTTTGCCGGGGTAGAAATGGCTTTTTACAGCGCCAGCCGGCTCAATATTGAGCTTAAGCGTAAACAGGGCTCTTTGAAAGGGCGCCTGTTGGGAAAGTTCGTGGATAATTCCTCCATCTTTTTGGGCAACACCATCATCGGCTTTACCATTGCCCTGACCATTTTTGTGCTGCAGGCCAACGTGGTGCTGCAACCGGTATGGCACCGCATCCACCTCGAATCGCGCCTGTGGCAGATCATTCTTGAAATACTGTCCAGCTCCATTATCATCCTGATTTTTGTGGAGTTCCTGCCGCGCGCTTTTTTCCGCGCCAACAGCAACTACATGCTAAGCGCGCTCGCTTTGCCGATTGATTTCTTTTACCAGATTTTTTACCCGATTACCGCCGGACTGTTCAAATTGTCCAAATGGATACTCAAATATGTGTTCAACGTGCGGGTTGACGAGGAACATTTAGATTTTGCCCGGAACGGGTTCCGCTTTATGTTTCAGGACGATGTAAAAGACCTGAAGACGAAGGCCAGTACCCAACTGCTGGAAAACGCACAGGAACTACCGCACGTGCGCATACGCCAATGCCTGGTACCGAGAAAGGAAGTAATAGGGATGGAAATAAACACGCCCATCCATCAATTGCTGCAAAAGTTTACCGACACCAAGCGCAGCCGTATTATTATTTATAAAGAGAACATTGATAACATACTGGGCTATGTGCATGAACTGGACATGTTCAAGAGGCCAACCGACATTCAGTCCGTCCTGATGCCCATCCCCGCCGTGCCGGAGAGCATGAGCGCGATAGACCTCATTAACAAATTCGGGCGCGAGGCCAAAAGCATCGCCTGGGTGGTGGACGAGTTCGGCGGCACCGCTGGCATCATCACGATGGAAGACGTGCTGGAAGAGATTTTTGGTGAGATTTGGGATGAATATGACACCGAAAGGTTTGTTGAAAAACGCATCTCCGAAGATGAATACATCTTCTCGGGTAGGCTTGAGCTGGATTATCTGGAGCGCAAATACGACCTTGTGTTCGAAGGCGATGACTCGGAAACCCTCTCTGGTTACATCATCAACCATCACGAAACCATCCCCACGCAAAAAGAGCGTATCATCATCGGGCATTATGAGTTCGACATCCTGAGCGTGAGCGACACCCGTATAGAAATGGTCAAACTAAAGGAACTAAAGTAGGCATCCTCCATATTCTTGTTATAAAAATATCTACCGTTCATCCTGCATAGCCGACTTTATAAAAATATTACGGAATAAATTATCCCGTTACCGCGCTTTGTTTCCTCAAGCCACTTTATCTTCGCACTTTGCACAAAGACTATGGCTTTATTAGAATTTATAAAAAGGCGCAACGAAGCGCAGGGCGACGAGGAAATGCCCTTTGTAGAACATCTCGAAGCGTTGCGCTGGCATCTTATCCGGGCGGCAGTGGCAGTTATCGTTTGCGCTATAGTGATATTCATCTTTTCCGATTTTTTTGTGGACGATATTGTTTTTGGCCCTACCAAGCCTGACTTTATAACAAAAAAATGGCTCTGCGATATTGGCCAAAAAGTGGGCGTGGGCGAATCTTTGTGCTTTAAGGATTTAGAGACAAGATTTCAGGAAACCACTATGACTGGACAGTTCGTGGCATCGTTTACGGTAGCTTTCATTGGTGGACTGGTGTTGGCATTTCCTTATGTTTTTTGGGAACTATGGCGTTTTGTGCGCCCCGCCCTATCCAATAAAGAAAAGAAAAAAACCACCGGTATCATCTTTTGGGTTTCGGTTTTGTTTTTCATAGGCGTGGCTTTCGGCTATTTTATCCTTACGCCCCTGATGGTGAACTTTTATTTTAGCTATAAGTTAAGCGACATAATAGATATCAGGCCTACGTTTTCTGATTATATAGAAAATTTAGGATACACGACCATAGGTATCGGCCTACTTTTTCAGATGCCGCTGCTCATTTTGCTGCTGGCACGCACCGGGCTGGTCACCAGCAAGATGCTACGGCGCTACAGGCGACATGCTATTGTGGTTATCGTTGTCGCTGCTGCCATCATCACGCCGACCACCGACCCCTTTAGTTTAGCCGTTGTTTCTGTACCTTTAGCATTACTATACGAGGTGAGCGTTTCCCTCGCCGCCCGTGCCGAAAAAAACAAGTTGGAAGAAGAAGACCCCGAATGGGAATAAACAAAAAGATTATGGAAGACAAATTTGACCTTAGCAAGCCCATTGCAATAGGGTGCGACCATGCCGGATTTGAATACAAAGAATACGTGATCTCCTATTTGGAAGGGAAGGGGCTGACCTTTAAGGATTTTGGCACCTACTCAACAAACTCGGTGGACTACCCCGATTTTGCACACCCCGTGGCAGAGGCGGTAGAAAGCGGCAACTGTGCGTTTGGCATCCTGCTTTGCGGCAGTGGCAACGGCGTGGCCATCACGGCCAACAAGCACCAGCATATCCGTGCGGCGCTTTGCTGGGATGCGGAGATCGCTTCTCTTGCCCGCAAGCACAACAATGCAAACGTGATTTGCATCCCTGCCCGTTTCGTTTCGGAAAGTGTGGCCGAAGAAATGGTCTCCGTGTTCATAGACACGCCTTTCGAGGGCGGGCGTCATGCTGGCCGTGTGGATAAGATTGCTTGCGGGTGATTTTGTTAGAGAAGGGTAGGGGTGTTGGAGATAACTTCGGGAATGTGGAAGCTAAATCTTTTTATTCAAGGACGTTTCCAAGCTTATAGCACCCACTACTTTAAAGTAAAAGACAGACAAACTTTTATTAAGCTTATTGACTTATTACGATAGGACTTGAAACCATAAGCCAATATCTGACACTTGACGAGTGGAACGACCAATATTTTTGAATGACAAGGCAAAAGAAATATGTAAAAATTAGTGCCTTAAATCCAGTTTTTGGATAAAATATGGATACGATATAGATAATTCATATCTTTATACAATCCTTTTTGGATAAGATACGAATAAGATATGGATAAATTCATTCAGAAGCTCCATTTTGATTTTGCAACAAATCAAAGAGTTTTGCAACTCATTGGCCATATTGACGGCTTTAAAGGTAAATGGAATATTACCGAAAAGCAGGAAAACCGCTATTTGAAAGAATTGCGGAGAATTGCCACTATTGAAAGTATCGGTTCCTCTACGAGAATTGAAGGGGCAACGCTTACTGACCAGGAAGTAAGGGAATTACTGAAAGACATTAAAATCACAAAACTCAAAACTCGTGATGAGCAAGAAGTCATTGGCTATTACGAGGTTTTAGAATTGATTTATGATAATTATGCCGACATCAATCTTTCGGAAAGCTACATCAAACAACTGCATCAAATGTTGCTGAAATACAGCAATAAAGATGAACGACACAGAGGAACTTACAAGTTTCTTTCAAACAAAGTGGTGGCAACTTATCCAACAGGCGAACAGCGGACTATTTTTGCCACTACCGAACCCGCATTGGTAGCAGGTGAAATGCAGGAGTTAGTTGAATGGACAAATGAACAGTTAGAACAAAAAAACATTCATCAGCTTATTGTTATCGGTAGTTTTATTTATGATTTTTTGAGTATTCACCCATTTCAGGACGGTAACGGCAGACTTTCCCGATTGCTGACAACGCTTTGTTTGTTGCAAAACGACTATTCCTTTGTTCAATACATTTCGTTTGAAAACCACATTGAACAAAACAAAAAAGCCTACTACGAAGCCCTGATGAATGGGCAAAAGAATCGTGGAACGGATAATGAACGTATAGAATTGTGGTTGATTTTTTTCTTAGAAAGCTTGAAAACACTTACCAAGAAATTAGAGCAGAAATATGACACGTTCAAATCCAAAGACGGTTATCTAAACGACAGACAAAAGTTAATCAAAGATTTTATCACAAACAATCAGCCTGTTAAAGTAAGCGATTTGGCAAAGCAATTTCCCCAAATCGGATTGAGTACCTTGAAGAAAGATTTGCAACATTTACGAAATGAACAAGTGCTGACAATGATTGGAAAAGGTAAAGGAAGTATTTATGTATTGACTAAAAAAGAATAAGCCAAAATGACCTCAAAATATTTAGCTTTATACTATGATACGTTGGGACTTGAAATAACTTCGGCCAACTTGTGCTTGAAGCTCACAATCGGCACATCTTATCAGACATACCCTTCGACTGCACTGCGCTTCCCGAAAGGTTGATGATTCATAATGTTATCGTCTTCCTTGTTTTCACATTTTCCTATCTTCACGCTTCATCTTTATTTTTGACTTAACAGGAATTGATCAGGGTAATACATACGGCAGACTGGCATATCGGGCAATTGTTCCACGAATATGACCGCAGTTACGAGCATCAGTGTTTTCTGGATTGGCTGGTAAACCTGTTGGTACAGGAACAAACAGATGTGCTGCTGATAAGCGGGGATGTATTTGACCAAGGCAACCCGTCGGCAGCTTCCCTGAAAATGTTTTATAGTTTCCTGAACCGCGCCACGCGGGCGCAGCCACGGTTACAGATTATCATCACCGCCGGAAACCACGATTCCGCCGCCAGATTAGAATCGCCCAAACCATTGCTTGAATCATCCAACATCCATATCATCGGAACAGTACCAAAAGACGAAACTGGTCTTATTGATTATGACAAGATGATTATTCCCCTGACCAATGCCACGGGCAATATTGAAGCATGGTGTATCGCCGTGCCCTTTTTGCGCATTGGGGATTATCCTGTCATTCCTGATAAACAAAACCCTTACGCCGCAGGTGTTTCCGCGCTTTATGCCCAGGCATTCGAGGCTGCCGCCAAACAACGGAAAAAAGGAGAGGCCATCATCGCGCTGGGGCATTTACATGCTCAAGATGCCGAAGTGTCGGACATGGACAATAACGAAAGGCCCATCATGGGCGGACTGGAGAGCATTGCGGCAACAAGTTTTCCCAAAGATATACAATATATTGCCTTAGGGCATATTCACAAAGCACAACGCATCGGCGGCAAAGAGCATATACGATATAGCGGCAGTCCGTTACCCATGTCGTTTTCCGAAAAAAATTATAAACATCAGGTCATCGGTTTTGAAATAACAGACGGACAGGCACAAAACATCCACAGCATAGAAGTGCCCGTGCGTATTCCGCTGATATGCGTGCCTGGCACGCACCAACCCTTGGAAGAGGTATTAACAGCGTTGCAATCGCTTCCTGCTAAAAAGAAAGACAAAAATTTTTCACCTTTTTTGGAGGTCAGGGTATTGCTGCAACAGCCCGAACCCGGCATGCGCCATAAAATAGAAAAGGCCATTGCCGACAAGGATGTGCGGCTTGCCACCATCAAGCCTATATACGGCAACCCCCAAACAAGGGATAGCGCCCAATACGCCACTATGGAAGACTTACAGGCTTTAAAACCCGCAGACCTGTTCAAAAAAGTATACACCGCCAAATTCAATGCAGACGTACCTGCCGAAATGATGAAATTGTTTGACGAGGTTGTAACAACAATCGGCCATAAACAGGAACAGGCATGAAGATATTGGCCATACGCATAAAAAATCTTGCTTCCCTGGAAGGCATTACGGAAATCGACTTTACCAAAGAGCCACTTTCCTCGGCGGGGATATTTGCCATCACCGGGCCAACGGGTTCAGGAAAGACCACGATACTGGATGCCTTATGTCTTGCCCTTTATGCCAAAACCCCACGTTACGCACAGGCACGCGAGCAGGGCATCGAGCTGCGCGACGTAAATGGCAACAGCATCAAACAAAACGATACAAGAGGCATTTTGCGCGATGGCACGGCAGACGGATTTGCCGAAGTAGATTTTAGAAGTATTGATGGGCAGGACTACCGCGCCACCTGGAGCGTGCGCCGGGCGCGGAACAAAGCCGATGGCTCCTTACAGGATTATCATATTTCTTTGAAAAACCTCAGCACCCGAACGGACATCCCGGGACGGAAAAATGAAACCCTTCAGCAAATAGAGCGCCTGATTGGGTTGAACTTTGAGCAGTTTACTCGTTCGGTACTTTTAGCGCAAGGCGACTTTACCGCTTTTTTAAAAGCTGACAAAGACGAAAAATCTTCCCTGCTGGAAAAGCTGACCGGAACATCTATTTATTCCGAAATTTCTTCACATATTTTTGAAAGAGCAAAGGAGGAAGAACAAAGAATGGAATCGTTAGCGGAAAGGAAAGGCAGCATCGCAACCCTTACCGATACTGAAATCACCGAACTGGAAGCGCAGGGAGAAGAATTGCAAAGCGAGATAAACGAATTGAACCTGCAAAAAACAAAAGTGCAGGACATCCTCAAATGGCATGAACAAACAACGAACCTGAAAGAAAACCTTTCTCACGCGGAAACCTTTTACCAACAAGCATTTCAGGACAAGGAAACTGCAAAGGAACGGCAAGCGCAATTGGTATTGATAGAAAAAATACAGCCAATACGACCGCTTACCGAAAACCTAGCACGACTGGAACAAGAGTTGGCGGAACAAAAGGCAGAAACAGAAAGCCTAAAAGCCCAACAAGAAAGCCTTCATCAGGAAAAAGGAAAACTGACCACATCCCTGCAAGAAGCAACGGAAGCATTATCTATCGCCAGAAAAAATTTGGCAGATGCCGAACCTTTGTTGCAACAAGCGCGTGCGCTGGATATCCTTCTTGAAAAATCGGAAGAAAGTATACATGAGGAACGGCAATCCGTCTTAGCAATAGAAAATAAAATAAAGACACTGGACGAGGAGCAAAAGAATATGCAGGAAACCGCCGCACAGTTGGCCAGCGAGATAAAAAAGTTGGAATCCTGGCAAACCGCAAACCAAGCGCGCGCGGCCATTGCCGAAAACCATAACCTCATCGCCAACAAATTATCCGATGCACAAAAATGGGTCAACGAGGGCAAGCAAATTCAAACCGAGATAGAAAACATTTCCCAAAACATTGAAAAAAATAAAAAAGAAGTAAACGACAGGCAAGCTCAGATAGATTTGCTCCAAACAGAAATTGAAAAGGCACGCAAAGCGTATCAAAAGGAATCAGATGAAATCGCGAAGATGCCCTTTGAGAAATGGCAGCAAGAGAAAGAGGAAACGAACATTGCAATAGAAATATTCCGCGAAGCCGACCTTAGATGGAAAGACCTCTACGGGAAAAAAGAGGCATTACAAACCATCGTTGCCAAACAGCAGGGCTGCCATCAAAAACTTACGAAGGCAGAAGCACTTCTTGAAGAAACCGCCGCATCGTTGGTCAAAAGCGAAATCAGACAAAACACGTCCCGGCAAATGCTTGACAAGGCAAGGCTGGAATCAGCAGCCGACGTGGTGAGCCTGCGCGCGCAACTCACCGAAAACACGCCCTGCCCCGTATGCGGCAGCACCATGCATCCATACGCCATGCACGCGGTAGAAAATATGCTGAACGCGCTGGAAAAAGAATATGACCTGCATCGAAAAAGTCATGAAGACACGTTCAAGCAGCACAGCACGCTGCAAGGAAGTATAGAACAATTGAAAGCCGACATCCGGCAACTGGATATAGATAGCCGCGAGATAAATGAGACCATCTTCACCTTATCCCTCACGTGGGAAAAATCGGACATCGGTCAAGAAAGCAAGGATATTGACGAAGCCAATAAAACGGAGTGGATACAGCAACAAATCAATGGCGCAAAAGAAAAGCTGCACACTTTAGAAGCACAAATAGGCCATTATCATCTTCAAAAATCAGCGGCAGAAAAACTGCGCGACATGCTGTACACACAGGAGCAAAAATTGCAATCAGCTAAAGAGCAATCGGGTAAATTGCTAAACCATATCGCCCTGACAGAGAGGGAAAAGCAGCACCTCATTACCCGTGCCGAACAATTGAACGCCGACCTGTCTGACATAGAAAAACTTTTAACGCCTCATTTCTCCTCTACCGATTGGGTAACAAAATGGCGGGAAAACCCTACGGGCTTTCTGCAAAGCGTCCATTCATTCGCAAAAATATGGCAAGAAAAAACGGCATCGTTAGCGGACAAGCAAGGCGAGTTGAAAGAAACAGCACAAAAAGCAGGTTTCCTGAAACAGCAAATAGATACCGCGAGAGAAGAGCTTTCTCTTCAAACAGCAAAGGCAGCGCATCTTGCCAAACAACACAGCTTGTTGGAACAAGAGCGCAAGGCTCTTTTTAACGGCGAAGATTGTACCCTCACAGAATCGAAGCTGAAATCAATTGTTCAGCAAGCTGAAGAGTCCCTGAAAAATCAGGAACAACAATATACGGCACTTGAACTGCGCATCGCACAGGCAAGTACCGAACTGAAACATATTGTTAGCGAAACACAACAGATAACCACTGAAAGGTTTGATGTAAGGCAACGGCTCGACAAATGGTTACAGGAACATAACAATACCGATACGGCTCAAATTGGCGAAGAAACATTGCAGGGGCTTCTCCAATTTTCGCACGAATGGATTGCCCGCGAACGGGAAGAAATAAAAACAATCACCGAAGCCCTGACTAAGGCCGACACCGTGCTGGCTGAAAGAAAACGCGCCTTGGCGGAACATCTTTTGCAGCAAACCTCCGAACAGACCCAAGAAGACTTAGCACAACAATTGAGCCTCATCCATGAGTCACTCACACAAAAAACGCAGGAAAGCAACGAGGTGTTTTATAGGCTAAGGACGGACAAACACCATAAGTCGCAAATCAGTGAATTATTGGCACAAATAAATGCACAACAACTCATTGCCGAAAACTGGTCACGGCTTAATAGTCTGGTCGGTTCTGCCGACGGAAAAAAATTCCGCCAGATTGCGCAGGAATACACACTGGACGTGCTCCTCCATTATGCCAACCAGCACCTTTCCATATTGAGCAAACGCTACCAACTGCAACGCGTGCCGGACACGCTCGCCCTGCAAGTGGTAGACGGGGACATGGGAGATGAAGTACGCACGGTATATTCCCTTTCGGGCGGGGAATCTTTTTTGGTATCGCTGGCACTTGCCCTGGGATTGGCCTCGTTGTCGTCGAACCGGATGCAGGTAGAATCACTGTTTATTGACGAAGGGTTTGGCTCACTCGACCCCCAAACACTCATCATCGCGATGGACGCCTTGGAACGCCTCCAAAACCAGGGCCGCAAAGTAGGCGTTATTTCCCACGTACAGGACATGACCGAACGCATACCCGTGCAAATACAAGTGCACCGGCACGGCAGCGGAAGAAGCGTGGTGGAAGTGGTGGGATAGATTACGCGCATAGTTCAGCTATCAATGTTTGCCGCTGGCAGGCAGGTTTCTCCCCTCGTTACGCTCCATTCTGTCGAAAAGACGACTCCGACCTCATATTGCCTTTCATTACAACTTTTTTCTTTTATTTACCTCAAGCGTCTGGTCTGATTTTTTCAACAATCCCAAGGTTTCCCGGTTAATCTTTCTTCTTTCTTTATCAAATATCCATCCCCATTTGTTGAAATATTTAATAGCAGAAACTATATGATGTCTCAACAGCTTTCGGTTGTTATAAGACCCGCGGGTGTAATGATGCGTGAGGGAAACATAAGGATAAAATACCGTTTTGGCATGTTGGGCAATACGCCGGTTAAGGTCTATATCTTCAAGATATAGAAAAAACCGTTCGTCAAAGCCCCCGGTTTTTCTTAACACATCGTTCCTTATAAACATAAAGCAACCGGAAAGATTGGGAATTGGCATGATGCTATTGTAATCAAAATCATGTAGCTCATATTTGCGATTCAACTTTTGTGCCCAGCCCGGCGCAGGCATGAACCTCCTGCTCCATACATTCAAAGGAGTGGGCAGCAACTTGCACAACCGTTGCAGGCTCCCATCCGGGTAAAGCACTTTGGGCATCACATTTCCCACATCGGGGTTGGCCTCCATGTAATCGAATAATGTTTCCAGCACACCCGGCTCAAAGCTTGTATCTGGATTCAGTACCAAATAGTATTGACTGTCTCCCGCTTTTCTTATAGCCAGGTTATGCCCCTTGCCAAAACCGGGATTATCATAGGCATGAATAATATGCACACGCGGATCGTCGGCAAAACCGTCAAGCTCTGGCAACGGTGAATTGGCCACCAGAAACAACTGTACCTTGAGCTTTGTGGCAAGAAAACTCTCTATTGTTTGTTTTACGGCATCCATCGCCTGCTTATACAAAACAATGGATGCTGTAATCTGAAAAAAGCCCATAGCCTGATGTTTGTTACATAATTCAATAAAAAAACAGCGGGAATTTTTGTCCCATACCTAAAACCGCATCACCTTCTTTAACAATGAAAAAGAAAGCGCCGAAGGCATGATCTTCAGCAACCAAATCTCCACTAAAGTTTCTGTCGTTCATCATTTATCTAAAAGTGTCAGCAAACTCAAAACCCAAAGGTTTCCTTATTGGCAAGACGTATTATTACTAAGCAATAGAACTTTTATACCAATCTATCATTTTTGTGACACCTTCTTCTATCTCGATGGTGTGCTGCCAACCCAAACTATGAATTTTGGTAACATCTGTTAATTTCCTGAAAGTACCATCAGGTTTTTCAGTATTAAAATAGATATCACCCTTAAATCCAACCTTATCTTTAATAAGCAAAGCGAGGTCCTTTATTGAAATATCCTTACCTGTACCAATATTAATATGAAAATTCCTATTCTCTATACTATTTTTTTTCAGGTCGGAAAAGTCCACATTTTCCATCAGGAAAACACAAGCGTCGGCCATATCCTCGCTCCATAAGAACTCTCTAAGCGGCGTGCCGGTGCCCCATATCTCTACCTGCGCCGAGGTCACGCCGTATTTTTCCAATACCCTTATGATATCTTTCTTTTCAGATGCCCCGTTAATACCCTCAATTGGTCTTTTATCAAAATCTGCTTGTATCAACTTCCAATCCCCCGTTTCCAACCAAAAGCCTAATAAAAACTTCCTGATCATGGCAGGCAGCACATGGCTTCTTTCCAAATCGAAATTATCGTTTGGCCCATAAAGATTGGTAGGCATTACCGATATATAATTAGTGCCGTATTGGAGGTTGAAACTTTCTGTGGATTTAATCCCGGCTATCTTGGCAATAGCATAAGGTTCGTTGGTAATTTCCAGCGGCCCGGTTAACAAATACTCCTCTTTAATAGGTTGTGGAGCATCTTTAGGGTAAATGCATGTGCTTCCTAAAAACAGCAGCTTTTTTATATTGGTTTTGAATCCAGCATCAATTACGTTTTGCTGTATGGCCAGGTTATTATGAATAAAATCTGCCCGGTAAGTGTTGTTGGCTACAATGCCACCCACATGGGCTGCCGCTAAAATTACATAGTCCGGTTTTTCTTCATTAAAAAAAGAAAGGGTGGAGGATGCGTTTCTCAAGTCCAGCTCAGCGCTGGATCTGCCTACGAGGTTAGTATATCCTTTATTCTCCAATGATCTCCATATTGCCGATCCTACTAATCCTCTATGACCTGCAACATATATCTTATCGGTCTTATTCATAATAGTTCAATACAGCGTAATTGTTACGTTTAAGGAAATCATTCTTTTTCATCAGATGCACGTCTGACTGCATCATGTCTTTTATAAGACCATCCAAGTCATATTCAGGTTCCCAACCTAAAACCTGCTTTGACTTTGTCGGATCGCCTATCAATAGTTCCACTTCCGTCGGCCTGAAATATCTGGGATCTACCTCCACTACAACTGAATTAATTTTTTTACCAAATTCTTCCAGATACGCCGCACCTACTTTTTGGGAAAAAACATCCTTGTCTATACTTTCGACCAAAAGTTTTTCGTCTACACCAGAACCTTCTGACCTTACAATTACACCCACTTCAGCAAATGACCGGGCTACAAAATCCCTGACCGGGGTAGTAACCCCTGTGGCAATGACATAATCGGACGGATTCTCCTGCTGCAAAATCAGGTACATAGCTTTTACATAATCCTTTGCATGCCCCCAGTCCCGTTGCGCATCCAAATTACCCAGATACAATTTGTCCTGCACATTAATTACAATACGGCTTATGGCACGGGTGATTTTTCTTGTAACAAAGGTCTCTCCTCTTATGGGCGATTCGTGGTTAAATAAGATACCGTTGCTGGCATGCATCCCGTAAGCCTCTCGATAGTTTACCGTGATCCAATACGCGTAAAGTTTTGCCACCGCATAAGGTGAGCGTGGATAAAACGGCGTTGTTTCTTTTTGTGGTACTTCCTGCACTAATCCATATAGCTCTGATGTAGATGCCTGGTATATCCTTGTTTTTTGCGTAAGGTTTAAAAGGCGAACGGCTTCTAAGATGCGCAATGTTCCAATGCCATCAGCGTTGGCCGTGTACTCCGGTGTATCAAAGCTCACCTTTACATGGCTCATGGCCGCCAGGTTATATATTTCATCGGGCTGTATTTCCTGAATAATCCTTGTAAGATTCATGGAATCGGTAAGATCGCCATAATGCAATGTTAGCTTTTTGTTTTCCTCATGAGGGTCTTCGTATAGGTGATCTATACGGTCTGTGTTAAACAGAGAGGAACGGCGTTTTATGCCATGTACATCATATCCTTTTTTTAAAAGAAATTCTGCAAGATAGGCCCCATCCTGCCCCGTGATACCTGTAATTAATGCTGTTTTCATCAGATGGCAAATATAGTGAGATATCATTCTATAAAAGACCTTCGAAGCAGGAAGTTTAATAGTACAAGCCTCATTTAGTCTATTTTTTCAAAAATTCCAATATCTTCCAGAGAAAACGCATTTGAATTGCTAACGGCGAATAGCCAATACTATTATCTTCAAGTAATGTACATATCTGCTTAGTAATCCGCTGATAGCTCCTGATGCCGGAGCTGCTGGCGCCACCACGCAGCATGAAAGTGGTAGTTATCCCGGAATATTTATATGAAATGGTATGCTTTAAAAAGAAACGTGTAATCAACTCATAATCCGCGGATATGCTGTATTTTAAATTATAATTACCAAATTTTTTAAATAGTTCCCTTTTAAAAAAAATTGAGGGATGCGGAGGCATAAATCCTATTTTCAGTTTATCAGGTGTCCACCTCTTTGAAGAATATTTTCTAACGATTTTCTTTCCGTTTGTTTGAACAATATCCCCGATAATAGCATCAACATCTGTGTTTTTGCTTAAGAAATCGGAAACTTTATGAATCGTATTGTTTTCATAAAAAACGTCATCTGCATTTAAAATACCTATGTAATCCCCCGCGGCAAGCTCAATGCCCTTATTCATGGCATCGTATAAGCCTTTGTCAGGCTCCGAAACAACGCTAGAAATCTGATCTTTATATCCATTCACTATTCTCAGCGTATCATCCTTCGAATTTCCATCGATAACGATATACTCTATCTCAGCTCCTCTTTGCTGAAGAACTGATTCAATAGTATTCCGAATCGTTTTTTCAGCATTATAGCAAACGGTAATTATTGATATTTTCAGCGGAATCATTTTATAGGTATGTTAATGAGATAACTGGCCCTTAATTTTAGAATAAGTTTTATTAATGAACCTGTGTGTATCCGCTGTCATATCTGCCCAACTATACTTTACTGCACTTTTGAAGGATTCATCAGCCATTTTTTGCCTTTTTATATTGCTATTAAGGAATTCGATAATTTTCTCTTCTATATCGTTAATTTGCAAGGGATCAAAATACATGCCTTCATTGTTACCTAACACCTCAGGCATTGGCCCATACGAAGAACAAAGTATAGGCAGCCCGGCTGACATAGCTTCAATTAAAATAATAGGTAAGTTTTCGCATGTTGAGCCAAAAATAAACGAATCCGCTTCTTTATAAATTGCGAACAGTTGTTCATGAGGAATACCACCTTTGTATTCAATAGCATTTTTGCTGTTGGAATAATTTTGTAAAACTTCATTCAACATTTTTAAGCTTTCGGTCTCTGCTGGTCCTACTAATGTCAAATGCACCGGAATCTGCTTCGCATGCAATCTACAAACCGCCTCAGCCACATTCCATTGATGCTTGTAGGGAGACAATATTGAAACATATAGTAATTTAAATGGATTTCTTTGCGAATAATTACTAATTGGTCGCTGAACTCTAGGTTCTGCGACATAAAGAGGATTTATACCATGTGGAATTACCGTATTATTTTCGGCAATCCTAACAGATTGACTTATTACTTTTCTTGCATACTTTGTCAAAAAAATCAGACCATCTGCTTTAGCAAAAGTATGAGACTGGCAGAATCTTAATAATAAAAACTTAAGTTTCAATTTAAAATTCATGTAACGGTTAAGCTCCTTTTTTTCAAAGGGCAATAGGTTTTGAGAAATGGTAACAAAAGGCTTGAATGACGATAAGAAAACTCCACCTGGCACAAACATAATATCACAAATCATTCTTTTTGCTTCTCGTTCTAAATAAAACTTTTGGAAAAGAAAGGCTAAAACAAAAGAACCATTTAACCACTTATGAGTTTTCTTCTCTAACCACTTTTGGGTAGGTAGTTTTTGTAGCGTGTCATTGCTCGACCATATAACCATTCTTCCGAAGCCCTGCTTTGAGGGATTAGATTCTTTAAGAAATCCTATTAAATGAGTAAGAGTACCTCCTACTTTTATATTACACGCGTCGATGCCAATTGTAATTTTTTTCGCGTCTCTCTCCAATCGTAACTTTTTATTTTCTAAAATATTTTTAACACTGTTCTTGTCTCGCCTGAAATTAATGAGCAGATTCGTTCTCATAATTTGGTTATGCTTAACAGAATTTACTAATCACTTAAACATCATCTAGCAAATGTATTATTTTATTTCTCTCAGGAACTGAGTTTCCTAGCCATTGACTCTTCCCAAACAAAAGAGACCGCCAAGCAATGTAACTCTATCAGCCATCTATTATGTCGAGTAACTATATTTATAGGAATTCTATGAGTCGTTTAAATCAGGATATATATTAAAATTTAATCTTTGACAATAATTTATTTTTCCAAATATCATATACTTGCTTTTTAATAACAACAGGCATATAAGAATCTGCAGAGAGGAATCCATCTATATTAAAAAAGTGCAATCTATGTTTCGTATTTGGGGGAGTCGAAACTGCGATTGGATAATATTTCCATTTTGTGTCGGAAAAACTTATACTGTTGTCTTTAATTAATATAGAATCAGAAGAATAAGATTGTCCTCCATATAAATAGATACCAGACCTAGCCTTCGGATCAATACCTTCAGAAGTGATTCTCGTTCCATTGTCTTTTATAATGTTGTTTTCAATTATGCAATTCTTTGTATTTGCGATAGAAATCCCAGCCATATTATTTCTGGTAATATTATTGTTAGCCACGAATACATTTTTACTCTCTTCCAATGTTATGCCCATATCTCCACCTAAATCAATTTTATTGTTAATTATTTGCAATTTATCAACTCTGTAACATGAAATCTGATCATAGGTGCCACCGTGATATGCCCTATCTCCACTTCCCTTAAACTCGTTGTTTTTGATCAAGACAAATTTATGAAGTTGGATATCCTGACCGTCAAAATGGATGGGATAGTTTTTTAAATTTAAAAACCGGTTGTTATAAATTCTTATATAACTACAATGCCTTACAAATTGAATACCGCTTGCCCCATCATATGTATTCCCAGATATAAGAATATGTGAGCTAGTAAAAAAGTTACAGGGCCCCGAAGGATTGGCACTTTTGCTTTTAAATTTATTATTTAGTAAATTAATATTAGAAGCATTATTAAATGCAACAGGCAAAATCCCTAAAAAAGTACACTCTGAAATTGTTATGTTATTTACTCCGTCAAATCTCATCAATTCCGGAGTAATATTATTTTCTGCACTATTAAAAATCAACCCTCTTATTGAAACATTTGATGCCCGATCATAAAAAAGAAACAAATTATGGGATACCTTTTTGTCTGAAATAAGCTCTGACCTCTGCCCCCCAAATAGTGTAATTGAATTCCGAACTAGCAACTGCTTAGTCAATAAATATTTTCCAGACGGAATTCTAAGGAATATGCTAGGTCTACTACCACAATAGTCTAATGCAGACTGAAATGCTTGGCTATCATCTCTCTTGCCATCCCCTACGGCCCCAAATTTCGTCACACTCACTTCTTTGTCTTGCCCAATTGCAACAATATGAGCAAATAAAAAAAAGATAAAAAAGAATAATTTCATAACTATTAAATTTACAGTTTATAGTACTTTATTATGAGCGCATCAAAAATTTATTCATTTCATCAAAACAAAAGGCAATAGCATCCTTCGGCGTATAAATATTTTTAGCAATTTGTAACGAAACCCTTTTTGCTTGTGCAAACCAGAATGAGTCACTTAATAATATTTCATCAACACAATCTACTGCTTGTTTTTTATTTTGATAACTGAATACATATCCATTCTTTCCATGCACTACAACTTCCGGAGCATTACCTACATGTTCGCTTATTAATAATGGTAGCCCTACATGTAACGCCTCTATACATGATAAAGGATTGGGATCTATATTGGATGGTAATAGAAAAATATCGGAGACAGAATACAGAATCTAGTATTTCTTCCTGATTTTTATATCCAAGTAATCGAATATCAGCTGCTATCGTTCTAATTTTGTTTTCAATTTCAATGCGCAAAGGGCCATCTCCAACTATCAAAAGCACCGCATTTCTCTTTTCATTGGAATCTGCATATATATCCAGAAACTCCAAGAGTCCTTTTTCATATGACAAACGTGCCGGAGAAAGTATGATTTTTCCAGATTTGTCAATTTTATGTTCACGCTTTATTCTCTCTTTATCAGCCTCGCATATATTTAAAGCTCCATAAAAAAAATTGCTGTCAATGAGGTTAGGCATAAAAAATGAGGGAACATTCTTTTTCTTATATTTATTAATAAAATCATTTGAGTACCGTCCTGCGTTCCAAAAACCATCAAATAATTTATATATGTTTCTCCTAACTATCTCCCTAAAAAAACTCTTTAAAAAAGATATTTTTTCCCGTTTTAACAAATTACTTTCCGACCAGAAAAAGAGTTTATATCCTAATTGTTTCTTATAAAAAATTGATTGAAGAACAGGTAACATTATATAAGCGCCTCCGGCAATCACAATATTTGGTTGTATATCAATCAGGCGTTTTTTTAAATCAGAGGAAATGAACCCACTCGTATAATTAGACCTAACAATAACAATCTTCTTCAGCAGCGTGGTATAGGTAGTTTTGTAATCTTCATAATTCCAATGCCTGTTAGGTTCGGTTTCAGACATTAACAAAACGTGAAAAACCCACCCTTTTTCTCTACAGTAATTATTTATCTCCTCGTACATAAAACATCTGTATGGAGTTAGAATATTTGTTAGAATTACTATATTCATGAATTGAAAAACTATTTAAACTATTATCTTTTACTATTTCCGAACTCCTCAACCGCGTCCCTAAGAGCGTGGAGGTAACCATGTCCAAATTCTGTGTCAGGCTCAAGGTAATTACCCTCTCCCCATTCATTCCATGATACCAAAAATACTATTTGCTCATCTTTAGGTTTATTGGCAACAGATTTTAGTGCGCTGTGAACAACTTTCTTAAAATAGTCAGGCCTAGAATTCTGCAGTATAATCGCTCTGCGGCCCGAACGAGGAGAATGATCCCAATTAGGTGCAATAGAAGGCATAACATCACGATCATAACTTTTATCAGTCACCATATAATTAATAGCATCTTTATACTCAAAAACAGTTGGTATCTTAAGCCACTCGCGACAAATATATAACCATATTTTCTTGACTAAATTAAGGTGATGGTGAATATTAATATGATCAAGATTATAAATAGCATCAAAACCCATTGCCAGGATATTTTCTTTTGCGCGCGAATCATTATCCTTTGCGACAAAAAAAATGTCGTTAACTCCATGCTGTTTTGCTAATTTCCGCCAAGTAGCAATAAATTTGGGAATTTCAGGAGATCCTCCTGGATGATATATTACAAATAAAGGTTTATCGTTGACTTTTATATATCGTTTATCTAGAAAGGCTGGAAGAACTGCATTAAAATGATTAATATAATCGTCCTCACCTGGATAAGTTTGCTCAATTAATACTTCTGAAGTCCCGTTTTTATCCCATAATTTTTTTTCCCATGAATGATTCGCCCATCCCAAACAAAAGGGGAAATCTGGCTTTCCACTAGTAAGTACTTCATTAAAAGGACGCTCCAAAAGCCTCTTCCCATTACCAAACCAATAATGCCAATAACAAAAGCCCTCAATACCGGACTTTCGTGCCAACTCGGCTTGTGCTATTCTGGTCTCTTCTAATCTTAAGTCATAAAATCCCAAGTCAGCAGGTAAATGTGGCTGTTTATGACCCCAAAAAAGAGGTTTTGCCCGTACAACTGAGTGCCATTCAGTAAACCCCTTTCCCCACCACTTGTCGTTCTCATTAGTAGGATGGAATTGTGGTAAATAAAATGCTATGAATCTCGCCATTTCTTTTAAACAGTTTTAATTAACAAAAAAGTATTTCAACTTTAGTGTGTCAAATATGTCTACACGTATAAATCTTATCCATTTAAACTTTGCCGTCATATTTAGGCTTAACTATCATAAATACAGTAAATGCTGCGGCCATGTATCCCATAGTATAAGCGAAAGAGCTTAATAAATCCCCTCGTAAAATGAAAAATAACAGACCCAGTAAAACAAGATAAAAGACTCTGAAAAAGGGGTTGACCCGTTTATTAAAATAGTACATAATATCAAATTTGGCTGTTATCACAGCTATTACAAAAACAAATAGGAAAATGCCAAAGAGCCCAAAATTGATATATCCCTCGGCAAAAAAATTAGCCGAAATGTTTGGAAAAGAAAGACCAAGTTTATCAGCAATAAACGCCCCTGAGCCAATAGGTTTTTCTGGCCAAAACACCCTAGGCATCCAAAATAAAAAAACACCCGTCAGTTGTCGCCCGTAAGTTATAATATTTTCTGAGACAATTACTGCAAAATTGTAATAACTATCAAAATCCCCTAACAAAAACATTTCATTATCAATAGCAAACGATGACAAATTCGTGTCTTCTGTCACATATCTAAAAAGATCCAAAAATGGAAACCCAACAAAAAAACCAAATAAAAAAACAATTGAAAAAACATTACGGGATCTTAAAAATCGGAATGTCAACATAGAAAGAGGAATATAGAAGCTGGCAGCAGCAAACCTAGGCATCCCTAGCGGAAAGCATGTTAAAATTGCAGAAAAAAACAATAACATTGCAATCAAAAAATTTTTGGGTCCAGATGCATTCAAATAAAAAAGCAAACAAAACATGGATAAGGGGCGTATATAGTTTTCCACAACGAGCATTTGAGACTGATTTTCGAGAATATATGAATCATATTCACCACCTCTAAAAATCAAAGCCAAAAAACTAAAATCACGTACGTAAAAAGTAATCAGAAATGAGATAATTGAGACAATTGTTAAAAAGAATAATTGTTTTCTAGTAAAGCAATAACTAGTAGTATTCTTAGAAGAATGTACAGCCAATTTTCTGCTATAAGAATACCTAGCAAAGAAAAGCGTGTATATTAGTTGATATAAAATAAGTATAAAAAGTATCAACAAATTCATAGCAAAATAAGCACTCTCCGGTAAAACATCCCAGTTCCAAAAACTAACATTATGATTGTATTGCATAAGTGGTGAAAAACCAAAAAAAATTAGGCTAAACAGATAAAACATTTTGTTCAAGGAAAATGGGTATTTCTCTTTAGAAAAGATAAAGTATATGCTATAAAATTGTATTAATATACTGCTTATAAATACTCTTTCGGAAAACTGCACTCCCTTATCAAAATAAGCTAAAAAGAAGCATATAACACAAAATGTTATCCTCCAAATATTATTCATTTAATCAATGCTTTATTTTTTTGGGCCTATAATGCCCCAAATATGCTATCAAACTTCCTCATTAGCCTTATTAATATCGCTTTTGCCTTTAAAATTGCACCTTACTCCATCCCTAATCCCCTTAAAAATCGCCTTCACCTTTCTCCATTTATTCTTTTCACTAAAAATAACTTTTATTAATGGATAAACGATCCACTTAATTAGGTCTTTTTCTGATGCAAGCCCTTTGTATTCTCTTTTTAACCATATATTGTTTCTGGCTATGTAGTATAATCTTAAAGGAGGATAATTAAAAGTATGATACCCCAACTTTGTCTTTTGTAAGTTTCCAAACTGTTGGTTCAACAAAACAGACTTAATCATATACGAATAAATCCCTTGTTTTTCAGAACGAAAACAAAATTCATAATCAATACAATCAATTTTATACTCTTCGCGAAATAGACCAACTTTGTTAAAGATTTTTAAGTCATAAAATGAACCTGATGTAATTAATGTTTTCACTTTAACAGGATAGTCTGATATAGGCTGGTTTAAATAATTAGGGTTACATCCAAAAATGAAATATTGATTCTGATATTGAGATATCAGTTTTATATACTTTCGAAAGTGGCCTGGTTCAAAACAACTATCCTGATCCATTGTTAATAAATGTGTAAAATCATTCTTCAAACCATATTCAACAGCTCTATTAAGAGGATAAGCAATGTACAAATTTTCTTTGTCCCCCATATAAATAATTTTTTCTGAAAACTCAGATGAAGATATCCTGAAATTGTCCCGTTCTGATAAAGGTGTATTTTCCCATATAATGAGCAATTCAACATCATCAATAAATCTGGATATATTCTTTTTTAATTCAGAACTATCTGGATAATATGTGATTACTATTCCCAATAATTTCATTTTCCTCATCATTCTCTTAGCTTATTAAAAAACATCTACCTTTTACGTTTTTATTTTACCCTATTTTTTGAACGGCGATATTTCTGCAAAATAACATGACGAAATAGTAATGGATAAGAGTATAAACGAAGCCCATAATGCCGAAATAATATTTTCCAAGCATTTCTGGTTTCAAACCGTCCATCATTTTTTCTTAAAAGAAGATTATATATGAAAGGCAAAAGGAGATGGAACAAATTATATTTCTCAATTTCGTAATAAAGGATTGACCTATAACTATTTCTTTTCAAAAAATGATTTCTAATCCATAAATAATTAGTCACAAAAACCTGTAAAAAATTATATCCTCCACTATTTTTGATATCAGCCCCTTCTTCAAAAATTCTTTCATTAATCATTAAATTTTGAGGGGACTTTAACGCAGCCGTTATATATAAAGGAACCTGAGGGAGAAAAGTACCCATATATTTTTCAAAGTCAACATCCTCAACAAACTTCTTTGCCACTATATTTGAGCTGATGTACGTTATCACATGACTTATATCTTTCAAAAAAACCTCAGCATCATTATAACAAACCACAGGTTTTTTAGCCTTACCATTTAAACACAAATGTATCAACCCAAAGTCCCTCCCTCTTACTGCATCTAATATTCTTTGCAGCCCCCCCTTTATGAGATAATCATCATCACCCAAAACCAAAATATATCTGGATGATGCCTTTTTAAAGCACTGTACAAAATTGCCATCCATCCCTATGTTCCTTTGATTTCTTATGTAGTTAATTGGCAGTCCGGATTCTATAAATTTGCGCACTACATCCTGCGTATGGTCGTTAGAAAGATTATCAGATATAAGTATTTCAACTTCCTCCTTTGTACCCAAACATGCATATTCGTCAAAAATTCTTTGCAAAGAAGCAGCTAAAAAAACAGCCCGGTTGTAGGTTGGAATACATATTGAAAGTATCTTATGATCCATGATATTGTATCCTTTTTGTTTTGAATATATAATAACTTATGGGCAAACTTAAAAAAGCTGTAATACATACATATCCAGCGACAACATATTGCACACCAAAAAACTTAGCTGTAATATAGGTTGAAAGCCCACTAAAAAGGCCAATAGAAACTGCCTGAACCAAGAAAGGCTCTTTCTTAAAACAACGTAAATAAGTAGCCCAGATCGTAATTATATTATTAATAGGAATAGATGAGAATAGCAATACACATAAGCCTACCGGTAAAAACCGCTCATATATGGGTAAATTGAGCAATTTAAATACAAACAAACACGAAATAGCTATACTGATAGCTATAAAGCAAACTATAGAAGATTGCTTCAAAACGCCTTTTAAAGAAGCATCTAGTTCCGTGAATTCACGTCTGGCTATAAACATTGACCACAATGGAACTTTTGTTCCTGTCCAGGTCAGTGTAAAAAATAAAATTGCATTAAGTACAGTTAATGTCATCCCCATTTTACCTGCGGCCACAGGTCCATTAAAGGCAAAAATAATAGGATTAAAAAACTGAAATATAAAGTAACCGCTTATCCAACTAACTGCAATCTTCCATTGTAAAGGAAAAATTTCTTTAGCATAGCTGATTTGCTCAGACAGTTTTGTTTTATAGAGATTCAACAGTAAAGCGGGGTATTCACTCCTAATATATAACCCCAAAAGTACCAAAACTGATGCCATTGAATTAATAGCAGATATGTATAACTTAGCTCCCAACACTAAACTTATCCAAGTAATAAACATCACTGTAAGTTGTTGAATGAGAGATATTTTAGCCATTTCTTTGACCTTGTTCATCCCTTGAAGAACTGCCATCCATGGAGAAAGTAATAAATTCAATGCCCCCCCCACAGCAACAATCATCCAAGGAATCTGCCATTTAACATCCGGATAGTCTCTTCCATACTTTGAAAAAAAATAATAACCTGCCATTTGTAGCACCACAAATAATAATATTGCAAAAACACTATACCATTTAAAACAGAAATGCAAAAGAGAGTTTAAACGCGAAACATGTTTCAAGTCTCCCAAAACATGTACTCTATCTTTAATTTGCAAATGTGCCATTTCGTGTGCCACAAACTGACTTATGATACCACCAAGACCTAATTCAAAGAAAACCTGAATTGCCAAAACACTAGCAAAGGTATAATAGAACCCCTGTTCTTCTTTTGACATAAATGTCCCTATTAAAAAAAGAGTAACAAAACCTCCTAATGCCTGCAATATCTTAACAAGGGAAGTGTATAAGATTGCCTTATCCACTCCAAACTTCAATAATATTTTTTTTATGAATAAAACCACCCTCTTTAACTTTCGTTACTATACAAGCTTCTTATGCCTTCTTCTATATTAATCTCTGATTTCCATCCTGGAACACTGCGTCCCCCCTGATAAGGAATCATAATCTCTCTTTCCTTATAAGGTCTCCCCCCCCAAATTATATTTAACTTTGAACTAGTAGCTTTTTCATATATTTCTGCCAGATTACGTACCGAATATCGTTTATCTGCCTTCACTGTAAAAATTTCCCCCCTACCAACATCAGGAAGGTTATTATGAAGATGGCGAGCGAGCAAAACAAACGCATTTACTACATCATATACATGTGAAATATCCAACAATTGCTCTCCTTTTGACATTTCCAGTAGCTCTCCAGATTTAGCTATTCTTTGCCAAAGATTAAAAATCTTAGGTCTTGTATCCTCTGGACCATAAGTATCAAAAACCATCACAGTTGAGAACCTGATCCTATCTGTTTCCCAATAGTATTTTGCAATATCAAAAAACGCTTGTTTTGTTGCTGCATATAAATTAACAGGAGAATAATCTTTCTTATTATAATACTGCCAATAAGTTCCAGTATTAATAAACCATTTAACCTTAGTAATACAGGCGGCTTCAAGCATAATTGCGGGAAATTCAACATTTGCATTTATCAAATCTTCAACTTCACCTGGTTTATGATCTCCTGATTGGACGAGTGATGCTAAATGAATAATTCCCTCTATCGAATTTAGAGTTATAAAATCAATCAAGCCCTCAAAATAATTACCCGATAGAACAAAAGGCTCAGCTTCGAATGAACTAAAAACATTTTTACTATTTGGCCGTAATGTAATGAAGGTCCGATGCCCATCGTCACGAAGCTTCTTCACCAAATGATGACCAATAAACCCCGTTGCGCCTGTTATTAAAATATTCATTAATAAACGTTGTTTCTATTACTCCCAATCATCGGTCAATATATTATCTTGAGGCACGTCTAGTTTTAGTAAATACTGTTTAAATGTATTAATCATCGCCGGTGGCCCCGAAATAAAATACGTTGCGGAAGTGCCGTTTTCTTCCAGTATTTTTTCAATGCTTAAAATACCATCCCGGTCCTGATAAACATAATTTGCCTTTAATCCGGGATTGATTGTTTGTGCTTTCGCGATCTCCTTTTTATAAAGGTTCAACTCTTCATTCCTGAAGCCTGCATATAGCACAGGGCGGGTATAGGCAGAAAACGCTGCATCGGTAAATAAAGACAGATAAGGCGTAATGCCCGTTCCGCCGGAAACAAATACTGTTTTTTCCTTATTGTGGGGCTGATCAAACAAATCGCCGTAAGGCAGTTTTACCCAAACCTCATCCCCTTCCTTCAGGTTCTTTGCCATTTGTGTTGTGAAACTTCCTTTTACCGAATACGTGATCTTAAGAAGTTCTTCCGCCGGGGAAGTCTGCACGCTGAAACATCTTGATTCAGGCCATTGAGAAAAACCGTCATAATCAGTATCAATGGCAATATGTAGAAATTGTCCCGGAGAAAAACGAAACCGTCCCGAAGTCAACGGCTGAAGTGTTAATGTATAAACGCCTTCTATAGGGTTTTCAATCTTCAAAATTTCAGCTCGATATTTTTTTACGATGCTCATTTTATTGCACCTGTTTTTTTTCTTTAATAAAGGTATCCAATACCGATGCTGCATAAGTAAACATGCCTTCGGCCAGTCCCGGATAAGTACCCAGGAAAAAAGTATTGTTCATAACAAAATCAGTATTGTCTAAGTGATCCGCAATACGCTGGGGTCTATTTACAAAAGCTGGCTGTTTAACCATATTACCTGCAAACAGATTACGTGTTTCTACTTTGTTTTGGGCAAAATAACGGGTAAGCTCATCCCGGCCAAAGGGGGCTTCCTTTTTAACTGTTACGATAAAGGCAAACCAGGCCGGATCGGCACCTTCCGTAGCTACCGGAAGCGTAAAATATTCAGGATACCTGGCAAAAATTGTCGCCCAGGTTTTAAAATTCTCTCTTCTTTTATTGCAAAAAGAAGTAAGCTTATCCATTTGCGCACTTCCTATGGCAGCCTGTATATCCGTCATTTTCAGGTTAAACCCTATTTCTGAATAAACATATTTATGATCGTAGCCAAAAGGCAAACATCCAAACTGCTGCGAGAACCTTTTGCCGCAGGTGTTATTTTCCCCACCCATGCAATAGCAATCCCGCCCCCAGTCGCGAAAAGCCCTTACCAAATTAGCCAACTGGGGGTCATTCGTGCAGATAGCTCCTCCCTCACCTGTAGTTATATGGTGAGCCGGATAAAAGGAGATAGTAGAAAGATGCCCAAATGTGCCTGTATATTTTCCTTTATACTTACTACCAAAAGCATCACAATTATCTTCTATAACCCATAGGTTGTATTTGTTAGCAATTTCCATAATAGCATCCAGGTTATATGGATTTCCCAATGTATGTGCTAAGAAAATGCAACGTGTTTTGTCTGAAATTGCCTTTTCAAGCATAGCGATATTCACGTTATAAGTTGGTATATCTATGTCGATATATACCGGAATCAACCCATACTGCAAAATTGGGGTAACTGTTGCAGGGAATCCGGCTGCTACGGCAATCACTTCATCGCCTGACTTCAACCTTCTTTCCCCCAGCTTTTCAGATGTTAATGCTGAAAAAGCCAGAAGGTTTGCAGAAGATCCCGAATTAGTAAGCAATACATTCTTGATTCCTAAGAAGTCAGCAATTTTTTCAGCAAAGTCAGCAGAAAATCTGGACTCGGTTAAATAAAAGTCTAATGAGGCATCTACAGCATTTACTAATTCCTGTTCATCAAACACCCTTCCGGCATAGTTCACTGGTGTGGAGCCGGGAACGAACTGTTTGTTAGCAAATTGGGCATGATAATACTCTTTTGTTTTTTGAATAATTTCTTTACGTAGTTCTCTGCTATTGGACATAATATTTTTTTTTCGTTCTATGCAAACGCGATATCTTATTTAAAATAATCTTCAATTTGTTTTTCGGTCACCACCCTCATATTTTTCCCTTCAAAAAAAGACTTATTCCAGTCCACGATACTGCTCAAGGTTTTTAATATATCCCAATGAGGGTGCCAGCCAAGCTCTGTTTTCGCTTTTGAGCAATCCAGTTTTAAATACTTTGCCTCATGTGGGTGCGGACCTTTGTCTACTTCATACACGGCCTGGTTTCCCCAAAGCCCACAAAGGGTTTTTGTAATCCATTCTACATTTTTAGCATCGTCCTCATCCGGGCCAAAATTCCACCCCTCTGCATATTTAGCCCCTTCCGCAAATAATTTAGCTGCCAACATCAAATAACCCGTGAGGGGCTCCAACACATGCTGCCAAGGCCTGATAGCATTTGGATTGCGTATTTTAATGGCTTCTCCCTTTCGAATAGAGCGGATGAAGTCTGGTATCAACCTGTCGTTTGCCCAGTCCCCGCCACCTATTACATTACCTGCCCTTGCCGATGCCAGAGCAACGCCGTGCGCATCATATAAAAATGGGTTAAAATAAGAATTTCTATAGGCGGACGTCACGAGCTCCGAACATCCCTTACTATTGGAATATGGATCATATCCTCCCATGGGCTCGTTTTCCCTGTATCCCCAGAGCCATTCCTTGTTTTCGTAACATTTATCTGTCGTTACATTTACAATTGCTTTTATCCCCGGAGTTTGCCGGCAGGCCTCCAAAAGGTGCACTGTCCCCATCACGTTTACCGCATACGTCTCGATAGGGAGTTTATACGAATCCCTAACAAGCGGCTGCGCCGCCATGTGTATTACTATTTCGGGTGCCACCTCCTGCACAAATTGAAGTAAATGGCTAAAATCCTGAACATCACCTATTTCAGAAGTAAGCAAATTGTCAATATTTGCTTCCTCGTACAAACTTGGATTGGTAGGTGGCTTTAAGGCATACCCGTAAATATCTGCTCCAAGCTTATTTAACATGAGGCTCAACCATGCCCCCTTAAAACCCGTGTGTCCAGTCACAAGGATTTTCCTGTTCTTAAAAACACCATCAAAAACCCGGTCAATATTGGTTAGATTACCTTGCATGCCAGTATTTTTTATTTACCAATTTATCCATGGCCCCCGTCCTGCCGCTATCAGTTCATCCAATGAGGTTTTGTCCCTTAACGTATCCATAGGACGCCAAAAACCACTATGCCGATATGTGTACAACTCCCCGGCCTTTGCCAAATTTTCCAATGGTTCGCGCTCGAAGATAGTCCCGTTTCCATCGGGTATAAAATCAAACACTTCGGGCTGACAAACAAAAAAGCCGGCATTAATCCAATTTCCATCACCCTTTGGCTTTTCCACAAAAGAGGTCACCTGCTTTTGCTCATTGATAATTAATGACCCAAATCGCCCTTCAGGCTGAACTGAGGTCATTGTCATTGCTTTGCCATGGGCATTATGAAACTTAACAAGTTCCGCAATATTAACATCTGAAACGCCATCCCCGTAAGTAAGCATAAAAGGTTCCCCTCCGGTATAATCCTTTACCTTTTTTATCCTCCCTCCTGTCATCGTCTCTATCCCCGTATCAACTAAGGTCACCTTCCACGATTCGGCATGATAGGCGTGGTGAGAAATGGAATTATCAGACATGTCTACTGTCATATCAGACATGTGGTGATAATAGTTAATAAAGTATTCCTTAATCATATACCCCTTATACCCGCACATGATAACAAACTCATTATACCCGTAAGAAGAATATATCTTCATGATATGCCACAAAATGGGTTTCCCCCCAATTTCCACCATGGGCTTGGGTTTTAAACTGGTTTCTTCAGAAAGCCTAGAGCCAAGACCACCCGCCAGAATTAATACTTTCATAACTTAAACAATATAAAAACTTACCCTTACTTAACAATCTTATATTCATCTTACAAAAAACACTATCCCCCCTTTGAATCAATTTTAACACGTCACATTACCCCCAAGGAAATCACATTCCAAACTAGACAATCTCCATTTCCGCTATTCCTTAACTGCTTCTTTAATTACTTTCCCAGATACTAAAAATACCATTATAATGAGGACACCAATTACCCCCCCCAATACCAACCCTTTCAATTTTCCAAAACCTTTCTTTTCAAGCGGTAATACCGGATCGTCAACAATCTGTATCAACGGCGTTTCCTTTTGAAGTGATATTTTGCTAAGTTCCAGATTCTGTAACAGCGTACCCAATACCTGCTGGTTTACCTCCGCACTCACTCTTGCATTTTGCACCGGCACCACCCGCTGTGCCATGCGCGTAGGATTTTGATTTGGCGTGGCATCCACCACCACTGCTGCACGGCTGATGGAGCCGGACAATATCCCCCTCACCGAGTCAACTTTCGTCTGCAAGATAGCCACATTTTCCAAACTTCTTTTTGTCTTGGTATCCAGATAAAACTGATTGACATTTTCTACCAACTTTTTATTAAATGCCTTGGCAAAAAGTTCGTCCGGAGAGTTTACGGTCACATAAATAATATTCAGTTTTTTATCCTTTTTGGAAACATTCAGATTTTCGCGAATGTCACTCACTATGCCCGTCATGATACTGTCGTGCAGTAACTGTGCCGTTGCATCAGGATATCGATTATCTTGGGCAAACTGAATATTCTTTAATACAGGATTTTTATCCCATCCCTTTCGTATTTGATTTAAATCAATATACCGATCAATCAACAATTGTCTTTTGCCATTAAACACCTCTTCTGAAAGCAATGCCCTGCTAATCATGTTCCGGGACTTGTACAGTTCCAAAATATTTTCCCCCTCGAACAATCCACCACCGGCACCGCCCAAATCAATGCCAAATGCAGACGCAATTCCCGCATAAGCCCCTAAACTATTGCCCTTGCCCCCCGTTTCCAGCACAAAACTGGTCGTGGCTGTATAAACAGGTTTTTTACTAAAGGCATATCCCAGCCCGGCCAATGCGCCTAATATGCCGAAAATGGCAATGACATACCACTTAGACCAAAAATAGCCCACCCAATCTCTTATGCTAAGAATCAAGTTTTTTAATGACCCTTCCTCTGTTTGTGTACCCTGAATTTCGCTATGATGAACACTCTCCTGCATGTACCTCTTTTTACTTTCTTATAATAGCTACCAATACTGCCGCCAACGATGCCAGTGCAGAACCTAATCCTACCCACCCCTCAAATGAAACACCTTTTCGCTCCGGTTTTTGTGGCACAGTTATTTCAGAACCAGGTTTAACGGCAGGGAAGTCATTAAAAAGCAACGCTTTTCGCGTACCGCTCACCGACCCGTTGGCATAGCTTATAAAAGACCCTCTTTTTAAAGCCCGTTTGGTAAATCCACCCGCACTCTGAACATAATATCTAAGCGAGCGGCCGGGCACATATACCACATTGATGGGACGCAGTACTTCACCTGTTACCTTTACCGTTTGTAACAAGCTAGGCACCCGGATAATATCTCCTTCTTCTAATATCAGGTCAAACCTCGACCGGGGATTTTTTAAAATTTCATCCAGCTTTATCCCTACCAAATCAGAGTGATGGGCTACCACACTCATCGTGTCACTAAATGTAGAATCCCTCTTCATGCGTTTCAGGTTCAGGGCTCGAATATCTTCTTCCTCCGCATCGAGTGTCTTGTTTATATTGGCAGGTGAGCCGGGGCGTTTTAAGGAAGCCCCCTCGCCAAAGGCAAAGGCCGTAAGCCCTCCTGCACGGTTTACCAAATCGGAAATCCGCTCATTTTTTGCCCGTATAGTATAATAACCGGGACGCAATACTTCCCCGATAATCTGCACCTGCTTTTGCAGGGAGTAACCGGCAACCGGTCGCACCGTTACCATATCAAAAGGCTGCAGAACAAACCCCGAATCGCTCAGGCTTAAATCACCATTTATCTTTACGGGAAAAGTATAGGCCACCATCGCAGATTGTTGTGTAAGGTCGGTTCCCTTCACACGCCGAGACACTTCGATATTCATAGGGTCGGCGCCTTCCCTGAATCCACCGGCCATCTGTATCAGGTCTTCCACGCGCATATTTGTCGAATAGTCGAACGCACCTGGGATTCTTATTTCCCCCGCAATGCTCACTTTATATTCATCCCTCAAATCAAAAATAGAAGAGACCTGAACAATGTCTTCCCGCTTTAGTGTAATATCTCCTGCTCCTCCCGTCACCACTTTTGACACATCAAAAGAAACGGTGGAGGTTGTATTATCAGGATTTAAACGGATAATATATCCCCGTGGCATAAAGGCATCTTCCCGCAGACCATCTGCCTGTTTTATCAATCCCGCAAGGCTAAGACCGGGTGTCAACTCGTACGTGCCGGGACGGAAGACCGCTCCCAAAACCTGCACTTTATTTTCAAATCTGTCCAAAATGGGGTCCACAAATACCTGATCGCCGTTTTTGGGTTTATAGCTTGTAAATTCACTGATAGATTTTGACAAGACCTTTCTTTCGGTAGCCGTGTTCTGAAAAACCCGAATCCTGGACTTATAGGCCATTTCGGAAAATCCCCCGGCATAGCGCAATACATCTATCAGGTTTTCTTCCGGACGGAGTTCGTAGATGGCAGGGCGTTTCACTTCCCCCAGCACGTCCACACGGGTCTGGTAAACCGGCACGTGAATTACGTCCTGATCCTGAAGCCTGATATTGCCCGTTTGTACGCCTTCTATCAGGAAATCATATACGTCCAGGGTAGCCACCACCTGATTGCCCCGAATGACCTGGATATTCCTGAAAGAACCGTTCGCACCCGGCCCACCGGAAGCATATAAGGCATTGATGACCGAAGCAACAGAAGGCAGCGTGTAAGTGCCCGGTTTTGTAACTTCCCCATTGACAGCCACTTTTATGCTCCTGATATTGCCCAAAGTCAACGCGATTTGCGTCCTGCCGCTTTGTAATGCCGGATAGGTACCGCTCATGGTTGCCCTGATTTTGCTTTTTGCCTGCTCGATAGTCAGGCCACCCACGGCAATGCGCCCTACATATTCCAATGAAATATACCCTTCGGGTGAAACCAATAGCTTATAGCTGGCCTCGTTATCCCCCGTTAAATCCAACAACAGCAAATCATCCGGGCCAATTACATAATTTGCCGGGGTGGCCAGACGTAGATTGGGCTCAAATGTTTGCCCGCCACCGCTGAAAAACGCTGAACCGAAAATTCTTGATCCAGTCTTAGTACTCTTTGCTTTGTCAAGTGTATCCAACGTGTTTTGCTGCGCAAAGCTCATCTCCCTGCCCACACCGCTTTGTGCGGATTGGGTATTATTTTGGCTTCGCAGGTTGTTTACCCTTTCCCTTAGTTTGCTGATTTGCACAGTGCTCAATCCCCTGGCAGCGGCGGCTTTCTCAAGTTCGGCATCGGAGTATCCCATATCCCCTATCCGCTCCATCATTTGTTTAATCTGTGCATCGGAAAGCTTGTCAATATCCACATTGCTGTAATCAGATTGTGCAGCGGCCACAATCGTTGTCAGCACAGCAAGTAATACAAAAACTATTTTACCCAGCCTTTTCAATTTCATACAAATAAGGTTTTACACAAAAAGATTTTCCGTTATATCATAACCTAAAAATATCCCTATTCTGGTAAGAATATCTCCCGGAAAATCGCATAACATGTATTTTAAATAAGGTTAATAATATTACTGCAAAGATAAAAGGTGCAAGGTTATGAAAATCTTTTTTAATAGGCTTCCTTATTTATGCATACGATAGCCTGAATTTCAGAATCGAGGCAAAACCGCTGCTGTTTTAACAAAAAATATCCCTTAGTATTCGATTGAATGGCAACCATCCCTATCAACAATCTTCCATGTCGGAAAAATCAGCCGCTACTCATACCAACCACAATCACCTCCTCACCTCTCGCTTTTGCCCCCTTGAAACCGCGATATAATAAACTGGCACACCCAACAGCACAATAATCAGGCCCGGCCAGGTGAACTGCGGTTTGTAGATGATCAGTAAGATACAAAACGTTAGCCCTAACAATATATAAATAATAGGCAACACCGGATAGCCAAACGCCTTATAAGTCCGCTCCATGTCAGGTTTCTTTCTACGGAGGATGAAAATACCCACAATCGTTAGCATGTAAAAAATAACCACCACAAATGAAATCATGTCGAGCAACTGACCATACTTGCCGCTAAGGCTCCAGATGCTGGCCACCGCACATTGAATCCAAAGGCCGAGTCGGGGTACACCGTGCTTGTTGAGCGTGCCCACTTTTTTGAAAAACAGCCCGTCATGCGCCATGGTATAATATACACGTGCCCCCGCCAGAATCAGGCCGTTGTTGCACCCAAAAGTGGCAACCATGATGAGCAGGGCGATGATAATAGTCCCCGATGCGGGAAAAATCTTGTTAGCGGCGGCCACGGCTACCCGGTCGTCCGTTGGAAATGCCAGTTCATTCAGCGGCATCACGTTTAAGTACATCAGGTTGGTGGCAACATAAATCAGCGTTACCAACAATGTCCCAAAAAGAAGGCTCAGCCCAATATTGCGTTTGGGATTCTTTATCTCGGCGGCGATAAAGGTCACGTTGTTCCATGCATCGCTACTGAATATGGAGCCTACCATTGCCGCGGCGATGCCGCCCATCAGCATACTTCCCGAAATGGGCATCCAGGAAGCAGGTGAGAGCGCCCCTGTTTTGTCCGTCGTCCCCATATTTTGCATGGCATGAAAGCTCGTAGCCATGTTCTGCTCCCAAAAGCTTTCCCGCACAAAGAAAAGGCCAAACACAATCAGCGCGAATAAGGCCAATATCTTGGTAGACGTAAAAATCACCTGCACGAGTTTGCCCTCTTTCACCCCGCGCGTATTTACGATGGTCAGCAGTACGATGATAAAAATGGCCACCAGTTGACCGGAATAAATCTTTAAGAAGCCCAAATCGGCCAACAAATAAGTATTGCCCAGTTCCGGCACGAGGTAGGCCAAAAATTTTGAAAAAGCCACCCCAACTGCCGCAATCGTAGCAGTTTGTATCACAGCAAAGAAACTCCACCCGTACAAAAAACCCATAAGCGGATTATACGCCTCCTTCAAATAAACATATTGCCCACCCGCCTTGGGATACATGGCACTAAGTTCGCCATAACTCACCGCGGCTATCAATGTCATCAGGCCAGTGAGCAGCCAAACGGCTATCAGCCAGCCCGCGCTCCCCACATTACGCGCGATGTCCGCACTCACGATAAAAATGCCCGACCCAATCATGGAACCGGCAACAATCATGGTGCCATCCAGTAAACTCAAAGATTGTTTGAACGAATGCTGCTCTGCCATAGATATTATTTGAAGTCAAGATAAAATATTTATCTGAAAAAAAATACTATTTCCAAAAAGAGAGGAGAAACGAGGAGTTAAAAGTAAAAAATCAAAAGAAGAGCGCTGAAAGTGGAGAAAGAAAAACGGGAAACTGTACAATATTTGATACTAAATTTAATATTAACCTTAATCTTAATGGTTATATCTCCCACTAATGCTGCTGACAATTTCGCCCTTGTCGTTTTTGTAACCAACAAACGAGGTAGGAGATGTTGTTGAAAAAAACGCCAACAACGGCTACAAGGAGGACAAAATATGCCGCGCAAAAAAAATGTCCTTTTCAGGACATTCGGTTGAAATAAGTTGACATTAAGACTTTTTGGTAATCAAGCCGTACAACCACAGCAGGATGACCGCGCCAAGAATAGCCAGCGCAAAGCTCTTAAAATTAAAACCGCTCACATCACCCCAGCCCAGAATGGAGCTTCCTATCCATCCGCCGACAAAAGAGCCTGCAATACCGATAAGAATGGTGACAATCCATCCGCCCGGGTCTTTACCGGGATGTAATGCTTTGGCAATTGCCCCGGCAATCAAACCGAAAATAATCCATGATAAAACCCCCATAAGAAAATGATTTTAAAGGATGAACTAATATAAATTACACCACAATATACTTAAAAAAACATGCCAAAAAGAATTTATATATCCTGCCATATTACAGTAGCCGGCCAATCCTGCCCTCCAGCATCATGAAATCTACCAGCGCGATGGCTGTGGCTGCCTCTACAATAACGGGGGCACGCAAGGCCACGCAGAGGTCGTGCCTGCCCTTGACGGATAACGTTTCCACCTCGCCTGTTTCCCAATTAAGCGTTTGTTGCTCGCGCGGGGTGGACGCCGTGGGCTTTACGGCCAGCCGGAAAACCAATTCGTTCCCGTTGCTGATGCCGCCCACCACGCCGCCCGCATGGTTGGTGCGTGTTTTTCCTTCCATATTCTCGATGGCATCGTTGTGCTGCGTGCCAAACATATTGGCAGCGGCAAACCCCGCCCCGAATTCCACGCCCTTCACGGCGGGTATCGCAAATAAAATATGCGCCAGCACGGATTCCAGCGAATCGAAATAAGGCTCCCCGAGCCCCACTGGCAAGCCCTTTACCCTACACTCTATCAGACCGCCCACCGAATCCTTGGCCTCTATGGCACGTTGAAGTCCTTTTTCCAAATCAGGTTCCCCCCCAATAGCTATCACTTTGGCATCTACCGATATATCCTTTAAAAGCTTTTTGGCTATCACCCCGGCAGCCACAAGACCCGTGGTAAGCCGCGCGCTAAAATGGCCGCCGCCCCGGTAATCCTCATAACCGCCAAACTTTTGGTGCGCCACAAAGTCCGCATGGCTCGGGCGCGGAAAACTCCGCTGCTTTGCATAATCGGCGCTGCGCGTGTTCTTGTTCTCAAAATATATCATCACCGGGAAGCCCGTGGTTTTTTCGTTAAACACCCCGCTCATGAAAATAGGCTTGTCTTCTTCCTGCCTCGGCGTAGCTCCTTTTTGCGTGCCACCCTTACGGCGTTCCATATCCGGCAAAAAATCAGCCACCGGCACGGGAAGACCCGCCGGACACCCATCCACGACCACACCCACACAAGGCCCGTGCGATTCACCGAAAATTTCTATTTTAAATATGCGACCAAAACTATTCATGATGAAACAATTTGCATGACTAACTTTTTCTATAAAAATATCAATCCTTCGGATTGAAAAAAGCCTCGAAGTGGTGAAATTGCTATCGAAAATATTCAGATAACGTACATCAAAATATCTTCTCCCAATCGAAAAGTCCTTCCACCGTGGCACCCAATGATTTTAAATCCCTGTAAAAATCGGGGTAAGATTTATCAATTGCCCCGGCCTCCCCGATGACCACAGGGCCGCTGGCCTTTAGTGCCGCCACGGCACAAGCCATAGCAATACGATGGTCGTGGCGTGAATGTACCGTAGTGCCGCGGAGGTTCCCGCCCCCACGTACCGTCATTTCATCGCCCTCCAGCTTTATTTCCACACCCATTTTTCCAAACTCTTCCTGCAAAGTAAGCCCCCTGTTGCTTTCTTTATGGGCAAGGCGGCTTACGCCTTTGATAACAGAATCGCCCTCGCCATAAGCCGCCAAAGCCACCAACGGGGGGAACAAATCCGGGCAATCGGTAGCATCAAATTGAAAAGCCTTCAATTTTCCGGCACGCACCACAATACCCTTGCCATCCTGGGCAAAAGTGGCATTGGCCGCCGTCAGCGCTTCCATCACGCGCCTGTCGGCCTGTGTGCTAAGAAGGCTCAAACCGCGCACGCGCACATCCCCGGCAATCGCCCCGGCAACCAACAAAAACGCGCCCCCGCTCCAATCGCCTTCCACGGTATAAGAAAGGGTATGCGTATTTGTACCTGATTTCGTTTTATAAAAAACAAAAGATTCATAGTCCCTATTTTCCGGTACACGCAGGCCAAATTGTTGGATGACATCCAGCGTTAGGTCAATATACGGCCTGCTTTTCAGGTCATTTACTTTTATAGTGACCACATCCGCCGTGTAATAAGATTCTGGAGCCGCCGCAAATGCCATCAATAAGCCCGTCAAAAACTGGGAACTCAACGATCCGTCAATTTCTATATCCTTTATTTGCATAGGGCCTTGAATGACCAAGGGCAACTTTCCTTCATTGGAAGAAACCTTTACGCCCAACTGCGGCAAAATTTCATCAAAAACGTGCATAGGCCTGGTGGCGAGACTGCCTTCTCCCGTAATCGTAACCTTTCGGGCGCACAATGCCGCCAAGGGCGTGAACATACGGATGCTCAACCCGCTCTCGCCACAATGAATGGTGGTTTCATCTTCCAAACAAGACGAAGAAATAAAATCTTTAAAAGCCTCGCTATCTATGCTGATTTCTTCATCACCTTTTTCGATAGTCGCGCCCAATGCTTCGATAATCCCCATTGCGGCCTTGTCGTCATTGCTGTGGCCGGGATTATACACCACCGACTGCCCTGCCGCTACCAATGCCGCCGCACAGGCACGTTGCATGAAACTTTTGGAAGCCGGGGCCAGTATGCTGCCCTTTAAGAAAGAAGGTTGTATGGTAATGTTCATTGTATTTTATAACCCGTGATTTGCGTGAACCCGTTTAAACTTTTTGATTTTGCTATATACAGAAAGAACGCCATCCTGAGCTAAGTTTTACACTAACAGCAAAACGAACGGAGGAGAGGTTCCTCGACTCCACTACGTTGCGCCCGGAATGACGATTGGATGGAACTTGTCATTTCAAAAAACATGAATGCCAACACTTTTTATAATTCATTGACCATTTTTTCCAACTTGGTCAGGGCAATGGGTTGCACCACGGCTTTACCCACTTTGTCCAACAGCACATAATTCATCTCGCGGCTCACCCGTTTTTTGTCCATTTGCAACACACCAAACACTTTCTTCTTATTGAATTTTACGTACGTGGGCAAGCCATATTGTTCCAAAAGATTTACGACTTCCTGCGTTTGGGAAAACCCGGTAAGCTGCTCTGAAAAATGGCAGGCGTAAGTCATGCCCACTGAAATGGCCTCGCCGTGCGACAGCTCATATTGTGTTTCCAGCGCATGGCCCAGCGTGTGACCAAAATTGAGCAAACGCCTGTCGCCCTTTTCAAACTCGTCTTTCTTTACCACTTTTATCTTAATCATGGCGTTGCGGCTGATGAGGTCTGCCAGTTTCTTTTTATCCTTTTTAAAAGATTCCAAAGAGGTGGCCTGCAATTGCCGGAACATGGCCGCATCCTTAATGCAGGCATGTTTAATCACCTCCGCAAAGCCGTTCACCCATTCATGATGCGGCAGCGATTGCAACAAGGCAATATCGTGCAGGATAAACGAAGGCTGACGAATAATGCCCACGAGGTTTTTGTAAACACCTACGTCCACCCCGTTCTTGCCGCCGATGGAGGCATCCACCAGACCAAGGATGGAGGTCGGAACAAAACCAAAGGCAATGCCGCGCATATAAACAGAAGCCACATATCCCGTCAAGTCCGTGATCACACCGCCGCCAACGCCCACCAACACCGTTTTACGGTCTGCCTCCATGCGTATCAGCAATTCGATAATCGAATCAACGGTTGCCTGGTTTTTATACGCCTCGCCGGGCTTGACAACAATGCAGCTCAGCCCTTTAAACTTTTGTTCATGCGCCCGAAAAACATTTTCATCGGTAATGATGATAGCTTTCTTTACATCGGTTATTTTTTTTAACCGGCTCAATGTACTATCAAAATAAAAATGCGTGGCCGAGCTGGAGAACTTTATGATTTTTTCCAAAACAAAATATAATTTGACGGGTTAGGATAATACGGTGGACAACAGGCTATCAATGCATCCGGTTATCAGAAACAGTTATCGCCGCTTTATTTTGCGTCCATGATATCTTTTTGGTGATTGATACTTTCCAAATGCACCGCGTCCAAATACTTTGTGATAAATTCTTTGCTCAACCCGAGTTTCGCCGCCTTGGCAGCCACTTTGTCAATTACCTCCTGCCATCGGGAAAGTTGAAGAATCGTGATATTGTTCTGCTTTTTATACAAACCAATCTGGTCTGCTATCTTCATGCGCTGCGATAAAATTTGCAGCAGCTCATCATCCAACTGGTTTATCTGCTGACGTAACTTTTCCAAAGCCTGATGGTAATCGCTGTTGTCAACATCTTCTTTACGCCAGATAAGGGCATTCAGGATTTCGGCCAAGGTTTCGGGGGTCACCTGTTGCTTGGCATCGCTCCAGGCATTGTCAGGATCCACATGGCTTTCCAAGATCAAGCCGTCAAAGTCAAGGTCAATCGCTTTTTGCGCAATTTCCTGTAATCCCGTCCTGTTGCCGCAAATATGTGAAGGGTCGGTAATGATAGGTAGTTCGGGATAACGCAACTTCATCTCAATGGCCAGGTGCCACATCGGTGCATTGCGGTATTGCGTATTGCCATAAGATGAAAAACCACGATGGATAAGCCCCAGACGTTTTACGCCTGCCCGTTCAATCCGCTCTACGCCGCCGCCCCAAAGTTCGAGGTCGGGGTTAATGGGGTTCTTTACCAAAACAGGAACATCCACGCCGCGCAAAGCATCCGCGATGTCCTGCACGCTGAAAGGATTCACCGTAGTGCGCGCCCCCACCCAAAGGATATCCACATCAAACGTCAGCGCGTCCTCTACCTGTTTGGCCGTGGCCACTTCCACCGCGGTGGGCAGACCCGTCAATTTTTTGGCCTGCAACAACCAGGGCAACCCTTTTGCCCCGATACCTTCAAACATGCCGGGTTTTGTGCGCGGTTTCCAGATGCCTGCACGCAGGGCGTCTACCTTTCCGGTAGCTGCCAGCCTTTGTGCCGTAGCAATCACCTGTTCTTCTGTTTCGGCGCTACACGGGCCGCTGATGATGAACGGACGTTTGTTCCACATTTTATCTACACGTTCTTTTTCTGTCATTTCACTGATATTCATGGTTTCAAAATTAATTTTATTTAATGATACGCTTGATTTTATTTGCGTTAAAGATTAACTGCTGCAACTGTTCCTTATCATTGTGCGCGATGCTGTCCCTAAACCGGGTCAACTGCTCGATATGCTCGTTCAGTACGTCTGTCACGTTTTCTTTGTTCTGCAAAAGGATGGGCACCCACATGGCTGCGTTACTTTTAGCTAAACGCACGGTGCTTTCAAAACCCGCGGAGGCTATCTCAAATATGGCATGTTCCGCCTTTTCTTTTTCCAGAACCGTGTTGGCGAGGGCAAAGGATGTGATGTGGGAAATATGACTAACATAAGCCACGTGCAAATCGTGCGATGCTGCCTCCATCTCCACGATGCGCATACCAATTTTGGTGTACATTTTTTCCACCCACTCCGCTACGTCCGCATCGCTATGTTTTTTATCACATATTATCACGGCCTTCCCCTCAAATGCACCGCGCATAGCTGCTTCCGGGCCGCTGTATTCCGTACCCCACATCGGGTGCGTGGCAATATAGCGCCCTCTTTTCGGATGGTCTTTTACTACTTCGAGCAACTGTCTTTTTATGGAACCCATATCCAAAACAATCTGGTCTGTCACGCGGTCGAGGACTTTGGGCAATAAAGAAATCATCGTATTAACGGGAACCGCAAAAACGATTACCTGTGCCTCATCAATCGCCTCTTCCAAAGGAAGTATTTCATCCACCAGTTCAAGTTCCAGGGCTTTTCGGGCATTTTCAGCATTGGCTTCCACGCCAATCAGTTTAGAGGACAGTTTTCGTTCGTGCAACTTTAATGCCATTGAGCCTCCGATTAACCCCGTACCGATGATGGCAATTTTTTTTCTCTTATCCATTTTATATTTTGTTATTACAAGGAACGACTACTTGTTAATAATTTCTTACGAAATCGGCCTTAACCCTTTGAATGGCCTGCTCCAGCACGGTTTCAGGACAACAAAGGCTGATGCGCACAAACTTTTCACCAGCGCTGCCAAAAATACCGCCCGGCGTGATAAACACATTTGCTTTGTACAACACATCATCCGCTATTTCATAACAATCTTTGTACTGCTCCGGCACGGATGCCCACACAAACAAACCCACCTGAGCCTTGTCATACGTACAACCCAATATATCTAATAATTCAAAAACTTTTTCGCGCCGTTGACGATAGACCTTGTTCACTTCTTCAAACCAATCCCTGCCCAGGCTCAAGGCTTCCACTGCCGCGATTTGTAACCCGCGGAACATGCCGCTGTCCATATTGCTTTTAAACCGTACCACCTCGTTAATCCGCTCCTGCGCACCGCAAAGCACGCCCACGCGCCACCCTGCCATGTTGTGCGACTTGCTCAATGAATTTAGTTCAAGCGCCACCTCCTTAGCGCCCTCCACGGACAAAAGGCTTACGGGATTATCATTGAGGATAAAACTGTACGGGTTGTCATGCACGATGAGTATATCATGTTTTTTGGCAAACGCTATCAACTTTTCAAAAGTTGAAGGCTCGGCCAATTGCCCCGTTGGCATGTGCGGGTAATTGACAAAGAACAACTTCACCTTGCTTAAATCCTCCTTTTCCAACGCCTCGAAATCGGGCTGGTAATTGTTCTCTGCTTTTAACGAATAATCTATGCACATGCCTCCCGCAATAGTCACATTGCTGCGATAGGTAGGATATCCCGGGTTGGGCACTAACGCGGCATCTCCTTCGTTCAGATAGGTCATGCAGATGTGCATGATGCCCTCCTTGCTACCCATCAGGGGCAGGATTTCGGTATCCGGGTCAAGGGATACGTTGTACCAGTTTTTATACCATTGGGCAAAGGCTTTGCGCAGTTCGGGCGAACCTTTATAGCTTTGATAGCCGTGCGCAGTGGCCCTGCAACTTTCGTTATACAAAGCTTTTATCACATTGGGATGTGGTGGTTGGTCAGGGCTGCCAATACCCAAATTGATAATATTTTTCCCCTGTTGGTTCAGGCTGTCTATTTCCCTAAGTTTTTTTGAAAAATAGTACTCTCCCACGCCCTGTAAACGTTTTGCTATTTCCATATACCTTTTTTATAAATACCGTAAATTTTAATACCCTCCGTGCAGGCCTTCATTTTTTCGATTATCTTCTCAAAATGAGGCAGGGAGTCAAACTCCATATCCGCGTGAAACTGATACTTGAACTCAGAGCCCGGAATCGGGAAACTTTGCAGCTTGCTCAAATTGATTCCCTCGTTGGCAATCAGGGACAATACCTTTGCCAGGCTTCCCCGCGAATTGTCGGTGCGAAAATTAATGGAGGCCTTATCGCTTTCGCCAATGGGCCGGGCATCTTCCGGTCTTTTGAGAATCAGAAACCGCGTATAATTTTTCTTTAAAGTTTGAATTTTAGGGGCGATGATTTTAAGGTCGAACAACTCGGCTGCCAAACTGCTGGCAATGGCTGCGATACGGGTGCTTTTGTGACGGGCAATCATCCGGGCGCTCAACGCCGTGTCCTCCGACTCGACCAGTTTCCATTTATATTTATCTAAAAACTCATAGCATTGTTGCAGGGCCATCGTGTGGGACTGCACCTCCCTGATGTCCTCTAATTCCACGCCGTGGTTTACCAACAGGTTTTGGTTTATCTGCATGTACACCTCGCCCACGATTTTCAAATCGCTTTTTCTGAAGGAGGTTATAGTTCGGCAAAATACTGCCGGCGATGGAATTTTCGATGGCCATGATACCGCCGTCCGTCCTGTGCCTGTCCTTGGCCGCCACCATTACTTCCCTGAAGGTGTCGCAGCATTCCACGGTCACTTTTTTATTGAAAAAGATGTTTGCCGCCTGCTGGTGAAAACTCCCCTCATAACCCTGTATGGCCACGTGTACCGTTCCGATGGGCGATGTATCTGAACCTGATTTCATATACTTTTTTTATACTAAAAATCCCGGCCTTAGTAGCCGGGATTCGTTTATGTTGTAATACCTTATATCATTTTTATTATTGCTACAACAGGATTCCCGGCCTTGTTCTAAAAAAGAAAAAGCTAAAATAAAACCAGGTATAAAATCGTGTTGATTGCATAACAGCCGCGAAGATAAAGAGAATATTCAAAAATTCTCTTATCCCCTTAAATTTTTTTTATGGATTTTGAAAAAGGTATGAAAGATTATCATTTGAAGAGCTTGTAGGGGCAGGAGCATACGGCGTCTTCGGCTCTTAAGCTTCGCTTCATGCAATCGAAAGGACAATACCAGATAACCCTCATAGCGTTTTTCGCAAGGTTTTTTGCTTGCGTCTGAACTTTCCGTTCTCTGAATGCACTCCTCTATTGTAAACACAGAAAGGTACGAACAATAAAAGTAATTTTGAATATTTAACACATTTACGATATATTCGTATTAGTAAAAATAAAATTATGCTCAGGATTTTTCTTTACACCCATTTGCTTCTTGCAGCTTTTGCACTATCCCCGGATGCCCATGCACAAAATATCAAGGCGCAAAGAATTGTGTACGACTTCACTTTTCAGAAGGATACTAATGATGTCAGCTCAAAAACAAAAGACCAGTATGTCTTGGACATTTTTAATACCCATAGCAAATTCGTAAGTATTACCAAATTGAAAAGCGATATTTATATTGACAGCCTCACCAAAGCAATAGAAGCGCAGGGTGGTATCCAGAATGTAAAATCAATTTCTATAAGCAAGAGTAATATGGGTAGTGGCGCGAGCTATGAAATTTATAAGTTCAACGATGGTAAAATAAAGTTTCAGCAAAAATTGCAGCGAAATAATTACGGATATGAAGAAGATATGTCGAAGCTAAGCTGGAATATTACCGATAGCGTTGAAAAATATGGTCAGTACAATTGTCAATTGGCCAAAACATCTTATGGCGGCAGAAACTGGAATGCTTTGTTTACGACCGAGATACCTGTTAATAATGGCCCTTACAAATTTTCCGGCTTGCCCGGCCTCATAGTAAAAATGTGGGACGATAAGGGTCAATGCCTGTTTGAGCTGGTTGAAATTAAAAATATAACAGAAGGTAATGATAAGATACCTGTTGCTGAAATAGTAAAGAAGAGCGAGTTTAAAAAACTCGAAGAAAATGCCCGGGTGCCGCTATTGGGAATGGTTTCAGGTATGTCAAATCCTGGTGGAGGAGCGGTTGTTATGCGGGGTATTCGCGATCAGAACGGAAATGAAATATCTCCTGAAGAAATACAGCGAAAGCGTGCTGATGCCGAAAGAAAAAACAATAACCGCCTGGAGCTATTATAATCTCTTAGAATATAGTGTTTATGATGAAAGGGATTGCCTTGCTCATATGTATAGGTATAACAGGAATAGTATGTGCACAGGTTACCATCAGCGGTAACGTAAAAGACCAGTCGGGAAAAGGGTTGGCCAATGCCAGCGTCCTTATCTCACCGCTTAATACGAACAAGGTGCTGGCTTTTAAAATGACCGATGCCAAAGGTTTATTTAGCATAGCACTGGAAACCTCTTTAGACTCAATACAAATAAAGTTAAACCTGCTTAATCATGAAACAGAGATAAAGCTGCTAAGCAACAAAACACAGGAAGTACATTTCATTGCCAGGGAAAAAGCAACGGTTTTGGAAGAAGTAGTGGTAAAGGAATCAATGGTGTACAGGAAAGGAGATACTATTGTGCACGATGTGGAGCAGTTTGCCAATAAAGATGACAGAACCTTGTCGGATATTATCAAAAGAATACCGAGCCTGGAAATAGATGAAGGCGGCAAAATAAAATACCAGGGCAAGGATATTAACCAGTTCACGGTAGAAGGTAAAGACCTTATGCAGGGAAGGTATGGCATCATTCCCAATTCTATCCCTTATAAAGATGTAAGCAAGCTCGAAGTTGTAGAGAACAACCAGCCTGTAAAAATGCTTAAGGATAAAATACCATCCGAAAACGCAGGCATCAACCTTAAACTCAAAAAAGAAACTACCTGGACGGGTACGGCCGGACTGGCTTTGGGCTTTTCACCATTTCTGTGGAACGTCAAACTTACTCCCATGCTGTTCTCCAAAAAAAGACAGGCTTTGTTTAGCATAAAATCTAACAATACGGGCGAGAATATTATTTCTGAAACAGCCAATCTGATTGGCTTGTCAGGGTTTGTAGGCTTTTCGCAGAAGAATGAAACGGGTAAATTTTTAAATGCGTCGTCTGTAAGTCCGCCAGGGTCTGTTCCGCAAAACCGCTATTGGTTTAATACTACACATACAGGCTCATTGAATGTATTACAAAGTTTTCAAAAAGACTGGGAGGCCAGGGTGAATGTTCAGTATACTTATCACGAGCTGGATTTGGCAGGCTCTTCTCAATCTGCTATAACTACCTTAGATGCTGAAGGAAATGTTTTAAATACGGTGAGCTATGGCAGAAGCAGCGAACTGAATGATATCGCCAGGAACCTGAAGGCCACGCTCTCATTAAACAGGAATACCAAAAGCAACTTCTTCAAAAACGACCTGACCTTTGCTATGGACAGGAACGGGGCACGATCCACTGTTAAGCTAAACGGGATGCCTGCTTATCAGCAAACGCACTCTAACGGCTTCTCTGTTCAAAACTCGTTAAGTACGGTCCTGTCTGTTGATAAAAGATCAAAATACCTGGTAAACCTGCAATCTTATATTAACTATATAAGCGACCCTGAATGGTACAGGGTAGACTCCTTACACGCATTGGAGTTTTCCGACGCAGCTATGCAATCGGCTTTATCTGTAAAGCAGCTAAAACGCTCCGGTACTTTTAATACCACCAATTCTGCAGGTATGGCATTTACGTTGAAGGATGTTACGATAACGCCAACTGTGCGGTTCAAATATGCTGATGAGCTATTAAACACCAATCTGGAATTAGAGCGGTCTTCGGGTGATATCCACCAAATGCAAGTACCCTGGCTTAACCGGTTAAAATGGGAAAACTTTAATACAGAGGCTGCAGTAGGTATTAGCCTGAAAAAAGAAAGATTCCGATTCTCATTAAACCTTCCTTTATCAAACAATATCATACACGTAAAGGATGAAGAAAACGCTTTTACAAAAAACCTGACCCGATGGCTCTTTCAGCCTTCGATGTTTACAGAATATGTAATTAAGAAATTTACTTTTTCAGCAAATGCGTCCAAGGGAAATCGCTTTAGCAGTTTAACAGCGGTTTATCCTGGTTATGTATTCAGCGGACTCGATTTTAATGCTTATCAATCACCTATTGAAGAAGCCCGGACGTTGAATGCCGGGAGCCGGATAACCTATAAAGATTTATTGACGAATGTGGATGCCAATGCCGGATATAGTTATAGCCGAAACAGCTCCAATATTATGCTGGCAAGAGAGGTTGCCGATAACGGGCAGCAGGTGGTTACAGCCATTTTACACGACAACCGGGGCAGCAGGAACACCACTTTCCTCAACCTGGGCAAGTATATAAAAGATGCTTTAACCAATATCGGAGCTGGGTATAATTACTCGCGTTCTCAAACAATGAACCAGTTGAATAATAACCTGTTCACAATCGTCAACCATAACCATTCGGTAAGCTTTAAAATGGAAAACAGCTATTTGAGCTGGCTGATTGCTAACTATAGCTTTGTTTATGCCCATTCAAAAAGAGCGGACAGGAGTGCCGGAAATGCCACAAGTGCTGTAACACAGTCTGGCAGATTGGCCTTTTATATTTTTAAAAACGGTTCTCTCAGGTTTTCCGGGGATTGGAACTCGTACAATATCAGCCAACAAAAATTCAGCAACCAGTTTCTTGATGCCGGTTACAGGCATACAGTAGGTAAAAGAAAAGTAGATCTGGAAGTGAAATGGACCAATATCTTAAACACCAAACAGTATGAGCAGGTTATTATCAATAATATTCAAACGAACATCACACAATTCAGCCTGCGCCCTTCCCAGGTTCTATTTAGCGCCAAGATGAATTTAAGATAATATCAAAATCTTCATAAGGCTAATAGTAGTCCAAATAATCCAAAAGATATGCGTGGCCATCTTTAAATTCAAATATAATTATCCAGTTCGTTTTTACCGTAACCGCCCAAAAGCCTTTCCTGTCACCTTTAAGGGCATGTAATTTAATTAAAAAAAGAGATGGCAAAAACCATCTCTTTTTATCTTGTTCTTTAAACGTCAGCTTAAATCTTGCCTACCATTTTTTCAGGAACTACCCATTGGTCAAACTCTTCGGGGGTAAGATAACCAAGCTTCACGGCCATCTCCTTGAGCGTAGTGCCTTCCTTATGCGCTTTTTGGGCTATCTCGGCGGCTTTGTAATAACCAATCTTGGTATTGAGCGCCGTTACCAGCATCAGCGAATTGTCCACATGCTTTTTGATATTGGCCTCTATCGGCTTGATGCCCACGGCACATTTATCGTTGAAGGATGTGCAGCCGTCGCCAATCAGGCGGGCACTGTGCAGGAAGTTGTAAATCATCACCGGTTTGAACACGTTCAGTTCAAAATGTCCGGTAGCACCGCCGATGTTAATGGCCACATCGTTGCCCAACACCTGTGCGGCAATCATGGTCAATGCCTCGCACTGCGTGGGGTTCACCTTGCCGGGCATGATGGAAGACCCGGGTTCGTTATCGGGAATAAAAACTTCACCGATGCCGCTGCGCGGGCCGGAAGACAACATGCGGATGTCGTTCGCAATCTTCATCAGGCTTACGGCCACGGTCTTCAGCGCACCGTGTGCTTCCACGATGGCATCGTGCGCGGCCAATGCTTCAAATTTATTTTCAGCAGTCTTAAAAGGCAGCTTTGTCAATTTAGCTATTTCAGCAGCCACGTTCACGTCATAATCCGGAGGTGTGTTGATGCCCGTGCCAACGGCTGTGCCGCCCAATGCCAACTCTGACAAGTGGGGCAGTGCATTCTTGATGGCACGGATACCGTGGTCAAGCTGTGATACATAACCGCTAATTTCCTGACCCAAAGTAAGCGGGGTGGCATCCATGAAGTGCGTGCGGCCGATTTTTACCACTTTCATAAAATCCTTGCTCTTTTTTGCAAGTGTTTTACGCAGTTTTTCGATGCCGGGCAAAGTCACTTCTACCAATATCTTATAGGCCGCAATGTGCATGGCCGTCGGAAAAGTATCATTGCTGCTTTGTGATTTGTTCACATCATCGTTGGGATGCAGGAATTTTTCCTTATCGGTCAGTTTGCCGCCGTTCAGCACGTGGCCGCGATAAGCAACCACCTCGTTCACGTTCATATTGCTTTGCGTGCCGCTACCTGTTTGCCAAACCACCAACGGAAAAGCATCGTCTAACTTTCCTTCGAGGATTTCGTCGCACACTTTGCCGATAAGGTCAGATTTTTCCTTGGAAAGCACTTTGGCCTTACGGTTGGTTATGGCCGCTGCTTTTTTCAGGTAAGCGAACGCGCGGATGATTTCCTTGGGCATCCGGTTTATATCCTGGGCAATCTTAAAATTTTCTACCGAACGTTGTGTTTGCGCACCGTAGAAGGCATCTTTGGGCACTTGTACTTCGCCCATCGTGTCTTTTTCAATTCTGTATTCCATAATATTTTATTTAAAATAGCTAGATACGCAAAGGTATTGTTTAATACCGCGCCCGAAAGGTTTCCTAAAATGATTTTTGTCATGTCGGAAGGATTTTTTGACACCAACCCTCCTTTCGCTCTGAGGAACGGATGGAGGGTTATTGCGGCCCTTCTTTTTAGCACAAACAAAAAGGCCGCCCTTGCGGACGACCTTTTTGTTTGTCTTAGTTTTTAGATAGTTGTTATTCTATTGTGTAAGGTATTGCCTTATTGCACCGATACTTTATAACTGGGCGGGTTGCTCATATCCACCGTAACGGTATGGGTTCCCGCTGTTATGGGAATATTATCGCCTCCACCAATGAGCAATGTGCCTGTGCCGTTGCCACCAGACCAGGTACCGTTAATTACAATTTTAAAACCGCCTGCCACAAAATTGGTGGTATAAGTGAAAATCTGACTGCCAGCGGTATATGTCATTTCAGTTGCAGTGTTACTCCAACCGTTAAAATCACCCGCAATCATAAACTTAACTGGCGTTGCCGACCAGGTTAATGCAGCTTTTTTTGCCGTTACAAAATATACCGTACCTCCTGCGCTATTCGTATGTGGCGCCGGCCACACCAAATTACCTCCCTTCGGATCAAGGGTTGTTGCAGTGCCTCCATAACCAACAGTCCAATCGGGGCCCTCTGTGATTTTAAACTCGTTGCTGCCACCAGCCGGTACATATATATAACCAGTATAGGTCTCGGAATTGGTAGAACCCAGCTTAGGCGCAAGGGAAGGCTCCCATCCATAATCATTGCCCGCAGGCAGGGTTGCGGCATAGGGCGCAAATTTTTGATAATCGCCGGGAACATACATTTGAGTAATGATTACGTTCTCAAAAGGCGTCAATTTACGTTTAATTACGTTGGAGGTTACAGCGGTCACACTGTTTGCCAATGCCCCAACAACCCTTATTTGTATTTCTTTTTCCACCCCCGGGGTTGCTTCCATGTTTAAAAGAAAAGCATTCAGCTCTCCCACGGTCAGGGTTGTCTTCACATCGCCTGTAACAACCTTGCTTTGAGGTTTGGAGAAATTACCGTCAACGGCATCAACCTGAATCGTGTAGGTGACGTTTTGAGTGCTGCTGCCTGTACTGAACATATAATCCGGATTGTTCCAGTTAAGTGTCATCGCAACATCGGAACTATTATCCTTTAATAAAACCAAAGGGGTGGTTTCTGGGGACGATAAAGAAATATCGGATTTGTGTCCTTCATAATAAACCCTGCTTTCATCTTTTTTGCATGAAAAGAGGTTTACAACAAAGACACCCCACAAAAAAATATTTAATACATTTTTCATTTTCAAAAATTTTGACATTAACGCTTAATAACCCGTATTTTGACCAAGATTGGGATTAGTTGTCCTATTAGTGCTCGGGATGGGGAACAAATTAAACTTGTTGTCCACTGCGGTTCCGTTAGAAACACCTCCTTTCCACGGCCACAGATAAGCACCTGTCGTAAACATACCATACCTGATTAAATCTGTCCTCCTGTGCCCTTCCCAAAAAAGCTCACGGCCCCTTTCGTCCAAAACGGCTTGCAGGTCAATGCTTGCTAATGTAGCGGCCTTTGCCCGGGTGCGAACGCTGTTCACATAACCCAAAGCTTTACTCATATTGCCGCCTGCACCCCCGCGCAAAGTGGCTTCGGCATATATCAAATACATTTCTGCCAACCTGAAAACAGGAAAATCAATATCAGCATAAGTTAACGCGGGATCAGATGCCTTTCCGCCGTCGCTTCTTATATTCACAAATTTCCTGACGGGCAAGCCTTGCTGAAAATCACCCACATTGTCAATTTCAACTTTTGCTGCTTCAGGCTTTCTTGCAGACGTATAGAAATGCGCGGCCCTTATGTCCTGGGTCGAATCGGGCATGTTGCTCCCATTCTTGGGAAATAAATTTGACAATGCCTTGGTTCCTCTATATCCGTTCCATCCGCCGGAAGTTCCATAATCCGCAGCATCTGCGCCGCTGGCAGCATGAACAAAGAAAGAAGTATTGCCATAGGCCTGGGTTTTAATACCATCGCAATTTGCCGTAAAAATCAATTCATCTTTGCATTTGTCGTTATCCGCCATAAATAGCTCAGCATACTTCGGGTGTAAAGAATATCCTGAATTAATCACTTTTTCAGCATAAGTGATGGCATCGCCATAATGCTCCGTGCCGGAATATACTTTTGCATTCAAATACAACCTTGCCAATAAAGCCCAAGCAGCAGCTTTGTCCACACGGCCATACTCCATGGTTTTGGGCTCTGCCAATTCTGATTCGGCTGTTTTTAACTCGCTCTCAACATATTTAAACAAATCTTCCCTGTTTATTTCTTTCGGTAAAAACGAGCCGATACCGTCTTCTTCCGTTATAAAGGTTGATTTGCCAAACAGGTCGAGCATTATCCAATAGTTAAATGCACGTAAAAACCTGGCTTCACCTCTTGATTTTACGATGTCGGCGGCCACTTCGCCGGTTATGCCGTTTTCGGCAAGCTTTGCATCACTATAATTCCTCAAATAGGTATTGATGATGGTTATATTGTATATCGGGCGTGCATACATCCCTTTCACAAAAGGATCGGAGGCCGTCCATTTCAAGCTATGAAAATCCTGAATGGTCTGGTCGTTCCAGGCTACTATCGCCATATCGGTAGTAAGCTCCTGGTGATTAAAAAAGGCCCTGATAAATGGCACTTGCGCACCTTCATCCAAACCGCCGCCAATATCGGGACTACCAGCAGGCCCTGATTGCCCTGTTAATGATAAAGTGGCATACAACTTGGCCAATAAATTTTTGTACACAGTTCCTTGATACAATTGCTTTTCTGTCAGGTCGTTGGTCGGCAGCAAGTCCAACTTGCTGGCACATGACGCAACAACAACGGCAATGAACAACAGAAAGGAAATTTTATATAATATTTTTTTCATAACGCTATTATTTTTTAATTAAAAGTCAAGACTTGCACCCACAGTAAAGATTCTTGGTCTTGGATATGTTGTAAAATCCACACCCGTACTGTTGGATGATTCTGGGTCAAGCCCGGAGTACTTTGTAAAGGTGTACACATTCTGAATACTGAAGTTAAGCCTTAGCGATGCTTTATTGTACAATATCTTACCGGCATTAAAGCCCACATTAACATTGTCTATCCTGAAAAATGAGGCATTTTCAATATAGTAGTCGCTCCAGTAGTTATTGTTGGAGAAAAGCGTATTCCTGTAATCAACGCCTGCATTCCTGACCACAAACAATGGGTCTTTAATGTTTCTTAAAACGCTGTTTACAGAATTGAAATTGTTATACAAATAATTTCCTATGCCGCCATGGCCTGCTACCCCCAGCGTCAGTCTTTTATATGTGAACGAGGTGCTGGCACCCAACGTAACATCGGCAGCGGGTTTTTTATAAAAATATCGGTCATTGTCGTCAACAGTACCTTTTCCGTCTATATCTTCATATAGTCCTTCAATCGGTTTGTTGTTGGCATCGTACACCTGCTTTCTCACATAAAAAGCATACGGGGCATAACCTATCGCAAATCTGCCTATATTGTTACCAGTTCCTCCTGAAATGCCACTCACATCAATTCCTTTGAAGTTAGGATCTTCGTCGCCCCGCAAATGCGTAATTTTTGTTTTATTATATGCACCATTAATATTGAAATCCCATGAAAAATCAGCACTCTTATAGGGCGTGGTATTTATGGCTATTTCAACACCTTTGTTTTCAATGTTTCCCACATTCTCTAACCTGTCAATGCCATAGCCCGCACCGGGTGCAATAGGCACAACGCTTAACAGGTCTTTTGTTTTCTTTAAATAGAAATCAACCGTACCGTTAATCCTGTTCCTGAAAAATCCGTAGTCCAACCCGATGTTTGAAGTGGTGGTTTTTTCCCATGTCAAATCCGAATTAAAATTTTCGGGGCGATAGGGTTCATAAAACTGGTCGCCTAACTGGTATAGTGCCGCACCATTCTGATTGGCAATAAACCTTAATGAGGAATAGTAGTTACCGATACCATCCTGATTACCTGTTTTACCCCATCCTAACCTTAATTTCAATTCATTCAAGTTGTCGGAATTGGCAAACAATTCATCTTTCATTTTCCATGCCAACGCAAATGCCGGGAAGTAACCCACGCGGTTATCCTTGGTGAACTTGGAGCTTGCATCCCTTCTCAATGAAGCTGTAAACAAAAAGTTATATATACCCATATTCAAACGACCCAAATAGGATTCTAACCTAAATTCGGGATAGTCTGTATCAAAACGGGGAACAGTGGCTTCTATAACCTTACCGTCCTGCCCATAAGATGCATAATTAAACACATCGGTCTTGAACGTCTGATAACTATGCAAGACCAACGCGTCCAGATTGAAGACATCCGATACTCTTTTTGCATAAGTAAAAGACACATCGGTCAGTTGGTTCTTCTTATTTTGCTTGTACTGGGTAACCCTTCCCTTTGTTTGCCAGTTTGAAACGGATGAAGAGTCGGACAAATCAGTACCCGACCCGTAAGAATTATCCATACCAAAATTCACTAAAAAATGAAGGTCGGGGAGAAAGTGAAACTTATAATCAAGTTGCACGTTCCCAACGACACGGTCAACAGTTGATCTGTTATCCCTCAAATACAACAAATCCAAAGGATTGGGAGCTATTGATCCACCATTGGTATTAATAGGTTCACCGTTAGATTTTAGCCATTGAAAATAGCCACCCCATTTGCTGGCAGGGTCATAAGGAACCTGCGTAGGATCAAATACAATCGCAGACCCTATCGCACCTTCATCAGCAAACCTGTTTTTTGTGTTTGCATATTTCGCATTCACATTCACCGCCAAATGGTCTTTAAAGAATTTCGGGCTAAGGTTCAGGCTACTGCTTATCCTTTTAAAATTATTTGTCCTTAAAACACCGTCCTGGTCTAAGTAACCTACGGATGCGCGCACCGGCAAAACAAATTCGTTAAATTTTAAAGCACCCGTGGCACTGAGGTTATTTTCGTTGCCGTAGGCATTTTGATAAATCAAATCCTGCCAATTTGTGTTGGCAGTGCCTAACAAATCTTTCCAGGTATTAAGCCCGGAAGCAGCAGCATCCTTTGTAACGATATCCCTTATTTCATCGCCAGTCAATACGTCCACTTTGTCTCCGACAACAGACACAGATTGTTTTGTATTAAAATTGAACTGGAACTTTCCGCTTTTTCCCTTTTTGGTTGTAATAATCATTACACCATTAGAGGCGCGGGAACCATACAGGGCCGTAGCCGATGCATCTTTTAAAACACTGATGGACTCGATATCGTCAGGGTTAATCGTATTCAGCAAATTGGAAGACCCGCTGATGCCGTTTCCTTCAACAGGCAACCCGTCAATAACAATCAAAGGGTCGTTACTGGCGTTTAGGGAAGCCCCACCGCGAATACGAATCCTACTACCGCCACCTGCGCTACCACCGCCCGAAGTAACCTCAAGCCCGGCAACCTTGCCCACCAGCAATTGCTCCGTGGAAGCAACATTTCCTTTTTGGAAATCTTTGGCGCTTATCGCCGTTACAGAACCCGTTAAATCGCTCTTCTTCTTTGTTCCATAAGCGACAACTACCACGCTTTCCATTATTGACGTGGCACTCGTTAACGCGGCATCCACCGTTGGCCCGCTGATAGTGAGCGTTTGGGACGTGTAGTTGACTGAGCTAAACTCTAATTGTGTGGCCGTGGCCGGCACATTGATGGCATAGTTACCATCGGCGTTGGTTTGCGTGGCAAACGAAGTCCCTTTTACCGCAACCGTTACATTGGGTATCGGACTTCCGTCCTTACTGTCCGTGACCTTACCGGAAACGGTGCGCACCTGTGCGTTTGATACCAATGCTGAAAGTACGAGCAGCAGAGAAAACATTGCCGCAAACAATCTTTTACTTAACATAGACAAACAGAATTTTTTTTCAAAAAATAAATGTGTATATTGTACACATTAATGTTTCCAAAAACAAAGGTAGGCGAATATTGTGTACAGAATACACAAAGTGGTGAAAAATTTTATACTTTTTTTAATACTTTTTGGAAGATGTTGATTTTAAATACTTTGTGCGAAATTTATACAACTTTCCGGGACGGTGTGTCACATTGGTTTCCATTTCGTCAAGCTCCTGAAGCCAGTTTTTCAGTGCCATCCGCTTGCGGAAGTTGCGGCGGTCGAGCGTTTCTCCCTGAATGGCTTCATACACTTCCTGCAGCTCGCGCAGGGTAAACTTTTCCGGCAACAGATTGTGCACAATCGGGAACTCCACCACCTGCTCGCGCAATTTATCCAGGCAGGTATCCAGAATTTCCTTATGGTCAAAGGCCAGTTCCTCTATGTTACGCACCGTGTGCCAGTGTATATCGTTTGTATTGATGTGCAGACTGTGGTCATACAGGTTAATAAGCGAAAAATAGGCTGTCGTGATGACCCGGCCGGAAGGGTGCCGATTCACCTTGCCAAAGGTGTGCACCTGCTGTAAATAAACATCGTCCAGATCGGTACGCTCTTTCAATATCCGGTAGGACGCCGCGTCCAGATCTTCATCAGGCCGCACCAAATCCCCCAATAAAGAGTTTTTTTCCTTAAACTCCTCCAGGTCGGATTTTATCAGCAGCACTTTCAGTTCCCGGTTCTCATAACTAAAAATCACACAGTCCACCGACACCGCGATATTAAAATATTCAAGGTGACTGATTTTCTCGAGTTCCGCCGTCTTTAGATTTGGGTTCTGCTGCATCATTACTAAGTCTATATATTGCAAAAATAAGCGTATCGCAAACGTGAAAACAGGTGGGCGCAAATTTTCGGTCATCCGCAATCCGCAACCCATCATCATCTATAAAATAAAAAATCGTTAAAAGCGGCAGTTTGCCCAAAGATTGTCTATTTTGCGAGCTATTTTACGGCATAGAATGAACAATAAAAGATTTCAGGTTTGGTTACCCTTGGTTCTCGCCCTGGTGATGGCGGCGGGGATGTTTTTGGGATATAAATTTACGACCTCCTTACCCAACGGCGGTGTGTATAAAAACGGACGGATTGCCCCGCTGCAAGAAGCGATGGATCTTATCAAAAAACGTTATGTGGACTCGCTGGGCATGGACACCATCCAGGCCAACGCCATCCGCATGATGGTGGACGAGTTAGACCCCCACTCCGTATATCTGCCGCCCGCCGACCTGAAGGAAACCACCGAAGACCTTGCCGGGAATTTTGAGGGTATTGGCGTAGAATTCAATCAGGTGAGGGATACGGTGAACATCGTGTATGTGATTAAGGACGGCCCCAGTGACAAAGCCGGGTTGCAGATAGGCGACCAGATTATTGCCGTAAATGATTCTTCGTTAGTGGGAAAGGAAATGACCACGGTGAAGATACGCAGTTTGATACGGGGCGAGAAAGGCTCGAAAGCCGTGCTGAAAATCATGCGCAACGGCAAACCGCTTAATGTTACGGTTACGCGCGGCAGCATTCCCACGCCAAGCATCTCCGCAGCTTACATGATAGATGGGCAAACGGGTTACATCAAGCTTGATAAATTTACCGGTACCAGCTATCGCGAGTTCATGCAGGCGCTGGAAAATCTGCAAGCCAAGGGTATGAAGGAACTGATTTTTGACCTGCGCAATAATGGCGGCGGATTTATGGAGCAGGCCGTGGAAATAGCGGACGAGTTTTTGGACGGTGACAAGCTAATCGTTTATACCCAAGGACAAAACAGCCCCAAGGAGGAATACCGCTGCAAAAGGCCGGGCTTGTTTGAAAAAGGCAAATTAGTGGTGCTGATTGACGAATTGTCGGCCAGTGCCAGTGAAATCGTGAGCGGCGCACTGCAAGACTGGGACAGGGCAACCATCGTAGGTCGGCGCAGTTTTGGCAAAGGACTGGTGCAACAGGTGTATCCACTCAGCGATGGTTCTGCTATCAAACTTACCGTAGCAAGATATTATACCCCGTTGGGACGCAGCATACAAAAATCTTACACAAGCGGCAAAAAGGTGTATATGGACGAAGTATGGAGCCGCTTTGCCAACGGCGAGGCTTTTGTGGCCGACAGTAATAAAGTGTCCAACGGCAAAGCTTACAAAACACCCGGTGGGCGCACCTTATATGGCAGTGGCGGCATCATGCCCGATGTGTTCGTTGGCCTTGACACTTCTAAGGCTTTCCGGCATGTAAACAGGATGTTCTTCAACGGCAATTTCAACGATTTTGTGTTTCATTACTATCTCGACCACAAAACAATCCTTACTCCCTTTGCCACGCCCGATGCATACATAAAAAGTTTTGATGTGGACAAGAACATGTGGTCGCAATTTGCACAATGGGCCAAAAAAGACTCGCTGAACGTGGCAAGCATCACACCCGATGAAAAACAAAGACTACAGGAACGCCTGAAGGCCAACCTCGCACGATTCAAATGGCGCGATGACGGGTACTATCAGGTGGTCAACAGCAAAGACCCCGTGGTGCTGAAAGCATTGGATGTGCTGAAAAAATAAATGCTTGCCCATGAGGGCATCCTGCCTTTGTTGGTCTTGTGACCAACAAACAAAGGGAATATGGTCGGAAAACAACGAAAACCCCGGCGGAATTTCTTTCAACAATTAATCATGCAACATTGCCCCCCATTTCATAAAGTTTTGTGAACGTCTGTGCAATTGATTCACTTTGGGCATCCTTGATACAAATCATTATTCAATTAAAAATAAACAAATGAAACATTTATTAACCGTATTGACCGTTATCCTTTCCCTGAGCAGTTTTGCGCAAACAGGCGAAAAAAATTTTATTGACAAAAACTATATCGAAGTGACCGGCAAGGCAGAGATGGAGATTGTTCCGGACAAAATATACATCCAGGTTCTGCTAAGCGAAAAGGACAGCAAGAACAAAAACTCCGTACCCGAACAAGAAAAACAGGTATTGCAAAAACTGCAATCCCTTGGCATTGACACCAAAAAAGATGTGATGATAAAAGACCTTTCCAGCAATTTTAAAAAAGGCTTTTTGTCAAAAGACGTGTTGCTGAGCAAGCAATATCAAATCATCGTGCACGACGGTAAAACAGCAGGGCAGGTATTTTTGGCATTGGAAGAAATCGGTATCTCCAATGCTTCCATCGAGAAACTGGAAAGTAGCAAAATGGAAGAGTACCGCAGGGAAGTGAAAATTAGCGCTATCAAGGCGGCAAAAGAAAAAGCGAAATTACTTTGTGAGAGCATTGACCAAAAAGCAGGCAGAGCGCTTTATATACAGGAGCAAAATATATATGAACGCCCCGTCCCGGTTTATGCAAACACGCTTATGGGCGCGAAAGCCGTTACTGCTTACGGCACGGCAGATGTGGCCGACTTGAATTTTGAAAACCTGAAAGTGGAAGCGACTGTGATGTGTCGTTTTGAGATATTGTAGTGTCCAAACAAAAAATCACTATCAAAAATCCCCGGTACATTTTCGCCGGGGATTTTTGTATGAAAGATGTTGTATAATAACTGCCGTTAAAGTTTAAATCGGTTTTATATCCTTTTTATCAGAAAGACTGCGATAAAGCAACAACCTATTGCTTCTTTTCTCGATGTGGTGGTGGGGGAGGTGGCGGTACAGAATCAGCCTTCATCGCATACGTCATGTTTGTTTTGTATTTCATAATTGCTTTCTTATTTGACGGCGTGAGGGATGCAGAATCCCCCTTCATGGAAAGAGTATACCTCACAGTATGGTTCTTATTTGTGTTGTTATGTGGCGAAGTGAATGATGCAGAGTCCATCTGAATAGAATATGCCACATCTGTTTTATATGTCATACTGGATTCTTTCGGTGGAGGTGGTGGCGGCAATGGAATTTCCCTGCCTGAATATTTTTTATTTCCCGTTTTATGTGATGACCGCGGAAGAGGAGGAGGCGGCGGTATTACTTCCACAGAAGACTTTTGCTTTTCGTTCATTTTGTCATAAATGGCAAGCGCCCTTGGGGTTTTGCCCTCAATGAACTTATATGACTTTTTCCCGTTTCTGACAACGGTTATTTCTTTTAAAACGGCGTTGTACTCATCCATTTCGGCCTGTGTTGCCCCAGGCTTTGTCGTATCCTGATTTTGTCCGTAATCAGGGATAGTCACGGTTATAAACGCTGTGGTTGATGAACCCGGAGCCTTTTTTATACTCGAAAAGGGGAATTTAAAACCAAATTCTTCTTCAACGGCTTTCCGCTTTTGAAGGGTTGAAATATCCCTTTTGTAAACATTCCCCTTTTTGTCCTTGATATCAGCAAAAGGCTTCCCATCCTCCACTTGCAGGGTATAGCCAGAGATAGAGCCGGAACCTAACGAATCCACTATTTTCGTCGCTGTCATAGATATTACAGAAGAAGTATCCCCTCCATTTGCCATGTTGTTGACATACACATATTCTCTTTTGCCAAAGCTGTAGATAAGCACTGCCAGTATGGGCACCGCGAGCGTGCTGAACAAGAACGCCCGCTTTTTATTAAAGGTTTTTTGTAGCATAATTAATCGCTTTTTTGTGATGAAAAAATGAAAACTGCTTGCCAGTGCCAACGGGTTTTGCGCAAAAGCCCTTTGCAGTAAAATATGCTGATAACCGCGCACGTTATCAAGCCGTTTTACCACAGCGGCATCGGCCAACAATTCATGGTTGATTTTTATAGACCGCTTGTACAAGTAAATCATCGGGTTGAACCATGTAAAAATTTGCAACAGCTCAACAAACACAATATCCCAACTGTGCCTTTGGCGGATATGCGCCAGCTCGTGTTCCAATACCGCTGCCTCTATCCTGCCGGTTTCATATTCCGTCTTGTTTAAAAAAATGGTATTTAAAAAGCTATGGGGAGAAATCTGACCATTGGTCAGCACAACCCTTATGCCATCCATATAAAAATGCTTCCCTGCCTTTCCAACTCTTTTTAGTTTTAAATAATTGCTCCAAAAACGAAAGAACAGATAACCGCTTATCAAAACAAAGATGATTACCGCCGCATAGCTTATATAATCAAGCCCGAAAGAGCCTGAATCCCGTACCGGTACGTCATCTGTTAAAACAGGCAAACCTTTATACACCTGGCCGGGCCCGTTAGCCGTAGCCTTCATCGTAATGATCATAAACGGTATAAAAAACGGCACGACCAATCCTGCCAAAAGATAGGCACGGTTGAATACCAGCATTTTTTCCCGTTGAAAAAACAATGCGTAAAGCGCGTAAAACGCCGCACTGCAAATAATCGTTTTAAAAAGATACGGTAGCATGTTATTTCTTTTTCTTGATTTCGGAATCAATAATCTTTCTGAGCTCCTCCAATTGCGCGCGCGAAAGATTGGTCTCTTTGGTAAAGAAAGACGCGAACTGCAAAACCGAGTCGTCAAAATAATTCTTAATCATCGTGTTGACGTGCTTAGAGAAATAGTCCGATTTTTTGACAAGCGGATAATACTCGCGCGAATTGCCCAACTGCCGGTAGGCGATAAATCCTTTTTCTGTAATCCGCTTTAAAAGTGTGGCCACAGTGGTGTTGGCCGGTCGCGGTTCAGGGAAGCATTCGATTAAATCTTTCATGAACGCCCGCTCTTTCTGCCAGATGTACTCCATTAACTGCTCTTCTGCTTTTGACAACTTATTCATTCTACAAATATAGAACACAAAATAATACCTCCAAAAATATTTTCCGCATTTAGTAAAACAGCGGGGCGGGTAAGCGGGGTTTTGCAGCAACAGCTCCAAATGGTTTGTTCTTGCGCGGGAAACGCCCTGCTGCCGTTCTGTCATCAAAGTGAAATTTCTTTCAAATATTTCCCGATTTCGTAAATACAAATGGAGAACCTGCATTTAGCTTTGCACTCCCTTAACAAACAATAAGGATTTTTTCACCAAAAAAAATTGTAATGCATAAATCAACAATTATCAGATTTTCTGTTTCGCTATTTTGCGCGATGTTGCTTTGGGCAGCATTTTCAAACGCTCTTTTTGCCCAGGCAAAACAAACCGGTGTTATTGAAGGCCGGGTATTAAGTGCCGATGATAAACCACAGGAAAATGTGATCCTGGTATTGACCCCTTCAGGAAGACAGACCTTATCAGATGACAATGGTAATTTTGAGTTCAGGAATATTCCTTACGGACAATACACTATTTCCGTTAAATCGCTTGGAGTAACAGCTCAACCCGTTTCTGTTGAACTGAACAGAGGAACAGTTTTTGTTAATGATGTCCAGCTGGCAGAAGTCGCCAGCGTTCTGGATCGCGTGATTGTATCTTCATCGTACAGGCACGTTAACAAAAACAGCACCCAGGTAGCCAGAATGCCAATGACCTATACCGAAAACCCGCAGAACTACGCGGTAATTCCTGCCGAATTATTAAAGAACCAGTTGGTAACCACCACAGAGCAGGCATTGCTGAATATTCCCGGTGTAAGTAATTTATCCATCGCCGGCGGAAGCGGCGGCTCTACGTTGCAGTTCATGTCGCGCGGCTTCACTAACGGCTCCGTGATGTATCGCAATGGCGTAGCGACCGGTTACGTGGCACTGACAGACTTATTCAATGTGAACAGAATAGAAGCTATCAAAGGCCCCTCTGCTACCTTGTTTGGCGGCAATCAGGGTGCTTCTTACGGCGGTGTATATAACATGATCACCAACCAACCGCTGGATGTAAAACGCGGCGAGGTTTCTTTCACTACAGGAAGCTACGAGATGGCAAGAACTACTATAGATTACAACACTCCTTTGAACGATGACAAAACAGCCTTATTAAGGCTAAATGGTGTATATGATAACAGGAATACCTTCCAGCAGATTTCACAAAAAAACGTAGGTCTCGCACCATCCCTGCTGATAAAAGCCAATGACAGGCTGAACCTGCATTTTGACGGCTACTATTTCAGGAGCGTTCGCCCTATTATTCTTTTTGGGTTTAATCCCCCTCCAGGCGGCACCGCTGCCAACAGTGAATATGCAGGTAACTTTAAAGATTTACACCTAAACCCTAAAAACTCGTATGTAAATCCCGACTTTAACAGTACACAACAAACGTGGTCGGTTACCGCACGTGCAGACTACAAACTCTCTGAAAAATGGACATCGCAAACCAATTACTCGGTTGCCAGAAGTAACAATGAGAGCTATTATATTTCTCTGTCAGCAGACAAAAAGACTGATAGCTCTACTACAATAATTACCAGAAGTGTGTTGTATATGCCATACAGTCAATTATACACGCAACAATTCCAGCAAAACTTTATAGGAGATTTTAAGATTGGGCAGATGCGTAACAGGCTGCTGGTAGGGCTAGATTATTTCAGAACCAATGTAGGCCAATCCAGAGGCAATATCCCTTACGATTCAATACCTGAAACGGCAACTGACGCTCAAAAAATGCTCAGAAAAGCTAAAGTAGACAGCGTGGCCGCTATTGATAAATTTCTCGCACCAAACGGAAAGATTCAGGACAGATTCAGCGCAAGCCGAAGCATTCAAAACAGCTATGGCGCCTATATCTCCAATGTACTGAACATTACGGACAGATTGCTGTTGATGGCCAGCCTGCGTATTAACAGCTTTGCGGTTCCTGCCTCCGATTACAAACAAACTTCCTATTCTCCAAAAATTGGCATTTCCTACCAGATTCTTCCGAACAATCTTTCTGTGTACGCCAACTACAATAATGGTTACAACAATACAACAGCTTTAGACTCTGCGGGCAAATTCCTGAAGCCGGAGTATGCCAACCAGTTGGAAGGTGGTGTTAAGTTCGACGCATTTCAACATCGTTTGACAGGTACTGTCAGCTACTACGATATCAAGGTTAAAAACAAGGTGCGTGCAGTTCCCGGAACAACCTACTCTGTACAGGATAATACACAAAAAAGCCGTGGTGTGGATGTGGACATCCTTGCGAATCCACTTCCCGGTCTGAACATTGCGATGGGCTATGGCTATAACGATATCCGTTATTCAGAATATTATGGCGCTGAGCAAGCAAAGGTGGAAGGTAACCGGGTGGAAGGCGCTCCCTATCACGCCGCCAACCTCTGGATTAATTACGGCGTTACTTCAGGCTCATTAAAAGGATTTGGGCTTGGTGCCGGAGGTAACGGGCAGAGTAGCTCATTTACCAACAGATTCAACACCATTACGTTGGACGGTTATACAGTTTTCGGAGCGAGCGTATTTTACGATGCAACGAAATTCAGGCTCACCGCCAAGATAGACAATATCGCCAACAAGAAGTACTTTACATACAATGCATGGCTGAATGCCGGACCGACAAGAATGCTGTCATTCAACCTTACTTACAGGTTCTAAAACTTAGTTTTGTACAATAATAAAATGTTGGGCTGTTCATGCGGCCCAACATTTCATTTAAAAAGAAATGCTAAAATACGCTTTGTTTATACTGGTTACTATAACAAGCATAGCCTGCCACGCGCAGGATTCGCTGTTTACCGGCACCAGGCAACAACTATATTCTGCAACCTTAAAAGAGAAAAGACCCTACCGTGTTGCGCTTCCGGCAAGCTACAGCAACAAAAAATATACGCCGGCCTCCTACCCTATTCTATATGTCCTGGACGGGGAAATGGCTTTCGACTACTACGTTTCCATTGTGCGCTTTTTAAGCAAAGGCGTATATGCCAGCATCCCCGAAATGATAGTAGTAGGAATTGATAACACAGACAGGACAAGAGACCTTACTCCAACAAAATCTGCTAAACCCTCGCCCGATGATGCTGCAAAAATGCTGTTCACCAATAGCGGTGGCAGCGAGAATTTTATACAGTTCATCAGCACAGAATTAATGCCCGCCATTGACAGCGCTTACCGTACCAATGGCTATAAAATATTTGCCGGCCATTCTTTCGGAGGCTTATTTACCACCTGGGTATTACTGAATCATACCCGTTTTTTTAATGCCTACCTGATACACGATCCCAGCCTTTGGTGGGACAACCAGTATATGCTGAAGCAGGCCCATCAACTGCTGCCCACGATAAATTTTAAAAAGACAAGAGCTTATATATCACAAGCCAACAATGAGGATAAAGGATCTTTTGATGAGCATTTTGAAAGCATCAGAACGTTCAACCGTATATGTGATTCGGTAAATAATAAAACACTGGCATTGAAATACAGGTTTTACGAACATGAGGATCATGGCACCCTGCCTTTACCTGCAACATACGACGGATTAAAATTCATTTTTGACGGCTATTGGTGCGATTTCAAAAAGATCACTGCCAACAAAAACTATTTAGAAGAAAATTATAAAGCTTTCTCGCAAAAGTTAAACTATACCTTCCAGCCGTCAGAGCCTATGCTCGACTTTATAGTAAAGTATTTTAAAAATCAAAATAAAACAGAAGAAGCTGAAACAGTGCTTAAACAATATCAGCATCTTTATCCTAAAACAGCGCCGGTAAAATTGTAGCATAAAAATATTCATCACCTCAAACTATCTATACAAATGGAAACAGTTACAACCAACGGGATACCACGAAAAAAGAAAAAAGAAAGTTTGATCAACAGGATCATTGCCTGGCTGCACCTCTGGCCCAGCATTGTATCGGGTATTATACTTGTTTTTGTATGTCTTACAGGAACCATCGTAGTGTATGGCGATGAAATAATGGATTTTACGGCGGGCGATGCCAAATACGTTACTCCACAGGATGGTCCAAGAATCACTGTACAGCAGATAAATGATAACTTAAAGAAAGCGTACCCTGGCTATACGGTATCAGAATACGTGTTCTTTAAAGATCCGGGCAGGAGTATTCGTATCAGGGCTTTCAATCCTAAACCAATGATGCTGTCGATGGTTTATATGAACCCTTATACAGGAGAAGTGCTGAAAAAAGATAATACGGTATATTTCTTTTTTGTAACCGCACATTTACATTCAGAGCTGCTGGCTCATGAAGTGGGGCATTGGATCGTGATCATCTCCACCATTGTTTTTGTTATCAGCTGCATTACCGGCCTGGTTTTATGGTGGCCCAAAAGATGGAACCGCGCCACACGGCAGGCCAGCTTTACCATTAAGTGGAAGGCAAGATTTAAACGTCTGAATTACGACCTGCACAATGTATATGGCTTTTATTCGCTCATTATTTGCCTGATCTTAGGCATCACCGGCCTGATGATCGCGTTTCCCGGGCTTAAGAACGGGATCTTTAAAGCTGCAGGAACGCCCATAGCCGATATAAGAAAGATATTACCCAAAATGGACAGCACTAAAGTTTCTAAAGACGCTGTAGAATTCGCCTACAAGGTACTGGACAGTGAACCTAAAAAAGAATCTGTAAGTGTATGGAATTTTGATCAGCAAAAGTCGGGCGTATTTCTTTTTACTTCGGGCAAAGTGGGACTGAAAAGTATAGAAAAAGCTGATGTTACAATTTACGACAGGTATACAGGCGAAAAATTCCCCCTCGCTCCCAGGTTCATAAAATATAAAAGAGCAGACAACCACATGTGGCAGCTACACATGGGGCAATGGTGGGGCCAGATCGGAAAGCTCTCCACCTTCCTGGCCGGCATTGTAGCTACATCCTTGCCCATTACCGGCTTCCTGATCTGGTGGGGCAGAAGAAATAAAAAAACGAAAAAGAAAGTAATAGTAAAAAAGCCTGATGCTGCTGAAACAGTTCCGGTTTAGCTTTCGGATACGTTGGTATCATTCAATTGAAGCATCCTCAAGAATGTCGTAAACCGTTCTTTAACCCGCTAAAGAATATTTACGCGCTTGAAAAACGAGGCAAAACCCGCCCATTTCGCAAAAATCCCTTACCTTTGCACTCCTTTCACACTCAACGGGAGTGGTGTCCTGTTGACTGACTTGAAAAATTGCATGTTCTCCCATGCACATTCAATTAATAGTGAAAACATAAAAATATTATGAAACGTACTTATCAACCCCATCGTCGTCGTCGTAAAACCGTTCATGGTTTTCGTAAACGTATGCAAACGGCCAATGGCCGTAAAGTGCTGGCCAGCCGTCGTGCCAAAGGCCGCAAAAAGCTGACCGTTTCCGATGAAAGGAGATTGAAGTAATCCGCATCTGTCGGTACTTAAAATTTATCATAGCTCCATTTACTGGGGCTATTTTTGTAAGCAATATGTCACGGTACGGTTTTCCCAAATCACAAAAACTCAAGAGCCGCAAGCAGCTTCAGCTTGTTTTCGGCAAGGGAAAGCGCGTGCAGGACGGGCAGGTAAGGGCATTATATCTGGCAGGAAAAGATGGCGGCGGGGTGCAATGCGGGGTGGGGCTGAGCGGTCGCTACTTCAAACGGGCGGTTGACCGCAACCGTATCAAGCGGCAACTGCGCGAAGCATACCGGCTGCAACAGGAAGATTTGCAATCATTGGCGCAGCAAAAAAACATTGCTTTTTCGGTTTTTATCCTTTATCTGGGACGGGAGATGCCGCTATATCATGATTTATACGCACAGGTTGGCGTAGTTTTGCAAAAAATAATAAATCAACACCATGCGCCTGTTGCTCCGCATACTTAGTTGGCCTTTTATCGCGCTTATCAAACTTTACCAATGGGTGATTTCCCCGTGGCTCGGCCCCAAGTGCCGCTACACGCCCACCTGCTCCCAATATGCCATCGAAGCATTCAAGAAATACGGGATTTTTAAAGGGCTTTGGCTGGCCGTCAAACGTCTTTCGCGCTGCCATCCCTGGGGCGGTAGCGGATATGACCCTGTACCATAAAAAATGGATTATTTTTTCACGGCCAATTTGTCGGCCTTAATATTTTCGCGCGTTTGTTTCCAGTAACCACTTCCGTAGCTAACGAATATTTCGCTGCCCGCAGGGATGTCTTTTTTGGCACGTATAAAAACCGTCAGACCTTCTTCGTAATATTCTGCATTGTTACCGAGGCCTTTTACCCGGGTAAGACCGGCCGCATCGTTGGCATACCGGCCAAAAGATCTTAAATCTTTCGACGCATCTATCACGTTTTCATCATCAATATGATAAATATACGGATTATCGAAATCGTCCTCCACCTCCTTCCAGGCACAGCGCCTGCCCTCGTACGCTACGATTAGCGAACCTTTCGGGATATCCACGGTCGTAAACAGTCCTTTGCCTGCATTGGGGATTAAAGAGGTCTTGACCTTTAAGTACTTTTTGGGTAATGTCATGTGCCTGTCTGGTATTTGTACGCGAATATATTGCATCGGCGTATAACTAAAACAGAAAATGTAAAGCGCTGCTGGCAATTTTTTTCCATACAAGAACAAGCACGTTTGAAATCCGCAACTCAATACATCCGAATTATCCGTTTTTTATCACTGATCGCAATGGCGGCTTGCCTTCTTTGCATTATTTTTGTGGTTTGGCAAACAATCAGTGCATTTCATCGGTTTTTATAAATGCATCAACAAGACAATATGGAAAAAATAGAAAACGGGATATACGTGAGCGATAAGGCCAAAGCCCGCATCATGCAAATTTTTGAAGAAAAGGGATATACGGAAGACCCTTCTTATTTTCTGCGCGTCAGCGTGGTAAGTGGCGGATGCTCCGGCCTTAGCTATCAGATGGATTTTGATAACCAGTCAAAGCCCACCGATCAGGTATTTGAAGACAACGGACTGAAGGTGGTGACAGACATGAAAAGCCTTTTATACCTCTTGGGCACCACGCTTGAGTTTTCGGAAGGGTTGAATGGCAAGGGCTTTTATTTTAACAACCCCAATGCGGCGCGTACCTGTGCCTGCGGCGAAAGTTTTGCCGTGTAACCCCTAAAACAATATATGACACCAAACCAGATTTCTTACCTTGTATTCGGTATCGTAATACTCGTGGCGCTTGTGTTCGACATGGGTTTGTTCAGCAAGAAAAATCAGGCAATCACTCTAAAAACGGCGCTTTGGCAATCCATTTTCTGGATAGTACTTGGGCTGGGCTTCTGCCTGTTCCTTTGGTATGAGGAAGGAAAGACGGCTTCTTTGGAATACCTGAGCGCCTACTTGATGGAAAAAAGCCTCAGTATTGACAACATTTTTGTTTTTGTGCTGATTTTTAGTGCCTTTAACATAAAGGAGATATACTACGGCCGCGCCTTGCTTTTCGGTGTGCTGATGGCGATTGTTTTCAGGATTATTTTTATCACGCTGGGCGTGGAACTGGTGAACCGTTTTCACTGGGTGCTCTATGTGTTTGGCGCGTTCCTTGTGTTCACGGGCATCAAAATGTTCACGGCCAGCGACGAACAGGAATTTGACCCGCATACGCATCCGGTATATAAATGGATGAAAAAAATGCTTCCATTGGTGCCGCACGACGGCAACGGTAAATACATCATCCGCGAAAACGGCAAGCGATACTATACCATTCTTTTTGTGGTAGTGGCGATGCTGTCCGTGATAGACCTTGTGTTTGCCGTGGATTCCATCCCGGCGGTGATGGGTATTTCCACCAACAAGATGGTCATTTACACTTCCAACATATTTGCGGTACTGGGCCTGCGCTCATTATTCTTCCTGCTACGGGGTGCAGTGAACAAATTCGATTACCTGCAACAAGGCATCTCCATCGTGCTGGTGTTTATCGGCGTGAAGATGCTTGTGGAAAAATGGATAAGCATGGTACTGTCCAAAAACCAGCAGGTCGTGCTTTCGCTGCTCGTCATCGTCATCTGTATTGTCGGCAGTATATGGTACAGCAACTATCACAAGCGCAAAGGCATTCCTGCCGGAACGGACGAAAACGATTAATACGCAATCGTATATTAGTTGCATATCGGCCTAAAACCGGTATCCGCATTTTTACTATTTGAATATTTTACCGATAACTTTTCTCGTTGCTCACATAAGGATTTTTATTTTGTTTTTCTGTTTTACCCTTATCTTTGCACTCCAGTTCTTTTCATTACTTATCAAGAAAGGCAGAGGGTATGGCCCTGTGAAGCCTTGGCAACCTGCACGCTGGTGCAAGGTGCCAATTCCAGCCTGGCAAAGCCGGGAGAGATAAGCCGAGGAATGTTCCATTTAATATTTTTTAAAATGCTATATCCCGTCCGGCTTACCGGACGGGCTTTTTTTGCGCTTCTTGGTTGGCGGTTTATTACAAAGAACCGCTTGATGAAAAGAAGAATATGTAAAAAACAAAACACAATGAAAAAGGTGTCTATTTTTTTAAGGAACGAAAAGCAGCAACAGACTCATTATGCTTCTGTGAGCAGAACTAATAATATATTGTGTTGTTGTATGTGCTATATGCCTTTCGGGGCATGATATAATTTTTTAGCGCCCTACGCGGGCCGCTTTCCGGCAGATATCGTTTCTTTTTTACATCTTTAAAAATAAATTACAATGAGCACTTCTTTACATTTCGATACACTACAATTACATGCAGGCCAGCAACCGGACGCCACTACGGGCAGCCGCGCCGTGCCGCTTTACCAAACAACCTCTTATCAGTTTAAGGATACCGACCACGCGGCCAATCTGTTCGGCCTGCGGGAGTTCGGGAACATCTATACCCGCATCATGAACCCGACCACCGATGTGTTTGAACAGCGCATTGCGGCGTTAGAAGGTGGCGTGGCAGCAGTAGCCACAGCTTCTGGTCAGGCGGCGCAATTCTTGGCATTGCACAATATCTTGCAGGCTGGCGAGAACCTGGTCACTTCTTCTTTTTTATACGGAGGTACTTATAACCAGTTCAAGGTGGCCTTTAAAAGACTTGGCATTGAGGTCAGGTTTGCCGATGGCGATAATGTGGACAGTTTCCGTTCCCTGATAAATGAAAAAACAAAAGCACTATATCTCGAAAGCATCGGGAATCCCAAATTAAATATTCCCGACTTTGAAAAAATAGCGGCCTTGGCCAAAGAGTTTGATATCCCGCTTGTGGTGGACAATACTTTCGGGGCAGGCGGTTATCTGTTCCGGCCATTGGAACACGGCGCCAATGTGGTGGTGGAATCTGCCACAAAATGGATTGGCGGCCATGGTACGAGCATCGGTGGCGTGATTGTGGACGGCGGCAATTACAATTGGGGCAACGGCAAGTTCCCGCAATTCTCCGAACCCTCGGAAGGTTATCACGGGCTGAATTTTTGGAAAACCTTTGGCGAGGGCAACCCGCTGGGGCTGCCCAATATCGCCTTTGCCATCAGGGCAAGGGTGGAAGGTTTGCGGGATTTAGGGCCTGCGCTCAGTCCCTTTAACGCGTTCCAGTTGTTAGTGGGTGTGGAAACTTTGTCGCTGCGCGTGCAACGTACGGTTGACAATGCGCTGGCATTGGCCAAATGGCTGGAGCAGCATCCGCGCGTGGAATTTGTTTGGTATCCCGGATTGGAAAGCAGCGAATATCACGAACTGGCAAAAAAATATTTGAAGAACGGGTTCGGCGGTGTGTTGCAGTTCGGCATCAGGGGCGGCAGCGAGAATGCAAAAAAGTTTATCAACTCGTTACAGTTGATAAGCCACTTGGCAAATGTGGGCGATGCCAAAACCCTCGCCATTCATTCATACTCCACCACCCACGAGCAACTTAGCGAAACAGAAAAGATAGCCGCAGGCGCATTGCCCAATCTTATCCGCATCAGCGCGGGCATTGAGCATATTGACGACATCAAGACAGATATCGAACAGGCATTTGAAAAAGTATTCGCTTAATTCGTCAGGAGAAGATAAATATCGCTTTCGCGGGGATGATTTTATGAAGCCAACAAAGCAATATATGGCATCTGCGTTGCGACGCTCCGTTCAACAGCATAACACAGATGAGCAATTCCCGCACACCGGATTTGGAAATACAAAAAGGAAATTATTGATAAATGAACATAAAAAAAGAGGCTGTCTAAAAGACTACTGCCGTCATAGAGAGCGTGCAGTGTAGCGAAATAAATAAAAGATTTCTCCGCTTCATTTTATGCCGGTCGAAATGACAACTTTTTAGATAGCCTCTTTTTGAGAACCAAGCGTTATAGAAACAGTGTACATGGAAGAAAAATTTTTTAAATACCCAAAACCATTTGTGCTGGAAAGCGGGCTTTCGGTGCCCAACCTGCATTTGCGGTATTCCACTTACGGCAAAATAAGTGCCGATAAGAACAATGTGATTTGGATATTTCATGCGCTCACGGCCAACAGCAACCCGCACGAGTGGTGGCCCGAGATGGTGGGCGAGGGCAAACTTTTTGACCCGACAAGGCATTTTATCATTTGCGTAAACATGCCCGGCAGTTGCTATGGCAGCATTTCCCCGCTAGACGAAAACCCGGCAACAGGTGTTCCCTATTTCCATGATTTCCCTTTTTTCACAATACGGGATATGGTGCGCGCGTACCGGCTTCTTCAAAAAGAGCTGGACATCACCCGGATAAAAATAGGTATCGGTGGTAGCACGGGCGGACAACAGCTTTTGGAGTGGGCCATACAAGACCCCGACTTGTTCGAGTACATCATACCGCTTGCCACCAATGCGGCACATTCTGCCTGGGGCAAGGCTTTCAACGCTTCGCAGCGTTTTGCCATCGAAGCGGATGCCACCTGGGGCGAAAAGCACGAGGATGCCGGAAAGAAAGGGTTAGAAGTGGCGCGCAGCATCGCTTTATTGTCCTATCGTAATGCCACGGCTTATAATAAAACGCAATCCGAAAGCACGGATGAAAAGATTGACAATTTCAAGAGCGAAAGTTATCAGCGTTATCAGGGCACAAAGTTATCAGCAAGGTTCAATGCATTCAGCTATTATGCGCTGAGCAAAAGCATGGACTCCCATAACCTCGGGCGCGGGCGTGGCGGAGTGGAACAGGCATTGAAATTAATAAAGGCCAAAACATTGGTACTCGCATTGGAAGGCGATATACTCTTCCCCCTTGAAGAACAGCAGTTATTAGCTGCGCAAATTCCAACAGCTTCTTTAAAACTAATCACGTCCGATTACGGGCATGATGGCTTCCTGTTGGAGTTTGAGCAAATTAGTAATGCAATAAAAGAATTTTTAAACACATAAAAAATGAGCAGACATAAAGATTTAGTAATAGGCATGTTTGGGTTTGGCGTTGTGGGAGAAGGGCTTTACAAAGTGCTGCAACAAACGCCGTCCCTAAAAGCATCTATCAAAAAAATATGCATCAAACATCCTGACAAAAAGCGCAACGCGCCCGCAGAATTGTTTACCTCGGATAAAGATGAGCTTTTGTACGATAAGGATATAAACGTTATCGTGGAAGTGATTGATGATGCGGATGCCGCGTTTGAAATTGCCAAAACAGCGATGACGCAAAAAAAGGATTTGGTAAGTTCCAGCAAAAAAATGATAGCCGAGCATTTGCAGGAACTGCTCGACATTCAACAGAAAACAGGCCGTTCGTTTTTGTACGAATCCTCGGCATGTGCGTCCATTCCCGTTATCCGAAACCTGGAAGAATATTACGACAATGATTTGTTGCACAGCATCCGCGCAATAGTGAACGGCAGCACAAATTTCATTCTTACCAAGATGTTCGAGGACAACCTTGAGTTTAAGGAAGCATTGTTGTTGGCGCAACAATTGGGCTTTGCCGAAAGCAATCCCAAGCTGGACGTGGAAGGCTTTGACGCGGTGAACAAATGGACGTTGTTGTTGAACCACGCTTACGGCATCGTGACGGGGCCTGATAAAATATTGTTCAATGGCATACAGAACATCAACAAATCGGATGCCGCGGTGGCAAAAGCGCGTGGCCAGCAGATAAAACTGGTCGCCCAGGCCAAGAAATTAATCAACGGCGGGGTAGGTGCCTTTGTGTTGCCCCAGTTTGTTACAAGCGACAGCCCGTTGTCATTCGTAAAAAATGAGTACAACGGCGTGGTGATAGAAAGCGGTTTTGCCGATCAGCAGTTTTTCTACGGCAAGGGCGCGGGAAGTTTCCCCACCGCCTCGGCAGTGCTAAGCGATATTTCCGCTTTGCGTTATCGTTATAAATACGAGTATAAAAAACTATACCATCACACGCCGCATGTGCTGAACAATGATATTTATCTGAAAGTATATGTCAGCTTTAACAACCTGGCCGATATTCCGCGCGATGATTTTGAATGGATAGAACAATGGCACGCACAGGAAGACAGGAAATATCTGAGCGGGGTTATTGCTTTGCAAAAATTAAAGGACAGCAATTGGTGGCGCGAAAACGATACTTCACTGATATTGGAGCCTGATCCCATTATCGAAAATCTTGAAGAACGTAAACTGAAAAAGAAAAGTCTTGAATTAGCGGGATTGATATAACAAAACAGGATTGTTCGTTTTTCAATTTCTTTAAACATAGCCATTGCAGATGTGATGGCTATGTTTTTTTTGGAATCAAAAAAAGCGTTTTATCAATTTTAACGAATGGGTACGCTTACCCGTATCCACGTTTACAATGCCTTGTTCATCTATATCATCAATGCGCACCTTGCCCGCGGAATGGATGATTTTGTCCGGGCCTAACAAGATGCCTACATGCACGATTTCTTCTTTATCGTCAAAAAATGCCAAATCCCCGGCTTTTGCGTTCTTTAATTTTTTTATCAGTTTACCTTGCCCTGCCTGTTGCCGGGCATCGCGCAGGATGGGCATACCCGACATTTTATAGACCGTCTGCGCAAAACCGCTGCAATCAATACCCAAAATGGTTTTGCCGCCCCACGCATAAGGCGCGTTGAGATATTCCTTGGCAACAGCAACCACCCTTTCGGTATTCTCCTTTTTGAAGACAACTTTTGCCCCCTTGTACTTGTAAGGAAAAGCGTCAACACCGCCGGCATTCCCGTTTAGCCCGAAGAGGAACGCGCCGCGCGGCACGTGTATGATACCACCGGGCGTTTCTACTTTGTTTAGCAGGTCTGCCGCCAAAAACGCGACCGGCCGATCCGCCTCCTGTTGCGTTACGCCCAAAATCATGTGATGCGTTACCCATCCTTCATAACCATCGTAAAGGCTTTGCACTTTGTACCAAAAATGCTTTTTGTGCCGGACTATCTTAACGGCCTCGCCAAAAAGCAGTTGGTTGCTCATTTCCGCCCGGTGATTGGGTTTTAGCCGCACCGGTGCCGCTGCCGCAGTAACTATCGCATATTGCATACCGCAATATAAAGCATATTTTATTCAATCAGTACACCCATCAGCATGAAACGCAAAAATGAGCGACATTGTGAATGATTTCAAAAACATTTCGATTTTTATGGAAAACAACGGCCAATTGCATCTTAACAGAAAAAATAAATAATTTAGCCGGGTGTCAGAGGATAAGTACGCACATATTGCCGATGACGGATTGCTGCAACGCTACTTGCAGGACAACGATAACGAATGGTTGGGCATCTTGCTGCAACGTTATACACTGTTGCTGTTTGGCCTGTGCATGAAATATCTCAAAGACGAGGACGAGGCGCGCGATGCCGTGCAACAGGTGTTTACAAAAGTTATATCGGAAGTACACAAATACAAAATAGATTATTTTAAATCCTGGTTGTACACGATAGCACGAAACCATTGTCTCACCTTGCTGCGCGACAGAAAAAAAATAATGCCCGCGACCTTTACCGCCGATAACGGCAACGGCTTGGCAACAAGCCCCGACACCCGACAGGAGTTGCAGGAAAAAGAACTTTCGCTGGATGTGCTGGAAGCATCTTTGGAGGAACTGAACGACAAACAACGGATATGTATAACTTTGTTCTACCTGCAAAAAAAGGGTTATCAACAAATAAGCGAAGAAACAAGTTTTAGCCTTGGAGAGGTGAAGAGCTATATACAAAACGGAAAGCGCAACCTGAAATTGATTGTCGAAAAAAAATTAACGCAATTGAAACGCAGCAATGGCTGACGAAATAAAGGACATATTGCAAGATGGGCAGCAGGATGCCAGACCAGAGGATTTGCTCAAATACCTGAACGGGGAACTTGGGCAGCCCGAAGCGCACGAGTTGGAAAAACAACTGGTGGACGACCCCTTTGGCAACGATGCCATGGACGGCCTTCAGGAAATAAAAGAAAAGGAACGCATCCTGCTTATTGTGGACGGGCTAAACCGCGAACTGCGCAAGAAAACAGCCCGAAAAAGAAAACGGGACAACCGTCATAAGCTTAAAGCGCAGTGGTGGCTTTATTTCTCCATACTGATATTATTGTTGATAATTGTGCTGTTGTTCTTTTATATTAGGCATTATTTATAAAAGTAACCTATTTATTATCAATGGAATATGAAAACAACAGTTTTCTTTTTGCCATATTATCTTAATATTAATTTTTTATTAAGAGATTGTAACCGCAAATGAATAACGTAAATTTGTGATAGTAAAACATTACTATATGCAATGGAAAGCGATTACGAGTGGTTTAGGTAAAAGTGCTTATGGTTTATGGATTAACGGGCGAAAAATGCTCACACTCGTGTATAAAGACGCGCCCGATACAATGTATCTGGAAACAGAAGAAGGCGACAAGCGGCTCTTTCATTACAGAAAGAGAGGTATTTTCAAAAATAAAATAGTTATCGAGAACGAATACGGCGTGCAGTTAGGCCATTTTCGCAAAGACGGCGATGCCGAATATATAGAAACCGATGACAAACGCTATTATCTGCGCTATGACAACCACCATCAAACAGTGGACATCATCGAAGAATACAAACAAGAGCCTGTGGCAAGTTGCACGATAGAAGATTTTTCTAACGAAGCCGTTAACCAAAGTTTATTGATGGTGATGTGCCTGTATCTTCAAAAAGCTTTTATCGACAGACCGGTCGCGGAACTGGCCATATAGTTACAAAGCAGCAAACAGGTCTTTCGCAAAAGTTTCCAATGACGGGTCGCGTGCGCCCATGAGCAACAGCACGGAGCCGGGCGTGAGATGTGCGCGCAGGTTTTGCAAAAGATTAGCGCGGTCGGGCACAAAATAGGCTTTCTTGCCATTTGCTTGAATATCCGTTATCAGATCATTGGCCGAAATATCTTTTGTTGTTGTTCCCCCTGCGTAAAATATCTCGCTCATCCATATCTCGTCATTTTCGCGCAGTGCCTGCGATATTTCCTGTACAAAATCCTGTCTTAAAAAACGTGTTGGCGCATACCCGTGCGGCTGAAACCAAGCCACCACCTTGTCCGTCACCGGTTGGCACGAACGGATGGCCGCGGCACATTTCACGGGATTATGCGCAAAATCGTCCACTACCCACACGCCGTCCTTTTGCCCCAGCACCTGACAACGGCGATAGATGCCTTCATAACCTGCCAACGCTTCTGCGGCAATAGGCAACGGCACGCCAATCAAAGCCGCCACAGCGCTTGCCGCCACGGCATTTTCCATATTGTGCCGACCCGCCACATTCAACCGGAACGGCACATTGTTTATCAAAAAAGAAATCCTAAAACCTTCCTGCTCATATCCGGTGGCAATATACCCGGCATCGCCCGAAGTTCCGTCCAACGAAAAATCATTTTGCGGGTTTACGGAAAGCAGCCTGGCATGTGGGTTTGAACGGTTCACCACAAATGAGCGGCTATTGTTGCGGAACACTTCAAAAACCTGCATCAGCTCGTCCATTTCCTTATGGTCTTTTTCGATATTCAGCAACAGCCCGATTTCCGGTTTATACTGCACGATAGAACCATCACTCTCATCGGCCTCAATAATCAGCCAGTCGCCCTGCCCTACAAAAGCATTGCCGATTTTGCCTTTTTTTATCAGGCTTATCAAACCCGCACCACCTATGATAGAAGGAGATACGCCCGCATGGGATAACACATCAAACAACATAGCCGTGGTGGTGCTTTTGCCACTGGTGCCGCCCACGGCGATGGTCTTTTTACTTGCAGCGATAAGCGCCAGCAACTCCGACCGCCGCAGGATGGGAATTCCCAGTTCCTTTGCCTTCCGTATCTCCACTACCGTGTCCTCGATGGCCGTGGAGGCCACGACCATATCCACGTCCGGCGTAATGCCGCTGCCGTCCTGCATATAGCACGTAATGCCCTCGGCCATCAATTTCTCTTTGATATCCCCGGCCTTGCCCTCATTAAAAAAACGGTCGCTACCGCTAACGTGCAGCCCCGTGCCGCGCAAGTATTGTGCGATGGCGCTCATGCCCGCCCCGGCCACTCCTATAAAAAAAGCATGTTTTATATCTTTCAGATTATCTATCATAACATCCATGTATTGAAAGCAAATGTCTTATTTTTTGGCAATGCACGGCAATAAATTTGCGCACGGTTATCGGCTATTCGTCAACCTCATACTCGTGGCCGCAATCAAAGCAGTGCATCACTTTATCAACGGGCATGGCAACGCCCCCGCCAAAAACGGCACTTGCCAGATTGGCCAGCCAGTTAGATGCCTTGCGCGGGGTGCCGACATACTCCACGTTTTTTGAACCGCAACGCGGACAAGCCTTTTTTGCAAGATGGGCTGCCCTGTTGGCGGCCAATATTTGTGCTGCCCTTTCGAGCTGCACCTCGGCAACCATCAGTTTGATGCCGCCCACGGCAAAAGTAGAGCCGGGATAAATGGTCACGGTATTCTCATCCTTTAGCCAGCAATTGATATCGTTTTCCTGCAACAGGCCCAAAGCAAGGTGCGCGGCAATATAGTTATCATACGTGGCGAGTATCTTGTAGTTCATGTATATAAAGATACTAACATCGGGGCGTAATGGTTATAGAACAACAAAAGCCCTATAAGATTTGGGTAAACCTTATAGGGCTTCAAAGACATTTGGTATTATTTCTTACTCAAAATTATATGTAAAGAATATACCCGCAGGGAAATGGGTGTAATCCTGATAGTTAGCGCTTAATTTGGGGGTCTTCCCGCTAAAATTAAATACGCTGATATTATTGATCAGGAAATTCAAACCGTAACCCTTTATGGTATTCAGATATACTTCGCCGGTTATGGGATGCACCGCAATCGTATTGTACACTATATTGGCATCATTCACCATGGTTTTTGCATCTACTAAAAACTCGGTAGTATTGATACTGAAAACATGCCGATAGATTTTAGTGCCCAGATTGCTGAAATAAAGTGTATCACCTTTTGCCGTAATACCGGGGGTAGCCGCAAATCCGCCATTACCTACATTTCCTGTAGTGATGTCGTTTGCCTTAATAACTGAGTAGTCGCGGTAATTTATTTTTGAAATCTTATTGGGTGAGCCCGTCGTAGCTACCCATATATTTCCATCATTAGCTTTCACTACGCCGGTTACTGATGCTTTCATATCTATGCCATACGAAATGGTATCCTTATCAGCTTCTACCACATATACCTTTGCGCCTGCAGCAGCAAATACTTTGTTGTTAGATACCGCCATAGTTGACTTAGCGGCAGACTTAGAGCCTTTTATAAAAGTTAGTGCTTTGGTAGTAGTATTAAAGCGATACAATCCTGCATTATCGCGCAGGATTACATTCTGCTCGTTTAAAACCGCCACATGTGTGGGCCAGCTTAGAGCGCTTAATTCATCATTGTAAGCTGCTTCTTTTTTAAGGGTTTCGGCATTGGCAACTACCAGCATCCCATCATTTTCAAAACCAGCACCCACCGCATTTGTTTTACCATTTTGGGATATGATGTACATCTTGCCATTATGGATAAACAGATCCTGTGTTACATTGCCAAGGAATGAACCATTAGCTCTGAAATAGGCGCTGTCTGTAACTTTTCCTTTCGGGCTGATAAAAATAAGCGAGCCGTTTTCGGAAGTCATATTACCTTCATTCAATATAAAAGTGCCGTATTTATATTTGCCATAAACGGTAATATTTGTTTGTGCAGAAGCCTGTTTGTCCTGTTTGGAAGCTACAAGCGATATGCTGTGTGCTCCCAGATCGGAAGACACAAATTTGAATACAGAATCCGTTCCGGAAACCTTGCCATCTACCGACCAGGTGTAAGTGGTGCTTTCGGTTACTTTCGCTTTAAAATACAAAGTGTCTTCCTGTGCTACTGCTGTTTCTGCCAGCAGGTTTTCTATTGATACTTCGGGAGCATCAACAGGGGTTGGAGCAATGGTGTCCTTCTTTGAGCAGGATGCAATAATCACTGCTAACAATGCGCCAAGCGCTACAATTTTTCTCTTCATAAATTTTAATTCTTTGTTTGAAAGTGGTTTATACTATTATAACCGTCATCCTGAGCGCAGCCGAAGGATCTCATCGAATTAAGGAGATGGTTCGGCTCCGGTTCACTTCGCTCATCATGACGATACTTATTAAATACTTTGCAACCTAATTATTGATTGTTGGTATTTTAATCTTTAACAAATGCAGGTCTTCACCACGGCCTACTTCGGTAGAGGCTTCGCCCAGCCAGCCGTTTTCCTGGTCAACACCATTATATACTTTTATAAAATCAATCCCGGGTAGGCTGACCTTATTACCGTTTTTGTCAATAGCCCAGTCAATATCAATACCGGCGTTGTTGTGCGTGTTGGGATAATTATCTACATAACCATACCTGAACCCATAAAGCACGTAATAGCTTCCAGCTCCGCTTTCGTCTATGCCGTTTTGGGCCAGACGGATACCTTTATAGGTAATTTTATCTTCTTTTATCCATGCCGGGTAATAGGATTGGTTATGGTACACATTTTTTACTTTATACCCGTTCTGTCCCTGGTTATCTGTCCAGCGGATATAATTGGTAATAGTTACAAAGCTGCCCGGGTTATCCGGCTCTCCGGCCTGCTCAGGCGTTTCGTACGCAGGTTTTTGATAGGTCATTTCATAGTTCCTGAAAGTACGCACATCATTGCCCTTTGCTACAGCAGCGTTATACCACGCTTCATTTTCCGCAGAGAAATTGGCGCTGCCTTTTATTTCGTACCATTCATCATCGTCGGGTTTGCCGTTCTTGTTCTTATCATAAGCTACCATAACAATGCCCGGCTCACAGCTGCCGCCGAAAGGCGCATCGGGATTTGGGTTGCTTGCAGCACCGAACGCGTTCCCTAAAATGCGAAAATCGAGCCTGCCCTCCACGTTTACGATGGTATGATCAAATCCGAAAACCACATAACCACCCCAACCGCCGAGAGAAACCATTGAGGCATTTTCCCCTCTCAGGGATGCTGCAGCTTTTTCTATCATGTTCTCGCGGGTGTCTCCCTCTGTATATCGCGGCAGCTCATTTACAAACTGACCGGGTGCCGGCAGGAAATCAAACACGTTAGTGATATAAGGCGTCCGGGTTACTAAATCCTGTTGCACGGTAACGATAACTGTATCAGCTATGTTGCCTGAAGAGAGCTTTATCTGATAATTGCCTTTGTCTGCCGAAATGAACAGGGGCGTTTTGGTATTCGCATCCGTCAGGCGATACAATTCAGACGGGGCAGATAACACCTCCCATTTTACATCATTCCTGTCAGCAAATTTTAAAGAGGGCTCCAGTTGGAGAATCGTATTAGGAGTTGTAGATACATTGATAAACCGGCCTGTTGTTATTGTAATGATTTGCTGAACAACATTGCCCCGGTTGTAAGCCATTACTACAATATTAAATGTTCCCGGATTTGTTGGCGCTTTGAAAGTGTACTGCGGAGCATTGGCTACCCGTTTGCCATCCAATACCCATACCACGGAGTCCACCCGATTTTCTATTTGGGGAGACAATACCAGTTCATCCCTAACTATCAGGTAATATTGCGGGTCTAATCCCGAAATAACGGGCGCGGTTTCAGGAAGCTCGGCATCTTTTTTACCGCAGCTTGCCACAAAAAACAGCAGGAATAAAAAATAATAGGCTAAATCTGTTTTATTTATCTGTTTCATCAGTATTTATATTTTTAGTTATCGTTCTTTACAGCGGTTTCCCGACTACATAACGGGCTCTGTATATTCATTTTTCTTTTTTCAGAAGGTTATTGCATTACAATATCTCGCAGATTAAAATAAACGGCTGTGTTAGGCCCATATATAGGATGATAATCAGACGAGAACATCTGAAATACAAGATATTTAACAGGAGTTCCAAAGTCAATAGTAATATCTTTCCACCCCGTTGGCATAATCAATGAACTGCCCGTATAATCCGCCATTTTATACTCAATGGATTTTACGTCTCCTGATGAGGTTTTTACGAACTTTCCATCAGCTTTCACCCCATAAACAATCAAGTCAAAATAATCTCCGGATACAAACTTCCGGGCAAACCCATCGCCATACAAAATACCGTAATAGGGCCAGGGATGAATGGCCATGGTTACCTTACTTACGGTGTAGGTCAGCATATCGTTGCCTAATTTCACCCAATTAGAATACTTGTTCTCACCGAATACCGTTGCTGTGTCAATAGGATTTTGGTCGTCAAGATAATATCCCCAGTAACCCACAAGGAAGTTGGGTTTACTTTCTGCACCTGTAGGCACAGCCATACTTCCCCATTGGTGAGGCAGCCACCCTTCTGAATGTCCAGGAGTTCCATAATTGGTAGTATCGGCCACGTTAGACAGTGTAAAACCGTCCCAGTAATTCCAACTTACATTGGCCGTGTGAGAGAATTTGAAATTCGTAGTCTGAAAATTCGTATTGGTATAAGTCTGATTCCAATAATACCCGCCAGTAGTGGCGATACCGTTGGTTGCATTTAACGTTATGGTATCGAGTTCTGATGCTAACGAAATGGCACTTAAAAGTTTTCTTGATTTAGTATCGGCCTTTAATTCTATTCCTGAAACGGCCGGTGTGTCTAATTGTCTTGAACATCCCACAAATAGTGTTACGGAAGCAAGCACCAATAAAAAAAAATTTATTTTTTTCATACCGAATTTTTTAAAATGAATAATTAAAAGGTGTTACAGATTTATGTCTTTTACGCCCGAAATTCTTTGGTTAATGCCTGTTATGGGGTCGGTGTTTGTTCTGAAATAGGGAACAGACATATTTTGTACTTTCAGAAAATCAATTCCCTGTAGCCGAACCGGCGCTCCCGTCTGATCCACGGCATTGGTAATATCCAGGGTTTTCGTATCCTTGTATAGCACCTGTCTGGTAATGCTGGTTTTTATCATTTTCCCTTTTAGTGTATATGAATTTTTCCATCCGTCATACACCTTAACAGCATTGTTTGTATAGTAATTTCCGGGCACGGAAAGAGCTGCGCTTTCTGAAGGGATTGTCCACGACCAGGCTTTTTCTGTTCCCTGATTATCTTTCCACTCATAAATAACTTGCTTTTGGTCTATGTTTTGCGTATTTAAAGAAAGCGTAACTTGATAATCTTTAATATCTTCCGTTCCATATACAGATGTCTTGATTTCGTACCACTCATCATCAGGTATTCCATTTTTGTTTTTGTCATAGGCTACAAAATAAGATGGATAGCTTGGATAATAATCATTCACAAAAAGCTGTATATCGCTTTTCCCTAATACATCCACAATGGTATGGTCAAAGCCATATACCGCATAGCCTCCCCACCATCCTAACCCAAGGTCAATAAGCGGATTGGTTTTTATATATTGGGAAAGCGCGGTGAGGTAATCGTTATACGTATTGAGAAATTGTGTTCCATTTGCAAAAGGTGTTACCCAGTTAAAACTACTACCGTTTGCATTGCTGGGCATATAATCCAGCAATTTGGTGGCGTATGCGGAATATTCTGCATTTTCCACTGTTACATTGCAGGTGGTTGTCGCTGTCTGTTTTCCGGCCGTTACCTTGAGCGCAAACGAATAGTTTCCCTCTTTCACGGAAATAAAATCAATAGCGGGTGCTTGCCCGATGATAGAATCGCCGACCACCCATTCATATTTATAGTCATTTCTGTCCGGGCCGGAAATCGTCGGGGCTATTTCCAGCACTTTGCATTTTGGTACCGTAAATGTATTTTGTAATGCAATCGTGAGCGGCTTTTCTACAAATACTTTAAAAGCCTGCTCGCCCGTGCCGCCTTTATTGCCCGCCCGGAAGGTTACGGTGAAATCGCCGGGCTCGGTAGCCGTGAAAATATAATTAACTTCTCCTGTCGCTACTTCTTTTCCGTTCACCAGCCAGGTGTAGTTGTTACCTTTCAGGTTGGTGATGTCCGGTGCCAGTACTAATTTATCACCAATGTTCAGCGTGTCCGTGCCTGCACCTGCACCCGAAACCACGGGTGCTAAATACTCCTGTTTCCGGCAGGACGTTATCAAAACGACCGCCAGCAGCACGATGTAAAAAACTTTCTGTTTCATAAATATTCAATTTTTATTAATCAATAAGCTGTAAGCTTTCAGCCTTTATCATTACTTACTACTCATACACCGGCAACAAGGCAAAATGCCCCGGAATATTGCCCGCTACCACGTTCCATTTCTTTTTCCCGCTTTTGTCGAAGCAATACACCACCCCGGGCGTTACATAGTTTCCCGCATCGGTGATGTAGATATCCTTTGTTTCGGGATGCACCATGATGCCGTATGGCTTTTCGATTTCCTTGTCGGTGCCGTCGGTAATAATTTTATGGCTCACAATTTCATGCGTGCGGGTGTCCACCACGCTGTACGAAATATCCCAACTGTTGGTAATATAACTCCACTCCGTACCATACACATACAACAGGTCGTCATCTATCCAGTAATTGGATGCGGCAATGGGTATGGTATCGGTCACTTTGCCCTTTTCCCTGTCAATAAAAAACAGGCGCGAGGGCAGCCCTTTGTAATCGCCGCGCGAGCTTACCCACAGGTTGCCTCGCTGGTCGGCCTTTATGCGCTCTAAGTTGTAAGCCACATCTATACGCCTTTCTTCTTTAAATGTTCCGATATCAATTACCGAAACGGTGCGTTCATATCCTTCTGTGCTGCTGGCGCCCATATATCCGCCCGAGTTGGCCACATAAATTTTCCCGTCCACTATTTCCAGCTCATCGGGTTGAAAACCCACGAGGCAACTGTCTACCACCTTCAGGGTAAAGGTGTTGATCTTGGCCACATACCCAAGCTGTTGATAATTGGGGTCAATAATCACCGGCCCGGCATAGGACGTGACATAAGCATAGCCCTGATAAAACTTGATGAAGCGGCAATTGGGTATGTTTATTTGCCCGATACGCTTGGTGGTTTCCGCGTCCATCACTTCTATTTTGTTAGAAACATTGATAACGGCATACAGTTTTCCACCATAAATACCGATGTCATTGCCTACATCGCCCAGCTCTTTTGGCACGTGCGGGTTTATTTCGGCATAGATATTTTTTTTATAAATGCCGGTACGGAAATCAAAGAAATCGAGGGTAGCCTTGTTGCTGCCCATATTGCCCTCGTTGAGGAGGTAAAAACCTTTGTAGCCCTTGATAATATCAGGGTTGCCCACGGCAATATCTTCCGAAAGCACCAATTCCACATCCTTGCGGCAGGAGCTCACCACCGTTAATAAAACGATGATGCTATAAAGCAGGAATCTGTTTCTTTTCATTATCCTCATAGCTCTACGGTTAATGAAAGTTTATAATTACGTTTCGGCATGGGATAGTTCAGCACTACTTCATAATCCTGACTAAGCAGGTTGTTCACTTCTGCACCAATACGCATACGGGTCTTCCTGAATGTCAGGTTTTTGGCAATCCCCATATCGCTGGTGTACCAAGGCTGCTCATATTCTGCGGGTATATTTGCCGAAGAATGATACCGTTCGCCCACATAGATGAAGCTGTAATTAAGCATCCAGCTCCTGTATGTAAGCCCGGCAATGACGGAACCGCTGTGCCAGGGAATATAGGCTATCTGTCCGCCCCATGTTGTTTTTTGCAATATCTCGCTTGCGCGTTTGGTAAAGTCCTGCGCTTTTTGGTAGGTGTAGGTCATTTTTATGTTCAGCAACACCTCCTTCACGGGTTCCATTACTGCAGATGCCGCCACATCCAGCCCCCTTATCTCCACATAGCCCAGGTTCATCATCATCCACCGATATTGCCCGCTGCCTTTTGGCACGGCCACAATTTTGTTGGTCACTTCGTTATAGTAGGCATCAGCCTGTAAGCTCCATTGTTTAAGGAAGCGCTTTGCATAGCCCTTGCTGTACAGAAAGCCCAGGTTATATTGATGGGTAAATTCAGGTTTCAGGTCAATATTGCCAATGTCGGTATAATATAAATCGTTGAGCGTGGGCATCCTGAAAATATATTTGTAAAAAGCCCGAATGTTGAAATCCCGGTTTTGAAAAGGTTTGTAGGAAACAAAAAATGCGGGCGTAAATTCTTTCTTGTCAGGAGCAGCCCTCACGGTGCTGTCAGCAGCGGCGTTGCCGGAATTGATGCGTTCGCGCACAAAAGTGGCTAACAGGCTTCCCTGCATTTTTACTTTTCCCAACTCGGCAGCGGTAGCCAGTGCCACCAACGTAGTTAAGCGTTTGGGGAATACAAAGCCGTCCATATTGGACGTGAGGGTATTATATTGCACATCGGCGGAAAGCGAGGCGTCCCATTGTTTGGCGATGGAGTATTTATTCGCTACCGAACCGTACCATTCCTGTTGCTTAAACGAATTGTCAATCAGCTTGAGCGTGGTATCAGGGTTCACAAAGCGCATATAATCGTTGGCATATTTTCCGCTTGCCAGCAGTTCGTACCGCGGTGTTATCACTTTTTGCCAGGAGCCTTGCACAAAAAAGTTTCTGTCCCATTGCCGTTGTGAATTATGAAACCTGTTATTGACAATAGCACCGGGAATGCCACGCTCCGAATCGTAGTAATAGGTTTTCAGCTTCCAGTTTCCTTCCGGCATCTGGCCATACAGGCCGCCCTCGAAACGATAAGCAAGGATATCGCCGTTCTGCCGGGTGGCTGTTGTATCGTACATCACATCATGTGTGCCGGGGAAAACGCGTTTGTAGCGGAACTTGTATTTGCCCGATGAACTGACCAGTTCCCCGTTTAGCGAGGCACTCACCTTATTGCTGATTTTGTACTCATACAATAAGGACGGATTCACCAAATCGAAAGAGCCTGTTTTAAAAACCCCTTTAAAATTGATTCTTTTGGTGGAGTCAAAGACCGGCCTGCGGCTTCTGATATAAATGCTGCCCGAAGAGCCGAAGTCGCGGGCGGGCTGTAGGATTTCACTTTTTTGACCGTTGTATAATGAGATGGACTCGATATTATCCATCGAGAATTTGCCGAGGTCAACCTGACCGTTTTGTGCGTTGCCCAATTGTATGCCATCGTAAAAAACACCCATGTGGTTGGTGCCCATGCTGCGGATATTCACCGTTTTCAACCCGCCGATACCGCCATAATCCTTCACCTGCACCCCGGCAAAATAGCGTATGGCATCCGCCACCGAAAAACTGTTCAGTCTTTTCAGCTCTTCCCCGGCCAGCCTTTGCGAAGGGATGACCTCTACATCTTTATAACCGATTTTGGAAACCGTGACGCCGGGCAGGGTCTTTGTCCGGAACGTGTCCATGACAAGGCTGTCGCGGTCATGTTGCTGCGCGTGCAACCGTACCACCATCAATGTTAAAAGCGTTATCATCAACGCTTTTTTTACGTCGCAATTCAGCATGACCATTTGATTTCATCAAACAGCTTAGGCGAACAGGCGGGAAAACAAATGTAATTGTGTAAGAAGTGCATTTGTATCCATAGCTTTATTCCACGAAAGCATGAAAAATATGTGCATTGGCAGGTCTCCTGACTTATCCCCACTTTTGGCGCCTTCCCATCCCGCAGTGCGGAACAGTGGCCAGATTGCCAAAAGTGTTTAAATAGGATTCACAGTAGCGGGTCTGCTCAGGATTTGCACCTGATTCCCTTTTAATTGATATACCATTGGATATACCAAACCATTGCGCGGCGAAGGTATGTATTAATTTCGTTTTGTTAAAATTCCTTTAAAAGAAGGGGTATAACATTTTTATATCTGACCTATATTTATTTTGTTGTTGGTAGAAGAAACCAGCAACGGCGGTTCGCCGCTGTCGTGTCTTCTGACCGACAGCAAAAATGTGTAAGTAATTCTGAAGATGGCAAAATTTCGAGTGAATCCATTTTTTATCACAAGCAGGTTGGAAATCTTTTGATTTCTGAATATTCGGGTGGAAAAATCCATCTTCACGAAAACCGGGAACGGACTTCGGGCGACAAATCAAAAGGACGGTCAATCATTGAAGAACAATAAAGCAATCCTTTCAAAAATACAATGTTTTCCGATTGATAAGAATAGCAGAAAAGTGGGCCAAACACTTAACCGACACTCGTCAACGCAGGTCTATTTGCCCCACCTTTGCTTACTCCTTATTCAACAACAGCTTGATGTAAAAAGAAGGACGCGTGAGCATTTTGCGCAAATCTACCTCGTAAAACATGCTGGACAACAGTTCCTGCACTTTTTTGTTCCGGGAACTGATGTTTATCAAAAGATTGAACAACTGGGGAAAGCGCACCAACCGTTGAAGCTGCCGACTGAGCCTTAGCTCGCGGCCCAACACGTGGCCGATGGCTGCATCGTAAGCCAACAATGCCTTTGCCGAAAAATCGCCGTTTCGGATGGCAATGGCCGCCTGTTCGCCCGCGATACGTCCGGAATAAAGCGCGTTCCCGATGCCCTCTCCCGTGAACGGGTCAATCAGGGAGGCCGCATCGCCCGTCAGCAAATACCGCTCGCCGGACAGCGTTCTTTTCTTACTCCCCAAAGGCAGCCCGTAGCCGTCTATATTGCCTATCAGTTCTGCACCCTTGAACCGCTCTTTGATAACCGGGTCGTTTTCGATGACGTTCAGCAATTCTTTTTTCAGGTTGATTTTTTTGCGCCGGACAATGTCGCTGAGCATCCCGATGCCCACATTGGCCTCCCCGTTGGGCAAGGGGAATATCCAGAAATATCCCGGCAACAGGGTTTTCAGAAAATGCAGTTCTATAAAATTATCCGGGTGCAGTCCTTGCACGTTTTTATAATAAGCCCTCAGTCCGGCATAAAAATGCGCCGGTTCCATTTGTATGTTGGCCACGTTTTTGGCAAAGGCAGAATGTGCGCCGTTGGCGATGATGAGCAAACGAGTCTTTACCTTAAACTCTTTGCCATCACTGATGATATAACCATCTGCCCCCAACTCCCAATCCGTGACCGTCACTCCCTGAAAAAACTGTACGTGCGCACACCGCTTGATTTCTTCCACCAAAAAATTATCAAAGTCTATGCGCTTGCAAACATAGCCAATCGGAGTTTGCTTGGTGGCGGGTGTGTTTTCGTTGTAAGCCGGGCTGTAGCCTACATCCAGCTCCCGGCGGTTAGGCGCCACGAACCGCACGCCCCAACTGTTCAGCTTATAAGGCTGTGCGTCCAGCCGCTCAACGATTGTCGGGTCAATCCTTTTCAGACAGGTAAGCACTTTGCCGCTAAGCCCGTCCCCGCAAACCTTGTCGCGCGGAAAAACGGCCTTGTCCACCACCACACAGGAAACGCCTTCTTTGTTCAACTGCAAGGCAGCCGCAGCCCCGGCAGGCCCGGCGCCGATAATACATACATTGGTTTCTATCATGAAGCGATTATGTGCGCCAAAATTAAAGGATAGGAAGCAAGTAAAATGGTTTTTTAGAAACCGTAAAAATCAAAAAGCCCGATAGCTTTATTGAAACGCTATCGGGCTTAAAATATTTGTATTGCTTGCGCGATGACTTAGTTCAGCATCAGTGGCATGACCAGCATCAGCAGTTCTTCTGTTTCGTCCTGATCAACGGGTTTAATCAATCCCGCTTTGGTGGGCGTGCTGAGCTCCATGAACACCTCTTCGCTGCTGGTGGCGTGCAGCATTTCTATCAAGAATTTGGCGTTAAAGGCAATCACCAAATCTTCCCCGTTATATTGGCACTTCATGCGCTCGTTACCCTCAAAACTAAAATCAACGTCCTGCGCGGTGAGTTGCAACTCGCTGCCGCTGATGTTGAGTGCTACCTGATAGGTGCTCTTGTTACTGAACACGCTCACACGGCGAAGGGCAGAAAGAAAATCTATGCGGTTCACGGTGAGTTTGTACGGGTTCTCGGTAGGGATTACCACCCTGTAATCCGGGAAACGGGCGTCTATCAGGCGACAGCTCATTTGCGTGCTGCCATGTTTTACAAAAAAGTGATTGCTGTTATAGTTCAGCGTTATTTCATCCTCGTTGTCGGGCAATGCGGTCTTCAGCAGGTTGAGCGGCTTGCGCGGCACAATGAAAGAATCTGCACCTGGAGCGGCAACTTCTGTCCGTTTGTAACGGACAAGCCTGTGCGCATCGGTGGCCACAAATTGTATCCCGGAATCACTCAATTCAAAAAATACCCCCGTCATGGCAGGCCGCAGGTCGTCCGTGCTGGTGGCGAACAAGGTTTTATTAATAGCCGTTACCAACGCGCCGGAGGTCATGGTGAAAGATGTGGTATCATCCGCATCCGGTTCCTTGGGGAAATTGTCAGGGTTTTCGCCCATCACTTTGTATTTACCGTTATCGCTGGTTATCTCGATACTGTAGCTTTTGTCAATCGTGAACGTGAGCGGCTGGTCGGGCAGGTTCTTGAGCGAATCAATCAGGATTTTGCCCGGTATGCACACACGACCGCTTTGCTTGGCCTCTACGGTCATTTCGGTTTTCATCACGGTCTCCAGGTCGGTAGCTACGATGGTCAGTTTATTGTTCTCGATTTCAAACAAAAAATCTTCCAGTATGGGCAATACGGTGTTTGCGTTTATCACGCCCGAAATGCTCTGGAGTTGTTTTAACAATGCGGCCGAAGATGCTATGAATTTCATTCGTATGTTCTTTATGTTTTTAGTGGTTGAATGGAAGGTTTTAACATAAACCCTGTATGCCGGATTTTTTACATGACCGTTCCATCCTCCTGTTCAACTTTTATTTTTGTTTTAGTATAAACTGTTACAAGCGCCCACGAAACTACTATTTTATTAAATACCCGCCCTACATCACCGTCAGTTTATTTATTCCCATCCGTTGGTGATATCTTGTATCCGGCCGCTAATTTAGGGTAAGTTTGGAATACTTGCGTGTCTTTTTAAAATTATACGACAAGCCGCGAGAAGCATAGCTATAAAAACCAAAAAGCAGGGATGGAACAAAGAAAGTCGAACCCCAATTGTAACATTTTTATAGTATTCGCGATATATAGGGTATGCAGTATTTTTTCAGACCAGGATATATCCCAAAGGCTATGGGATTCTTTTTGTTTATGCTGTGCGGGTTTGCCAAAGCAAATGCACAGGGCGCTGTTACGGGAAAGTTGATAGACAGCACATCGCAGAAACCGCTGTTCATGGCCACGGTTACGGTCTTTAAGGCGGCAGATACCAGCATGGTGTCTTACAGGTTGAGCAATGATAACGGAACGTTCCGCATACCCGACCTTTCGCCCGATATGCCCTACCGCGTGATTGTATCATTCGTGGGTTATGCCGTCTTTAGAAAAGAATTTCACCTAACCGCAGGGCAGGGCAATATGGATTTGGGGACGATTGCCATGACGCCCGACGGCGGCCAGTTAGACGAGGTATTGGTGGTGGCCGAGCGCCCGCCGATGGTCATCCGAAAGGATACGATAGAGTTTAACGCCAACGCTTTTAAAACACTGCCCAATGCCCTCGTGGAAGACCTTTTGAAAAAGCTGCCCGGCGTACAGGTAGACAAACAAGGAAATATCACGGTGAACGGCAAGCCCGTAAACCGCATTTTGGTGGACGGCAAAAACTTTTTTGGCAGCGATCCCAAGATGGCCTCGCGCAATCTGCCTTCCAACGTGATTGACAAAGTACAGGTCACGGACGATAAAGATGAAATGCTGGAAAGGGGCGACGACAATCTGAACAATGTAGGAAAAGTCATCAACCTGACTTTTAAAAAAGGTGTCAAGAAAGGATTGTTCGGGAAGGCGTACGGCGGCGCGGGCAACGGGCAAAACGGTAGCCGGTTTGAGACGGGCGCCATCGCCAATATTTTCAGGGACACGTTGCAGGTAAGTCTTTTGGGTTACAGCAACAACCTGAACCGCCCGGGATTCGGCATGTCCGACCTGCTGCAAACAGGCGGCTTGCAGCGAAACCGGAGCGTTTCGGGAAATAGTTATAACAGTAGCAATAACAGCAACTTTGGCTCTAATGTTAGTATCAACGGTATCAACTTTGGCGGCATGTCGCGCCTTGGCGGTGTCACCACGAGTAACGGACTGGGCTTCAACCTGAACCATTCGCCCAATAACAAGAAATCATTTTTTGCCCAATATTATTTTGGCCGCGTGCACACCGACTTGGAGACAGACAACACGACGAAAATACTCAACGGCGATACCATCGTTACCAATCGTTCCCTTTACGATGCTGTTGTGAAAGGCAATACGCACACCTTTGGCATCGGTATGAACCTGAAGCCGGACACGCTGACCACCATCACCGGTCTTGCCACTTACATAAAAGCAGGTGAAAGAACCAAAAGCAACAATAATCAGGATGGCCATAACAATTTTCTCGGCGATTTGAATACAGGAAAAGTGTTCATTAACGGCGAAACGGGCAACGATATTTTGCGCGAGAACTTTACCCTGACCAGAAGGTTTAAAAACAAAACAGGACGGCAGCTTTCTTTTTCACAGGCTTTGTCTTGGAACAAAAAGACAGTGGATACCTATACGGACGCACAGATACAGTATATCTACCCAAACCCGTTTGACAGCCTTACCAACCAACTGCGGCAGGAACGCGTGCCCACGTGGTATGGTTATGCAGGGCTTAATTACAGGGAACCGTTCAGCAAAAAATTCTTCCTGCGGGCAGGGCTGCGGTACGAGTATGAAAAGCTGGAAAACAAAATCGCCACGTTTGACCACAACAACGGCGCATACAACCAACCCAATCAAGACCTCAGCAGCGCGTTCACCCGCAATGGCAACCGCTATTTCGTCAGCAGCGGCATCGAGTTCAAACAAAAAAGCCTGAGCATCACGCCCGGTGTAAAGTATCAATATCAGCAGTTCGATAATAAGCTATTAAGCATGGGTGATGGATTGGTGCAAAAATTAAACAATGTGTTGCCCTATTTGGAAATCACTTACAAAAAGCTGAGCGTAAACTTCACGCGCGATGTGATATTGCCCGATTACAGCTATATGATTCCGGTAAAGAACAACACTAATCCTTACCTTATCAATTTGGGAAATACCAATTTATTGCCTACGGTGATGAACAGGGTTTACATGAACCTGAACACCTTCAACCCCAAAAACAACCTGAACGTGTGGAGTTGGGGCGAGGCATGGATTGCCGATAACGACGTGGTGCAAAGCATTACCGTGGACGAGAGCGGGGTGCAGACAAACTTGCCCATCAACGCGGACAACAGCCGTCGCGTGGCGGCCAACTTTGGCCTAAACCAAGATTTTAAATACAAGAACGGGTTTGTATTTTCCTGGAATTTTGGCACGTGGACAGAGTATCGCGAAAACAAATTCTTCTACAATACCGAGCCGAGTGTTCAAAAAAGGTTGAACTGTAATATCTGGTCAAATCTCGGTTTTAACTGGAATGATAAGCTGGAAGTGACCCCTGCTTATTCTTTTTCCTACATGAACGTGCAAAACTCCAACCCGTTGTTCGCAACAAACAAAAGTTTTGAGCAAACCATCGGTATGGAAATGATTATGCGATATGTAAAGCATGTGATATTTGAAACGGAAGGTCGTTATTTGAACAATAATGCTTTTGCCAACCCGGAGTACCGCAGGATGTTTATGTGGAACGCGGGCGTCAATTTCACCTTTTTCAAAGATGAGCGCGCCGTGCTTCGGTTGTTTGTGAATGATATTTTAAAGCAGACGCGCAGCACGGATATCATCCCTTATCAAAACACGGTTAGGACGACTTACAGTAATATTCTGGGACAATATTTTATGGCCACTTTTACCTACAACCTGCGGCCGGGCGGCGCCAAGGGGAAAGTGGGCGGCGGATGGTCGTTGTGGTAAAATGTAAAAATCTTTTTCAATATTCATCATCATCTGTCGGGCAGGGTATAGTGGCATTTAGCCAGTCGTCACACTTAAGCAAAGAAAAACTTGGCACGTAAGGACATTCGCCAACATTGCAGCTATAATCAACTGCCTAACCTCATAACCCTACATGATTTTTGTCATAAACCCAAAACTTAATATTAAATAATTGTTATGTTTTGTAATTTAGTGTAGTTTCTAAAAAAATGAAACGCTGGATTACGATATGGTTGTTTTATGCAGTTATTCCCCTTGCCATACAGGCATCAGACAAAACTGCCTCTTTTGACTTTTACGGGGATACTATGTCATTTAAGTATGACGAAAGCCAGGTAGTGCATTTTGCGGAAAAAGGTTTTACTGATTCTTCTATACAAAACTTTTATACTACTTTATCCAAAGCAGACCTTACCGACATCCTTTCTACACTTGACAGCTATCAGCAAAAATATAATCCTGATGATTGGCTGTACTATCAACTGGTGAGGAAAACGGTCGAACAAATAAGCCCTAAAGTAGCCAATTACCTGCAGTACACTTTATATAAATGGTTTTTTATGATAAAGGCAGGGTATGGCACTATGCTGAGCTACAACAACGGCCGTATTCTTTTTTATATTCAGTGCGATGAGAATATTTACAATATTCCTTATCGAATGAAAGACGGCAAACAATACGTTTGCCTGAACTATCATGATTATGGCGGCCATATTGATTTTGACCGGGAGCAGTTTATCCCTGTCAATATTGCGCTGCCTGCATTTGCAAAAACGTTTTCCTACAAAATAAAAAAGCTGCCCCGGTTTAACGAAACAGACTATGTAGACAAGAAACTTTATTTTACTTACAACTCCAATGAGTATAATTTTAAGATAAAAATCAATCCGCAAATATCCAGCCTGTTCAACAATTACCCAGTTGTGGATTACAAAGATTATATTAATATTCCTTTGAGCGATGACACTTATCAGTCATTGATCAGCCTGTTGAAAAAGCAGGTAAAGGGGCTAAGCCCCAAAAACGGCGTGGACTACCTGATGCATTTTACAAGATATGCCTTCGCCTTTGACAACGACACGGAAGTGTTTGGTTCGGAAAAAAGGCTGTCGCCCGAGCAAACACTCCTTTCTCCCTACAGCGATTGTGAAGACAGGGTAGGTTTATTCTTCTTTCTGGTGAAAGAAATCTATAACCTGCCAATGATTGTGCTGGCATATCCCAAACATGTAACTATCGCGGTAAAGTTCAACAAACCTGTCGGAAAAGCCATACAATACAACGGGGAAAAATACTCGGTTTGTGAGCCTACGCCTCAAAGTGCTGACCTACGCGTTGGGGAAATGATACCCGCGTTACAGAAAGAAAGATACGAAGTAGCTTATGCTTATTACCCCTCCATAAAAGCAGTAGATGACGGGCAAAACAAATAAAAAAGCGCCCCCGGAAAGTGGGAGCGCTTCAAGACTTATTTATTTTTTGTTGTCCTTTGCTGTTTTACAGGCCATTTTTATTTGCCCCAAACAGTCCAGCCCGAAGTCCAATCATTAGTGCCATCAAGTGCTCCTTTATAAGCAACTTTTTCAAAAAATGAATCTGTCAAAGCACTAAAATCAAACAAGGCGCCGGTCAATAACGGGGATCCAGACTGTGGTTGCAAGCCCGGTTTTGTGTTATTGAACGGATCGGCTAATTTCAATACTGCATTATCTGTAACCAATGTGGATTTATCCCTGCCTGTAATAAGCGCTGTAATAGAATTCAGGTCATAAGTAAACGGCGGGGTCAGGGTTTTATTTGCTTCAACATCTACAACATTTTTTAAAGCACCCACATAGCTGTTATAGAAAGAGCTTACCCCACGTACGTAGTATTGGATAGTAGAATCTTCCTGCAAACGCAAGCCACCATCCTGACCACCAATAACAACAGAGTTCGCCAGTATAAACTTACAACCTCTTCTCCAACGCATGCCCCAGCCAAAATTCGTATTCTGGTTATCGTTTGGCCCGATAGCTGTAAAGTTGGACATTACAGGGAACGTGATAGGCGACCTTGTTAACAAGAACCCGTTGCTCGGATTTACATTGTCTATTTCAAAGTTGTTAGAAACATCTCCGTCAGGTTTGGCATCGGTAAATTTGGGATCTTTTACTGAAATGGCAAACTGAATCTTTCCTGTATAGCCATCGTCCATATCAAAGTCGTCATCAGCACAATTATAGGCAATAAGGTGTTTACAATTAACGGTTCCACCGAAAAACTCGTAGGCATCGTCTAACCCTCTCACAACCTGAACATAATCAATTTCGGTACCATCTCCCACCCCGTAAAGTGAAAGACCGTTTACTTCATCACCCACGGCAACAGCCTTACCAGCGTATTCTATTCTCACATACTTTAAAACACCGGAATTATCATGGGGATCGGTACCGCCAAATGCACTGAAAGCAGCATCCACACCCCCTTCTATTACTTTATGGTTACTGTTTCCCGGTGCTTGTCCTGCAAGAACAATTCCCCCCAAATCGCCGGGCTCAGGACTTGCCTCGCCCGAAGTGAATACAATGGGTTCGGAAGCTGTGCCCCGAGCCATTATTTTTGCACCGCGATATATTACCAGAACGCCAGCCGAGTCTTTATTTGAAATAATCTTTGTGCCCGGATCAATTGTAATGGTAGCTCCAGTAGCTACATACACATAGCCGCGTAAACGATACACTTTGTCCTTTGTAAGATGAATATCGCTATTAATTACGCCACGAATATCTCCGTTGGAAGCAATGGGACTCTTCCCTCCACCCCCTCCGCCACCATCGGGGTCGGGAGAATTATTACTTTTACTGCATGACACTCCTATAATTACTAAAAATAGAAGTGAATAAAAAAAGTTGGTTTTCATACCTGAGTTTTTGTTTTTAATTAAAATTATATTTAAGAGACAGGCCTATTGTGGTGCCGAATTTGTTCGTTTCAATAATTTTATCTGTTGCTGCTTTATAATTGGTATTTGAAGCACTCAAATCATACTTATAGTACCACTTGAACGGTTGTGCCAAAATATCACTTACCGTTAACTTGCCTTCCAGCTTGTTACGAAGCAATTTTTTACTGATTTGGAAGTCCAGCACATCTCTGGGCTTCTCGAAAATATTTAACACACCGTCCTGCGGAGCCCTGAATTTAAGCCTGGGGCCGATACGATTATAGAGCAGGTTAAGAGAGAATGCATCGTTTTGAGCCGTATAAGTTAAGCCTCCATTTATAAGGTATGGAGAAAGCCCCTGCAACGGGCTGTTAATGCTTAGCCCGTCAAATTTTACCGATCCTTTTAAGTAAGATGCATTAGTATAAAATGTTAACCGGTCAAAAAAATCATTACCGATAAAGTCCAGTTTTTTTCTTACCTCGATTTCCACTCCGTACACATTAGCGTTTTGGGCATTACCATACGATAAAATGCTGTTCGCCATGTTTATTTGTTCTATGGGATTTACAAAGTACTTATAGAAGAGGCTTGCCGAAACAATCTCCCCGGCACTGGGAAATAGTTCATACCGCAAATCGGCACTTGTAATTTTGCTGCGTTTCAGGTTTTCATTTCCTTGAATAAGCCAGTTATTGTTATAATCATAAGCCCTGTACGGAGCCAGTTCTCTAAACTCTGGGCGGTTCACTGCCTGAGAGCCAGCCAGCCTTATGTTGGCTTTAGGCGTTACGGAATAAGTAAACAACACAGAAGGCAGGAAGTCATTGTTATCATAAGTTTTTGTTGGACGTCCTTTGGTAACCAGTTCCTGATAATACCGTTCAAACCTTACCCCCCAGGTAAGTTTTAGCTTTTCTGTAAATTTATTATCCAGCATGGCGTAGCCTGCATTCAGCATGGCACTGCCATCGTAATTGGTTGACAGGATAGGAATATTTGCAATGACTATCCCATATTGGTCAATATTCCCATTGCTAAAGATATTATTAAAAGTAGAGGAGGGGGTTTCTTTTATGGTGCCGCCACTGGGATTTAAAAGCGCATATCCTACCGCATCAGCCTCCACAGACCGACTACGGTAATAATTCATGGTTCCAAATTTTAGTTTTTGGGAGTTGCCCAACCACTGAAAAACCTTTGTAGCATTTGCAGATGCACCATATACATTTTCGTTCAGAAACGTATATATCCTGCCCGCATCCATAATGCTTGGAGAGTTTTGATTGCTCAAAGTCAGATAGTACCCGTCGTTCAAATCAGAGGAGCGAAAGTTTAAAATCTTTTGATCCGGCTGATTCCGATAAGAGTAGCTGACAGAACCGTTCCAGTCAACATCCCAACCTGGGCTTACTTTATGTACCCCTTCTAACACGGTATTCAATATCCCCGCAGCATCTGTCTCACTATTGGCCCCTCTTATGTGAAGCGGGGTTTCCGGAACGTCCTCGTTTATGCCAGTTCTTATTCCTGTTAGCTTGGAAAAATTATTATTAAAGACGTTCTTTAATGAAATCTTACTTTTCCTGTAAGAATAACTTAGGTTTAGCAATGCCGTCAGATTATTTTTTTCTGTATAGTTGTTTGTATGATAGGTGTATATATGCCTTTTTTGTCCATCATACTCGCTCCTTTCCCATTGCGATGCCTCCCGGCCTATTCCATAATTAATTGAATAGATATATCCAAGCTTATTATCATTTTTCAAAAATTTCGTATTCCCTCCGGTATAAGACAAGCTGGCATTTGGTAAACTGTTATTCGCTTTAGCATAACCATAGCTGTTAGAAAACATTTTAGTTACAGCTACCTTAAAGTCGTTTGTCTGGTTTATCCAATTCGAAATATGCCTGTAATAAGGGCCTGGTATCTGCCTTGCATCGTCAAGAAAACCGATCGCATCATATTTCCCGCTTAACTGGGATTTGAAAAACGCTTTACCCGTTGTTAACGTGTTATAGCTTAATGATAAACCAACTTCACTAAGTGGCTTCGTGGGGTAATCTTTAGTAATTATTTTAACAGTACCTCCAGCAAAATCGCCTGGGAGGTCGGGCGTTGGGGACTTATAAATTACAATATTATCTACTACGGAAGAAGGAATAATATCAAACGAAAAAGCTTTTTTATCGGCTTCTGTGCTGGGGAGCACAGAATTATTAAGCATTGAAACGTTATATCGCTCGCTCAGTCCCCGAATAACAACAAACTTATTGTCTTGTATAGAAGCGCCGCTGACACGTTTTAATACGTCGCCCGTATTTTTGTCAGGCGATTTTCTGATCATATCCGCGGAAATACCATCGGAGATAGAAGAACTTATTTTCCGCACACTGTAAAGAGCTGCGGTTGACTCCCTCTTGGCAGTGCTCTTTACGACTATCCCTTCCAACTCGCTCGATGATTTTTCAAGTGAAATACTCAAAGGGGCAGGACTATCGTTGGCAACCTCAATATCAGTAATTTCTTTGGTCTTGTATCCTACGTTTGAAATCACTAAAGCGTACACAGTGTTTTTTTGTGCAGTTATAAAAAATATACCGTCCACATCAGTAACCACACCTTTTGCCGTGTTGGACTTTAAAGAAACGGTAGCGCCATTGATAGGGCTTCCCGTCTCAATATCAATAACTTTACCCGTAATTTTTACCTGCGCAAACAGTGCATTTGAAAGAAACAGTAAGATTAAAGTTATTTTGATTGAGGATAGCACCTTTATTTGCATTCTATCTGATTTTATGCAAAGGTGTACCCGCAATATTACCCGTCCGTTACGCCAGTATTAACAAATCATGACGACAGTGTTACCAATATATTAAGGAATTATTTCCGGGTGGATAACATTTTCAATAAACAAAAAAATAAAGCGCTAAGTATAGAAATCAACTGATATTTTATGGCTCGTCTGTTATGGCTAACAGCGATATGTCCGTCTTTTCATTATTAAATTACCATGAAGCCTTTTATCTGAAAAAGGAGCGGGCGAATAGATTTTTTGGTGTAAGTTTGTCTGAACACAAAATCAATAAATATCATCACCACGACTAACCACGAGCGGTGTCAAAATAAAATATCATGGCAGAAAAAATACAGATGGGCAGTGACGGCAAACTTATCGTTCCCGACCAACCTATTATTCCTTTTATCGAAGGTGATGGCATTGGGCCGGAAATATGGACCGTGGCCCAGAAAGTATTTGATGCCGCTGTGCAAAAAGCATACGATGGTGCACGAAGCATAAACTGGAAAGAAATGCTCGCGGGCGAAAAAGCCTTTAAGCTCACTGGGGAGTGGTTGCCCGCCGAAACCTTGCAAGTTGCCAAAGAATACATCGTTTCCATCAAAGGGCCGCTGACCACGCCCATCGGCGGCGGCATCCGTTCGCTGAACGTGGCCATGCGGCAAGACCTTGACCTTTATGCCTGCGTGCGCCCGGTCAAATGGTTCAAGGGCGTGCCTTCGCCCGTAAAGAATCCGCAGGATGTTGACATGGTCATCTTTCGCGAAAATACCGAGGATATTTATGCGGGAATTGAATGGAAGGCCGGTTCTCGCGAAGCTCAAAAATTCGAAAAATTTCTCTTAGAGGAAATGGGTGTTAAAAGCGTGCGCTTCCCCGGTGACAGCTCCTACGGCGTAAAACCTGTGTCCAAAGAAGGTACGCAGCGGCTTGTGAGGGCGGCCATTCAATACGCGCTTGATAACGACCTTCCCTCTGTAACCCTTGTGCATAAAGGAAACATCATGAAGTTTACCGAAGGTGGGTTTAAACAATGGGGCTACGAAGTGGCGCGGCAGGAATTTGGTTACAAAACATTTACCTGGGATGAATGGGATAATATTAAAAAAGAAAAAGGCGAGGAGGAGGCCAATGCGGTGCAAAAGAAAGCCCTCCATGAGGGCAAGCTATTGGTGAAGGACATCATCGCCGATAATTTTTTGCAACAGATACTGATCGCGCCCGCAGACTATTCCGTTGTGGCCACACTCAATCTCAACGGCGACTATATTTCCGATGCGCTGGCCGCGGAAGTGGGCGGCATAGGCATTGCGCCCGGTGCCAATATCAATTACCAAACTGGGTATGCCGTTTTTGAGGCTACGCACGGCACGGCGCCCAAGTTTGCGGGAACGGACTCCATGAACCCGTCTTCCGTAATCCTCAGCGGCTGCATGTTGCTCGAATATATCGGTTGGAAAGAAGCTGCCGACATCATCACATCTGCGTTGCAGGCCACCATTATGCGCAAGCGCGTCACGATTGATTTTTACAACCTGATGGACGGCGCCACCCTGCTCAAAACCAGCGAGTTTGGTCAGGAAATTATTGCCAACATGGGCATTGTTACCGGCGACGGACAACTAAAGCAAAGCAGTTCGTTATAAAACGATGTCAACACTACTCCATTAAAATAAACTTATTCCTTTTCTATGATTCCATCGCCATAGTCTATGGGTTATAATCAATCTGTTTGATATACAATCTGTGGTTTGGGGAAAAATACCAAAATTCATAAACGTCTTGACTTGAGCATGGAAGATTTAAATAAGTTGAATTTTGATATATCCTACCTACCGTGCAGATGGTTGGTATAAAAATGTATCCATAGTTTTTCTATATCCTTGTTTTGGCTTTTGTCAAAAGGGGAGCTTCTTAAAAAAGGGTGCTTCATGATTGAGACACCCTTTTGTTTGATATAAGATTTCTACTTTAGCATTTTCTGAACCTGTTCTTTCAGTTCAACAGGCAGGGCTCGCTTTTGAACAGCTTTCAGTTCTTTAGACAAGCCTGTTGCCAATCTTTTTTCGTCAATCGAACGCATGGCTACCTTTATTACGCCATAGTCATGGTCATTCAACAAATTGCCAAGTATTGATTTAGCTGTCTCAGTGTCTTGGCTGGCTGCACTATAAGCCGCAGCTATTCTGACCGTGGTGAATTTATTTGCTGCGGCCGTTACCAATGCTGACTTTGCTGCCGCATCATCTATGTAGCCTAATAAATAAGCTGCTTTAGTAGACAGGTTTTCATCCCCCCCTTCGGTAATTTCCTGCAGGAATGGAACTGCAGCTGCGCCAAACTTCTTGGCAGCACCGGGATAGTCCAATTCATCCTGCCTCAAAAAAGCCAGTATTTCTTCGTTCATGTTATTATTTATTTTCTTTGCCATGATGGTCATTTTTGAAGTTTAATAATTAGATAGGCCGTGAAAGATTGCTATTAAGCAATGTGGTAATTTCTGTATTTACTAAGTCTGGCGGAGGGTTGGTAATATTAAACGTGCCATTGCCAGTCATGAGCCGGTTGTTATTGTTTACATGATGTATCCCTAAAACATGCCCCAATTCATGCCCCAATGTCCAACGCGAGGCGGTTCTTACCACTACACATCCCGGCCTGCCCGAAGGATGAGATGCACAACCATTATACCCCGGAACTGTGCTCCGTACATAATAGACGACTAAGTCGTTTGTTCCCACAAAATTACGATTCGAGAATAATGAAACCTGTTCAGCAGTAACGCTGCCCATGGTGCATCCACCTACGTCAACATCCTGAAGGGCAGGCAAATTTAAGTTTTCAGTGGTGGCCCAATCAACCCTTATACCCGCTGTTGCATAGACATCCTGCATAGCAGCAAATTGTTCATTAAAGGAGAAAGAAGTGGGAGTAGTCAAACATTTTATATGAACCCGCACAAATTGGCGCAGTACACATGCCCCCTGCGTTGGACTCCAATAAATACTTCCTCCTCGAAAATGTGAGATTCTGCCTGCTCCTCCAAATACAACCATTTCGTTAGAGATGGGATAACCTAAAAAACTCCGCTCCCATCCCAATGAGGCCCAACGGTCTCTTATGGCACCGTGCACCTCCCATGCACCCGTGCTCGGATGCCAATAAATGCTACCTCCCTGAAAGTGGTTATATCGGCCAACACCATCAGGTGTTTTGGTTTCATTTGTAAGGGGATAACCTAAAAAACTCCGCTCCCATCCCAATGAGGCCCAACGGTCTCTTATGGCACCGTGCACCTCCCATGCACCCGTGCTCGGATGCCAATAAATGCTACCTCCTTGAAAGTGGTTATATCGGCCAACACCATCGGGTGTTTTGGTTTCGTCGGTATTAGGATATCTAAGGAAACTTCGTTCCCAACCCAAAGAAGCCCAGCGGGCTCTTATTAATCCATGTATTTCATGGGCGCCCGTGCTTGGATGCCAATAGATGCTACCATTAACATAATGCTGATAACTACCAACGCCATCGGGACAAGTGAGAATGCCAGTTGTCTTTGTGCCAAGCCAGCCAGATGCACCTCCCAATGCTGCATACTTAATAGTGATGGGGTGAAGCTTGAGAATTTCACTCGTTACCACTGGAACGTTTACAACATTTTTAAGAACTTGGGGGTTTTTCTTAGTAGAGGGTTTTTCTTTTAGAATAGCTTTTGCCATGTTCGATGATTTTAAAGGTGAGGGTAATACAGAAAAGGGTTCTCCAGCAATCAAAGAAAAAACTAAGGCTCTTTTTCTGTTATGATGATACAAAGTTAGACTTCCCCCAAACCTATGCAATACCGCATTCGAGCTAATAAAAAAAGCCTCCCATTTGGAGGCTTTTAAATATAAAAGATGATTGCCTATGCTTTAATTGCTTCTGCCTTTTCGTGTACATACTCTTCAACTTCGTCGGCAGAATCCTCAAATTTGCTGGCTACGCTGTCTATAAAATCCGCAAACTGGTTTTTCAGGTCATTGCCTTTGTCCATAAGTTTTTGGCGCGTGTCCGCCCCCTTGTCCGGGGCAAACAAAATACCAACGACGAGACCCAAAGTAAAGCCTGTTAATAACTTATTCATGATGATAGTTTTTTGTTTACAAAAATGTGTTTATCAACCCCAAGGTACACATAAATAATTGTGCCAAACCGAATTTGTCAGTCATATTTTAAGATAAATTTCTATATCAATCCCGGTAGTCCCTTCCTGTAAGTTCCAAAAAAAGCCCTTCCAGCCCTTTATGACCATGTGCCTGCAACAAGCCTTGCAGCGAATCATGGGCGATAATCTGCCCGGCATCTATAAGTGCCACGGTATCGCACAAATCCTCGGCTTCTTTTAATTGGTGCGATGTGTAGATGAGCGTAGTGCCGGCTTTATTGATTTGATGCAGATAATCCATGATAGCGTGGCGGGACTGCACGTCCACGCCAACGGTAGGTTCATCCAAAAAAAGAAGTTTTGGTGCGTGCATCACGCCGATGGCCAAGTTCACACGCCTTTTCATGCCGCCCGAAAACTGTCCCACCGGTTTATCCGCTACGTCCGAAAGCCCCATCACGTGTAACAATTCCGCCGTTTTTTGCTTCACGGCCACAGCGTTCATGCCATACCATGCCCCGAAAAAAGCAAGGTTTTCACGTGGGCTAAGTTGCTCGTACAACGAAAAATCCTGCGGCACTAAACCGATAATCGGGTTAATATCTTTTTTGTTGTCCCGAATTTCCGTACCAAAGATTTTAATTGAGCCTTCCGAATAGCGTAACAACCCCGTCATCAGCCCCATAAGTGTTGTCTTTCCGGCACCGTTAGGCCCAAAAATACCAAACCTTGCCCCGGCAGGCACGGTCAGGTCGAGCCCTTTGATGAGCAACGGTTGGTTTTTATATCCAAAATTTATTTTTTCTATGGTTACCGCATCTTGCATAGGCCACGAAAATAGTCTTTGTCCGTTACACTTCCATAGGGTTTTGCAGGGGAAGCGATAAGTTATAGGACAATAAGCGGTAACGGCAAATCATCCATTTCAAATCTATATCTACATTTATTTAAAGCATCCTTTTGGGTGAACAGGTTTGTTGTGACAATTTTAGTTCCTTTGTTTTTACCGCTCCTGAAAAATGTTATGCGCCGGGAGCAGGGCGCATATAAATAAAGTTCGTAAATTCGCTTATGGCCATTCTAAAATTTAGGGTATATTTTGAAGAAGATGATAGTATTTATCGCGATATCGTTATAAAACATACCGATAAATTCATCAACCTGCACGAGGCAATCCTGAAGGCTTACGAGTTTGACAATAAACATCAGGCCACCTTTTATCGCAGCAATGACAACTGGCAGCAGGGGCGCGAAATCACCTTGGAAGTCTATGACAAGCCATACAAGGCCCCACCGTTGCTGATGAAGGATACGACCATCGGCTCCGAAATCAAGAATACAAACCAGCGGTTTACTTATACTTACGACTTTCACAAACAGTGGAATTTCCTGATAGAACTCATCAACGTCTCCAAGGACGAAGACCCGAAGATTTCTTACCCCGCCACCGTGCGCGCAGAGGGCGTTGCGCCCAAACAATATGGCACGAAAGGCTTATTGGGCGAGAAGTTTGCCGACATAGAGGAGAAGTATGACCTCGTGCGCGGCACGGAAGGCTTTGGCGAAAAGACCGAGGACGGGGAAGAGTATGGCGTGGAAGAATCCGCCGAGGATTATCAGGATGATGCAGAAGACTAACGCCTGCGCTATGTCCTCCCGCAAAACATTAATCGTGGTGGCCGGCCCTACGGCTGTTGGTAAAACAGCACTGGCTATAGAAATAGCCAAGCACTATCATACGCAAATCCTGTCTGCGGATAGCCGCCAATGTTATAAAGAACTCAACATAGGCGTGGCTCGTCCTTCTCCTCAAGAACTTGCCGCCGTTCCCCACCATTTCATCGCTTCGCACAGTATAAAGGATGATATAAACGCAGCATGGTATGAGGCATACGGTCTGGATGTGCTGGAAAAAATATTCTCCGAACATCCGGTAGCCGTTGTGGTTGGCGGCACGGGACTTTATATCAAAGCACTTACGCAGGGGCTGGACGAAATACCGCCCATACCCGAAGATATACGTAAAGGGATTGCCCAAATATATTCGGCAAAAGGGATTAGCTGGCTGCAACAAGAACTTGCCGAAAAAGACCCCCTTTTCGACGCCCACGGCGAGATGCAAAACCCACAACGCATGATGCGTGCGCTGGAAGTGCTGACGGTCACGGGCAAATCTATCCTCCATTACAGGAGTCAAACGCCCAAATCCCGCGCGTTCAACACGTTGCTCATCGGGCTGCAACGGCCACGGCAACAGTTATATGATGCTATCAATACGCGTGTACTGCAAATGATGCAGGATGGCCTTATGGAAGAAGCCCGCGGGCTCATTCCGTATCGTCATCTGAACGCACTGCAAACAGTGGGCTACAAGGAAATGTTTGACTTTTTTGATGGAAATATTTCCCTTGATAGGGCGATAGAACTGATACAGCAAAACACCCGGCACTACGCCAAACGGCAGATGACTTGGTTTAGCAAACAGCCGGGCATACAATGGTTTGAACCGCAGGATTTTTCAGAAATAGTTAATTATATAGACGCCTTAATATAAATCATCCCTTAGGGACAATAGTCACTTTGGCGGTTTTTACCCGGTTACGTTCCACTTCAAGCACGCTAAGTTCAAAGTCACCTGTGGTGAATACATCGCCCTGCTTGGGCAGTTCCCCGGACAACTCGTTGATAAGACCGCCCACGGACTCGCTCTCTCCGCGCACGGCGTTAAAAGTATCCAACGGTATTTTCATGGCCTTGCACATATCGTGCAGCATGGTGCGCCCTTCAAAAATATAATTGTTATCATCTATTTTTTGGGACACTATTTCCTCTTCGTCAAACTCGTCTTTTATATCTCCGATTACCTCTTCTATAATATCCTCCATCGTCACGATACCACTGGTGCCGCCAAATTCATCTACAACCACGGCAAAATGGATGCGTTTTTTCTGAAAATCAATGAGCAGGTCTTCAATCAATTTTGATTCGGGCACGAAATAAGGTGGTCTTATTTTTTTACGCCAGTCAAAATCCGGAGCCGTTTCTTCCAGATGGGGAATAAGGTCTTTGGTATTCAGGATGCCGGCCACATCGTCCAGGCTTTCCCTGTACACGGGCAAGCGCGAATAATGCAGTTCCTCCACTTTGCGGATGACTTCTTCATAAGGCATGCTATACTCGATACCACTCACATACAAGCGGCTGCGCATCACTTTTTTAACGGATATCTTCCCGAACTTCACAATCCCCTTCATAATGTTTTTTTCCTCGGGGGAGGCGACCTCATCAGTCTGCACATCTATGGCCTCGTCCAGTTCAATGATGCTGTTCTCTTCGGCACGGTAGGCGCCCATGCCCCGGCCTATGCCCCCGGCAATGGCCACGGCGGCAATACTTACGCGGCGCAGCAGGAGGTGCTGTATCTCCACAATGTAAATAAGAAACGGCCATTCCAACGCAAAACGCATACTGTTTTGCGACACCCAAACGCGTGGGAATATTTCCACTAAAAACAAAAGAATAAATGCGATAATGGCAAATTTCAGCACAAGGGAAAGCGTGCTGTTTACAAAATCTGCCGGCACATACAAATTAATCAGGTAATTAGCCAATACGATAATACAGATGTTGAGAAAGGTTTTGGCAATTAACATAGAAGTAAAGACCTCTTTCGGTTCATCAAGCAGGTTGATGATGCGGCGGGCGGCGGGTTTTTGCTTTGTTTTTAAAACATCAATGTCTTTTTCCTGCAAGGAAAAAATAGCGGCCTGCGCTCCCGCTACGGAAAAGGACAGAAAAATGAGCAGACAAAGCCCCACAATCAAAATGGTGGTGTTTTGAATATCATCGGGCAGACTGGCTTGCAAAAACCAATGCGAACAATAAAGAAGGTATTGACTTGTCCCCAAAATTATCTTATTAAATGAAACGATTATTTGCCATGAAGGAAAACAGTTCTTCGGGTTTAAAAGGACGGCGGCGTACTGTCAATCCCCAATACAGAAGGGTCGTCATCTGTTGAGCCGGCACCTTCGGTTTTTTTGTCCAGCATAATCAGGTTTTCGCCTACTACTTCTGTCACATACTTTTTAACCCCGTCCTTGTCTTCCCAATTGCGTGTGCGCAACCTGCCCTCAATGTACACAAGGCTGGATTTGTGCAGAAATTTTTCGGCAAGTTCTGCCAGGCCACGCCACAACACAATGGTGTGCCATTCTGTTTGCGAAACAAGTTTGCCGTTCCTGTCCTTAAAAGTTTCGGTGGTGGCCAAAGGGAATTTTGCCACGGCAATGTTCCCCTCCAAAACCTGTACGTCCGGGTCTTTTCCTAAGTTGCCAATCAACATAACTCTATTAACGCCTCTCATATAGTTTCAATTTATCTTTAAATGAGCCAAAACACTGAAAATAAAATTATATTTTTTATACGAGTATAAAAAATATCTTTTAAACATCGGCAAATATCGGGACAATATACGGACAGATTTGGAACCGGTAAATAAATTTTAGCGATGGATTTAGCCTATTCGGCGAAGAATATAGGCAAGTGGGCGATATTCTTTGCGATGGCCTGTTTTCAAAAGTACCTTTGTTCCCAAATGCGAATCTCTTCTTATATAATGGATATATTGCAAATAGATAACACTTTTTGCACCACAGCATCTTCTTATTTTCAGGAAAACGCTGGCTCTATAAAAAGCGCATCCGAGCTAACCCTTAACACCGTTTTTTTCAGCTTTAGCAATTATGGGAAAAAAGCAAATCATGGAGATGAGTTGCTTAAAATGATTAAAGCTGCCGGGGAGATAGAGTTTTCTCAGGATCTTGTAACCTACTTAGACCACGAGATGGTCATGATTAAAGGGAGCGGCTTCGTTTCAGAGCTTTTTAATGAAAATTTCAATGATTTGGTTGCTGCTGTGGCGCAAATACATCAACTGAAGTCCGGCACGGTAAATAAACTCTTTCAACTTTTGACAACTATTATGTTAAACGCCATTTCAAAAGGGTTTAACTTAGAAAATGTGGATGGTCGGAAAATGCTCAATATTCTGGCGCATGCGGTAGTGAACAAAGCCCATCTTCCGAAAGAGATAGACAGCATATTCAACAAGATTTCCTCCGGCAATAAAGAAAGAAAAATCCGCAACGCTATCCAGAACGCACGAAACTTATTTTAAAGCACTCACTTGCCATACGATCTGGCCTTAAAGCTGCTTTTTCTGTTCTGCAATTCCGTAAACGCCTGTTCCACCGGGCTGAGTTTTGTGATTTTTACCAATCCGGGCAATCCTTCGTAATCACGTGCGGAGCTATACAAAAAATCAGAAGGATACTGTACAAACCGTTCTTTTATCGGTATACTATGAATAATATCAAGTTGTTCCGCCATCTCCTCGGGGCGCTTGATGTCTACGGGCACCGGGGCTTTTATCTTTTTCCAGCACTGCACGGTCATGTTCGCGCCAAACAGCCCTGAAAACTTAGCAAACCGCTCCAGCAGCCAGGACTTCCTGTCCTCCGGCTCTGCATCTACGGCTTCTATTATTTTTTCTGTGGTGAATTGCTTAAACCCTTTCCTGATATCGCCCAGCAACATATTCTTTTGCGCCTGGCAAATCAGGTATAGCCTGTTCGTCATCAGGCACCAACCATAAACGATGAACCCCCGGTTATCAATAAAATGATTAAGGGAGTGCACGATTATCTGCTTGTACACCGGGCGGACAAATATATCAACGGCGTCCGTCGTTTCAAGGATTAAGAAATAACAACCATGTTCATTCATCACTATTGTACGTTCGTCATGCATTTTCAATAGGGTTTGCCCACTCATAACTATTGTAAGGCAAATCCCGTTCCAAAGTTTATAAATATCTTTACACGCATATTTTTTATTGATTTCGGCCAAACAACCTGTATTCAACAATAATTGAACCGGCAACAGTGCTACTATCAGCTTTACTTGCGACGCTCCGTTCAACTATTGAACATGTATAGGCTTCTCTTTCATCCACCCCAGCATTATTTTTTGCCAACCTGAATATGCCCAAAACGTTAAATTATTGCAATAATTGTTCCAAAAGACCCTAAAAATGCCTCAACAGACCATAGAATGTCCGTTTTCGCAAATTTATACGGGTTTACAAGGGCGCGGCGTATATTTGCAACCTTAAAAAATCTGGTCATTATATGTTTAATAATTTGCAGGATAAGCTGGAAAGTGCCTTTAAGAACCTAAAAGGGCAGGCGCGCATAACCGAGCTAAACGTGGCAGCCACCGTAAAGGAAATCCGCCGTGCATTGGTTGATGCCGACGTAAACTATAAAATCGCCAAAGAATTTACAGACAAAATAAAGGACAAGGCCGTTGGTGAAAAGGTAATCAACGCCATCAGCCCCGGCCAACTGATGGTCAAAATCGTCAAGGACGAACTGACCGAGCTGATGGGCGGGGAGGAAGCAGTGTTCAACGCGAAAGGAAACCCTGCCGTGATATTGATTGCCGGGCTTCAGGGTAGCGGTAAAACCACTTTCAGCGGCAAACTGGCCAATTATCTCAAGAATAAAAAAGGGCTTTCGCCTATGCTGGTGGCAGCGGATATTTACCGACCGGCGGCCATGGAACAGTTGCGTGTGCTTGGTGAGCAAATCGGCGTGGACGTGCACATAGAGGCTGAAAACAAAGATGCCATTTCCATTGCCAAAAATGCCGTGAACGAGGCCCGCAGCAAAAACAAAAACGTAGTCATCATAGATACTGCCGGGCGCCTGGCCGTAGATGAGGTGATGATGACCGAAGTCTCCAATATTAAAAATGCCGTTGCACCGCAGGAAATCCTCTTTGTGGTGGATAGCATGACCGGACAAGATGCGGTAAACACAGCCAAGGCATTTAACGAGCGCCTCGATTTTACAGGGGTCGTGCTTACAAAACTCGACGGCGATACCCGAGGTGGTGCGGCTCTTTCCATTAAATACACGGTAAACAAGCCCATCAAGTTTATCAGTAATGGGGAAAAAATGGATGCGCTGGACGTGTTTTACCCCGAGCGCATGGCGCAGCGTATTTTGGGCATGGGCGATATTACTTCTTTGGTAGAAAAAGCCCAAGAGCAATTTGACGAAGAGCAGGCAAAGAAGCTAGAAAGCAAAATCCGCAAAAACAAGTTCGACTTTTCCGATTTCAAGACCCAGTTGCAGCAAATCAAGAAAATGGGCAATATGAAAGACCTGCTGGGCATGATTCCCGGTGTGGGCAACAAAATCAAAGACCTTGATATCAGCGATGATAGCTTCAAAGGTATTGAGGCCATGATAGATTCCATGACACCAGAGGAACGCAGCAATCCCGACCTTATTAATGGCAGCCGCCGCAAACGTATTGCCATTGGCAGCGGCAAAGACATTTCAGAAGTAAATGCCTTCATGAAGCAATTTGAGCAAATGCGCGATATGATGAAAAATATGAATAAAATGGGCGCGTTCGGTGGCCGTATGATGCCTCCGGGCATGAGCGGCAAACGACCTTTTTAACTAAAAAACCGATGCTTAAAAGCATCGGTTTTTTTATATAGTCTTGGGGATAGCGCCTCTATTTCAGCACCCCCAATTCCTTGCCCACTTTTGTAAAGGCAGCAATGGCCTTGTCCAAATGTGCTTTATCGTGCGCAGCACTCAGTTGCACACGAATGCGGGCCTGCCCCTTGGGCACAACCGGGAAGAAAAATCCGGTAACATACACACCTTCGTCCAATAGTTTGGCGGCAAAATCGGCTGCCAACACGGCATCATAAAGCATTATCGGCACAATGGGATGCTCGCCGGGCTTGATGTCGAATCCGGCGGCAGTCATGTTCTCCCTGAAATATTTAGTGTTAAACTCCAGCTTATCACGCAACTGCGTAGAGGAAGACAGCATGTCCAGCACTGCAATGGACGCGCCCACGATAGACGGCGCCACCGTGTTGCTAAACAAATAGGGTCTTGATTTTTGGCGCAGCATATCAATGATTTCTTTGCGGCCGGAAGTGAACCCACCCGATGCACCGCCCAAGGCCTTACCCAAAGTGCCGGTAATAATATCAATTTTACCCATCACCCCGCGATATTCATGTGTGCCACGCCCTGTCTTGCCAATAAAACCAGAAGAGTGGCATTCGTCTGTCATCACCACGGCATCATATTTTTCTGCTAATGCCACAATCTTGTCAAGTTGTGCAATGGTACCGTCCATGCTAAAGGAGCCATCCGTAACAATGATTCGGCTGCGCGCACCTGCCGCCTCCTGTAATTTTGCTTCCAGGTCTTGCATATTATTGTGCTCATAGCGATAGCGCTGAGCCTTGCAAAGCCTTACGCCGTCAATGATGCTGGCATGGTTGAGCGCATCTGAAATAATAGCATCCTGCTCGTTGAACAAAGGTTCAAAAACACCTCCGTTGGCATCAAAAGCCGCCGCGTACAGGATTGTGTCCTCCGTGCCCAAAAATTCGGAAATCTTGCGTTCAAGCTCTTTGTGAATGTCTTGCGTACCGCAGATAAAGCGTACACTGCTCATACCATAACCATGTGTGTCAATAGCACGGTGCGCGGCAGCTATCACATCCGGGTGCGCCGACAGGCCAAGATAGTTGTTGGCACAAAAATTCAGGACAATTTTCCCGTTTACTTCTATCTCCGCGCCCTGCGGGCTGGATATAACACGTTCGCTCTTGTACAGGCCGGAAGCCTTGATGTCAGCAACTTCTGCTGCAATGCGTTGGGTGAAATTTTCGTTCATAACCTTTATATTTTTTTCAAATAATCAAAATCAGTATGAAAAAGCAATGCTCTTCGGCCGTCATGCTTCCAATATCTTTTTGCCGACAAAAATTTTAAGAACCGATATCGGTTCCCAAATGTAAAACTCGTTTGGGTAAATACGCTTGTTTATCTGCAATATTGTGTAGAAAACGGTTGCACTACTGCAAAATGCAGGAAAATACTGCATACAAAAAATGGAACGACCTATTGCCGTTCCATTTTATTCAGATTGACTTCTACTATTTCTTACTTTGTAAATCCTTCAAACTTTACGTTATCAATACTAAAAGTGCCTCCCGAAGCCTTTGCTTTGTATCCGTAAAACCTAAATGTAACCGGCGTTTTGATTCCTTTAAAAGATGCGCCCGGTGTAAGAACAAGTCCATTTATAGCAGTGGTAAAACTTTCATCTGTTGCCTGAAAAACATTTGTCGGCACCACCACAACTTTTGTATTAGTGGGGTCGGTGCTCGCAGCAAGGTTCGATGCATAATTATCAAGGCTGGAACGCACAACTACCTGCCGAGTGCCCGTGCTTGATCTTTGGAGCGTGAACGTGATATTCGATAATTCAAGTTCCACATCGCTGGCTGGCGTGATGGTCACTTCGTAATATTTTGTTAAATCAACATCGCCATCGGTACTGCTGATTTCCCCAACCGGCCAACCAGAGAAAGAAAACCGGCCTCCGGCAGACGAGTTTGCCGAAACACCCACGGCGGTAAAGCTCCCAAAGGTAAGACCGGGGAAAGTAGGGGGCGCTGTCGGGTCGGTTGTGCCAGAATTATTCTTTACATCGTCAAAGCCATAGCTAAGGCTAAACGTAGCCGCGCTTACCGCCCCGGTAAAATCATCCTCTGTGCGCAAAACGAGTTGCGGCACTGCGTTGTCATTATCGGGTTGATATACTGATATATATCCGGTAACACTTTCCGCAGAAAGGGGTACATTAATATTGGACGTCGCTCTTACAAATGTCACCAGTTCGCCGGTGGCGTCCTTAACGGTATAGTTTGTACCTGTGGCGGAAACTGAAGCTTTTGTAAACGTAACACCCTTGATGGTTACTAATGTGGATTCCCAGGCACGTACATTGGCCGCGATTTGTGCAATGGTCGCCTCACGAGGTGTGGCCGTTCCTTTTCCGACAATGCGGGAAGTGTTTACGCCGCTTATTTGCAAGCTGCCTTTGTAAACAGAAAAACTACGCTTGCCCACATTCACCTGTAATTTATCTCCCAATACCGCACCCTCTGGATTGGCGCCCTTGTCAAAATACAGTTGTATGCCAAATGCACCGTCTTGCAGGCGATAGTTGCCGCTTGCCTCGTTTCGGGTATCTGATATTAACGTTCCTTCTATCCACGTTCCCGCAGGAATGGAGGAGTCTCCTGTGGCATATTTCAGCAAATCTGAAATAGAAATGGGCGTGACGGGTTTACTGTCGCACCGTGCGCTGGTAAATTTCACATCCGATGTATCACGGATGGTCAACTGCAATGTCCCATTAAATATATTGGGTACTCCGATCAGCGAACCATTGCCCTCTGGGACTTTTATTCCGGCAAAGGAAGCATAGCTACTATTGCGTAACACGATGTTCCCCTCATCGCAGGTATTAACCGTAAAGTTGACAGCGGATGTTTTTTTGGTAGGGTCGGCATACGTTTTTGAAAAGTCCTGACTGCGGAACTCGGCATTGTCTATCTGTATCAATGTGCTTAACAACGGGTCAGTAGCTTTACCGTTGAAATCCGAAATCTTTATCACCTTGGGCGTAACCTTGTTGCCAAAAGAGCCTTTTACGATGTAGGAGTCAACTATTGCCTGTGGGATACCGTTTAAGTTCAAATATCGGCCATCATCCGAACGGGATGAATCAAGGCCAACCTGAATCGTCCCGCCATAATCACCGAGCATCATGCCTTTCAGTTTGACATAGATCCTGCGGCCTACGGGATAGGAGTTATATAGACTGTAGGCGTCTATCAATATGGGAATCCCACCCGTTTCGTCTTGTATTATGACTTGTTTGTAAAAATTCCCACTTCGGTCATCTGCCACCACCACGCCGGAAATGATTTCATCGCTGGTAATGGACTGAAAAACACCTGCGGCCGTATAGCGTGACTTTAGCTCTGCAATCGTCGTTGTTACATGCAAATTTGGGTCAACGCTTATCGGCGGCGAATCAAAAGTTTTGTTACAGGATGTGATAGCGAGTGTTGCGAAAACAGCCACAAGGCTTATCCACAAAGGCATAAATGAGAAACGCTTGTTCATAGTAGTATGGTTAAATTAGTTAAATCTTAAAGTAATGCTGGCAAAATAGTTAAGCCCATAGGCATAATAATATTTGGGCGGGAACTTATCAACCCTTTTGCCCTCAAAATCAAAACGCAATTGTTCGTAGCCTCCGGAGCGAATTTCCCTGTTGTCCAAAATATTGTTCACGCCTAAATTAAAGACCAGATAAGTGGGCTTATTATGGATATTATATTGCTTGGGCAATCGCTTAGACCAGCCCCCGAAAAAATCCAGCGTAAACTGGTCATCAAATTTTTCCTGTGCCAGAATCTTCCTTGCCGCCTCGCTAAGCGCAGGGTCTTCCGGGTTCACATCGCCGATAGCCTCTGCCGTGCGCCGGATTGGGTTGGGACTTAACCACATATTTCCAAAATAATTTCCCGTAAGGCTCACATACCAATATTTTGGTGAGCGATAAAAAAAGCCCGCACTGTAAGCATTTTGCGGCGTGGACGGGAGACGGTAGTTTTTAAGATAAGCCGTTTGCGTGCCTAATTCCTGTGCACTGTTATCTACGGTGATCACAGCTTTTTGGCGACTGTCATAATAATAACGCCCAACAGATGCCGCACCGTTAAAACTGAGGGTTTGGGTCAGTTTTATATCAAGACCAAGCTCTCCGCCAAAGAATAGTTTATCAATGCCGCTCAAAGCATAGTTTCCAAAAGCCTGATACTGATCTGCATAAAAAGTCATCATATCATACCCGTCTTTGCTTTGGGTATAAAACCCTGTCAGGCCCGCTTTGACTTTGGGAGAAACAAACTTGTAGCCCGCCTCGGCAGACAGTACTTTTTCGCTTTTTAAATCAGGTTGTATATCATTCCTCGTTCTGGGGGAGATGTAAACATTCTCAAAAAACGGTGGGTTGGTCAGGTAAGCTCCGTTCGCAAAAAAATAGTTCCGTCCGTTCATTTTGTACGTAATCCCGGCTTTTAAAGTTGTATTTAAAAAATTCTGAGATTCAGCCTTTCCTTTAGACTGATTGGGAAATAGTCCGTTTCGGTTGATGCCCGTGCGATAAAAAGATGATGTAGAGATTTCCGCTGCTGCAAACATGTCAAAATAATCCAGATTTAACAATGCCTGCCCCCAGACGGCGGCGCGTGTCATGGTCATTTTATAATTATATCCATATCGGTCTCCAGCTTTTTTCAGTTGGTTTGGTTTATCAAGGTCGTATTGAAGGATGTCCGGGTCGTTAGGATAATCGCGCTCGGCAAATTGGTTCACGTTTACCCAAAAATCACCGCCCAATAAATCTTTCACCTCCAGATAATATTGGTTGACCTGTTGTTGAAAATTTGCCCCGGCCGTTAAGGACAGGTTGTCAATCCTCGTGTTGTAAACGGTATTGGCCATCAGGCGGCGCAGGTCGTTTACACGGTTGGAAAGTATCGTGGTAGAGCGGTGTCCGGAAACATTGTTGCCCGCAATGCCGTCCACATTTTGAATTGTTACCAGATTATTGCGGTTCGCATCATAAAGCTTGTCCCAATTCACTTGCAGCAGGTTGTGATTGCTCAATATACCGTTGCGCAAACGTTCTTCAAGATTTGGGTTGCTCACACTGTAATAACTTGGCAGATATCGGTAATAATCAGGCCTTGGATCAGGTGCGTTGTACCAGTCAAAAGCCGAAGTCTTTCTTTTGCCAAAGACATACGCCATAGTAGTTGACCAACTACTATGGTTGTTTGGTTTTCGCTCATATTGTGCCATGAACGCGGGCTGAAAAGTTTCCAATACGTTTGAGTTTCGCTTTTTCCCTTCCTGCCAGCCCCACGAGGGGTTGTAAAAATTGGAACCCACGAGATCCATGGCTTCCTGCACGCTGCCGCCCTGCCTTCCGGCATCGGTCGGTGCACCGAATGCAATCAGGGACAAAGTATTCCTCACACCAATCTTTTTATCCACGGCGGCATAATAACTAAAACCACGGTAGTACGTTCCGGGCACATAGCCCTCATCGGCATACCGCCCCGAAAAAGCAAGGCTGTAAGCCCATCCCTTTTTGTCAAAGCCGGAACCGTGGGAGAATGTGACACGATGGCGATAATTTCTGTTGGACAATGCGTAGCCCACTTGCGTTTGTTGCCATTGCGACCCTGCCCGCATATCAATGTTCGTGTTCAGCGCCAAGGTGCCGATTGCAAAATCATTACTGGCCAGGCCATAAGAAGTTTGCCGGCTGCGCATGACATTGTTTAGGCCGCCCCATATCCCGAAAGGCGTAAACCCATTGTCCAGCCCGCTAAAGTTAATACCGTTGAGATAAATGGCATTGCCCAATGTTTCATACCCCCGCAGCCTAAAGCGCACGGGGCTAAAGTTGAACTCTGCGGCAGACAGAAAGGGGTCGCGCCCCGCCGTCAATATAGATGAAACACCGCCGCCGCCAGCTTCGTCAAACTCGTCGTCCCCAATCGTGAGCGTGGGCAAGTTATCCTGCAATTCTTGTTTTAGTTCAATCATTACAGAATCTCTTCTTAACGTGTCGCTTACGGGCGAGGACACCTGCGCGTGTAACAAAAAAGCGGGAGACAACAAAAACAGTATAGAGAATGCAACTCTCATTTGAATGGTTTGTTTTTTCGGTTAATACCACATAAAAATACACAGCTCTTTTCAAACCCTCAAAAATATTATTTGGTTTATACATTGCAATTCTTGCCTTGTCGTCAATACATTACTTATTACTTTTGTGCTCCCATAAATAAAGATCTTTTTTGCCATTGCTTAAAATAAACAGATATAATGAACAATAATCATTGCATGATTCATACCATGCGCTGGTATGGCCCTAATGACCCTGTAAGCCTTTATGATATTAAGCAGGCCGGATGCACGGGTGTTGTAACCGCATTGCACCATATACCCGTGGGGGAGGTTTGGGTAACAACAGAAATCAACAAGCGGAAAAACGAGGTGGCCGCAGCAGGGCTTGATTGGGAAGTAATCGAAAGCCTGCCCGTTCACGAGGACATCAAGAAACAAACAGGCAATTATCTGCAATACATTGAAAACTATAAGGAGAGCCTGCGCAACATAGCGGCCTGCGGCCTTAAAGTGGTCACATATAATTTCATGCCCATTCTTGACTGGATGCGCACAGACATAAACTATACCATGCCAGACGGCAGTAAGGCTTTGCGGTTTGAAAAATCAGCTTTTATTGCCTTTGATATTTTCCTACTGAAGAGACCCGGTGCAGAAAAAGATTATACTTCCGAAGAATTACAAAAAGCGAAAGAAACCCTTGCAAAACTGACCGAAGCGCAAAAGGAAACGCTATACCGCAATACCCTTCTCGGGCTGCCAGGCAGCGAGGAAAGATTTACGGAAGAACAGATATTGGCCGCATTAAAAACTTATGAGCATATTGATGCCAACAAACTCAAACAGCATTTATTCTTTTTCCTGCAACAAATAGTACCCGTAGCCGAAGAACATGGTTTAAAAATGGCCATCCATCCTGACGACCCGCCTTTTCCTATTCTCGGATTGCCCCGCATCGTCAGCACCGAGGCCGATGCTGTGGAGATTATCAACACCGCGCCGTCACCTGCCAACGGGCTTTGCTTTTGCACGGGATCGTTCGGCGTGCGGGCAGACAATGATTTGCCCGGCATGGTGCAACGCCTTGGCAGGCACATCCATTTTTTGCACCTGCGCAGCACCCGGCGTGATGAAGAGGGTAATTTCTTTGAGGCTGACCATTTGGACGGAGACGTGGACATGTACGCGGTTGTCAAGGAAATTGTTAAGCTGATGCATGACCAAAACAAATCCATACACATGCGTCCCGACCACGGCCATCAAATGCTTGATGATTTAAAAAAGACCACATACCCTGGCTACTCCGCCATCGGCAGGTTACGCGGGCTTGCCGAGTTGCGCGGGCTGGAACTGGGCTTGCAAAGAAGCTTCGCAGAAACAAGAGTATAGGTTTTCATTCTTAAACATCTGAAGAAAGGAAGACGCACAAAATAAAAGAGAGGGACAATCGCAGTGATTGTCCCTCTCTTTTATTTATTAACGGTTGTCCGTTTTTGTATTAGTCGTAGTGAAGTTTCATCTCTGTCCTTCTGTTCAACTGGCGTCCTTTTGCAGTAGCATTGTCTGCAACAGGCTGTGTTTCTCCGAAACCGGCAGAAGTCAACCGAGAAGCATCAATACCGTTATTCACGAGCCAATCGTAAACGGCTTTTGCCCTTCTTTCGCTCAATCCTTGGTTGTATTCGTCGTTGCCCACGTTATCGGTGTGGCCTGCGATATCAACCTTAAGGTCGTTGTCGTTTTTGAGCTCGGTCAAAATCTTTTGCATAGCCGGGAAAGAACGTTTTTCCAGTTTGTCACCATTGGTTACAAAGTAGATTGCCTTAGCAGCTTCATCAATACGTTTCTTAACCTCTTCTTTTACTATGGGACAGCCGTTGTTAGAAGCCGGGCCAGCAAGTGTGGGACATTTATCATCTTTGTCAGGAACGCCGTCTCCATCGCGGTCAGGGCAACCATTCAGTGCCTTGGGACCAGCAGCATCAGGACATGCATCGTCTTTATCTGCGATACCATCACCATCACGGTCAGGGCAGCCGTTCAACTCTTTAGGACCGGCGGCATCAGGACATGCGTCATCTTTATCAGCGATACCATCACCATCACGGTCGGGGCAGCCGTTCAACTCTTTAGGACCAGCCTGTGTAGGGCAGGCATCAATGTTGTCAGGAACGCCATCGTTATCCGTGTCCTTGATTTCCTGTACAGGTACAGGCGGCGGGGGTGGAGGAGGAGTTGCTTTCCTACGACCAAATGTTTGTGCTACGCCCAAGGAGAAGAAAGTGTTTTGATCCAACTTTTTGTCATCAAAAGGCATACGGTGGTTGGCTTGCAGATAGATATAACCCTCGCTGGCCAAGTTGATTTGGACGCCCACGCCCAACGGTGCATAAGGCGAAAAAGTCTTTTTAGCATAGTTGCCCACGCCGACACCTGCAGTCAGGAACGGGTTAAAAAGATGGTCATCGCTCAATGCTTTCAGGTGCAACGACAATTCTGCCTCGTTTTTGTAATCGGTGTATTTATTCAGCGCGGTACCTTCTTTTTGATAATTAGAGAAAAGACCATTGTAACGCAAAGAATAATCCAAATGGCGAGTTATACCATTCCAGAACATAATGGAATACCCCGGATTTACCTTACCCACTTTGAAAGGTTTGGCATCAAAATCTACAATGTTGCCACTAAATCCTATTTGAGGTGCTTTTTTAGGGGATTGGAATTCGATCTGGGCGATAGCCATCATAGGTGCTATAAGCAGCAGAACGAACGCTAATTTTAGTTGAAGTTTTATCATAAAATTAAAAATTTACGTAGGTGTTTAAATATTAATCAGTTACCAAAGTAACGATTACGAAATATCGTGCCAAATTTTAACAAAGTGTAAAATTATTAAAAATCCTTGAATGTATTACAGATTGATTGATAAATGAATATTTTTTTACGGCTTGACAGCCCTTTCCGCACGACATTCCTGTTCAAATGCCTCCATAGACAAGGCTTTCTTTAAGTCAAATTCGCCAATCCTCGTACGACACAGGCCGCTAAGATATGCCCCGCACCCCAGATGCTCGCCAAAGTCAAACGCCAGGCTACGGATATATGTCCCAGTGGAGCACACCACCCTAAAATGAACAACAGGCATGGAAATCTCCGTAATCTCAAATTCATGAATGAAGACTCTCCGAGGTTCAAGCTTTACATCCACGCCCTTGCGTGCCAGTTCGTACACGCGCTTTCCGTCCTGCTTGATGGCAGAGTGTGCCGGAGGCACCTGAAAAATTTCTCCCGTAAAGGCAGAAGCCGCAGCCTGTAACTGCTCTTTCGTAATATACTCGTAGGGTTTAAAATTCTCCGGCTCGCTTTCCAAATCATAAGTTGGCGTAGTAGCGCCCAAGGTAAAAGTACCCGTGTATTCTTTTTCTTTGGCCATGTACTCGTTAATGCGCTTGGTAAATTTTCCCGTGCAGATAATCAACAGTCCGGTAGCCAAAGGATCGAGCGTACCGGCATGGCCTACTTTTTTAATACGGATCAGGTTGCGCACCTTTCGTACCGCGTCAAAAGATGTCCAACGCAGCGGTTTATCAATCAGTAACACCTCGCCCGCTTCATAATCCTTATGTGTTCTCACTTGCTCCATGAAGCGGCAAATGTAGCATAATTGATGATTCAACATCTTTTATGTAAGAAGTCGTTTGAAATTTAAAAAAACTAACCGCATAGGATTATAGCTTTTTCATTGTTGAAAGAAATAATCCCACAAAGGTTTTCATCAAAAATGAAAACACGATGCATTGCCGCGTTAATAAACAATTAACAAATAAAAGATCCGCAAACTGTAACATTCACCGGTTGATAAGCGATTAACATATAAACCGGTTAAGGAAAATTTTTCAAACAAGCTCTTTCGCAATCCCTGTTCGCACCGCAAAAACCGCCGCTCGCCCGTATTGAGGCTACCCTTTGCCCAATACCTGTTGACAGGTGGCTATGAACCGGGATATTTTTGCCTTACAACAATCAAACAAAATAATTTTTATAAAAAATTTAAAACACAAAAAATGAAAAAGTTTATCCTCTTAGCCGCAGTAGCCGTAACGTTTAGCTTATCAGCCATGGCAGCAACATCAGACCCGATCGGTAACGAAAAAGTTGAAAAAACATTCAACGAACTATTCAAAGGAGCCCAGAATGTACAGTGGTATAATTCCGGTAAATACATCATGGCACACTTTGTAACGGGCGATGTGCGCACCCGCGTGAGGCTCGATGAAGAAGGCAAACTCTTGCAAACGATCCGCTATTATGGCGAGTCAGAACTGCCCACCCATATCGTAGCGAGCCTGAAAGAAAACTTTTCCGGCAAAAATGTTTGGGGCATTACGGAAGTTTCTAACGAAAAAGGTATCGTCTATCACATCGTGCTGAAAGATGCAAAACATTGGTACAACGTCATCAGCAATGCAGACGGGGAAATGAACCTTTCAAAGAAATTCAAAAGAGGGGACAAATAATCAAGCCTCTTTCTCAAAAAATTTTAATAAGATTTTTCTCATGTAAAAACGGAGCAGGTATTCTTATCAGCTCCTTTTTTTATTGAACGCGAAACACTCTAAGAGAAGCGATGCTACAAAGAATGATTTTCGAGCAGGTTCTGATGTTATATAATTACCTTTATTGGGAAATTTGATTTTTGCTTTGGAATCTGTTTAAAAATAAATTTTATGAGAAAGCCAATTGCGCTGATTTTTTCATATTTGCTTTTGGTTGGAGGCCTAAGCGCGCAGGAGCCGATTCTCAAAAATGGGAGAAGCTATAATAACCCATACACTATCTATTCATGCAAAGATTATAGATTATTTTTTGCTAATCACCCGGATATTCAAAAAGTAGTTGTTCATTATGAACAGGACGTCCCATTGTCTGTATACATTTGGTTTGAAAAAGATTCTATTATTTTAATCCGGGAAACCTATGATTTAGGATTTATAGGGGACGAATATTTATTTAAACAACTCTATGGCCCATTTGTCATCCCTTTATTTCCCAATTCCAAAGTTGAAAATCTTCCTCTTCTGCCCGGGCCTCACTGCAAAGCAGCCCTGTTGGATAAACTGGTGACTATTTCAGAAGATGAAGTTAAGTATGAATTTCGCATAAACTGTTCATCGGGAGAAGAAAAAGTAACCTACAATAAGCGGTATATTGGCGCACCAGCCAAATACTCCGGTGATATCAGCACCCTTTCCAGGAGCGCCGAAAGTTTATATATACCCGACAAAGACAGTTCTGAAATTGATTCTGTATTGATATTTAGAGGCATAGTCAATCAGGAAGGTGTTTTAAATAATATTGAAATGGTTTCGGGAAGGGGATCAAAGTTCTCGGAAGCTGTCCTGTATGCACTTGAGCGTTCAAAATATAAGTGGACGGCCGCTGATATTGGGGTCGGTTCTATAAAAACCTATATCAGGGTTTATGCACATTTAAACAAAGAAGGAACAATAACGATTTTAACGCCCCACCGTTTACTTAATGCATCCGGCATATAGTTTGGTGGAGGTTCTAAAGGTGGTTGCTGCACCGTGGTCAGTGTTTTTCTTCGACCACAGTGTTCTCATTTCGCTTGCAGGAACAACACCTGCAAGAGCTAAAATGGCTAACAATTATATTGCTTGGGATTATGCTATGTTTACTTAAAAGGTATACCTTGCGGTTACTTATTACAAAGCAGCAAAATTCAATTCACATGAAAACTATAATCAAACTATCTTTATGTTTGTTATTGTCAAAATTCAATTACGGACAGTCTGTTGATTTAAGTGGCATATATACACTGTATGGTATTCCTGTTGATTCTGTTGCTGATTTCTCTCAAAAATTTCATTTTTTCAAAAAAGACTCTTTTTCATTTTCTCAACATAGTTGTCCTGGCCCAACCGCGGGTAGTATTGAGGGCAAGGGTGTATATGATTTAAGCGGAAATACTTTAACCTTAAAGTTTGAAAAATCTAAAAATACAATCTCTAAATTGCTGATAGAAAAGATAAAAAGTAAAAACAATACGGATAAGGATAGTTCTGTAATAAGAATTATAACAAATGAACCATACTCTTCAATTGTTATAAACCTGAATTCTGGTGAGCGAAAATTTTACTGTTCCCAATCAGGCGCAAACACGTTTAATGTTGCAAAAAACGATTTTCCTATTAACGGGCAAGTGAGTAATTTATGCCATTTGGCAGAAGATTTTACTATTGAAAAACCTTCTGATTGTAAAATAACAATTAAAATGGTAAGCATTATCGGCGACGCGACAATTAATAACGGACAAATATGGAAATTTAAGATACTTTCAACTGATAACGGTTTTAGCTTAGTACCGTATATAAATTTTGGGGCTGATATGGCGAATGAACCGAAACATTATTTAAAAATGTAGCATCAAATTTCTATTCTTCTCAAAAAATGAATGCTTTATAAGCGAATGAATCATTTTGTGTCCTTATCGGTGTTTTCATCTCCGTCACATTGTTTCCTTTCTGCTTGCAGAAACAACACCTACAAGGGCTAAAAGAGGAAACAATAGAACAGGAGAAAGCAGTGGCAGGCCGGGCCGCAGTCCATCATGTCCATTTGGCGGTCGCAGGGGAAGAGTATTGGCATGGGCTTACTTCTTTTATTTTCAGAATGTTGATTCCAACAGAGAATTAGAAATTAATTGTAAGATAAACTATAGGGGATAGTTCGCCTTACAATATCAGAGGGTTTTCAGTTCATACCTTTTTATTAACTCCCACTCTTTACTTGACAGTATTTTTTCCTGAATAAAAATGTATCCGAGATTAGTATATCTGCTGTTTGTAGAATTTATTGCAATTTTCTCAAACCAACATTTAGCTTTTTTCTTTTTGCCTGATAGTTTATATGCCATCGCATAGGTATAAAATTCGTCATTAAAATATTTATCCGAGGCATTCTGTAACAGATTAATTTCATAAGCCATTTTATTGTAAAATATTGCCGAATCAAATTGTTGCTGATATAACTTAACCCTCGCCATCATCCTATATCCTTTAATACTTGTTGGATCGGATAATATATACTGACGGCTTAAAGTATCCATTGCAAGCAAAAAAGAACTGCTTTCTTCTTTGGGTGATACAGTTTTCAGGATTGTGTCAATAGTGTATGCGTAAAAACTTCTTTCAAGCAATACCGCTTCAAAGGAATTGAGTTTGTTCGATAGAAAATTATTCACATAATCGTTATACCCGGAATTTTTCGGGCTACTTTCTCCGCCGTTAAGCACAAGTACAGATAATATTTTTTTTATAACACTATCTGATGAATAGATAGCATTATACAAATCTCCACCGTTTAATAGTTTTACCCGCAAAAAACCTGTTCCGGTTATTCCTAAATTTAGGGCTATGGTATTTTTTCTATACATCGTAGCCGCTTCATCAAAATATTTGTTATATACCATGCTGTTTGATATCCTGTTTTCTTTTAGCGGTATTGTACTTGCACCAGGTAATTGACAAACGGCATATTTACTTTTATAAACATACCCAAAATCAATTTTTAAAGGCGTTAAAAGCTTGCTATCAATCGGTGTTATGCTTTGAGTGACGATTGGGTTGCACGACTCAATTATTGCATCACTAAAACAACTTTTTTTTAAATCAAAAACTTGGCTTTTATTATAAATTGTAAAATTCTCATTATTAAGTAAAAAACCGGTTAAAGCATGGCTCAAAATAATAGTGTCGCTGTTAGTTAGGATAATTTCAAAACTTGTGCCTGCTATCACGTCATATATACCTACTTTTTTTACGACAGATTGGTTTAACTGTAGATTATAGAACGATAAAGTATGATTCAATATACTAAGGCTATTGTTTTGGCCAACAGCATCAGTATGAAAAAGGAATAAATAAACTATTATTAAAAAATACGGTCTCAAGGAAATTCTGTCGTTATTGGAAAATCGGTAGTAGTTGTTGGGGATGTCGGCTCCATTGTCGTGGCTGGCGTTTTATCGTAAATTGTAAATGCACCAACCTCGCTTATATTTATTGATCCGATTGTCCCATTTTGGGGATCTGTATATATCATTTTGTCCCATCGGAACTAAAGCCTTGAAAAACAACCGCGTGATTGTTGCCATCGCCTGAAGGTATATATGCCATAGTATGGTCAGCATAATTGCTATTCCTTTTGATTTAAACTTCCCGGATACAATGTAGAGAAGTTTGCTGGGCTATATGTACTTGAAGTCATATTATATTTATTACCTAAATAGCTATTCGCACAATCTAAATCTCCGACAGGAATCCCACCAGATGGAACAGAATAAGTTTGACCATAATACCCATGTGGATCAATGTTTCCACCGTAAAGATTATGATAGACTGAATTATATGATTTAAAATAACAATCCGTTTTAGGCGGAGAGGTTGTTTCATACCCACCTTTGATTTCTTGCAATACATCTTTACCTATAAGTAGTGTTTCAGCAAATTCCTGTTCCAGTTTGGCAAATGATAATTTTTTCATCGTTTATTTATTTTTAGTAAATTTATAATAAAGCGAGTGAAAACATACGGGCAATGATTAAGCAAACCATTGCGCAAAATTTAAGTTTCTAAAATCCGCTCTATAAATTCCTTTTCCCTACTCTTTGTTGAACTGTCAAGCATAACACTTCTTGGCAACGGAAGTATAAATGCTGGCGAAGAACCTCTTGTTGTTTCTACCCCATCCATCATTAGAAGATAAAAAAACTCGTTAGTTACAAGTTCGCTACCGAAAAAATGTTGTAACGCATAGTTCTGCAAATGCCTTTTGAGCTATTTACATATTCAAATAGGTCTTCCAACACAAATAGGACACACACGGCTATTGAGTGTTGATACAAAACGGGAATGGCAGGGTCAGTTCGGTTTATAAGAAAGGACAATATTGAAGGAATGCCATCCTTGAAGGCTAACCCCCTTGTTCTTTGCGTTTTTAGTACTTGCAATAACGAAGTGTCTTTTTCTTTAAAGTTATTGAATATATCACTTTCTAAAACCTTGTTTTGTTTAACAATTGAAAAGCTGTGATGGTGCCGATTGACCCATTTAGATAATCTAAATTAACATTATTCGTTTTCATAAAAAGAAATGCCTCTTTGGACAGTTTAGTAAAAGCTGTATCTGACTTTTTATTCCAGTTAGAATAAGTGGCATAATAAGTAATAAAGTATAATATTCCTGAATCCCCATCTAAGCCTGCGTTAGCCTTCAAGCCCTTCTCTAGACAACCGTTTATCGCTTTAGAAGCAATTTCTTCTAATGTAAGGGTTGCCTTTTGTCTGTATTGTTCAAATGAATCCGTCGTTTTCATTTCTATACATAGGTGATTATAATTATATCTATTTATTCAAATTAAGGGCTTCTTTGGGTTTGACCTATTCGTTCCCCTCATTATCAACAATTTTTCTTCCTGTAGAGACACAAGTCGTTCAAGGTCTTTTATCCGTTTTTCTTTAATAATATCGTATTCTGTTTTAGTAGCTCTTCATTGGAAGGGCTAACACCCTCAATACATTTCTGCAATACTTTTTCGATTAGTTTATCCAAGTCCCTTAAACCAAAATATTTTTTTATTTTTTCTGTGTCAGCTGCGCTGGGCGTATAGTTGGAGTTTTCCCATTTTTCCAAAAGGGACTTGCTCGCACCCATTTTTTCTGCTAAAATCCTGCCGCTATACTGCGTCGCCTTTCTGTACCTTTTCAGGAACTCCCTCAACTCCATATAACACGTTTTTAACATTATAGTAATTTTTACTACATTTATAGCAATACCTTATACCGTAAAGTTAATTAATCGTAAACAAACAAATAAAAGCAGAAATTGTATAAACTGCACCACCGGTCCGTTCAGCATACCGATCATGAATTGCGTGGAAATCATTACGCCAAATGTCATTTCCCCTTTTATCACGGCCATGACGCAATAAAAAGTGATGGACAGGTTCTTGATATTATCTATAAACTGGGCACCGAGGTTTTGAATGTTGTTGATATTGAGCGAGCGTACATTTACCTTATATAACCTTGCCTGTATATCCTCCCATTTCCATCGTTTGGGTTTTTCGTAGTTATTTATTGCACCGTGGTCAGTGTTTTTCTTCGACCACATTGTTTTTATTCGGTTATATGTTAAAACCATTTTAGGCGAGGAAGATTTTAATAACTTATGATGTTGATAAAGCTTTTTTTAGTGTTTCCTCCACATCTCCCCAAAAGCTATCCGCTGCTATCCATTTTTCGTTTGAAATTACTTTTTTTGAGCATCGTATATTGTTTCCAATAGCCTATAACTATCCTGTATTATTTTTAATCTTCTTATCAACCTATTTTGGGCATCATATTCATAGCGGCTCCACGTTAATTTTATCCAATAATAAAACACATTGGATAACTCCCGCTACCCTTAAAACCGTACGTCTCATCTCATTCTTCCGGGTATTCCATTAGCCCGTTTGTAGTGTACGTTATAATTGAATCCCCATAATATTTAGTGCTTTTTAAATCTTCTAAATCCCTGATACTGCTTCTATCTTTACCATACCTGATCTTAATGGTCTTAGCCGGATTATCATTTTTACCGACAAAAAGCACAACTATTGAATCAGTTCCAAATTGTAGCGTATCAATTTTTTGAAAATTTTGCCACACGCTTAATTCTAAAGCTTGAAGCTCCAATTTGCCTTGTAGCTTGTTTATTAAATTTGAACTTCTTTGATATAAAGCAGCGGAGTCTATTTTCTCAACTTCTCTTATATTATTATTATTCTGTTGTTGTCCGCAGGCGGCAAACGTAGAACTACAAATAAAAACCGACAAAATATATTTTAATACCTCTGGCTTTATCGCTTTAAAGTTTAGAAATTACGGTTGTAATATTTTGTTAGGATGCCACTATCAATCGTCGCAAAACATTCTTTAAACGAATTAGCTTTAATCTCGCCCTGTTTATGTGGTCTTGATTACCACACCCGGAAGGACTTCTTATAGTTTCCCATAAACAATTTAAGCATCATCCTTATGTAGGATGCCTCCCGTTCAGGCTTCTATGAGGATTTCCACAATGCTCAACAGCATTTTTTCTTTTCCCTTTTGAATGGGCTTTATCCGCATCCTTAATTCCCTGAATGATAAATGTATAACCCCTGCTTGGAAAAGGTGCCACACCACAAGCGCTGCACTCAATACGGACTCCTCTACACATTGGTTTTTAATGTATCCTTTAATCCGGACTTTGCCGGTTCTTTTAGTTTATCTTTTTTTTCTTCTGACCTATTATTGTTTGTATTTTCAGGTACCCGGATAATAAATTTATAATCACCGGCCTCTAATACTTCAAACTCAATTGTTCCGTCATCACCAACATTTAGGCTTGTCATATTGCCGCCAGGGTTTTTACCACCTTTTACTACAATGCCACCAATTGGACTCCCCGGCCTGGTCGCCAAACGATTTTCCCGATTGCTTCGGGTAGTGTTAAAATCCTGCGCTTCTGATTTTTGAGGAGTACCAGTTTTTGTACCCCCGGAACCTGGATTTGCCGATAACTGCCCCCTTTCCCGATTATTCCTAGTTGTATTATGATCCACAGCTTCGGCTCTTTTTACTCCTTTTTCATTGATACTTTTACCCTGTGGCCCGTCAGGCATCGTAAGAGAAAATTTGTACATACCTTTTTCCAATCCGTTTAATTCGACCTCACCTTTTTCATTTGTGGTAGCTGTCATTAGGTTACCGCCCGGGTTTTTACCGCCTTTCACCACAATGCCGCCAATTGGACTTCCGGCGACCCTGCCCGCGGCATATGAGGAAGATACCGCTCCACCGGGCTTCGCCCTTCTGCCCGGCTGCACCCCCGAAGCCATTTTATCGCCAAAATTATTGCCTTGTGTTTGCCTTGTTGTAGTGGGGGTCATGGACAATCTTGAAGGCATAGTACCCTGACTTCTACGTCCCAAATCAAAGCTCACGCCAAAATTAATACGGGTAAGGCTATACCTGCTCACGGTAGTATTGCCGTTTTCCCATGTTCCGCCCGATAATTGTTTTATCTCGTAGGTTTTTCTGTCATTAAATCCTCCCTGCGGCACCAAATGTTGCGTAGTGTGTTTAACTTCTGGCCCCATCAGTATCGAAGGGCTTACAAACAGTGAAAACCCGGGCATTATATTATACCCTATTTTAACATGTGGCATGAAAGCAAAGCCACTGGTATTTTGTGTTTCCGATTTCACCAGCGCAGCTTTATATATCTGCCCGTTTATTTCAGCGCTCCCGTTTTGTACAAACCCTTTTTGTTTCAATCGTAGATAGCCCGCATTCAGAGAAGGGGCAACGTTAAATTTCCCGAAAGAAAAGATACCCTGTACCCCAGCCATCCCCGAAAAATTGCCGGATCTTTTACCCGATTGCGAAGTAACTACGGTATTGCCGCCAAATACCTGGTATTGATCTGCAACAGCAGTATTATCTGGCAAAAGATTTTTCACCTCGGTATAATCACCCGAAACAACAACACCCAGTATAAGACCACTGCCTTTTACTGACCCGTCCCAACTCTTTCCATAAAGCGGGAAAAAGACATCGGTGCCCACATTATACCCATTACCCAGATGGCTGTTTTTCTTTGCGGAAGATGAGGTATTACTGATGCCGCCGCTTGCTGAGATAACAATAGCTTTTTGTGCAAATGCTGTTGCAACAGTAGCTGGCAGAAGGATTGAAAAAAATATCTTTCTCATGGCATATCAATTTTAATTAATGAATTCGCTTTTTGTCTGTGCATCAGGAAATACAACGAAAACCAATAATACGGTTTTTTACATTATAAACCCTTTCTTCTTCTTTAAATTCATGCTATCAACCTTTAGAGAACTTGCATAAAGCACATTATCATGTTCCTCGTATTGATTTCTTACGTCATTGGGGTCAATATTTCCTATAATATAATTTTTCCATCCTTCAGCCGTTTGTTTGGAGAAAACGGCATAGTATCCGGCAGCGGAGAAATGCCATAGTTCCGGGTTGCCGTTATTTGAACCTCCAAAAAATGAGAACCAGCCGGCATTTGCACCCTTAAAGACAACCTTTTTATTGAATAATTTTAATGATAAATTACTTGAATATACATACCCTTCCATTTCGTATTGCGGAGCTAATTCTTTGGAATTAGTAAAAATTGAAATTAAATTTTTATTACTATCAATCAATACACAGGGAAGTATTCCTTTAGTGCAATCCGAGGAGGTATACAAATGAGTATCCAGAACCCTTCTTTTTTTCCCAAACTTTTTATGCACGACAAGCGTCAGGTTTGTTTTATAATATTTTGTGCCATCCGGATTAACGCGATAATCAGTAAAATTCAATTTCTTTTCCAAAGTCAACTTTTTATCGCCTATCCTAAAAGAAGATATGGTCTTATATTTAGTTGTCCAGCAATCATCCTGCGCAAACGAGGTTATCAACAAAAAAATAAAAAAAGAGGTAATTATAAATTTCATAAGAAAAAATTTAGAGTAAGATAGTGCTTTTCTATATCAGAATAACAATGCCCCGAACGTTAACCTCTCCGTTCCTATCAGCATCACACCTCCATCGCGCAGTTTATCCATTCCCCGTCAAAGGTGGGGTTATATTTCTTATAAAAACTGATAGCAGGCTCGTTCCAGTCTAGCACCTGCCAGCAAATGCGCTTCCATTTTTTCTCCTTTGCTTCTGCAATCAATTGTTCAAATAATCTTTTACCGATGCCGTTACCGCGCATTTTTTCTATTACCAAAATATCTTCAAGATACATGCACGCGCCTTTCCATGTACTGAAACGGATATAATACAGCGCCAGACCAACCACTTCGCCCGCTGCCTCGGCAACAAACGCCCACCATACAGGGTTAGCGCCAAAACCGGTTTCCTTAAAATGCTCGGGGGTAATGGTCACTTCACCAGAAGCCTTTTCATAATCGGCCAGCTCCTGAATCAACTGTAACAGTCTTTCACAATCTTCGGCCACCGCACGACGGATAGTAATGTTCATGATTGGGTAAGGTTAAAAAGAAAGCCGGTATCCCGGCGTGGGCACACTAAATATTAGCGTGCCTTCTGTTATTAAAGAAATCAAGTTTGACAAAAAATTATGCCTTGGGGTCATAAGCCCATTCCACCAACGTGGCGCCCCATGTAAAACCGCCGCCAAAGGCCGCCAGCACCAGTTTATCGCCTTTTTTAAGTTTATGCTCGTTCTCCCACAGGCAAAGAGGTATCGTCGCCGAGGTAGTATTGCCAAAATGGTCAATGTTAATCATCACCTTGTCGTGCGAAAGCCCCAGCCTGTGCGCCGTAGCATCTATGATGCGCAGGTTGGCCTGATGCGGCACCAGCCATGCAATATCGTCGCCCGTCAGATTGTTGCGCTCTATCAGTTCGGCGCTCGTGTCGGCCATCCCCTTTACGGCAAACTTGAACACGGCCTGTCCTTCCTGATAAATAAAATGTTCCTTGTTGGTAACCGTCTCTATAGACGGCGGACGTTTAGACCCACCAGCCTTCATGTGCAGGTGCTTGCAGCCAGAACCATCACTTTTCAACAAGCTGTCCTTAACCCCCAAACCGTTTTCGGACGGCTCTACCAGCACTGCACCCGCGCCATCACCAAATATGATGCAGGTAGTGCGATCGGTATAATCAACGATAGCGCTCATTTTATCAGCGCCCACTACCACCACTTTTTTATATCGCCCGCTTTCGATAAGCGCACTGCCCATCGTAAGGCCGTACAAAAAACCGGAACAGGCAGCAGCCAGATCAAACCCAAAAGCATTTACCGCACCCACTTTTTCGCTCACGATGTTGGCCGTGGCAGGAAAGGTCATATCGGGCGTCACCGTCGCAACGATGATGGCGTCCACTTCTTCTGCACCGATGCCGCGTTTTTCCAACAGTTGTTTGACCGCAGGTACAATCATTTCGGACACACCCATATCCTCACCCTTCAAAATACGACGCTCTGTAATGCCCGTGCGCGTGCGAATCCATTCATCGCTGGTATCCACCATCTTCTCTAAGTCTGCGTTGGTCAGCTTGTCTTCCGGCACATACCCGCTCACTGCTGTAATAGCCGCTACGATTTTGTTACTCATTCGATTGATATAAAATTTTTTAAAACGATGCCAAAGTTAGGGAAATGCATTAATCAATATGATATTGCCATACTGCACATATAATTTTTTCCGCCATACATAAAAAAGGTATGCTTCATAAAATATATCGCCTCCGTATCGTACTCGCACACATTGTGCGTGCATAATCCCCGCAGAATAACTATTTTGCACCGCGAAAAATCAACAGATACCTGTTGCTCAACAATATAATTTATACATACGCATGAAAATCATTCCGCTCTCCGAAGGAAGTTTTACCGTTGACGGCACTAAAAAATTCATCCCTTTCAACCCTTCTGCCGACAAGCTTTCCGACCGAACCCGAGGCAGTTTGTTAGTGGAAATCCAACCCTTTTTGGTCATCACCAAGAACGATGTCATCCTGCTCGATGCCGGGTTGGGCATGAAGGATGCGAGCGGGCAGTTCCAGATATTCCAGAACCTAAAGCAGGCGGGCATCGCCCCATCTGACGTGACCAAAGTGTTAATGAGTCACTTGCACAAAGATCATGTCGGCGGGCTCATCAATCCCTTTACCGGAAACCTGAGTTTCGAAAACGCGCTGCATTACGTGCAGCAGCAGGAGATGGACTATGCACTGGAAAAAAGCTCTCCGTCCTACGACAGGGAAATATTAGACGTGCTGCGGTATGCGGACAGGTACACGCCACTTCAAACAGACGACGGGCTGATAGACGGCTATATCGAATATCAGGTTTCCGGTGGACATGCCAAATATCATCAGGTATTTTGGATTAGGGAACAAGGGGAAACCGTTTTTTTTGCGGGCGATGAGGCATCCCAGGCTTTTCAGATAAAGGCAAGGTTTTCCGCCAAATATGATTATGACGGCAAGAAAGCCATGCAATTGCGAGAAAAATGGTGGGAGGAAGGCAAAAAAGAAGGCTGGACATTTTTGTTTTATCACGATGTAAAGTCCCCGATAATACATGCACATTAAGAAGAAAAGAGGCTAAAAAAAACAGGCCTGCCCTAAAAAGAGCTGGCCGTTGCTAACCTATGAAAAACACCAAGTGCAAATTTAGCGCATTTTTCGAAATATCAAAGACTTTTTAAAAAAGTTTTTGCCAAAATTGATTTTATTGATTTTCGTCAAGCACCATGTTTCATAGTGGCTAGGCTTTATAATACACATTATGTGTTTGATTATACGGTCAATATAAATAGTAATGAGGCAACAGGCCTTCCATAAGTAAAAAAAGACAAAACCCGGCCAATATCTATTCCTTTTTGCTGTCACTGCAGAATCCCAAACCAGAATCCGACAGGAAAATATCGTGATATATTAAAAGACAGGATGAGCACGACCACCTACAACGCCATTGAGCAAGAACAACGGGTGCGTAACATTTTTGCTGCCGGTCAGAAGACACGACAGCGGCGAACAGCCCCGGTCATATATAAAAATGTTATGCCCCAGAACAACTGACTGTTATACAAGAAACTATCAGTTCTTTTTTATCCTGGCTGCAAAGCCTCCGTTTCTCGCCAGCTTTATCTCAAACGCATCACCCTTCTTCACTTGTTTTGCGCTAAACCTGTAATCCATTGCCTGAGTGGGGGCATTAATGCCGTCCTCAAATATATCCATTTGATATGTCGCGCCCTGACTAAGAAAATCAAGGTTTATTTTAAACGTTCTCCATTTTTCAGCATTGTTCGCAATGCCTCCTATAAACCATTCGTCGCCTTTTCTTTTTGCTACAATTACATATTCACCCAGCTTCGCGTCCAGCACCTTTGTTTCATCCCAGGTGGTTGGCACCGATGTGATAAAGCCGGTAGCGTCCGGGTTCCTGTAATACATAGTGGGATTGTCAGCCAGCATCTGCACCGCACTTTCAAACACCACAAACAAAGCCAGTTGATAAGAACGGGTACCAACAGAAGCGGAATTCGGTCTCTCTGATCTGTACACTTCGGGTTGCATGCTTATCATCGCGCCAGGCGTATAATCCATCGGCCCTACAGAGTTGCGGATAAACGGAAGATACAGACTGTTATCGGGCGTTGCTCCCCCCATTTGCTCCATCCCCCTTACCCCTTCATAAGAAAGTACGTTAGGATAAAGATACTCCAACCCGGAAGGTTTGAATGCCCCGTGGAAATCCACGAACAGATGATGTTTTGCTGCTTCCTTTGCCACCCGTTCGTAATAATTCACCATCCATTGATCTGAGCGGTCCATAAAGTCAATTTTCACGCCCTTTATGCCCCAGTCGCTAAAGGTTTTAAAAAGGCTGAAATTATTTTCTACCGTCAGCCATGTAAGCCAAAGCACGATACCCACCCCTTTTTGTTTGCCGTAGTCGATCAGGTGATGCAAATCGATTTTCGGATTAGGAGTAAAGGGGTCGCGCGTACTGGCCGCCCATCCCTCATCCATGATGATGTAAGGAATGTTGTTCTTTGCGGCAAAGTCTATAAAATATTTATACGTGTCCTCGTTGAAGCCTGCTTCAAAATTCACATCAGGCCCGTAAGGCGATGCGCCGTTCCACCACTCCCAGCTCACCTGCCCCGGCCGGATCCATGAAATATCCTGCAACTGTGACGCGCCTGCCAACTTTGCATTCATTGTGTTAGTGATCATGGCAGACTCGTTTTTTGAAACCAGGAAATACCGCCAGGGATAATCCCTCTGCCCTTTTGTTTCAGCGATATAGTCCGCTTCTTTGGTGATCTTCACACTGCGGTCGCCATCATCACCAAACGTAAGCGGCACTTTAGGGAAAATGGCTTTTATACTGTTGGCAGATGACGGGGTAAAAAACATGGCGGGGTAATCCTGCAAATTGGTTTCCGACATCAACACTTTTACGCCGCTTTTCGTTACGCCCAACCAGGGCAGCAGGCCCATTTTTTTAGACTCCTGCCATGCTGGTATATCTTTTGTAACATACGGCTCTTCATAAGCTGTTTTAAAGGAGCCGGGCTGCTGTAAATGAAACTTTATACCATCTTCAAAAGACATATCCAGCTTTTCGGCCATCACCTCCTGCTCTCCTTTCAACGCAGTCAGATAGCGGTAAGCCACACCGTCATCGAATAAACGAAATTCGACAGACACACCATTCTTAAAAGCAAGCAGCACCTGGCGATAGTCAGATTGAATGTTTGAAAATTTTAACGGGATAACCGGTTTGATCTCTTCATGCACTATTTTATCCTTCTTGCTTTTTAATACATACCCGGACTTGTTTTCATTTTTAAACTGTAGTCCGATGCAGGCATTATCAATCACCCTTTCTTCACCAAGTGATACAGAAAAACATAAATTGTTTTTGTGATCCACATCTAATTTCATTTGCCCGTTGGGCGATGTATATTTCAAAGACTGTGAGAAGCCTGATTGTGCGAAAAACAGAAAGCAAGCGATCAGACCTGCCGATTTAATTTGTAACATAGTATTTTATTTATTGCGCATTATTCACTGTAACGTATCAAAGATAAATCTTAACATGCCATACTATTACCGGAAGATGGGAAGCTCTTAGCTCAATTCACCGGCTGTATCCTGAATGAATAATGTACAGGCGTATTTACCGGTATCATGTATTTATCCAACGGGCGCGGGCCACAACTCGCATTTCCCAGCCCTTGCTGTATACAATCGAGACTCAGGTACACTTCCGGCTTACGGATCTTATCGAGCATAAAGTCGTGTTTCGCGTCCCACACCTCCTGGTCAGTGAAATGCAAAGCGCTAAAATTTAAACGATCTTTAGCTATTATACGGATGCCTTTGTGGTCTTTGTTAAGCACCTGTACCCAACGGATGCCTTCTCTGTTTCCCATGCTCTGTGCCCTTACATAGTGTTCGGACTCCATATCTTTAGCGGTCGTTTCGTATAATCCTACAAACGCTGAAGCCTTACGGTCGGAATAGTTCTCGTGCGGTCCGTTACCATAATACTGTAAATTTTCATATCCCGCAGGGACCGTCCATTGCAGCCCTAAGCGGCGAACGATATCCGCATTATCCGGCTTGGTAAAGGAAGCATCCACATCTACCGTACCATCGCCATAAATCGTATATTTCATAAACAACGGTATCCGGATACCAGACTCATTTTTTATGGTTACCGTACTCTGAAATAAAACGGTTAATGTTTTGCCTTCATCCGAAAGCTGATAGCTGAACAAGGGCGCTCCGTAAACTGCATCATAATATTTCTGATCCGCATATTTGTCGTTGTTCACGCATCTGTACCAATTAAACAATAATCCCTCCTGGTTATTTACCATTTGCCGCCCGTTATAAAGCAAAGACTTTAATGAACCCATTTTTTTATCAATAAGAAGATTAAAATCCTGACCCGACACGTTCAATAGCCCCTGCTCTTCCTTTACTCCCAATTTATTCAACCCTGCTGTGTTAACAACAGCAACAGGCGCACGGTCTTTCAATAAAAACTGCTCCCTGGCCACCACATAGCCCTGTTCGGCCCATGATGTAGCCTCCTTTAGCAGAACATACACATTTAAAAAATATTCGTGTCCGTACTCCAGGTTGCGATCAAATGGTACCGTCAAAATTGTTTTTTGACCTGGCCGCAAATCCGGCGCCGCCATACTGCCGGACTGAACAGACTTACCATCTTTCAACACTTCCCATTTCAGATCAAAATCAGACAGGTTGGTAAAATTATAACTGTTCTGAATTTCTACCCGGCCGCTCAGTAATGCTTCCGGCCTTAATTTGACGTACTCATAAACTTTCTTTACTTCCAATAATTTTGCTGTAATGCGTCTGTCAGGTGTAGTCAATCCGTTGCAGGAAAAATCGCCGTCATTAGGTTTATCCCCAAAGTCACCTCCATAGAAATACCGGTTCCGGGGTTCTCCTATCTTATTCAGCCCCTGATCTACCCAATCCCAGATACAGCCGCCGATCATACGCTGCGAGTGGTTTTCAATATACTCCCAATACTCCTTTAGATTACCCGTCGCGTTACCCATTGAGTGCGCGTATTCACAAAGAAAATAAGGTTGCTGAGCATCCTCGTTATCGATCCGTATCAAATCATCAATGGAATTGTACATTGCAGACCGTATGTCAGCAATTTCATTTTTCCCTTCGTAATGCACGGGCCTTGTCGGATCCAGCTCCCTTGCACGTTGCGCCTCCGCATCAAAGTTCCTTCCGTTATTGCCCTCATTGCCTAACGACCAGAAGATTACTGAAGGGTGATTACGATCGCGGTGAATTACCCGTTCGATGCGATCCACGTAAGCCGCTTTCCAGCTTGGTTTATCAGAAATACTGCCATTACCATGATTTTCCAGATCGGCTTCGTCCATTATGTACAGGCCATAATAATCATATAACGCGTACATTTTAGAACTATTCGGATAATGACTTGTACGAACAGTGTTAATATTGTGCCTTTTCATTAAAACAATATCTTCTATCATCGAAGCTAAAGGAACAGCTTTCCCAAATTCAGGATGAATATCATGGCGGTTCACCCCTTTGAAAAATACCGGCTGCCCGTTCACATACACCCGCTTATTCTTTATTTCGATTTTACGGAAACCGAATTTGGAAGACATCGCTTCTGTCTCTTTTCCTTTATCATCTTTCAGGGATACAATTACGGTGTAGAGATTTGGTTTTTCGGCAGACCATAACTGCGGATTATCAACTGTTGCCTGCAATTCGAAGTCGGCTGTTTGAAGCCCGCCGACCTGCACGGTCTGGTTAAGTGTTTTAACCACGTTTCCCTTCGGATCGAGCAAAGAAACCTGGAAAGCCTGGTTACTAACTGCTTTTGAATCATAATTACGAAGCAGCGCTTTTACACTAAATGTTCCTTTGGAGAAATCATCCCCGTTAAACCGCGACTCCAGGTTATAATCATATACATGTACCTTAGGCACTGCATACAGGAACACATCCCTGTGTATGCCACTTACGCGGAACATGTCCTGATCCTCGATATAGCTCGCATCCGTCCACCGGTAGACTTCTACCGCTAAACTATTCTGTCCCTTTTTCAGATATTTGGTAATATTAAACTCCGCGTCGTTATTAGCCCCTTCGCTGTAACCTGCTTTCTCACCGTTTACCCATACATACATACCGCTATACACGCCGTCAAAATGCAAGATCACTTCCTTATTGTTCCAATCGGAAGGTATGGTAAATGTGCGCCTGTAAGAACCAACAGGGTTAGGCTCCTTTTCACTCGTATATCCTTTCTGCGGCAAGATCAATGGAGGCCTGTTAGCATAGGGATAAGTAATGTTTGTATAAATAGGCGTACCATATCCAAGCATTTCCCAGTTGGATGGCACAGGTATCTCTTTCCATTTTGAAACATCGTAGCCCGGTTTATAAAATTCAACAGGGCGTTCGGATGGTTGTTTGGCCCAGTTAAACTTCCATTTTCCATTGAGGGAAAAATAATAAGGAGATTTTGATTCCAGCCACGGTTGCTCAAAACGCGGATCCTCTTTAAGTTTTGCCACATCCGGATAAGGAATATAAGTTACATGGCCGATTTCCTTATTGACAGCAAATATGGTCTCGTTTTCCCATTCGGTGTTTCCCCGAACGGTATAATCCGCGGAAGTTTTGAGCGATGTTTCTTCAAGCCTCCATACCTGTGAGGAGTTGGGCAACTGATAAATTACAGCGCCTTCCTTTTCTTCCCCTGAATAAGCGAGAGACATACCACTTGAATGTTGTGTAATCTGGTAAGCCCCGGTACCGGTAACCTGTATCTTCCATTGCTGGTTCGGATTTGTTTTACTCTCTATCCATTGGATTACGGGATTACCGGCTCCTGTTTGTATATTACCATTATCAAATCCGAAATTACTATACGGATTGGAAATGGTATATGTTCCATTGTCGAGCTTCTGTAGCTTCCAGAGCTGCCCTTTTTTACCATCTTCTTTTTTAGAAAGATAAAGCTTCGCGTTATCTTCAAAATTATCCTTCGCATCAATTACCAATCCGGACGGGCTGCTGATTTTATATAACACATCGGGGTTTATATCCTGCGCATGCAGCAGGCTCGACCAAATCAATAATGCGACAATCAAAATCTTTTTTTTCGTCATTAGTTTTTATGTTAAAACAAATAATTGTTTAGGTTTAAGTATTTGGAAGAGATGAATATTGCCATAGCACTATGCTGATAAACAACTTAGGCTACCCAAAGGTAAATCTGTGCAGTTTAATTCCAACATCTTTCCGTTTAAATTATTTCTCTCTAAATCTAATTCGCTCCCCATCTGTAAATTTCTCTTTAAGTAACGTGAACTTCGTCCCGTCGAAATTCAATACCTTCAACGGTGATTTCTTTGGTCTGAGCTTATAATAACCCCGGTTGTCAAAGACAATCTTCCAAAACTGATTTTCGTTAGCTGCATCAGCAGGTTTAAATGTAATATTTTCGCCATCCACAGACAGCACTGTTCCCGTATTTGATACGGATTCTACCTGATAATAGCCATATCCCTTTGATACAACCCTGAATTCCTGCGAGTTGGTTGACGATGTTTTCGCCACAGTCAAACTGTTGTTCGTGTTTGTAAACAATACAGTCGTATCTGTTTTTGGAAAAATATTATACGTTTTATTTACCAAAATCTCCGGATTGACAAGCGGTGTAATCTGCTGCACAATGACTCCTCCCAGAGCTTCCAATGGTTTCATTTGATTATCCGTTTCGTCTGTAGGATTTAACCAATCGTTCCAGGTCAGGTTCAGGTCTTTTCGCCTCGCGTTCCAAGCAACATCGGCGTTCATGCGAAGCCAATCGTAATAAGGAGCCCATAGATTATTCTCGCGGATAAAATTGCCTATACCACGCAAATATTCCGATTGCCATGTGCCGTCAAAACGGTGAGAGGCCATAATGCCATTGGTTGTTCTTTCCCGTTTCACAAAGTCGGACGCATTTTGCGCCGCATCATAATACTTATTCTGGCCGGTAAGCTTATGCATGTGGGTCATAGCTTCCACAAAAGCACCGTTCGTATATACATTGCCCCAATCAGAAAGTTTACCTGTGGCTTTGATATTTTCATAGACGCCACCATCCACTGATCTGTAAAGCGTGTTCATTAGCCAAGTTGAGATTTTTTCGGATTTGGTAAGATAATCTGCCTTTTCTGTAAATTCATACAGGTAACAACCTAAAATCACGGCAGGACTATTACTTAACGCAGATTTCGATCGCTCGTCCTCATTAATCGGAAGTTGCCGCCACCATATGCCGCCACCCAGCTCCTCGTCCCAGCCACGGTCATACATCAAATTAAAAGCATATTCTGCCTTTTCCAAAAATACCGGGTTATCGGTGATTTGATATCCCCGGGCAAAAGCCAAGCCTGCCCACAAAATATCATCATTAAAATCATTCCAGCCCCAATCTCCGGGAGGGGTAGTTCCTACATTCTGTTTGACAAACGCGTTGAGAAGGTCACTAATCAAGGTTGCATGTGTAGGATTCTTTGTTCGCCAGTACACATCCTCTGCCATCTGGATATCCAATGCCTGTCCCCAAAAATAGTCCTTTTCTTCACTGATCAAAGTAGAACGATAATATTGCAGACCGTTCTTATAGAGCAAGAAAGCTTTATTAAAGGCTTCAAAGCTTGCGTCGGCATTCGGGTTTCTCTCTGCATCCGTTTCCGGAGGCTTGGGTTTAAGTTCATAGTGTGGAACTAAAATTTCATCATCTTCTGCACAAGAAGATAGTAACGTCAATGCCGCTACAAAAGTTCCGAAAACAAATTGTCTTATATACAGATTCTTCATTTTATAAGTTTAAATCGTTTGCATTAATAATAAGGTCGGCTTTTCGACCTTATTATTTTTCGCTATTATAATTGAGCTCTATTAGTAACCATAAGCATTTACTTCGGCCAAACTGGTCGTTCCATCACCACTCCGTATCTGTGTCATTAAAATTCTTAAATAACGACCCGGGATTTTCTTTACGTTAAAAAGCTGATCATTACCTGTCGCGTCCATTGTATAATCACCAATTTTTTGCCAATTTGCATTCTCAGGTGCATTATTGTCATAACTATCGCAGACATAAAATTCGCCAGCCTTGGTAGGCGAATTATTTCCTTCTCCCCGAGGACGCAATGAGATTGATGTAAGCGTCCGGGTTTCTCCCATGTCTATAATCAACCAGTGCGGGTTGAGGTTTGCTCCCTGCCCATTGTGAATGCCAGAACGTGCTATTGTTACCGTCTATAGCAAAAATAGCCCTACCGTTATTAGGGCCTTCGCCATTCGCTTCCTGAGAGCTGAAGCCGGCTATGCTCCAATTTGTTCTTGGCAATAGCTGCGCCAGAGCATTCAACTGGATTACATAATACTGCTCCTGATTCACGGCATATTTCGAACTGCTTTTTATCCGTATGGGAAGCATATAGTTCTTTTCGAGATATTGCTGGAAAATTTTGACGTTGAAAGATATTTGTTTCTCGCCCACCTTTAGTGTCGCCGTATTCACGAACGAAAACATATTTGACTCCGGAATTATATAATCTTCTCCATGCTCCTGATTATATCGGTCTATATAGTCCTGATCAATCTCCATCTCCAGATTAACATCTGTTGCATTGTCATCAATATCCAGCGCAACAGGAATGTCGAAATCCAGCACAATTTGCTCTCCCTTATTATAATTAACTGACTTTGTTTGTGGGGATTCAATATTAAACTTGGGTAAGTGCGTTTGCGGATTAATGATGACGACAGACTTGCCTTCATTAATATCAATAGAAGAACTAATGATTTTTATCGGTAGTACCCTGTTTTTTAATGCAGGTTCTATCTTTCCCGGATAAAAATCAATTTTTATCAACCTGTTTACATCCTTCACATTATCGGAGAAGGAAACCTCAACGTTCTCAATATTATAGGCATCTTGACCAAGTAAAGTATAACTTGTGCCGTTCGCCTCGTTATATGCCACCAGTTCCGCTTCCGACATTACGCCAATTTTGGCCGTCGCACCGCTTTTTAATGCGCCTGATTTATAAAGGTCTAACATATACGGATAAGCCGTATTATCGCCTTTGTCATACATTTGAAGTTGCTGCACGCCGCTATGAACGAGATAAACTTTACTATCGGTCAGGAAATCTTTTTTGGCATCTTTGCATGCGCCTAAAAACAATAGGCATGCAACAAACAAACATATTCTTTGTAGTAAATTCATTGCTTTCATAATTTGTTATATAAAAATTACCAACCTGGGTTTTGTACCATTGCTTTATTCCTGTCCATTTCATATTGGGATATTGGGAACAAATACATCTTCTTGGTGAAGACCCTTGTTTCAAAGGGTGTCCTTTGATAGAAATCTGTAGATTCAAAACCGCTTCCGGCCGAAACGTTCATTCCATACATGGGGCCGTTATCGCCATACATCCTTCGTTCAGCAGGTCTGCTTGCATCAATTTTGTCTGAAAGCAAGCGACGGCGGGTTGTAAAATAACGGTCGCCTTCAAAACAAAGCTCTACCTGACGTTCCCGGATGATATAATCCATTTGTAGTTGTTTGTTTCCTTTAATATTCGGGTATGTGTCAAATATGCTCGGTAATCCGGCGCGGCTTCTGATCAAGTCCCAATATTTCTTAATGTCGGCATTATTAGGGGCATACTCGTTCAACGCCTCAATATAATTCAGATATACCTCGGCCAAACGGATATAAGTGTGCTGGCGCCATGCACTGAATTGATTTCTGTATGGATTGCTTTTAGGATTTGTAAATTTTAGCATAAGGTATCCCGTAGTGGAGTGATCAGCTCCCCCAGCCCCTGAAACACCAGATGCATACAGTTCTACACGCCCCCAGCCGTTTTTATTTTTAAGTGTGGAGTACACATCTCTGTCCGAATTAGCAACCTGTGGCAGCGGGCGTCCGTTATATAAAATACCGGCGTAAAACCGGGCTTCCCGATTCGCATACATATTCCAGTCACCGATACGATGTCCCCACGAGTTACCGGCCTGAACCTCGTCTACAACATTATTTGTCCAGCTCGGATGCGCCACTGTTGCGAAACCAGATTCCTGATAATCAGAAGTGGGGTCGTCAATTGTTTTACCGTTAGCCATATAGAAGGCATCTACAATACGTTGTGTTGGCCCGATACCATTCCATCCACCCGGGCGCGGTGTCATGTGCCTCTCAAGATCGTCGGTTGTGGTTTTTGCGCTACCCCATAAAACCTCGCTGTTCCATTTTACCAAATGCAGGTCGCGAACAGACTTATAGGGGTTAAATATGGCATCCCCGTTTTCATCATTTCGATAAAGGGCTATTTTTTGACTTACGGGAGCAGTTTCTGCTGCATCAATTACGTCCTTTGCTGCCGCAGCGGCCAATCGCCATTTATTCTCATCATATGTGGTATTGGCAAGGGCCGTTCCATCCTGATTCTTGAAGCTGGCATAGTCTGCATTACCATTCCACTGTGGGCTTGCGGCCATTAACAGCACTTGGGACTTAACAGCCTTACAAGCTATTTTATCCGGTTTGCCAAGCCATTGCTGATTCGTTTTCCATGTTAACGGTAAATCAGGTTCCGCCTCGTCCATCATCTGTACAATATAGGATACACATTGATCGTAAGGCGTTCTGGGATAATTGTTCCAATCGTCATCCAATTTGGATTCCTGGGTAATTAGTATGACAGGGCCATATTGACGTAACAGCAGCCAATAGTAATATCCTCTTAAAAATTTTACTTCCGCCTTGTACTGTTTCTTTAATGCATCTGTTAATTCGTAACATTTGTCCACATTATTCTCAAACACGAAAGAAGAACGAATCGCTTTGTAATAGTTACCCCACGGATCATAAAGCATATTTGTTGGGCTCCAGCTTCCGACATTCATACTTGCCGTCAAATAACGCTCCCAAACCATGTCGGTTTCGTCAGCTCCGCCAATCCAAGGAATTCCTTCCCATTTGTTATCTTCATTTGGCAGTTGTGAGTAGATGTTGTATAAATATGCCTCTGTTTCCTTTTGCCGCTTCCACACCATGTCCATTGTCTTTTGGTCATCGGGCATCTTATCCAGAAATCTTGAACATGCTGTCAACAGAAATGCCATACAGCATGAAAATAATATTTGATTTATATGTTTCATTTTCATCATGACTAAGTTTAAAAGTTAACACGCAGGCCTAAGTTCATTTTGCGTTGCAAAGGATATGCGTCACCACGTCCTTTTCCAATTTCCGGATCCCACATTTTGAACGGTGAGAACAATGCAAGGTTGCTACCATGGAAATATAAACGGACACCGTTTACATGAATCGTTTTTGCATACTGTTTGGGGAGGTTATATCCTACTTCTACATCTGCAAGTCGTAGAAAACGACCATTATACATCCACTTTGTAGAATTCCTGTAGTTGTTTCCGGTATTTCCAATACTCAAACGCGGATAAAAAGCATCTTGGCTGGGGTTGTCCACTGTCCATCTGTCCAATGCATCTTCAAACAGGTTACCCCTGTCGCCGCCTTCTTTAAAAGGAATAAATCCTTCGCCGCCCATCATATAAGAAACCCGGCTTTGCCCACGAAAGAACATTGCCAAGTCAACCCCTTTAAAACCAACCTGAAAACCGAATCCATACTGAAGTTCCGGAATGTTGGAATAACCAATGGCGATTTCATCGTAAGAATCAACCACACCGTCACCGTTTACGTCCAGATATTTGATATCACCGGGACGCACGGTACCGAAGGTCTGGGTAGGGCTCGAATTGATTTCCTGCTCATCCTTAAAATAACCCAATGAAACCAAACCAAACTGTTGACCGTATTTTTTTCCCGTACGGTTTTGATAGGTGTACTTCCAATCGGGTTCATCCTGTTCCAATATTTTATTATTCGTATATGTAGCGTTTCCATACACCCGCAACGCAACATCCCCAAAGTGTTGATTCATTTCAAGGGTACCTTCAAAACCCTGATTTCTCATTTTACCCAGATTTGCAAACGGAGCGTCGTTTATACCTACAATACCCGGTAACGAATTGCGTTGAACCAAAATGTTACTTCTGATTTCATGGAAATAGTCCACTTCCAAGGTTACTTTACGATTGAAAAGCTCTGACTGAAACCCGATATTCGACTTCAATCCTTTTTCCCAGGTCAGGTTGCTTACACCCAACTGATTTTCGCCTGTTCCATAATAATCAGATGGATCGTAGCCGAACCGGTAATTTCCCAATCCTCCGCCCACAATAGTCAGATAAGCATACCGACGGTCGTTGGGCAATGCTTCTGCACCCACCAAACCTAACGAACCGCGTATCTTGAACATGTTAATAACATTTGCCAGACTGCTTTCTGACCAGAACTTTTCATTGGAGATAACATAACCAAGCGCTACCGCCGGGAACAGACCAAAGCGCTGTCCTTTAGGGAAGTTTTCAGAACCATTATACCCGAGGTTAAATTCTGCAAGGTAGCGGTCGAGGTAGGAATAGGTTCCCCTAAATGCAATACCTTGGTTTCGATAGGGCAGCGATGTAATAGCACTTCCCGCACTGCCGTTACGGTAATCGCGCTGGTAGTACATCACCATGGCACCTAACTTATGGTCGCCTAATGTGCGGTCATAATTTATCTGAGCCTTCAATTCAATAGCACGGTTACTTCCTAACGATTTGTCGTAACCTAAATATTCATTCCCGATATATGTCTGAATCAAATTCAGCTCATCTGTTATTGGGTCACGGCCATTTGCCATGTAATAAGAATCCTTTTTCTTACGGCTTATATTCGTCTGATTATAGGCATCGAACGAAAAAGCAACATTTGCTTTTAAACCATCCAAGAAGCCTATAATTTTTCCAAAGTCCTGGGTCAACCGAGCCTGCCCAAGCAACTGGTTGCGATACTCTGTCGCAAAACCAGATCCCATCAGGCGCTCGGCGGGGTTTTCTGTGGTGGCAGAGTTTGAGCCAGCCCAAACATATCTTGTGCTGCCGTCCTCGTTTGTACCGTAAGGATACCGCACCGGAATATTAATCGGATTTGAGACCATTGCCTTATCAAACAAGTCACCGGTACTTGTGCCGGGATAATGTGCATCTATAAGGTATCCGCCCAATTCAATATTAAGCAACGTTGATTTTGTAACCGATACATCCACATTCGTCCTAAAATTATAACGGTCTAATTTAATGTTGGATTTATATGCATTCTGCGGATCATTACGGAAGTTCCCTGATTCACTAAACACACCGCCACCAATAAAGTAGCGTGCCACCTCACCGCCGCCGTTTACGTTGAGCGTTGTGACCCAGTTGTCTGACCTCTTTTTGAAAATCTGATCAAGCCAGTTAACATTGGGATAGAGAAAAGGATCCTCTCCTGAGGCCGTCTTTTCTATCCGGTCTTTTGAATAGACCTCTTTCCCTGCGGCTTCATTATATAAGGTCATATAATTTACGCCATCGAGAAGCTTCGGCAATCTGGTCAGTTCGCTCACGCCGTATTCCGACTTGAAATCAACAGTTGGCTTGCTGGCAGCCTTTCCTTTTCTGGTGGTAATGATAACCACACCATTAGCGGCACGCACACCATATACCGCCGTTGCTGACGCATCTTTCAATATAGATACAGATTCTATTTCTTCGGGATCCAGATTGCTCATTGACCGCTCAACCCCGTCAACCAAAATCAGCGGTGTTTTGTTTGCCCCAAAAGTGGAAATACCACGAATCCAGAAACTCGCGTCATCATATCCCGGCTCTCCCGACCGCTGCACGGCAACAACACCAGCCATGCGTCCAGCCAAAGAGTTGGTCAATGAACGGGATGCTGTTTTTAACTCCGACACTTTTACAGAAGAAATGGCACCAACAACACTTACCCTGCGTTGGGTGCCCATACCCACGACCACAACTTCGTTCATTTGGTTTACCACCAACTCCAAAACAATCTTCTCATACTCTTTACTTCTTATGGATACTTCTTCTTCCTTGTAGCCAACAAGGGATACTATTAAAATAGCATTTTCGTCTTTTACATCTATTTTAAACGTACCATCGGCTAAAGTTGTAGTACCATTACTGGTGCCCTTTTCGAGGATGCTGACATTGGCTAAAGGCTCACCATTTTTGTCAATCACCTTACCAATAATTGGCAACGGCTTGATTTTATCCTGTACCAGCACAATAAGGTTTGCACTTTTCCATTGATAAGAAAGGGACGTTTCCTTGAGCAGTTGGTTTAACACCTGTTGTATGGGAATGTCGTTTGCGTTGAGGTCAATACGCTTACCCTTTGGTATGATACTATTGTCATAAACAAAGCGATAATTTGTTTTCTCTTCAATCGTTTTTATCGCATTTTCTATCGAACTGTTCTTTATGTTCAGGCTAATTCTTTCCTGCCCTAATCCATTAAATGCAAATGACTGAAAAGAAAAAAACAAGACGAGAAATATAGCAAGTTTCATTAATAAAATACATTTAAACAACACTTTCCACGAAAGAAATTCGTGGATGCATGATTTTTTCATATCTTTAAAATCGTTTAGGTGATGGAAATAATCCTTTTGTTTCTATCTCTTTTAAAGGGGGTGTTGGTAGCATCCCCTTTTTAGTACTTTACTTATGTTTCTTTTTTCATATTCGCAATTTTAGTTTTAAGGATAAATAGTTAGTTCGTTATTTTGCAGGGAATAATTAAACTTTCCTGACATAGCAAGCGCTTCAATCACCTGTTGCAATGTTTCGGTTTCAAAAACACCGCTAAATCGCCGCTCTTGTAAGGAAGGGTCTTTTACTACTACCGTAGTACCATACCATCTTTCCAGCAAAACAGCGATTTCATCCAACCTTGTGTTTCTAAAGGCCAGAATATCTTTTGTCCATTGTACATCTACCGCACTTGAATCCGGCTGGTATTCGGCTTCTGTTAAAACAATGTTGGGTATTTGTATTTTTTTCAGCGTTGTCTCTATCTTGCGTGTCTCAACAGCTCCCGTTTCATTTCGCACCACCAGCTTTTCACTGGGTTTTAGAATAATCTCTTTGCCTTCATTCTTCTTTAAAATCGCCTTTATGGAACCTTTCAACAAGGTCGTGGTAGTGGTTCTGTCGTTTTCATAAGCCGACACATTAAAAACAGTGCCCAGCACCTGTATGTCCAGGTTTTCTGTATGCACGATGAAAGGACGGTTAGCGTCTTTTCTTACATCAAAGTAGGCTTCGCCGGTTAAAAACACATCCCTTGTTGTCTCATCAAAGTTTTTGCCATAGGTTAGTTTTGTATCGGCATTGAGCCACACTTTTGTCCCATCTGAGAGTTCAATATACGACCTTGACCCCTTCTTCGTTATCATTACATTGGAAGACTTATTATCCTTGGGAAGCTCGCCCCAAAAATAAACACCTGCACCAACTGCAAGTAAAATACAGGCCGCTACACTGACAACCTTTAATATGGCTATAATGGAACGTTTTTCATTAAACAACATTGCCGGCTGCTGCGGTGCTTCAATATCCCTTATGAGCTGCTGCACTTTGTCCCAGTTACCGTCTACCTGCTCGCGGGAAAAATCCGATGAAAAATCAACAGTCAATTTTGCCAGACTATTCATATCATCAAAAGCGCTTTGGGCAGCCGGGCTTTCCTGCAGCAATTGATATAATTCACGCATTTCAGGCAGTGTTGCTGCACGGGCATGGTATTTTGTTAATAATTCTTGTAGGCGGTTATCTATCACAAATAATTTTATTTACATTTTCATTGACAGGATTCTTTTATACTTACCCCCAAAAATTTTTATTTATTCTTCACTTTATCCAGAAAATCCTCATCAGGATAGGCTGCCCGCAACGCGGCAAACAACTTTTTTACGGCAATGCCCATCTGATTTTCCACCGTTTTTAAGGAAAGTGCCAATAGCTGTGCCACTTCCTGATACTTTAACCCTTCAAACCTGATTAACCGGAATATTAAACGACATTGAGGGGGAAGCCTGTTTATCTCCCTGTCCACAATACCCAGTAGCTGCTTGTTTATAATAGCCGCTTCGTTATCCGTAAGTGACCAACTGAAACTTTCTTCGGTTGCACCCAAAAAAGCTACCTGTGTATTGGCTTTGTTTGCCTTGCTTCCGATAAAATTGATACAGGCATGCCTTACGGATGTATAGAGATAATGAGACGGATTGGTCACTGCGGTAAGCAGGTTGCGGTTCTCCCACAATTTCACAAAGACATCATTTACAACTTCTTCTGCTTTATGAATATCCCCGATAATAGACTTCGCGAAAGATAATAAGCCCGGATAGCTATAATAGAACAATTGCTTAAAAGCCACCTCGTTATTGTGAAGCGAAATTTCCTGAAATAATCGTATCAACTTTTCTTGTGTCATCGGGCGTCTATAACTTTTAAACAGCGATTGGTTTTGTTGCTATTGCTACATTTTAATTCTCAGGGCACAGTTTTGTTTTATAATAGTCCAAATCATGTTCCGGCCTTTCAAGCATGTCCGCAACTTCCTGCACGCCGTTATAGTATTTAAATATACGCCATCCCACATCGTTCGCCCTGACTTCATTCCATAATCCCAGATAACGTGAAGAGGCCAAAGTAATAAATTTTCGGGGGTTGTTTTCTGGTTCTTTGCATAATCCACAGGTGAAACAGACGCCTCATGTGTACCTTCAATAGCGCTATCATTATCGTCTACCATAATGGGGAAAATTAATTTTGTGTTTTGAAGGGTATTAAAACTATCCGCTATCGTTATCATATTTTTATAGTATCCCGAGCCGGGCAAAGCAATAAGCGTTAATAATACACAAAGTTTTATTTTACCCATCCCTGTTTAAAAACGTTTTGTACCCTCATTGACAGGATTTTTTCAAACTTACCCCCAAAAAGATGCATTTATTTTTTTTAGAATCTTTATCTAAAAAAACAGTCATGTTTCCAATGAAAAAGCAGTTATGCTTTAATATGTAACATAATGATTAACATACCAAAATGCAAGACACTGCTTCCAACAACCAAACAGTTATAAAACATAGAGCACATTTTCGGCATAAACGCCTCCAACCCTTGCCCATAGCAGCACAACAGATGAACGGAGCGTCGCAAAGAAGCCGATAGTAGCACCGAAGCTGGCCAAATAAAAAAGATTGTCTTTTTCGGCTTTTATCCCAATGCTTGCAGAATGTCGTATTTCGTGATAATGTGATAGTTGCCCACTTCGTCGCGGCTCATGACCGCACCGTTGTGCCGGGTGATGAGCCTGCGGATTTTTTCTACCGATGTGTTGAAATCAACGACTGGCAGGGCAGGTTCCAGGTTATGACGGATTTCTTCGTTTTTAAGGTCGGGGTTTGAAAAGATTTTCTGGAACAACCCGTTTTCGCTCACCGCGCCCAGCCATTCGCCGTCCTCCATCACGGGTATATGCTCGATATCATATTGTTTCATCAGCGACACCGCATGGGCAACGCTGTCAGTCGGTTTTACAGTAACCAGATTGATTCCCGCCGGACGCCCGGCAACGATGTCCTTGAAGGTTTTTACCTCCAGAAAACCGCGCTCCATCATCCATTGGTCGTTGTAAATCTTGCCCACATAACGGCTGCCGTGGTCATGAAAAATGCACACCACCAAATCATCTTTTTTCAGCGAAGATTTTAATTGCAGCAGCCCCTGAAAGCAACTGCCCGCGCTGTATCCGCAAAAAAGCCCCTCTTCCTTTGCCAGCTTTCGCGCCATGATGGCGCCGTCTTTGTCCGTCACCTGCGTGAAGGCGTCAATCACCCGCATGTCGTAGTTTTTGGGCACAAAGTCTTCCCCAAAACCTTCGCTCAGGTAAGGATGCACCTCGTTCATGTCCACTTCGCCCGTGTTGAAATATTTTGTCAGCAACGAGCCGTACACATCCACTGCCCATGCTTTGATGTCGGGGTTTTGTTCTTTCAGGTACATTGCCGTGCCGGTAATCGTGCCGCCCGTCCCCGCAGTGCACACAAGGTGCGTGATTTTTCCATCCGTCTGCCGCCATATTTCAGGCCCTGTCGTTTCATAATGCGCCTGCCGATTTGCCAAATTATCATACTGGTTCATGTGACAACTGTTGGGTATCTCCCTTGCCAAGCGTGCCGCCACGCTGTAATAGCTTTGCGGGTCGTCCGGCTCCACATTGGTGGGGCAAACGATTACTTCCGCACCCACGGCTTTGAGGATGTCAGCTTTTTCTTTAGATTGTTTATCGGTGGTCACGAACACACATTTATACCCCTTCACAATGGCCGCCAATGCCAACCCCATGCCCGTATTGCCGCTCGTGCCCTCGATAATAGTGCCGCCGGGCTTCAAGCGACCTTCCTGCTCGGCAACTTCCACCATCTTCACCGCCATGCGGTCTTTGATACTGTTGCCTGGATTGAAATAATCCACCTTGGCCAACACGGTGCATGGAAAATCCCTCGACATTTTATTTAGCCTGATGAGTGGTGTATTGCCGATAGTTTCTAAAATATTGTTCCTGATATCCATTGTGCTGATTTTTATGCTTTGCTGATAATTACAAGTTTAAGCATATTAGGCGAAAACGCAAGACTCGCAGGATACCGGTTTGGACATATTTTTTAAAGTTTAACGCTGGTTGAACATTTTAGTTGCTGAGTTGTTAAATCATGGTTTGTATAAAGTTATATTCCTCTCGGGTATTTCTTTTTGGTTTTAGTGGAAAGGAGCGGATACGCAATACTTTTCGAAGAATATCGAAAATCAGAAAATATTGTCACACGAACATCTTGTGCCCTTAGTATATTCGAGAACTCATCGTATTTTTTAATTAAAAGTTTCAACCAAATGGACTACATAAAAACCTATTCTTCCTCCCTTGTGTATTCTATGAACGAAATTTTTCTTGTACGTTTGCGCGATTTTAGATGAAACTCCGTTCCCTGATATTGACCCTGCTATGCCTGTGGGGTGCTATGGGCCATGCGCAAAAAAGCCTCCGCGGCACCGTGCAGGACGCCCACAGCGAAGAGCCTATCCCTTTCGCTTCCGTTATTTTTAAGGGAAGCGGCCAGGGCATGATGACCGACTCTGCGGGTCATTTCTCATTTCATGTCTCTCAATGGCCAACAGATACGCTGCTGGTGACGCTGGTCGGTTATGAGCCGTTCAATTATCCATTGCCGAAGGATAGCGGGAACGACATCTCTGTTATCATCCCCATGAAACGGGGCGTGCTGAACCAAGGCGTAGTCGTAACGGCAAAAATAGACAAGGCGCTTTGGCTATGGCGGAAAATCGTGGAACACAAACCGGATAACAACCGCTATAAATTTGACAACTTCTCTTACGAGTTTTACAATAAATTGGAAGTTGACATCAAGAACCTGAAGACCATCCAAAAAATAGCGAACCTGAAACCGCTGCGCCCCATCAATGACCTCATCAACCAGAATATTGACACCTCGGAAGGCCAGCGGATATTGCCAGCTTACCTGACCGAGGCCCTGTCCGATTATTATTATCAGAAAAAACCGCTAAAACGCCGCGAAGAAATAAAGGCCGTAAACACCAATGGCATCAAGAACGAAAGTATGGTAAAGTTTTTGGGCGGCATGGATCAGGTATTTAATGTTTACAATAATTTCCTGAACATCTTCAACAAGGAATTTGTCAGCCCCATCAGCGATAACGGCGATTTTTATTATAAATATTTTGTTTCCGACACGCAGCAAATCGGCGACAGCCGCTATTTTCACCTGCTTTTTACGCCCAGAAGAAAAGGCATGAACCTTTTTGAAGGGGATTGCTGGGTGCAGGCGGGCACGTTTGCCATACAAAAGATGAACCTGTCGCTGGATAAATCTGCCGACATCAACTTCATGGAAAAATTTAGTTTTATCCAGGAGTTTAAAAGGCTGAACGACGGCAACTGGTTCGTGAGCCGCGAAAAAATGGTGGTGGACATTGCCCCCATCGGCGATAAAGTGCCGGGCCTGATAGGCCGCAAAACAAGCACGTACAACAATATCGTGGTAAACGACAGCACTGTCACGCAACATCTTTCGTTGAACAAACAACAGGAAGAAATCATCGCGCTTAACGGTGCCCAGCAAAAGGACAAGGCTTATTGGGACACCTCGCGCCACGAATCGCTGTCTGCCACGGAAAAGGGCATCATGCAAATGATTGACACTATCGTGAACACGCCTTCCTATCAAAGGCTGACAAAACAGGTTTTATTTTTGACCACGGGCTATATGGACGTGGGCAACGTGGAAATCGGCTCTGCTTACAACTGGTTTTCGGGCAATAGCTGGGAGGGGTTTCGCACGCGCTTTGACATTGCAAGCAATAAATATTTCAACAAAAAACTTCGCTGGCACACCTATCTTGCTTATGGTTTCGGCGATAAAAAGCTAAAAGGCCAGGCCGAGCTTTTTTACCTGCCCAAGCGCGAGCCAAGGCAATACTGGTATCTTGGCTATACCAACGACCTTGACTTTGGTCAAAAATATTACGGAGAAATATCGCAGGACAATATCTTTTCTTTTGCGGTGCGCAAGCCTAATATCCCGCTCAAGTTTATAAAATTGGAACAGTTAGGCTTTGAGTTTTTTAACGAACTCCCAAGCGGATTTTCCACCCTGTTCGCCATCAACAACAAAAGCTATACCCCGCTGCAAAACCTGTTGCCCGCCAGCACTTTTGGAGCGGATTTGAAAAAGCTCACCAGCACCGAGGTTTCGCTGAAACTCCGGTTTGCCTTTCAGGAAAAGTTTTTGGAGACCACCTTTTTCCGTACCAGCCTGGGCAGCCCTTATCCCATCGTAGAAGCCACCGTCACGCGCGGCGTGCCCAAAGTGCTTAACAGCGGATATGAATATACAAAAGCATTGTTCAGTGTGTCGGACTACATGAAAGTACCGCCCTTCGGCAACATTTCTTATCAGGCATACGCCGGCAAAACCTGGGGCACCGTTCCTTATACATTTTTAGACATTGCGCCGGGGAACGAAATGTATTACTATAACAAATATGCCTTTAACATGATGAACCGCTATGAGTTCATCAGCGACCGCTTTGCAGGAATAAATTACGAACACAATATCGGCAGTGGCATTTTCAGGCTGATGCCTAAATTAAAATTCAGACAGTTTTATACAATCAAAGCCCTGTGGGGCTCGCTGTCGGAAGCAAATAAAGCCTACAATTTCAGGGAAGGGCATACTTTCCAGTCGCTTAACGGAAAGACTTATCTGGAAGTGGGCACGGGGGTGGACAATATCCTGCGCTTTTTGCGCGTGGACTTTATCTGGCGCGTATTGCCCAAATCGGATATCAAGGAAAGTACCAAAAACTTTGGGGTGTTTGGCAGTATACGGTTTAATTTTTAGCATTCACAGGACATCCCCGGTCGCGCACCCCGCCCGCTTTTCCCGGATATATTAAAACTTTATCATCGGCGTTTCTCCTTATTTTTGCGGACTATGGCAACTACAGACACGAACAGGTTTCAGGCGATTATATCGCATTGTAAGGAATACGGGTTCATTTTCCCGAGCAGTGAAATATATGACGGATTACAGGCCGTGTACGATTACGGTCAATGGGGCAGTGAGCTGAAAAAAAATATCAAAGACCACTGGTGGAAAAGCATGACACAAATGCACGAAAACATCGTGGGCATTGATGCGGCCATTTTTATGCACCCTACTACCTGGAAGGCCAGTGGCCACGTGGACAATTTCAGCGATCCGATGATTGATAACAAGGACAGCAAAAAACGCTACCGCGTGGATCACCTGATTGAAACCTTTGCCGATGAACTGAAAACCAAAGGAGAGGCCGAAAGAGCCGAAAGCCTTTTGTCCGTAATGGATGCTTTGTTGGCCAAAGATGATTATGCCGGTTTAAAAAGCCTGATTGAAGAAAATAAGATAGCCTGCGGTATCAGCAAGACCTGCAACTGGACGGACATCCGCCAGTTCAACCTGATGTTCAGCACACAGCTTGGCTCGGTGGCCGAAGATGCCAGTGAGATTTACCTGCGTCCCGAAACGGCACAGGGCATTTTTGTAAACTTCCTGAACGTGCAAAAAACCGGGCGTATGAAAATACCGTTCGGTATTGCGCAAATAGGAAAAGCTTTTCGTAACGAAATCGTGGCACGCCAGTTCCTGTTTCGCATGAGGGAATTTGAGCAAATGGAAATGCAGTTTTTCATAAAGCCCGGCACACAAAAAGAATGGTATGAATACTGGAAGGAAGAAAGGCTGAAATGGCACTTGGGTTTTGGTACCGATCCTGCTAAATTCCGTTTTCACGACCACGTGAAGCTGGCGCACTACGCCGATGCGGCCTGCGATATTGAGTTTGAGTTCCCGATAGGTTTTAAAGAAGTGGAAGGTATCCATAGCCGTACCGATTTTGACCTGCGCAACCACCAGGAATACAGCAAGAAAAAAATGCAATATTTTGATACGGAAATCAACCAGAATTATATTCCTTATGTGATTGAAACCTCCATCGGACTTGACAGGACTTTCCTGTTGATGATGAGCAATGCTTACACCGAAGAAGACCTGAGCACTGCCGACAAGCAGGACAGTCGCGTGGTGTTAAAACTGCCTGCACAGTTGGCGCCCATTAAACTGGCCATATTCCCGCTGACGAAAAAAGATGGCTTGCCGGATATTGCAAAGGATATTATGAGCAGCCATAAGGCCGACTTTAAATGCTTTTACGAGGAAAAGGATACTATCGGAAAGCGTTACCGCCGCATGGATGCACTGGGCGTACCTTTCTGCGTAACGGTTGATCATCAAACCAAAGAGGATAATACCGTGACCATCCGTTACAGGGATAGTATGCAGCAGGAGCGGATCCATGTGGATCAAATAGGCGGAATAGTGAGTAAGGCGATAAAATAGTCCCAAGGTTACGGTAATGGCCGCCTTCCTGCTATTTCAACGTTAATATCCACTTGGTCATCAGGTCGAGAACCTGTGGAGAAATGGTTTGTTCTATCTGTCCGTATTCTGCGGGGGCACCGGTTTTGGCTTCCTGGAATAAATGGTTCAGCCCGTCCATTTCCACGATTTTGAAGTTTTTATTACCGGCTTTTTCAAGCGAGGCTTTCCAGCCTGCGAGATTTTGTTTTGAAAGCACCTGTATGTCTTTGTTGCCGTTCAGCGCCAGCACGGGAATTTTGAGCTTTTGGATATTTAGCTGCGGTTCTGCCTTGATAAAGTACGCAAACCATTCGCTGCCGGGTTGCGCGGTGGCGTTTTCGGCTATCTCCTCTATTTTATCATGTGGCACCATGCCGGGATTTTTTTTAAGACAATCCAAAACATGAGTCTTCAAATCTGCTTTGAGGTCGGCGCCTTTATAGGCTTTTATAAAACTGTAAACAGATTTTGAAAGATCTATATTCCCTTTTGTCGTTGCCTCCGATGAGCCGACAGCTTTGTTCACGGCTTCCACTTGCAGCAGCATCAGCTCTTCAATGGGGATACCGGGCCCCGCCATTGATATAATAAATTTTACGTTTTTATTTCTATCAGCTACCATTGGCGCTATCATGCCGCCTTCGCTGTGACCGATAAGCCCGATATTTTTAAATCCTTTTTTTAAAAGAAAATTTACGGCAGCATCAATATCCGTTGCAAAATCAGCAGAAGTAGCACCACCCTTTCCTTTTGACGAACCGCCCACACCGCGGTCATCAAGACGAAGGACGCCGATGCCGTTTTGGGTGAGATGGTCTGCTATCACCCAGAAAGGTTTATGCCCGAAAAGCGTTTCGTCCCTGTCCTGTGCGCCGCTGCCCGTAATCATGACCACTACCGGAAACTGTTTTTTATTGGAAGGCGTTGTCAGTGTACCGGCCAAGGTATTGCCTTCTGTGGGATTTATAAAGCTCACATCTTCTATTGTATAATTGAATGGTGGCTTTGGTGTTTGAGGACGGTTATAAATCGCAGTATCTTCTCCGTCTTTTCTTTTTAAAACAAGCGGAATATCGAATCCCCCTTGTGTGAAGGTGCCACTGATACTATCTCCCACCATAAGGCCTTTATAAGAAATCCTCAGGTTTTTGAGTTCAAAGCTTAGCTGGTTGTTTGTGAAAATCGTATTGTCTACGGGAATCCCTTTTGCGCCTTGCGCCGGGCTGTCCATAGTGGAAACAAGCGAATCTCCTCTTTGCGTAAAGTGAAGAACCAGCGGTAGCTTCATGCCCTGCATTTCAAGATTCCCTGTCCAGTCGCCGGTGATAGATTGTGCGTGCACAATCGTAAACAAGATGGTTGATAACGCGGTGAATAAATATCTGTACATAAATTTTTATGCGCTTTAAAAAAGATTAAAAAATGCGATGCCTCTTTAGTAGCAACAGTCTATTTTACTACGACTGCAAGCTAAGAGACATAATGTAAATATAGAGATTCTATTCCATCAGGTTTAAGCCCCCGGTTTTAAAAAGTATGTAAGCCGGCATCACAAGAAAACATAAAAACATGCATGCGCACACGATTGCACAAAAATATTTATATAAATTTTAACTATTTTTAGTTGAACGTCAAATACAGATTATTAGAAATAATTATTCACTTAGAAGCATCAAGATGTCTTTAAACCTGCCATATCTTTTAAACAGAATCGCCTATGCACGGGATGAACAGGCTTATAAAACCGTCTTCCTGCATTTTCATCCAGGCTTGTTCAGGTTTTGCATTAGCATGGTGAAAGACGTTGAATCCGCAGAGGAAATCGTGTCCGACACCTTGCTGAAGATTTGGATAATGGAGTCCCGGTTAAGTTATGTCAACGATATAAAAGCCTATCTTTTCAAAGCGGCAAAAAACGCTTCCCTGACATGGCTTTCGCGGCAGAAAGTAAAATTGTTGAACATTAACGAGGTTGAACCGAAAGGTTCGGAAACCACAGCCGAAACCATGTACGTAAATACAGAAACGGGGTGGGAGATAGAAAAAGCCATTTCTGGTTTGCCCCAACAATGCCAGCTTGTTTTCCGGTTGGCCAAGCAAGAAGAACTTTCTTACAAACAAATTACTTCCATCATGGAAATATCCCAAAACACTATCGAGTCCCACATGCGCACAGCGCTCAGGCGCATTAAACAACAGCTTCAGGAATATCTTGCCGATAAAAAATAATTTTCATTTCTTCTCACGGTAAATCCATTTTCATTAGTCGTATTTAATATAGGGATATAAAATGCGGAGAAAAAGGATTTATGACTTGTTGGCTTTAAAAATCTCAGGCGAGGCTTCTGTAAAAGAATTACAGGAACTGGGGGATTTGTTATCAAAATATCCGGAGTTCAGGTTCTTATATGATGAATTGATAAAACTTGATTATGACAAGAACGCCGCGATGGAACATGCGCTCCAAGCATATACAGCACATTATTACAGCAAAATTTACCTAAGCGAACACGCTCATCAAATAACCGATAAACCTGTTGATAAAAATGCGCAACAACGTCTGGTAAACAGAAAGTCCAAATGGGCAATATGGTCTGCAACCGTAGTTGGAATAATCGCTATCATAATGATTTTCAAGTATTTATCACCCCCCCCCCCTGCAAAATTCCGGTCTCAATGAAACGGTTACCCACAAAGGATCAAAGTCGCGGCTGTTGCTGCCAGACGGATCCACGGTAGTCCTAAACGCAGACAGCAAAATATCCTACAGCAAGGATTTCAATGAAACATCCCGTAACGTAACGCTTTGCGGAGAAGCCTATTTCGAGGTTTCCCATAATCCCGAGCGGCCTTTTATCGTTCATACACAAAAGGCGGATATAAAAGTATTAGGCACCGCATTTAATGTGCGCGATTATCCCGGGGACACCAAGTTTGAAACCTCATTGATACATGGGAAAGTAGAAGTAGACATGAAAGGGCACAAAACCAAGCCCATCTTCCTGAAACCTTCCGAAAAACTTGTCGTTGCAAAAAACAAAGAAGCAGATTATCACCTGACCAAGATTACCGAGCTGGACTCTGTTGTTGCAGAAACATCGTGGGTGCACGACAAGCTAAGTTTTGTTGACAAATCTTTTATATCTATAGCCTCCGAATTAGAGCGGCAATTTAATGTAACGATTGAGTTTAAAAATAATACTGCCGCAAAGTACAGGTACACCGGGGTGTTCGACGACACCCGGGTGGAGGATATACTGGATATTTTAAAGATTATAAAACCTTTTAAATATACTGTCACTGAAAATAAAATAACTATTTACTAAATCCTTTAAAACCAATGCCAATGACGAAATAATAAATACCGGACAATGAAAAATGGAGAATGCTGGAACATCCTCCATTGGAAAGTTTTAAAACAATTGTGAATGCTTAAAAACTCAAACAAAATTATGGAAAAAACAGCATGCCGTTTTCCGACGGGCAGGGTGTTGCCCTTGCGAAAAACTATCTTAATTATGAAACTATCTCTATTATTTCTGCTTGTTGCATTACAGGTTTCTGCAGTAAATCATGCGCAGGAAATCGTCAACCTGAAAGCAGATAACATCAGTTTTCAGGATGTTTTCAAACAGATAGAAAAGCAAACCCATTATCGTTTTTATTACAGTGATGAGGACTTTAACACGTATAAACCCATCTTTATAAATGCAGAGAAGGCAAACATCAACGAGGTATTAAAGAAGGTGTTAAAAAACACGGATATCAAATGGAAAATAATCAGCAATACAAAAGTCGTACTTTATAAAAGTAATGAAGAACTTTTAGAGCGGATTTCAATAGTTGTTAAGGGGGTTGTAACAAACGAAAGCGGCCAACCCGTGCCGAGGGCTTCCGTTGTTGTAAAAGGCGGCACCATCGGCACTTCAACGGATGCCAACGGCGCATTTTCTTTAGAAGTAGCCGAAGGTTCTACGCTTGTTGTTTCGGCTGTTGGATACGTAGAACAGGAAATAATTGTGGACAGCCAAACTATGAACATAGTGCTTAAAGCCAACGAGACAAAAATGGACGAAGTAGTGGTGGTAGGTTATGGTACACAGAAAAAAGTAAATGTTACCGGCGCAGTAGCTACCGTAACAGCAAAAGACTTTGCAGACCGTCCAGTTACTACCACAGCAAATGCTTTGCAAGGCAAAATGGCCGGTGTCACAATTACCACAACCAATGGGCAACCCGGACGCGATGCGGGAACCATACGCATCAGAGGGATTGGGGCTGGCCTTGGTTCGGGCGATGGAAGAGCCAATGCAGGGCCGGTTGTGATTGTGGATGGAGTGCCAGGTTCTTTATCAGATATCAATCCTAATGATATCGAAAATATCTCCGTACTGAAAGATGCAGCATCCTCCGCTATATATGGGGCAAGAGCCTCCAACGGCGTAGTATTGGTTACTACAAAAAAAGGCAGGACCGGCAGTTTACAGGTTCGGTATAATATGTACATGGGTACGCAAAAAGCCACCCGTCTGCCAGACTTTTTACCATCATGGCAACAGGCCGAATTATATAATGAAGCACTAAAAAACGAAGGACGTGGAGATTACGCCAAGTGGTCTGCTGAAGATATCCAGAAGTTCAAAGATGGAAGTGATAAAACGGGCGCGCATCCTAATACGGACTGGTTAGACTTGTTTTATACAGAGCCCGGTTTACAGCAAAATCATAATGTGAGCATCAATGGTGGCGATCTCAAAACAAAATATATGTTTTCCTTAGGGTATTTAGACCAAAAGGGGAATGTTAAAAAAGTTAGATATCAGAAATACAATGCGTTGTTTAATATAAATTCTCAGTTCTCTAAGAAATTAGGAATGAACGCTGGTATCGGTTACCTGTTTGCTCCTTTCTCTGAACCGGTAAGTACTTATGCTACTGGTTTTTCACAAATTGTCCGGCAGATAAACAGAATATCCAATACGGTGCCTTACAAATGGGAAAACGGAGCTTACGGCTATGTAGCTGATGGCAGCCCTATGGCCTGGTTGGAAGCCCCTTCTATTAACAAATGGCAAAACTATACCGTGACCGGAAATGCTGGTCTTGATTATTCTCCCATTGAGGGGCTACATGTAAGGCCGTCTTTCGGTTATCGTTTAGCGATAGGTCAGCAGCAGCAATATGTTGCAGATATTCAATATTATACCGGGGGAGCCGCAGGCACGCCCCTAAACCCCACAAGAACCCAAGGACCTAATAATCTTAAAAATGCTTCCGACAGAACCACATATACTTTATTACAAGCCGTGGCAGATTATGAGAAAAAATTAGATCGGCATTATTTCAAAATTCTTGCAGGCGGATCACAGGAATATTCCCGGTACAATATTTTTTCGGCCACCCGACAAGGCTTTCTGAATAATTCATTATCAGAAATAGATGTGGCTCCTGCTTTAGGGCAAGGCACTTCCGGTTCAGCAAACGACTGGGCTTTACAGTCTGTTTTTGGAAGGCTTAATTACAATTTTGATGAGCGGTATTTATTTGAAGCCAATCTTCGTTTTGACGGATCGTCACGTTTTGCTTCAGGGAATAGATGGGGTACCTTTCCTTCCGCATCTGCCGGTTGGGTAATATCTAACGAGAACTTCTTTTCGTCCTTAAAAAACAGCCTTAGCCTGTTAAAACTAAGAGGTTTCTGGGGAAAATTGGGCAACCAGCAAATTGGCAACAACTATGCTTATTTTGAAACAATAGCGGGCGGAAAAGCCTACTCCTTCAATCAAACCCTCGTAACCGGTGTAGCGCCGGATGCCGGCGGGAACCCTGACCTCACCTGGGAAGAAACAGAATCTTATGGCCTGGGGCTTGATATGGGCATATTTAAAAACAAGCTAAATGTCTCTATTGATTGGTTCGTAAGAAATACGAATAATCCTTTAATGCCTGCTCAAGCCGGTGCGCCCTATGCATTTAAACCTCCTTTTGTAAATGTAGACGGCGGTATGTCTAACAAAGGTATTGAAATAGCATTAGGCTACAGGAACAACGCAGGAGAGTTTAACTACGAATTAAACGGTAACTTCTCTTACATCGAAAATAAAGTGACCAAACTTACAGGCGGTAAAGTAATAAGTGGTAGCACGTTTTATGACGTAGGGACTCCATTCAATTCATTATATGGCTATGAAGCTATCGGCATTTACCAGACACAGGAAGATTTAGCCAAATACCCCGCTAAGATTAATAACAATGTTTCTTTGGGTGATATTATATATAAAGATCAAAACGGGGACGGCAGGATTGATGCAAATAATGACCGTGTTTATTTAGGAACATATTTCCCAAAAATAAACTATGGCCTTACACTTGCCGCAAACTGGAAGAATTTTGACCTTTCCCTATTCTTCCAGGGCGCAGCAGGGGTAAAAGCAATGGCAAGCGATATGATCGGAATGGTAGGCCCTGATGTGCAAAAACCCACCTCTGTATTTTTAGACAGGTGGACACAAGACAATCATAGCACAACTTTCCCACGGTTATGGTATAGCTATACACAGAACAGTCCTACCACAAACCCTTCCTCGTTTTGGACAAAGGATGCCTCTTACCTGCGCCTTAAAAATCTGATGTTGGGCTATAATATTCCTCAACACATTATTAAGCACATCGGTCTTAATAATGTGAAAGTGTATTATAGCGGTCAAAACCTGCTGACCATTACCAAGTTTTATAAATGGATTGATCCAGAAGTGGGATCTGCTGGTAGCATTTACAGCTATCCGCAGGTATTGGTAAATTCTTTTGGCATTAATGTAACATTTTAAAACAGGAAAGATTAAATAATAATTAAAAAATATGCACATGAAAAATATAATTTTATATATCCTCCTGTTACTTGGCACACTTATTACAGGATGTAGTAAATCTTTCTTAGACACACAACCGTTGGACAAATACAGCAATAGCTCGTTATGGACATCAAAGGCAGACGCGGATGCCGCGCTCACAAGTTGTTATAGTGGTTGGGAAGATGGTGCCAATATTGTGTATGATGACTGCATGTCAGACAATGGCATTGATCAGTTCCCTTGGGAAGGATATGAAACCTTTGCCTCGGGTTTGTCAAGCCCGTCCGATCCGGGTGTGAACAAGTATGATTACACCACCATTCAGCGATGTAACTGGTTTTTGGATAACGTGGATAAAGTTCCTTCCAGTTCATTAGGAGATGCCTTAAAGGATAGGATGAAAAGCGAAGCCCGTTTTTTAAGAGCTTATAAGTATTGGGTGATGAGCCAGGTGTATGGAGATGTACCGCTTGTAACCAAAAATATTTCTACGGACGAATCTAAAACTATCGGCAAGACCCCAAAAGCTGATATAACAGATTTTATATTAAAAGAACTTACAGAAATATCGGCAATACTTCCTGTAAGCTATACCGGCAGTGACATTGGTCGTGTTACCAGTGGAGCAGCCCTGGCATTAAAATCAAGGATACAACTATTCAATGCACAGTATAAAGATTGCATTGCAACCTGTCAGCAATTAATGCAGGCGCCCTATTCTTATGACATTTACCAAGGAGGCTATGAGAATCTGTTTCGTCCACAAAATGGCAATAATATTGAGGTAATTTTGGATGTACAATACCTGCAAAACGACAACAGCCAATGGGTTTTGGGCGCAATGTTACCCAATTCTCTTGGTGGTTGGAGCTCAATGGCTCCGACCCAATCCCTTGTAGATGCGTATGAAACAAAGAATGGTTTGACCATTGATAAAGACCCTTCTTACAATGCCTTACAACCCTATAACGACAGAGATCCTCGGTTAGACGCCTCTGTTGTTCGCCCGGGTCAGTTATATATGGGCGAATATTTTAATCCGTTAAACGCCGGTTCTGCTGATTTGGTAGGAAATAATAACGCATCCCCCACCGGATATAACTTTAAAAAATATGTAGCTAATATTGATGACTATGACGGTACGTCCTATGGCACGGATGTGTGGAATACAGGTGGGAGCATGATTCTGATACGCTATGCAGAGATATTACTTACTTATGCCGAAGCTAAAGTTGAGGACAACCAAATTGACGCTACGGTATATGCTGCTATCAATAAAATAAGACAACGTGCAAGCGTGGATATGCCTGCTGTTACTGCGGCCCTTTATCCAGGCCAAGCGTCATTACGCACATTGGTGCGCAGGGAAAGGCGTATAGAACTTGCAGGGGAAGGATTAAGATGGTATGATATCCAGCGCTGGAAGATTGGGGCAGAAGTTTTGAATGGTGAGGTAAAGGGCAGCCTGAAAGGAACTGTAAACACGACAAACGGGGCACTCACGCTTACCCCTAATTCAAATTATGTGGCGGGGACAAGAACGTTCGCAGACAAGTTCTACCTATGGCCAATTCCTCAAAAAGAAATTGATATTAACAAAAATCTTTTGCCGAATAACGGGTATTAGAAAGTAAAAACAGGAGCCTTCAATGGCCATTGAAGGCTCCTGTTCTTATCATAACAACTTTTTAAAACCCACAGATAGTAATTGTTGATTACCTTTAACAAATACCATTTTAATAAACTATTCGTGAAATGTATTTTAGAAATTATATATTGTTGTTAACAATACTATTCACAACAAACGCCCTTTCTGCGCAGCGTAGTACTTTTAATGACAACTGGCAATTTATAGGTGTTGAATACGCCTCAAAAGAAAAAATTGATTCTTTCCGCAGATTAGGTAATCAATGGAACGACCAGTTCCTGACCGAAGAGGTCAACATTGCCGACACAGGTAGCAGCCCTCAATTTAAAGACCTGAACACACAGTTAAAAGCAGTTAATAATAGACCTTGGACACGGGTTAGCTTACCTCATATAGCATTCCCGGAGCCACTAATAATCGTAAGACCTCGCGAAGGAATTGCATGGTATAAAAAAGCATTTCGCGTAAATAAAAAAGATAAGGGGAAATCTATTTCATTATATTTTGAAGCAGCTATGCAGGTTGCGGACATATGGATAAACAATACTTATATTACCAGACATACAGGCGGATATCTGCCTTTTGTAATAGATATTACCGATTATATAACCTTTGACAAAGAAAATACCATTTATTTAAAACTAAATAATAAAGCTAACCCTGTGGTGCCTCCGGGCAAGCCGGTAGAGAAATTGGATTTTATTTATTACTCCGGGCTTTATCGTAGTGTGTGGTTAGATATAAAACATCCATTGCATATCACAGATGCTATGGCTGCCAATAAGCCCGCAGGTGGTGGTGTTTTTGTCACCTATCCGCAAGTGGATAGCAATCAGGCAACAATAGACATCCAAACACATATCATAAATAATGACAAGCAACAATATAGTTTCCTTATTGAACAGACTTTATTAGACCAACATGGAAATAAAATAGCAAATACACTCTCCTCGATTAAAAACTTAGGGGCAGGGGCAGACATGCATTATTCGCAACAGCTAATCGTCAGTCATCCGCGTTTATGGCATCCTGACCATCCCAACTTGTACACATTGAGAACTATTGTCAAATCGAACAAAACAACGATAGATGTAAAGGAAACTAAGATTGGAATCAGAAGTTTTGAAATAACAAAAGAAAAAGGACTTCTGATTAATGGAGTACCCTTTCGTATAACAGGCACTAATCGCCATCAGAGCTATCCCTATATCGGCAATGCACTTTCCGAAAATGCAAATTATCGGGATGCCTGGTTGATAAAGAATGCAGGGATGAATTGCGTTCGCGCTGCTCATTATCCGCAAGATCCATCTTTTTTGCAAGCTGCAGATGAGTTAGGTTTACTAATTGTGAACTGTACCCCAGGTTGGCAATTTTATAACCGTTCTCAAAATTTTGTGGATCACGCCATGAAAGATATACAGGAAATGATAAGACGGGATAGAAACCATCCTTGTGTCTTATTATGGGAGGTCAGCTTAAACGAAGCCTATCCTCCCGTGGAGTTCCGCTGTAAGCAAGCCGAGGTTGCAAAGAGGGAATGGATTGGAAAAGGGAACTTCTTTACCAGTGGAGACTCTTATTTTAAAAAAGCTTGCTGGGATGTGCCGTATGATGATTGGAATGACGATCCCGGCGCGAGAGACAACTTTACCTATCCTGACAATGCCTTTCTTATCCGCGAATATGGAGACTACGAATTTGGTGGGGGCAATAGCACAACACGGCAGGTAAGAGGCAATGGTCAGGATGCTTTACTTCAACAAGCGTGGAACCTTCAGTGGGAACACAATAAAAACAGGAAATCATACCCACGCGGGATAGGCGACTTGACATGGGCTTTCTTTGACGGGCTTGCCGGGGCTGTCGTTGGAATTGAAGGATGGGGCGTTGCAGATATCTTCCGGATTCCTAAATTCTCTTATGCTTTTTTTCAAAGCCAACGTGACCCTAACGTTAAACAAAAACAGTCTTATACAAGTGGCCCCATGATATCCATAGCCCATTATTGGCAGCAACCTAATCGCTGGCAAATAATTCCTGTTTACAGCAACTGCGACAAAGTTTCCCTGTATGTGAACAACAAGTTAGTAGGGACTAAAGTTACGGATAATGGCCCCGAAACCGAGTATGGAACTGATCTTGAATCGGGCGGAAAACCCTTTGATGGTGGTAATGCTAATCATTTAGAGCACCCTCCGTTTACTTTTAAAAATATTCCTTTCCTCGCTGGTACTTTAAAAGCAGAAGGATATATTGACGGAAAAATGGTCGCCTGCGACAGTGTTACAACAGCGGGTCATCCGGAAAAAATACAATTACAAATAGCAGAAAACGGGAAACCATTAAAAAGAGGAACGGATGACATTTTATTTGTATACGCAAAAATTATGGACAACAATAAGAACTTAGTAACCGATGCGGAAAATATAATCACTTTAAAAATACAGGGAGATGCCGTTCTGGAAAGTCCCGAAACAATTAAGGCAGAAGCCGGTATCGCTACATTCTTAATACGCGTGAACAAAAATTCCAAATCTGTTACGCTTACTGCTACATCATCATCATTAACCTCGGCAAAGAGAACTCTTTTATAGTTATTCCGATAACAGCAGCAATCAAAGAAAGAGGGAGTACATTCACAAAAATGCACTCCCTCTTTTTAGCTTTTTTAAAAACCCTCGTAATCTTTATCGGTATATTCTCCTTACACAAACCTATCTACCTCCCGGTAGGCTTGCACTAACCACGCTTCGCCTTCCTTTCCCTGCTTCGATATGCCATGTTCCATGCCTACGATGCCTTTATACCCTTTATCGTATAAAAACTTAAATACGTTTTTATAATTGATCTCGCCCGTTGTCGGCTCTCTACGCCCCGGGTTATCACCTACTTGTATATAAGGAATCTCGTCCCAGCACAGCTCAAGGGTTTTTATCAGGTTCCCTTCGTTCTTTTGCATGTGATAAGCATCATACAATATCTTGCAACTTGGACTATTTACGGCCTTGCATATTTCATAAGTTTGAGTAGAGTAACGGAGGAACAGGTCGGGCGTATCGCTTAAAGCCTCCAGTACCATTACTATTCCATGTGGTTCAAAAATTTCGGCACCGCGTCGCAAGGCTTCAATCACATTGGCGGTTTGTACGGCCAGTGGCAATGACTTTTCAAAATCACCCGGCACCACTGTTACCCATTTGGCATTGCAGCGTTTGGCCACTTCCACCGATTTACGGCAACCGTTCAAAAAAATGTCAATGTGCTCTTTCTTTTTAGCCGCAAGCGTATTAGCGCCATTGCCGCCTTTAGGTACTACGAAAACACCCATGCGCATGCCCAGCTTAGCCAGTGTATTACCAATTCTGGTCTGCATTTCCGGCGTTCGGTCTGCCATGCCGTTATCTTCAATTGACCTGAAACCAAGGTCGTACATGTATTTTATCTGGTCAATAAAATCATTTCCCGCGCTGTTGGCAAACATTCCTTCATGCGGGGCATAATCCAGATGAAAAACCTTGTTTTCTGAAATTTGATTTCCAGCACGGCTCCCACGGGGCGCCAACGTTAATGCGCCTGCGGTAAACAAGCCACTTCTCAAAAAAGACCTTCTTTGCATCGTTATTTTTTATGCCAAGATAACTTTAAAAAAGTTACCAATTCCTGTAAAATTTTGATGGATGATTTCAAAATTTGTTTTATATCTTTATCGCTATGCGAAACATGATATTAATGGCTTGTAGCGCGATTGCTTTTTTGAACATCCACGCACAAGACAACCCGTTTAAGAAGTACGAACAAACCATTCCCGGTTCAAGTGTAAAATTCACGATGGTACCCGTGCCGGCAGGCAGTTTCCTGCTGGGCAGCTCCGCTTCCGACCCCAACAAAGAGGCGGATGAAATCCCACAAAAAGAGGTAAAAATTGAAGCTTTCTGGATGGGTGAAAAAGAAGTGACTTTTGAAGAATACCTTACTTTTTTTGCCGATGAGCATTTTTCCAGGAATTCCAAGGTAGATGCCATTACGCGTCCAAGTGTGCCCTATGTTGACCCCTCTGCCGCCGTGGGGGGTGATGACCAAACCTACCCGGCCATCAACATAAAACAGTTTTCTGCTTTAATGTACTGCCACTGGCTGTATAAAAAAACGGGGGTCTTTTACAGGCTCCCTTCCGAAGCCGAATGGGAGTATGCCGCCCGGGCAGGGTCTAAAACCATTTATCCTTTCGGAGACGACGCTTCCCAATTGGACGACTACGCCTGGTACAGCAAGAACAGCAACGACTCCTTAAAGCATGGCGGGCTGAAAAAACCTAATGCCTGGGGACTTTATGATATGCTGGGCAATGCACAGGAGTGGGTATTAGACCAATATCAGGAAGATTATTATGCCTCGATTCCAGATAAAGCAGTGAACCCTGTCCGTGTTCCCGAAGTGAAGCATCCCGGCGTAGTTCGCGGGGGCTCTTATAAAAGCGATGCACAGGACTTGCGACCAGCCAACCGTATTGCTTCCAGCCTCGATTGGAGCAAAAGTGATCCGCAAATACCAAAAAGCCGCTGGTGGAATACCGATGCCCCTTTTGTCGGGTTCCGCATCATACGCCCGCTAAAACAACCTACTGCGGAAGAAGCTGAGCAATTCTTTAAGCAATACACAGGAAGGTAAAAATACAATAACAAAAAACATATAAAATGAGTTACAGTAAGTCAAGAAGGAGCTTTGTAAAGAATAGCTCACTGATTGCCGGGGGGCTGATGGCTGCCCCTATCCTGGGCAGAGCCAATTATTTTTCCGGATCAGCAGGTGAGATCAAAGTTGCAGTGGTAGGTTGCGGCGGACGCGGTACAGGGGCCGCGCTACAAGCGCTTAATTCAAAGCAAAATGTAAAAATAGTTGCCCTTGCCGACGCTTTCAGGGACAGGTTAGACGAATGCTATACGGCTTTAACAGCCAAAGATCTTTCCGACTATGGTTACAGCAATAATTTTCTAAGCAAAGTAGATATTCCAGAAGAAAGGAAATTTACAGGCTTTGATGCCTTCCGTAAGGCTATTCCTCTTGCAGATGTGGTGATATTAGCCACTCCGCCCGGTTTCAGACCCATCCATTTTGAAGAATGTGTAAAACAGGGGAAGCATGTTTTCATGGAAAAGCCTGTTGCTGTAGATCCGGCTGGCGTAAAAAAAGTTTTGGACGCAGCGGCCATAGCCGTCCGGAAAAAACTGAACGTTGTTGTGGGATTGCAGAGAAGATACCAGAACTCCTACCTTGAATTATTTAAAAGAAAAGACCTGATCGGCGATATCACCTCTGCGCAAGCATGGTGGGTAGGTTCGGGCGTTTGGGTGAAAGAAAGGCAGCCCAACCAAACGGAAATGGAATATCAGATGCGCAACTGGTACTATTTTAACTGGCTTTGCGGCGACCATATTGTTGAGCAGCATGTGCACAATATTGATGTGATAAACTGGTTCAAAGATGCCTTTCCCGTTAAAGCCCAGGGCATGGGCGGGCGGCAGGTGCGCACCGATAAAAAATACGGCGAAATCTATGACCACCATTATGTAGAGTTTCAATATGCGGATGGCAGCATCATGAACAGCCAGTGCCGGCACATAAGCGGTACCATGAGCAAAGTAGATGAGCTGCTGGTGGGAACAAAGGGACGGATTTATTGCGGTGCCGCCACGATAACAGACCTTAAAGGAAACCCCCTGTACGGTTTTGATAAAAAAGGCGAAAACAATCCTTATCAGGCAGAACACGACGAACTATTCAAAGCTATTGCCAAAGGGGAATATAAATATGCGGACGCTGAATTTGGCGCCAAAAGCACTTTAGCAGGGATCATCGGACGTATGGCAACGTACAGCGGACAGGTAATTGATTTTGAGAAAGCGTTAAACAGCGGTATAGACATCATGCCGAAAGAATACAGTTTTAACGCTACGCCGCCGGTCGTTCCTAACGAAGACGGAAGTTATCCGATTGCGATGCCGGGCAAGACGAAGTATAATAACGTTTCCTGATTCTTGAAAAAATAGAATTATAAAAATCCTCATCAGATGAACTGATGAGGATTTTTTATACATTCATAATTCCCCAAGGAAAGAGTGGTATATAGGACAAGAAAAGAGATGATATTCATTATGGCTTAAACCTATCAACGACTTTTTCCCAATAATTTTTTATACGCCATCCTTAATACGATAATGATAAAAACACAAAGGATGACCGCAACGAGGATAGGCGTAAAAAGCGACATCACAGAGAACCCGGCGGCCGCCACGCCCTCACCTGTTGATACGGCGGCGTTGCCCGTACCCGCCGTAAACTTGGAGGAGAACAGCCGCATAAGGGCACTCCCGCTTTGAATGGTTGCCGCCGCACCACCACCAACGATAAAACCCGCTACCCATTTCATCCATTCGTTGCCCGACGGAAAAACGGAAGTCATCAACAATGTACCGGCAACAACCGACAACGGTGTCGTGATACTGTCGAGCAGGTTATCCACGAAAGGGATATAATACGCCAGAACTTCCATAACGGTCGCCACGCCGAAACAAATAAGTACCGGGGTTGCGCTCATCCATGCAAAACTTTCGCCCAGCGGCAGGATGTTGAAACGCGCAGCAATCCCCGCCACAAGCAGCGGTACAAAAACCCTGAACCCTGCGCTGGCACTTAGCCCGATGCCCAGTGCCACGGCACTGATTGTTTCCATGTTTATATCCATAGCCGGAATATTTTAACGAAGAAATTATTTGATAAATTATTCATCCATTCAACCACTTGATAACCCCAGAAGCCCCAAACAAAGTGATACGTTTTCCTTACCGTTAAATGTTAAGTACCCAAATTTACAACGTTCGTCCCAAATCATAGGAGACAGAAGGTAAATGCAGCGTTATCTTTTACAGATATAAGACAAACACAATATTAGCCGTCCTTTGTATTTTTCATTTAAGTCTTTCAAATATTAGTGATGAAAAAGACTTAACTCCAACTTTGATGCAATCTTCATCAACTGCAAAATTTGGGGCGTGCATCATTGCAATAATTCCTTTTTCGAAATTAGAAGCTCCAAGAAAAAAATAAACTCCGGGAATCTTTTGCTGAAAATAAGCAAAATCATCATTGGAATAAGGAACCTGACCGTAATTAGTTGTAATAGTGTTTTCTCCAACAATGCGATTAAGTGTTTCTGCCGCAATATCTGTCAACTTTTTATCATTGACAACCGTTGGGTTTTCTTGCGTAAAGAGAAAAGAAATCAACTTGTCTTCATAATTGTTGGATTTTATTACCTGTTTAATTTTAGGGATGATGTCCTTCAGATTATCAGGATTGGTTTCATACAAATATGTTTCTAAAAAAAGTTCGTTATTTTCAGAATGACGAACAAAATTTTCATCCATTATTAAATAGTCCTTAAAAATAGAATTAGGGTTTACCAAACCTATTTGCAGGTCAATAATATGTTGGATTTCCCATGGCTTACTGCCGGCTTTAACACGAGACAAAGAAGCATGAATTTTACTTGTCAATTCCTTTATCTGCTCATCCGTCAATTCATCTCTGAATTTGATTTGTACTCTTTTCTGATATGCGAACATTTCATTTGGCTTTACTAATATTTGCCCGACTAACGCAGGCGTTACATGAAGTCCATAAATTTCATCAGGATGAATTTCTGAAAACAAGCCATTATTAATCATAGCATTTGCCCCTACAAATGTTTCTTCTTCCGGTTGAAAGATAAAATAGACTGTACCATGTAAAGATTTTTTGTTTTTTGCCAAAATTTCAGCTATCCCTAATGCAATTGCCATGTGCACATCATGTCCGCAACCATGTTGGACGCCTTTTATTTTAGATTTGAAATCAACTTCATCAGGGAAATCATTGGGCAGCGCATCCATATCCGCTCGCCAGGCAATCTTTTTACCTTTTTTCGCTCCTTCCAAAATACCTACAATACCGTATCCGTAAATATCTGTTTTAACCTGAAGACCTAAGTCCAATAGATATTTTTTTAGAACGGCTTGGGTTCTCTTTTCTTTACCCGCAACTTCCGGATATTTGTGGAAGTCTCTTCTGATTTCAACTAATTTATCAAAAATCTTATCCGTTTCAACCCGAAAAGAGTCATGAATTAGAGTTTCATCCTTCATTTGTTGCACACCAACAATCTTTTGCTGTCGGCATCCTATGAACAGGACAGAAAAGCACAATAATAAAAGTCGTATTTCTTTCATTATACATTTTTGATTACATGACGATAAGCTTCTTAGAATGTATAGACTGCCAACCTTTAATCAGGCACAATCGTTTCACAATCCTAAAGATAGATAAAAAATATTCGACCCGATGGGGTCGAATATCACCAAAAATTTTGCTATAAATATATGACCCCTCCGGGGTCATCAAAAGCTGAAAAATGCAATACCGCTATCCAAGATACACGTCGCAACTCCCTGCTTACCCTTCAAACTCATAGCCGATGTCGCGACGGTAATACATATCGTCAAAATGAATTTCCTGCAAAGCCTGTTTTGATTTGGACACGGCATCCGAAACGGAACGGCCAAAAGCCGTGGCACACAGCACCCTTCCGCCATTGGTCACCACCTGCCCGTCCTGCGCCTTTGTACCCGCTTGGAAAATGATAACGTCGCCGTCAAAGTTTTTATCAAGCCCTATTATCTTATATCCTTTTTCAAAACTACCGGGATAGCCCCCGCTCACGGCTACCACGGTTGTGGCGGCACGCGCATCCGTTTCGATGGTCACTTCGGAAAGTTTGTTTTGTGCGGCCGCCAGACAAATATCGGCAAGGTTGGTCTTTAGCCTGGGCATCACCACTTCGGTTTCGGGGTCGCCCATGCGGCAGTTGTACTCTATCACGTAAGGTTCTTCATCCACCTTAATCAGCCCGATGAAAATAAACCCGGTATAATTAATCTGCTCTTTATACAATCCTTCCACCGTCGGCTCAATAATGCGCGTGCGCACTTTTTCCATAAACACGGTATCGGCAAAAGGCACAGGGCTTACCGCACCCATCCCGCCCGTATTCAGGCCGCTGTCCGCCTCGCCGATGCGCTTGTAATCCTTTGCCTCGGGCAACAGCACATAATCCCTGCCGTCCGTTAAAATAAAAACGCTCATCTCAATGCCGGACAAAAATGCTTCCACCACCACCTTGCTGCTGGCCTCGCCAAACTTGGCCTGTTGTATCATTTCGCCAAACTCCTGTATGGCCTCCTCGCGCGAGTGGCAAATCAAAACACCCTTGCCCGCCGCCAATCCATCGGCCTTCAGCACAATGGGCAACGGGTGCGATTCCAGATAAGAAACGCCCTCGGCAAAATTTTCGGATGTAAACTCCCTGTATGCCGCCGTGGGGATGCCTTGCCTTTGCATGAATGCCTTGGCAAAAGACTTGCTGCCCTCCAACTGCGCGCCGTACTGTGACGGGCCGATAAAGTGAATATGCTTTAGGCCGTCGTTGCTTTTAAAGAAATCCCAGGCACCTCTTACCAACGGTTCTTCCGGGCCGGCTATCACCATGTCAATGCCCGTTTCCCTGCAGAACTTTCCCAACGCCTCAAAATCCGTAACGGCGATAGGCACATTGGTGCCGCACTGCGCCGTGCCGGGGTTGCCGGGCGCTATGTAAAGTTCGTTTGCCCCGTTACTGCGTTGTTGTATCTGCCAGGCCAGCGCATGTTCGCGCCCGCCGCCGCCAAGGATAAGTATCTTCATGTGCTTAAAATTGTGAAGGCCAAAAATAATGATGAATGACGACTTGTGGACGACGAATTTCCCGCCGCTCCCCGACGGTTCAAATGTCCTGGTATTTTTTATAATGAACCCGGCCTGGGTGCTACTATGGAGCTTCGTTGCGTCGCACACTTCAACAGTGGTGCTGCTATCGGCAACCTGTCATCCGCAAGGTGTTTACGAACACAGGCGTTCCGTCTGGCGACGACCGTTGCTATACACAGGAAAGCTCCTGCTTCGGCCAGGGATTGGAGCGGCATCCTTTTGCGAAACGTAGTGGAGCAAAAGATACAGCGGAAAGCCCGGTGACGGTGCGGGGCGTTGGCCATGCAGCGAAGGCGCACCGGCAGGCCGCATAAAAATAACACCTGTTTTTTGCGCGATGCTTTATTTTTGTGGTTCGCATTGTCTCACCATATTGTGATTTGAAGGCGTACTAAAAATTTTCAAAATGAGTAAAGGAGCTATTTCTCAATTTATCGGGCATCATTACCGCCATTTCAACGCGGCCGCGCTGATTGATGCAGCCAAGGGCTACGAAACGCACCTGCTGGAAGGCGGTAAAATGATGATAACGCTGGCAGGGGCGATGAGCACCGCCGAACTGGGCATATCGCTGGCCGAGATGATTCGTCAGGACAAGGTGCACATCATTTCCTGCACGGGGGCAAACCTGGAGGAGGACGTGATGAACCTCGTGGCGCACTCGCACTACAAACGCGTGCCGCACTACCGCGACCTTACCCCGCAGGACGAGTGGAATTTGCTGGAAAACCATTATAACCGCGTGACCGATACCTGCATACCGGAAGAGGAGGCGTTCCGCCGGCTACAACAGCATCTGGTAAAGCAATGGAAGGACGCGGAGGCAAAGGGCGAGCGCTATTTCCCGCACGAGTTTTTGTACAAGACCGTGCTGAGCGGCGAACTGGAACAGTATTATGAAATAGACCCGAAGGATAGCTGGATTATTGCCGCGGCGGAAAAGAACCTGCCCATCGTGTGCCCGGGCTGGGAGGACAGCACCACGGGCAACATTTTTGCCAGCTATGTCATCAAGGGCGAACTGCAAGCTTCTACCGTGAAGAGCGGCATCGAGTATATGGTCTACCTGACGGAATGGTACCGCGCCAACAGCGGAGGCAAAGGCGTCGGATTTTTCCAAATCGGCGGCGGCATTGCGGGCGATTTCCCCATCTGCGTTGTGCCGATGATGTATCAGGATCTTGAGTGGCACGATGTGCCTTTCTGGAGCTATTTCTGTCAAATCAGCGACAGCACCACTTCTTATGGCTCTTATTCCGGCGCCGTGCCCAACGAAAAGATTACCTGGGGCAAGCTGGACATTCATACGCCGAAGTTTATCGTGGAAAGCGATGCCACCATCGTGGCGCCATTGATGTTTGCGTGGATATTGGGCTGGTAACAGTTTTATCAAAACATAATCAAAAGACCTGCACTTGCAGGTCTTTTTTGTTGGGAAGAAGCTAATTTGTTTTTATGTTCATCTCCTGCCCGGCACAGTCTCTCAAAAAAAGCTATCTGGCATACCGGGAAAAATCCCCTTTTTGGGGAAAGGAGTTTTCTTGTATTTTTACAGGGATTTTACGTTTGCCGAAAATTGTTTCGTTGATTTATTCAGATTATCATGAGGTTCCATGTAACACTGCAGCTTGAAAATTCAGACACAAAACTGCCTGTTAACTACCAATATCCGCTGAGCGCGGCTATTTACCGCATTATTGCCAAAGGTGATGCGCAATACGCATCGTTCCTGCACGAGACGGGCTATGGAAAAGGGTTTAAGTTTTTTACTTTCTGCCAAATCCGCTGCCCTTTTGAAATGGAGGATGACCGGATGCGATTGTTAAGCAAAGAACTCCGTTTTCAGATAGCTTTTCATTTGCCGGAAGCTATGGAAAGCTTTGTGAAAGGATTGTTTCAAAGTGAGCGGATAGATATTGCGGACAAAAAATCAAAAGTGAGCTTTTCTGTGAAATCGGTGGAAAGCATGCCCAATCCCTTGCAGCAATACAGGGAAAATGAAATTGTCAGTATTCATCTAACGCCATTATCGCCTATTGTAGCGGGATTGCAGAACGAAAAAGGCCATTATGATTTTCTTGCTCCTGATGATAAACGGTTTGCCGAGAGCCTGATTTATAACTGGCGAAGTAAAATAGCCACTTGCTATGATGCCGCCACGGCAGCGACAGCTTTATTAATGGTAGAAGTGGTAGCTATGAAAAAGCCGTTTAAGTCCCGTTTAATTACGATTAAAGCAGGTACGCCGGAAGAAACAAGAATCAGGGGATGGATGAATTTTGAATTAAAGGTAACGGCCGAAAGAAGATTTGTGGATTTGTTATTGAATGCTGGCACCGGGGTGTATAATAGTCAGGGGATGGGGTGCGTGGAAGTTAGTAAGTATAAATATTAGCATTCAAACTAATTCAATTAATTATTTTTCAATTCAGCTATTGTACGATTAGAATACGGTTTACCTCATCTTTATGCTTATCGGGATCGTATTTCAATTCTATTTAGTGCAATTAAAAGACGTCGTTTGAATGCTGTAAATACAAAGTTAAAAAATAGATTGGATAAAATATTTTTTCTCTAATTAAATTTATTATAGGCTATTTCATTTATTTTCGAAAATAAATAATTATAAAAATGAATTTAAATTAACAATGACAATATTTAATACATATACCGGAAATGCGATGCTTAACAATGCACTAATGACTATTGAAGCATTAGGCAAACTCAATAATGTTGCAGAAATCACATCAGCAACATTAATTAAATTGTATGATAAGGTAAATCTAAAAGATATAAATAAAAGACTTAAAAGCTACACAATGGTTTTTAGTCTGAATAACCTGTTAGTCAACCCAGCAAAAAAAGTCAATAATGCAGGAGAAAGCACTTATCATCATCTTTTGAATTCAATTATGAATGAATTTGAAAATGAAGGCGACAAAGTATGCGAGATTTCGGGCCTAAGATTTAATAAAACGTTTGAGGATTTTTATAAAGAAGAACTTGAAAGGCAAAAAAGAATATTAGTCAAAGAAATCAAGGATGCGAAACAATTAAATAAGGAAATTAAAAACCTAGATAATACAGATACAAGTTTAAACCGTTCCTGGTTTCCGCTGATTGGCGGTTTGGGGTCTGATGCACAGGCTTTACCACAAGCAAAATTTACGGTTCAGATACACCCGATTTGTATTCCGATATTACAATTTTTACCCTTGTCGTCAGTGCTTTATAAAGGAGGTGTTTTATTAATTGATTCTTCCAATTTTGAATTGTCAAGAGAAATGGTTGCTCAAAATACAAAGACCTTACAAGAAAGGATTGAAGCTACTAAGGGAAATGGCTCTGTAGAAAACGTGCGGGATTTTGCAAAGGGAGATTACTTGTTAAGTGTATTAGAAATACTCGAAGAAAAAGAAGCTTTTAGGGAAACTTATTCTGATTTGAATATGTGGAGTTTTTCAAACTCAGGAACAGGGGCAAGCTGCGAAATAGACAGAGTTCCTAACTCTTTAATCAAAAAACTTCAGTTTCTGAATAGCAACCCTAATGTAGGAGCGGAACTTAAATCAATTTTAGTTAGAAATGAAAGTGCGTTTAGCTTTATTGAGGCATTAGAGAGCAACAAAGATTGGTATTTGTTGTATCCGAATGTTTTTGGTAGCGGAAAAAAGAAAGTAGAATATAAGGGCGTTACTCCGGAGTTTTTAGGGGCGTACTATACAGTTATTCAGAGAAGCGATTTGCTCCAAACGTCAAAATATATTGCAGGGTTGATGCAAAAATATAAATCCAAGACCTTTGAAAAATTGTTAGAAAAAACAGATGCTAATGCTGACCCAGAATACAGAGTGGAACTCTATAAGATTTTGACTATTGCTACCGAAAAAGGGGAATGGGATTTGAACCTCCATATTCATATTTTGGACAACCAAAACTTGTTGCCAATAAAGAATAATTTTTACCAAATACACAAGCTAAGCTATTACTACTATTTCAAAGAGATTTTTAGCAGTGAATACCCAATCGTAGACATTGCCGAAACGAAGGTTTATCGTTCGCTTACCTGGTTAATTAGCTTGATTCAAAATGATTCCAAATTCGCTACCATAAAGTCTAATCTTTCTAATGCCAATGAATATGCGAAAGTTGGCTTTAATCGTATGATTTATGATAGCATAGCTTCTGAATCAATAAAAATAGAGAATGCAGTAGAATTACTTTACGATGAAAGTTTCAGGTATTCAAAATGGGGGTTAAATGAATTACTAAGGATATTCTTTTCCCAACCGGAACAAGGAAATTTCAATATTTTGGACTGGAAAAATGAGTTAGAGGAAGATGAACTTTTTAGAGGATGGAAAGAGAAGGTTCAGGATTTCGTGAATGATTACAAAGAATACTATTTTACTAAATATCAAAACCCCATAACACAAGAATTTCCATTGAAAAAATTTGAAAGTGTAGCTAGTGATGTAGTAAAAGAGAACGATAATTTTTATTCTTTACTTAATGAAATGATTTATAATACCAATCAATTTTTAAATGAAACACAACAATACAAAGATGAAAAATGGTCGATAGAAGAATTGCTAACAGACCCTTTAGGCTATAACAATTGGAATCTCTGCGTATTTACAATTAAATTCTTTTTAAAAGAAACTGCAATTAAAAATTTATTATCAATAATCGAAAATTAATATTAAACAACTATGGCAAAGCTAAACAACATCACAGGTGCATTATTGATTGATGCGACAGCTACATTTTTGAATGGAGCAGGATTAGGTGTACAGGAAGACAAAAATCGCGTTATCCCTAAAACCTATAAAGAAAAGGTAAATAATCGAATGGAAGACGTCCCTTATGTTTCCGCACAATCCTGGAGAAGATGGCTACGAGACACTACAAACGAAGAGAACGGATGGAATCCGAGTGAATTAAGAGCGATTGGGGAAGGTTCAGATAAAGGCACTACCAATAAAATTGCTACTGAATTAAATCCAATTGAGTTTCCCGAAGATGACATTTTTGGTTATATGAAAGCAGGAAAAGGGAGTGAAGAATGTGTTCAGCGTACGTCGCCGTTTAAGTCGTCTATATTAAAGGGGATTAAGAATATGCGTACCGTAAATATTGATGAGGCATTTGTTCATCTCAAAGAGGGAACACCGCTTCCTTATTCAACAAAATTTTACTCAACGCATTTAGAAGGTTTCTTCAATTTGGAATATTACAGATTGGGGTTGTATGATAATCTTGGAAGCAAGCAAGAATTATCTTCCGAATTGGTAGAAAAACATGCAGACAAATTAAACAAATCAGAATTAGGCGGCAAGCACAGCAGATATGAATTGAAAAATGATGAAGAGAACAGAAATAGAAATGCAGCAGGGCTACTAAAAGGCTTGGCTTTCTTGAGAGGAGGAGCAAAACAAGCCGCATTTGGGGCTGATGTTGCACCCAAAGTTCTGATTCTTGCAGGGCTTGAATCTGCTAATCCTATTTTCAATAATATTTTCATCGGTACAGGAGAAAGACCAACTTTGAATATAGAAATACTGAAGCAGTTGGCCTCCGATTACAGTAATAAATTGGCAACACCAATTTATATTGGTATAAGAGCCGGTTATCTGCAAAATGAAGAAGATGTCAAATCTTTAGGTGAGCAATTTGTTGTGGCATCGCCCGTAGAAATTGTCAATGAATTCATTAAAAAATACCTAACGAATGAATAAGCTACTGGAAATAAAGTTTTCCGGTTGGACTGCAACACCAAGAATGCCGTTTATTCTTTCGGGCAATGCGGTATGTATGCATACACCAAGCTATTCTTTGTTGCTAGGCCTTCTGGGGTGCTGTTTGGGCAGAAACATTGAAGCGGGGGAAGTGAAGGTTGGCTTCAGATATTCCTATGAAAGTACAGCACAGGATTTGGAGACCCGACAACGTTTGGAGTTTGACGGGAAAAAAGTAAAAGCCCACAGTAAAGGTTCTGATGCATATAACAGGGAATTTCATACCGCTCCGCAACTTACAGTTTGGATAGACCGAATTGATTGGAAAGCATTTTTTGAGAATCCAATCGGAACACCGTCATTGGGACGTTCTCAGGATATACTAAAGATAGAATCAGTATCTGAAGTAGAGGTTGAGCCTGTACAAAAAGGAAATATTTCCGGTTGTATGTTACCATTTTCAACTGGGTTGCAAGTTGGAGGACAATTAGTGCAGTTGGCAGAATCCTATCAGCAAAATGAAGAAGTGGGTTCGGGAAGAATGCCTACCAACTCAAAAGTTTTTATTGCTATACCTTACGATAATGTAGTCGAAATAGAATTTTCAGATTTGTTTACAACAAAAGAAGAAAAACCAACAACATTTTATTTGCATCAGTTTGAGAATGGATAAGCGGTATTTTGATAAGTTTTATGCAAAAAGCGATGGCATAACCACATTGGAAATGCACACCCGACACGTATTAACTGCCGGGATTAACCTTGTGGAATCATTAGCATTAAGCGAATCAGAAAAAGAATTGTGGAAGAATAAAATAGCACGTTGTGCTGTGCTCCACGATTTGGGAAAAATTCATGGAGACTTTATAAAACGACTGAACGGAAACAAAAATCTGGATATTCGACACGAGATAGTTTCCTTAATATTCTGTGTTAACTTTTTAGACCTTGATGCTGATGAACTTTTTGCAATTGCCACACATCACAAAGGTTTGGTTGAGGCAGGAGTCGATAAGAAAGGAATATTGTCGTTCAATCATCTCAATAAATCAGCAAAGTTCTGGATTGATACGGATAAAGACATTTTCCAAAAACAACTCGTTGAAAAGTGGCTTCAAATATTTGATTTGAAAATTGACGTTTCGGACAACTCCGATGTTCAAGAAATAAGCATAAGTTGGCAGAAGACACTAAATCAAAAATACCATTTGTATGAAGTTCCTGAGTTAGAAAAACGTATTCAGTTTTCTCAAACAAGGGCATTACTAATGGCTGCCGACCATTTAGGTTCGGCAAGACAAGAAAATAATGTCCCCAAATATAAATTGTTATCATTGCCGGACTTTCAACTTAAAAAGGATGGGCAACTATTTCCTTTCAGACCATTTCAGAAACGATTGCAAAACATAAAGACAGATGTAATTCTTCATGCACCGACAGGGTCGGGAAAGACAGAAGCCGCATTGAATTGGGTGTATGCCAATCAGATTGAAAATGCAAGAGTATTTTACCTGTTGCCTTATACTGCGAGTATTAATGCAATGGTAAGCAGGTTGCAAACGCATTACAGCAAAGAGGTTGTTACCGCTTTGCACTCAAAGACTTTAGACTTCTTCTATGAGCAGATTTCAGAAGAGCATAGTAATGAAGACAAAAATTTCTATAAAATAGAGAAAGAGGCAAAGGATAAGAAATCTCTGTCTAAGGAGATTTTCTATCCGGTCAAAGTTGCTACTCTGCATCAGATTTTGAAAACCTCACTCAAAGGCAAAGGCTGGGAGTTTGCACTGTTCGACTATAAGAATGCTTTGTTTATTATAGATGAGTTCCATACTTATGATGCCTTGTTTACAGGTTTACTGTTAGCTACGATTAAGCTGTTCAGAAAGCTTTTCAATGCTAAGTTTTTCTTTTTGTCCGCAACAATTCCCGACTTTATGCTGCAACTGATAGTTGATAAAGTTTTCAATGGAGATTATTCATTTGTAATTCGCCCCGACGCTAATCAGGAGCAGGACAGGATTGTACTCGATAGAAAAAGACATCAGCTTTTTACATTCCCCGATTACACAATTTTGGATAAAATCAATTTAATTGAATCTTATCTTCACAAGGGAAATTCTGTTTTAATTATTGTAAATAATGTCAAAACAGCACAATTACTTTATAAGGAAATTGAATTTGACGGAACTATACAACTTTTGCATAGCGGGTTTAATAAAAAGGGCAGAATAGAAATAGAAAAATCAGTTACTTGTAAAGATATTATCCAACGACCTCAACTATTAATAGCTACTCAGGCAGTAGAAGTTAGCTTGGATATAGACTATGATATAGCATTTATCGAGAATGCTCCGATAGATGCATTGATACAGCGATTTGGAAGAGTAAACAGAACAGGAAAGAAAAAGATACAGGCTTTAGATAATACATTTCAGCCATTGAGCAATACTGTTCCGGTTTATGTTTTTGAACATTCCATAGGAAACACCAAACGATTCTATAATGAGAAAGTATTAGCAGACACTTGGACGGAATTACTAAAATTATCAAATACAGAATTAGGAGAAGAAGATTTAATCAATGTTTGTAATACCGTTTATAAAAATGGCTACAATAATGAACAGCAAGCAGATTTTGATAAAGGGTTCAACAACTCAATTATCAATCAATTTGAAGAAGATTGGATTCCGGGAACATGGCGGGATTGGATAGATGGCCTTTTGGAAGGGAATCAAAAACGAGAGGTATTATGTTTTAACTTGATTGACGAGTTTGAACAAAAGATTTCGGAAGGAAGATATATCGAAGCGAATCAATTGTTAATTCAGGTCTATCACTATGAAGCAACGATTTCTAAGGATAAACTAAAAGGAGATACAGATGTAGCCATTAATCTCAAATACGACCCAATCATTGGATATTATTCAACAGACAATAACATTGATGACCAATTTTATTACTAACAATGAACATCACAGGCACACATATCGCTTATCTGCACACCTGCCACAGAAAACTGTGGCTGTTTGCCAATGGTATTCAGATGGAGCACAATTCCGAGATTGTCGCAGAAGGGAAGCTGATTGCTGAAACGACCTATCTTGACAGAGCGAGAAAATATACCGAACTGGCGATAGAGGGCATCAAGATTGATTTCTATGATGCAAAGGATAAAGTAGTCCACGAAGTGAAAAAGTCTGACAAGGTGGAACACGCCCACAAAGCACAGGTTATTTACTATCTGTACGTTTTAGACAAAAACGGCATTGAAGAGCCCTCCGCTATTATCGAATACCCAAAATTGAAACAAAGAGAAACAATAGACTGGGATGAAGATTTTATAGACCAAGCCAAAGAATGGGAAGCGAAAGTGATTGAAATTATCGCTTCGGAAAACTGCCCGAAGCCTATTCAAAAAGGCATTTGTAAAAAATGCTCCTATTATGAACTCTGTTATGTAGATGAAGAATGAAAAAGACTTACTACCTTTTCAATCCCGGCCGAATGAGCCGAAAGGACAATACTTTAAAGTTCACCCCGGTGGACGAGGACGGTAAAGAAAGCCCGGCCAAATACATCCCGGTAGAAGGCGTAAGTGATCTGTATTGTTTTGGAGCGCTGGACGCCAACAGCGCCTTATATAACTTTTTGGGCAAGGAGCATATAGCTGTTCATTTTTTTGATTACTATGAGCATTACACCGGCAGCTTCATGCCTAAAGACTACCTGCTGGCCGGTAAGATGCAGATAGAACAAACCAGGCATTACGGAAGCAAAGCCAAACGTCTGGCTATTGCGCAGAAATTCGTAGAAGGTGCGGCATTCAATATTCTGAAGAACCTGCGTTACTACCAATCGCGGGGAAAAGACCTGCAGCCGTTCATTGAAGTGATAGAAAAATTCAGTGAAAGCATTCCGTTCAGTACAGACATTGACATGCTGATGGGAATAGAGGGGAATATACGACAGATGTATTACGATGCATTCGATATTATACTGAACGATTTCTCCATGAACGGGAGGAGCAAGCAGCCGCCAAAGAACGAAGTGAATGCATTAGTGTCGTTTGGTAATATGATGTGCTATACTTTATGCCTCGGACAGATCTACCATACACAACTAAACCCGACTATCAGCTTTCTGCATGAGCCGGGGTACCGCAGGTATTCATTAGCATTGGATATAGCAGAAATATTCAAGCCCATTTTGGTGGACAGAACGATCTTCAAAGTACTTAATAAAAAAGAAATCCAGGCAAAGGACTTCGATGTGCAGGTGAACAGTGTAACACTGAAAGATGCCGCCCGTAAAACTTTTGTACGGGCTTTTGAGGAAAGGCTGAACGAAACAATAAAACACCGTTCGCTCAACAGGAACGTGAGCTACAAGCACCTGGTAAAACTGGAGTGTTACAAGCTCACCAAGCATATCCTGAATATGGAAGAGTACAAACCTTTTAAAGCCTGGTGGTAATTATGTATGTAATTCTGGTATATGATATAGGTGAAAAAAGAGTGGGCAAGATGCTGAAGTTGTGCCGTCAATATCTCAACTGGATACAGAACAGTGTGTTTGAAGGAGATATTACGGAAGTGAAGCTGAAAGAATTGCAGTACCGCGCGAAGGGAATAATGGACATTGAGCAGGACAGTATAATCGTTTTTAAAAGTCGTGATGCGAAATGGTTGGAAAAAGAAATTGTGGGCAAGGAAAAGAATGAGCTGGATACTTTTTTATAGTTGTCGATGTCCTGTTTATTTGACGTGATTACGTTCTTTGACATATTGGAAAAACTAAAAACACCTATAAATACTTCGTTTCAGGGGGTTGTCGGTGCCTGCATAAAATCTTATTATCGGGCATCGACAATTTTTTTCCTGAAATTTAGATAGATTTGTCCTCTGAAAGCCTTGAAAACAGGCTTTTTTTAGTCGTCGATGTGGCGGCTCTTAATCGGACTGTATAGAATTTAAATACTTGTACGAAGGAGAAGATATATCAAAAGCGACAAACTCTTAATCGGACTGTATAGAATTTAAATAAAATTTAAACACAAATTAAAAAAAGGAGGTATGACTCTTAATCGGACTGTATAGAATTTAAATAGTCTGAAAACATGATTCACGCTTTTGCCATTGGACTCTTAATCGGACTGTATAGAATTTAAATACCGGAGAGACAGAAGGAATTGGCGAATGGGATTTTCTCTTAATCGGACTGTATAGAATTTAAATTCGACATTGAGGGGGCGATGACAAAGGAGGAAATCGCTCTTAATCGGACTGTATAGAATTTAAATATTTGACTAAAACAGAAAAGAAGCTGGATAGTGTTACTCTTAATCGGACTGTATAGAATTTAAATACGGTCTTAATGTCGTTTTCCTTGCAAGCATTGTTACTCTTAATCGGACTGTATAGAATTTAAATGTAGAAATATTCAGGCTTTAGGTTACTCAATACCCAACTCTTAATCGGACTGTATAGAATTTAAATTAAGCTCCCCGACCTGCAAAAAACGGCGGCGGCGCTCTTAATCGGACTGTATAGAATTTAAATAAAAAAGAGCCATCAATGACAGTTCCTGACGAGGCCTCTTAATCGGACTGTATAGAATTTAAATATCTCTTGACAATCAAATGAAAACGGCTGAGTTGACCTCTTAATCGGACTGTATAGAATTTAAATACACTAGACGCTACTGCAGCTGCTTGAACACGGGTCTCTTAATCGGACTGTATAGAATTTAAATTAAATTAATATCCAGCCTTAACATTGCCTGCACTTCTCTTAATCGGACTGTATAGAATTTAAATCACGGAACCTTATTGTTGTCCCGAGTAAGATAAGGACTCTTAATCGGACTGTATAGAATTTAAATAATGTGAAATTTAAAGGGAACGCAACATTTGAAGATCTCTTAATCGGACTGTATAGAATTTAAATAGTTACTAGCGCCAGTTAACTTCTTAACACCAGTGGCACTCTTAATCGGACTGTATAGAATTTAAATAACCTAATCTACAATCAAGGCAATGAAGGTAATGCTACTCTTAATCGGACTGTATAGAATTTAAATAGTTGTTAGCGCCAGTTAACTTCTTAACACCAGTAGCCTCTTAATCGGACTGTATAGAATTTAAATTCTTAATAAGCCCATCTATCGTTTTATTTGCATTATCACTCTTAATCGGACTGTATAGAATTTAAATCTGCAGCGACGACGGCAGGGATTGGCATGATGTACTCTTAATCGGACTGTATAGAATTTAAATATACTAAACAAAGAACTCTACTGTTCTGTTGATACCTCTTAATCGGACTGTATAGAATTTAAATAAAGAGGCTCAGTTGGCATTTTTTGCAGTTGATGCGCTCTTAATCGGACTGTATAGAATTTAAATATTTTAAACAAAGAACTCTACTGCTCTGTTGATTCACTCTTAATCGGACTGTATAGAATTTAAATAGGTTACCTGAAGCGACACCTGTTCCTTTGCCGGCACTCTTAATCGGACTGTATAGAATTTAAATAACATCTCTGCGACCGGTTTGACCAGTTTAAGTATGCTCTTAATCGGACTGTATAGAATTTAAATTTCATTGAACCGAGGCCAAACTACACGGTGAGGGCTCTTAATCGGACTGTATAGAATTTAAATATGATTAACACGGCGCATGATGCAATTAGCACAACGCTCTTAATCGGACTGTATAGAATTTAAATGTGGAGATCCCTGTTCTAGGTTCTGATAGGGTTTCTGTCTCTTAATCGGACTGTATAGAATTTAAATTGCTGAGACAGGGTCCTGTCTATTAGCACTAATACACTCTTAATCGGACTGTATAGAATTTAAATGTAATGGATCGTGACATTAAGACGATGCATTACTGCTCTTAATCGGACTGTATAGAATTTAAATTAAAGAAAAAAGAAGCGAAAGAAATCTTACCGATAGCTCTTAATCGGACTGTATAGAATTTAAATAGGACATTGAGGAACTTAATATTAAAAACATACCTCTCTTAATCGGACTGTATAGAATTTAAATTATAGTACCGGCCATTTGCATCTTTCTTAGAATCACTCTTAATCGGACTGTATAGAATTTAAATTTCATTGAACCGAGGCCAAACTACACGGTGAGGGACTCTTAATCGGACTGTATAGAATTTAAATGAATCTAATCTACGGTCAAGGTAATGAAGGTAATGCTCTTAATCGGACTGTATAGAATTTAAATAGAGTCAACCGCGTTGGAGATGGCTTGACCGGGATCTCTTAATCGGACTGTATAGAATTTAAATTTGCCTCATCGGGAACTGTTGCTGAAGGTTCTTTTTCTCTTAATCGGACTGTATAGAATTTAAATCAGACGCGAGAGAACGAACTCTTCCAATCAGCATACCCTCTTAATCGGACTGTATAGAATTTAAATAGCAGGTCGACGTTGCAGCAACAGCCGCCCGCAAGCTCTTAATCGGACTGTATAGAATTTAAATTGTAATCTAACAATGAACCAACCGGAGGGGTATACCTCTTAATCGGACTGTATAGAATTTAAATCAGTTTCTGAGAATTAAGATTAGTCTGAGAAGCGGCACTCTTAATCGGACTGTATAGAATTTAAATTTGTTTTCTGTAAGCCGGGGAACTTGCGGGCGGCCTCTTAATCGGACTGTATAGAATTTAAATCAGGGAGGCGCTCCGAGATTGAAAATTTAAGCATCCTCTTAATCGGACTGTATAGAATTTAAATATGGTTGACGCGGCGCATAATACAATTAGCGCAACTCTTAATCGGACTGTATAGAATTTAAATATAGTGGATTGTAACATTGAGGCGATGCATCACAGGCTCTTAATCGGACTGTATAGAATTTAAATCCCTGGTGTTGGATCAGCGACTGCTGGGCGCGAAGACTCTTAATCGGACTGTATAGAATTTAAATGGATTAGTAGCCTCCGGGTTCCACCTGCCGGCTTCAGCTCTTAATCGGACTGTATAGAATTTAAATCGGCAAAAGGCAATATCTTCGTCTCTCTCGCGGAGCTCTTAATCGGACTGTATAGAATTTAAATCTTCCTAGTCTTCTTATTCATAGAACCAGTCGCGATCTCTTAATCGGACTGTATAGAATTTAAATTGTAGTCTAACAGCGAACCAACCGGGGCGGTATATCTCTTAATCGGACTGTATAGAATTTAAATTACTCATTTAACATATTTTTAACATACTCATCCTGCTCTTAATCGGACTGTATAGAATTTAAATCAAGGGACTTTGTTGTTATCTCGAGTGAGATAGGGACTCTTAATCGGACTGTATAGAATTTAAATAGAATCGACAGCATTAGAAACGACTTGGCCGGGATTCTCTTAATCGGACTGTATAGAATTTAAATTAGCAGACCTTCGTCGCGCTTACCGTTTGCAGGAATGCTCTTAATCGGACTGTATAGAATTTAAATTAGACTCGTCAGGAACTGTCATTGACGGTTCTTTTTCTCTTAATCGGACTGTATAGAATTTAAATGATGTTACACATATTAGAAGATATCACATATGCGGGCTCTTAATCGGACTGTATAGAATTTAAATAAATCGAAAATTTAAGCATCCTCTTTAGTATTTGACTCTTAATCGGACTGTATAGAATTTAAATTATCGGCGAGCAGCCGGTTTTAAACAAGGAACTCTCTCTTAATCGGACTGTATAGAATTTAAATCAGCAAGAGAATTAGCTCCACCAGCGAGGGCGGATACTCTTAATCGGACTGTATAGAATTTAAATATGAAATCGAAGAGCTTAATATTAAAAATATACCTCTCTTAATCGGACTGTATAGAATTTAAATACTCCAACCATTCCTGCAAACGGTAAGCGCGACGCTCTTAATCGGACTGTATAGAATTTAAATTTTCATTTTGTAAGAATTTAAATACTGAAGAGCATGCTCTTAATCGGACTGTATAGAATTTAAATAAGCATCTCTGTGACCGTTTTGATCAATTTAAGTACTCTTAATCGGACTGTATAGAATTTAAATATTTTAGCGCAAGAATGCATGCCCGGCGATGTTTTCCTCTTAATCGGACTGTATAGAATTTAAATAATTCGCTGATTCCTACGTTGTAGAAGGTACTGTTCTCTTAATCGGACTGTATAGAATTTAAATGCAGTCGCTGATTCAGCACCAAGGGGGCGTTGCTGCTCTCTTAATCGGACTGTATAGAATTTAAATTTCGTTCGTCTGAAACTGGCAGGTGGAATCCGGAGCTCTTAATCGGACTGTATAGAATTTAAATGTGGTTAACGCGACGCATAATGCAGTTAGCACAACGACTCTTAATCGGACTGTATAGAATTTAAATTTCGTTCGTCTGAAACTGGCAGGTGGAATCCGGACTCTTAATCGGACTGTATAGAATTTAAATGTATTAGACACATTGTACCCGTCAGACAAAACATACTCTTAATCGGACTGTATAGAATTTAAATAAAGAAATACAAACCCTGGACGTTAATTTACAGAATACTCTTAATCGGACTGTATAGAATTTAAATGAGATATCAAACACATCACCGGGCATGCACTCCTGCCTCTTAATCGGACTGTATAGAATTTAAATATTGGCGTTGCCGCAACAGCCGCCCGTAAACCGTTCGAACTCTTAATCGGACTGTATAGAATTTAAATCTCGTTGAACCGAGGCCAGACAATACGATGAGGTACCTCTTAATCGGACTGTATAGAATTTAAATACGGGAGCTGTATAACCAGAGGTAAGTATTTTAGGCTCTTAATCGGACTGTATAGAATTTAAATCTGTTTACTGATGATTACGCTGCATTAGCGGATTTGTCTCTTAATCGGACTGTATAGAATTTAAATACCATTCGGCCATTGCCTTCTTATCTATCTCCAATTCTCTTAATCGGACTGTATAGAATTTAAATCAAATTAGTAGCGAATAATAGTACGCTGGTTGATCTCTTAATCGGACTGTATAGAATTTAAATTATAGTGCCGGAGTTAAGGTCGGCCAGTTGTTCGTCTCTTAATCGGACTGTATAGAATTTAAATTAGTGACGGAGTTCGACTATTGGGCTGTACAACAACTCTTAATCGGACTGTATAGAATTTAAATATGGTTAACACGACGCATAATACAATTGCTACAACTCTTAATCGGACTGTATAGAATTTAAATAAACCGAACGATTTGCGGGCGGCTGTTGCGGCAACGCTCTTAATCGGACTGTATAGAATTTAAATATCTGAATAACGAGGCGTATAACCAAATACACCATCTCTTAATCGGACTGTATAGAATTTAAATGTAATAAATTCGGGCTCATTTAGACGAGCATCTCCACTCTTAATCGGACTGTATAGAATTTAAATTAGACATCAGCGCAAACTCAGGCTCACGGTCATCACGCTCTTAATCGGACTGTATAGAATTTAAATGTAGCAAGAGAGTTGGCTCCGCCGGCCAGGGCAGTCTCTTAATCGGACTGTATAGAATTTAAATTGTAATCCAGCAGAGAACCAACGGGGGCAGTGTAGCTCTTAATCGGACTGTATAGAATTTAAATTAGTTTGCATTTCTTTTGGAAATTTTTCATTTAACACTCTTAATCGGACTGTATAGAATTTAAATAACCCCTGCTGGGTAAGAATCCTGTCTATTAGCACTCTTAATCGAACTGTATAGAATTTAAATTAGAACGAAAGTCAGGTCTATCATCGGAATCGTCACTCTTAATCGGACTGTATAGAATTTAAATAAAGAACGGGTGATATGGGCATTACGCTTGGGTATCTCTTAATCGGACTGTATAGAATTTAAATGTTGCTTCTCTCCTATTTTACCTTGCTGATTAAAGTTCTCTTAATCGGACTGTATAGAATTTAAATGTGCCTTTACCTGCCAGAGAAGCTTGGGGGCGTTCACTCTTAATCGGACTGTATAGAATTTAAATAGGTTCAATGAGTGGCTATATAATCCGAGTTCTGCTCTTAATCGGACTGTATAGAATTTAAATATGATTAACGCGACGCATAATGCAATTAGCGCAACGCTCTTAATCGGACTGTATAGAATTTAAATGTATTATTATCTATATCCTGCATAACAATAACATCCTCTTAATCGGACTGTATAGAATTTAAATTGATTATTTTACTTCTGCTCTACCATTTGCCCAGCCTCTTAATCGGACTGTATAGAATTTAAATTAGAATGGAAGACTCCGCTTGACTCGAACAGAATTACTCTTAATCGGACTGTATAGAATTTAAATGATAGAAATTGCTACATGCGAGGGTCGCCATAGAACTCTTAATCGGACTGTATAGAATTTAAATCAAACACGAGAAAATGAACTCTTCCAGTCCGCATAGCTCTTAATCGGACTGTATAGAATTTAAATGCTAGCGAAGCCTGAGGGCGCTCACCTTCAATACCTCTTAATCGGACTGTATAGAATTTAAATAACTGTATATCCCTCATGATCGTACGGAGCTTCATCTCTTAATCGGACTGTATAGAATTTAAATCTGAAAAGGCAACAGATAATCAATGATGCTTCACTCTCTTAATCGGACTGTATAGAATTTAAATTGGATTTGGCAGCCGATTCCATATCTGTAACCCATCTCTTAATCGGACTGTATAGAATTTAAATGTGTTTCTACACCGGGGCTATTTTAAAAAACATTACTCTTAATCGGACTGTATAGAATTTAAATCACATCATAATTATCAAATTCCTGTTGAGTAACGGTCCTCTTAATCGGACTGTATAGAATTTAAATAAGTCCCAAAGCTCCCGACGATAGAGGGGAGCGAGCCTCTTAATCGGACTGTATAGAATTTAAATAGATAATGTTGCTGCAAAAGGCGGAGATTGAAAGAACCTCTTAATCGGACTGTATAGAATTTAAATATTTGAAGTACACTTTGACCACAGTACGAGTTTCCTCTCTTAATCGGACTGTATAGAATTTAAATTTTTGTAGCTGGATTAGATAAACCATTTGGCGGATGCTCTTAATCGGACTGTATAGAATTTAAATTATTTACGTGCTTTAAGAAAAGTAATAACCTTTCTTTCCTCTTAATCGGACTGTATAGAATTTAAATTAACGGAGCCTTGACTTCTTCGTGCAATGCCAGATCTCTTAATCGGACTGTATAGAATTTAAATATGTTGATAGTTATAATAATAAAAATAAATCTCTTAATCGGACTGTATAGAATTTAAATCTTAAATCTTCCGGATCTAAAAGAATCCATTTCTCTCCTCTTAATCGGACTGTATAGAATTTAAATGAGTTATACATGTTGGCTTTTCTCCATCATCTGCAACCTCTTAATCGGACTGTATAGAATTTAAATGACCGACTGGGTGCAGGTGTTCGCGGACGCGGAGGAACTTTTAATCGGACTGTATAGAATTTAAAGAGATTATGGCTTTTATGCGAGCAGTAAGCATCATTCTTTTAATCGTACTTCATAGAATGAAAACAATATACATGAAAGTAGAAAATACGACCATCCAAGTTAAGGTTAACAGGACTCCTTGGTGAGATTTACATTTTCATTTATCAACACAATCCCTTTCGAATCGCAAAAACGTATTCCCATTTCGTTAAAACCGCCTAACACATCCCAATTCTCGGTAAACGTTCTGCCACGCGGTCTATATTTGCAAAAAATATCCCCATGGCAAAAAGGCGAAAGAAGAACGGGTTGCGCAATGCGGTGCTGGGAGTGGCGTGCATTGCCCTTTCCGTTTTTCTTGCTTTTATGTCCGTCAAATGGCTACGCTATCGCGAGGCGCGATTTACCCGCTACGAAGAGTTTGGCATCTGGCTGCCGAGCAATTACATGATTCACGGCATTGACGTGTCGCGCTATCAGCAAGCGATTGCCTGGAAAGAGGTGAAGAACATGCAGGTGCAAAACGTGAAGCTGGGCTTTGCTTTTATAAAGGCCACGGAGGGAGAAGACGATGCTGACCCGCAGTTCAAACACAATTGGCGCGCGGCGCGCAAGCACGATGTACCACGGGGCGCCTATCACTTTTTTGTGCCCGACAAAGACCCGGTAAAACAAGCGCTCAATTTTTTAAAAAAAGTAAATCTGGAAAGCGGCGACCTGCCGCCCGTGCTCGATGTGGAGCATACCGGCAAACAGCAACCGGAGCAGTTGCGCGAGAAAGTGTTGGCGTGGCTGCAAATCATAGAAGCGCATTACCACGTAAAACCGATTATTTACACCAATGCCGATTTTTATACCAACCGCCTCGGCAAACAGTTTGACGAATACCCTCTGTGGGTGGCGCATTACTACGTGCAGCACAAGCCCCGCATCGGCAGGCCGTGGACGTTTTGGCAGCACAATGATCGCGGCAACGTGAACGGTATCACCGCCAAGGTGGACTTCAACGTGTTTAACGGGGACTCTACCGATTTTCGGGAATTATTAATCCCATAAGATGAAAATCACCTGCTGCCGGGGTAGAAAGACAACCCGATTGACGCGGCAAAATTACGCGCGTTGAGTTTGTCCACATCGGTGACAATGGGTGCTGCGTTATAATTTGATGCCCTCACCTTGAGGGGATCGGATGAGAAATGAAGGCCAAAATCCAGCTTTAGCCAACGGTTGTTGCGAAAGCCTGTTTGCAACAATATGCTCGGTTCAAAAAGCGTAAGGTTTTTACGCCGCACCTTATCATATCCCAAACGAATTTCCTGTTCTTCAGTATATCCTGATTCTATATTTTGATGATCCAATATGGAAACCCTCGGCACAACAGACATGCGCACATAATCGTTAAAAAACATATTGAACGATGGTTGAAGGTAATATTTGATGACATCGGCCTTCCACTCAATCGTGCGCGCCGTGGGATAGCCCCTGTCGGTAGAAGAAGACTTGCCAAAACCAACACCCACCACACCGTTGAGATATACACGGCCGGAAGCGCTCATCGGCACATAAAAACCAGCCCCTACGTCAAACATAGAACGGGTGTAACCTACTTTGCTGCGGGTATTCTCAGACAATAAATCATCTGTATCAAAACGGTCGGTCTCACTGCGGTACATGCCGCCTGCCTGTATTAAAAAATGATTGCTCAAGGCCACCGCTCCCTGCACATCAAACCCGTGATAGTTGTTCGCATCATCATCGTCATCTTCATCGTTTAACACGCTGAAAGGGTTTCCGGATGCGGATGCCGAAAACTTAAAATCACCCTGCTGACGAAAAAAGGCTGCATTAGCCACCGACGGCGAACTGATATAGCGGGGGTTATTACAGGAACATATAGCAACAATGGCAATGGCTGATAAAAGGTATAAATATTTCATTCGATATCTTTTCCTATATAACGGGAAAACAATACCCAATGCTGCATGTCTGCAAAAAATATCGGGAAGATCTATTGCCACTCTCCCGCGCCCTGACGAATCAATTCAAACGTATCTCCCACACAATTGATAATAGTAGAAGGTACGGTACCGCCTATACCGCCATCTATCACGAGATCAACCAACTTTTCATACTTCTCATAGATGATTTCGGGGTCGGTGTAATCCTCTACGTTCTCGCCAGGCAGCGAAGTGCTAAGGATGGGGTTTCCCAGTTCTTTGATAAGCGTAATAGATATCTTATTGTCCGGCACGCGCAGGCCAATGGTATCTTTTTTGGTCTTTAATATTTTGGGCACCTGCTTACTGGCCGGCAGGATGAAAGTATATGGCCCCGGCAGATGTTCTCTCAATACACGGTAAGTGGCCGTGGGTATCTGTTTGGCAAAAGTGCTTAAGTGGCTCAGGTCGCTGCAAATAATACTTAGCTGCGCCTTTCGCGGGTCAATCTGTTTGATGCGGCAGATGCGCTCCACCGCTTTTGTGTTATAGATATCACATCCCAAACCATAAATCGTATCGGTGGGATAAACGATAATGCCACCGTCCTGCAAAATTTCTACGGCGGTGCGGATATTACGGGGTTGGGGATCTTCAGGATGAATGTGCAATAACATAATCCCTCAAACTTACACGAAATTTTTCATTCCTAAAATGACACAGAGAATGAAAGAAAATTTTTTGATAGTTTCTCTTGGATAAAATCAATAATAAATATTCAAAAGAATAGTACGACAATTTGCGCGCAACACATTGTGAGGACGCGCGTGGTAACAGCCTTCTTGTAAAAATATTATGAGAGATTTTAGCCCTTTGTCATCACGCCTCGGATGCCATCAACTCTACCTCGGCGTTTTGAAATTTAGGCTCGTGCAGCCTGTCCAGATAGTCGCTTACGATTAACGCTTCTTTCTCGGAAAGATTTCCGAACAGTTCGGCAATACGGTTTTCGATATTATCTAATTTGGAAAGCAGGGTTAGTCCTTTTTCCGTAATGCGGATGTCCACCAAACGGTTATCGTTGGGGCAGGTTTTTTTTGAGACCAATTTTTTAATGACCAACCGGTCAACGATGCGGCTCGTATCGCTCATTTTGTCCATCATCCGCTCGCGGATTTGCAGGGTGGATAGCGGCGTGGGCATACTGCCGCGCAAAATGCGGAGAATATTATATTGCTGATTGGTGATTCCTTCTTCTTTAAATATCTCTTTAAGATGGGCCTCCAGCCAATTGACCGTGTACATCAGGTTGAGGGCCAACTTGTGGTAATTATTTTTAAACCGTGTTTGTTTTATAACGTCTTCGATGGTCATTGAAAATGATCTTTTAAAATAAAGCAGCGACAAAGGTACAAAATCCTGAAATGGCTAAAAAATGACATAATTCCTGTTTAAACATGATTTAGATTAGTCTTTTGAGAAATCCGAACACGGTTTGGGAAGCAAAAAATCCATCTCGACGGGTGCAAAGAATTATTTCTGCGCTTGCGATAGGGTATTCTTTATCTTTGAGTACACAATGAGCAATCCTAATTTAAATAAAGATAAACAGGCGATGAGCCAGGCCGAAAAGGAGTTTGAGAACACCATCCGGCCGGGACAGATAAAGGATTTTGCCGGGCAGCCGCAATTAATCGAAAATCTCCAGATTTTCATAAAAGCTGCCAAAATCAGGGGAGAAGCTTTAGATCACATCCTTTTTCACGGGCCTCCCGGCCTCGGCAAGACCACTTTGTCGCGCATCGTGGCCAATGAGCTGGGCGTGAACATCAAGGAAACCAGCGGCCCGGTAATCGAAAAACCGGGCGACCTGGCCGGCCTGCTCACTTCTCTTGAGCCAAACGATGTGTTGTTCATTGATGAGATTCACCGCCTAAGCACCGTGGTCGAGGAGTATTTATATGCGGCTATGGAAGATTATCGGATAGATATCATGATAGATTCCGGCCCCAATGCGCGCAGTGTTCAGTTGTCGCTCAGCCCCTTTACGCTCATCGGCGCCACCACGCGCAGCGGCCTGCTTACCGCGCCCCTGTTATCGCGTTTTGCCATTAAATCAAGGCTGGAATACTACAATGTGGAAACATTGCAAAAAATCGTGCTGCGCGCTGCCCATATTTTGGGCGTGCCTATCCAAAATGATGCCGCCCGCGAAATAGCCCGCCGCAGCCGCGCCACCCCGCGTATTGCAAACGGGTTGTTGCGCCGTGTCCGCGATTTTGCACAGGTGCTCAACGATGGGCAAATAGACATCGGCATCACTCAACATGCGCTCAAGGCGCTGAACGTGGATGAATACGGTCTGGACGATATGGATAATCGCATCCTGTTGGCCATTATCGAAAAATTCAAGGGCGGGCCGGTAGGCATCTCTACCATAGCCACTGCCGTGGGCGAAGAACCCGGCACGTTGGAGGATGTGTACGAACCTTTTTTAATTCAGGAAGGATTTATGCAAAGAACGCCCCGGGGCCGCGAGGTGACGGCAAAGGCTTACGAACATCACGGCAAAAAACCGTTCCGTAACGACAATGTGCCGGAGTTAGGGCTTTAGGCCGGGCATAAAAAAGAGCAGTGATTCGCACTGCCCTTTGAAAATTTACTTATAAAATAGTTTATTCATGCACGACCAGCCTGAAGCCGTTGCCGTGTATGTTAACAATTTCTATCTTTTCATCGTCTTTCAGGTATTTGCGCAGCTTGGCAATATACACATCCATACTGCGGCCGTTGAAATACGTGTCGCTGCCCCATATTTTTTTGAGCGCCTGATCGCGCGGCAACAGGTCGTTCAGGTTTTCGGCGAGCATTTTCAATAACTCATTTTCCTTCGGGGAAAGCGTTTCGGTGTAACCGTCGTGTGTCAGTTCGCGCAATTTGGGGTTGAAATGATAACTGGCCAATTGAAACTCCTTGTTCTCCGTTTCTTTGTTTAGTTCTTCGTTGCGCTTCAGGATTGCTTTTATCTTTAACAGCAAAACCTCGCTGTCAAACGGTTTGGTTATATAATCATCCGCGCCGAGCTTATAGCCCTGAATAATGTCCTCTTTCATCGTTTTGGCACTCAGAAAAAACAGGGGAATGTCCGGGTCAACCGTGCGGATTTCTTCGGCAAGGGTAAAGCCATCCATGTGTGGCATCATCACGTCCAGCAGGCAGAGGTCAAATTTTTCACGTTGAAAAGCGGCAAGCCCCAGGCGTCCGTCCCGCTCAAGTGTAATGTCATAATCATTCAGCTCCAAATAATTTTTAAGCACGTTACCCAAGTTAGGGTCATCTTCGCAAAGAAGGATATGAGGTTTCTTTTGTTCCATATTTTGTTATTTAATTTTATTGACGACAAATAAAATTAAAGCTTTTTGAACAAGTATTAAAACCTAACCGAATATTTTGTTAAAACAAGAACATCATGAGGTTATAAAACAATCCTCAGAAAAAAGATAAGAAACTTGACTTTCTCGTATGCTTTGCATGCCGGGATGTTGATTTCTGTTTGGTCAAATTATATCCGTTGCCCTGCAACCAATGACTATCGGAACATAATTTATTAACTTTAGCCTGCTTTTCCTTTTCATACAATTTTTCTCTGCGAAGCCGTCTGCGGAGTAATCTAAAATATCCTTTCATCAATTAGCGTTTTTAGTTAGTCACTGCCGTTGATAACTTTTCCTAGGTTATAAAACGTCGTTAAACGATGTTCTATCGTCAGCCGACATTTGCAAATATAGGCAGATAATTAAACCACAGCAATAATAACTTCAGACGTTCGAGGTTGTCACAAGGTTGTCAGTTTTTTGTTTTTTTATTTTTTTGCAGAACAGGCAGCCCTCGCCGGATAGCCAAAAAGACCCGCTCCTTGAAGGATTACTCTTTACACGGAAAAAAGCGAGGAACTTATCTCCCCACTTTTTGGCCGACTTGGTGGTCGTCATACGGCTTATTTTTTCTTCTTTTTCTTTTTTCATGTGTTTTCCTTTTATTGATTTCATGTGCTCATGGGTTCTTGGCAATTCATCGTCATTTACAGAAATCTATCAAAAATGCTTTATCCATAATTTATACTAATGAATGGGGTGCTTTCAGGTGATTGTCAATTAACACAGGCAAATATACTCCGCCATCGGACAAATAAAAATACCTATATCAGGGTATGCCAACAGGCTTGACGCCCCGGCGCACCACAACAAGGCAAGACTTATTTTTATTCAGGATTTTTTCGGACATTTACTCAAAATCTTTATTATGCCGGATACTGTGCAATTTTTACAGGATGTTCAAAACGGATATAGTTTCAAGGGCGAATGTTATAAACTGGGTACCGCTATGCTCAACGGAGCGGTTGTCCCGGGGGCAGATGTGACGCTTCCTTTCAAAACCTTAAACCGCCACGGGTTGATTGCGGGTGCCACGGGCACGGGAAAGACCAAAACGTTGCAGGTGTTGGCAGAAGGGTTGAGCGATGCCGGCATACCTGTATTGTTGATGGACATCAAGGGCGACCTGAGCGGCATCGGTGCGGCAGGAACACTCAACGATAAAATTGCCGACCGTTGCCAGATGTTGAGTTTGGAATACAATCCGTCGGCCTATCCAGTTGAGTTTCTTACCCTTAGCCATGAAAAAGGAACACGCCTGCGCGCCACGGTGAGCGAGTTCGGGCCGGTACTTCTCTCAAAAATTCTTGGGCTGAATGATACGCAGGGCGGCATCGTTGCCATGATATTCAAATATTGCGATGACAACAAATTGCCCCTGCTCGACCTGAAAGATTTTATAAAAGTGCTTCAATACATCACCAACGAGGGAAAAGCCGAAATAGAAAAAGACTATGGCAAAATATCCACAACTTCTACTGGCACCATCCTGCGCAAGGTGATTGAGCTGCAACAGCAGGATGCCGACCTATTTTTCGGCGAGCGCAGTTTTGATACGGACGACCTGATGCGTACCAACAACAACGGCCGTGGCATGGTGTCCATCCTGCGAGTGACGGACTTGCAAGACAAGCCCAAGCTGTTCTCTACCTTTATGCTGCAATCGTTGGCGGAGCTGTATGCCTCCTGCACGGAGCAAGGCGACCTTGACAAGCCCAAATTGGTCATGTTTATTGATGAAGCGCACCTTATTTTCAACGAGGCTTCTTCCGCGCTCCTCAACCAGATAGAAAGTATCGTAAAACTCATCCGTTCCAAAGGCATCGGCATTTTCTTTTGCACGCAAAACCCGATGGACGTGCCGGCTTCTGTATTGGCACAATTAGGGCTAAAAGTGCAGCACGCGCTGCGTGCCTTCACGGCAGCAGACCGCAAGGTTATCAAACAAACAGCGGAAAACTATCCCGAAACAAAGTATTACAAGACCGATGAGTTGCTGACCCAAGTCGGCATCGGTGAGGCATTAATCACCATGCTTAACGAGAAAGGTATTCCCACCCCGTTGGTACATTGCATGTTGCGCGCGCCGCAAAGCCGTATGGACATCCTCACGGACGCGGAAATTGATACCATTGTTTCCCAATCAAAAATAGCCCGCTTCTACAACGACACGATAGACTCCGACAGTGCCTACGAAATCCTTACCCGAAAAATAGAGGCCGCCACAGGACGTGAACAACCCGAGCAAAACAAGAAGCAGGAAAAACCCGAAAAGGGATTTTTGGACAATCCTATTGTCAGAAGTATGGCGCGCACCGCGGGCAACTCCATTGTCCGGTCATTGCTCGGCGCTATCGGATTGAGCGGAGGCTCCAGAAAAAAGACAAACTGGTTTTAAGTATTTTTTCAAAATAAAGAGCGGCGAACGGGAAGATGTACTCATGCTCCCCGTTCGCCGCTTACAAATTTAAAGGCTGTCTTATCCTATAATTTCCGAAGCCCTTTTATCGCGTTTTTATCCTTTACTTCCATGATGCTGATGGCATATCCGCCCCCGGGCGCAGATTTTTGGGTAAGCTTGGATTTGCTCGTTACCACATATTTGGTAATCGTATATGCCTGCGGATTTGTTTTATAATGCGCATCTTTTGCATCTGCATACACGGTCGCAATATACTGTTTGCTGTTTTCCAGAAAATCAAAGCTGATTTTGGACAGATAACCATCATATCCTGCCACATTGCCTACAAACCAGTTGTGGGTGTCCTTGGCCTTGCGGGCAATGGTCAAATATTGACCCGGCTCGGCTTCCAGATATTTTGATTCGTCCCAATCCACTGCCACGTCCTTTATAAATTGGAACGCATCAGGGAAGCGAGCATAGTTTTCGGGCAGGTCTGCCGCCATTTGCAGCGGGCTGTACATGGTGACATATAACGCTAATTGATTTGCCAATGTGCTGTTCACATGCGATTTGTTGCCAGGATTCATTTTTGAAATATCCATTTCAAAAATACCGGGCGTGTAGTCCATCGGCCCGCCCAACAAGCGGGTAAAAGGTAATATCGTCACGTGGTTGGGCTTGCTGCCGCCGAATGCCTGATATTCGGTTCCCCGTGCCGATTCGTTGCCGATAAGGTTAGGCCAGGTGCGGCAGATGCCCGTAGGCCGTACCGCCTCGTGTGCATTCACCATGATCTTGTACCCGGCAGCCTTTTCAATCGCATATTGATAATGATTGTTTATCCATTGGCTGTAATGGTGCTCGCCCCTCGGCAAAATATCGCCCACATAACCGCTTTTGACCGCATCGTAGCCGTTTTCCTTCATAAACTTATAGGCAGTGTCCAGATGGCGTTCATAATTGCGGACGGAGGAGGATGTTTCGTGGTGCATAATCATTTTCACGCCCTTGCTTTTTGCATATTCATGAATGCCTTTCACGTCAAAGTCGGGATAGGGCGTCACAAAGTCAAACACATAATCCTTTGAATGCCCGAACCAGTCTTCCCAGCCCACATTCCAGCCTTCGACCAACACGGCATCAAACCCGTTTTTGGCGGCAAAGTCAATGTACTCCTTCACGTGTGCAGTGTTGGCGCCGTGCTTCCCGCTTGGCCGGGCTTTTTTGTAATCGGTGACGCCGAGCTGTACGCTGGGATAATCATCGGTATAGGCCCAGGAACTTTTGCCCGTAATCATTTCCCACCAAACACCCACATATTTTACGGGCTTTATCCATGATACATCGGCGATTTTACAGGGTTCGTTCAGGTTAAGGGTGATGCGCGAGGCCAGTATCTGGCGGGCATCATCGCTCACGATGACGGTGCGCCAAGGCGAGGTGCAGGGTGCTTGCAAATGCCCCTTGTCCCCGAGCGCGTCCGGTGTCAGGTGAGATTGAAAAACAAAATTTTTATCATCGAGGTCAAGGTTCATCGCCGAGTAATTGATAAGCGCTGCTTCGTGGATATTGATATACAAACCGTCCGCAGTTTTCATCATCAATGCGGTTTGTACGCCCGTGGGGGAAAACTGTTCCTGCGAGGCATTATCGGTAATGGCCGACGGCATAAGCCCCCTTATTTCGGACAGCTTGGAGGTTGTATAATCATATTCCTGTGTATCATAATCGCCGGGAATCCACATAGCGGTGTGATCGCCCGTCATGGAAAACTGTGTCTTTTCTTCCTTGATGACAAAATAGGTCAAATCTCTTTGCTCGGGGAACTCGTAACGAAAGCCAAGCCCGTCATCAAACACGCGAAAACGGATAATCATCCGGCGGTTGGTGGCCGTCTGATTTAGCGTTACGGCCAATTCGTTGTAGTAGTTGCGAATGCTGCTTTCCTCTCCCCAAACGGGTTTCCAAGTTTCATCGAAACTACTTGCCTTTGTTTCCTGCACTGTAAAACCATTGTACAAGGATGTACGGGCAAGTGCCTTTTCCCTTTCCACACCGGACTGGGACTCAAAATTTACTTCTTTGTCCTGCCGCTTCAACTCAAGGCCCAGTTTGCTGGTTTTTACAATAGGCTTGTTCTTGTACTCAAGAGAGTAGGACGGCATACCGCCCTGCAACAGCTCAAAACGCAGCACTACGTTGCCATTGGGAGAGCTTATGCTTTGTGCGTGGCAAAAATGCGCAAGGAAAAGCACGACAAGAAAACTTATTTTTCGCATGGCTTAATATTTTTTTCTTAATGTGTATTTAGTACACAAAGATAGGTTTTTCTATTATCCGATTATGCGCAAAATAAAAAGCGGGGCGTTTGCCCCGCAAGAAAAAATTTGATAATAAATATTGCCAGATTAATATTCCTTTTGAAACTACATTTTCTTAGCGTCTTCAAGGAACTTGGCCAAGCCGATGTCCGTGAGGGGATGCTTGAGCAATCCCAAAATTGGTTCGAGCGGGCTGGTCACCACATGAGCGCCGGCCTCGGCACATTGAATGATATGGTTCGTGCTGCGGATGGACGCGGCCAGCACCTGGGTCTTGAACCCTTGTATTGAATAAATATGCGTGATTTGCTGTATGAGTTGAACGCCGTCCCAACCGCTGTCGTCAATGCGGCCAATAAAGGGGGAAACGTATTTTGCCCCGGCCTTGGCACAAAGAATGGCCTGCCCCGCACTAAAAACCAACGTGCAATTGGTAGCAATCCCGTTGTCGGTAAACCATTTAATGGCCTTGATACCGTCCTTTATCATCGGCACTTTTACCACGATGTTGGGGTGGATGGCCGCCAGTTTTTTGCCTTCTTCTATAATGCCCTCAAAATCGGTGCTGAGCACTTCTGCGCTGATGTCGCCATCAACCATATCACAAATGTCTTCGTAATGTTTCATGATGGCATCAGTACCCTTAATGCCTTCTTTGGCCATGAGCGATGGATTGGTGGTAACCCCGTCAAGGATACCTAATTCATTAGCTTCTTTGATTTGGGCAAGATTCGCCGTGTCAATAAAAAATTTCATTGTGTATTGTTTTATTTAGAATTGTCAGTCTGGAAAATATCGGTCATTACCTTGAACGGATAAAGAGGAGAGAAAAAAATGGCAGGCTACTCACATCGCACCGCTACAACCGCCTATCCTTGCTGCCTTCCGGCCCTGGGGAGGTTTGGCAGGAGCTGGTCGTATAAGACCTGCCGGGGCAAAGATAGGGAATCCGAAATAAAATACAGTGTATTTCAACGAGTAATTTGTAGTGAAAAATCAATTACACATCGGCAGGTATAGCACCATGTTTTCACGCGCCCGTTATGCCTTATTTATCGGTTCAGGATGCCCATAAAAATAGCATACAGGCTCGGACAAAATATTTATATTTGCGGCGCAACCGCCTGGATTTAGACGGGCACTGCACAGAAATTAAGCATATATTTTTAAAAGTATAAGAAACTTCAACATCTTAAAAATTAACCCATGTCAAGAACCATCATCATCACCGGGGGCGCCGGCTTTATCGGCTCCCATGTCGTTCGTCTTTTTGTAAATAAATATCCCGACTATAAAATCATAAACGTGGACGCCCTCACCTACGCGGGCAATCTGGAAAACCTAAAGGATATAGAAGATAAGCCCAATTATCACTTTGAAAAGGTGAATATCGTGGATGTCGCGGCAGTGAATGATTTGTTTGCGAAACACCAACCGGATGGCGTTATCCATTTGGCGGCTGAAAGTCACGTAGACCGTTCCATAACCTCACCGCTTGATTTTGTATATACCAATGTAATCGGCACGGTAAATCTGTTAAACGCTGCCAAGGAATTGTGGAAAGAGGATTATAGCGGTAAGCGTTTTCACCATGTGTCCACCGATGAGGTTTACGGAGCGCTGGGCGCTACGGGTCTTTTTACGGAAGAAACAAAATATGACCCGCATTCCCCGTATTCTGCCTCCAAGGCGTCTTCAGACCATTTTGTATATGCTTATGCCGATACGTATGGACTGCCGGTGGTACTGACCAACTGTTCCAACAACTACGGGCCAAACCATTTTCCCGAAAAGCTCATCCCGCTGATGATTCACAACATCATCAACAACAAACCATTGCCCGTTTATGGCGATGGCAAGTACACGCGTGATTGGCTTTATGTAATAGACCATGCCCGTGCGATAGACCTTGTTTTTCACGAAGGCAAATTGAGCGATAAGTACAATGTGGGTGGCTTTAACGAATGGCAGAACATAGATCTAGTGAACCTGCTTTGCAAACTAATGGACGAAAAACTGGGTCGCGAACCGGGAACGAGCGCAAAACTCATCACTTTTGTAAAGGACAGGCCGGGGCACGATTTGCGTTATGCCATAGATGCCGCAAAGATTAACAAAGAACTTGGCTGGAGCCCTTCGGTAACTTTTGAGGAAGGGCTGGCAAAAACCATAGACTGGTATCTTGAAAATCAGGAATGGCTCAACAGCGTGACCAGCGGGGACTATCAACAGTATTACGAGAAGCAGTATAATTAGTTTAGAATCAGCTCCCTGCCATGTGTAGGAATGTGTAGTGTTGCAGCACCTGCCACGACCTGAAACCCGGCATTTGCTTGAGGAGCAACATACCGTTGGCCACGAAAGTTGCCTTAAAATTCATATCGGTGATGATGGCCTTGGCCTGCTCAAAAAGCAGGGGCGGCAGATGCCGCAGCAACGGCACGCGCGGCAATTCGTTAAAATAACCCTGTGCGCACATTGTTTCAATAGGTTTTAGTTGTTCTACCAGATAATGCAGGTATTGGGTTTCGGCTGCGCCGATATAGATTTCCTCCGCGTTAAGTGTCAGCAGGTCTTTGAGGTGCAGCTTGAATGGCATGGCACCTAATGCCACACGATGGATGTGGTCAGTAATCTTACCCTCCTCTTCTTCTGCTTGACGGAAAACGGCCAAACAAATATGTGGCAGCACCCCTGTTGGGGCACTTCCCGTTTCGATTAAAAGTTTTTGCTGCAAGGCGATGACCCTTTTCCGTACCGCAACAGGCAGGTCTATGATAACGCGGTATTCGTTGAGCGGCACACGGTGATATGTGATGACGGGTTGCAAGCGGTTTGATTATAAATATTTTACGGCAAGATAAATGCCAAATTTTAAGATGACGGCAAAGCGTGGTGGCCGGGCGCTGCACCATTGCCGACGGGCTGCCGGATGCGCAGGGCCTGGTGCACAGCACCGGAGCAAAGCGAAGCCCGGAGCAGCCGGAACCACAGATGATATATGTTCCGTGGCAGACAGCCCAGCCTTTGTTCGTTTATGCTTTTGTATATTTGCACCTGCCCAAGGCAATTGTATAATGTTGCTTGCCAAAACTAAAAAAGCAACATATATGAAATTTGTGTTAGCAGGATTAAAGGGAACTTACCTCCGGTTTACTGCCGGTACTTCATATCTTAAAAAACGGGGTAGTATGGTAACTACCGCGCCATTACTCCACAGCAATAAACAAATCAGGATAGCGGTAAGCTGTTTCTTTTTTTGTCAGGGGCTAAGTTTTGCGTCCTGGGCAAGCCGCATCCCGCACATCAAGTCCGGTCTTGGTCTGACGGATGCGGGACTGGGCAGCATTTTACTCATGTTGCCGCTGGGGCAGCTCACCGCCATGCCCTTCTCCGGCAGGTTGGTGACCCGGTTTGGCAGCAAAAATGTGCTGAGGATTTGTGCCATATTGTACGCCCTTTGCCTGACGAACGTAGGGCTGGCTTCGGCACCCTGGCAGTTGGGATTGACGTTATACTTTTTTGGTGTAGTCGGTAATATGTGCAATATTTCCGTAAATACACAGGCAATATTGACCGAAAAACAATATAATCGGCCAATAATGACCACATTTCATGGGGTATGGAGTTCGGCAGGGTTTACAGGGGCGTTGATAGGGCTTCTCATGACTTCGCTCAACCTATCGCCTTATATCCATTTTTGGATAGTGGCCGCAATGGTTGGCATTATCGTTGTTTTCGCACAACGCTACCTGCACCCGGCCAAGCCGGCATATTCTGAAAAGAAACCGTTTTTTTCCAAACCCGACATGATATTGGTGCAATTGGGCATCATCGGTTTTTGCAGCATGGCCGCCGAAGGGGCAATGTTTGACTGGAGCGGGGTTTATTTTCAGCAAATCGTAAAGGCGCCGCCATCTCTAATCGTGCTGGGCTATGCCTCTTTTATGGTCATGATGGCCACAGGCCGATTTTTGGGCGACAAGGTTATTCAACGCTATGGCAGAAAGTTGACCATGCAGGTGAGCGGGCTACTCATCACCAGCGGGCTGTTGCTGGCGGTGCTGTTGCCCCATATCGTGACCGCGACCATCGGTTTCCTGATTGTAGGACTTGGCGTGTCCTCCATCGTGCCAACCGTGTATAGCAGCGTGGGGCGTGTTTCCAAAATCCCGCCGGGCATTGCGCTGGCATCGGTATCAAGCATTAGTTTTTTAGGATTCCTGATAGGCCCGCCGCTAATCGGGTACATTTCCCAATTGGCCAACCTGCGCTATTCACTGGGCGTTATCGCACTGATGGGGCTGGGTATTAGTTGGATGGTCGGCAAGCTGAAAAATCTGAAATGATTTCGGTCTAAAAGGATGCTTCGGAATTTATTTTAAAAAGAGCAAATACCCCAAAAAGTTCGTTTCATTTCTTATTTTTACGAACAGAGGCCAATTTTGCCCGGCAAAACCTAAATTTTCATCATGCTTGTAAAACTCAATGGCAGTGCTGTTTATGGGGTTGATGCCTTGCCCATCATCATCGAAGTAAACTGGATGACCTCCGGCAAAGACCCTATGATTGTTGGGCTGCCGGACAGTGCCGTGAAGGAAAGCCTGCAACGGGTGGAAAGCACCATTAAAACGAACGGGCTTGAGATGCCCCGGACAAAAGTGGTGGTGAACCTTGCCCCGGCGGACATTAAAAAGAGCGGCACATCTTTTGACCTGCCCATTGCCCTCGGCATATTGGCCTCTACAGGTCAGTTTGAAAATGTGGAAGCTCTTTCGCAATATGTGATTATGGGCGAGTTGAGCCTTGACGGGGAAGTGCGCCCGATAAAAGGAGCCCTGCCGATTGCCATCCAGGCGCGCAAAGACGGCTGCAAGGGTCTCATCGTACCCAGTGCGAACGCCCGGGAGGCAGGGATGGTGAACAACCTTTGCGTTTACGGCGTGGATAACATCCGGCAAGTGATTGATTTTTTCAACAATGGGGAATCCGGCCTGCAACAGGTGACCATCAACACGCGTGAAGAGTTTTTTCAATCGCAATATAGTTTCGATATTGACTTTGCGGACGTAAAAGGTCAGGAAAACATCAAGCGGGCGTTGGAGATAGCGGCAGCGGGCGGTCACAACGCCATTCTTATCGGCCCGCCGGGGGCGGGCAAGACCATGTTGGCCAAAAGACTACCGACCATATTGCCCCCGCTGACCTTGCAGGAAGCACTTGAAACGACCAAGATTCACAGCGTGGCGGGGAAACTGCCTGAAAATGCCACGCTCATTTCGCGGCGGCCTTTTCGCTCCCCGCACCATACAATATCCGACGTGGCGTTGGTGGGCGGCGGTGGCAACCCACAGCCCGGGGAAATATCGCTGGCACACAACGGTGTGTTGTTTTTGGATGAATTGCCCGAATTTAAACGTACCGTACTGGAAGTGATGCGCCAACCGATGGAGGAACGACGGGTGACGATTTCGCGCGCGCGTGTTGCAGTAGATTTTCCGGCCAGTTTTATGCTCATTGCTTCTATGAACCCCTGCCCCTGCGGTTTTCATAACCATCCTGAACGGGAATGCACCTGTCCGCCCGGTGCGGTGCAGAAATATCTTAACAAAATATCAGGCCCCTTGCTCGACCGGATAGACCTGCACGTGGAGGTGACGCCTGTTCCTTTTAGCCAATTGTCCACTGCTGCACAAGAAAAGGATTCGGCGACCATCCGCGAACGGGTAATCGCTGCGCGCGAGTTGCAGGCAGAACGTTACAAGGAACATCCCGGCGTGTATTGCAACGCTCAAATGAGCAGCAAGATGCTCAAGGAAATCTGTGTGATAGATACGGTGGGGCAAAACCTGCTCAAAGCGGCGATGGAAAAACTTAACCTGTCTGCCCGTGCATACGACCGCATCCTGAAAGTTTCGCGGACGATAGCCGATTTGGAATCTTCCCCAAATATCAAGGCTGAATATCTGGCCGAAGCCATCCAGTACCGCAGCCTCGACCGTGATGGCTGGGCAGGATGATGCTTTATGAATGGACAACTTTCGTATGCTCTTTTACTATTGAGAACAGCTATATTGTTTGGGCTTCATGCCGATATGCTCTTTAAAAACCCTTGAAAAATGGCTCAGATTGGTAAACCCCAGTTGATACCCCGCTTCTGAAACCGATTGCTTTTCCTCTTTCAGCAAGCGGGCAGCTTCTTTCATCCTGAATTGCTGATAATAGCTAAAAATGCTGTTGCCGAAAATTTGCCTGAACAGCCGCTTCAATTTGGACGGGCTCATGTTGGATTGCAGTGCCATTTCTTTAATAATCGGTGGCGTGTCCAAATGCGCAAGCATCTGCTCCTTTATTTTGTAAATTGTTTGAATGTCCTGACTGTTCAGGGGATAAAGGTGTTTTTCGCCCCGCTTTTCCAATTCCATCAACAGCCTGCAAACCAACTCTTCCGCTTTTATCCGCAGAAAAAGCAGCTCGAAAGTTTCATCAACCGGCTCGGTCATCATTTCGTCCACAACTTTTTGTAAAGAAGGAAAAATGATTTGCTCGAATAGCAACGGTTGTGCATTCTGCAACAGGCTTTGCAAAACCGAAGATTTTTCTGGCAGGTCAAACAGCCCGGCCACATAACCAGCATCCACTTCTATGTTTATGATCGCGGTATTGGTATGGATTGAAATAAAATCGTCCATATTAACGCGGCTGGTCGCGATTAAAACCGAAGGCGTTTCTGAAAAGAGCCCTTCTGTCTTAGGAAAGATATTTTGAAACTTGAAAAAAATTATTCTTTTAGAAAAATCGACTTCTGGATTTTCAACCGCTATATCTTCTTTTAATTCGTAATTACTGACGAACATCCGGATATGCTCATTAAAAACAAACCCGGCGCAATATCCCTTGCCAAACTTTGCAGGGATTTCTAATCTTCTGTTTTTTATTTCCGTGCCCAATAATCGGGCAAGTTTTTTCAGGATATCAGGTACTGTATGTTGTTTTCCTTCCACTATAAAAGTCTTTTACGACTATTTTTATGTTAAATATAGCTATTTTATCCATAAAATGACAAATATTTTTGCATTGGCGATTTAAAATATTTATCGCCGATAATTGTCTTCAATAGTAAGACAGCAAATTATTATCAAAAATGATGAACAAAGAAAGAAATCAAAAAAGCGCCTTGTGGATTGTAATAGCTATTGTCTTATTAAATTCTATCGGCATGACTATCGTCATACCTTTACTACCGTTTCTTGTGGGGCAATATCTTCCCGAATCACAGGTGGTGGTGGGCATGAGCGTGCTGATGTCCATTTTTGCGGCATGTACGTTTTTTGCAGCGCCGTTTTTGGGCGCATTAAGCGACAGATACGGCCGTAAAAAGATTCTGATTGCCAGTTTGCTCGGGTCAACGGCGGGCTATATTCTTTTCGGAATAGGCGGCGCGCTTTGGGTTTTATTCCTCGGGCGAATCATAGACGGGCTAACGGCAGGCAACATCAGTGCCCTGTTTGCCTATATTTCAGACTCCACCAAACCAGAAGAGCGGACTAAATGGTTTGGCTACGTGGGTGCTGCCAGCGGTATCGGGTTCATGGGCGGGCCGGCATTGGGTGGATGGCTCGGCAGCATATCCCTACCGCTACCATTTTTTGTTACCGCTTCGCTGATTTTTTTATCCGCGTTATGCACTTTGCTCTTTTTGCCTGAATCGCTCGCGGTTGAAAACCGTTCAAAAGAGCTATCCTTCAAAAAAATAAGCATGGTGGCAAACTTCAAAGATATTTTTTCGGTGAAGGAAGTAAACCGATTACTTTTATTAGGCGCTTTTTTTGCCATCGGCATCGGTATTTACCAAACCAACGCGACCATCTTTCTTAAAGATGTTTTCCACTGGGGGCCGGCATTGATAGGCAGTTTGCTTGCGTGGGTGGGTGTATGCGATATCCTTTCGCGCGCTGTGCTGCTGCCCTTATTGCTCAAGAAATTCAGTGAGCGGACAATTGGGGTAGCGGGTCTTATCGGATTGGCACTGGGACTCGGGGCTATTTTTCTAAGCACTTATTTTCCTTCGGGTTATCTGATGATTATCGCAGTTGTGCTTATTACCATAGGCGAAGGGCTGTTTGACCCGTCCTTCAACGGGAATTTATCCAAATCGGTAGATGATAGCCAGCAAGGAAAATTGCAAGGCGTCAACCAATCGCTTCAATCCATATACCGCGTGTTGGTACCTCTTGTCGTTGCTGGCATTTATGTGTATAGTCCGGGCGTATTGTACGCAGTGGCCACATTTATTGCACTGGCAGCAGTTCTTGTCTATGCAAAAATACTGCCGCAGCCTCTGCCAGCCCAACAACCGAACGGCAATGCTTAGTCTTCTACAAGCTCCTGTGCCGTCAAAGCCTCTTCTTCTTTTTTGTAAATGCGGGGTTTGCTGTTTAGGAATTTGTTGCGGATGATATCCCTCATCGGCTTGCCTTCCACTTTGCTTTCGAGCCAGGAAATAATGTCCAGATAGGCCAAAGCCCTTGTTTCAAAGCGGTTTCCTTCCAGGTGCTTGATGTTGTGCAGGAATTTTTCAAACTCCGGCTTGCGCTGGCTGCGGGAGTATTTGAAATAGTTCCTGAAAAAGCGGAACATTTCTTCCTCTATCACCGTCAGGTTTTTCATTTTGGACATATAGCGGAAAACCGAGCGGGTGAGCGAATCCATCAGTTCCAGATTGCCCAGTTCATAGTGTGCCAACAGGTGCACCAGGCGCGCGTAGCATTGCAGGTCGGTGCGCAACTCACTGGAGTGGTTGATAATGTCCTGCACGTAATCTATACAAGTGCTGAAATCACCGGAGGCAAAATACAGCATCGCGATTTTGTAATTCAGCACCATGATACGGTGCTTGTCCAGAAACACTTCATACTCCTTCATCTTGGCCTCAATTTCGGGAACCACACGCAGGCCTTCTTCAAAATTCCCGGTAATGGAGTAATAATTTATTTTGGCCCCCGCAATATAAATGAAGGACTGAACGGTAAAGTTCTCGTTCTGCTGCACGCGCTTTGTTTGTGCGAACGCCTCAAATTTTTTCAGGTCAATCTCAAACTTTTTAAAATTGCGCAGATCATAATGGGCGTTCAGCAGGTTGTGTAACCCTTTGATATAGTGGCCTGTTTCTACCCGTTTCAAAAAATCGTCTTCCTCAAAAAGGTCAACCCATTTTTGACTGTACCGATAGTACATCAGGAAGTCCTGCCTGATAAACGCATACCACGTATAGCTCTGGTAATAATACAGGCGTTCGTAAAAACCGCGCTGATGCTCCGAGCCGGAGGGCAGATTTAGCTTGAAGAACTTTTTCACCTTATCCTCTTCTTCCTCGTTGCGCGCGTGACCGTTGGCGATAAAGAAACCATATACTTGCAGCGAAAGGTTGGACAGGCGCGTAATCATATCCACCTTGATATTGGCCTCATTGGACTCTTCAGATAAAGAATCAATGCGGGTATTGAACGTATCTGTCACATTCAGCCCCTCTATTCTTTTTTCCAATGACAATATCATCGGCAAAAAGAAGAATTTCTGATTCGTGCGCGCCAACTCTTTGGCTTTATCTATAATTCTGAAGCTCTGAAAAAACATCCCCTTTTTATAGAGGATATGCGCCCAGTCAAAGAGTTCGTTCAGTTGCAGGTCGAGGCTGTCGGTGCTTTTAAGCAGGCGCAGGCTCGCCAAAATTTCCTTGTACAGGTGCGACTTCAGGTTTGAAAGCTGCGGCTTGGTCACATCCTTCATTTTTTTCAGGAGCACTTTTTCGTCATAAGGCTCCAGTTTGTCAATGATATCGAATAATTTGACGATTTTGAGGTCTTCTTTACCTGAACTGCGCGTAATATATAATTTGAAATGCCGTTTTTCGGATTTCTCAAGGGATTTAATAAGTTGATATAATATGTCCGTAGGTTTGTTTGACATTTGTCAAAAGTACTCTATAAAAATAATTCTTTCTTGTTAATCTTTTGGGCATCAATACTAAATTTTCTTAAAACACAATACAGATAAAGGTTTTTGTGTTTTTTTAACATCTTTGATGTCATAACAATGATTAAATATTGGTTTGGAATGGCCTGAAAAGGCGGCGTATATTTGCTCTATCAAAACAAACACGTAGCAAGTGTTTGGGTGAAGAAAGAAGAGAGGCAAAAGCTGTAGGCAGCAAAAATTAGTATCAAGTTTTTTCATATGGCAAGCAATCGTTAGAGGTCGGTCTGTTTCTACAGAAAGACCTTTTTTGTTTTTGGGACTTTTCTATCCTTTCTGATACCCATTTTTGAATCAACGGCATTTCCCTTCTCGCAAGAAATCCTTTGCTAAATTGGGCAATCTTATAATTCATCTACAAGATTTTTTCCTTTGTAAAAAACATCATTCCTTTATTTTTGAGAAAAACATAAATGGTCTTCTATAATCCAAAAGATTGGTTTACTTATATCTTTCGCTTTCACAAGGCTGACACGTTTCGGCAACTCGGCCCGCTGATGTTGGCCATTGCTGCCTATACCGGCATCATCGCTTACCTGGAACTGGAATATTGGCAACTGTCGGCCAACAACTACGTAAAAAATATTCCCATCATGCACAATTTGTTGGGATTTGCCATTTCTATGTTGCTGGTTTTTCGCACCAACACTGCCTATGACCGCTGGTGGGAGGGTCGCAAGATGTGGGGCAGCCTTACGAACAGCAGTCGCAACCTTGCCCAAAAACTTAGCGCCATCCTGTCCGTTGAAGATGCCGATAACCGTAATTTTTTCAGGAGTACGATACCCGCCTACGCGCTGGCATTGCATAATCACCTGCACAGCGAGGAAACAAGGTTTGCCTTGTTCGATGAAAAAAGTGATATCACGCACAAACATTTATATCATCATATTGATGATGAAAAACATGTGCCGAACCAAATATCATTGCTTATGGCCAAGAAAATACAGGAACTATACCGCAGTGGTACGCTCTCTGGCGAGCAATTACTTTTCGTCAATCATGAGCTTCAAAACTTCACCGATGTTTGCGGGGCCTGCGAGCGCATCAAAAACACGCCCATTCCTTATTCGTACAGTGTTTTCATTAAAAAATTCATTTTCGTTTATGTGATGACCCTGCCCTTCGGCTTTGTCTTCAATCTCGGCTATTATGCCATACCTATTGTTGCTTTCATATTTTATGTTCTGGCAAGCTTAGAGGTTATTGCCGAAGAAATAGAAGACCCTTTTGGCGGCGACCCCAATGATATCCCTACGGAAAAAATCGCACAAAACATTTCAAAACACGTGGCCGAGCTGATATGATGGCGAGAGCTGCTTTCCCTCAAAAATCCCCAATCCTGAAAATTGAGCAGACAGGGAAGATGAATGACTTTTCCACAGTTTGTTCATATCTTAAAAAAGGCTATTTTTGCGCACATTTTCATTAACTGTATATATAAATTATTATGTCGGTAATTCAAAAAATCCAGGACAAATACGGTAAAGTGATGGCCATCATCATTGGTATTTCTCTGGTTATATTTATTGTGATGCTTGCGTTTGAGAACGGGGGCCGTTTGTTTGCAGGAAACACCACGACCGTGGGAAAGGTAAACGGTGAATCCGTGGAAATCAAAGAGTTTTCTTCGTTGGTAGAACAACAGTCGGCCATGATGGAGCAACGCGGAATGGGCGGCGGCGAGGCGTTGAGCTCTCAGGCCAACGAACAAGCATGGGGACAAAAAATCAGCCAGATTCTGCTTACACAGGAGTCAAAAAAATTGGGGCTTGACGTGGGCGCCAAGGAACTCAACTACATGTTGTTCGCGTCCAAAAATCCGCCGCAAGAGCTTGCCCAGGCTTTCACCGACCCGCAAACCGGGCACTATGATGCCCATGCAGCGCAGCAACAAATCATCCAAATCAAAACAAAAGGAACTGCCGAGCAAAAAGCACAAATTGACGCATTTTTGGATCAGATGGTCTTTCCGCAACTGGCAGAAAAACTGAACGCGCTGGTGAGCAACAGTATCAACTACCCCAAATGGCTGATAGAAAAACAAAGCGCGCAAAATAACCGGATGGCGAAGGTATCGTTCGTGCGCGAGCCGTATACCTCCATTTCCGATTCTGCGGTGAAGATTAGTGACGACGAAATCAAGGCTTATATCAGCAAGCATAAAAAAGATTTCAAACAGGAAGAAAGCCGCAGTATTGCTTATGTAGCTTTTAATGCATCTCCCAGCAGCACGGATAGCACCGAGGCGAGGAATGCTATATTACAATTAAAACCCGCGTTTGACAGCACCCACGATGTGAAAGCATTTTTGCTGAACAACGGTGTCAACAGTTATTATGACGGATACATCAGCTCAAAAAGAATCCAGGTGCCGATGAAGGATTCTATCCTGCGCGTGGGCACCGGCAATATTTACGGGCCATATATCGATGCCAATACGTATGCTTTGGCAAAAGTTGTATCTGCCCGTTCTATCCCCGATACCGTAAAAATCCGCCATATCTTAATTGCCACCGTGCAGCAAGATCCACAAACAGGACAGGCGATCCCTATTCGCGACAGTGCCACTGCGCGCAAACTGGCAGATAGTTTGGCGTTGGCCGTGCGCAACGGTTCCAACTTTGATACTTTGGTTGCCAAGTTCTCCAACGACCCCGGCAGCGCTTCTAATGGCGGTGTGTACGAAAATGTTCCTTCAGGCCAAATGGCTCCTGAATTCAACGACTTCATTTTTGGTAATCCGGTTGGATCTAAAGGTGTGGTAAAAACCCAGTTTGGTTATCATTATATTGAAATCTTATCTCAAAAAGGCAGCGATACTGGTTATAAAATTGCATACCTGACCAAGCCCATTACGGCAAGTGCAGAAACAGACATGACTGCCAGCAATCAGGCTACACAATTTGCCGCACAAGCGCGTAATCAAAAAACTTTTGATACCGAGGCAGAAAAGCTTTCAAAAAGCAAAGGCATCAACAAAGCCATCGCAACCGACATTGCCCCGATGGGCGGCATGATTCAAGGCATCGGTTATTCCCGTTCGTTGGTGAAAGCCATCTATAAAGCAGGCGTGGGCGATATGCTGCAACCGGAACGCGTGGGTGATTACTATGTAGTGGCTTTAGTTACCGAAGCAAACAAAGAAGGCACCATGTCGGCCAATAAAGCGCGTATGTATGTAGAACCATTGCTGCGCAATCAAAAGAAAGCCGAAATGATTGCGAAGAAAATCGGCAAAATTACAACGCTTGAAGCTGCTGCCGCAGCGCTTAAACATCCCATTGAAGTGGCAGACAGTATTCGTTTTGACGGACAGGCCAACCCGATGCTCGGATTTGAGCCAAAAGTAGTGGGCGCATCTTTCAACAAGACTTATGTAGGTAAAGTGATACCCGAACCAATACCAGGCACACAGGGCGTATATGTGGTAAAAATTGACAATATTGCCGCCACACCATCAATGCCTGTAAACGTAGAGGAAGAAAGGCAAACGCGCTTCCAACAAGCCAGACAGCGCGCATCCTTCCAATTCCTGCAAACGCTCAGGAACGCCGCCACGATTAAAGATTATCGCACCACATTCTATTAGAAATAATAATTTGTATGCATAAAATATAAGCAGCCTTCACGGGCTGCTTTTTTGTTTTATACCTTCATTAATAATAAAAGTTATGCAGCCTTGCCTGCCACTGCCGAACTATGTTTTTCTATCTTTGTTACAAGAAAAAGGCAACGTCAAAAAGTAAATGACCGGTGAAGTAGGAGAGCGTGTTATTAAACGTCAATCCTGTGAGGCTTGAATCGTAAATTTATTTGTGCAAGGCTATAGATAAGAACAAAAACATGGAAGAAATACGTAACAAAGTAGCCGAGAGCGGCATCATCACCATAGATTTGGAACAATATTATCCAACCAAAGAGGTTGTGATATTCGACATCAAGGACTATTTGTTCATGGGGCTTATCCTGAAAGAAAAGGATTTCAGGGAAGCCCTGAAAACAAAAGACTGGTCGGTATTTCAGGACAAAGTAGTCGGCATTACGTGCAGCGCGGATGCTATCATTCCGTTATGGGCGTATATGTTGGTTGCAACCCATTTGCAGCCCTTTGCGGCGTACGTGGTTGTCGGCAACGAAGAAGAAACGCTAAAACAATTCGTTTATGAAAAAATTTTACAGATAGACGCGCAGGAATATCTTGATAAACGCGTGGTGATAAAAGGGTGTGGCGATAAGGATCTTGGCGCGTACGCATACACCGCCATTGCCCGCAAACTTTTACCAGTGGTCAAAAGTCTGATGTACGGCGAGCCTTGCAGCACGGTGCCTGTTTACAAGAAAAGGTGATGCAACTATTTTTTCGGTTTTTCCATACTGCCGCCCTTGCGCACCACCTTGCTGCCAAACTTGTCTTTTATAGCATCCACAGCCTTGTAAAGATTTAGTTTTTCGTCCTGTTTGTTAAAAAGATTCATCTGCATACCAAAGTCTGTCAACGCGCTGAAACGCACGCCCAGCAAGCGCACCGGCCTTCCCGCCTGATAAAATTTATCAAAAACCTGCTTGGCTTTTTCAATCAAAATATCGTCCAGCGCGGTGTAGGGGATAGATTCCTGTTTGCTGATGGTTTCAAAATTATCGTACCTGATTTTTACGGTCACGCAGCCTGTCAGTTTGCCGTCCTGCCGCAGGTCGTAAGCATTTTTTTCCGTAAGGGTCACAAGGGTCTGGTGCAGAAAATCCCGGTCGGTTTGATTTTCATAAAAAGTTGTTTCCCGGCTCATGCTTTTTTGGCTCCATTCCGTTTCCACCTCCGTACTGCCAATGCCATGCGCCTTTTGCCACAAATCGGCGCCCCACTTACCCAACTTATGTTGTAGCAAAGATTTTGGCGCATGGGCAACATCGCCAATCGTATGCAGCCCCATCGCGTGCAGTGTTTGAGAAGTCTGCTTGCCCACACCACTGATCTTTTCAATCGCCTGCGGCCACAAAAACTCCGTTTCCCTGCCGTGCAGTATTTGCAGGAATCCATTCGGCTTTGCTTCGTTGGTCGCCATTTTGCTGATGAATTTTGCCGAGGACAGCCCGCAGGAAATTGGCAGCCCTGTTTCCGTAATGATTTGCTGGCGCAGTTCCGCCACATAATTGCTTACGTCAAAAAATCTGTCCATACCGGTCAGGTCGCAATAAAACTCATCAATAGATGCCTTTTGATAAAGCGGTACTTTGGCAGCAATGATGTCCGTTACCTTTTGAGAGTACTGCACATACTGATGGCTATTACCCTTTAAGACAATGGCCTGTGGGCAAAGACGTCTGGCCGTTTGCATGGGCATGGCCGAGTGTACGCCGAACTTTCGCGCTTCATAGCTGCACGTGGAAACCACGCCCCGGCTTGACACGCCGCCGACAATAACGGGTTTGCCTTTCAATTCAGGATTTAGCAACACTTCCACCGAAACAAAAAATGAATCAAGGTCAAAATGGGCGATATAGTGTTTCCTTTCATTCATCGAAACAAACAAAAATTAAAACACAAAAGGATAACCAATGCCCAACTGCAACTGACTGCCCTTGCCGAAAGGGTAAGCGAAAAACTTATTCTTATACTGCTGGTAGCGGAGGTCGGGGCTGGGGTCTTTCACTTTGTAACCATAATCAAGCCTGATGACAAAAAAACCTAAATCAATACGTATTCCCGCGCCGGAGCCAATGGCAATATCTTTACCCAAACGTTCAAGTTTAAAAATTTCTTCCGGATCACCGGCATTTTTTTTGAGCAACCATATATTTCCCATATCGGTGAACAGTGCCCCGTTCACCGGTATGCCCACCATCTTGAACAATGGAATCCGGTATTCGGCGTTCACTTCCAATTGCATGTCGCCAAACCTATCCGGCACATTCGTAACGCCATCTTTAAAAGTTTTGTTGGAAGAACCCGGGCCCAATCGTCTTAGCTGCCAGGCACGCATACTATTAGGCCCGCCGCTATAGTATTGTTTAAAGAACGGCAGTTTGTCCCGCTTATCAGGATTGTGCGTGCCATCAAGCTCGTAGCCGATACCCGCAAAACCGCGTATAACGAAGGATGTCTTTGTCCATTTTATCAACCGCGCATATTCGGCATCAATCTTTACAAAACGATACAGTTCATCGTCAAGAAATTTATTCCTCACCATCCCCGTCAGCAGACCGGAAACCTCCATATTGGAGCGAAATATATTGATGACCTTTCCATTTTTTTCTTCCCAGGGCATGGAAAAATTTGCGATGACAGAAGTAACCAGTCCATCTGAAAACAAATTCCTGATGGATGGGTTTGCGGCAATCAACTTATCCAGACTATCCAGTTTTGAAAGAAAGGAATATTCGATATTGGGAATGCGTACCCCGAGCGTGTAGCGCCGGCGCGTAAATTGATACCCCCACGATGTATTGAACGAGGTAAGGTTAAAAAGAAGGCGCCGTTCCGTATTGGCCGCATTGAGTGAAAAGACTGAACTGATTGTCCCTCTGAAATTATCTTTGAACTGCTGCATCCCCGGAAAAATGAACCGCGGATAAGACAACGAATTACTAAGACTTAGCTGTTGGGTCTGTATGATATTGCCGTTGATAACGCTGCCAAGCTCCACGCCATAACGCAGGTTGGTGCTCAGCAGGTTTGCGCCCCGGGCAAAGTTTCGGTTTTGCAAGCCAAGGTTAAGCCCCAACCCGATAAAATCACCGGAGATGATGCCTTGGCTAAAGCTGCCTTCTGCATTTGCTGTGAAACTATATTTTTGCGCAGGCAACATGCGCAGGTTAAAATCAACAGTATCCGTCCCCGGCCTGGGCAGCCTGTCCATCTCCACCAAACGCCAGCTCCCGATATTGTTAAGGCGGTTTACCGTGCGCGTGTAACGCCGCTGATTGAACAAATCGCCGTGGTGCATATAAATGTTTGGCGGAAAAATGCGCGGCCTGAAATTTTTGTTATACTGAATGACATTGATATGGCCGATGCGGGTTATTCTCGGCTTTTGTGTGGTGTCGGCACTGATGTCCGGATAAATGTTTATGTTACCGATGTAATAGCGCATCAGCCGCAGGCTGTCTTCGCCAGGGCGCAAGCCGATTTCCAGATTGGCCGTAGGGTTTTCTCGCCTCTGCTTGATTTTTTCCAGCTGAGAAGCCTGTTCAAAAATGTCGAGGGAAGGTTGCAGCAAAGAAACATCCAGCGTGTCCCAAAGCCCAAAAAGCATGTCGCGCGAAAACCGCAGATAGCCGTATTCGCGATACAGTTCTGTCAAGCGGTCAAGTTCGGTAGAAACAGCTGCCTGGGCAAAAGCGTCGCCCTTTTTTATAAAGGCTTCTTTCAAGTTTTTTTCCGTGAGCGTTTGGAGTGCACTATCTTTTAGTTTGTAATTTAAGGAATCTATACGGGTTACTTTTCCCGGCCAAACATGAAAAGTGGTATAAACGCGTTGCTGGTCACCACGGGACTTGATTTCCGTTTCAAAATTGATGGAATCGTTAAAATAGCCCTGTCCGTGCAGATAGTAGCGCATATATTGCAGCGACTTGCTGATATTGCTGCTGTCCAACATCCCCGGCGTTTTTAATACAGACCAAAACAACTTATCTACTTTGCGCGATTTGAGGCTGTCATCCAACTGTTCATAAAGCCCGTCGGCCAGCGATGCTTTTTGTTCTTTTAAAATATTTTTATCCTCTATCTTTACCTCCGTTTCAAAAAAGAAGGGCCGGTCTGGCGTATATCTTTTTACAACCGTGCCAACCTTGCAACTTTGCAGGCATAAAAAAATGCAGATGATTATTAACGGTACAATACCGGTATTTTTGAATGGTTTTCCCAGATAATTCAAAATAATAAAATTAATTTTTCACAGAAATGCTTAGCAAATCCGAAGCCAAATATATTCAAAGTTTATCCCAAAAAAAAGTCAGGGCTTTAGCGCAGTGCTTTATCATCGAAGGCCCTAAAATTGTGGAAGAGGCCATAAGCATTTGCCCGGCGAAAATAAAAGAAGTTTTTGCGTTGGAATCTTGGGCGACCGCACATAAACAAGGGCTTCGCAACATTAAGCTGACAATCATTGACGACAAGGAACTATCGCGCATATCGCAGCTCACCACGCCCAACCAGGTGCTGGCATTAGTGGAAATGCCACCAGCTACCGATTTCCATTTTAATGCGGAGAAGTTATCATTGGCACTTGACGGCATACAAGACCCGGGCAACATGGGCACCATCCTGCGCATCGCGGACTGGTTCGGTATATCGCAGGTGATCTGCAGCCCGGATTGTGCGGATGTTTATAGCCCCAAGGTGGTGCAGGCCACGATGGGTAGTATTTTCAGAATACAAACCTGTTATGTTGACCTCGCGGATTGGCTGAAAAACAAGCAGGGGCTTCCCAGATACGGAGCGGCTTTGCAGGGAGAGGATTTAGCGTTTTTCAAAGGCACAACAAAGGGAATCCTTGTTATCGGCAACGAATCAAAAGGTATCAGCGATGGTGTGCGCGGTACATTATCGCGGCTCGTCACCATCCCGCGTTATGGCAATGCTGAATCGCTGAACGCAGCAGTGGCTACCGGAATTATTTTGAGCCATTTCAAAAACTGACAAAAAGAAAGCGGGGAAAGTCTGTATTTCCCCGCTTTACGATTATCATATTAATCAAATATTTATGATTTCAGCAGTTTCCAAATAGAAGCCGGAACTGCTTTATTGTTTACCAGAATGCTGGTTGTTTTATATTGCACAAAGGCTTTGGTCACATACAAAAATCCTTTGTAGGAGTTCGTTTCGCCCCAGGAGTTTTTCACAATATAATATTCCTTTCCGTTTTGATCCTTGGCCAAGCCAACAATGTGCATACCGTGGTCATCGGTCGTGGTACCGTTTTCAAGTGCTTGCTGCCTTGCCTCTGCCGTAATCGTCATTTCTTTTTGCGGGCCATTGAACAGTTTAGCACGGTCTTCTTTGGTCATTCTTTTGGCATCCAGTTTGGTCGCGTTTTCCGGCACGTACGCAACGCCGTTGGGCCAGCTAAAGTAAGGTTCTGAAACATCCGTTCCCCAAGAAACCGTATAACCATTTTTGAGGGCATTGTCTATAATATCCGTAATTTCCTGCGGGGTGATATTATAATCCCATTGATAAGACCAGTTATTGGGGATGGCCATTAATGCTTTTTCATAATAAGGGGTGTTTGTTTGCGAAATAAATTCAGTATAGTTATCCGCATTCAATCCCACATATTCCTTGGCAAAAGTTTGGGGCGTGTAAGTCTTGCCCTCATATATGAAAGTTTTCGGCACAGCGCCCAGATAAGCGTCCAGCGTACCGGATACGGCTTGCTTCCAGGTAGGCGTTCTGTTCTCTACTTTTACAATAGCCCCGATAATAGCCTGTATGACGGCTTGCATCTCTGAAAAATTGTTGACGGTCTGGCCGTTGATAAGCCCGGTATATACCGATTGAGGTATAGCTCCATATTTTTTGTACATGTTCACCACATCATGCGCTTCGCCGCCATCGCCCCAAGACAGGGTGCCGCCAAGGCGCACGTACATATCCGCCTTGTCTTCGTATTGCTTTCTGGCCGTGTATATTTTTGACAATGGCACCGGTCGCTTGCCCGCCTTTATCATTTCAGATTCCAAAAAGGAATTTGCGGAATAGCTCCAGCAAGTGCCCGAGCTTCCCTGATTTTCGATGGGCGTAGTGGATAAATCAATAACATGCGTGAACACATAACCGCTAACACCTGTTGCGTTAGCGCTTTCGCTGGCTTTTTTTACAAGGTTGTCCTGTCCATAAGCCGCATTGCTCATGACAAATGACAACATGAGCGCAAAAACAAAGATTCTTCTCATACTGTTGAAATAATAATTTTAATGAATTGCCAAACGTACATGAAATTTTTCATTCATGTCGTACAAAAAGGATGAATGGAGGAGTTTGCGTAATGTAAATATGCGGGAAATACAAAGCCTTGACCGCCGGCTTAACGGTAAAAAGGGGCAACTTGCCAATACGGAAGTTGCCCCCTTCTTAAACCCTAAATCACAAAACTTAAAAACGCTGATACTACTGAGAACGATTATCTATAAATATAACGCTTACAAAAGATTTTTGTTTCACGTTTTCTTCAGGAATTCATTACAAATCTGCCGTTTTAATTTTCTTGGAAAATTTCAGGTCGATTTCACGGGATTTTCCATCGCGTTCGACTTTTAACTTCATGGATTTTTGTTCGTTTTTCTGCCTGAGCGCGTTGGAAATAGTTTCTGTGCCTTGCACCGTTTTGCCGTCCACTTCGGTGATGACATCGCCTTCGCGCAACCCGGCCTTTTCTGCATCAGAGCCGCTTTGCACTTCAAGCACTTTCACTCCTTTGGCGGTTTCAAGGTCTTGTATTTTCACGCCCAGCTTCGGCGTGTTCCGCGTGCCATAACCCCTGACTATGACTTCATTAGGGTTGCGTCCGGGAGTGCCGAACGATCCAAGTTCTTCGATATTAAAATTGCGGGGCATGTTTCCTAAAAACTGGTTGATGTCCATATTGGAATCATAGTTTTTCCACGGCGTGAGCTCGGCCACCGCGGTATATTGTTTTTTGTTACGCAAATACACCACGGTTACTTTATCCCCCACCTCTTTGTCCTTCATCAACGCCGAAAGCTCATCGGGCGTTTCTATTTTTTTCTTATCCACTTCTATGATAATATCACCTTCCTTCAGGCCGGCCTTTTCCGCGCCGCTTTCTTTAGAAACGTTCATTACCTCTACGCCCTTGTCCGCTTTTTGTGTGGCCACGCCCAGCATTGCTTTGTTGGGGCTGGCAGCGAATCCCTGCATCGGTATAGAAAACGTATTGCCCTGCCTTCCAAAAGCGAGCGGCGAATCCGTGAAGACATCTATATCTTTTATTTTCCGGCGGGTAACAGTAATTTTGTCTTCGTCAACAGGCTTGCCATTGACGGTAATGTTGTCCCCGTCCACCACGATGTTTAATTTTTCATTTACATTACCCTTTTTAGTAATGATGATTTGCTCGGCTTCTTTGTTTTTGTCCTGCTGGGCAAAGACTGCCACCGGAACCGCGAGCGCTAATAGTATATATAATCTCTTCATAACTGTTGTTTTAGAAACTACGTTTATTTTCGTACTTCAAAAGTAACGATAAATTTGAAATACGAAAAGATTCGGAAATGTTAAAGTTTTTTGGGTAAATGCTATTTGCACGCACATCAACACATTACCTTATTTTAGCGGATATGAACCGTAAGCATTTTATCAAATCTTCTGCGGCAGTACTTGCCGTTTCCGGCATCCGGTCAACCGGGCTTAACGCGATGGCGATGCAAGAAAATCACCTTATTCCGCCGTACTTAAAACCCGGCGATATGATTGGCGTGACCTCGCCTGCTGGGTTTGTCACCCGCGAAGAAATCCTGCCCGCGCTTACCCTGATGCAGCGTTGGGGCTTTAAGATAAGGGTAGGCTACACTATCGGTAAGCGCGATTTTACCTTTGGCGGCACCGATGCCGATCGGCTGAACGATTTTCAACTGATGCTCGACGACCCGCAGGTGAAAGCCATTATGTGCGCGCGGGGCGGCTACGGTTCGGTGCGCATCGTGGACGAACTGAACTGGTCAAAATTCAGAGCGAATCCCAAATGGATTATCGGTTTTAGCGATATTACCGTGTTACATTCGCACATTAGCAAAAACTTCGGCATCGCTTCCCTGCACTCCAAAATGTGCAACAGTTTCCCCGATGTGTGGGACGAGGCCATGCCGGAACAGGTGGCCACCATCGAGTCTATACGCAAGGCCCTGATTGGTGAAAAAATGAGCTACCGTGCCGCATATGTGACAAACAACCGGACAGGTTCCGCATCCGGCACTTTGGTGGGCGGCAACCTGAAAACCCTCGAATCCCTTGCCGGCTCGGCATCGGATATTGTGACGGATGGAAAAATTTTGTTCGTGGAAGATACCGGGGAATATCTTTACAGTATTGACCGCATGTTCTGGAACCTGAAACGTTCGGGAAAATTAAACAAACTGGCCGGACTTATTGTGGGCGGCATGAAAATAAAACAAGACCCGGTGGACGAGCAGTTCGGAAAGCAGATTTATGAAATCGTTACCGAAAAAATAAAGGAATGCAAATATCCCGTTTGCTTTGACTTTCCGGTAGGGCATCAGATCAACAACTATGCGCTGAAATGCGGTGTAAAACACCAGCTAAACATTTCCGAATCCGGCACAATGCTCACAGAAATGTAAAACTATAAATCTTTATCTCTGCTTAAAGATTTTGCAAAGCTGCCACGATGCGGGCATACTGTTCTTCCTCGGGCAACGGCTCGGGCTTGAACTTTTCGCCGATAACCTGCTCATAAAGTTCTATATAGCGGCCAGAGATTGTATTTATCCATTCATCTGTCATTTCGGGTACCTGCTGTCCTTCCTTGCCCATAAAGTTGTTGGTGATAAGCCATTCGCGCACAAACTCCTTGCTCAGTTGCTTTTGTTTTTCGCCTTTGGCTTGTCTTTCGACATATCCATCGGCATAAAAATAGCGCGAGCTGTCCGGAGTGTGGATTTCATCCATCAATACAATCTCATCGCCGATTTTGCCAAACTCGTATTTGGTATCCACCAAAATCAGTCCTCGCTTGCGGGCCAGTTCCCGTCCGCGGGCAAAGAGCGCCAATGCTAATTCTTCGAGCCGTTCCCACTCTTCGGCGGTGGCCAATCCATTTTCTATAATTTCCGCCTTGCTGATGTCTTCGTCATGCCCCTGTGCCGCCTTTGTGCTGGGCGTAATGATAGGCGTAGGGAAAACATCGTTCTCCTTTAACCCTTCCGGCATTGCGACACCGCAAAGCGTCCGCTTGCCGGATGCGTAAGTGCGCCAAGCATGGCCGGTCACGTAGCCGCGCACGACCATTTCTATCTTAAACGGTTCGCATTTTAAGCCCAGCGAACTGGTGGGTGTGGGCGTTGCCAATAACCAGTTTTTGCAAATGTCCCGTGTGGCTTGCAGCATATATGCAGCAATTTGGTTAAGCACTTGTCCTTTGTAGGGAATCGGGCGCGGCAGGATGACATCAAAAGCCGAAATACGGTCGGAAGCCAGCATGACCAAATATTGGTCGTTTATCGTATATACATCCCTTACCTTACCTTGGTAAAAAGCGGTTTGCCCCGGAAAAGAAAATGTTGCCATTCCGCGAAATTAGGTAGTAAAGGGCAAAATGTACGCGGGATTTTAAGCCGGAATGCAGAACATTTTGTTCAAGACCTCTGCGAGGTCACATATTTATAGAAAAACAGTACACATAATACTTACGACCCCGTCGGGGTCGAACACTGTATAAGATTTCTTTAGCTATAAATATATGAACCCTTCGGGTTCGTCAAATCTAAAAAAATCATACCTTTTTAGATGGGGCATTCCCTGAAAACCCTAATCCGTGATTAAAGCCTGAATGTCCCTGTCCGGCCGCAAAAAGTTCATCTGCTGCACAATCTTGCTGGTACGTTTGACCACGTAATCGGATTTTGGCTGTATGGTATATTTAACCGGATTGGGCAAAACCGCCGCAATGGACGCGGCCTCGGCAGCCGTCAGGCGGGAGGCGGGTTTTTGATAATAGACCTGTGCCGCTTTTTCAATGCCGAAAATGCCTTTGCCCATTTCGGCAACGTTGAGGTAAACTTCAAGAATGCGCTTCTTGCCCCATATCCTTTCTATCATCACGGTAAAATAAGCTTCAAGCCCCTTGCGCAGCCAACTCCGGCCCTGCCACAAAAAAACGTTCTTGGCCGTTTGCTGGCTGATCGTGCTGCCACCGCGCACGCGCCCCGGTTTGCGCTGATTGTATTCAAGGGCTTTTTGCACGCTCTTCCAGTCAAAACCGTAATGGTCGGGAAAAAGCTGATCCTCGGAGGCGATAACAGCGAGTTTTGCGTTGGCGGACATTTTTTCCAGCGGGACGTACTCATGCCTAAAACCATTGCCCTTGATCAGGCTTGCGATTTGCGTGGCGGTGATGGGCGGGTTTATCCATTTCAGCGCGATGAGGTAAACGAACTGACTTATCACCAAAAAGATAAAAAACCTTTTCGTCCATTTCCATATCCATTTTATCGGTCTTAACATGCGCTGTCCTTTACGTGGGATAAAAGTAATAAAGCTTGCGCATTGTTCCTATTTTATCCGTTAAGCTTAACAGGATTTTTCGCGCCTTTGGCGCGGAAACTGTTCATTCATGTTCCACCGTTGAACGGAGCGTCGCAAGTAAAGCCCAATAGTAATTCTCCAGCCCGGTCAATAAATAATCAATTTTTTGAAGTTGAAAAATGAAAGCAGTCGGGCAACGGCTGAAAAACTAAACGCAAAAAGACGGCTGCGAAATGGTATATTTTGTTTATTTTGGCGAAGTTTTTTGTAAATCTAAAATTTTCTTATGGATTCAACTACGACTGCGGCTCCCAAAACCAGACATCCTAAAGGCTTGTGGGTATTGTTTGGTACCGAAATGTGGGAGCGGTTCAACTTCTATGGTATGCGGGCTTTGCTGGCACTTTTTATGGTAAACTCCCTGCTTATCAAGGAAGCCGATGCTTCTATCATATATGGCGGCTTTTTGGCACTTTGCTATCTTACGCCGCTATTGGGCGGTTTTATTGCCGACCGTTTTCTGGGAAACCGGAACTGTATCCTTATCGGTGGCTCGTTGATGGCAATCGGTCAGTTAATGTTGTTTTTCAGCGCCAGCAGTTTTGAGGGCAACCTTGGTTTTTCAAAATCGCTGATGTGGGGCGGATTGGCTGTCATTATTTTGGGGAACGGCTTTTTTAAGCCCAATATTTCCTCGATGGTAGGAAGCCTGTATCCTAAGCAGGAAAAGAGCAAACTGGATTCCGCTTTTACTATTTTTTATATGGGGATTAATCTGGGCGCGTTTTTAGGCCAGTTTATCTGCCCCTTCCTCGGGGACGTGAAGAGCGCGGACGGCGTGCGCGATATCCATGCTTTTAGATGGGGGTTTTTAGCGGCCTCTATGGCGATGGTATTCGGTACGTTTTTGTTCTTCTTTTTAAAGAATAAATATGTAAGGACACCGGAGGGGCGCCCCATCGGCGGGCTGCCCAAACACAACACCGCCGCGGATTTTGAAGAAGGCGAGGCGCAAAAGGCGGTGTTCAGCTCCAAGACCCTTTTGTTTGTGAGCGCGTTGTTCGTAATCCTGTTTTTCGTGTTCCGCTATTTGTTGGTTGGCGAAATGATGGTGACCAAAATAGAAATAGGCGATATCATCAAAGGGATTATTTATCCAATTATATACGCTGCGGGCATTTCTCTTGCCGTGCTGATTATCTCTGACTCCTCGCTGACCAAGGTGGAGCGTGATAGGATTTTAGTGATTTATATCATCTCCTTTTTCATCATTTTTTTCTGGGCGGCTTTTGAGCAGGCTGGGTCATCGCTTACTTTTATAGCAGATAACCAAACCGACCGCCATATCTTCGGCTGGCAAATGCCACCATCCATGGTGCAGATATTCAACGGGATATTTGTGGTGATGCTGGCGGTTCCTTTCAGCTTGTTATGGGACAAGCTCCGCTCAAAGGGAAAAGAACCCATATCACCCATGAAACAATCCTTTGGTCTTATTTTAATCGCGGTGAGCTACTTCATCATCGCCTTCAATGTAAAGGATTTGGGCAACAGTGGCCTATTGGCCATCAAATGGCTGATTGTTTTATATTTTATCCAAACCTGCGGTGAGCTTTGCCTTTCACCCATCGGCCTTTCGCTGGTTGGCAAACTGGCACCAAAGCGGTTTGCTTCTCTGCTTTATGGCGTGTTCTTTATTTCTAACGCGGCGGGCTACGCGTTGGCGGGCACATTGGGCGCCATCCTACCAGCCACGGGCGACAAGTTCAAAAAAGCATCAGAACTGGGCATTGACCTACAAGCCGTCCTGGACAAGACCGTTACGCCAACGGCAGCACAGTTAGACATTTTGCACAGCAATCAAATCAGTGCCATTTATCCGACTTTTGCAGGTTTTACAATACATAATTTGTTTGAGTTCTTCATGGTGTTTGTGGTGCTGTGCGGGATAGCTGCCGTTATATTGTTCTCGCTTACCCCCGTACTGAAAAAGATGATGCACGGTATCAGGTAAATAAAATAATTATTCAAAAAATCAAAGCAGCTTCGGCTGCTTTTTTTGTTTCTATATGATGCGAATGAGGTCGTAAATTGTTCAATGCTGTTGATGATGAAACGTTTTTGACCTATTATGTTAAATATTTATAAACAAAAACAAATGCACGCTTTTTGCGTTTAAAGAATGTGCAACTCAAGATTTGTTGGCATTTGTTTTGTACGGTTTTTAGGAAATTTTTCGTACCTTGTAGCAACTGATTTTTATTTTATTTACGCATGAAAACGTCTCGTGTTATAGGAATGGCTTTATTGGGCCTTACGACGGCCACCGTGGTTAGTGTCATCTGCAAGGTGCGGCAACGCAATGCCTTGAACCGGCTTTCCCTTGCAGCCGACAAAGGCTATGAGATTGCATACGATGAAATTTCCAACGAAAAGTTCAGTCCGTCCCGCAACAAGAACCTAAAGTATGGGCCGGTATTGCCTAAAGTATAAGGCATTTATAAAGCCCACGAAAATCATAATTTTTTAACCAATACGATATAAGTAGGAAAGTGGTCACTGTACCCACCACGGTACGTGTCACCGCTATAAGTGCGCATCGGGTAGCCCTTGTATTTGCCCATGTTTTCGATCATAAAATCTTTCTTAAAAATCTGGTTTTTGTAAAAGAAAAAGCCGGATTGGTTTTTGTCCAATAAATTTTGAGAAATGATGATTTGGTCAAACAAGCTCCAGGCGTCCTGATAGGCAAGCGTGCCAATGCCGCTTTTGTAAAGGTCTGCCCAGGGATTATATAGTTCTTCGGGCTTCAGTTTCTTGATATTGCCGTTGGCCTTTAACCCTTTGGTAATGCTGTTGTTCATCGGGTCATCATTCAGGTCGCCCATCACGACAAACTTGGCTTCCGGCTCGATGATGGAAAGGCTGTCCATGAACCGGCGAACGGTTTCGGCAGCGGCCATACGCCCCGGCTCTGAGCGTTTTTCACCCCCTGAGCGACTGGGCCAGTGGTTCACAAAAACATGCAACGGTTCTCCGTCAAGCAACCCCTTTACCCAAAGTACATCGCGTGTATAAAAAGCGTCCTTGGAGCCCGCAGGCAGCGATACAAACAAAGGACGGCTCTTAATCACTTTGAAATATTTGGGATTGTAAATAAGCGCCACGTCCACCCCGCGAAAATCACGGGAATCGTAATGTACATATTCGTAATGCCTATTGACAATAAGCGGGTGGTTCAACAAGGTTTCCAGCACCATGGCGTTCTCTATTTCTGCCGTACCCAACAGTGCCGGCCCGTCAGGGTTCACGTCTGTGGCTATTTGCGATATGACGGTAGCCAGTTTGCCTATTTTGTCATTAAAAACCTTGCTTGTATAAGCCTTGGCTCCCGAAGGGGTGAATGCCGGGTCATCGTTTTTACCATGAAAAACCGTATCGTACAGATTTTCAAAATTGTAAAAACCAATGATGGCTGATTTATAATTGCTTTGGGCAAACAGGCAGCCAACGCTCAAAAGAAACAGGACAATTAATAAGATTAACCTTTTCATCAGTATATTTTTTAGTTCTGCGGCTGCGCCGTAATTGTCATTGTTACAGACAACACTCCTCCGTATATCCAAACCCTTCAACAGGGGTGTTTCATTATTGTTTTGGTAAAGTTAAAACCGCTCGTGTAAAATGCAAAAAATGGTTTTATGTGGTGCAGGAATATTCTGCCACCGAAGGTATTTTGTTTTTAAATCGTCCAAACCAATTATATTTTATTCTTTTATGCAGAAACTTTCATTATTATTATTTATTTTTTTAATAAGTATATTCGCCAACGCCCAAACCCTGAAAGGCAGACTGATAGACCCGGTGGAAGAGGTAAAAATAGTAGGGGCAACGGTGGAACTGCACGGCGCTGACAGCAAAACCCTGTTTTCTGCATTGTCAGACACCTCGGGAATATTTTTGTTCCGCGGGGTAAAACCTGGCAACTACACACTTAGGACAACATCCGTGGGTTTTGAGTTTTTAAATACGCCCGTCATAATGAAAGATTCAGTCCGGATTACAGACCTCGGGGATATTTATCTACCCAAAAAGACGACCACACTTGAAGGCATCGTGGTGGTTTCGCGCCCGCCTGCCGTGACGCAAAAGGGAGACACCACACAATATAGCGCTACTGAATTTAAAACAAACCCAGACGCCACGGTGGAAGATTTGATAAAGAAAATGCCGGGTATCACCGTGGACAAGAGCGGTAACGTGACCGCTCAGGGAGAATCTGTAAAAAAAGTGACCGTGGACGGTAAAGATTTTTTTGGAGACGACGCCACGCTGACACTGCGCAACCTGCCCGCAGAGGTAGTAGACAAGATTCAGGTATTTGACCGCCTTAGCGAACAAGCGCAGCTTACCGGTTTTGACGACGGCAACTCCGTGCGCGCTATTAATATTACCACGCGGGGAAACGTCAGGAATAACGGCCAGTTTGGCCGCGTGTACGCTGGCTACGGTACGGATAACCGTTATCAGGCGGGGGGAAATACCAGCTTTTTTAACGGGGACAGGCAACTGTCAATCATCGGCAATCTGAACAATATCAATCAACAAAACTTTGCATCGCAAGACCTCTTGGGCGTTATGGGTGGCGGTGGAGGCCGCGGTGGGCGTGGTGGAGGCTTCGGTGGCGGTGGTTTTGGCGGAAGTCAATCAGGTATTAATCAGACCAACGCCATTGGTGTTACTTATTCCAACAAGTTTGGAAATAAATTATCGGTTAACGGCAGCTATTTCTTTAACAACAGCGAAAACAAAACTCAGTCGGAAACCTTTTCGCCGACTGTAACAAGCGAGAATCGGGGTCTTGATCTTTTTACCAAAAACAGAACCGTTACGAACAACAACAATCATCGTTTCAATTTAAGGTTTGAATATAAACTGGACTCGAACAATACCATCATGTATATTCCAAGCTGGAGTTTTCAAAACAACCGATCATGGTCGAGCACCTATAAATCGGCCATTTATGAAAACGGGGACACCTCTTATATCAGCGATGCGAATAGCCGCTCCAAACGGGATGGCTTTAATATGAACAACCTGTTGATGTACCGACATAGTTTTGCCAAAAGAGGACGTTCTTTTTCCATCGCACTACAGGCTAATTACAGCAAAAACGATGGATATAGTTATAATTACACCGATATAGACAAACGCGAGGACGTGAATCTACCGAATAATCGTAATCAATATAGAAGTAACCCTACCAATGGTACAAATTATTCAGCACGGATTAATTATACCGAACCGATTGGCACCAACGGGATGATGGAATTTAGCTACACGCCTTCCATTCAAAAAAACAAGCGCAACCAAAAGACCTACGACTTCAACGAAACAGCCGATGATTATACGGATTTTAACCCAAGCCAATCCAACAATTTCCAGAACAAAATCATTCGTAATAATGCAGGCGTTAACTATCGTTTAGGCCGCAGCCGGGACAATCAGTTTTCCGTAGGAGTGGAGTATCAGCACTCACAGTTGCAAAGCGACCGTCTTTACCCTATCGTCTCCAATACCAGTCATGACTTCTCAACCGTGTTGCCCAACCTACGCTGGATGAAGAAACTGGGGAGGTATAGCAACATGCGTTTGTTTTACCGCACAAACACCGATTTCCCCAGCATAGATCAGTTGCAGGACGTGCAAGACAGCAGTGATATAACCAACGTAATTGTTGGTAATCCTAATTTAAAACAATCATACTCACACATGGGTATGGCAAGATATACTTATACTAACACAAAGAACAATAATAGCTTTATCGCTAATTTTTCTTATCAGGCCAAGGCAAACAGTATTGTGTCCGCAGTTAACAACAATAAAGGCGCCACAAGGACTACTTATACCAACCTTAACGGTTATAGGAATTTGTCTGCCTTGCTCACGTACGCCTTTCCCCTCAATTTTATAAAGTCGAACTTTAACATAAACTCCAATTATAGTTATAACAGGACTCCCGGCATGTCTGACGGTCTGGCTGGTTTTGTAAGCCGTTATACTTACGGGGGAAGCGTTGGGCTTAACAGTAACATAAGCGAATATGTGGACTTTAGTATAAACTATAACATCAACTATAACAAAACAAACACCACACTAAAGAACAGCAACCGCGGACAAAATTACCTGCAGCAGTCCCCTGACCTCTCTTTAAACCTGCTTTCGCCTAAAGGATGGTTTTTTAACACGAGTATTTCTTATCAAAACTATGATGTAATGAATAGTGATACTACCGATACAAAATATACTTTATGGAATGCTGCAGTAGGCAAAAAGTTTTTAAAAAAGAAGCAGGCCGAGCTAAAACTTTCTGTATTTGACATTCTTAATCAGAACAATAGTTTTAAACAGGATTTTAATTCAAACCTTAATGTTGTAGAAACAACGACTACCCGCGTATTAAAACAATACTTCATGTTAACATTCACTTATACATTGCGCAATTTTGGTAAACAAAGCACTAATCGCAGTGGCGGCGAGCGCGGCATGTGGCGCGAAGGGCCGGGCGGCCCTCCTCCAGGCGGTGGTTTTGGCCCCGGTAGTGGCCATCCAGGCGGTTTCTAATAGTTGAGTAGCAAACGCCGAAACGACACGTATATGATATAAAGTGTTCTCCGTTCACAGGATTATGGCTTCTGGCAATAGTATTTTCAGGCAGGATAATTAGTTTTTTTGTAATATCGCGGTATTTATTGTACAATAATAAACGAAGTTTTGTTACAGGAAGCAGTTTTAATAGACGAACTAAAACACGGCAGCGAAGCGGCTTTTAAAACTATTGTGGAAACGTATCAAGACATGGTTTATAACACCTGCCTGTCCATCGTAAAGAACGAGGAGGATGCCGAGGACTTGGCGCAGGAGGTTTTTGTACAGGTTTTTCAATCCATCGGCAGTTTTAAGGGAGAAGCAAAGCTGACTACATGGATTTACCGCATTGCCACGACCAAGTGTATTGACCATGAACGAAAAAAGAAGCGGAAAAAACGATTTGCTTTTGTCAGGAGCATTTTTGGCGAAGAGAGCGAAGTGGTCATCAATCCGCCAGATTTTCATCACCCGGGCGTGCTGCTCGACAAAAAAGAAGATGCGGCAAAGCTCTTCAAAGCAATTGATCAGTTACCCGAAAATCAGCGGATAGCTTTTGTCCTGAACAAAGTAGAAGGGCTTAGCTATCAGGAGGTGAGCGACGTGCTGCAAACTTCCGTGGCTTCCGTGGAGTCGCTCCTGCACCGCGCCAAATTGAATCTTAGGAAAATCCTGACAAAAGATTTTGAGCACTGATGGCAAGAAAAACACAAATAAAACGTCTAAATTTATTATGATGAACGATACCAATCATATAGAACGCATCCTCAACAGCCTGGACGGCATGAGCCGGGCAGAGGCAAACCCTTTTTTGTACACACGCATAATGGCGCGTATGGAAAAAGAGGAAAAAAACCTGTGGTCGCGCATCTCCGATGTATTGGCCAAACCTATGGTAGCGATAGCCTCATTGGTTGTCGTGCTGGGTATCAATGTTTACTTTATAACCAACCGGAGCGGGCAATCAATTTCCACCGACACGTCCGCGGTGTCCATCTCCGAAAACCAACAGGTAGACAATTATACCCTGGCTGTCAACAATAATTATATCCTCACGAATCTGGAGCAATAAATGAACGCGACTTCTAAAAATAAAACCTTGCTTTTTATCATTGTGCTTCTGTTGATAACCAACATCGGGGTACTTGGATATTTTATGCTTAATAACGATAAAAAGCAACCCCCGAAAAAGCGCGGTGGCGGGTTCGTGACGGCGTTACAGAAGGAGGTCGGTTTTTCCGAAGAACAGATGACCCTGTTCAAAAATGCCGAAAAGTCCAACTGGGACTCTGCTCGCAGCAAAATGGACGAAATCCGGCGGGTGAAGCACCGCATCTTTGCCCTTGCCCAAAAACAGGCATCCGATACGGACATAGCTCCGTTGGCCGACAGCATCGGGAAATTGCAAACTCAGGTAGAACTTTATCTTTTCAGGCACATGCAGTCCATCCGCGCTATATGCACACCCGAACAGTTACCGCGCTTCGATTCTCTGCTCAGCAAAAGTATGATTCGCCCACCACGGGGAAAAATGCCGCCGCCCGAAGCAGACGATGCTCCCAAGCGTGATAATCGATAGTTCAGTTTAAATAATAAACGGATACTCCAAAACCATTGTACTAAGCCTGTAGAAGGCTTGTCTTTAGACACTTATTTGCCGTTTATACGATTATTTTAACACATCTTTGCAACTTATGTATTTTAAATACATCTTATAAGAAAAAGGATATAGCATGAGGAGAATAGTGTTTATATGGATTTGCATGTTCGCCTGTATTGGTTTTAATGCCAATGCGCAGACGGGCAATAAACAGGTGGAAGAAAGAGTAACCAGCGCACACCAAAAGTTTGAAAAAGAACTAAAACTGGAAAAAAAGAAACTGGACGAGATAGACGAGGTATTCACCGAGTTTTACAGTTCGCAGCAAAAAATTAAGCAAAACATACAAGGCCCCCGCCTTGCACAAGGCCTTGCCCCGCGACAGGATTTTCAAAGTGTTCGCGAACGTAACGAAAAAAATATACAGAACAGGGACAATCGCCTGAAAAAAATCCTTACTCCGGAGCAATATAAAAAGTGGAAGGACGACATTGAGCCCTCTTTGCGTTCCAGACAAAAAGACGAAGAGTAGTCGTCAATCAGCGTCAATTACCAAAGGTCAGCGTACGGAAGTTATTTAGCCAACATCTTGTTTTAGTGACTGTTTTCCGCCTTAACAGGAATCAATCACCCGCACACCGAACATATCTATTACCTGCGGGTTTATAACACTTTAAGTGGTACAGATTTTGCGTCCAATGTATTACATTTGAAAATATGAGTAAATACATCCGTACCTGTATCGCGTTTTTTTTACCTGCTTTGTTGATGCTTTTCAGCCCTCAGGCCGATGCACAAATTTTTAAGAAAAAGAAAAAGAAGGTAGAACCCGTTCCCGTCATCGTGGATACGGTTCCCTATTACAAAGCGGCCATGACGCGCCAACTCCTGCACGAAAAAGTGGACAAGGAGCAAAAGTCCCTACTTAACAGTGATGGCAAGATTGATTCCCTTTTTACGGTTTCGTCAGACCAGCAAACCAATATATCGGTAACGGATGCCGCACTCAAACGCGTTGATTTTGTGCAATATGAAATAGAAACAAATCCCGCGATTGACGCAAGGCTAAAAGCAAATTATTTGTCCGGCCTGGCGGATATATTAAAATATGTACGCACCAACTGGCGTCGCAAAAACATCAATCCGGCCTATCTGCCACATATCATCAGTACCTATAAAAAGGCTATTTTAGCCCACACGGATAATCAATCCATTGCACCCATTGTAAAAGATTTGCCTTATGACGTGGCAAATGCCGCGCTGTTGCCCGACTTCTTTAAGGACAATCCGGGGTACAAAGAAGCAGAGTATGTGCTGCTCCTGAAACTAAGCAATCAGTATCCGCAAAAAACAATGGCCGCGCTGAAAAAATATCCGGAAGCCCCGTTTGCCGACAGCCTCATCAAATTGACTGCCCACAAATATCCGGAGCAGGTTTATAATTATGCACAGGCCAACAATAAGCTCAGCTATCGCATTCAAAATATAGAAGATGATCCGTTGGTCGTTACACTCGTTTCCATAGCCCGCAGCGAAAACAAGAGCGGACAGTTTTATTTTCCGTTTTTGGATAATATCGTGAATGGGAAAACCTCCATTAAGGAGATTGATGCCGTCAAGGACGACCCTGTTAAATATTTCAGGCTGCTGGTACAAACGCAGATAAGTTATGCCAACCGCGCCGCCAAGGGCGATACGGCTCTCGGGTTTAAAGATCTTACCGCCCGTTTGCAAAAAAAGGCAGAGGACGAATTTGTGGCTAAGATTAACGGCCTGCACGAATCCCCCGATGCGGTAAGATTCCGCTCCATACAGCCGCTCACGGCGGAAGAACTGTATTATGTGGCCGTGCTCACCAACGGATTGATATACACCAGCAGCTATACCGCCGGGGTTTATCCGCTCATGATGAAAAAGGCCGGGAACAAAGGCGATGAACTGCTCAAAAAAGTAGGGTTTGACCATTATCGGCGGTTTATCAGCCAGGCAGCCTCCTATAACACGCTAAAGGGTTTTCTGGCATCGTTCACCAACCAGCAGGATGCGCACGACCTCATGACCGCTTTTGTGAGCAGGCTGGAAAAAAGCGAAGGGCTTGAGGATGGGGTGGACGTAGCCGATTCTTATGCGAGTATTTATGAAACATTGCCCGATGTGGCTTCCCAAATGCTCAATAACATCAAACTAAACTATGACAGGAACGTGGCCGCCCGCGATGAAAAAGGTATTACGGTTTATAATATTTTATATAAATTATTTCTCTCTGCCGACACAACAAACAAGGTAAACTTAACAGAAGAACTGGGCATTCCGCCCGTTTATCAGGTTCCCAACAGCACGTTGAAGAATGCAAACGGCGAAATAGTGGCGCAGGTGTTTTTCTATGGCGACCGTGACGGGCGAAATATCTTCAACGGTTTTGTAAATATGTTCGGCGGTGCCAACTGGAAAATAGATTCCCGCAACAAAGAATGGGTGGAAATTAAATCAACCAAAGGCACGCCCGTGCGCATATTTGCCAACCGCGCCCTGCCCGAGGAAACAGGGGCAGATGACCGCGCCCAGCAAGCGCTTTGCGCCTATCTGGAAGAAAACGACCTGATGCCGACAATCACCATCCACCGCGGGCACAGCTACTATGCAGGCACAACGGTGGATTACCTTGCCCCTTCGTCCAAGATTGTTTTCATGGGTTCCTGCGGAGGCTTCACGCTGATTGATTCCATCCTGCAAAAATGCGACGACGCCCATATCATTGCCTCCAAGCAAATCGGGCGTACATCCATCAACAAGCCATTCTTTTTATTGCTCACCGAAAAGCTTCGCACAGGGCAGGATATAGATTGGATTCCTTTTTGGGCAGAGTTTAAAAAACGCGCCAATGTAGCAGGTTTTGAAGATTATATTCCTCCCTTTAAAAATTTGGGAGCCATTTTTATAAAAGCATATAAAAAGAAAATAGAAGAAGACGAAATATAGGACAACTGCCAGCAGCCAGCAAATCAAGATAACCGTATTGTCATAAATATTACTGTCTTCCAAAGCAAAGAAGCCACAATATTTTTGCCTTTGGTATGGAATAGTAAAATAAGCGTTATTTTTACTATTATTCAAGCTATATATTATGACAGCAAAATATGTAAATCAGAAACGATATGCTGTGGCGATTGATTGTGTGGTGATGGGATATGAAGAGCAAACCCTGAAGATTCTTTTAATCAAACGAAGTTTTAACCCGATGAAAGGGCACTGGAGCCTGATGGGCGGTTTTGTGCAACCGGAGGAAAGCGCAGACCAAGCCGCCGACAGGATTTTGAAAGAACTGACAGGACTGGAAGGCGTTTATTTGGAACAGTTCAAAACTTTTACCGCCCCTGATAGAGACCCGCAGGAGCGAACTATCTCGATTGCTTATTATGCGCTGATAGATATTAACCAATACAAGGAAAGCCTGAGCCAGGACTATGAGGCGCAGTGGTTCCCCATCAGGGAATACCCTGAACTTATTTTTGACCACAACGAAATCGTGACCACCGCGCGCCACAAACTACGTTACAAAGCCGCATCCCACGCCATATTGTTTGAACTGCTGCCGCAAAAGTTTACGATGCCGTTGTTGCAGGCCTTGTTCGAGGATGTGTACGGCGCACATTTCGACAAGGGTAATTTCAGCCGCAAAATGTTGTCCACCGGGCTGTTGATTAAATTAAAGGAGAAAGACAAATCCTCTTCCAAAAAAGGAGCTTATTATTACAGGCTTGATAAAAAGCATTATGAGCAAAACGTTCACAAATTGGTGAAAATGATTCCCAACCCCAACGATTTACTGTAAAAGAATATCGCAAAAATCGCAGGTATCTTCTGCCACACGTTGCCCCAACCCTTATCTTTGCAAGCCTAAATAAACATTATGAAGGCTTACAATTTTTTAATAAAATACAGACTGACCATTGCGCTGGTATTGACGGCCATTGGTATTTACGTAAATTTCGTTGCAGGTTTTTGGCCGGCGTTCCCGCTTTATCTTATTGCCGCCATCCTTATTTTCGGATATTTTTTCTTTGGCCCGTTAAGGCTCATTCAGGATTATATGGAAAACGGAGATTTGGAAGGAGCTGAAAAAGTGCTGAACACCGTCAAGTTTCCCAACCTGCTTTATAAGCCTATCCGTTCCGTGTATTATACGCTCAAAGGTAATATCGCGATGAGCAAACAGGACTTTGACGGAGCGGAATCCATGATGAAAAAAGGGCTTGATTTGGGCATGCCCGTGAAAGAAGCCGAAGGCGCCAGCATGTTGCAGATGGGCATGTTGTCTATCCAGAAGGGAAACCTGAAACAGGGCGAAAGCTATATCCGCCAGGCTATCCGCAAAGGACTGCCAGACAAAGAGAACGAAGCCGCCGCCTACATGCAGATGTGCAGCATCATGATGAACCGGCGCGAGTTCCGTGCGGCAAAGGACTTTTTCCGCAAGGCAAAAGCCTGCAAGCCCACCACCCCGCAAATTGTTGACCAGCTAAAGGAGATAGAGAGGTACATTTCCCGCATCCCGGGATAATTGCAAACTATCCCACTAAAAGACCTAAAGCCTGCCCTGATTTTCAGCAGGCTTTATTTTTTCTCCTCTAATAGACAATGAATTTTCCGACCACTACACATTTTTCCCAAACTGCACAGAGGGTCATTAATTTCCCGGCCCGCTCAGGCAGGAAAATTTTATACTGCAATAAATTATACAGTTAATGATAATGCACTATTATCATTAATCGCTATAACTTAACGGCTAATACAACCACTCCCGGTGGTGAATCAAAATAAGAGAACGCCTTATTTTTTGGCGGCCTTCTTAGCAGCGGTTTTTTTGGCAGGGGCTGCTTTTACTTCAGGAGCAGGAGCAGTGGCTACTTTCTTTACCGGGGCTTTTTTTGCGGCGGCCTTTTTAGGAGCGGCAGCTTTCTTTGCCGGAGCTTTTACTTTTTCTGCTATAATGGTGATAACACTGTTGTCCACGCCTGTGGCCGGATTAAACACATAGCTTTCGGCAGCCCAGTCATTTTCCCAAGTGCCATTGTCCAAATAAAACTTATACTCGTAGGTGCCAGCGGCAAGTGAGAGTTCCACGGCAAAAGAGCCGTCTTTTTGAGCAGCGAGTTCAGCGGCTTCTTCTATATCCCAGTTATTAAAATCACCTAACAAAACAACTTTTGTAGCGTTGCCGATTGCTTCGGCAGGGAGGGAAAATTTTACTTTTTTCATGTATATAATTGGTTTCTTTTCACAATTGAACATACGCAAAGGGCTTATATCTTTATCACCTCTACGGTTTATTAATTTTTTTATACGTTGCCAATGACCTATAAACATTGTGCGGAAAAACTTTCCTATCACAAAATTTGTGGCCAAAGCTTCGCTGATTTTTTTGTAAGGCAAGGCTGGTTAGTCAATAAGGTGGAAATTTTGAAAGAATCTGTATCAGACATGCTCACGGTTACATTCTATTCTTCGCGCACAGACTTGGTGTTTTTCTAAACAAATGCCCCTACAGGGCGCAAATATAGTTTATTTTTTTTTAATTTGATGTTTTTTGAACTTAGTTTCCCCTTGCCCTCTGCGGGAATATCCTTATATGGCTTAGTTATTGTATCTTGCAATCCTGAAGAATATTTTGTGATTTATAAAGTTTGTTGCGCCCGGATAAATTATGGCTTCAATTATTGATATCAAAATTCCTAAATCGATTGCGTCTGCCTTACGGCTACCCGTTCGCGGGCCAGCCGGTCAGCAAAGAAAGGTTTTGCAAAAACTACTCAAAAAGGCAAGGTTTACAGAATTCGGTCAAAAATACCATTTTGATGAAATCCTTTTATCCGAAGACCCGGTAAAAGCTTTTCAACAAAACGTTCCCGTTCACGATTACAATAAAATCTATAACGACTGGTGGCAAAAGACCCTGGACGGCGTGCCGGACGTTACTTGGCCAGGCAAGATAAAATATTATGCCCTCAGTTCCGGCACATCGGAAGCGGCAAGCAAATACATCCCGGTTACGGATGACCTGCTGCGCTGCAATACGATAAACTACATCAAACAGCTTATCAGCGTACTCCGCTACGAAGATGCAAACCGCAAATCGTTTACCAAGGATTTTTTGATGATAGGCGGTGCCACAAATCTGGAAAAGGGCAGGGCTGGCTGGTTTGCGGGCGATCTTAGCGGCATATTGGCACGCAAACGCCCCTTTTGGTTTCAGACCTTTTACAAACCGGGCGGACGTATTGCTGCCATGAAGGACTGGAATCAAAAACTGGCAGAAATCGTGGAACACGCGCGCGAGTGGGACATCGGATACATCGTGGGCGTGCCGGCATGGTGCCAGATGTGCATGGAAATGATTATCGAGCACTACAAGGTAGAGACCATCCATGATATATGGCCGAATTTTGGCGTATTTGTGCACGGCGGGGTGTCGTTCGCACCCTATAAAAAATCATTTGAAAAACTATTGGCCAAGCCTATCGTGTACGTGGAGAATTATCTTTCCAGCGAAGGTTTTATCGGCTACAAGATGAAAGAGCACGATGAGGGGATGCGCCTGATAACCGATAACAACATCTTTTTTGAATTTGTACCGTTCAACAACAGAAATTTTAACAACAACGGCTGCCTAGTGGAGCACCCTGAAACAAAGCTTATCGACGAAGTGAGCACGGATGTTGACTATGCACTGCTCATGAGTACCAACGCGGGCAGCTGGCGATACCTTATCGGCGATACTATCCGTTTTCTGAACGTAGAAAACTGCGAAATACAAATCACGGGACGCACCAAGCATTTTCTTAGCCTGGTGGGAGAGCATTTGAGCGTGGACAATATGAACCACGCCATACAGGCCGCCAATGACCATTTCAATATCAGCATTCCCGAATATACCGTTGTGGGATTACCTTATCAAAAACTGTTTGCGCACCATTGGTACGTGGGCACTAATGATAAAGTTGATCCGGAGGCGTTGCGCCAGTTTATAGACGACAAACTAAAGGAAATAAACGACGACTATGCCACCGAGCGCACCAGCGCACTGAAAGAGGTTTTTCTGGACGTGCTGCCGGAAGAAAAATTCCTGCGCTTTCTGGAACTGAAAGGAAAACTGGGCAGCCAGCACAAATTCCCCCGTGTGATGAAAGACAAAACCCTTCAGGAATGGAACCGTTTTTTGCAAACCGGAAAAATTTAGTTTCTATTAATAAAACTTCCCTTATCTTGTTCTGCCATTTATGACAGAAGCATTAATTAAGGGGTTGACATTGGGGCTTTTGCTGAGCATAGCGGTAGGGCCTGTGCTGTTCTCCATTCTTAAATTAAGTATAAACGAAGGGCATAAGGGAGGCATTGCCTTTGTGCTTGGCGTGTCGCTCAGCGATATCTCCCTCGCGTTTGTCAGCAACGTTTTTTCAGAGTTTTTCAACGTCATCAGTTCCCACAAGGGATATATCAGCGTTATCGGCAGTTCGTTCCTTATCATTTTCGGTATTTATTATCTTTTTGTAAAAAAAATAAAAGTGAACGTGGACGGTAAAATCGTAAGTAACCTGTTGCGCAAGCGTGACTATGCAAAACTGCTGCTCTCGGGCTATTTCATGAACACGCTAAACCCCGCCGTCATCCTGTTTTGGCTAACGGTATCCACCTCTTCGCTTACCCATACCATCAAAGAACGTATTGTTATTTTTGCCACCTGCCTGCTGCTGGTGCTTTCTGCCGACATCTGCAAGGTGATGCTCGCCAACAAGATACGCAACAAGATGACGCCTCATAACATCCATATACTAAACCGCGTGAACGGGGGTATCCTGATTTGTTTTGGCGTGGCGCTCATCGTGCGCTTATTCGTAAAAATAGGATAGCGGGATTAAGCCGCTCCCGTATCTCGGGTGATTGCTGTACCTTTGCACCCTTGAAGAAAGGATGATAAAAGCATGATAAAATTAATTGTTACAGACTTAGACGGCTCTTTATTAACAGACGACAAACAAATTCCACCGGATTTTTGGGACATCATAAAACAGCTACAGGCACGTGGCATCGTGTTCGTGCTGGCTAGCGGCCGTCCCTACCAAGGCATGTTGCGCCAGTTTGAACCGCTGAAACCCTATGCCTATTTTGCTTCTGATAACGGCAGTTATTTGTTGCACAACGAGGACGTGTTGCTGACCAATGCGCTCCTTCACGAGGATGTAGCAAAATTTGCGTCTATCGCCCGACCCATTCCTGATACGGTGGCCATTGCCTGCGGCCGCGAGCTGGCCTACATGGAGCCCTGCAACGATGAACTGAAAAAAGTTGCCCTGCAATATTATCAACGGTATGAAATTGTGTATGACTTATCTTCCGTGACCGACACCATCCTCAAGATTTCGATATGCGATATAAAAGGCTCTGCCGAAAACAGTTTCCCGCATTTTGAACCATTTGCGAAAGATTACAAAATTGCGGTGTCCGGAAAGGTGTGGCTGGACATTACCAGCGCCACCGCCAACAAGGGCACTGCCATCAAATACCTGCAAGAGTGGTTGGGCATTTCCCCAGACGAAACGCTTGCCTTTGGCGATTATATGAACGACCTCGAACTGCTACAATCTGCCAAATATAGTTATGCCATGAAGAACGCTGAGCCACAAGTGGCCGCAGTGGCCAACTTCATGACCGAAAAGACAAACAACGAGTACGGCGTTACCGAAACCATCAAGCAAATCATGCAGTTGGGTTGATAATAATATTACACCAAATAAGAATTGTAACCTTTTGTTTAAGACTTTTCCGAAGTAATATATTTATAAGAAAAACAGAACACCATATGTGCAACCCCTTCGGGGTCGAACACCACATAAACTATCCGACTATAAAGGTGAGAAGCCTTCGGATTCGCTAAAAAGCTAAAATGTTAGATACTTGAATAAAGCGAGGGGCCTTGTTTTTCCTATCTTTATAGCATAAACTGATTAAAAATGCTTGCGGATGGAAACAAAGGTTTAAAATGAAGACGCTGTGCCAAGCTTTACAAGAATCATTTAAATTAACTAACTCAATATGGACTTTGACTATCGAAAAGTAATGTCAGAACAGACTGATGAAGAACTTATTAAAATTGTTACGGTTGACCGGGACAGGTATCAACCTTCTGCCACTGAAACAGCCAAAGAAGAGATTAAAAACAGAAAAATAGACGCACGCATCTTTGAACAAATAAAAGAAACCGTTGAAACACAGGAGGCAGAAAAGTTAAAATTTGAAAGCAAAAAAGTAAGTTCTTTGACAAGAGCACTGCACTTTATTATTGACACAACCGTTTGGCAAATTATCGTCTTTATTCTAACGACCTCATTAAAATTTGACAATTCGATTATCCAGTCATTAGCCACATCTCTCATTTGGATTGCGTCTTTTATTGGATACTACTATATAATGGAAGCTAAATACCAAAAAACATTTGCTAAATTTATAACGAAGACTAAAGTAGTAACCAGCAACGGCGAAAAGCCAACAAACGGAGATATACTGCGCCGAACGCTTTGCAGGCTAATCCCACTTGACTGCATTTCTTATTTCTTTACGAAAAACGGATTTCATGACAGACTTTCAGAAACAGCATTAATAAAAGAAAACAGATAATATAAAACGAACAGCAATGAAACAAACAGCCACTTCGGCAAGAAACCTTAAACAGAAATGGGCGTCTATCTAATATTCTTTTTACGATAACAGATAACTAACACTATTCTTTGATGAGTAAGTTTTTTAAATATGGAAGTCTTACTATTCTTTTAGCCATCTTACTTGTTTTCTTTCTAAGAGGACGGTTTTCTCACGAAACTTTTGATTCTGAGAAATGGAAAAATTGGAAAGAAACGGAAGCCGAATGGTCTTTGCGTTGGGATATGATGAATAGTCTAAGAAACACTCATTATCTCAAAGGAAAAACAGCGGAAGAGATAACTAATTTACTCGGAGAGCCAGAGACAAAAACAAACAAAGAGTTCCGTTATTACTTAGGATTTGCAAAAAGAGGAATAGATACCGGAACTTTAATAATATTGTTTGACGAAACAGGAACGGTCTCTGATTTCTATGTACATAGGGGTTAAAAAACTAATCATCAACAATGGTATTGTAATTCAACATACACCCACCTCTCCCAAAAATCGTATTTTCGCTATTTGTGAACGGATGAAATTAACATCGGGTATCTCCAGTTTTTCATACAAACAATAAAACTTTTGGGCGGCATTTATTTACATATTCCTTTTTGCAGGCAGGCATGTCATTATTGCAATTTCCATTTCACTACCTCGCTGAGAAAAAAAGGGGAGGTGGTCAACGCCATGCAACAAGAAATAACTTGGGCTGCCGCTCAACAACAGTTTCCTGTGGAAACCGTTTATTTCGGTGGCGGCACGCCCAGCCTTTTAACAAGCGAAGAACTTGCCTCATTGCTTGAAACCGTGCACAATCATTTTGATGTATTGCCAAACGCAGAAATAACGCTTGAGACAAACCCGGATGATATAAACAAGGTCTCCTTAAACGACTGGTATCGGTGCGGCATCAACCGACTAAGCATCGGCATACAATCTTTTTTTGAAGAAGACCTGCAATGGATGCACCGCGCGCACAACGCTGCACAAGCCGCAGAGGCGTTAGCACTTGCCAAAGCAGCTTTTGATAACATAACCATTGACCTGATTTATGGCGTACCCGGACAAAGCGCGGCAAAGTGGCAACAAAATGTGGACAAAGCCGTGGCCATGAACATCCCGCACCTTTCCTGCTACGCGCTGACAGTGGAGCCCCAAACCCCGCTGCACAAACTTATCCGCCTGCAACAAAAAAACGACACGGACGCCGCACAACAATCGGAACATTTTACGCTCCTGATGCAATGGATGAGAGAAGCCGGATATGAACATTACGAAATTTCAAACTTTGCCAAACCCGGCTACCGCAGCCGGCACAACAGCAGTTACTGGCAGGGCAAACCTTATATAGGCATCGGCCCGGGCGCGCACTCCTATAACGGCAACGTGCGCCGATGGAATTTGTCCAATAACCAAAAATACATCGCTGCCATCGCGCAGCACACCCCGCATTATGAACAGGAAGTTCTGACAAAAGAGCAAATAAAAAACGAATACATCATGACCTCGCTGCGCACCATCGAAGGGCTTGACCTTCGTTTTTTTGATGAAAAGGATGCGGCTCAAATCCTACGGCACGCACAAAAAAGAATCGGCCTTTGTCAACTTGTGGCCGAAAATCATTTTTTAAAACTAACCCAACAGGGGAAATTTTTTGCAGACGGTATTACCGTGGATTTGATGTTTGGATAAAAGGCTATAACCTCGTTTTTAAATTTAATTTATCTTGACAAAAAGAAGCGTTCTCAAAAAATCAAAAACTCTTTGTTCTTTATTTTTTCATTTGTCAGCTCGGTTACTAATTGCACGCCGGGGATGTCGCGCAACAAAAATATAAGTTGCGACAGGTATTCATCCGTTACCATATCATCTTTCATGAGCCAAAGAAAATCGAGGTTTTTAAACTCCGGCAACAAAAATTCCCCATCAAAAAGATTGTTATATAAATAATGGCAAAGCGATGTATTAGGCTCATGATATTCGTACACCGAAAAGAAATAAGTACGCTTTTTTTTGATACGCTGTATTTCTATGTCATGGTTAATGCGAAAGTCCATGTCCAACAGATTGTTCAGGTTCCAGCAAAAGCGATAGTCTTTCACCGTGGTTACGATACCTAACAGCTTCGTATCCTCGAAAAATTCGTCAACAAGTTCCTGTGTGTCCAGTGTTTGTTTCAATGTGGCCATGACACGGCAAAGATAACACGGGCGTGTGTTTTATTTAAATATTTCTATAATGCCCGAATGTAAACGAGATTAAGGTTTATTTTATCCACGGGCTTTGAATGCCTAACTTTTTTAATCCGTCCTGTATTTCAGGGCAGCTCATAAAAAGGTTCCACAAAAGACCCGTACGATAATTCTCTATCATCACAACTATTGGCCCCTGGTCTATAGCCAGATGCGAATCAGCATACCAGTTTTTGGTTTCGTTAAAAGCATCTGTAAAACCATACTCCCGCCATATTTTATCGCCCAAATCCACATAAAAATGTCTTAGTGCTTTCATGGATTTATCGGGCGTATACGGAAACGCCGAGAGCGCTGCGGTAGGCGTAATCGTGCCATTATCATTTGTCGGCTGATGGGCATCGTAACCATTCGGGTCATCGCTTGCGGTAAGTCCCCAACAATTTTCACCATATCCTTTAAAGGATTTTGGATTGTCTGCACAATACGCATAATTAATCAACGTATGATTTTGGTTTTGCTGCCAGTAGTCGGCATACTGATCTTTTAAACCTTTTGGACTTAACCCTAAAAACGAATAATGAGAAAAGAACAATGGCCCGCCATAATCAAAGCCTAATGGCAATGTGATGTTATAAAACTGTTTTCCGTTTTTAAAGAAATCGCTTTGCGCCCAGCCGCGGTGGTACACTTTACTGTCTACCGGGTATCTTGTGGACGAAGCAGCCAGTACATACGTGATCAAACATTCATTAAACCCGCGAAGCGGAAAGTTCATAGCCCAGCCGTTATTAGGGCTCCAGTGCCAGTATAATACCTCACGGCCTTCGCGCGTAAACCAGTCCCATTCGATATCATTCCATAAACCATTGATACGACCACGCAACTGCCGCTCCACATCATTATCGCCGTTAAAATATTGTCTGGCACAAAGTAGCCCTTGGAACAGGAAGGCGCTCTCCACCAAATCAGCGCCGTCGTCTTTTCGGCCGAAAGGGATTGTTTTTCCTGTTTCACCATTCAGCCAATGGGGGAAAACGCCATGATAAGCATCTGCTTTATAGAGAAACTTTACCATCTTTAATAAAAAGCGCGCTGCGGTATCTCTTTCTATCCATCCCCTGTTCACCCCCGTGATGATGGCCATGATACCAAAACCCGTACCTCCGGTGGTTACCACCTCGCGCCCATAATTAAATGTTTCATTGCTACGTTCACGCGCCAGTCCACTCACCGGATGCGCAAAGTCCCAGAAATAGCGAAGGGTTTGCTTTTGCACCAAATCAACTAACGCAGAATCAGAAATATGCTTGTCAATCTTTAGTGTATAAGAAATAGAAGCCGTTTTTTGGGCAGCCACTTTCTGGGCATTTGAATAAAATGGTGTCAGCAGCCATAAGAACACAAATGCAAACAAATAATTTTTCATGTGTATATAATTTCTTTTTTAATGCCTGATGGAACTTTACATATAATCATACGTCTACTTGGGATGAATGTATCATGCTACTTTTCATGACAAATTTTTTACTGTTGTAGTAAACAGGTGCACTGTAAAGTTAGTATAAACACTTCTTAATTATCATAGCAAATATGATGAAGAGGGTGTGTCCAACAAAAGAACCCCTGTATAAAAATTTCAAAGGATTTTAGCAATACTGATATTACTCAGAAATTATTTCGGCATTGCTTCGAGAAAAAATGCAGGATTATAATAACAACTGCGGGGAAGATACATTAATCAAAAGGTATCTTCCCCGCAGTATTGGCTATTCAATTTATATTATTTGTTTTCAATAAAAATAAACCATGTTCCTAAATGTATTTTACCCAAAGAAAGAGCTATAACCAACTTTACTATATTTATACCTTATGCTCCTTAAAAAATATCGACTATTAGAATAGATCACAACAACTCTCTTTTTAAATTTACATACATCAAATCACGATAGTCTGTATAGAATGCGGGAGGCTCCTTATCTGTACCGCCCTGCCGTCCATCCACAAATTGTACCCCACCGCGTGGCCGCCCCTGTTCATCACGATGACCGCCACCGTCCCGTCCGTGTTCAAGAACGCCGTGGACAGCAAATCCGTCCTGTTCGTGGAGGCAATCACCCGCCTCGCGCCGGGGCGCACGAACTTCGAGAAGTGGCCGATGTAATAGTACGCGTTCGTGTAGACGAGCCCGCCCGTCCGCGTGTCCGCGTGCACGGGAGCAAAGCAATAGTTGCCCACGTGGTTCGGGCCGCCCCTCTCGTCCAGCAGAACGTTCCAGTCTATCCACGCCACCGCCCCCGCGTTGAAGTCGTTTATCATGGACTGCCCGTAACGCTCGCCCAGGTGCCAGTTGCCCACGCTGTCCATCGAGAACTTCTCCCTGCACCCCTCCGTGAAGACAAGGTTCTTGTCGGGGAAGGCCTCCGCCGTCCTTTTCAGGTTATCGAACATCATGTCGCTGCCCGTCCACGTCTCGTACCAGTGGAAACCGATGCCCCAGACGTACTTTGACACCTCCGGGTCCTTGAGCGTGGTGCTGGCGCGCTGGTAGATCAAATCGCGGTTGTGGTCCCAGATGATGAGCTTTTTATCGCCCAGGCCGTTCTTCTTTAACGCGGGGCCCAGGGCGGTCTTGATAAAGTCGGCCTCGTCCCCGGCGGTGTATATGCAACTCTCCCACGCCTGCGTGGCCATCGGCTCGTTCTGTACCGAAATCCCCCAGACGGGCACGCCCTCTTTCTCCAGCGCGTTGACGTACTTCACGTAGTAGTTGGCCCAGAGCCCGTAATACTCCTTCCTGAGCTTGCCGCCGTGCAGCATGTCGTCGTTGTCCTTCATCCACGCCGGCGGGCTCCACGGGCTGACCAGCATGGCGAGCCTGCCGCCCGCGGCGCCCATCGCCCCCTTTATGAACGGGATCTTGTACCGCATGTCGTGCGCGATGTCGAACGTGCCGAGCGACGTGTCGTTGTCGGCCACGTAGGTATAGCTGCCGCTCGAAAAATCGCAGCTGTTCATGTTGGTGCGCCCGGCGGAGTAACCGATACCGGAGGCCGGGTCGTAATATGCCCTCAACAGCTCCTCCTGCTTTTCCCCGGGAAGCTTCGCAAAGGTCTCCGCTGACGCGTCCGTCAGCGCGCCGCCTATGCCCACCACCGTCTGGAACCTTTTGCCGGGGTCCACGAACACGCACACCTCGGTCTCCCTCGGCTGCCCCATCTCGGTGAAATGAACGGCGCTGTCCGTCTTCGCCAGACGGTAGCCCGCCGTGTCCGCCGTCGTGTAGACCGTGGCGCTCTTGCCATCGGGCGGGAACGTGCCCGGACCCTTGTCCGCGGACGGCTTCTGACCGCCGCCATCTTTGTCCGACGCGCACCCAAACACCCCAAAAAGCATCGCAACTGCAAGAAATTTATACATATTCGTTTGTTTTATTCTTATTAAGAATGATGGGGTTGATTTACGGTGTAATGAACCTTTTATCATGCCCCAATATCATCACATCAAATTATATCCCATTATTACCAAACCAGCGTGGCCACACTCTTCGCATCTAAGGTAACGGGTGCATATTTTCCCTTAAAAAGGATATTAAACGTTTGGGCAGACGAGCCGTCATTTAAGGCGATCAGAACCTTTTTGCCCTCCGGTGTAAGAAACGCCACTGTTGACAGGCCGGACAATTCGGTGCTGGCAATCCTTTTGGAACCAGCAGGCACAAATTTAGACGCATGCGCGATAGCATAATAATTGGCATTGCGGGTAATGCTTGCATCAATCGTTACCCCACCCATACAGGTAGAGCATCCTCCGGGCGTATGTGGGTTATAATTGATATCAGCCGCCAGGTTCCATTCCAGCACATTTCTGCTCCAGTTTTTAGGAGCGGCTATAACCAGGTTTTTCGTGTGCCAAAGAAAATCATCAGGAAAATTTCCTGGCCCGCCGAGCCATTGCTCCGTAAAGTATAGATTTTTATCCGGATGGGCGTTATGTACCGTGGTCAGGGCAGATATATCCCCTCCATATAGATGGAATGCAGACCCGTCAATATACTGTTTGGCATCTGGATCGTTCAATACCGTGATAGGATAATTCGGGTTATCACAGTTGTGATCCCAAATAATGATTTTTGTTGACAGTCCTGCGGCTTTAAATGCAGGCCCTAAGCTGCTTTTTACAAATTCCGCCTGCTCGGCAGCCGACATTACCATACTGGGATTGTTGCCGCCGTGTTGCGGCTCATTTTGAACAGTAACGGCGTCAATGGTTATGCCGTTCGCTTTCATGGCCTCGATATATTTTACAAAATATTTTGCGTAAACGTCGTAATACTGTGGGTCGAGGCTGCCGCCCACATAGGCCTTGTTCGTCTTCATCCAGGTGGGTGCCGTCCACGGCGACGCCAGAATTTTAATATTGGGTTGTAAGCTAATGATGGCTTTTAAAACCGGAATCAAATCATATCTGTCGGGGCCTAAATCAAATTTTGAGAGGGTCGGGTCGGGGGTTTCTGATTCATCATAAGTAAAAACATTACTACTCAGGTCGGAAGCACCTAAACTTATCCGCAGATAATTGATGCCGATAAAAGTGCTATCTGTCGTGAACAACTCCTTCAACAAATTATTCTTGTCTTTTTCAGGCAAACGGTTTATCAAATAAGCGCTACCGCCCGTCAATGCAAAGCCAAATCCATCCATTGTTTGATAGGCCTGCGTGGAGTCCACTGTTATGGACTTGCTTGCATTACCCGTAGCAGAAAAATTGATGGCAGTGGTTTGTTTTTTAAAAAGCACGGATTTATCTGCCTTGGTCAGCCACATCGTCACATCCGACGACGCGGCCGGAGGAGTGGGCGGCTCCGGGGTAGGAGGAGTAGGGGTGGGTGACGGATTGTTCCCGCCTTTGCCACAATTCACAAATAAAAACATCACCAATAGCCAACATACCACAGTGGCCCTATTTATCGGACTAAAAGTTTTCATCGCTATATTTTTACAAAAAGAAACGGATTAAATTCATTCTCTTATTGAAAGACCCTTACATAATCCACGAACATTCTTTGCGGAAAAGTGGTTGTTGCCGGTGGTGCAAGGGGCCAGTCTCCGCCTACCGCCACGTTGAATATCAAAAACTGTTTGGCGTTAAAAGGCCATTTTCCACCTTCCATATCCTTATCGGTAATAGTGATACTTTCTTTATCGTCTACCAATATCTGCATGTAATTTTCCTTCCAAATCAAGCTAAAGACATGAAACTGTTGTGAAAAATCGCCGGAAGTCAGATTATAATAACCGCTTTTGTGCTGATGCTGGCCGTTTGCCAATGCCCAGTGGAGCGTGCCCAATACCTGATTGGGGTTCTGACCCACTAATTCCATTATATCTGTCTCGCCACAGGCCGGCCAGCCTACTGTAGAGAAGTTTGAACCAAGCATCCACAAAGCGGGCCACAATCCGCGGGCTACGGGAAGTTTTGCCCTTATGTCAATCCTGCCATATTGAATGTCCTTTTTTCCGGAAGTATTCAGCCGAGCAGAAGTATAATTGTTGCTCCCCACGGTTTCCTTGCGCGCCTCAATAATAAGATTGCCGTTGGAAACGAAGGCGTTTTTGCTGCTGTTAGTATAATATTCCAACTCATTATTGCCCCAGCCATTACCGCCTTGCTCAAAGTTCCAATTGCTGGTGTTGATGGCCGAGCCGTCAAACTCATCACTCCACACCAATGTGTAGCCGGGATAGGAGGTAGGCGTGGTATAGCCACCATTGTCGGTGGGCAGGTAAGTGCCGTTGTTTTCGATGGTTCCCGTTGCCTTTCCTGTGCCATTGATTGTAGCGTTCACCGGATCAGAAAGCTGTAAATAGAAATCCTGATCCGCCTGCCGCAGGCTATCTCCCGTTACCGGCACTTCTATATATGCTACATCCTTTCCTGCCGGTATAGTCAGTGTTCCGGAAGTGGCCGTGTAATCGGTACCTGCCATGGCGGTGCCGTTTATCGTGGAGTATTTAACGGTGATTTGTGACGGGACGGCTTTGCTTAAATTGACAAAAAACCTGAAGTTGGTTGTATTCTTGTTATCCCGGGCCTGTTTAACATCTATCACAGAAAGCGACGGATTGTTTATAATGGGTGTAGTATTATTACCTCCGCCACCTTTTCCGCAGGCCGCCAACATCATCACAAATACCGTTAACGGATACAACATTTTCATCTGTTTATTTTTGATTTTTATTATGTCCAGATGGAATTTACATTAAAATCATCATCGCTTGGGATATAATTTAGCTCGCTGATTTTTATGTTCATTTCATATTTATACATTTAAAAAAAGATAGACCTATAAGATTACGAATCTTATAGGTCTATAACATTAATACTAATTAGTGCTCAATATAAACCGCCACCAAACCTCTCCAGCGTCTGAAGGGCTGTTTTTTGACATTATTGTTAATGTTAATCGCTGATGCCCGTTTACTGTTGCCGTATCTGCGATATTGTAAGTAACAGATGTTGCGGGAGTTGCCGATTGCGCCGTGTTCTGCACTTTTTCCAGTCCGATATGTGCTCCACGCCCCGTTACTCTTAAATAACCCAAAGGATGGTTTGCGTCGCCGGGCAGCAACATATACGCAAAATCGGTATCATTGGAACCCCATGCTGCCTGGTCGCCGGACAGGGTGGAATTGCTTTGGCAAGAATTGTTGGCCGTGCCTATGGCATCTGACCAATAATCTCCGCCGTTATCATATTTAAAAGTACCGCGAGAATCTAAAGCAAAAGTGTATTTATCATTAAAAGCACAAGGCCTTCCCGTGGTTACATCGTCCGCGTTACTTGCCCACCAGCTTGCAGGGTCAGCTTCACTCGGGCCTACGCCCAAGGCACCGGCCGCTTGCAACAAGCGCCATGTTTTTTCTGAACACCCGCTTAAAAAACCTTGTACGGTGCCGTCCGCACACACCTTAGGGTCTGTGCTTGCTATCGTTACCTCTTTGGTAGCTTCATCAATTCCGCCCTTAGAAGTAATTGTTTGCTTGATGTGATACGTGCCGGCAAAACCCAAATACACTTTGGCCGAATCTCCGGAGAATTTTGCACCTGTTTCTACAATAGTCCAATAAGGGATGGAAGGACTGGAAGAATTATTTGCCAAAATAAGATTATTTCCATCCTTGTTGATAATATTAAAATCGGCTTTTGCCTTGATGCCTAAAGTGCCCCCTTTATCCGGCGTACACGCCTTAAAGAGCAAAACAAACAAAGAAAGGCTGCCCAGGAATATAATTTGTTTATATATGGTTTTCATTTGAATATCTTTTATTATTCACAATATTGGGTTATTATTTTTCAATACCTCAAATGTTAATTATAACCCTTGTTTTGTACAAGCTTGGTATTGTTCAGTTCGTTCAAAGGAATAGGTAACACTTCATGCGTGCCGGCCTTGAAACCTTTCGAAGTCAAAACTGTAGCCGCCTTACCGGTGCGTACCAAATCATACCACCTATGGCCTTCGGTCGCTAATTCAAGCCTTCTTTCCTTATAAACATTGTCCAGCGTGGCGGGAACAGAAGGCAGACCAACCCTTGCACGAACCTTGTTCAGATATTCCTGTGCTTTTGCAGTAGAGCCGCCGCCTCTAAGCTCAGCTTCGGCCGCCATCAGCAAAACATCCGAAAAGCGGATTTCGATATAATCGTTCGGATAGTTTAGGATATCCTGCCCAACGGTGGAGATATACTTTCTGAGCGGTGCAAATTTTTCAATAAAATATCCCGTGTTCTGATACCCTTCCTTATAATTTGCCCCTGATGTAGCTTTTACAAGACTATCCACATTTGCAATAGTATAAGGATAGCGGGGGTCTCCCTTCATCACATCCACCAGTTCGGGCGTGATGGGGTTAAAACTCCAACCGGAATAATATTTACTTCCGGTATAATCCCTCGGGCCAATCATAGCCACATAAATATTGCCGGAGAACGGATTTTGACCCCACTGGGCATTTTGAGCGGAGGAGTGTACTATTTCAAAAACAGATTCTTTATTGAACTTATTTTCCGGACTGAATACGTCAGGGAAATTAGGCAACAAGTCATACACCCCGGAAGTGATCACGCCTTCAAACAAAGTGGCCGCATCTTTCATCCGGGACTCGTTATTTTGGAAAAGAATTGCTTTGCCCAACATAGCTGTCGCCGCACCCTTAGTAGCCCTGCCTCCTTCGGAAGCCGGTACCACGGAAGGCAGTACTGCGATAGCATCATTCAGGTCTTTTTCTATCTGTGCATACACCTCTTCCGGCTTTGCCTGGGTAACGGTGTACCAATCTTTTGCTTCAAGCGGTACGGTTATTAACGGTATATTGCCAAACAGCCTTACGAGCTCAAAATAAAAATAGGCACGTAAAAACTTGGCCTCGGCTATATACCTGCTGCGCATTTCGTCCGTAAGACCGGCAATAGTAGTTCCATCCAACTTTTGTAATATCAGGTTCGCCCTATATATACCGCCGTAATTGACTCCCCAATATCCGGCCTGCGGGCCTACCGCAGCACTAAGGGTATAGCTGTTCCATGCTTGCCAGGAAGGCATATCGGTTGAGGTACCACCCCCTGCATAACAATCATCCCCTGCCGAGTTCAACGGGCCCAGTTTGTCGCAATACCAGTCCGTGGCCGCACCGCTTGTTTCAGTGCCCAGCACCGCATAGGCGGCAATCATGCCGGAATAAACCTCTTCTGCGCTTGAATAATAGTTGTTTTCAAATGTTTGCCCCTTGGGATTTGTTTCCAAAAAGCTTTTACTACAGGACGATACTGACTGCAACAGTAAGGCCCATAAAAATATATATAGAATATTTTTATTTTTCATGATGTTGAATTTTTGCGGATTAAAAAGTAAGATTAACGCCCACCATATAAGAACGCGCCTGAGGATAAATGCCCCTGTCTATACTGAACAGCCAACCGCCGCCGGTACCGCCTATTTCGGGGTCATACCCGGTATATTTGGTAAAGGTCAACAGGTTGTTTCCGCTCACGTACACACGCGCGTTTTTAATGTTTGCCTTCTCAAGCAAGCGTAGCGGGATGTTGTACCCTAACTGAAGGGTTTTAATCCTGAAATAAGCGCCGTCTTCCAGATAAAAATCACTGGGATAAGAAAAGTTGTGACTGGGATCATCATCCACTAACCTCGGATAAGAATTGGAGGTGCCGGGGCCTGTCCAACGGTTTAATGCCGCCGTGGAATAATTCGCATCCTGTATGTCCAACCTTCTTAACTGCTGGAATATCTTGTTGCCGGAAACACCTTGTGAAAATATCTTGAGGTCGAACCCTTTGTAATTAGCGCCAATCGTAAAACCGTACATAAAGTTTGGCGTGGGGTTGCCCAGATATGTCCTGTCGGCATCATCTATTCTTCCATTATCATTGATATCTGCCCATTTAAAATCACCAGGCTTGGCATCCGGCTGGATTTTCTGGCCATTTTTGTCCACATAGTTATTAATCTCATCCTGTGTTTGGAAAATGCCCAGATGTTTAAACCCATAGAACTCGTTTATAGGCTGTCCGACCACTTTTCTGCTGACCTCATAGGAACTTGCCTGAAAGTTGGCATAAGTGATAAAATTATTGTCACCGATGTCCGTTACTTTGTTTTCGATATAAGAAGCATTGGCCTTAAGATCTAAACCAAAATCACCAAAACTCTTTGCATAGCCAATCTCGCCTTCCACGCCTTTGTTTTCCATAGATGCTATGTTACCCCAAGGTTGATTGCTGGCACCCACATAGCCGGGCAGTTTTATCTGCATCAGCATCCCTGTGGTTTTCTTTTTAAACACATCAACGGTTGCGGTAAAGCCTCGCAAAAAGGACATGTCAAACCCGAAGTTCAACTGCGAGGTTTGTTCCCATTTTAAATCAGGGTTGGCCGGCGCCAAAGGCGCATTGCCCGTAGTGATAATGCCACCGATGGGATAAGTGCCCACGGCACCAATAGTTGATACATATCTGAAAGCATCCAGGTTGTCATTACCGTTTACGCCATAACCGGCGCGTATTTTCAGATAAGATATTGCATCATTATTTACGCCCCAGAAAGATTCACGGGAAGGTATCCAGCCCACGGAAACAGAAGGAAAGTTTCCATATACGTTGTTGCTACCAAAGTGGGAAGAACCATCCCTCCTGAACACTGCGGTCAGCAAATACTTTCCGTCATAATCATAATTTAACCGGGCAAACAGGGATGATATGTTATACGGCTGGTATTCATATCCACCTGCTTGTGTATTGCTGGGCGCTATTTTAAAGTTCATGGAAGCATCGCCAAAAGTATTTGCCGGAAGACCGATGTAAGTTCCGTTCACACCTATACCCTGATTTTTACGGGCTTCTGTACCCACCAATAATGTGGCGTTATGTTTATCTATGGTTTTGCTATAAGAAGCCGTGTTTGTCCACACCCAGTTCAACGCCCTGTTCATAGACCTGTTAAAGCTGGTGTTCGTCATATTGGACTGCGTAGAACTCATATAATATAACGGCGTAAAGCTTTCCCCGCCCCAAAAGGCAAGATCTGCACCAAAATTAGACCTGATTCTTAAGTCCTTAATCGGTTCTATTTCAAAATAAGCATTGCCCACAAACTTATCGCCCCAACCAAAATTACCTTCTACTCTCTTAGCATACGCTAAAGGATTAGTCATGTCCTGACTGATTTTTTGTGAAATACCGTAAGGATTACCATTGGCATCCCGCAATAAATATTTACTGAATGTCGGATCGGAGTAAGGTGATTGTTTCAGCAATTCCGGATCAGTAACAACTGCTGGCGTAATGGGGTCGAGGTTTACAGCAGAACTTAACGGCCCGCCGAAATATCCGTTTGCATCAAACCCGCTTTGGCTCTTTGTTCTGGCATAAGAAACGCTTTCGCCAAACTTTAACCAGCTTTTCAGTTTATGCTCGGAGTTTACACGAATGGAAAACCTCTTATAGTTTGAGATGGAAGGCATCACAATACCGTCTTGGTCAAAATAGCCAAAAGAGGCAAAGAAGGTGGATTTTTCGTTACCGCCTGACATCCCTAATTCATAATTCTGGATTTTGGCATGGTCATCAAAAATCACAGACTGCCAGTCCGTACCCTTGCCTAAAGATTCTGGGTTTGCATAAACAAGACCTTTACCTGCAGCCAAAGCAGACTCATTTCTTAAAGTGGCATATTCCGTGGCATTTAATAAATGCAGCTTTCTGGCTGGCGCCTGTGTGCCATAATAACCATTCAGGTTTACAGAAAAACTTCCTGATTTCCCTTTTTTGGTCGTTACCAGTATAACGCCAGAGGCCGCCTTCGTACCATATATAGCTGCGGAAGCCGCGTCTTTTAAAACTTCTACGGATTCTATATTGCCGGCATTCAGATAATCTATACCGCCGCCTACAGGTACACCGTCAACAACATATAAAGGGTCAAAATTATTGATGGAGGTAATACCCCGAATCATAACGGAAGACTGCGTACCCGGTTGGCCTGAATTGGATGCCACCGTTACGCCGGACGTCCTGCCTTTTAAAACATCTTCAAGACGCGGGGCGGGCATATCTTCCAAATCTTTTGACTTAACACTTGAAATAGCTCCGGTCACTACACTTTTCTTTTGTGTACCGTAACCAACCACCACCACTTCGTCAAGGCTTGCGATTGCAGCCACCAGCCTTACGTCAATCGAGGCGCGGTTGCCCACGATTATTTCCTGTGTTTGATAACCGACCGCACTTATAACAAGTACCGCAGCGTCCCCAACGGTTATGGAATATTCCCCTGCATCGTTGGTTGCTACGCCATTGGCAGTTCCCTTCTCGGTCACGGAAGCTCCTGCTATAGGCTCGTTCTTGTCATTGGTGATTTTACCGGTAATCTGAACCTGCCTTTTTTCCGCGTCAATAGTAGACACTATGGCAATAAGGTTCCGGTTAAGTTTTTTGTACGTCAGGTTGTTGCCAGTCAACAGCTTATTGAGCACGTCATTTACCGATGCGCTCTGTGCATTAAAGTCGAGTTTGGTTTTAAGGCCGCTCAACTCGTAGTTGTACAGAAAACGATAGCGCGTGCTTTTCTCTATCTCGGTCAGCACACTTCGGACATCCGTGTTCTTGAGGTCCAAAGAGATGATCTGTCCCGATGCATTACCCGCTTTTACCTGAAAAGCTGTAAACAAAATAATTGCCATTGCAACCTTCATAACAAGCAAAGTTTTCAGCAGCACCCTGCAAAAAAGCGCTTTGGCTTCTTTAGGTACATTTTTTTTCATACTTTTGATTTAACAGTTAAACAATAGGAATTGCTCTATCCATTCGGCATTCCGTTTATCTTTCCGGGTCGGATTATGTTGCAGCATTTTCCGGCCTTTTTTTATTTAGTGATTGTTACGTCTTTATCATTTATCATATAATTAAAAGAAGATATTTGCTGTAATGCTTTTAACGCCTCTTCTATCGTTTCGTCCTCAAACACGCCCCGAAGCCTGTAATTTGCTACAGATTTATCTTCAAAATGAATTTTTACCCCAAACCAACGTTCCATCTTCACCGCCAGTTGACTGAACGAATCCCCGTCAAACAGCAACCTGTTTTGCACCCAAGAGGTTTCCGCAAATGAAGAGTCGCTTTCCGCAGGCAGGATTTTCGTGACCAAATAACCGGCATGTATTTTTTCAATATTATTTCTGTTAGCAACGGCCGCGTCCTCCATCAAGTTGTCGCTATTGGATGCGGCATTTTTGATAAATACAAGTTTTTCACTGGGGTTCAGGATAATCTTGGGCAAATTCTTTTGCAATTTGTTGATTACCTGTATTGACCCGTGTATGAGCGTTGCCTCAATCGTCGGCTCATCCTTATAAGATTTTACGTTGAACGCGGTACCGAGCACCCTGATGTCGATGTCCGACGTATGCACAATAAACGGACGTTTTTTATCTTTTCTTACGTCAAAATAAGCCTCGCCGTCCAGATACACCTCGCGTAGCTTGCCGTTAAACTGTTTATCATAATGCAATTTTGAGGCGGCATTCAGCCATACTTTGGAACCGTCGGGCAGCAAAACCTGGGATTTTGCGCCCAGGGTGGTGGATACGATATTTATGTTCTCCGGAACATTTTCAGACACGGGTTTTTGCCGGCTAACAATCAACCCCAATGCGAATACCAACCCAATGACCGCCGCAGCCGTCAACCATTTTTTCCACGGTAATGTTTTTACAGAACGAATGGTGCGAACAACGGGTAAATCATAATCCGGAACGGTCGCTTTGTTCATAATTTGCTCAAAATGCACATCGTCCCTGACATTCACAAAATCCGACGCGGTATGGCTTTGCCAATAAGACTCCAGAATTTCTATAAAATAGTGATCCTGTGGGTGTTCCTTAATCCACACCTCCAACTCAGCCAACTCATCGGAAGTAGCCTCGCCTGATAATTTTCTGGATAATAATATGGCCAGTTTTTCGCGCATAATGGCATTTGCTATCTATATAGACAGCAAATGAAAAACTTCACCCTAAAAATTTTTGATATTTTTTTGAAACCTTGCAGGAAAGGTGTCAAAATAGCCTTTTACGTTTTGGGATATGCGTTTGACGGCAATAACCATCTGCGCGTCAACCGTTTTTTCGGAAATATTGAGCACTTCGGCCACTTCTTTGTATTTCAACCCATCCTCGCGGACAAGCTTAAAGATTATCTTGCATTTGGGCGGTAGTTCTTCCACCGCTTTTTTTATTTTCCCGAATATTTCGGCGGAAATCATTTGCTGGTCGGGGCGCTCGTCTTCGCCCAACGCGATGTTTATAAAATCAAACTCCTTTGAGCAATTTTCCTTGCTCTTGGTGGAAATGTAATTTAAAGCGGTATTTTTTGTAGCCGTATACAAATAGGTGGTGAGGTTATCAATTTGCGGGAGCATTTCCCTGTTTTTCCAAATTTTTACAAAAACCTCATCAAAAATCTCCACGGCTGCATCCCGGTTCCTTGTAATGGAGTAGGCAAATACGGTCAACCGCTCTGCAAATAAATTGAAAAGCTCGCGGAAGGCATGTTCATCTCCCGAAGCAACGCGTTGTTTTAAATTTTCAATCGGCGTCTTTACATCTATGTTCAAAAACTCGCGCATAATATATTGCAAGCATTATTATGCAAAGATAAGAGAAGATTTATGATTATGGCATTTTTGATTTGTATGAAATACACATTAAAAAACAAGATTGGATTTCATCCAATCTTGTTTTTACTAAAAGCCTTCTATCCAAACCTTTTATCAGAAGATTTTAAAATCCAGAGAAACCCAGCTTTGTCAATCCGCTTTTCACCTCGGGACAGCTCATGAATAAATCCCATAATAAACCGCTTCTATAATTTTCAATCATTACCATAACCGGCCCCTGGTCTATGGCCAAAAAAGCATCATCAAACCAAGGCTCGCCGTTTTTTACTTCGTTCAATGAAAAGGCATCCACAAAACCATACTCTTTAAACAGTTTATCACCCAGTACGTAGTAATAAAATTTAAGTGCGGCCATTGATTGCTGCGGCGTGTAGGGCATGGACGAAAGCGCGGCGGTAGGCGCGATAAAACCCCGGTCATTAGTCGGTGAACTGGCGGTGTAGCCGTTCTTTATATTGCTTGCCGTTAATCCCCAAACAGAATCGCTGTACCCAAAATAATTGGCGGGGTTGGCTTTGCAATAACTGTAATTAATCAAAGTATGGTTCTTTGTCTGCGTTTCGTAATTGGCATAGGCATCGCTTAGTCCTTTGGGGTTAAGGCCCATAAACGAATAGTGTGAAAAAAACAACGGGCCGCCATAGTCCTGCCCTAGCGGTAATGTGTAATTATAAAAAGTTTTGCTGTTTTTCATCGCTCCGTTCCGCGCCCAGCCATCGTCATAAACCGTTTTAGATATGCTATGATTTTTTGAGGACGCTGCCAACAGATATGTAATCAAACACTCGTTCCAGCCCTGTATTTTAAGGTTCATCACCCAGGCTTTATCCGGGCTCCAATGCCAGTACAGTACATCTTGGTTGTTTTGCCGGAACCATTCCCATTCTACTTTATCCGCTATGGTATTAATATCTTCCCGCAACTTTACCTCCTCCGCTGCGGCACCGTTAAAATACTGGCGGGCGCAGAGTAATCCCTGTATTAAATAAGACGTTTCTACCAAATCGGCACCGTTATCATTGTCACTAAACGGAATCACAGCACCAGTGCCCCCGTCCAACCAATGCGGGTACGCGCCATGAAAGGTTTGCGCCGTATTTTTTAAAAAAGATACGATGGTTTGTAAACGCGTCAACACTTCTGCTTTTGTTTTAAAACCACGATCTGCGGCTACCAGCAACGCCATGACGCCAAAGCCGCTGCCCCCGCTGGTAACAATTTTTGCATCGTGCTTTGAGCCTTCACGCACCAGACCGGAAACGGGATGCGCAAAATCCCAAAAGTATTTTAGCGTGCGTTTTTGAACCGTATCAAGCAATGCTTCATCATTGATTGCAGGAAACTTTCGGGAAGAATCGAGCACGGTAACAAACGCGCCGGTAACGGGCGTTTGCAAATTACCACCGGAAGCAGATTGCAGCACAGCGCTAACCGTAAGGTTATATTTCGTCAGATACTTCAAATTAGCCGAAGGCTGAATATTGATTACGGAGTCCCCGTTGGAAAGGGTGGTGGTATAAGAAATATTTGTGCCGTTATTATCGGTTAGTGTAATAGCTTGGAGTGTTGTTGATTTTATCGGTTCGGAAAAACTTGCTTTGATTTTTGGCGTTAGCGATGTATTGAACAAGACCGCACTGAGCGTAGCTCCGTTTAATGTAATACTGTTTAGAACCGGATTCTTTTTTGTATCGGTAGCGGGTGGGGAAACAGCATCCTTTTTGCTGCCGCAGGAAAACAGGAGCAGAGTCGAAATGAATACAAAAACGGCTATTTTATTTTTCATTTGCATTGATAAAAAGGGGCTGTATAAACAGCCCCATGATATTGTTTTAATTTTCACCCTGTTAATTTGTGTTGTTGATTGATCAATATCCCTTTCCCTGAAGAACAATCAATGAACTTATTTCTTTGTCGTCTAACACTTTATTATAAACCCGCACCTCGTCAATTTGCCCTGTAAGAAAACTTGCCCAATCTTGGGAGGTGACCGCAGATGTTTGACTTGGATTCGTTTGGAACTGTACACAACCGAAAACCACCTTACCGATATTAGTAAAGTCCAGTGCCCCTGTTAGATTATTGAGAGTGCCACTTTTTACTTTTGAGCCATTAACATAAAGGGCAAACATGCTCGTCGTCTCATCGTAAGTATATGTTATGTTTACCCATTTATTGAAGAGGTTCAAAACATTATCTGCCTCAAATGTATAGTCATTACCTCCTTTGGACACGTGCAGCCTTAGCTTACCGTTTTCATTAGTGCTGCCGTTTTCAACAAACAACTCTATATTACCCCAAAAGGTTGTTGTGTTGGCCAAAGTAAACAACCCTATTATTCCAGAAGATGGGGGAGGAGTATTTACCCACTCGGAAAGTGTAAAGCTTTTTAAAGATGATAATGCGTTGGAAGCATCTGTTAAAACATAGCTGTTCAACGCCCCTTTTAATCCCTGCCCTATAAAGCCTTGTGCAAAAGAAGTTCCTTTGTTCTCTCCGACATTTCCCGAAACGGACTCCTTCAGATCACCTTCAAATGACCAATAAGCCACTAAGTTTGACGCAGCAATTTCAGATGAAGACGTATAGCCATTAATCGTAAAAGGAGGCGCATAAGATTTTTCATCAAACTTTTTATAGCACGAACTCATAAGGATTATAACTGCCAAGAAAGTCCAAGCCTTACTTTTTATCAGTATATTATTTTTTTCCATCAGTAAAATATTTTTTGTTTTAATAAACGGAATAAATCACAGGAATTATAAAAGCCTCGCTTTACCATACCTGCGTTTCCTTATACTTTTTTAAGACTATCAATAACCCTTGTTTTGTATTAAAGTACCCGCACTGTTATCAATTTCCGTTTGGGGAATGGGCCAAACCTCGTTCTTTCCTGCTTTCCATCCTTTGGGGCCAAACACTTCCGCAGCGCGCCCCTGACGAATAACATCAAAATATCGGTCAGACTCCATAGCCAACTCCACTTTCCTTTCATTCCAAATCGCGTTACGAAGCATTGCCTTGTCCGTTGTTGTGACAGCAGGAAGAATAGAAGCATTACCTTTCCTTGCCCTTGCCCTCACAAGTTCCAAAGAGGCAAGAGCCTGTGACGTATTGCCTAACTCATTAGCAGCCTCTGCATGCATTAATAATACATCCGCATATCTCAACACACGTATATTCTGCTGACAACCTTCATTGTAACCGTTCACATACATAGAAAACGGTACATACGATTTTTGGTTGTACATAGGATTATCCCCTACCGCAGGAATAACATCTCCTTGCGGTGTTGTTTCTCCCCTAAAAATAATAGTCGCATCTCTTCTTGGATCCCCGGTCTCATAGGCATCTGCCAATGCCGTTGTAGGCACATTAAAACCCCAACCGCCACCAGTAACACCTCGTACGCCTTGCACTTGTGAAAACTGGGAGTTTGAAGCTTCCTTATTCCCCTGTATCAAGGATGATTGAATCTCAAAAACGGATTCTGAACAATTTTCGTTTTCAACTCTAAATAATTTCTCGTAGTCAGGGAATAAACTATATACACTCGATGAGATTACCAGGTTGGTATAATTAAATACATCGGCCCATTTCGCTCTATACATGCATACTTTGGCGTGAAGAGACAAAGCTGCTCCCTTGGTAGCTCGTCCAACGTCTGCGGAAGAATAGGTTGCGGGCAACACAGAAGCTGCATCGGTAAGGTCTTTTTCGATTGCGTTCCATATATCTGCTGTATCTGCTTTCGCCAAATTATACTCACTGGCATCGGCAGGCAGGCTTAGTCTCAGAGGCACTCCCCCAAACGCACGCACCAATCTAAAATAACTATATGCCCTGAGAAATTTTGCCTCGGCTATATACCTGGTTTTAAGATCGGCAGCAACTGTACTCATGGTATCAACATTTGTAATAACCTGATTACAAAGATTTATTTCCTGATACTGAGCCTTCCAAAAACCACCTAATTGACCTTCTGTTGACGTAACCGTAAAATTATCGTATTGGTTGAAGAATGTAGCGTCACTTGCCGTGCTTCCTTTTTCTGCTTCATCCGATCCCATGCTTTCTACAGCAAGCGCCGCAAAAGCTACATTATTCCACTCGCGGAGGTTTGCATACATTGCATTAACGGCCTCGTCTGCATCTGATGCTTTTTGCCAAAAAATGGCTCCTTTTTCTTTCCCCTGCGGTGGAACATCTAAAAAGCTTTTGGCACAACCCATAGCAAGAACAAGCATAAAGGAAAACGTCGTCAAAATTATACCTGAATTTATTCTATTATTTTTCATATCTGCAATATTTAAAAAGTTACATTAACACCAAAATTATAAATAGCAGAAAGGGGATATACATTCGCATCGATACCCGAGTTTAACGGACTGTTGTTTTCTGCTATGATTTCGGGAGAGAACCCTCTATACTTGAAAAAGTTAAATGGATTTTGTGCATTTGCGTATATGCGCAAATTTTTTATAAACCATTTCTGGGATATAACATTAGGAATAGTATACCCTAATTGCATGTTTCTTATCCTAAAATAGCTTCCGTCTTCCACGAAGAACGAGTTTGGCAAATAATTGTCCCCACCCCCTATATTAGCAGAAGGATATGTGTTGGAAGTACCCTTACCGTGCCAACGTTTATCATAAAAATCTTTGGTGAAGTTTTCATTACCGTACCTCCAGCCGAGGTTCGCATTATATATTTCTATGCCAGCCACACCCTGAAAGTCAAGTGTCAAGTCAAAGTTTTTATAGTTAAAGTTCGTATTGATACCATAAGTATATTTAGGGTTGGGATTACCAAGCACTTTCCTATCTAAACCGCTTATAACGCCATCGTTATTTCTGTCCGCATACTTGAAATCTCCAGGTTTTGCGGACGGTTGTATTTTAGCTCCACTACTATTTTTATAATTGTCTATTTCGGACTGATCCTGAAAAATGCCTATTACCTCATACCCAAAGAAGTGGCCTATAGGTTGACCAACAATGGTTCTTGTTGCCATTGCCCCACTCGTGAGCCCGGTTCCGCCACTATATATTGGATTTGCACCTGTTGATACTTTCAGAACCTTATTATTATTCACAGATAAATTTGCAGCCAATGAGTAATTAAAATCCTCCCCGACTTCATCTCTCCAATTCACGGCAAACTCTACACCTTTGTTTTGAAAGGTTGCCTGATTGCCTAATATAGAACTACTGCTTGTTCCCAGTGATGTCAAAATAGGAATATCAAAAATGGCCTTTTCTGTTTTCCTCTCGTAATAATCAAACTCAAAATTTAATCTTGACTTCAGAAAAGCCGCCTCCAAACCTATATCCGTTCCAACGCCCCGCTCCCAATAGGTTACCGGCGGTACAATGGATGCTATGCTGTTGCTTGTACCGGTACTTCCACCATAAACAGCCAAAGGAAACTGCGTAACGGTAAGAATGGATATATTAGATGGTACAGAAGCATTACCAATCTTACCCCAACTACCTCTTACTTTAAGGTTATCAAATATATTTTGACCTTTCATAAAATTTTCATTGGAGATAGTCCAGCCAACACCCACTGAAGGAAAATATCCCCATCTTTCAGAATCTGAAAACTTAGAAGATCCATCCGCTCTAAGCGAAGCCGTTAAAGAGTAAGTATTCCTGAACGAATAATTTAATCTTCCAAAATAGGAAGCAATTGTTGACAAATCACCCTGATCTCTGACAAATCTTGTTGTGTCATCACCTAAATTGAAATATAAATCCCCGTCACTGCTATAAGGAACTCCATTGGCCGTAGCTGTCAAAGAATAATACTTGTATCGTTGTGCTCCCTGTCCCACTAAAACCTTTATGTTATGATCATCTATTTTTTTATCAAAAGTTAAAGTGTTTTCCAAAATCCAGTTTCTCGTTTCATTACGGGTACCGCTAAGAGAACTAATGGCATTTCGTTGTGCCAATGTTGCGGTATATACAGGGGTATATCCTCTCACTTCGCTTTGGCCAAACTCGCCACCAACGCTTGTCCTGAACGTAAAATTTTTAGCGAATTTTACTTCTGCAAACAGGTTCCCGTTCATGCGATAATTCCATGATTTTTGATTAAAAAAATCAATCGTTGCCTGAGGGTTAAAGTTATTACCACCGCCTAAATTAAAATCATTGGGATCTCCATATGTTCCGTCTGCATAACGAACAGGAACAACCGGGCCTGCGGCAAACATCTGCCTGAAAATACCGCCGGGAACATCGTCTGATTTACTGTACATTCCCGTAACAGTATACCCCATTTTCAAAAAATCAAAAACCTGAAAATCATTTTGCAGTTTTGCTGTATATCTTTTGAAATTATTCTTTTCAACAATACCGTCCTGATCTAAATAGCTAAGTGACAAATTATAGTTAGAACGTTGCCCACCGCCAGCAACAGATATCTGATGGCTGTTTACAAGCGCATTTCTTAATATCTGGTGATACCAATCTGTACCTTTTCCATAATCGGAGGGATTAAGCAAATCAGAAGACCCATTTATGTTACTTAGTTCATTAACTATTGTTGCATATTCATTTGCATTGGCCATCTTAACCTCGTTCGTTACTTTTTGCCACCCCACATAACCGTTGTAGTTAACGGTGGCTGCCTGTCCGGTTTTTCCTTTTTTGGTAGATATTAAAACAACACCATTTGCAGCACGGATACCATAAATAGATTCGGCTGATGCATCCTTTAAAATGCTAATATTTTCAATATCACCGGAACTTAAAAAACTTATATCATCAAACCAAACTCCATCTACAATGTAAAGAGGGTTTCGGCTTCCATATACAGTCCCAACACCCCTAATTCTAATCTGAGGAGAGGCTCCCGGTGCGCCACTATTGGTAATCTGCACCCCGGCAACCTTACCTTGCAATGCGCTTGCCACATTCACCGATGCCTGCTTTGCAATTTCACTACCCTTAACAGAAGCGACAGATCCTGTTACATCAATCTTCCTTTGCGTGCCATAACCCACGACCACCACCTGATCCATCACTTGTTGTGAGGCTTTTAGGGCAATGGTCACATTTGTGCTGCCATTCAGAGGGTACTCTAATGTTTCATACCCAACGGAGGTTAAGACTAGCGTCACGTTGGCATCCGGCGTGCGCAGGGTAAAGCTGCCCTCACTATTGGTGGTGGTGCCGATGGTCATGCCTTTTATCTGCACCGATACGCCGGACAGCGGTGTGCCGTCATCGCCCGTCACCTTACCTGTTATTACTACATCTTTCTTTGCAGCGGAATCTACCTTGACCACGATTAGATTGTTGCCCATGCTTTGGTATGTCAAACTGGTGTTAAACAACAGCAATGGCAAAATCTCATCCAGACTTGCCTTCTGTGCGTTCACGGTTACTTTGGCGTTCAGCTCCGGCAAAGCGCTGTTGTACAAAAAGCGGTAGGCAGTTTGTTCTTCTATATTACGCAGCACCTGCGCAATCTCGGCATTCTTTGCTTTCAGGTTTATTTTTTGCTGTCCAAAGCCGTTTGCGTACAAATTGAATGTAAAAAATAATGTGAATGCAAGCGTCAATTTCATGATGAGGAATACTTTTAAGCGCGAATGTTTATTTGTCCTCTTTTGTAAATATTTCATGTGTTTAAATTTTTATTGTTTTTTAGCCACATGGAACTTCACACAAAATTTTTCACCATACCCGCAGCAAGCAGGCTATATATACATGAATTTATGTGAAAAATTTTATGTTTCATTTCTTCCGTAGTTTTTTCTTTAGGCCGGATAAAAAATCCCGCAATCCGTCCTCCCGCTTTGAGGGAGAGGCAGCGCCTTAAACATTTGCAGGCGTGTTTATATTTCCATCCGAAACGTCCTTCCATCGTTAGTTTATGCAAATAACCTAACAATCGTTTTCTTAACCTGTATCCATACGGCGGCGTGTTAATTTTTCTTTCATAATCGTATCCTTTTTTATTTTTTTTCAAACAAGTAATCCCATGTTTTAGCACAGATAATTATAATCGTTTTTCAACTACCTGCTGCCGATATATATTTCCTTGCCATTTATCCTGTAGCTGAACGGGGTTGCCGCCTGCAAGGCCCGCAACGCCTGTTCTATACGCTCGTTTTCAAAAGAGCCATTAAAGCTCAACTGCTTTACCGCATCGTCCTCAAAAATGATTTTTACGTCATACCAATGTGTTAGTTTAGATGCCAGTGTTTCAAAATCATCACCCCTAAACTCCAACCTGTTGTACATCCAGGCGGTTTCCACATGCTTGTCCGGTGTTATCGTGCTATCTATTTGCTTCACCGCCATCGCTGGCAGTTCATGTGCCACTTCGGATGCTACCTGAAGGCCGGCTATCGAACCGGAACCTTCCTCCCGTGGTATCACCAATTTTTGATTGGGATATAACATAATCGGCCTAAAAGTTTTATCCCCGTCTTTGCTCACATTTACCAAACCCCGGTACAACGTGGTTTCTACATTGTTGTCCTCTGCATAAGCCCTCACGTTAAACGCGGTGCCCAACACTTTTATGGCCACGTCATTCACGTGCACGATAAACGGTTGCTTCGCCTTTTTCACCACATCAAAAAAAGCCTCGCCCTCCAATTTCACCTCACGCGTGGCACCGTTAAAATCTGTTTCATAGAACAACCTCGACCCGGCGTTGAGCCATACGGTTGTTCCGTCCGGAAGGGTTGCCTTTATGCGCTTGCCATTTTGCGTGGCAAAAGCGGGCTTTGCCATATCGGTCTTTTCGGCCACCAAAGCACTGCCTTTTTTTTGAGGGGGCATTGTCCACCAAACGATTGCCAATACAACCAAGGCCACGGATGCTGCCACGGCTAATAGTCTGCGCAGCTTCACGCTACGATGATGTGACTTATACCTACCTTCTATTTCCTGTGCTTTTTTTAATAACATCACGGCATCTTCGTCCGCTGGTGCATCGTTAAAATTTTCCGTGTGTTTTTCTTTGTGATGCCATACGCGCAAAAGCACATCGTAATCCTGTTGAAACCCCTCATTCCTTTGCAGGAATCCTTCAAATACGGCACGCTCTTCGCCTGTAGCCTCGCCCGATATTACCCGGGCCATTAAAAACCATATATCATCCTCTTGATTCATGCCGCAAACCGCGTATATCAAAAGGACAAAAGAAAAAACATCATCTACTAAAGAAATATTAAAAATTTTTAGAAAAGAGAGTCTGGCAAGGTGTTTTAAAAATAAATTTAAAATAACCCTTGGCGAGATAGCAACATATACATTATAGTAAAATATACAAAACAGAACATCATTGTGGGTTAAATATTTGCGCAACAAAATCAATGAGAGTATGACAAGAAATCAAGTCGTCACTTTGAGGCGCAAATAATGGGGAAATTAAGTTCTTTGAAATGACAAATATTTTTCCACGCTTTTTGCTTGCCCAAAAAGGTGGAGCCAAAAAGGGTAGCCGGATATTTCCGGCGGAAATTACTATCAGCGGTCTGCCTAGCAAATCATCTTTGAATATTTGCTTACGCTTGATTTTGTTTTCCCCGTTTTGCGATGGCCTTGAATTTTTGCTCCACTTTTGTTTCTAGACAAAAATGAAAAGTGTATAAATTGTAAATATTTGGTTATTAATATATTGAAATCCATGTCATTAACAGCGAAACGACGTCGAAAAGTCTCTGGATTTATGAGGCTCCTCCGTTCGTTCCTTATATCGCTCGGTGTAATGACGATGACAATGACGCAAAACGCTGAAAAGCGTATTCCCTCATTATAAACCCAAAATTAAAACCATCCGCGTTTTCTAAAAATGGATAACATCCAAAGCGGGATAATAAACATCATGGCCACGGCTATCCAAAAACCCCAATGGTGCTTGGAGAGGGGGATGACATCGAAGTTCATCCCAAAAATGCCACCGATGACTGTTGCGGGTGCCATCAGGCAGGTCACAATGGCCATGACTTTCATCACCTCGTTCATGCGCAGGTTTACGTTGCTGATGTAAAGGTCTTGCAAGCCCATCAGCATGTCCCGGTGATTATCCACTAAGTCTATTGCCTGCACGATATGGTCATACACATCCTTGTAATAACGTTCGTTTATCTCAGTGAGCAGGTCGTTCTCGCTTTTGATGATATTGGCAATCAGTTCACGCACGGGCGATATGCTTCTTTTAAGAACGATTATCTCCTTTCTTAACAAATTTATTTTTGCCAATGAACGCTTGCTGCTGCTCCTGACGATTTCTTCTTCCAAATCCTCAATGCGGTCGCCGATGTTTTCCATGACGGGAAAGTAGTGATCCACAACCGTGTCAAGTAATGTATAATAAAGATAATCGGCCTCTTTGGTGCGCGTCTTGCTGGTAGGCAGCTTCAACCTGCCGCGCAGGGCGGTGAACACGTCGCGCTTATCATCTTCCTGAAAAGTGAGGACAAAATTTTTTCCTAAAACAAGGCTTATCTGCTCCTGATCCACCGTTGCACTCGTGGCGTTATAAAAAAGCATACTCATCAGGCAGAACATCACCTCATCAATCTCGTCCATTTTGGGGCGTTGGTTCAGGCTCAATATATCCTCTATCAACAACGGGTGAACACCATAGTGTGTACAAATCTTCTCCACGTCCGCCTTGCGCAGGCCGTCAACATTAATCCAAACGATTTTCTCGTGGTGGCGCAGGGAAAGGGCTTCTTCCACAGAGATATTTTTTCGCTCCTCGATAGATGCGGTATCATATATATACGCCGTAATGTTCACCGTGGCGGCCTCCTCGCGCACGGGTATCACCGTGGGGTTCACGGACAGGATTTCGCGCGTGCGGCGCGTGCCGAAAAGCTCTCCCAGATTGGGCAACAAAAGATAGCGCAGGTATTTTTCCGATGGCCTTTTTCCCATTTTAAATTATTTTGACCGTAACAGTTGACTTGCCCTTTCGAGGTCTTCGGGCGTGTCTATGGCAATGTTCCTATAATCCGTTTCTGCCATATAAATATCTATATCATTGCTCAAGAACCTTAGCTGCTCCAGCTTTTCGGTCTTTTCCAAAAAAGCGGGGGGGAGTTGAGTAAATTTCATCAGCGCCTGTTTGCGAAACGCATATACGCCCACGTGCAAATAGTATGGCACGCCATCGGCCGCGTCCCTGTTAAAGGGCACCGTGCTGCGCGAAAAATAAAGCGCCCGGCCGCTAAGGCTGGTTACTACTTTTACGGCATTGGGATTGGACACGTCATCGGTGGCAGTAAATTTTCTTTTTAGCGAGGCCACCTGCACGGCAGGGTTATCGAACAAACCCACCAACGCGCGCAGGGGTTCTGCCTGTATGAACGGCTCATCGCCCTGCACGTTCACGATGATGTCCACGTCCATATTTTCCACCGCCTCGGCAATGCGGTCGGTGCCGCTCTCGTGCGCGTGCCGACTCATGACGGCCTGCCCGCCCCGCGAGGTTATTTCATTAAAAATAATATCGCTATCCGTTATCACGTAAACGGCATCAAACAGGCCACTGGCCAGCACCGCACCATATGTGTGGCAGATAACGGGTTTGTCGCCGAGGATTTTCATCAACTTGGCGGGAAACCTTGTGGCGGCGTACCTCGCCGGGATCATGGCAATCACTTTTTGCTTCATGTTCCAAACGTACATGAAATTTTTCAATCGTGGAACGGGCTGTTTATTAGCGACAAATAGAATTTTTATTGGATTGTCAAATTTATTTTTCGTCCAAATTCAATGAGTTTATAAAGTATAGAAAGCTGGATGTTGCCGTGGCCATTTTCAATTCTGGATATAAATCTTTTTTAGCGCCAATTTTTTCGGCAAATTGCTCCTGCGTCAATTGTGCTTGTTTGTGATCTTCTTTAATTAGTTCGCCAATGGCAAATGATTTTGCTTTTATTTCAAATTCGGTACGTTTTTAGTTCCAATCTTTCCATACCACTTGTCAAGATGCTGGGAAAAAGTCCTGATGCCCGCCTGTCCGGTAGTAGGCCGGTTTTTATTTTTTGTTTCCATTACTATTTCTTTTTTGCTCGTTAAAATATTCTTGCATTATTTTTTCTGCGCTTATTCACCTCATCCTTTCCCAAATTTCATAAATAGGCTCGCCCTTGGAGCTTTTGCCGGAGTGGATCCATTTGCCGTTTTCCAACTTTCCGTCAAAACTTAGCGACATGCCCACGCGGGAGCTGTCGCGGGAAAAAAATTCGATATTTTCGGTGTAGGTGCCATCTTTAAAAGTATAGGTGCCGCCCCCGGTTCCAAAAAATTCCCCGGTTTCTATATTTATAGCCGCCCATTGAAAACGGGTGGCCGTCAGCAGTTTCAACGTTCTTCTGGCACGCAGCGGTATATCGGCCATCTGGTCACCCTGCCTTCTTTGTGTGATGCGCCAGTTACCTGCAAGATTTTCATTTCCAGCATCTATGCGCTTCCACGTAAAGGCTGGTTCAACACCTTCTATCCTGACGGTCAATACATCATTCGCGAGCGTAAATTCATATTCGTTCCATTTACCCAATCCGATTTTATCCCCGCTGTTAAACTCTTCCTTCACTTTTATCTTGCCATCGGCAATGGTGTAAGGGCCGCCCGAGGTATTTACAAACTTTTTGTCAGAAAGGCTGTATTGTGTAAACATAGAATACCCGTCCTGAAACAACAACACAAGTTCCTGCCCTTCATAATTTTTTTTCAGGTGCACCCTGCTAAGGCTTCCTTTAAACGACATGGTAAAACTCTGATCTTTATGACTAAGCACCCACGCGCCTTCCAGCGAATCGGACATGGAACGCGACTCACTATTTTTCATGGCCAAAAGGGAGACGGAACAAAACAGGATAAGAACCGTAAAAATGCTTTTCCGTTTCATATATCAAAGCTTTGAAATTAAAAATATACGACTGATTATCCTTTCCTACTTCAATAACCATGCTAAGGCTGTCAACGATAATACGTATTAATACAAAACAAAAATGGCAAGCTATTGAATAACCTGCCATTTCTTTTAATCAAATAATTTTTATATCCCGGCACCGGAATCTTTAGCGGGGTCTTGTTCTTCGGCGGCGGTGGTGCCGAAAATGTCGTTCATCCATTTGTCGGCATCAGGAAATTTTTCCTTGAACACGGCAGAGCCTTTTGTTTTTAGCTCCGAAAAATAATCTTTTGCCTGACCGGCGGCTTTTACGGCTTCGTCTTTCAGGCCATTGGCCTTTTCTTTCAGACCAGCCATCATTTTTTCTTTTTCCTCATCGCTCATGCTGGCATACTTTCCCGCGGCAAGCCCTGCCAATGCCCCAAGGATAAAAGTGGCGATATGTTTGTTGTTTACCATGGCATAAAGTTTTTTTGTTTATTAAAGATAGTAAACTTTTGCTTTATCTGATTTTCAGATACGATTCCTAATATTTTTTATAAAGAAGAATCGCTCATATAATCTATCCAAAGTTCGCTGATGTTTTTGCCGGTTGCCTGCTCCCATATATTTTGGGTATATTCCTTTTCTTGTAAATACTGATATAAATATTTTACAAGCCCTTGTTTTTTCTTTGCCTCAAGCCAAACCAAAAACCGGGCAGCAGTTCTATAACCATTTATATAACTATCGAAAGTATATGGTGGTGTTAGAGACCATCCTGCGGCTTTATTGTTTACACCATATTTAAACCTTACATAATCTGAAATCCCCAACGAAAGCCATGTTGGTGCCGGATATTTATTATAACCCTGTAATATGTTCATTAATTGGTGCGTAACTACGTCAATATCCTCCGGATTTTTATTAAACCAATTGGGCTGAAATTTTATGGTTGTACCCGAATTATAAGACAATCCTGTAAATGACTGGTCTATCACAAACGTAATTGTACTTATATTTTTCTCTTTTTCTTTGGGATTGAAATCTTTTACCAATGCCGGATAAACTTTATAAAATGTTTCTACAAACTTTCGTTTTAGTGCCGGGTCAAATTTCCCGCTTAAATCCTGAAAAATCAGCGTATATCCCTTGTATTTATATTCCGCCAAAGAAGGATCATATTTAAATTCCTGTGATATTGCGGGAATATATCCAAGTAATAAAATACACCAGACATAAATAAAATGCTTCACCATAACATTTTTTAGTTTAAAAAAGTAAGTACCTATTTTTTAGCATATACCACATTCATTTCTTTAATCAGATGCCCGGCATTGGCATATTTGTCTATCACAAAAAGCACATACCGGATGTCCACCATAATGTTTCGGCAAATGGAGGCGTCATAATTTATATCGCTCATCGTGCCTTCCCACACACGGTCAAAGTTGATACCCACCAAATTTCCATATGCATCCAGCGCAGGGCTACCGCTGTTGCCACCGGTCGTGTGGTTCATGGCAATGAAGCACACGGGCATTTTACCGTTTACACCATATTGGCCATAATCCTTATTCTTGTAGAGTTGGCGCAATTTTTCAGGCACGTCAAACTCATAGTCGCCGGGCTTATATTTTTCCATCACCCCATCAAGGAAGGTGTAATAATAATAATTTTTAGCATCGGCGGCCTGATAACCTTTTACGTTGCCAAATGCCACGCGCAACGTGCTGTTGGCATCGGGATAAAAAACCTTGTCGCTGAAAACATCCATTTGCGCCTGCATATAACGGCGCTGCAGGTCGTTAATCCGAGGCTGTATTTTATCCAGATTGGAAACAACCTTGTGATTATAAAAATCGTTCATGTTGTCCAATAACTTGGCGGCAGGGTCGGTTAACAACAGTTCATACATTTTTTCCGGACTGTCGGCCAATAGTCCTTTCATTTTTTTGTCGTCCACAAAAACAGATGTACTGTACATATACGCCGCCCAGGCTTTGTAATCTTTACCATATTTTTCAAATTCCTGCAACACAAACGGGTTTATATAAGCCGCATCCTGATTTTCCATATAAATCTGTAACATGGCGGCAAATATTTCCTCGTCAACTTTTTTATTGAAATCTTTATAAAAAATCTCCGTTCTTTCGCGCTCTTTTTTCAGCGCATCCGGATAATTTACGGTCGCCCTTTTTATAAATGCCTGTTTTAAGGCATTCATCCTGTTGACAATGGTGAACAGTTCCACTTTGCTGGTAAGTTCCAAATAATAATCGCGCGCCAGCGTGTATGGTTTTATTTCTTTATACGCTTTATTCAAATCTGCGAGCACTATTCCGTACTGTGCTTTTAGCGTAGCGTTTTTATCAAGGCGTTGTGTAAAAGATTTTTCATAATCCAGTTTTTTCTCTACGGCATTTGTGCGGGTGAGGCCCAAAACCTCTCCCTGCCATTTTTTCCAGGCATTACTGATGCCGGCATATTTAGACGCATACTGGATTTTAATGCCTTCATCAGCCCGCATATATTTGTTCAGGATGGCCAAAGCCCTGTCCCTGACCAAAATTTTGGCGGGGTCATTGTTGTTTACTATTTGATTTACCGCTTCCGAAGGCAGGTACTCGGTCGTCTTGCCGGGAAAACCAAAAATCATGGTAAAATCATCTTCCTTTAATCCTTTTAATGAAATAGTCAGGGATTTTTTGGGTTTGTAAGGAACATTGTCGGAAGAGTAGGCCGCAGGTTTGTTATTCTTATCCGCATAAATGCGAAAAACACTGAAATCGCCCGTGTGGCGCGGCCACATCCAGTTGTCGGAGTCTTGTCCAAAATTACCGATGGCCGCTGGTGGTGCTCCCACGAGCCGTACGTCATTATAAGTCTCGGTGATGAACATATAATATTTATTGGCCTCAAAAAATCCTCTCACAAAACCGTCCTGATAAGGTTCTCTTTGCGCAGTGCGACCCAGCGCCTTTATATTTTTGTCTATCTGTGATTGCCTTTCACTTTCTGCCATATTTGAGGCAACACCTTTCAGCACGGCATCGGTCACATCCTCAATGCGCACGATAAAAGTGACAAATAAACCTGTATTGGGCAACTCCTGATTTTTGTCCATCGCCCAAAAACCATTCCTTATAAAATTATTATCAATGGTAGAATGTGATTGTATGGCACTAAACCCACAGTGATGGTTTGTCAATACCAAACCCTGGTCGCTCACCACCTCGCCAGTACAAAAGCCGCCAAAACTCACCACGGCATCCTTGAGGCTGCCTTTGTTCACATCATAAATATCTTTTGCGCTTATTTTCATCCCCAGGTTTTTCATGCGCGGCTCGTTGAGTTGCTCCAAAAGCTGGGGCAGCCACATGCCTTCATCTGCCCGACAAAAAACAACGCTTACTAAAAAAAATACGGTAAATTGTAATAATCGTTTAAACATAGCTCATGTATTTTATAATAAAAAAGATAAGTTTATAAAAATATTGCCGGTTTCTGTTTAAAAAATAAACCTGTGATATTGAAACAATCCGTTATCCACCATAAACAGAAAATGAAAGAACAAATCTTGCAAATGCAACTATTTGTCCCCAAAGATATGTTAATAGTGCCTTTTTTATGTGCATAAACCTGCGTGAAACGTGATTATGAAATGTGATTGAAAGCGGATAAAACGATGACGCAGACGAACGCATCATGAAACGTTGTGTGGAACGCTGTTTTTTCCACCAATATTAACAGAACGTTACCTGAATATGAAGCAACAAGTTTTTAAGAAGCCTTTTTTCACATCATTGTGGATATGCATCCAAAACGGCGGTTTTTGAATCTATGCACTGTGGATTAACTGGTGAATAACCATGGAAAACTGTGGATTAAACAATATCCAAAAATCAATGTTTTTACGTTATCCACTAATTCACAGGGATAATAATAATAGGGATTTATATAAAATATATTATTTCTTATTATTAAAAGACATTATAAAGACTTTCAAAAATTTTGAACGAAAATTTGATAGGGCTTTGTAACATTGCACTTGGATTTTAAAATTTGAATCATGGAAGAGGTTTTGCAGACAGCCATAGCCGGCATCGGGGAAAAAGGTTTTTTGGACATGGAGATTGATCCGCGGTTGGATCTTTTTGCGGAAATCGAAAAGCTGAAGAAGGAAAAGAATGCCGTGGTGCTGGCGCACTATTATCAGGAAGCTGATATTCAGGACATTGCCGATTACATTGGCGATAGCCTTGGCTTGGCGCAAGAAGCACAAAAGACGGATGCCGACATGATTGTTTTTGCAGGTGTGCATTTTATGGCGGAAACGGCCAAAATATTGAATCCTTCCAAAAAAGTGGTGATACCCGATTTCAAGGCGGGTTGCTCACTGAGCGACAGTTGCCCGCCGCCGTTGTTCCAAAAATTCAAAGAACAAAATCCTGACCACGTGGTGGTGAGCTATATCAATTGCAGCGCAGGCATCAAGGCATTGAGCGATGTGATTGTAACGAGCAGTAATGCGCGCATCATCGTGGAAAGTTTTCCAAAGGAGCAGAAAATTATTTTTGCACCGGATAAAAACCTGGGTGCTTATATCAATAAGGTGACAGGCCGTAACATGCTTTTGTGGAACGGCGCCTGCATGGTGCACGAAATTTTCAGTCTGGAGAAAATAACCCGTTTGAAGGACGAACATCCCGATGCCAAATTGCTCGCACACCCAGAATGTGAAGAACCGTTGTTGAAGATTGCTGATTTTGTGGGTTCTACCACAGGTATATTGAAGTATTCCATTGAGGACAGCGCACAAAAATATATCGTGGCTACTGAAACGGGCATCCTCCATCAAATGGAGAAGGCAAGTCCGCACAAGCAGTTTATCCCCGCGCCGCCGGATAATAGTTGTGCCTGCAACGACTGTCCGCACATGAAACGCAATACGCTGGAAAAAATATATCTCTGCATGAAGTATGGTATGCCCGATATAGAGATGGAAGAAAGCCTGCGGATTGCCGCATTAAAGCCTATCGAGCGCATGTTGGAGATCAGTGCCAAGGCTGGATTGTAGAATATTTTTTATTAGCGATGACTCGTATAGCAGAGTTGAGGGTTCATCGTTTTTCCGAATGAGCGTAACATAGCGAAGCGAACGGAGTAATCTGTTCGTGAAGATTGTTAAGTTTCGCTGTGCACACAATGACTTCTTTTATCTATAAGTCTATTTCACCAAATCATAAGAATGGTCTATCCATTCCTTTAATAATTCCAATGCGGGAATTTCCGACATGGTAATGGTGTTCCAATGTTTTTTGTTCATGTGATATCCGGGCTGCACAAAGGTGTATTGTTCGCGTAGTTCGATAGCTTTGTCAGGATTGCACTTAACGTTTATCTTGAGCGGTGTTGTATCCAGGTTCATGAGCAGGAATATTTTTCCTTTCTTTTTAAATACGAGGGTCTCTTCGCCAAAAGGAAAAGACTCTTCCACCTCTTTTTTGGAGAGGCAATAATCCCGGATGTATTCTGCGTTCATGGGATGTTTTTGTTAAAAGTAAGGCATATTTTATTTTTTACCCGATAGATTTTCCGCAGTTGAACGGAGCGTCGCAAGTAAAGCCCGATAGTAATATTGAAGCCGGGACAATAAATATTTTTATAGGGATGGCATAAAATAATACGGGCATCAAATGAGAACATTCGATGCCCGCTTTGAAAAATCAACAAAACAAAAAGAGGCAAACAATTTTTATTACTAACTATAACATTACACTCTTTCGGGTTGCAGAGACCATTTTTCAGGTGACCTCCACAGTGCAGAGAGCAACAGCTCACGCATGAAGAAGAACTCTTTCGGAAGTTTGTCGTACATCTTTTCAAACAGTTCTTCGTGGCCCAGCATTTCTTGTTTACCAGGTTCGCGTTCTACTGTCATGATGCTGTCGAAAGCTTCTTTGCTGAATTCGAGACCGTCCCAGTTGATGTCTTCGTAACGAGGCATCCAACCCATGGGGCTTTCTACTGCACCAGCCCTACCTTTTGAACGGTTAACAATCCATTGAAGTACGCGGATGTTTTGACCGAAACCAGGCCAGATGAAGTTTCCGTCTTTGTCTTTGCGGAACCAGTTTACACCGAAGATACGTGGTGCGTTGGGCAGGTCGCGACCGAAATCTAACCAATGGTTTACATAGTCGCCCATGTGATAACCCATGAAAGGCAACATTGCAAACGGGTCGCGGCGTACTTTACCAATTTCGCCAAATGCAGCAGCAGTCATTTCGCTACCCATTGTGCTGGCAAGATAAACACCAAAGTTCCAGTTGAATGATTGATATACCAAAGGTACACCAGTGCTACGACGACCACCGAAGATGAAAGCTTCTATCTTAACACCATTGGGATTTTCCCAGTTGGGGTCAATGGCCGGGTTTTGATAAGCGGGTGCTGTAAACCTTGAGTTGGGGTGTGCAGCAGGTTTGCCGCTGGCGGGGTCATAAGGTTTGCCATGCCAATCTGTAAGATTTGCAGGAACTTCTTTAGTCATGCCTTCCCACCATACGTCACCGTCTTCTGTGATGGCCACATTGGTAAAGATGGTATTACCCTTAATGCTGGCCATAGCGTTGGGGTTGGTTTTTTCGTTGGTACCGGGAGCCACGCCGAAGTAACCGGCTTCAGGGTTGATGGCATAAAGACCACCGTCTTTTCCTTTATGTATCCAGGCGATGTCGTCACCAACAGTGGTAACTTTCCAGCCTTTAAATTCTTTCGGGGGAATGAGCATGGCGAAGTTTGTCTTACCGCAAGCGCTCGGGAAAGCGGCTGCTACATAAGTTTTTTCGCCTTCGGGGTTTTCAACGCCCATCAACAGCATGTGCTCAGCAAGCCATCCTTCTTCACGACCGATAACGGAAGCGATACGGAGCGCGAAGCATTTTTTGCCCATCAAAGCGTTACCGCCATATCCACTACCGTAGGAGATGATTGACCTTTCTTCGGGGAAGTGAGAAATATATTTAACCGTTGGATTACAGGGCCAGGTAACATCTACTTGACCTGCTTCCAAAGGTGCGCCTACAGAGTGCAGGCATTTTACGAAACCATTTTCGTAAATGTATGGGAGGATAGAGGAACCCATCCTTGCCATGATGTATGTGTTCACCACCACGTATTCAGAATCGGTGATTTGTACACCATATTTAGAAAGAGGAGAACCAACAGGGCCCATACAGAAAGGAATGATGTACATGGTACGGCCTTTCATGGCACCGTTCATCAATCCGGAAAGGATTTGTTTCATTTCCTCGGGAGCCATCCAGTTGTTGGTGGGGCCAGCGTCGTCTTTGCGACGGCTGCAAATGAAAGTTTTGTCTTCTACACGGGCAACGTCACTTGGATCACTGAAGCAAGCGAAGCTGTTAGGTCTTTTTTCAGGATTTAATTTGATGAAAGTTCCCTTGTCTACTAAAAGTTGGCAAAGACCGTCATATTCTTCTTTGGAACCGTCAACCCAATGAATTTTATCTGGTTGAAGGAGCTGTTGCATTTCTGACACCCAGCTTTCCAAATCTTTTTTGATGCTCTCTGATTGCTTGTAATTTTTGTCTTGTTGTAACATAAAAAAGAATTTATGGTTTTAAAATCTAATGTTCTGTTTTCAAATTTGGATTTCAAAAGTACCTATTATGGCTGAACCGAAGCATATCTTATGTCATAATAATTTATGATGTTTATCATGTCGCCTTTTTGACGCCTTTATATTATAGGTTTAAGATCCGCGTAGATGCTGTTTTTGTTTTTTCAGGGGGGTTTGGTGGTTTAATTAATAGTATTTGTGATAATTGACTTTATTTTATATTTCTGGTCGTTTTTATTGTTTATGTAATCTTTCTTTTGTGTTTATAGGATAACTTTCTATTTTGAAAACAGATATATTGTTACCTTTAATCTTGGGATTATCGTGCCATGTGTGTTCAAAACCGATAAAGTGTTTAGATGTTACGAAGGCATTTACATTTTCTGAGATTGGTGCTTTTGCACAGTATTACTGCTTTTGGCGGGCCGCAGGCACATTTGGCGATGATGATGAAAACCTTTGTGAAGCAAACGCCTTATGTTACGTCTAATGAACTACTTGAATATAATGCCTTTTGCCAGATGCTTCCTGGCGCTTCTTCTACACAAATTATTACGTTGATAGGCTTCAAGCGCGGGGGGGTGCCGTTGGCCGTGCTCACTTTGTTGGTGTGGATATTGCCCGCTTGCACCATCATGGGCAGTTTGTCTTTTTTGGTTGAATATTTAGATGGAAGTACGCAGCAGACACAGCAGATTTTTCGCTATATCATACCGATGGCGGCTGGTTTTTTGATTTATGCCTGTGTGGTTTCTTTTCCTTACTCTGTACGCAACACTATTACCATCGCCATTGCCATATATTCCGCGATAGCCATTTTTGTTTTGTTCGGAAAACCTTTTGTGGCACCTATATTAATAGTATTGGGTGGATTTTTAACCAATTTGAGTAAAAAACGTATTCCACAAACGGATGAAAAGCCAAAGAAGATTCGATGGTGGAATTTTTGGCTGTTTGCCATAATATTTATTATTGCCGGATTGTTTAGCGAAACAGCACGTAAGGATAATTGGGAGTATAGGAAACCAATACATTTATTTGAAAACACATACCGTATGGGTAGCTTGGTATTTGGCGGTGGCAATATTCTGATGCCTATTATGTATGAACAATTTAGCGTGCGGCCGGAAGTGAAAAAGAAGACCGATACAGAAGTGGTGTATATTGACCGAAAAGATATGATGACCGGGTTTGGGTTGGTGCGTGCCGTTCCCGGGCCGGTTTTTTCCATTGCTTCTTATTCGGGTGGGTTGGCACTAAAAGATATGGGCCCTGCCATGCAGGTGACGGGGATAGTAATTGGGATGGTGGCTATTTTTTTACCAAGTGCTTTGTTGGTACTTTTCTTTTTCCCGATATGGACAATGCTAAAGAAATATTCTGCCGTATATCGTTCATTGGAAGGAATTAATGCAGCGGTCATGGGTATTATGGCGGGCTCTACTATTTATATCATGAAGGATTTGGTCAAGTTGGATGGCAGTAGCGTAGGCATGGTAAATTTGGGTGTGGCATTGGCCACGGCGACGGCTTTGTTATTTACAAAATTGCCCGCGCCGGTATTGGTTTTGCTTTGCCTTGCAATGGGCTATTTTTTATAATAACCTCCTTTTTCTATTTCTTCTATAACGGCATCCGGTAAAAGGTATCGGATGGACTTTTTCTCCCGGATATATTTTCTGATTTGTGTGGACGATATTTCGAGCAGTGGTGCATCCAGCACCTGTATCTGTTCGTTTTCTGTCGAATCAATTGTAAATGATGGTCTGTTATATATTAATATATTATAATTATTTATTATATATTCATAATTGTACCATCTTTTTATATTTTGAAAGCTGTCGCCACCCATGATGACGGCAAATTCCTGTGAGGGATATTTTTCGGAAAGATGTGCCAGTGTTACGGCTGTATAAGATGGACGGGGCAAAGAAAATTCAATATCGGATGCTTTCAGTCGAAGGTCATTTTCAATGGCAAGATTCACCAAATGCAGGCGGTGATTTTCGTTCAGCAATGATTTGGTTTCTTTGAGCGGGTTGTGGGGCGAGACGACAAACCATATTTTATCTGTCAGTCCATTGTTCAAAATATGGTTGGCGATAATCAGGTGCCCATGATGGATGGGGTTAAACGAGCCAAAGAACAAACCTATTTTCATTCTTTAATTTTTAGGAAAGCTATAAATATATTTTACGTTCACAAATATTCCACTTCTATATGTTTGGCCTCTTCCAACCGCAGGCTCAGTGTGTAACCGGCAACGGATACACTGATGGGATCGTTTAACGGTGCCACTTTTAGAACCTGTATTTCTTCGCCCGGCAGGCAGCCCATCTCCATGAGTTTTAGGAATATTTCTTCAGAAGCAAATTTGGTGATTCTTGCTTTTTGCCCAGGCTTCAAGTCCGACAGTAATAAATATTTGTTCATCAATAAATAGGTTTGTTTTAGATGGATTACCGCTCGACATTGTGTTGATATAAGCCGTATCCGATACAGCAAAACTAACCGTATTGAATTGCATTTTGTTTACGATTTTTGTAAAATTATGGACAGACAACAAGTTTCATTTTCTTTTCACGAACAGGTTCCTTCTCAATTGCGGGAGCGGAAAAAAATTAAGCGTTTTCTAAATGATATCTTTCTTTCGGAATCATCTGTTGAGGGCGGCACAGTGAGTATCGTATTCTGTTCTGATGAGCAACTTTTGAAAATAAATCAGGATTTCCTTAATCATGATTATTACACCGATATCATCACCTTCGAGCTTTCTGCGAAAAGTTCTCCATTGATGGAGGCAGATATTTATATAAGTATAGATAGAGTAAGGGATAATGCCTTGCAAATGGGTCAACCATACCAACGCGAGCTTCACCGGGTTATATTTCATGGCGTTTTGCACCTGTGCGATTTTAAGGATAAGAATAAACAAGACCAATCATTGATGAGAAAAAAGGAAGACGAATGGCTATCTAAATATTTTGATTAGTGTTCCACGTGAAACATTACGTTTTGCAGAGAAACACATCATATACCAAATAGCATCTCCCTCTTTAATTCCGAAATCTTTGATTGAGATTGTGCCTGTTTCACGTGAAACACGATGTTGTTTTTTGCTCAAAGAATATACTGTTTGTAACCAACTGTTCCACGTGAAACATTCCACGCTATAACTATTTCGTAACTTTGTCGCTATGTTTCCTGAATATGATGTAATAGTGGTGGGCGCTGGCCATGCTGGTTGTGAAGCGGCAGCAGCGGCGGCAAATCTGGGTTCAAAAACTCTTTTGATTACCATGAACATGCAGACTATAGCACAAATGAGCTGTAATCCTGCGATGGGCGGTATTGCTAAAGGCCAAATTGTCCGCGAAATAGATGCACTGGGTGGCGGTTCGGGGATTATTTCTGATCTGTCCATGATACAGTTCAGGATGTTGAACCGTTCCAAAGGCCCCGCCATGTGGAGCCCGCGCACCCAAAACGACCGCATGTTGTTTTCCATAAAATGGAGGGAACGCCTTGAAAACACGCCTAATTTGGATTTTTATCAGGATATGTGCAAGGGGCTGCTCGTAAAAGACGGTCGGGCACAGGGTGTGATAACAGGCATGGGGCATGAAATAAAGGCGAAAGCGGTGGTACTGACAAACGGTACTTTTTTGAACGGTATTATACACATTGGGGAAAAGCAATACAACGGTGGAAGGGTGGCAGAAAAAGCCGCAACGGGCATTACCGAACAACTTGTTTCGTTGGGTTTTGAGAGCAGTAGGCTGAAAACAGGTACACCGCCCCGCATTGACGGGCGCACCTTGGATTACTCCAAAATGGAAATACAGGATGGAGATGACGATATTGTAGGTTTTTCTTATACCGATACGCCTAAAATTGACCCCAAACAGCAGCGGTGTTGCTGGATTACCTATACCAACCCGCAAGTCCATGATATTTTAAAGACGGGTTTTGACCGAAGCCCCATGTATGCCGGGCGCATTGATGGGGTAGGGCCGCGCTATTGCCCAAGCATCGAGGATAAAATAAACCGCTTTGCCGACCGCCAAAGGCACCAACTTTTCGTGGAACCGGAGGGCTGGAACACGGTGGAGATTTATGTTAATGGTTTTTCAACCTCTTTACCGGAAGAAGTGCAATATGCCGCGTTGAAAACGGTGCCGGGTTTTGAGAACGTGCGCATGTTCAGGCCGGGATACGCCATAGAGTATGATTATTTTCCACCGGTACAGCTTGTACATACGCTGGAAACCAAGCTCATCCAAAACCTATATTTTGCCGGGCAGATAAACGGTACGACAGGCTATGAAGAGGCCGCCTGTCAGGGGATTGTGGCGGGCATAAATGCACATTTGAAAATAAATGAGGAGAACCCGTTCATTTTGAGCCGTAGCCAGGCATATATCGGCGTATTGATTGATGACCTGATAAACAAAGGAACGGAAGAACCTTACCGGATGTTTACTTCCCGTGCGGAATACAGGACGCTGCTGCGGCAGGATAATGCCGATGCACGGCTGACTCCCTTAAGCCATGCAATAGGTTTGGCAAGTGATGAAAGAATGGATAAAATTCGGCAAAAAAATGAAAATATTGCCAATATAAAATCATTTTTGAAAGAATTATCGCTTAAACCCGAAACCATCAACCCGTTTTTAGAGCATCTCCAAAACATGCCCATACAGGAGAAACAGAAGGCCGAAAAGGTTCTTTTGCGTCCGGACGTGACGCTTCAGGATATGGCCGCCTTTGTGCCCGTGATAGGAGAGCCACTGAAAAAATACAGCCGTGAGGAAATAGAACAAGCTTCCATCCAGATAAAATATGACGTATATATCGAAAAGGAAAAGGAAATCGTCAACCGGATGAGCGAAATGGAAAACCTCGTCATCCCCGATAATTTTGATTACAAAAAGCTTTCTTCTCTCGGCAATGAGGCCCGCGAAAAGCTCACGCGCATCAGGCCGCGCACATTGGGACAGGCCAGCCGTATATCAGGCATCAACCCCAGCGATGTACAAATATTAATGGTGTATATGGGGCGGTAGAAAATTAGGTGTTTTGCTAATGCCGGGAGAGATTATTGCAAGATGAAAATTTTTTAAATTTAAGACGTTAAAAGATATATGTTTAGCAAGTCTATCGGAACAATCGTATTGTTAGTTCTTTCGAATACGTTCATGACCCTTGCTTGGTACGGGCATTTGAAATTTAAGCAAATGCCCTGGTTTAGTCATTTGGGTATTGTGGGCATTGTCCTTGTGAGTTGGGGCATTGCCCTGTTCGAGTATGCCCTGCAAGTGCCCGCCAATCGTTTGGGATATATAGAAAATGGGGGGCCATTCAATCTTTGGCAACTAAAGGTGATACAGGAAGCCATAACGCTGATCGTCTTTACTATTTTCACTGTTGTATTTTTTAAGAGCGAAGCGTTTAGGTTAAACCACCTGATTGGTTTCGCTTTTTTGATATTGGCGGTATATTTTATTTTTAAAAAATAGAAAAGGCATTCATCTACTGAGCCTTTTCCTAAAAGAATGCAATATGTGTTCTGCCACGAACATTCTTGCTTACATCAATTCTTCTTTCGTTTTGTCCGCCGTCGTTCTTTCGGTTTTTACTTTTAAATTTGTGCTATATCCAATTTTATTGATGATGAACAAATTCTTTTCAAAAGTGGGTTCTTTCTCGTGGCTTGGTGCGGCGCTTTTGTTTATTATATTTTTTTCTTCAGGTTGTGAAAAGGTAATCAAACTAAAACTACCCGATGCGGAGAAGAAATACGTGATAGATGCTTCACTTTCTGATAAAAAGGATTCTCTTATTGTTTGGATTTCAAAGACAATGAACAACGAGCAACCTGTACGCGATGTGGAATTTGTAAAGAACGCAACCGTCACGGTCTCTACTTCAGAAAATGCCACCCCTTTGACTTTACGGAAAGTGGGCGATGAAAATTATGTCCGATATGCTGAAAAAATACAGACTGTTCCCGGGCGGGAATATTTTTTACAAGTAAAAATAGACAACGAGATTTTCACCTCATCCTGTGTGATGCCCCAAAAGGTAACGTTTGATTCGTTGTATATAGATTCGGTTTTTATATTCGGTAAAAAATGGTACAGGCCTGTTGTGGAATTTACAGATCCACCGGGGCTGGGCAACTGCTATCGGTTTGTCCTTTGGGTGGACGGCTTTGAGAGCGCGACCATCTTTGTTTTTAACGACAAACTTTTTGATGGCAGAAAGGTAAAGCTCGATCTGCTTGACCTCACAACTTCGGAAGGAGACATTACCTATATTGACAAATACGACTTCGTGAATGTGGACATGCACTGCATCAGCAAACCTGTTTATGATTATTTATATAGTCTGAATCAGGATGCCAGCGGGTCGCCGTCTGCTTCGCCGGGAAACCCGGTTTCCAATATCACGGGCAATGCACTGGGCTTTTTTAACGTGCATACGTATGCCACCAAAAGAGTCATGGCGGAGTGATTTATGAAGGAGGTGTGAATGAGTTTTAGTTAAATTTAGACTTTAAACTTCCATATACTGGTGCGGCTTTTGGCGGTTTTTTGTATGTTCAGTGCCTCGCAAATCCGCTTGACGGCAATAGCCATCTGCACGTCAATCGTGTTGATGGAAATGTTGAGGATTTCGGCCACTTCCTTGTACTTGAGATTATCTTCGCGGATAAGTTTGAAAATCATTTTACACCTGGGCGGGAGTTTTTCGATAGCCTGGTTCATGCGTGCCAGCATCTCGCCAGACACCATTAGCTCATAAGGGTCTGTCGAATTGATTTTTATATCGCTTTCAAAATCATCAAAAGGCTGGGTAAGCATCTGCCTTGCCTTTTGCGAAAGCCTGTTCAGCGAAGCGTTTTTGACCGACACATATAAGTACACGGCCAGATTTTCAACCTCGGGCAAGGTTTGCCGCCTGAGCCATAGTTTGATGAACACATCTTCCACTACTTCTTCGGCAACTTCCGCGGCGCGCACAAGGGAGAAGGAAAATGCCACGAGTCTCTTTTTAAAAAATGCGTATAGGGATGCAAATGCCGCTTCATCTTCCTTTGCTATAAGGAGCTGCACATGGCGCAATTCTTCGGGGCCATATAGGTTATTGCGAAGCAACATTTAAAATTTAACAAACTAAGGTAATGAAATGTTGGCGTTTGCAATATTTGTTTTTTTGACAAGTTTAATTTTTGGTGTATGCTATAAAAGAGTTTGGTTTGTAATATTTCATTTTTCCGATAGGGTTTATTTACAAATTATCTTTCTGACGTATTTTGCCGTTAAACCATTGGGAACGATATTTGTTATCAATGTATTAGTGAATTATTTATAACCCAAAAACAAAACATTATGGCCTTTACATTACCCCCGCTTCCGTATGCAAAGGAAGCTTTGGAACCGCATATTGACCAACAGACAATGGAAATCCACCACGACCGGCACCATCAAGCCTATGTGGACAATCTGAACAAAGCCATCGAAGGAACCGACAACGCGGACAAATCGTTGGAGGAGCTGGTGAAGAATGCTGGCAAGATTTCTCCTGCCGTGAGGAATAATGGTGGCGGACACTGGAACCACTCGTTCTTTTGGGAAATTCTTACGCCCGGTGGTAGCAGCGCTCCTTCCGGTAAACTGGCAGAAGCTATTAACAGCACATTTGGTTCTTTGGATGCATTGAAGGAAAAAATCAACACCGCAGGCGCCACACGCTTTGGCAGTGGTTGGGCATGGCTCATCGTTAAAGATGGTAAACTGGAAGTAACATCCACTCCCAATCAGGACAATCCTTTGATGGACGTGGCTGAAGTGAAAGGTACACCCATCCTGGGCATTGATGTTTGGGAGCACGCCTATTACCTGAAATATCAGAACAAGCGCCCCGAATATCTCAAAGCAATCTGGAATGTTATAAACTGGGACAAAGTAGCCGAGCTTTACGAAAAAGCGTTGTAATTGTTTCTATTATAATAATAAAAAAGGCCGTCTTTTAAAGACGGCCTTTTTTATTTAAAAATTTTGTTAAAAAAATTTGGAAATATCGAGGTGATGTCTATATATTTGCTTAAACGAATAAGCTGTTGACGATTTTGGCTTTATAATTAGTTTCTTGATTTTTATAGATGTATATAATGAAGAATACATTAGGAGGGGATTTTGTTAACATTGTTTGCTTAAACGATTAAATACGCGGTTTGTAATAATAAGCATTTAGTTGAATAGGAAATGTTTTGTTTCTTAAATAAAAGCGATTGGAGAAATCAACAACAAAATAGATTAATAAATATTCATAAATATATTATTAATGTGAAAATTGAAATGGTATCTTTTTATTAATTGGTTGCAATAATTTAAAAAAGTATGAAAGAACAAAAAGCAAAACTATTGCACAGTTTTGCAGCTGGATTGCTGCTATTGCTGTGTACCCTTTCTTTTGAGATAGGGTGGGGACAAATTACCACAGAAGGAAAAATGACGGTTTCGGGGATAATCATGGACGACAACCGACAGCCCTTACCTGGTGTGACGATAAGCGATCTTAAAAGCTCTGCAATGGTCATAGCAGATGAAGCAGGTCGATATTCTATTACTATTGCTATGGGTGATACACTTCTATTTTCACATGTAGGGTATGAGTTACAAAAAATTAAACCGCCGGTCAATGAAAAATTGGACGTGGTAATGATTGGATTACAGGGAACCATTAACGAGATAGTGGTTGTCGGATATGGCAAGCAAAAGCGGGTTACCATGACAGGATCCGTAGCTACTATTACGACTAAAGATTTACTACAAAGTCCTGTATCCAATTTGACAAATGCACTTGCAGGTCGTTTGCCGGGGTTAATCACTACGCAACGTAGCGGCGAACCGGGCGTGGACGCATCTGCCCTATATATTAGAGGTTTGGCCACCTTGGGTAACGCGCGGCCCATTGTTGTTGTGGATGGTGTAGAGCGTAGTATGGACTATATAGATCCCAACGATATCGAATCGTTCAGTATTTTAAAAGATGCGGCATCCACGGCTGTATTTGGGATGCGAGGTGCTAATGGTGTGGTGATGGTAACCACCAAACGAGGAAAAAGAAGTGCACCACAGATGAGTTTCAGAACCTCATACGGGAAGCAACAGCCGACTAAAACTCCTACTTTTTTGGGATCTTACGATTATGCACGGCTAAAGAATGAAGCTTTGATGAATGACGGTAGTCAACCAGCATTTACAGATGAACAACTTGAGGCGTACAAAAATGGAACGGGATACAATACGGACTATTACAAATTTTTAATAAAGCCTTCTCAGGTAGGCAATGCTAACTTGAATATTTCCGGGGGTAACAATATTGCCCGGTATTTCTTATCGGCTGGTTTAAATATTCAAGAAGGGAACTATAAACACACTAAGGAGAATGATCAGGGGTATAACTCCAACAACGTGATGAAAAGATTTAACCTGCGTGCCAATGTGGATGTGGACGTTACCCAAAATTTGCTGGTAAGCTTAAACTTGGCTGGTATTCAGACAAACCGCTCTGACCCGAATACTTCGGCAAGTACTATTATGAACATTATGAACCGGATGCCCCCAATTTATCCTATTTATAATCCTGACAGTTCTTTGTTTGGTAATGGAACCTATACGTCCAACCTCTTGGGCGAAGTATCGAGGAGGGGATACAGGATCTATCTGAACAATACGATCCAGGGAACTTTGGCCGCAACACATAAACTTGATTTTATTACAAAAAATTTAAGTGTCAAGTTCTCTTATTCCTACGATAATACGGCTACGCCTAGTGTAACCTACGGTCGCGGTTACGCTGTGTTCTATCCGGTTTATAGGGATGACGGCGATATTGACCGGTATGCTCAAGTGGGTAGTGATTCACGCATTGATCCAAACGGTTCTTACGGCGGCGGAAATTTAGAACGTATTACGTTTACCGAGGGTGCGTTGAACTGGTTTCGTCAATATGGCAAACATAATATTACTGCTATGGGCAACTGGAACAGGCGGCTGAGAAGAGTAGGATCCCAGATCCCTTATGCTTTTGAAACCTACCTGTTCAGAGCGCAATATAATTATGATTCCAAGTATATGTTGGAATTGAACGGGTCCTACATGGGTTCGGAAAATTTTCCGCCTGAAAACAGGTACGGGCTTTTTCCTTCTGTATCTGCTGGATGGGTAATTTCTCAGGAAAAGTTTATTAACGATAATAGCAGTTTGAATTTTATAAATCTTTTGAAATTCAGAGCTTCTTATGGCGAGGTGGGTAATGATCAGGTAGGAAGCGAAAGGTTTCTTTGGTTTACATCTTGGGCAAATGCGGGCGATGATGGTCGATACTGGTTTGGTACAGGTAATAATCCATCGGCGGCAGCTGGTTGGTCTCAGGGGGCCATTGGTAACCCAGGCGTAACATGGGAGCGGGGGCGCAAATTAAACCTTGCGTTGGAAGGCTCCCTGTGGAAAGATGCGCTTAGCTTTACAGTTGAGGTCTTTAAAGAAAGAAGAAGTAATATCCTTATTTCAAGAGGAACGCTTACCGATGTGTTTGGACAGAATATTAAACCACAGAACCTAGGAATTGTAGATAATAAAGGAATTGATATTGATTTGGGACATAAAATGAGTATAGGAAATTTCTTCTATTTTGTAAAAGGGAATTTTACCTATGCAAAAAATAAAATTAAATTCCAAGATGAAGTGGATAGGTCTAACCCGTGGATGTACAGAACCGGCTTGCCTATCGGAACCAAGTTCGGGTTGGTATATAATGGCTTTTTCCAAAGCCAAGCTGAAATTGATGCCTCTGCCCGGCAATTTGGTGTGGTGCGGCCGGGCGATATAAAATACTTGGATCTGGATGGAAACGGGATTCTTGAGGAGGGACTTGATGAAAAACCTATAGGCTATAGCCGTACGCCCGAAATTATGTATGGCTTTTCCGCCGGTGGTGGTTATAAAGGGCTTGACTTTAGTATTCTTTTTCAGGGCGCAGCTCATACCAGCGTTATGCTGAATAACGAGGCAGTATATGAGTTTTTTCAGGATGGGAAAGTAAAGCCGTTTCATTTAAACCGTTGGACTCCCGAAACTGCTGAAACAGCAACGTACCCGCTTCTCCATAATATTACCAGCCCCAATAATCATAGAGGATCCTCCTTTTGGATCCGGAATGCGGATTACCTGAGGGTCAAAAATGTAGAAATAGGATACACGCTGCCTTCCAGGTTCACTAAACTCCTGAAGCTGAAATCTACGCGGGTGTTCGTAAACGGCATGAATGTATTTACATTTAAAAATGCATTGAGTGACTATTATGTTGATCCGGAAATTGACGATGGATACGGCGCTATGTATCCTATTCAGAAAATCTGGGCATTTGGTTTAGATATTAACTTTTAATTTTTACTGATATGAAAGCAATAAAATATTGGATGATCCTCTTCATTATAGGCGGCGTTTCTTTTTCGGCCTGCAAAAAAGGATTTCTTGACCGGGCGGCAACTACGCAACAGCAGGACGAGGATATTTATACTCTGTTCAGCCAAATGGATATGGTCGTTAATAATCTTTATCGTAAGCTCCCGAAAGTATATGGATACCTCGGAGGTTACCAGATGGGGTCAGCTACTGATGAGTCCAAAGATGCATCTAACTGGATGGCCTCTATGCTGTTCAATTCCGGTGGAGTATCTCCTGCGAAGAATCCTATTGGCAACACCTGGAGAGATTATTATGTAATGATACGGCAGGCTAATTCAATCCTTGAAGGAATTGAAAAATATAAGACCCCCGACAACCCCAATCGGCCCGGTGATCTGACTAACAGGATCGGAGAAGTTTACTTTTTAAGGGCCTGGGCATTGTTTGAGCTGGTGCGGCAATTTGGCGGAGTAATTATTGTAGACAAGGTTATCCAGGATCCTAATGATGATGCGGCTTTGAAACGCCCGCGTAATTCCTACGACTCCTGCGTGGCGCAAATTGTTTCTGACTGTGATATCGCTTATTCCAAAGTGCAGACAGCTACCTACCTGCCAACAGATTTTGGCCGAGTAACCAAAGCGGCCTGCCTTGCACTTAAATCCAGGATATACCTATATTCGGCCAGTCCGTTGTGGGCTGAAGCAGGGAAAACAACTCCTTTCCCTGATGTTTCGGAAAATACATTCGCATCAGATGCCGCAAAATGGAAGAAAGCTGCCGATGCGGCCAAAGCTGCTATTGATTATTGCGCAGGTGCTGGGTATAGGCTCGAATCAGATCTTCCTTCCAGGCAAAGAATGTACATACAGCCATGGAACAGTACGGAAGTATTATGGGTGAGAATGAATGAAGAGGGCGGGTCTGAATTTGAACGCCACTATTTTTCTTCAGGGTATAGCGGTTGGTCTGCCGCAGCACCTACACAGAATATGGTGGATGCTTATGAGATGAAAGATGGTAATTCTATACAATCGTCCCCCCTTTATAAGGAGAATACTCCTTATGTTGACCGGGATCCTCGCTTTTACACAGATATCCTCTACAATGGAGCACAGTTCAAGGGACGGGCCGTAGAAACTTATGCCGGGGGGAAAGACGAGGCAAGCACCGCAACCGACCACTCCCGGACAGGATATTTTCACCGAAAGCTGGTAGATGAGAACCAGACAGTAGGACAAACATCTCGCACTACGGATGGTATAAATTTCCGCCTTACCGAATTGTATCTGAATTATGCAGAGGCGTTGAATGAATACGACCCCGGCAATCCAGCTATTGCGGAGCATATAAATGCTATAAGAAAAAGAGCGGGTATGCCAGATCTGCCCACGGGCCTTAACCAACAGCAAATGCGCGATCGTATCCGCAATGAAAGAAGGGTAGAGCTGTTTGGAGAAAATCACAGGTTCTGGGATGTAAGAAGATGGAAGATCGCCTCGCAGACCGAGCAGAACATGTACGGGATGCGGACGATCAAAGAAGGTTCCGTATTCAAATATGAAAAGTTCCTAGTAGAGAAAAGGCCCTGGCGAAACGCGATGCTGGTCATTCCTATTACGCTCGATGAAACTTTCAGGAATCCGAATCTTAAACAAAACCCGGGTTGGTAATCAGCCCCGTAATCTCATCTTTTAAATTATAATACAATGAAAATAGTCAATAGAATAGTTTTCACTACGATTATTTGCTCCCTCGTATTCCTGCTTGGGTCTTGCGGTAAAAGTATTTTTGAAAAAAACTATCCGGGGTTTGATGGTAAGGTAGTGATGGCGCAGGCAACAGAAGGAAGAAATATAATACCTGTTACTATGTCGAGCGTCCCGTCCAAGCTGGGGTTTGGCGCCTCGTATGGCATGTCTATGGGGGCAGCGCCGAAGGATATTCCTGTTGAGTTTGAATTAAGGGAAGACTGGATCGCGCAATATAACCAGGAAAATAATACGGATTATATTCCATTACCGGAAGGAAGCTTTACTATTTCCGGGCTCAGCTCTGTTATCAAGAAAGGTAAAACCACTTCAGAGCCGCTTACCATAACTATTGTAAGCAAAGAGCTGGATGTGAAGGAGAAGTATATGTTCCCTATTACATTAAAATCAGCAGGCGGTGAGAAAACAGACCCGGCGCTGACTACCGTTTGGTTTAGGATAGATGAGATTGTTCGTCCTGAAAGGGATGTTACCGCCAGTGGAACGTTGAGTGTAAATATTGATAATGCAAATGGTCCAGATCACAATGAAGGCTCTAAAAAAGTGGTGGACAATAACATTGATACCAAATTCTATACAGGCAGTTTTGTTCCCGGTCTTTGGATGCAGCTTGCTTTTAAAGAAGCTGTTGCTGTAGGAGCCTATACCCTTACTTCTGGTAACGATTTTGCTGAACAACGGGATCCCAAGGCTTGGGTATTCCAAGGCTCAGATAACGCGCTGAATTGGGTAGATTTGGATACACAGACGAATATTATATTTTCTACTCCTAAGCAAACCAAGCGGTTTGAATTGAATAACGAACACGCCTATAAGTTTTACCGTATAGTGATCAATGAGAAGACCTCTTCAGCCAATGGCTCATTCCAGCTAAGTGAGTGGCGGTTGATAGAATATTATGAGCAATAATTAACGAATTACATTTAACAATCGTTTAAAGCATAAACAATGATTAGAAGTATAAAGAGCAGTTTTTTTAGAAAGGGTTCACGGCTCATTTCTTTAACAGGTATTCTTCTCCTGTTGCTCTCAGTTAGCGCGCTTACATCCTGTCATAAGGATACGGATACCAAAGGCAAGAACGTACTTGTAGACAAGCCCACCATAGAGTTGATGATGGGGGAAACGAAGATCATCAACCTTAACAGAGAAGATGGTACCAAGTATGTTCAGAAATTTGAATACTCTACATCCGATCCCTTAATAGCCACTGTTACTCAAAATACCAAGCATTCTGTACAGGTAACAGCTGTAAGGAAAGGCACAGCGATCATCACATTTTTATTTGAGGGAAAAGAACTTACCGCTACTGTTAATGTGAACGAACCGCCACCGGATAATATAACCCGCATATTGGCTATTGGTAATAGTTTTTCCGAGGATGCCTTGGAAACATATTTGTATCCTATTGCCATGTCTGCCGGAGATAGTGTTATAATAGGGAACCTTATGATAGGAGGTGCGTCTTTGGAAGATCATTTGAATAATGCAAGGGGCAACAAAGCGTCCTATTCATACAGAAAAATAGGCAAGAACGGAACAAAAGTAACTAAAGAGAATGTTTCAATAGAACAAGTGCTTGCCGAAGAACGCTGGGACTTTATCAGCTTTCAGCAGGCCAGCCCACTATCGGGGCAGTTCAATACCATTCAGAATACATTGCCCGAATTATTTCAGTATGTGAAGGACAGGGTGTTTTATTCCAGAACCAAATACGTTTATCATCAAACCTGGGCCTATGCGCAAAATTCAACACATGATGGATTTGCCAATTATGACAGGAACCAGGCCACCATGTATAGTGCCATCATGGATGCGGTAGATAAAGCGTCAAAACTGGTTCCGATAGATATTGTTGTTCCTGTAGGGACTGCTATCCAGAACGGAAGAACAACTTTTTGGGGCGACAATTTCTGCAGGGACGGTTATCATTTGAATTTGAATATGGGAAGGTATTTGGCCGCCTGCACTTGGTATGAAGCGCTTTTTGGAAAATCGGTGGTCGGAAATACTTATGATCCTGCGCTTTTTACCCTTTCTGCCACAGAGCGGGAAATGGCGCAAAAAGCGGCCCATGCCGCTGTTCAGAAGCCTTACCAGATAACGGATATGGTTGAGTTTAAGGACGACAAAACGGCTGATTTTACGACACCTGTATTTGTCAGCTTTGGAGAGGATCTGCCTGTTTTTGGATGGAACGGCGTAACAAGTTATCTGGCAGGCTCAACGGTTCCGATTCTTAAAGACAAAAATGGTAATCCGACAAAGGCCACTCTTACCATTACAGAACGTTTTAATGGCCAAAACGGGGATGGAGTACAAAGTACCACAACCGAGTTTAATATGCCTGCGGGCGTTGCTAAAAACTCTTATTTTGGCAATTCCAAAGCGACATTTGGCGACGGGCTTTTCATACGGGGTGTTATAAAAATATCCAATCTTGATCCTGCACAAACATATAATTTCTGTTATTATGGTTCACGAGGAGGAACGACCGAGAAACGGCAGACGAAATATATAGCAAAGGGAAAAAATGAAGTGATAGCCAACTTGTCAACGGGAAATAATTCAACAAATATTGCCTGTACGGACGGAGTTCAACCCGATGATGATGGTAATGTTTTCGTGACAGTCACCGCATCTGACAATAACGATAACAGTACCGGATTTTTCTACATAACTGCAATGCGGATAACAAAACAATAATAATCAGGGAGAAGCTTTAAAAAGGGCGTAGTAGCATTTGTATAAAAGTATTAAAGACCGCCGGGAAAGGCGGTCTTTTTTATTATAGGACTTGTTTAAACTTTTATTTTTCTACAGAGCAATATTATAAGAGCCAACCATTGTAAAGCCATCCCTGTTTCAATGAGTTTTTCGTATCTGATAAGCAATGCTTTAAATCCATCCATCTATGCATTTGCATACTCAATGTTAGTTCTTCTTTTATAAAGTTGTTCATCAAAGTATCGGTATTCATCGCTTTGTTGTTTTTGATTATGTTTGTTTTACATTTAGCTAAGTGTTCATTATCAATACATATCTATTTTAATTCTTCGTTATCAAAGCTCATGAAAACCCCGTTACCACCAACAGTTGCCGGCTCCAATACATCTATCATTTCTTTAAAAAGTTCCTTTAATCGTACAGGTCATTATGCCCGTTGCTTTGCTTTTCTGATATTGACAGCATCTGACCCTTATTGTCGCACAAAAACAAACTATTACAGGTTTTAGTTGATTTGCTGCCTTGGTGTCCTGCAGCATTTCCGCCTCGCTTTGCCGATGTATGCCCCCCATCCAACTGCACAGATGACATGTTTAGCAGTTCCTTATTGTCTGCCAGGATAGCTTCCATACTCTTTTAAAAGAACCATCCTTGCCCGTAAAATACAGCCTGGCTGGAAGCTCCCACCACTGACAGCCTGTTTTCATCCGATACAATATCGACAGAACTACTTTTGCTAAATCTATCTTTGACTTAAAGCTCCTTTTTCCTTTGCTTAAATGCGGTAATTTCCAATCTTGTACCTTACCTTCGTCTATGAGTCCTAGAATTATTCGTTTGTTATTCCCCCAAATAAAAATCCTTAATTCCTGATACCTCTTCTATTAGTAAAAAAGTTTAAACAACTCTCTATATAAATCTCTCAAAAGCCAATAATAAGCTATTCTATTGATCGTGCTTTTATTCTCAGGGCGATTTACTCAATGGTTATTTTGCCTGCATCTTTGAGATAAGACATCGTATTAAATAAATAAATGGTTATATACTTTTATCTTTATGTTATCGTTTTAGACAATGAAAATTTCACTTTAAATCTCCTTTGTAAATGGAGCAAAATATCAAAGAACTTGCCCGTTTAATATCTGAACAAGATGATCAGTTAGCTTTTGGGAAACTGTACAGGCATTATTTTCCAGGGTTGTTTTCTTTTGTAACGGCTATTGTGAAAGACCGGCAGCAGGCCGAAGAAATAGTATTGGAAGTATTTACAAAGCTCTGGGAAAACCGTAAAGCGATTACTGAAATAAAAAACCTTTCCAGCTATTTATATACGGCCTGTAAATACGCTTCCATCAGCTTTTTAAGAAAACAAAAGCATCAGGAGTTTGATGAAATAACCGAAAGCGCTTCCTGGTCTTTTTTTACCCCCGAAAGCCAGCTCACATCCAAAGAAAACCTGCATCTGATTAATAATGCAATCAATAGCCTTCCGGCTAAATGCCGCCTGATCTTCAGGTTGGTGAAAGAAGAAAAATTAATGTATGCCGAAGTGGCCGAATTGCTCGACATATCGGTCAAAACAGTTGAAGCCCAAGTGTATATCGCGACCAAAAAGCTCATTGAGATACTGAAAGAGCCTTTCCCGGGTGTTAATGCCGGCATCGCCCGAAAAAAAAATGTATAATTTTTTAAAATCTTTTAAGGGATTTAAATCTTTTTTGCGACTTAATAATAGCATATCATGAACATGGATCAGCAGAGGCTCATTACATTATTGATAAAGAGGGAAACCGGAGCCATCAATCTCCCTGAGCAAATAGAATTAATGGCTCTGATGAGGGAGGCGCCTGCTGCTGATATTGCTGATGCCGTAAGCGAGCTCTTTAAAAGTAATATAAGTTTTGGCGAAGCGATTCCTGCTGATTTTGTACAGCGGTCTGTAGAAAACCTGCAGCGGCGTATAACGCCATTGCCGATTATCGGAAAAGAACCAAGAAAGCGGAATAGCCCATTAAAGATAATGGCGATAGCTGCATCATTTTTGGTTTTAATTGCTTTAGCAAGCCTATTGTTGTTGAATAACCGAACGGTGGCGTTAAAACAAAATATCGTAGCTACACAAAAGGGTTCCAAATCAAAAATCACCCTGCCCGATGGCACTACGGTTTGGATAAATTCGGACACGCACCTTAGTTATGAAAAATCTTTCGGAGAGCAGCAAAGAGAGGTAACGCTTGAGGGGGAGGCTTTCTTTAAGGTGGTGCATGACAAAAGCCGCCCCTTTATTGTGCACACAAAAAATATGGATGTGCGCGTTTTGGGTACGGTGTTCAATGTAAGGGCCTATAGTAATGAAACTGACGCGCAAGCTACTTTGGTAAGCGGCTCGGTTGAAGTGTTGCTCAAGGCTAAGAACAATAAAAAAGTGATACTGAAACCCAGTGAAAAGCTTATAGTACAAAATGATTATCAGAGGGGTAGGAATAATAATATCCATATAGGCAAAGACTCTTCTGAGGTGGTATTACAGCAGGCCACAATCAGTCCGGTCGATTCAGCCATACTGGAAACACAATGGTTAAAAAGCAGCATTAGCTTCGACCAGCAAAAGTTAGAGGATATTATTCCTATGCTGGAAAGCTGGTATCATGTAAAAATTACAGTGAAGGACAAAGGGCTGCTTGAAAAGCGGTTTAACGGGAAAATTGAAAATGAAAGTTTAAATGAAGTGCTGCACCTTTTCAGCCTCGTGTCGGAACTGCAATATAAAACAGAGGGGGACAATGTAACTATTTATAAATAAAATCATTTTACTGACAAAAAAAACGATGCCATGGCCAGAGTAACTTAATTACAATTTATAAAAAAGGCAGAAATGCGGTAACATTCCTGCCCGGATAACGACGTTTGTCATTGTTTAAAACAATGATTACTATCATTATTAATTGAAAAAACAAAATTATGGAAAAAAGCGATTGCCTTGCTACGGGCGGGCAGGGGAATGTATTTATCAAATTTTTTATGATAATGAAGCTCACGGTCTTTCTTATTCTATTTACCTCTTTTCAGGCTGTAGCGATTAATGGAGCTTCTCAAAAAAGGATCAATTTAGACCTGAAAAACGAATCTATCATTTCTGTGCTGAAGCGCCTTGAGAGAAGATATGATTACCGTTTTTTTTACAGTGATGATGTGGCGCTCGACCGCCAGAAGACGGATATATACGCCGACAATGCCACTATTGACAATGTGATGCAGCAATTGCTTAAAAATACGACTTATTCCTACAAAACAATGAGTCGCGACCTTGTGGTCATTATCGGGCATGAGGATAAAATAGCCAAGATGTACCCTGTCAAGGGTAAAATTGTTAATGACAAAGGCGAGCCGCTTTCCGGCGTTACCGTAATAGAAAAAGGCACCACCAACGGCACAAGCACCGGGGAAGACGGTAACTTCAGCCTCGATGTAAAGGATCAGAACGCTATACTGATCATTTCAAACGTGGGCTATACAACGCTGGAACTGTCGGTAAAAAACGACAACTACACGAAGGTGGTAATGACGGCGATTGAGAACAAGCTGGATGAAGTGGTGGTAGTGGGATATAACACACAAAAGCGGGCCAGCCTTACCGGTGCGGTTTCTGATATTAAAGGAGATGAAATTGTACGGACTAAAAATGAAAACGTACAGAACATGCTCACCGGTCGTTTGTCTGGCCTTCGTATATCACAGCGGTCTTCCGAGCCGGGGTCGTTTGATATGCAAATGGACATCAGGGCAATGGGCGCCCCGTTAATTATAATAGACGGGATACCTAGGGACAATGAAGCATTTCAAAGGCTTGACCCTAACGACATAGATAACATTTCCATTCTTAAAGATGCTACAGCGGCCGTATATGGTGTAAGATCTGCGAATGGTGTAATAGTGGTAACTACAAAGAGAGGAAAATCCGGAAAAAGTGAATTGTCTTATGACGGCTCCTATATCTTCCAGTTCCCGTCGGGTCTGCCAACAACGGTAGATGCCGTGGACAATATGATACTTAGGAACGAAAATTCCATGCACAGGCTTCAGGGGCAATCCACTCTTTATAGCGATGACCAAATAAATGAATACCGTAATGGGACAAAACAGAGCACCAATTGGAAAGATGCCGTTTTCAAAAAATATGGCCCGCAAACCATTCATAACCTAAGCGCCACCGGTGGTTCGGACAAGGTAAAGTATTATTTCGGCGCGGGGTACCAGTATCAGAACAGCTTTTTTAAAACGGATGATATAAACTACAAGAAATATAATGTCCGTTCCACCATTACGGCTAATATCACCGATCACCTGAGGGCGGAGCTACTCATGAATTTTATTATGGATGAGCAGAACACTTCTGACGTGGACAGTTGGTGGATCATCAGAGCCTTCTGGAAGGTGGGGCCGTTCTTCCCGGTATATGCCAATAATGACCCTACCCGCCTGAACTTTAATAGTGAAAACGATGGTGATAATCCAGTAGCCTATATTAACGGGGATGTCACGGGCAGGAGAAAAACCAAAAGAAAGTGGATGTCTCCGGCAGCCAGCCTCAGGTATGATGTTCCTTTTGTTAAAGGACTTTATTTGAAAGAGCAGGTTTCCTACGACTGGACGATGTGGGATATGAGCCATAACAGGAGAGAATATCAGGTGTATTCTTATGATGAAGCATCAAAAACATACCGGGGTACGTCCATGAATTCGCCCAGCCAGGCAGAGCGTGGCATGATTACGCGGGATCAGTTGATCACGCAAACTTCGATCGGGTACGATAAAAAATTCAATGCACATAATGTATCAGGTCTCCTGCTTTGGGAAACCCAGAAAAGAACAGCGGATAATTTTAATGCAAAGCGAGATCTGCTATTGCAGGTTCCCTATCTTTTTGCCGGTATTGCGGAGGGCCAGCAGGGTAGCATGAACTCCAGCGATATTTATGACCTGACCAGCATGGGCCTGGTAGGGGCGTTCCACTATGACTATTTGGGTAAGTATATACTTGACTATAGCTTCAGATACGATGGCTCGTCCAAATTTCCTCCCGGCAGGCAATGGGGGCTTTTCCCTGCTGTGGCAGGTGCTTGGCGCATATCTGAAGAAAAATTCTTTAAGAATGCGTTTCCTTCCATAGACCAGCTTAAACTCAGGGCTTCTTACGGTCTTGTAGGGGATGATGCGGCATCTTCCTACCAGTTTGTTGAGGGGTATAATTACCCTACCGGAGGGTCAGACAGGAGATGGTTTACTGCAGGTTATGTATTTGGCAATAGCTTTTTAGCCAGCGCGGATAATAAAGGTATTCCCAACCCCGATATTACCTGGTATGATTCCAGGACTTTTAACGGCGGCCTTGATTTTGTGGGTTGGAAGGGCCTTTTTGGAATAACAGCGGAATATTTCGCACGTAAGCGAGTGGGATTATTAGCTCAGCGAAGCGGTGGTATTCCAACTGTAGTGGGTGCCGCGCTCCCGCAGGAAAACATTAACAGCGACCTGACATCCGGTTACGAAGTTACATTGTCTCATAGAAATACGGTTGGCCGCGATCTCTCTTATGGGTTGAAAGGCATGGTCTCCCTGGTTAGAATAAAAAGATTATATGTAGAGCGGGGCGCCATAGGCAGCTCCTGGAGCAACTGGAAGAATAACCAGAATAACCGCCTGCAAGGTGTATCATGGTTGTTGAACGGAACTGGCCAGTATCAGAATTGGGATGATATCTACAGCAGCAAGGTATTCTTGGATCCGGGCGTTTTGCCGGGTGATTATATCTACGAGGATTGGAACGGAGATGGGGAGATTAATGATAACGATGTTCATCCTATGCGGTTCAACCAAAATCCTTGGATGAATTTTAGCCTGTCTGGAGATATGACTTATAAAAACTTTGATTTTTCTTTCCTTTTACAGGGGCAGGCGTTGACCACGGTAAACTATGGTGAAAAAATAATGAACCCATTATGGGGCGGCGGGCCTTCGGGTATCTTAAGCGAGTTTCTGGATCGCTGGCACCCCGTGGATCCCTCTGCTGATCCTTATGCCCTGAATACGCAATGGGTAAAAGGCACTTATGGATATACTGGTAGCAATCCAAGAGGGGGCTCAACTTTCAGTACAGTAGATGGTGCTTATTTGCGGTTAAAAAATGTGGAGTTGGGATATTCTATACCTGCCGTATGGTTAAAGCGTGTGGGCCTTTCGGGAGTACGTGTGTATGGAAGCGCTTACAACCTGCTCACGTTTACAAAAGTAAAATTTGTCGATCCTGAGCACACTGATAATTTATATGGATATATATATCCTTTGAATAAGACCGTTACTATAGGTTTAAATGTTAGGTTCTAAAAAACGTAAATTATGAAATATAGATATATAAAACTTGCCTTAATCATATTCAGTCTGTCTTTAGTGTCCTGTAAGCATTACTTAGATGTACCACCTAAAAATATAGTGCAGGATGCCGATCTTTTCAGCTCATCAAAAGGAATGATGGTGTATTTGTCAAGAATATACAGCCAGATGCCTTATGAGGATTTTAAATACTCGCCCGGCGGCGGCTTCTTCCACGATTGGTTAGTTTGCCCGGGTGTGAACGAAGGAAGTTCGATAGGGCGCGACAGGAGTGGTGCTATGACAAGCGAAGGACAGGGAAACTGGAATTTTTGGAGTGGGGGATTTGGCGTTTTGCGAGATATAAACCGGCTCATAGAAACACTTCCGGCTTATAAAGCGAATTATACAGAAGCGGAGTATAACCATTTATTAGGAGAAGGTTATTTTGCGCGCGGTTATCTTTTCTACGCTTTTGCCAAACGTTATGGAGGTGTCCCGCTTGTAAAATCTGTATTGCAATATCCTGAGAATACTGCTTCGGAATTAGAAGTGCCACGTGCCTCGGAAGAAGAAACCTGGAATCAGGCATTGGCCGATATGGACAGTTCTATTGCGCTATTGGCTGAACAAAGCCCCCAGCGCGGCATGGTAAATAAATACGTAGCCCTGGCATTTAAATCCGAAGCCGCGCTTTATGCAGGTTGTATTGCAAAATACAATACACTTACCGGATTTGGTGAAAAAACCAAAGTGCGTGTAATTGGTTTCGACCCTTCCACAAAAACGGAGGTCGCCAATAAATATTTTGTAGAAGCGTATAAAGCGGCAATGGCGGTAGTAACATCTGGTAAGTATGACCTGTACCGTAAAAAATGGTCGTCAACAGATAGAGAAGGGCAAAGGCAAAACATGATAGACATGTTCTTTGACGCGTCCAGCCCAGAGAATATATTTGTAAAGGATTATAAATACCCCGACCTGGCACATGGCTTTGATGTGTATAATATCCCGCTGCAGCTAATCGGTGGCGGCTACTCATCGGGTAATTGCCCCACGCTGGAATATGTAAGCATGTTTGATGGTATTATTAAAAATACGGATGGTTCCATTAAAACATTTGATGCGGGTGGTAAATATATCATGTACGATAATATTACTGATCTTTTCAAAGATGCCGAGCCACGCCTGAAAGCTTTTGTGATATTACCGGGCGAAACATTTAAGGGACAGGCCATTGATATCAGGGCGGGCATTTACACCGGCAGCGTGACCGACGGCATTGCTCCGTTACGAACTGTTAACGGTAATGTGAATTATTCATTAGCTGGCCCTGTTAAATACACTGAAACAGACGCTTACTTGGGTGGGGGCGCGTTTACTTCCAAAGTGCTGTATGTATCATCACAGAAGGGTGATGAAATTGTAACATTACCTGATGGAAGTAAGATGGCGGCTTCCGGGGCAAGCGGGCCGTTTACAAATAATGCTGTCTGCGCCATGACCGGGTTTACTATACGTAAATACCTGAATGAAAATATGCCGCAGAACCTGGTGCAGGAAGCCCGCTCAGAGCAGTCGTTTATATTAATGCGTTTAGGTGAAGTGGTGCTGAACCTGGCAGAAGCTGCCAAAGAACTGGAACTGGCCGGCCAACAGTCGCCCGACGGGCAGAACCTGATAGGGGTAGCCTACGAAGCCATTCGCCAGATAAGAGAAAGAGCAGGCGCGGATCCAATGGCCGGTCCTGCGGATATTGTAGGCGCTAACGGGCTGGAGCTGATAAGGAAGGAAAGAAGAAAAGAGCTGGCTTTTGAGCATAAGATATTATGGGATCTCAGGCGTTGGCGCATTCAAACCACAGAAAAGATCAATAGCCAGACACAGGAAGACGGCACCAATTACAGTGGCCTATATCCTTTTTACTCCACAGTGGCCAACAAGTATTTCTTTGATCCCGGCCCCGAAACTTTCCGCATCCGTTTCAGGATGACTTACCCAGAATATTATTTCATGATCCCCGGCGATCAGGTATCAAAGAGCCCAGTTATAGATCAGCAGCCCGGACGTTAATACAATCATATCTTATGATAATTAATAAAAATTTAAAAATAGTAAGATGAAAAAACTATTACGATATATTATGCTCGCGATCCCGGTTCTTTACTTCGTGTCTTGCAGCAAGCCGGATAATTACGCGGAACCTGGTGAAACCATAAAAGGTAAGATCGTAGATGTAAATACAGGCGAACCCGTTCTTACCGACCAGGGAAGTGAAGGCACCCGTATACGTTTACGTGAGCTGAGCTGGAAAGAAACGCCTACCCCGGATAATTTTGATTTTTGGTGTATGAAAGAAGGCGTTTATCAGAACACAAAGGTTTTTGCCGGTACTTATAATGTAAGAATAGACGGTGCTTTTATTCCGTTGGTGCGGCTAAACAGTACTGGAGATACGATTGCCAATGAAAGCAAAACTGTGCAGATAAAGGGGGTTACCGAAGTAGACTTCCAGGTACAGCCTTTTCTTAAAGTGGAATGGGTGGAAAAACCAACAGTGTCGAATGGGGTCATTAAAGCTAAAGTAAAAGTAACAAGAGGAGTAAGCCGGGAAGATTTCAGAGCCAAAATAGAACCCATGGGAAACTATAGCGATAATTTTTTAAATGTTACGGATATACAGTTCATGGTAAGTGAATCTCCTTTTGTAGGCTATCGTACTACCTATAACGATAACAGGAGAAAAGCCTATGAATATAGCGGAAATACTTTCGAACCTTTATTGGGTACTCCTATTGAAGTAACCCATAATGGAGTGATACAGTCCGGCAGAACCGTTTTTGTTCGTGCGGCAGCAAGAATAAACTATGCAACAGAAGGTATCAGGAGATGGAACTATAATGAAGCGATCAGGGTGGATGTACCCTGATCGCCAATTTTTTTCAAAATAAAAAGCTGCCTTCCTCGGGGGCGGCTTTTATTTAATTGTAAAGATGAACTCCTTGTTCTATTTTAAAATCAATATTGTAGCCTTGGTGTTTTTAACAGGTTGTGCCTCTACTAATCACAACAGGGTTAATGAGGGATCAAAGGGGATCATCCTGTCGAATGTTCAGTGTATTTCCCGTGTCACTGGTAGTACATTGCCGGGTGAAAATTTGCCTGATCTCAACCATACTGCTGAAAAATATGATGTGGGCGGTACAGACCTTGGTATCATGTGGTATATGGGCAATTGGAAAACGGGCATTTTTTTCGGCGACACGTATGGCAAGGACTTTAAGACATCCACTAAAGGAGGGGGAAATGGAAGCAACTGGCGTTCTAATGTGCTCGCTTTTTCTTCCGATACGAACCTTAGTGACGGTCTTACGATCGACAGTATGGCGGTCGATGAGTACGGTAATGCAAGAGAAATCTGTGCAGGTGCAAAGGCCAGCCCCAAACCCTATCAAACCTCTATTCCAACAGGCGCCATACATGCTAATGGCGCGGACTATGTACATTATATGAACATTTATGAGTGGAGTGCTCCCAAAGGCAGATGGCTGACCAATTTCTCATCTGTATATGAATCGAAAGACGGTGGCAGTCATTGGCATAGAGTTGAGCAGGTTACTTTTAAAAGCGACAGTAAATTTTCGCAGGTTTGTTATGCAAAAAGAAGCGGTTACGTTTATATGATAGGTACTCTTTCAGGACGTGGTAGTCCGGGCTATCTGGCGCGGTTTAAAGAACAACATATTACTGAAGTAAGCAAATATGAATATTGGAACGGTCGTTTATGGATCATGGGTGACGAAAGCGTTGCAATACCTGTAATAGATGGGCCGGTAGGCGAGGCTTCTCTATTGTACCACGAAAAATATAAAAGATGGATCATTACCTACATTTATGATTTTTTACATGATCCGCATCCCATTGTAAAGAAGCATGCTTTGGTTTACAGGGATGCAAAGGAGCTTACCGGTAAATGGAGCTCCCTAAAGGTGATAACAACCGCTACAGAATATCCCGGTTTATATAGCCCTTACATGCACCCTTTACAGAATGATGAAAATAAACTGTACTTTACAATGTCTGAATGGAAACCTTATAATGTGTTTTTAATGAGTGCTGATATCGGGTTAAATTAAATATGCAGATAGCGATAAAAGTGCAGAAGGAGTGCAGCACATATAAGCATGTGAGTTTGGCTAAAAAGATAAACAGAATTTTATGAAAAAGATGCTCTTAATGTTTCTTGTATCAGGTAATTTCCTGTTGGCACAAAGCCAGGAAAAAACGGCTTTCCAGATTGCTGCACCCTGGGATGAGGCTTATGATGTAAGATCTGATGTGGCTATTGTTTATGGTGTTAATGATGCCGGAGGGAACTTTGAGCAAAGAGTAAAAGGTTGGAGAGATAAAGGATATAAAGTTCATTTTATGACTGGTATTGCCTGGGGACAGTACCAGGATTACTTCCTGGGTCAGTACGATGGGAAAACCCATTTAGATGAAGGGCAGGTACAACGAAACGGGGATACGATATGGCATGGCAGAAACGTGCCCTATATTGTTCCTTCAGCAAATTATCTTGGATACCTCAAAACACACCTGAAACGTGCGATAGACGCTGGTGTAACCGCTATTCACTTAGAAGAGCCGGAATTTTGGGCAAGGGCCGGATATAGCGAAGCTTTTAAAAAGGAATGGAAAGCGTATTATGGTTTTGAGTGGAGGCCGCAGCACGAATCGCCAGAGGCAACATATCTTTCTTCAAAGCTGAAGTACCAGCTTTATTATAATGCTTTAAAGGAGTGCTTCGCGTATGTTAAATCGTACAGCAAAAGCGTTGGTAAAGAGGTGAAATGTTATGTGCCCACACATTCGTTGCTTAACTATTCATCGTGGCAAATTGTAAGCCCCGAGGCAAGCCTGGCTTCTATAAAAGATGTAGATGGATATATAGCACAGGTTTGGACCGGCACGTCACGCGAACCGGTTTATTTTAACGGAATAAAGAAGGAACGGGTTTTTGAGAACGCTTTTTTAGAGTATGGATCCATGATATCCATGATACAACCCACGGGCAAAAAGATCTTTTTGCTTACCGACCCTATCGAAGACCGTCCCCGGACCTGGGATGACTATAAAAGAAATTACCAGGCTACTTTTGCTGCAGAACTTTTATACCCGTCGGTAGCCGATTATGAAGTAATGCCATGGCCCAGCCGTATCTATCTGGGGAAGTTTAAGCTGGAGAACAGCGATGAGAGACAGCCTATATCTCCCGCGTATGCCACGCAAATGCAGGTAATGGTAAACGCGTTAAATGAAATGCCCGTATCTGAAAATAAAGTAAACGGAAGCCATGGTATAGGTGTTTTGGTTTCCAACTCTATGATGTTTCAGCGGTTTCCCACCCATGCAGGATACGAAGATCCCCAGCTTTCCAATTTCTATGGAATGGCAATGCCCCTGTTAAAAAGAGGCGTACCTGTAGAAACAGTTCACATGGAGAATCTGTCCAACGCCAATACTTTAAAAAATATTAAGGTATTGATAATGAGCTACGCAAATATGAAACCGTTGAATGAAAGTTATCATACAGCATTGGTAGAGTGGGTAAGAAAGGGAGGGGTGTTGATCTATTACGGAAGGGATAATGATCCGTTTCAAAAAGTGCAGGAGTGGTGGAATACAAACGGTAAACGATATAACAGTCCATCAGAGGACTTGTTTGGTAAGATGGGCATTGAAAATAGTAATAATGGAAAGTTCATTAAAGTAGATAAAGGGTGGATTTGTATTAATAGCTCGGATCCGAAAGAATTAGTGCTGTCTGGTAATGCGGACGATACATTTATTGAGCAGGTGGAGCAGGCCTATAAGGTTTATGCCCATGCAGGCAGTATCGTGTTTAAAAACCATTTTTTATTACAGCGCGGGCCCTACATTATTGGGGCTGTAATGGATGAGCATAAAGATAAAAGTCCTTTAAAGATCAAAGGCCCGGTAATCGATCTGTTTGACCCCGGGCTTCCTGTGTTGGACAGTAAAGAAATATCACCAGGCACACAGTCCTTTTTATTTGATATAGCAACCGTTAAATCTGAACGACCTAAAGTACTTGCAGCAGCAGCCCGGATTTATGATGAGGTAATGACCGATGATAGTTACACATTTATTGCAAAGAGTCCTTCCAATACAATAAATGCAATGCGGATAAGGTTACCAAAACCGCCTAAAGCTGTTAATGCATTTAGGAATACTGAGGTGGTTGATTTATATACTAATGCATGGGATGCAGGAACAAAAACGATCTTGTTGCGTTTGCCGAATTATAGTGAAGGGGTGAGTATAAAAATAAAATGGTAAAAAGCGATTTTAGTGTGAGACAATAGCTGTATAAGACACCTGGCAACAAATTGTCGATTACATGAATAGGATGTTCTGGTATTCAAAATGAACAAGGCGCTTGCAATACATGGACAATTTTCGGCTATTAATTCCGGATAAAGGATGCCATAAATTCATAACGAAAAATAAAAAAATTGGAAATATCAGATTAATGTAATTTTTTTGCTTAAACGAATAAGCTATAAACGGTTTCGCCGTATTATAATTTTTTATTTTAACCTCATCAATGATCATGAATAGATCTTTTTTTATTATAGTGATACTGCTTACGGGCATATCGGGCTGGTCGCAAAAGGCAGTAAGTTTTGAAACAGAGCTGAACCGGCTGTTCAATATTGGCGCATTGCCCGCATATATGGAAGGGACTAAAGTAAAGCAGGAATCCTCGTACGACCGCACAGGGGGTAATGATGATGGCTTCAGCGGAAAATATTCGTTTATCAGGAAGGAGAAGGATGGCCTTGTTATATTCGACGCAAAAGGGCAGGGGGTCATTGAACGTATATGGACGCCAACGCCTACCGATGATATGCTCGATTTTTATTTTGACGGAAGCTCAAAGCCGGGACTCTCCATAAAATTCCGCGACCTGTTTTCAGGAAACGTAGCGCCGTTTTTAAAGCCATTGGTGGAAGCCTACATGGTAGGAGGTTATTACAGCTATGTTCCCATACCCTACTCCAAAGGATGTAAAATCATTTTCCGGGGAGAAAAGATCATGTTCCACCAGCTTCAGTACAGGGAGTATGATAAATCCTATAAAGTAGCAACCTTCAATGCCGAAAAAGTGGCCGCTCAAAAGCGCCTTTTACAAAAGGTGATCGGTTTGTGGAGCAATGAAAACAGGACTATTAATAATTTCAGTTATTCAGGGATTAAAACGATCGAAAATGATATAGCGCTTTTACCCGGCGAATCAAGATCAATTGCAAGGATATCCTCTGGCGGAAGGATAACCGGTATTGAGCTGAACCCTTCAAAAGTTTTCGACGGCCTGTATAAGCAGGCGGATATAAAAATAACCTGGGATGATGAGGCAGTTCCTGCCGTGAATATTCCTGTAGTTGACTTTTTCGGCTTCGCGTTTGGCACACGGGCGATGGAAAGCTTATTAATAGGTGCAACCAATGGAAAGCTGTATTGCTATATTCCTATGCCTTTTGACAAAAGCGCTAATGTAGAGTTGGTATATAGGAAAACAGATGCCGTACAGCAGGAACCGCTGCGTTTGAAAACGCTGGTACATTATACCGCTCAAAAGCGGATGGCGAACGAAGGAAGGTTTTATGCCCAATGGAATAATGATGAACCGGGCAACGGGCAATCGTTTATTTTCCTGGAAGGCAATGGTAGGGGACATTATGTAGGAACCTTGCTGCAGGCCCAGGGCAGAGACTATAATGATTTTACCGAATTTTTTGAAGGCGATGATCAAACTTATGTAGATGGCGAGCTGCGGCTGCATGGCACGGGTAGTGAGGATTATTTTAATGGTGGCTGGTATGCGCAGCCCGGTGGCTGGGTGGAAAAGCGCGGCGCCGCTTTAAGCGGTTGTATGGACTATACGCTTCCTTTAAGCAGAACAGCCGGGTACCGTTTCTTCCTTAGCGATAAAATGCCCTTCTCCAAAAACATTAAGCATACTATTGAGCATGGCCCAATCAATAACCGGCCCGTAAGCTACACTTCTGTAGCCATGTATTATGCCGATAAAGCAATTGCCGTTAGCGGAGAGCCTTCCAATAAGCTCACAAAAGTATTCGTTCCCGACACTGTTACCTTTTACAGCGCATTTTTAAAGCACCTTACCGGAAACGGCGGCCTGGAGTTTAAAGATGGAAACATCATTGTAAAAGATAAAGCCAATGTAAATGTCGCTGTCAATGTTAGCGAGGTTCCTGAAGGAAAATATAAGGTATATCTGAACAATGTGAAATCAGATGTTGATAAAATAGATATCCGTATGGCGGATGTTACAAAAATATACGATTGGAGAACGGTGGATTTGCAGCAGGATAAAAAGGACGCGGATATTTATTTGGGCGATATAGAAATTTTGCACAATACAGTACCGGTAGTGCCTGTAAATATTATGTTTAAGGCCGATAAAGCCCCCGGACTTGTTTTTAACAGAATTATGTTAAGAAAGAAATGAGGTATTTTTTCGTAAATTGACGGGCTTTATTTTGGTTCGTAGAAGGTAATGTCGTTTACCTAAGATGTTGGTGATGATTGGCAGTCGCCGTTGCAGGCATTATCCCCGCAACTACATTGAAACGTTAAGTAAGCGGCATTGAAAGGCGATTAGGCAATACCTTAACAGCGATATAGCGATATAAAAATATAGATATTCATAAAAATAGAATCATGAAAATTAGTTTTGTAGCATGTTTGTTATTCGCCTTGAGTTATTCAGTTTTAGCGCAACAAAAAATAACTTCTTATGTAAACCCTTTTATTGGAACGGGAGCAGTGGATGGGGAAAGCCTTTCCGGTAGCAATTTTCCGGGAGCCTGTGTTCCTTTTGGGGCCGTTCAGTTAAGTCCTGATACCGATAATGAGATTTACGAGCCTGCATCGGGGTATAACTATGGGGACAAGACAATTATTGGTTTTAGCCATACCCATTTGAGCGGAACCGGCGTGGCAGACTTGTTTGATGTGCTTTTGATGCCAACTACTGGAGATGTTCAATGGACACCCGGTGATAAAGCCCATCCCGGTTCGGGCTATCGCTCTGCTTTTTCACATGACAGGGAAACAGCACGTCCCGGTTACTACCAGGTGGACCTGCTGGATTATAATATCAGGGCCGAGCTAACAGCAACTGAGCATGCAGGTTTTCATCGTTACACTTTTAATGATGATAAACCCGCCCATGTTATGATAGACCTGGACCACTCGCTCAGCAAAAAACGGAACTACTGGGTTTGCCGGATATTAGGCGCTGAGATCAGGAAAGTGGACGATTATACCATAGAAGGCTACCGGATCATCACCGGGTGGGCAAGAATGAGAAAAGTCTATTTTTATGCCCGCTTTTCCAAGCCCATCAAAAGCCATGAAATGGCGTGGGGAGGGCATTCGCTTAAAAACCAGCCCGTGATTAACGGCACTACTGACGTGAGAGCGGCGCTTAATTTTGATGTAAAGAAAGGGGAGCAGGTGCTGGTAAAAGTAGGCATCTCTCCTGTAAGCGTGAACAATGCAAGAGAAAATGTAGATGCGGAAATTAAAGACTGGAACTTTGATGCCGTGGCCACACAGGCAAATGAACTGTGGGAAAAGGAGTTGTCAAATGTAAGAATTGAAGCATCGGATGAGGTAAAGAAAATTTTTTATACCGGGTTGTATCATGCGTACATACATCCGAACAATACGGCCGACGTAAACGGCGAATACCAGGCAACCGACATGACGGTACGCAAAGCCGCGGGGGGAAAGCATTATTCCACTTTCTCGTTATGGGATACCTATCGTGCCGCGCACCCTCTTTATACTTTATTAAAACCGCAGCGGGATGTAGCATTTATAGAAAGCCTGATAGGGCAATATGAAACGTATGGCTACTTGCCGATATGGCAATTATGGAATGATGAGAATTATTGTATGATAGGTAATCATTCCATTCCTGTTATTGTGGATGCGGTTGCAAAAGGATTAAAAGGTATTGATCTTGAAAAAGCTTATGAGGCGGTTAAAAATTCGTCGTTAAGAGACCACCCGGGATCTCCTTTCAAATACCTGGATCAGTATGGATATTTCCCCGAAGATCTGGAATCGCAATCTGTTTCCAAGGGACTGGAAATTGCCTTTAACGACTGGTGTGTGGCACAGTTTGCAAAAAAGCTCGGCAAAGCGGATGATTATGAATATTTCATGAAGCGATCACAGGATATCAAAAACATTTACGATGCCGAAACGGGCTTCTTCAGGGGCAAGGATAAGAACGGCAAATGGTTGCATCCTTTCAGTCCTTTTCAGTATGGAGGTAATGGCGGTAATCCATATACCGAAGCAAATGCGTGGCAGTATTTATGGTATGTGCCACAAGATGTGCCGGGCATGATACAGCTATTTGGCGGGCGCGAAAAGTTCATTAAAAAACTCGACGAGTTTTTTGTAGTGGAAGGCGGTGAAAATGAAAAGAACGAAAACGCATCGGGATTTATAGGGCAATATGCGCATGGAAATGAACCCAGCCATCACGTGGCCTTTTTATATAATTATGTAAATGAGCCATGGAAAACACAAAAGCGTGTAGATGAGATCATGAATAAATTTTATTCTTCCGATGCTGCGGGGTATGCAGGTAATGAAGACTGTGGTCAGATGTCTTCATGGTATATATTTAATGCCCTGGGTCTCTATCCTGTTAATCCTGCAAACGGCGTGTACGACTTCGGCTCTCCCAGGGTGGAAAAGGCAGAAATAGACCTGGAGAATGGACAAACCTTTACCATAAAAACAAAAAGCTTCAGGCCCGGAAATATTTATATCCAATCTGTAAAATGGAACGGTAAAATATATCCCCGCAACTATATTTTACATAGCGATATATTAAAAGGAGGTGTTCTCGAATACGAAATGGGGCCAAAGCCCAATTTGAAATGGGCGAAGCTGTGTGCTGGCAAATAAAGCATAAACTAACTTAGTTGAGTAATGAAAAAGAAAGTTCTGTTAAAAGATATCGCTAAAAAGATGGGCGTTTCCACAGCCCTTGTTTCGTATGTGCTGAATGGTAAAGAGAAAGAGGCAAGGATAAGTGAGCCTGTTGCCAAAAAAATAAGAAAGGCTGCTGCCGAAATGAATTACCAGCCCAATCTTATAGCAAGGGGGTTAAAATTTGGACGCACTAATACAATCGGGTTGATCGTAGCGGATATTTCAAACCCCTTCTTTGCAACGATGGCCCGTAATATAGAATTAGAAGCGCAGAAGAATGGCTATACAGTGCTGTTTGGCAGCAGCGATGAGCAATTGGAGAAATCGCAAAACCTGATCAATACCTTTTTGAACCGGCAGGTGGACGGACTTATTATAACACCGGTAGCCGGCTCACAGTCGCAGATCGAAGACCTCAAATCAAAGGGAGTACCATTTGTTTTAATGGACCGGGGCTTTAAAGATGTAGAGACAAACGTAGTGGTTACCGATAATCATGATGCCATGTACAACGCGGTAAAGCTGCTTGCAAAAAACGGGTATAAAAAAATAGGAATGCTCGCTTACGACACTTCGCTTACGCACATGCAGGACCGTATCCAGGGCTATAAAGACGCACTTAAAGATGCGGGAGTCCGCTTTCAGCCCAAATGGCTGGTAAAAGTTCCCTACAAGGATTATAAAAAACATGTGGCAGAGGCAATAACAAAATTGTTGGGAAAAAAAACGAATGCGCCCGATGCGCTCGTTTTTGCCACCAACAGTATTTCTGTGCAGGCACTGAAAAAGATTCACGCAAAAAAACTGATTGTACCGGATGATTTGGGTATTATCAGTTTTGACGAAAGCGATGCATTCGAGTTTTTTTATGCCTCCATTACATATATAAAGCAAAATTTGAACGAGATAAGCGTGAAAGCCGTACAATCGTTGGTAAAGAGTATAAACAGCACCTCTCAAAAAGTATTAAAAGTTGTGGTGCCTTCTACCATCGTGATAGGCGAAAGCTGCGCGCAAAAAAAATAAATGAAAAATTTATTGGTGCATATCATTTATTTTTGTACGTTTGCTTATACGTTTAAGCAAGTCATTATTTATTTTAAAAAAAGCCACATGAAAAAAGTTCTGTTTTTGTTTGCTGTTGTAATAGCTATAGGTGCCAATGCGCAGCAGGGTAAGTTCAATGGACTTGATATGAGTCTGGGAAATCTGTCCAGATTGTCTGATGCCAAAACCCGTTCCATCAGCCCTGAAAACTTTACCGGGGAAAAAGGTAAAGGAGGTATGGCCGATCCTGTAAAGGACAAAGGAAAACGTAATGTAGCCAACGCCGCCAATGAAGCCAGGGACCTGGGGATAGGCTGGAAGGTAAACCCCTTTATTATCATTGAACCGGGAGAAACATTTACAATGGCCGATATAAAAGGCCCGGGAGCCATTCAGCATATCTGGATGACACCTACAGGCAATAACAATTTCTCCATACTAAGGGTATATTACGACGGGGAAACCGACCCATCGATCGAAAGCCCGATAGGCCCGTTCTTTGGTATGGCATGGAACGAATTTTCCCCGCTGAACTCCCTTGCCATGACGGTGAACCCGGGCAGCGCTTTTAACAGCTACTGGAAAATGCCTTTCAGGAAGAACGTAAAAATGACAATGCAGAATATAGACAGCCAGCCCATGCGCTTATATTACCAGGTGGACTATACACTGACAGATGTTGGTGATGACGAAGCGTATTTCCATGCGCAATACCGCCGCAGCAAACCCAATACCGGCTCCCTGCATACGATCCTTGATGGAGTAAAAGGAAAAGGTCAGTATGTGGGCACTTATATGGGCGTAGGCGTTACCAACAACGGTTGGTGGGGAGAAGGAGAGATCAAGTTCTTCATGGATGGAGATAAGGATTATGCCACTATTGTAGGAACCGGTACCGAAGATTATTTCTGCGGCTCTTATAATTTCGAGAACAAGCGGACCCATCAGTACCAGGAATTTTCAACTGCTTATGCAGGCCTGCACCAGGTACTGCGCCCCGATGGCTTATATGGCTCGCAAATGCGTTTTGGCATGTATCGCTGGCATATAATGGACCCCATACGTTTTGAAAATGATTTAAAGGTTACGATCCAGGATCTGGGCTGGAAATCGGGCGGGCGTTACCTGCCGCAATATTCCGATATTATTACGGTGGCTTACTGGTACCAGACCGAGCCGCATAAAAAATTCCCCAAACTGCCGGAGGCAGATGTTCTGGAGGTGAACTAATGTCGTGTCAATTAAATAATGTCTATCGCCGTGAGGCACAAATAATAAAGAAATTAGTTCATTGAAATGACAAGAAGCGTTGTCAGGCAGTCCCGATGGCTATCGGGATAACGAAGCCTTAAGCGATAGATTATTAATACCCTTCGTCAGGCTCAGGGTGACATTGATTTTCAATTTTTTAGCTTACTTGTCATTAACAGCTTGTCGAAGGGTGGTTCGTCATCCGATAGTTATCGGGATACCACGACAATATTTACGTACTAATTAAAAACATAAAAATATACGGATGAAATATTCTTTATTAACTGTAGCGCTTGCCGGCGGAGTTCTGGTAGCCTGCAATAACGAAGCAAAAACGAAAGACCCCTCTTCCGATTCAACAAACACAGCCATGGAAAATCATACACAGGGAAGCTTTGGATATGATGCTGATTTTCTGAAACAGAAAGACAGCACGCTCATTATATTAAAAAGTGAAGACGGGCTCAGCCAGGTCATCGTATCACCGAAATACCAGGCAAAAGTATTTACCTCGTCTGCCGACGGTTTGAGCGGAAAAAGCTTCGGCTGGGTAAACTACAAAGCCTTTGACGGGCCGGCCGATGAACACATGAATGCCTATGGCGGTGAAGACCGGTTATGGTTGGGACCTGAAGGTGGCGTGTTCTCATTATATTTTAAACCCGGCGCCAAAATGGAATTTACCAACTGGAAAACGCCTGCCCCCATTGATACAGAGGCCTGGGCGCTGGTATCTTCCGATGCCGCTTCAGTAGCCATGAGCAAGGATATGAGCCTGATCAATTATGCCGGCACTTCGCTGAATATTAAGGCCGACCGCTCTGTAACATTGATTGGTCAAAACGATGTGAATGCAGATCTGGGCATTACGCTTAGCCCTGCCGTAAAATCGGTAGCATTCAGAACTGTAAACAGTCTTACCAATACCGGGCAGAATGCCTGGGATGAAAAAACCGGCGCTCCGTGTATGTGGAACCTCGACATGTTTATGCCATCAGAGGCCTGTACTATTGTAATTCCTTATAACAACGATGCCACAGGAAAAGTGGCCACTACCGATTATTTCGGGGAAATAGCAAAAGACCGTATCAGTTACAGCGATGGTATTTTGGTTTTTAAAGCCGATGGAAAATCGCGTGGTAAACTCGGCATACCGCCCGCCCGTGTAAAGAATGTTGCCGGAAGTTATGATGCCGCCAATAATGTGCTCACTATTGTAAAATATGATATCAATCCATCGGGCAAATACCTGAACCAGGAATGGCGTACAGACAGGGAACCGTTCAGCGGCGATGCCATGAATGCCTATAATGACGGGCCTTTACAGGATGGAAGCCAGATGGGACCTTTTTATGAAGTAGAAAGCGTTTCCCCCGCAGCATTTTTAAAACCCGGCGAAAAGCTGACCCACAATCATAACGTATATCATTTTACGGGCGATAAAGCTGCGTTAAGTGAAATAGCTAAAAAAGTATTGGGAAGGTCTGTAGAAGAAATTGAAAAAGCATTTTAAAAGAGAAGTCAGAAAAGTCCGGAAAGACGGTAAGTTCTCATTGTCAAAAATTTAATAACGGGTATCTGGTATCTAATATCCGGTATCCAGCATCTAATATCTAACATCTTCATAATGGCAACAAAACAAAAATCACAAAAAAGTGAATACCCAAAGATCGGTATTCGTCCTATTATAGACGGGCGTTGGGGTGGTATAAGGGAATCGCTCGAAACCACTACCATGAGCATGGCAAAAGCCGTGGCAGCATTATATACAAAAGAGTTGAGGTATCCCGACGGGACACCCGTGCAATGCATTATAGCTGACAGCACAATCGGCGGTGTAAAAGAAGCAGCAGCATGTGCCGAAAAATTTGCCGCCAATAATGTAGGTGTTTCTTTATCGGTAACGCCCTGCTGGTGCTATGGTTCTGAAACTATGGATATGGATCCTTCCATTCCTAAGGCAATATGGGGTTTTAACGGAACGGAGCGCCCCGGTGCCGTTTATCTTGCTGCCACACTGGCGGCACATAACCAAAAAGGATTACCCAGTTTTGGTATTTACGGAAGAGAAGTGCAGGATATGGGCGATACATCCATACCGGGAGATGTACGCGATAAATTATTGAATTTCGCACGGGCCGGGCTGGCTGTAGCTATAATGAAAGGCAATTCCTATCTCGCTATAGGCTCAGTTTCCATGGGTATTGCCGGTTCTATTGTAGATCCGCAATTTTTCCAGGAATACCTGGGCATGCGCAATGAGTATGTTGATTCTTCAGAAGTGCTAAGGCGTATTCAGCTCAATATCTTTGACCAGGATGAGTTTAAAAAAGCTATGGCATGGGTAAAGAAAAACTGTAAAGAAGGCAAAGATTATAACCGTAAGGAGAAAGCAAAATCCCGCAGGGAAAAAGATAAAGACTGGGAGTTTGTGGTAAAGATGACCATGATCATCCGCGATCTCATGATCGGTAACCCTAAGCTGGAGAAGATGGGATATTACGAAGAAGCAATGGGACATAATGCTATTGTTTCCGGCTTCCAGGGGCAGCGCCAGTGGACCGATTTTTTACCGGATGGCGATTTCTCAGAAGCAATCCTCAACTCTTCATTTGACTGGAACGGTATCCGTAAGCCGTACATGGTAGCAACGGAAAATGATTGTTATAACGGGGTATCCATGTTGTTCAACTACTTGCTCACCAATACGGCGCAGATATTTGCTGACGTGCGTACTTACTGGAGCCCGCAGGCCACAGAACGTGTATCCGGCTGGAAGCCCGAAGGACGTGCTGCAGAAGGCTTTATTCACCTGATCAACTCGGGATCGGCCACATTGGATGGTACCGGCCGGCAATCCAAAGATGGTAAACCGGTTATGAAGCCTTTCTGGGAAATAACACAAAAAGAGGTAAATGCCTGTCTTGAAGCCACAGTATGGAGCCCTTCCAACAGGGACTATATGCGTGGTGGCGGCTACTCTTCCACATTCCTGACGAAAGGGGATATGCCCGTAACAATGTGCCGCCTGAACCTGGTAAAAGGACAGGGACCTGTATTGCAGATAGCGGAAGGCTACACAGTTGACCTTCCCGAAAAGGTACATAAGATTTTAAACGATCGTACGGATCCTATCTGGCCCACAACATGGTTTGTGCCCAATCTTACTGGCGAAGGAGCGTTCAGGGATGTTTATGCTGTAATGGCCAACTGGGGTTCCAATCACGGAGCCATCAGCTATGGGCATATCGGCGACCAGCTCATTACCCTGGCTTCCATGTTAAGGATACCGGTTGCCATGCACAATGTTAGTGCAGAAAAAATATTCAGGCCATCTGCATGGAACTCTTTTGGTATGGATAAAGAAGGTTCGGATTACAGGGCCTGTTCGGTTTACGGGCCATTGTATAAATAGTCTTGAGTTCAAAGTCGATAGTCGGGAGACTATGGTTCATGTACTATTGGCCATCGACTTTGCTTAAAAAGCTGTATTTTACCGCTCATTACTTTTTAAACGGTTTAGAAATATGTCAATGGAAAAAAAATCCCTTTTTGTTAGAGATGGTATCAATTATGTAGTGCCGTTTGCGGCCATCAGCTCTTTGTTTTTTCTTTGGGGCGTAGCGCACGGCATGTTGGACACGTTGGATAAAAATTTTCAAATGATGCTACATTTGAAAAAATGGCAGTCAAGTTTTATACAAACTGCATTGTACGGTGCCTATTTTGGCATGGCCATACCTGCTGGTATGTTCATGAAAAAATACGGGTACAAAAAAGGGGTTATATTTGGATTGCTTCTTTTCGCATCAGGCGCTTTATTAGCTGCGGCTACTGCTCCGGCGCAATCTTTCATATTGTTTTTGATATGTCTGTTGGTTGTCGGCTCCGGTCTTACCACGCTCGAAACAGCGGCTAATCCTTACACTACAAAATTAGGCCCGCCTGAAACCGCGGAACGCAGGATCAACTTTTCCCAGTCGTTCAATGGACTTGCCTGGGTAGTTGGGCCATTGATCGCGTTATATGTATATGGCAACCAAAGCCATGTAGAAGGTGAAAAAATGATGTCGATCGTTCTGCCGTTTGCTATAATTGGTCTCGCAGTGCTGGCAGTGGCATTTATTTTTATGCGGCTAAAGCTTCCCGAAATAACTGAGGAAGATGAAAATGCGGCTCATGGTGGCCACGGCATTTCGGCGGTTCCGGGCGCAGATATGGAAGAAGTGTCCAATCCGGCTGATCCAAGATATATTACTAAAAAACCTTTGTGGAAAAATTCCCATTTTAAATTAGGGTTTATCGCGCAAGCCTGCTATGTTGCCGCGCAAACAGGTGTTTTCAGCTACCTGATTAATTTTGTTACAGACCATGATATGCATCCGCGTTTTGATGTGAAATACGGGCCTTACTTTTTATCTCTCGGGTTCGCGCTGTTCATGCTCGGCCGGATCTCCGGCAGCGCATTGATGAAATATGTGAAGCCCACCAAACTGCTCGCTATTTATACGCTTGCTGTTTGTGTGTTGTTACCGCTGGTAGCCTCCGAAATAGGCTGGGCCTCATTGATCGCGTTGTATGGCGTATTCTTTTTTATGTCGATCATGTTTCCTACCATATTCGCGTTGGCTATTAAAGGGCTTGGCCCTCAGACAAAGAGAGGAGCGGCGTTCCTGGTGATGGCTGTAGCCGGAGGTGCGGTATTCCCTCCATTAATGGGAAAAGTCTCCGATATTTATGGTATGTCAACAGGGTTCTTTGTGCCTATACCACTGTTCCTGTTCATACTTTACTATGCGGCTAAAGGGTTTGAAGTAAAAGCCTGACGGGCTTCGTTAATGTGAAATAGATTTAACGCTCTGGTCAGTGTCTGCACTGACCAGAAAAAATATGTCCCGATCTGAGAACAGCGCTTTCCCATGCTTCTGATAAATTAGTATAAAGAATGAAAAAAAAGATCGTTGTAGCACTGTGTGTTTTATTACTGCTTTCAGGCAGCCCTTTCCTGTACGGGCAAAAAAAAGATCGCAGTAAATATGTAAATCCGTTTATTGGAACGGCCTACCATGGGCATACATTTCCGGGTGCCTGCGCTCCATTTGGAATGATACAGGCAGGGCCTGAAACAGGCAATGCTTCTTGGCGTTACTGCTCAGGTTATAATTACGAAGACGAATATGTAACCGGGTTTTCTCAAACACGCCTTAACGGTACCGGTGTTCCCGAATTGGGCGACATCTTGTTGTTACCTTTTTCCGAAGAAATAAACGATGGTCTTTACCAGGGTAAGATAGACAAGACTACAGAAAAAGCTTCGCCGGGATACTATGCTGTAAACCTTCCCGGTTTAGGTGTGGGAGTCGAGATCACGGCATCCGAGAGGGTTGCATATCATAAATATACTTTTAACACAGAGGCTGCCCGCCTGCTGGTGGATTTGCAAAGCGGGCTGGTGCATTCGCCCGAAGCTATCCGCAGGCATGTGCTTCATTCAGAGATAAGCATGCCCGATCACAAAACTATTACCGGGCACAATGAAGTAAACGAATGGGTACGCCGGCAGTTTTTTTATGTGATCAGTTTTGACAGGCCGTATGTGGTGGAAAAAATACTGGCCATGCAGCCCGAGGAAAAGGCCCAAAGAATGGTGTTGAAATTTGAGGGGATAAAACCCGGTGAAAGTGTTCAGGTTAAAATAGCCATCTCAACAGTTGGCGTAGATGGCGCGAAGGCTTCCCTGCAACAGGAAGCCCCCGGATGGAACTTCAACCAGGTAAGGCGTGCTACCAGGGATAAATGGAATAAAATATTCGCGAAAGCCGATGTGGAAGGAAGCAACGGTCAGAAAACAAATTTTTACACTTCCATGTACCATTTGTTCATGCAGCCTTCTAATATCGCTGATGCAGACGGAAGGTACAGGGGGCCGGACGATAAAATCTATAATGCCGGTAATGGCGCCTATTATTCCACGCTTTCTTTATGGGATACTTATCGGGCGGCCCATCCGCTTTATACGCTTTTAGCGCCTGATAAGGTAGATGGTTTTGTACAAACAATGATTCAGCATCATAAGGTAGCCGGGTTCCTGCCCATCTGGACATTGTGGGGCAAGGATAATTACTGTATGATCGCTAATCATGCCATTCCTGTTATAGCAGATGCTTATCTGAAGGGCTTTAAGGGCTTTGATGCAGACAAGGCTTACGAAGCTGTAAAGCAAACGGCTACGGTAAGTCATTTTAATTCCGATTGGGAAACCTACGACCGGTTTGGCTATTACCCTTTTGATATTGTGCAGCGCGAATCTGTTTCAAGAACACTTGAGTCGGCTTATGACGATTATTGCATTGCACAGATGGCCCGTAAAATGGGTAAGAAAGAGGATGAGGCATTTTTTACAAAGCGTGGTAATTATTATAAAAACCTGCTCGACCCCGAAACTAAGTTAATGAGGGGGCGTGATTCCAAAGGCAACTGGCGCACTCCTTTCGATAAATTTGCCTTGTCTCATTTCATTGCTTTTGGCGGTGATTACACAGAGGGAAACGCATGGCAATATACCTGGCACGTACAACAGGATATACCGGGATTGATCAAACTAATGGGCGGGGAAAAATCTTTTGCTGATAAGCTGGATACACTTTTTTCATTAGCATCGCCTGCAGAGCCCAATGTGCCGGACGTAACGGGGCTGATAGGGCAATATGCGCACGGTAACGAGCCCAGCCATCACGTGTCCTACCTGTATAATTATGTAGGGAAAAGTTACCGTACCCAGGAACTGATTAGGGAAATTGTTGACAGGTTTTATTTGCCAAAGCCCGATGGACTTTGCGGTAACGATGATTGTGGCCAGATGTCTGCATGGTACATATTCGCGGCTATGGGATTTTATCCGGTAGAACCGGTAAGCGGGGAATACATAATCGGGGCTCCCCAGGTAAAAAGCGTCACGCTTCATTTGCCTGGCGGAAAGCGGTTCAGAATAAAAGCTTCTGATTTGTCGGCGAAAAACAAGTACATAAAAAGTGTAACGATGAATAAAAGACCAATAGCGGGATTCAGCATTACTCACAAGGATATTATGCAGGGAGGAACGTTGAAATTTGTTATGAAGGATAAGCCGTAACATTAATAACATAATATATTATCAGTCTTGAAAACATTTAGAATAATAGCTGTTGTTTTTTTCTTATTGGGAACATTTTATGCAAACAGCACAACAATTACTCCTAAGAAGCTTAACGCCTATGTAAAGAAGTTGGTTGCGAAAAACGCGGGTGATGCAGAGGCGGTTATTAATTACCGGAAAATCTCGCGCAACTTGTTTTATGTGTCGGTAAGTTGGGAATTAAAAACATCTATTCCGCAGAACGAACTGGACGTAAAAATCATTCCGACATTTTCACCTACATTCAATTGGGCGCCGCATTTAACGCCAAGTAAAAATCACATTATACCACAGCATGTGTTTCGCTCCCCTGCATTGATTATTTCGGATGATAAAAAGATGATTTCGGTTATTCCGGATTTGGATCGAATCAAAAAAAATGGGTTGCCCTGGCTGATGGATATGGATGCACAGGAAAATAAGCTGGTGCTTGGTTTGGGGCGGTCGAAAGTGACCGATCATGTTTTATATGAAAGAGAAGGTGGCATGATTATCCCGGCGGGTAAAACAGAAATAGGTTTTTATATTATAGTTTCCGATAAGCAGGAAGACATCCAAAACCCGTTCCAACGCACTACCACTTTTATGTGGAATAAATGGGCTGTCCCGCTTTACAGGTCGGGCGAGCCGTTGCACCAACCAAGCATGGAACCTTATGTAAAACAAACCTACGACTGGGCTTTCAAGAACTGGAAAAATGCAGTATGGCAGGAATTTGAATTGAACGGTAAAAAAGTAGGCGCGCCTGTGTTTATTGTGAACACCACGCAAAGCCCCAATTATCCGGGCGAGGTGAATGAACGGGAATTTCGGTCTATCTGGAACCAGGCATGGTTCAATTCCTTGCGTTCGGCACAGGGGTTATACAGGTATGCGCTACGAACCCAAAACGATACTTTAAAAGAATACGCGATAAAAACAAAAGAGTTGGCCTTGGCCTTTCCGCAAACAAACGGTTTCTTTAAAAGCATTATTGCTACAGAAATGGAGGAAGTGAAAATCAATGGTAAAAAATACCATCGCTCCAAAGGCTGGGATACAAAGTATTTTGGCAATTCCAATCGCAATCCATATACATGGGACCCTCGTCAGTCGCCCTACCATATAGCGGATATGAGTTATACCGCTTACTGGATGCTGGTTTGGTATAAAGAACTGGAAAAAGACCAACGCTTATTATCGTATGCAAAAAATTATGCAGAAGCTTTGATAAAGTTACAGGACGACGAGGGCTTTTTTCCTGCATGGTTGAGCCTTGATACCTTTAAACCGATGGCGCATTTGAATAAATCGCCCGAAACAAGCATATCTATAACACTTTTATTAAAGCTGTATGAAATCACCAAGGATGTGCGTTATCGGCAAAGCGCGGAAAAGGCAATGAAGGCGGTAATGAAAAAAATTATTCCCGAAGGGCAGTGGGAGGATTTTGAAACCTATTGGTCTTGCAGCAGAGTAGGTAGCGATAACTGGGTGGGCAAAAAAGTGCAGCGGAATAATATGTTCAAGCAAAATACATTTTCGATATACTGGACGGCAGAGGCATTACTGGAACTGTACAAAGTAACGGGTAATAAAACTTATTTGCAGACTGGTCAGCGCACTTTGGACGAGATGTTGATGGCGCAGGCGGTGTGGCAGCCGCCGTTCATTGCGGTACGCAGCCTCGGTGGCTTTGGCGTAATGAATGCAGATGGAGAATGGAATGATTCAAGGCAAAGTCTTTTTGCAGGATTGATAATTGAATATGGAAAAATACTGAAAAAGAATGCGTACCTGCAACGGGGTATAGCCGCGCTGCGTGCTTCTTTTACCATGATGTACACGCCCCTCAACCCCCAAACCATGAAGCAGTGGCAGGCGCGCTGGCCGTTTTTTGGTGAAAAGGATTATGGATTTATGATGGAGAACTATGGCCATGATGGTGTCACAAACGATGAAGGACTGGGCATTGGCGAGTTTACGATTTACGACTGGGGCAACGGCGCGGCCGCAGAGGCATACAACAGGTTGGTTGATAAGTATGGGCGCAAGTTTTTAACCGATAATTAAGCCGCGTTACCAAAAAAATAAAACGACCACGACTGTTTTTCTTGTTGAAGAAACAACCCGAACAAACAAGTGATTCATATTTACAGACAGCCTACCTTTGCTGTGAGCTTAATGAATGCTTTATGAGAAAAAGTTTATGGCTGGCTGTTTTAATCGGTATCGCGTTTTTATCAAACGCCCAAAAATATCAGCTTAACGTTCAGGCTGGCGGAAACACGTCTTTTATTTCCAAGTTTTATAATGAATATGTTTATATAGAAGGGACGTCTCCTTTTGATTTTTTTTATGAATTTAATTCCGACAACCGCGGGCTTTACGGGAGTTACGGATTTGATGATATAAAAGTCAAAAATAAAGCAGGTTTTTTCTTTGATGCGCAAGTGGAAAGAAAGCTGGCCAATCACTGGGGAATCAGTGCTTCTTTAGGGTTGAATCAAATCAATTATACTTACGAAACGCCGTTGGCTCAAAAAAATCTGTTTAACGAACCAATTAATAATGCTATTCGTGATTTTGGGGATACCAGGTTGTTATATCTCACATCTCGCTTGGCCAACGTTTCTAAAAAATGGGGCAGGTTTACCCTGGCTGCAGGCCCGGAATTAAACCTTCTCCTTAAGAGGAACTATACAAAGACTGTAGTATCTCAGGTTACAAAAGGTGATAAAACCATGAAAGCTGTTTTCACTGAATTAAGAGGTGATGCTACCTGGTTTTTATTTGGTGCAAACCTGAACATGAAGTATGATATATCAAAAGGATTTTATATAACATTGGGCGGTCAGAAAATCTTCTCTTCTTTGTATGAAAAAGAAGGCACAGCAGCAGACGTTCATAAAAAGAGCCGCCCCTTACAAGCTGAAATCGGCGTTGGTTATCGGATAGCTGAGTTTTAAGGATAAATAGAAGGTAATAATGAACGCTGTGATTAAAATGACACCGCTTGTTGTTATATCAGCTTCTTAATGATATCTATCACTATGCTCTACGTAGTATTATGTAAAAAGAGATCGACTTTTTAGGGATAAAACTTTATTAAAGACTTGTTTTTGATTCTCTATTGCTTTTTAATATTCGGAAATCCGTAAATATATTTCTGCATAAATAGTGATAATTATAAGTAAAAACGGGATAGATGTATATCTAAGTACTGGTAGGGTAAACATCGTATATTTGTGATTGAAAGAACGAGGGTGTCTATGAGAAAAAGAGTATTATTTGCTGTAATAGTGCCGCAAAAACAGGCTATTGTTGCGAGAATATCTGTAGGGCTTGAATAGATAAAATAAATATCGTTAGATAACTTGTCTTCCAGTCGTTGTAGTCACGTTAAATGCAGGAGATATTTACTAATGTCGCAAGATGATGAAAATATTATAAGGCTTTTTTCTGATATTGCTGTTGGAAACAAGGAGGCTTATGCGAGTGTTTTTAATCGATATTACGACCGGGTATTCGGTTTTGCAATGCGCTACTGTAAGATCGAGTATCTTGCAGAAGATATCACCCAGCAAGTTTTTATTATATTATGGGAGCGCAGGGCAGAGCTGACGCAGATAAAAGCCCCAGAAGCCTGGTTGCGGGTATTAGCAAGAAACCAAACAGGTAATGTGTTGAAAAAAGAAGCGGTTAGAAAAAGATACCGTACCTACGTTGCCCAACTTTTTGAAGAAGAGAAGAAAACTCCTCTTCAACAACTGATCTCCAAACAGAATAATGCGATAATTGAAAGAGCCATAAACAGCTTAACTCCCCGCCAGCAGGAAGTCTTTAAGATGAGCCGGTTTCAGGCAGCTACTTATGCGGAAATTGCAGATTACCTGGGTATCAGCAAAGAAACAGTGAAAGAACACATGGCGGGCGCTTTAAAAACAATCAGGGCTTACTTGTCTGAAATGAAAAAAGATATATTCATGTTGCTTCTCTTGCTGGCGAAATATTTTTTTTAAAAATATCCCCCCTTTTTTCCTTTTTAACATACATTCTTTTATAAACAGATAATTATCTGAACATGACCGAACAAAGATTTAAACTTTTGCTGAACGGTTGGCTTGAGCAAAGCCTTTCGCAATCTGAAATCGATGAATTTCTGGATGAGATCGGTCAGGGCAAATATCATCAAATACTGGAAAACCGGCTGGATGAGGATTTTCTTCATTTTGATGAAACAGATAAACTGGGGAGAGACAGCAGAAAGCAAATGCTGCTGGAAAAGCTATTGCTTTTGACAGAAAAAGAGGCAGAAGAAAAGGTAATACCACTTAAGCGTTCCCGGAGGTTGTGGATGGGATGGGCTGCAGCAGCTGTTACTGTGGGGGTTGTTATATCTTTTATTTTTATTTACAACAATAAAAAGCACGGAGGAGAAAATGAGCTTGTTGCTATTGAGAGCGGTATCCCTTACCCATCGCATAACGCAGCAGTGATTACTTTGCCAGACCAGACCAGGATAAGGGTAGATACCATTACGGGAACAATTATCCTTGATAAATACGGGATTAAAATCTCAAAATTGCCTAACGGGGAAATTGCTTACATCAGTATGAATAATGCACAGCCCGTTGCCGATATTCAGGCAGTTATTACTAATCCTCGTGGCAGCCGGCCGTTAAGTGTCAGGCTTAGCGACAATACAGTCGTTTGGCTGAATGCAGAATCTTCTTTACAATACCCCGTTGTTTTTGGTAATGACGCCCGGGATGTAAGGCTTTCAGGAGAAGGGTATTTTGAAGTTGCGAAGGATCCTGAAAGGAAATTCCTGGTGCATACGGATAAGCTTACTACTGAAGTTTTAGGAACTCATTTTAATGTCAGGTCGTATAATAAAGACGGAAAGCCTTCGGTTACATTATTAGAAGGAAGCGTTAGTGTTGTGGAGAACCAGACAAATAAGCGTATTACATTAAAACCCAATCAGCAGGCGCAGTTGGTAGAGAATCTTCGTATAGCATCCGTTTCTAATGCAGACGATATAGTAGCGTGGAAAGGAGGCCTTCTAAGCTTTGTTGATGCTGATGTGGAAACGATTCTTGAAAATATGGGCAGAGCTTATAATGTGGATTTTCAGTTGTCCGGGCCGGTGTCTGCTAAGCAGTACTCGGGCACGATAAGTAAAAATACATCTTTAACGGAATTGCTGCAGATCATATCTGCCATAACAGGAGTGCAGTTTAAGCAACAGGATAAAACGATTATTGTGACACAATAAATGATATTAATAAACTAAAAACAATTTGTCAATGAAAAAAATCCGGAAATATTGAACTAAAAAAGGGGCTTATTAACAAAACGCTTCGGAGTGCAGTCCGAAGCGCATAATTGTTGAGTTCCTTAACAGCTTGTAAACTATTTTTTTACTCAAACAAATCAAAGTTATGAATTTTAAAGTTTTAACGGCAGTTTTACGCCCGTTAAAAATTCCCTCCTTTTTAAAAGCGTTACTTATGATCAAAATTGCGGTTGCCCTCATTTTTGCATTTGCATTGCAATCCTACGGCAATAATTCCGCTGCGCAAACGGTAACTCTTTCTGAACGAAATGCTCCGCTGAAGACGGTAATCAAAAAAATAGAAGACCAGACCGGCTATTACTTTTGGTATGAAAAAGACCAGTTGAATAATACCGGGACGGTAACTGTGCAGTTAAATAAAGCTCCGTTAAAAATTGCATTAGAGAATTGCCTGAAAGAACAGCCGATTGATTTCGAGATTATAAATAAAATAATTTGGCTGAAGCCTCGCGAGGTTCAACTAAAGGAAATTGCCGGTATTGTCAAAGATCCCCTTGGAAATCCTTTGGGTGCGGCTACTGTTGAAGTAAGAGGAAAGGATGTCAGGGCTATTACAGATCAGAACGGGTGGTTCAGGATAAATGCCGAACCAGGGGATGTAATTATTGTCTCTTATATTGGATATGAGAGTAAGCAGATAACCATCGGGAGCGACCTTAGCAATCTTGAAATCGTGCTTATCCAGGTGCCACAGGAAATTGAGAATATAGTTGTAACAGCTTTAGGTATTAAAAGATCCGAAAAAGCCCTCACTTATAATGTACAGCAGGTTTCGGCAAGTGAATTTTTGAGAAATAAGGATGCAAATTTTGTGAACAGCCTGACAGGCAAAGTAGCAGGTATTACTATTAATTCAAGCTCTTCGGGCATTGGCGGAGCTACAAGGGTTGTGGTAAGAGGAGCAAAATCAATTAATGGCAATAACAATGCCCTTTTTGTTGTTGATGGTATTCCAACACTCAATAATTCTGATATACCCAATGCAACTAACGATGGAAATGCAGGTCAGATAAGTGATATATATTCTGCAAATACCGGTAGTGATATTATTTCCCTGTTAAATCCGGAAGATATTGAGAGCGTATCAATATTTACGGGTGCGGCAGCTACAGCTTTGTACGGTCATCTCGGGCAGAATGGTGTCATAAGTGTTAATACGCGTTCGGTACAAAAAGGGAAAGTTCAGATTGGGCTCAATAACAGTACTGCCTTTATGTCTCCGTTCGTAATGCCCGCATTTCAAAATACATACGGGCCAAATGAAGAGGGCCGCTTTTTTAGCTGGGGCCCTAAGCTTGCTACGCCTTCAAATTATAAACCACGCGATTTCTTTCAAACGGGAAACAATATAACAACAGGTCTGAGTGCATCAATAGGCGGAGATAAAAATCAGACTTTTATTTCCGGGAGTGTGACGAATGCAAACGGAATAATCCCAAACAATAAATTGGAAAGATATAATGGCTATCTAAAAAATACTGCAAGCCTCTTAAAAGATAAAATAACAGTAGATTTTAGCACCATGTATATAAACCAAAGCGAACAAAATATGGTGGCGCAGGGCTTATATCATAATCCGATTGTACCCGTTTATTTATTCCCTCCGGGAGGAGACTATGATGCAATAAAAGTGTTTGAACGTTATGATCCAAACAGGAACTTTCCTACACAATACTGGCCCTGGGCAGGTACCGAGCTGCGTACTGAAAATCCCTACTGGATTACCAATCGCGAGTTTAATAGCGCTCTCACAAAAAGATTGCTTTTGGGCGTTTCGGTAAAGTACAATATTTATGAGTGGTTAAATATAACTGCCCGGGGCCGGTTTGATAAAACCGATATTGACCTGTCTACAAAACGATATGCAAGTACAGATATGTTTTTTGCGGGGTATGGAGGCGGGTTTGGAACAGGACGCAGCAATTCTCAAATGTTATACGGTGATCTGATTGCAAACGTTAATAAAAAAATCAATCGCTTAACATTAACAGGTAATATCGGTACATCAAGATCTGAGCTGTCCTTTAACAGATCTTCTATGAGTGTGAGAATACCTCAAGGCGCTGTTCCTAATATTTTTACTACTGATAATACTACTATTACGGCAGAAAATATATCACTATCCGCAGGTGAACCTGGGCAAAGAAGCGAGCAATCAGCATTTGCAAATGCTGAGATAGGATATAAAAACCTTGTATTTGTAAATGGATCGTACAGAGTAGATTGGTTTTCACAATTATATTTTAATGAGCAATCAAAACTTTATGTAGGATACCCGTCTATAGGCGTTTCGACTGTATTGACCGATGTATTAAAATCGAAATCGCCGGTTTTATCTTATGCAAAATTGCGTGCCAACTATGCTGAAGTAGGTAATCCTCCCAATATATATGATAATGGTCCGCAGGTTTTTCTAATACAGGGTGGTACCGTTAATCAAAACTCCCCTTTGCACTATCCGTTGGTTCCGGAAAGAACAAAATCCTGGGAGGCTGGCGCCAATCTGAAGTTTTTGAGAAATAAAATTAATCTGGATGTAACCTTATATAGTACGCAAACATTAAATCAAGTGTTCAAAATTGCTCAATCTACCTCAAGCGGAGGCAATAGTACATTTCTTTTAAATGCCGGCCGTGTTGATAATAATGGTATTGAAACTGCATTGGGCTATAATGGAAATATAGGGGCTTTGAAAATTTCATCCAATGCCACATTTACCTTAAATAATAATAAAATTCACACCCTTTTTTCGTATGACGGCGTAACTGTTGATTCAATAAGTATGTCATCGGCAGGAAGCTATATTCAATGGCAAAAGGTAGGTGGAAATATAAGTGCTATCTATACTGTTGGAGATCGTTTAAAACAAGATCAGGACGGGTATATAATAACACCATTATCAACTGATGGGCAACATAGCATGTATGTAGGCAATGCGGATCCCAAATATATACTGGGTTGGAATAATAATATTTCATATAAAAATTTGAACCTTGGTTTTTTGGTATATGCCCGTGTTGGTGGCGTAGGTGTTTCCGCCACACAAGCCATGTTAGATGCTTATGGTGTTTCAAAAGAAAGCGCTGATGCAAGAGAGAGGGGATATATATTGATTAATGGTGCAAAATATTCAAATGTTCAGGAATATTATTCGCTAATGAGTAGTGGATTGAATGGTGTATTAGGTTATTATGTATACGATGCTACAAATGTACGTTTAAGAGAATTATCACTTGGTTACACCTTTCCCGAAAAAATAGCAGGTAAAGTTATTAAAAGCCTTAAAGTAGCATTAACTGGTAATAACCTGTTTATGTTTTATAATAAATCACCTTTCGATCCGGAAAGTACAGCTTCTACAGGAACTTATTACCAGGGAATTGATTATTTCAGGCAACCCAGCTTAAGAAGTGTTGGTTTTAGGATAAATGTATTGTTTTAAACTAAAAAGGTAAATACAATGAATTATAAAGTGTTTTTAACTGTTATAGCGATTGCCTTCTTAGGTTTGAGCTGTACAAAAAAATTTAAAGAATATAATACAAACCCCAATGCAGTACCGGTTGATCAGCTTAATTATGACAATGTTTTTTTAGGCGGCTTCCTTAAACAAATGGAAGAAAGTGTTTTCCCGGTAGGTGGTGTAAGCACCTATGCAGCCAACGATTATCAGTTAATTGAAAATTTATGCGGCGATATATTTGGCGGCTATCATGGTATGACGCATAATTGGAGTACAGCCGGAGATAATACTACCTACAATTTTACTGCTGTGGATTGGAAGGCTGCTGCTTTTAATAAATTTTATACGGGGATCATTAAAAACTATGATACAATAGGTAAATACGCCGCCAATAATCCTGATATTATTGCCGTTTCGAAAATTATCAAAGTACAGGCTGCTCATCGTACAGTAGATATGTATGGCCCAATTCCGTATTTTAATACAAAAACGGTTTTGGGAGTGTCAGGATCAGCGTATGATCCGGCAGATAGTATTTACTATTCATTTTTTGAGGATTTAGATTCTGCTATTCTTGTATTGAAAAATTATATCAGCATAAAACCTCTTCAGTATTTTGATGCTGTGTATGCGGGTAATTATAATCAATGGATAAAATTTGCTAACTCTTTGAAATTACGTTTAGCGATGCGGATAAGATTTGTTGATCCTGTGAATGCTAAAAGATACGCCGAAGCTGCAATCTCAGATGATGGAGGCGTAATTTCTAATAATGAGGATAATGCTCAAATGCGAGGTGTTGGAGTGAGTTATATTAATCCGCTAAAAACCTTATCTGAAGCCTATCAGGAAGCCAGGATGAGCGCTAATATGCAATCCTTTTTATTAGGATATGCTGATCCCAGGGTGAGTAAGTTTTTTAACGCATCTACATATTCGGGAGATGGCCCCAATGTTTATAGAGGTATAAGAAGCGGCAGTACTATTACAAGTGATAATGCGGTTAAATACCAGTCCTTTTCAACATTAAAAACTGATTTTGATGTTATCTGGATGCCTGCTGCTGAAGTATATTTCTTAAGGGCAGAGGGAGCTTTGTTAGGTTGGAATATGGGCGGTACTGCACAGAGCTTATATGAAACAGGAATAAAAAAGTCTTTTGAGCAATGGGGTGCAGGCACCGCCGATACATACATTGCTGACGCTGCCAGCAAACCTGCTAATTATGCCGACCCGGTAAATTCAGCTAACAACGTTTCAGGTACAGGATCTGTGGATACAACAACTATAAAATGGAATGAGAGTTATAGCGCTAACGCCAAACTGCAAAAAATAATTACGCAAAAGTGGATCGCCATGTATCCTAACGGGCAAGAGGCTTGGAGCGAGTTAAGAAGAACCGGTTTCCCATCAATTTTTACGGTGAGGCAAAATAATAGCGGAGGCACTGTAAATACTGTAAGCAGGGTTAGAAGGTTGCCCTATCCGGCTGGCGAATATCAGCAAAACCCCATAAACCTGGCAAGAGGAGTACAGCTCTTAATTTCCCAATCCAATACAACTAATGTATCTAAGGGAGATAATGGCGGAACTAATTTATGGTGGGATAAGAGATAAATAAAATTATCACAATTAAACTTTTGTTACATGATGATAAATTTAAAATATATAAGAACAGCAGATATCAAACATAATATTTATTTTATGTATGTGGCGTTTTCATTTTTTTTGATGTGCATTAGTGCATGTAAAAAAAATAATGACCCTCAGGCTAATAGTGTCTATATTACCCAGGCGGTACAATCATCCACTACATTTTTGGGATTAGACAATACAGGTTCTGCAAATATTAATATTGCGTCAGCGTATACTGTTAATGAAGATGTAAAGGTATCCGTTACGGTAGATAGCAATTACCTTAAAGCCTATAATGAGAAAAATGGAACCGACTATGTGCTGTTTCCGCAATCTGCTTTCACATTATCAAGCCAGTCAACTGTAATCAGCAACGGGCAGGCTTTGGCACAGCCAATTGTGCTTACAGCTAACAATTTTGAAAACTATAATTATGCTTTGCAATATGCTATACCCGTAAAAATTGCTGCTACAAGTAATGGTATACCGGCCATCAACGGACAAAGTACAATACTTGTAGTTATTGCGAAAACAATACATTCAACGGCATCAACTATAACAGATAATAATAGTGGTACGGCACAAGCATATCAATATGATAACAATAAATTATTTGCTTCAGCTCCGGGTTCAACTTCTGTAATTCCTGTATATACTGTAGAAGGCAGGTTTAAAGTATCAAACAGGTTTAATGGCGGTACCCGTTGGTTCTATTCATTATTTCAGGGCGCCAATGGTGTGTTTTTTGTTATACGGAATGGTAATAATGGTGGTGACGTAAGAAATCCCGGAGACCTGACTATACAAATGGGAGGTGTAGGATCGCCCACTCTCACCAATTTAACGTTAAATACATGGTATCATTTTGCTTTGGAGTATGATTCAAAAAGTATTACCGTTTATCTGGATGGTAAAGCTGTTTACCATGCATCAGCCGGTAGTGGCTTGCAGGATTATTCGCCCGAAGGTATCGGTTCCTTTGCGGGTAGTACAGGGCTTACCCTTTCTGAGTATAGAGTATGGAAAACACTACGCTCTGCCAGGCAATTAGTGGCAAGTGAATGTTATGTAGATCCAACCAATCCGGATTTATTAGCTTATTGGAAATTTGATCAAACCGACAATCCGTTTGTTGTAAAAGATTTAACAGGCAATGGCAATGATCTTACAAAGGGAAATGCAACCATTGCATTTGTAGCCACTCAATGTCCATAAATATTTTTCTCTAACGATTTTTTAAACTAATTATGAACAGGATATTTTTTATTTTACCCACGATATGCATCATGTTTGTTTTATTACAATCATGTAATAAGCAAACCACCTCTGAAGCATTAGATTTTCCGGATTTGCATCCTAAAGTGGGCAGCCCGGAATATTATGAGGCCCTAAGAAATTATAAAAAATCAGATCATGCCATAGCTTTTGGCTGGTGGGGATATAGTGATGCTCCAGCCGGTATTACCGCAGACATGAGCACGCGCTATATAGGCCTGCCTGATAGTATGGATATTATTAGCTTGTGGGGAGGTATACCCAAAGACCCTGATGTGCAAAAGGAAATGCAGTTAGTGAGAAACCTGAAGGGAACGAAATTCGTACTGTGTCTTTTTGGATCAGGGGTGGAAAAGTTAATCATAAAAAACGATAGCCTGTTGTTTCGTGTAAAGAAAGATACAATGGCGGCAATCGATAATGTTGCAAAGGCTATTGCAGATACCGTTGATAAATACCAGATAGACGGTTTTGATCTGGACTATGAACCCAGTTATGGGGATAATAGTATTTTTGGGGATAATATTCGTGGAACCGTTACCAACGACCCGCATACCCAGCGTCTTTTCAAATCTCTTTCCCAATATATGGGCCCCCAATCCGGTACAGAAAAAATATTGGTAATTGACGGGCAGTTTGATATAGGAATAGAACCGTATGTCAATTATCTTATACAGCAAGCTTATGGATCTGGCACTGCGTCTGCATTGCAAGGCCGGTTTACTACTTATGGTGCAGGTATTTTACCCCCAAAAAAATTTGTTGTAACTGAGGAGATGCAAAAGTATGGCTCCAGGGGAGTGTCTTTCATGTACAATGGAGTAGATATAGGGAGCTTATTAGGCATGGCATATTGGAACCCCACACAGGGAAGAAAAGGTGGTTTTGGCGCATATATAATAGAAACTGATTACAAAACTAAAATTGACGGCGGGATAAGTTATTATTATATGAGGCAGGGCATACAAATACAAAACCCGGCCCCGAGATAATGAATGTTTATTCTGGTAAATCTTTGAAATAATTAATAAAGATTGTTTATGAAACATAAGAAATTCTTAAGTAAATTCTATACGCTGATAATAATAGCAATAGGTGTGTTTTATCTGTCCTCTTGTAAAAAGAATGAAGAAAGTATAAGTAATAATGAAAGGATCCTGTATGCGGCTCCGGGTAATGCAGCTTACAATGTAAGTGCCGGTACTGCCTACGTTTTAAAGAATGAAGTAGTATCTGATAAATTAGGCTTCCCTGTTTATTTGTCCAGGCCTTTTACTAATGATGTTAATATAACTGCTGTTATTGATACTAATTTCCTCAAACAATACGACAGCGTTTATAAAACCACTTCTCCGCGTTTTAAAGCATCTGCATTTGAACTGGATAATAATGGACTGGTTACGGTTAAAGCCGGGCAAACCGCTTCTGCTGATTCTATTCGTCTCCTTATTAAGGATACTGTTGGGATGGGTCTTGGTAAAGTCTATGTGGTACCGGTAAGGCTCGTTACATCAACCGCCGGTGTGCCGTTGAGCAGTACAAGACAGGTGATGTACATAAAGGCGGGCGTTACCAAAGTAGTGAGTAATGTGGCTGCTGGCGTGGTTACCGTAAATGCGGGTTTCACGTCCTCCATTAAGACCGGCCCTGCTGTTGGTTTTCCTGCAATGGTGAATGTTGCGCTAAGCAAAAGCGTAACGATCAGCTTTGCTGATGATCCGGGCCTGGTGGCAACGTATAATGCTGCAAATACAACCAACTATACAGCAATGTCGGCAGGAACATATACTTTGGCAAAAAACAGTGTAACAATCCCTGCCGGCGCCACCGCTTCTACAGACAGTGTACAGGTCCGGTTTCCTGACCTGTCAGCATTCACCTCTGGCGCGTCGTACCTGTTGCCGGTAAGGATAAAGGATGAAGGGGCTGTGACTCCAGGTACAACCAACAATGTCAGGTATATCCTGCTGAAGCCGGTTAGCGCAGTGGCGTCCATTCCGGCTTTGGGATCCAATATTATCAATCTTGCCTTCGCCCTGGCACCGAACGGTACGGTGACCGGGCAGTCCCAGACAGGTTTCAGTGCGTCCGTAAATGCAGCGTTGGGAGCGAACAGTACGGTGACGATAGTGGACGATGCATCGTTGATAGCTGCATACAACAGCGCCAATGGTACCTCGTATGCAGCCTTTCCTGCCAACACCTGCAGCATTAGCAAGAACAGCGTAATAATACCGGCAGGCGCCACCAATTCAGGAGTGGACAGTTTCAAGGTGCAGTTTACGAATTTCCAGTCCTTTGCGGAAGGAGATTACCTGCTACCCGTCAGGATACAGAGCGGTACCGGGTCCGACGGCCTTTCCGGCGACCCGTCCCGCAGTGTGGTGTACATACATGTCAACGTATTCCAGGACAACATTGACCCCACCAATAGTGGCCTTACTGGAACTACAATGAGCCGAACGGATTGGTCTGCCACTGCAAGTTCTGTCTTTACATCTGCATATGCTGCATCCAATACAATTGATGGTAATAATAATACTTCCTGGTTTGCGCAATTGACATCACCTGGCCCTTATTTGCAAATAGATATGGGTACGCAAAAAACGATAAAAGGCTTTTCTATAGTACCTAATTATGGTGCATTTGGTATACTGTATAATTTCCTTACAATGGAGGTACTTACCAGCAACGATGGTAATATATGGACATCACAGGGGAAATATTCCGGAACTGTCACATCCGCTACCTCAAGTGCTACCAATCCGGATTTAAAAATAATCAGGTTCATATCTCCGGTTACGGCACAGTATTATAGATTCCGGGTATTAACAGGTAGCAACGCTTACACAGGAATTGGCGAAATAAACGGGATAGAGTAGTTGTTATAATTTTTATCAGGGCCGCTTTCTATTATATTTAGAAAGCGGCTTTTTATTTTTTGTATCGTGTGAGTTTATAAGAGTCCTAATTCTCAATAATATGGCGATCCCGCCTATTCGGTAATTGCAAGGTATCTGAAGGGTATGAACGAAAGCAAATTCCCGGCCAGTCCATTGTTTTGCGGCAATCCCGAATGTTTTATTTTTGCGGCTAAACGAGCCGGGCTTTGTTCTGTTGTTGAACGGAGCGTCGCAACCGGGTCTCATAGTAGCACAGGTGCTCGTCTCATAAATATAAAAAGAGATGTTGCGCCCACTGCTTAACTTTGGGCTTTTGGACAGACAGGTAATGGTGCTTTAAATATATTGTACTTGAAAAAGTTAGATAAGTTAATTATTAAATCTTTTATAGGCCCTTTCGTGGCCACGTTCTTCATCACGGTGTTTGTGCTGTTGATGCAGTTCTTTTGGTTGTGGATTGACGATTTCGTGGGCAAGGGCATTGACGTGCCGACCATTTTAAAGTTTTTGGTCTATCAGGGCGCTTCGCTGATCCCGTTGGCGTTGCCGCTCGCGGTGCTGCTTTCCTCGCTGATGACTTTTGGCAACCTTGGCGAAACCTTTGAGCTGGTGGCCATCAAATCGGCGGGCATTTCGCTGCTGCGCTTTATGCGCCCGCTGATGATTGTTTCTTTAATCATCAGTTTTTTGGCTTTCTTGTTTGCCAACTACGTGATGCCGGTGGCGCAATTGAAATCACGCACCATGCTGGCCGACATCGTGCTGGCAAAGCCGGCATTTGCCATACAAGAGGGCGTTTTTTATGACGGCGTGGATGGCTTCTCCATCAAGATTGGTAAAAAGGAAAACGATAGTATCATACATGATGTGATTGTGTATGAACAGGGCAATTATTTGCAGGACAATTTTATCATCGCCAAGAGCGGTGTGATGAAACCTTCGCCGGACAAACGTTTCCTTGACTTTCACCTAAAGGACGGCGTGCGTTATCAGGAGCGGGGCAACATGGGCGACTCAAGCACCGAGTACCTGCGCATGGCGTTTAAGGACTATAAAAAACAGTTTGACATCAGTGCCAACGTCTTCAAACTTTCTGCGGACAGCAACAACCGGAACAATGAGAAAATGATGAACATGCGCCAGCTTAATAAAGCGATTGACTCGATGGACAAGGTCACGAGTGTTGAGCGCAAACTGTTCACTGGTAATATTTTTGGTATCGTGTCACTGATACAATTTCGCGACAGTGTGGTCAAAGGCGTGACCGTGCCGGATTCTGTGATGGGGCTTGCCAAAAAAGGGAAAAATTTTTATGCCTTGTTACCGGACAGCATCCGGAAAGAGGTACGGAGCCGTGCGCTTAGCGTGGCAAACTCCATAAAGAGCAGTATTGACCTGAACGTGGACAGCATCCTGCAAAAAGATAAAACCCTGCGGTCTTTTAAAATAGAATGGCACGAAAAAATCGTGCTGGCGCTGGCCTGCTTTGTGCTTTTTATGATTGGCGCACCGCTCGGTTCCATCATCCGAAAGGGCGGGCTGGGCACGCCGCTCATCTTTGCCATTGTGTTCTTTTTGGTGTTTTATTTTACCCATAACACGGGCAGGAAATTTGCAAAAGAAGGTACGCTTACGCCCATGGAAGGGCTCTGGCTCTCAACCTTTGTGCTGGCACCCATTGGGGCGTTCCTGACTTATAAGGCCATGAAGGACTCCAACCTTTTCAATAAAGAATTTTACACCCGTATAAGAAGAAAAATCACGCTTTGGTGGCAAAATTTTCGGGGAAGAAAAAAGGCTTCGGTAACGGAAGTATAAAATAGGTATGTTGTAGTACATGACCAGCACAATTCGGGCATAGCCATTTGATATAAATTATATAACTACCTTTGCCCGTCTTAAAAAATCTTAATTATGTTGATGAAGAAATGGATGGTTATAACCTGTATAGTCCTTTTGCCCGCGATGTTTGCCAACGCACAATCTAAATCTGAAAAACAGGTTGCCGCCGCGGTTGCCACATTGGTAAAGGCGATGGAAGATGGTGATGTTGCTGCTTTGAACAAAATAGCCCACAAAAAATTGACTTACGGTCACTCGGGCGGTAATGTTCAAAACAAAGCGCAATTTGTGGAATCCTTTGCTACGGGTGCTACCGATTTTGTAAAAATCAACATTTCCGATCAATCTATTACGGTTTTTGACAAGACGGCCGTCGTGCGCCACACCCTTGAGGCCGACACAAACGACAACAAAAAACCGGGCCATATTAAACTAAAAATTATGACGATATGGCAAAAAAAGGGCGGCGTGTGGAAGATGATTGCCCGTCAGGCTGTAAAGCCCTCGGTTTAAGAAATAATCTCAAAACAATTTATCAGTGGCTCGATGTGTTTGTCATGCCCGGATGAATGGAAATAAAATATACCGATGAAGAATTTTCTTATAATCTCTTGCCTGCTTTTATCTGGTTTTGTCGCAGGCGCACAAACCCGTACCGTCACCGTAACAAATCCTGCATCTGTTGAAAGAAAAGATGAACTGATTGTTTTGAAAAAAGATTGGTTGGCAAAAAAACTGGGCAAGCTTTCGCCGGGACAGTTCGTGACGGTATCGCTGAAGGGTGTTCCGCAAGTGGTGCAGTATGACGACCTGAACGGCGATGGGCAATGGGATGAAGCAGTTTTACTTCAGGATTTTAATCCCCGCGAAAAAGTGGTTTTTTCCATCGCGCGCAGCAATGCCCCGGCAACCGTAAACGCCGTCACGAGAGCTTATGTAAGACAGAAGCATAAAATGGCCGACGATAGTTTTGGCTCGCTTATTACCGAGGACGTAATGCCGTTCAACAATCCCAATACCGATTTTTCCAAACAAAAATTGCCGCCCTATCTTACGGAAGGCCCTGCCTGGGAAAACGACAAAGTGGGCTTTCGCAAATATTTTGACATCAGGAACACAAATGATATTTGGGGAAAACGTACCCCGGAAATGGTACTTGACCATGTTGGAACCAACCCTGCGAATATTTATCACCACTTATCAGACTGGGGTATGGACATCCTCAAAGTGGGGAACTCTTTGGGCGCCGGCGCACTGGCCATGCAGTTATACCTAAACGGAAAAGACACGGTTATCCGTTTTGGCCGGGATGTGAAAAAATTGTCTTATAAACAAATTGCCAACGGCCCGGTGCGTGCGGTTTTTGAAATGAGGTACGAAGGCTGGCAATATACACCGTCCGTTGCCCCCATTGATGTGACGGAACAGATAAGCATTTGGGGCGGTCAATACTTCTTTGAAAACAAAGTGACGATGAAACAGGTTCCTGCCGGGGCGAAGCTGGTTACCGGAACGATTGATTTTTTTAGCGAAAAGGATTACAAACTTTCAAAAGGCGGAGTGGCGGGAATTTATACTTACGACAAGCAGAGCGAGAATAAAGACATGCTTGGTTTAGGTGTGCTTACGGCGCAAAAGAACATTGCCGGATATGCGCACCTGCCAGCCTCGGGCACTGGGGTGACAAATACTTTTGCCGTAATGCTGATCCCCAAAGCTGCGAAGCCACTTGTGTATAGATACTATGCCGCATGGGAGCTTACCGACAAGCAGTTTTCCTCAAAGCAAGGGTTTGAAAAATTTATAGATAACGAGGCTATAAAATTGGGAAATCCGCTGGTGCTGAAATAACGGTTGCTTCTTCAAATCAAACGGTCATCATTCCATCACGCTTTTGCAAAAATCAGGGAAGAACAATTGCCCCCGAACCCGAACGAGTTGGACATGACGTATTGCAAACGCCGATGACCGTAGCTCGTCACCGGAGTCAGTTTGGTCGTTTCAATAGGGTCGGTAAAGTTCAGTGAAGGATATATTTCCTGATGGTACATACTCAGGATGCTGAAAATGGCTTCCACAGCACCTGCGGCACCCAGCGTGTGGCCGGTATATGATTTGGTACTGACAAACAAGGGTGGTTCGCTAAACAGCCGCAGCATAGCAATACTCTCGGTTTCGTCATTATTTTCGGTGGCCGTGCCGTGGGCATTAATAAAATCAACATCCTGTGCAGCAAGCCCCGCGGAATGCAAAGCCCTTTGCATACAAAGAAATGGGCCCTCCGCCGTGTCTGACGTAGAGGAAGGGTGATGGGCATCACTGCTATTTCCAAAACCTTTTACTTCGGCAAACAGGGTTTTGCCCGCTGCATCGGAAGCTTTTTCCAGCACCAAAAACGCCGCCGCTTCTCCTAAATTAAGCCCTTTTCGCGCCACGTCAAAAGGTCGGCAGTGTTCGTTGCTGAGAATCATCAGCGCGTTGAAACCGTTTACGGTAAACTTGGCAAGGCTGTCCGCCCCGCCCACGATGGCACGGTCTGCCAGTCCGTGTTGTATGAGCCTTGCGCCGTACATAATTGCGTTGGCAGAAGAGGAACAAGCCGTGTTGAACGTGTTCACGATGCCGCCGATGCCAAAACGGTGCTGTAAAAAAAGCGTGTTGGCGCTGTTTGAATAAGACCCCAGATATTCGGAGCCTTTTCCTTCTTTCAGGTTGGCGTCCATATATAGTTCGTCCGTCAGGCACATGCCGCCAACGGTGCTGGCTCCAATCAGTGCCGTGCGCGCATCGGTCAGTTTTTTATCGTCTAAGTCCGCCTGACGCACCGCCTGCGTTGCGGCATGGAGGGCCAACAGGTCTGTTCGGGTGATGCCCGGTTCGGTAACGACCAGTTTTTCCCGAAGGCCTTCTGTACTTATCCCCACTTCGCCGAAAGGCAATAAATCGGCATATTTCGACCGAAAAAACTGGGCCTTGCCAATTCCGCTACGTGATTCGCACAACGATACCCGGTTAGATTCCACCGAATCGCCCATCGCCGTGACGATGCCCATGCCCGTGACCACTATCTTTTCCACGATTTATTTCGTCCGGTGCTTTTCGATATAATCAACCATGGTGTTCACGGTGGTCAGCACCTTGCGGCCTTCCTTGGGGTCTTGTATGTTGATGCCGTACTCGCGCGACAACATTACGATTAGCTCTATCGAGTCAATAGAGTCCAGTCCCAACCCTTCGCCAAACAAAGGTTCGTCGTCTTTTATATCTTCCGGCTTTACGGTGTTGAGGTTCAAAAACTGCACAATCTGCTGTTTCACCTGTTGCTTTAATTCTTCTCTTTCCATTTCGTTCAATTAAATAATTCAATACGGTATAAAATTTTCCAGTCCAAAAGTACACAAAGGAAGGGTGAAAAACCTTGTCAAAAAACCATTTGGCCAAAAACATTAATACCTGCTATCAGCATCGACTTTTGACTTTATAAGATTATGCGGGCTGCCACAGGTTTTGCCCACGCGCATGTCCTTTCAAAAACCTGCGGCACCGGGCTATTTGCTACAATCTTTTGCTGCGCTTTGCTCCGCAAAAGGATTTCCGCGCCTATCCCTGCCCGGCTTCGCGCGTTGTCACACAAAACCTTTGCGCCGCATACCCCAGATGGCTGCCAGTTGAAACAAGGCAATCATGATGAGTATCGGCACCACACGGCCAAACGTGTAACCAAAGTTTCCGCCTTCCAGAAACAGACCATAAAAAGCCTCCAGGCACCAGTGCAGCGGCGAAACCCGCATGATAAGTTGCATGGATTGGGGCATGGCAAAAGCCGGAACCAACAAACCGCCAATAGCTGCAAACAGCACGATGGCAATCGCGCCTACACCATTGCATTGTTCCTGCGTGCGGGCATACACGCCCACACAGATGGCAAAACTTGCCGCACACCAACCGCAAAGAAAGATAATCAACATCAGCCCCGCCTTGTCCGCCGGAAAGTCCAGTGCCGGCAGCCCTAGCACCGGGAAGAACCATTTACCAAGAGCGAAAATCAACATGGCCTGCAAAATGGTAATGGTGATATAAGTGACCTGTTTGGCCACGAGCGACATCCAAAGCGGCGTGGGCATGGTTCTTAACCTTAAAAAGCTGCCACTGTTTTTTTCTTGCACGATGCTGCTGCCCAAAGAAATAACGATAAAGAACATGGCGAACACCGTCCACGCGGGAATGTTATGCTGTGTGGCATTGGGCACGGACATGCCCCCGTCATTTGAAACCGAATATTGGTTGATGGGTGTTTCGTTGCCCACAATCTGCTGTTCCAAGGAGGCTGGTAATGCCGCACTGTCATTGATGCTGCTATAAAGTTGCCGCACGATGTATTTGCTCTGCACGATTTGCAGCACGCTGTGCAGCGCGCCGTTAATCCCCTGCCTGAAAGAACTTTGCAGCACGGGGTGATAGTATAATGTTATCGGGCTTGGTTTGTGGGCTTGTTCATTTGTCTCATCCGACATGCCGACTACGCCTAACGCCTGTGCGGAAACATGGGCGGCTTTTTGCAGCACGTCTTCCGTATAATGCGGGGGGATGACCAATCCTAACAAGGCTTCTTTCTGCTGCATACGGGCTTTGAGTTGTATATCGCCGCCCTGTGTGACTTTCTTTAGAATAAAGGTTCCCCCATTCTGCAAGGTGTTCTCCAGTACGGCACCGGCTTCGCCTTTATCCTCATTTAGCACAAGAATGGGAACTTTTTTATCGTTCACCAGTTCAAAAGTGCTGTTTTGCACGGTGGTAATCACCAATGCCAAAACGACCGGCATCAGGAACATGAGCGAAAGACCTACTTTGTCCCTCAACAGGATATAGCAATCTTTTTTTATGGTTGCCCAAAGTTTATACATAAACCAGACAAAAATAGGAGTATTTATCTATGTGCAAACCGATAAAAGAGAAGGAATAACATCCTGTGTCGCATGGATTATATCTTTTCCTTTAACAAATCCGTAATCTCTTTTTGTATGCTCAATGCTTTATCGGCATTGTAATAGTTTTGGATGGCTGTTTTCACCTCTTCAAAATCAGCTTTGCGGGCAGAGAGGGAAAGATACATTTCCTGCCCTTGCCTGGGACGTGGCCCCCAGTGAAAAAGGTCTTTACCGTTTTCATCGCGGACAATCAAAATGGGGATGGACTTGCTGCCATTGGTCAAATAGTTGTCAATTTCAGAACCGCTGTCGCGAAGCTGGAGCGTGAGGGTGATTTTATCGTTCAGCGCGCTCATCAGATAAATGACCGGGACAATGTGCGCCGCATCACCGCACCAAGGCTCGGAAATCACCACCCATTGCAAGGGTTTGTCAATTCGCTTTATGAGAGATACTGTTTCGTTTGTCAAGGGGTTTGTCTTGACCCAACGCTTCATGCGCGCCTCGTTCATTTTGGTATAATGATAATAATCCGGGTTATCATAAGGAGCCGGGGGTACATCGGCGTTTAATAGCGCATGGGTGTAGTCCAGATATTCGTTCCAGTTCATTGTTTTCATGTTATCCATAACAAGAAAATAAGGGAAAGGTTGGGGGGTAATGGGTTGTCAAACCTTCAGTGTAATTAGTTCGATTCATATCAGGGATATAAAAAGAACAAGTTTTTGTCTTGTTAATTGAATGACAGCCTGAATGCCAAAGGCGAAAATTTAGTCTTCGATTTAAATAATTTGCTGAACGATTGCGGATGCTCAAAGCCCAATTCATAGGCGATTTCGCTAACGGATAAATTAGTGGTAGAGAGTTTTTCTTTGGCTTTTTCTATTAGTTTATCGTGGATATGCTGTTGGGTATTTTGTCCGGTGTGCAATCTGAGTAAATTTCCCAAATAACTTGACGAAACATTTAATTTCTCCGCAACATACTGTACGGAAGGCAATCCTTTTGAAACCAAATTATTGCTGTCGAAATAATCTGCAAGCAATTTTTCCAGACGGTCTAATAACTGATGGCCGGATTTTTCCCTTGTAATAAATTGCCGATGATAAAACCGTTCGGAATAACTCAATAGGTTTTCAAGATGAGTGATGATAATCTGTTTGCTGAATGCATCAATATTGGAATGATATTCCTGCCGGATGTTTTGGATAATGCTGTTGATGATATTTTCTTCTTTTTCGGAAAGAAAAAGGGCTTCGTTCACGGCATAATCAAAAAATTCGTGCTTTTTGATGGTGATTGCCAGAGAGGTGTTCCAAAGAAAATCGGGATGGATGAGCAATAACCATCCCGTGTGCAAAGGTTCTTTTTGCTCTTCGGGATGCTGAATACTGAAAACCTGATTGGGTGCCAGAAAGAACAAAACGCCCGAATCAAAATCTCCCTGCTGTTGCCCGTAAGTGATTTTGGCATTAGTTGTCCGTTTCAGCGAAACGGAATAAAAATCCTGAATGAAACTTTCCGAATTTCCGTGCGAACTGCTTCTGATAAGGCTGTAATCAATTACACTGATTAAAGGATGTTCCGGTTTCGGTAGGTTTCTGAACTGATGAAATTCGCTGATGGTTTTTATTCTTTTCGGCGTTGGGGTTTTCATTTCAATAAATTTCTGTCTTCTATATTTTCCAATACTTTCATTTGCTGAATGGCAATTTTATTGAGTTTTATCAATCGTTCACTTTGCTTTAGATTTTCCTGAATAAAAACGGCATTTAAGTTTTCTAAATTGGAGAGGCAAATCAATTGGTTCATTGTCGCATAATCACGTATGTTTCCTTTCAAATCGGGGTTTGCTTCACGCCATTGTTTGGCGTTAATTCTCTCGGAATTAAATTTTGTTTGATGGCATCCGTATGGATACGGTAATTTATTTTCGCCAATTCCCGTTTTGCCGACCAGCCCAATTGCTTTTGCTCTTCTTCTTTTAGGCGTTGGAATTCTGTTATTAGATACAATTTAAACGAAACGCTTATTGCAGAACCAAATTCAAAAGCAATGTCTTTATGAGCATAAGTTCCGCCGTATTTCCCTTTTTTCACAATAATTCCAATGGCATTCGTTTTGTCAATCCATTCAGAAATACTAAGTGTAAAATTTGCCAATCCTGCCTGCATTTTAAAGTGGTCAGATTCGACCACTTTAAAATGCGAATTATTTATTTGCTCCCAGGTACTTAAAAATTCTAAAGCGTAACGTGTTCTTATCCAATTTTTAATTATATCTGCCGCACGGCTTTCGCTTTCTTTAGCATTAGCCATATCAGTAAGTGAGATATAGTCTTTCTCTTCGACGGATATAATTGTAATTTCCGTATTTTCTACGTTAATTTTCGGCATTTAAACTCTTTTTAATATGCTATGAAAGTTAGTAATTTTTTCTGTAACAATATTCTTGAAGACAAAAGAGTCCAAACTCATCTCTCAAAAATCACCCTTTATTAAAAACATCAGCAAACTCTTTGGCAAAATCTTCTACTTTCATTTTGCCCATTGCAGGTTTATGCAGTTCGTAATCTCCGCCCATTACACCGCTGTGGATGCTTGCATTCAAATCAACAAGGTCTTTTGCGATGCTTGCGGGTATGCCGTTTTTCAGCATTCCTTCTTCTGCCTGTTCATCGGTAAAGGTAAGCCATTGCAAATCGGGCTTTCCTATCGCATTACCTAAAATTTTGGCTGTTTCACTTGCTGTTCTTTCATCGCTTGCCACATATCGTACTGTTCCTGCTTCGGCAGGCATTTTTTTGAGTTCTTCGGCAACCGCTTCCGAAATATCAACCGGATGCGCCCACACGATTTTATCATTACCGCCGTAGTTTGCCCCGATAAAACCTGCTGTTTTTATCATATCGATGAAGCCGAACAAGTTGTAATAATAAGAACAAGGACGGATATGCGTAATGGAAACATTCTGCAAACCATTCAGAATATTTTCTACGTGGTGTGAGCCCAATATAATCCCTGTTCCCTTGTCTAAATGTGCTCCCCAACTGCTGAGATGCACCACACGCTTTACGCCCGACTGCTGAACTGCCTGTGCATAATTACTGCCTATCCTTTTATAATATTCCACCTGATGAATCTCCGCAAAATTGGGAGGTATCATACAATAAACAGCATCTGCACCGGCAAAGGCGGATTGCAGAAAATCTGCATTTTCCAATGAACCGATTGCCGATTTCGCACCCAGTGCTTCGATTTCTGTTTGCTTTTGAGGATTACTGCTGATAACCGTTACGGAATGCTCTTTTTGAATTAACGTTTTTGCAACCGGCTGGCTGATGTTTCCTAATGACCCCGTAATGACTATTTTCATTTTTTTATTTTTTGTTGATGCAAAGTTGCACTGAAACATAAAAAAGGATGTATCCAAAACGACTTTTGATTTAGCCGAAATGGAAGTTGCGAAAAAACAATTTTCGTCGGCAAAAGAAATCAGTCAGCGCCTAAGAAAAGGCTGCAAACGAATCTGGATATTATTTGTGCTGTATCTTACAGGGTATTGTAACCAAACCCGTTTAGAGATTTGTTAGTATGTTTATTAAATAAAACAAATAAGTTATTTTTTTAACTCCTTTTTCATTTTTTCCAATATCTCTGCTATGTTTTTCACGCCGTTGGATTCTTGTTCTTTTATCCAGTTGCTTTGTACTTTTGGGTATTGAACGGCTTTTTCAAAATCATTCAGCTCTTTGTCTGTTAGTATTCGATACTTTGCTCCGGCTGCTTTTAATTTCTCCATCTGTTCGTCAAAACTTTTGTCCATCGTACCTCCTAACTTCCTGTAGGATTTTTCTGCAGCCCGCTTAATAGCATCTTTGTCCCGCTGTTCTAAGCTTTCCCAGGTTTGTTTGTTTATCGCTACTATATATAAATGACCCAACCACAATTTTTTCGATGCTAAAATATAAGGGGTCTGCTCATATACTTTTAACTGATATCCTCCATCAACGTTTACCATTAAGCCATCGAGGGTCTTCTCTTCAAAAGCTTTATACACTTGGCTTCCCCAAGGTATGGTGACAGGAATCGATCCGTAATTTATCAGATAATCTCGATGCCAGAAACTGGCCGTTCGCCATCTTTTATTTTTAATTTCAGGTAAAGAATGGATTGGCTCCCTGCTGAAAAATCCAACGCCAAAACCAGTTGACAAAAATATGGGCTCTACATTATGCTGATGCAATTCTTGGGTGAATTCAGGAACTACTTTAAACATTTTTCTGAAAAATGAAACCTGTTTTTGCCCTGTTGGGCCGACCAAAAAACTTTTGAATAATTGATGTGTCGGCAATTCGCTACCTGTATATTCCGGGACAACGGTGGTAATATCTACAGTGTCGCCTTTACTTACTTTTTTTAGCGCATCATACGAACTGGACAGTTCTCCGTTCCAATACGCTTCAATCTTTATTCTCCCTTCAGATTCCTTTTCTATATTTGGAAATAAGACTTTTTGGAGAAATAGGGTTCGCATCTCGTTAGGCGATTCATGGTCGCTATATTTTAATATTTTTTGTGCATTGGAACTCAAAAATAAAAAACCAGTCAATAAGAGTACGAATGTTAATCTCATCAGAAATAAATATTATTGTTTGTATTAAACCTACATCAGACTTGCCCTGATTTATTTGCTAATTGCCTTTAATGTTTTTATAATAGGTTTAAGTAAACCTAAAATCAAAGCGGTTTAAAGGTAGAGAGAATTATTAATTTTAAACCGGAAAAGGAGGAACTAATATTGAAATTATCAGGTCTGTAAATGTAGGTATGGTTGGGCTGGATTCAGTAACAAAAACTGAGGGTTCTTCGGTAAAAGAAACTCGTCAGTATTTAAAAAAGCGGCTGGAGACAAATCTGGATATTATTTGTAATTTCATCGCTTAAAATACAGCACGGATGGTCAGTTACATTTATTTTGCGGCTTTTTGGGCTTGCCAGATTGTATCAAGTATAATTTTTAAACTGGGCGGCATTCACCCAAAATACCATTGGCATGCGTTGATTGTAGGAAATATTATCCTGCTGTCTGCAAGTTGGTTTTTGATACAACTTTTCAAGACTGTCTCTCAGCCAGTTGTTATTGCATTGTGTTCTGGTGGCACTTTCGTTACGGTACAACTGGCCATGGCGCTGTACTTCAAAACAACGGTGACGTGGGTGCGGGTTCTCGGAATGTTTGTTATTGTTGCGGGCATGGTTTTGATTGCCTTTGGCGATAAAAACCAAGTAGTGTAGAAAAACTAAAAAATGTTTCCGGTTAAGAAACCTCTTAACCGGAAACGCACTAAATAGTTTTATCATTTTTTCTTTCTTTCCCTGATGTGGTATTCCTGTATCAATGCCGGGTTTTGTGGTGTCAAGGTAAACCTGATTTCAATATCAGCGTTTTCTCCTTCCATGATAAAAGAGCCGCGTAGATTATTTTCAGGAATGATTTCTCCTACTTTAATGATTTTTCCGGCTTTGTTAAATATTTCTGTGGCCTCTTTTCTTAAAGCATCCGAGGAATAATCTAAAAAGAAATTGTCTGCAAAAATGGTTGCGTTTGTTGCGCCTTTCCAATCCGGCAATATTTTCAGCAATTCGTTTTTACGTTGGTGTAAAATGTCTGATACGGCTAATTGTCTCGGCGTCAGCTTTGCGATTTGTATAAGCGTGTCCAATATTGCTGTATTGATAGCGGACATCGGCGCATAGGTGAAATTGCAGAAAGACACGAAGCCAATCCCGTAATCGGGCATCACGTTCCAGTTGCTGCCAAAGCCCGGCAATCCTCCGCTATGCCCCACATAAACGCGGTTTTCGCAATCTTTAATCCAACGTAATCCATAATTATAACCTGCTGCGGTTGGGCAAGGCTTTCCGTTTGTTCGTTTATTTTTATCATAAACCTCAGTAAAATTCCAGGGGTATTGCATTTCCCTTAGAGAACCTCTTTTTACCGGGCCGTTATCTTTTTCGTTTCTGGCGGGCATTGCCGAAAGATAAAAAGCCATGTATTTGGAAAAGTCTTCTATAGTGGAAATCAAGCCGCCCATTGGGCCATAAGCCCCGTCGTGCAACAAAGGTTCTTCCTGCCACTGACCGTTTGACCATTTATACCCATGCGCCAATTCCTTTGCAGGCACTTTGTCGTATTCCCAATAAGTGTGTGTCATGCCCAATGGTTGCAGTATGTTTTGGATAATGTAATCCTGACAACTAAGCCCGGAAACTTTTTTAATGATAAATCCCAATAAAGCAAAGCCTGTGTTGCTGTATTCCATTTTTGTGCCGGGATTATTGGAAAAGGAAAAGCCTTTTTTAACCATCGTCAATAATTGCTCATCTGTTGTGGCCAACTGACGGTCGCCCCAGGCATTGTCTTCGGGGAAACCTGCTGTATGCGTAAGCAAATTACGAATAGTAATCGGGGCAGCATCTGCGGTCAGGTATTTTTGATTTTTAAGTTCCGGGATATACAGGTCGGCAGGGTCATCCAGTTTTAGCTTTCCTTCATCCCTGAGTTTTAAGATGGCCAAACCCGTAAAACTCTTTGTCATAGAAGCAATGCGGAAGGCCGATTGACTACTTGCTTTAATATTTTCTGAAATGTTTGCATAACCTGAGTTTCCACTATGTACCAATTGCCCATCAACCACCAATCCATAAGCCAATCCCGGGGAATGGTGTTGTTTAGCGAAATCGGTCATCATTTTATCAATTACCGGAAATGCGGCTTCGATATTTTTTATCCTCTGCTCATTTGTTTGGGCAGATAATCCGGGACTGATAATGAGGTTAATTATCAATAAATGAATCAGTATGAAAAGTTTGTTTTTCATTGCTTTGATTTTTTGAGAAGGGGATAACAGGTTGGCGTACGATGATGCAATATATGCAACAAGTTACACAAATGTCTCAATCGTTTGCTTCGCAAGATTTTCTAATCTTGATTGGCGGTTTTGGAATAAAAGATAAATTGTCCTTTTAGTATTTGTTAAATCCATAACCAGGTGATATTAAGGGCAAGGCTCAACAAGGGCGAAGCTGTTTTTGTCTTTAAGTTTCTGTAGTTTTATCATTACGCTTCCCGAAACAAAATCGTGTATAGCCCGTCTCTTCGGGTTCATGTTAATTGTTAAAAAGGAAACCCAACCAAGAAGGGTTTTGACAATGTATCTTATAATTGCTTGGAATATATTAATTCGTTTTGTCGTGTCTGTGTCTTTTCTTACTCTGATTCCTTTTACATAGTTTCCTACTGTGGCGCCAAGCGTCATACAAAGCGGTTCGTAGACAAGAAAAAGTCCAACAAATAATATTATTCTTACCCAATCAGGAATATTGTCAAACTTATCCAAAATGTTTGTGAACGCAAACATTAAGGCAATGATGAGAGACATGTCTATAAAAGTTGATTGAATCCTATCAATAAGTAACGGATATTTTTCTTCCATATTTTTAATTAAATGTTGTTGCGAAAATGGTTAGTAATTGAATTATGGCAGTTTACATAATTTCCCATTAGTTTGTTTTGAGCATTTGCCTACTCTTTCAATATTGCAGTTTTCGGCTTCCCTGAATGAGTCATTCTTATGAAAGTCAGCCGTGCGGGGCAGGTTTGTCAAACTAACCGTTTTGAAGTAAGCACGCTGTGTCAGGAAAATGACATACAATTAACAAATTTAATAACTTTCCTCAAACCAAACTCCTACCAGCCTCAACAAGACACAAAAAAGCCGTCTAAATATTTAGACGGCCTGTTCTTCATAAGTATAAAAAGTTATCTGTCTATGGAGCCTAACACCTTTTGCGCAAAGGCGTTCAGGGCTTCAGACTCTTTCTTTCCTTCGTTTACCAATTGGTGCACTTCCATTGCCCCGCAAATATTGGTGATTAACTCCCCTGTAACGTTCACTTCTTCCTCATTTATGCCGCGCGCTTCGGAAAAGGCTTCCAGCACTTCCAGCGCCGCTTCCAGTTTTTCAGGGGAAGCATTTTGATACAATTGTCTGATTATGGGTAATTTCATCTTCTTCTTTTTAAGTTGCCGCGTTGCGGCTTGGTTTTTTATTTTATTTCGGAAAATAAATTGTTCAGCGATTCTACCTGATTGCCCTGAAACTGATCGACCAACTGGCCGTTCTTAAAGGCGGCAAAAGTGGGCAGGTTGTTTACCGTGGCCAGTTTGCGGCTCTCAGGTAATTTTTCGGCATCAACATATACAAAAGGGATGGAGTCGTTCTCTGTCGCCAGTTTTTTAAATTTAGGCTTCATGATGCGGCAGTTCCCGCACCAGGATGCTCCATACTGAACCATTACTTTTTCATTATCTGCTACTATCTGTTGTAACGTGTCGTTTGTTAATTCTGAATACATGTTTTTTCTTATTAATGATGAGCTAAATATTCTGCAACGCCGTCCCGGTCGGCTTTCATGGCTTCCTTGCCTTCTTCCCAGTTTGCCGGGCAAACCTCGCCGTGTTTTTGTACGTGGGAGTACGCGTCAATCAACCTCAAAAACTCCTGAACGTTCCTGCCCAGCGGCATATCGTTCACGCTTTCATGGAAAATTTTACCGTCTTCGTCAATCAGGTAAGTGGCACGGTAAGTTACATTCGCTCCGGTAAATTCTTCTTCCTCGGTTTCTTCGTTGATAGAATAATCCTGGTCAATAATGCCCAACCTCTCGGCCAATGCGCGATGCGTGTCTGCCAAAATGGGATAGGTCACGCCCTCGATACCGCCGTCCTCTTTTGCGGTGTTCAGCCAGGCAAAATGTACTTCGGGTGTATCGCAGGACGCGCCGATAACAATGGTGTTCCTTTGTTCAAACGCTTCCAAAGCCTCCTGAAAAGCGTGCAGCTCAGTGGGGCAAACGAAAGTAAAATCTTTTGGGTACCAAAAAAGTACCACTTTCTTCTTGTTGTTTACAGCTTCTTTCAATACGTTGATCCTGATGTTGTCGCCCATATCAGACATTGCGTCAACCGTGATATTGGGGAACTTCCTTCCTACTAATGACATTGTTCTTTATTTTTTTGTTTAATAATCAATTAATTGGCTGCAAATGTACGCGCCAAAGCATCGCGCCCCAATCGGATTATTTTATTTGGGCATAGGATTAATCTATCAATATCGGGCTATGCCGCCGCGCGGGTATGCTTTCTATAAGACCAAAAAATGTCTTATCCTTTATTTTGACTGGTTTCGGCGAGCGATACGGGCATTTCAGCGAAAAGACAGATATCCACATGTTTATCTGCACTACTTTTACCCCGGTTTAGAGGGCTTAAAGAGTGGGCGCGGGGCTTGTCTAAGTCGGACGCTGCTCCTCTTTATTTTAAAGATCACTCTATGAATCGAATTGTGTTTAGAGCCGTTGCTAACCTAACCTATATCTCACCATTTTCTGTTCCCGGTAAGACCTTTGTTTCAGTTTGAAGCCTGAGACAAAGGTTTTTAGGGTTTATTCTTTCTCCCTTACCATTTTTGTTTATTATTGGGCTCTCCTTCGACTTTTTTTGCCTTTTTACTTTAGACTTTATATAATTACATTTGCCCCTATGCAATTTTCCAAGGTTATCGGCCAGGAAGGGTTAAAAAGGGAGTTGCCCGAGCTTTTGCGACAAAACCGCTTGGCGCACGCCCTGCTGTTTTTGAGCAAGGAGGGCAGCGGGGCGCTCCCGTTGGCGCTGGCTTTTGCCCAATATATTGTTTGCGAACGCAATAACAAACCTGCTGCCCCGGCCGGGCCTTCGTTATTTGGCGAAGACGTGCCGGCAGGACAGCCCGCATTTTACCCCGATTCCTGTGGTGAGTGCCCTGCCTGTCTCAAGGCAGCGGAACTGGTGCATCCCGATATACATTTTACTTATCCGGTGGTGACCAAAAAGTCCGGGACACCTCCCCTTAGTGCGGATTATGTGGGCGAATGGCGCGAATTTGTGAAAAACCACCCTTACGGCAACGTATATGACTGGTTGCAGTTTATCGGGGCAGAGAACAAGCAGGGCAATATCACCGCGCAGGAGTGTAATTATATTATTAAAAAACTTAGTTTAAAGAGTTTTGAGGGGGGGTATAAGATTCTCCTGCTTTGGCTACCTGAATACCTGGGCAACGAGGGCAATAAATTGCTCAAGCTCATCGAGGAGCCACCGGAAAAAACCGTGTTTCTTTTGGTGACGGAAAACGAGGGGCTGATTTTGCCCACCATCCTCAGCCGTTGCCAGTTGATTAAGGTGCCGCAGCCGACCGAGGTAGAAATCACCACGGCGTTAATAGAAAGAAACCATACGGATAAAGACGCGGCGGCACAAATTGCCGGGATTTGCGGGGGAAATTACCGCGAGGCGTTGCAATTGGTACGTCATTCCAACGAAGATTGGCAGGGCTTGCTCCGCGACTGGCTCAACAGCATTCTGCGCACCGGCCCGGTGGCACAGGTAAAGTGGGTTGAGGAAATCAGCAAATTGGGACGGGAAAACCAAAAGCAGTTCCTGCGCTATTTTAACCATTTGTTGCTGTTAGCCGTCCGGCTCGGCGTGGCGCCGGCATTGGGAAAAGATTACTCCGAAAAAGACAGGGATTTTGCCACCCGCCTCTACAAGCTTTGCGATATTTCGCAATTGGAAGCACTGGCCGAAGAGCTTAACATGGCTACTTATTATATAGAGCGGAACGCCAATAGTAAAATGTTGTTTTTGGGGCTTACGATTAAATTTTATCATATCATTCGGGACAAAGTTGTATTTTTGAACGAATAGGTGCGAAGGAAGGTGCGGGGCAGGAAAAATTCAACAATGGCCGGAAAGCGGTTTGTGCAGGCAACAAAAGGGAAGATTTATATATTTTATACGCTGATAATCAATGAAATAATTTATTTGGGATAGTTATACCCATCTATTTTATCAACTTCTCTCACGGGCGTTTTTTGCTTTGCCGCTTTCTGAATTAAATATTTTATTGGCTAATGGGCTGTGCAAGTTGTGGTACGGCATCCGGTAGCGGCGTAAAGCCGAACGGGTGCAAAAGTAACGGGGGGTGTGCTACCGGCGGGTGCAACAGGATGAATACGTATGATTGGCTAAGGAATCTTCCTGTGGCCGATGCGGACAGCTATTGCCATGTGATAGAAGTGAGTTTTTGCGGCGGCACCCGGAAGGATTTTTTCAGGAACACCTCCTTGCACATTTTTGAAAAGGGCGATATGATAACCGTGGAGGGCGTGAGCGGCTTCGATGTGGGGCAGGTTTCGCTTACCGGGGAAATCGTGCGCTTGCAAATGAAAAAATACGGGATAAAGGAAACCAATCCCGATATGAAAAAAGTGCTGCGCCCCGCAACCGAGCGTGATCTTGATTTATACAAACAAAACAAAGCCCGCGAACCAGAAGCAGTAATCCGCAGCCGGGCAATCGCACGGCAGTTGAAGCTGGACATGAAGATAAGCCAGGTAGAAATACAGGCCGATGGGCGCAAGGCCACCTTCTTTTATATTGCCGACGGACGGGTAGATTTCAGGGAATTGATAAAGGTTTATGCCGCCGAACTCAAAGTAAAGGTAGAAATGCGTCAGATAGGCGCGCGGCAGGAGGCTGGCAAGGTGGGCGGTATCGGTAGTTGTGGCCGGGAGTTGTGCTGTTCCACTTGGTTGACGGATTTCAAGTCCGTGAACACCACCGTGGCACGTTATCAAAACCTGTCCATTAACCAAACCAAGCTGAGCGGTCAGTGCGGCAGGCTGAAATGCTGCCTCAACTACGAGCTGGACACTTATTTGGATGCCCTCCAAAACTTTCCCAATGACTGTGATAATCTGATGGTGGCCAAGGGCAGGGCTTATTTGGTAAAAAAAGATATTTTTAAAAACCTGATGTGGTACTCGCTGCCCGACAGCACGCGTCAGTACCCGCTTACCATTGAAAGGGTAATCAAGATAAAGGAACTCAATAAGCAGAATATCATTCCCGAGGAGCTGGAAGCCGTCGAGGTTGTTTCATCCAAGCCGAAGGAGGTGGAACCCGAATTTGTGGACGTGGTGGGGCAAACAAGCCTGCGCGCCCTCGAAAAGGCCGACCGCAAAAAAAGGCAGCAGAAAAAACAGCAGCAGCAACAAAACCGCCCGCCCAGGCAACAGCAGGATGCGGCGCCGTCTGCTCAGGCCAACAAAAAACCGATTCCCAACAAGGGCGGAAACGTCCAGCGCGCAAAGGGTAACAACCAACCCCGGAAGGGCCCGCAAAACAGAAACAACAGACCATCCCCGCCTCCACAACAAGGTGCATAATATTTCAGTCCGAAGCCGTTCGGGAGCAGAAAAAATTTCTATATGGTGGTTATTTGTTGTTGGTGAAAAACCACCAGCAACGATAATTCGCCACTGTCGTGTCTTATGACCGACAGCAAAAATATTATGCTTCTAATTCGGCGGGGCGATGATTTTAGCCTTTCCAAAGGGCAAAATATTATATCTCACAGCATTAAGTTTTTATTAAGTATATGTAAACAGCCGCGCTTTATTTCGTCATAAAGCAAATTACCGTTACGTTTGCCTTAAATTTTTATTAAATGGAAGCTAAAGGCCACAAAATACTGATTGCAGACGATGAGCCTGACATTTTAGAGATTTTGTCCTATAACCTCTCCCATGAAGGCTACGAGGTCATCACCGCCAAAGACGGCGACGAGGCCATTGATAAAGCATTGCGCTACAAGCCCCAACTCATCATTCTGGACATGATGATGCCCCGCAAAACAGGTGTGCAGGTCTGCCAGATATTGCGCGCGCAACCTGCGTTCAAGGACACGCTTATCCTTTTCCTGACGGCGCTCAACGATGAGGCCACGCAGGTAAGGGGTCTTGAAACGGGCGCCGATGATTACGTAAGCAAACCTGTCAGTCCCAGGGTGCTGCTCAGTCGCGTGAACGCACTCATGCGCCGCGTGCATAAGGAGACGAACAAGGTTATACAAATCGGCAGCGTGACCATTGACCCTGAAAAGTTCCTTGTTACCGTGAACGACAAAGACGTGGTGCTGGCCAAAAAAGAATTTGAACTGCTCTACCTGTTGGCACTAAAGCCCGGCCGCGTGTTCCTGCGCAACGAGATTTTAAACGCCATCTGGGGCAACGACGTCATTGTGGGCGACCGTACCATAGATGTGCATATCCGCAAAATCAGGCAAAAGCTCAATTTGGATTGCATCACCACCGTCAAAGGGGTTGGCTATAAGTTTGAGCTGTAATTTTTTACCGGCTTCAGGATATATGGCATCTTCGTTGCGACGCTCCATTCAACAGCGTTAAGGCTATTGGGCGAGCCGTAAAATAAGGAAGATGGTTCAGGTTTTCAGGTAATCAGCAATCCATCATTTCTAATTATTGTTGATTCGCGCATTAGTGTCAACTTCTTCCTTTAAATTTATACCTCATATCATATCCATGTTCGACCCTAAGAATCTTTCTCCAAAATCATTATCGTTTTATACGGCATTGGCGCTGGCCATCTTTATAACGGTAATCGTATATATTATAGAGCCCCGGTGGTTGCAGGCGATTATTCTCTTTATTGTCATCCTCTCTGTATCCTATTTCCTGATTGCCTATGTGCTGGAGCGGTTCATCTATCGCAAAATAAAGCTCATCTATAAATTTATTTACCAGACCAAGGCCACCCGCCGCGAGGAAACATATTATAAATATATCCTTCCCCGCAAAAGTATTGACGAGGTGGCGGAGGATGTGGAAGCCTGGGCACAGGAAAACCAAAATCAAGTGGACGCCCTGCGCGCCAACGAGCAGTTCAGGAGGGAATTTTTACAAAACCTGTCGCACGAGTTCAAAACCCCGGTGTTTGCCATCCAAAGTTATATAGATACACTGCTGCACGCTGGAGTAGACAGTGCAGCACTACAACATGAATTTCTGAAAAAAGCGTCCAAGAACGTTGACCGGCTCACGAATCTGCTGAATGACCTTGACGAAATTTCCAGCCTGGAGCGGGGAGAGCTGACGCTTATCAAATCAAACTTTGTTATTCAGGATTTGATCAGGGATACTTATGAAAGCATTTCTATCAAGGCCGAAAAAAAGAATATTGCATTTAGTTTTAAAAAAGGCTGCGAAACCCCGATAGTTGTTCATGCTGACAAGGAAAAAATAAGGCAGGTGTTATTGAACATTCTTGGCAACGCGATAAAGTATGGTCGCAACTTCGGTCACATCAAAGCCAGTATTTACAACACCGACGACCGCCGCATCCTTATCGAGATTAGCGATGACGGCATCGGCATAGACGCCAAAAACCTTCCCCGTATTTTTGAACGCTTTTTTCGCACGCCGGGCGGCCGTGCCGCTGCAGCCACCGGTAGCGGACTGGGTTTGGCGATTTGCAAGCATATCATCGAAGCGCATCATCAAACCATCCACATCCGCAGTACGGAAAATGTGGGCACCACGGTGGGCTTTACCCTCGCCGCTAAGAAAGAAGTGGTGTAGTGGATGTTGACGACTTCTGATAAATATCCGCAAGGTTTGCGTATTTTACGGTATTTTTGCAAACTCAACGCCTGTTGTAAAACAGTAAATCCATTAAACAATGAAGAAGATAGATCCCCGTTTTGAAAAATTTGCAAAGAAAAAGAGCAACGCTGCCATAAAAGAAGCCTTCAGGCAGGAAAAAAGAAAAGCCAAAAAAGAACGTGCCGAGTTTTTCGAGAAAAAAAAGCAAGAAGCGGCGCTTAAGCCATCTGCTCCGGCTCCCAAAATAGAACGTAAAGTGGTTCAGGCGCAAATGCCGCTGAACAAATATCTGGCACATTGCGGGGTTTGTTCCCGCCGTGACGCCGCCGAGCTCATCAAGGACGGTAAGGTAAAAGTAAATGATGTTCCGGTACTTGAACCCGGCTACAAAGTGCAGCCCGCGGACAGCGTGAAGTTCAACGGCAAAAAGGTGCAGGTAAGTAAAAACCTTGTGTACATCCTGCTCAATAAACCCAAAGATTATATCACTACGACCGATGACCCGCAAAAGCGCAAAACCGTTCTTGACCTTATCAAGAATGCGACTACCGAACGCGTATATCCCGTGGGCAGGCTTGACCGCAACACGTCGGGCGTACTGCTGATCACAAACGATGGCGAACTGGCACAAAGGCTAACACACCCCAGCAACGAGATAAGAAAAATATACGCCGTGACCCTCGACAAGTCGCTTGAAAAGGGCGATTTTGATGCAATTCTCAAGGGTGTTGTTTTAGAGGACGGCCCGGCACCCGTGGACGTGCTTGCCTATTCGGATATAAAAGATAAAAGGCAAATCGGCATAGAAATCCACAACGGGCGCAACCGTATCGTGCGGCGCATTTTCGAGTCGCTGGGTTATGAGGTCAAAAACCTTGATCGCGTATTGTTCGGCGGGCTTACCAAAAAGAATGTGGAGCGTGGCAAATATCGTTTCCTGACCGAAAAAGAAGTGCGCCAGCTAAAATTCTTCACCAAAGGAAAATAATTTTGTGTCCGGATTGTAGCAATCTGCTTGTTACAATTTTTTTGTGTGCATGATTGCGAATAATGCAGTTTTTAATCTGATATATCTTGAAAACGGAAGATTTAATACTATTTGAGGATGATATGCTCGTGGCGCTTAACAAGCCATCCGGCCTGCTCTCCATTCCCGACAGGGAAGGCCGCGAGACATCGCTGAAAGATATGCTGCAAGCGCGTTATGGTGAAATTTTTACGATACACCGCCTTGACAAGGATACAAGCGGGGTTATCATTTTTGCGCGGACACCCGAGGCGCATCAATATTACAGCCAGCAGTTTGAAGGCCGCAAAACAATCAAGATTTATAACGGGTTGGTGATCGGCGCGTTGCAGGGCGAGGGCAGCATTGATGCCCCGATTGCCGAAAACATGGTCAGGCGTGGCACCATGATTGTGCACCGCAGGGGCAAGCAGGCGTTAACGGATTATCGAGCGTTAAAAGATTATGGCAAATATACCTGGGTGAGTTTTCGCATACACACCGGGCGCACCCACCAGATAAGAATACATGCCAAAGAAATAGGCCATCCGTTGGTTTGTGACCCTATATACGGTGACGGGAAACCGCTGTTCCTGTCGGCGTTAAAAAACCGTTTCAAACTGTCCAAGGATGTACTGGAAGAGCGCCCCATACTGGACAGATTGGCACTGCACGCCGCGCAGCTTACCATCCAAACCCCAACGGGTGAAACCCTTACGCTGGGTGCTCCCTTGCACAAAGACCTGCGGGCAACCTTGCAGCAATTGGACAAATGGAAAGGCAATTGAGTATGGAAGTCTTTTACATGCAATTTGCATCCCCTTATCTTTGTTCCCGATGATTTCGATTCAATTCCCACAACCTGATTTCAAAGTACAGCACAAAAACGGTGCGCCGTATATTTTTGATAGAATCAGAAAAAAATGGCTTTTGTTGCAGGAGGAAGAATGGGTCAGGCAAAACTGGGTGCAATATCTTTTGCAGACGATGGACTACCCGCAAACACTTATTGCCTTGGAAAAAGAAATCCGTTTGGGAGAATTAAAAAAACGGTTCGACATTCTTGTGTACGACACGCAACTCCGCCCTTGGATGCTCATTGAATGCAAGGCACCGCAAGTGCCGTTATCGGACAACACGCTTGGCCAGGTGCTGCGTTACAATATCACCCTGCCCGCACAATATTTGATTATCACCAATGGTAATCATACGATGGGTTGGCAAAAATCAACGACCGGCTTGGCCGAAATAACCCAATTGCCTCGTTTTGAGAAATAGGTGGTTGTGTGTCCTTTTATATTATTTGTTTTCTGTTACATAAAAACGGCATGGTTTTTTAGGTATATAAGATAACATTAAAATGCAACAGTTATGAATAAAAACACAAGAAACGGTTTGATAGCTTTAGGATTGGTAGCCTTTGCGGCCTGGTATAAATCTTCGCCGGAGCAGAAGGAAAAGATAAAAGGAAAATTGTCCGGGATTGGCAACAAGCTCAAGGACAGTTTGCCCCAAAACATCAAAGGCAGGTTGATGCCTAATGGCAGTTTTCAGTAAGTTTATTACATCTTAAACGAATTTTTTAAGGGTGGCTATGGCCGCCCTTTTTTGTAGGGTAAATTTCACGAACACCCATCTTTGCATGATAATAGTTATTTTTGCGCCGTTCCGTTGGCGAGCATTTATAACACTAAAAATCAACGCATGAAGAGATTACTATTGTTGCTTGGCGTTTTCGCCGTTATGGCAGCCCAGGCTCAAGATGAAACTGTAAAAAAACTAAAAGACGATGCGTCGCGCACAATTTCAAAAGGTGATGATAGTGATACAACCAAGGCCTGGAAAAAAGGCGGCTTTTATAATCTGAATATTGCGCAAGGCTCTTTGGTTAACTGGGCCGCGGGCGGGGACAAATTTTCGTTTGCGATAAACACGAACCTCAGCGCCTATGCCTTTTATAAAAAGGGCAAACGAAGCTGGGACAACACCATGGATATAAACCTTGGTTATATCAACACCACATCGTTGGGCGGTCGCAAAAACGACGACCGTATTGATATCCTTTCAAAATATGGCCGCAGCATTGCACCCAAATGGAACATTTCCGGTTTGGTGAACCTGCGCAGCCAATTGTTCAAAGGGTATTCTTACGATGATGACAACGCAAAGACCTTTAACTCTTCTTTTTTGTCGCCCGGTTATTTGTTGGCCAGCCCCGGTATAGAATTTAAACCGGCTGCCAGTTTTTCGGCTTTTGCTTCACCCATCACTGCCCGTTGGACAATCGTGCTGGATGACTCCTTGTCGTCAGTTGGGGCTTACGGCGTGGACAGCAGCAAGCACATAAAAACCGAGTTGGGCGCCTTTGCCACATTGAATTATTTTAAGGAATTCAATAAAATGATTTCTTTTAAGAGCCGGTTGGATTTTTTTCCAACTATCTGCACAACCCCCAAAATGTGGATGTATATTTTGTGAACATGTTGAATATGAAGCTTAACAAATTTCTTACGGTAACGTATAGTCTGGACTTGATTTATGACGATGACGTAAGGCTTTTCGGGCCTCATAACACATCGGCAAGAACACAGTTTAAGTCTATGTTCGGTATAGGGTTCATGTATAAGTTTTAGCTGTTTAATGTTGAGCGTGCTACATCCCATTCTCAAATCGTTTACGATAATCTCTCACAGAATTTAATTACCCGATGGGCCAAAAAAAATTAATCCGTTTTGCCGAGCTGAAAACATTTGAGAACGTGTTGCAATATCCGCAGGGTATGGTAGGCAGGTGGCATGAACATTTTCAAAACGATAAACCCGTTATATTGGAGCTGGCTTGTGGCAAGGGCGAGTATTCGCTTGGGCTGGCAAGGCTTTATCCAAACAAGAATTTCATCGGGGTGGACATCAAGGGCAACCGCCTGTGGGTGGGCGCCAAGAAGGCTTTGAACGAAGGTCTTGGCAATGTGGCTTTCCTGCGCGCGCAAATTGAGCAACTGCCCCAATTTTTTGCGCCGGGTGAAGTGGCCGAAATCTGGATTACTTTTCCCGACCCGCAGCTCAGGTTTTCAAAGGCTAAGAAAAGATTAACGCATCCGCGTTTTCTGCGCTTGTACCAACAGGTGCTAAAACCGGGCGGCCTTCTGCATCTCAAAACAGACAGCCCTCATTTGTACCGTTTTACCAAGACGGTGCTTGATATGTATCAATGTGCGATAGTCTCCGATTACGATGACTTGTATCAGAACGAAACCCTTGCGCCGGAACTGCACATAAAGACGCATTACGAATCACTTGACATAGCCCAAAGCAACCGGATTCATTATTTATCCTTTACTTTACCAACAACCTTGGCCGATGTGGCAAAAGATGCGGAGTTGAAAGAAGTTATCCGGGCATTTGAAAACGTGGAATAAAGAAAAGGGGGTGCATGATATATGCCTGATAGTATTGCAGGTGTTGAACGGAGCGTCGCAACCCAAGCTCCATCAGGGTTATGCAGTTGGTCAACATCAATAAAAAGTTTACGAATGAATGCAAGGCGCACAACAGGAGCACTTAAAAGTATCAAACCTTCCGGCGGGCAGGAAGATAATTTTTTTGAACAGGTTTACGTCGTGGCAAGACAAATACCCAAAGGCCGCGTTACATCTTATGGAGCCATTGCGCGATGCCTCGGCACGGCCAAATCGGCAAGAATGGTGGGCTGGGCAATGGCGGTTTGTGGGGCGGTAAAACCGCGTGTGCCTGCACATCGCGTGGTAAACAGCAGCGGCCTGCTGACGGGTCGGCATCATTTTGCCACACCCACGCTCATGGAAGAATTGTTGGCCAAGGAAGGTGTGATGGTAAAGGAGAACCAAGTGGTTGATTTTAAAAATAAATTTTGGGATCCGGTGCAGGATTTATAACCTTTCGGGATAACGAAGCGTGATGGATGTGCTATCGTAATTTACCTTTTTATTTTTTGCTTTTAGGTCTTATCTTGCGACCCATTCTTAAACCAGCATGTTTGCTAAAAAACATATAAAGACCTCGCTGCGCTTCAGGCAATGGAGCCGGAAGTCCTATGCCACATTTTACAGCGTGGGCAGGCATGTTACCATCGGGCAGTTGAAATGTGTTGTGGCCGATAAGCTGTTGGGCAAGCAGAAAAACCTGATACCCGAATTTTCTTTTTTTGATGAAAGTGTTGCCGCACGGGAGGCAGACGATAGTCCCGATGCGTTTGTTGAGAATGAATTACTATATACAAACCTGATTATAGCCCATACTTGCAGTAGAACGATTGTATGCGGCAAAAAGCCGGAATTAAATAACTGGAATAAATATTCTTTATGGCCAAAGGTGTTTCAATACGCCTTTGGTCATTTTTTTATTGGATGCCGGGCGATGTCCCTTTTTTCAAACGATATAAAAAGATAAACTTAAACAAGACATAATGAAGAAAAAATGTATGACATGGGCGGCAGTGCTGTTGCTTATCATGGCCACTAAAACAACAAAAGCCCAGAATGAGGTTTTATTGGACGAAGTATCTGTCACGTCCTCGTTGGTAGAGCATCGCAGTTCCGAAACAGGCAGGAACGTGACGGTGATTAACGGTAGCGCGATTGCAAAACTACCGGTAAATTCATTGGACGAACTTTTAAAATACATACCGGGCATAGACGTGCAGGCGCGTGGCCCGCAGGGTTCGCAAAGTGATATATCCATGCGCGGCGGCACTTTTCAGCAAGTGCTGGTGATGCTCGACGGCTTGCGCCTGAACGATCCGAACACAGGGCACTTTTCCGCTTATATACCCATTGCGCCCGCAGAAATAGAGCGTATTGAAATATTGAAGGGCGCCTCGTCTGCCATTTATGGTTCGGATGCCGTGGGCGGCGTTATCAATATCATCACCAAAACATACGGCAGGAATAAAAAATATGCCGATAAATATCAAAACATCAGCGCCAAGGTGTCCGCCGGGGAATACGGGCTGTTCAATGTAAATGCCGGGGGATTTATAAACGCCGATAAACTCCGCATCAGCGCAGGCGTTTTATCAAACAATGCCAAAGGTGTGCAACAACACGGCACGCGCGGCTTTTTTCATAACACATCGGCATCTGCGGGAGTGAGTTACCAGTTATCCCAAAATTGGGAAATAGCCTATCGCGGGGCGTATGATAACCGTGATTTTGCGGCGCAGAATTTTTATACGACCTATCTCAGCGACACGGCTTCGGAAAACGTAAGTTCGTGGTGGCATCAGGCCAATGTCCGCTATCATAAAGCGCGTACAAAAATCAACCTTGACATGGGTTACAAATATCTGGACGACAGGTATGCGTACAATCCTTCTTCTACGGCCAACAGCAGTAAATCAAAAATGCTGCAAGGCTTGCTCACCTGGCAACAAATATTGGGCGAATCATCAACCTTGATTTCGGGCTTTAATTTTTTGAACAGGCGCATTCATTCAAACGATCGGGGCGATCACGAATTGAACACTGCTGCGCCGTTTGTTGGTTGGGTATATAAACCGGGATGGCTGATGGTGCACCCGTCTCTTCGCCTGGAGTTTATTGGTAAGAACGATCCAGAACTGTTACCGCAATTGGATGTGAGCGCCAAAGTGCAACAATGGCAATTGCGTGCCAGCGGCGGCAGGACGATACGCGATGCGGATTTTACGGAGCGATATAACAACTACAACAAACCTTTGGTGCAAAGCGGCAGGATAGGGAATCCCTGGTTGGTTCCGGAAAAATCATGGAGTTATGAGGCTGGTGCCGATTACTTTGCCGGGCAGCATTTGAAAGTATCGGCTACGTTTTTTCAACGTTTCCACAGCCAGTTGATTGACTGGGTAAGCACTCCTTACGACAACATGCCGCGCAAGGATAATTTGAAAGAAGGAAGTGTTTTTGATTTGGCAAGCAACATAGACACGGTGAACACGACCGGACTGGAAACAGACATACAGTGGGCACAAAGGATTTCAACAAATCAGACCGTTCGTGCAAACGCAGGACTGGTGTGGCTTTCGAGCACCAGCAGTGCGGAAGGGCAATCTTTTTATGTGCGTTCGCAGGCGAAATTCCTGTTTAATTTTTCTGTTGTGTATCAGGTTTCCAATGTAGAGCTTGGTTTTACGGGACTGTACAAAAAGCGAAACCCGCAGGACGACCCCACCATCCATGCGGCTGTCAGCAAAGATTATTTTGTGCTGAACGGCAACGCAACGTATAGTTTGCTTAAAAACAGGCTCGGCGTCTTTGCGCAGGTTGATAATATTTTTGATAGAAAATACAGCGACCTGCTGGGTGCTATAATGCCCGGCCGTTGGTTGCAGTGCGGGGTAAAATTGAATTTAGAGCGGGCGAAATAGAGGGACAAGCAAATAATCATTGCTTAAATCAGCTATGCGGTAAATGCACGAGTTATTTACCGCATAGTTACAGTGATTGGTTGGGGCGTTTCATCGCAAGGCGGATGAAATAATGTGGTCGGTGAGGAACACTGACCAAGGTGGAAAATTTCAAGCCACACTATTGGCAATATAATGTTAGCGGTAGTTTTTTTCACTTCTTTATCTATACAATACCTTATCAAGTTGTCCACTTGTTACTGTAAACGATAAAACTTGATAGCTATCTACTTTTTCTCCGTTATTAGTTGCAGGTTTCCAACTCTGAGGCATTTTATTTACTCTTTCTAACACTTGGTTTGCAAAAGTTTCCGCAAGTCCTTTCCCTTTTGTGATTATCATAAAGTTTCCCGCATTTCCATTGCAGTCAACAACGAAAGCAATAGAAACTCTAAAAACAGCGTCTTTTAGTCTTTTATCTGTCAGTGGTCTGTCTGCAAAATATTTTTTAAGTTCTTCGACTCCACCGTCAAAAGTAGGGGCTATTTCGGGTTCTGGAAATTCTCCGATTTTTTCTTTTAGCAAGAACTCTTTAACAGCAAATTGTGTCTGCGGATTGCAAAAATTTACTTTTAAAATACTGTCCGCAGGGTAAATAATTGGTTTCTCAATTTTGTCTGCGGTAACAAAAGTAAATCCTAATGGACTTTTAGGTGTTTCAAAGTCATAACCGTTTAAATATAAAATTTTTGGCTCACTTAGTCCTTGATAATAAACTTCATATTTGTCTAAAAGACCTTTGCCAAAAACTGCCGATTTACTTTTAAATTCACAACAACTTGATATTCGTCTAAACTGGACTGGTTCGCCATTTGATCCCCGTAAAGCCTTCAAATAGGCTTGTTGATTTTCAACTTTACCAACCTTTATTGAAGTTTTATGATTGGGTTCGTAGCCGTATTTTTTGTCAGTCGAAATTTCCGTCAATTTCATACTGCCGTCTTCGTAAAGTTCTTGTCCATTTACCTGTGTCCAACATAGTGTTAGGACAGCTAAAACCGTTGTTAGTTTTGTCGTGATTTTCATTTGCGTCTGTCTTTTAAATTACTGCCTGTTGGGTGCTGGGCTTTTTTGTAAAGCGTTTCTGTCTACTAATTTAAAACTTTTTGTTTTCCATTTTTAAAATGCTTTTGTAATCTGCTTTGTCCATTCGTTAATGGTGTCGGTATCTGTCCTGTCTGCTTTGTCAAAAAAGAAATGACGTTTGATTTCTAAACCGCTATAAATGTAAATACCCTTGTCTGATGTAAGCGATAAGGCTTTGTCCATTCCTATCTCACTGTATTCAGCGTGTGATTTTCCGTGAGTATTGATAATTACAGCCTGTTTGCCTGTTAGCAATCCTTTTTGAATGCCTTGGTCGTACCGATAAGCAAAGCCATAACTGAAAACCCTGTCAATATATCCTTTCAGAATGGCGGGCAAGCCTGTCCACCAAATTGGGTGTATGAACGTAATACAATCCGCCCAGGAAATGTAATCTTGTTCCGTTTTTACATCTTCGGAAACTTGTCCAATTCGTTGTCCTGTCATATCTTCTAATGAAAGAACAGGATTGAAGTTCAGTTGGTATAAATCCCGAACTTTTACTTCGTGTCCGTTGGCGGTAAGATGCTCAACAACTGATTTTTTGAAATGCCCGTTCAAACTTTGTGCGTTTGGGTGAGCGTAAATAATTAAATGTTTCATTGTTCTACTTTTTAAAATTTGATGACACAAAAGTAGAATGTTGCTGTTGGCTAAAATTGTAAGAAAACGAAATCAGTTTACAGGATTACAGATGTCCCGTTGGAATTTCAGGTATTTTGTCGGGCTTAAATTCAAATAATGTTTGAAATCGTTAATGAGTTGGCTTTGGTCGTAATAACCACATTCGCTGATGATAGTAAACCAATCGTCTTTTGATGACTTTGAAGCAATGTTTTCTATCATTTCAACTGCTTTTAAAAATCGCTGATAGCGATTGATTTCTTTGGCAGAATACCCGAAATGTTTTTTATGATTGATTTGAATGTTGCGTTCAGATTGCCTGGTATCGCTTGCAATGGTTTTTATCGGATTTAAAGATTGTTCTTTGAAATTCGTCAGTTGTTCCGCTATTGCATTTCGCTCACGCAGATAAGGTTTGCAAAATTCAAGAATGTAGTTTACCTTTTCGTTTACGCTGTCAATTTTATTGAGTTCATACCACAATGCGGTAAAACAATTTTCGTCCAGTAATTCATCGGGATTTACCGGTAAGTTTTCGGTAAGCAAAGCGTTACCGAAGAAACGAAAAAACGCATCGTCTTTGAAGTTCGCAACCAAGATTTTTGATTGTGGAGGCAACGAATAAGCGAATGCTTTTTTAATTGTCCCTAACACAAAGCACTTGTCAATTTCTATTTGCGTATTTTGTTTTGAATGAAGTAATGCTTTTGTACCAAAATTAAAAATCAAAATGGTTTGGTAAGACGGCAACAATGTTTTTGTTATCGTTTCACTAGATTGATTTTCGGCAAAATAGAAATGAGAAAATACGTTTTCATAGTCTGTCGGAACAGCTATTCGAAAATTGTCGTATGTTTCATTTTGTGTCATTGTTATCTCGGTGTATGCGGTCGTTTAGCCTTGCTGCCAACGGTACGGCTTGGCGATGTGGCGGTATTCCGTGATTCGTCTGCCCGTAACCGAAGCTAAATATATAACTAAATGTTCATTGTTTATTCTATTGCCCGGCGTTATTCGTCAGCCGGGACTGACGCCGAAGAGCGAACAAAAAGCCGAGGATATATTCGTCCAGCCGCCATATTGCCAAACCGAATGTTGTAGGCTTGTGCTTCGTGTGTCCCCCCTAAAGTAATTTCAATATGTTCTCTGCTATGTCGGCAACTGAATTAAAGAAATTTCCATCTGCCTGTATTTCTGAAAGATGTTTGCCAACGATTTCCCGTTTGTTAACTCTGTCTGTCAGTTGTGCCGCTATAATAATTGTTTTTATTCTTTGTTTTTCGGCTCCATCAATTTTTGAAGCATCAATTAGTTGAAGCCGGTCAATTAGTTTTTGTCTATACTCTTTTTTTTCAGACTTCTCTTCAATATTCAACCGTGTCGCAGCCGCAGAAACTTCGTCACTATAATTTGTGTTAAAGGCAATTTCAATTAGTTCGTCTGTCGTGGGTGGCGGCGATATTAAGATTAGGTTTACAAAAAATCCTCTGTCGTCCACCACATATTTTAGCCACTGATGTCCTGTTGTTTTGTCAATGTACTTTGTTACCCAATCACCGTCAAGTGTTTCGGTTTTTGTCAGGGTTGTGGTAAAGTCATTTACCAAAGTATTTGTTCCAAATAGCTTTCTGTCTGTCAAACTTTAAAATTGAAAGAGATTTTGTTTAGCATAGCCTACAACTCAAAAGTATGCGAAACTTTTCGCACACCCTAAAGTTTTTATTCCCCTGCTTGTCAGCCGTTTATTATTTGATATCTTTAGGATATGCAAAATGCGAAACCGGCTTTTGATGCTGGTTTTTAGCCCGTCGCTGTTGTTATCACCTGCAAGCGGAATGAAATAATGCGGTCGCAGAGAAACACTGGCCAAGGCGGAAATCCCACACAACGGTACGGCGGCTTTGCGATGGTACGGCAGTATCTAACCGTCAGCCGAGTGTAGCATAAAAGCTCAATAGTAGCAAAATAGTTGAACCTTTGACTGTCAGCCGCACTATTGCAAAACCGCTTGTTGGATGTTGGTGTTTTTGTTTATGGTTTCTGCCAAAAATATTCAGGGTCATGCGTAACAGTTCCTATATCTTTCATATTGGAATGAGCATAACCAATGGGCAACAACGAAACATATTTATTTACATTATTGCGATAGCGGCTTTCAGGATTAAATTGGCTGTTTACAGGGACCTGTAACCAATATAAATTTTTCGCCATGTAATTCATTAAATACCCCTCTTTCGTTTGTTTATTTTTATTGTTCCAATTGGCATCTTCATTTAACATCAATGGTCTGCCATCAATTAAACGTTCCCTTACTTCCTCAATCCCTAAAAAACTTCCGTTTTCATCTTTGATATAAGCAGCAAAAGTCGGGTCTATCCAAATCCATTTTTGCAGACTGTCGACCCATACACTGCAAATAACGTGGCAATCCTGGTCATTCTCATCTTTGGGTAAACAGGTTACATAACGAGATTTGAAACCCATTGATAAATACATCTCATTAAGGGAAATCGCCAGGTGTCTGCAATTTAGCCCCTTGTTTGTTGCTTTATGATAGTGATACAAATCAATGGCATCAAATTCCGCGAGTGCGTAATTGCTTCCATCATGCGCAACATTGTTATGGATCCAATACATGATGTTCAATATTTTTGATATTTCATTACCATTTCCTGCAATGGAATCAAGTTTAAAATATGTTTTTACATCTCGTAAACGGGCATTTTTGGGTGTTTCATAATAAAAATGTGGTAAACCTGCGGTGTCGGCTTTTACATACCCTCCCGCCTGTTTAAGGATTTCCAATTTCGAAGGAACACATTTTATTTGAGTCCATGCGGAATCGTTACCTATTAAGATTAGAAAATTGTATGTTTTATTCAGTTCGGTCTTGAAAGTTATCGAATCCACATCTGTAATAAAAGTGACTTTTTTGCTGGATGTCTCATAAACATCTGGTTTTGCGGACGGCACAATTGTCCACGTATTTTGCCGAAGTTCATTTCCGTCACGGATACTAACCGATTGAGATTTTGCGTGGATAATTTTCATTTTAGACAAATTGGGCAAATCTTTTTGTCCAAATACAGTCAATGAAATTAATAACCCTGTAAAACAAATGATTGCTTTATTCATATTGATTTTATTTTACATTTGCCCAGTGTAAACTTTAAATTGCTGCTTCAAATCTAATAACATTGGTAGTTCTTGTTTTCTTGTCGCAATTATAAAACAGGATTTTTTCTTTATGCTGTGCCAGCCTACACTTGCAGCTAACTCAAAAGTATGCGAAACTTTTCGCACATTCTAAAGTTTTTATTCCCCTGCTTGTCAGCCGTTTATTATTTGATATCTTTAGGATATGCAAAATGCGAAACCTGTTTTTGATGCCGGTTTTTAGCCCGTCGCTGTTGTTATCACCTGCAAGCGGAATGAAATAATGCGGTCGCAGAGAAACACTGGCCAAGGCGGAAACATTCCCAAATCTCTGTCATATTGCCTGTGCCTATTTGCCACCATTTATCAGTGATGCCGGCTCATATCGTCCAAGCTCACATGCAGGCTGTTTACTTCTTGGCCAAAAAAGCGCGTGGCGTTATTGTCAAAATCGGTGGTGTCGTCCGTCGTGTAAAACCGTAGCTTGCCCGTCTTGTTGCAAAGTGTTTCTATTTCGGGGTGACGGTTCAGGTAGTCCTGCAAACTGTTGGCGACTATTTCGCCCTGCGACAATAACTGCACCTGTATCGGCAGGTATTCCAAAATCTGGTCTTTTATAAGCGGGTAATGGGTGCAGGCCAACATCACGGCATCAATATTTTCACCTTTTTCAAAAAGCGCGTGGAGGTATTTTTTGATGAAATATTCCGTGCCCGGATTGTCGGTTTCATTGTTTTCGATGAGCGGCACCCATAGCGGGCAGGCCTGCTGATAAACCGTTATGTCCGGGAAAAATTTGGCAATCTCTATCGGGTAAGAACCGGAAGCCACGGTGCCGCTGGTGGCCAGGATGCCCACGCTACGCGTTTCGGAATAATTACCGATGGCTTCGGTGGCCGGCCTGATAACGCCCAGCACGCGCTTTTGCGGTGCGATGCGTGGCAGGTCGTTTTGCTGAATGGTGCGAAGCGCTTTGGCCGATGCCGTGTTGCAGGCGAGGATAACCAACGAGCATCCCTGCTCAAAAAACCATTGAACGGCCTGCAAGGTATATTCATAAACCGTTTGGAAAGACCTGTTGCCGTAAGGTGCGCGGGCATTGTCACCCAAATAGATATAATCGTATTGCGGTATCAGTTTTACAAATTCGCGCAACACGGTCAGGCCGCCGTAGCCGGAATCAAAAACGCCTATGGGCGCTGGTTGTGACATGGTATTTATTTTGTTTGAGCCAATGATAATCCGTACTACCCAAAAATACTACTTTAACAACACATAAGCCAGCCAGGCCAGCAGATATGCTAAGCCTGTCATGTAAAGCAGTTGTATCATCGGCCATTTCCAAGAGCCCGTTTCGCGCTTTACAATCGCGAGCGTACTCATGCACTGCATGGCAAACACATAAAAAATGAGCAGTGACACGCCGGTCGCCAACGTGAACACCTTGGAGCCATCGCTGAAAGTGGCGGCTTTCATTTTATCCCGAAGGGCAACGTTCTCCTCGCCGTCGTCCTGCACGCTGTACAGGGTGGCCATGGTGCCCACAAAAACCTCGCGCGCGGCAAAGGATGTAATCAGGGCAATACCTATTTTCCAGTCATAGCCCAAGGGGCGGATAACGGGTTCGATGAACTTTCCCGCAATGCCCGCATAAGAGTTTTCCAGTTTTGCGGAAGCATAGTGTTCTTCAACAAGCACCGTGTCCGCACCGGGTTGGGCTAAAGCGGCCTCATATTGCTGGTGTACAGTGTGCATCTTGCTCTTGGGGCCGTAAGTGCTCAGCACCCAAAGCAGCAAGCTGATGACCATGATGACCTTTCCGGCTTCCACCACAAAAATCTTTGCTTTGTCTATCATGGTCTGCAGGGCGTTTTTCCAACGCGGGGCGCGGTAAACGGGCAATTCCAGTATGAAAAAACTTTTTTCCTTTATCTTGATAAACCATTTGGCTACATAAGAGGTTAGCATGGCAAAGACGATACCGAGCAGGTATAGCCCCATCATCACCAAGCCCTGAAGGCCGATAAAGCCGAGAAAATATTCTTTGGGGATGACCAGTTCCACCAAAATGATATAAACAGGCAAGCGGGCAGAGCAACTCATCAAAGGTGTCACCAATATTGTCAGCAAACGCTCCTTGCGGTTCTCGATGCTGCGGGCGCTCATAATGGCCGGAACGGCACAGGCAAAACCACTGATCATGGGCATCACACTTTTGCCGTTAAGCCCCACGCTGCGCATCACGCGGTCGGTCAGAAAACTGATGCGCGCCATATATCCCGAATCTTCCAGCAAAGTGATAAGCCCAAACAGTATCATGATCTGCGGAATGAATATGATAATACCTCCCAGCCCGGCCACGATACCGTTTATAATCAGGTCGCTGAATTGATTTTCCGGCAGGACGGAGGCCAGCCAGCCGCTGAAAACCGCCGTGCCGCTTTCTATCCAATCCATGGGATAGGATGCCAGCAAAAACACGCTTTGGAATAACAGGTAAAGCACCACGAGCAGAATGACATAACCCCAAACACGGTGCAGGAAAATATCATCCAGCTTTTCCGTGAGCATGGATTTTTTTAAGGGGTCGGGTTCTGTGACGGCCTGTTTTAAAATATGGTCAATATGCGCATATCGCTGCACGATTTCCTCGGCCTGTGTTTTTGTCTTATTGAACTTGTGCGCAATCTCTGTCTCTTCTATTTTATCCTGAATATCCGGCAAAAGGTCGAAGCCCTCGTGGTTCATCAGGTAATGTATGGCCTCGTAGTCGCTGCTTACCGAAACGATTTTTTTTGCCTGTTCAATGGCATCTGGCGCCAACGCTTTTACATCTATAAAATTACGGGCGACGGGTTTGTACAGTTTTCCCGACACCAGTTCGATAGCCTTTTTCAACGCATCAACCCCTTTGTTCCGGCGCGGGTTGATGGCCACCACCGGCACGCCCATTTCGCGCTCCAGCGCGGCCACGTCAATGCGGATGCCTTTTTTGGCCGCAATGTCCAGCATGGTCAGTGCGATGACCACGGGTTTTTTCAGGTCTATGATTTGGGAAGAAATGAGCAGGCTACGTTTTAGGGTACTGGCATCGGCCACCACGATGGTCACATCGGTTTGGATTTCCTTATCCTGCCCAAGCATCACTTTGTAAGAAACTTCCTCGTCCAGACGACGCGGATAAAGGCTGTAAGAACCCGGCAGGTCGGTGATTTTTGCATTTAATTGACCGATTTGCATGAAACCAGTCTTTTTGTCAACCGTAACGCCCGGAAAGTTTCCTACTTTTTGATTAAGCCCTGTCAGGGTATTAAACAAGGAACTCTTGCCGCTGTTTGGGTTGCCCACCAATGCTATATGTAAATCCACGCTGCTCAAAATTAAATCTTCAAAGGTAAAAATAGTAAAAAGAACCTGCTTACGATATACGGAAAATATCTTGCGGGAAAAAGGGCGTATTGTCCGGTATATACCGTTCTGGATTTTTTTATAATTGAACCGCTCCGGCCACTAAACATCCTGCAAGGCCGTGGCTACTTTTTTAATGTCAGCCGCTATGGAACTGATAAAAAGGAATTGGTCGGCGATGGGTTTCAGTTCCCTGAAGGTGGTGCGGGTTTCGGTATCCATAAGCCCTTGCTGCAGTTCAAGGTTGCGTTTGCTCACCAGTTCCTTCATTTCCTGCCTGAGTTCAAGGATAGCCCCGGAAGTTTTGTAGGTATTTTCCTCCTGCGCGGTCAGCAGGTTTATGGAAAGCAAAAGTTCGCCCGCAATATCATCTGCAATATGCCCGAAATCCGGCTCGTGGTATTTTTCGGCATATTTTCGGGCAAAATCTGCCAAGGTGACGATATGCGAGTTAAGCGTGTGCACCAGCACCACGAATTGATGTATTTCTTTATTGTTGGCCTGTTTGTTTTTGGGTTCGTTCAACATGCGGGTGAAGCCTCCCGAAAGGTTGGCCTGTTCGATAAAGGCATCCTTGCGCGAAAGCCGGAAGGCTAAATCATCCACCGTGCCGGACACAAAAGCCTGAGAAACTGCTTCAAAAAAATGAGTGGCCTTTTCCAACGCAGTGGTCATATAAGTTTTTATTTGTTTTTTCTCCCAATTGGGAATAAAAATATACGCAGATAAAAACGCAATCACACAACCGACCGCAGTATCAATGACGCGGTTTTTAAAGACGTCATAAAAATTGTTTGTGTTGATGAGGAAAAAAAAGATGAGCATGTAACCCGTCATAAAAATGACGGCGATAAGGTATTTGGTGCGTATAAAACTATACGTAAGAAGCATCAGCAACATCATGGACACAAAAATCCAGGTATTGGAATGAATGATGTATATCAGACCGATACCCAGCGTAGCGCCGATGATGGTGCCCAGCAGACGCTGATAATTTCGTTGTTTGCTAAGGCTGTAAGTGGGTTTTAAAATAACGATGATGGTGAGCAAGACCCAATAACTGAAATCCAGCTTCATGATAATGGAAACCACGTAGCCCAGCGTGGTGGCAAAACTAACCCGCAGTGCATGACGAAAATTGTTAGACCGCAAGGACAGGTTTTCCCAAAGCAGCCTGGGGTCAAGCTCGGTGCGCGTTATAAACGGGTCGTAAGAATCAGACAGGGCATAGTCTTTTGTCTTTCGCTCATCATAACGGGTGTAATGGTGCAGGGTGTAAATGCGTATGGTCATTTCCTCAATGGATTGCATAATCTTACGCATGTTCAGCAAAGGCTCTATTGTGTCGGGTTGCCTGTGTTTGTTTAAAAAATCCTCGAAATAAATTTTTAGAAGGTTCAGGTCATCGTTTAGTTTTTTGGATGCGGGCGAAGGGCGACCGCTCTGCACCGCCAATCCTATTTCGTGCAGCTCATCCACCATTTCCAGGATTATCTTTTGAAAACGCGGCAGGATGTCCGCGCCGTCAAACCGCTTGTGCATGGATTGGTAGTTGTAAAAAGTGGCCGTAGCCTTTTCAAACAGGTCAATAGACTCGATGAAAATAATCAGCAGCGTGCGGCTGACTATCGTTGACTGGCGGATGATGCTGCGGCTGGTGTACAACATATCGCGCAACAGGTTTTGCTGGTCTTGTATCTGTTGGTGCTGGTGCATCAGAGCCTTATAGGTCTTGTCGTAGTCCACCTGCTCGTCATAAAAGCGGGAGCGTATTTTCAGGTATTCGCTTATGGAAATGATGTTGTCCCCCAACGCCTGTTGTATAATGCGATAGGGCCTGATGCCAAACAAGGCAAGGCTCAGCAATAAATACCACGACCCCCCGGCGAGGATAAGCAGGCTGTTATATAATAAATGTTGATGGTTGTGATGCCCGTCAAGGCTTAACACCATAATCAATATACCCGAAAAGCCTACGGCGTTCACTCTTGTACCATAAATGCCCAGATAGCTTAACGAAAAGCAGAGAATAGCTATCACAAACCCCAGCAAGATGGGATGCATGTTTGCCAGCCCGGTTATCAGCGATACAAGAAAAACAAGTGCTAGCGTGACCAACATGCCGTTCCGCCTCCGATGTATGGGGCCGGGTATGTCCGAACCGCTGACGGCCATCGCGCCCAGCGAAATCGTAAGCCCCACGGGCAACATACCCAAAAAATGAAACACGATGGCCGGGAGGGTAATGCCAATGGTCATCCGCAGCGCCTCGTTAAAATAGTAGCTGTTTACAAAACGGCGATATTCATAAATGTAATTCAATGCAATGTAAAGTTATGACGGCCGTTTGAACGGGGCATTCAAAAATATTTTAAAATTCCTAAGCTGAGAGGTATGCCTTTTTGATAACCGCGCCCAAACCGTTGGTCTCCGGTACTTCTATTCTTCCGCCGTCATGATAGCTGATGCCGCCCGCAACGGGGTCTTCGCTGAACATCAGTGCCGTGTCGAAATCAAAAAATACGATGTTGGGGCTGCAAATCGCCAGATGTGCAAAGGCCGTCATCGACAGCCGCGATTCCAGAAAGGCGCCGATTTGGATGCGGATATTATTTTCCTCGGCCAGTTTGATAATCTGCAATGCCTTAAAAATACCCCCGCTTTTTCCTAATTTGATATTGAAAAGATTACACGCCTCTATTTTGAGCAGCCGCGCCGCATCGTTGGCATCGCAACAGCTTTCATCTGCCATAAGGGGGATGGATGTTTGCTGCCGGATGTAGGGCAATTGCATATAGTTCCAGCGGGCAATAGGTTCTTCGCAATGCTGTATGTTGTAAGGTTCTAATGCTTTGAGCGTTTCCACAGCCTCATCCACCTGCCATCCCTGATTGGCGTCAATGCGCAGGGGTATGTCCATGCCCACGGCGGCACGTATGGCTTTGATTCTTTCTACATCGGTTGGGCCGTGTTTGCCAAGCTTCACCTTGATAACCGGAAAGCCCTTTTGTCGGATGGCTTCGGCATCGGAAGCCATCTTACCCACTTCGCCCACGCTGACGGTATAATCGGTAAAGATGGTTTTATCCTTATTGCCACCAAGGAAACGATAGAGCGGCAACCCCGCCGTTTGGGCGGCAATGTCGTATAGTGCCATGTCAAAAGCACTCTTGATGCTGTTGTTGGCAAAAATCACGTTGTCCATATCTGCCAAGCGCGCGGCAATGTCCAACGCGTCCTTGCCCATCAGCACTTGTTTCAGATACCCGCCTACGACCAGGCCGGTATCGGCGCTCTCGCCGTTAATCGCCATGAAGGGACTACATTCGCCCCAGCCTTCGTTGCCGTTATCGGTTGTTATTTTTACAATGACGCTTTCGGCGTGATAGAGCGGCCCGAGCGATATAACGAACGGCTCTTTTAACGGGATTTTTAATTTATAAAGGTCAATACTTTGAATAATTTGCGGCATTGTGTGAAGTTAAAAATTGGGAACGATATGGGCAAATTATCCAACGTGCTTACGCCGGATATTTTTAGTGGACTTGTCTTTTCTGAAAAATATTAAAGCATCTTCATTTCCTGCCGCCAGCTTTTTCGCTTAATTGGCTTTATTTTGCAATATGCATTCACACCTTGTTGTTACGCCGGACAATCAGTTGCAGGAAACACAACCTTTCTGGTTGCGGTGGCTGGCTACCATTTTCTCTTATGTTTTTCATCCGGTATTTGTGCCGGTTTATGTCATGTGCTTTTTGCTGTTCGTGTCGCCGTTTTTGTTCGTCGGGTTTCCGGCAAAGGCTAAGGTGATGTTGTTGGCACACGCTTTTCTTATGTACACGTTTTTTCCTTTGATAACCGTGGCGTTGCTCAAAGCACTGGGATTTATTTCTTCCATCCGGTTAAACACACAGAAAGACCGCATCATCCCGTTTATCGCAAGCGGTATCTGGTATTTTTGGGTATGGTATGTTTGGCGGAATATGCCGGGCTATCCCAGTGAAATCGTCGTGTTTGCCATGTCGGTTTTTGTGGCTGCTTCGATAGGGTTGATTGCGAACATATACATGAAAATAAGTATGCACGCCATCGCGGTAAGCACGGCCACGGCCTTTATGTGCTTTTTGGGATTTCGGTACGGTTGGTTTTTGAGCAGTTATATTATGATTGCCCTCATCGTTTCGGGGTGCGTTTGCTCCGCTCGTCTTATCCTGGGTGACCATGACAGCCGGGAAATTTATTGGGGCGTGTTCACGGGCGTGGTTTCTGTGTTGATGGCCCAGGCCGTTTTTGGCTAAAAGATACCTTTCAGGGTTTCAATCCGTTCTTCGGGAAGCAGGAGGTGCGTATGTATGCCAAGTGCTTCCGGTGTGCCCAAATTGCTGTAACTGTCATCAATAAAAAGGGTTTCTTCCGGTTTCAATCCGCCATCATTCAATACAAACTCAAAAGTTTGCCTGTCCGGCTTGCGCAGGTGTATGCGATGGGAAAACCATGCCTTTGTAAAGAAAGATTCCAAAGACTGATAAGGAGTTTGTTCCGGAAGCATTTTGCTGAACCGGTTATAATGTATCTCGTTCGTGTTGCTGAGCAGGTACAGGTTATATTTTTCCGAAAGGGATTTCAAAAAGTCGAGGCTTTCCTTTCTGTAGCCCAGGAGCATGGCGTTCCAGGCCGATTCCAGTTCATACTCTTCCACCGGAAACTCCAATATCATTTGCAGCCGCTTGTAAAAGTCCGGGGTGCTGATGCTGCCTGTTTCCAAAGACTGAAAAAGCTCATCGGCATTGTGCTGGGTAAACATCTCGTTGAAATCCGTAAAACCCAACGCAACAAAAGCATCGGTGGTTTTGTGGTAATCTATGTTAAACAATACACCGCCAAAGTCTAAAATAATATTGCGAATCATATTCGCGAATATAAACCATGCCCGAAAGAAGAACGAATTAATTTTTTATGAATATTATCGTATAAAGAGCGGTTTTTACGTTATCCCGAGTACTGCCGATATATCCGTTAAAATTCAGAAGACTATTCTGCTATGCTTCGCTATATGAAGGGAAGATTGTTTACGTCGTCACCTCACCTCCCAAAAACGATTGAATAAGCCGATGTATGAACGTTTGTACATGGAGGCAACGGGTGATGTGCCGTCCCCGACCTGTACGAACGTGGCCTCTACCTGCGCATAAAGAAAGCGGTCTTTATAAATCACCACGGGTGCCGCGTTGGCTCGGCGAACGGTGGGTTGGATAAACTTCTTAAAATCGTCCTCGCTGGGCTTGGTGATAAATGCCAACACACAGGCCGCGGCGATAAGCACAAATATTAATCTTCTGAACTTCATTTTTTGTTCGTTTAGCTAAACAGGTATTCAACATCTTCCTTGGAAAGCGATTTGACAAAACCGGATTCGTCGGAAATCAGGTCTTTGGCCAATGCTTTTTTCTTTTCCTGCAATTTGAGGATTTTGTCCTCAATGGTATCGCGGCATATCATGCGGTAGGCAAAGATATTCTTCGTCTGTCCGATACGGTGCGTCCGGTCAATGGCCTGTTGCTCCACTGCGGGGTTCCACCAGGGGTCAACGATATATACGTAATCTGCCGCCGTCAGGTTAAGGCCCACGCCGCCCGCCTTGAGCGAGATGAGGAATACGCGCACTTCGTCGTTATTCTGAAAATTCTGGATGGCCTTCTCGCGGTCGGGCGCGGAAGTGCTGCCGTCAAAATATTCATATTTAACGCCCAAAGAGGTGAGCTTTTGCCTGATGAGGCCGAGCATCCCCAAAAACTGGGAGAAGATGAGCGCCTTGTGGTTGCTGATGTCTTCCGTAATCTCGCGGGCAAGCTCCTCTATTTTTATAGAATGATTGGGGAACATTTCCTCCTCGTTCAAAATGGCCGGGGAGTCGCATATCTGCCGCAGCTTCATCAGACCTTGCAGGATGGTCATTTGCGAACGGCCAATACCCTGCTCGTTGATGGTGCCCAATATCTTGTCGCGATAATCGTTGCGATAAGCATTATAAATTTCGCGCTGTTCTTTTTCCATCTCGCACCAAAGTATCATTTCCTGTTTTTCGGGCAAATCCTTGGCTACCTGCTCCTTGGTGCGGCGCAGCAGGAAGGGATACAACAATCTTCTTAAATGTTCCTTGCGGTCTGCCTCGCCGAATTTATCAATGGGAATGGCGAACTCTTGCCGGAAAAACTCAATGCTGCCCAACATGCCCGGGTTCAGGAAGTTCATTTGGGCATAAATATCAAAAGTATTGTTCTGCAACGGCGTACCGCTCATGCAAATCCTGTGCTTTGCCTGCAACAGGCAAGCAGCCTTTGTCACCTTACTGGCGGGGTTCTTGATGGCCTGGCTTTCATCTAATACAGCATAATCATAGTTTATGCCCATGAACATTTTTATATCGCTGCGCAACGTGCCATACGTGGTGATGGTGACATCCTCGGCCATCAGTTCCGACGTGACCCTTGTGCGTGCCGAGCCGTGGTGTATGCGATAGGTGAGCGAAGGTGTAAACTTCTTGATTTCGTTTTCCCAGTTATAAATAAGAGTCGTGGGGCAAACGACCAGAATGCGCGCACTGCCGTTTTGCTTTTTGAAATGCTCCAGATAGGACAAGGCCTGCACGGTCTTACCAAGACCCATGTCATCGGCCAAAATGCCGCCCCAGTTCACTTCGCGGAGATAATTCAACCACTGGAACCCGGCAACCTGATACGGCCTCAATATCTGTTGCAGATCATCGGAAGGCAACACTTCGTTTATCTTATTAAAATCGCGGAGGCGGTTGTATTTTTCTTCCAGTTCAAAGACGAGTTCTTCTTCGTTCTTTAATTCATACAGTTCGTCTATCACGCTGCGGTGATAGTTGGACAGTTTTAATTTATTGTTGCTGCCCTCGCCCACGCGAAACAGCAGCGCATATTTGCGTATCCATTCTTCCGGCAGTACGCCCAGCGTTCCGTCGTCAAGCTGCACGTATTGCTGTTTGTTGGCCAGCGCTCTTTTTACTTCGGCGATAGAAACTTTTTGTTCGCCAAAAATAATATCCACCTTGGCATCAAACCAGTCGGTGTTGCTGCTGATGAATATTTTTGTTTGCGGCTTGGCGGTGTTGAAGCGGAAGTTGCGCAGTGCCTCGTAACCGAAGACGGGTATTTGCGCCTCTTTCATAAAGTCAACGAAAAGAAAGAACCAGTTGTCTTTCAATATTTCCGTGCCCTTCAACGCCAGGGAATGGTCGTCCTCATTTTCTATAAAATTTGAGTGCAGGTTTTTCAGCCTGCTGATAAAAGCGGCTTCGGCCTGTTTGTTCCGTTGGATGGAGAGAATCTTGTCCTCATCCGGTATCAACAACGTATCGCCGCCGGAAATGCTGGTTTCGTAGCCTTTATAGGAGAATACCGGGTTGAACACCAGATAGTCGCCTTTTTCTTTCAGTACGACTTTTATCTCGGGGTCTATATTTTTCAGCGTTTGGACGATTGCCGAATCGAATTCCACCTGATGCGTTTGCGCCAACGGCAGCAGGATATGGTGCATCACCGCGGGCCATTCGTCTTTTTTGACGGTCATCTTGCCATCGGGCAAAAACTTTTCTATCAGCGCGATGTCTTCTATATCCTTGAAAAAATAAAGCTGATGATTGTATAAAAATACCAGCGGGCTGTCGCTTTCGTTTTCCTCCGCGCCGTGCAACGTGCCGCCGGGGCGCAACATGCAATCAATGCTATACCCGTCATCCAGCTTGTCAACAAAAAACTGAACTTCCACGGGCTCCTCAAACACATCTATTTGTTCCAGATTGTCCGTTACAAACTGTTTACCCCTTGGCAGCACAAAGGCTAACGGCGTATCCCCGGCATCTGCCACTAATTTCTTCAGTCGCGGCAGCATGTATTCGTTGATGGTGTTGCGGATTTCGTTCGTAGGGGTCGGGGATAAAAAGCTTTCCCCATTTACCGCAAAGGGTTGGTTGCGGGAAATATATTTATTTATCTCGGTTTCCTGCAAGCGGCGGACGGAGGAAGATAGCAGTTGTGCATCGTCTTCGCTGAAGACAGAGCTCTCTACATATTTGGTCAAATCCAGTTTTTCCACTTTGCCCACAAAGGCATCGCCGGCAGCGTTTGCCTCGCCGCTTACGGCATCTATCGAAAAGTAAGGATAATTTTTATTGTTCAGGTTGAACACGAAACCCAGGCGCAGCGCGCTTTCGGGCTTTTCTTTCACATCTTCCGCTATTCTGGTGTTGGCGGCTTTTTGCAGGACAGGCTCTGGTTTCACCAATGCCGTGGGCGTGGCGATTCTTTTGATGTTTCTGTCCAGCACGCGCAGAAAAGGTTTGCCGTCCTTCATCACAAATTCAAACTTGCCTTTCAGGTCGTCCTGCAATGAATAGCCATAGGCTTCGAGGAGTTTGTTCTTTTCCACATCGCGGTTACGGATGCTGTCAAAGTACTGCGGGCCGTGTTGCTTAATCAACTGGAGGAAGACGATGACCTTGGGCAGGCAAAGCGGATGGTCGGTATCCTCGTAATCGCAGCTTGTGTCAAAATTGCGCTCTTCGTTCTTGCGGATGGTTACCGCGTAGTCCTTGCCGTCTAATTTTACGGTGGCCTTCACCGTTTCGTCCTGCGCATAGTTTATTTTGGCCTTGCCTTTCTGCAAGAATTTTTCGGCCTCGCTGAAGACATCGGCAGAACACAGGTGCCGCAAAGAGCGCAGGTCGAGCGAACGCAGCTTCACGACCGTGTGGCGTTGGTCATAATAAACGTCCTCGCCGTCCAGCAATCCCTTGTCTATCATCTCCTGCAACTGGAACAATGCCGCCACCTCGTGCACGCATATATCGCCCAGGTTATATTCGCAGGTGCAGCGCAGCGAGAGCGCCCGCGCGTCCGTAAATTTGTTTATATACACTTTGTAATAACCGCCATAGGTGTCGTCCTTCACCCGAAAAGTGATAGACGATGATAGCTTGTCATAATCCACCAGCTCTACGAAGCCCAGCGCATGTGTTTTTTTGCCGCGTTTGATAACGTCCTCAAAGCCGTAGGTGTAAACGTGTTTTAAAAGATGTGGTAGTGCCAACTCGAATAAATTATTTTAAATGTTTTTGGGGCTGCCGCAGTGCCTGTACATCTGCCAACGCGCAAAAGCATTGGCACTGCGTCACCGGGCTATCCGCTGCAATCTTTTGCTGCGCTACGCTCCGCAAAAGGATTTTCGCTTCTATCCCTGCCCCGGCGGGTTGTTACTGTCCTTGTCGCCGCCCACGCGCCCGCAAAACGGATGGTGATAAAAACCTACATCGACCGCATTTTTGTTTTTCACTTTGAGCGGACAAAACATCACGGGTTGATTCCCGGTTTGGGGAAACGGTTTGCCATGCTTTGTTTCATAAGCGTACAAAAAGGACAATCGGCAAAAATAAAAGAATCATTTCCGGTTTTCCTTATTATTTGGCAATAATTTTTAAAGAAATTTTTGACAACACCTTTACGTGTGTTTTTATAGTATCTTTGCAGGTTTTGCCCGTTATTGTTTTTGTTTATTTTATGTGGGCATTTTTGATGGAGCAGCTTATGAATTGGATTCGGTCGTTGATTTTTAAAAAGGTAAAATGGTCTTGAAACAAAAATTTGCCTTTTAGGTCGTTATGCGTTACAACAGTATTGTAAATCGGATATTTTGAACTGTTCCAGTTGCCGCAATTGTCGCGGACTGCATCAAATTGAGCTTCCATTTCGTCGGGCATCGGCGTGAAATCGTCTATGCTGATAAAATATTTCGTTCCTTTTTTTCTGATGAGAGACAAACGTTCTTTCAAGATGTGCGCGTTGTCCTTCAGGAATTTTTCTTTTGGCTTCGTATTCCATCCGGTATTTTCAGACCAGTACACAATGTCAGAGTATGAATGTTGCATAAGATTGTCAAGGCTCAAATCGTTCAGGAGTTTGGTTTGCAGAAAAGTGTTGAACAGTTTTTGGTTGTCAATAAAGGAATAGTATTTTTTGTCGGTGCCTAAAAAGTTCGCTCTGATTGAGTCTTCTGCTGGTTTGTCGGAAATAATCAGCGAATAAAAGTCTATGTTTTCATTCAGCGGGAACCCGTCAACCAAAATTTCATTGTTCTTGTTAATCAAAACTTCTTTTCCCTCTACCCAACTCCAATGATTGCAGTCTGAATGGTTTTCCTCTTTGTCCCAATATGCTCTTCTTGCGTTTTTTAGCCCAATGGCCAGCCCGTTCTTAAATCTTGTAATATCATTGTATTCGGCGGGTATGGCTACTTTTCCAAATTCGTTAAACATGCCCACTTTGTCTGTTTTAGGGTCTCTGAATTTGATAAGGCCTTCGCTCTCGCAATCGAAAGTCATGTCGGAAACGTATAAGCTGTCCCTGCCAAATTTTGTCCCGTCTTTCAGCATATAATAACTATCAAATTTTCCGTTGTTGTCCTCCATTAAAACGGCGATTTTATCAAACTTTCTGGCTGCGGAAAATCCCATAAACCTCGGCGGGGTCATTGTTTGTCCCTTCAAATTTTTATATCCAAATAAATAACCCTCTTTATCGTTATATGCAACCCAAGTGTCGGCGTCTTGTCCAAACGAGTTAAACACAATAAGGATAAGGAGCGGTATTAACTTTAGTTTCATCTTTGATGGGGATTCTTTAAATGGCGATAAGTAATGTCAACGCATCAAATTGACGTTTGATGGAACTAATATACAGAAATTGAGGTGAAATACATTTCGCGGTAACTGGTGAAAAGAATAATGCTGTGATTTCAAGCTGTTCGTGTGTTGGGCGCTGTCTTTTATCAACGGATGTACAACTTAAGTTTTCGGATTATCCCTTGCTCGATTAATTTATACAGCGTTGAAGGTTGAATATCTGCCCGCTCGTTTTCAATTCTTGAAATGTAACTTTTTTAGTGTCTGTTTTTCAGCCAAGGCAATTTCTTTCATCTGTGTGTTTTGTATCCTTCTCTTTAATCCAACGAATAGTTCGAGCTGGATTTCCCGCAACAAGTGTATTGGGCGGAACATCATTTGTTACCACAGAACCGGCAGCTATAACCGAGTTTTCACCTATAGTAACACCACCGATAATCGTGGCACCGGTAGCAATCCAAACGTTTCTTTCTATTAAAATGGGTTTACCGATAGTGATTGTCTTACGCAGTGAAGGGTCAATGGGATGTCCGGAGGTAATGATATTCACGTTCGGGCCTATCATTACGTCATCTCCTATGTCAAGGCCGCCAAGGTCGTATAGGGTACAGTTCTGATTTATGAAAACATTACGCCCAATATTAATTTCTTGTCCGCCTGTAGTATAGAAAGGGGGTATAAGTAAAAAACTTTCATCTACTTTTTTCCCGATAAGTTGGCTAAATAACACGCGAATTTCGTCAGCGTCGTTAAATGTCAAACGGTTAAGTTTGGCTGTAATTGACATGGCGCGTTTAGTACTTTCAACCATAGCTGCAGACTCAAGGGTCTGCCTATAAATTGTTTTGGTACGATTATCATTTATTTTTTTCATTTTCTGTTGGTTTGAGTTTTTCTTGCCAACCCTCAAACCCTTATACCTCCGCGTTCAACGCCTCCCACAATTTGTCCTTCAACGTATCAAGCCCTTGCTGTGCCACAGACGAGATAAATAGGTGGGGAACATTTTCCGGCATTTCGTGGCTAATGGCTTCTTTCAGTTCATTATCGAGCATGTCACTCTTACTGATGGCGATGACCATTTGCTTGTGCAACAATTCGGGGTTGTATTGTTCCAGTTCGTTGAGCAGCACCTCGAACTCCTTGCGATGGTCAGCACTGTCCGCCGGAATGAGAAACAGCAATACGGGGTTCCGTTCTATATGGCGCAAAAAACGATGCCCCAGCCCACGGCCTTCCGCAGCGCCCTCAATGATACCGGGCAGGTCGGCCATGCAAAAACTTTTTCCGCCGCGATAAGCCACAATGCCAAGGTTTGGCGTAATCGTGGTAAAGGCATAATCGGCAATTTTAGGCTTGGCGGCCGTAATGACCGACAACAACGTGGACTTTCCGGCATTGGGGAAACCTACGAGCCCTACATCGGCCAGCACTTTTAGTTCCAGCACTTTCCAGCCTTCTTCGCCGGGCAGTCCGGGTTGGGCATATTCCGGAGCCTGATCTGTGGGCGTGGCAAAATTGTGGTTGCCCAGGCCGCCCTTTCCACCGGGCAGCCAAATAACCTCTTGTCCGTCTTCCAGAATCTCGGCCTCTTTTGCGCCCGTTTCCTCATCCAATGCCACCGTGCCCAAGGGCACTTCCAGCACGATATCCTTGCCGCTTCGGCCCGTGCACCTGTTGTGACCGCCGTTTTCGCCATTTTCGGCCAAAATGTTCTTGTAATATCGTAGGTGCAGCAGTGTCCACAGGTTGCGGTTGCCGCGCAGGATGATGTGCGCCCCGCGCCCGCCGTCCCCGCCGTCAGGCCCGCCTTTGGCGGTAAACTTATCCCGCAGGAAATGCTTGATGCCTGCGCCGCCGTGCCCGCTGCGGCAAAATACCCTTATCTGGTCTACAAAATTGCTACTGTCCAAACCTGTTGTTTTATTTCCGCCAAAAATACTATTTATGAACGATGGATGACGGTTTTTGATTTTTACAAAAAAACCCGGTACAGACCGAAGCCTGCCCGGGGTTGTGAACTGAACGGTATTTGGAAAGAGTTTAATATCTCCATGAATGGCGCATCCTGCCGATGGTGACGCGCGCATCATCGGTAGCACCCTTGAACCCGGAAGTCCAAACGGTATAAACGCCCTGCGGCACGAGATCTGTCTTTACCGAAGTGGCCAACACGGTTGATTGTCCCGCTGCCCTGGCCTCAAAAACCACATTGTTAGCGGCTTTCAGGCTCGCGAAATCAACGGCTTGTTTGTAGGGTACATTCGTGGCCACCGGCTCATCCTTGCCCTGGATATAAAAGTCCATGGCGGGCACGTCGGGGCTCATGTTGGCAAAACGGATGCGCAGGGAGTCTCCGCTGGCATAACGCGTGCTATCGCGCAGCAGCACAATGTCTGTTTTGCTGAGTGTATCGGTAATAAACACGCTGTAGTGCTTATCATTCTGCAGGCTGATGCTTTTTTCAACTATCGGCATACCACTGTTCCTGTAGTAAACCGTAAAAGTTCGGTTCCCCTGCCAGGCTCTCTGATAACCCGTATGCTTTAAGTAATCGAAATAATTGAGATAAAGCCTGTTGGCATCGAAAGATGCATCCAAATAAGGAGCCTTTGGCGACGAATGGATGATGTCAACATTTGCTGCAGGAGGTAAGTCGTAATAATCGTCGTCGTGCAGGTCGCAGGACGTGAACGTGGCGGACAACAGCCCCAATCCAAGTACTGCCGCCAACGTGTAAAATTTTTCACCTTGTAATTTCATAAAATATCCATTTAAGTCTTTACAAAAACACTTAACAAAATATATAACGAGAGCGGATGCAAAAACGCAACACCTTATGTCATTTTTTTATTTTATTAACAGTGTTTTTACAAATTGTCCGGTGCAAACATGGGGTAGAGAACAGCTTTAAAGCATACGTCCTGCCTTTTTCAAATAACTTTGTTAAGGATGTGGATATAAAGGCATTCTGCAAACTCTTTTGCCTTATTTTTGCTTGGAAGGAACGGTTCTTGGTATAGGAAAAACAGCATAGTCATGGAAAAAGTAATTTTAGGGAATACAAAATTGAAGGTTGGCCGGATAAACCTTGGGGGTAATGTTTTTGGATGGACATTAAACGAGCAACAATCGTTCAATATATTGGACAGTTTTATTGACGGCGGGTTCAACTTTTTGGACACCGCGGATACTTACTCCTGGTGGGTTGACGGCAACGTGGGTGGAGAATCGGAGGCCATCATCGGCAAGTGGGTGCAGCAACGCCGCAACAGGCATCAGTTGGTGATTGCCACCAAAGTGGGGTCGCAAAACCGCACGCATCCTGTGGATATCAGCCGCGCGTATATTTTGAAATCTATTGATGAATCGCTCCAGCGCCTGCGCACGGATTATATTGATTTGTATTATACACATTTTGACGACGGCAAAACACCGATAGAGGAAACGCTTTCTACTTATCAGGATTTGATAAAAGCAGGAAAGATTCGTTATGTCGGCGTGTCGAACATTTCCCCGGCACGGCTCACCGAATCGCTTGAGATTGCCAAAAAAACCGGCTTGCCGAGGTACGAGGTTTTGCAGCCGCACTATAATCTCGCCGAGCGTTCCCAGTACGAAACCATGTTCGCATCTATAGCCAATATGTACGATATGAGCGTGCTGCCTTATTGGTCGTTGGCCTCTGGTTTTTTAACAGGCAAATACCGCTCTCGCGCAGACCTTGAAAAAAGTGTGCGCGGTGGGGACGTAAAAAAATACCTCAACCTAAAGGGGTTGGGTATTTTAAATGCGTTGGACACGGTTGCCGCACGGTATCGTTGCAGACCGGCCACGATAGCATTAGCCTGGCTTTTAGCGCAACCCTGCATTGCTGCCCCGGTCGTGAGTGCTACCAGCCAAAGCCAACTGGAAATGATTTTTGCGGCCACCCGGCTTCATTTGGACGATGACGACCTCAACCTGCTCACAACCGCGAGCGATTAATTTATTCGTTAGGGATGTCCAAAATTATTTCAGGTGCGAGCGTAGCATCCAGGCGGTTTTTTCGTGTTTTTCCATGATGCTGGTGATAAAGTCAATCGTACCGGCATCTTTATGTGTTTCTTCAAATTCCTCGATGCTGGCGCGGATAAACTCGATAACGCTTTCGTGGTCTCTCAACAAATCCTTTGTGTAGCTCTGGCTGCTACTGTCCCCTTCGTATTGTTCTGACAAATGGGTAATTTTCAGGAAAGTCTTCAGATTGCCCTCTACATAATGACCCAACTGGCGGATACGTTCGGCCACCTCGTCAATCAAGGGCACCGCTTCGGTATAAAGGCTTTCGAAAAACTGATGGGCGGCAAAAAAATCCGGCCCTTCCACGTTCCAGTGGGCGTTCAGTGTTTTTGTATAAAGTACAAATTCATCGGCCAATAAAATACTCAATTGTTCGCTGGCTACTTTCCTTGCCTCAGCAGGAATACCGATTAATGTTTTCATTGTATATGTTTTTAATTTTAAAAAATAAATAAATAAAAGAACTTTTAAAACAGGCTCGTTGTAAACAGGTTGCTTGTTAAAATATTGTGTATCACGAGTATGTGCAGCAAAATAGATACCAATAAATTGGTTTGGGAACAAAATGTCATGAGAGTGGGCAATTTTTCACTTTTTTTTTCCTTTACCGCAAGGGGGTATGATGATAAGAAGCCGAAACGGCTGTCATGCTCGTAATGTATTTTACTAAGGCGTATCTTTGGCAGGATGTATTATTTGTTGTACGGTTTGATGTATCTGGTGTCGCTGCTTCCGCTGCGGGTGCTGTATATATTATCGGATGGTTTTTATTTTTTGGTATATTATATCATCGGCTATCGGAAAAAGGTGGTTTTCCAAAACCTGGACATCGCGTTTCCCCAAAAGACGGAGAAAGAAAAAAAGCATATTGCAAAAGGGTTTTATCATAAATTTATAGATTCGTTGGTGGAGAGCGTGAAGCTGCTTTCTGCCAGCGATTCGTTTTTTCAAAAACGGGTGATAGGCGATTGGCATATCGTGGACAGATATTATGACCAAAACCGTTCTGTTCAAATCCATCTCGGGCATACGTTTAACTGGGAATGGGGCAACGCCGCGTTTGCGCAAAATATCCGCTATCAGTTTTTGGGCGTGTTTATGCCTATCTCCAACAAAGCCGTGGACAAACTGTTTCGCAAGATGCGCGGGCGCGGGGGTACGGTGTTACTCAGCGCGCACCGGATGAGCCGCGAGTTTTTGCCCTATCGAAACGCGTTATATTGCCTGGGGCTGGTGGCAGACCAAAGCCCCGGCACCTGGCTGCAAAAAGCAAAATGGTTTACTTTTTTCAATCGTAAGACTGCTTTTACCATTGGCCCGGCGAAGAGCGCCATCCGTCACGATACGGTGGTGCTTTTTGCAAGCATAAAGCGGCCAAGGCGGGGACACTATGAAGTGAACTTTACCGTTGCAGATGAGCATCCGGCCATGACGGACGAAGACACACTGACCAAAAAATTCGTTCACTTTCTTGAAGATACCATTACACAAAACCCTGAAATGTGGCTATGGTCACACCGCAGGTGGAAACATGTTTGGCAGGAAGGCTATAATACGGTGGACTAAATTACCAGGTGACGTGATATTCCTTGGCGTAATAAAGACCCATGCCCGATGTTTCCAAGGTATACAAGGTTGATTAGTGAGCTTAAAGAGTGGGCATGGGTAGTGCAAGATATCTAAAAAACAGATTGTTTATATATAAACTTTGAATTATTTGTCGGCAGTGCTGTTATAAGAACCTTTCATCTTTGTTACGCTTGATGTCGCCCACGTAATCTTTAATTTCCTGTTCTTTTTCTTTTTTACAAACCAACAGCACGTCGGGTGTATCTACCACGATGAAGTCTTCAAGTCCCTGCAACAGTACGAGCTTATCTTCGGGCACGTGTATCATGGTGTTGTGCGTGTCATATATAACGATATTGCTGCCCACAACGGCGTTGCCGAAATAATCTTTTTCCATGTTGGCATAAGCGCTGTTCCATGTGCCCAGGTCGCTCCATTGAAAGGTGGCCGGGATGACGTAAACATTTGGGGCTTTTTCCACCACGCCAAAGTCTATGGAGATGTTGGGACATCTGGCATACACGTCTTCGATTACCTTTTTTTCCTCGGATGTATTTAATTTTTCTTTTTCTGTTGCAAATAGTTCATGCACTTCGGGCAGTTGTTTTTCAAGCGCCGAAAGGATGCTGCTGTTTTTCCAGATAAAAATACCGGAGTTCCACAGAAAATCGCCGCTGGCCAAAAATGTTTTTGCGAGCTCAAGATTCGGTTTTTCAGTGAACGTTTTTGCTTTGTAAATACCGGGGGCGGCTTCCACAAATTCGCGCTGGATATACCCATAACCCGTATTGGGGTGCGTGGGGGTGATGCCTATGGTCACCAATGCATTTACCGAACTTACAAAATCCAGTGCCTTTTGCATGGTGTCATTAAAAAGGTCTTCTTCGATAATGAGATTGTCAGACGGCGCGGCAATCATCACCGCATCGGGGTTTAACTGATGAATCTTAAAGGCAATATAAGCGATGCAGGGCGCGGTGTTGCGTCGGAACGGTTCTGCCACGATGTTTTCCTGCGCTACTTCGGGCAGTTGTTCCTTTACAATATCCACATATTCCTGAGAGGTGACGATAAAGATATTTTCTGCCGGGACTATTTTTTTATAACGGTTAAACGTGGATTGTATCAGCGATTTGCCCGTTCCCAAAATATCCAAAAATTGTTTGGGGTATTTTGTACGACTTTTTGGCCAAAAACGACTTCCGATGCCACCGGCCATAATGGCTACATAATGATTTTTGTTCATGTGTGTGCTTTATTGGCTTTTGTTCGTAGGTGTCTATATAAGATATTCATGCAAAGCATATTAAATCAACCCCTCTTGCAACAGGTCATGGATATGGATTACACCTAAATAAGTTTTATCGTCAAGAACCAGCAATTGTGTTATTTGGTTCTTGCGCATGGTGTCTAATGCCGTGACCGCAAGTTCCGAGGCAGAGATGGTCTTGGGGTTTTTGGTCATGATTTTTTCCGCGGTCAGCGTATTGATGTCAATGCCTTTTTCCAACATGCGCCTCAAATCCCCGTCGGTGATAATACCTAACAACATGGAGGACTCGTCCACCACCGCGGTTACACCAAGGCGTTTTTGCGTGATTTCCACGATGACGTCCTTTACCGTACTGTCCGGCCGCACCATCGGTTTCTCGTTCCTGGGGTAAACATCTGCTACGCGCAGGTATAATTTTTTGCCCAGCGTGCCGCCTGGATGAAACTTTGCAAAGTCGCTTTCCTTAAAGCCCCGGCATTCCATCAGGCAAACGGCCAGCGTGTCGCCCATGACCATTTGTGCCGTGGTGCTCGAGGTGGGCGCCAGATTATTGGGACAGGCTTCTTGCGGCACGGTCGTGTCCAGCACGATGTCCGCGTTTTCTGCGAGATATGAGTTATTGTTGCCAGACATGCCGATAATCGGGTTCAGGAAATTCTTTACCAACGGAATCAGTGCTTTTATTTCGGGACTGTTGCCGCTTTTGCTGATGATTATTACCACATCGCCTTCCTGAATCATGCCCAAGTCGCCGTGTATGGCATCTGCCGCGTGCATAAAGATAGACGGCGTGCCGGTGGAGTTGAGCGTGGCCACTATCTTTTGCGCAACGATGGCGCTCTTTCCGATGCCGCTGATGACCACGCGCCCCTTGCATTGCAAAATGATTTGCACGGCTTTCTCAAAATCACTGTTCAGCGAAGGCAGGAGTCCCCGAATGGCGGCCGCTTCGAGTTCAACGGTCTTTCGGGCTACCGATAAAATATGTTCGTCCATGTAAAAAGCCTGTTTGCCGCAAAAATATCGTTTATCGGGCGATTGACCTAAAGCGATAGCACGTTTGTTGTGTTATATGTTTATTTTGATGGTTGATTATTTGAACAAGGGCAATACAGTGTTTCCCACAGGTTCCCGTCATTCGCGGAGGTGTAAATACTTATATCCGAGAATCGTAGTTTTATGTACCTTTATCAGCAAAACCTTTATCCTCGATGAACTTTATATTGAAAGTATTGATTACGGGCCTGATTGCCTACCTTTTGCAAAACATTTTATCCGGTGTGCATATAGCAGATATGAAAACGGCTGCGTTGTTTGCCTTGGTGCTGGCGCTGCTGAACGCTATTATAAAACCGGTACTGGTCATTCTCACTATCCCCGTCACCGTTTTTTCGCTGGGGCTTTTTCTGCTTGTTATCAATGCCTTCATGATTTTGCTGACAGCCTATTTTTTCAAGGGCGTGGAGATAGAAGGATTTTGGTGGGCGCTCATATTCAGCATTCTGCTTTCTTTTGGTTCTTCCATATTGTACTCGCTGATAGGTGTAAAAGAGAAGTAGAGAAGCAATTATGTGTTAGCTGCACGCAAATATTTTCTATTCTTGAAATATAAATTGCATGATAGAATTAGCAATGATTATATCTTTATCCGGGGCGGTTTTTAAAATTCCAACATAAATACAAGTCCTCAACTATTGTGTAACTTATTATGAAAACATTCCTGCTCATAATTGCATTACTGTTTGTTTTTAACACTTACGGACAAAATGTTCGTCCTGAAGATTATGGATTCAAACACTTGCAAACAGTTTTTAAGGGGGACACAGTTGATGTTTTGATTAAATCAAAAAAAGGCGATGAATTAAAGAAAAAACCATTGCTTCTTTTTTGCCAGGGCAGTTTGCCAATTCCTTTAATCATTACATACAAAGACAGTAGCGGGTGGTCTGGTATTTATAACGTTTTTGTCTTTAATCCCGACAGTCTGTCTAACGAGTATCATCTGGCAATTATAAATAAGCCGTATATACCCCTGATTGCTGACCAAAAATCATTAGGGGCCGACTTAACCTTTCACGACAGTATAGGGAAGTTTCCAAGAAAATATGTCGAGCGAAACTTGTTGAGCTATTATGTTGACAGAGATATTGCTGTAATTAAATTTCTTCAAAATCAATCATGGATTTCAAACAATAAATTAGTTGTTGCAGGGCATTCCGAAGGAAGCTCCATTGCAGCAAAAATTGCCTACAGGTTTTCAAAAGTTACACAACTGATTTATTCTGGCGGCAATCCGTGCGGACGTATTTTATCCATTATAGAACAACAAAGAGCTTTTGAAAATGATAGTACAAGAGACGGGGAGCAATCTTTTGCTGACTGGAAAAATATTGTTGACAATCCAAACGACATGAAGGCTTCACAAGGAGATACCAACAAGGCTACTTACGAGTTTTCTGTTCCTCCAATGAATTATTTAGCGAAATTAAAAATCCCTGTTTTGATTACTTATGGAACAAAAGATTTCAGTTCTCCCTTTAATGATTATTTCAGGGTTGAAATGATAAAACAAAAGAAAAATAACTTTACTTTCAAAGCATACATTGGGGTTGAGCACAATTTCTTTTTTCTTAAAGCTAATGGGGAAATAAACTATGATGTTTTTAACTGGGACAAAGTTGCTGACGATTGGCGAAGTTGGTTGGCCGGGAAGTAAAATATGAACGGCGATACAGCGGGCTGGCGAATATGTTCTTGACCTTTTGTTTGCTATTCAGTCTAAATTTTGGCAGGGAAAATAATACCAGGCAATAGAATGAACAAGAGATTGTACCTGAGAGATGTTATTTGTTCGCCGATAGCACCCCGCGTTTATTCACAACAAAACATCTTCTATCCCGGTCTTTGGGATATTGCACAAAACTACCCTCCGCAACACACGATTACGTTTTCTATCTGAACTCCCCCGTAAATAAGACGTCCTTGTAAGTCCGTATCAGGCCATCATCGCCAGTACGTCATAAATGCCGCCGCCGTCATGCACTTCGCTTATACCGGAATGGCGAAGAAAATTGGTCGCAGCCGCGCTCCGACCCCCGGACAGGCAATAAACCACGATGGGAAGGGTCATCTGTTTGATGTCTTGGAGTCTTTTAGGTATCTCTAATATCGGGATGTTTATAGAACCGTCAATGTGTTTGAGGTTATATTCCTCCGTTGTCCGCACGTCGATGAGCGTGTGATATCCATGCAGGATTTCTTGGATGGCAGGCATAATCAAAAATTTTATTGTTATAAAGTTAATTGATTTGGAAAAGAAAAAATAATTTTTCCACAAAAAATTTTTCTTGATTATTTAACCTTGAAAGGCTACCGGATATTGTGTCCTGGCTTTGTGATAGAGATTTTTGTAAGATTCGAACCACGCCATGCCTGAAACAAACACTGTCAAAACATAAACAATTGTCAACCATAAAGTAAGCGGGTGGGATATGTTTGGTGCCGTTCCAAAGGCTTTGAAAAAATTCAGCATGTTGGGAATCTGTAATAGTACAGAAAACGGCATTATCCATGTATTTTGATCGAGCATGAGTAGCCGTTGCTTAGGCCGTTTAAACCGGAATACTGCATAAAAAAGGTATCCCAAACCTAAAAGGGTAGCCCCGGCGCAGTATATGAGCAACCATGTATAAGTATCCCACAGCCATTGTTGCCGCATCGGGAGCAGCAACAGCGCAAACACCGTAAATGTAAACGCGAGCTTCGGCAGGGTGAACCATGACTTGAACAGCCGCCAATGCTCCTTTCTGGCCTTTCTTTGCAAGGCATCGGTTCTTTCGGACACCACGCGCGAAAACCCGAACAGGCCGAATGTGGCATACGTTTCGTCAAGCGCGGTGAGAAAATCTTTGTCGGGTTTTTGTTGTATCTTTTCCTCAATGGATGCCGCCAGATGGTCAACAAGTTCTGTCTGCAAGTCGTAATAACGCACATAGTGCTTCACGCAGAATTTATAGAGATGTTCTATTTGCTCTTTCGTCAACATATCAGGCGAGTTTAGGGTTTAGCAATAGTTGCAATGTATTTTTAAACTGCTCCAATTCGGCCACGGCTTTTGATTTTTCCTTTTTCCCGGCCTTTGTGAGCGAATAGTATTTGCGCATACGGTTGCCGATTCTTTCTGTTTCTGCCTCTAAGATTCCTTCCGCCTCTAAGCGGTGCAGTAAAGGATATAAAGCACCTTCGGTGATGTTGAGTTCCCCGGCTGTGAGTTCTTTTACTTTTTGCGTAATCTCATAGCCATACATGCGGCCATTTTCGTGCAACAGCTTCAACAACACAGGTTCCAGGCAACCTTTGTACAGGGAGTTTTTGTTCATAGGTCAAACATACATAAAATATGGATACATAAGAAAATTATGTATCCATATTATTTTTCCGGAGCAGGGCGTTTGTTCCCTTTCCGTCATTCCCGGTTACTTTATGCTTATACGAGTGCTATTTTCAGCACTTCGTCCATCTTGTCCACGTAGTGGAATTTCACCCCCTTGATAAAGGCTGGTTCCACCTCCTGCACGTCTTTGCTGTTTTGGCTGCAAAGCACTATTTCGCGCAGCCCGGCTCGTTTGGCGGCTAATATTTTTTCCTTGATGCCGCCAACGGGCAGTACCTGACCGCGCAGGGTTATTTCCCCGGTCATGGCAAGGAACGGTTTTACCTTTTTGCCCGTGAGTGCTGAGGCGATGGAAGTCATCATGGTAATGCCGGCACTGGGGCCGTCCTTGGGCGTAGCGCCTTCCGGCACGTGTATGTGTATGTTCTTTTTTTGGAAAAGCGTGCTGTCGATATTATAGCGTTCAGCGTTCGATTTTAGGTAGGTGAGTGCCGTGCTGGCGCTTTCTTTCATCACGTTGCCGAGGTTTCCGGTCAGTGCCAAATCGCCCTTGCCCTCGCTGAGGCTGCTTTCTATGAAAAGAATATCGCCCCCCACATAAGTCCAGGCCAGCCCCACGGCCACGCCGGGAAGGTTTACTGCTTTGTACAGGTCGTTGCTATAACGAGGTTTGCCTAATATGCTTTGGATATCCTCTACCGAAAGCGTGGCGGGCAACGGTTCGTTCATGGCCACGCGTTTGGCAAGGTTTCGCATGATGGAGGCCAACTGCCTGTCCAGCTCGCGCACACCGCTTTCGCGGGTGTAGTCTGCAATCAGCCTTTCAAGCACTTTGTTGTTCATCTTAAAAGCACCCTTGGGCAGGCCGTGCTGCTCAATTTGCTTGGGAATAAGATGGCGCTTCGCGATTTCTATTTTTTCTTCTATCGCGTACCCGCTGAGGTCAATAATTTCCAACCTGTCGCGCAGGGCGGGCTGTATGTTTTGCAAACTGTTTGCCGTGGCAATAAAAAGCACTTTGCTGAGGTCGTATTCCAGTTCCAGATAGTTGTCGTAGAAAGTGTTGTTCTGCTCTGGGTCAAGCACTTCGAGCAGGGCGCTGCTGGGGTCGCCGCGAAAATCGTTTCCCACTTTGTCTATTTCGTCCAGCACAATGACCGGGTTGCTGCTCTTTACCTTGCGCAGCGATTGCAGGATTCGGCCGGGCATCGCACCGATATAGGTTTTGCGGTGCCCGCGGATTTCGCTTTCGTCGTGGATACCGCCAAGGCTCAGGCGTACATATTTGCGTCCGAGTGCAGAGGCGATGCTTTTGCCGAGAGAAGTCTTGCCGATACCGGGAGGGCCTAAAAAGCACAAGATGGGGCTTTTCATGTCGCCTTTGAGTTTGAGCACGGCGAGGTATTCCAATATCCGCTCCTTGATTTTTGTCATGCCGTAGTGGTCATGGTCAAGTGTTTTTTGGGCATTGGCCAGATCGTACTTATCGTCGGTAATCTCGTCCCAAGGCAGGTCGAGCATAAAATCAATATGGTTATACACGACGGAGTAATCCGGTGTGCTGGGGTGCATCCGCTCCAGCTTTTCGATACCTTTCTGAAAAGCCTCCTTGGCGACCGCAGGCCACTTTTTTGCTTCGGCTTTTTTCTGCATTTCCTTGATTTCCTGCACGTTACTGTCTCCGCCCAGCTCTTCTTTGATGCTCTTTAATTGCTGTTGCAAGAAATATTCGCGCTGTTGTTTGTCAAGCTCGGTGCGGGTTTTGTTCGTCACCTTGTTCTTTAGCTCCACAAATTGCAGTTCCCTTTGCAGCATCTGCATCAGGTTTGCGGCGCGCTCGCGGATGTCGGTCATCTCCAGCAACATCTGTTTTTCCGGTAGGGAATTGTTGAGGTTGCTGCTGACGAAGTGTATCAGGAAAGACGGCTTTTCAATATTTTTCAGGATAATGGCCGCCTCGTTCGGCATATTGGGCGATTGTTGTATGATGTTGGTCGCCAAATCCTTGATGTTGGAAATATGCGCCTCAAAATCGGGGTCTGTCGGCCATTCGCTTTCAGTAATCAGTTTAACCTTGGCCTTAAAATAAGGCTCGGTGGCTGTAATGGCTTCCGTAACAAACTTGCTGCGGCCCTGGATAATGACGGTCGTGCCGCCGTCCGGCATTTTTATCAGTTTTACAATGCGGGCAATGGTGCCGATATTGTAAAGGTCGCTTGCCTGAGGTTCTTCCTGAGCGCTGTCCTTTTGTGCCAAAACGGCAATCATTTTATCGGCCTTATAAGCATCGTTGACGGCCTGGATGCTTTTGTCGCGCCCAACAGTGATAGGCAGCACCACGCCGGGGAACAAAACGGTATTGCGCAGCGGCAGGATGCCTATTTCTTCTGGAATAACATCATTCGCCTCATCTCCGTCAATTTCGTTAAGCGGTATGATGGGCATAAAATCCACATCATCTTCTGGTTTTAATAATACACTATCTAAATTAATCATATTGTTATATATAAGGACAAACTGTCACCCCTTTAGGCGGACAGTTTTAAAATAGTTCGCACCGTAGCATGGTCAATATTGATGCCACCGGCAAATATGCGGTAAGATTGACGGATGGTAAGCAATATTTTGCCAAACGTACATGAATTTTCTATGCAGGAAGCGATACTTAATAAAAGATGTGCAAAGAAGATAAAACAAAGTTTCCCAATCTGATTGCAAACAATTGACAGTAAGTTATTTTTGTGGATGTAATCTTCGCATTGAAAATAGCCGTTACTATAAAAGAGAATGCCTGGGTGGCGCGTATGGCAGCCAAAAAGTTGCGCAGCCACCGCATGGCGATTGTTTTTGGGCGCACGATTTATCTGCACGGGGTTTCGCGCGGGGAATTTCTGGGCAATACATCGTGGCTAAGGCATGAGCTGAAGCATGTGGAACAATATCAACGATATGGTTTTTTTATGTTTTTGGCCAAATACCTGTGGCAAAGCCTGCGGCACGGCTATTATCGTTGCGGGCTGGAATGCGAGGCGCGTGCGGCGGAGGGTGATTTGGAAATAACGGACAGGTACTTTATTGAATAGTGTCGAAGTTTAAAGTACCTATATTTTTGGGTTGCCCCTGCTCTCTTTAAAATTTTTCATTCATGCTTTTTGTATGCCGTGAATGAAAAATTTCCTGTACGTTTGAGCCATTATTTTTTTAATAGGAACAAATATTATAATTGTATGAAAAAGTTATGTTTTGCATTGTTGCTGGTGGCTTCTTTTGGCCTGAAATCCTTTGCGGATGAAGGCATGTGGCTGCCCAACCTGCTGGGCCAACAGGTGTATGCCGATATGGTAAAAAAGGGCCTCAAACTTACCAAGGAACAACTTTATAGCGTAAACAAAAATTCGCTGAAGGATGCCATCGTGATATTCGGTGGCGGCTGTACCGGGGAAATCGTAAGTCCTGAAGGATTGATTTTCACCAACCACCACTGTGGCTACGGGGCCATTGCCGGTGCCAGCACGATGGAACACAACTATCTGCGCGATGGTTTTTATGCCAAAAGCAGGGCAGAGGAAATTAAGACCACCTTGTCCGTGCAGTTTTTGCTGCGCATCGAAGATGTGACCAAAGAGGTGATGACCGCTTTGGGGAATCTGTCCGGTACCGAACGCGCTGCGAAACAGGCCGATGTGTTGGCCGAAATCAACAAGCGCATGAGCGACCCGTCCAAAAACATCGAAACACGCGTCAGCCCGTTGTTCAAGGGAAACCAGTTTTTGGCTTTTGTATATGAGCGTTATACAGACGTGCGTTTGGTGGGTGCCCCGCCGGAAAGCGTAGGCAAATTTGGTGGCGATAGCGACAACTGGGAATGGCCGCGCCATACGGGCGATTTCTCCATTTTCCGCGTATATGCAAACAAGGATAACAAACCGGCAGGTTATGCTGCTGCCAATGTGCCGCTAAAACCCAAGTGGTTTCTTCCCGTGTCCATCAAGGGCGTAAAAGAAAACGATTTTGCCATGATATGGGGTTATCCCGGTGGCACAAACCGCTACGAATCTTCTTATGGCATCAAACTGGCAACGGATATCAACAATCCTTCCCTTGTGGAACTGCGCGACATTCGTCTCAAATATATGTTTGACGAAATGAAAAAAGATCCTGCGGTAAAACTGAAACTTGCTTCCAGTTATGCGGGGATTGCCAATTACTGGAAATTTTATGACGGGGAAACCAAGCAGCTGCTGAAATATGACATCTATGGTCAAAAAGCAGCGGCAGAAGAAAAATTTAGCGCATGGGCAAAGGGCAAACCTGAGTATCAAAACCTGTTTGCCGATTGGAAAAAGGCTTACGATGCCTGGAGGCCCTATGCCAAACAACGCGTTTATATCAATGAAGGCATATTAGGCTCACCTGTTATTGCCTATGCTTCTACGCTGGTAAAGTTAAAAGATGCGTTGAGTGACGGTTCTGTTTCTAAGGACGAGTTGGAAAAAAGGATTAAAGCAGCAAATGCGGCCAGGGTCGCATTCCTGGAAGGAGAAGATAAACCTTCTGACGAAAAAATATTGGCGGCAGTCACCCGTGCATTTTATGACAATGTAGACAAAGACCAACAGCCGACGACTTTTTATCAGTCTTTGCAGGAAAAATACGGCAGCCTGTCCAGCGATGAGGCGTATAAAAAATATGCGGCTTATGTATTTCAGAACACGCTGATATTTAATGATGAAAAATGGAATGCTTTCATCGCTAATCCTACTGCGCAGGCTCTGGCAAATGACGCTGCCGTTCAACAGGCGGATGCTTTTATGAGCAATTATACCTCAAAATATGCACCGCTGTTTCAGGAGTTTACAACCAAAAACAATGAGTACGGCAGGCTGTACCTCAAGGGCGTGATGGCGATGAACCCGGGCAAGGCGGCCAAAATGTATCCCGATGCCACTTTTACCATGCGTGTCAGCTACGGTCAGGTAAAACCATACACTCCCCGCGATGCGGTTTCTTATGATTATGTGACTACCTCCAAGGGCGTACTGGAAAAATACAAACCGGGCGATTATGAATTTGACCTTCCCGCTAAGCAAATAGAGCTTTTCAAGAAGAAAGACTTTGGCCAATATGCCGACCCTGTGCGCAAGGATTTGGTGGTGGGCTTTATCACAACGCACGATATCACGGGTGGAAACTCCGGCTCTCCCGTTATTAATGCTAATGGTGAGCTTATCGGTCTGGCTTTTGATGGCAACTATGAGGCGCTCAGCCACAAGCTGGCCTTTGATAAAGACCTGAACCGCACCATCAATGTTGATATCCGCTATGTGTTGTGGTGCATTGATAAATTGGGTGGTGCCCAAAACATCATTAAGGAACTGAAAATCGTGAAATAATACGATAAGATAGTTAGCAAAAGCCCCGCCGCATCGAACGCCGGGGCTTTTGTATTAATGTTACTATAAAAGATGGATTTTGTACACTAAGGTTTTATGAATATGGGACTGCCGGTAAGCTTGAAATTATTGCTATTGGCTTGGCTTTTTACTTCCTCCCAACTATATTGGGTAGTTGATGTTATATTGAACGATGCAGGAAAACTGTACGAAGCCGACGCGCTCTCACTATTGCCCGAGGATTTCGCCCATAACACATATATATAGTTTTTATCACTGGTGGAATAAAATGCGGCTCCATCTACAGTTGAAGGCAACTGCATGGCATCTGTTTTGGCTTTGTCATAATGCCGGTTACCCAACAGACGGCTGGCTGTGCGCCACGAAACACCGGATGGATTAATAGTGGCCTTATAGGGCGCTAACGGCATTTTTTGATAAAAGCCCATTACCTGATAAGGCTCGGTTGCTGCCGATAGCGTTTCTGATTCCGCCGCACCATATATGTACAAGCCTTTAATTTCGGATTTCTGCGCCATGACGGCCGCCTTTATCATAAAATTTCTTTGTGCTTCATCGCCACCGATATAGCCGTTAAGCGCTTTGCGGGGAATGTTGCACTCGGTAACAATATAGCTTTTTTTGCCGCCGTATTGATATTTTTTCAAAACGGCTTCAAGGTTATTCCTTTGTGCAACGATGGTTTGTGCAGCCGCATCGGAATTCTTTTTATCGCCTCCCAGACTGTACATAGGATAAATATGGTAGCTGACACAATCAAACCAGGCGCCGCCCTTTTGGGGATAAGCGCTGGTGACAGCACCTTCCGAGGGATTATCCGTATTGCGCATAATCGCGTCTAAAAAACCTTCATAACCGATGCCGCCCAAGCAGACCTGATCAGTGGGGTCAAGTTTTTTCACCACTTCATAAGTGATCCTGAGCATGCGTACATAGCTTTGAACAGGAGCATAAAAGCCGTCGAGGTCGCAGGGGTTGGGATCGGTATTTGCCCAGGTTTGCGAGGCGGCCCAATTGTTGGTATAATCCGGCTCATTCCACACTTCCCAAAACTTTACATAGGGGCCGTAGGTTTTTACCACATTATATACGTACAGGGCATAGTAGTTTTTATCATTGATTTGTCCGTCGTTTGTCCAGATGGGCTCATAAAGATTGGCAAATGTCCCAGACTCGTGGGAGGCGCAGTATTTTGTTTTGTCACGGTGTGCGTCGCTTGGCCCGTTGAGAAAAATAACATGGTCTTTTCCGCCCAATTGCTGGTAAAATTTAAAAGCGTTTGAGCGGATGTTATAGCCCCATTCTTCTACAAACCTATCGTACATGGCTGGTCTTAAGCTATTTACGCCGGCTCCTTCGCTATTGGGAGAACCTATTAAAATTTCTGATAACTGCTCATCCGTCCAGCCGGGATAATACCCCATGTTTGACCCGTATAAAAATAAATCGCCATAGGAGGCGGAACCGCTCTCGCCTCCGTTATTACCGTCTTGATTATCAGGTTGGGGAGTGGTAGTGCCGGTATCTTTGGGCAATGTGGTCTCGGGACTTTTTGAACAGGATAGCGTAATAACAGATAAAAGGGTGAAAGCAAAAAGCTTGAAAAAAGGTTGGTTTGACATGAAAAAGGGCTCTTTAATAAAGTTTCTACACGGTGAAAGTGTAGTGTTTTTCGTGTGAATAAAATTAAGATTTTATGGAAAACCAAAAATCAGGCCAGTAAAATAAATTTGAGGTGCGGCAACCATTTTTTTATTTGACCAGCGCTGGGAATACTATCGGGCTTTACTTGCGACGCTCCGTTCAGCAGCGGTACTGCTATGAGCAATATTGATAAGCTGCCAATAGTATAATAGCACAGCCGTTGAAGTGTGCGACGCAACGAAGCATCATCGTTGCACAAACGCCGGGTTCATCATAAAAGGCATAAATTATAAATTCGATATTTTTACGGAATGGAGTACAATTTCTTGGGCAAAACGGGCAAAAAGATTTCAGTCGTAGGCTTTGGCTGCATGTCCCTGGGGCAAACGACGCCTGCACAAGCGCGTGATATGATTGCACAAGCGGTGGATGCGGGAATAAACTATTTTGACACGGCCGACCTTTACGATAAGGGCGAGAACGAACTGTTGGTGGGCAGCGCGTTGAGCCCGGTGCGCCAAAAGATAATACTGGCGACAAAGGTGGGGAATGTTTGGCGTGCCGACGGCAGCGGCTGGGACTGGAACCCGCGTAAAAATTATATCCTGAAGGAGGCGGAGGAAAGCCTGCGCCGTTTGCAGACGGATTATATAGACCTGTACCAACTGCATGGCGGCACGATTGACGACCCGATTGACGAAACGATAGAGGCTTTTGAAATATTGCAACGGCAGGGCAAAATATTGCATTATGGCATCAGCAGCATCAGGCCGAATGTGATAAGGGAATATGCCCGCCGCTCTAACATCGTCAGTGTAATGACACAATATAGCCTGTTGGACAGGCGACCGGAAGAAGAAGTGCTGAATCTGTTGCACGAACGTGGCATCAGCGTATTGGTACGGGGTGCGTTGGCGCAGGGGCTTTTGTTGGGCAAGCCGGCAAAGGAATATCTGGGTCATGATGAGAAGGCGGTGGCACAAGCCTGTGCAAAGGTGCGTGAGGTGGCAGAACAACTTCACGTAGCGCCCACGCAAGTGGCCATGGCATACGCGTTGCAACATCCTGCCGTGAGCAGTCTGGCAATAGGTGTGCGCACGGAAGAACAATTAATGTCCATATTGACCCCTCCCGGTCGGTTGACATCGGTTGAGTACGAGGCATTGCGCGGCAGCATTGCGGCAAAAATATATGAGCAGCACCGATAAGGGGAAGGTTAAAAATTCTTTCTAAAGATTTGCTTTAGAACAAAAAATATCCCTATTTTTGCAGCCCTTATTCCTCCTTAGCTCAGTTGGTTAGAGCATCTGACTGTTAATCAGAGGGTCGCTGGTTCAAGTCCAGCAGGGGGAGCCAAAGACGAATCAAAAAGACGTCAACGAACGCTGAAACCCGCTACTGTAGCGGGTTTCGTCATTTTGGCACCTACTGTCATTTTCGCTGAAATCCGCCCATTTCCGGGGGTTTGTTTGCACTTTTATTTGCCATTTTGTTTGCCATTTGCACGGGTTTTGATACTCCCTGTTAGGAAAATGTTGGAGTAATATCAGCGATTTGTGAACCAAAAGGGAGGACATCATGGCAGTATCCATCGGCATCTTAATAAATTATCGCAACCGGAAAAATAAAAAAGGGGGCTACCCTATCCATATCCGTGTTACGATTGACAACGTGCATAGGTATTATCCGGTGCCTCTTCCCGTAAAGGTCAGCCTGGAAGACTGGACTGGCAATGACCTTTTCTGGGTAGCCGAAACCAACCCCTATGGCCTCGAAATCAATGATGCGATTAACCAAACCCGCACCAGGATCATCGACATGCACCGGCACCTGTATTCACAGAAGCGGAAACTTACTTTTTACCATGTAGACAAAGCCCTTGGTTTTAGAGGAAACCGGGAAATTTTCAACGATTATTTCAAAAATTATATGAGAAAGCCGCCTCCAACAGTGGTTCTTACCGATGTTACGTGGGAGAAATACGACTCGTTTATAAAGCACCTTGACAGGTTCAACCCTGCCCTGCGCTTTGATGAGATCGACTGGGAGATGGTGGCACGTATCCGTAATTACCTGGCACAGCAGCGTGGAAGAAAGGGTGAGCTGCTCGCTCCGGCAACTATCAAATCCTATTTTGACAAGTTTAAAGTGGTGCTGGAATATGCCGCCAAACGGGATGGCATGCTGGATATTAAACAGGTAGAATCCTATTTTGAAGATGTAAAAATTTCTGTACCTGATAAAGAAGAGGGACTGCACCTGGAGATCACCGAAATCCAGGCATTCAAAAAGGTGGTGACGGATAAACAATACCCGGCACAAAAGCGGGATCAGCGGTTATTTCTGTTTCAAATCTACACCGGCTATTATTATAATGACCTGAAGAGCTTAAAGCGGAAGCACGTAAGAAAGGACTTTGAGCATGGCTATTATATTATTGGTGAGCGGGACAAGAACGGCAATGCCACTATTATCCCGCTGTGGAAGTTCCCGGATGGAGTAGCGACTCTGGAAGATTTTATGGATCCCAATACAGAAAGTGAATACTGGTTCCGAAGAAACGTCTTTGTAGACCCGCAGGTATATAACCGGAATGTAAAAGTGATTGCTAAGGCGGCAGGGATAAAAAGAGAAATCTCCAATAAAATAGCGCGCCATACCAATATACAAATGTGGATCCGCCTGGGAGCAAAACGGCCGGTGGTTTCTAAAATGGCCGGACATGAGAAAGAAGCTACTACCGAAAACTACTACAAAGTAAACATTGCAGAGGTAATTGCCGGAACCGAAAACGTAAGCTTTGCCGCGCTGGGTATATAATAGTCAAAAATCCCACATAGCAGTATCTCACCTGTTTGATTTTTGACACAGGATAGTTTGCGGGCTTAAATGTAAACCCCAAGATGAATCCGGCAAAGCCTTATACATTGGTAATGATCCCTGCGGAAGAATGGCAGGCCCTAAAGGATCAGCAGCAACTGATCCTGGATGAACTGCGCCGCCAGAAGCAGCAACCATCCACGCCGGGGATAACTGCGGACTATATACTTGCTTCAGAATTTATGAAAGCCGTTGGCATCAAAAAAAGTAAACTGTACGAACTGATTGCCGAAAACAAAATAAAGACGGTGAAGAAAAGCAGACATTTATATGTGCTCGCCACGGAAGTGAAACGGTATTTTACTGATCCGGATATCCGGTAATGATTTTGAATAAACTTCTTTCTTTAGCAGTATAGTGGTTGAAGATTTCCCCTATAATGATAAGGAATACGACAACAGTTTTCCGGAGCTGTGCCGCGCCAGTAAGCGGTTGGGTGCAACAAATTTTAATTCCGTAAGATCCGATGTGTAATCAAAAATTTTTTCCGGGTCCCGGGTTTCTTGTCCTCCTTTATCATAACCCTTTGGTTCCAACTCCTGCAAGGTTAATTCCGTTACAATCTTCCCGGAGTCGATATTTATTAGCAGTATCCGGCCAAATCTTGTTAAAGCGGCGATTATCTTATCTGCAATAAAAAAGGTTTGGTAATTCAATGAATCAGGTTCTTCTGCCGGCAATGGATTTACATTCTTAAAGATGTCAGACTGGGAAATTTCTCCTGCACGGGTTACCAAAGGAAAGGAAAACCATTCAATTCCTTCATCATAATGCGGGGCAGTAACAAACAGGCTTCCATCAGGAGAAAAACCGCCCATGATCCGATCATTGCATACTTTCAGTTCCTCAATTGTTATATTTCCCGGGGATTGTTTAATAAGAAACAGCATACAATCATCCTGCCCTGCCGCTGCTTCCAGCAATATCATTCCGGGATCTGGTGTACGATGAAATGTATAATTGTTTTCCTGTTTACCGGGTAGATCAAGAGTGGGAATAATTTTAAAACTTGAAAGATCCATCATTGTCAGCCGGTCTTTTTCCGGTCCGGGAGTTATAAAAAGCACATGGTTTTCCGTAAAAAACAAATCCCCTCCCAGGAAAGCATCCCAGTCCTCGTGTTCCTGCCGGAAGAGGATGGTTCCGTCAATTTTGGCCAAACGTATGGCGTTTATTTCCGCAATTCCGATTAATACGCCGTCCTCGCTAATGGTAATACGTGGTGGAACATATTTACCCCAATGCAATAAAAAATTACGTTTCCAAAGAAGTGTAAGATCATTATTGAGCGCAATGATCTCGGGTTTGTCCTTAGCAATAGTCAGTATTTTATTATTACCAACCGTAAAGCCCGATATCTTTTCCGGGGGTTGATACAGGTGTGCTGCTGCGATAAATACCGGATGTTCCATAGAAATGCTGAATACTTTTACTAATGTAATTGCGAATTTAGTATCAAATTAGAAACAATTGTATGAACTATTTACTTGAACCTAAGGAGCCTAAACGTATTAAAAACAACAACGAATATCCCTAATGGTAAACTAAAACCGGCCGGAATAAAATCCGTGTTGGGGAAAAATGAACCCTGAAAAATTGGAAGTGGCAACAGCCCTTTTTGAAGGTGGTTACAGCTTCTTAAAAAGCACCAATTGCTGCCACTATGGCAAGCTATGCAGCAACTGTTCTACTTATATGGTTTTAGCAGCGTTTTCGAACGCGCAGGGGCGCATTCAGCAAGGTGTATAGTTGTGCACAACTATAATTCCACGCCTCCGAAGTCGGCGTGGCAAAAAGCCTTCAGTGTCGGCTTTTTTGTCAGTGCATTAGCTATTGCGAACGCCGGCAGGCTCGTTCAGTAAGAAGTATAATTGCTGACAATTGGATTTTTGAACCGCTGGTATAGGCGCAACAAAAAGCCAGGTTGCCGGTTTTTTGTACAGGACAATTAATGGAAGAACAGAATATGCGGAGGAATGATAACTGTTCAAATACTCAAATTAAATAGGGAGTAACCGGGGTTATTCCGGAATTTTCGAGCAAACGTTTCCTGCTGCTGCATAAATTTTTACACGCAAGATTTTTGTTAGTTGTAATATTTTTTGCCGGATAATTTCCAACTGTTGATGCTTAACCGCAAAACATTCATCATACCTTGCCGAACAGTAAGACTTTTGAAGTAACCGGAAAGCATCCTGTTCCATCTGGGTTACGCCACCAAAATTTTCCGCAACTCCCGGAATTAAGAAACTCAAATAATGATTGAGGTAATTGATATTATGAATGTGCAGCTCCAGCCCGGTTTGCGATTTTATATAGGCGGTTAGTAATAATTCCGTAGCCTGATGATACATAAATAGGGCCAGCCGGTAGTATTTTCTTAGGGTAAAGAGTTCTGCTCCGGCGATATATTCATCAAATAAGTTAAAGCATTTTTGGAATGCATTTTTATCCACTTCCGGAATGTTTTCCGCCACAATATCCCTACCCCATTCTTCCAATTCCGGGTTGATGTTATAAATAGACATGGCGCTGGAAAGAACGGTTAAAGCAAAAGAATCCTTTGCACTTAGCCAACGAACAAAAGTGCTTGTTTGCATTACAATACAGCTAACAGCATGGAAGTAGTTACACTTTTGCTCAATTTCATCCTGGTACATTTTATGCCGCTTATCATCGCCAGTAATTAATATTAGCAACCAAAAGGCGGTCGTATGTCCATCGGCCGCGCATGTTGTAGTAAATATATTTTGAGCGGTATTTGCTTTTTTGCCTAAAACAAAGATGGTGTTCGCCTGTACAATTTTGTTGATGGTGGCCACCACCTTTGTGGCAATGGCTTTATCTTCTTCCGTCAGATAAAGCGCTTTATGGTTAGCAACGGTTGGTGCTACATTCATGGTTAGTCTTTTTTATAAATGTTGACGCCTGGTTTTACGAAACCATTTTTTAAACCACCATGTTTGATGTTTATCCCGCCATTTGGCGTACCGGTCTACCATTTTACCATTGCTTTCTCGTGGAAACAGCAGGCCAACGGCGTCCATTTCCTTAAAAATCTGGCGGATGTTGGCTTCCGTATAATGCTCCTGCCCGTAGCCGTGTGCAATAAAATAGTTAATGAGGTGTTCTTTGGCAGTGTCCCTACCCTCACGGTTCCAACTGCTGCAGGACAGGTTATCCATAAAATCGGTTACCACTTCTTTGGGTGTTATATCCATCAGGCGGCATAGCAGCAAAAATTGATACGGCAAGATGAAATTAAAATTAGCATGGCGCTCATAGGCACCGGTTTGCCATTTTAGTTCCGGCTTGGGCTTTCGTTGGGGTTGTTTGTGGGTGGTTTTCTTTTGCATGACGGAAAGCATTTAAGGTGAAGAATATGCATACAGACCAACCGGCGGCGCATAAAAAAGACGTGGGTTAGTCCTTAATGATTCTGAGGGTTACGACACCCCTGATCTCAAATAAGAACGCCCACGCCTGAACCTTAAAAATAAGGAAAACGCGAGCGATTTACCTTATCCTCCCGAGATCAATGATATGTCGTAATTTCAGAATCGGGAATAAAGCAAATACGCTTTTATACGTTATTGTATAATTTCTATGTCATAAAAAAAGTGTTTAATAGAATTGTTATGCAATATAACATAATTGTCACACAATAACAATTTTATTTTTTACAATAACTCTTTGGACTAAAAATCAATTTGTTATAATCTTGTAAATTGTGTTCTATAAGAACAATTTATTTACCCGATGAACAAAATAATGAATCCTAAAAGAAAACCAGCCCATCTTGTCATGAACAGGCTGGCTGCTGTTTTAAAAGAAGAGCGCGTCTCTAATAAGGATCTTGCAGAAGCATTAGGGTATGAACCGGCAACCGTTTCAAAATGGGCAACCAATACTATACAACCCCCGCTTGCTACCTTCTTCCGCATTGCGCTCACCATCAACCGAGACCTGAAAGATTTTTTTATTTCGTCTAAAGACATTGATGGAGAGGAAAAGAAAAAACTGCTTAAGGAGTTGGCGGTTATTGCGGAAAAAGGAAAACGGACGGGGAAGGGTAGAAAATAGAGCATCCGATTTTTGCAAGCTCCATTCGATCTACCAAGACGAGTAATTTAAACTGATAGAAAAACATCTGAAAACGCTGCTTATGACTTCAGGAAATGAAAATTATAAATTAAAAAGCACGGTGTTTGGCTATGAACTCAGCAGCCAGTTAATACAGGATTCTGTTAACGGATTAATTGATTATAGCCTTGCCCAATTGATAAACAGAATACTATCTATCGATTTGGAAGAGTTGGATGAGCTGAAGATCAAGGAGTCGTTTACAGAGGATGAGCTGAAGAAGCTAGTACATATTGTTTCTGTGGAAGGGATGGGAAATCTGGAAGTTTGGACTAAGAGTTTAGACCTAGTGGTAAAAGCAGATCAAAAGCTATTATATAATAACGTTGTCTGGCTTTATAACTCATATAAGGAAATTTTCGATTTAACAGGAGATATAACTTACTTAGCTAGAGCAATTGAACTGGTAAAATATCTTAAAAGCAAATTCAAACCTCGGCAAAAGGAGATTTTTGATGTTTGTATGGATGCGCTGAAAAAAGCTGACTTTAACTTTTTCTCGTTCCCACTAATACGCCACATGATCTCTGTTTTTGATGAAGAGACATACAGAGAAGAGATCGTGGAGTTTATCGAAGAAAGGATTAAAGATTGCAATACGAATCAAAAATTTAGCTTGTCTAGGAAGTGTATTGAATACCTTCGAACTATTGGTATATTAGATATGCAAGAGGAAAGAATCAAACTTGCTGAAAATTATGAGATGGAAGGCGATGGGCACGTAAGCCGGAAAAAGCCCAATATTTATTACCCTAATTTGTCCAGAATATTTTGGAATGGATTGCAGGCAATTAAAACGATTGGTGGCTGTGAAGAGCTTCGGAAACGATTAGAAAATAAGCTGATACTGGAGCAAAAATGTGATCAGGAGATGTTGAAAATTGTCGGTATTAGGTATAACATGAAAATCGATTTGAATGAAATCAAAGAAATTGTTTCCAGAATGGGTATTGATAGTTTTGAATCAGCGTTAAACCAGTTGTTATTGATCCCTTTGCCTCCTGCTGAGCGTTTTCGTGAAAGTTCACCATCTGAAAATTTTTTCTATGTCAGGAGTTTTCCCAAGACTGTCAAACTAAACGCGGAGGGTTTTCGAATTGCTTCAAAAGATACTGTTAGTGCTAGACAGACTTGGATGAGACAGCAGGTACGAGAGCGAATGATAGTTTTGATACAGATGATTAAAGAGAAAATGGATAGTTACGAGCCGTTTGATCTTTCTTTTATCGACACGTTGGTTCAAAGTCCTTTTATTCCGGACGATCGTAGGGATTTTTATAAAGTTGGTTTAACAGAAGGTTTTTTAAATGACTTCGTAATCTTTAGTCATTTAATTGTTCCCCAGTTGGAAAACAGTCTTCGGCATGTGGGTAATCTTAGTGGGATTACACTAAGGCAGCTTTCAGAAGAAATTCAGCACGAAAGCCTAATGGGTGGGTGTATTAAAAAGTTGAGGCAGTCGGCCTTAGTCGATCCCGATCTTTTGGATGAATTAGAAAGTTTTCTCGTGGATGGCAATGATGTAAACTTTAGAAACAACCTTTCCCACGGGATCGAAACAAGTGCCTTCTTTAAAAAGTATGGGTTGTATTTATGGTGGCTAACATTGAAAATGTTACAGTTAAAATGAATATACAATTTGAGCCGCACAAAAACTATATATCTCATTTTGAGACTTTTTTTAAAGCCTATGAATTGATAGACGTTGTATTTCAAGGGGACAAAAGATTTTCTAAAAAAAGTTTTCAGCCCACTAGTGAAAGGGTCTGCTTTTTTTGTAATAAACGATTCGGCGAAACCACATTCAAAAGTGAAGCTCACATATTCCCTCAACTAATGGGAAACAGAAATTTAATATCTGATATGGAATGTGATGCTTGTAATCAAAAGTTCAGTAGGTTTGAAAATGATCTTTCAAATTACTTGGGAGTATCAAGAACCTTCTCTGGGATAAATGGGGATAGAAAACCACCGGGCTTTTTTGCAGAAGGACTGAACGCTAAATCAAGAATATTTTTGGGCAATAATTTTATAATAACTTCTATAAATGAACTAAAGGAGCTTAATCATGGCACTTTTTCGCTATCATACTCAAAAAATCTGTATTCCCCTTCAGCTGTTTATAAAGCTTTAATAAAAGCTGCAATTATAATTATAGGAAAGTCGGAAATAAAGAAAGAGCATTGGCCGCTTATTTACTACTTGAATAACAAGATTGATATTTTCTCCGGAGCATTAATTTATGACTATCATTTTTCTTTCACAATAAATCTGCCATTTATTGTCTATGTATTTAAAGCAATTCAACCTTATTCTTGCGTTTTTAATTATATCGTTGGAGTAAGTTTTTACAATAGAATGATATACATCCCTATCCTTAACCTTCAGCAACAAAAGAAAGTTTCGTTTGAGGCCATAACACCACCGCCAATAAAGCCAAATGTTCTAGAAGTTGAATGGAATGACGTTGCTCTAAAAACAATCGACTTGTCTTCAAACAGCCCTACGAAAGAGGTAGAGGATGTTGTATTCCAATTTGATAAGAATGTAATAAACGGGATGCTAGATAAATATGATCCGGAGACCGAGATTTATTCAAAAGGGAGATTTATTCCAACCGAGATTGAAAAAATAATTATAACGAAAGGTGGATTTCAATGCGACCCAAAGGAACTATCCCTTTTTATTAAGGAGACGTTCAAAAAGGAATAAAATTAACGCACACTTATTTCGTAGAGCAATTTATATCCATTCCTCATCCTGTAATTTCACAGGAATTTTTTTGAAGAATTCTTTCGGTACACTTGATTTACCACTCGTGGTTATTTGCTGATAAAAGCTTAAGAACTCGTCCTTATAAGCAGATTTTCCTTTATAACGTCTTAATAGCCATATAAAAATTTCAACGTTTTTGAATAATCGGGATATAACAGTTTCTGCTAATGTAAATTCTTTATCAAATGGAATTTCTTTCATAGTGAAAAGTAAAAAGGTATCCATTCCATTATTATAAACAAATTTTCTCATCATTTTTACAGCTTCTTTGTTATCAGGATAAGATACTACAGTCACATTAGCTTGACCAGGGCGTTCTTTTCTCTCTTGACACCTTATAAAGTGCAACCACAAAGAGTATGTCAACGTATCCGATTTTTCTATTGCTTTTTTGAAGTTCTCGAATAATAATGATATTATTTCTTCTTGAGATAAGATATTGTTCAAAAAATGATAGCCTTGATGAAGAATGTAGTCAGTAAATTCGTTGGAATAGTTATAGTCGTTTGTATTTGTTTTTAACAAGGGAATTAAAAATCTTTTGTACTCTCCTTTTGAATCATAAAGAACAATGTTTTTCTTATTTCCCAAAACCTCAGCTAATTTTTTACTATCGTAGTTTATCCTTCTATGCTTTAATTTTTCGTTAGTTGATGGATATGGAAGATTGGCAAAATGGAATATAGCTGTTACTATCCTCTCGAAAGAGATCTTATCTGGGAAATCTACTATATATCTAAATCTGTCATAAAGATTACTCATTGAATCTTCAGACTTAGCCATTAGAGTAACTGCATTTAACAATTCTGGCATTGGCAATTTTGTCATTGCTAAAAACTCTTTCTCGGATAGTAATCCCAATATATTCAACTTGAAATATCTATCAAAAGCATGTACACGCAAAACGGATAAATGGCCATTCCGACCATTGTAACGAGATGCGTATCTGTTTTCAACTTGTGGGAAGATTGATGAGAATGCTATGGATAATGTTCGGATTTCATGATTGCCAAACTTGAATAGTTCTCTCTGTGTGTTAAGAAATTCTTCTAGTATTGACATTTGCGTATCATTTCCTTTAGAATCTTTTATCATGCTTAAATGATAAATGCCAGTATCTTCAGGAACATTGTTGCGATGTTCAAATGTTGTTAGAAACCTTGTATGTTCTCGATAGAAAAGGGTAAAAAATTCTGGGTGCTTGAATCGTATCAGTTCCAAATTATAAAAGTCAGGGAAATAAATTTCTCCTTGTAAAAAATTATATCTCAAAAGCAAAGAATTAAGAAATCGTGTGGCATCTCTTATTGTATATATAAAATAGTCTGTTAAGTCTACTGTGCCTCTTTCAAAAAATCCAAAATTTCCGAAGCCTGTTGTCATTTTTTTATAATCTTCGAAATCTTCCTTCAAGAGAATTTTTTCAAGTTTTATAGTAACTATGTTCTGAATTGCATTCGAAGAAATAGGAGGCAACGAGAACTCAATTTGAAAAATTTTTTCGAGGTAATAATGTGATTGATAGGGATTAATACTTTCTATCGCTGGTAGTATATAATTTCGGTCGTAAGTAGCAATAAAAAAAGTGTTCGTAAAGCTTGCCGTGTTTCTTATTAGTCTTATAACTTCATAAATTTCTTCTTTGTCTAATCTATCTAAATCATCAATAAGAACTACTATTTTTTTACCAATATTTTTGATTTCTGAATTGATTATTTCATATTGTTTTTCAAGGCTTGGATTTGGGAAGAAGGTTTCAGAAATGTTTTTAATTGTACTCAGACTTTCATTCCTTGAATTTTTTAATAAGTTCTGTACATAATCTGTTAATTTATTATTGATTGTAAAACTGTAGTCTTTCAGATTTTCTTTAAATAATTTAAATAATGTCTCAATTATTTGATTAGAATTTGAACATTTCCAAACATTCAGTTCAAATTTGATAAATTCCTTTTCTCCAAGCTGATAGTATATGGTATTTAAAAGTGTAGTTTTACCACTGCCCCAAGCCCCTACGATTCCTATAGGGAATGAGCCAGCATGAGTATTCGTTGTTTTTATCTTTTCGACGATTTCTTTTGCAAATTTTGAACGATCGAGAATGTCTTCATTTTCTTTAATAATTATTGGTTCATCTATTAAAAAGCCTCCTTCCGCTACTTTCTTTTTTTCTTTAAATAAAAGAGAAAGCAAATAGCTTATGATAATTGTAACTGGGAAAATAAGTAAAAAATCTGCAAGCTTAATTTTTTCAGAAACGCTTGTTTCTGTGAAAACAAATGGCGCAGTTTTAATTCGATATGTAAAATAAATTACAGAGTAGGTTAAAGAAAATAAGAATAACTTAATTGGTGTTTTAGCGCCCCGAATTACTTTTCTCAAAAAAGTAAAAAGTAATAAGAAACAGAGAATACTTAAAGCAATATCAAACAATATATTTTTTGGATAGATTGCTGAAAGGAATGGTGAAACTAAAATCTTGTCAAAAAGCCAATCGAAAAAACTTTTAAACAAGATGAAAACTAATATTGGAACAATTAAATATTGAATGCAATTGTTTATAAAAGATGGTTCTTTTTTCATTACAAGCGATTTTGAAAATAGTCAATAAACATTTAAGAGTATAGTATAATCGATATCAACAAAAGAAACCTCTTTTTTTGAGAGGATAAAATAAATTGTGTAAACAGATTTAGAAACCACTTGCTTACGGTTAATTTTTCAAATTAATTAAATTAACAACAACCTTTACCATCATTTCCATTTCTTCCGGTTTGCTTTCCGCAATCATCAGTGTAAGCGCCACCAGGGCATTATCGGCAATCCGGCGGGAGCCGTCTTTTTTATACAGCAAACAGTTTAATAAGAAGAGAATCCCTTTAGAAGTTGTTTCAGCCAATTTTGCATTTTTTCTGCATCGCTATTGGTTTCCTGTACCATTTGCCGGATAAACCTACTGTCTGGCCCGCCGGCTACTTCCCTTTCCAGTATATGTTGTACCCTCTCTTTCAGGGTGCTGTTATCTGCACAAAGTTTCTTTAGCTCTCTTCCTATTACAATGGCTCCAATATCTACAATGTCCTCCCCGGATTCGACAGCAAAAAGATCAAGATAGCGCTCTGAACATCGCTGCAAATGTGTTCACAAATTTATATTGTTCATTTTTAGTGAACAAGGAGCAGGCTGGTACAAACGAAGCGCGTTTTTGCAACAACTGAGGATTAGGTCAATTCTCTTTTTTTTAAAAAAAGGTGACAAATATAAAAAACACAAAGATAATTTATGGCTTATAACTAATACATCTTCATTATTATATGTGAATGATATGTGCTGCGGGAAGCACAACAATCATTTTATGTGAAATTCATACCAGGTAAGAGATGCCTGTTTCTTGTCTTTTACAAAGCTGGTAACGACTTGTAACTATATGCTATTGCATATAATCTGGATCAAAACTTTAAAACTATATGTATTTGCATCTAATTTTTGGGGGGATAATAGGTTCGCCGATAGGAATTAAACATTTTACTATGAAATTGTCGTTTTTTAATCGTTTTACAGGGACTTTAATTGATTTACAGGTTTTTGCCTGTAATATTTAGCAGGAAGATCAATGCTTAAAATGCTGCCAGTTCATAATTTGTACTGCGGCCGCCGCCCCGCTCTTGCTGTAAAATACCTTTTTCTATTAAGTCTTTTATATCCCGTAAAGCGGTATCTGGAGAGCATTTTGCTATTTTAGCCCATTTCGATGATTTTAATTTTCCATCAAACCCATCCAGGAGCTTGTTAAGTACCAGGCGCTGTCTTTCATTTAAGCTGGTATGCTCGTGTACTTTCCAAAACGTAGCTTTCTGCAGAATTTTCTGTATTGTTTTTTCCGTAGCCAACAACGCGTTTTTGAGGCAATGAAGAAACCAGCTTAACCATTCCGTAATGTCTCCGCTGCTGTGCTGAACTTTTTGTAATACAGCATAATATTGTTTTCTTTCGATCATTATCTGACTTGACATACTATAGAATCGCTCAGCGCTATTTTCTGCACGGGCCAGGAACAAATCTGTAATAGCTCTTGCTATTCTTCCGTTGCCATCATCAAATGGGTGAATAATGATAAACCAAAAATGGGTGATTGCCGCTTTCAGTACAGGGTCTGTTGCCGCATCATCGTTAAACCATTGAATGAATTTGTCCATTTCCGGTTTTACCAGATTGGCTGCCACTGCTTCGTAGTGAATTTTTTCCTTACCCATTGCCCCCGAAACGACCTGCATTTCTTCTGTACGATATTTCCCGGCCTCAATCCTGTACATACCACTATAACCTGTTGGGAACAGAGCCGCATGCCAGCCGAATAATCGTTCTTCGGTCATTGGCTTTTTATAGTTCTGGCTGGCATCCAGCATCATCTCTACAACTCCTTCAACACTTCTACTGGAAGGAACAAGCCCAGCTGCATTTATTCCCAATCGTCTTGCGATGGAAGATCGAACCTGTTCATAATTCAGTTGCTCCCCTTCAATTTCCGATGATTTTACCACATCAAGTGTAAGCGTAGTGAGTGCTGCCTCCTCTTTTGAAGAGAATCCAAGACCACTCATCTGTCCGGATATCTTCCCTTGCAAATGGCGTACCTCACCAAATATTGGGTTGATTACCTCATCTTTCCAGGTAAAGTTTGTCCAGTTCTTGTGCTGATAAATATATTTTGCCACGCTTGATGGAATGGTGATGCGGCAAATATACTAATTATTCACCGCAAATTTGCGGCGAATATGAGGCTTAATCTCCGCAGATTTTAGATTTGAAAATGCCAGCCCAATAAAATATGTCCGGAAAATTTAGCAGTATCCCTGCCAAAAAGGGCATATTTTCACTGGTTCAAACTGCCTGGTTCATCCCCATTTCTCCCCAATTTTGGCCAAAATCGAATTATTAGCCTATTTTTTATAAGTTTTTGATTATCAGAGGGGATGTTTCCCCAGCAGGGGCAGCGGTAAAAGGTCAGTAGCAGCTGACCTTTTTTAATTAGAAGGTCGCCCCGATTTGTATCAACGAAACGGCACGTTCTTTATACAGCCTCACAATTTTTACAGCGCTTTTTCTTTCAAATTATTAGCACTTCCCAACAAATGGCTTATTTGAACACAGAGCACATTGTGTGAAAATATAATTTAAACTACCGGTATAATAAATGATAATTTACCGAACTGAAACCTGTCCGTTCATCAGCATCGGCAAAAGCCAGTCGCGTAATTGGGAAAGTTGGTGGTTTTCTTGAAGATTTAACTCTATTCTTTTAAAAAGAGAATTAACACTATTATAATAACGTTCTTTTGTTTTTATGTCAGCATCACGAATTGGAATTTGTTCAAATTCACCTTTATTCATATTATCTAGAACGGCTCCTTTTTTTGCAACCGTATTTGAAGTGAAATGATTCCTTAGGGTATAATAGAGAAAAAATTTGTTGTACTTGCTAATTTTAGAAATAGAATTAATTTGTTGATTTGTTTGTGCTCGTTTTCCAACAAAACCGATGACTCCAATCGTTCCAATACACGATACACAAATATCGCCTGCTTCTACAAAATTTGATTTTTGAGAGTTAGCCCCTTTTTCTGAAAGGGTTCTTTCTGTGCTATAGATAAATAATTGTTGCCGGATGTCATCAATAGTAATAAATGGGATTTCTCCATTGAAATTTTCTTCATCCCTTGTTGAAGGTGTTTTCCCTGTAATGATATTCGGTTCTATTTCTGAAAGTGTCTTAACTTCCCAACTCTCATCGGCATTCTGCACAAACCAATAATCGTAGAGTGTCTTTGCCTGTTGCTCTAAATTATCATTTATCATACATCTTTAACAGAATAGAACTTCTTTCATCTTTGCCACTTAAATACAAAATATGAAAGAGCAAATTCAAAATGAAATTCTCAGGGAAATGGGAAATGTGCTTAATTATCAGCAACTTGAAGTATTGCAAGGGGTTATAAAAAACTGTTTTCGTAATAAGACTGTTTCTCTCTCCAATAAAGATACTCATACGGACGAGGAAGATAACGAACGGCTCCTTCAGCTATTCATTTCTGCCAAAAAGGTTGAGGGCTGTTCTGAAAAATCACTTAAATATTATAGTACAACAATTGAGGCACTGTTTTACAATTGAGGCAAAAAGGTTGCTGAAATTTCTACAAATGATTTGCGGTTTTACCTGTCTGAATATCAGGAAAGCAAAAATTCAAGCAAGGTTACGATTGATAATATCCGCCGGATTTTTTCCAGCTTTTTTCCATGGCTTGAAAATGAGGATTATATCTTAAAGTCGCCCGTTAGACGTATAAACAAAGTAAAAACAGCTAAAACTGTAAAAGAAGTTTTGGGTGATGAAGATATAGAGCGACTTCGAGATAACTGTACACATTTAAGAGAATTGGCTCTTGTGGAAGTGCTGTGTTCCACAGGCATAAGGGTTGGGAGCTTGAAAAAATAAATCGGAAAGATATTGACTTTCACGAACGTTCCTGTATTGTTACCGGCAAAGGAAATAAGCAGCGGGAAGTATATTTTGATGCCCGTACCAAACTGCACCTCAAACAATACCTGAATGATCGAAAAGATAATAACGAAGCGCTGTTTGTTTCTTTAGTGCACCCGCACAAACGCCTCGCCATAGGTGGTATAGAAATGGCGCTTCGCAAGTTGGGCGTTAAAACAAGAATCAATAAGGTACATCCGCGAACATTGGCTACAATGGCAATTGACAAAGGAATGCCCATTGAACAAGTCCAGAAATTATTAGAACACTTAAAAACAGACACCGCCCTGAATTACGCTCAAGTACAGCAAGCCAATGTCAAAATTTCTCATCGAAAATTTATAAGCTGATTGGTATTAACTTATAAATACCGTGAAAAGTATCAATTTTTTATATATTTTCACGATATTTTACTTATTTTTGTGATGTGATATATCAGCCAATACGGGATAGAATTGAGCTTTTACGAAAGCAATATGTGGAGCTTTCAAAAGAAAACGAAGCGTTTTTGAAGGAAATTACGCTTTCTGAAATTCCCGAATTGGTATATAACTCTAATGCGATTGAAAATTCTACGCTTACGCTAGAAGATACCGAAAAAATACTTGCAGGGAGTGAGCTTGACAGAAAAGTAAACGTACGGGAAGTGTTTGAAGCCAAAAATCTAGCTGAAATTACAGCGCAAATTTTGGAAAATCCTAATCGAAAACTAACGATAAAGTTTATCTTGGAGTTGCACAAAGCTCTCCTTACCAATATTGACAACAGTATTGCAGGACGTTTTAGAAGTGGAAAAGAATGGGTACGTGTAGGTAATCATTTGGGAGCGAATCCGATGTTTGTAAACAATCTGATGCAGGAACTAACAGACACCTATAACAATGAAAAAGACCTTTATTTTCTGGATAAAATAGCTCATTTTCACGCAGAGTTTGAAACCATACACCCTTTTGTGGACGGAAACGGCAGAATGGGGCGGGTTTTAATCAACCTGCAACTGATGACGTTGGGATTACCACCTATTATCATTCAAAACAAAAATAAACACACCGAATATTATTCGCTTTTTACCAATTATCCCGTAACAATGAACTATAACGGTTTTAGCCAACTTTTCGCTTTGCTGTTACAGGAAGCATTGCACAAACGGATTACGATGCTTATAGCTAAAAAAATAATTCCTCTTTCGGTTTGGGCGAAACAAAACGGAATAAAAGGAAATATTGCTGCCAACAAAGCCAAACGGCAAACTATTCCTGCATTTCGTTTGCGTGAAAAATGGATGATTGATGAGGATTTTGATTGATGAAAATTTTTCTAAATTAACGGCACCCCCAACTCTCTTAAAAACTCATTATGTCTGTCTGTGGCTTCTTTGATTTTCTTGTTAATTTCAGTTAGTTCCTCGTTTACTTTTTTCAAATCAACTTTTTCTTCTTCAATGGCTGTGCTCACATACCGTGAAATATTCAGATTATATCCATTTTTCTCAATTTCGTCCATTGAAATCCTACGGGAGTAGCGACTTCTTTCTTCTCTGAATTGATAGGTTTGTACAATTCTTTCAATATCTTCTTCTCGCAGCGTATTTTGTTTTTTACCTTTCTCGAAATATTGACTTGCATTGATGAAAAGTACATTTCTTCTTTCTTACATTTTTTAAGACTAAGATACAAACAGGAATACCTGTCGAGTAGAAAAGATTTGAGGGCAAACCAATAACTGTATCAATGTTATTGTCTTTCAATAATTTGGTACGGATTCGTTCTTCTGCACCACTGCGAAACAGCACTTCATGAGGCAAAATAATTGCCATTGTTCCTTCTTTGCCTAAAAAATGAAATCCGTGCAACAAAAAAGCAAAATCGGCTGCTGATTTTGGAGCTAAACCGTAACCTTTAAATCTAAAATCTTTTGCCATAGCTTCATTAGACTCCCAACGTAAGCTAAACGGCGGATTGGCAACAATGGCATCAAATTCCATTTTTTTAGCAGGATTCATTTTATTTAGAATATCCCAGTCATTGTCCAACGTATCTCCGTGATGAATTAGTAATTATATCTAATATTTTTGCATCGTTATACTTGTTATGATAGGCTACAAATTAAGTTTATTTTTATTAGACAGCACACTTTGAATCCGGTTTAGTATTCGTTTTCCTGTCATATTGGTATATGGTTTTCACCATTTTGCTTGGCGAGATAGGAGACTTTGAGAGATTTTCTCATTCGCGCAGTGGCCTTCCTTTCTTCGCTTTAATACACAATTCAGATGCTCAACCTGCTGTTTTCAATCACAACCAGCCAAGCGGCTAATGCTAAAATGATATAATAGTTTGTGAATATTCTATAAGTCCGGACGATAAACATCCGGTAGGTTTGCAATCAAAATTGGGAGGACTCTTTTGTTCTAACGAACATTTAATTGATAGCGTGTATGAAAACCTTGCCTGTAATAGACTTGTTAGTGATACTATTTTACCTGATAATGATGGTATATGTCGGGTATTATTTTTCAAAAAAGAATAAAAGCGCCGACCAGTTCACCAAAGCTTCAGGCAGTGTTCCGGGTTGGGCTATAGGGCTATCCATTTATGCAACTTTTTTAAGTAGCAATACTTTTTTGGGCGTACCGGGAAAGGCGTTCGGCACAAACTGGAATGCCTTTGCTTTTAGCCTGTCCATGCCATTGGCCGCCTGGGTGGCTGCCAAATATTTCGTGCCGTTTTACCGCCGGACGGGCGAGGTTTCGGCCTATACCAACCTTGAAAAACGTTTTGGTGCCTGGGCAAGGACTTACGCGGTCGTGTGTTTTGTCCTAACGCAGATTGCCCGCATGGGCTCTATATTCTTTGGGCTTTCCCTCACCCTTAAGGCACTGACAGGGTATGACATGAAGGTTATCATGCTGGTCACCGGCATTTGCATTATCCTTTATACCGTCATGGGCGGTATTGAAGCTGTTATATGGACAGAAGTTGTCCAAGGCATCCTAAAAACGGTCGGTGCCGTTTTGATACTCTATTTGGTAATGAAAAATATGGACGGCGGATTGGGCAAGATTTTGCAAATCGGCCATGCGGACAAGAAATTTAGTTTGGGGAGCTTTAATCTGGATTTATATCCCGGCCTCCCTTTTGTTTTTTATTATAGGATCTTGCCTGTATGCGTATTATCAGGTCAACCCCGCATTATTAGAGCCCGTTAGATTACAGGCCGCTGCCGAACGGTTAGGCGCACATGCGTCAACAGGTGAAATCCGGGCACTGGCGGCAACATTGCAACCGCAGGATTTTGGCGATAAGGTCATGCCGTATTTTATGGTAACGATGATTCCAACAGGGCTTCTCGGCTTAATCATCTCCGCGATTTTATCGGCAGGCATGAGCACCATCAGTTCCGGCATGAATGCCTCGGCCACGGTGTTTGCAGAAGATATTTATAAAAGGTATTTCCGCAAGGACATCAACGAAAAACAAAACCTGCGCCTGCTGCATATCGGAACTGTCGTGTTCGGCCTGCTGGGCATGTTTGCAGGGGTGCTGATGATTGGCGTAAAGAGTGTGCTGGATATCTGGTGGCAGCTCTCGGGTATTTTTGCCGGGGGTATGCTGGGTTTGTTTTTGTTGGGCATCACCTCCCGCCGCACCGTTAACACAGCGGCTTTTCTGGCAACCATTGTGGGGTTATTGGTAATACTTTGGATGTCGCTTTCTTACATGATTCCTGAAGGATATGCCTTTTTGAAAAGCCCCCTGCACGCCAATATGATTATCGTTGTGGGAACGCTTGTCATATTCCTGACAGGGGTTTTATTCACGGGTATAACAAAGAAAAAAGGATAAGTAATTGATAAAAATAAAGTCTTATGTTTCAAAAATCAGAATATCCGAAAATAGGCATCCGTCCTATTATTGATGGCCGCATGGGCGGTATCAGAGAATCGCTCGAAGCGACCACGATGGAGATGGCCAGGGCGGTTGCAGATCTGTATTCGCAAACGTTAAAATACCCCGATGGAACACCGGTGGTTTGCGTGATTGCAGATAGTTGTATCGGCGGCGTAAAAGAAGCAGCCGATTGTGCTGCAAAATTCGCCCTCTCCAATGTAGGCGTGTCTTTGTCTGTAACGCCTTGCTGGTGCTATGGTTCAGAAACAATGGATATGGATCCGCGGTTGCCCAAAGCCATCTGGGGTTTTAACGGCACCGAACGCCCGGGAGCGGTTTACCTGGCGGCAACGCTTGCTGCGCACAATCAAAAAGGGTTGCCTGCTTTTGGCATTTATGGTAAAGATGTGCAGGATATGGGCGATACCGCTATTCCCGATGATGTGCGGGAAAAATTGCTAAGGTTTGCAAGGGCCGGGCTGGCGGTTGCCATCATGAAAGGAAAATCTTACCTGGCCATTGGTTCGGTATCTATGGGTATTGTGGGGTCTGCGGTTAATCCCGATTTCTTCCAGGAGTATTTGGGTATGCGCAACGAGTATGTAGATTCTTCCGAAATACTGCGCCGTATCGAACAAAAAATATATGACGAAGAAGAATTTGAAAAAGCCATTAAATGGGTAAGGCAAAATTGTAAAGAAGGCCCCGATTACAACAGACCGGAAAAGGTAAAATCGAGGGAAGAAAAAGATAAAGACTGGGAATTTGTTACCAAAATGGCCATGATATTCCGCGATTTGATGACCGGCAATCCTAAGCTCGCGGACAAAGGTTTTGCCGAGGAAGCATTGGGGCATAATGCCCTTGTTTCGGGATTCCAGGGGCAACGGCAGTGGACAGATTTTCTGCCTGACGGCGATTTTGCGGAAGCGATTTTAAATTCTTCTTTTGACTGGAACGGTATCAGAACGCCTTATATGGTTGCTACTGAAAATGACTGCCTGAACGGTGTTTCGATGCTTTTCAATTATTTGCTTACAAACACCGCGCAGATTTTTGCCGATGTGCGCACGTACTGGAGCCCCGAGGCCACAGAACGGGTATCCGGCTGGAAACCGGACGGTATGGCTAAAGACGGGTTTATTCATTTAATCAATTCCGGCTCAGCCACCCTTGATGGAACAGGCAGGCAAAGCCGCAACGGGCAGCCCGTTATGAAACCCTATTGGGAAATAACAGAAGCGGAAGCTGCCGATTGCCTGGAGGCCACTACATTCCATCCATCCAACCGCGATTATATGCGCGGCGGCGGTTATTCTTCTACTTTTCTTTCAAAAGGAGGAATGCCTGTTACCATGTGCCGTGTTAATCTTATAAAAGGTGTGGGGCCGGTATTGCAAATAGCAGAAGGCTTTACGGTTGATTTGCCGGAGCATGTGCATGAAATACTGAATGAGCGCACCGATAAGATATGGCCTACAACCTGGTTTGCACCGAAGCTTACGGGAGCGGGCGCTTTTAAGAATGTGTATAGCGTAATGGCCAACTGGGGCTCTAACCACGGTTCCATAAGCTATGGCCATATCGGCGCCGATTTGATGGCATTGGCATCCATGCTCCGCATTCCGGTTTGTATGCACAATGTAGAGGAAGAAAAAGTGTTCAGACCCTCTGCATGGAGCGCTTACGGCATGGATAAAGAAGGCAGCGATTACAGGGCCTGTGCCGTTTACGGGCCTTTGTATAAATAAGGATGGGTAGTTATATTTACCATGTATAATTAAAATGATGTTAAGATGACTAAACTATTTCTCCCTATCTTGTTAACGTTATGGTTTCAAAATGTTTTCGCACAATCCGACAGCGTTTATATGTTTTCCTATTTCAAAAATAACGGCGAAGACGGCATGCACCTGGCTTACAGCAAAGACGGTTATCAATGGAAGGCGCTGAACAATGATGTGGCCGTACTCAAACCGGAGGCCGGAAATGACAAGCTTATGCGGGATCCCTGCATTGTAGCGGGTGGCGACGGGCTTTTTCACATGGTTTGGACGGTTAGCTGGCACGAGCCGTTGATTGGATACGCCTCTTCTCCTGATCTCGTCCATTGGTCTGTTCAGCAGGCCATTCCCGTGATGGGGAAAGACACAGGCGTACAGAATTGCTGGGCGCCGGAAATATTTTATGACAGGAAATCGGCGAACTATATGATTTACTGGTCTTCCACGGTTAACGGCAGGTTCCCGGAAACACTATCCGGCGGCGATATGAATCACAGGATTTACTATGTGGTGACGAAAGATTTTAAGAAATTCAGTCCGGCAAAATTGTTGTATAACAAAGGGTTTAATGTTATTGACGCCACCATTGTACAGGCCGGGAAAAAGTATATCATGTTTTTAAAAAATGAAATCAAACTCCCTAAGGCCGAAAAAAATATTCGTATAGCTACCAGTAAGAAACTAACCGGGGGTTACTCTTCAGCATCTCTTCCCATTACGGGAAATTACTGGGCCGAAGGCCCGACCGCCATACAGGTAAAAGGGAAGTGGATCGTTTATTTTGACAAATATGTAAATCGAAAATATGGAGCGGTAGAAAGTGAAGATTTGCAACATTGGAACGATGTTTCCGATCGCCTCGATATGCCCGTGGGAATAAAGCACGGAACCGTTTTTAAAATTTCTGCCATTCAGTTTAACAATATAAAATTACAGCTATGAAGCAATTTTTTGTTATAGTCTTATTATTATGCACCGGCATCACGTTCGGGCAAAACACGCATAAGGTGCCGGGCGTGGCCATCACCCATGTTCCTGCATCTTCCAAAATGTATATCGGTTCGCCGAGTATCTGCATTTTGCCAAATGGTAAATATGTGGCTTCGCACGATTTTTTCGGGCCCAACTCAAAGGAAGCAACTCATGCAATAACGGAGATCTTTGAATCAGCCGATAAAGGACAAAGCTGGAAAAAGATTGCGGAGCTGAACCAGTTCTGGTCGGGTTTATTTGTACATAAAGGCAAACTGTACCTGATGGGAACAAGGAACGGGGAAGGGGACTGTGTCATTCGCCGGTCTGCCGATGGCGGGCATACCTGGACCGATCCCGTTGATGATAAAACAGGTTTGTTAATTCCTGCAAGGGAAGGGGTGGGTTATCATACCTCATCTATGCCGGTGCTACAGGCAAAAGGAAAGCTATGGCGGGGAATGGAGGAAGTGAAACCCGGCGGCCCCTGGGGCGGCTTTAAAGCTTTTGTAATGTCTGTAAAGAAAAACAAAAATTTGCTCTATGCTAAAAACTGGACATTGAGCAATAAGCTGCAAATGGATAAAAGCTTCGGCAAAGGCACCGAATGGCTGGAAGGCAATGCGGTGATGGATCCCAAAGGAAATATTGTAGATGTATTGCGGGTGCATTACGGGCCTGATACTATTGCGGCAGTTATTAATATTTCTAAGGATGGCAAAAAAGCAAGCTTTAGCCCTGCTACCGGCTTTATTACATTGCCCGGCGCTTCAAAAAAATTCAATATTAAGAAAGATCCGAAAACTAATAAATACTATACGTTGACCAATGCTGTTCCTGAAGAATACAGAAGTGGTTATATGGAACGCACCCGGAATACCGTGTATTTACTGAGCTCCGATGATCTGATTCACTGGCAGCAGCATGGTATTATTCTGCAAGGCAAAAATGTAGCGAAGCACGGCTTTCAATACCTCGACTGGCAATTTGAAGGCGATGATCTGATTGCAGCGGTAAGAACAGCTTATGACGATGATTTTGGCGGCGCCGATAATCAGCACAATGCCAATTACCTGATTTTTTACCGGGTTAAAGATTTCAGGAATATCAGGTAAAAATTTGCTCAAAAAATAAACGTTATGATGTTTGGAAGAGTGATCGGGGTTTGTTTGCTGAACATGGTAAGCTTTTTGCTGATGGCGCAGCCTTTGCCAACAGCAGCATCTTATTCATTGAGCGATGTGCGTTTATTGGAAGGCAGCCCTTTTTATCATGCTATGCAAAAGGATAAAGAATGGCTGCTGGCTTTAGATCCCGACAGGTTATTGAGCGGTTTCAGGTCGGAGGCCGGGCTTCAGCCCAAAGCGCCCAAATATGGCGGTTGGGAGAGCCAGGGAGTAGCCGGGCAATCGTTAGGGCATTATTTGTCGGCATGCGCCATGATGTATGCGGCCACCGGTGATACAGCGTTGCTGAACCGGGTGAATTATATGATTGATGAGCTGCGTACCTGCCAGCAGGCAAATGGAAACGGTTATGTGGCGGCCATTCCGGGCGGGAAAAAGATTTTTGCAGAGATTAAGAAAGGTGAAATTTATTCAAAAGGATTTGACCTGAACGGCGGCTGGGTTCCCTGGTATAATATTCATAAAACCTGTGCCGGGCTAATAGATGCTTTCCGGCTTACAGGGAACGAAACAGCGAAAAATATACTGATTGATTTGGCGGACTGGGCCATAGATATTCATAAAAATTTATCTTATGACCAGATGCAGCAGATATTGCGTTGCGAGCCGGGTGGTATCAATGAATCGTTTGCGGAAGTATATGCACTCACGGGAGATTTGAAATACCTGGCGTTGGCAAGAAGGTTTAACGATGATGCCTTGTTAACACCTTTGGCGCAGCAAAAAGACAATCTTGCCGGGCTGCATGCAAACACGCAAATCCCAAAAGTAATAGAGGTAGCCCGCCAGTATGAATTGGGCAGGCAAAAAAAGGATGAAGCGATTGCCCGTTTCTTTTGGAACACAGTGGTAAACAACCATTCTTATGCCAATGGCGGCAACAGCGAGGCGGAGCATTTTGGGATGGCGCATCATATAGCCAACAGGCTAAGCAACAAAACCACCGAAACCTGCAATACCTACAACATGCTAAAGCTTACGCACCAGGTATTCAACTGGAAGCCCGATGCACGATATGCTGATTATTATGAACATGCTTTGTATAACCATATTTTAGGATCTCAGGATCCGGCCACAGGCATGGTATCTTATTTTACGCCGCTTGCGCCCGGTTATAAAAAAAGTTTCAGCACGCCGTTTGAGTCCTTCTGGTGCTGTGTAGGCACAGGGCTGGAAAATCATAGCAGGTATGGCGAGTTCATCTATAGCAGGTCTGCCAACGGGGGCGTGTTTGTAAACCTTTTTATTCCTTCTGTTCTGGAAGATACAAGTCTGGGGCTTAAGATGGAAATGCAATCGCAATTAACAGCAGGTAAAGACGAGATAAGCATAACGTTGCAATTGCATCAACAAAAGCGTTTTCCATTATACATCCGGATTCCGGCATGGGCGCGGGGTGCAGCGGTATGGGTGAATGGTAAAAAATATTCTTTGCAAAAAAATATAACCGGTTCTTATGTGAAGCTGCAACGAAAATGGAAGTCGGGCGATGTGATCCGCTGCAATTTCCCCATGTCATTACAGATAGCGGCCACCCCGGATGATAAAGATCTGCATACCTTAACTTATGGCCCTTTTTTGTTGTCTTCTAAGCTAAAGCCCCGGTTCAGTTTGGGGAAAGATGCTGTTCCGGTAATTGTGAGCAATGCAAAAGAACCATCTGCATGGTTATCAAAAACGCAGGACGGGATGCGTTTTGTTACCAAAGAAGCGGGAGTGCCCGCGCCATTGGAATTTCAGCCGTTTTATGAAGAGATCCATGAGCCTTACCAGGTGTACTTCCGGTTGTTTTCAGAAGCGGAATGGGGAACAATAAAAGATAGTTATTTTGATGCCGGCAGGCAGGCAGCGCTTGAAAAGGCCAATACCGTGGACGATATTCAGTTAGGGGAAATGCAGCCCGAAAGGGATCATGATTTTGCGGGCAGCCAACCGGAAGCAGGCGAGATAAGAAACAATAAATACAGAAAGACAGAACCGGGAGGTTGGTTTTCATTTAAGTTGAAAGTAGTGCCGGGCGAAAAGCAAAAGCTTGTGCTTACTTATCCCGGAGGTGTAAGTAACGAATCCGGTTTTGATATTTATATTAACGATAAATTGCTCGCCTCCGACGCGGTACATTGGTTTGATGGGGATAGGATAGATAAGGTTTATCCGTTACCTGGTGAACTGCTGTCGGGGAAGTCGGTAATTGTTGTAGCTTTAAAGGCGAAACTCGGAAAGGTTGCCGGAGAACTTATTCGAGCAAGGATTATAAAGGAGTAGCTTGAGGATAAATGAAATTTATTGGCATATCATATACTAAGATTTTTTGTTTTTGGGTATTATTGGCTTTGCTTCAAGCCTGTTCTATTTTAAATAAACATAAATTAAAGCCGGTGCAGCTTACTTTTGACCAGCAGGGGCATTGTATCAACAGTACCCAATGTTTTTCTCCCGATGGACAATGGATTGTTTTTGATAGCAGGAACCACGATACCTTGCTGGCATCCAGCGGGGAGATTAAGATGATAAATGTTTCAACAAAAGAACAGAAGCTGTTATTTAAAACAGGTAATCAAACTGAATACGGGCCGGGCGTCGGGGCGGTTACCTTTTCGCCTGATGGAAAGCGTGTGGTGTTTCTCTCCGGGATTACCAATGCTGATAAGGAACATCCATATACTATTACAAGACGCTCGGGTATTGCTGTGAAGATTGGACAACCAATGGTTCCTGTCCACATGGATGCAAGGGATATTCGTCCGCCTTATACGCCAGGTGCTTTACGTGGTGGCACCCATGCACATAGCTGGAGCAGCGACGGACAATGGATTAGTTTTACCTATAATGATTATGTATTGCAACAGGCCGAGAAACTGTATCCTGATGTAAAAGATTTGCGTACCATTGGTGTAATGTTCCCGCAAAGAGTGGCGGTGAATGGAGCGGATGGGATAGAAAATTTTTCAGGGGAAATGTTCGCTGTTTTGTTGGCAGCAGTCGTGCCGAATCCTGCTCCCGGCAGTGATGAAATCAGCAAAGCCTTTGATGAATGCTGGATAGGTGTTAATGGCTATAAGAAGGAAAACGGTAGCTGGCAAAAAAGAGCGATGGCCTTTCAGGGGATGGTTCGTGATAGTAATGGAAAGGAAAAGGCGGAGGTTTTTGTGGCCGATATTCCTGAAATGTTTGCCGGGCTGGACGATGTTTCCTTGCGCGGCACGGACAAGACGCTGCCATCAATTCCTAAGGGGGTTAAAAGTCGGCGGGTTACTTTTACCAAAGACGGGATAGCCTCGACGCCACGGCATTGGCTTCGTTCAACACCTGATGGAAACCTGATAGGCTTTTTGGCAAAAGATAAGAACGGCATTGTTCAATTGTTCGGGGTATCACCAAACGGCGGGGCGATACATCAATGTAGTTTTTTAGACCATTCCGTTGAAGGCCCGTTTAATTTCAGTACCGATGGCCGGTATGCCGCTTTCCTGTCGGATGACAGCGTTTTTTTGTGTGATGTGAAAACGGGTGAATCCACGCGGTTGACCAAAAAAGAAAACGGGCTCGTGGGTGCGGTTGTGTGGTCTCCTTTGGGAAATAGGTTGTGTTATAACAAATATGTGGCGCAACCGGATGGAAAATCATTCCTGCAAATTTTTGTGATAACGCCTAAAAGTTTTTCCCATTAAGGGATATAGTCTTTTTTATATTGGCGCTTGTATTCAAACGGGGTCATTGACATGATTTTTTTAAAATGCCTGTAAAAGTTTGATACATTGTTAAACCCGCATTCAAAACAGATATAAGATAGCGGGTATTTATCCTCTATAATCATCCGGCACGCGTGGCTGATGCGCACCGCTGTCAAAAAATCGAAATAAGTTTTTTGAGTGATGCCCTTGAAATAACGGCAAAACGAGGTGACACTAAAGTTGCTTAACGAGGCAACTTCCTCCAAGGTGATTTCCCTGTTGAAATTGGAAAGCGTATGGGCGATAATCTTATTGAGCCTGTCCGTTTCAAATTCGTTGGGTTTATAAAAGGCATAGGCTGCGGTGACTATCTGGGCTGTTTCTTCCGATTCGCTAAGCAATTGTAGGATTTTAAGTAAGGATATGACTTGCTCAAACTTACTGCATTCGGTCATTGTCTTCATCAACCTTCTTATTTCTTCCGCCGTTCCGCCGGAAATCAAAAGCCCCTTTTTGGCCAGTTCAAAAACCTTGGGGATAAGATACGCTTCGGGTAGCGAAAAAAAATCTTTTCCCAGGCAATCATGTTTAAATTGTACCACAATTGTTTCAATCTGGTATTCATTTGACGGAATTTCTTCAGCAATTTCTCTTTGTTTCCAAGCGTGCGGCAGGTTTTCTCCCAATAAAATCACTTCTCCAGCCTTGAAATGCGAAACATTATCGCCGATGAGGCGGATACCTTCTCCTTTTATCATGTAGTGCAGTTCCAGTTCGGGATGGTAGTGTAGCAGCTTGCCAAAGGCGTTAATGCGGTCATTCCTGATTACAAAAGAGTTTTGTATGGGTACGGGTACTTTATGAAAATAAGGTTTCATCCTGCTAACCTGATTAGAATTGAATATACGATATTATTCACAATAAGATTGTATCATATTATCATGAAAATATAGTACAATAGATATAGCATAATGATACAATCTTGTCTTTTTGTGCCATCTCTTTTGATAAAAATAGTAATCAGTTTAACAGGATGTTCTTTTGTGTTATATGGTTTCGAGATATTACAAATATGGGTACAGCTGTTTTGTATAAAGAGTTTTCTGTATGTACTTATCATGCTATCTTTTTATTTGACATCATTTGACTTTTTGGATGTCGGTGATATTTGAAGGGGTATTTGTTGTAATCTGGATAGCAAAAAAGGCGGCGTAATTTTTTTTAAGAAGACTATAAAGTTAAATACATCTAATTATGATAAAATAGTATATAAAACTGCTAATCTATAAAAATAAAAGGCTGTTAAAGCATATCATCTTTGTATTGCAAAAGATTGAAATGCCATTAAGAAGGATGAAGTATTTCGATTGTAATTCTTTTTAAAAAAAGCCAAATGAGATTATTTTTAAAAAAGTCGCTTGTCTTATACCTTTTACTGCTCCCATTTTTCGGCAATACGCAGCGGGCGGTGAGCGGTATTGTTACGGATAGGGCCGGTATTGCTTTGCCGGGTATAGTGGTAACCAATAAAACTTCACAACTCAACACGACAAGTGATGCGAAAGGAAAGTTTGAGATAGTCGCATCCCCGGAAGATAGTTTGATTTTTTCTAGTATTAGTTATGTCACCCAAACTGTATTGGTGGGGAAGAACCCTGTCGTAAATGTGACACTTGAGTACAAGACGATTGACCTGGATCAGGTGATTGTCGTTGGCTACGGGCAGCAACGAAAACAATCTGTTGTGGGAGCCATCGCAAAAGTGGAAGGGGAAGCTTTGGTGCAGGCGGGCGGTGCAACGAACCTGTCTGCTGCGTTGACGGGGTTGGCCCCAGGCGTTACGGCCATACAAACGAGCGGCCAGCCGGGTAGCGATCAGGCACAAATACTGATAAGGGGTAAAGCCACTTGGGGCAACACCAACCCGCTCATTTTGGTAGATGGTATTGAACGGGACTTTAATGATGTGGATCCGCAAGAGGTGGAGAATGTATCTATTTTAAAAGATGCTTCTGCAACCGCCGTATTTGGTGTGAAAGGCGCGAATGGTGTTATCCTTATTACCACCAAACGCGGCAAGAAAGGACAGGTGAAGATTAGTGCTACCACAAACTGGGGCATAAAAATACCTACGTATAAATTCCGGTTGCTCGACCATGCCACTGCTATGGAGCTGGCCAATGAGGCACAAATGAATGATAAGAACTGGAATTATATTTTCAGTGAGGCCTATGTAAATAAATGGCGCAACAAAGAAGACCCGCAATATTATCCCGAGATTGACTGGAGCAAAGAGTTGTTGCACAAGGCGGGTTTCAGTCAGCAATACAATGTGAATTTCGCCGGTGGTACGGACTTTGTAAAATATTTCACCTCATTGGGATATACAAGGGATGGCGATATTTTTAAAACCGAAAAGCAACCGGAATATGACCCCGCTTACAGGTTTACTCGTTACAACTACAGAAGTAATCTTGATTTTACCGTGACCAAAACTACCACAATTTCCACAAATTTCGCCGGGAATATAGGCATCAGGCAAGCGCCTAACACCTATCAGGGACGGGATGCTTGGGATGGGTGGGGTGCCGCAACACAGTTTAAGCAAATGTACACCGTGCCCAATTTTGTCTTTCCGGTAAAATATCCCAATGGCCAATGGGGAAACAACCCGGCTAACCGCTGGGACAATCTGGTGCTAAACTTGAACCAGCAGGGCAATGGAATCGAAAAGTTGAGCCAGATGTTCTCAGACCTTATTATTAAACAGGATTTGGGGTTTATCACTACAGGTCTTTCGGTGCAGGGAAAATTGTCTTATAATTCATCCATTGCTTATCGCCGTACGATTACCAAAAATGTTGTCAGCTATTATTATAATGGCCCGTTTGATACAAACCCTCAGGTATTCCCGGATTATGAGTCTGTCAATAAACCAGCAAGTTTTGGCGGGGAGTACTTGTCCAATGATTATCGCAATTTGTATTATGAACTTTCCGGTAACTACAACCGCAAGTTTAAAAAGCACAACGTCGGATTAATGGGTCTGTTCTTCCGTCGTCAGGATTATAACAACACCCAATTTACAGCTTATCAGGAAAGTTGGGTGGGACGGGCTACTTATAGTTATGACAATAAATATTTATTGGAGTTTAACGGGGCGTATAATGGTTCTGAGAAATTTGCACCCGGTTTGCGCTTCGGCTTTTTTCCGTCCTATGCGGTTGGTTGGGTGATTTCCGAAGAGAATTTTATTAAAGAGAAACTGCCCTTTGTCAATTATTTAAAAGCACGCTATTCTTATGGTAAAGTGGGTAGTGACATCGGTGCGCCAAGGTTCACCTATACAACGGACTATTCCTCCGGAGGAACAGCTCCCTTCGGCGAAAGTTCCCTCACATGGTATGGCCCTATGTATTTTGAAGGCGCTGCTGCAAATAGGAAAGCAACATGGGAAACATCCATAAAACAAAACTTGGGTATAGAACTAAGGGTGCTGCAAAAATTATCTTTCAACGCCGAGTTTTATGAAGAAAGGAGGAATGGTATCCTTATGACAAGGCGCACTATACCCATTTGGTTTGGTACTGGCAATCCATCGGCTAATATAGGTGAAACAAAGAATCACGGATATGAGCTGGAAGCGGCCTGGGATGATAAGATCGGAGATTTTAATTACGGTATCAAAGCTAATTATACGTTTAATGAAAACCGCGTGATATTCAGGGATGACCCTGCTAACGTAGCCAACTATCAAAAGGAAGCCGGGAAGCCTATTGGGTGGAACTCCATGCTGCTGCTGGATGGTATGTATAATTCCTGGAACGATGTTTACAACTGGACGGCGAGCTCCTGGAACAGCGGTTTAATCCCGGGTGATTTTAAATATGTCGACTACAATGGTGATGGGGTAATAGATGCGCAGGATTTTGTGGCCAACGGGAAATTAAGCTATCCGGCGCACACTTATGGCTTAACACTTTCTGCCGGATATAAGGGCTTTGCAATTAACGTTATGTTTTACGGTGTTTCGGGTATCGACCTGGCTACGCCTTATGAATTGCTGTGGGAATTTCCCGGCAATAATGCAATGGCATGGCCTTACAGTGTAAACAGGTGGACCCCCGAAACAGCCCTAACGGCAACGAGGCCTTCATTGCATATGACCACCACAAGAACGCATAATGCGCAGAATTCAACTTTTGGTTTTGCGGACGCTTCCTACTGGAGGCTTAAAACAATGGAGCTGAGTTACAGGTTTGCTTCCGGCTTCATGAATAAACTGCGCAATGGCGCGGGCCTGCAGGTTTACTTCAACGGGAATAATCTTTTCACATGGTCAAATTTTGATGACAGGATCGATCCAGAATCCGCTAACTCCGGCGCATACCCTATCGTAAGAAGATATAATCTTGGCATGCGCATCTCCTTATAGTATTAGTTAATTTAAAAGATAGTCTATGTTTAAATATATCAGAACAATTGTATGGTTGCTTATGGTGGTAACAAGCCTGCCATCTTGCGAAAAGTACCTGGATAAATCGCCTGACATCGGCATTTCTGATGAAACCGTATATGGCCGGTTTTTAAGTTTCCAGGGTTTTTTAGACCAGATGTACCGCAGAAATCCTGAATATATTGACAGGTATGAATGGCGGGGAGATCAGTATGCTATTTCCGATGAGGCTGCCACTACTTTTTTGAACGACCCCGGCACACAAGCCCTGCCTGTTAACAAAGGTTTATTTATACAGGAAGGGTCGCGTGAGTTTGGATGGAGATCGGGCCTGTCAAATACGGATGTGTCTGATAACAGGCCCGTGCTTGAAATGGCGTTTATCAACTTGCGTGTTGCCAATTTATGTATTCAGAACATTGACAAACTTCAGGATGCTACTGACGGAGATAAAAAATATTTGTTAGGGCAGGCTTATTTTTTCAGGGCATGGAATTACTTCCAGGTAATTCGCAGGTGGGGAGGAATGCCGCTTTTTGATAAGGCTTATGACAGCAACGATGATCTTGATTTTCCACGGTTAAGCTATCACGAATCTACCCGATGGCTGGTAAGTGATCTGGACAAAGCTTTTGATCTGCTGCCCGATTCGTGGCCGGCCATTCAAAAGGGACGGGTAACTAAAGCCGCGGCTCTTGCATTAAAAAGTATGGCATTACTGTATTCCGCAAGTCCTAACATGTGTCCGGAATTAGGCTATGCAGGTTATGACACCAAAATTTGCGATACGGCCGCTAAAGCAGCGTATGCGGCTATCAGTTATATACAGTCAAATGCACAATATTCATTAATGGATGGTTCTACGGTAGAGAACTACTCCAAAATATTCTATAACCCCGATCTGTCCGCCAGTGCTGAAGCAATCTGGTACCGTCCGAATGGTATAGTGGGTGATTTCGCTTTAGGTTCTAACCTGGGGCCCAATTCCATTGCACCGGGAAGTGTACATTATGCCACACCTACGCAGAACCTTATTGACATGTTTGAAATGAAAAACGGGCTACCTGTTACCGATCCCGCGTCGGGCTATGATTCGCAAAACCCTTATGTAGACAGGGATCCCCGGTTTTATTATAGTGTGCTTTATAACAATGCCCCATGGACAAGGGAAAGTAATGGTAACATACATCTGTTACAGCTATGGCAGTATGATAGTTACCAGAACAGGGCTTCAAGCGATTGGGGGTATCAGGCCGATGTAAGGTGGAGAGGCCCTTCTCCATATCTGATCCGCAAGTTTTGGCCAGAGGGGTATAACAAAGTGGAGCGGAAATATAATATGTATGTACCCTCCGTATATATCCGTGTAACGCAGCTCTATCTTGATTTTGCGGAAGCTGCCAATGAAGCCTATGGACCAACTACCCCTGTTCCCGGTACCGGTATATCGGCTTTGGATGCCATTAATACGCTTAGAAGAAGGTCTGGCGTTGTAGATGTTCCCGCTGCGTTTACTTCCTCTAAAGAAGTGTTCAGGGAAAAAATCAGAAATGAACGTACCGTAGAGCTGTGTTTTGAACAGCAGAGATGGCATGATATAAGGAGATGGAGGATCGGGAACGTATTGCATCATATTTACAATGTTGAAATTACCAGGATAGGCGACGGTAAATTCTCGTACAGGTACTATGAAGATGAAGGGCGGAACCGGGTTTTTGAAAATAAGCATTATTGGTATCCTATACCCAAACTATATGTAGATATGCTTTATAATCTGGAGCAAAATCCGGGTTGGTAACCGAAGCAGCATTAACAGAAAAATATTTAATGATATGAGAAGAAATTTTTACAGGGGCTTTATTCTATTGCTTGTGCTTCTTTACAATATGCCGATTGCTTTTTCGCAGGATGAAGATGCAGCGCCTGCTTATGTTTTATCAGGAAAGGTAGTCGATACGGCCAATAAAGGGATTCCTTTTGCTATAATAGTTTATGGAGAAGGCATGAATGAAACCACCGCCAATGCAAGGGGGGAGTTCAGGATGAAAGTAAAGGGAAACGATGAATTAACCATAAAGGCATACGGGTACGAAACATTGATTGTAGATAAATATGAGCCGAACGGAGGCATTTTTACCCTGAAGCAACCTCCCTTGTATATGAGTGAGGATGATTTGATTAAGATTCCTTTTGGGTCGTTATATAAACGGCAGCTAGTGGGCGCTGTTTCCGTTATCAAAGGTAGCGGGTTGGAATCTATTCCCGATCCATCTCTCACTAATTCGCTCGCAGGCCAGGCCGCAGGGCTTACCGCACTACAAACTGCCGGCACACCGGGATGGAACTCGGCAAATCTGTACGTACGGGGGCTGAATGGTTCGTCTGATAATGCGCCGCTTATAATAGTGGACGGTATTGAGCGGCCAATGAATGATTTGAACGCGGAAGAAATTGAATCTGTACAAGTATTGAAAGACATTACCGCAAAGTCACTTTATGGTGCAAGAGGTGCTAATGGTGTTATCTTGATTACAACCAAAAGGGGGAAGGTGAACACGCGGGAACGTAACGTAAGTGTGGAATACGGTTTTAAGATGCCGGAAAAGATGCCAAAATTTTTGAACGCTGGGGACTATGCGCTACTTTTTAACGAAGCCAGAAGAAACGACGGTTTGCCTGAATATTACGCTAATTCAGACATTGAAGGCTACAAAAAAGGAAATGCCAATTCCCTGATGTACACCAATGTTGATTTTTACGAAGAGCTTCTAAAAAAATCCATGCCTTATAAAAAGGCAGTATTACAGTTTCGTGGTGGAAACGACAGGGCGCAGTATTATATGAATCTGGGTTATTTAGGAGAGGGTGGATTAGAGAAAGTTGGCCCTGCGAGCACGTTCAACAGGCTGAACCTGCGGGCTAATCTGGATTATGCTATTTCCAAAATGGTGAAAATGTATGTGGATGTGGTGGGCAGGATGGAATTCAGAAATGCCAATACCCTGTCGTCCCAGGATTTTTTTGGACGGATGTCAAGCCATCGCCCGAACGAGTATCCGTTTATCCTCCGCAGCAACCGCGATACGGTAATTTACGGCGGCAGCTTTTATAGTTCTGGTAATGTTTACGCCCAAATGCGGGAAGGCGGATACTCAAAACGGGTGGACCGCACAGGCCAGACAAATGTGGGTGTGGACATAAAGCTGAGCGATATCACGCCCGGTCTTTCAGCTAAAGCTTATGTAACTTTTGATATTTATAATTATGTCACGTATGGCAAAAGCCAGAACTTTTATTCCTATGTTCCTATATGGGCAACATCGTCTACTGGACGAGACTCAATGTATCTTGTACAGCTATCTACCGGTACAAAGGTTTCGGGGCAGTCCAGATGGGGCGATGATGGTTATCGCAATATCGGGTATTACTACCAGTTAAATTATAACAGGATTTTTGGAAATGTACATACTTTCAATAGTGATTTGTTATACTTTAGAAACAAGCGTGAGTTAAGAGGTAGTTCCCAGGACATCAAGAATGAAACAATGGCATTGCGTGCCAACTATATGTTTAAAAATAAACTGATCGCAGAAATCGATATCACAGGTTTAGGCTCTTCAAAGTTTGCGGTCAGCAAAAGGTACGGGGTTTTCCCGTCAGCGGGTATGGGCTGGATTATTTCAGAAGAGGCGTTTGCCAAAAACATCATAAAGGATAATTACCTGAAGCTGAAAGCAAGCTATGGTATCATTGGCACGGACAGGAATATAGATTTTTATCAGTTCGAAAACAGGTGGGGTTATTGGGGCAACGCCAACTTTGGCACCAATAATGAGAATAGGCCGGGCGTTACAAATGTGGTTACTATCGCCAATCCGGATGTTACCTGGGAAAAAGCTAAAGAGCTGAACATAGGGCTGGATGGTTTGTTTGCCAAAAGAAAGCTTGGGGTAGAGATCAATTATTTTATCAATGACCGATATGATATATTGTCCAATAGAAGCAATAGCTATCCGCAAATCATAGGCGGGCTGCTACCTGTGGAAAATTTCGGCAGAATATTAAACAAAGGCATAGAAGCCGAAGTTAACTACAAAGGCGCGGTGGGTGATTTGGGCTATTTTGTTGCCGCAAATATTATTTATTCCAAAGCCATCAATAAAGTATATGATGACCTGCCGGGATATCCCGACAACCGCCGCAGAACCAACGAAGCGGTAGATGCGGTATTTGGCTATGTATCTAATGGATTGTTTCAAAGTATCGAAGAAATCAACGGAGCGCCTGTACAGCGCCTGGGGCTGGTGTCTCTTGGAGATATACGCTACCAGGATCTGGACAACAACGGTTATATAGATCAGAACGATGTGCGCATTATAGGCCATACATTTCCGCGCATTACCTATGGTTTGAATATTGCATTGCAGTATAAAAAATGGGGTATGCAGGTAAATGGTGCAGGAATAGGCGATGTGCAGCGGTTCAATAATAACAGCTATTACTGGATCAATGATGTGAACAGGAAATACTCCGATGTGGTATGGGACAGGTGGACGCCTCAAACGGCCTCAACCGCCACGTATCCGAGGCTTACCACTTTAAGGGGAACCAATAATTATCAAAATTCCACTTTCTGGTTAACCGATGCCTCCTTCTTCAGAATAAAAGCGGCAGAGCTAAGCTACACTTTAGGCCAGGAGCAGATTTCGTTTTTAAAAGTCATGAAGATTTTTTTCAGGGGTAACAACCTGCTGATTTTTTCAAAGATAAAAGACCTGGATCCTGAGGATGCCAGCGCCGGATTGACCAACTTCCCGATATTCAGAACATTTACCGGGGGTATATCTGTATCATTCTAAAAAATGAGGATTATGAACATGAAAGGAATAATATATATCTTATTGTTGGGCTTGTTTTTTACCTCTTGTAAAAAATACCTCGACCCTAAAATTGATACCAATTTATCGGACGAAGAAGTGTGGAGCGATCCTGATTATTCTTTGGGCGTACTAATGGAAACGTATAGCAGCCTGCCGGGCTTTTATGACAATTTTGGTAATAATTTTCTGGACGTGGCCACAGACGATGCCGTAAGCAATGATTATGGCTCCGTTATAAAAATTATGGCAACGGGCGGATGGACAGTAGCCTATAACCCGATGGACTCGTGGAGCAATTGCTATATCCAGATCAGGAATGCCAATAAGTTTTTAGAGAACGGCACCATTGCCCGTTATTCTTACGATAGTACAAAGAATGCAAAAATTCGCCAGCGCTCAAAAGGCGAAGCGTATTATATGCGTGCCTGGTACGAGTGGGAGCTGCTGCAAAGATTTGGAGGAAAGGCGGCAAACGATCAATTCTTAGGATTTCCCATAGTAACAAAAGTGCTTAGCATCAAAGACCCCGCTTCCATTAATATTCCAAGAAATAAGTATGAAGATTGTGTAAACCAGATTACTGCTGATTTGGATTCTGCCATCAAATATCTTCCGCTGGAATACGCAGGATCTGACGATCAGCTGGGCTCTGTACAAGTGGGCAGGGCCAGTGGTATGGCCGCCAAAGCCTTAAAGGCAAGAATGTATTTGTATGCGGCAAGTCCTGCTTTTGCCGAGGCTTTTTCGGGCACCACACAACAGCAATTATGGGAAAGAGCAGCAAGGGCGGCCCGCGAAGTGATGATAAATGCCGGCAGTCTGCCCGCCATAGATTTAAATACGCCTGCTAATTTTTACAACAATCCCAACCATGCCGATTTTATGTGGCGGAAATACGCCGGGGACAGCAACGGGCCCGAGAGCAGAAACTTCATTCCGTCATTATGGGGAAGCGGGTTGACCAATCCTTCACAGCAGTTGGTAGATGCCTTTCCCGCCAGTAATGGTTATCCCATTACAGATGCTAATGCGGTATATAACCCGCAAAACCCGTATATCAACAGGGATAGACGTTTGGGCTGGAATATCCTGATGAATGGCGCATCCTTTAAAGGAACTACGGTTGAAACTTTTGAAAAAGGAAAAGATACAGAAGCTGGTCGTTATAATAAAGCTACACTTACCGGGTATTATTTAAGAAAATGGATGCACGATGGGGTAAGCCTTCAACCGGGCGGCGGGGGATCCGCCAGGCATTTTTATGCTTTTTTGCGTAAAACAGAAGTATGGCTGAACTATGCCGAAGCCGCTAATGAAGCCTGGGGGCCCGATGCTGATCCATTGGGTTTAGGTATGACCGCTACTGCCGCGTTAAAAGCGATTCGAACCAGGGCTGGTTTTTCTACGGATAATTATCTGAGCGCTGTTACGGCAGCAGGCAAAGAGGCTTTTCGTCAATTAGTAAGGAACGAGCGCCGCATAGAACTATGTTTTGAGAACCATCGCTTTTTTGACTTGAGAAGATGGATGGTGCCACTAACTGAGCTGTCGCAAACCGTTAAAGGTGTAAAGATTATCAAAAATACGAATGGCAGTTTTTCGTTTGATTATAGCAAACAAGTGCAGAAGCTGGCTTATTTATCCAATATGTATTATGGGCCTATACCTGAGTCAGTGGTTTACAGGTCCGATAATATCATTCAGAATAAGGGTTGGTAAAAGGGTATTATTCTTTTTAGGTTTAATTATTTAATTTTTTAAAATTCAGAGATGAAAGCAGGTATACAGGCCTTAGGTATTTTTCTTTTATTTCTTACAATAACAGGTTGTAAGAAATACGCCGATTATCAGGTAGATAATAACCTGTCGACAGTATATTTCCCTTATCAAAAACCAGTAAGGACAATAGTTGCCGAGGGCAGTAACGGAAATTTTGAGGTAGGGGTAATGCTGGGAGGATTGCGAAACAATGAAAAAAATATTGAAGTAGGCTTTAAGGTAGAACCGTCTTTATTAGACGATGCAGGCATTATGGACGGAAAAAGTTTTGAGCTTTTGCCGGCTTCCTATTACTCGCTTGCGGATGGGGCGAAGATTGTTATTCCGGCAGGAAGTTTTGACGGTACTGTAAAAGTAACGCTTACGCAGCAATTTTTTGCCGACCCGAAAGCGCTGGAAAAAAATTATGTACTTCCCCTGGTCATTACCAGTTCCACCTCCGATTCTGTGTTGAGGGGTTCTGTTGAAAACGGTATTGCCGCCAAAGATTATACGGTTGTCGTTTTAAAGTATATTAACCAGTATGATGCCACCTATTACCATCGCGGGGTAAGATACGGCTTTGATGCGGCAGGCAATCCGGTAGATACTTTGCAATATGTAAGGCCGGAAGAGGAATCGCAGTATATGAAAAACCATGTGTGGACACTCACTACCACCAGCCTGAATACTTTGGTAACAGATGGTGTAGCGTTTAATACCACGCAGGCAGGTCAGCCATATAACCTGAAGCTGGTTGTGGACGATAATAAGAACGTGAAAATTGAAAACGTAAGCACTTCTTTGATCAATAATGTTATTGATAACGGCGGTTCCCGGTACGATGCCGAAAATAAAAAGTTCTACCTGAATTATGAGTACACGAATGAGCCGGCAAACAAAACGTACAAAATGAAGGATACATTAATTTTCAGAAACTATAACCTGGCCCTTGAAACCTGGTAAATTTGCCAATAGCAGTAAATGTTTTATATGAAGCGTTGTTTCATTTTGTTGTTCCTGTTGTTTAGTTTGAATGCGTTTGCGCAGAAAGAAATTCCTTTATACGAAAAACAAATTCCCAATAGTCTTCCTGCTGATAATATCGAAAAATATGTCAGGCGCGATTATGGTGCGGACTGGATCAACGATGTATCTGTTCCAACCCTTACGTTTTATCCCGTAACGGGTGCACCCTCTCCGGTACCGGCAGTATTGATTTGCCCTGGTGGAGGTTATGGAGGTCTTTCCATTATAAAAGAGGGCACGGATATAGCCAGGGAGTTTAACAGGTATGGCATTGCCGCGTTTGTGTTAAAATACAGGTTGCCTGCCGACCGGATCATGAAGGATAAATCAACAGGCCCATTGCAGGATGCGCAACAGGCATTAATGCTAATCAGGAAAAATGCAGAAAAATGGAAGGTGGATCCTAAAGCCGTTGGTATTGCCGGTTTTTCGGCAGAAGGGTATTTAGCATCTACGGCAGGAACACATTTTCACAAACCGGTTATTGATACCAAAGGCATAAATGTAAGGCCTGATTTCATGGTTTTAGCTTACCCGGTTATCAGTTTCATGGATTCGCTTACACATTGGGGTTCGAGGGAAAACCTCATTGGTAAAGATGCTTCAAAAGAACAGGTGGCATTATATTCTAACGAACTGCAGGTTACCAAAGATGCACCACCAGCGTTCATTGTTCATGCGGGCGATGATAAAGTGGTGAAAGTTGAAAATGCAACGTCTTTTTATCTGGCCTTAAACGCGAAAGGTGTTTTTTCTAATATGCTGTTATATCCACGGGGTGGTCATGGTTTCGGTTTAAATAATGGAACAACATCTGATAAATGGATGGAACATTGTATTGTATGGTTAACTGAAAATATATTTAAAAAGGAAAAACCCAATACCCGTAAGTAGATAATCTATTCATATTATGCTTTAATGATTATTCGCAGCATGGCTGTCAGACGATGTATGCGCCTATATGATTTGACATGGCTGAATATATCAGTAATAAATACAAGCAGTCAAGCCGTTTGTCTGGTTGGCTTTTTGAAAATATTTCTGTTGTTGTGTTAAGGATTTTGTAATTAAATGACCCTCGGTAATATCGTACAAAAGGCTGAAAAAATGTTATAAAAAGGAACGCATAGAAGCTCATAGCTTCGCCTATAGATTTACTATATTATTAATAGATATTAAAATGAGTGTTTCAGAAAAAGGGTTTATTCCCGTAATGTTGACGCCGTTTAAGGAAGACGGCAGTATAGATTTTAACGTATTGGAGGATCTTACAGAGTTTTATATAAAAAGCGGCGCAAAAGGTTTGTTTGCCAACTGTCAATCAAGTGAAATGTTTGAACTCTCTGCCGCAGAAAGATTGTCGTTGATAAAACATGTTGTTGATTTTGCCAAAGGAAGGGTTCCTGTGGTGGCGTCCGGTAATTTTGGTGATTCAATAAGTGAGCAGGCCGATTGTGTAAAACAGGTTTATGGCTTGGGGGTGCAGGCGGTGATATTGCTGACTAACCAATTAGTTGGCGAGGCATCTGATGAGGCCGAATTAAAGCGTAACATTTATGAACTATTATCTTTAACAGAAGGCATTCCCGTTGGGTTTTATGAATGCCCTATTCCTTATAAAATTATCATGCCGCCGCAGTTATTAAAGGAATTGGTTGACACGGGCAGGGTAACCTATCACAAAGATACCAGTCTCGACATAGTACAGGTCTCTGAAAAAAACAGGCTTTGCGCCAGTGCAAGCGACTTTGGTTTATATGATGCGTATATGGTTCATGCGGTGAGGTCTTTAAAGTCTGGTTCTGCGGGGCTTTCCTGCATTCAGGGGAATTACTTTCCGGAGCTGATTGTATGGCTTTGCGAGAACTATGATAGTCAAGAAAGTCAGCATATCGTGCAGCAGGTGCAGCAATTTTTTATTGACAATATGAATGTGATGCACAAGGACTATCCCACTTCCGTCAAATATTATTTGCAAAAACACGGCTTTCCCATAACGGCCTATACGCGTTATACACATAATAGCCATGTATCTGGCGACACAAAAAAATACATGGAAATGCTTGAAGAAAGTTATAACGCTTTAATGAGAAAAGTTCATGCCGTAAGTTCTGTTTCTACGGTTGGATGTTAACTTAATTCTTGTATATAGAGCATAATTTAAACATAGTGTAATCTTTTTTGCTTGTTAAGTAATTTTATACCGATTAATTTGCATGAATGTACAGATGGTATATAAAATTGCTTTGTTTGTTGCTGTGCAGTATTGCGGCTAATGCCCAGTCCCCGTTGTATCAGGATATACAGATGATGGGAACTCGTCATGGGCTTTCCAGTCTCAAAATAAATAATACTATTGTTCAGGATGGTAAAGGGTTTATATGGGTAGGTACCGAAGACGGCCTCAATAAATTTGACGGTCACAGCTTTACGGTTTACAAAAACATCCGAGAGGATTCCACTTCCATTGTCAATAACATTATAACAGCTCTGTATATTGATTCGAGGGGGCGTTTATGGGTCGCCTCCATGTCAGGGCTGCAGTATTATGATGACAGGATGGATGATTTTGAGTTTGTTTACCTGGGCCAGGACAAGGATATGTTTCGCCGTCATCCGGTAAAATGGATCATGGAAGATGCTCAAAAAAATCTATGGTTTGGGGTAGAGGATAAGGGGGCTTTAAAATATCCGTTGAACGGTCAAAAGCCCGTTTGGTTTTATGCAAAGAACGCCCCTGGCTATTTGCAGGGGCGCTCGATACGCAGTATTGTCGCGGATAATGAGGGCAATATATGGTTCGCGACTTTTGATAAAGGCATATCGGTATATAAACCTGCCGACGGTAGTTTTACGCATTACAACGTGGAAAATAATACGCTGCCTACAAATGCCGTGTTGGGTATGGTTAAAACCTATGATGGCAATATCCTCATCTCTATGTTAGGCCGCGGCATTTATCTTTATGAAAAAGCTAAAGGGCGATTTGTCAGGCTGACTGCTGATATTACGGCATTTACATTGCACCGTATCAGTACGGGGGTGGTATTGATCGGCACAGAAGATAACGGCCTGTTATATTTTGATCAAACGGATAAAAAAATAAAACCTTATCCCGGTATATCCGATAGCCAGCCGGGCATGGAAAACAGTAAAATACATGGGCTTTTTGAGGATAAGAACGGTAATTTGTGGATAGGGTATTACAATGATGGTATTGGATATTTACGAAAAGAGCCGCTCGGATTTACCAGCTATAAAAAGGGATGGAATGGTCTAAGCAACGCTTTCTTAAGCTATGGGCAGGTGTCAGCCATTACAACAGACCATTCGGGTAATATATGGTTTGCCACAGATGGAGGAGGGCTGAGTAAATATGATAAGGCTACAGGAATCTATACCCATTACCGGCATCAGCCACACAATAATCGCTCCCTGCCCGATAATGCGGTGGTAAGTGTTTTTTGTGATAGCAGGGGTATTATATGGGCGGGTACTTATAGTGGCGGCCTTTGCAGGTTTGACAGTGCTTCAGGGGCATTTATATCTTACGCTTATCAACCCGGCGCTCATTCCATATCGGGCAATTATGTGAAATGTATTGTTGAGGATGCCCGTCAGAACCTTTGGCTGGGGCTGGATGGTACCGGTATCAGTTATTTTGATCCCCGGTCGGGAATATTTAAAAACTATCAGACCGCAGCCTATCCCGGCCTTATTAACAACTTTGTTACGAATCTTTATCTCCAGGGCGATTCTGTTTTATGGATAGGCAGTCATACGGGGATATGCAAGATGGATATCAGGCGGGAAAAATTCACCAGTTTCGAAAATGATCCGTCCATAAAGTTTCAAACCATTTATGCCATAGCTGAAGATGAGGCACACCAGATATGGGTGGGCACTTCGTCGGGTTTATATCAGTATGATCGGGAGCATAATACTTTCATTAACCATCGTCTAATAAGCCGCGAAAATTTAGATGTGGCTGTCAATGGCATCGTACCCTATAAGAACCAGCTTTGGTTATCTGCTAATACAGGTATCATTTGTTATGACCCGCTCAAGAAGAAAATAGGCTTTTACATTAGCAACAACGATTTGGGTGGTATCAGTTTTATTCGTTCCTCCTATTATATAAGCCCTTGGAGCGAAGTGTTCTTCGGGGGTGGCAACGGATGTTATTCTTTTTTTCCTGCTAGTGTGCAAACCACTGCCGTTAAATCGGCAGTGTATATAACCGGCCTGCAGATTTTCAATAAACCGGTACCTATCGGCAAACCACTTGACGGGCGTATTGTGTTGCATGAATCATTGGCGTATACAAAAAAAATCAGATTAAAGTACAAGGAGAACAGCATCACCATTTCTTTTGCCGCTCCTTTGGTGGCTTATCCCGCCTCTCCTAATTACTGGTGCATGATGGAAGGGGTGGACAAGGAATGGCGAACCCTGCCCGAAGGGCAGCTAAGTGTTTCGTATGCCCATTTACCGCCAGGTAATTATATGTTTAAAATAGGAACCGGAAACATTTCCGACGACAAGCCTAACAATATATCTGTTTTACATCTATCTATCCAGCCACCTTTGTGGCTAACCTGGTGGGCTAAACTGCTTTATGTTTTAGCGGCATTTCTGTTCTTATTTATAGTATTTCGGGTATTGCGTAGTCGCATGATTGACAGGCATACGCTCACTTTGGAAAAGCTGAAACGGAAAAAGCAGGAAGAGCTGAACGAAAATAAGATGCAGTTTTTTACGAATATCAGCCACGAGCTTCGTACACCGCTCACGCTTATCCTTTCCCCGCTAAATGAAATGAAACAGGAGGAGAAGAATAAAGACCGCACGGCGATATTGGACATGATGCTTCGCAATGCCAACCGTCTGTTGCGCTTGATTAACCAGATACTCGATTTGCGCAAGATTGAGGATGGCAAAATGGAAGTGCATCCCCGGTTGACAGATATTGTTTCCTACACAGAACAGTTTACAAAAATCTTTGCCGAAATAATGCAGCGCAGGCATATTTCTTTTTCTTTTGAAAGTAATACGGCGCGTTGTATGGTAAATATTGACCCTGAGTTGATGGAAAATTGCTTATACAACCTGTTTGCCAATGCTATTCGCTTCACTCTCGAAGGAGGCAAAATTGGTTGTAAAATTGAGTTGGTCAATGATAAGGTATTACTAACAGTTTGGGATACGGGTGCAGGTATTCCCGCCGATGAAATTCCGTTTTTATTTGACCGTTTTTATCAGGGAAGCGGTTCCCCCAAAAGCGGAACAGGCATTGGCCTGCATCTGGTAAAGAATATTGTGACGCTTCATCATGGCACCATTAGTGTTTCGAGTGTTGTTGGACAGGGTGCTCGTTTTGAGATAGAGATTCCCACGGCCAGTCAGGACATTGTTTCTGCAGGCGAACAAAATATGCAGAGGATAGAAAAACCGCCAATGCTTTTAGCGGATGAAGGTACTGTTGATCCGGACAAGATATCAGAAGAAAAACCGTCCCTGTTGTTAGTAGAGGATGAGGATGATATGTCAACCTACCTGTATCATCAGCTTAAAAACGATTATCATGTTATAAAAGTATCTAATGGAAAGGACGCTTTGGAGAAGATGAAAGCGCATGGGCCCGACCTGATTGTGTCAGATGTCATGATGCCGGAAATGGATGGCATCACCTTTTGCAGGATAATAAAGGAAAATCTGGCCACCTGTCACATCCCAGTAATCTTATTAACGGCAAATGATACCATTGAAGATAGTCTGGAGGAGTAGAGACCGGGGCGGACAGCTACATTGTAAAGCCCTTTTATCCCATTTATTTGCGAACGGTCATCAAAAACCTGTTGGACGGCCGTCGGAAAATGAAAAAGCGGTTCGATGCCATGTTGCAGCTTGAGCCCAAAGAAACCGAAGCCGTAAATGAAGACGAGCGGTTTCTGCAAGATTGTATCAGTTATATAAGGGATAATATTGCGGAACCCGACCTTACGGTGGAGGATATGGCCAAAAAAATGAACATGAGCCGCACCAGTCTGCACAGGAAGGTTAAGATAATGACAGGCAGCAGCCCGGTCGAGTTGATTAAAACTATCCGGATGAAACAGGCTGCTCTTTTGCTAAGTCAAACAAACAAAACCATTTCCGAAATAGCCTACGAGGTGGGATATAGCTCCCCGGCTTATTTTAGCAGTGCGTTCAGTGCGTATTGGAAGCAATTCCCTTCGCAGTATCGAAAAAACAGGCAATAACTCGCCCCAAAGTATCAGTTTTGAGCAGCGCTGATACATTTTCTAAAACATTAGGCACATAATTGAAACCTATTGGCGGGCGCAGGGCATACTTTTATTAACCATTTAAAAGTAATGTTATGCAATATAGTCAGCTTGCCATTCAGGAGATAACCCCCTTGTCGGAGAAAGATTTCTTTTATATTGCCGACAGGCATAAAACAGAGTTCACCTATCCCATACATGTACACGAAGAGTATGAGCTTAATTTTGTGGTGAACGCTCCAGGAGTCAGGCGTGTAGTTGGCGACTCGGCTGAGATTATCGGTGAGTATGACCTCGTGCTGATAACAGGCAAAAATCTGGAGCATACATGGGAGCAGCATGCCTGTATTTCTAAAAATATCCGGGAAATTACCATCCAGTTCTCCCCCGATCTTTTTTCGTTCGGGCTGTTGGATAAAAACCAGTTTGCCCCCATCTCAAAAATGCTGAAAAAGGCGCAGTGCGGCCTTTGTTTTCCCATGCAGGCGGTCATGAAGGTGTATCACTTACTGGATAGTCTTACGCGGGAGGAACACGGGTTTTATTCCGTGATTAATTTTTTGACGGTGCTCTACGAACTGTCGCTTTTTGGGGATGATGCACGGCAACTGTCTTCCTCCTCCTTCGGTACGGTCGAGTTTCAGTCGGAAAGCCGGCGGATACAGAAGGTGCAAAAATTCATCAATGATTGTTTCCGCGAAGAGATTTCGTTGGAGCAATTAGCACAATTGGCCAATATGACGCCAACGTCTTTCAGCCGGTTTTTTAAATTAACTACGGGCAAAAGGCTTTTTGATTATATTATAGATATACGCATCGGCCACGCCGCACGTCTGCTGGTGGACTCAAAGCTTTGTGTGTCAGAGGTTTGTTATGATAGTGGGTTTAACAACCTGTCCAACTTTAACCGCATTTTCAAGAAAAAGAAAGGCTGCACCCCAAAAGAATTCAGGGAAAACTACCGCAAAACGAAAATGATTATATAACGATTGCATGGATTATCGCATCCTCTGGTCACGGGTAGCACAAAAACAAACTGATACTCCAAATGACAAAAAAGTATTAGGATAGGCGGGCCTGATAGTTTTTATAAATAAAATATTTTTTCTATTTGTATTGATTATCATTCGTTTGTGAAATTATTAATAAAAATTAAACGGATAATTATAAAAGTGCAAGCATTGCATAATAAAGTAGTAGAAATTAATTTGCCTCAAATCTACTTTTGTGAGAGCAAATAAAAACTTGCGATGAAAATAAGATTTACGGATCTTGTCAAAATTTTGTTATGAAAAAAATCATCTTTTTAATGTTTTGCGCATTACCATATTTAGGGTGGGCGCAGGTGATGCAGGTATCGGGCGTTGTTACCGGTGGCGATGGATCGCCCTTACCGGGTGTAACGGTCACTGCTAAAGGTCATGCCACTTCTTCCGATGCGGAGGGGCATTATAGTATTAATGCTGCACGTGGCGAAACCATAACTTTTACATTCACAGGCAGAAAATCCAAGACCGTTACCGTAAACGAGGCGGTGATAAATGTTACCCTTGAGGTGGACGATGTAACGCTGGACGATGTGGTGGTAGTGGGTTATGGTACGATGCGAAAAAGCGATTTGACGGGTGCCATTTCTTCCGTTAAAGGGAGCCAACTCACTCAGTTGTCCGCGGTGGACGTGAACCAGTCCCTGCAAGGTAAGGCTGCCGGGGTGAGCGTTATCAACAATTCGGGCGAACCGGGTGCCGGCACCAAAATACGTATTCGCGGTACGGGCAGCGTGAACAATTCCGACCCGTTATATGTAGTGGATGGGTTTCCCGTAAGTGATATTAGCCATATTGGCCCCAACAACGTAGAGTCAATCGAAATCCTGAAAGACGCCTCTGCCGTGGCCATATACGGTTCGCGCGGTGCGAATGGTGTTATTCTCGTAAAAACCAAAAAAGGTAGCTACAACCACAAAACGCAGATTAATGTGAACGTATTTGGCGGGGCTACCAAAATTGCCAAGAAAATAGATATGGCAAATGCGGCAGAATATGCTGCCATGAAGCTGGAAGCTTATAAAAACGCAAACCTTACGCCTTCCGAAGCGATGCAGTCCATTTTGGACTATGCCATTGCCAATAACAGCAAGGGCACAAACTGGCAGGATGAAATACTGCGTGTGGGTTCCACACAAAATTATAACGTCAATGCTTCCGGGGGCAGCGAAAAAAACAAATTTGATATCGGGGGAACGTATTCAAAGGAACGCGGTCTTGTCAAGAATACCTATCTTGATAAGTTTATCTTTCATGTCAACAACGAATATAAATTGTTCAAGAAGGCAGATCTTGGGGTAAATGCGTCATATACCAACTATGAAAAATCCGGTAACGATGGCGATTTTTATCAGGGATCGCTGACACAGGCGTTAAAGGCCGACCCGGTTTCTGCCGCATGGGATTCCTACACCAATCAATTTGGTGAAATATATTTTTCTTATGGCAGGAACCCGGCCCAATCTGCTTATGAAAATAAATATAGAAAGACCTCCGAAGACCGTTTTATTGCAAATGCCTATTTGCAAATAAACGATATTGCAATCAAGGGGTTGTCTTTCAGGGCGCAGTATGGCAGGCAATATGCGTTTTCAAAATCTCGCAATTATTATCCTGTTTATTATATTACGGCAGACCAGCAGCGTAATATCAGCAGTCTTACGGAAAACCGTACAAATAATACGTACTGGAACACGAATGAGTATTTTAGTTATGTCAATACCTTCGGAAAGCACAGCATCAATGCTACATTGGGGGTAGAAGCGCAGAAATCGGAATGGGACAACGAGTATGCCAAGGTATATGATGTGCCCGAGGATGTCAATCTCCGTTATCTGGGCATGTCTTCCAACAAAGAAAAGTTGGAAGTAAACGGCGGCGCAAGCCATAACGCATTATTGTCCGGGTTCTTCAGGGCGAATTATGGTTTTGATAACCGTTACCTGTTCACCGCTACTTTTCGGGCAGATGGCTCATCTAAGTTCAAGCGTAGGTGGGGCTATTTTCCTTCCTTCTCCTTGGGCTGGAACATGTTGCAGGAAAAATTCATGGAGGATGTTAAGTTGTCCACCCCCATTTCCCTCTTGAAGCTTCGGGCTGGCTGGGGCCACGTGGGCAATCAGGCCAGTGCCGGGAATTTTGACTATCTGGCCTTGATGACGAACGGATACACTGCCGTGTTCGGTGGTTCTCAGGTAGATGGTGCCATACAACAAAAACTGGCAAATGAGGAGCTCTCTTGGGAAACCTCTGAGCAATACAACGTGGGTCTTGACTTTGGGCTATACAGCGGTGCGTTGAGCGGTAGCATTGATTATTTTGTGCGCAACACCAATGACATGATATTGGCCACTCCCATTCCCATTTATGCCGGCATGTGGCGCCCCAACACCAATGCAGGTTCGGTTAGGAACAGCGGTGTGGAGTTTAATGTAAACTATGGGACAACCGTAACGAAAGACTGGTCTATAAACACCGGGTTCAATATTTCTTTTATCAAGAACAAGGTCACATCACTGGGCGGCGGCGAACCCATGTATGGTCAATATAGCAAAACAGAAGAAGGAAAGGAAATCGGATACTTCTTCGGACTTCAGTCTGCCGGGATATTTAAGACACAGCAAATGCTGGACGCGCATGTGAAAGACGGCAAGCCCATCCAGCCCAATGCCAGCCTTGGCGACGTAATGTTTGTAGATCAGAACGACGATGGCAAGATAGATGACAACGACCGAGTGTATCTCGGCAGTGCCAATCCTAAGTTTACTTATGGCTTTTCTTTCTCAACGGTTTATAAGGGATTCGATTTGAACCTGTTCATACAGGGGTCGCAGGGAAACAAGATCGCCAATTATATGTACTCTGTGATGTACAGTACCAGTATGCGGGAGTGGGGCAATTCTAAGGATATGGTCAACCGGTGGACACCGCAAAACCCCAACTCGGATTTGCCAAGGGTGAACGCGTCCGACCCCAACCAGAATGATCGTTTCTCCGGCCGCTATGTTGAAAACGGCTCCTATGCCAGGTTAAGGACCCTTCAACTGGGTTACACCTTACCCAAGTTGTTCAAGAACAATTTTATCAGCAAAGCCCGTATCTACATCTCTGCCGATAACCTGGTCACGCTGACCAAATATTCCGGCTTTAACCCCGAGATGGGCGATTTGTGGGGAAATCCGCTCAACGCGGGCGTTGATATGGCTTCTTATCCGACCCCAAGGGTGTTCACCTTCGGATGTAATCTTAACTTTTAATTGTCCTGTTATGAAAAATAAATTTATTATTCTGCTTCTTGTATCGGTTGTTCTTTTTTCCTGTAAGCGTTTTCTGGATTTAGACCCGCAGGGTCAGGAAAACAGCGGCAACTATATGAACACCGAAACCAACGCCATTAAAGTAATCAATGGCATGTATGACATCCTTTCCCAAACAGAAGGGCGCGGGCCCGATGGCATCTGGATGGCCCACCACTACGATTTTCACTTTGCGAGCATTGCTACGGATGATGCCGTTAAAGGAAGTAAACAGAGCGATTCGCCCGAGCTGATGGACATAGAATCGTATCGCGCACAAGTGGGCAACTCAATCGCTAATGCGTTTTGGATTCATGGTTTTTGGGGCGTGTCCCGTGCCAACTATGCCATTAAGAACCTTCCCGGTGCAACCATCCCGGAAGATTTGAAAAAGCGTTTATTGGGCGAAAGTTATTTCATGCGGGCATATCACTATATCTATCTTTTGCATCATTTCGGGGGAGTCCCGTTGTTTTCCACACCATTGAATCCCTCTGATTTTGGCAACTCGCCAAAGGCATCCCTGCATGAAACATTTGAGTTTATAAACGAAGACCTCAAAAAAGCCATAGAGCTTTTGCCCGAGCGCAGCCAATATAATGCCGCCGATTTGGGCAGGGCAACCAAAGGCGCCGCGCGGGCCTATCTGGCAAAAACATTGATGTACCAGATAGGTATTGATGGCGACAAAGACAATCAACATACCTGGGATGAAGTGTATGCGCAAACCTCGGCCATTATCTCTTCCGGCGAATATAGTCTGGTGGGCAATTATGCAATGCTTTGGGAATATGAGAACAAGAACACGTCAGAATCTATTTTTGAAGTGCAGGCCGCAGAGGGCACGGCGTCCGATTCTCCTTCCTCTGTTGGCAATGCCTATCCCTTATTTCAAGGCAATCGGGTATCTAATTCTGATGCCAATGTGGGATGGGGCTTCCATAATCCCACACAGGATTTGGTAAATGCTTTTAGTGCCACGGATCCCCGCTTGTCCTGCACGGTATATGGCATTGGCTTTAACGGAGAGGTTTTGTATGGCAAGCAAATGAAGTTCGACAGGACGGAGCAGGGCAGCAACTATCTGAATCGCAAAGCCACCCTCCCCTTCAAACCCACGCTTGACAAAGCGGCAAATAAGAACATTATTATGATGCGCTATGCAGATGTTTTGCTCATTCATGCAGAAGCAGCCTACAATACCGGCAAAGAAAATGAGGCCCGCCAGTACCTGAACATGATCAGGGAACGCGCCCGCAACAGTTCCTATTGCAAAGGATACGTAAGCGGAGACCCGAATGGTTACGTAATGCCGGTAACGACTCCCGCAGTGCCCAACATCACAGCGTCCGGTGCGGCACTTTTGGATGCTATCTTAAAAGAAAGAAGGCTTGAACTGGCCATGGAGTCTAATCGTATGTGGGATTTGATCCGCACGGGGAAACTGGTGGAAGTTGTGTCAAAGGTTAAGGACACGGATCGTGCAGGCGCAGGGACAAATGACGAGATCCGGCACGAAGGGATAGGTGCAAGGATTGCCAACCATGCCTTCAAAGGAAAAGATGATAAATTGATCCCTGTGCTGCCGATACCTTTAACGGAGGTGCAGAACTGGAAAATAATACAAAATCCTAATTATTAAACGAGTTTTAGCTTAACGAGGTTTTAAACAATAAAAAAAGATACAAATGAAAAGCAATATACGCAAGTGGTGGTTGGTACTTGGCATCTTTACGATGCTCTTGTTCACGGGCTGCCAGGAAAAAGACTTTTCACAGGATTACGATATCGCCTTGCCTGTTTCAACGATTGTTGACTTCAACCCCAAAACACAGTTGGTGGGTGAAAAAGTAACTTTATACGGCGAGAACCTGGATATGGTCAGTTCATTATTCATAGGCAGCAGTGCCTGTCAGGTTGTGAGCAAAGAACCGGGGACATTGGTTTTTGTGGTTCCCCGTACAGCGGAACAAGGTACGATTACAGTGCTCAATAAATACAAACGCGAGTTTATATCGGCGGAAAAGCTTACGCCAACGTATTTGGACGTAACCGTTACGCAATGGCCTAAAGAAATTGAACGGGGCATGACCCTTAACATCACCGGTACCAATGTGGACATGATCGAGTCTGTAAAATTTGGTACGGTAAAATTGTCCAAGGCTGCGGCAACGACTACTACGGCAACGTTCTCTACTGCCAACCTGGAGCTTCCTGAAAGCGGGGTGCTGACGGTTACAACAAAAACAGGGCAAACGCTCATCTCCCCTACGATACAGGTTGTGGCACCCAAGGACACCTATATCCCTGCACCGACTATTATGGTTTTTGATTTCGACAACATAGAGCCTACAATCGTTCCGGGCAATGCCACCGGGGCCGGGGCTGCCTTTACGGCAGGTAAAAACCTGGGCGGCATAGATCCGATGTTTGGTAACTATTATTCTGTGATTGCGCCGCTTGGCAATGCATGGAATGGCAATTATCAATTCCTTGAATCTACAAACGGCGGCAAAGGATTCGATTTGACAAATTATAACAAGCCCTATATCACCTTCCTTGTCAACACCAATGGTAAACAGGGATATTTTAACCCGGAACTGACTATTAATGGCAGTGGAGCTGACAAACACTTTACCGGACAGGATGGCGAATACAGTGATAATTATAGGATTAAAACCAATGGCTGGGAATGGCGTTCTTACGATTTGGAAAAAATGGGCTTCGCGAATGTGAAATCCGTGGTTTCTAAAATAAACTTGTTTGTTCGCGGTGGTAATGTGGGTAATGGCAACAGCGAGGCGTTTGAGCTGCATATAGATCAGGTAATGATTACCGACGGGCCGTTAAACCCGATAGTAGCCTTCGACTTTGAATCAGCCACGCCGTTCACTGGTAGCGGTGGCTCTAATAATGGCGGAAGCGGGATAACAAAAGCCGCGCAGGGCAACAGATACTTTACGGTTAAGGATCCTAATACGGGTACATGGAGCGGCAAGGGCTCAATGACAAAGGCCGATAATAATGGCAGCAAGTACGGGGCTAATAAAACCTTCTATGTGAACTATCTCATCAATACTGGCAATGACGGTGCACAGGGCTACTTCCAGCTGATATTTGAACAGGCCGGAGGTACGAAACTGGGCATGCACTTTAAAGGTAGCAATCCTTATAAAGATGACTATAAGTTTGCAAACACGGCTGGTAAATGGGTATGGCGGTCATATCGTATAGACCCGGACGGACTGGAAAACTGGGGATCGGTACCTTCGCTCAACTTGAGCGCACCGTTTAACTTCACGGTTGATTTCACTTCGGGCAATGTTTCTGGAAAGTACGAAACGAATGTGGACTATGTTATTCTCACAAGTGTTCCGTTAGACGCAAGTATTCAATAGGCAATCAATAAAAAGGGGTAAGCCTGTTTGGGCTTCCCTTTTTTTCTGATGTTATGATATGAGAAGGATTTATTTATTCATCGCCATTGCACTTTGTTTCTCAGCAGCATTTGCACATGCAGCTGAGGTGGAGGGATATGTGTTTACCGACCTGAACAAAAACGGCATCAGGGATAAGGGAGAAAAGGGATTGCCGGGTATATCGGTATCTGATCAAAAAACAATAGTGGTTACCAACAGCGATGGTAAGTATCGTATAAATACAGCGCCCGGAAGTTTTATTTTCGTGATTAAACCTTCGGCGTATGATTTTTCTGGTACACGGGCAAATGATTATGGGTTTTATAAAAAAGCCGAAACAGGCCACCCGGTTGACTTTGCATTAGTACCCAAAAAGCTAAAAACAAAATTTACCGCTTTAATGGTGGGCGATCCTCAAATGAGAGGCGAAAAACCATTAAACGCTTTCCAGGAAGATATTGTTGGCGAGCTGTTATATAATAAGGCCGATTTTGCCTGTATTTTAGGCGATATTGCAGATAATGATCTTTCTGTTTATCCACGGGAAAAGGAAATGATAGCACAGCTGCCTTACCCGGTATATCATGTTTTTGGCAATCATGATATTGATGAACAGGCTGCTACGGCAAAGGAGGCTTCAGGCATTTTTTCAAAATATTATGGGCCGGATTATTTTTCTTTTAACGAAGGCAATGTGCATTTTGTGGTATTGAACAATGTGGTGTATCATGGCTGGAATAAAGAGGGTAATAAACGAGGTGATTATTTTGGCGGTTTGCCGGAGGAACAATATAAATGGTTAGAGAAAGATTTGCAACAGGTGAGTAACGACAAGCTGGTAGTGATAATGAGCCATATTCCCTTTCTGGAAAAGTACACCGATAAAGCTTCCATTACCAGGTTGTTTTCTTTGTTAGAGAAACGTTCCAACTTGCTTTTATTATCGGGTCATTTGCATTATGTAGAGAACCAGTTTTTAAATAAGGATAGTTATTGGAACGGAAAGCAGCCCGTTCAGTCGCTTACTGTTGGCGCGGCTTGTGGCTCGTGGTGGACGAGGCCTTTGGATGAACGCGGCCTGCCCGTGGCTACCTGTATAGACGGAGCGCCCAACGGGTATTTCAGGTTGGATTTTGATGGTAATAAATATAACTATCATTTAGTGCCGGCCAATCACAGAGCTGATTTTCAGATGAGAATCATGCTCTCATCAGATTCATTAAAAGCAGGCGCTCTTTCGGGTGAATTTTTATCCGTTAATATTTTTGCTGCAAGTGCGCAGGCAAAAGTTTCGGTACAAATTGATGAGGCGGCTCCTGTTAGGGCCTATAACTATACCGGCAATGATCTTTTTATCCAAAGCACGTACAATTTGCGGTACAATTTTGATAACTGGCGGCCAAAGCTTCAGCCCACCAGTCATTTATGGAAGCTGGAATTGCCGCAGGCTTTAAATCCGGGTACGCATAAGGTAAAAGTAACGGCCACGGATGTGGATGGGAAAAAGTATGAAGGTTTCAAACTGATTAATATAAAAAGATAAATACCGGATGAAGTGGTTGATGAATATATGTTGTTTGGCAGGCATGATGTGGCTGATGTCTTTTTCGGCGCAGGCACAACAGCTGAATGATACAAAAGCTACTGTTCAAACAAAAGCATTGTACAAAAATTTAATGTTACTACAGGGAAAGAAAATATTGTTTGGGCATCAGGATGCCACGGCTTATGGCATTGCCTGGAAGTATGAAAAAAACCAGTCTGATATTAAAAAAGTAACGGGCGATCATCCGGCTGTTTATGGCTGGGAGCTGGGGCACCTGGAGCTGGGCGATTCAACAAGCATAGATGATGTTCGTTTTTCAAAGATCAGGCAATTGATACTGGAGGCTTATGCCAGGGGTGGTGTAAATACCATCAGCTGGCATTTAAAAAACCCGTTAACGGGCAGCAGCTCCTGGGATGTATCTTCCGGCGAAGTAGTAAAATCCATTTTACCCGGAGGCGAAAAGCATGAGCTGTATAAAATATGGCTTAACAGGTTAGCCGCTTTTTTCAACAGCCTCAAAACCCCGTCGGGAGTGCAGGTGCCTGTTTTATTCAGGCCCTTTCATGAACATACGGGCAGCTGGTTCTGGTGGGGGCAAAAGCTGTGTTCCCGCGAAGATTATATATTGCTGTTCCGCTTTACCGTAACCTATTTGAGAGAGGTAAAGAAAGTGCATCATCTCATTTATATTTATTCACCTGATTTTGTAGCGGATGAAACTGCTTATTTCGACAGGTATCCCGGCGATGAGTATGTAGATATTTTGGGACAGGATTTATACCACCGTGGAGGTGACGAAACCGCTGCTCAGTACATTACTGATGTGCAGCGCATCATGGGAATGCTGCAGCAGTATTCAAAAGCGCATCAAAAACTTTTCGTGTTTAGCGAAACCGGCGCCGATCAGATTCCCATGAAAAACTGGTTTACAGAAGTATTGTATAAGGCCATCAGTGCGTATAAGCCCGTATATGTTTTGGTATGGCGCAACGCCTACGAAAATCCTGTACATTTTTATGCGCCTTTCCCGGGTCATCCGGCTTGCAGCAACTTTATAAAGTTCAGCAAATTACCGGATGTTGTTTTTCAGAAAAAGATTCCTTCAATGTATAAATAGAGCTAAATGAAAAAGATATTTATCCTGTTTCTTACCCTCATATCGGTTGAGCTTTTTGCACAAAACCCTGTAGTACCGGGCTATTTCGCCGATCCGAGTATCCGCTATATGGATGGCAAATATTATATGTGCATTACCAGCGATGGCTATGAAGGCCGTAACGGGGAACCTTTTCTTTGGGTTTCTGACGATTTGGTGAATTGGGATATTCATTACCTCAATATCAACGATCGTTTTTTCTGGGCGCCAAGTATGGTAAAAGGTGATAACGGCAAATATTACATGGTACATCAGCAGGGAGTAGATTATCTTGCTTACCTGATGGAAGCCGATTCGCCGCTCGGCCCCTGGAAAGAAACAATACAGTTGCACGATTTTGATGTAGAATTATTTCGTGATCCGGTAAGCAATAAGATCATGGGTGTAGGTTCCTGGAAGAACCTGATCATTTTTGATAATGATGTAAAATCACCTGCCTATATGAAAAAGGTGCTGAGCAATGATCCGTTGGAAGGGGAGTTCACCGACTTTACGGAAGGCCCTTATTTGTTCTACCGGAATAAAAAATATTACATGATGTGGGCCGGTGGGCATTGCTGGCTGGAATCTTACAACGTGCACTATGCCATGGCCGATCAACCGGGTAAAACTTATTATGAGCCTGTAAAAAAACCTATACTCGACACCGATAAGGAACGTAATATTTTCGGGCCTGGGCATACGTCGGTTTTAGAAGTAAAAGGCCGGTGGTTTATGTTTTATCACAGGCAGGATCCCAAAAGATATCCCACCTGTAACTACCGTTTTTCCTGTGCGGCAGAATTATTCTTTGCACCCGACGGCTCTATCTCCAAAGTGGAGCCGATAGATGATTTCACTTCGCTTGGATTAAACAAGTCTAAGTTTAAAAACATCGCTTTGAATAAAACGGTTTACACCAACTCCCTGTCATCCGGATTTCCACAAGCCATGATTACCGATGGCAGATATGATACCCGTTGGCAGGCGGAAGAGGGGGAAGATAAATGGGTGACGATTGATTTAGGAAAGTCCCAGAAATTTTCAAAAGTGCAGGTTGAATTTGAATATTTCGATCGTTATTATTTATATAAAATAGAGTATTCTGATGATAATGAGAACTGGAAAGACTATGCGGACTATACGCAAAGAGCGTTGAAAGGATATCAGACACGCGTTTCTGAAAAAGAGGTTGCTGCCAGATATGTTCGTATTAGCATAAAAAGGGCAGAAGGGAAAAAGCCTTCCCTTTGGGAAGTGAAAGTGCTACAGAAAAATGGTTAAACTACGGGTCGTGTTTAATAAAACAACAATAACGGAGAATAAACACTCCATTAAATAAAAACTAAGATTATGTATATAAAATTTTTATCTTACTTCTTAGGCCTGCTGATTGCAGTGCCAATCATAAGCGGTTGCAGCAAGGATAACGACAGGCCACATGTTATTTCCAAACCACTGAAGTTTTTATACTCCACACCAGAAGCAGGTGCGCAGGATGTAGCGCTTACTTCCGAAGTGTCGGTTGCGTTTAATCAAGCGATTACGCTTGCCGCCAATCATGGCATTACAGTGAACGGCACTGCGGCGGCGGTGACTGTAAGTGACAGGAGACTGGTTTTTAATATATCGTTGGAAATAGGAAAGGCTTACGATATATCTATTCCCGCAGGGGCTGTGAAAAATGGCACGGGTGAAACTACCGCGGCAATTACCTTTTCATTTTCCACTATTTCTGATAGAAAAACGTATGAGGCTGAGAATGCGATATTATCCGGAAATGCAGTTGTTGAAAAGTCATTGACCGGGTATTCAGGAACCGGCTACGTCAATCAAAAAGACGGCGATATTTCATTTAAAGTGAATATGCCCGAAGTCGGTCAGTATAAGCTCACTTTTAGATTCTCAAACGGAAACAGCTATAAGGAAAACGATCTGTTAGTGAATGGAACAGCTTTGGCTAAGGTGGCATTTGAGGCTACAAATGATTGGAAATTTGTATCGGTCAACAAAGTAACCTTAAAGTCCGGGGAAAATACAATTCTGATTAAGAAAAACTGGGGTTATACTTTTTATGACTATTTGGAAGTTGCGCCTGCAGATGCCGGGATAGCTTTTAATATTAGCCCTACGCTGATTACGCCATCACCATCAAAAGAAGCGGTGAGTGTTTATAACTTCCTGAAAGAAAACTTTGGCAAATCGGTTATATCCGGTGCTATGGCCAATTACAGTACAGGGCTGGAAGAAGCTACATGGATGAACCAGAGCACAGGCAAATGGCCTGCACTGACAGGTTTCGATTTTATTAATTATACCCGTTCATGGGGTACTATAAACTTTACGGAGCTGGTAAGCAACAGTATTGACTGGTGGAATAATAACGGGTTAGTTACTATTATGTGGCATTGGCGCGATCCACTCAAAACTACCGATGAGTTTTATACGGAAGGAACAAACTTTGATGTTTCAAAGATCACGGATGTAAATTCTAATGAGTATAAGGCCATGATAGCCGATATGGACGTGATTGCCGGATACCTGAAGCAGCTAAAGGATAATAATGTGCCGGTATTATGGCGTCCCCTGCACGAAGCAAGCGGTAAGTGGTTCTGGTGGGGAGCCAAAGGCGCCGCTCCATGCAAAGAGCTTTGGAAAGTAATGTATAAAAGGTTGGTAGAGCATCATGGCCTGAACAACCTGATATGGGTATGGACCAGCGATTCGGCTCCGGATGCGACTACATGGTACCCGGGCGATGAATACGTGGACATCATAGGCATGGATATTTATCCTGGTGAAAATCAGCACGGTTCGCAATATATAGCCTTTGATAAAGTAAAAGAAATGTTTGGAGGAAAGAAAATGATCGCACTTAGTGAATGCGGTTCCATCCCTTCCATTGATGCCATGTTCGAAAAAGGGGATACATGGTCGTGGTTCATGCCCTGGAATGGTGATTATACAAGGGCCGATAAGCATAACGGTGCGAACTTTCTGAAAACAGTTTTTGCTGATAACAAAGTAATTACAAGAGATAAAATGCCGGGTTTAAAATAGTTTATTATGAATGATATTTTCGATAAAAGATTAGCAGAAGTTACAGCTTCGCATGAAGCATTAGTGTGTCGTAAGAACGAGCCTGTACAGCCGGGCAACGGAATATTTGAAAGGTATAGATATCCTGTATTGACCGCTGCGCATACGCCATTGTTCTGGCGTTACGATATGTCGCCCGATACCAATCCCTATTTTATGGAGCGTTTCGGGATCAATGGTACTTTCAATGCAGGAGCCATAAAATGGAATGGCAAATACCTGATGATGGTAAGGGTAGAAGGAAATGATCGTAAATCGTTCTTTGCTATAGCCGAAAGTCCTAACGGTGTAGATAATTTCAGGTTTTGGGACGAACCTGTTACCATGCCAGAAACCGATGATCCCGATACCAACATCTACGATATGCGTTTAACAGCCCATGAAGACGGGTGGATATATGGTGTATTTTGTGCAGAAAGAAAAGACCCCAATGCGGCGCCGGGCGATCTTTCGTCGGCAGTAGCTGCCGCAGGTATTGCCCGAACCAAAGACCTGGTTCATTGGGAACGGTTGCCTGATCTAAAATCAAAAAGTCAGCAACGGAATGTAGTATTACATCCTGAGTTTGTTAATGGAAAGTACGCTTTGTACACCCGTCCGCAGGATGGTTTTATTGATGCCGGAAGCGGAGGCGGAATAGGCTGGGCGCTGATAGACGATATTACGAATGCGGAAACAAAAGAAGAACTAATAATCAACCACAGGTATTACCATACTATTAAAGAGCTAAAAAACGGGGAAGGGCCGCATCCGGTTAAAACGGATAAAGGCTGGCTGCATCTGGCGCATGGCGTTCGGGCCTGTGCCGCAGGTTTACGGTATGTGCTGTATCTGTATATGACCGATCTGGAACAACCCGAAAAATTAATTGCGGAGCCCGCCGGCCACTTAATGGCTCCGCAGGGTATAGAAAGGGTAGGCGATGTATCTAATGTATTGTTCTCTAATGGCTGGATTGCTGACGACGACGGCACGGTATTTATCTATTATGCTTCTGCTGATACACGAATGCACGTAGCCGTTTCCTCTGTCGATAAACTGGTTGATTATTGTTTGCATACTGTTCCGGACGGATATCGCTCGGCAAAATCCGTTGAAACACTAAAAGCGTTGATTTCGGCAAACCGTAGTTATACAAAAGCAAAAGAAAGAGTGATATGATAAAAAGGTGGGCGGGGATAATACTTCTTTCTCTTTTCGTGCAATGGGGCTGGTCTCAGGGCGATTTTGTACAGGTAAAAGGGCCGCAGTTGTATGTAAAAGGAAACCCCTGTTATTTTATGGGGGCCAATTACTGGTACGGCCCGCTGCTGGGGATGGGTGCCGGTAACCAATCTAACAGGAAACGATTACTCAAAGAGCTGGACTTCTTAAAGAAAAAGGGTGTAACCAACCTGCGGGTAATGGCAGCCGTAGAAGGAACAGGTTACGTAAATGGTGTGATACGCGTTTCCCCGGCGCTGCAAAAAAGCCCTGGTGTATTTAACGACAGCCTGTTGCGGGGCCTGGACTTTTTGTTGTCGGAAATGGGCAAACGGGATATGAAAGCCGTCTTATTCCTGAGCAATAACTGGGAGTGGACAGGAGGTTTTTTGCAATATGTGAACTGGTTTGGAGGGGTATCCGATAGCATGGTACAGCGAAAACTGGATTGGGAGGAAGTAAGAGATGTTACGGCTCGTTTTTATAATTGTGAACCCTGTAAGGAAGCTTATCTGAAGCAGGTAGAGTACATTATTACACGTACTAATTCGGTTACCGGTAAAAAATATACCGAAGATCCGGCTATCATGGCATGGCAACTGGCCAATGAACCAAGGCCGATGCGGGCAAGCGTAAATGAAAAGTATGTTGAATGGATCAGGGAAAGCGCCGCGTTTATAAAGAAATTGGATAAGCACCACCTGGTATCCATTGGGCACGAAGGATATATGGGAACGGATGGTGATCTGGATATGTTCACAAGGATTCATGATGACAGGAATGTAGACTACCTTACTATTCATATATGGCCTAAAAACTGGGGATGGTTTAAACAGGACGAAATGAAAGACGCTATCGTAGCGATAAAGAATAAGGCAAACGCTTATATAGCAACGCATGAAGCCATTGCAAGGAAATTAAACAAGCCTCTGATTATTGAAGAGTTTGGCCTGCCGAGGAATGGTTATCGTTTTGATCCCGGCACTTCCGTAAGCCTGCGCGATGACTACCTGGAAGAGATATTTGCAATCTGGAAGAGAAGCAAAGAAAAAAAGGATGTATTGGCGGGGTTAAACTTTTGGTCGTTTGCCGGTGCCGGCCGTCCCGTAAAGGGGCAGGACTACTGGAAGGAAGGCGATGATTACACAGGCGATCCGCCGATGGAGGAGCAGGGCCTGAACTCCATATTTGACAACGATAAGACCTCTTGGCGGCTAATTAAAAAATATGCCAGATAAAATAAAAACGATGAGCCGGAAAATCAGCATAAAAGAAAAAATATCCTATGGCCTGGGCGATGCGGCGTCCTCTATGTTTTGGAAGATATTCAGCATGTACCTGCTTTTCTTTTATACAGATGTGTTTGGCATTACAGCAGCAGCTGCCGGCACTATGTTTTTGGTAACAAAAGTATGGGATGCATTTTTTGATCCTGTTGTTGGCATAATATCAGATAGGGTTTCCACAAGATGGGGCAAATTCCGTCCTTTCCTGCTTTGGGTAGCCATACCTTTTGCCGTAATAGGCGTATTTACATTCTATACACCAGATTTCGCGTCAGGCGGAAGGCTGGTATATGCCTATATTACTTATTCACTCATGATGATGGTTTATTCGCTCATTAATGTACCGTATGCTTCTTTACTTGGAGTAATGTCTGCCGATGGTAAAGAGCGGACAACACTGGCATCTTACCGTATGGTGTTCGCTTTTGTCGGAAGCCTGGTAGCGTTATGGTTGATAGAACCCTTGGTAAAGGCTTTTGGCGGAGGATCGCTTACTTCTCCCACAGGATGGGTATATGCTATTGTGGTTTTTGGAGTGATGGCGACCCTTCTTTTTATAGGATGTTTTGCAGGAACAAAGGAACGTATACAACCCTCTAAAGAAGAACAGTCTACTTTAAAAGAAGATTTGAAGGACCTGTGGGTTAACAAGCCCTGGTGGATACTTTTAGGAGCCGGTGTGGCAACTTTGTTATTTAACACGATCCGCGACGGCGTGGCTATTTATTATTTTAAATACTACATGGGGCATTCGGATGAAGCGCAAATGTCGTTCCTCGGTATGTCCATGTCACTGACTACTTTATATCTTGTATTGGGCCAGGCGGCTAATATTGTGGGTGTTGTTTTGGCAACGCCTGTTGCCAATAGAATAGGTAAAAAACAAACCTTTTTTATGGCAATGCTGCTGGCGGCAGTGTTTAGCGGCGTTTTGTATTTTTTTGGTGTAAGCGATACCGGGGTAATATTGGCACTGCAATTTATAATAAGTATGTGCGCCGGAAGTGTATTCCCGCTCTTATGGTCCATGTATGCGGATACGGCCGATTATTCAGAATGGAAGCAGGGAAGGAGGGCCACAGGGCTGGTTTTTTCAGCCTCATCCATGTCCCAAAAGCTGGGCTGGGCCGTGGGCGGTTGGGCGAGCGGCCTGTTGCTGTCTTATTTTGGCTTCAGGGCAAATGTGGAGCAAACGGCTTTTGCTAAAGAAGGTATCCGTTTAATGTTAAGCATCCTGCCGGCGGCAGCAGCGTTAATATCCATGCTGTTCATTTCTGTTTATCCGTTAACGGAGAAAAAACTTAAAGAAATAGCGGCAGTGTTAGAAGAAAAAAGAGCAGGGCACAATGAAAAGTAAAAGCTGATGGAGGATAGAGAGATTTTAGAAAAATACAGGAATGAAGTATCCGGCGAGTTAAGAAATATACTTTCTTATTGGAGCGTTCAATGCCTGGATGAAAAAAACGGCGGGTTTATTGGGGCTATAGATAATAATAATGTACATCACTGGGATGCGCCTAAAGGGGTTGTTTTAAACAGCCGGATCTTATGGACATTCGCTGCGGCTTACAATAATGGGGAAAATGAAGCAGATCTGTTAATGGCTTCAAGGGCTTATGAATATATCCGCGATCATTTTGTGGACAGGCAGTACGGTGGTGTGTATTGGAGCGTTACTTATAATGGTAAGCCGCTGGATACTAAAAAGCAAGTGTATGCGCAAAGTTTTTGCATGTACGGATTGAGTGAATATTACCTGGCTACGCAGAATACCGAAGCGCTTGATTTGGCTATTGATATTTACCGGCAAACTGTCAGGCATGGATATGAACCGGCTTTCGGTGGTTACATAGAAGCGTTCACCAGGGAATGGGGCGCAATAGCGGACCTGCGTTTAAGCGAGAAAGATGCCAATGAACGGAAAACCATGAATACGCATCTTCACGTAATAGAAGGCTTTGCGAATTTGTACAGGGCATGGCCCGATGTGGAACTGAAAGAAAAGATTGTTGGCCTGCTGGATATTTTTGAAAAGCATATCATAGATTCCGGAACATTTCACCTGAAGCTGTTTTTTAATGACCAATGGCAGGAACAGGGGCGCGTTATCTCTTACGGGCATGATATAGAAGCTGCCTGGCTTTTACTGGAATGCGCTGAGATAGCAGGAGAAGAAAGATGGATTGGGAAAATGAAAGAACGGGCAGTACAGATTACCAGTGCTGCTGCCGAAGGTTTGGATGCGGATGGCGGTATGTGGCACGAATATGATGTAATGCAGGATCATTTGCTGAAACAGAAGCATTGGTGGCCACAGGCAGAAGCTATGGTAGGATTCTTTAATGCTTGGGAGTTAACACAGGAGCCGCAGTTGCTGCAACAGTCCATAAAAAGCTGGAAGTTCATTAAACAATATTTGATTGATGTAGGCCACGGAGAATGGTATTGGGGGGTGAACGCAGATTATTCCAAAATGAAGGGAGAAGATAAGGCAGGTATGTGGAAATGCCCCTATCATAATGGCAGGGCGTGTATGGAAATAATGAGAAGGATAGATTTTTTAAATGTAATGATAAAAATAATATAAAAATACGTCGGAGTCTATGAATATGAGTTGCTTTCGTTTTGTATTAGTGCTTAGTTTTCTTTTTTTGCATTTCAATTCTTTTTCCCAGCCCGGTTTCGGTAATGCTCAAAAATTAAACGACAACTGGATGTTTTCACTGGACCGTACAGATACTGTTGCGGCTTCACCGGCGGCTAACGCACAGTGGCAAAAAGTAGATCTGCCTCACGACTGGAGCGTGAAGCAAAAGCTCGATCCTGAAAATGCAAGTGCTATGGGCTACCTGCCCGGGGGTATTGGATGGTATAAAAGGTCCGTTGTTATTCCGAAGCAAAACAAAAAGGTGTATATCTATTTTGAAGGAGTATATAATAGGAGTGAAGTTTTTATAAACGGCCAATCCATTGGTAAACGGCCTAATGGATATATATCGGTTATGTATGATATTACACCTTATATCCGCTTCGATAAAGCTAATGAAATACTGGTAAAGGTGGATCATCACCGCGATGCGGATTCGCGTTGGTACACCGGTTCGGGAATTTATCGTGATGTGTGGCTGGTGTACGCCAACCCGGTGCATATTGCTCAATGGGGGGTATACGCCTATCCTTCGATGGAACAGAATACCGGTTTCTTAAACGTTGAAACCGAGGTGCAAAATACCACCGGTCAGCAACAAAAGCTTACTATCATAAATGAACTTGTGGACCAACAGCACAAAATAGTGGCCAGCGCAAGCAATGCGCTTATTGTGGAAAGTGCTGCTTCAGAAAAAGTAGCTACGCAATTGAAGCTTGTTAATCCAAAGCTGTGGAATCTCGATAACCCGGCGCTCTATACCCTTCGTACCAAAGTATTGAAAGAGGGTAAACAGATTGATGCCAATACCACCACTACCGGGTTCAGGCAGTTTACTTTCGATCCTGATAAAGGCTTTGCCTTAAACGGCAAATGGATGAAGGTAAAAGGCGTTTGCCTGCATCATGATGCCGGTGTATTAGGCGCTGCTCTGTATAAAGAAGTATGGCGCAGGAGATTACTGAACCTGAAAGAAGTGGGTGTAAATGCTGTCAGAACCAGCCATAACCCGCAGGGTACGGTGTTTTATGAGCTTTGTGATGAGCTGGGCTTACTGGTATTAAACGAAGCTTATGATGAATGGGAGTTCCCTAAACGTAAATGGTTAGAGGGTTGGAACTATGGTACGCCGGGGCATCAGGGTACATTCGATTTTTTTGCCGAATGGGGAGCAAAAGACCTGGCGGATATGATAAGGCGCGACAGGAACCATATTTCCGTTTTTGCATGGAGCATTGGCAACGAGGTAGATTATCCCAACGACCCATATTCGCATCCGGTGCTGGCCGGGGACGGAGGTTTTACACAAAAAGCTTTTGGGGGGTATAAAAAAGATGCGCCCGATGCTATGCGCCTCGGTGTGATTGCCAAAAAACTGGCGGCAGTGGTAAGGCAGTACGACAGGTCGAGACCAGTAACGGCTGGCCTGGCAGGTGTTGCCATGTCCAACGAAACAGAGTATCCCGAAGCCTTAGATATTGCAGGATATAATTATACAGAAAGCCGGTATGTAAGCGACCATAAAAAATACCCTCAGCGGGTAATATATGGCAGTGAGAACCGCCACGATCTCGCAGCGTGGAAAGCGGTCACAGATAATGAGCATATTTTCGGCCAGTTTCTCTGGACGGGTATGGACTACCTGGGCGAATCGGGCAGGTGGCCGTCAAGAGGGTTTTATTCGGGGCTGCTGGACTTTGGCGGATTTATTAAACCCCGCGGCTATTTCAGGCAATCACTCTGGAGCGAAACGCCCATGATGTATATAGGCACTTACCCTGTGAGAGGAAGCAATGCCCCGAAAGATGTTTTGTCGCAGACAGAAGGGAAGAAAGAAGAATCGCTGTCAATGGACGCCTGGTCGGGCTGGAATTATAAAGACGGGCAAACCATACGCGTAGTGTGTTATACCAATGCCCCTAAAGCCAGGCTTATAATTAATGGCAAACAAATCGGTGATATAAAAGATTACGATAACAAAACGGGGATCGTTTACTGGGATGTACCTTACCAGCCCGGCGAATTAAAGGCAGAAGGGATAGACGAAATTGGTAAAACCATTGCTGTCTACAACGTAAAAACATCGGGGGCGCCGCATGCAATAAAAGTAATCTCAGATCCGGGAAATAATAAAGACCAGGTAGTACAGGTAGCCGTGCAGGTTATAGATAAAAATGGTGTGCCTGTAACGAATGCTGATGCGGATATTACCTGCACTATAACAGGAGGCGGAAGTTTATTGGGTCTTGAAGCAGGAGATAACAGCGATATGGGGGATTATACCGATAATGTTCAGAAAACTTTCCGTGGCCGCCTTATGGCTTATATAAAGAAGAATGGGGAGACTGGCGCAGTAAAGGTTACCTTTAATGCGCCTGGGTTGAAGGGGATTACTGTTGCATTGTCATAACTTTAGGTAAGCATTGTTAATGATACAGGTCCTATAGTAGTTGATATAGGTTTGAACGGTAAGGTTTAATTTACTGTTTAAATAGACATCAAATAGCTTCACGGGGAGTTGCCTGGTTTTGGGTAAAAGATCATTATTTAAAATGATAAAGGCTCATATAATCTTTGCTGGTTTTTGAATCGTAGAACATACGCACATAGCTGAAAATATATTTGGGGAATTTAGCAGATTCTTTACAAAAAAGGTGTCCCTTTGTCGGTTCAAACTCTCTACATTTATCTAAAGTTTTAGCAGAAATAGGATATATTGGTCTATTTTTATCTTTTCAGTTATTAAGTAGTTATCTTTTGAAATGCATGTGAACACCATAAACGTGCTATAACCTTACAAGTTGAAGAAGGGTTCGACATTGCCACAATCTGCTGTTCGTTTTACTGAAACAACCAGTAAAAAGGGATTAAATCCCTAAACCAAAAAATCGGAAAAACAGGGTACATTTTTGATTTCAGATATGTGTACCAATAGTACGGAGATATAGCCTATTTTGAATAGATGAAGGTATCATTTTCCCCATCTCTTTATAGTTTCCTGATAAAATATGGAGGGGTCGGTTATTAGAATTAAAGTTTATTTTTGAAGCACATCAGCGATCAGTTTACCATTTGGTTTTTGATGGGCAAGTATATATAACATGGAAATCGTCAAGTTAGCAGGAAAAGAGGAACGGCTGTACAGTTTGGTCGCCCATTTGGTAATGGACGAAGATGTACTGGCTTACAACCTGAACTATCCCTATAAAACATCGCCGGATTACAAATGGTATATCGGCACAGAGAACGGAAAAACCATTGGTTTTATTCCCGTAAAACTGGACGGGGATAAAGCGGTCATCAACAATTATTATATCGCGGACGATGACAGCGCAGTGCTCACTGCCCTGGTAAAAGAGATCATTCAAACGCTCCGTTCTGACTTTGATATCGAAGCGGTGGTACAGATAAGGCATATCCCTGCTTTTGAAAAGTGTGGGTTCCCTACTATTCTTCATTGGAAACGGTACGTGAAAATGAAAATGGATAAACTGAAACCGGAAGGAAATGAAATTGCCGAAATCTAAAAACGAAGGAAAAATGGGAAAGAACGTATATGAGCTGGCAATGCACCGCATCAGGTTAATCTTTAATGAATTTGATAATATCTATATCTCTTTCTCCGGCGGCAAGGACAGTGGCGTAATGCTGAACCTCTGCATCCGGTACATGAGGGAGAACGGAATTAAAAAACGGATCGGTCTCTTTCATCTCGACTATGAAGTACAGTACGATAAAACAACACAATATGTAGATCGTGTTTTAAAAGAGAACCCCGATATCATTGATGTGTACAGGGTTTGTGTGCCGTTTAAAGTAACTACCTGCACGTCCATGCACCAAACCTTCTGGCGTCCATGGGATGAAAAGCTCAAAGACCTCTGGGTAAGAGAAAGACCTCAGGGATGCTATACAAAAAGTGATTTCACGTTTTATAACAGCGAACTGTGGGACTATGACTTCCAGATGCTCTTTGCGGAATGGTACCACCGGTTAAAGAAAGCCGGGAAAACCTGCTGCCTGGTAGGCATACGCACACAGGAGAGTTTCGATCGCTGGCGTACGATATACAGCAGCAGAAGAACAAGCTTATATAAAGGATTGAAATGGACGCATCGTATTACAGACAATGTATATAATGCCTATGTTATCCACGATTGGCTGACAACGGATGTATGGGTTGCCAATGGCCGCTTCGGGTGGGACTATAATCGCTTATACGATCTTTATTACCAGGCCGGGGTGCCACTTGAGAAACAACGCGTGGCCAGCCCGTTTATTTCAGCCGCCCAGGAAAGCTTATCGCTTTACCGCGCCCTTGATCCTGATATGTGGGGAAAAATGATATGCCGTGTAAACGGGGTCAACTTTACGGCAATATACGGACATACAAGCGCTGTAGGAAGAACTGCGGTTACGTTGCCCGAAGGCTATACCTGGGAGCGTTACATGCATTTTCTCTTACAGACACTCCCCGAAAAAACAAGGAAGAATTACCTGAAAAAACTTGCCGTAAGCATTGATTTCTGGCGGTACAAGGGCGGCTGCCTGCCTGAGCAGACCATCGACAAGCTGCGTGCCATCGGCATTAAAATCGAGGTGTCGGGCAGCTCGAATTACAAAACAACCAAACGCCCGGTAAGGATGGAGTACCAGGATGATATTGACATTCCTGAATTCAGGAACCTGCCTACCTTTAAGCGCATGTGCGTGTGCATTCTCAAAAACGACCATTTATGCAAGTACATGGGATTCGCTCTTACAAAAAAAGAACAGGAGAATAAGCAGCGCACAATAGACTTTTACAAAAAAATATATACATAAATGCTCATGGAGGAATATACCAGTCCTGTTTATAACCTGATGCCGGTGCCTGTAGAAAAGATCCGGGCCAATGCCTATAATCCTAATGTGGTGGCGCCACCGGAGCTGGAATTGCTGGAGCTTTCCATTTGGGAAGACGGTTATACCATGCCCTGCGTTTGTTACTACCTGCCCGATGAAGATGTATATGAGCTGGTTGATGGATTTCACAGGTACACTGTAATGAAAACTTCGCAGCGTATTTACGACCGGGAGAAAGGGCTGCTGCCCGTTGTTGTTATACAGAAAGACCTCTCCAACAGGATGGCTTCCACCATACGGCATAACCGGGCCCGCGGCACACATAATATAGAGCTCATGACCAACATCGTTTCGGAGCTTAAAAAATCCGGCATGACGGATGAGTGGATCATGAAAAACATTGGCATGGATGAAGACGAATTACTCCGGCTGAAACAAATATCCGGATTGGCCGACCTGTTTGCAGATAAAGAGTTCAGTGTTCCTAAATAGCCATATAAAAAATATCTGAGTACCAAGTACAGAATGATGATGACTGTTGTAACAGGTTAAGGCCGCTGCTTTATCGGGTAAATATCGTTGCTCATTGGTACCCAAAACGTTTTACGTCTTCGGAAACAGTTAGAAACGATAAGGGAACCCCCTTTCTATCAGAAACTTTTTAATTATTTTCCATAATTTGAGTTATCGTGTTGGAAAACCTGTAGTACCATTTATGAGATATGGCTATGTACTCACAGGATTCTGTCTTAGGATGGAGCATCTTTTTGTTATGTTAAGTTCGTCATGAGGTACATTAGGAAGCCTTTTTCTGAATATATGGGTATTGACATGCGGGAGAAAGTCTTCGAGGCAGCAATTAAAGGCATACAAGATAGTTTCCCTTCTTTCAACGACTGGCATTTTTTATCCTACATTTCTGAGGAAATTTTTTTAATTTTTGAATTATATCTCTACTTTAGTATGCTGCTATAACGATCTATTGTTATATATTGACACTCTTTTGTAAAGAAAGTTGACTCGAAGAACCTTGCATAAGAGCATATTCGTAAACTAAAAATAAGAAAAGCTATAGCTTTATATATTTGAATATATTATTATATGAATCGGGTATTTATTTTTGGCTTAATTGCTTTATTTGGTTTTTCTGGTGAGTCTTTTTCCCAGGTGCCTGTAATTAAAGAATTGCTTGAAACCGGCCCAATGCAAAGGCGGGATTTGAGTATTCCAGGCTCCCGGATCGTTATTAATCCATATCACTACAATAAACCGGGAAGTGAGCAGGTATCAACTTATACTAACCGGGCCACCCTGCCTCTAAATATAGCTTATTTGCTTGGAACCAATAATCTTGAGCCCCGGTTTGGAAGGCAGGTGCAGGATATGCTGGTGCTGTTTAAAAAAGAGGGCAGCGGGTTGCAGCAGGCAAGTTCCTATGAAACTTCGTGGGCGCCCCATGAATTAGGCTTTTCAGCCAGTTATGCCGATGGAGTGAAGCTTACCGGCACCGATTTCTTTTTTGATGAAAACACGGTTTTAAGAACTTTAGAAAGCGTTGCTACCGGAAATTATGTTATCGGAGGCAGGATAAGAGGTGCTGCAACATATCATGAAGCTAAAAATGTAATGACCGTTCACCATCCCAATGGTTTTACCTATGGCATTGCCTGCAACAGGCTTTTGAAAAATATCCGTTATTACGCATCGGAAAATGACCTAAAAAAAGAGGAGAACCCTTTACCTGGCAGCGAAGGCGCCGCATGGTGGGCTGCTGAAATAAACAATGTGGATAAGGCTGTTATAGGAGTAACCATTCAACTGCAAACAGTAAAAGAGTTGTCGCTTATTAATATGGTTAAAAAAGCGGCCACAGATAACAGTGCTTCCCGGGCATTACAAAGACAGGCCCGTTTCTGGAACCGTTTCCTGTCGGAAAAAGTACCACACCCGCTGAGCTTTGAATTAACTGCCGTACCGGCAAAAGGTGTAACAGCCAATGATGTCAGGCTTGCTTATTATAAAGCATGGGTATTTTTAGCGCAGTCTGTAATGAAGCCTGATCCCGCATTTCCTTACTGGCAAATTGTAACCGGCAAACCATCGATGTGGGACGAAGGTCATTCCAAAGCGCCCTTTTCAGCCTCCTGGGAATCGTTCGTAGGCATGCAATTGTACCGGTATATAGATCCTGCAGTTTGCTGGAGCGCCTTAAAAGGATTATTGTCGCTGGTTGATGAGCAGGGAATGCTGGGTGGTGAAAGTCTGCCGTCCAAAAAAGCGGAAACGGCCTGGGCTTTATACGCGCAAACCCACGATAAAAAATCGCTTCGCGAGGTGTATCCTGCTATTAAAAGATACCTGAACTGGCGCATTACGCAACCCAGGTGGATACATAAAGACGCTACCCGTCCTGAAAACAAGGACGCTGAATTTGTGGTAGCCGCATTAAAAGATATACAGTTTGCCCGGCAAATTGCCGCCGCACTGTCCCTTTCCGAAGAAGCCACGGAATGGAACAGGAAATATGATGCGTTTTACCAGCAATACCTGCAATGGTTCTGGAGCACACCCAATGCTTTGCCGGTACAGCATTATGCCACTGATAAAAGAAGGGGAGGCCATCCCGTTCAGATTACTACCGGGTTATATATAGATGAATTATCGGGGAGTTACCTGGATGGTATGATGCGATTGTTTTATGACTATTATAATAGTAGCAGGCTTTTCGCGGGTTTTAATGCGCCCAAATATCCGGATGTAAATTATACCGTATATGGTCTTATTAATAAAGGACACCTGCCGGCAGCAAAAGGAGTGCTGGAGTCGAACATAAGGGATATCGTTTCAACCGGGCCATTCTTTGCAGAGTCTTATTCCAACGCCGGTGACAGGCCTTTACCCGCCGGGGTGCGTCCTTCGCTTTTTGGAATGGCCTCTTTGATTGATTTTGTATTGCTAAAAAATAATTTCTTTTATCAGAAGGGGGAGCCAGCGCTGGTAAATCTTTTTAATAACAGGTCTGGAATAGAAGGGATTTGCATCGGTAAAAAGCGGCTGAACATAATGCATGAGCAGGATAGCCACGTGTTAAATATTGCCGGCAGCTACGCCGGGAAAAAAGCAGTTTTGACCGATAGCACGAAAATTGTAGTTGTAAAATAACTGTAAGCAAATGCTTACGAGTAAATATATATGAAGTTGTTGCCATTGGTATTAAGGGTAAGAATTTAAGAAGCATATAATGATTGCTATATATTCTTTGTTCAGCAGTTTTTTGGCCGGGAAGCGCTCCTTTTCGTTGTCTGCAATATTGTTGTTTAGTAATTTTATCTGTGGCCAGATAAATATAAGGAACATTGGCGTAAAAGAAGGGCTTTCTAATAGCAATATCATTTGTATTTTTCAGGATTCTAAACAGCGCATGTGGTTTGGCACATGGAACGGATTGAACCGTTACGATGGAGATAAAATTACCAAATGGAAGGTAGGGTTTAACGATCCCAGCACTATCAGTAATAGCATTATTTATCAGGTAGGGGAAGGGCAGGAGGGGCAGTATTGGATAGCTACCAGCCAGCATCTCAACCGTTTTGATGAACGGACAGAAACCTTTTATAAATATCCTTTGATCAATGTACGGTTTGCGGTAAGTCCCGGCAAACTATTGGTATCTTATGTGCTTGATAAGCCCGGCCTCAAATATTACGATGCGTCTAAAGATGCCTTCAGCTCAATTATTTTGCCTTTACTGCAAAACGAAGGCATACGGAACATTGGCTTTGACAGTAAAGTAATGTGGGTGCACACCACCAGGGGAGCCTTGTACAAAGTGCCTTACCAGCTAAATGGTAATACCCTGTCGGTTAAAAATATAGAGCCGGTTTATCCTGCAGGCAACATCTTTTTATTCTCCTGTTTTGACGACTCAGGTATATGGATCATTCATAATAACGGCTGGCTGGTATTCCGCGATAGCCAGTTTGGCCGGGAGGTAAGTTATGTGAATGTGCTGCCGGATCTTAATTTTCTCTCGCAGGAATTTCAGGATGATACACATCTGCTTATCGACAAGAACAACAGGGTTATCCATATGAATTCAAAGCTTGGGGGTATTAATAAATATTCATTTAATGAAACGGGCGTATACAAAAAGGAAGTGCTGATGAAAGGGCAGATCATTACGTATCTGAACAACGGACCACAAAACACTTTATGGGTAGGAACGGAAGGTCTTGGTGTTTTTATGCTTTATGAGAATATTTTTTCCTTTTCTAATTTGCCCAATGAATTATTTGGTAACTCTCTTCGCAAAACGGTACGTTCTTTTTTATTGGACAAGGACAGCACCCTATGGGTGGCCACCAAAGGCGGCGGTATATTTTTACTTCCCAGGTTTCATATTTCTAACACGGAGTATTCGCTGAAAACCCGTAATCTTACTATTGCGGATGGATTACTGAATGATCAGGTGTACACGCTGTATAAAATGAAAAATGACAATATCCTTATCGGGGGCGAGGGATCAGGTATTAATGTTTATAACCCAGCAAAAAGACTGATGTCGTCCATTACGGCAGGTCATCCGATGATCAAAGACCCTGGGTTGAAATATATATATGCAATTGCACAGGATGATAATGACAATATCTGGCTGGGCACAGAACGTTCCGGCCTGGTACGGTTATCGCTGAACAGCGGGCCGGACAATATATCTGTAACAGGATATAAACGTTTTGAAAAAAAACAGGGTTTAAACAGCAATAGTATCAGTTGCCTGCTGGCCGATGGAGATGCTGACCTGTGGATTGGTACAAAGGGTGGGGGTCTGGCGTTGTTTAACACAAGGAATTATAAGATACGTGTGTTTAGCCCCGAAAGTAAGGGGGCCATGTTAAGTAGCGTTGATGTAATTTGTATATACAAAGACAGTCGGGATAATGTATGGGTAGGCACTTTTGCCGGACTCAACAAACTTTCAACAGACGGGAAAGGAGGGTTTCATTGGCGGGTATATACGGATAAGGAAGGCCTGCCGGATAATACGGTACGGGCTATTACCGAAGACAGCGCCGGTAATATATGGCTGAGTACCAATAGCGGACTGTGTCGTCTTAACACAGCCCACGATTTTATAGAGTCATTTGGTACCGGCAGCGGACTTTTGCAAAACGAGTTTGCAGATAACGCGGCTTATAAAAGCAATGATGCACTGTTTTTTGGGGGAAATAGCGGGTTTTCGTCGTTCTTGGCGTATCAGATTAAGACATACAATTTTTTATCACCTTTATTATTTACGGAGTTTAAAGTTCACAACGAAAAAATTTTACTGAGCAGATATGCAAACAAAGATGGCGTACTGCAATTAAAGTATAATCAAAACTTTTTTTCGGTAGCGTTTAATGCGATTGATTATCTGCAGGCAAATAAAACAGAATATTTATACCAGTTAGAAGGGTTTAACGAAAAATGGGTGGACAATGGCACGTCAAACGTGTGCTATTTCACCAATGTGCCCCCTGGGGATTATACGCTCAAAGTAAGGCAAAAAAATATTATACCCAAAGCAGCAGGAAATGTAGCTACGCTCCGGATACAAATTGCAAAACCTTGGTGGAAACACCCAATTGCATATTGTATATATGTGCTTTTAGCAGCTTTAGCTGCATGGGTGGCTATCAGGATATTCCTTACCATCGCGAAGGAAAAAAGGAATATGCTGATCGAAAAAATGAATCGCAAAAAAGAAGAAGAAATTCATGAATCAAAGCTTACCTTCTTTACAAATATGGCGCATGAGCTTACTACACCACTTACATTGGTCAATGGTCCCTGCGATAAAATACTGAACGAACCGGGCATTAATAAAAGAACAACTGATTATGTAACTACCATAAAAACCAATGCCATGCGCATGAATGGCCTGCTGAAGCAGATGATGGAGTTTCGTAAGGCCGAAACGGGGCATCTGAGCCTGTTTATAACACCGGTAAATATTCCCGGAACGATTGAAAGCATTATGAATGATTTTAGGCAAGTGATTGAAGAAAAAAGAATCACGATTGATATAGAGGGTAATCTGGAAGACGTTCATTTTCCTACAGATAAGAGCTGTCTTGAAAAAATATTATACAACCTTATTTCAAACTCCATAAAATATACGCCCAATAATGGGGCAATAAGTATTGATTACAGATTGGACGAACGACGTCTGGTTTTTGAAATTATCAATACCGGTAAAGGTATCAGGCGGGAAGATTTACCCTTGGTATTTGACCGATTTAAAGTACTAGACAATGAGCCTTCTTATGCAAGTAGTGGTTTTAGCCGCAATGGCATTGGCCTGTCATTGTGTGCTTCATTGGTGGGACTTTTAAAAGGCGAAATAACGGCTGATAGTGAGTATGGTAGAAGTGCCACTTTTAAGGTGATGCTTCCTGGGTTGCCGCTGGATGACGAAAGCAAGATCCAATCGCAGCACAGCATAGCGCACTCCAGAAACTATTTTGAGGAAGTAATTAAGGACGATTTGGAATTAGCTGTTTCTCAGCCCGCCCACCAGCAAATTGAGTCTGCCAATAAAAAAGAAGCACCACTTATACTCATAGTAGAGGATAGTGCAGAAATTTCGTCCCTTTTAAAAGACAGCTTTGAAAAGAAATACAATTTGGGGTTTGCCTCCAACGGCGTAGAAGCCATAGAATTTATAAAAACACAGATACCAGATCTTATCATCAGTGATATTATGATGCCTGATATGGATGGTTATGAGCTTACCCGCCAGGTAAAGAATAATAAAATAATCAGCCATGTACCGGTTATTTTGTTATCTGGAATTGCCGATGTAGACAAGCAAATAAAAGGCCTGCATTCAGGTGCAGATGCCTATGTATCCAAGCCGTTTGATATAAATTATCTTGAAACGCTTACCGGGCAGTTGCTGCAAAACCGTACCAAGCTCAAGCAATATTACAATTCCAGCGCAAGTTTGGTAGATTATCATGTGGGGAAGGAAGTGACGAAAAAGGACAGGGATTTTCTGGAACAGTTAAATGGCATCATCAATGCCGAGGTTACCAATGAAGCGCTTGATACGAATTATTTATGTGAAAAACTGCACATTTCACGCATACAGTTATACCGCAATTTAAAGAGGCTGAACGGCCAGTCGCCTGCTGACTATATCCGGCGCCTTCGTTACGCTTATAGTTGTAAGCTGCTCACCACTACCGAAAAAACCATACAAGAAATTATTTATGAATCCGGCTTTGCCAACAAAGCATCGTATTATAAAGGATTTTCGAAGATTTACAATTGCTCGCCGGCAGAATACAGGGCGAAGAGAACATATTAATAATAGAGGAGGTCCTCCCAAAATGAGGATCTGCTGCGCCTTTGCATAAAATTTTGACCTGTAAATACCGTAAATTTTCCATGTATTTAAGCTAAATGTAATAAGACGCTACTTTTTTGTATAAAAAGGAGACCTCTTCGGCCTATTGGATTTCTTAATATTTGCTAAAGAACTGAACTGATTATTAACAAATCTCAATAATTGCCATTATGAAAAAAAAGAAAACGCTTAATGTTTTTATGCTTTTATGCATGTTGCTGCTTTTATCGTGGCAGGCAGCGCAGTCTCAGGAAATTGCTTTACACGGGCAGGTCACCGCGGCGGACCATCCTCATGGATTGCCGGGCGTGTCGGTTACAGTAGAAGGCAGTAACATAGGTACTACCTCCAATGAGGAAGGCCGCTATCGTTTAACGGGAGTGCCCCGGTCGGGGCGATTGGTGTTCTCATCAGTAGGTTTTAAAACTCAGACCGTTGATATTGGGGCGCGCCCTGTCATCGACGTAGTGCTGGAGACCGCCGAGCCTTCCCAGTTGGATCAGGTAGTGGTGATCGGATACGGCACTACAAAGAAAAAAGACCTGACAGGCGCCATTGCATCAGTGAACGCAGAACGGTTGACGAATGAACATCCCACATCTGTACAAGATATCTTAAGGGCTAATGTGCCGGGCCTAAACGTGGGTTTTAAAGCTACTGCCAAGGGGGATGCTTCTTTGCAAATCAGGGGTAAAAAGACACTGAACGCGAGTTCAAGTCCGTTGATAGTGCTGGATGGGGTGATTTACTATGGCTCATTGGCCGATATTAACCCCAATGATATTGAAACGGTGGATGTGTTAAAGGATGCCAGTTCTGCCGCTGTATATGGGGCCAAGGCGGCCAGTGGTGTGATACAGATAACTACCAAAAAAGGTAGGACATCTAAACCTATTATTAATGTGAACTCTAGCATTGGTGTTTCAACAATGAGCGTCAATGAAAGGATATATGACGCAAATGAGTTCCTGAATGTGTGGAGAAGAAATGTAAAGTACAGCACAAATGTTAAAGCAAAGCCTTATCAATACGATGATCCCCGAACGTTGCCATCCGATATCTCCATAGCAGACTGGCTGGCTTACGATAATTCCAGCCCATCTGCAGACCCTGTTACCGTTTGGTTGCAACGATTAAACCTACAACCTGTTGAGATAGCCAATTATAAAAAGGGCCAGTCTATTAACTGGTATGACCTGATGTTCCATAACGGGCTGCGCCAAGACTATAATGTGAGTTTGTCTGGGAAGAAAGAAGGGCTAAATTATTATTGGTCGCTCGGTTATATGAATAATGAGGGCGTAATTGTGGGAGACAAGTTTAATACGGCAAGATCCCGGTTAAACCTTGACGCAAAAGTTACTGATTTTTTGAGTGCGGGAATAAATACCCAATTTAGCATCAGGGATGAAAACGGAATACCCGTTGACTGGACACTAATGACGGGTAACTCGCCATGGGGGTCTTATTACACCGATGATTCTACGCAAATACGGCCTAATCCTAACGATGATGCCGGTGCCGGACGAAATCCTTTTGGTATACTCAAATACACCAACCGATTACAAAGATACTATGAGTTAAATGCAAGTATGTACGCAAAAGTATCCCTGCCGTTTGGTATTAAATTCCAGACAAATTTCACTCCGAGATTTGAATGGTACAATTACTTCAATGGAGAATCTTCCCTTTGGCGGGATTGGGCTGGCATCGGTGGCAGAGCCACACGTGAAAACCGGAACATTTACCAGTGGCAGGTTGATAATCTGTTATCCTGGAACAGGGATATTGGGGTAAATCATCATGTGGATGTTACACTGCTCCAGAACGCGGAAAAATTTCAGGTATGGCGCAACAAAGTTGTTGCTACAGGTTTTTTACCTAGTGATGTGCTGAGCTATCACAATATGGGCGCAGCAACAGGGATAGTTGCTTGTAACAACTGTGTGTATAGTGATGAGGGCGACCAGCCTCAAAAAGGTGATGAGGTTAGTACTGCCGATGCCTTGATGGCTCGTTTGTTTTATTCCTACAAGCAACGTTATATGTTGACACTTACCGTTAGGCGTGATGGATATTCTGCATTTGGTCAAATGAATCCGCGGGCTACGTATCCTTCCGCTGCCTTTGGTTGGGCCTTTAGCGATGAATCTTTCATGAAAAACATAAACTGGCTTAATTATGGTAAGCTCAGGGTGAGCTATGGGTCAAATGGTAACAGGGATATTGGAAGATATGTGGCGTTGGCTGATTTATTAAGTGATAAGTATCTTCATGTGCTGTCAGATGGCACCGTGGTGCAGGTTTCCCAATTGTATGTAAATAACATGCAAAATAAATTGCTGAAATGGGAGACTACAACAGCATTCAATCTTGGGTTGGATTTTGCGGTTGCCAATAACAGGGTTGATGGAAGTATAGATGTATATAAGAGTAAGACCACTGATCTACTTGTGCAGCACTCGTTGCCTGATGTTACAGGTTTTGGATCTATTTGGGATAACCTTGGACAGGTAGATAATAAAGGGTTCGAAATATCCCTTAATTCAAAAAATATACGGCATCAAAACTTTAGCTGGAACACGTCCGCAAACTTTTCATTAAATCGCAATAAGATTGTCCACCTGTATGGCGCCATGCAGGATATTTTAGACGCCGAGGGAAAGGTGATTGGACGAAAGGAAAAGGATGACAGGGGGAATAACTGGTTCATCGGACATGCGTTGGATGTAATATGGGATCAAAAGGAAATAGGTGTCTGGCAGGTCAAAGACCAGGCAGAGGCTGAGAAATACGGGGTAAAACCCGGGGATTTCCACGTGGAAGATGTGAACAAAGACTACAAGTATACCGATGACGATAGACAATTCTTGGGATATACTGAACCGCGTTTCCGGTGGACACTGCGTAATGAATTTACTTTCTTTAAAAATCTTTCATTTTCTTTCCTCTTATATTCTTATTGGGGGCAGATGGACAGGTATAATCAGGCAAAGAACAACAGTACCTCCTACCCTGATCGTGTAAGTTCTTATGCGTTTCCTTTCTGGACTTCTGAAAATCCTATCAATGACTATGCCCGATTGTTCTCAAGCGATGGTGGTGCCAGTTATAATGTGTATAGAAAAAAATCCTTCATTCGTTTGGACAATATCGCCTTGGCGTACAATATGCCAGAAAACATAACAAAGAGAATACAAGCTCAGGACATAAAATTTTACTTCACTATCAAAAATGCCGGCGTGTATGCTCCACATTGGACCTATTGGGATCCTGAAAATACGGGGCCAACTCCTAGGCTGTATACGTTGGGGATAAACCTGACCCTTTGAGCAATACGTGACAATAAGTATCTAAATTATTTATTCTAAAAGTTATGAAATGAAAGCAAAATATAAAATAGTAATATACCTGACCGCTGGTATTATTGTTTCTTTGATCAATTCATGTAAAAAAGATTTTCTTAACCCTCGGCCATTGTCCTTTTACACGCCAGAAAATACATTTAATACCGTAGATGGACTGAAGAGTTCGCTGATTGCTTGTGAGCGTAATCTTCGATACGAATGGTTTGGGGATGGCGCGCCGATTATCACACAGAATATCTTTTCAGAAGTATCGGTAGAGGGGACAACCGATAAATCAGGACCTGCTCAAAACCTGAATCTTCAAATTACGCCGACAGCCCAATTGAACCACGTGGACTTCAATCGTATCGGCTGGTACTGGACGGAGGGCTATAAAGGTATTAAATACGCTAATACGGCTATCACTTATATTGACTTGCCTAAATGGAAATCGGAAGAAGAGAAAAATGCCGTGCTGGGGGCTGCTTATTTTCACAGGGCATACAGGTATTATATGCTCACCAATGAGTTTGGCGATGTGCCAGTTGTTTTGAAAGAAATAGGTTCGCCAAAAACAGACTTCTATTCTGTGAAGCGTGACGTAATTCTGCAAAAAATGAAAGAAGATCTGGAATTTGCAGAAAAATGGGTACCCGTAAAGGCGGCAGGTGGAGAAGTGACAAGGGGGGCTGTAAGCCATTTGCTTACCAAGGTAAACCTTGCCCTCGGTAAATTCGATGATGCCATAGCTTCTGCCACACGGGTAATTGATGATGGAGTGCATGCCTTGATGACACAGCGTTTTGGCACAGACGCCAATGATGCTACTAAGAATGTGATATGGGACTTGCATCGTCCGTTAAACAAAGCTGCCGCTGCCAATACAGAGACCCTGATGCTGGTAGTAGATCGTGATGGTTATATTGATGTCGGCGATTTTTCCGGGGGCGGTTCTACGATGCGTCAAGCCTCGCCGCTTTGGTTTTCCAATATCAATACGCCGGCTGGTAATAAAGGCACTACGGATGCATTGAAAAAGAACCAGCCTCTTATGGATTATGATCAGGCTACTATGTACGGAAGGGGTGTGGGGCGCTGCCGCGGAACCTGGTATAGCACCCACATGATATGGACTGACGCAGGAGATATGCGGCATGCACCCGGCATATGGATGCGTATGGAAGACCTCGTATATAATAATTATGCAGCCAAATCTGACCCATACTATGGAAAGCACTTGCAACTATACAACAGCAGCGGAGGGATTTTATGCACCGACACGATCAGGAGCTGGTTTGACTGGCCACATTATAAATTATATGTCCCCGATAATCAAAACAATATCCCCAGCGGTGGCCATACGGACTGGTATGTGTTCCGCTTGGCAGAAACCTATCTTCTCAGGGCCGAAGCGTACTATTGGAAAGGCCAAAACGATCTGGCGGCCGCAGATCTGAATAAGGTGAGGGCAAGGGCAGGTTGTCAGCCTATTACGGCAGCGGATGTAAACATAGGCGCCATCCTCGATGAAAGAGCAAGAGAACTATATTACGAAGAGCCGCGTAAAGTTGAGCTGACCCGTATCTCTTACCTGTTTGCCATGACTGGTAAGGCAGCATATAATGGAAAAACATACAATTTGCAGAACTTTTCCAAGGATAATTTCTTTTATGATAGGATCATGGAAAAGACCGATTTTTATAACAAGGGTGTACAGACGAACCATGGCGACAAGTATACCATAAGCCCGTATCATGTTTTATGGCCCATACCTCAAAACAGCATTAACTTGAATGTGAGTGGGGTCATCAATCAAAATGAAGGATATGACGGTTTTCAGAACAATGTCCCTTCTCTGACAGAAATTCCTTCGGAGTAATTTTTAGTACTAATTTCCTTAACTGATATAAAATAAGGTTCGGAGTCATGTAAAGATTCCGAACCTGTTTATCTGAGTGTTTATGGGGGGTGTTTAAAATCTATTGATTTTTAGCGATGTTCTCTCTTGTGTTTAGTCTGAAATGCAACAAAAGGAGACTTTTTGCATCAAAAATATCCTCAACAACTTCCCCCCAAAGCAATTTTGATAGCCAGTGCAAGTTCTCTAACAGGAAGCTTTTATTGAAAGTTGACTTAAAACGAATAAGGTATTTTGTTTATTATGATAAGAAGTATTTTTAAACCTGTAGTATTCATTTATTTATTTATTTTATTCGGCTCTTGTTTTTCAAAAAAAGTGCAAACCTCCTTTGAGAAGGATGTACGGGAGAAAAACGGGATCTCCGGGCAACAGCTAAATGAGTATTATCGTAAAGCGTTGGTAAACCAGGGCAATGATAGCCGGATCGCGGCGGCCATGCGAAAAGCAATAAAAGGAGACTCCCTTGTTATAGGTTTTATAGGTGGCTCCATAACGGCCGGGGCGAACGCGTCGCCTGAAAGTAACCGATGGGTAAATATCGTAGCCGACTGGTGGCAGCATCGCTTTCCCAAAGCAGGAATAAAGCTGGTAAATGCAGGTATTGGAGCCACCAATTCTATCTATGGTGTTCACCGTGCAGAAAGAGACCTGTTGCAATATAACCCTGATTTCGTTGTGGTGGAATTTTGCGTGAATGACGACCACAATGTGTATGCTGCCGAAAGCTATGAGGGGCTTATAAGAAAAATACTCAGCTCCCCAAAGAAGCCCGGCATCCTTGCCCTCTCCATGTTGATGAGCAATGGCAAAAATGCGCAGGAAGACCATCTGCCTGTTTGCAAACACTATAATATCACCATGATCAGCCAGCGGGATGCGCTAAAAGAAGAAATATATGATCGCAGTAAAGACAGCTCCACCTGGAGCAAATATTCCAGGGATGATGTGCATCCCAACAATTGGGGCCATGCAGTGGCTGCCATGCTGCTGATGCACCGGCTGGATGGGATATATAAAAAGCTGAAAAGCTATCCTCCGCCATCCAATGTACTGCCGGCGCCGCTGACAGCCAACAGCTATGAAAGGTCTGCCATTATCACCAATAAAAATTATAAGCCGCTGCAGCAGGATAAAAACTGGGAAAGCCGTTACAGCGGATGGTACACCAATACAGCCGGTAGCCCGTTGGTTTTTAAGATCCCTGCCGGCGGCATCACTGTCAATTTTAAAAGAACAAATGTGCCGGGCAATGGTGGCCGGTGCCTGGTGCGGGTGGATGATAAAGTTGTGGATACGCTGGAGGCTGCCTTTCCCGGTGGCTGGGGTGAGTATATACGGGCCATCACCATTTTAAAAGATAAAGCGATACGGGAACATACGCTTTCGTTCGAGTTTGTTCAGGGCTCAGGAAAAGAATTCTGGATTGAAAATATAATGGTATCGAATTATAACATGCTCCCATTAAAATAAAAGCCACCCCTGCATGCAGTTAATAGAAAGAATAGGGCAAAACCCCATATTGACGCCCCAAAGCTTCACCGCCGATATAGAAGGAATGGAAATAACCTGTCTTTTAAACCCCGGGGCATTTGTATTTGAGGGCAGAACAGGTTTATTACTTCGGGTAGCGGTGCGCCCAAAGCAGCAGCCCGGCCTCATTTCATTTCCTGTAATGAAGGATTCAAAAATAGAGATTGTTGAGATCGGTAAAGATGAAGCCGGCCTCGACCTCTCCGATGCAAGGGTTATTCATTATAAAGGACAGGATTACCTCACCACGCTTTCTTACCTCTGCCCGGTTTTTAGTACAGATGGTATCCATTTTCAAAAAGATGAACGGCATCCCCCTTTGTTCGGGGATTCCATGTACACGGCTTACGGCATAGAAGACTGCCGCGTTTCCAGGTTAGAGGATACCTGGTACCTAACCTTCACTGCCGTTTCATCTAACGGCGTGGCAGTAGGTATGAAAAGTACAAAAGACTGGATAACTTATGCTGATCATGGCCTTATTTTTCCGCCGCATAACAAGGATTGCTGCCTGTTTGAAGAAAAGATCGGTGGAAAATATTATGCCTTGCACCGCCCCAGCAGTCCTGAGATTGGGGGTAATTATATATGGATAGCAGAGTCGGAAGACCTGGAGCATTGGGGCAATCACAGGTGCATTGCACAAACAAGAAAAGGCTCGTGGGACAGTGCGCGGGTGGGAGCAGGCGCCTCGCCTATCAAAACAGAAACAGGATGGCTTGAAATATACCATGGCGCCAACGAAGAGCACCAGTATTGCCTGGGATTGTTACTGCTGGATCTAAAGGATCCCTCTAAAGTAATAGCACGCTCCGGAGCGCCTGTTATGCTGCCCGAAACGGATTATGAAAAATGGGGCTTTTTTGGCGAAGTAATTTTTACCAACGGGCATATTGTAAACGGCAACGACATTACTATTTACTACGGTGCCGCAGATGAAGTGATTTGTGCGGCAACCACAACCATATCCGCTTTATTAAAAACGCTGAACTGTTAAATATGAAGGAAATTAAGTTGTTCTTAAGCCAGCCGCGTAATACACGCATTCTGCTGCTTACTTCGTTGCTATATGCCCTGGTGCTGCCCGTGGTAGACATTTTTGTAGCGGCCTATATTATGCGTAATTCGGCAGATGTGGCCCGTGTGGTTATTTACCAGCTTACCGTGTACACAGGTATTCCTCTTACATTTTTGTTCAATGGTTATTTGCTGAATAAGATCAAACCCGGCGTATTGTATGCGGCAGGTATGCTGCTGAGCGGGGTATCTATGCTGGTTATGACCTCGTTGCCGGAGCTAAGCTACACCGGCATTGGTGTTGCCGGCCTTATTATGGGCATGTCTTTCGGGCTTTTCTGGTCTAACCGGGATTATTTAGTACTGGTAAGCACTACCGATGATAACCGCAATTACTATTATGGGCTGGAAACCTTTTTCAATACCATCACTTTTGTAGTAATACCGGTTAGTGTGGGCTGGTTTATTCAGTATGCTGATAAAATAAGCTGGCTGGACAGTAAAAATGAGGCTTACCGTATCATTATTTATGCGGTTATTTTAATAACCATCTGCTCCAGCCTGCTTATTCTGAAAGGAAAATATAAAAAGCCGGAGCACCGGAAGTTCCTGTATTTCAAATTTCACCCGTTATGGAATAAAATGATACTGATGGCCGTGTGTAAGGGATTGGTGCAAGGTTTTATTGTTACTGCGCCGGCCATGCTCATCATGAAGCTGGTAGGAGAAGAAGGCGCTTTGGGAACTATACAAAGCATCAGCTCACTGGTAACAGCTTTCATCATGTACCTGATAGGCAGAATGGCAAAACCTAAAGACCGTCTTAAGGTATATGCCCTGGCGGTGCTGCTATTTGTAGTGGGGGCTTTGATCAATTCGGTTTGGTTCAATGCTTCATCTGTTTTAGTGTTTTTATTATGTATGATCATTGCCCGCCCGCTGTTCGACCTGGCTTATTTTCCTATCCAGATGCGTGTGATAGACTTTCTTTCACCTATCGAGCAAAGGAACGAATACGCATATATCCTTAACCACGAATGGGGGCTGTATATAGGCCGGTTCATTGGTTGTGGTACATTTATCGCACTGGCCTATCTTGTTTCCGATACGGCAGCGCTGGTGATTACATTACCGGTAGTAACCATATTGCAGGCATTATCCTGGTTTGTAGCCAAAGCAATATTGAAACAGATCGGCCGGCTGGAACCGGCCGAAAAAACTATACACGGGGAAGTACTATTAAAACCCGTGAACGGGTAAGAGGAAGATCAATTACCCGTTGGGACGCTTTATATTTGATGCTTAAATATTAACGAATGAACTTGCCGGCCTTTCAAAGAAGAACTTTACTGAAGCAGCCGGGCCAAAAAATATTCAGTATGTTGTTGAACAGGGAGAATAGTCTGTTAAAACGGTTGCAGCAATATTGTGGTAATATGGCTCAGCTTCGCAGAACTGTAATGACAGTAATGTGTATTGCTTCATTTGTTGTTTTTTATAACGATAGCCACGCACAGCAAAAGAAGCAACTTGCCACCACTATTTTAGCTGATAGCAGGATGGATACAATTTACGCCTGGGCCAAAAACTTACTGAAAAAGGGCTTTGATGCGGGCCATGGTTATCCTCAGGTATGGATCAGGGATCTGAATACTTTTATTGAAACGTCTGCTGAAGTAATAAACAAAACTGTTTTGAAAGAAAGGTTACTTACCTTCTATTATCTTCAGCAGGATAACGGGGAAATTGTAGATAATTATACGGCTAAAGATCACTTCCCATGGGTTAACGTTAAAAAATATATCAGCCCGCTGGATACTTCGTTCGCAGGTAATAAAAACACGGTAGAAACCGACCAGGAAACCTCGCTGATACAGGCTATTGCCAAATACATTCGTATAACGGGAGATCATGCCCTATTAAATGAAAAAGTAGGAAGCAGAACGGTATATGAATGCATGAAGCATTCCGTTGATTTTTTATTGAAACATCGATACGATAATAAGTACGGATTGCTTACCGGCGCCACTACACAGGATTGGGGCGATGTGCAGGTAGAAGGGGGCGTAAATATTGATAGCCTTACGCACTGGGCTATTGATATCTACGATAATGCCATGTTTGTAATTGCATTAAATGACCTTTACTCTTTTCCTCTTTCCAAAGCAGAAAGAAAAAAATGGTTGTTCTTAAAAAAGAAGTTTGTAAAGAATATCCGCAAACATTTATGGGATGCAAAAAATCAGAAATTTATCCCACATATTTATTTGAATGGCTCCCCGTTTCCTGGTGATTTTGATGAAAATAAAATGCATTTTCATGGCGGTACTGCCGTAGCAATAGAAGCAGGTATTTTAAGCAGGAATGAAATAAAACGGGTAAATGACCAGATGGTAAAAAATGTAACCCTGGCCGGTGCTCAATCTATCGGTCTTACTATTTATCCGCCTTATCCGGATGGGTACTGCAAAAACTCTATTTCTGTAAAGCCCTATGTGTACCAGAATGGCGGCGATTGGACCTGGTTTGGCGGGAGAATGATACAGCAGCTGATCAGCAATAGCTTTGTAGCAGAAGCCTGCGCAGAAGTGCAGCCAATGCTGGACCGTGTAATGAAAAACAGGAATTTTTATGAATGGTACCGGCCCGATGGAACACCTCAGGGCTCATCTGATTTCAGGGGGGAAGCAGGAGTGCTGGCTAAAGCCATAAAAATGTTCAGGGCATGGGCGCAGGAAAATAAGTAGGATATTATAAATATATAAATAGATTTGTGCTACTCAATACTTTTGACCCGTTAATGATTGATACGAATATTTAAAACAAAAAATATATAAATGAGTAGAAATGATGCTATACGAGGTGCCCTCGCCTCCTATCAATTATGCCATCGCTTCATAGCGACGTTCAAACAACATTTGTTGTACAGCAGTATAAGCGTGTTTTTCTTATCCTTTTCTGTGCTGGTATCACAGGCGCAAAAAAGCTATACTTCTTATGTTGACCCGCTGATTGGCTCAGCAGAGCATGGGCATGTGTTTGTAGGGGCAAATGTGCCTTTCGGAGCGGTTCAGCTGGGCCCGGTTAATATTGAAACCGGCTGGGACTGGTGCAGCGGCTATCATTATAGCAGTAAGAACATTGTAGGTTTTTCACATACCCATTTAAGCGGTACCGGCATAGGTGATCTGGGAGATGTACTGGTAATGCCGGCTACGGGTAAAACCCTTGTCACAAAAGGAAAGGTAAATGATTTTTCAAATGGCTATACCTCTTCCTTCAATCGTATAAACGAAACGGTAAAGCCCGGTTATTACAGTGTGCTTCTTGACAAGTATAATGTTAAAGCGGAGCTTACTGCTACAGAAAGAACAGGCATTCATCGCTACACTTTCCCTGCATCTGCAGACCGGCCACATATTGTCCTCGACCTTGGGGAGGGTACCGGCTGGGACGCTCCGGTAGAAACCTATGTAAAGCAATCGGATAATAATAAGATAATTGGATACAGGCTCTCAACAGGATGGGCAAATAACCAGCAGGTTTATTTTACCATGCAGTTCTCACAACCCTTCAAAAGTATGGAGTTGTACCAGGATACCATATCTGTAAGCGGTACAGAGGCAAAAGGTAAAAGGGTAAAAGCGGTAATTTATTTTGATGCATTAAAAAATAACCAGGTATTATTAAAAACAGGGCTTTCCCCGGTAAGCTGTGAGAATGCTGTAATGAATATGGCAAAAGAGCTGCCCGGATGGAACTTTGACCAGACAGTTGCCGAAGCCGATAGAAAATGGAACAAAGAGCTGGAAAGAATAAAAATAAATGCCGATGAAAGACGCATGAAAGTTTTTTATACGGCTTTATATCATTCCATGTTTGCGCCATCCTTGTTTAACGATGTGAATGGTGATTACCGGGGTTCTGATGCCAGGAAAAGCGTTCACCGCAATGCCGGGTTTACTAACTATACTACTTTCTCCCTTTGGGATACTTACAGGGCCTGGCATCCTTTGTCCACCATCATTCATCCCGAAAAGATAAACGATATAGTAAAGACCATGCTGGCCATTTATAAAGAACAGGGCAAATTACCGGTATGGCATTTAATGGGTAACGAAACCAATACAATGGTAGGCTATCATGCTGTTCCCGTGATCGTAGATGCATACCTGAAAGGATTCAGAGGGTATGATGTAAATCTTGCCTACGAAGCGGTACGGCACTCAGCTATGCAGCAAACAGATGGTATTCAGTACATCCAGAAGCTGCAATACATACCGGCTGATAGTGTGGATGAATCTGTGGCCAAAGCATTGGAATATGCTATTGATGACTGGGCGGTTGCACAAATGGCAAAGGTCATGGGCAAAGCTGATGATTATACTTACTTCTCCAAAAGGGCAAAACTTTATTCCCTGTATTTTGATAAGTCCATCAGTTTCATGAGAGGCCGTATGGCAGACGGATCCTGGCGTACGCCGTTTGATCCAATGTCGTCCGTTCACCGTAAAGATGATTTTGTAGAAGGCAATTCCTGGCAATATACCTGGCTGGTGCCACAGGATGTGGAAGGTCTTATCAGGTTATTGGGAGGGGAGAAGCCTTTTATTCAAAAGCTTGACAGCTTATTTGTTGTAGAAGGCAGCATTGGAGCAGAAGCTTCGCCGGATGTATCGGGGCTGATAGGGATGTACGCACAGGGCAATGAACCCAGTCATCATGTGGTTTACATGTATGCATATGCAGGACAACCCTGGAAGACCGCTAAGCTTGTCAGGAAGATAGATAAAGACTTTTTTACTGCTGAACCCGGCGGACTTTGCGGTAATGAGGATGTAGGTCAGATGTCGGCCTGGTATATCTTTTCAGCCCTGGGTTTTTACCCTGTTAACCCGGCTAACGGGGCTTATGTATTTGGCACGCCTCTCGTTAACAATGCAAGCGTAAAGCTAAAGGATAATAAAATGTTTCATGTAAAAGTGGTCAATGCATCGGACAATAACCCATATATACAAAAGGTAGTGCTCAATGGCAAACCCTATACAAAATCTTATATCACGCATAAAGATATTTCAAAAGGAGGCACTCTTACTTTCTATATGGGCAGTAAGCCTTCGGCGTTTGGCACTCAAAAAACAAGCCGCCCCCAATCGAACATTTTGTATTAATATAAAAAATCTCACAGGCAATCAATTTACCCCTGACTATTCGTAGCAGGGGTATTTTTATAAGGTATCCATATGGCTTTCCCTGCTCTAAAAATGATACAAAAAGAGGCTTTTATGTATTAAAAGAGGACATGGGTTCAGGTATTGTAAGCGCATATTTGTCCAAAAGTTACTGGTAGTATAAAAATAAGAAGCCGGTAATTGTTGCACCATATAGACAAATTGTTACAATAATGAAGTGGCTGAAAGTAAATTTTTTGATCCTGCTGCTGGGGGTGTTTGCCAATAATAGCCGGGGCGCAGTTGTGGATAGTATCAGGCAACATAATCTGTCGGGCCTTTCCTGGCAATTGTGGGGCTATACCCCTGAAGGCTGGCGGAATAATTTTGACTTCAAAAAAGTTGGCGGCACATTTGCTGAAGTAAGGGGCATTCCTGCAAAAGTACCCGGGTCTGTTCAGCAGGCGCTGCTGGATAAAAAGCTGCTCCCCGACTGGAACACAGGATTGAACAGCCTGTCCGGCGAATGGGTAACCAACAGGAGCTGGATCTTTACAACAACCATTCCTGCTGAGTGGAAAGAACCCGGAAGAAAGGCTTTGCTCAAATTCAAAGGACTGGATGGCAGTGGATATGTCTTTCTCAATGGGAAAGAAGTGGGCACATTTGATAATGCATTTCTCTCTTACACTTATGATGTTACCGGGTTATTAACGGAGGAGGCTAACCAATTAGCTGTTATTTTCAGCGTACCGCCAGCGTATCTTGGCCAGGTGTACTGGACTTCTAAAATAAAAGACTGGAAGCCCCGGTTCAACTATGGCTGGGACTGGATGCCGCGGATAGTACAGGTAGGAATATGGGACGATGTGTACCTGGAAATGGCTGAAAATGACCAGCAGCAGATCAGTGAACTGAAAGTATGGACAAATGCAGCCGGCAACGCAGAAACAGGTACGCTGAAGCTGGCTGTAGAGGCTTCTCCTGCTGCGCTAAAAGCAGGAACTTTCCAGGTAAGGCTGAAAGATAATGAAAAGGTATTGCTGGATGAGCGGGTAACCTTAGCACAGCTGAAGGAAGGTATGGAATGGGCAAACCTTAAAGTGCGCCGGTGGTGGCCTAACGGGGCAGGACAGCAGCCACTGTACCAGCTGGAAGGTACCTGGTATGACGAAAAAGGAACCATACGGCAGCGGTTTGAGCGCACTATAGGATTTAAGCATACAGAGTGGGTAACTACAGAAGGAGCACCTGGAGGAGCAGATCCCTGGATCTGCAAGATCAACGGGAAAGCCCTGTTTTTGCAGGGCATTAACTGGACGCCCATACGGCCGAATTTTGCGGACCTGTCCCGTTTGCACTACGAGCAGTTGATAAAAAAATACCACAACCTGGGCATTAATATGATCCGCATCTGGGGCGGCAGCTTCCCCGAAAAAGACTGGCTGTATGAGCTTTGCGATCAGTACGGCCTGTTGGTGCAGCAGGATTTTCCGTTATCATCGTCAGGGTTGGATAATTATCCGCCAGAAGACGGTGACCAGATCCGGGAGATCGCAAAAATTGCACGGAGCTATATATCCAACAGGAGGCATCATGTTTCTATGCTGATGTGGTGCGGGGGTAATGAGCTCTATCATTTTGGCGATACCCATCCTGTAGGCCTGGAGCACCCCATGATCAGGCAATTACATGAAATAGTAAGGGCCGAAGATCCGCAGCGGAGATTTGTTCCAGGCTCGCCCTCGGGTATCAGCATCTGGATATCCCCGGCTAATATAGGAACAGGCAATAATTGGGATGTGCATGGGCCCTGGGGATTGCCGCTCAGGCAGGATGACCAAAGCATGAATGCTGTGAGGGAATACTGGGCAAAAGCTGATGCCATGATGTTTTCTGAAGTAGGTGTGCCAGGGGCAATGGACGCTGCCCTGATAAAAAAATACAGCGGAGGGCTTGATGCTTTACCCGCTACCCGCGATAACCCGCTCTGGAATCGTTTTGGCTGGTGGATAGAATGGGACAGCTACCTTAAAGAGAAAGGACTAACCAATGAAAAAGGCATAGCAGCCGGATTGGAAGCTTATGTGGAATGGAGCCAGCAACGGCAGGCCGAAGGGCTGGAAATAGCGGTAACAGCAGTAAAGCGCCGCTTCCCTAAAACGGGGGGCATCCTGCTGTGGATGGGGCATGATGCTTTTCCCTGCTTTACCAATAACTCAATCATTGATTTTGAAGGGAACCTGAAACCGGCAGCAAAGCGGCTGGAAAAAATATGGAAAGCTGAAAGAATAAAGTAAGCGCAGGATGAGCGATAAAAATACTCTTTTGCCCGTTGTTGTTAGAAGGACGAAATACCTATAGTGATTGCTATTTGTACTGTTCATGTTACAGCATAGGATTTTGTTAAGTATAGGGGTTATTGGTTGATATATGCTGACAAGATATTGATACTGTGATTTTACAAACAAAGCCAAATTCTAAAGATGATACAAAGAGATACTTTTACGCATAAAAATAGGATAAGGTAGTAGGTGATATTATACCATTTTTGTACAAAAGGTTGCTGGCAATGTAAACAAAATGGATGGAAGTCTGGCTTATCGTTGAGTTTTGTTTGCCTTTAGGTTTTAAACTTCAAAAGCTATAAGAAAGATGATGAACAGATTTTTAGTAATTACCGTCTTCCTGTTATCAACATGGAGCTGTAAACAGGAAGTTAACTCCTTTCCAAGTGCGCCGTTAACTGGCATCACGATAAGCCAGGAAACAATGTTGCTGGGTGTTGGTAAGGCGGCACAGGTAAATGCACAACGGCTGCCGAGTGATGCTACCGGAACACCTTTTGATTGGATCTCTGATAATCAGAGTGTTGCAACTGTGTCTGCAAATGGTACTGTGACCGGGGGGCAAAAGGAACCGTGACAATCACTGTTAAATGCGGCAGACACCCTGAATTACGAGCAGGTGTCTCCCGGTATAAAATGGTTTAAATTTAACCTGTCCCAGTTTGTAAACGGATTTGGTACTTACGGCAAAGGACTGGTGGTGAACGCGGTGGAAGTAGATCTTTCCAATCCGGATAATAAAATAGATAGGGGTGGATGATATGATTATAGAGGCGAATACTAACTAATAATACTGGGTATTACGGATTTTTAAAAATATTTTACTATAAAATTCCATCTGATAATAGAAAAAATAAAAAATATACAGATGAAAATAAAAGCAATAATCAGACTGTTATTAATAACAATCATCATAGCATCAGTATCTTGCTCTAAAACGAAGTTTGTAGATGGTAATGATGTGCCCGGTGCTTACGTAACACTTTCTGCCGGTGGTTTTACAGAAACAGCAACGATTGACACGAGCGGTTTTCAAAAAATAAGGCTCGGCGCAGCTGTTCCCATCCCCGGCAACCTTAAAAAATCTCTTACACTTAAGGTAGCCCTTGACCCAGCTGCGCTGGAGAAGTATAACACAGAAAAAGCAGCTAACTACAAGATCTTCCCTGCGGAGTATATCCGGCTGGCACCGGCTAATTTTCATAAGCTAAAATAGGTATATAAAATGAAGATTTTTAAAGCAGTTACTCAAAGAGAAAGTAAAAAGTTTATTCATGACCCTTTTAAATTACGAACGGGTGATTTGGTGTCATGCGGTGCGTCCACTTGTAGAATAGATGCGTTGTCGGTTTGCATCTTCTTGGTATTATTCCTGCACAGCAATAAGTTAATTTCCCAAAGTTCAAAGCAATATAATATTCAGCAATATGGCGCTGTGAGCAATGGAACAACCCTTAATACCGAAATCATTCAGAAGGCTATTAATACAGCCTCTGAAAACGGGGGCGGAGTAGTTGTGATACCCAAAGGCAAGTTCCTTACCGGCTCGCTGGAAATGAAAAGCAATGTGTCGGTCTATTTACAAAAAGGAGCGGTATTACTGGGAAGCACCGACCCGTTTCAGTATAAAGAAATTCACCTGGAAAGAGGAGCGCTGAAGCCCAAGAATGATGATAATGCTTCATTAGCCCTTTTTGTAGCATACCGTGCGGACAATATCTCTATTGCCGGACCAGGCACTGTTGACGGACAGGGTAGAGCGTTGGCAATAAATATCGACAGCCTTTACCATCTGGGAATTATTAAAGATCCCAATTATTCTTCATGGGCCAACAGGCCTAATGAAAAGATACGTCCCAAGCTCGTTCGTTTTTCTACTTGTGACTACGTGAAAATAGAAGAAGCAACATTAATGAACTCCGCCAGTTGGGGACTTTCTTTTGAGCTTTGTAATAACCTGGTGCTGGATAAACTGGTTATCATAAACCTTGCGTATTGGAATAATGATGGTATGGATATTACTGATTGTAAAAATGTACAGGTTACCAATTGCGATATTAATTCGGCGGATGACGGTATTTGCCTGAAATCTTATTATCCGGGGAGAACGAACGACTCGGTTCTGATAGCCAACTGTACCGTTCGCTCCGGCGCAAGTGCGATAAAATTTGGAACTGCCTCTTACGGAGGCTTTAAGAATGTTACGATCAATAATATAAAAGTATTCGACACTTACCGGTCAGCAATAGCCATCGAATGCGTTGACGGTGGCACTATTGAAAATATCAGGGCAACCAATATCGTTGCCAAAAACACAGGCAATGCTATATTTATCAGGCTGGGGAACAGGGCAGAAGGAGTAGGCCAACTAAAAAATATTTATATAGGCAATATGAAGGTACAGGTTCCTTTTATCAGGCCCGATATTAATTATGATTTGAGAGCCCATGAACCGGCATATACGAATCCTATTTCTTCTTCGATAACGGGTATCCCGGGACATAAGGTGAAAGATATTACGATCGAGAACGTGGAAATTACTTATCCTGGCCGTGCCACTAAAGGACAGGCTTATTTTCCCTTAAGCAGACTGAAGGATTTTCCGGAAAAGATCAAAGAATACCCTGAGTTTTCTATGTTCGGAGAAATGCCTGCCTGGGCTTTTTATGTGCGGCATGCCGATAATATTACAATGAGAAATATTACGCTGAAATTAGCTGCTGAAGACTTCCGCCCGGCTTTTGTTTTTGACGATGCCAATAATATTGATATGGAGAAGATCAAACTTCCGCGCGGTTATCAGTATGAGCAAATCATTTTAAGAAACAATGAAGGGTTTTCAATAAAAGAATCCGGTGACCTTGAAGGAAAGAAGATTGATTAAGCGTCACTTTATTGAAAATTTCTTTGACTTCTTTTTGGTTACGGTTTTTTTAAGCATATGTCCATCAGGAAAAGCTCTTTATTGGTAAGCATAACAAAAGGAGAGCCTGCCTGTTAAGATATTGGATTACCATTTACGATACCTACTCTAAAACCTATATATAGAAACGAAAATCTTATTTTGATTAGATATAATAGTGTAAACGATAAATAGAAGGATGCTTTACTTTTTGAACTAAATATTTATAGGCTGCTCATATTTTATAATTTCTTTATATGATTTACTTTCTTATTTAATTGTCTGTCTAAATAAATAATTATATAATTAAGTTTTGGATGATTTTAAAACTCCGATTATCTTGAGGATGATTTTATTTGTTAAATTGTTGAGCAATAGTTTCGGTTTCTTTTTGCCCCAGAATCCAGATATTACAATCATTGTTTTTTCCCTATCGTTTATAGATGTTATGTTGTTAGCTGAAACCTTTGTCTTAATACGGTAACGAAGTCGTTACAGACATTTTTTATCTGTAACGTGTGGGGTAAAAGTCTTATGGTTGTTGCTTGATATTAACACATAAAACGGTTGATTGAACTATCAAATTTGGCGGTCTCCGCCTTAGTTAAAGTCTAAATCGTTCCTATAAATTACATAATCAATCAACCATTTGCACTCCTTGGTTTGCGTTTCTGAAAAATTCGGTAAATGAAGGAAGTAAGCATTTGTGTTAGTATCTGTTAGTAAGATAATAGATAGAAATCCGTTTTAATGTAAGTGTTACTTTTTTAGCATTCAAAAGTTGGAACGATTCGACAAAATATTGAATAGACTATAAAAAGAATGTTTTATTATTTTACACATAGAAAATGTTAGAACTTAGACGATTGAATCTGTGCTGTTTTAATGATTTGGCAAGGTATAAATCTTATTACGTGTATATGATTCTTCTTAAAGCAGATAGGGATTATGAAGATATATGTAAAGTACTCTAACAAATTATGTAATGTCATAGTTTTTATACCATGAAAGCCATAGTATTATTGATATCTCTGCAACGAAATTTATAAGGAGTCTTCAATTATATTAATCCTTGTTTATCTAAAAAGAATTAGTGTATGAATAAAAAAGTATTGATATTATTATGGCTTATTTTCCCTTTTCAGCTATTATTTGCTCAGCGCGATATACTGGCAGATTTTCCAAAAGGTTCTACACCACAGGAAGTAGGAAAACGTTTGGCCTATCATTTTGTAAACGAGAGACATGAACTTTATGCCGGAAAATATATTCACTATGCAGAAGTATGTACATGGAATGGTGCGCTTGATTATGCATTGAAAGTAAAAGACCAGAAGCTTATCAGGCTTTTACAGAATAAGTTTGAACCTTTCTTTGCCAAAGAAAAAGCACTGTTGCCACCAATGAATCATGTGGATTATAATATGTTCGGGAGTGTTGCGCTGAAGCTCTATCAGATAACAAAAGACGAACGCTATAGGAAATTGGGATTAGCTTATGCCGATACTCAATGGGAATTACCGGAGCATGCAAATAGTGAGGAAAAATTCTGGGCAGATAAAGGCTTCTCCTGGCAAACACGACTTTGGATTGACGATATGTATATGATTACTGTTGTGCAAAACGAAGCATATAAAGTTACCGGTGATACAAAATATATAGATCGTGCTGCAAAAGAGATGGTATTATACCTGGATGAGTTGCAACGCCCCAACGGGCTTTTTTATCATGCTCCGGATGTCCCTTACTATTGGGCGCGAGGAGATGGCTGGATGGCCGTGGGCATGGCAGACCTGCTTCGCGATTTACCTAAAGACCACAAAGACCGTCCGCGTATTATAAAAGGTTACCTAACTATGATGAAAAGCCTGAAAGATTATCAACGGCCGGATGGTATGTGGAATCAACTGATTACTGAACCGGAGTTTTGGCCTGAAACATCCGGAACAGCAATGTTCACCTACGCCTTTATCCGGGGTATTCAGCAGGGATGGTTAAAAGCTTCTGAATACGCCCCTGCTGCACGGAAGGCATGGATGGCGATGATTCCGTATATTGACGAACGCAATAATGTAACAGAAGTTTGTATTGGCACTGGCAAAAAAAACGACAAACAGTATTACCATGACCGTCCGCGTCTTGCAGGTGATTTTCATGGGCAAGCGCCTTATCTGTGGTGCGCCGCAGCACTCATGGGGAAATAAGTAATAATTGTTGAACCTGGTTATCTGTTTTCTTAAACAGGGTATAAGCAGAAATGCATTTGTTGAAATAGCTATTCCATTCAAAATTAAAGTTCTGCTGATGACTACAAGTTTACCGGGTTATATAGTAGCAGCGCTGAATAAATAAAAACGATCTTTGTAGTGTCAATAAGGTATATATCCGGCCCCCCCACATTAACTGATTTTAAAAGTTATATGCATAAGATAATTGCTTGTTTTTGCATTTTTATATCTTCTTTATCAACAGCTCAACCTGTTGAAAATAGCTTTAACATTGATATTTGTGTGTATGGAGGTACTTCTGCGGGTGTTATAGCAGCCTATACTGCCGCATTCCAGAAAAAGACAGTGGTGCTGATTGAGCCCGGATATCGGTTAGGAGGATTATCTGCCGGGGGCCTGGGTTTTACAGATATTGGCAATAAGTATGTTGTTACCGGGCTGGCCAGGGACTTTTACCGGCGCATAGGGCAGTATTATGGGAAATTCGAGCAATGGATATTTGAGCCGAAAGTTGCCGAAGCAATATTTCTTGATTATATAAAGAGGTCGGGCTGCCGGGTTTTATATGGAAAGCGGTTACATAGAGTCAACAAATCAGGAGCTGCTATACAATCAATAGAATTGGAAAATTCCGATGGGGCTTCAGGAACTGTACAGGTAAAAGCCAAACAATTTATTGATTGCTCCTATGAAGGAGATTTGATGGCCATGGCAGGCGTCAGTTACACAACCGGCCGGGAATCAAATGAACAATACAAAGAAACGGCAAATGGCGTGCAATTAAAAGACAAGCATCAGTTTCCTGATGGTGTAGATCCCTATGTAGTTCCCGGAAAACCCGAAAGCGGTTTGTTGTGGGGCATAAGTGATGAACCATTGAAGGAAGTTGGTTCCGGTGATAAAAAAATACAGGCATATAATTTCAGGATATGTTTAAGCAATGATCCCGAAAACCGATTGCCAATAGAACGTCCTGATAGCTATGATTCTACCTGTTACGGGTTGTTACTACGTTACCTTTCAGCAAAGCCTGCAAAGGCTCTTGGTGAGATCCTGAAAATGGATATGATGCCCAACCGTAAAACGGATATCAATAACCAGGGACCTTTCTCTACAGATATGATCGGGATGAATTACGGATTTCCGGATGGCGATTATGCAGCAAGAGCAAAGATTTTTAAGGACCATGTTGACTATACAAAAGGGCTTTTATACTTTATTGGGCATGACCTGAGAGTGCCGGTACATCTTAGAGAGCAGATGCTGCAATGGGGATATCCGAAAGATGAATATTTGAAAACACAGCATTGGACCCCTCAGCTTTATATCCGGGAGGCGCGACGTATGATTGGAGCATACGTAATGACGCAGGCTAATTGTGCAGGTAAGGAAATAGTAAATGATGGTGTTGGTATGGCCGCATATAATATGGATTCTCATAATGCGCAACGTATTGTATGGAATGGCATGGTTAAAAATGAAGGTGATGTACAGATTAAGGGCATACAACCCTATCCCGTAACCTACCGCTCTATTACCCCGGACCGTAAGGAGTGCACCAATTTGCTTGTTCCGGTGTGTTTGTCTGCAAGTCATATCGCCTATGGTTCCATCCGGATGGAACCTGTATTTATGGTGCTGGGTCAATCTGCAGCTATTGCTGCATCAATGGCTATTAATAATAGAGTTGCCGTGCAGGAAATAAATATAACCTCTTTGCAGCAACAACTAAAGAACGATCCGTTGGCTGATGGCAGTACACCAGAAATACTTGTTGATGACAGCGATGTTAAAGCGATTTCCGGGCAATGGAAAAAAGAAGGCTCCGGAGGATATGGTCCTTCATTTTTGTCGAATAATGTCCAATCCGCTGCCAGTGTACGTTTCGAACCTTATATACAAAAGCCAGGCAGCTATAAAATTTATTTTTACTATCCGAGGTTACAAAATGCCTCTGATGTGCTGCAGCTTAAAGTGTACGATGGGAAGCGCCCAATATTAAAAACGATCCATCGCAAAGATATAAAGATAGCAGGCCAGACTTCCGGAGAGTGGGTAGCACTTGGAGCATACACGTTGCCCGAAGGACGAAAAGCATACGTTGAAATATCCAATCAAAATGCCAATGGAACAGTGGCCGCAGATGCAGTATTATTTGTGCCTTTAATAAAACAGTAGTTAACAAAAATGAGGACAATACATACCAGGAGGAGCTTTATTAATCAGGGTGTTGCCAGTATGGCCGGGCTTTTTATTTCCTGCAATTTGCCAGCTCAGTCAAAACAAATGGTAATTACAGGAGAAGCGTTCACAAAAAACGGGAACCTGCCTGCTATCAATAGTGGTATTGGCGGAAATAATACAGTCGACCTGTTGGAACGTATTGACAAAGATTGTCTTGCCTATCAGCCAAAACTTACCATTTTGATGATAGGAACTAATGATATGAACAGTGTGAAGCATGTGCCTGTAGATCAATACGAAAAAAATCTTTCGAAGCTTTCTGAGCGCATTGTTAAAAGCAAGAGCAAATTGCTGCTGATGACTATTCTCCCTGCGTATGAACCTTATTTGCTTACCCGGCATCCGGCATCTTTTTATAACCCTGAAGGTGTGAGTGGCAGGAGAAAGCAGGTTAATGATGTTATTCGAAAAATTGCAAAACAACATAAAGTCCATCTTCTGGATGTGGAACAACGGTTCCTGGCCGTTGGAAAAACAGGAACGGGCAAAGATTCGCTGATTCAGAATGAAGCCAACTCCAATAAAACAGATGGTATTCATCCCACGCCAAACGGGTACCGGTTTATGGCACTTGCTGTATATGATTATATCATGTACCACAATCTTCCTAAAGAAGGTATAGTATGTTTCGGGGATAGTATAACCAAAGGTGACGGATCTGTTAATGGTGAAAGTTATCCCGGGTACCTGAATAAATTATTAACCGCAACATGATATTTCAATATGTATTTTTTATGTTAAAAGCAAACCGTTTACTATTTACTATAATTATTACTATCCAGTTGCTGCAATCAAATGCACAGCAGGCAGGTGCTGAAATGAGCCCGTCTGCAGCGCAGTCTGTATTTTTAAAACCTGGCAGAAGTTACGGAGCTGCCTGGTATATGCAAAACGCAAGTAAGACAGGCTCCGGAGAAGTTATATCATCTGTTACCTATAAGCCTGAGGGCTGGCTGCCGGCAATTGTGCCGGGAACGGTTTTAAACAGCCTGGTTCATAATAAGGTATATCCTGAACCCTATTATGGAGATAACAATCGCCGCTCGCGCAATCTTATTCCTGATATTTCTGAGACAGGCAGGGAATTTTATCACTACTGGTTTAGAACGGAGTTTAAAGTTCCTGCTGCATTCACCGGCAAGAAACTATGGCTGAAGCTGCACGGTATCAACTACAGGGCTGCCATTTGGATGAACGGCAAAAAGCTGGGCACGATGGCAGGTATGTTTGAAGCCGGCAATTTTGATATTACGGATATTGTAAACCGTACAGGAAAGAACGTTTTAGCGGTAGATGTATTGCCGGTAGATGCTCCCGGCGATGTGTACAGAAACAGTAAAAAAAGGACAGGGGCAGTAGGAGAGAACAACAACGGCGGTGACGGGGAAATTGGTAAGAATGTAACCATGCTGATGTCCGTTGGCTGGGACTTCACTTCGCCGGATGGTATTCGCGACAGGAATACAGGAATATGGAGAGATGTGGAACTATACACAACGGGGAATGTGGTATTGCAGGATCCCTTTGTTCAAACTTTTTTGCCTTTGCCGGATACAAGCTTCTCCATGCAAACGGTATCAGTTGATGTAAAAAATACAACAATTGTCAGGCAAAAAGGAAAGCTTACGGGTACTATTGCAGGTACGGCTATTCGCTTTGAGACCGATGTGGAGCTGCAACCCGGAGAAACGAAACAGGTTGTTTTTCGACCGGATAACTATCCGCAGCTTAAAATAAAGACCCCCAAACTGTGGTGGCCGATTTATAAAGGCAATCAACATTTATATTCGCTGAAGCTGGAGTTCAAACAGGGTAATGAGGTTTCTCACCAGCTTACCACACGTTTTGGTATCCGGCAGATCCAAACAGATCAGCATACGCCCGATAGTTCCCGCAGGTTTATTGTAAACGGGCACCCTGTATTCATCAGGGGTACCAACTGGGTTCCGGAAGCCATGTTGAGAGGTTCTGCAGAAAGAACAAGAACTGAACTGCGCTATACAAAACAGGCAGGTTTTAACCTGGTGCGTCTTTGGGCAGGAGGAATAGCTGAGTCCGACGAGTTTTACAGGGCTTGCGATGAGCTGGGGCTGCTGGTGTGGAATGAGTTCTGGATTACGGGCGATACGCGTTTTCCGCAGGATACGGCTCTTTATTTTCAAAACCTCAGGGCAACTGTTAAACGGATACGTTCGCATCCTTCGGTAGCTTATTATGTAGCTTCCAACGAATCAAAGGAGCTTCCGGGAACGAAAGCTATTATATATGAGTTAGATTCTACTATTGGTTACCAGGAGCAGTCCGAATGTTGTGGTGTACATGACGGTAGCCCTTATAAGTATGAAAACCCTATGCAGTATTTTGAAAATACTGCGTCTCCAAGGGGTAGCCGGGTAGATGGATTCAATCCTGAGTACGGCACGCCCAGCCTGCCACTGGTAGAGTCATTGAGGGAAATGATGCCCGAAAATGACCTTTGGCCTATTAACGACTCTGTGTGGAATTATCTTGACGGAAATGGTTTTCATAATATGAATACGAAATACAGGGAAGCGGAGAACCAGTTCGGAGCGTCATCTTCTATTGATGAATATGCGCGGAAGGCGCAGCTGGTAGGGGCTATGAATTACAGGGCCATTTGCGAAGTGTGGAACTACAACAAGTTCTCGTGGGGCGACAGGTTCGCATCCGGCTTCTTATTCTGGTATCATAATAGTCCGCTACCGCAAACTGCAAGCCGCATGTATGATTGGTACCTGCGCCCTACAGCGGCGTTGTATTATGCACAAAACGGCCTGGCTCCCTTACATCCTCAGTTTGACTATTATAAAAATACAGTTTCAGTGTATAACGATTATCGGCGATCGTTCATTGATTATACAGTAGAGGCAAAAGTTTATGATCTTAATTCAAAGCTGGTGTATACCCGGTCAAAGAAAATAAATATCCCGGCCGACGGATTGGTGAAAGATGCGCTGAAGCTGGATTTTGATGACAACATTACACAGGTTCATTTTATCAAATTGACATTAAAGTCTCCTGCCGGAAAAGAAGTTGGCGAAGCGTTTTACTGGCGATCCAAGGATGCTTATAAAGGAGCTTGGACGATGACTGGCCCCGCGGTTTCGGGGTTTGCTGATATTAACAAGATGCCTGAAGCAATTTTAAATGGTAGTGTGAAAAAAAGAACGGTCAACGGAAGCATATTTTTAAATGCTCATATAAAGAATACATCTGATAAAATAGCATTCTTTACACAGGTAAGGCTAACAGATAAGGATGGAGCAGTATTACCGGCAACATTCTATTCTGATAATTTCTTTTCACTGCTTCCCGGTGAGGAACGGAATATTACGATAGAAGTTTCAGGAGAAAATTGGTTTAAGGCAAAGAGACTGGCGGTGGAATCCATAAATGCAAATCAGGCAATATTATCAGTTTTTTAATAAATTTAAAAATGAAAAGATTTTTTATACTCCTTGTATGTATTTGCCTTTCGGTTTGTCTGCCAGCACAACGATCAGCCAGGCCTTCGTTAGTTTATACAGACGGCCTTTCTCTTAATTTGATAGGACAGGCTTTCCCTTTGCCGAATAGCTATTGCCGTATCGATACTTCGCTCCACAAGGATTTTTCCCCGGTAATTAAAAGATTACTAACGCATGCTGCGGGGCTTGTTATCAGCTTTAAAACCAACAGCCCGCGTATTGCTGCTAAATGGTGCGTTACAAACTCCCGGCCAGGCAATAATATGACGCCTATTATGAATAAAGGATTGGACCTGTATATTAAACGGGATGGTGTTTGGCAGTTTGCAGGAGTAGGCAGGCCTGATGCTGTGTGCAATGAATATGTATTGGTACAGAATATGGACGAGAGTGAAAAAGAATGTTTGCTCTACCTGCCATTGTATGATGAAGTTAAAAGCCTTTCGGTAGGAATTGACAGTGGTTATCATATTTCAGCAGGCGAAGATCCGTTTAAAAAGAAACGGGTAGTTGTGTATGGTTCAAGCATTACACAGGGCGCGTCTGCCAGCAGGCCCGGAATGGCTTATCTGGCAAGGCTTTCAAGAGATATGGGTGTTAATTTCATAAATCTTGGCCTCAGTGGGAATGGTAAAATGGAAAAAGAAGTAGCCGATATGGTTGCTAATATCCGGGCCGATGCGTTTGTGCTTGACTGTTTTGCCAATCCGAGTCCTGAGCAGATTATACAACGGACTGCTTACATGGTCAAAGCAATCAGGGCCGCCCATCCCGCTGCACCGATTGTTCTGATACAAGCCGGTTTTCGTGAAAGTGGCAATTTTGATTCGGCTATCGCTAATATTTCGCGCTTAAAAGATAAAAATGTACAGACGGAGTTCGAAAAGCTGAAAAAGGAAGGGATTAAAAGGCTCTATCTGATCTTGGCTGATGATCTTTTAGGCAGGGATCATGAAGGTACAACGGACGGCATTCATCCTAATGATCTGGGCTTTGACAGGATGTTACAGGTGATCAAACCCGAAATGGTTAAGATATTCAGGTAGATATTTTTGATAGACTGTGTATTAAAATGAGCATGCTGATTGCTACTTTAAATACCGGGGAAATAAATTTAAAATTTATGCATATTATGTTTTTACGGTTGTTATTCTTAATGGTTTTTCTACCTCTCGCTGCATTAACAAAAGCACAGGATGCGCTTCCGGATTGGTCAATGGGCCCTTTTATAAGACCGGCTAATGTAAATCCGGTTCTCTCTCCAAACAGGAAGAGTGTTTTCTTTGATCCTATGAGTCAGAAAAAGCTGGCCTGGGAAGCAAGTGATGTATTTAATCCCGCGGCAGCTGTAAAAAACAATAAGATATATGTACTGTATCGTGCAGAGGATGAGTCGGGGAAAGGTATCGGCAAACGTACTTCCCGGTTGGGTATCGCTGAAAGCAAGGATGGTATTAAGATGAAAAGAAGCTCTAAACCGGTTTTTTATCCTGCTGAAGACGGGCAAAAGGAATTAGAATGGCCCGGTGGCTGTGAAGATCCGCGTATTGCGGTTACAGAAGATGGTTTATATGTAATGATGTACACCCAGTGGAACAGGAAAGTGGCACGCCTGGCAGTGGCTACATCCAGGAACCTGAAAAGCTGGACCAAGCATGGCCCTGTATTTTGGGAGGCGTATAACGGAAGGTTTAAAGATATGTTTTGCAAATCCGCTTCGATCGTTACCAAAATAGAGAACGGAAAGCAGGTAATAGCAAAAGTGAATGGTAAGTACATGATGTACTGGGGTGAAAGGTTTATGAATATCGCCACTTCCGATGATTTAATAAGCTGGCAGCCCACTTTAGATAAGAAAGGCGAATTGCAGGCCATAGTAAGGCCAAGACCTCATTATTTTGATAGTGATCTTACCGAATGCGGACCTCCGGCAATTATTACGGACAAAGGGATTCTTGTTTTATATAACGGTAAAAACAAAGGAGGTAGTGAACGGGATACCAGTTACACAGCGAATACTTATGCCGCAGGACAGGTACTATTTGATCTCAAAGATCCTTCAAAAGTGATAGGTCGTTTGGACAAACCGTTTTTTGTTCCTGCAGAGCCATTTGAAAAAAGCGGCCAATACCCGGCAGGTACTGTTTTTGTGGAAGGACTGGTTTTCTTTAAGAACAAATGGTTCCTGTACTATGGCTGTGCTGATAGCAGGGTGGCTGTAGCCATTTATGATCCTAAGCTGATAATTGATAAGATCTTATAAAGGTATCTATCATTCTTAAATAATATTTTTATGCAATCACAGTCTATCTCTTTGTCAGATATGAGTGAGTAAAGGTAGGTGGCTCAAGGCATAATCCTTATGAGCTTAGGTTCTTGGTAATGAATTGAAATATTCTATGGGAGACATTTTAAAATACTTCTGAAAATTGCGGCTGAAAAGGCTTTGAGAACTATAGCCCACCATTTTCGAAATTTCATATAATGAAAGTTCATTTTCAGCAATTAAGCTGGCTGCCTTTTTTAGGCGGGTAACATCAATTAACTCTTTTGGGGAGAGGGATGAAAGGGATTTTATTTTGCGATAAAATGTGGTACGGCTCATAAACATGTGCTCAGCAAGTCTGTCCACATCAATATTGGTATTGCTAATATTTTTTCTAATATATTCGTCTAATTTTTTCAAGAAAGCTTCATCTGTTTTTGAATGAGCCATTACACGGACATCCTCAAATGGGGAACTGGCAAAGTGGTCTTTTATTTTTCGACGGTTTTTAAGCAGGTTGGCAATCTGTACTTGCAAGAGTTCGGACGAGAAGGGCTTTTGGATATATGCATCTGCCCCGACCTCCAAGCCCTCAATATGAGCTGTATAAGTATTTTTTGATGTTAATAGGATGATTGGGATATGACAGTACTCAACATTTGATTTAATGAGGCTGCAAAGTTCAAAACCATCTATGCCCGGCATCATAATGTCTGATATGATCAGGCTGATTGTTTCTTTATTCAGAATATCTTGTGCTATTTCTCCATTAAGGGCCAGGTGTATTTTGTAAAAGTCTCCCAACACTACGGATAGAAATTCCAGGATATCTTCATTGTCATCAATAATAAGAATGCTGTCGGTCATAATTATTTTATCTTTTTCCAACTGCTCAATTGAAATTCAATTTTCTGATGAATGGGCAGTTGCAGTTCAAAAATAATCAAATCCTGTTCACCGGAAACAAGTCGCAGCGATCCATTGTGAAGCTCGGTGAGCGATTTTGCGAGCGACAGGCCAATACCGGTACCGGGTTTATTGTTTCCCCGCAGCCTGACAAAGGGTTCGAATATCTGCTGCCTGAATTCTTCGGGTATGCCTTTGCCGTCATTCTTAAAAAGAATAGTGAAGTGTTTGTCGGAATCTTCAATCGTCTTAATAGTTACCGTTGCCCTCTCCGTGGCATATTTAATAGCGTTTGAGGTCATGTTAGTGCATATTTTAATAAAAGCCTCTCTGTCTACAAACGCCGTAAAGTGCTCCTCAGGCAATTCCAGGTTTAAATCAATATTATTGCTGTTGGCTTGCTGTTTAAATCCCGTTACAAGATCAGTAACCAAGGTAATGATATCTGTTTTTACGAAGTTCAAACTGAACTGATGAGCCTCTGTTTTTCTGAAGTCAAGAAGCTGACTGGTTAATTCTACCAGTCGTTTAGTATTTTTTTCGGCAATTGTAAGGCTTTTCTTGATGTCAGGTTCTTTACCAAACTTTTTGATTAGCCACTCGATGGGCCCGGCGATAAGCGTAAGAGGAGTTTGTATTTCATGTGTGATATTAGTGAAGAACTCGATTTTTGCTTGGTAAATTTCTTTTTCTTTTTCGTGCTCAAAGAGTTGCAGTTTTTGAAGATTCTTTCTTTCGAGATATTGATGATAAAGACGCACTATAAAATATAAGCAAGCGGCAAGTGTTATTGCATATAATAAATATGCAGTATTACTTTTCCAGAAAGGAGGCAAGATGTTAATAAACAGGTGGCGTTCTTTGCCTATCCAGCTTCCGGTATTACTTTCGGCTTGGACGATAAATTCATATTTTCCCGGGGCCAGGTCTGTAAAATAAGCGTTTCGATTGGTGCTGAGATAGGTCCAGGATTCGTCCAGGCCTTTCATTCGGTATTTATATCTGGTTACCTCGGGAGCAGAAAAATTTAACGCCGCAAATTCAATGCTGAAATTATTTTGATTGTATTGAAGCATTACGGTATCGGTGTACAGAATGGACTTATGAAGCGGACTGTTTGCCGTCCCGGGGGTTACTTCTTTATTATTGATCTGGAGGCCTGTAATATAGGTTGGCGGACTTGGTTCTTTTTGGTCAAAAGAAGCGGGGTCAAATGCAATCATTCCTTTAACTGAGCCAAAGTACATTTTTCCATTGCTATGTTTATATGCAGAGTTATAATTGAATTGATCGGTTATCAATCCGTTTGCCTGAGTATAGACCTTTATTTCCTCTGTTTCGATATTTAAGCGGATTATGCCCTTGAGAGAGCTGATCCATAAATGTTTTGAATTATCCTCAAGGATGGCATACAATACATTGGTAGGTAGCCCGTTCTTGGTAGAGTATCTTTTGATAGTTTTCCAATCAGGACTTAATTTCACTAATCCACCGCCTGTTGTGGCAAACCATAAGAAATGGTTGCTGTCCTCAAAAATATTATATACGGCAAACTCATTGACAAGTTGCCCCTTTATAGTATCGCCGAAGTGAAAGTTACCCTTAGCGCCGGTTTGGGGATTATAATAATAGGCACCTTGGGTTACACTGCCCGTCCAAATATTTCCTTTTGAGTCTTCAAAAATATCAAAAACATAAGAGTTATAGGGAATCTGAGGAATGCGCTTAAATGTTTTGTGATGTGTGTCATATTCAAACAATCCGGAGCCGTGGTATGCAGTGCCCACCAATAGTCTGTTATCTTTCGTTCGATAGATTGATATCACAAAGTCGCTTACCTGATCGTTCTTAGCACCGATAAGTTTAAACCTGTCTGTAACCAGACCGGTGCGTATATCCATTATTTCCAGGCCTTGTAAAAACGGGCCGATGAATAATTGTTGCCCCCATGCTAAAAGACCATGAATATTAGGGTAAGAAATAGCCCCTTTTTTCCCTGTAGCAATATAATTTGTAAATTCGTCCGTTTTTAAATTTAATTTATTCAGCCCTGCATCCTCGGTGCCAATCCATAAATTATGGTTTTCATCAGCGCATATCTCTCTTACGGCATTACCGGATATGGAGTTCACTCCAGGTTTGGGATAATATTTTTCAAATCTGGCGTTTTCTTTTGAGTAATAACTTAAGCCACCAAAAAAAGTGCCTACCCATATACCACCATGATTATCCCTGCAAATAGTGTAAACAGCATTGTCTGCAAGAGCATAGGGATCACCGGTGCGTTTCTTTAGATTATAACTTGTGTTGCGCAGTGGGTCATAAATGTAAATACCTGATTCGGTAGCAATCCAATATTGCTGATTGTTACCAAGTGCAATATCACGCACATATATTTCATTATTATCAGTATGAAGGGGCAAGGAATTGACCTTTCCTGTCTTGGTATTATAACTTTTTAGACCCTGCTTAAAACAGCCTACTAATATATTGTCGTTATTAATCGGATATATCTTGCTTATGGATTTGGAATTTGCGGGAATTGCCTGGCTAACGATTCTTATGTCATTATCACTCCCTTTTTTATGATTATAAATACGAATTACCCCATCATCATTTCCCATCCATAAATTCATACTGGAGTCCAAAGCGATACAGGATGCTGGTATTTTCAAGTTCTCAATTCTGTTTTCAGACTGAATGTACCTATACAACGAAAAATTGACAAGGAACCACAAATTGCTATTCCTGTCTATAATAAGATTGCTGACATATTCTTTGGGCACCTGCTCGAGTTCAGAAAAGATTTCTTTATATGGATCATATTTAAAAAGCCCCTTACCTGTTCCTACCCATATCATTCCATTTTTATCCTCTGCAATACTATTGATCACGTTGTTCCCTACGCTTCCAAATTTATTTTTTTTATTCTCGCATGGTTTGAACGAATAACCGTCAAAACGGGTTAGGCCTGCCCTTGTACCTATCCATATTAAACCACTTCTGTCTTGGATAACAGATATTACCGAATTATGAACTAACCCATCATCAACACGATAATGCTTAAAATAGTATTGCCCATAGCATGGTGAAGAAATGGCAATCTGCAGGAATAAATGAAGCAAGGCGCTATAACAGAATAATTTCATAATTATTGAATTCAAATATAAATAATAACATTAAAACAAAATGGGTTATGAAGTAGAATTGTATGAACTGTATAGTACATTCATCATATTTGATACGATTAGTAAAAACAATGAACAATACATTTCGCAACGGTTTATTTATTTTGACAAGTTTATGATGTCTGTTTTATCTGACAGAATCGAGGAGCAATGTCAAATTTGCTTTGCTTTTCAGGAAAGATTGCTGTCTGAAAACATATCTGTTATAGAAAATTAATATCATGCGTTTATTTTTATCATTACTGTTGTGTTCTTTTCTTCTTGTTGCTAATGCCCAGCAATTGGTTTTGCCGGGAGACCATCCTGATCCCTCTGTTGTTAAAATTGACAATGAGTACTGGGCTGTCGGAACAACCTCAAATTGGTTCCCGGTATTCACTTTATACCATTCAAACGATCTTGTAAACTGGAAAGCGGCCGGGCATGTGTTTACAGAAATGCCGACATGGGCGGACTACTATATGTGGGCGCCCGAGATTACCTATGAGAACGGGAAAGTATATATGTATTATAATGCTCACAAAAAAGATAGTAGTTTATGTATAGCGGCTGCCGTGGCAGACAAACCTGAAGGTCCGTATAAAGATTTGGGGCCGCTTATATGCCAGGAATATGGTTCTATAGATCCTTTTCCTGTTCGTGATGAGAACGGGAAATTATATATGGTATGGAAAGAAGATGGTAACAGCGTTGGTAAACCCACTCCAATCTGGGCAGCGGAAATGAAAGAGGACAGGACCGCTCTTGTCGGTGAAAAAAAAGAGCTTTTTCGCGCGGATGTGCCATGGGAAAAGGGTTTGGTAGAAGGCGTTTCTATAATAAAGCACAACGATTACTTTTATGCACTGTATTCGGCTGCTGCTTGCTGCGGTAAAAAATGCAATTACGGAACCGGTGTTGCCAGGTCAAAAAACCTGCTTGGCCCCTGGGAGAAATTTCAGGGGAATCCTGTTTTAACCGACAGCCCCGACTGGAAATGCCCCGGTCATGGAACGCCTGTTGAAAAGGATGGTAAATTTTATTTTCTTTATCATGCATATAGCACGGGTAGCGGGGCTTATGGAGGAAGGCAGGGGCTTTTAAATGAATTTGAGTTTACGCCGGATGGCTGGCTACGGTTCTTAAATAGCAATAACTATGGCCGGTTGATAAGCGCCGGGAAGGCTGTAGATGATTTTTCCGGCGTTAAGCTTGCAGATAGCTGGCATTGGAGCATATTTCAGAATGTGCAGTACGCTATTTCACAAAACACTTTAAAGTTGAAGGCACTCCCGGGCGTTTGTGGTGCATATCTTGGCCGCTCCGTTTTGTCATATAATTATAATGCTAAAGTTACCGTACTGAGAAAAACTACATCACAAGCCGGGATTGCCCTGATAGGCGATGATAAGAATATGGTATATGCAACAATTTATAATAACCATATTCGCCTGATGGAACTAAAGAATGGCAAGGTAAAGATGATTGCTGAAAAGACAGTTAAGATGCCCTCGCAGTTAGTGCTGAAAGTAAAAGTAGAGAACAATACACAGGCCACTTTTATGTACAGTTTTGATGGAGTACAGTTTAATATATTGAACGACCAGGCGGTTGATATTTCTTACCTGCCTCCATGGGACAGGGCGGTACGTGTAGGATTGATTTCAAAAGGGGGCGAAAGGCAGGCCGCACTTTTCAAAAAATTTGTTTTGGATAGTCAATGATCAGAACCCGGTACTGCAAAACCACTGTTGTTCCAATTATTTAACGATTTAACAAGCTCAAATGTGTAAGCTGAAAATACAAATTATAGTACTTGGTTTATTTTTAATGTGTGGTCTGTTTGCGGCAGCCCAGTTTGAGGTAGAAGACAAAAGAACCGCCACCGGCGTTTACTTTCCAGGCATAAAAATATTGTATGATGCAGCAGATGCTGTGTCTGTGGAAACTACCGTGCAGTTGTTTGCAAAAGATATACATCTGGTTACGGGAGCACTGCCAGGTATTTATACCAGTCCTGTAAGTGCGGAGACGATGGTAATAGCCGGAACCTTAGACAGCAGATGGATCAGGGAGCTTGTAAATGCAGGGAAGATTAAAGTGGATTCGCTCCTGAACCAGTGGGAGCGTTATGGCGTTTTTGTTGTAGACCGTCCTTTTCCCAAAGTGAAGCGTGCGCTTGTTGTTGCAGGCAGCGACCGGCGTGCGGTTTCCTTTGGACTGTTTTCCATTTCCGAAGCGCTGGGCGTTTCGCCCTGGTATTGGTGGGCTGATGTTCCGGTAAAGAAAAATAAAGCAATCAGCCTTCGTGTACAAAATTTCATTTCACCTTCGCCAGCCGTTAAGTTCAGGGGTATCTTCATCAACGATGAGGATTGGGGTATACTGCCATGGGCAAAAAATACTTTTGATCCGCAATTAAAAGATATTGGGCCAAAGACTTATACGAAGGTTTTTGAACTGCTGCTCAGGTTAAAAGCCAATTACCTGTGTCCGGCTATGCACGAGGCGTCCGGCGCTTTTAATAAATACCCTCAAAATAAGGCGCTGGCAGATTCCTTCGGCATTGTGATGGGGTCAACTCATCCGGAACCTTTGTTGTTCAATAATGCCAGCGAATGGGATAAAAAAAAGATGGGCGACTGGAATTATATGACCAACAGGCAAAACATTGTTGCAGCGCTTGATAAACGGGTAAGTGAAAATTCGAAATATGAAAATGTGTATACCCTTGCACTACGAGGCTTGCATGATAAGCAAATGTCTGGTGATTACAGCCTGGCTGACCGGTTAAGCCTGGTAGATCAGGCAATAAAAGATCAGAGAGAGATTTTAAAGAAATATATCAACAAACCATTAGATGAAATTCCCCAGATATTTATACCATATAAGGAGGTACTGGAGCTGTATAATGCAGGACTGAAAATTCCTGAAGATGTAACGATCGTTTGGCCCGATGATAATTATGGTTACATAAAGCGCTTAAGTAATGAAACCGAACAAAAAAGATCCGGCGGCTCAGGCGTTTATTATCATGCCTCATACCTGGGCATTCCGCATGACTATTTATGGCTAAGCTCTTCTACTCCCAATCTTATGTATGAAGAGTTGAGCAAAGCTTATAAAACAGGTGCAAACAGGCTATGGCTGCTGAATGCCGGAGATATAAAATCCTGTGAGCAGCCTGTAACCCTGTTCCTGCGGATGGCCTATTCACTTAGCTCGTTTGATTTCAATAATACACCGCTTTTCCCTGCAAAATGGTTGTCGGAACAATTTGGTGCCCAGTATTATGATCAGCTGGTAAAAATTACACAGCTTTATACCCGGCTGGCATTTATACGCAAACCCGAACATATGGGCTGGGGATTTGAATGGAATGCCAATAAATACCCGCGCGAACGGCCTACGGATACAGAATTTTCTTTTGATAATTATGAGGAAGCGCAAAACAGGCTAAACCAGTACAGTGATCTGGGGTATATGGTAGAAAAACTTTATCTGCAACTGCCGGAGGAGCTGAAACCTGCTTTTCATCAATTGGTATACTACCCTTCAAAAGGCGCGGAATACATTAACAAAAAATGGTTGTATGCGCAGCTTAGCCGGGAATACTTTCACCAAAAACGTGCTGCCACCAATGATATCAGGCAAAAGGCCTTGTTGTATCAGGACAGCCTTGTTTATATTACAAAGCAATATAACACGCTTTTAAACGGCAAATGGGACCGGGTTATGTCATTGCGCCAGGGAGTAACAGCGTCTTATTTTGAAAAGCCGGTTTTGGATTCCCTTACTGTTCCGCAACAGGGATCACTTAAAATTAAGGCCTGTGGTACAAACAACCTTACAACCGGGATGCAGTATGTGCTGCCTGCTTTAAGTAAAGGCAGCAAACAGCCCGTTTATTTCGAGCTGTATAATACCGGGCTACAGGCTATACCCTTTTCTATTTCTTGTGATAGGGAGTGGCTTAGGCTTGGTAAGGCGGGCGGATTATTAGAAAAACAGGAGCGGGTCACTATAGATGTGGATTGGAGCAAATTAAGTCCGGGAGTGGATTACCAAGGGATCATAGAAGTAAAATGGAAGGATTCTGTACAATTGGTTTACGTTCCGGTATTCAACCCATCCTTGCCTCATGCAGATTCGTTAAAGAATATTGCCATAGAAACGAATGGATATGTTTCCATACCGGGAGCGGCATTCAACAGGAAAAAAGAAAGCAACGGTGTTAAAATAACTGTGATTGATGAGCTGGGTATTGAGGGACGCTCTGTGTTATTGGGCGATCCAACCGGCCCTGTGTACGACCCACGGCGCAGCGATGCATCTTATGTTGAATACGACTTTTATACGACTGGTCGTGGTATGGTAAATGTGTATACTTATGTATTGCCCACCTTCCCTTTATCAACAGAGCGTAATCTTGCCTTTCATGAGTTTTCCACTTCACAAACAAGGTACGGCGTTTGTATAGACGATGGTGCGGTCAGCTATCCTTCTTCATCTAACCCCGAATATACTCAGGCATGGGCCGATAATGTAATACGGAATGCGGCGATCAATAAGTCCGTATTGTATATTGATAAACCTGGTTTCCACAAGATTAAAGTAATAGCGGGGGATCCTGGTATGGTCGTTCAGAAAATAGTCATTGATATGGGGGGAATGAAAAAATCCTATAGCGGACCGCCTTCAAGCCGAGTTGAATAACTGAAAAAAAAGAGGCGCGCTGTTTTCGTCATTGTATATGTTATGAAGCATTTATGAGTGAGCAAACCATCAACACTATAATATAGTATAGTTTGTTTATGAGTGCCATATTATCAATACACAATGTGGGTAGGGCACAAGGTGGAGCAAGGATGTGGCAGGTATAAAAGATAGGCAGAATTTGGAACGATTCGACAAAACGTTGAACAGAATTACTGATTTGTATTTGTTTATTTTGTATCGTAATAATATTAAGTAAAACGACTTTGCCTTTTAATATTAATGTATTGTTTGTTTATTAAATCTTTTAGCAAGAGTTATGGGAATTTAGATGGGTTGCATTTTGAGATTGCCACTATTAAGCAAAAAAAAAAATTGAAAAGATATATTCAGGGGTTATGTAACAGTTGTATTGTACAGAAACAAATAGGGTAGCAGGTTAGCTTGCTTTTTATTTCTGCAAAAGTTAATGAATGGGAAATGATGTATTGGCTATATGTATAGTTCACAATGTATTGTAAAGATTGCACCTCATTGGTGACAAAGTTTTTTTATATACTTAAACAGGACATCAATGATGACGGAAACAAATGATAAAATTAGGGCATGAAAGTATCTGTTTTAATAACTGGACTTTTTTTAACGACTACTTTGTTATTAGGTTGTAGCAAAGGGAATAGTGAACCTAAGGTTGAGCCTAAGCCAGATGTAAAAAAAGACACAGTGCCATATGATTTGAAAAACTTTCCAGCAGGATCTCAGCCTGAAAAAATCGGTATAAAATTGACCGAACGCTTTCTGCAGACAAAACACTCCTATTGGGGTAATATCTACTCCCAATATACTGCAGATCACATTACCTATCCTGATGTATGTGCCTGGCTGGGAGCATTTTGGTTTGCAAAAAGTATCAAAAATGATGAACTGTACAATGCGTTGGTAAACAAGTTTGAACCTTTGTTTACGACTGAAAAGAATTTGCAGCCGAACTTAAATACGACTGCGGATAACAAAGTGGATTATTATGTTTTTGGAGCAGTTCCGCTTGAGATCTACCTCGGAAAAAAAGAAAGCAGGTATAAGGATTTGGGAATGAAATATGCCGACGGACAATGGACGCCGCCTTCCAATGCAACGCAGACGCAAAAAGACTGGGATACCGATGGCTATTCCTGGCAAACCCGTTTATGGATAGACGATATGTTTATGATAACTGCACTTCAGGCTCAGGCATATCAGGCCACAGGAGATGAAAAGTACATCGAACGTACAGCCCGGCAGATGGTGTTGTATCTCAATCGGCTGCAGCGCAGCAACGGCTTGTTTTACCATGCACCTAACGCGCCGTTTTTCTGGGCACGTGGCGATGGCTGGATGGCTGTAGGGATGACAGAGGTGTTGCGGATACTACCTAAAGAAGCACGATACAATACCTACCGGGATCGGATAATGAAAGGATACAAGGACATGATGTCCACCTTAGCGATGTACCAGAATAATGATGGTATGTGGGGGCAGCTTATTGATAATTCATCGTCATGGAGAGAAACATCGGGTTCTGCCATGTTCACTTATGCTATGATCATGGGGGTAAAGCATGGCTGGCTCGATGAGGAAAAATACGGCGCTGTAGCCCGTAAAGCATGGCTTGCGCTCCTAACGTATCTGGAAGATAACTACGATATCCGTAATGTATGCGAAGGTACCGGCGCAGGAAGTAGTACCCAGTACTATCTGAATCGCAGGACGTGGACCGGAGATTATCATGGCCAGGCGGCGCTTATGTGGTGTGCCTATGCTTTATCCAGCCCTGCCAATGCAAATTAAGCAACGTTGGTAAATGATTTTTGAAGCAGACTTTATGATATAAGGTGTTCCATATGACCAAACTAAAAAATAAAATATATACGAATGAAAAGAAAATCCAAGCAAGGCACATGGCTCTTTAGAGATGCCAGAGTATTGTATGTTGTGATGCTTACGATGCTGTTCCAGTGTATATTATGCTCTGGGATGGCTTATGCGCAAAATGACAACGCTGTAATGAAGGTATCAACTTCACAAAACAAAAAACGGATTACAGGGAAGGTAACTAACACGGCAGGTGAGCCTCTGGTAGGAGCTTCCGTGGGTATTCTGAATACCAGTATTGGTACCACCACCAACAATGACGGGCTTTATGTTATTGATGCGCGCCCCACAGATGTGCTTTCGTTTAGCTATACGGGCTATGTATCCCGCGATACGATAGTGAACGGTATAGAAGTACTGAATATGGTGCTTGAGCTCGATGTCCAGCAGGCTGACCAAGTGATAGTGATAGGTTATGGTAAGCAGAGAAAAGCCGCCATGGTTAGCTCAGTAAGCAGTGTTACGGCAAAGGAACTGATGGCCCCCACCGGCAATATTACCGGCAACCTGGCGGGGCAGCTCTCTGGGCTTATAGCCATCCAGAGAAATGCAGAGCCGGGCAGGGATGCTGCCGAGTTCTGGATCCGTGGCATCAGCACTTTTGCCGGAGGCTCCTCTCCTCTCGTGCTCGTAGATGGGATCCCGCGTAAGATAGGCGAGATAGAGGTTGATGAAATTGAAACTTTTTCATTATTGAAAGATGCAGCAGCAACAGCCGTTTATGGAGCGGAGGGCGCCAATGGCGTTATACTTGTTACCACCAAGCGGGGTACGATATCCAAGCCGCACATATCTTTCCGCGCGGAGCTTTCCACTGCACAGCCGCAGCGGGTGCCGAAGTTTGTAGACTCATGGACTTATTTAGAGTTAGCCAACGAGGCTCGCTTCAACGATGGCCTGGATCCATATATGACCCAAGAGCAGATTGAAAAATATCGCAGCGGGGAGGATAAAGACCTCTACCCCAACACCAACTGGATGAAGGAACTGTTGGCAAAGAATGTAAACAACCAGCGTTACACCGTCAATTTCAGGGGTGGTACGGAAAATGCCAAATACTTCGTGTCTATGGCGTACTTCAACCAGGAAGGTGTTTTTAAAAAGAACGAGATGGGCAAATATAACAGTGATTTTGACTATCAGCGCTATAACCTGCGAAGCAATATAGACCTGAAAGTGAGCAATACCACCCAGCTGAACATAGACCTCGCCGGGCAGTATGTTAACCGGCTTACGGCCAACCGCTCGCCCGATGATATATTCAAGTTTATGCTTTTCACACCGCCGCACCTGTTCCCTGCTATATACAGCGATGGCACTTTGGCCACTTATAAGGTGCCGGGCGATGGCAACAACCGTAACCCTTTCAATATGCTCTATAACCAGGGCTACCGCAAGGAGTTTAGCACACGCATACAGTCCAACGTGGGCATTAACCAGGATTTAAAAGTAATTACCAAAGGCCTAAGTGCCAGGGCCAATATCAGCCTGGACTATGAGGGAAATAATGCTACGTTGCGAAACTATTGGCCCAGCCTGTACAATGCCTCAGGCCGTGATGCGGACGGTAATCTTCAGTTCAATGAAGTAGTATCGGGCAACGCTCAGTTGGAAGACCCTACATATACTGATAACGGCAGGGACGAGTACCGTAATATATACATGGAGGGCGCTATCAACTACGCCCGCACCTTTAATCAGCACAATATAGGAGGTATGGTGCTTTATATGCAAAAGGAAAATCTGAGTGGAAGCAGTGTGCTGCCCTACAGAAAACAGGGTCTTGTAGGCCGCGCCACTTATTCGTTTGCTAACCGCTACTTTATAGAGGGGAACTTTGGTTATACCGGTAGTGAAACATTTGCCAAAGGCAACCGTTTCGGCTTTTTCCCTGCAGTGGGCGTAAGCTATTTTGTATCTAACGAGCCTTTCTACCCCGATGCGTTGAAAGATGTGCTGTACAGCGCCAAAATCAGGTTGTCCGTAGGCCGTACAGGTAACGATAATACAGGCGGCTCCCGTTTCCTTTATCGCCCCACTTTTAATACAGGCGGGTTCAACTTTAACCAGGGTATTGGTACCAACGGAGGTACTAATGCCTTGGGTGCCGGTATATACGATGAACGGTTTGTTAATAACTTTATAGGCTGGGAAATAGAGAACAAGCGCAATGTGGGCCTTGATTTAGGATTTTTCAGGAACAAGGTTGAGTTAACAGTAGATTACTTTGATAATGAGCGTACAGGTATCCTTATTCAGCGCCGTACCATTCCCGGTTCGGCGGGTTTCCATGCCGCTCCATGGGAAAACTATGGTATTGTACATAACCATGGTGTGGACGCAAGCCTGAAAAGCAACCATAAGATAGGCGAATTCACGATAAGCACCAGAGGGACATTCACCTTTGCCCGCAATAAGATTGTCGAATATGATGAGCTACCTCAAAACTATCCTTGGATGCAGGTTACAGGCACAAGGGTTGGGGAGCAAACCGTGTACATAGCCGAAAGGCTCTATACTGAGGATGATTTTATAAAGACTCAAAATCCCAACGGCACTTATCGCTACCAGTTGAAACCCGGGCTGCCTGTGCCTACCATGACGGGTAATGCTACAATGGGGCCCGGCGATATTAAATATGCTGACCTTAATAATGACGGCATCATAGATAATAACGACCGCAAAAGAGGCGTAGGAAATCCTGAAAACCCTGAAATTAACTACGGCTTTGGCCTTAATCTGGAATACAAGGGGTTTTATGTAAGCGTGTTCTTCCAGGGCACTGCTAACACCTCCTTCGTAATGGGTACAGAGGGTTCCGGTACAGAAATTTATACTTTTTGGCCTTATAGCTGGGGTATAGAGAAAGGAGGCTACCGTACCGTTTTATTAGACCGCTGGACAGCAGACAACCCACGCCAGGATGTGCTGATGACCAGGCTGCATGAGGGATATGGAAATAACATAAGCAAAGAAGCCAGCACCTGGTGGATGCGCGATGCCAGCTTCCTGCGTTTCAAAAATCTGGAATTTGGATATACGATTCCTAAAAACATTATTCAAAAGCTGGGTATCAGTGGTGCGAGGGCTTACATTATGGGGTACAACCTTCATGTATGGGATAAAATAAAGTTACAGGATCCCGAAATGGGCGACCGTAACAAGGGCGTAAGCTACCCCATGTCCCGCACATTCACATTAGGCGTTGAAGTAAACTTATAAAATTTAAAGAGGAATGCACATGAAAACTAATATTATAAAAATAGGATTAATTAGCCTTTCCCTCGGTTGGTTTACATCCTGCAATAAGTTCCTGGATGTGTCCGACGAACTGGCTGGTGGCATAACCGATGTCTCTCAGGTGTTTGATAACGTAGACCGCACAAGAAAATGGTACGGCCAGATATATAATAACGTACCCGATTATTCTGCAATATGGGTATCCAGTTCTCCCATGGGTAATCCTTGGGCAGCCTATTCCGATGAGCTATACCACAGGCTGGCCAATAATACGGGGAAATATGGTAACTGGAACTCTTCCAACAGCGACAACCAACGGTGGGGCACGCTGTATGAAAGCATACGGCAGGCTAATATCTTCCTTGAAAGAGTAAAACCTATTTCTGCTACAGGAATAAACGCCAATGTACTTACCGAAGCGGAAGTAGAGCGCTACAAAGCCAATATTCGTTTTATGAGGGCACTGTACTATTACTACCTGTTAGAAGAGTACGGGCCTGTGCCCATTATAACACAATCTAAAACCCTGCAGGATGAGCTGGATGTGCCCCGCAACTCTCTGGATGAAGTAATAAATTTTATTGATGCTGAGCTGCTGGAAGCCATGCAGGGCATGGAGCAGGAGCCTTACCACAACCAGTTGGATTATGCTGCAGTGCCCACCAAAGGCGTGGCCATGGCAGTACGTGCCAAGCTGTGGGTGTATGCAGCCAGCCCGCTGTTTAACGGCGGGTTTACAGAGGCTTTGGCACTAACTAACAGCGATGGTAAACGCCTGTTCCCGGACCGTGATAACAGCAAGGTGCAGAAAGCCGTAGCGGTGTTAAGGGAGTTTTTGGATTATGCGGAGCAGGGCGGTCGTTATGAGCTGTACAAAAACGCAGGCACTTTCAATGCGGCCCAGTCATTATACGAAATGTTTCAGGCGTATAACAAAGAAATCATCTGGGCTACTTCAAAAGATGCCTGGAACACGGCTACCGCTGATGGTTTCGACAGGTGCGTAACCCCCCGTAACGAGCCGAGCGGTTTAGGTGCCATACACGTAGTGCAGGAGTTGGTAGATGACTTTTATGATAAAGACGGGTTTCCTATAAAATCCACTTCTTTCCTTCCTGCATCAACTACATACAGCGAAACCGGCTTTGGTACCTATGACGGGATAGATGTTTCTAAGATGTATATAAATCGAGAGCCGCGCTTTTATAACACCATTACTTTTTCTGGTAAAAGATGGCACATCAGCAACGCGGAAACACAGTTTTATCTCGGTGGCAATGCTGATAAAACCGTACCGGATGGTGCGCCGGTTACCGGCTATCTTTTATACAAAAGAATGAATCGCACCGTGTATGGCCGCACTGCCACAGGAGCCGTAACCAGGAAGTACAGGCCTTCTATTATTTTCAGGCTGGCGGAATTTTACCTGCTGTATGCCGAAATGCTGAATGAAACCGAACCTGGCAACCCGGATGTGTTACGTTATACCAACTTGGTGCGTGAGCGCGCCGGCCTGCCTAACTTGGAAGTTCTGAACCCGGCCATAGCGGGCAACCAGCAGCTTCAGCGTGAAGCTATACGTCGAGAAAGCCGCATCGAGTTGGCCACCGAAGGGCAGCGCTACTTTGATGTGCGCAGGTGGATGATAGCAGAAAACCCCGTGGGCCAGGGAGGCCAGGGCGGAGAGTTTACCGGGATGACTCCCGATGGGAACAAGGCTGCCTTCCACACCCGCAGGAGATTTCAGACACGTTACTTCGGCCGTAAAAATTACCTGTACCCTATACCTCTTACAGAAATGCAGCGTACCAAAGGAATGTTGGTGCAAAACCCCGGTTGGGACAAGTAAACAGACGCCATTGCTGGTTGGTATGAAGTGAAGCAATGAACAGAGAGCCAACAACTGGCAACCTACGTGCAAATAGAAACTATTTTGATATGATGAAGTTGTTTGAATTTTTAGATGAAAGAGCCATAAAGTCAAAAAGTTTTCCTCTGTATGTTTTAGCTCCTTCGAGGCTTATTATTTCAGTTGAAACAGCTTCAATGATTAAAAAAAATAAAAACAGACAAATGAGCAAAAGTAAAATATTCGCCTTCGCCGTTATGCTTTTACTGTCGGCCCTGTTGTTCGCAGGTTGCGACAAAAACATGGAAAAGGTGCAGGAAGTAAAAGTAGAAAGCGTTACTTTAAGTGAAGCGCTTAAAGATGATATTACCTTGCTTACAAACACAACGTTTGATGTAAGCTGGAAAGTAACTGTATTACCGGAAAATGCCACAGACAGGGCGGAGAACTATTCTTCATCTAATCCTGCAGTGGCTACCGTAAGCGGGCTTGGCATTGTAACCGCTGTCAGCGAAGGTACGGCTACCATTACCATATCGGTAGGTTCAGGAGGGCATAGCGTTGAATTTCCGGTAACAGTTGTGGACAAGTTTTTAGTACCGGCCACGGAAATCAAGTTTCTTAAACCCGATATGGATATGAAACTGGGGGAAACCTATAACCTGTTTGGTGATGTGCAGCTTACGCCGCTTGATGCAAATGATGGATTGACTTATACTACTTCCGACCCGGCAGTGGTAACGGTAAATGCGGAAGGAAAGCTTGAAGGGATAGCGCTCGGCACTGCTACAGTAACTGTAGCATCGCAGCACAATCCTTCTGTTAAGGCTGCAATAACAGTAAATGTAGTGCCGTTTAGCGGTGATTATCCAAGAGCCAGCTGGACAATGACGGCATCTCATGAGCTTATGATAGCAACCGGTAATCCGGAGGGGAACTCGTTATCTGCTGCAATAGACGGCGATCTTGCTACCAATTTCTGCCTTGTGAGGCCAGGTAAAACGTCCGGCACTACAGTCAAGGTAACGGTGCCCTCTGGAGCAGCTATTTATTTTACTATAGATATGAAGACCGCTCAGGAGGTGAATTATTTCAGAATACGCCACAGAGACATCACTCAGGCCTTTATAAGATTTTATGCCTTTGATGAAATACAGGGTAGTAATGATGGTACAAATTTCGATGTGATTGCAACAAATGTGGTTATCCCCGACGCAGGCACGGCCGCCTTGCAGGAAACGGTTAATATTCCTATTCCGAAATCTAATTACAGGTACCTGAGATTCTATGCACAGAAAGCACAATGTTTCTACCAGTCATCATACACATCACAAGGCAATACGGTGCAGATACAGGAATTATATCTTGGGGTAACACCTTAAATTATGTAAGAGATTAATAGCGCCCGTTTATTTGTAAGCGGGCGCTCAATCGAAAATCAAAAAATGTCTCATATGAAACGATTAGTGCTCATTGTTTGTATAATGGTAATAGGCTGTGCATTGGTCTGGACTTCCTGCGGAAAATCAGATGATACTCCTGTGAAGCCTCCGGATCCTGTAAATCCTACACCCGATCCGCCTGCAGGGGAAGATGATCTGACCAAATTTACGAAAGACGAAAAATTCACCAATCCCGTCATGCCGGGAGGTCCCGATCCTTGGGTAGTACAGAAAAACGGTACTTATTACTATACTTTTACACAGGGCAGTAAGCTGGTAATCGTCGAAACAAAAAATGTATCAGAACTTGCTTCCGGACGCCGTACCGATGTATGGACACCGCCTGCCAATCAATCCTATTCAAAAAATGTATGGGCGCCCGAGCTTCATGAAATTAACGGTAAATGGTATTTCTATTTTGCCGCTGATGATGGCACAAACGCCAACCATCGCATGTATGTGCTGGAGAATTCCTCCCCCAGTCCCACGCAGGGTAACTGGGCATTGCTGGGGAAGGTTTCTGATGCTACCAACCAGTGGGCTATAGACGGCACGGTGCTGGATTATAAAGGTCAGTTGTATTTTTTATGGTCTGGTGGGAATGCCGGTGCGGCGCCTCAGAATATTTATATTGCTAAAATGAGCAATCCTTGGACCATTTCCGGCGAAAAGGTAATGATTTCTACGCCTACTTATGATTGGGAAAAGAAGGGAAATGCTATCAATGAAGGGCCAGAGGCGCTAATTAGTCCCCAAGGGCGTGTATTTGTGGTATATTCAGGTAGTGGCTATTGGGTAGATGGCTATTGCCTGGGGCTGCTCGCGCTTAAGGAAAATGGGAACCCTATGAATCCGGCAGATTGGACAAAGAACCCCCAGCCGGTTTTTTCCATGCAGGCCTCCAGCAAGGCGTATGGTCCCGGGCATAACGGCTTTTTCAAATCGCCCGATGGCAAAGAAGATTGGATTATATACCATGCACGCAGTGTTGCCAACGATGGAAATGCGGGGCGTAACCCTCGTATTCAGCGCTTTACCTGGAACACTGACGGCACCCCCAATTTCGGTGCGCCAACGAATATAGATATACCGCAAACCCGGCCTTCGGGTGAAACACTGCGCTATATTCACCCGAAGGCGAAATGGTCTATTGCAGGTGTTAGTTCAGAGGAGACCGCTAACAGCCGTAACAGGCTTATAGATGGTAACACATCTACATTTTGGGCCGCTGCCGCATCATCAGACTATCCGAATCATTATATATCAGTGGATATGGGCGCTGTATCAAGGGTGGATGGTTTTATAGTAAACCAGAAAGAAGGTGACCGTAAAGTAAAGGAACTGCAGATACTTGTAAGCAATGACAATAATACTTGGGAAAGCCTGGGTGTATTTACACTTAACGATTTTGATCTCCGGAATTTGTATATTGATCTACCGCAACGCAAACAGTTCCGGTATTTCAGACTGGTGCCCAAATCCGGTCACGACAGCCAAAAGCAACCCGGTTTGGCAGAAGTATCTACATTTAGGCTGAAAGATTAATAATTTGAAGATAGAATGGCGATTGTTAAAAAAATAGATATAATGCATAAGAAAATCTTTACGTTGTTTTTGTTGTTTTCCTTTTTGTTCTCCTTTGCTCAAAAAAACAGTCTAACTAAATTCCCCAAAGGGTATGTGCCAGAAGAGGTGGGGAAACTAATAGCATATCGTTTTATAGATGCGAAACATGCTTTACATGCGGGTAAATGGATCAGCTATCCCGAAACGTTTTATTGGAACGGTTCCCTCAAATTTGCATCGTTAACAAACGATAAAAAACTTCTTGATCTTTTGGAAAAAAAGTTTCAGCCACTTTTTACAACAGAAAAAGCGTTGTTGCCAATTAAAAACCATGTTGACCTGAATATGTTTGGCAGCCTGCCGCTGGAACTTTATCAAATAACAAAGAATGAGAAGTATTTAGAGCTGGGCTTGCCTTATGCCAATACTCAATGGGAAGTTCCTGTAGCTGCTAATGTTGAAGAAAAATCATGGGCTGAAAAAGGATATTCTTGGCAAACGCGCCTTTGGATTGATGATATGTATATGATAACTATAGTACAAACCCAGGCATACAAAGTAACCGGGGATCTAAATTATATTGATCGTGCAGCCAGGGAAATGGTGCTTTATTTAGATAAGCTTCAACATCCTAACGGATTGTTTTATCACGCTCCAGATGTTCCGTTTTACTGGGGGCGTGGTAATGGATGGATGGCCGCAGGTATGGCAGAACTGTTGCGTTATTTACCAAAAGATAATAAATACCGTTCGCGTATTATGCAGGGTTACCAAACAATGATGAAAGGGTTGAAAACATATCAGGCTCCCGGAGGTATGTGGAATCAGTTAATCGATGAAAAGGATATCTGGGAGGAAACATCCGGGTCAGCGATGTTTACCTATGCAATCATTACCGGTGTAAAGCAAAAGTGGCTGAAAGCTAAAGAATATGCCCCTGTTGCCCGGAAAGCCTGGATGGCTTTGGTGCCTTATATTGATGAAAAGGGCGCGGTGGCCGAGGTTTGTGTAGGTACCAATAAAAAGAACGATAAGCAGTATTATTACGATCGTCCGCGTGTAAAAGGAGATTATCATGGGCAGGGGCCCTACCTTTGGTGTGTTGCTGCACTGCTGGAAAAATAAGGGTCAGGTTTATGACTGGTTAGTTTTATATAGTGTGGTTGTTGATAATAATATATAAAAATAAATTATCATGAAACTATAACTTATTCTCGATTGTCTTTAATTTAGGATAATTGAAAATGGGGGTTTAGAATTGACCCCATATTTAATCCATGTATATTCATAAAAAATCGAACAGTGCCTGTTTAATTTGTCGGATTAATTGAATAATTAACAGTTAGAATAAGAAGAGAAAGTGCTAAGAGAGTAGAGTAAATAACTATAAAATATATTTCCGATTTAATAGACTTATTACAGGCTGAACAAACATTTTACACGCTATGTTTTTTGTCTTAAATTTAAAGACTCAATATAAGTAGAATAAAATGTTGGGCATTACCATTAGGAACTCCTACTCAATGTATTCCTTTCTATTTTCCCAAATATAAAATTGGGATTGAAATCGGTATTTGAACAAGAATATATATTAAACAGATGAAAACATTTCTATCATTTTTGTCACTATTGTTTTTGGCTGGTAGTCCACAAAGGGAAAGGGTGTCCACTCTTACTTTGGAGAATCCCTTGTCCATTGAAAGGCTTGATGAGGCTATAGTATTCACAAGAGAACAATTGAACCCGACAGGTGACTTATTGCCAACCATTGCAAATAGAAAGGGAGAAAATATCCCTTGTCAGTTAGACGATCTTGATGGGGATGGAAGATGGGATGAGCTTGCTTTTGTTTATTCATTCCATCCCCGTGAAAAAATTCCATTACAAATCTTATGGGTCAAAAAAGACAGCTATCCCAACTTCCCTCGGCGCACGAATATAAGGTTCGGAAAATTGAATGGCAAGAAGGTTTTGGTAGAGATGAAAAGTGATTTTCATACAAAGGATCAGGTGCCGGGAGGAGTTGATTATCGAGGCCCGTACCCCTATCAAATGGATGGCCCTGCCTGGGAAAACGACAAGATGGGTTTTCGCCAATATTTTGACGGGCGCAATAGTCGCGATGTTTTTGGCAAAAGAATTCCGGATATGGTACTTGATACGGTGGGGATTCTTCCTAATGGACATCCGGGAGACACCTATCATGTATTGCATCAATGGGGAAGGGATATCATGAGCGCAGCAAATTCTTTTGGGCTGGGAGGTATTGCTTTGCAAACCCCCGATAGTTTGATAAGAATGGGAATCCCCGCTGGATGGAAACAGGATGTGGTTGATTCTACGCGATATACCCTCATCACAGAAGGGACTGCTCGATCGATATTACGACTTGACTACTACGGATGGCAGGTCTCGAGAGCTAAAATAGATATCAGTGAAGAAATAACTATATGGGCTGGCAAATATGGATATGAAAATAAGGTGAAAGCGACAGGTTTGCCATTTAATAGCTATCTGGTAACGGGTATTGTAGCCAATAATAATGATAAACCATTCTCTGAGAAAAAACACGATGGAAAACTATTGTCAATGTTAACGCATGATAAACAAACTTATAATAAGGAGTACTATATGGGAATGGCGCTCATATTACCCTTGGACAATGTGAAAGAGACCTATCATGCCCTGGAAAAAAATGCGGATATACAGAAAACATGGTGCGTGAAGATGAATCCTGATAGAGAAGGGATATATAGATATAATGTTTACGCAACATGGGAATTGGCAGATGTAAAATTTAAAGAACGGGATTCGTTTGTAAACCTGATTGATTATTACGCACAATGCATAAATAATCCGATTATAATCCGTTTAAAACCGTAAAGTAACTTATTTTACAAAGCGAGTATTTTCCAGAAATTTAGAATCAATATGATCGGAAAATATGGGTTTCAAAATAATGAGCAGGGTTTATTTGTCTAAAAGCTATTGCCTTCGAAAGGGGGGATCAAGCATGAAAATATGTCCGGAAAATTTAGCAGATTCCCTGCCAAAAAAGGGTGTTGTTTGGCTCAACTCCATTTCTCCCAATTTTGGGCAAAATCAAAAAATGTCCTGATTTTTATAACTATTTAGTTGTCAATAGCGGTTCCTCCAGCAGGGCGCGAAGGCGATACGGGCAGATGCCGGAATCTGTCCATTCTCGCTGATTTTCTTTGCCACTTGCACAGGTTTTGACACGTCCTTGTTTGGAAGAAATAGGGCAAAACATATTTAGGCAGAGATAACCGAAACCTTTACAACAACAATCGGATATGATGATACATAATCCCCTAACTTTATAAAAAAATAAATCATGGGTAAATTTGTAATAACAACAAGAACAAACGGTGAATTTCAGTTTAACCTGAAAGCCGGGAACGGACAAACGATTCTGACCAGCGAAGGCTACAAGACAAAGGCCAGTTGTGATAACGGTATAGAGTCGGTTCGTAAGAACTCGCAGGACGACGGTAAGTATGACCGCAAGACTTCCTCGAACGGGAAATTTTATTTCAACCTGAAAGCTACCAATGGGCAGGTTATCGGCACCAGTGAAATGTATGAAAGCGAAAGTGGACGTGACAACGGGATTGCCTCTGTGAAAGAGAATGCGCCTGGCGCAACCGTCGACGACCAGACGAAATAAAAAAGTACGGGCATGTTCTTTTCATTTCGGTTGCTTGAAAAATCGTAGTTCGGTTATTGATGGTGAAGGGATATGTGTTGCATTTCATGATAGATGTTTTTGGGCATTTCAAAAAATTGGGTATGTTTTTGGGCATCAAGCTTTTGAATGTATAAACGTAACAAGTTAAATTTTTTGAGCACACCTTTTTTCATAAGCAGTTAGTTTTAAGACGACCTCTGTTTTTACAGGGGTCTGATTTTTTGTATAAACCCTAAACAAAAATGCCTACCCCAGGAAGAGATGACTTTTGGAACGATTAAAAGCGAAACAGCCATTAATGATTTTATCTTTATTATTGTGGCATAATTTACTAAACTAAAAATATGCAGAAGTTGAAACGCGCGCTCCTTACCGAAGACTGGGCTGTTGTGGTTTTAGGGTTTATCATCATTATTCTGTCGGCGTTCGGGTTTATCATCAATATCCCCAAATTTGACTGGGAGAATACTTCAGACTTGTTCACGAACGTGTTGAGCATGGACAATCTGGTAAGGATACTGTTTCAATTCCTGTACACTTTCGTCATCGCCATTATCGGCAACTATATAACCGGCAAGCCCGTAGGGCAAATTTTAAAAGGTTTTCCTGTTGTGTACCTGCTCACCATACCAGCATTTATACTTGGTGGGAACGGCACCGTAAAATTGCTCAACCTCGAAACGGTTATCTTTTGTTTAGCTTTTGGGTTAATTGTCCGCAACCTTTTCACCTTACCTAAATGGTTGGCCAGCTCGCTTTCGTCAGAGTTTTTTGTAAAAATCGGATTGATATTATTAGGTACTAATGTTATCTTTTCGGATATACTAAAAGCTGGTTCGCTGGGGCTGATACAGGCATTGGTCGTTGTGCTTTCAGTATGGTATTTTTCTTTCTGGTTATGCAAAAAGCTAAAAGTAGATAAAGAACTTTCGATGATGCTGTCAAGCGCAGTGTCCATCTGTGGCGTATCGGCGGCTATTGCTACTGCAGGGGCTATCAAGGGCGATACCAAAAAGTTGTCGTTGGTAGTTTCTCTGGTGTTGATCACGGCGGTGCCGATGATGATTATCATGCCTTGGATTGCCAAAACATTTGGCTTTTCGCAGGAAGTGACAGGCGCTTGGCTTGGAGGCACTATTGATACGACGGGTGCCGTGGCGGCATCGGGCAGCCTTGTGGGGGAGACGGCGTTAAAAATCAGCACCATCGTAAAATTTTCACAAAACGTGTTATTGGGTATCGCGGCTTTCGCCATATCTGTTTACTGGACTTATTCCAAAACCACTTCCGGGAATGCCATTGCCGAAAAGCCCACGTTAAAAATAATCTGGGAACGGTTCCCCAAGTTTGTGATAGGTTTTGTGGCGGCCTCGCTTATTTTTTCATTCTTTATCAGTGAGGAGACCATCTCGCTCGTAAAAGCGCCTTTAAAAAACCTCCAGGCATTATGGTTTGCGCTGGCCTTTACCAGTATCGGTCTGGAAACAAACTTTAAAGACCTCGTGGGAGTGCACAATAGGAAACCTGTGATTGCGTTTTTAGGTGCGCAGCTTTTTAATGTGTTCATAACGCTTATCATCGCCTGGGTTCTTTTTAATGGGAAGATACTTTAAACTGTTAAAGAGAGCGGCTTTGTAAAAGCAAAGCTTATTTAAAAATTTAATAATTACAATATAACTACTTAAACATGAAAAAGGTACTTGCCATATTGGTTTTATTAGTGGGTGTTTCCGTGTGCAAAGCACAATCGGTGCCTATTTATATGGACGAGAGTAAGCCGCTGAACGAAAGAGTAGAGGATGCCCTGTCACGAATGACCCTGCAGGAAAAAGTTGCTATGTGCCATGCACAATCCAAGTTCAGTTCGGCAGGCGTTCCCCGTTTAGGGATACCGGAAAACTGGATGACTGACGGCCCTCACGGCATACGTACCGAAGTGTTGTGGGACGAATGGCGCCAGGCAGGATGGACAAACGACTCCTGTACTGCGTTTCCCGCTCTCACCTGCCTTGCGGCTACTTGGAATGAAGAAATGTCCCTGCTCTATGGAAAAAGCATAGGTGAAGAAGCCCGCTATCGCAACAAAAATGTGTTATTGGGCCCCGGTGTAAATATTTACAGAACGCCTTTGAACGGTCGCAATTTCGAGTATATGGGAGAAGACCCTTATCTGACTTCCCGTATGGTGGTGCCTTATATCAAGGGGATACAGTCAAACGGTGTGGCCGCTTGTGTAAAACATTTTGCACTGAACAATCAGGAGGTGGATCGCCATACCGTAAATGTGGATGTGGATGACCGTGCTTTGTACGAAATATATCTGCCCGCCTTTAAAGCAGCAGTGCGGGAAGGAGGTGCGTGGGCGATCATGGGAGCCTATAATAAATACAAAGGGCAGCACTGCTGTCATAATCAGTATTTACTCAATGATATACTTCGTAAAGAATGGGGATTTGATGGTGTTGTGGTATCCGATTGGGGCGGGGTATATGATACCCGGGAAGCTGCATATAACGGTCTGGACATGGAGTTTGGGACAGGGACAAACGGCCTGACAGGCGGTACAGCAAACGCATATGAGGGATACTTTTTGGCAAAACCCTTTCTACAGCTTCTTCAATCGGGCGAGATAAGCGAAGAAATAATAAATGCCAAAGTCCGTAATATATTAAGATTGGTATTTCGTACCACAATGAACACAAAGCGCCCGTGGGGATCGTTTGCCACACCGGAACATGCGGCTGCCGGACGCCGTATTGCGCAAGAAGGAATTGTTTTGCTAAAGAATAATAATAATCTATTACCGATAAACTTCTCCCAAACAAAGAAGATACTGGTAGTGGGCGAAAATGCCATAAAAGCCATGACAGTGGGAGGCGGAAGCTCTTCGTTGAAGGCGAAATACGAAGTCACTCCCCTGGACGGAATTAAAAAATATGTTGGACAGCGAGCGGAAATCATATATGCACGCGGATATGTGGGAGACCCGAACAACAGCTATAACGGGGTAACGAGTGGGCAAGACCTTACCGAGAGCCGTCCGGTGGAAGTGCTCATTGCGGAAGCACAAGACCTGGCAAAGAGTGCCGACATAGTCATCTTTATCGGCGGGCTGAACAAAAGCGGCCGTCAGGACAGCGAAGGGAAAGACCGGAAAAACCTTGAGTTGCCATACGGGCAGGATAATGTGATAACCAGTCTTCTGAAAGTGAATAAAAATCTGGTGATCGTAAATATTTCCGGGAATGCTGTATCCATGCCCTGGGTAAAAGATGTACCGGCAATCATACAATCCTGGTACAATGGTACAGAATCGGGAATGGCATTAGCTTCTATATTGACAGGCGAGGTGAACCCTTCCGGCAAACTGCCGTTTACATTTCCCGTAAAGTTGGAGGACAATCCGGCCATCGCATACGGAAAAATTTCTTACCCCGGCGTAAACAAAGAACAAGTCTATAAAGAAAGCATTTTCGTGGGCTACCGCTGGACAGATAAAGAAAATGTCAAACCACTTTTCCCGTTCGGTTATGGACTAAGCTATACCCGCTTTGGCTATGGGAAAATAACTGCCGATAAAAAAGAAATGTCACAAAATGAAAGCATCACATTTACAGTGCCGATTAAAAACATCGGCAAGCGTGATGGGGCCGAAGTTGTTCAGTTGTACATAAGTGACCTGAAATCGAGTTTGCCACGCCCCGTGAAAGAATTGAAAGGGTTTAAAAAAGTGTATTTAAAAGCAGGTGAAGAGCAGTCTGTGCGTTTCACGATTGACAAGACGGCGCTTTCTTTCTTTGATGACAAGAAGCACGAATGGGTTTCCGAAAGTGGCCAATTCAGGGTATTGATAGGTGCTTCATCGGTTGACATAAAAAGCGTTTACGATTTTATGCTTAAATAATCCCACAGGGAGCTTGGTCGGAACAAAATGTAAACACTGCCGTTTTAAATTCAAAAGAGCCATATAGCATCTGCTATCAAATTTTGCAGGACTGTATGGCTCTTGTTATTGAGGGTAGTCTCGGTTTTATTTAGCTTTCATTTTGTCGGCCAACATCTTCATATAAAAACCGCCGACCACGCTTCTTGCTTTGAAGTTCTCGCGGATACCCGTTTTGGAATCATAAAAGTCATTTAACGGTACACGTGATGGGGTTTCAAGTGCATGTGTGTAAAGCGGTTTTATGAGTGTTTCAAATTGTTCTCTTTGCGGTGCAAAGGTTGCGCTCCAGACAATCCAGTCATTCTTGGTATAGGACTTACGGCTGTCCAGCGGCATGCCGAACTTATTTATCTTGGTCAGGTAATATTTAATCTCGGTGTCATATACCTTTTGGGGAAATAAGTTCAGGTTTAAAACCTTGTCCCAAACCAAATTGTATTTTTGGCTCCAGGTATCCTTGTTGTCAAAAGTAAGTGCATAGTGATCGCCTGCATCTGTCATTTCAATCCATTTAGGCACCATGCTTTCTGCTATTGCCCTGTACTTTTTAGCTATTTCCTTTTCCCCTAAGGCTTCGGCCATTTGCGCATAACAGGCGATGCCGACAATGGCCTTTACAGACAAGTTGGCGTTGCGTGCCAGATGGCCTGCAAAATCATCCGTGCATAATTGGGTCTTTGGATCAAATCCTTCTTTTACGAGATAGTCCACCCAGGTGGTCAATGTTTCCCAGTGTTTTTTGGCAAACGCTGCGTTGCCGTCCACTTTTGTGATGGCCGCGGTAAGGATAATCATATTGCCCGATTCCTCAACAGGCATCGGCTCGCCATACGTTTGGCCATTGGCTCTTGGATAAGTGCCCAAATCATGTGCTGCCCACGGATGCGGATATTTGCCTGTTTCGCTAAAGTAGAAAATACCTGTCAACATGCCCTTCATCAATTCTGTGTTATAAAGCAGATAAAGAGGTGCCGAAGGATAGGTTACGTCCACGGTGTTGATAAACCCGCCGCTGTTGTTTTCTTTCGACAACCACAAGATTTCTCCTTTCGGGCTTTTGACCAATGTATGGGCGGCAATACTTTGGCGATAAGCCAACATGCACAAGTGCGCATATTCCTTTCCGCCCGAACGTAAGGCATCGGCATAAACTTCTTTGTTGAATGCCTCGCATTTTTGCATGACAGATGTATACTCATTTGCGGCATCCGTTAGCTGCCCTTCAATAGTCGCTTTGCCCGAGTTGTTCCACCAAGGCCTCAGGTCAGTGTTGAAATACTGAATAGCAAAACGCTCGTCGTAACCTAATTCTACAAACCGTTCTACTGCGGCGCTGCCAACGGTTCCGAATGGAATGACCGTATTTAATGAAAGTGATTTCCCTTCCGAAACGGTTGATGCAACGGAAGATTTTTTAAACGCATCGGCAGCTTCATTTCCCTTGGTGATAAACTGAACAGCGTCTGCGGCTTTAGGTGCGGCCACATAGAAATATCCCCAGTCAATGCGCATGTCATCTGCTCCTTTTTGAAGAATGGGTTGTTCGACCGTGCCTGTTTTTAAAATGGATAATTCATCAGTTGTATATTTTTCTGCAGTTACAGGCTGAGAGGGTTGATATACGGCAATGTTTGATGACGCGCCAAGGAATACTTTCACAGCATGATTTTTTCCGTCATTGGCGTTGACCTTATAAGTAATATAGGAAACAGGACGAGCTAATAAGTCCAGGTTGTCCATTAATAACGGGGAAGTGAATGTTAGTTGCAAATCTACCTTCCCTGCTGTGAAATGGTAGATGGTCTGCGTGGCCTTTACTTCTACATTTGTTTGTTTGGCCAATAATGTTTTGGCGGTATTGTCTTTTAATTTATCTACAAGGCCAAAATCCAGAAACCGGCCACCTGCACTATTGGCTAAGTGTATCGCTATAATATTTTCTCCTTTCTTTAAGGCTTTCTTGCTGATGGGCACATATTGAAAGCTATTTGTCCAGCCTGTTTTCTCATAAACTCTTTTACCGTTCAGAAAAACCTCTACGTTGTCGTCATGGTTCAGTTTCAAAAACAGTTCGTTGATTGCCGAAGGATTGGTGATGTTGAAAGTACGCCTTACCCAAATATTGTCAGATTTCCACATTGTCTTGACTTGCTTTTTGTCGTCGCCGATGGGTGCTTGGCCTGACTTCCAGTCCGTGGTGTTATAATTCAACGACGTCCAATCACCCTTTGGTTTACTTTCTGTGTAACTTACCGTGTAGTTAGTTTCGTCGGATGCGTTTAACACTGTTTTGTAGTTCGTTTGTTCTTTTCCCAGAAAACGATAAATCTTACCGTCAACATTCATCAAGCCCAGCAAAGCATGTTCAGCACCTGTCCAGTGTATGGTGGTGGCACTGTTCAACTGGTCGGTATCAGACCAGATGCTGAAATTGGGGTTATGAGTGATCAGGGGATAAGCGGGGGCTTTTCTTTCTTGCGCTTGGGAAACACCGATTATCAGACACAAACACGTTAAAGTTCCGAATACCTTCATTTTCATACGATCGTTCATTTGTAGTATATAAATTGCGGTTTAATTGAGCCGTAAAGGTAACGAAAAGGCCTTCCGGGATTTTGCCATATCTTATCAAAATCCGAACAAATCGTCTCATTTTCACGGATAAGCCGAGCCTGATTCAAATAGATAAAAACGGATTGCGGCTGCTTACAATAGAAATCGGTATATAGTATTTTTGAGATAAAAATTTTTCCGAACTACTTGGAAAAATAGGGTGTTTTCACTTTTGGAAAGCGCCTCTTTGGCAAATAGAATTATCATTGTCCCTCAAAATCCTTACCTTTGCAACCTTGTATGTTATCCTAACACTGGATTTGTTTTCTTTCCTCCATTCAAATATAGTGAGCGCTTAACGTAAGGCAGGTATCGTGTCAATGTCAGATTTGTTGATAGCCTTACCTATATTTATTCATTTTTAATTTTATTTAATTTGTCATTTAACAATTTACAGCTTATTGCGCCTTTGCAAAAAGCATTGAACGAAGCGGGTTATACCGCACCTACTCCCGTACAGGAAAAATCTATTCCGGTCATTTTACAAAAAAGAGATATGATAGCCTGCGCCCAAACGGGCACGGGCAAAACAGCTTCCTTTGCACTGCCGTTGTTGCAACTAATGTATCAGCAGGAAGTAAAAACCGCGCATCGCAATTGCAGGGCGTTAATCTTAGTGCCTACCAGAGAGTTGGCGTTGCAGGTGGAAGAGAGTTTTTCCGTTTACGGCAAATATCTTTCCTTAAAGCACCTTGCTATTTTTGGCGGCGTATCTCAGCACAATCAGGTAAAAACATTGCAGCAAGGCGTAGATGTGCTGATTGCTACGCCCGGACGTTTGTTGGATTTGCTGAACCAGCGTTTACTTTCTTTAAACGATATTCAATATCTGGTACTGGACGAGGCAGACCGTATGCTGGACATGGGTTTTATACACGATGTAAGAAAGATCCTTTCAAAGCTACCATTGAAACGGCAGACCGTTTTGTTTTCAGCCACCATGCCACAGGAAATCCAAGCCTTGTCTGATTCCTTTTTAAAGCAGCCGATAAAGATAGAAGTTACACCGCCGGCCACAACGGTTGACCGCATACAGCAATCGCTGTACTATGTGGAGAAACCGCATAAGACGGCCTTGTTGTTGCATTTGCTAAAAGATGAGGATATCAAAACCGTACTGGTATTTGCCCGCACAAAACACGGCGCGGACAGGATTGCCAAAAATCTTAACCGCGCGGGGATAAAAGCCGCTGCCATACATGGTAACAAATCACAAAATGCAAGGCAAACGGCTCTTCTGAATTTTAAAACGGGAGAAACAAGGGTGTTGGTAGCTACGGACATCGCCGCGCGTGGTATTGATATTGACGACATGGGGTATGTTATTAATTATGAGTTGCCTAACATCCCCGAAACCTATGTACACCGTATTGGGCGCACCGGCAGGGCAGGGGCAGAAGGCATCGCTATTTCTTTTTGCGATGCGGAAGAAAAACCATATTTGCGCGATATTCAAAAATTAACCAGAAAGACCATCCCGGTTGTGAAAGACCATGCCTTTGATATGCCGCTGGTGCATGAACAGGAACCGTTGGTTGCAAGACCGGTTGACGATGTTAGAAAGAAGAACAGCGCGCATAAAAGAAGAAACTTTTCTCGACCTGCAAACGTAAATCGACATCATAAAAAAGCACTTCAGGATTAAAGCCTGAAGTGCTTTTTATTTGTTTCAAATAGGACTACATGGCCTTTAAGTTTATTTCTAATTTGGCCAGTTTTGAAAGCAGGGAGTCGCAGCTCTTTTCCTGCTTCAAGGTGTCCTGAAGTAATTTTGAAGCTTCCTTGTGGCCGAGTTGACTGGCAAAAGTGGCCAATGTGCCATAGGTGGCTATTTCATAGTGTTCCACTTTTTGGCTGGCGGCAATAATGCCCGCATCCCGCACGGCGCCGGGTTTTGTTTCTTTCAAAATACTGTCGCCTTCTTTTAGCAAGCCGTCCATGGCATCGCATTTTTCGGCTTGTGCTTTTTTTCCGATTAGTTTGAACACTTCTTCCAGCCGGGCAATTTGTCCTTTTGTTTCTTCCAGATGATTCCCGATAGCTGTTTTTAATTTACCGGAAGAAGCATTTTTCTGCATTTTGGGAAGTGCTTTGGCAAGGGCTTTTTCTGCCCAATAGATGTCTTTTAGACCATCTATAAAAAAATCCTGTAGTTCTTCTGCCGCATCTTTTTTGGCTGGCACTTTTCCGGCCGGGGTAGATTTTTTAGCCATAATGGTAAATTTAATATTTGGTTAATAAATAGTTTCTGTCGGATGCTGCATGTTTTTAAGCCGGTACTTTTCTTTCCATTTCCCGTTCCCAGAAACGGTGGAGCCCTATGTCCTTTAAAAACTGGTCAATGTTGCCGTTAAGCGAAACGCCCGCTCCTTTTTTTACAAACGTATTTTTTATAAAGGTGTCAGCTTCCGGGCTGGCGCCGATTGCTTTGCAATGACGGAACTGCTCGTTCACAAAATGAACGGCATCCGGTTCGTTCAAAAGCGCTTCGATAGCTTTTGCACCGCCGGGGATATATACTGCGTCAAATAAAACCGAGGCGGTGTTAAACAGCGTTTCATCTACATTTATGACAGATTTATCAGATGCTTTTATCGTGCCAAGATTGGGGGCAATGATTTTGATTTTGGCTCCTTTGGCAGTGGCTTTCTTTTTCAACTCCATGACCGTTTTGGCATCCGTGCCATCGGCGGCCAGTACGGCAATGCAACGGGAGGAAATGCTTCCACTTTTTGTCTGCGCCATGCTCAGGGCGGCAGATTTTTCGATGGGTGGTTTCTTCTTTATCGGATCGTAGTCTTTCGGGTCGCCGTCTGCCGGCAAAGCGCCGTTTGTGACGGGCATTGCTTTTTTAGGGGCAGGCAATCCTAATTTGGCGGCTACATATTTCGCCAGATCCATATTTATATTGGTAAGCGTGTTTACCATACGTTGCCGTATTCCGGGAATGGTTACTTTGGATAATTCAAAACTGAAGGCGTCCTTTATGTGCTGCTGTTCCGGGACGGTCTGACTGTCATAAAACAGGATGGCCTGACTGAAATGATCGCGGAAGCTTTCGCTGCGGCCTCTTATTTTGCGGGCATCAATCCGCTCTGCATAGCTGGTAAACCCGCCTTCTGCCGCTTTTGAAAGAAAAGGGCACCCTCCGCCGATGCTATTGGGCGAATAATGCGCCTTTCCTTTATGGATCTGCATTTGCATGTGTGCATCACGCTGGTTATTGTAAATGGTATTTACCGAGCGGTTGATGGGGATTTGGTGAAAATTGGGACTTCCCAGCCGGGAGAGCTGCGTATCGGTGTAAGAAAATAAACGTCCCTGTAACAGCGGGTCATTGCTGAAATCAATACCCGGCACCAGGTGGGCGGGACTGAACATGACCTGCTCGGTTTCTGCAAAGAAATTGTCCGGGTTGCGGTTCAGCTTCATTCGCCCAATGATTTGTACGGGCACTAACTCTTCCGGCACCAGCTTGGTGGGGTCAAGCAGGTCAAATTCATATTTATGCTCATCCTTTTCCGGGATAATCTGCACGCCCAAATCCCATTCCGGAAAATTACCTTCTTCAATGGCCTCCCATAAATCGCGCCGATGAAAATCGGGGTCTTTCCCTGAAATTTTCTGCGCCTCGTCCCAAGCTACCGAATGCACGCCCAACACAGGTTTCCAGTGAAATTTCACAAAACTGGCTTCGCCTTTTTCATTAATAAACCTGAAGGTGTGCACGCCAAATCCCTCCATCATCCGGAGGCTGCGCGGGATAGCACGGTCGCTCATCGCCCACATCACCATGTGCGTGCTTTCCGGCATCAGGGAAATAAAATCCCAAAAAGTATCATGCGCCGAAGCAGCCTGCGGCATTTCGTTATCCGGTTCCGGCTTTACGGCATGAACAAGGTCGGGGAACTTCATAGCGTCCTGTATGAAGAAAATCGGGATATTATTTCCTACTAGGTCATAATTCCCTTCGGTGGTATAGAATTTTACCGCAAAGCCCCGTACATCACGGGCGAGGTCAGTCGAGCCGCGCGAGCCGGCTACCGTTGAAAAACGAACAAACACAGGGGTCTCCCGCGTTGTGTCGGTTAAAAATGCCGCCCTTGTGTACGGCTTCAACGATTTGGTCAATTTGAATACGCCATGCGCGCCACTTCCCCGCGCGTGAACAATGCGCTCCGGAATACGCTCATGGTCAAAATGGGTGATTTTTTCCCTTAGAATAATGTCTTCCAGCAGGGTGCCGCCGCGCTCTCCTGCCTTGAGGGAATTGTGGTCATCGTTCATTCTTAACCCCTGGTCGGTCGTCATACGTTGATTGGTGGCGTCCGTAGTGTATGATTGCAGGTCTGCCGTTTTTGGGTCTTTTTTTGAAGTGTTTTTGGCCATAGTAAGGAGTTTTTAAGTTAGGATATTGAGCAATCTGTACCGCTAAATCTCACAAGTCATATTATAAACAAAAAACGTGCCTTTGATTTCCCCACAGATTTCGGGCACAAAAATGCTGTGGTACGATTTTCGGTTTGCACGGAAGAAATACATTGACCGAAAGGCATCATTTGTCTTAAACATATTATTTTTGCGGGTCAGTTTGCCGAAAGGCTGCTTTATCGGGTCGGTTAAAACGGCGTTGTTGTTTTTGTATAATTTTATCAATCATGAAAAAGCAGGTAGATAAATTTATTTTCGGAAAAGCATTTTCTGTGAACATTAACAAGCGTTGTAAAAGAAAAGCGGTACATTTAAATATTATTAATTATGTCACTGATTGTTCTACTGTTTTGGTAAGGCGGCCATATAGTAACTACAACATTGGATGCTTTTATTAAAACAATAACACATGGACTTTGCTTCACTGATTACAGGAACGGGGGCTTATATACCCAGCGAGATATGGAAAAACGCTGACTTTACAGATCATACGTTTTATGATCCTACGGGTCATCCGCTTTTGACCTCAACGGATGTCGTCATCGAGAAATTTAAAAAGATAACCGGGATATCCGAACGACGTTATGCCCCGGCACATGTCAATGCCTCCGATATGGCTGCCATAGCCGGTTGGCAGGCGATAATCAACAGCGATATTGACCCCGAAACACTGGATCAGATTGTGGTGGCGCACAACTTCGGCGATGTAAGTTATAGCGGCATCCAGACCCAAAATGTGCCGTCGCTCGCCTGCCGGGTAAAGCATATATTGGGAATAAACCGACCGGAGTGCATTGCGTATGATGTACTGGTGGGTTGCCCCGGATGGTTGCATTCGGTTATTCAGTCCCACGCCTGGTTCAGGGCAGGGATGGCCCAAAAAGTGCTGTTGATTGGCACGGAAGCCCTTTCCCGTGTTATTGATCCTACGGACAGGGACAGCATGATTTTTTCTGACGGGGCAGGTGCCGTTGTCATGGAATACAAACCGACGAGCCGCGCGCAGGCGGGCATCCTGGGTTGCAGTGCGCAAACCCATAGTGTGGAAGAAGTGGAATATATAAACATGGGCGGAAGTTATAAGCAAAATGGCAGCGATACCATGTTCATTAAAATGAAAGGGCGAAAGGTGTACGAGTATGCGCTGAAGCACGTACCTCTTGCCATGAAGGAATGCCTTGATAAAAGCGGTGTTGCCATTGACGAAGTGCACAAGATTCTTATCCATCAGGCTAATGAAAAAATGGATGAGGAAATTGTCAAGAGGTTTTATGGGCTTTATGAAGCGGTGCCCCCGCCCGATGTGATGCCCATGAGCATCCAGTGGCTGGGAAACAGCTCGGTGGCCACCATTCCCACATTGTATCACCTGATACGGAGCAACAATATAGAAGGTCATGAAATTTCCAAAGGGGACGTTATTCTTTTTGCGTCTGTTGGTGCAGGTATGAATATCAATGCCGTTTGCTACAGGGTTTGATAGCCTTTAAATCCTGCGAAGATTTTCGACTTTACCGAAGTGTTTTCCCCATGCTTTGATATGCCGAAGCATGGTGCCGTTAAAAAACAAATACGGAAACCTGGGATATTATGCCTATATTTGTAAGGTTAGTTTGAGTTACTGCTCTATTGTTAAGCACCAGCTTTCCATATTTGCCTTTCTCGAATCACTTACCAATTATTAAATTTATTAAAATGAACATTTTCGTGTCCAATCTTGGGTACAGCTTCAGTACAGAAGATCTTACCAAATTATTTTCTACTTATGGCGCCGTTGACAGCGCACGTATCATCACCGACAAATTCACCCAGCAAAGCAGGGGTTTCGGGTTTGTTGAAATGTCTGAAGATGCGGCCTCAAAAGCCATAAAGGATTTAAACGGTACGATGCAGGACGGCCGCTCTATCAAGGTTGTGGAAGCCAGGCCGAGGGAAGAAAAGCGCAGCTATTCAAATCGCTGGTAAGGACAAGGGTTGATTTCAGTTATCAAAAAAATTAAAATTTATTATGGATATAGCTTCGATAGAAAAGTTCTTAGATACAAATGCTAAAAGCGCTAAAGTTGTGAATGTGCATTTTAAAGACCGATCAACCGTAACCGGCGTTTTTGTTTCTCTAAAAGATTATGGCGAGCTTAAAGCCAAAAACTTTTGGCGGCTGGTCAACGCCAAGAATATCGAACAATGGAAAAAGACAAAAGACATCGAACTGTCGCGCTTGTTTAACGGCGCATCTTTTACAAGACTGAGTATTACAAAATAACCCTTGATTATTAAAGGATTTATATATACTTATTTTATTATTTAAACATCAAAATATTTAAATGGCAGGAACCTGGAACAAACGGGAACGTGAACAAAAAAAGCGAAACGCAAAAAAACAAAAAGAAGAAAGAAAACTGGAGCGAAAAGAAAACTCGCTCAAAGGAAAAAGTATGGATCAGATGATGGCTTATGTAGATGAATACGGAAACCTCTCTGACACGCCACCGGACAAGAACGCTAAGCCTGCGGAGGTAATCATTCCGCCTACGGTCGCCAATAGTAATGCACTGCAACAAGCCGATCCTTTCCGGAAAGGTATCATTACATTTTTTGATAGCAGCAAGGGCTATGGTTTTATCAAAGACGCACAAACGCAGGAAAGCATCTTTGTGCATGTGAGCGCCTCCCCCATAGAACTGAAGGAAAACCTGAAAGTTGTCTTTGAGGTAGAAAGAGGCCCCAAAGGGCTGGTTGCCGCAAATATAAAAGCGGATGTGTAGTTGTGTGGGTATTAAAGGTGTTGAGTAGCAGTTCCCGGCAAACTGTTGCAACAAGGGTATTGTACAAAACAGGTGTTACAATGAATAAAAAACATCCGATACGGTTGCATCGGATGTTGTCATTATTTCTGTGGCACAAAAATCTGTTTTAACTTGAAATTACTTTCCTCGCTAATCATGTACAGGCTTCGTATATAAACACCAAACCGATACACCATTCTCAAAAAATATTGGAGCAAAGAAAGGACGGGGTCGTTTTCAGTATTACGGTGATACCCAATTTTGAACTGGAACGAGAATTAATCGGTTTTAGCGAAGGGTTAACGATATTGTCTCCCAACTCTTTTGTGCGCCGCATTAAAAGGAAAGTGCGGTTGTTGTATGAGATTTACTTTAGTAAGCCAATGCTGGATTGAGTATCTTCACTAAGAAGACGCATATTTTATTGATTAAACGGTTGTTTTGTCTGTCTATTTCAGTTCTACAATGACACAGAAGGATATCAGAGGATATTTTGACATATTGGTACATAGGCGTCTAAAATGTCGAAATTATTTTTTTGTTAGGAATTTTGTATGTTTGGGAGGATACTGATATTGTATTTATTTTTGATACATCATGGCATCCATAGGTATACCATTTTCTGACGCGCAATTATTGCAAATGCTTTCTTCGGAAAAAGAAGCTTTTGCTTTTGAGAGCTTATATCAAAAATATCACCGTTCCATATATATAAATGTAATACGGAGTACCAGAAATGGGATAGAAGCCGAAGATATTGTGCAGGAGGTGTTTTATACCCTATGGCAAAGTCGGAAAAAAATAAAGTCGGATACCGTTCTCAGTGGCTGGCTTTTCACCGTTAGTTATAACAAAACAGTGGACTTTCTTCGAAAAAAGATTAGAGAAAGGAAATTGTCGCAGTCATTGCAATCTGCGGATGATTTATATCTATCTCTGGATGAACATTCGAAAATAGAACTGCAATATGAATTATTGCAAAATGCCATTGAAGACCTTTCTCCTCAACGGAAGAAAGTTTTTGAACTATGTAAACTACAAGGACTTACATACGAACAGGCTGCGAAAAAAATGGGTGTTTCCAAATACACCATCAAGGAGTACATGAAAGATGCTTTTCAGTATATAAGGCAATATGTTCATGATCATCCTATTACTTCCGCATTTTTTATAGATTCTGGTCTACTGTTTTTTACATTATGTAGGAATTTTTGAGAAAACATCCCCCCTGTTTACTATTTTTTCCGTTTTTATCTAAAAGCCTTTTGTGCAGAACAGAAAAGAATATTTAAAATATTTGCTTACCCATACCAATTGGACAACGGAGGATCACGCATGGATGGATGATTATATATCAGGGCAGGATCACCATGAATGGGAAGAAGTTTTGAGGGAACTGTTTTGGGATGATTTATCTGTATCATCAGATCTTGTTCCGTCCGATATTTCCGAGAGGATTTCCGAAGCTTTGAAAGAAAGGATTGCATCAGAGCAACAAGAGGTAATAGATTCTACACAAACGTTGCACCCGCAACCCATTGTCAAGCCTATTAAATGGGTTTGGGCAGCTGCGGCAATATTGCTTTTGTGCGCAGGCGTTTTCTTTGTTTATAATCAGGTGTTTACAGGGGATAAAGGTTCTGATAAAATATCAAAAGTCATAATACAAAAAGATTCCCTGATTTTACCTGGTCGCGATGGTGCTATTTTGACTGTTGGCGGTAAGGAAACGATAGTGCTTGACAGCATTTCAAATGGAAACTTATACATTGGCCGGTCACAAGTTGAAAAAAAGGAAGACAAACTGATATATGATGCAGCAAATAAGAGTGTGGTTACAACTAATATATTAGCAACACCCCGTGGGCGTCAGTTTCAGGTGGTACTTTCAGACGGTACACATGTGTGGCTTAATGCGGGTAGCGAATTGCATTTCCCATCGTCTTTTACAGGCGGGGAGCGTCGGGTGGAGTTAAAAGGAGAAGCCTATTTTGAAGTAGCAAAAGATGCGGGTAATCCTTTTTTTGTAGCGTTCTCAGGCATATCCGGCAAGGGAGAAGTAAGGGTGCTGGGCACACATTTTAATGTAAATACTTACGATGATGAACCGTCCGCACGTATCACGTTATTAGAAGGTTCGATAGGCGTTCACAGTGGTCGTCAGCAACGGCTGATAGTGCCTGGCCAAGAAGCAATAGTAGTAGGTACGGATAAGATAACCGTAGGCAGAGCAGACGGAATATCTACTATTAGTTGGGTAAATGGGGAGTTTGAATTCAATAACACCCCTATTACAGAAATATTACGTCAGTTTAGCAGGTGGTATGATATAGATATTAGTTATGCTAAAGGTATTCCAACAGAAAGATTCAGCGGTATTATATCAAGGAACAATACACTTAAAGATGTATTAGCCGTTTTAAATATCAGTGGTATTGATTTTCAAATAACAGGGCGCAAGCTTGTGGTAAACGATATAAAATAATATAATCTAATAATTAATAAATAAATCACATAGTATGGTTATTAAACAGAGACACTGGAAAATGTATTAGCAAAAAGGATCCTGTTGGAGCAGGATCCGGAATTTGTCAAAATCATCATTCCCTATATATGGATTAGGCCCCACAGGGAATTAAACTTTAAACTTCACAAATGTATGATTGTAATTGCAAATGACAAGCGTTCTTCCGCATTGTCAACCAAAAGTCGTATTGCATTGCCGATACCTGGTATTGATTGTCTAAAAACGTTATCACAAAAATTTTTTTGCATTTGTTCATGCTCAAAAAAACAGTTGATTATGCAAATTAAATTAGTAGCCATTCTAATGCTCCTCTGCACGTTGCACACGTATGCAGGGGCAAATGCACAGCATGTGACATTAAAAGGAAAGGATTTGTCGCTTGTGCAGGTGCTTCAGCAAATCAAGCAGCAAACAGGATATTCTTTTTTTTATAATAATAAATTGATAGAGGGCGCCCAACCGCTTACTATTGATGTAAAAAATATGCCGTTGCAGCAGGCATTGACACTTTGTTTTGAGCATCAACCTTTTACTTATAGAATATACTCCAATAACATCATATTGGAACCGAAAAAAGTATCAAAGGTCATATCGCCCTTTAAAATTGCAGATGAAGAATACACAATTAGAGGCAGGGTGTACAATACGCATGAACCTCCCGACGGACTTGGTGAGGTAAATATTTCTGTAAAAGGAAAACAAACCGGTACTACAACGGATGCTGACGGGTATTTTACCATTCGTGTCTTGAAAAATGATGTACTGGAGTTCTCTCGGGTAGGTTATCAGAATGTTGAGTTTACCGTTCTGCGGGAAGAAAAGAATTTGAATATCGCAATGAAAGAGGTTGTTACCACTTTGAACGAAGTAGTGGTAACAGGGTTGGGAGAACAGCAAAAAAGACACATGGCCAGCGCCGTGTCCTCTATAAATGTAGCCTCCAATATTAACAACAAACCCATCACGACCCTTTCACAAGGTTTACAGGGAGGCGTGACCGGTATTCAGGTTACACAATCTTCAGGTCTGCCGGGCGGTGATGCGGCAACCATCAAAATAAGAGGTATTTCCACGCTTGGCAATTCCAACCCTCTTGTGCTGGTGGATGGTGTTCCAATGGACATGAACCAGATTGACCCTGTGACAGTGGCCAGCGTTACTATTTTAAAAGATGCTGCAGCTGCTGCTATTTATGGTGCGCGTGCCGCCAATGGTGTAATTGTGGTAACGACCAAACGCGGTGTGCCCGGAAAAGTAAGTGTTACTTATGATGGTTATTACGGTATACAAAAACCCACATCATTGCCTGAAACCGTAGACGCCGTTACCTACATGAATATGTATAATGAGGCCCAGATTAATGCCGGAAATGCAAGATACTATACGGATTCAGCTATTGCGCGTACGGCAAGGGGGTACGATCCGCTAAATTACCCCAATACGAATTGGGTGAACCTAATGGTTAACAAATCTGCACCTATAACCAACCATTCCGTATCTATCAGTGGGGGCAATAACGTGGCGCGTTTTGCTGTAACGGGAAATTACATTTATCAGAAGGGGATGATTCCTACTAATGACATGTCCCGGTTCAATATTCGGGCTAACACTTCTATTACCTTGAGTAAAAATTTTCTCGTTAACCTAGATATGTTGGCCATTAAGTTGAATTATATGACTCCCAACCGTACTGCAGGGAACCAGGGGAACAGGATACTGGAAGACATATACCGTGTGCCACCGACTACTCTACCTAAATATCCATCTAAGGACGATGGACAGGACTATTACGGTAGCTATGTAGATATCGTAAACCCACTAGCCTATGCAGAAAAAGGTGGCTATATAAAACGTGAGAACGGACAGGCTAGCCTGAACCTGCAACCCAAATGGACGGTTTTTAAAGGGTTCAACCTGCGAGGACAGTTCAGTTACAGACTCAACAGCGATGTGACGCATACTTACAGGGATAATGTAAATTTCTTTGATTACAATACCGGCTCTTTGCTACGCAGTTGGACTACGCAGAGATCGGTGGCACAGTCACGCACGACATATTATTATCTAGCAGCCAGTGCGGATTATACATTAAGGCTTCATGACCATTTTATTTATGCCATGGCTGGTTACTCGCAGGAAGAAACAAACTCCGGCGACTGGGATATTTACTCCATGATATCGGGTTTTGCCAAAGTGAATTATTCTTTTAAAGATAAATATCTGGCAGAAGCAACACTGCGTACGGATGGTTCCTCGCGTTTTGCCCCAGGACATAAATACGGATATTTTCCTTCATTTGCAGTAGGGTGGAATGTTCATAACGAAAAGTTTTTACGGGAAAATCCTGTTATCCGTACCCTCAAGCTAAGGGCCTCTTATGGAAAGTTGGGTAATGAAAATATCGGGTTGTACAAATACCAAACGGTTATCAGCACAACAAATGGTGTTGAATCTACCTACGGTAACCCAGATATCAGTTGGGAAACTGTAAATATGCTGGATGCAGGTTTTGACCTATCTTTGTTTAAGGCGGGCAAGTTGGATGTTACTTTTGATATTTATAATAAGAAAACAACCGGCATCATCCTCAACCCGCCGTTGCCGGGAGTAGGGGGTTTTCAGGGCGTAGTGCCTGTTAATGCTGGCAAAGTAGAGAATAAGGGTGTAGAGGCATCTGTGAATTACAATGATAAGATCGGGGCTGTTAATTTCTCTGTTCGCCCGGGGTTCTCTTATAATAAAAATACCATCAATACATTAAGGGGCGGCCCTTATATAAGTGGTTCTACCATTCAGCAAGAGGGATATAGCATTAACAGTATTTATGGCTATAAAACAAGCGGACTATTACAATCGTCAGATTTTGATGCTTCAGGAAATGCACTTATCCCCATTTTAAATAATGAAAAGCCTGGTGATATCAAATATCTTGACATCAGTGGGCCTGATGGTAAACCGGATGGTATTATTGATGCCAACGACCAAATGCTGATCGGGAATCCTACGCCGCGCCTTACTTATTTTTCCAATATTCAGGCCAGTTACAAGAATTTTGACTTAGACATACTGGCACAGGGATCGGGACAGAGCGATGATGTGCTTACTGGGATGTTTGCACAGCCACTGGATTTCAGCGCAGATGGAGGTGTGCCTACCGCCTATTATGCATCTAATTACTGGACAACAGATCGTACCAATGCAAGATACCCTCGTATATCCGCCAATCCTACCAATAATAAGCTGATCTCCGATTTCTGGTTTCAGAATGCCGCCTATCTCAGAATTAAATACATTCAGCTTGGATATACTTTTAATTCGCAGTGGATAAAGAATAGAGGTATTTCATCTGCCAGGCTGTACGTGAATGCGCAGAACCCATTCACTTTTACATCCATGAAGTTTCTGGATCCGGAAAGTCAGGGTAATCAATGGACGTATAGTATTTCTAAAGCATATACGGTGGGCATCAGTATCAAGTTATAACCCCGAAAAGCGTTTTCATTTTAAAATATTAAGCCATGAAAGATTTTCAATATAAAATATATTTTATGATTGGCCTGTTGGTTGCAATATCACTGGCCAGCTGCTCCAAATTCCTTGAACACGATGATCCAACCAATGTTACGGATGCCAATTGGTGGAAAACAGAGGCCAATGCGACCAGTGCCCTGGACGCAGTATATGATGGCGTACCGGATGGCATTTACGGAAAACAGTTTATGTTTTTATCCGCTTTAAGTGATGAACTTGTGTCAAGGCAAAGTGCTAGGGGCGATTATTTATCTTATGTGAAAGGTATACAGGGCGCTGCTTGGGGAGTCGGACAGGATTTGTGGAATGCCGATTTCCAGTATATCAGGAGGGCGAACCGGTTTCTTGAAAATGTAGACCGCTGCTTTTTCGCAGATACAACGCTGAAAGTGCGGTATAAATATGAAGACCGGGCGTTAAGAGCTTACCTGCACATGGAGCTGCTGATGCTTTTCGGCGGCATCCCTATTGAAACCAACTCGGTTACCCCTGCCTCGAGCTACCTGCCCAGGGATTCGGCAGACCAAGTGTACGATTTTGTAATCAACGAGCTTACAGACTGTGCAAATTATCTACCAGCATCTTACACAACATCCGATATGAAGCGAATCACGTCTGGCGCTTGTTGGGCAATGATCACTAGGTTGGCTCTTTATTATAAGAAATATGAAGTGGCCATTAATGCGGCCCGCAAGATTATTGACACGGGTACCTACTCGCTGTATACAGATTACTCCACTTTATTTTTATATGCAGGCGAGCTGAATACTGAACGGATCTTTTATAAGGTGATTACTTCTAATGGCTATTCGTGGAATACAATTGCCCCGCAGGGCGCTGGCGGAAAAGTGGTGCTGTCGCCTACTGCCAACATTGTAGATGCTTTCGAAACCCTGCAGGGTAAAACCATGGCAGCGCTGGGCTCTGATTCAGCCGCAATTTACAGGCAAAATCCTGTTTATAAGAATAATCGCGATCCGAGGCTCACTGCATCGGTATTGTTACCGGGGCAAACATTCGGTGGGCTTACACTGAATCCGTTCAATACCGCTACCTCCAACCTAGACGCGATTGGTGCGCAGTATTCAACCGCTACCGGCTACTGGGTAAATAAATATCTCGATCCGAAAGACCGGAGCGCTTCCACAGCTAACAGAACGCTTGATTATATGATCATCCGTTTAGCCGAGATTTATTTAAGCTATGCTGAAGCATTGATCGAGTCAGGCGATTGGCAGAATACAGATGTGCTGAAATATATCAACCTTGTACGGCAAAGGGCTAAAATGCCGGCCGCTTCATCTGCTGATTATAATACGCAGGAGCAGCTTCGCGACCTGGTAAGGCGCGAGCGTAATGTAGAGCTTTGCTTTGAAGGGATCCGTTATTTTGATATCCGCCGCTGGGGGTTATTGGGCACGCTTATGAATGGTACCGTATATGGTGCTACTAATCCCGCTACCGGTGGCAGCCCGGTAACCGTTGAAGAAAGATCCTGCAACCCGGCAAGGGACTACCTGTGGCCTATCCCGCAGTCTGAAATGTTGGCCAATTCATCAATGAAACAAAATCCTAACTATTAAAGATATTGATATGAAAAAGATATACCCGATCATATTCATTAGCATGGTTGTTTTTTTCGCGTGCAGTAAAGAAAACTGGAGACATTATACACCTCCGGCTGCCATTCCTTATGATCCGTCCCTCGATCCGCCGCCGGTTGTGGAAGTACCAAAAGGAGACACGCTCACGTTTAAGGTAATGTCAGTGGGGATATTGCATTCATCTGCTTCATTGTCAACTTTTGCACATATTATAGACTCTGCCGGAGTTGACTTGGTATTTTTAAGAGAAGTGGATAATGATAATAACCGCTCTGGTAAAGGGGTAAAGCAGGGTGAAGATCTTGCCAACCTTGTACACATGAACCAGTTCTTTGCCAAAGCGCAGGATTACCAGACCGGTCAGTACGGGGTATCCATCCTGTCCAAATATCCTATTGCTTCTACTTATACCCAGATTTTTCCGACCAACCGACCTGTAGCTATGATCTCTTTCAAAATACAGGATACTATTAATGTGTATTTTGCCGGGGTACAGTTTGATGATGTAACGACTGCTGCCGGTGCTACCAATCGTGTGGCACAGGCCACCGCGCTGTTGGACGTAACGAAAAATATTACCGATGGCCCGATGATACTTGCCGGTAACTTTTTTATTCAGACTACACCCTCTACTGATCCTACTATCACGGTACTGAAGGCGCAGTTTACCTCGGCGTGTGATACCTGCGGGTACACTTCCCCGGCAACAGGGCCTAATGTAATAGCTGATCATGTGCTGTATAAAGCCAAGCCTGGCAGTACAGCAGTCAACGTGCTGTCGTATAAAGTATTGGGATATACGCCCGTTACCGCGCTTCCGGTTATTTCAGAGATACAGTTTGTACAATAAATGAATCTTTGTATCATGAAACGATATTTTTTAATATGTGGCTTGTTGGGGCTTTTGCTGCTGGCGGAAGGGGCTGAGGCAAAAGAAAAACCCGTCATTAGGATACTTACCTATAACGTGCATCATTGTAACCCACCATCCAAACCCGGCCTAATTGATATTAATGCGGTAGCCAACGTAATCAACCGGGTAAAGCCGGATGTGGTTACTTTGCAGGAAATAGATGTGCACACCGGCCGCTCGGGTAAAGACGTAGATGAGGCGCAGGCGCTGGCTAAGAAAACCGGGATGTATGCTTTTTTTCTTAAGAATATAGATTATGATGGCGGCGCGTATGGCATTGCTATATTATCTAAATCCAAATGGATAGATACAGCAACATTGCACCTGCCGATGGATGCCGCTTCCGGCGGGGAGCCGCGCGGACTGGCTACTGTTATACTAAAAATGAAGCGTGGCAGGAGAGTGGTTATTGCCTGCACGCATCTCGACCTGAAACCGCAAAACAGGATTTTGCAGATAAATGCCATTGAGCAGTTTGTTAAGAAATCGGCATACCCGGTTATTATCGGCGGCGATTTTAATGCCCTACCCGGCAGTGATGTGATTAATCACCTCGATGGTTTTATGCAGCGCACCTGTAATCAATGTCCTTATACCATTCCTGAAACCCATCCCAACAGGACAATAGATTTTATCGCGTTTACGCCAGGAAAATTCAAGATACAGCATCATGAAGTGATGAGCGAGCCTTATGCTTCGGATCATTTGCCTGTATTTGCAGATCTTAAGATTGTTTATTGACAGGTGCTTTAAAAAGCAGCCATTATTGCCGGGGACTATGTGTGGCGTTTTCGCCGCATATAGTTATGCCGTCGCCTCATGGCGGCATTTGTTTCCGGATGTGTTTCTGAGCGATGATGCCAGACCCAATCTTTCATTTTAAAAAGCTAAAAAATAGTAATGAAAAAAAAAATTATTGATATTGTATTGATTTCGTTCCTTCCCTTGCTGCTGGTTGTTACAGGAAAAGTTCAGGCGCAGGAAAATAATACGCAGGCGGTTGAAGCGCTTATAAAAAGAGTGATACCAAACGAAGCGAAATTTTTTACCGTTGCCTTTATCCCTAAAAAGAATGGTAAAGATGTGTTTGAGCTGGAAAGCAAAGGTGATAAAATCGTGCTGCGCGGATCAACCGGCGTGGCTATCGCCAGCGCGCTGAATTACTACCTGAGAAACTATGCGCATTGCGATATCGGCTGGAACGGAACCAATCTTAAAATACCATCGCCGCTGCCAAAAGTAGCAGGCAAAGTAGTTAAAGAAACGCCTTATGATTACCGCTACTACCTTAATTACTGCACTTTTAATTATTCGATGAGTTGGTGGGACTGGGAGCGCTGGGAAAAGGAAATTGATTTTATGGCATTGAACGGCATCAATTTTCCGTTAGCCGTTACGGGACAGAACAGCGTGTGGCAAAGAGTGTATCAAAAGCTGGGCTTTTCGCCTGATGAGCTGAAAGATTTTTTCAGCGGGCCTGCTTATTTTAATTGGTTCTGGATGGGTAACCTTGATGGGTGGGGCGGCCCTTTGCCGCAGAGCTTTATGCGCAAGCATGAGATGCTTCAAAAGCAGATCCTTGCACGGGAAAGGGCATTGGGCATGAAGCCCATTCTCCCGGCGTTTACAGGGCACGTGCCTCCTGCGTTTAAAAAGAAATTTCCTAATGCCAAACTCAAGCAAACCCACTGGTCTGATTTTCCTGCGGTATCTATCCTCGATCCATCAGATCCGTTGTTTGTTAGAATAGGTAAAATGTTCCTGGAAGAAGAGATCCGCACTTTCGGAACAGATCATTACTACACAGCAGATACCTTTAATGAAAATACACCGCCTACCAGCGACAGCACTTACCTGAGCGAAGTGAGCAGGAAAGTGTTTCATTCCATGTCAGAAGCCGATCCCAAAGCTACCTGGATCATGCAGGGCTGGCTGTTCTATTTTTCCCGCGACTTCTGGCAGCCCACGCAGATCAGGGCTTTGCTGAATGCTATTCCCAACGACAGGATGATCGTGCTTGACCTGTGGACGGAGAACCACCCGGTATGGAGCCGTACCGAAGCTTACTATGGCAAGCCCTGGATATGGTGCATGCTGCATAATTTTGGTGGGGTGCAAAGCCTTTACGGGCGGATGGATGAAATTGCAGAAGGCCCTCAGCGCGACAGGAAAAATCCTGCTTCCCAAAACCTTGTGGGTATCGGCCTTACACCGGAAGCCATTGAACAAAACCCGGTGATGTACCAGTTATTATTAGATAACGTATGGCGAAAGGAAGGCATAGAAATCAACAGCTGGCTGAAGGATTATGCCCTGCGCCGTTACGGCCGGCAAAGTAACCTGGCAGATACGGCATGGCAAATCATGTACAAAACCGTTTATACAGATACCAATGCGGCAGTGTCGGGTGGCGCCCGGTCGATACTGGTATCGCGGCCAACATTGAACCGGGAAGGAAACCGTGTGAATACTAAGAAAAATTATAACCCGGCTTTGTTGCTGCCTGCCTGGAAATACCTGACAGATGCCGCTGGTGCATTACATGAAAGCGAAGGGTTTCAGTACGACATCGTTAACCTGTCGCGGCAGGTGCTGGCTAATTATGCGGATACCTTGCAGCAATTGCTGGCAAAGGCTTATAAAAATAAAGAGGAAGCCGCTTACCGGTCTTATCAAAAGCAATTCTTGGAGCTGCTGGATGATATGGATACGTTGTTGTCCACACGTAAAGAGTTTTTGCTGGGTAACTGGCTGGAAGCCGCAAAAAAATATGGTGATAATCAGACAGAAAAAGATTTGTATGAGCGCAATGCAAGAGACCTGATCACGCTATGGGGCGGCCCTGCCGCCCGCCTGCATGAATATGCCAATAAGCAGTGGAACGGGCTTATCAGGGGTTTTTACAAGCCACGCTGGGGGCAGTTTTTTACGATGCTCGATAGCGCTGCCGGGGAAAATAGAAAGCCCAACCTGGCGGCTTTTGATAAAAATATACAGCAGTGGGAATGGCAGTGGGTCAACAGCCATGAGCTATACGCCGCCAGCCCTTCAGGTGATCCTGTGGAAATGTCGGGAAAGATGTTTGCAAAGTATTACGAGAAAATAAAGAGCGTTTATCATTTATAAAAACGGAATTACTTTTTTTCATAAATAAATTTTTATTGATTCATGACTATACCCGTTTAATCGTTATCTGTGTAAATATTCATCTTTTTACAACTGTAAAAGTGTGAGACAAGAGTATTTTTTAGTATAAACCCATTGCTTTTTTCTTTAGTCTTAAAGTGCTATTATGACAATCGTTCAACCTACGCCGCCCGATACCTGTAAACCTTTACCGTATCTGCCGGGCTTTTGGGCGTGTTGGGTGAGGCCGGGGCTGCGGGTGGCGGGACTGGCGTTTGATTATCGTCATCGTTTCCATCATCTCCATCATTCCAGCGATAGGTGCTATCCGCTTTGTCGCTGGAAATAATTTCAGGTATGTCGTCATCGCTTACCAACCTGCCCGTGCTGTCCATTGTATAGGGAACATCACTGCGGTAGCGGTAAAGCCCATAGTAACGATCATCAGACTCCCACGACACATTCCTGTGCCTGTTGTTAAAACGTATATTGCCTATTTGTAATTTTTCTTTCACGGAGGCATCAATTTTAATTTTCTTACCTACCGGTACCTGTACGATAAGTTTTACTTGTTGCACACGATATTTGCTGTTTTTGTCAATAGAAAAACCGTTTGGCAAATCCAGCACGCTATCGGCGGAAATCACAGTATATTGAATTTTTTGGGCACGAGCCAATGCGTCCTCGTCCGTGCGGCCAAGCGCATCCTTGATGAGGATTACATGAAACAAAGAGTCCGCGCTTTTTTCAAAACTGATGCCCACCATCCCTATTTTCAAAGAATCCCTGTTGATGTTTATGCCATTGACATGATTGTCGTTGAACATCCAGCCATAATTACTTTCATATTCCAACTGTGGCTGACTTACTTTCAACAGCAGGGTCTTGTTGCCCGGCTGTTGAATTTGCAAAGGCGTTTGTGCCACTTCTGCACGCCTGAAATCCTTTGTGATGCTGGCCAGAAAAAAGATGAAACATATCAGCCCTATCGTCCACAACCCGCTGAACATCCAGTTAAGGTAATTGCCCGGCGTGCGCACGTTCAGTATCCTGCGGGCAACCCATACCAGCAAACCCACGATGGGTGCGCCCACAAAGAGCAGCAGGGTGGCCCATGCCAGCATTTGCTGTGTTTCGCTCGTCCATAAGAAATTATTGACAGGTTCCCACGCAAAGCCGCTGAACAGGAAACCGAGATAACCCACGAAAAGAGAAATCGCCACACAGCCTGCCACAAAGAGGAAAAATCCTTTAAAAATCATGGCAATCACATAGCCGATGCCCTTGCTTCCGCGGCTGGCAGCTTGTCCAAACTCGCGCCGCCATTCGGGCCCGCGTGTTTGAGTGGCGGTGCTAACTTTTTGCCCCAGTTTTTGGGCAGAGTCCTGCACCTCCTTGCCCCAGTTCTCTAATTTTTCTTTCATGTCGTTCATGCTGCTTTGCACGTTTTGCTTGATGGAATTGACGTCAACCGTTTCGCCGCGCATTTCCATTTTTTGATAGGGGCTTCGTGCCTCCGGCAGCACAATCCACAACACGATATACACGAAAATAAATGTGCCCGTCACCGATCCGAAGAATACCGAGGGGAATAAGTAAAAATCATCGTACCAACCAAAAAACCGCACACTCCGCAGGGCACTCAATATTAATGGGATGGCCAATATCCAGCGGATAGTTGTCGTGTTCATGTTAAAGTAAGCGCCGATGCCGCTTGCCACGCCGCCAATCACTTTGTCATCGGGATTCCGGAACAACCGCTTTCCTTCATAGCGGTTTGCACCATATTGCTTGGGCAGAAAAATCCACAAGGCGATGTATAACAAAAAGCCGGTACCAAAACCACCGAAAGTAATCACGGCAAATATCACCCGCACGATGCTGGGGTCAATATTCAGCCAGTTGGCCACGCCGCTGCACACACCGCCAATGACCTTGTTGCTCTCGTCACGGTAGAGCCTGCGCTTTCCTCCAAAGGTGAAATTAGGCTCGGCGTTAGCCTGCTTTTCCTGCTCGTTTTCGGCGGTGTTGTCAAAATCCTCGGGGCGCCCCATTGCCGCAATCATGCCGTCCACATCGGCATCGGTAATGTGGGCACTTCCCTTGCGTATTTTTTCCGTCATCAGTTCAGAAAACCGGGATTCGATATCCGCAATAATCTCGTCGCGGCCTTCTTCGTTGCCAAAATAGGTGCGCAGGCTATTTATGTAGCTTTTTAATTTTTCAAAAGCGCTGTCTTCTATCGGGATGGTACGTCCGGCGAAGGTTACGTTGATTATCTCTTTCATGTGTATATCGGGTTGTTGGTTATTAAAAATTTAATGTTGATTCGTGAGGGCGTTTACGGCATTTGAAAGTTCGTTCCACGTTTGGTTCAGTTCCTGATAAAAGGCCATTCCCTTTTCCGTCAGCGAAAAATATTTACGCGGCGGGCCGGATGCGCTTTCTTCCCAGCGGTACGTCAGCATTTCCGCGTTTTTAAGCCGGGTGAGCAAAGGGTACAGCGTGCCTTCCAAAATGGACAGACCGGATTGCTTCATTTCTTCGATGATATCACTGGGATATGCTTCCCCTTTTTTGATGACCGAGAGGATGCAAAATTCCAGGATTCCCTTGCGCATCTGACTTTGCGTATTTTCAATGTTCATATCACTGCGTTTGTGTCCATACAAAGATATTGGCAACCGTAGGTAGTTTGCAATGCAAAGTACCTTATCAAACATAAAAACTCGGTAAACGGTGGGCTTTCATCGGTGAACGGCGGAGTGTGATGACAATTTTTAAGAAGTCGGCTTTAGAATATATGGCATCTTCGTTGCGACGCTCCGTTCAACTGTGGAATATGGATGGATTATCCGAAATCAAAAATTTCCTGTACGTTTGTTTGCATAATATGAACGAACTTCCATCCATCGCATTCCGGCCGCAAAGCCACATAGACAGGTATCAGGAAAAAAGGCTGACCGAGCTTTTGCAATATCTTCAGGCCAATTCCCCGTTTTATCAAAACCACTTTAAAACGCACGGGATAGATATAAACCAGATAAAATCCATCGCCGATTTTGTAAACATTCCACCGACGGAAAAGGAGCATCTGCAAAGCCACAACACCGATTTTTTGTGTGTGCCGCGCAGCAAGGTTGTGGAATATATGGCCACCAGCGGCACCGTGGGCAGTCCCGTCACCGTGGCACTCACCGAAAACGACCTGCAAAGACTGGCCTACAACGAGTACAGTTCCTTTGCCTGTGCGGACGGCAGCGCTATGGATGTTTATCAGCTCATGCTTACGCTTGACAGGCAGTTTATGGCGGGCGTGGCTTATTACGCGGGCATCCGCAAATTGGGCGCGGGCGTGGTGCGGGTGGGGCCGGGTGTGCCGTCCCTGCAATGGGAGGTCATAGAACGCATAAAGCCCACTGCGATTGTAGCCGTGCCTTCTTTCATCGTCAAGCTCATCCAATATGCCAAGGACAACGGGATTGATTGTAATGCCTCCTCGGTGCAAAAAGCCATTTGCATAGGGGAGAACCTGCGCAACGAGGATTTGTCGCTCAACGTGCTTGGCCAAAAAATAAACAAAGATTGGAACATCAAGCTTTATTCGACTTATGCTTCTACCGAGATGCAGGCGGCATTTACCGAGTGTGCCGAAGGGCAGGGCGGGCATCTAAACCCCGAACTGCTCATCGTGGAGCTGTTGAGCGAAGATGGCAAACCCGTCAATCCCGGGGAGGCGGGGGAAGTTACCGTTACGACACTCGGTGTGGAAGGGATGCCGCTGTTGCGCTATAAAACCGGTGATATCTGCCGGGCTTATACCGAACCTTGCGCCTGCGGCAGGCATACGCTACGCCTTTCGCCCGTCATCGGCAGAAAGAAACAGATGATAAAATTCAAGGGCACGACGCTTTTTGCCCCGGCACTTTTTGAAATCATCCACAAAATGGACATGATAAAAGAATATGTAGCAGAGGTGTACAGCAACGAGATAGGTACGGATGAGGTGTTGCTGCATTTGGTGGCTACCGACAACAGCGAGCCGTGCGTAAATACGATACGCTCTTATCTGCAAGCCCGGTTGCGCGTTATGCCGCACACGCATTTTATTTCTATGGAGGAAATGCAAAAACTGCAGTTTCCGGACGGTGCGCGCAAGCCCGTCAAGTTTATTGACAAGAGAAAGACGGGATAATCATATTGTACTTTGTTCATAAAAAAACCGTCCCCAATCGGGACGGTTTTTGTTGAAACAAAAATTATAAACTTATTACTTTACGGCAACCTTTATGTCAACACGCCTGTTTTGTGCTTTACATTCGGGAGTGTCGTTTTTAGGGCATACCGGAAATTCCGGCCCGTAGCCAACAGCTTCTACCACTTGCTTTTCGGCAGCGCCTGCTTTTGTTAATTCGCCTGATACCACCTTGGCTCTTTCAAGCGATACTTTTTTGTTCACGGCAGCATCTCCCGTGTTATCGGTGTAGCCGCCCAATTTAATAGCCGCATTGGGGAAATTTTTCAGAATAGCCGCGATGTTTTTTACCTGTGCGGCAGATGTAGCGGTGAGCACAGATTTACCTGTTTCAAAATAAACACGGTCTAAAACAATCCAGTTGGCAGATTTATCAACAGTGTCCACCACGAATGCCGCGTCGCTCAACATATTGTACAGTTTGACTTCCGTGCTGTTTTCGCCTACGGTTAAAACAGTTCCGTCAGCTAATTTTATTTCTTTATTGTTGCCCACATCGTAAATATAGTTTCCGAGTGAGTCAAGCGTTCCTTTTGCAGACTTGGTAACAACGGCGGTGGTGTCCGCAATTGGCGCAACTGTTTCCTGATTGCAGCCTTTTTTGCTTAATAGCCACCAAAGTAAAAACACCAGTATGGCCAAAAGTAATAAGGGCATTAACCATTTTACGCCGCTGCCTGATTTCTTTGCCTGTTCTTCGGCATAATTGTAGGCAGATGCAGCAGTAGCTTTTACCTCTTCAACTGTTTTTGCTGCGGCATTGCCAAGAGAACCCAAGCCCAATGCGGTGGCGATGGAACCTAAACCAGTAGGCAGGGCGCTTAACACGCTGCTTTTTTGGGAGGACAGGAAGCTGGAAAAACCGCTTGCGCTTAAATTATCGTCCTGCGCTTTTTTGCCGAGCAGGGCCATAATGAGCGGGGTGACCATGCCGATAAGCGAACTGGATGAGGACGATTTAATACCCGCAAAATTTGAGATGGTATCAATAATCGTGTTGGACTGGCCGCCGAAAAGGCTGTTGAACCATCCGGAACCTTTGGACAGGAGATCGTTATTTCCCAACAGTGAACTTAGGTTGCCCAATAACCCGGAGTCGTTTGCTTCCTTGGCTGCATTGAGCAACTGTTGTGAATCGGCTTCTGAGCTGGAACCCTTCGACACAATACCGCCCAGTATGGAAGGGATTAAGCCCGAAACGGCTTTAGAAATGCCACCTTCGCTTTCGCCAAGGAACGACCCTGCTTTGGAAATCAGATCCGGGGAAACATAGTTCTTTACAAGATCTACAATGTTGATTGACATGATTGGATGTTTTATTTTATAAATAGGAGTTAACAACTTGCTGCACGAAGGTAGTGGTAAGTTTCAATATTCCAAGTGCGGGTGATATGTGAAATTATTTTATAATAGACTTTACAGGATACATGTCCCTGATAAAGAATATGCCATCGTAGGCTTTATTTCAAGGGATTTTTGCGATTTTAGTAGGTATCGTAAAATGCATCGGCCCCTTCATGAGAATATATGTTGGTAGATTATTATGTTCTGAGTTATATTTTTTAAAATCAACGAAACCATAATCTATATCAGATGGTATCCAGTTTTCAAATCCGTTTTTAGATGGCGCTTCAATTGAGAATGCAGAAGTACCTAACCTGCCAGCCTGACCTCTGTAGGATGAGAACCCTAACACATAAGTTTCATTTTTCTTTGCTGGTAAGTTGGTAAAGATGGTTCCTAAGTTTTTAAAAATAACTTTATCAAAATCCCTTTTGTTACTTTTAATACTGTCCGTATATTTCATGATATGAGTATTGGCCGCCCAAATGATGATTTTTTCTGCTGGATATTTTACATCTGTAAGCCATTCTAAATTTTTTGCCATTTGCATATCTCTTATTTCATTTCCGTTTTTGGCAGCAGTAATAAGGTTGTCGATAATTAAGTTCCAATAATCCATGCCCTTCAGTCCTTTTTGTAGTGAGGCTTGAACTTGCAGGCAATTTTCTTTGAGATTTTTAATTTGATCATCATCCTTGAATCGCATGCCTGCTCCGAATCTGGTTAGAGTGTCTACTTGCTTTAGAAATTCGTTATAGAACTCTTTATTCCGAAGATTGGGCGAATTTTCTTTTAATACACTATCTAAAGCATGGCTGAGCATTTGTTGACTATATGAAAGATATAATTGGTTGTCAAATCCTGTTAAGATAAGAGGCTGCGCAGTTTTATAGGTAGAGGGTGTATAATTGTATAAGAGATTATGGCAGCCATCGCTTAAACTCCACAAATGTATTAGTATTTTATACAGGGAACTTTTCAGGCGGTCGTTATCTTTTATAAGCTCACCCCATCCACATGTCATTCCATAAAAGTCACTTTCAAAAGCCAGCACATTAAAACCTTTCTTTTCGTGCAGGTATTTTATCAATCTTGTTTTAGCTAAAAAGGTGGTAGCATCTCCATGATCCTGTTCGCCTAACATGACAATCCTGGCATTGCCAATAGCATTGCCTATGGGTTCCTGATCATCATAGCTTGTGGAGTTCGTGTCAATATGCTATATCTGATGTGTATTATTCATTACATAATCTTTCATCTCTTTCTGAGACCAGCCATTTATGTAGATGAATAGATATAATCAGGAAACAGTTTTTCATACTTATGAGTTGCTTTATTATAAAAATATGCAGATTTCACCGTTCCCTCACCTCTTCCCCTTAAAAAAAGCCTTCATCAGCGCGGCGCATTCTTCCTGCAATATGCCGGACACGATAATGGTTTTGGGGTGGAACGGGGATTTTAAAGGCTCCACCCGTTCGAAACCGTTCTTGGGGTCGGCGGCGCCCCAAACCACTTTTTGCAGCTTGCTCCAGTATAGTGCCCCGGCGCACATCACGCAAGGTTCAACGGTAACATACAGTGCGGCATCGGGCAGATACTTGGCGCCCATGTTGCTAAAGGCAGATGTCAGGGCAATCATTTCGGCATGGGCGGTAGGGTCTTTTAATTTTTCGGTCATGTTACGCCCCCGCGCAATCACCTTTTCGCCTTGCACCACAACGGCGCCAATGGGCACTTCGTCTTCCTCAAAAGCCAGCCGCGCTTCGCGCAGGGCCAGTTGCATAAAATATTCGTCGGTCATCTAAAGGCATTTATTATCTTTCGGCAAAAATAAGTACGAAAAATGCATTGGGTCATTCTCATTATTGCCGGGCTGTTTGAAGCGGCATTTGCAACCTGCTTAGGCATGGCAAACGCTACAAAAGGAAAAGCATCCCTGTTATGGTTTATCGGTTTTGTGGCCGCGCTCGTCATCAGTATGGTATTGCTTTATATTGCCACACAAAAACTACCGATAGGCACGGCCTATGCGGTGTGGACAGGCATTGGCGCGGTGGCTACCGCGATTATCGGCATTCTTGTTTTCAAGGAACCGGCCTCTTTCTGGCGGTTGTTTTTCATCTTCACGCTTATCGCCAGCGTGGTAGGGCTGAAAGCAGTGAGTTAAGCAGGTGAAATGTTTTAGGAGGCAAAAAGTCTTACAACCCAGTAAACGCCTCCTGCCACCAGCCCACTGATAGGGATGGTCAGTATCCATGCCCAGATAAGGTTTATCGTTACACCCCAGCGCACGGCGGACAAGCGTTTTGTAGCCCCGACGCCCATAATCGCCCCGGTGATGGTATGCGTGGTGCTCACCGGAATTTTCATGGCCTCCGTAGCAAAGAGCGTGATGGCGCCCGCTGTTTCGGCGGCCACCCCTTCAAACGGGGTCACCTTGGTGATGCGGGTGCCCATTGTTTTCACGATTTTCCAACCGCCGCTCATCGTGCCAAAGGCAATGGCGGTATAACAGGCTATCGGTATCCAAAATACCATGTGGTCAAGATGATAAGTGTCGGGGTCATAGGCCACGAGGGCTGCCATGATGATGCCCATTACTTTTTGTGCATCGTTGCCGCCATGACCTACACTGAAGATGGCGGACGATACCAATTGCAGGCGTTTGAACCAGATATTGGCACGGTGCGCGTTGAGCGAACTGAGGAACAGGGAAAAAACCGCCATGATGACAAGGATAAGCGCCAGCAGGATAAACTTAAAGTTATGTGAGTAAAAAATGACTTTGAGATAATAGGATTCGTAATGCGACTTGAGTTTGGTGGGGTCTGTTTCCAAAAGCAGGAATAGCGAAAAAATCACAACCACGATGATAAGCAATGAAAACGCTTTCACCTTCCATCCTTTGCGAAACGAATTGGTGAACCATACGGAAAACAAAAAGGCGACCACCATGCCGATAATAGGCGCTAAAAAGATGAATGCGCCGATGGTCAGCACAACAGGGGAGTTTACGGATGAAAAAGTTCCCGAATGTGCAATGGCCGCTCCGGCAAAACCGCCGATGAGCGTGTGCGAAGAAGAAGAAGGAATACCGCGCCACCAGGTGAACAGGTTCCACAAAACCGCCGCGATCAGTCCCGAGAAAATTACGTTCAGGTCAATAAACTCTTCTTTTACCGTTTTGGCAATGGTGTTGGCCACACCGTGGTCTTTAAAGATAAAATATGCCACAAAGTTGAACAATGCCGCCCAAAGCACCGCCTGAAAAGGAGTCAGCACTTTGGTGGACACGATAGTGGCAATAGAATTTGCCGCATCGTGAAACCCATTGATAAAATCAAAAACTAAGGCTAAGGCTATGATGACGATAAGATAAGTAAGCATATTATAGGGTTAGGTCGGGGTTCATAACTCGTCGGTACGTGCGCCATTGCCCGTTGTACGGGACATGCGTTGGCTACCGGCAGATTAAGCGTATTTGATAATGATGGATTCTATCACGTTGCCCGCGTCCTCGCATTTGTCCGTGGCCACTTCCATCACCTGATAAATTTCGCGTTTTTTGATAACTTCCTTGGCATCAGGCTCAATGTCGAACAGTCTTTCAATGCTCATGTCAAATACGTCATCGGCCTGATTCTCGATGCTGTTTATTTTTACGAGCGCTTCGGTTATTTTGCGGATTTTCTTCATGTCGCGCAGTTCCCGCACGGCATCCCGGAGTTGAAAAGCGCCCTGTTCAATCAGTTCTACCATTTTTTGCATACCCATATCGTTGGGGTTCACACGGTAAAAATTGATTTTTTTAGCCGACGAGTAAATATAATCGGCCACATCGTCCAACGAAGAAGCTAGGGCGTGGATATCCTCCCGGTCAAAGGGGGTGATAAAGTTCCGTCCCAGTTCGGTAAACACATTATGGGTTAACTCGTCGTTTTCATGTTCTAGGTCAATCACTTCCTGGATAAGGCTTGCACGCTTATCAAAATCATTTTCCGCTACCACTTGTTTGAGCTTGGAACCCATCGTCGCCACGTTGTCGGCCATTTTCTCAAAAAGTTCAAAAAAAACAGTATTGTTTGGTGTAAAAATCTTTAAAACTGAATTTAGTCCCATAGTGATAAATTATAGTGTTTGATTGGCAAAAGTATCCCGTTCTTTTTGTTTCGTGGTTTAAAGGTAAGGGAATTAATAATTACTTAATATTGGGTTGTTGAAAAAGTGCTATGAATATAGCAGTGATAATTTAATGGATTCATTGAAACGAAAAAGAGGCCCGAAAGCCTCTTTTTTATATACTTAACAAATATTTTATTCATTTGCCCGTCTGAAAATGGGCAATTGGGGCTGTTTTCCCCACTTTTAGAAAGTAAACCTTGCAGAAGCACCGATGCCGTCTGCGTAAAAGTTGCTGTACTGTTTAGTCTTGGCCACTAAAAAAGTAGGGCGCCAGTCTGCGGATACGTTTAAGGGGATTTTGGCGAATTTGTAATCAGCGCCACCTGTTGGGTAAAATCCAAGGCTTGTGCCCTTAAACGGTTTGTGTCCGGAAGAGCTGTGGAAAACAGTGGAGCCGCCGCCCACATACCATTTTAACCCCTTTACGGACTTAATGTCAAAATGATGCTGGTAAGTCGCCGAAACACTAAGGGTAGTGGTGCGATAATCAGCCGATGAATAATAATAGGTGTCGCCGCCTACGCCCAGATTGAACTCCAACGCCGGGTGTACACCCAGAAAGGTTTTGAAAGAGCCAGCGAACGCCTCATAGATGGAAGGCGGGTTAAGCCTTACGCCAATGGACTGTTGATAAGTACTCTGTGCATTCGCAAGGCAGCATATTGCCATCAAGGCAACCAGTAAAGAGGGTTTTCTCATCATACAAATAAAAATTTTATAGGGACAAATTAACAATAATTATACCAGCGAGCGAAAAAATGCCACAACATTATGAATATCATCATATTTGCAGGCATCTCGGTGATTGGTTATGGTTACATTCGTGAAACTTTTTATTTTTACCGCCACAGTATGAAGTACCTTTTTCTATCCATATCCCTGTTGTTTATGTCCGTTTATGGCATGACGCAAACTGCCCTGAATGAAGAGATGTTTTTCAAGGCCATATCGTCCAACAGCCTTTCAGAAATGCAGTCCAGCCTGAAAATGGTCGTGAACAGCGGTAGCAAGGACAAAGAAGCTTTTGAGGGCGCGATGCTCATGCGCATGGCAGACAAAGTTAGCGTACCGGCAAAGAAAATGGCTCAGTTCAAGCAAGGGCATAAAAAACTGGAAAAAGCCATCGCGGCCAACCCTAACAACGCGACATATCGCTTCCTGCGCCTGATGATACAGGAAAACGCGCCGCGTGCGCTGGGTTACCATAAGGACATCGCGGAGGACAGCCGTTTTGTAGCGGCCAATAATAAATCCGTTTCGGCGGCCGTGCAACACGCTATCACAGGTTACAGCAAAAAATCCAAGGCGCTATCGGGGGGTGATTTGTAGTAGTGCAGGTGGTGATGTTGCCAGCGGCAGTGCTGCTATCATCGTTCCTTGCGACGCTCCGTTCAGCAGTTGTGCTGCTATGGGCAAAACGGGTTTTAAATTCAGGCTTTATATAAATATTTGATTTTTGGGTATATATTTACACGGATGAGCAAGAAGATATTAGCAGTTTATTATACACAGTCCGGGCAGCTCAGGCAAATTTTGGACAATTTTTTACGCCCAATGACCGATGCCGGGCACAGCGTGGAGTTTTTGCAGATAAAACCGGTGGAAAGTGAAAGGTTCCCTTTCCCGTGGACGACCGAAATTTTTTTTGAAGCCATGCCCGATTGTGTGAACGTGGTGCCCTCACCCATCGAACCGTGGCAGGTGCAGCAGGAAAAATATGATTTGATTGTGCTGGGCTGGCAGCCCTGGTTTTTATCGCCCAGCATCCCGGTAAACTCGATATTGCAGGATGAAAAGTTTAAGCAGCTCATCAGGGATACGCCCGTTGTCACAATTTCCGGCTGCCGCAATATGTGGATTAATGCACAGGAAAAAAACAAAAAGCTTTTACAGGACGCCGCGGCAAAACTGGTGGGCAATATCGCGCTGGTGGACAGGACGTCCAACCATGTCAGTCTTGTCACGATATTTTATTGGATGATTACGGGCCGCAAGGATAGGAAATGGGGCATTTTCCCCAGGCCCGGCGTTTCGGACAACGATATTGAAAATGCCGCCGTGTTTGGTGAAACCGTTCAAAAACACCTTGCCTCTGGTGATTGGGAAACCCTGCAGCCGGAACTGGTAAGGCAAAAAGGGGTTATGGTAAAATACTCCCTGATGTTTATTGAACGAAAAGCTGGCAAGATTTTTAAAATATGGTCAAAAATCATCACTAAAAGGCCGGGCAAGCGAAAGCAATTACTGGTAGCTTTCAAATATTATTTATTGATTGCATTAGTGGTAGCCTCGCCGATTATTTTATTGGTTGACCTTATATTTTTTAGGCCATTTTTGCAAAAACGTATTAAAAGACAGATGCGCTATTATTCAGGTGTATCGTTAAATTAAAATTATGTCATTAAACGAAGTTTTCATTACACGCACGTCGCATTATTTTCCCAACAACCCCGTTTCCAATGATGAAATGGAGGAATATCTGGGTTATATAAACGGTAAACCTTCCAAGTCAAGGCGTATTGTGCTGCGCAACAATGCCATCACCAATCGGTATTATGCGCTCGAAAAGGGCGGTAAGCCCACGCACACCAACGCGCAATTGACCGCAGAAGCGGTGAAGGAGCTTTTTCAGGACAATCCCGAAGGCATCAGGCAGGTTGATTTGCTTTCCTGCGGCACGTCCTCGCCCGATCAGATGATGCCTTCGCATGGCTGCATGGTGCATGGCTGGTTGCCCGAATTGGGCAGTATTGAAGTAGTTTCGCCCAGCGGCGTTTGCTGTGCGGGTATGCACGCGCTGAAATATGCTTACATGGCCGTCAAGACCGGGGATGCCGGCAGGGCCATCGCCACAGGTTCCGAACGTTTTTCCGCTTCGCTGGTGGCTAACCAGTTTGAGGACGAGATTCATAAATTGGAAGCGCTGGAAGAGAATCCTTATATCAGTTTTGATAAAGAATTTTTGCGCTGGATGCTTTCGGACGGGGCTTCGGCATTCCTGCTGACCAATAAAAAGCCCGATGACGGCATCAGCCTGCGCATCGAGTGGATGGAAGGTATCTCTTATGCCGACCACATGGAGCCCTGCATGTATTGCGGTGCGGAAAAACTGGAGGACGGCAAACTGAAAAGCTATCTCGAATTTGATCACGAGGAGTTGAACGAAAAATCCATCCTTAGTATTAAACAGGATGTAAAGCTGCTTAGCCCCAATATCGTTCCTTATGGCGGTAAAGCTTTACCGGAACTTTTTGAAAGGCGCGGCTTAAACCCGGATGATATCACCTGGTACTGCCCGCACATGAGCAGCAATTTTTTCCGCGACAAGATTTACGAAGAGCATATCAAGTTGGGGCACACGATTCCTTACGAAAAATGGTTTGTGAACCTGAGCAAAGTAGGCAACGTGGGCGCGGCTTCTGTTTACTTTATGGTGGACGAACTGTTCCACAGCGGCAAACTCAAAAAGGGCGACAAGATTTTCCTGCTGGTGCCGGAGAGCTCGCGTTTTTCTTACATGTACGCTTTGTTGACGGTGGTGTAATCTGGTTTTGGGAATAATCGCAAAATGTAAAACTTTATCTTGACGGAAACGCAGCGGAGCGAGCAGTTCTTATTACCACATAGTGGTATTCGATAATTTTTTGGCTTCGCTGCGTTTCGGTATAATAATATATTCAGACGTTCCCTGTTAGTCGCCCTGATTCGGGATGCTTGTTAATGCTTCTCTGTCATTTGCATTTTCCATTTCTGCATCGTCCATATCTAACGGCAGCAGGTTCTTCGGTATTTTTTTGTCGGATTTTAGCCCGAGGTTTTTTAATTGGATAGCCTGGTTTATCAAATTTCCCCTGCCGTCTTTTAGTTGGCCTAATGCTTTGTCGTATTTTTCCTGACTTGATTTTATGCTGTTGCCTATTTCTTCAAATGTTTTAGTAAAGCCCACAAACTTTTCATAAAGGGCTTCGCCTTTCCTGACGATTTCCATAGCATTTTTGCTTTGCCATTCGCGTTTCCATAAATCCGAAATCAGTTTAAGGCAGGCAATCAAATTTGTGGGACTGACTAACAAAATTCTTTTGGAATAAGCATAAGCCCACAAGTCCGGGTCGCTTTGAATGGCCAATAAGTACGCCGGCTCTATGGGGATGAACATCATGGTGAAGTCCAGTGAAGTTTCAAGGTTGTTATACTTTTTAGCGCTTAGTTGTTCTATATGTTGTTTCATTGCGTTTAGGTGTTGCGCAAGGGCTGCTTTTTGTTCGTTGCTATGCTCGCTTGCACAAAACTTGTCATAGGCAATTAGCGAGACTTTGGAGTCAATAATAATGACTCTTTCATCTGGCAGGTTCACGCTTACGTCTGGTCTTAGATTATTGCCCTCGTCGTCTTTGATGGATTGTTGGATAAAATATTCCCGGTCTTTTGTTAAGCCGGACGATTCAAGAATCCGTTCTAAAATCATCTCGCCCCAGCTTCCTCTTTTTTGCGGATTTCCCTTTAGTGCCATGGCCAGGTTATTGGCTTCGGCACTTACTTTATTGGTCTGCTCTATCAGGTCTTTCACTTTTTGTTCCAATGAAAATCTTTGTTGGGATTCTTTGTTGTAGGTGTCTTCAACCTTTGTTTTGAAATGGTTTATTTCCTCCTTTAGCGGATTCAATATCGTTTCAATATTAACTTTGTTGGTTTCGGTAAATTTTGCGGATTTTTCTTCAAACAACTTGTTGGCTATTTTCTCAAACTGCAAATGAGCTGTTTTTTGAAGCGCTTCGATTTCTGTTTTTTGCGTTTCAAGTTTTTCCGTCAGAGCTTGGTTGTTCGTTGTCAATATCGCAATGCTTTCTTTAAGTTTATTGACTTCATGCTGTTGCATTTTGTTTGTTTCAAGTTCGGCGGCAAGCCTTTGAGAAAGTTCCTCAACTTTTTCATTTCGATTGATTAAATGGGTTTCCAACGAAGTGGCCTCTTTTTGTAGCCGTATTGCTTCGGTTCCTTTAAAATGTACTTTATCGGAAAGTGTGTTGTTTGTGGCTTGAAGCGCTCTTGCTTTATCTTCAAACAATCGGAGGTTTGTGACCGTTTCATTGTGTTTAGCAGACAGCTCCTGAAATGCTGTTTTAGAAACAGTTTTTGTTTGATGGCGTAAATAAAAAATAATATAGGCAATAATGATACCGATGAAAAGTCCTGCAACTAAACTTGTTAATTCCATATCAAGGCGGTTGTTTTATTTGTGTTGACTGCCAACTTTCCGAAACGTTACGTTTTAGGCGATGGTCTTAAAGAAATAAAAGTATTGAATTATTTTCTATAGCCTTATACTGTTAGTGACATTTTGAGATTGAAAGGCAGGTTCAGTAAATTTATAAAAGGATATAAAACCCCCTCGCTTCTCAACCCCCAAAAACAATAATATCCCGTTTTCCCGTTTGAGTTCTACTTTTGCCGTCAAATGAATCAAAGGGAAATTTTTTTAAGGCATGTGGGGCAAACGTCCTTAGAACCGCTGACGTTAGAAATAAGCCGTGCAAGGGATTTTTATCTGTATGATAAGGATGGTAAGGAATATATAGATCTTATCGGTGGCACCAGCGTGGCAAACACGGGACATTGTCATCCCAAGGTGATAAGTGCTATACAGGCGCAGGTAGAGGCGTACATGCACGTGATGGTCTATGGCGAATTTGTGGAATCACCACAGGTGCAATACGCAAAGTTTCTGGCAGACCATTTGCCCGCCACGCTGAACAGTGTATTTTTCACCAACTCCGGGGCAGAGGCCGTGGAAGGCGCCATGAAGCTGGCCAAGCGTGTTACCAACCGCGCGAATATTTTTGCCGCCATCAACTCGTACCACGGCTCCACGCAGGGCGCTTTGAGTATTTTGGGCGATGAATACTGGCGCAATGCCTATCGCCCTTTGTTGCCCGGCATCCGGCACGTGGCTTATAACGATTATGGTTGGATTGAAAACATAGACGAAAACACCGCCTGCGTGATATTGGAAACAGTTCAAGCCGAGGCGGGTGTTATTGTACCCGAGAAAGCCTGGCTGCAGGCAGTTCACAAACGTTGTCGGGAGCAGGGCGCTTTGCTGATATTGGATGAGATACAGGCCGGGTTTGGCCGCACCGGAAAACTCTGGGCCTTTGAAAATTTTGATATAACGCCGGATGTGCTGTTGTTGGGTAAAGCCTTGGGGGGCGGAATGCCGCTGGGCGCTTTCGTCGCGGACTATTCGCTGATGATACAGTTGGCGGATAATCCGGTGCTGGGGCACATCACCACCTTTGGAGGGCACCCTGTTTGTTGCGCTGCCGGATTGGCGGCCATGAAGGTTTTGTTAGAGGAAAATACTATTGCTTGCGTTAAGGAAAAGGAAGCGTTGTTTTTAGACCTGCTGAAACATCCGGCCATAAAGTCCATAAAATCCTGCGGGCTGTGGTTTGCCGTGCAGTTCGACTCTTTTGAAACCAACAAAAAGGTAATTGATGCCATGATAGCACGCCCCGGAAAGGCTGCCATTTCCGATTGGTTCTTGTTTGCCTCGGACTGCCTGCGCGTTTGTCCGCCGTTGACGATTACGCGCGAAGCTATTAAGGAGGCTTGTGATATTATACTGGAGTCCGTTAATATAGTATCTGCGAAATAAGCATAAAAAAAACCCGCTTTCATAGCGGGGTTTAATCATATAGTTAAAATCAAAGATTTATTTGTTCGCCGTAATATCAAAATGGATATTTACTTCCGGGCGGATAAATTTGTCGCCCAGCGATTGGTCATTGCCGTAAGACATGCCCCAATCTGCGCGATTGATGTTAAAGTTTGCCTTGGCAGATACGGACGTTGGTGTAAAGCTCAGGATTGCCGGGAATGACACACTTTTGGTCGTTCCTTTTAAGGTTAGGTTGCCGGTAATGGTGTGCGTCGCTCCTTCAAGCACCAAACTGTTGGTGCTATCTGCTGTGTAAGGCACAACGGAAGTGATCTCAAACTTCGCGGTCGGAAAACTGTCCACGGCAAAGAAATCGGCCGACAGCAAATGTCCTTTTAATTTGGACGAACCGCTTGTATCCTTATCGGTAACAGTAAGGCTTGACAGATTAATGGTGAAAGAACCTCCGGTAACGGCGGAATCATTTTGTACGAAAATAGCACCATCGCTGATGTTGAAAGTGCCGCTGTGCTGTCCGACAGGTTTGGTACCCACAAAGCCCACCACCTGTGTGCTGTCAACCTTGTAAGGTGTGCCGCTCGCTTCTCCTGCTACTTTTTGGTCTTCTGTCTTGGCCTCGTCTGCTTTCGGAGCCGATTGGCAGGACGCTAAAGCCAACGCTGCCACAAATGTAAGTGCAAATAATTGCTTCATAGAAAGAATAATTTATAATAATTAATGTTTAAACATCAAAAATACGCATTTTACATTTTATAATCATAAAATGCAAGTAAAAATATAGCCATTGGGCATTTGGCATTAATCTGCCGCGAGGTTAACGCTGCATGATGCTATAGAAGTATCTGTTGCATAGCTCAAATATGTTTGCGTAAATTATTATTCAAAATCAAATAATATTTCTGGGCCTGTCTTTATAGGATGAAAGGTTTTTGGTAAATTGCTATGGTATGTTACAATTTCGCAGCGAAGGCATTTTTTGTGTGCCGGGCGGGTTTTATATTGACCCGTGGCGTCCGGTAGATTTGGCGGTCATCACGCACGGCCATGCCGACCATGCGCGTTGGGGCATGAAAAAATACCTGTGCCATCATTTTACCGTTCCTATTTTAAAAAGCAGAATTGGAGCGGATATTGCGGTGATGGGCGTTGGTTACGGAGAGGTGGTTAATATAAACGGCGTCAGTGTTTCCCTGCATCCGGCGGGGCATATTATCGGCGCGGCACAGATAAGATTGGAATATAAAGAGAAGGTTGTCGTGGTTTCCGGCGATTATAAAATGCAGGATGATGGCATCTCTACACCGTTTGAACCGGTGCGTTGCCACGAGTTCGTTTCTGAAAGTACCTTTGGTCTGCCCATTTATAATTGGTTGTCCGTAGCGGAACAAAATGCGCAGTTGCAAAACTGGGTATCGCAAAATCAAACAAACAAAAAAACTTCCGTATTCATTGGTTATGCTTTGGGCAAGGCGCAACGGATAATGAAGGCTTTGGAAGGCATAGCACCTATTTATGTGCATTACGCCATCGGCAAGTTAAATCAGGCATACGAGAGTGTGGGCATCCATCTGCCCCGTTATCAAATAGCAGATTTGCGGGAGGATATAAAACATCTGAATGAATGTATTGTGATATTGCCGCCTTCGTTGATGGATTCTAACGTCATCCGAAAAATACCGAATAAAGCGGATGCTGTTTGCTCCGGTTGGATGCAGGTGCGTGGGGCGCGGCGCTGGCGCAGTGCCGATGCAGGTTTTGCCATTAGCGACCATGCCGATTGGGCGGGTTTGTTGCAAGCAATAAAAGCCACCGGGGCAGAAAAAGTATATGTCACGCACGGACAAACGGCTGTCTTTTCAAAGTATTTAAACGAGATAGGCATTCCCGCGGAAGAGGTAAAAACAGCATTTGGTTCGGAATACAACGAAAATGAAGCAGACGAGCCATAACTTTTAATGGTTTTAAAATATATGAAAACCTTTGCCACATTAGTCAACACGCTTGACAGCACCAATAAGACCAACCAAAAGTTGGAGGCCATTGACCGTTTTTTGGAAGAAGCGGGCGAGCAGGACAAGTTGTGGTTTCTGGCTTTGTTCACCGGTAAGCGCCCCAAGCGCAATGTGCCCACGGCACTTATGAAACAATGGGCGATGGAAGTTTCCGCCATACCGGAATGGCTGTTTCTCGAATGTTATTCGTCCGTGGGGGATTTGGGCGAAACCATCGCGCTGATTTTACCACAGCCCGCGCACTATGAAGAGCGCAATCTTTCGCAATGGATGGATTCCATTATGGCGTTGAAAGACAAGAACGAAGAAGAAAAGAAAGCTTTTGTGCTAAAGGCCTGGGACAGCCTGCCCGCCACCGAGCGTTTTATTTTCAACAAACTGCTGGGAGGCAGTTTTCGCTTGGGCATTTCTGCAAAGTCTTTAATAAATGCGCTGGCAAAACATTACCATATGGATACAAATGCTGTGGCGCACAGCATCATGGGCGATTGGAAAATGGGTGAGGTGACGTTTGATGATTTAATCAAAGGGGCATACACTGATACGCAACTGTCCAAGCCGTATCCCTTTTGCCTTGCATATCCTTTGGACAAAGGCGTGGAAGATTTAGGTGATATTGCCGATTGGCAGGCTGAATATAAATGGGATGGCATTCGCGGGCAGTTTATCACAAGAGGCGGGGAGTTTTTTATCTGGTCGCGGGGCGAGGAACTGGTAACGGAACAGTTTCCCGAGTTGAGGTCGGCGTTCTCCACATGGCAGGGCGACTTTGTGATTGATGGTGAAATTTTAGTGGTGAAAGATAATAAAGTACTGAACTTTTCTGAACTGCAAAAACGGCTGAACAGAAAAACGTTATCCAAAAAAATATTGGAAGAACTTCCCGTGAGCGTTTTTGCTTATGACTTATTGGAATGGCAGGGCGAGGATTGGCGGGATAAAACGATGATGGAGCGAAGAACGAAACTGGAAGAATTGTTCGTGCAAAATCTTACCGAAAACGTGCAGCTATCAGCAATCATTTCCTATGACAGTTGGGAGGAATTAAAAATGATTCGAGAAAACGCGCGCGACATCAACAGTGAGGGCGTGATGTTGAAGCACCGGTTTTCGCCATACCACACTGGCAGAAAAAAGGGGGATTGGTGGAAATGGAAGATAGACCCGTTAACGATTGATGCCGTCCTGATTTATGCCCAAAAAGGAAGCGGACGGAGGAGCGCTTATTATACCGATTATACGTTTGCCGTAAAAGACGGTGACAAATTGGTAACGATTGCCAAAGCCTACTCTGGCTTGACGGATAAGGAAATTCAGGAAGTCAGCCGCTTTGTCAACAAAAATGCGTTGGAAAAATTCGGCCCGGTGCGCACCGTAAAACCCGAACTGGTTTTTGAGATTGCCTTTGAAGGCATCGGTTTTAGCAGCCGGCACAAATCGGGCGTGGCACTGCGCTTTCCACGGATATTACGTTGGCGAAGGGACAAGACCGTGAGTGATATTGATGATATCGGGGAGGTGAAGAAACTGATAAACTGAAAATAGAGCATAAAAGGATTTCTGTGTATTTTCTGTTCGCATAAAAACGCAGAAGAAGCTATTTATATACCTATAACAAGTTTACACAAATTATCCCGTGATTAGATTGGCGAAGACGCATATTTTTTGTTCAAGATTTCAAATAGGCACATATTTATAGAAAAATGCAACACAGAAAACGTATTATCTTATCGGGTTTGTACACTGCATAGTTTTATTGTTTATAAATGTATGAATCCTTTGGGTTCACCAAAAGTTAAGAAATGTTAAGTCCCAGATTTCTTTTCTGTCCTCGCTTTTCGTAATTTAACTATTAGCGAAACTATTCAATTTGACAGGGAGTACAATGCCAAAATTATCGCACTAACGCCTCATTTTCAATAAAATATGGCACGATCCGTGCCTCCGTAATTATATACATTCTTATGATATGATAACAATCATATAATTGTTGATTAGAATCATTTGCATATTTTTTGTTTCGATATATTATTTTTTAATACTTTTGATTATCTTAAATGACATAAAACGATTAAAATCGAAATAAAAAATAACATTTTCAATCATGAATCGAAATGAACAACTAAAGAATCTAAAGGATACGGTGATTTTTGACGTACTGGTAATCGGTGGGGGCGCGAGCGGGCTCGGCACGGCGGTGGATGGTGCCACCCGTGGTTATAAAACGGCGTTGCTGGAAGCCTATGATTTTGCAAAAGCCACGTCCAGCCGGTCAACCAAGCTTGTTCATGGAGGGGTTCGTTACCTTGCGCAGGGCGATGTTTCCTTGGTGAAGGAGGCGTTGCGGGAAAGGGGGCTTTTGGAGCAAAACGCGCCCCATCTTACAAAAAAACAACGTTTTGTGATCCCTAATTATAAATGGATAGATGGGCCTTTTTATACCATCGGGCTTAAGTTTTATGATATGCTTTCCAAAAAGTTGAGCTTGGGCGCATCCTATCACATCAATCGGAAGAAAACGCTGGAATTGCTGCCCACGGTGAAGCCTGAAAGTCTTTTTGGGGGCGTGGTATATTATGACGGACAATTTGATGACTCGCGTTTGGCGGTCAATCTTGCCCAAACGGCGATAGAGCAAGGGGCCGTGGTTACCAATTATACCAAAGTAACGGGGCTTATCAAGGACAACGGTCGGGTTGTCGGCGTTAAAGTGTTGGACACGATTGGTAATGAGGAGTTTGAAGTAAGGGCAAAGGTCGTTTTCAACGCAACGGGTGTATTCACAAATGATATTATGGACATGAACGATACGGAGCATAAGAAAACGGTGGTTCCAAGCCAGGGCATCCATTTGGTTTTGGACAAATCTTTTCTTCCCGGCGATAATGCGTTGATGATTCCTAAAACGAGCGACGGGCGTGTGCTTTTTGTAGTGCCCTGGCACAACCGGTTGGTCGTGGGCACAACAGATGTGCAGGTTGACCATCCAAGTCTTGAGCCGAAACCGCTGGAAGAAGAAATCGAGTTTGTGCTGTCAACGGCTACCAACTATTTGACTAAAAAACCCACAAGGGCTGATGTGCTTTCCGTATTTGTAGGACAAAGGCCGCTGGCTGCCCCTGAAAAAGACGGCGGAAAAACCAAAGAAGTCTCCCGCAGCCATAAGGTGGTAGTCTCTCCCTCTGGTTTGTTGTCTATCATCGGGGGCAAATGGACGACTTACCGGCAGATGGCCGAAGATTTTATTGATAAGGCCATCAGCATCGGCAAGCTGGATGCAAAAGAGTGTAAAACCAAACATCTTTCTATTCATGGTAAAATCCCCGCTTCTGAAGTGGATAGGAGCCGCCATCTGTATGTATATGGTTCCGATATACCGGAAATACTGAAATTGCAGAAAGAAAATCCGATACTTGCAGAGAAAATCCATCCGGAACACGGATATACAAAAGCGGAAGTAGTGTGGGCTGTACGCGAAGAAATGGCAGAGAAAGTGGAAGATGTGTTGGCGCGCAGGGTACGCCTGCTTTTTATAGATGCGAGGGCTTCCATAGATTGCGCCGAAACAGTGGCAAGGATTATGGCCGAAGAACTTGGCAAGGATGAAAGCTGGATTCAGAAAGAAGTGCAAGACTTCGTAAGCATTGCAAAGGGAGATCTTTTGGTAGATTATAAATAATTAAAATAAAGGAAAGAACAAAATGTTCAAATTTTTAAAGCCGCCGGCACCCATAAAAAGATTACCGGAATCGGAAGTGGATCCTGTTTATAAATCCATGCGGTTGAAGGTTTTTCTGGGAGTTTATATAGGGTATGCCGCCTATTACCTTGTGAGAAAAAACCTGACCCTGGCAATGCCTTTCTTGGAGCAGGATTTTGGATATACAAAAAGCAATCTGGGGATAGCTCTGGCTTGTAACGGTATCGGATACGGTCTTTCAAAATTCATTATGGGTGGGGTTTCCGACAGGAGCGATGCCCGTAAATTCCTGCCTTTGGGGTTGGTGCTTGCTTCTGCTGCGATAGTCCTTGCAGGTACCAATTTTGGGGTGTCGTCAGTATTGATGATAGGCATTCTCCAGTTTCTGATAGGGTGGTTTGGGGGCATGGGGTGGCCTCCGTGCGGCAGGGTGATGACACATTGGTTTTCGGTTAGTGAAAGAGGCACCAAAATGTCTATATGGAATACCGCCCATAATATCGGCGGCATGATTATAGGCCCGCTTACGGCAATGGCAACGGGTTATGTGGCCATGCTTGGCATCACGCATCCATGGAAATTAGGCACATTTGTCATTCCGGCAACGGTTGCCATGCTTATAGCTTTTGTAGCGTATTGGCTGATACGCGATAATCCGCAGTCATGCGGCCTGCCTCCTGTCGAGGAATATAAAAACGATTACCCGATAAACTATAGTGAGAATTCCGAAAAGATTCTTTCCACAAAGGAAATCTTCGTGAAATATGTGCTCAGGAACAAAATACTGTGGATTGTAGCATTGGCCAATGCTTTCGTCTATCTTACGCGGTATGGCGTGCTGGACTGGGCGCCTACCTATCTGAAGGAAGTGAAGGGCTATGACATCAAAGAAGTAGGCTGGGCCTATGCCGCTTATGAATTTGCCGCTATACCGGGCACTATTATTTGCGGGTGGATAAGCGACCGGATTTTTAAGGGCAAAAGAGCCGTGACGACTATTATCTTCATGTTGTTGGTGATGGTTTCCGTATTTATTTACTGGAAGAACACGGATAATATGTTGGTGGATATTATTTCGCTTATCGCCATCGGATTCCTTATTTACGGCCCGGTGATGCTCATCGGGGTGCATGCCTTGGATTTGGCCCCGAAGAACGCGGCAGGTGCGTCTGCGGGGTTTACCGGCTTCTTCGGATATTTTATCGGTACGGCTATTCTTTCTAATTTTCTTATGGGATATATAGCAGAACATTTCGGCTGGGCAGCCGGGTTTAAACTATTGATTGCGGGGTGCGTTGCGGCATGTTTGCTGATGGCGCTCACCATACCTGATGAAAACAAAAAGCACAGAATGAAATTGGATAAGGACAAATAACGAGGCGTCGTTTGGCAGTCTAAATTTCATTCCATAAGAAAGGCGATTCTTCTATGGCGGCAGTTTTTGCTGTATTCGGCATGTTTGCTGCGTATTTGTAACAAACATGCCGGTCAGGGTAATTATGTTTATCTTTAGATGTAGGAGTTTTTCGGTATCTAAGAACTATTCTAACCAAAAGCATAAATACTATGGAACAGCAGGATTATCTAAAAAGGCAAATAGATCAGATTGGTTGGCTTCTCGGCAGGATGCTGACTGATTTGGTTCGGCTAAAGGGCGAGGGCAAAATGGGGGAAGGCGTGGAAACCGTCAATCAGGCGTTTTCGGGAGAATTAGACTTGGATATTGCTGAATTGTTGAACATTCCTGCAGAGAGTTTTGTTGATACACTCATCGGAGAAAAAAACATCGGGGTGGAAAATCTGGATAAACTTGCCGATGTACTGCTGTTTATTGCCGACAACGCGCACGATGTGGACAGGAGGGCTTTGTACGGCAAATGCCTGATTATTTATGAGTATTTGGAAGAAGCGGAAAATGTTTACTCTTTTGACAGGCGGCAAAAAATAGAACAGATTAAAAATATGCTGGTATAAAATAAAGCCACGTTAATTTAAGACCATAACAACCCTCTCAAAATTGACTGCAAATTGTACGGTATCATTGCGTAATGGGCAACGTTCGTCCAAGTTTCCCAAAATTTCGTCCTGCCAATTTTGCTAAAACCCTTACTTTTGCGCAATTTGTTTTTTTAACACCATACAAAACATAAGATGCCCAAAGATAGTTCTATAAAATCCGTCCTGATTATCGGCTCTGGCCCCATTATTATCGGCCAGGCCTGCGAGTTTGACTATTCCGGCACACAGGCCGCCAGAAGCCTGCGCGAGGAAGGTATAAAAGTAATTCTTATCAACAGCAACCCCGCTACCATCATGACCGATCCCATGATGGCCGACCGTGTGTACCTGTTGCCTCTTACGGTGGAGAGCATCGAGCAAATCTTGCAGGAAAACCAAATTGACGCCGTGCTGCCTACGATGGGCGGACAAACGGCGCTCAACCTTTGTAAGGAAGCGGAGGATTTGGGTATTTGGAAACAATATAACGTGCGGCTTATCGGCGTGGATATTAAGGCGATAGACAAAGCAGAAGACCGTGAGAAGTTCCGCCAGTGGATGATTGAACTTGGCGTTCCGGTAGCTCCGGCCAAAACGGCCAACTCCTTTTTGGAAGGAAAGGAATTTGCACAGGATATCGGTTTTCCGCTGGTTATCCGCCCTTCTTTCACCTTGGGCGGTACCGGTGGCGGCTTCGTGCATGATAAGGACGAACTGGACGAGGCACTGAACCGCGGTCTGCAAGCCTCGCCTATACATGAAGTGTTAGTCGAAAAAGCGGTGTTGGGCTGGAAGGAGTTTGAATTGGAACTGTTGCGCGACTCGGCAGATAATGTATGCATCATCTGTACCGTGGAAAATTTTGACCCGATGGGCGTGCACACGGGTGACTCCATCACCGTGGCGCCGGCCATGACCCTGAGCGATACGGGTATGCAGTTGATGCGCAACACGGCCATCAAAATGATGCGTGACTTGGGCAACTTTGCCGGGGGGTGTAACGTGCAATTTGCCATGAGCCCCGACACGGAAGATATCATTGCGATTGAAATAAACCCGCGCGTAAGCCGTTCTTCTGCATTGGCTTCCAAGGCAACGGGTTATCCCATTGCGAAAATAGCCGCCAAGCTGGCCATAGGCTACAATCTGGACGAACTGGAAAATCAGATTACCAGAACCACATCAGCATATTTTGAACCTGCGTTGGATTATGTTATCGTAAAAATACCGCGCTGGAACTTTGACAAATTTAAAGGGGCTGATGACACCCTTGGCCTGCAAATGAAAAGCGTGGGCGAGGTGATGGCCATTGGCCGCAGTTTCAACGAGGCGGTGCAAAAAGCCTGTCAGAGCCTGGAGAACAACGCCGTGGGGCTTGGCTATTACGGCAAGAGCCTCATGCACGCCGAGGGATTGCAGGAGTATATAAAAACCCCAAAGTGGGACAGGATATTTCGCATCAAGGATGCGCTGATGGCGGGCATTTCCGTAAGCACTATTTCCAAGGCGACCAATGGCATTGACCGCTGGTTTCTGTCCGAAATTCAAAAACTTTGCACGCTTGAAAAAAGGATGTCGGTTTATGACCTAGATTCCCTGCCCGAAGATTTGTTGCGCGAGGCCAAGGTGAACGGTTTTAGCGATGCGCAGATAAGCGAGATATTGCAAAGCGGCACCGAGGAAGAAGTATATGACAAAAGAAAAGAACTCGGTATAAACAGGGTGTATAAAATGGTGGACACGTGCAGCGCGGAGTTTGAAGCCAAAACACCTTATTTCTATTCCACTTTTGATGCGCCCAGTTGCTCCCAGATAAGCGCGGGCGACTTGGTGCACAACGAATCGAAAGTAACCCAACGCAAAAAGATATTGGTACTTGGCAGTGGCCCTAACCGTATTGGCCAGGGCATCGAGTTTGACTACTGCTGCGTGCATGGCCTGCTTGCGGTGAAAGAAGCCGGCTACGAGGCCATCATGATGAACTGCAACCCCGAAACGGTGAGCACCGATTTTGATATGGCAGATAAGCTGTATTTCGAACCCGTATATTGGGAACATGTACGCGAACTGATTGAGTATGAAAAACCGGAAGGTGTCATCGTGCAGTTGGGCGGCCAAACGGCGTTGAAGTTAGCTGAAAAAATACACGCTATGGGCGTGAATATTATCGGCACGTCCTTCGATAGCATGGACATTGCGGAAGACCGCGGACGCTTTAGCGACATGCTCAAGGAACTGAAAATCCCTTATCCCGAATACGGCACTGCCTGGACGGTGGACGAGGCCGTCGAAGTGGCCAACCGTGTCGGTTATCCCGTGCTGGTGCGCCCTTCTTATGTTTTGGGCGGTCAGCGCATGAGGATTGTCATCAACGACGACGAACTGGAACGCGCCGTGGTGAGCCTGCTCAAGCATATCCCCGGCAATAAAATACTGATAGACCATTTCCTTGACCGTTGTCAGGAAGCGGAGATAGACGCCATTTATGACGGGGAGAATTTTCACGTCATGGGCGTGATGGAACATATCGAGCCTGCTGGTATCCACAGCGGCGACAGCCATGCGATGCTGCCCGAGTTCAACCTCAGCCCAATGGAAGTGACCACGATGGAATTTTATGCCGAAAAAATAGCGCGGGCGCTTAATATAAAAGGACTAATCAACATACAATTTGCCGTCAAGAACGGGAATGTGTACGTTATAGAGGCCAACCCGCGCGCATCGCGCACGACACCGTTCATTGCAAAAGCATACCGAATACCTTATCTGAACATTGCGACCAAAGTAATGTTAGGCGCGAACAAGCTCACCGATTTCACCTTTGAGAAAAAGTTGCAAGGCTTTGCCATCAAAGAGCCGGTGTTCAGCTTTAACAAGTTCCCGCGCGTGAACAAAGAGCTTGGCCCCGAAATGAAGAGCACGGGGGAGGCCATCCGTTTTATCAAAGACCTGCGCGACCCGTATTTCCGCCAGCTTTATAAGGACAGGAGCATGTACCTGAGCAAATAGAAAGAATAAGAAGATAACATAGTAATGGCGAATTGAAGGAGGGCCTTTTCAGTTCGCCATTTTTTATGGATGAGCTTTGCACATTCTCGACACAGCGGGCTTTGTTTTGAAAAGTATTGTTAATGTTGGATTAGTCCCATTGTAAGATGCTGATTTACGATTAAATTTATGTCATGAAAATCCGCTGTTTATCCATCTTGTTTGTCGCCATAGCACTATCCGTGTTTTCCGGATGCAGCAAGGATTTTCTGAAAAGCTATAATAAACGGATTATAGGTGAATGGGAACTATACGGTATTAATAAACTCGGCTTCGGGAGTTCCAGAATTGTTTTTGACGAAGGGTATTTTATTTTTCGGGAGGACGGCACGCTCATCTATAAACCACATGATGCAACAGAATATGAAGGCACATGGCGCATCAGAAAAAGCCAGCAGCAGACGAATAGTGAAAACGGCGTTTCATCAAACACGATACATAACCTTATTATATCCGTGGTAAACAAAAACGATAGAACGGATATTCTTACCGAAAGTTTTAATGATATGACATTTACCGGCACGAACCGCTTTAATGCTATTGTCGAAAACCAAAACAATCAGGTCACTTATAAATTCAAGCGGTAAATAATATGCAATATCCTGCCTTCCCGCCATTATAAGAACTTTTGATAAGGCGTAAACTTATGCTTAGGTTCAAAATGGTTCCAGATGATGTTGGCAATTTTTCGGGTCAACACCTCTGCCTCGTTTTCGTTCGTCCAGCTTTGGTCTTTGTTGTTTTTAGTGAGCACACAAAACACGAAATCGCCTCCCGGCGCATTCACCAACACCACCTCTCCCCGCGCGTCGTCCACCGAACCCGTTTTGGAGATGGTGCATATCGTAGACGGAAACTGCGAAAGCGAACGCTCGTTGTAGAACTGATTTCTCAGGTATCTGTACATTTTGTCCGAATGACGCGCGTCTATCACTTTGCCGTTCCTGATCATCGTGAACAAACTGGACATTTCTTTAGGGGTTGTTTGCCCCCATCCATATTTTTCCCATATTTCCTTGCGTCCTTCCGTTCTTGAGTTTACCTTGGTATCGGGCAGCCCGAGCTTGTCCATCAGTTTGTTTATCGCGGCTCCGCCTCCCGCCAGTTCCTGCAGCCAGATGGAAGCTACGTTATCGCTGTAAGTGAGCATCAGCGAAATCATGGTAGACAGGTCAGTTTTGGCACTGTCCTTATAAAACTGCATAAGCCCCGAACCGCCATAAACACGCTTCGCATCATATATAAATTCTTGTGACAGCTTCAATTCGTTGTCGGCAATTTTTTGGAATACTCCTGCAAGGATAGGTACTTTCACGATGCTTGCCGTGGGGAACACGGTGTCGGCATTAATGGCCACTTCTGTGTTTTTCTTGAGGTGATGCACATAAATGCCGATGTCGCCCCGAAACCCTTTGGTTTCTTCCAGCAACAAGGCTTTGAGTTTTTTGTCTTCTTTTTGGGCGATAGCCGCCATTTGCAATAAAATTCCGGCAACCAGTAAGATGTATTTAGACATAAGGTGATGAATTGATTAAAACAAATATCAGGTATTTTGTATGTAAAAACGGGGCATTTAAAAATTTTGCTATAGAATGTGTACTTAAAATGCAGTTATTCTGTACTGAACGCATCACGAAGGATAAATTGTTTTGAAAAGCGGATTTTAAATTTATATCGTCTGCTATCTTTGTAAACTACATGAATGTTTGACCGAATGTAGAATAAGTTGCATTCTACAATAATGCAAACAGAATAAAAATAATACCGGCAGCTAATGTATATCCCACGCGTATCACACTTGCCATGATAAAATCCTTCATCTTGCTAAATTCAAAATTCAGGTTACCTTTTTCCCAACCGCAAAAACCGACTAATGTCAAGAGCGCAATCCAGATAGAAATATTTGTCAGGATAAAAAATACAACTCCCAGCAACAGGTTGGCCGCAAGTTGGATGGACATGGTGCGAAGAAAACTGCCGATAGTGACTTCGCCCATTTCTACCCTGAAAACCCTAATCCATGTTTTGGCAAAAAGCAAGGAATACCAAACGCCGCCAACTGCAAATGAAACGACTATGGCAACACTGTACCACCACCAATTTATTTCGGAGATACATTGTAATAATAAATTAGATGAACTCATTTTATTCTTTATTTTTCCTGCTCTGACGGCTTTGCAGGTCTTGCCTCTTATAAAAGTATAATTTTTCAGACTTATTATTTACCACGTTCGATGCCCATATTTTTGGTTGAATTCTTGCTGCAAAACCGTTTGTTGGCCAGCTTTCTATGTGTTTCATTCATTGCGTTTACTCATCAGGGTGCCCACGACCATTTCAATCATTTCCTTATCTTCAATATTAGTCAAGTTAAGTCTTTCGTCAGGTTTATTGGCTTCTGCGAAGATTGTCCCTTTTAAATAAATCTCCAATATTGTTTGCGGATACCGCCCGCTTCTGTCTTCAATTACTTGTGCCTTTGCTACGTTATTCCAATCAACGAAACCTAATTTTTTAGTCCAGATTCCCTTTTTGGCAAGCTTCAACTTTGCTGTTTTGTCAAGCAAATCTTTAATGCCTATGTAAGACAGAAGCAGTCCTCCGATCATTGTTATTATAATAGGAACGAGAATTATTTTAGTAAATTTTATTATTGACCAAATACCAGCGCCAACTAAGAATAGCCCGATAAGTATTGAAAAGACTTTTTCTTTTGTGGAAGAAAAATATTCGACTTCGTATGCTGCCGGTTCGTTGATTGCGATATTGTTTGTTGGAGAAGTGCCTTTGATATTGTGATAAGTTCCGTCAGGCATTTTTAGCCAATTCCGTTTATTGAAAGCATAAAGAAGAAAAGCTGGCATAAATGAAAAAATATAACCATACAAGGTATCGGTGGGTGTCAGGTAATTTACTTTTGACGCTAAATGGACAAGTCCGCAAATGATTGCAGCGGTTGCGATTGGCAATATATAAACTGTCAAATAAAATTTTTTTTGTCTGGTTGATTTGTCTCCTTCGTCGTTTGTATAAATCATTGTTTGGATTTTAGTGATATTCAGGAGTTGCGACTAAAACTGTTTAATATAAGCGCCTTACCTCTTTTAACCGTTTGTTCCCCAAAAGCAAATTATATCAGGAACTATCCATGTCTTGAATTTCGCCCCCTAAAGATAGGAAATAACCCGTGGCGCAAACAGAAGTCCGATATTTAAAAAAAGTCATTTATATTGCACCCCCAACATATTTTGAGTATGGAATATCACAAATTAGTAGCAGTAAGTGGTCTGGCCGGATTGTTCGAATTGGTCAGCAGTAAGAACGAAGGAGCCATCGTGCGCTCCCTGTCGGATAAGACAACGAAGTTTGCCTCGTCCCGCATACACCAGTTTTCCCATCTGGAAAGTATCGAGATTTATACCGTTCACGAGAACGTAAACCTCGTGGAAGTGTTCAGGGCGATGGAAGCCACCGGGGAGGCTTTGCCCGATGCCAAGGACGACAAAGCGGTTAAAAGCTATTTTCAAAAAGTGTTCCCTGATATGGACTTTGAAAGGGTGTATAACAGCGACATGAAGAAAATGGTCAAATGGTTTAGCCTCCTGAAGGAGAAGAACGTGGAAATAAAGCTTTCGCAGGAACTGGCGGAAGAGTCTGAAGCTGCACAAGACGCCAAACCCGAAGAGCCTGTAAAAGAAGAGGCTGCCCCGGTTGCCGAAGCGCCTAAAGCAGGGGAAGCTGCGCCAAAAAAGGCGCCGGCCAAAAAAGCGGCAGCTAAAAAGAAAGCCCCTGCCAAGAAAAAGAAAGATGAGGCGTAGTCGCGCCCATAGATACATTTTTATTCCAGCCCCGGAAACGGGGCTTTTTGTATAGATTATTTCAGAAAGTGGGCAAATGAACTTTTAAGATTTATCTGTTCTGCTTCTAACTTTTGACCTTATTAAAGAGATATATGATGAACGCAACTGCTGATATCGAACCCTTGCCCCGCAAGTATCTTCCCGCAGATTTTGTTGTAACCGATTGGCCAGCACTGGAACCTTTTTTTAAAGGACTGTTGGCCCGGGAATTGACTAGCCTGCAAGACCTGCACAAATGGCTGGCAGACATGAGCGAACTCGAAGCCGTGATTAGCGAGGATGCCTGCTGGCGTCAGATAAAAATGACCTGCAATACCGAAGATCCGGCACTGGCTGAATCCTTCAATTATTTCATGATGGAGATTCAGCCGAATATACAGCCTTATCTTGACCAACTGAACCGTAAACTGGCGGATTGCCCGTATACCGCGGAACTTACAGATGCCGCGTATATACCCTATCTGCGCAACATCCGGAAAAACATTTCTTTGTTCCGGGAGGAAAACATACCGCTGCAATCGGAGCTGGCCGTGTCGGCACAGCGGTTCGGTGTTATATCCGGCAGCATGACCATTACGGTGAACGATCGCGAATATACCTTGCAGCAGGCTGCTAAATTTTTGGAAGATTCGGACAGGGGCCTGCGGGAACAGGTTTATCGCCAAATATCCGAAAGGCGCCTGCAGGAAAAAGGGACCCTGAATGGTTTGTACGATGAGCTAATTAGTAAGCGCCATCAAATGGCTTTAAATGCAGGTTATCCCGACTATGCGGCTTACAGGTTTGTGGAGCTGGGGCGGTTTGATTACACGAAGGAAGATTGCTTCCTCTTTCATGAAGCCGTTAAGGAGCATGTGCTGCCATTGGTAAACGATATTTATGTCAAAAAGAAAAGCCTGTTAGAGCTGGAAACCTTGCGCCCTTGGGATGTGGATGCGCAGCCCGAAGGCATAAAGCCGCTACATCCTTTTACGACAGGGGAAGAACTGTTGCAAAAAGCGATAGCCTGTTTTGAGAAACTCAACCCGTTTTTTGCACAATGCCTGGTGAAGATGAGGGAGATGGGGCATCTTGATTTGGAGAGCCGCAAGGGCAAAGCGCCCGGAGGTTATAATTGCCCGTTGGCAGAGAGCGGTGCACCCTTCATATTTATGAATGCGGCAGGCACGCTCAATGATGTGATAACGATGGTGCACGAAGGTGGGCATGCCATCCATTCTTTCCTTTCACACCCATTGCCCCTGACGGGTTTTAAGGAATACCCGATGGAAATAGCCGAGGTGGCCAGCATGAGTATGGAATTGTTCAGCATGGAGGAATGGGGCGTGTTCTTCCCCGACGAAGCAGAACTGAAACGTGCCAAAGAGCAGGAACTGGAGCGCGTGATTACCCTTTTCCCATGGATTGCCACCATTGATAAATTTCAACATTGGGTATATGAAAATCCAAATCACACCCATGAGGAAAGAAAGGAAAACTGGTTGCGCATCCTGAACGAGTTTACACCCGAAGCCCTTGATGTATCGGGGTTGGAAGAATATCGTGCTTACAGTTGGCAACGTCAGTTGCACCTTTATGAAGTGCCGTTTTATTATATTGAATACGGCATTGCGCAATTAGGAGCCATCGGCATGTGGCAACAATTTAAACAGAACCGTGCGCAGGCGTTGGCCAATTATATGGCCGGGCTGAGCCTGGGCGGCACGCGCACCTTACCGGAACTGTTTGCTGCTGCTGGTCTAAGGTTTGACCTCTCCCCCAACCATATACAAAACCTGATGAACTTTGTAAAAAAAGAAATGGACGTGTTGTGATGGCATGATTCGATGTTATTTGAGTCACAAAAAAGCCTGTTCGGTAAAAGAACAGGCTTTTTTAATATGATTTTGGATTTCTTTCGTGAAGAGAAAAATCATTCTTACATCTTTATTTCTTCATCGTTTGCATCAAAAAACTTGTACTGTGTAAGATAATAGTTGTTGTCCTTTTCCAGTTTTATCTTTTGACCAAAGCGCTTGCGCCATTTGCTGAGGATACTGTTCCAAAACAGTCCTTTGGTCAGGTAAGCGTGCATAATGGGGTGCACCACCACTTTCAGGTGGGTGTGCTTGTGCGTGATAAGATATTGCAGGTTCTTGGCTATTTCGTCCTCCAATACCAGTGTGGAAGAAATTTTTCCGGTGCCGTTGCAACTGGGGCAAACTTCTTGCGTGTTGATGTTCACCTCCGGGCGCATACGCTGCCGCGTGATTTGCATCAGGCCGAACTTGGAAATGGGCAATACGGAATGCCTGGCCCGATCGGGGCGCATGAACTCCTCCATTTTTTCGTACAGCTTCTTTTTGTTGTCGGGCAGCTTCATGTCTATGAAGTCCACCACGATGATGCCGCCTATATCGCGCAGCCGTAACTGCCGTGCTATTTCCGCTGCTGCTTCCAAATTTGTTTCCAAGGCATTCTCCTCCTGATTGTTGCTCACGCTTTTATATCCGCTATTCACGTCAATAACGTGCAGGGCTTCCGTGTGCTCGATAATCAGATAGGCACCGCTTTTGAGATTTACGGTTTTGCCAAACGAGCTTTTCACCTGTTTGGTAATGCCGAAACTGTCAAAAATAGGCCCGGGACTATTGTAAAGGTTAACAATGCCTGCTTTGTCTGGCGCTATTTTCTGGATATAGGCCAGCGTTTCGTTATACAGGTTTTTGTCGTTTATAACGATTTTATTGAAATCGGCGCTAAGCAAATCCCGCAGGATGCTGTTGGTTTTGTTTTGTTCGCTCAATATTTTTGCCGGGGGCACCGCTCCGCGCAGGTTGGTCTGGATGGTTTTCCAGGTTTCCACCAAGGCGGACAGGTCTTCGTGCAGTTCGGCAGTGTTCTTGCCTTCGGCCGCCGTGCGCACGATAACGCCAAAATTCTTTGGCTTTACGGCCTCAATAATCTTTTGTAGCCGTTTACGTTCTTCGGAAGAATGTATCTTTTTAGAAACGGCAACGATATTGTTAAACGGCGTAATGACCACGTACCTGCCGGGCAAAGAAAGCTCGCAGCTCAGGCGCGGGCCTTTGGCCGCGATGGGCTCTTTGAGAATCTGCACCAGGATATGCGGCTTGCCATTCAGCACCTCGTTTATCTTGCCCGTTTTCACGATTTCCGGCTCTACCACGAATTTTGAAAAATCCATCGGGTGGTCCGGCGAATCGTTTATCGCCATGTTGGTAAACTTGAGCAGCGATTTTACATAAGGGCTGAGGTCGGTGTAATGCAGGAAGGCGTCTTTTTCAAAACCTACGTCCACAAAGGCCGCGTTAAGGCCGGGAATAAGCTTTTTCACTTTTCCCAGATACAAATCCCCTACCGCAAAACGTGCATCGTTTTTTTCACTATGCAGTTCTACCAGCTTCTTATCTTCCGACAATGCAATTTCCACTCCCGTGGGAGCTGCATTGATAATAATTTCCTTGTTCATTAAAAAATGATGGTTAAATAAAGTTGCTTTTAACCACGAGCGGTATGTAAAAGGGAAAGCGGGCTGCGGGAAATCTCGTTATTTGCATGTCAATGAAGTTTTTGCTTTGTCGACGGGACGTTTCTGTTCAGAAGAGTTCAAATATCGTGTGGTGTTGAACAGAACGTTGAGACCGCATATATTCTGCGCAGGACAGAAGGTATTCTTCTTTGAAGAAGGAAAAAGGTTATAGCCTGGCATCATGACACCATAACCGACCAAAACAAAGAATAACTGTTAAAACGACATTGCGTTCATGCAAATGCTGGGCAAAAAAAATCCGTAAAATAGATTGTTTTTACCTGATAAATTACTTGATAAGTGGCAAAGCGTTTCCAAAAAGCCCGGAATCCGCAAAAGGTATGTAACAGCCGATTAACCCAGAAGGGACTAAAAAACTGTTGCATACCTGATACGAAAACATCCACAAGGATCAGCGTTGGCTGACCGTCTTATTTCCTCTTCTTATGACGATTCTTTCTCAGTCTTTTTTTACGCTTGTGCGTCGCAATTTTATGACGTTTTCTTTTTTTACCGCAAGGCATACTTTAAATGTTTTAAAAATATTGTTTATAAATAAAATACGTTTTTTATTGGTTGAGTTCTTTTATCCGTTTTTCCAGCTCGGTCTTTATGTCGCTGCGGTTGACGTGGGGCAGTGCTTTAGTGTACCACCTGGCTGCGTTGACTTTATCGCCTTGGCGTTCATAAAGGTCACCGAGCATGAGCAGTGCCTGCACATTGCTTGGTTGCAGGCGTATGACTGTTTCAAGCCGCTGCACGGCCTTTTCTGTTTGGCCGCTCATGAGCGAGGCCGATGCCAAAGTGAGTTGTGCATATATGTTGGTACTGTCTTTTGCGACTACTTCGCGGATGTGGGCAATGCCCTCCATCGGGTTTTGGGACAGTCCGCCGAATAACAGCGTGGCACCCAGTCCTACTTTGCTGGAATCATTGTCGGGGTTCAACCTCAAAGAACTCTCAAACAGGTCTTTAGCCTGTGTGGCCATCCATGTTTTTATGCCGGGGTTCTCCTCAAACTGGAGACGGTCTAAAAACAATTGGCCTGCAAAGGTGAGGTTTTTTTCTGAATTTTCCAATCTTGCTGATTCGGCGCTGTACCAGGCATAGGGAATGAAGTTTTTGGCACTGTCGCGCCAGAAGGCACTAATTGCGTGCAGGCCATGGATTTTGTCCTCATTTGTGTTGCTTTTGTCTACCTTATTTTCGAGTGCGGTCAGGCTCGCCAACTGCTGCGGGGAAAGGCTTTTTTTAGACAATGCCAACAGGGTGTCGGTTGACATGGCCGCTGTGCCGTGATTATGGCCATCATCGGGGCTATGGGTTTCTGCCACGTTGGGCTTTGCTGTTTTTTTAGGCGCGATGCGGCCAAAAACGAGTAGCAGTGCGACTAACACCGCCCCGGCGATAAGGGTTATATATTGAGGTTTCTTCACTATTTTTTATGGATGGTTTGCAAAAGTAACCATTGAAACACAAATTTGTTTAATATGCTTCTAACTTGTTGATGAAGGTGCCGCAGACAACTGCTGCCGAAAAAATCCTTAATCTGCATTATTATTGAGATTCAGGTGCTTATTTGATTTCGATACGGTCTTCGGCAATCAGGGTTTCGCCGCACAGGCGCAGGTATATCTGCGCGATGGTCACCACGTCTTTGGTGCAATAGGTGACGATCCTTTCTAGATCGTTTTGCTCATAATACACTTGTGCCACCTGACTGCCGTCAATATCATCCTTGGGCGATGGCACGCCGAGGGCATGAGCAAGCAGGTTCAGTGTGGTATAGCTTTTGAAATCACCGAATTTCCACAGTTCCATCGTGTCCATATGGCATACTTCCCAGGGTTTTTTGCCCGCAATGTTCAGCACGGGCGGGATGGGCAGGCTGTTTATTATCAATCGGCGGCAGATATACGGAAAGTCAAATTCTTTGCCGTTGTGCGCACAGAGGTAACGCGTTTCGTTGGCCGCCCATTTGTTCAACATGTCGCTGAACTGTTGCAGCACCGTTTTCTCATCTGTATCGGCAAAAGATTTCATGACCAGTTTTTTGTCATTGCCGATGCCTTGTATCACCCCGCAACTGATGCAGATGATCTTGCCAAACTCTGCATAAATGCCCGCACGTTCATAAATGCTCTCAACGGTGTCATCCTCCCGTCCGCGCAGCAGGGAGGTAGCTTTTAATGCCCAAAGTTCTTTCCATGATTCGGGCACTTTTTCGTAAGATGCGTATTGCGGCACGGTCTCTATGTCCAAAAACAGGATGTGCTGAAAGGGGATGTTATTCATGATGGCCATAAGCGGGACTTATTTTTTATCAAACATAAGTTCTTTTACCTTGGCTTTGTCTTCTTTTTCTTTTTTCAGGTCGAACATGGTGCCGAACACGTGATCCCACAGCGTGCTGCTTACGCCAAAACCTTTATGCTCGTCCTTGTAATGGTGGAGGTGATGGTTACGCCAAAGCCCCTTCATCCATTTGAAAGGCGGATTCCAGGCGTGTATGGCATAGTGCATCGTGCCGTACATCAGATAGCCCAACATAAAGCCCGGGAAAAACATAAATGTATATTTCCCCATGATCAGGTAATAAATCCCTATTAATAAGGATGCGATGATGATACTGGGCACGGGCGGCATAAACAACCGTTGCCTGTCGCGGGGATAGTGGTGATGGTTGCCGTGCATGATGTATGTGATCTTTTGTACGCGCGGGTTCTCGCTTGTCCAGTGAAAGATGAAGCGGTGTGCCAGATATTCAAAAAAGCTCCAAAAGAGAAGTCCGCCAAAGAACCATGCTGCCACCTGCTGCCCGGAGAACCCGTTGTGTGCATGGCTATAATACAACATATAGGAAATAACTGGTATATACATGCCCCATATCACCAACGGGTGTGTCTTGGTGAGCATTTCCAAAAAATCACTTTTAAAAAGCCGCGCCTGTCCTTTATTATGTATCTTATCAAACTTCATAGTGTTTAGTCTTTAAGCCTCCTTTAATCATGTCGTCGCAAAACCACGAAATACAGTACAAAAATAATCCCAAAAAGTTTTTAATTCGTGGGCAATACGAATTGGGGGAAGGTTGATTTATGGAATAGTTCGGGCAACGATAAAATAGGGAAAAGGGCTCTCTGTTTTCAATTCTCCGACTTCCCTTTCTCAATCATACAAAAGTTTCCATTTGCTCAAATCCGGTTTTTGTTTCCGTTGTCTTTTTAGTTCATATTGGTATATTTTTTCGCCAACTTCCCTGAAAAACGGATACCCGATTTCGTCGTACTCATATTTGTTGTCATTTAGGACGCCGTTGCTGTTCACATAAATATTGCCGCTGAGCATGAACTCTACGTCATGCTTAAAATCAACGATATAACAGACATCTGTCAAAAAGCCATAACTCCAGCCTGTTTTGTTAAAAGAGCGGATGTATGGCGGCAGCTTTTGCCTGCCGTCCCGGAAAAAGAAAAACTTGGTATAGCTGTCGAAAAATTCAGTCGTATCATATTTGGGATAACTACTTTCGGAGGGCAGTTCCGACATATAACGGTAAAGCAGCTTCAGGTCATTGGGTGTCAGTTTAAACCTCTTTTGTTCCGGCACAGACTCCGGGAAAAGCACCGATTGCATGATTTGTTGCAAATCCTCCAGCGGGGCGTTGTTGTGCTGGGTAAAATCCATTGGTTCGGGAATCATATTGTCGTTCCTGTCAAGGTGCGCCTTGCCCACCAATATTTTTTTGCTAAAGTCGAATGTCAGGTCGCTATATGCGGCAGGTTGTTCGTAAACCGTCTGCCCGTCCTGCACGAATCGGATGGCGTTGGTATGGCGGTTCTCTTCCGGGGTCATGGGCACAAAACGCCGCGTGATGCGCATGTCTGTATATCCTTTTTGCCAAAGGCATTCGTTCAGGAACTTTTGCCCGGCAAATTCATAAATCCTGTTATACGCATCGTTGTCGCTGACCAAAAATATCTTTTTGATATAATGCCCGATGGACGGCAGGCCGTTCTCAGAGGTCTCGTCCTTCAGCACGGCTGTTTGACCGCTGAAAGAACTATCAGTGAGCATGGGCGTATCTATGTCCACGGGAAGATTCAGTATGTTAAGCTTTTCAAGGGCGGCTAATGCTGTGGGCAGCTTGACCATGGATGCCGGATTAAAATATTGCCCACGGTCAACATTCAAATAATAATGAGTGAATATCGGCTTGTTTTTATTTTGCCTGTCAATTTTTGTGTAAATAATTTGATAGTGAAAAGTGTCAGGGTTATCAAGTACATGGGCGAGCAGCGGCGAGGCATCCTTGCGCAGCAGGTCTTCCAGCCAGCCGGAATTTTTTATCTGGGCGTTTGCGGGGTTCATGTTCAATATCAGAAGTAATAATACAATGCGGTTCACGCATACAAGATAAAAATAAAACGAATAAGCTTTTCATGAAAGCGTAACATTTTTTCAGCGGTTGTGGGCTGCGCCTAAATCATATTTGATGTCAGGCCTATTTCCGTTACCTTTGCATCCGCAAAATCCATTCTAAATGAAGCAGACTCCTTTTACGCATAAACACATCGAGCTTGGCGCGAAGATGGCAGAATTTGCCGGATATAATATGCCCATTAGTTATTCAGGCATCAATGACGAACACCAAACCGTGCGCACCAACGCCGGAGTGTTTGACGTGAGCCACATGGGCGAGTTTATGCTAAAGGGAGAGCAGGCACTCCCGCTCATTCAGCGTGTGACCACCAACGATGCTTCTAAGTTAAAGGCCGGGCAGGCACAATACAGCAGCCTTACCAACAACCAAGGCGGCATTGTGGACGACCTGCTGGTTTATTGTCTTGAAGAAAACAAGGTCTATATGCTGGTGGTGAACGCGGCTAATATAGAAAAAGACTGGAACTGGATTTCCGCGCACAACACCGATGGCGCCGAGATGCACAACATTTCCGACAAAACCGCATTGTTGGCCATACAAGGGCCGAATGCCTCAAAAATCCTGCAACCACTTACGGATACCGATATACTGAACATGAAGTATTATACGTTTGCAAAGGGCAATTTTGCGGGCGTGGACAATGTGATAATCAGTGCTACGGGTTATACCGGTGCGGGCGGTGTGGAAATATATTTTGAGGATAAGGATGATAACGCCGAAAAAATATGGACAGCCATTTTTGAGGTAGGCACGCCCAAAGGACTGAAACCCGTTGGCCTTGCTGCGCGCGACACACTGCGCCTCGAAATGGGCTACTGCCTTTACGGCAACGACTTGGACGACACCACTTCTCCGCTTGAGGCTGGCCTAGGTTGGATAACTAAGTTTACGAAGGATTTTACGGCCAAGGATATTTTGCAACAGCAAAAAGCAGAAGGACTAAAACGCAAGCTCGTTGGTTTCACATTGGTGGACAAAGGCATTCCCCGCCACGGGTATGAAATCTGCAATGAAAGCGGCGAAACCATCGGCGTGGCTACTTCCGGCACACAATCACCCTCGTTGGGCAAAGCCATCGGCTTAGGTTATGTGCAAACGGCTTATGCCGGGTTTGACACACCTGTTTTTATTAAAGTGCGTGATAAATTGCTAAAAGCAATGGTGGTAAAACTGCCTTTTGCATAAGTAATGGCAAATTTTTCTGATGACGATTGCGCGCCGGATGGGTTAAAATAAATGCATGACGACAAAACCTACTTTATATACCTCGCTTACCCCGGCATTGTTGCACCTTTACGACGTGCGCAATACGATTGTAGTAGTGATAGATATTTTCAGGGCTACCTCCACCATTGCCGCCGCGCTTTATAACGGCGCCCGGTATGTTGTGCCGGTGGATAGCGTGGACAAGGCGATTGCCATCAGCCGCGACCTTGACGCGATTGCCGCAGGCGAGCGTGATGGAAAGTTGGCCGAAGGCCTTTCGCATGGCAACTCTCCGCTGGAGTATGCACCTAATTTTGTGAAAGACAAAGTGTTGGTGCTGACGACCACCAATGGTACAAAACTGCTGCACATGGCGCTTAAGAACGGAGCCGACGACATCATAACAGGCACTTTTCCTAACCTGAGCGCAGTGTGCGATTATCTGGTCAGCCAAAACAAAAATGTGATACTGGCCTGCGCCGGATGGAAGGACAGGTTCAATTTGGAGGACACGCTTTTTGCGGGAGCCGTTATCAGTCGTGTACGCGGGTCTTTTACCATACATTGCGATAGTTCATTCATGGCCGAGCAAATGTACCTGCAACACAGGCACGAACTTCCTGTTTTCAGTCAAAACTTTACACATTATCACCGATTGGTGGAGCGTTTCGGTTACATTGAGGACATCGCTTATTGCCTGACAGAAGATGTGGCAAATGTGCTTCCGCTTTACAAGGACGGCAAGCTGATAAGAGGGTAAAGTAGGGCAGAAATAAAAGCAGCACAGGCAAGGGCCGCGTTGAGTTTTTTCTAAAAGTAATTCACGAAGCCAAAGTGTATCTTGGACTGCCGCAGGTTGATTTTATCCGAATCCCTTTTGCCCACCGCCCATGCCAGCTTGAACACGCCAACTTTCGTTTCAAACGCCATGCCCATGCCCAGCCCCACGTATCCGTGGTTTGCATTCACGTATCCCAAATTGCTTTTGCCCCATCCACCATCAAGAAATGTGTTGAAATAGGCGTTTTGACCCACAAGGTATCTGAACTCCAACGTGCCCAGTGCGTATTGTGACAGGTATTGGCTTTGCTCATCAAAACCGCGCAGCAGTTTATACCCGCCAATTTGGAACATTTCATTTCGATAAACCTTTGGGCTGCCAATGTAGCCGCCATTAAGCGAGGCTTTCAGCGTTGTTCTTCCTTTTACGCTCAACGGAAAATATTTGTTTGCGCTTAAAACAATTTTTACGCGGGTGGATTTCAGTTTTACCGTGTCATATAGCGTTGCAAAATCGAAGGCCGGGTCGTTGGGGTCTTCCAATTCGAGTATCTGGTTGTTTCGATTTATTTTGCGCTTGCCCGCCGCCGTTATCAGATTTAGTTCATATCCTTTTACCGGGTTGCGGATGTAGTTTGTGTTGTTGAAATAATATTCCAAACCGAACTCGGTAATCCGTATGTCCGCATCCTCGGGCAGTTGCCTGTTTTGCAAAACGAGGGAAGTGTTTACGGCGCTCACTACCGTGCCGGACTGCTGAACAAACAGGGCTGCCGATTGCTGGTTGCTGAGTGCATAACGTCCGCCCAATTTAAAATCATAATTTAAAAAGGACGAATCTTTTTTGAACATGTTAAAATCAAAATCAAGCCCAAACGGTGAGCGGAACAGATAAGGCTGTTTATACTGGATGCTCAGTTGCTGCGAGCTTACCTGAAGTTTTTGCCACACAAGGCCGATAGTCTCGCCGCCGCCTAATGCGTTTTGCAGGTTGAGCAACGCCTCGCCCGTAATCATCATTTTCTTGGAATTTACTTGCTGGTTATTGGGCAAAAAACCAATGATAAAATTGACCTGATTGCTTTTTTTGGGTTTTAGATATAACTCCAGCACGCCACTGGCACTGCCCCAGTAAAAATAGGGCGGTAGGTTTTCCTCCACATAGTTCAGTTTTTGCAGTTCTTCCGAAACCTGTTGCAACTTTGCTTTATTGTAAGGCGAACCGTTCGGGATGCCCAGATACCGTTGCAGGTAATCATTACTGATTTTTGCACCGCCGACTACCCGTATGCTGTCTACCAAATACAACTTGCCCGGCACAACATACAGATTGCCTTCTATGCTTTCATCGCCAATACGGATACTGTCCAGATATACTTTTGCAAAAGGATAGCCGTTGTTTTCAAAATAGCGCAACATGCGTTGTTGCACGTCGTACACTTGGTCATAGTCCAACAGCCTGCCCTCGAAACGGGTCGCGTCCCAACCTACGTGGGACAACCATTTTTGACTTTCGGCATCTGTATTTATCCGTTGCCAACGATAACGTGGCCCGGCATACACCCAGGCGGTGGTGGCCAAAGAATCGGTCGCGATGCTGTCAATAGAGGCGGCTATAAAACCCTTGACCCGCAGCACCGGCAAAAGCCCGTTCACAGCCTGGAGGCATTCTTCCCGATTGGCAAACAGGTCGGGCAACCCCGACAGGGTGCGCAAAAAGGCACTGTCTTTGTCCACCGGCCGCAAGTGCAGGGCGTGGCCTTGCTGCGCCCCGCCATATAGCGATGCCAATACAAAGAGGAGCATGAAAAAACAATGCTTTGCGCGTATCATCGAGCTGCAAAATATTCATTAAATCATTAACAATCTTATTTTACTCTTTTCCGTTTGTAGTATATAAACTAAAATACTGCAAAACGCACCGTCATATTTTATTACGGGCGGAATGTTGTGTATCATGTCAATCCGCCCAAAAAACCTTTAATTTGCACCAAACAATTTTAAAAATTTACCATGTAATGAAAAAAGAAGAAACCCCGCAGGACAACGGCGCATTGAGCCGATATACCACGGAAGTGGCTTACGTGGTGGACGAAGAAGGCAAGTACGGCACGGCGCAAAGCACGGGATGGCGCGTGAAGTCGGAAGCGCTGGACATTGCCTGGCACGAGGTGGAGCAGAAGATAGAAAGCGCGCGCCAAAAAGTGCTGCGCGGGGAGGCAAGCCCCATCCTCTATTACATGGAGAAAAAAATCATGGATACAAGCATCTTGGCATCTTATACGGGTTTTTGGAAATGGAAGGTGAAACGCCACCTTAAACCGGATGTTTTCGCCAAATTGTCCGAGGCGAAGCTTCGGAAATATGCTGATATATTTGAAATAACCATCGAAGAATTGAAAAACCCGTTTCCCCAACAATCCTAAAGTCTATCACAAAAAACTATTATACCTTTCATGCCTTTTGATTTTAAGCATATACAGGCCGCCCATTGCGAAAACGGGGTTACCACCGCTTTGCTGCACCATTATGGGATAAAAAAACTCACGGAACCCTTGGCATTTGGCATTGGCTCGGGCTTGTTTTATATCCAACTTCCTTTTATGAAGGTAAACGGCGGCCCGGCTATTTCTTTTCGCACGATGCCCGGCCTGATTTTTAAAAGAACCTGCAAGGCGCTTGGCATACCTGTCGTGCGCAAAAAGTATAATTCTCATCAAAGGGCTATGAGCGACCTTGATGAACGCGTGTTAGCGGGCAAGCCGACCGCTTGTCAGGTAGGTGTTTTTTATCTGCCTTATTTTCCAAAGGAATACAGGTTTCATTTTAACGCGCACAACCTGATTGTGGTGGGCAAGGAAAGGGACAATTACATTATAAGCGACCCCATCATGGAAGAGTTGGTAACGATGAGCAGTTACGAACTGGAACGTGTTCGTTTTGCCAAGGGGGCTTTCGCACCGCGCGGGCAACTATATTATCCCGGAGAAAACCTGCAAGAGGCCACGGACGAGCAATTGCGCCGGGCTATTGTCAAGGGAATAAAGACAAATTGCATGCACATGCTGCACATTCCCGGCTCTTTCGGCGGTGTAAAAGGGATTGCTTACACGGGCAGGCAGATCAAAAAATGGAAATCAAAACTCGGCGATGACAAGGCGCGTACCTACCTTGCGCAGTTGGTTCGTATGCAGGAAGAGATAGGTACGGGCGGCGGCGGTTTCAGGTTTATATATGGTGCTTTTTTGCAGCAGGCGCATCAATATCTGGAGGTTGACGAATTGTTTGACCTTTCGCAACGGTTTACCACGGCCGGGGACAAATGGCGCGATGCCGCCGTTCAGGCTTCGGGCATTTATAAAGGCAGGCTCGGTTCGCAGGCCGATTATGATAATATGGGTGACCGCCTTCTCGAAATTTCTGAACTTGAAAAGAAGGCTTTCACCATGTTGAAAAATGTTATAAGCAAAGCGTGATGGCTTTTATTTTCCGTCTTAAATAATTAGCTTTGGGACATGCAAACAGATTCTTTGCCGAAAAAACAGGCGCTTGCTTTTCTCGACCAGCATTTTCCCGCATTCAGCCCCCAATTAAAACAGCGGCTGGCAGACGTTAGCCTTGTCAAGAGTTGTGTGCGGGGCGAGACGCTTGTGCATTCCGGTCAATACCTTAAACATACGTTATTAGTTGCTCAGGGTTGCATCAAGCTTTATCGTGAAAGTGAAGGCGGCGATGAGGCTTTCATTTATTACTTGGAGCCGGGGCAGGCCTGCGCGTTGTCCATGCTTTGCGCGTCCCGCCAAAAAACCAGCGAAGTGAGCGCCCGTGCCATTGAGGACAGCGTCGTGCTGATGGTGCCAATTCAATATACGGACGAGCTGGTAAAATATCATCAGGATTGGTACAACTTTGTGATAGAGACTTATCGCACGCGCTTTGAGGAGTTGTTGGAGGCTTTTGACGATGTGGTCTTTAAAAGCATGGATGAACGCTTGAAAACTTATCTGAAAAAGCAGTTTGATAAACTTGGCACAAACAAACTTGAGCTTACCCATCAGGAAATAGCCAACGACCTCAATACATCCCGCGAGGTGGTTTCACGCCTTTTGAAAAAGCTGGAACAGCGAGGTGGCATTGTGCTGAACCGTAAGTTCATCGAAAAGGTGGGATAGTGTTGCCGCCCGGATACTCTTTATTTACGGTTTTGTACACTTTTATAGTCTGTCCATCTTTTGCTGAGCAAATCCTGTAAATCCTGCGCATCCATATCCAACGCATGGGCGGCAATATGGATCGGTGTTTCGTATAATCGCTGGTTCATTTGCATCAAGCGCAAACGGATGGGATTGTTCTCTTTTTGCAGATAGAAGTCAGGGTTCTTCACTTTAACAGAGATAAAGTATTGTTGATATAATTCCTTTAGCTCTATCGCGCGCACGTCTTTCCAGTTTACTTTATAATATGCTTTTCCGGCGGTGCTGTCCGTGAATCCTTCATCATCCAAAACCAAGGCAGGACTTTTCACAAGTATTTTCCTGATGGAAAGAAACGCAACGACTGCGGCAATGACCATGATGCCGTAACCAATATACAGTATCACACTTATGTTGTCCGATTTGATAAACCAATGTGGCCGCGAGGTTATCAATATCCCGATGATCAGGCACACGATGGCGATAGCCGCGCGCTTGCGCGTTTTGGCAGGGTTGTGGTAGATGATTTGTTCGTTTGTGTTATGGCTCATACCGTCATTGAAAAAATTCTTGTTTGTGGTTGTTTGCGTATCATGCGCAGGTCAAAGGCCATTGCGATGTTGCGCACGAAAGTCCGCCCCGCGTCCGTGACCCGCAAATGATTTTCCGTTATGTCAATCAGCCCGTCTTGTTGCATTTCTTCGAGCCTTTCCAATATTTCGGGTATCTCGGGCAGTTGCATGGCCTTGTCTTCCCAATCGGTTTGCAACAGGCACATCAGGTTCAGGATATGCCGGCGCACCACCAAGTCTTCCTCATTGAGGATATGACCACGGAAAACAGGAAGCTGTCCTTCCTCCACGCGCTGCATATAGCTTTCCACGGTTTTATCGTTTTGTGCGAAGGCGTACCAGCTATCGCTGATGGCCGACATGCCCAGACCGATCATCAACTGCGTGCTGGATGATGAATAGCCCATGAAGTTCCGGTGAATCGTTTTTTCCAGCATGGATTTATACAGGCTGTCCAAGGGAAGCGAAAAGTGATCCATGCCGATTTCCTCATAGCCCAAATCCTGCAACAATTGTTTGCCTTTTTCGTACAATTCCCTTTTTGTCTCGGGAGAGGGCAGGTCATTTTCGTCAAAACCGCGTTGCCCTACACCTTTTATCCAGGGCACGTGGGCATAAGAATAAAGCGCAATGCGGTCGGGTTTTAACAACTTGGTTTTTTCAATAGTTTGGGACATGCTTTGCCATGTTTGGTGCGGCAGCCCGAACACCAAATCGTGACTGATACTCTTGTACCCCATTTGCCGTGCAACCTCCGTCACCTCGGCTACTTTTGCAAAAGGCTGTACCCGGTTGATGGTTTGTTGCACTTTATCATCATAATCCTGCACGCCGAAACTCACCCGTCTGAAACCTAAATCATATAAAGTTTGCAGGTGCTCTTTCGTCGTATTGTTCGGATGCCCCTCAAAACTAAATTCGGGATTTTCAGCAATGATGGAAACGGAAAAAATCTGTTCTAATAAATACTTTAAATTCTGTGGGCTAAAAAAAGTAGGGGTGCCGCCGCCCAGATGCAGTTCTTTAATCCTTGGCTTCTCCCCGAACAAATCCACATAATGTTGCCACTCTTTTAACACTGCGTCTATGTACGGTCTTTCCACACCATGTTGTTTGGTGATGCGCTTGTGACAGGCACAAAAGGTGCAAAGGCTTTCACAGTAAGGCAGGTGGATATAAATGCTGATACCTTCGCTGTCATTGCTTTCGCGAAAGCTGCGGATAAAAGAAACCGTCCACGACTCAACAGAAAACCCTTCCGAGTCCCAATAGGGAACGGTGGGATAGCTGGTGTAGCGCGGCCCGGGAATATTATATTTATCTATTAATGATTGGGTCATGATTAAAAGTTGTCGGGATATCAAGGGATTTATCAGTTGAAAATCCTGTTTTGTTTTTTGATATACCAACCAAACTGTTGATTTGTGATATATAAACTTACCCTTGCAACAACTTAGCTGCCTTTTCTGCGAAATAGGTAGATATCAGGTCGGCACCGGCTCTTTTGATAGAGGTCAGGCTCTCAATAATGGCCTTGTCCTCATCTATCCAGCCTTGTGCGGCGGCGGCTTTTATCATAGCATATTCACCGCTTACATGATATGCTGAAACCGGTACGGTTACGGTATTCCTTACCTCCCGGATAATATCCAGATAAGCCATAGCGGGTTTCACCATGACCATATCGGCACCTTGTTCCACGTCCTGTAACGCTTCATTGATGGCCTCGATGCGGTTGGCCGGGTTCATCTGATACGTTTTTTTATCGCCAAACCCCGGTGCGCTGTCCAGCGCATCCCTAAACGGGCCGTAAAAACAACTGGCATATTTGGCGGCATAGCTCATGATGCCTGTTTCGGAAAAGCCGCTTTCCTCAAGAGCTTTGCGCATCGCACCGATACGCCCGTCCATCATGTCGCTGGGGGCGAGAAAATCTGCCCCGGCTTCCGCGTGCGACAATCCCATGCGCACCAGTGCCGCCACGGTTTCATCGTTTAAAATCGTTCCCTTTTCGCGGTCAACAATGCCGTCGTGACCATAAATAGAATAAGGGTCAAGCGCCACATCGGTCATAATGACCATTTCCGGCACAGCATCCTTGATGGCCTTGATGGCGTCCTGCATCAGCCCGGCAGGGTTCCATGCCTCTTTGCCCGTGTTGTCTTTCAGGTTGTTGCTTATTTTAACATAAGTATTGACTGCCTTGATACCCAATGACCATATTTTTTTGACTTCTTTTACCGTGTAGTCGAGCGAGTAACGATAAATGCCCGGCATGGACTTGATTTCCTCTTTTACACCTTTTCCCTCGGTGATGAAGATGGGTAGGATAAAATCGTTTACGGTCAGCACGGTTTCTGTCACCATGTTACGGATAGTGGCCGATTTTCTTAATATCCGGTTTCTACGTTGTAAGTACATTATTTATAATTTTTTAAACTATATCGTTTTCAGCACTATTAAACATTTTCACTCTATCATACATACAGAGACCAATCCGTTCTTGCTTTACCAATGATTTTCCTTTACCGTATCCACAAACGCCTTTGCGTGCGCTACGGGAACATTTGGTAAAATGCCATGCCCGAGGTTGGCAATGTGATGCCCGGGGCCGAAAGCCCGTAACATTTCCTTAACCTCTCTTTGTATAACAGGAATCGGCGACAAGAGTTTTGCCGGGTCAAAATTTCCCTGAAGGGTTATGTTGTTTCCGGCCAGTTGCCTTGCCATTGGTGGCTCGATGCACCAGTCAATTCCCAGCCCATGCGCCCCGGTATCGGCCATTTCTTTTAAAGAGCCCCAGGCGCCTTTCGCGAAAATAATCGTAGGTACTTCGTCTCTTACGGCCTTCACAATCTGCCGGATATATTGCAGTGAAAATGTTTCAAAATCCTGCTTGCCGAGCAGCCCGCCCCAACTGTCGAACACCTGCAGCACGTCTGCGCCCGCGCTTATCTGACCTTTCAGATAAGCAATGGTTGTGTCGGTAATCATTTGCAACAGCGCGTGCGCCAATTGCGGTTGCTGATAACAGAATGCTTTTGCTTCATCAAATGTTTTTGAGCCTTTGCCTTGCACCATGTAGCATAGCAATGTCCAGGGCGCGCCCGCAAAACCAATCAACGGCACACGGCCGTCTAATGTTTGTTTGATTAATTGAATCGCCTCGAATACATAATGCAGCCTGTCCTGTACGTCCGGTACTTGTATGCGTTTTAAATCGTTTGTTGTCTTGATGGGCTGCGGCAACAAGGGGCCTTGTTTTTCTACCAGTTGCACCTCCATGCCCATTGCCTGCGGCACGACCAATATATCCGAGAAAAGGATGGCCGCGTCCACGCCCACAATGTCCACCGGTTGCAAGGTTATCTCACATGCCAGCGCGGGGTTTTGACAGCGCTCGAAGAACGAATATTTCTCGCGTAGTTTGATGTACTCGGGCAGATAACGACCTGCCTGGCGCATCATCCAAACGGGCGTGCGCGGGGTGGGTTCTCCTAACAATGTTTTTATAATCAGGTCGTTTTTTATGTTCGTATCTCGGTTCATCAATATGATATAAAGTCAAAATTTAAAAGCTAACATTTCCTACGGGTGATGCACTTAGGTTCATGAATCGCCGCTAAAAGTATCGAAAAAATTTTTGAGGCTCGTTAGCATCGTTTGTGAATCCGGTTTTTCGGCAATAAGCACATTCTTATGAAACCTTTGAACGGCCTTTGCGGTGGTGCTACCTATGGCAACCGCCACCACGTTGGCTGCTATTTCATTTACCGAAAAAAAACTTTCCGCACCGCTCGGGCTGAAGAACATTACACCATTGTAAGCCTTCTGCATTTTTGCAGGGGAAGAATGGTTTTCATAAACGATGATTTTTGGGCAAATCATACCGTTTCTTGCCAAAAAATTGGGAATAATAGGCAGGCTCTTATCCCCGCAAAAGAAAAAATGAGTATGAGAGCTTGTCGTATCTATCTGTTTAATCAGGTTGTCTGCATTATCCGCATATGCTATGATTTGGCAATGTGGGAGGTGCTTTTCCACGGCGTGTTTTGTTGCGCCCGAAAGGCAATAAATGCCGTTCCGTTTGTCTTTTAGCTCATCCTTTGCCGCGAATACGGCATGTTTGCTGGTAAAGATAAGTACGTCGTTGTCGCGGATATTTTCCATCGCCGCCATGATGCTATCGGCAGGTTTGTAGGTTATCTGTATAAAATCATGACAATCTATTTGCATCCCGTCAACGAATGCGCCGTGCAGAACGGTTTGCGGGAGTATTTTTGTGCTGAGTATCTGACGTAAAGCATCAGGCATTTTGCATTTTTTGAATCAGCGCCTTGCCGCCCTTGCTGATGATTTCTGCTGCCATAAGGGTACCGATCTGTGGCCATTCTGCTATGGGGAAAGAGCCGCCGACCTCTATTTTTTGCGAGCCGTCAACGGCAACAACGCTTCCCGCAAAGCTAATAGAATTATCCCTGACCTCTGCCAACGCACTGATAGGCGTGGCGCATCCGCCCATGAGCCCGCTCAAAAAATCACGTTCGATTTGCGCGGCCATATCGGTGGGCAAGTGATTTAGTTTTTCGCAGGCGGACAGACTGTTGTTGTCTTCCTCGCGGGCAACTACCATGATAGCGCCCTGTGCGGGTGCGGGCAGCATCCAGTCGAGCTCGAAACTTTCAACCGGCTTTGCACCGATACGTTCCAATCCGGCTGCGGCAAAAACAGCGCCTGCCCAACAGCTTTCGGCCACTTTTTGCAAGCGGGTATTTACGTTGCCCCTTAAATTTTCTATTTGATGGTGCGGATAACGGTGCAGCCATTGCGCCCGGCGGCGGATGCTGCTGGTGGCGATGGTAACGGCGGCATCCTGTAACGTAGCATGCAAGGTCTCGTCATTGAATACCTTATCTCTTGTCAGGCATTTATTATTTGCCACAAAAATATCCTTGTAGGATGCCCGTTTGAGTATGGCTGCTTTTTTTATGCCCTGCGGCAATTGCACCGGTACGTCTTTCATGCTGTGCACGGCCACGTCAATATGGTTATTCAATAAGGCTATGTCGAGGCTGCGGGTAAAAACACCCTGTACACCCATCGCGTAGAGCGGGGTTTTGAGGTCTATATCTCCCTCGCTTTTAATTAAGACCAATTCGGCCGCATGACCTTCACGCAGGAGAAGATTTTTTACCAAGTCTGCCTGCCAAACGGCCAATTGACTGTCCCGTGTTCCTATTCTAATCGTTTTCCCCAACATGGCATTAAGGCATTTGGAGATAATCGTTAATAGAATTGATGAACTGACAGCCTTTGTCCTGCTTTACTTTCAGGTTGACGGCTAATTGTTTTAGGGCTTTTTGCGCTTTTGCGGTGTGTGCGTCGTCTTCTATAAGCGGTTGGTCATTATAGAACTCGCAAACGCGCGGTGTATAGGATGCACTTATCTGGTGCAGTTTGTTCTTCCATGTCTTCAGGTGAAGGGCATAATGATATTCGCGCAACCAGGTCTTGAACTCGTCTTTGTAGCTCTCGATGATGCGCTTTGCTGCCGGCACTTCGGCGCGGCGGCGGGATAGAGTCTTGTCCAGAATGGTTGTTGAAATCTCGTCCACGTCAATTACCCGCACACCGTCAAGTTTGGCCACATCGGGGTGCACGTTCAGGGGCACGGATAAATCAAGTAAAAGTTTATGGCTGCCCGGTGTTATGTGGTCGGGCAAGATAGTGGGCTCGTTTGCGTTGGTGCACACGATGATGATGTCTGCATCGGCGATGGCTTGCTCCTTTTGCTCGTAAGGGACGAAGGATAGATTGTGCTCAAGAGCAAGTTCCCTTGTTTTGTCGTCCGTGCGGTTTACGATGTGTACCGCTGTTTCGGGCAAATAGGTGCGCAGGTTCTTGCAGACATTGGTGCCGAATTTGCCCGCGCCAAAGACCAGTATTTTCTTTCCGGCAATGTCGGGCAGTTCCTGCAACAGTTCAATTGCGGCAAAGGAAACCGACACGGTGCCGTTGCTCAATTGTGTATCCGTTTTTATGCGCTTGGAGGATTGATATACAAAATTCAATATCCTATCCAATACCGGCCCGATCATGTTTTGCGAACGGGCGATGTCGGCGGCGCGCTTGATTTGTCCCAAAATCTCATAATCTCCCAAAATCTGCGAATCCAAACCCGACGAAACTTCAAACAAATGTTGCAATGCCTGCTCCCCGTTCCAAAAATACCCATAATCGAACAAGTCTTTTTTGTCGGCTTTTACGTGGTCTGCCAATAAATAGCCGAGCTGATAAGGCGATTCTGCAATGGCATACACCTCGGTGCGGTTGCAGGTAGAAACCACAAAAATGCTGGAAATGCCCTGTTGACGGGCTTTTTCGGCAATCTCTGAAAAGGCGTCCGGTGCTACGGAAAATAACCCACGGGTGGCGGCATCTGCTTTTTGATAGTTAATCCCGGCTACGCAGAAGCGGTCAAGCACCTGTTTAGAAATATGAAAATCCTCTATTGCCATAAAGAACGGCAAATGTAATGGTGTTTAACCTTCAAATCGTCATATTATTGTCATCAACTAAAAATCAGGGACAAAGAAACGGCAGGGAAAGGCATAAGCATAAGCGCCACAAGCTAAAAGTCAAGCTTGTGGCACAAGTATATGTTCAAAAGGAAGTTACAGCTTAATCATCGGCATCCTCACCGGGGCCGTTATCGGGCTTTACTTCTTTCAGTTTTTTCACTTCGGCAACGAACTCTTTAGCGGGTTTAAAGGCAGGAATGTAGTGCTCCGGTATGTTCACCGCAACATTTTTCTTGATATTCCTACCAATTTTTGCAGCGCGTTTTTTGGTAATAAAACTACCGAACCCGCGGATGTAGATGTTCTCGCCGGAAGAAATCGTGTCTTTTACTTCCTTGAACATCGTTTCAAGCGTTACCAGCACATCCACTTTCGGGATGCCGGTCTTGTCTGAAATCTTGTTTACTAAGTCGGCTTTGCGCATAATTATACGTATTAGAACAGTTTATTTTAACTAATATTGTTCGTTAGATAACAGGTTATCAATTGTTTTACAACAATTTTTAATCCAATTTTTATTAAAGTTAAAAAAAATCTTTTATTTCAAAATATTTTTTGTGCATAAATTATTGTCAACCAATACTTTTAGGCGTCTTTTGTTAGGTTGGGATGAAAACATGAACCAACGCCGGATGCCCTGGAAGGGTGAAAAGGATCCTTATCGTATCTGGTTGAGCGAGGTTATTTTGCAGCAAACCCGCGTGGAGCAAGGCTTGGGGTATTATGAGCGGTTTATTGAACGTTACCCGACCATCGTAGATCTTGCCCATGCGCCCGAGCAGGAAGTGTTTAAACTTTGGGAAGGGCTGGGCTATTATTCCCGCTGCCGCAACCTCCTTGCCACGGCCAAACAGGTGGCGTTTGAGATGGGCGGGCATTTCCCGGATGATTTTTCAGCGATATTAAAACTAAAAGGCGTGGGCCCATACACGGCGGCGGCCATTGCCTCTTTTGCCTACAACCTACCGTACGCGGTCATAGACGGGAATGTTTTCCGCGTTCTTTCGCGCGTGTACGGCATCGGCACGCCCATAGATTCTATCGAAGGCAAGAAACAGTTTGTGCTTTTGGCGGACGAGTTGCTTGACCGCAAGCAGCCCGGCCGTTACAATCAGGCACTGATGGATTTTGGCGCTACCGTTTGCAAACCGGCTGCCCCGCTTTGCGCATCTTGCATTTTCAAATCCAAGTGTGTGGCGTTTCAGACGGACAACATAGCGGCATATCCGGTCAAGAAAGCCAAGCCACAGGTCGCAAAACGTTATTTTCATTTTTTCCTGATAGAGCACAAGAACCAATTGCCCACGCGGGAACGAACAGGCAAAGACATCTGGCGGCACCTTCACGAGTTTCCGCTGATAGAACTGGATAAGGAAGATGCCGATGGTGCGATTGCTCATGCCTTAGAGAACGGGTGGATTTCGGCTGATGACGAAATTGTTTCGGTCAGTGCGGCAATGTCGCAAACGCTTACGCATCAAAAAATCACGGCGCGGTTCATTCATATAAAGACTAAACGGAAGCCCAAAGCATTTTCCGGTTTTCATTGGGTGAGCCGTCAGGAATTAAGCTTTTTTCCGTTTCCCAAACTCATTAATCAGTATCTGCAAGGGCAGTGATTTTGGAGAAGCAGGAGTAAGTGTTTTTGAGAAGGATAAGTAGTGGGTTTCTGAAAGCCAAAATCAATAAATTATAAAATAAGAATATATCAATGAGCAACCGTTTGCATGGATGTTAGAAAAATTTTTTAACATTTTTTTAATATTTTAGCAATATGTTGCTTCCTGATGTCTCACAATTATGCGCACAAGTTGCTGATGCCAGCGATGAACGGGCGTTTGCGCGCTTGTTTGAGCATTTTTCGCCCGGGATGCTACATTTTGCAAACGGTATCGTACGCGACCCGTCGGCTGCGGAGGAAATAGTGTCGGACGTTTTTGTAAGTGTATGGAAAAACAGGGACATGCTCCACACCATCAGGAGCTTACCGTATTACTTATATACTTCTACCAAAAACAGGGCCATCAATTATTTAGAGGCGCGGAAAAAACAACGCCATATCAAGACGTACGATATACAAGCGGAAGAAATTTCTTTTTCTTATGTTACCCCTGAAACACACTGTATTGATGCGGACAACCTAAAACGTTTAATCAAGGCAATAGCAGCGTTGCCGTATCAATGCCAGCTTATTTTTAAGTTAAGCAAGGAGGAGCGCCTTACGCATAAAGAAATAGCCCAATTGCTGAACATATCTACCAAGACCGTAGAAAACCAAATCACGATTGCCATGCGCAAACTTTTTGAAACACTGAAGGCTGTTGTGCCCGAATTGTCGCGTTACCGAAAAACCGGAAAATAATTTATCGGCACTTTGGGGGATGACAGAAAGTTTGCTGTCTTATTCTATTAGGTAGGGTATTGCATGACAGATTCAAGGTTCATAGAACTATTATCGAAAAAGAACGCAGGAACGATTGCGTTGCACGAGCAGAAAGAACTGTTGGACTTTTTGCGCGCAAACCCGGATTATGAGGAAGTGGCTAAGAAGATTGATACATTTTGCAAATTACCTGTTTATGATGAGGATGCTGGTAATGGCATGTCCGTAAAAAATACCTGGCTCAGGACGCAGGAGAAATTGAACCGTTTAGAAAATAACGGCAATGTGTCGGCAAAGCGTAATGATGGTTTTAGGATTAGGAGTATTTTGCTACGCTCGTTGACCATCGCAGCCTCATTGGCATTGATATTAGCGGGGTATATATATTTTCAGCAGAAAAGTGATGCTGGTACATTGAGCAAGGCGAATATCGTTTCTACGCAAAAAGGGTCTAAGACAAATTTGGTGTTACCGGACGGATCGCAGGTTTGGCTGAATGCAGATAGCAAGATATCCTACGGGCGGGACTTTGGTAAAGACTCCCGTGAGTTGCATTTGGAAGGAGAGGCCTATTTTGATGTAAAGAAAGACGCTGCTCATCCTTTTGTCATACACACCCGTGCATTGGATGTAAAAGTGCTGGGAACGGCTTTCAACGTAAGGGCCTATAAAGACGAACCGCAGACCGAGACAACGCTTATCAGGGGCAAAGTGGAGATTTTCTTAAAAAACTATGGGGATAAGAAAGTAGTATTGAGTCCTATGGAAAAAATCACGGTGAGCAGTGTGCCGTTGCCCCAAAAAGAGAATGTTTCCAAAGGTTCAAATGAAGATGTAGAGGAATTTACATTAAGCAAGATTAAAAAAGTGGTGGAGGATTCCAGTATTGCCGAAACGGGATGGGTAAAGAACAGGCTTGTTTTCAACAAAACACCGCTGGAGGAAATTGCAAAAGAAGTTGGCCGGTGGTATGATGTGGACATTATTATCCTGAACGAAAAACTGAAAAGCAAGGAATATAGCGGAACGTTTGACGACAAAAGCTTGCAGGATGTATTGGAATCATTAAAACTTGCCGGTGGCTTAAACTATTCCATTAACAATAAAACCGTAACAATTGAATCACAATAAAAACAATTTTTTCACCAAAAATATTTTACCATGACATAATCATCACGTGTAAAAAAACGGAGAATGTTCGCACCATTCCCCGTTACATTAAAAAGATTGCAATAATTGCTCATCCAAACAACATTACCTCACTTTTTAATAAAGTAAAAGTATGAAAAAAAAGTGTCGGCCTGCAACATCCGTAGGCCAAAACTTGCTTAAAATCTTGCTGTTAATGAAAATCTCCATATTTATAGTATTAGTTTTTTCATTTCAAAGCTTTGCGCTTAACAGCATCGGGCAGGACAGGATAAACCTTAAACTTTCTGCCGTGGACTTGGAAACGGTTTTTAAGACCATTGAAGCCGAAGGAAAGTACAACTTCGTTTACAAGAACGAAAACCTGCCCAAGGATCTGAAGATCAACATTTATGCAAAAAACGCCACGCTTGAGTATGTTATGAACGAGGTGCTTCAAAACACATCGCTCAGGTATAAGAAAATAGCGAACAACCTTGTCGTGATTGCGGAAGATAAGGTTGTCGAAATGGTGGACGGAATCCCTGCACCGGGCTGGGTCTTGAGCGGAAAGGTGCTAAACGAGAAAGGTGAGCCGATATCTGGTGCATCTGTATTGCTAAAGGGTTCTCTTGCAGGGGTATCAACAGATACAGAAGGCAAGTTTTTAATTGAGGTGAGCTCTATGAAAGATACTTTAGTAATTTCAGCCGTAGGGTATAAAGAAACGACCATTGCAGTAGGCAATCAAAAAGAAGTTACTGTAAGATTAGAGTCTGACCAGGAAAGCCAAAGTTTGGATGAGGTTGTTGTAGTGGGTTATGGCGTGCAGAAAAAAGTAAACCTAACGGGGTCAGTAGCCACTGTCGGTTCGGACAAACTCGAAAGCCGTCCTATGACAAACCTTTCGTCCGGATTAGGCGGTTTGGCAAGTGGGGTGCAGGTGCGGCAGAGCAGCGGCCAGCCGGGAAGTGATGGTGCCAGTATCCGCATCCGTGGTACAGGTTCATTCAGTGCAAATAGTAGCGTGTCGGCAGCAGTAAGTCCAATGATTGTCATTGACGGTGTTGTCGTTGATGAAGGCAATGCGATGAATGCAGTCAATCCCGAAGATGTGGAAAGTGTAAGTATCTTGAAAGATGCGGCTTCTGCAGCTATCTATGGTTCTCGTGCTGCCAATGGGGTCGTGCTCATTACCACGAAGGGTGGTAAGCTCAAAGCGGCTCCTAAGATTTCTTATTCCGGATTGTTTGCGCAGACAAATGTCAGTTCGAAGTTCAGTATCGAATCCAATACAGCGGAGTGGATGGAGATGCACAATAGGGGTATAACCAACCTCAATCCTGTAGGTGTGACCAATGACCCTACTTTATTGCCTTACAAGCCATTCGATATCGCCACATGGAGAGCCGCTTCAGAAAATCCGAACGGAACAGACAACCAATGGGGCATACCCAACTATCTGGCATACCCGAATACCGATTGGACAAAGTATTTCTACTTTCCGAGCTTTTACCACAAACATACGGTGCAGGCTACGGGAGGGGGGAACAATAGTACCTACCTGCTGTCTGCCGGTTATCAGGCAAATCCCGGTACGATGCCCAATACTTCGCTCGATGAATATTCTATCCGTGCGAACATAGAGACAAAGGTTGCCAATTTCCTGAAAATAGGTACGCGCACCTTCCTCAACCAACGCTATGGCGATGTGGGCGATCCGTCTACAGACGGTGCTTTGTATTACATCAACCAGATGATACCTGCGATGACACCTATGTACAATGGCAAATACGGAGCACTCGAAGATCCGATGCTGAATGCGGCGATGAACCCGCAAAATATGGAAAACCCATTGGCACGATTGATGTTGAGGGACGGACAGAACATTACTTCCCGGTTGAATACGACCTGGTATGTGAATGCAGAACTCATCAAAGGACTGAATGCCGAAGTCAAGTTCAACTATCAGGACGCGCTTTGGGATCAAAAATCACATGATGTCAATATCAAGCGGTACAGCTTCCGTACAGGCGAGGCACTGGCACAATACAACGGTAACCTGTCCCTTGCTTCTACATCCCGGTCATTTACCCGTCAGATTGCGCGCAATCTTATCGGTACGCTGAATTATCTGAAAACTTTTGGAGACCATGATATATCTGCTCTTTTGGGTTACGAACAGACTTACTGGAACTATAATGGTTTCAGTGCGAGCAAACGTGGCCTGTTGGATTATTCATTGACGGATATTACGACCGGTATCGAGATGGCTTCCATTGGGGGCGAATACGAGCGGGACTATGCGATGATTTCACAATTCGGCAGGGTGAACTATGCTTATCAGGGCAAATACCTTTTCGAAGCTAACTTCCGTCGTGATGGCTCTTCCCGTTTTGCTCCGGATCATCGGTATGGTTTTTTCCCTTCGGTATCTGTCGGATGGCGCGTGAGCGAAGAGTCGTTCTTTGAGCCATTGAGAAATACAGTTGAAGACCTGAAGCTGAAAGCCTCTTGGGGTCGGTTGGGTAACGTGACCTCAAGTTACTACGCTTGGCAGGCACTCTATGCTTCGACAAATGTCGTGCTGGGACAAAGCGAAACCAAAGGTTTGTACCCTTCACAATTGCCTAATACGTCTTTGACCTGGGAGCAGGTAACTTCGAAGAACTTAGGATTAGAAGCGCAGTTCCTGAAACGCCGCCTGAATGTGGAACTTGAAGCGTATAGCCGTCTAACCACAGGTATTCTGACCACACCTATTGCCTACGCTACACGTGGTGATATCACGATACCGATGGAAAATGCGGCAAGTTTGCGAAATAGTGGTTTCGAAATCACAGCCGGTTGGCGTGACAGAATCGGGGATGTCCGTTATTCGGTCTCCGGAAACTTTTCTTACAACAAAAACCGTGTGGTGGAGTATTTAGGTAAGATGGAATATGGCTATGATGACAAAGATTTTGACGTATGGGGCAATCCGGTGTGGAAATACCTCAATTATTCGGCCCTGAATAGCAGACCCGAAGGACATATGTTGGACGAACAGTTTCTACAGACTCCATATAAGGGTACCGGTACATACAATAGAACTGATGGCTCCGTGGATCCGAATGGCGGACCCCAAAACGGTATGATACGTACTTCGCAAGACTTGCAGTGGGTGAAGGATATGGTCGCTGCCGGTTACAAGTTCAACGGTCAGACCACAGCGGCGGTTGACCGGACAAGATTCTGGTACGGAGAGTATATCTACGCTGACAATAATGGTGACGGTAATTATGGTAATGAATTTGACCGCAAATGGACAGGCAAGTCAAGTACACCAAGATACAACTACGGTCTGCAATTGTCCGCCGAGTGGAAAGGCATTGATATCAGTATGCTCTGGTCGGGACAAGCCGGTATGTACTATCACCTATATGGTAATGGGTTGAACAATCCGATTATCGGTAGTGTGCAGAATACCATGCCTGCTAATGCACGTAATGATTTTTACTTCTTTGATGAGACACAATATGCAACACCTGAACTGGATCCAAATTCAAACTACCTGACAGCACCTTACGCACGTCTGAAACCAAGTGGCGGCACGTTCCAGAATAATACAGATTTCTTATTCAATGCTTCTTATATCAAGCTGAAAAACCTGCAAGTTGGCTATACATTGCCAAAAGCAATTACCCAACGTGCGAAAATAAGCGCTGTGCGGTTGTTTTTCAGTGGAGAGAACCTATGGACGATAACGAGCTTCCCAGGGGTAGATCCGGAGATCGGTGGTATAGGTTTTGGTGTATACCCATTAGCAAAAACGCTTTCGGGTGGAGTTAATATTTCATTCTAACATTTAAAAAACTAAAGAAGTTATGAAGAAGATAAAATTTAGTTTGTTGTATATATCCTTGCTATCTCTCGGCATTACCGGGTGTAATAAAGATTTTTTGGATACCGCACCTTATAATACGTTGGCATCGTCCAATATGTGGAAGTCCGAAGCGCTATGTGAGCAGGGCATGGCAGGTGTCTATGCTACATTGAGAGGTTGGGGCCCCAGTGTTGCGAATACTGCTGTCACTACCAATGGGGTAGTTATAGGTGCCGGAAATTTCGTCTTTGATATATTCGGTATGGGCAGTCAGGGCAACTATGACAATAACGGCGGTTTTTTCCGTACCGGTGTAACCGCTTCCAATGCCATATTGAGTGAGCAGTGGGTAAAGTTTTACAGAGGAGTCTATCGGGCAAATGATGCTATCGCGGGTATATCGGCTGCACCTATCAGTGAAGCTACAAAAGGCGGAATGGTGGCAGAAGCCAAATTTTTGCGCGCCTTGTATTACCTGCATCTGAATGCCTTGTATGGTGGCAATGGGATAGGCGTGCCATTGTACACTGACAACGTCAACGCCAAGGAGTACACACGTGCCCAGTCTCCGGAGATGGATGTGTGGGAACAGATTATTATTGACCTGACCGATGCCATCAATGAGCCGAACCTACCAAATAACTATGTCAACAAGACAGACGGTAAGGTAAGTAAGGGTGCAGCCTACGCCCTTCGTGGAAAGGCTTACCTCTATAGAGCACAGAGCAAAGGCTGGCAGGGTGCAGACGGGAAAAGTGATTTTGAGGCGGCCGCTGCTGATTTTGCGAAAGTAAGCGAAATGGGGTATGGACTGTTCGCACCTACAGGTACACCTGCGGACTTTAAGCAACTGTTTAAGGTTGCCAATGAGAACAGCAACGAAATGATCTTTAGTGTTCAGTATATCGAAGAAGCTACCAAACAGTACGGTATCAGGAGGGGTAAATTTTTAAGCCCGTTCCAGCTTGGGGGAGTCGACAATGCAGGTAGTTGGACCGATGTCCAGGTCAGACCTTATATAGCCGATCTGTACGAAGTAAAAGTCGATAACAGCACCAGTAAAGCGTTCAATTGGGATGATTTTATCTCGGGTTATAATGCTACACCTGTGGCACAGCGGGAGGTATTCTTTTTGCGGGACAAAAAGAAAGGTGGTGCAGATATCCATGCTAAGGTCACTACAGCGGTCAATAACAGGCTGAATGCTGCCGGTCTTGCTGCTGTCAAGAGCCAGTATCTGGAAGAAGGCAATGAAGCCAGAATCAGGTCGGTATATGCCAAACGTGACCCTCGCTTGCGCTATAGTATCATCTGTCCTTATGATACCATCAAGGGATTGGATGCCAATCCGCCGGTCACCAATAATGAACCGGAATATGTGATGCGCTGGCCTTGGGCTGCCGGGAAAACTTATACCAATGGCGTAGGAATGGATGCTATGGTACCCGGCATATTGCCCGACTTGGTGGCAAATAGCGAAAACCTCTTTTACCTGCACCGCAAATTTGTGGGCGAAGGACGCGAATTTTTGTACAGAGAGTCCAATCCTATAGACGAGCCGCTTATCCGCTATGCAGATGTCCTGCTGATGTGGGCAGAGGCATTGGTGGAGCTGAATCAGTTATCGGAAGCACAGGCTAAAGTCAAACAAGTACGTGACCGGGTAGGTATGCCTACGATGGCCGCAAATTTTGCTTCGAAAGATGTTGCCCGTAATTATGTAAGGGACGAGCGCCGCCGGGAATTGCTGAATGAAGGAATCAATTTCTTTGATGAAATGCGCTGGCGCACATTGAAAGATACCAAATTTGATAAATCAGAGGACGGAACGCAAAGGGCATGGGGCGCAGCAAGTGCAACGGTGAAAATTTCATGGCCCGGTGATTTTTATTATGTATGGGGAGTTCCTAAAGCTGAGGTGGATAAAAACACGAACTTGACAAGAACACCAGGTTGGATCTATTAAAAATTAAAATCAGAAAGATGAAAAATATTTTTTTAAATTTTTTTGTACTCGCTGCACTATGCCTGACAGGCATCTGGAGCTGTGAGAAAGCGCTTAATTTTCCGAATCCGAATATGCCGGATGGTACTATAAATCCTTCATTCGGCACGGATATCCGTACAGATACGATCAAGACAGAAAAAGAAGGAGGCGTATATACGATCAATGTTGACCAAAACACGAAGTACAAGTGGATCGCAAGCAGCAATCAGACTTGGGCAACATTGGATGTGGCGGCTACAGATACGCTACAGGGAGACAAATCGCTGTCATTGCAGGTGGCGGCCTATGAGGCAGTCGATGCAAGGGTGGCTACGATTACACTGAAAGAGGTGGCGCCGAAGGCCAATCGTACGATTACGATTCGTGTCATTCAGGCAGGAGCCGAGCCAACAGTCAATGTAGATAAAACAACGATTGCGACAGAAGCATTGGGCGGGTCGTATCCGGTCGTGGTGTCTACCAATGGCGGAACCTGGACCGCAACCTCTGATGCGGGATGGCTATCGGTATCGCCTACGACAGGTAAGAACGTAACAGCAGAAATCACTGTGACCAAAAATGTAAACCCGAATACACCGAACCGTACAGGTACGATAACATTTACCTCTGGTGTGGCAACAAAGACCGTGACGGTGACGCAGACCGGGTTTACAACTTGTAATGAGCCCAACAATACGGCGACCATCTATTTCGATGAGTTCGCTCCCTGTGAGGATTCTAAAGTTGGCGATGTATGGAATCTTACAGATCGCCGTGATGGAAAAGTGTACAAAGTCAAATTGATGGCTGACGGTCGTTATTGGATGATCGAAGATTTAAGATTTGGCGGAACTACGGATGTGGTAGATACCAAAAAAACATTCTCAACCGACAATCCAGCCAATGCCGGAACTTTGGGTGAATATATCCCAGGATTGTATGGTGATATGGTGAATATCACATTCAACGGATCGAGCGATATCAATCCTCCTCGTGCAGGTCGCGGTTATTTCTACAATTGGCGTGCGGCTATGCAACAAGCGGATATTTCCACAGGTGCAGCTTACAAAGAAACGCAGGGAATAGCACCTGCGGGTTGGCATATCCCAAGTGTAGACGAATTCAAAGCCCTGCGGGACAAGATTGGAATAAATGGCGTTGCTTGGGGTGAAGATGCGAACAGTATATGGAAAGGTATCTGGGGTGGTGACATCGATGCCGGTACACGTCGCAATTGGGGATTGGCCGGCTACGGTTACTATTGGACAAGTACTAATTTTATGACAGGAACAGGTGCGTCTGCCGTAATGGGAGTCCATCAGGCTGTGGTCTGGAAAATCAATAATCCTTCCAACGAGACGACCAATGTCAATATCTACTTGGAAGCGGGTAATGGATTGGGCGTAGCTGAACCTGCAAAGAAGAATAAAAACGGAGGAGCGTTGATTCGCTGTATCCGGAATTATTAAGAAATATTAATATACACAAAGAGTTTAAAAAGCACTGTGTTTTGGGTGTTTTAGGCTCTTTGGCTAAAATTTTATTATGAAACGCCCATGTAAGATTTTACAAACGGGAAGGATATAGATAGGGCGTTCCATCCGACCAAATTAAAAATTAAAAAACATACGGATGAAAAAATTATTTTATACTATGGTTTGCACAGCAGCTATGCTGTTGGGATGTAAGGAAGAATCCCCAGTGGCAGGCCCTACTAACTGGCCGAAGCCCGAAGGAGAACAGAGTGTTGGAAATGAAACTTATAGAGTCGGCGATGCGCTTTCCAGTGTTGACTTATTCAAGCTTGTATGGGCGGATGAGTTTAATACCAATGGAATGATAAATGCGGACAACTGGACGTATGAAAAAGGCTTTGTCCGTAATGAAGAGATTCAGTACTATACCGAGAATCGTGCAGAAAACTGTAAGGTACAGGATGGATTTTTGGTCATCACCGGACGTAAGGAGTCTGCAGCGGTCGCTACGCCCACTGCATTCAGCGACGGTACATACACTTCTGCCAGCATTATTACGAATAAGAAGCAGTCCTGGCAGTACGGGCGATTTGAGATTCGGGCAAAAGTTCCGGCAGGGAAAGGGCCTTGGCCAGCTTTCTGGGCTAAGGGAGACAACCAGAATACTGGTCAGGGATGGCCGCGCTGTGGCGAAATCGACATTATGGAATATGCGGCCAAAGGGCCTGAAATGATACATAATGCCATCTACGGCGAGAGTTCGTCTGATGTCAAACAGGTGACCAAAAAGATAGCTACGGACTATTCCAAAGAGTTTCATGTGTATAGCTTAGACTGGAATGCAGATAGGTTGGTGTTTGCCATTGATAATATTGTGACACATGTTGTGGACATAAGAAACATTTCACCCAATCCTTTTCGCCAGAAATTTTCTATCCTGCTTAACCTTGCTCTGGGAGCATCTACCGAAAGAACGCTGGGCGGTAAGTTGGATCCGACTATTTTACCTGTAGAATTTAAAGTAGATTATGTCAGGATCTATCAGGCACCATAATGGTCTGATCGGCAGGAACTGAATAATGGACATCCTTTCATGTGCTGACTCGGGCAGGCGAAAGGATGTTTTGTTTTTAACGGAAATATATCTGAAAGGGCAGGTCATAAGATATGCCACGGAGATATTTTAAATTTTGATTTTAAACATATAAACATGCGAAAAACAATTATCGCCCTTTTTAGTATTGCCATACTAACATCGTGTTCTTCGACAAAAAAAACGACAAACACTTGCGACGTGGATTTTGTAAAGGAAAACTTCTCTCATGCGGCAACCATGCTTAACGGGCAGTTGAAAACGGCCAATGAAAAATTCTCGACAAAGAACGGCGCCTATCCCCGCACCACTGGTAAAAACGGGAAACTGGTGACTACTTCCATGTACGACTGGACGCCTGGATTCTTTCCCGGTAATCTTTGGTATGTGTATGAATATTCGAAAGACGAGGCGTTAAAGGCCGCCGCCATTAAATGGACAGAAAAATTAGCGCCCCTGCAAACATTTACCGAGCATCATGATCTGGGCTTTATGATGTATTGCAGCTATGGCAATGCTTATAAGCTTACGGGTAACGAGTCGTATAAACAAATTCTCATCAACTCGGCAAAGGCATTGAGCACAAGATTTAATGCTACTACGGGTTGCATCAAATCCTGGAACAGGTTCAATTCCTGGCACGGAAATGCTTCGTATGATTTCCCCGTGATTATAGATAATATGATGAATCTGGAAATGCTCTTTTTTGCCTCAAAGGTTTCCGGTGATGATTCATTTAGAAAAATTGCTATCAAACATGCCGAAACGACCATGCTAAACCATTTTAGGCCAGACTATAGTTCTTATCATGTGGTTTGTTACGACAGCACCACAGGAAAAGTTCTCGCAAGGGAAACGGCGCAGGGCTATGTCGACAATTCTACGTGGAGTCGCGGGCAGGCATGGGCTATCTATGGCTTCACGATGGTGTACAGGGAGACAAAAGACCCTCGTTTCTTAAAAATGGCTATCGGGCTTGCGGATTATTTTATCCATAATAAAAATCTGCCGGAAGACGGTGTTCCTTTTTGGGATTTTAACGCAAATGAAAAAGGTTATACACCCGGGGTAAAGTCGAACGCAAATAATATTACGATAAAATACAGGGATGCATCAGCCGCCGCCATTACCGCGTCTGCCTTGCTGGAATTAAGCACTTATACAAAAGGACGCGTTTCCGGGAAATATAAAGATAAGGCTGTTCAAATCTTACATTCATTGGCCAGTCCGGCGTACCGCGCCGAGCCGGGAACCAACGGTGATTTTATCCTGAAACATAGCGTGGGCAGCATCCCGCATAACAACGAAATAGACGTGCCGTTGGTTTATGCAGATTATTATTTTCTGGAAGCCCTGTTGCGTTATCAAGATTTGATGTCGAAAGGAAAATAAAAAACAGATTTTTCTATCATAGCATCACGGATTTGGCTTTATTACATCATCCCCAGTTTCTGTAATAACACTTCTGCCATTTTGAGAAACGCTTCGTGACTATATCCGGCGATATGCGGCGTGACGATAACATTGGATTGGCTTGTCAACCATTGAAGTCTTGCTTTTTCCTCGTCGCTATATGTGCTTAGCTTTTCGTTTTCCAGCACATCCAAACAGGCGCCACTGATAAGTCCTTGTTCCAAGGATTGTATTAGGTCGTCCGTATGCACCACCTTTCCGCGGGAAGTATTCAGGATAATGGGCTGCCGCTTCATTTGGGCGAACAGTTTTTTATTGGCGATATGAAAGGTTTCCTTTGTCAGCGGTAAATGAAAGCTGATAATGTCCGCATCGCTGCACAACTGTTCCAACAGGGCTTCTTTGATATAGTCGTTAGCAAAGCCTGACTTATACTTATCATACGCCAGCACGGTCACCTGAAAAGGTTGTAACAAGCGTGCAAAAGCATAGCCGGTATTGCCATATCCCACAATGCCGACGGTTTTGCCCGTTAGTTCCGTGCCGCGGTTGGCCTCGCGTTTCCAGATGCCGCGTGCTACTTCCGCCGTGGCAATGTTCATTTTGTTCATCAGCATCAGCAACATCCCCAGCGCATGTTCGCCAACGGCATTCCGGTTGCCCTCCGGACTACTCACGCAGAGGATGTCTTTGCTTTCCGCATACGGCACGTCCACCAGTTCCATGCCACTGCCCAGCCTGCCAATCCATTTTAACATCGGTGCGGCGTCTATCAGTTCTTTGTCAACCTTGATGCGCGTGGTGAGCACCAAGCCTGTTATGTCGTGTATTTGTTCGCGTAGTTCTTCTATTTTGATGGACGGCGCATAGACAACTTCCAACCCTTTTTCTTGCAGGGTTTGCTGCAACAGCGGGTGCGCATTGCCCGTAATAATTACTTTTCCGGTCACTAAGATTTCATTTTAAAGGTAAGTTGTGCAAAATCGGCCACGGAGAGCTGCTCTGCACGGTTGCCAAAAACGGCCTCTTGTAAAACAGTTTCCTCAAATAAAGGTTTAACCGCATTGCGCAAAGTTTTTCGGCGTTGGTTAAAAGCCATTTTCACCAGTTTGAAAAAATCTGCATCGCTCCTCATGGATGGGGTGGTGTTCTTGCGGTATAATTTGATAACGCCGCTCTTGACCTTGGGCGGCGGGTCAAAGCACTGCTCATGTACATCAAACAGATATTTTACATCGTAGTAAGCCTGTGTCAGCACGCTCATCACGCCATAGGTTTTGTTGCCCGGTGGTGCGGCAATGCGTTGTGCCACTTCTTTTTGAAACATGCCCGTTGCGACAGGAACCTGCGTGCGCCAATCCAATATTTTAAAAACGATTTGCGTGGAAATATTGTACGGAAAATTGCCTGCCACCGCAAATGCTCCTTCAAACGGAGGCTCGGCGTCCAAAAAATTTTGTTGTATAATCCTTCCCTTTAATTCAGGATAGGTTTTCTCAAGATAGTCTACTTTTTCATCATCCAGTTCAATCGCCTTGAACGCAATGCTCGGTTGCTGAAAAAGAAACCGCGTGATGGCGCCCCCACCGGGGCCAACCTCCAGCAATTGCTTCGGTTCGTCCTGCATAATGGCGGCCACGATTTTTTTGCAGATGTTCTCATCCCTCAAAAAATGTTGCCCAAGGCTCTTCTTTAAAACATACATATACGCGAAATTAGGCAATGTACCTATTCGGGTGTTTGAAAATAAAGGAATCGGTCAGAAAACTGTTATACTGTCCCTGTCTCAAAAAACTTTGGTTGGTTTAGAAAGGCATTTCTATTTTTGACGTATTCATGCAGGACAAGGAAAAATATACCGGGTTATTTGAGGCGCTTCGCGTATGTGTTATCATTCCCACTTATAACAATGCGCATACGCTGGGCGGGGTGATATCCGATGTGCTGCAATACACCCGTCAGGTTATCGTGGTGAACGACGGTTCTACGGACAACACGGCGCAGGTTGTTTCCGTTTTTTCGGATATAACAGTCGTGTCTTACGCGCCCAACAAGGGCAAGGGCAACGCTTTGCGCGTGGGTTTTAAAAAGGCTATTGAGCTGGGCTATGCCTATGCCATCACGATTGATTCGGACGGGCAGCACTTTGCCCATGACCTGCCGTTGTTCCTCCGCAAATTGTCCGAAGAAGGCCCTGCCCTGATTATGGGGGCAAGGAACATGACCCAGCAAAATGTTCCGGGCAAAAGCAGCTTCGGGCACAAGTTCTCTAATTTTTGGTTTAAAGTGGAAACGGGGATTGACTGCCCGGATACCCAAACGGGATATCGCCTTTACTCATTGGCGCCTATTTCAAAAATGCAATTTTTCACGCGCAAATATGAGTTTGAGATAGAAGTCATTGTGCGGTTGGCCTGGGCGGGCGTAAAAGTGAGCAGTGTCCCTATCACGGTTTATTATCCGCCGGCTGCGGAGCGCGTGAGCCACTTTAGGCCGTTAAAGGATTTCAGTCGCATCAGCGTGGTGAACACGGTGTTGGTGCTGATTACGTTTTTGTATATCAAACCGCGTGATTTTTTTCGTCGGTTCACCAAAAAAAACTGGCGCAGCGAGTTGAAGAACCTGCTCCTAAAACCCGGCGAATCGGATACGACCAAGGCCAATTCGGTTGCTTTTGGTGGTTTTATGGGCATTGTGCCTATTTGGGGTTTTCAGTTGCTTACGGGGATTCCGCTGGCGCATTTCATGCGGCTTAACAAAGCGCTTTTTATTCTGGCGGCGAATATCAGCATCCCGCCCATGATCCCGCTAATCTTATTCCTGAGTTTTGAATTGGGCAAGCCGTGGATGGGCGGCCGTGCGGTGAGCCTTTCCTTCTCCACCAAGCTGACGCTTGAAAAAATTGGGTTGAATATCGAACAATATATTTATGGCAGTTTTTCGTTGGCTATATTGGTGGGTATCGCCTTTTGGATATTTACGTTTGTGTTCCTGAAAACTTACCGAAAGGCGAAGACCGCCCTGAAGAAATAGTTGCCTGTTTATTCCTGAAGTTTCATCTTATCGCGCTGCATATCCATTACGGGTAACAGCCCTTTGGACGGGACATAGATGATTTGTGGTAAGCTGCCCTTGTCTGCTATCTTTTCCAATGTCCTGATGAAGAGGTATTGATTGTATGTTTCGCTTAACGTACCGTTTTCTACTTTCATGGCTTCGGCCATGCCACGCGCGCGTTCGACCTCGGCCTGGGCGTTTAGCTTTTCTGCTTCCAGTCTTGCCTTGGCTTCTTCCACCAGGATACGACGGTTTTGTTCTGCCTTGGCCATTTCTGCTTTGCCTGCCATTTCCTGTTGCCAAACCTTGTATTTGGGAATGCCAAACATCAGTGCGACAATGATGATGATGACCGTTATGAAACCTAACGTGATGAGCGTGCCGAAACCTTTATTCATAATAAATTGAGTTTATCCAAAGATAACCCGAAATTTTTTGAATCGTGTAGCGTTTATACTTTTGATTACGTCTTTACTGATAAACCTTTTTTATGAACAGGATATTGTTTTTCGGTTTTTTGCTGTTTATGAACGCACTGTCCGGCTGCGAAAAGAAAACGGCGATTGCCCGCCCGGTTACGGAAGGCAATGTTGTGATTGATTCGGATTTGTATAGCCAGACAAGCACCAAGGGATATATGATTACGGAAGCTTCGATTGTAGGGGATTCCCTGTTTATCACCTTTGGGGCAAGCGGGTGCGACCCTAAAGGATGGTCAACTAAACTGGTGTCTGTTGAGGGCATCGCAAAATCCAATCCGCCCCAACGCGATATAAGGTTAGCACTGACCAATGACCAGGATTGTTTGGCTTTTTTTAGCGTAAAGCAAGCATTTAATATCAGCAATATCAAGGTTTCAGGCTATGATAAATTGACCATCAATCTTGACGGTTACGAGAAGCCATTGCGGTATAGCTATTAGCAGGCTTTGTATCGCGTGCCATAAAACAAAGTGCAAAAAGTTCGTCTGCTGTATTGTTTGTCTTATAAAGGGGCAACTTTTTATGTTTCTTGAAAATAGGGGTTGCCATCCCCCGACCTAAAATATTTTTGCACCAAAAGCCCTAATTTTGGGTCAATACACAACCGGGGTGCCTTGCATATTGCATAAAAGGCTGAGATTATACCCATTGAAACTCATGTTTCAGGAACCTGATGCGGGTAATGCCGACGTAGGGAAATTGATAATCGCAATGTTTTGTCCCGGGAAAAAAGTGTACCGCAAAAAATGAATATAGGCGAATGGGTGCAGTTATTCCTAAACCAGTTTAAAGCCGTTGGCTGGCTGGAGTGTGCCGGCGTGGGCTTTTCCGTGGCGGAGGTGCTTTTTGCAAGGGTCAACAAGGTGTGGCTTTATCCAACGGGCATCATTTCGGTAATTATCACTACATATATTTTTTATCATTCCGGCCTGTATGCCGAAAGCCTGCTGAACCTTTATTATCTTGTCATGAGCATTTATGGCTGGTGGTTTTGGGTACACCGCCGGGCAGATGACCCGTTGCCCATCACGCGTGCTTCCGCAAAAGATTGGACAACCACCGCGTTAATAGTAGCATTGGGCTACGTACTTTTATATTTTATGCTCGATCGTTTTACCAAATCTTCGGTGCCGATGTTTGATGCCTGGGTGAGCGCTACCGCGTGGACGGGCATGTGGCTGTTGGCCAAACGAAAACTCGAAAACTGGTTGTTGCTCAACATAAGCAATGCTTTTGCCGTGCCGCTGTTGTTTTACAAAGGATTACCAATGTACGCCCTGCTGACCATCTTCCTGTTCATCATCGCAGTGCAGGGATATTTTAAATGGAAAAAGCAAGTAGACACCCGTAAAGAGCCTGCATAAAACCTAATTGTTCACGAAGCAGGCAAAAGCCTCGTCGAATTTTGTGGGGATGAATTCCGTTATTTCGTATTCGGCGATTTTATTTTTATAGAAAGGGTCTTCTTCTATGATAGTCTTTACTTCTTGAGCATTGGCGTCCCTGACAAGGATTATCCCTCCTGTCCGGGGATTTTTTCTTCCCGAAAAAATGAATTTTTTGAGTGAATAATATTTATCCAGAAAGGCCACATGTTGCCCAAGATATTTCTCAACCTCATCCATATCTTTTTTGTAATTTAGGGAGACGATAAACATAATATTATTTGTTTTTGATAACGGAAAATCACGCGGGAAAGAAGCGTGAATTCTTTCGATACAAAATTATATGAAGGAGGAATGCTTTATCAAACTATTTACCCGAATCATTTTATAGCATAGCCTTGCAAGAGTTGTTTAATAATCATCATCATAAAAAATATACAAATGAAACCGATCATAAAAATTAAAAGAGTATACGAAGATGCTGCCGCGGAAGACGGCATCCGTATATTGGTAGACCGACTGTGGCCCCGTGGCGTGGCCAAAGAAAATCTTTTACTGGATAAGTGGGCAAAAGATATCGCCCCTACCACGGCGTTGCGAAAATGGTTTGGACATAATCCCGAATTGTGGACGGCGTTTCAGCAGAAGTATATGGATGAATTGAACAACAACCCGGAAGTGCCCCCGTTTGTAGCGTTTTGCAAAGGTAGCAAGCATATAACATTATTGTTTGCGGGCAAGGATACAGAACATACCCATGCCCTTGTCTTGCAGAAGTTCTTGTCAACGAAACTTTAGAATCCGAAAGTTCCTTTTCAAAAAACCTTGGCAAAAGCAGGATAAAATAAAATGTAACAAATATCACCTTGTTAATGGCGCGCGATTTCGTTCCTTTGCTCCTCGAAACGAAATAACAAGTTTGATGAAATATATTATTATCGGTGCAGTTGCGGGCGGTGCCAGCACTGCGGCCAGGCTCAGGAGAATGGACGAATCGGCAGAGATTATCATGTTTGAGAAAGGGGATTATGTTTCTTATGCCAATTGCGGCCTTCCCTATTATATCGGCAATGTGATTACAGAGGAGCAGAAACTTTTTGTTCAAACAGCCGTAGGCTTTAAAGATCGCTTTAATATTGATGTGCGGCTTAAGCAAGAGGTCATCGCTATTGACCGCGGGCAGAAAACAGTGAGCGTTCGCAACCTTTTGACCCATCAGGAATATCAGGAAAGCTATGATAAGCTGGTGCTGTCGCCCGGCGCCGAACCTATCAGGCCGCCCCTGCCGGGGATTGACCTGTCTGGTATTTTTACCCTTCGCAATGTGCCGGACATGCACAGCATCAAAAACCTTGCGCAACAAAAGAAAAGCGCGGTGGTGGTGGGCGCGGGTTTTATCGGGCTTGAGATGGCCGAAAACCTCAAACATCTGGGGCTTGACGTGACTATCGTGGAAATGGCAGACCAGATATTGGCTCCTGTTGATTTTCCGATTGCTGCCATCGCGCAACAGCATCTTCGCGCCCAGGGTGTGACCTTGTTGTTGAATACCGCCGTCAGCAGTTTTGAAAAAACAGTAGATGGCTTGAAAGTGAACCTTACGCAAGGCACGCCATTGCAAACGGATATGGTCATCCTTTCGATAGGCGTGCGGCCAGATACCAAACTGGCCGTAGCTGCCGGGCTGGAACTGGGCAAGGCGAAAGGAATATGGGTGAACGAGCATCTGCAAACATCCGACCCCGATATATACGCCGTGGGCGATGCCATAGAATTTGAGAACCCGATTACGGGCGTATCCGTGAACACTTATCTGGCCGGGCCTGCCAACAAACAAGGCCGCATTTGTGCCGATAATATCGTGCTGGGAAACAAGCGTAGTTGCAAAGGCGCTATCAATACGGCCATCGTGAAACTATTCGATTTGACGGTGGGTGCTACGGGCATGGCCGCCAAGCACCTGAAGCGGCTGAATATACCACATATCGTTTCTACCACAAGGTCGGCATCGCACGCCACTTATTATCCCGGTGCGAGCCAGATGGTCATACAGATTGTGTTTTCGCCGGATGACGGAACGCTTTTGGGCGCACAGGTAGCTGGCGGGGAGGGCGTGGACAAACGCTTAGATGTCTTCGCAACTTTCATTCAACAAAAGAAAACGATTTATGACCTTACGGAGTTTGAACACGCTTACGCACCGCCTTATTCTTCTGCCAAAGATCCGGTGAACATGGCGGGCTTCGTGGCCGAGAACCTGTTGCACGGTTTGTTTAAAGTGATTTATTGGGAAGATTTTGAAACCCTGTGCAGGGAAAACAACGCCCTTTGCCTGGATGTGCGCACCCCGAAAGAACATGCGGTCAAGACAATCCCCGGGGCGATAAACATTCCGTTGGACGAACTGCGCCAAAGGATGGGGGAGCTGCCCAAGGACAAACCGGTATACCTGTTCTGCGAAATAGGCTTGAGGGGCTATCTGGCACAACGAATCCTCCGCCAAAAAGGCTATTCCGAGGTGTATAATCTTTCCGGTGGGTTTTCTTTGTGGAACGTGGTGACAGCAGAAAAAAGCTTGATGAACTAAGTATTATCTCGTTCTCTGCGGATATAATTCAACGAAAAAATCATGCTCTTTTTGCGGAATTTTTATACTCTCTGGGCGAAACGCCTTCTATTCGTTTAAAATATTTACCGAAGAAGGACTGAGAAGGAAAATTGAGGCTGTCGCTAATTTGCTGTATGGTCATATCGGTTGATTTCAACAATGCCTTTGCCTCAGTTATTACATAATTTTCAATCCATTCACTGGCAGAAATACCCATGTTTTCCTTCACGAGTTTTGAGAGGTGCTTAGGCGTGAGGAAAATCTTGTTGGCATAGAACTCAAGGCTTCGTTCCTGTTTGTGGTGTTCCTGCACCAGCGTCAGGAATTTTGCGACGGTTACCTGCTTTTTGGGCATTTTTTCTTCGGCCCTAAGTTGCCTGATGTGGACATTGTAGCCAAAACCGTAAAAAAATGCTTTGGTAAGATGCTGGGCTATTTCCAGCCGATAGGGGTTTTCGTCGGCGGCGATGGCTCTTTGCATCATTTTGTAATAATCTATGAGCGCTTCCAGTTCATTTTGGCTAACAGTAATAGATGGATTTTTTTTTATGGATAGAAACGTGGGAAGCCGCTCTTCTATGTTCATGCTTTCGGTGAAGCGGCCGGACATCACAATGAAGAGGGCGGAAAAATCGTCACTGATATATTCGTATTCAAGGATTTGGTTCGGAAGAATAATGATCAGGCCCGGAGCAACTGTCTCATATTTTTTCAGATTGATCATCCCCCTTGCTGTTCCTTTCAGGCAAATAATTGCAGTGGTAACATCTACTTTAAAGGGATAACCAAAGGCAGCGCTGATGATCGGCTTATCTATGAGAATTACATCGTTGCCAATGGAGTTTTTTCCCATATCCACAAGCTCGTCTTTCCACTTGAACGGTAAGATGTTTTTTTTCATGTGTGAATTTTATTTGATTTTAGCGTTGCCGACCTGCTATTGCAAATATTCTAAAAATTCATCTAATCAAATGCTATTTACTATGAAAAGCAACAAATAGTCCAATTTTATGGGATATATGACCTTTTTGCAAGCATACACCGGAAATACCTTTGTGTCCGTTAAATCGCGCAGTACCTGCAATAAAAAAGTTTAACAGAATACTATATGGTTAAAAAAAATATGGTAATAGCCATACTGAAAAGGGGCCCGATGCTATTGTATGCTTTTTTCCTATCATTGTTAAGTTACGGGCAGGAAAAGGCTGTGTATGAGCTTACACTGCAACAGGCTGTTAACAAGGCCCTTGAGCATCACCAGCAGCTCAAAATATCCGGGAAGAATATACAGGTCAAAAAACAGCAAGAAGAAGTCTCAAAACTACAGCAGCTTCCCATCTTCACATTTTCGGCAAACGCTCTTTACCTGGGAGACGTCCTGCTCCTGAACCCCAATCTGTCTAAAGCCGGGAGCGCAAACCTCCCCAACTTCGGGAATACGTTTGCCGTGCAAGCTTCGCAGTTGCTTTACAAAGGGGGCACCATCAAAAAATCCATCGAGATGGCCGATTTGCAAACACAACTGGCAGAACTTGACCTGTTGAAAGATGAGCAAAACGTGAAGTTTCTGGTAATCTCTAACTATCTTGATATTTACAAACTGCTCAACCAAATGAAGGTGCTAATCCAAAATAAATTGCTTGTGGAACAGCGGCTTGCCAACGTTAGCAAGCTTTATGAGCAGGACATGGTTACTCGAAACGAACTAATCCGAGCAGAGCTGGACATTAAAACCCTGGAACAGCATATCCTGGTGCTTAATAATAATCATATTGTTTTAAGCAACCAGCTAAGCTATGCTTTGGGGCTACCCGATGATGCTTTGATTATTCCGACTGAGCGTATTGAAGAAAAGGTATTGAATACCCTTTCAGATTATATGAGTCTTGCGCATGAAAGACACCCGGCCCTGCTGTCTGCGAAGCAAAGTATAGATATCGCCCAAAAGAACATTGACATAACGAGGACGGAGCTATATCCGTCCCTCTCCCTATTCGGGGGATACAATATGCAGCGCCCGCTTACCAGCAGCACGCCGCCTTTGGACTTATATAACAACACCTGGCAGACCGGGATTAGTTTAACATATAATATTGATAATCTTTTTAAAACAAAAAAGAAGGTTAGTGCCGGAGAAGTTCAAAAAAACGTGGTTGAAGAAAGTATGGAGTTATCCCGGCAACATATCAATATGGAAGTAACGGCGGCGTATGTAAAATATAACGAAACTTTACAACAGGCAGCCTTGATGAAAGAGTCCCAAAGGCTGGCGAATGAAAATTACAACATCATTGAAGCCAAATACCTGAATCACCTGGCAATCACTGCAGAAATAACCGATGCCGCAAATGCCAAATTAAACACGGAACTACAGTATGCCAATGCAGAAATCAACGTACTGTTCCAGTATTATAACCTGTTGAAAAGCACCGGCATTTTATAAAATGAATTTTGAAAATATCGTTTATCCAATAACTGTACAACCATGTCTGAAGAAAAAAAAGATACACAACAAAGTCAACAACAGGCAACCCTGCAACAGTCTCCTGAAGAAATAGCCCGGCAACAAGATACTAAAACACGGTCTAAAAACAGATTGAAGGTTGGGGTTGTAAATCTGATAACCTTCGTTGCAATCGCGGGATTGTTCCTGTGGGTAGTAAAAAAATATTTCCACATCGGAGAAGACGATTTTACCAATGCGGCACAGGTGGAGGAATTTATCAATCCCATCAATGCAAGGGTTTCTGCCTATATCAAAGAAATACGCTTCATTGAACACCAACCTGTTAAAAAAGGCGATACCCTGATCATCCTGGATAACCGGGAAATACTCACTCAGTTTAGTCAGGCAGAAGCCGCTTATCAGAACGCACTAGCCTCTAGGAACGTTACATCCTCTACTGTGAACACCGTTGCTAATAACATCAATATAGCAGCCGCGAATATCGCGGGGGCCAAAGCCCGGCTTGAGAATGCCGCCAAAAACCTGGAGCGGTACGAAAACCTGGTAAATGCAGAAGCCGTAACCCGATTCCAGTACGACCAGATTAAAACAGAATACGATGTGGCAAAAGCATCGTATGAAGCATTGATCAATCAAAAAGCTTCCGCAGGACTTTCTACCTCGGAAACCAAATCAAGGCTTGCGTTGAATGATGCCGAGATCAACCGGACTAAGGCGGCTTTAGATATGGCAAAATTGAATTTATCTTATACGGTCATTACGGCCCCTTATGACGGGGTAATGGGCAGGAGGGTTATCAATGAAGGACAGTTGTTGCAGCAAGCTGGAATGCAGGTAGCGACTATCGTGTTAAACGATAATAAATGGGTCAGCGCTAATTTTTTAGAAAGCCAGATGCCGAAAATTGCCATTGGAAATAAGGTCAGGCTAACTGCTGACGCGCTTGGCGGGCAGGAATTTGAAGGAGTGGTTACGGCTATCTCCGCAGCAACAGGCGCCCGGTATTCCGCGGTTCCCACCGATAACAGTTCCGGCAATTTTGTTAAAGTGCAGCAGCGCATCCCTGTTCGTATTGAGCTCACTCCAAACAATAAGAAGGAAGATGTACAAAAATTAAGGGCAGGCCTGAATATGAATATTTATCTCATAGGGCAAAAAACCGCGAAGTGAGTAAAACTTCTTTCCGTTAATGTTAAATTATAAAGATAAGTGTATAACAAAGGCCTGTTTCATGATTGGGTACCGAAGTTGGTGATGGTGCTACTGTTTTTTCTGATATTGGTAATATTGTTGATTACCAATCCCATCTATTCTGCCAATATCAGTCTTATGGTGAGCAGTACAGGGCTTATTGCCGAATATTTCACCTGGGCAACTTTTGCAGGAACAATCGGAATGGGGGTGGCCATTCCTTTTATCATGCGGTTCAAAATGCGTTTCCGGGCAAAAGAACTAATGTTAACGTCCCTGCTTACCATGGCTGTGCTTTCAATAGTGATAGCCAACACAACAACGGCAGAGGTAATTGTTGCTGCCTCTTTCGCGTTTGGGTTTATAAAAATGTTTGGGATGGTAGAGGTTGTGCTGCCGATACGGGCCATGCTCAGTCCGAACGGGAGCAACGGAGCTTTTTATTCCAAATTTTACCCCATCGCGATAGGCGTAGGTCAGTTGGGAAGCCCGTATATAGCCAGGCTTGCATTGAGCGACAACTGGCAAATGCTGCATTATTACTCTGCCGTATTGTTTTTGCTGCCGGCGTTGTTATGTGTTATTGTGATGCATAATTTACGTTTTGCGCCCAAAATGTCTTTGAAGGGTGTGGACTGGCCCGGGGCTGTTTTTTTTGCCGTTCCGCTCATGTGCTTTTCCTACATCGTCATTTTTGGCAGGCAGCAGGACTGGTTCAACTCCCCCAATATTATTTACGCTACCATAGCGATGATTATTTTTATTGGCTTATTGCTCTGGCGGGAACTTACGATCGAATCGCCCCTGCTCAAATTCAAAATATACAAAATAAGCAGTGTCTGCATCGGGCTGCTGCTGCTCATCGGGCAAGGTATCTTTATGGGCGCGTCTTCTATTCAGGCTATTTATAGCGCCTCTATACTGGGTTATAACTGGATGCTGAATGCCTCGCTCAACCTGATGATGGTTCCCGGGATCGTCATTGCCGGGCTGGTTGCCTTCTACTGGACCAAAAGCCAAGTTCCTCTTAAGATGTATATCTTTTCGTGCTTTGCGTCTTACATCATTTACTTTATCATGTTATATTTTATGATGGTTCCGGGGCTTAATATCGAAAGTTTTGCGTTGCCGCAACTGTTTAACGGATACGGCATGGGAGGCCTGTTTATTTCCTTGTGGATATATACGCTGGCCAACGTTCCCCCGCAGGAAATGCTTCCTTCTGTGGCACCTGTAATGGTATTCAGAAGTATTATCTGTACGGCGTTTTTTACCGGGCTTTTTAGTTGGGCACAATATGCCCTGCAGGTAGAAAGCGTGAGCAACCTTGCTTCTTATTTTGACCTCAATACGATGGCACTGGACCCTACGGTGGGCAATTTTGGCAATGTACAGTTAGGGGCTGTGTTGGTAGCCAACAAGAAGCTGTTGGGCTATGTAATCATTGCCGGATTTGCCTTCCTTACGTTTATTTTCTTTCATCAGTTTGGCACCTACCGAAACCGTTTGGATCACAACAGGGCGCTGCGGAATCGGCTCAAAAGGAAGAAAGGAAAACTCAGCAAAGCCGAAAAAGAGGACTTGGCGGAACATATCAGTGAAATTGTCGGTGCCACATAACTTGTGCAGGGTTACGGTAAATAGAGACAATCTCCTTAGGTGTAAAATCATGCAATCCTGTTTAATTATCGGCATTGCTCCCTGCACGTATCAGCATCAATGCTTTTTGGCGCTTATAGTCCATACCGTTTTGGATGTCTTTTACCGTTGGCCCTACGAAGACTTCTGGTTGCACGCCCTGTCCGTCTTTCGGCAGGTTGTGGTCAATCACCAACCTGAAAAGTGGTAAACGAAAACGCAGTTTTGTGTGGGGCAGCGTAACGTCGGGGATAAGCCATGCACTATTGCCATAAGCCGTGCCACCCGTTGGTTCGCCCACAATCGTAACATTTTCCTGCCTGCGCAGTATGCTCATCACCATCGTGGTGGCAGAATAGGACAGCCCGCCGCTCAACAGATATACCTGCCCGTTATAATGCTTGTTTCTTCTCGGTTTAAAGAAATGTTTTTCGTAAAAACGGTAATGGTATTTGTTGTCTGACTTCTTTTTGGTAGAAAACCACATGATGAGTTTGTTGAAGCCATCGTTGGCGATATAACGGCTATAAGCAGATTTGCGTGAGACAGTGTACAGGCTATCGGCCATTTTAAAAGGCTTGTCCACCATGTATCTTGTCAGGCTTGTAGCATTTTCTACCAATCCGCCGCCATTGGCGCGCAGGTCTATAATCAAGTTAGGAATTTTTTGTTGGTCAAGTTTTGCAAACGATTTTCTGAAAAATGATTTTAGACGATATTTTGCCCCAAAACTATTCAGTTCCATTTCTGCGAAAAGCCCACTACTGTCTATATTAAAAGAACGAACCTGTTGCCGTTTGTTTTTCCTGGATATTTTCTCTCTTTTTTTTGACTTGTCTGTTAGGCTGTCTTTTTTTCGGGCAGCGGTGTCCAGTTTGAATATCGCTGTTTGGGTTTGGCCGATGCTGTCCCGATAAGCGATTTTGTATTCCCTTTGTTGTCCGTAAAGCAATGTATATAATCTGCCAAAATTCATACCGGTGCTCAGGAACTGGTTTTTGGCTACAAGGTTTCCGCCGTCTGCATGAAGGTATCGGTACATCGTGTCCAACAAAACCTGCATGGGTTTGCCGTTGATGGCTTCTATGACTGTGCCGCGTTTGATGCTGCTGTCCGAAGGGAATGTATTATAAGTTGCCACAACAGTATCCGGCCATATTTTAAGATAAAGCGGAAAACTGTTGAACGGCTTTTTCTCTGCTAGGATTTGATATTTTTTGGACGGCCTCACAGCGCTATGTCCGCATTGTATGAATGCAGTAGTGCGCATCAGCGCTTTCCTGAAATCGTTTTCGGTAAGACTGTCTGTTATGCGGGACTCCTCTGTATCAAACACGCTGTCCATCACACTTTTGGGCGTGTACCAATACAAAGAGGGATGTCGCTCTTCCAAAATATTCCGGTAAAGGCGATAGTCTTCCTTCAGCACGGCAGGACTATATTTTGTGGCAGGGTTGTAAGTGACCTTGTGCGAACATGCGGCCAAAAAGCTCAACGGCACCAAGGCAAGATATAGCCTGTTCAGGAGGGACATAAATCTTTTCAAGATATTGGTTATACAATAACGGCGTTATTGGCGCAAGGGGTGAATGTGGTTTTATGATTTGCCCATTGCGTTCCAGCCCTGTGCGGTCAGTTCGTGCATCGAGCCACCTTTGGTGATGATGTGCGCGCCCTTTTCCAGTTCGGTGATGTGGCCGATAATGCTGATTTCATTGTTTTGGAAAATCTTTTCGTAATCGCTTTGCGACACGGTAAATAATAGTTCATAGTCTTCCCCGCCGCTCAACGCGCAGGCCGTCGGGTCAATCTCAAATTTAAACGCCGCTGTGCGTGTGTCTTCCGCAATAGGTATTTTTTCTTCGTACAACAGGCAGCCCACCTGGCTTTGCTTACAGATGTGCAGTATTTCGGAACTTAGTCCATCGCTGATGTCCATCATCGCCGTGGGCATTACGCCCGCTTGGGCGAAAAATTCCACGATATCTTTTCTGGCCTCGGGTTTTAAGAGTTTGCCGATGACATAAGACTCCTGTTCGAGATCAGGCTGTACGGCAGGACTTTCCAAAAAAATCTTTTTTTCACGTTCCAGAAAAAGCAGGCCGATATAGGCCGCGCCCAGGTTGCCGCTTACGCAGAGCAAATCTCCCTTTTGCGCAGTACTTCTTTTTACATAAGCATCCGGTGCCACTTCGCCCAGTGCGGTCACGGAGATGACAAAACCTTTTTGCGAGGAAGAGGTATCGCCCCCGACCAAATCAACACCATAATGACTGCACGCGGCATAAACGCCTTCGTAAAAGTCATTCAACGCCTCCACGCTAAAGCGGTTGCTGATGCCGATGCTCATTGTGATTTGCGTAGGCGTGGCGTTCATGGCATACACATCGCTCAGGTTTACGACCACGGCCTTATAACCAAGATGTTTGAGCGGGGTGTACATCAGGTCAAAGTGCACGCCTTCCAGCAGCAGGTCGGTCGTGACCACGGTCTGCCTGCCGAAGTGGTCAATCACGGCAGCGTCATCCCCCACGCCCAGCAGGGATGAGGCATTTTGCAATTCAATGTTCTTAGTAAGATAATCTATGAGGCCAAATTCGCCAAGTGTGGATATTTCCGTGCGTTCGCTGCTCATGGTTTTCTGTAAAAAATTTAAGAATGATATGTTTGTGTCCCGATTTAAAAAATTAGTTTGTTGAGAGGATGGCTGATCACTTCCCTGCATCGTTGTTGATAATCTTCAGCATTTGGTCATGAATCAACCCGTTGGTGGCCAATATACGATGCTGGTACGGCGAATACTTATCACCGTTGAAATCCGTGACCTTGCCACCGGCTTCTTCCGCGATGAGGTATCCTGCGGCACTGTCCCAAGCTTCCAGTTTATGCTCGTAGAAACCATCAAAGCGCCCGGCGGCTACCCAGCAAAGGTCAAGAGCTGCCGCACCCAGCCTGCGCACGGGTACACCTTCGCGGATGAATCTTTCAAACACTTGCAACGGGCCGTTTTCCATGTTGATATACACATACGGAAAACCTGTGACCAGACAGGCGCTCATGGCGTCTGTTTCCTTGCTGACCGTGATTGGCCTGCCATTAAGCGTTGCGCCTTTTCCTTTTTCGGCAAAGAAAAGTTCTTGCACATGCGGGTTGTACACCATGCCCAATATCATTTCACCTTTATATTCTATTCCGATGGAAACACAATTGATGGGAATGCCATGCGCAAAGTTGATTGTGCCGTCAATGGGGTCTATAATCCATTTATATTCGGAATCCTGCGGTAGCGAACCGCTTTCTTCCGTTAACAGAAAATGGTCGGGATAATGTTTTCGGATAACTTTGATAATGGCCTTTTCCGATGCGTGGTCTGCCTCGGTTACCAGGTTGTTCCTTCCTTCCTTGTGACTTATCTTAAAAGAGTGGTTGAAATAGCGCTGCACTTCTTGCGCGCCGGCCATGATGGCCTCATGTAATACCGATTTTAACATGCCCCAAAGATAGCAATATAATGCGCAACCGCGAAGGGGCGGGCTTTTTACGATTTATTGTTGCTCTATATCATCGTCTTTATTTTTTGCCGAGTTTGCGCAGGAGCATCTCCGGTTCGTCCGTGGTGATGAACATGATTTTTTGCGAAAGCAGGTCGTCCATTATTTCGGGGCTGTCCACCGTCCAGGCGTTGGTTACAACACCCGCCTCGTGCGCTCTTGACAACCAGTTTCCGTCTTTCTGGAAAACACTGTAATGATAATCGGCGCCTATGCCGTCCTGTTTTAGCTTTTCTACCGGGGCGTCCCCGTTAAGATATTGTAGTGGGGCAGTAGCATCCAGTTCCCTGACTTTTTTCAGCACATCATAGTCAAAAGAAATATAAGTGACCCATCCCTGTGCCTTGAATCGGTGTACCATTTCCACTACTTTTTGAGCGAGTGCCAAAGACCGCTCTTTACCAAGCTGTGAGGGTTTTATTTCGGCGATTAATTTTGTGTAATGTTGACTCATCCCCGTTTTCAGAAAAGATTCAAGTGTGGGTATCTTTTCGCCATTTGGTAAGGTTTTTTGCAATAATTGGGTATAGGTGCTTTTTTCAATCCGCATACCTAAAAAGTCATTGTCATGGCTGATGACAAGCACGCTGTCGGCTGTCATGTGTATATCAAATTCCGAGCCGCCGCAACCCATTTTTATCGCGGCTTTTAGCGCTGCAATGGAGTTTTGTGGCAAGCCAGTGTGCTTCCAGGCGCCGCGGTGGGCAATCACCTTATTGGGCGGTACGTTGCTGCGTGCTGTTTGGGCGGATTTGCACGAAACAATCATCAAACACCCAAACAATGTTATTAAAGTAAATGTTCGCATGAGTCTAATTTTTGGGTCAAAGGTAATAACAGCCTTTTTAAGAGCGGATAACCTTTTTATTACTAAATAGCCAAAGGGATTTGTATCAGCAGGAAACATAAATCATGATTTTTGATTGAGCAACTACCGTCCTATATCTTCATTTTTGAATATATATAGAAATAGTTCCCCGAAAAGTATACCAAAACAACGAATTCTTTTTAAATTTATGTATGAAAAAAATGATTCTTGCTGCTTTGTGCTTCACGACAGTGGCGATAGCCCACGCGCAGCGTTATAATGCCATTGCTTATTACAGCGGCGACAGTGCCTCGTTGGAAGCATACGACTTTAACAAGATTACCCATATTATTTACAGTTTCGGGCATGTGGGCGAAGAAGGGCGGTTTGTGGTGGAGAAAAAAAACGCGCCTGCCACGGTAAGTTGTATACAAAAACTAAAAATAAAATATCCGCATCTCAAAGCGATGGTAGCGCTTGGTGGTTGGGGCGGTTGTGAGCCATGTTCCGGCACATTTGCCAATTTGGGCTACACCAAAAATTTCTGCACAAGCGTAAAGCACTGGCTTGATAGTACCGGGTTTGATGGTTTTGACATTGATTGGGAGTATCCGGTAATAGACGGTTTTCCAGGCCACGCGAGGCAGCCGGAGGATAAAGAGAACTTTACCCGGTTAGTCAGGATGCTGCGCGAAACGCTGGGGCAGGACAAGTTGATTTCTTTTGCGGCGGGCGGTTTTGATTCATTTTTGGAGCAATCCATTGACTGGAAAGGGGTTGCCGGATATGTTGATTTTGTGAATCTCATGTCTTATGACCTTGTAGGCGGATTTGCGACTGTTTCAGGGCATCATACCAACTTGTATTCTACCCGTGGTGGCGAGCAGTCCCTTGATAATGCGATGAAATATTTTAAAAAGATAAAATTCCCCTTGCGCAAAGTGAACGCGGGCGCGGCTTTTTACACCCGTGAATTTGAAACAGAGACCGAAGAAAACAAAGGGCTGTACCAGCCTTGTACCTTTAGGGCTTTTATCGGGCATCGGGAAGCGGACACGCGGTATTCACCGGATAGCGGTTTTATAAAGTATTGGGATGATAAGGCCAAGGCGGCTTATTGGTTTCATCCTGAAAAGAAGACCTTCGTGACGGGCGATGATGCAAAGTCGGTAAAAGAAAAATGCCGCTATGTGAAAAAACATAAACTGGCGGGCATTATGTACTGGGAGCTTATTTGCGACAAGCCTGAAAAGGGGCTATATACCATGATTGCTTTTTGAGATTGTTATTTGGTAGGGAGAAAAGGTCGACAGCGGTTTAATTCAGTGTTTAAACAACTTTATTTTGAAAATGCTAAATTTGCGCGCTATTGAAAATGAATCAAGCGAAAGAAATTGGCAAGCTTTTTATTTGGTATAACACTCTTTTATGAAGAAAGTCTCCCTGCTCTACTTTACATTAGGTTTAACGTTTTTGCTTTCCGTGCTTAGTTCATACGGGCAAAATCTGATTGTAAATCCATCTGCAGAAATATTTCCTGCCGTAGGTAATGGCTGGAATTTAGCTCAAACAATACCTGCTGAGTGTAGTGGTTCGCGGGGTTGGTCTATTATAGGCAATCAGTCAAGCTATCCCCCAGCATTATCCGGTAGCAGGTTTTTTACACCCGGGTGCAGACAATCGGGAGCGGTGACTGGTCAATCTTATGAGCTGTATCAGGATGTTGATGTTTCAGCAAACGATGCTGTAATAGATGCGGGTGCATACCAGCTTACATTTAGCGGTTGGTATCGCTCATTCAATCAGGGAAACCCTGATAGAACCGAGATCAGAGTGGAATGCAGGGATGCTTCGGGTAATATACTGGCAGATTCTACATCCGGAGTAAAGGCAAACACAACGGCAAACTGGGCACAATATACCTATACAGGTATTGCGCCTGTCGGTACACGCACTGTCCGGGTCAGGTTGATTGCCACTTCTGGAAATGGATCGGCGATAGATTCCTATTTTGATGATTTGTTGCTTACGGGACAGGGGATACTCCCTGTGACTTTTACCAATGTAACGGCCAAGGCAAAAGATGGTAAAGTAAAAGTGGAATGGGGTACAGCCGATGAACAGAACAACAGCCACTTTGTGGTAGAAGCCTCTGCGGACGGGAAAAAATTTGCAGCAATAGGGACTGTGCCATCCAAAGCCAAAGATGGCAATAGTAGTGTCTCGTTGCAATATGCGTTTTCTTTCAGTGCAGATGCGGTTTCGGCCGCCTTGACAGCAATAGCGCTGCTGGGCTTTTTGTTATCGGTGGCCAAAAGGGGTACAAAGAAAATCGTGTTGGTACTGGTTTTGGGAGTGACCTTTGTTGCCTGCAACAAAAGAAATATTGCCAACGGCATGGATATTAATAAATTGCTCGTCCGTGTGGCACAGGTAGACAAAGACGGAACAAAAAAATACAGCAAGACGGTCAAGGTCGTGACGGAATGAATGATGTATGTACGAAGTATTCTCTTTGCAAAAAGGTTCTGATTCCATGATGCAATTAGCATTTCACCTTGATAAGGGTGGACGGTTATCAGCTATTTTTCAGATTAGTAGTTTGTCTGCATCAATAATTCGTCAATCATTCTTTAAATTTGGGCTTATTCAGTATGGGTTGATGTTGGCAAAATGAGTTCAGTTTTAAGTGATAGTGAAATACTGCGTTCCGGAGAGGAAAGAAACTTTCGTGTTTTGTACGAACGTTATTGGAAAGACTTATATCAAAAAGCCATACCCAGACTTGGTAATCCGGATGATGCCAAAGATGTCGTTCAGGATATTTTTGTAACACTCTGGAACAACCGATTCAGCATTGTTGTTGCAGATACGATAAAACCCTATCTTTTTACCGCCCTCAAGTATGCCATCATCAAGAAAATTGAACGTGGCGATGCCCGCGGGCAAGTCTATCCTTTGAATATTGAGAATATTCAAAAAGTGACGTTTAGCAGTGAGGAGCTATTGCATTATAAACAGTTGGAAAAGTTGATAGACAATGAGGTTAGCAAACTTCCCGAAAGGATGCAGCAGGTATATCGTTTAAGCCGGAACGAGCACCTGCGCAACAGCGAAATCGCGAACCGGCTAAATCTATCGGAGCAAACCGTAAAAAATATACTTTCAGAATCCCTGAAACGCCTTCGCAGCAAACTGGCTCAATATAAATTTGCAATATTTATCTTATAACAAGTTGGGGTTGATGACCAAAGCTATTGGACTTTTGTATTTTCCTGTTCCCGGCAAGTCATATTACGTAAAAAAATATTTGACTTTTTTTTGACAAAGAATAGTACTAAACTTTATTAAATGGTATTTAATAATAAAGAGGCATTAGATTAATGACCAAAGACGCGTTTAAAGATATCCTTATTAAGTACCTGGAAGGGACAGCCTCTCCGCTGGAAGCAGCCTATGTGGAGAAGTGGTACGAAAGCGTGCCGGAATTGGAAGAGCATTCCGCAACGTCGCTGGAAGAGATTGGCGAGGAGATATATAAAAGGATAAGAGAAAAAATAGAACCTGCAAAAAGATCCCGTTCGTTTTCCACCCGTTGGGCTTACGGGATGGCCGCGGTATTGGCACTGGCAGTTGCCGGGTCGTTGTTTTATTATTATGGGTTCGGGACAAAGAGGCAGGAACGTGTTGCGTCTACCCTTTTGCCGGGTTCGGAAAAAGCCTTGTTAAAACTTGCAGATGGTTCGGTGATAGCCTTGGATTCAACAGGCTTTGGCAATGTGGCTGCTGACGGCGGAGCGGAAATCATAAAAATGCAGGATGGTACACTGGCTTACAAAACTTTGGAAGAAGGGGGTAGTGAAGAAGCGGTGAGGTACAACGAAATGCAAATCCCGGCAGGCGGCAGCTATAAGCTGAGGCTACCCGATGGCAGTATGGTTTGGCTAAATTCTGTATCAAGCATAAAATTTCCGACAAAGTTTACGGGGAAAGAGCGCAGGGTTTTTATAAAAGGAGAAGCGTATTTTGAGGTGGCACACGATAAGAGCAAACCCTTTATTGTTGAAGTTCCGGGAAAGCAGGAAGCTGCCGTATTGGGCACCCACTTTAATATGAGCGCTTATGAGGGAGAAGGTGTTGTAAAGACAACGCTGTTGGAAGGCAGCATAAAGGTAAATACACCGGGCATTGCAAAAGCCGTTGTATTAAAGCCCGGTCAGCAGTCGGTGGTAAAAGCCGGAAAAACTATTGAAACCCGTGATGGGGTTGATGTGGAACAGGTGATGGCATGGAAGAACGGTTTTTTTATATTTAAAGAAACCGATATTTCAGAAATCATGAAACAGATTTCCCGATGGTATAATGCAGATATAGAACTGGATCCGAAACTGCAAGGGCAAACGTTCAGCGGCAAGATACCGCGAAAGGATGATGTAGAAAAACTGCTTAAGATGTTTGAAACTACCAATACTGTAAGGTTTGATGTGCAGGGCAACAAGATAAGGGTCTATCCCAGGAGATAGTTTAATTAATCAACAAAATATATAACTCGCTAATTAAAAGGCTACATTCATGATGAGACTATTGACTTTTGTGTTATTCTTATGCTGTGTTCAGGCAATGGCAGCCACAGGATACAGCCAGTATGTAACAATCAACTGCAAAAATGAAAAAATAGAGCAGGTTTTGCAAAAAATAGAAAGGCAGACGGGCTACTCGTTTTTTTATAATGACCAGTTGATACGCCATGCAGAGAAGGTGACTTTATCTGCAACCAACATGCCGCTCAAAGAGGTGCTTAACAAACTGCTTTCCCCAAACGGTTTGGGGTATTCTATTGAGGATAATGTGGTGATTATTGCACGCAAAAACAGTACGACCGGACAGGTTAAGTCACAACCGCAGGTTATTGCCGAGGTGGTACCTGTTGTGCCCGTTATAGCACCTGCGGCGGTAATACATGGTACCATTAAAAACGAAAAAGGAGATCCGGTAGGAGGAGCTTCTGTGGTGATAGTGGGCACTCAAAGAGGAACATCCACAAACACCGCGGGGGTATTTGAGATAAATGCCGAACCGGGGCAGCTGCTTTTGGTCACAGCCATAGGCTATGAGCCTTACCAGCTAAGGGTTACGAATGGTGTCACTACTGTAACCATTACACTGAAACAAACGATTGCCACCGGGGAAAATGTAGTAGTCAATACCGGGATGTTTACCCGTAATAAAAATACTTATTCTGGTGCCGTATCTGTTTTCTCTGGTGAACAACTGAAAAATGTAGGCAACCAGAATGTTTTGCAAAGTTTAAAAACACTGGATCCTTCATTTATCATAACGGAAAATAATTTGCAGGGTTCCAATCCCAATGTTTTGCCGAATATTGAAATCCGTGGGCAAAGCAGCATGTCTACCAATACTTTAAAAGATCAATTTAGTACTGACCCCAACCTTCCTTTATTTGTATTGGATGGTTTTGTTGTGTCCCTGCGCACTATATCCGATTTGGATATGAACAGGGTTGCATCTATAACCATACTAAAGGATGCAGCCTCTGCCGCCATTTATGGGGCCAAGGCTGCTAACGGGGTGGTGGTTATCGAAACTGTTGTGCCAAAACCCGGACAAATGCGATTAAGCTATACGGCGGATTTGATGTTGGATGCTCCGGACTTGAGGGACTACAATATGATGAATGCTACAGAAGAGTTGGAATTTGAGCGTCTTGCGGGAAGATATGAATATACCTCCAGCGATTGGGACGCACAATATCAACTGGATAGAGAGTATGCAAAAAGACTTGCACTGGTAAAGCAGGGCGTAAACACGTATTGGTTAAGTGAGCCGGTACGTACAGGCTTCACGCACGGGCATTCCCTTACGGCAGATGGCGGGGATGAAACCGTTCGTTATTCGGTGGGGGCTAATTATAAAAATATAGGCGGTGTAATGAAAGGCTCGAAAAGAGAAAATTATGGGGGTAATTTTATGCTTACGTACCGCAAGGGCAGGTTTAATATTTCCAACAGGTTTAACTATTTCGGGTCATCGGCGGATGATTCACCTTATGGAAGCTTCAGCACTTTTGTGAAAGCTCCGGCTTATTATTCTAAAAGAGATGCTGATGGCATCGTTCAAAAATATTTGGATATTACAAGAAATATCTATGGTGATACTTCCAGGGTTTCAAATCCTCTATATAATGCTTTGTTGCCACAAGTTAATAATACCAAGTATAATGAGCTGAATAATAACCTGGCGATTATATATACTATCAATAAAGACTTGCGCTTAGAGGGAGGCTTGTCACTGATTCAGGGCAATATGACAACTATAAATTTCATACCGCCTGAAAATACAGCATTTGACGGTATTGCCTATACTCAAAAAGGCAGATATACAAATAGCACAAGAAAAGCATTTCAATATCAGGGTTATGCCCAATTAGTACTTGGAAAGGTTTTTAATAGGATTCATCAGGTAAATGCCAACCTGCGTACAGAAGTAGAGCAAAACAAAAATGAACTTTTTAAGGTAACGGCTGTTGGTTTTCCTCCCGGTAGCACGGGCAACCCTACTTTTTCCATGGGTTATAACCCAGGGGATAAGCCAGATGCCTCTAAAAGTGTCTATCGCAGGAATAATGCACTTTTAAGTGTGAACTATGTTTTTGACGGGCGCATCTTTGCAGATGCCTCTATCAGGGCAGATGGCTCGACAGCTTTTGGCCGAAATGAAAAATATACCACTTTCTGGTCAGCCGGTTTGGGGTGGAATGTTAACAGAGAGCGGTTTATGTCTGATATAAGATGGGTTAATAATTTACGGTTAAGGGCCAGCATTGCTACCAATGGAAATCAAGAATTTGGTACACTTACGTCGGTAGCTACCTATAGTTATGACAGTTATATCAACCTGTTTGGACAGGCTCTGAACCTGGCTACTATTGCCAATCCTGATTTGGAATGGCAGAAGACAAGGCAGACTAATCTAGGAATGGATGTTGCCCTGTTCCGCAGTAGGTTCAGTTTTACTGGAAATGTGTATAATAAATATACTTCTCCACTTGTCGTAGTTGTTCCATTGCCATCTTCAACTGGGTTAAGTGGATACCCTTTGAACTCAGGTGCTATTAGTACAAACGGGTTTGATGTTACGGCGAAATACTCTATTATATACAAACTTCAACAAAGGTTTATTTGGCAGTTGGGCGTTACTGCTGGGGCGTTTAAAAGCAAGTACGAAGATTTCAATAATACACTGGCACAGCTGAATAAGTTGAACCAAATGAATAATTATCTGGAAAGATATTATGACGGGTACAGCCCCTATGACCTTTGGGCTGTGCGCTCCATGGGTATAGACCCTTCAACAGGAAGGGAAGTGTTCTTAAAGAAAAATGGGGAATATACTTTTGACTATAATGCTAATGATGTGGTCAGGATTGGTAACGGCCAGCCCAAAGCGCAGGGCATTCTCAGTTCCAATTTTTCCTATAAAGGATTTTTTGTAAGCGTGGCCTTGCGTTATAGTTTCGGTGCCTATATCATGAATAGTGCTTTGTTTAATAAAGTAGAAAATATCACATGGTCTTCTGTGAATAATAATCAGGACAAGCGGGCACTGTATGACAGATGGAAGCAGCCCGGTGATGAGGCCCGGTTTAAAGCCATTGGATTGGTAACTAAGGTTGCATCTACCGCTACACCGATGTCATCAAGGTTTATGCAAAAGGAAAATTATTTGTCCGGTGAATCATTCTCGGTGGGATATGATTTTGATGGTTATGACTGGGTGAAGAAAGCCGGTATGCAGTTCTTCCGCGTTCAATTATATACCAATGATATTTTCAGGGCTTCCACGATTTTGCGCGAAAGAGGCATTGATTATCCATATTCCAATAGTTTTTCGTTGAGTATAAAGGCAGGATTTTAATTCATAATTTTTACTTTATAGAAAAACGTATAAGAAATAAAAAAGATTTAGGATGAAAAAACAATTTATTTATATAATATTTAGTTTAGTAACACTCACCTTTGTTTCCTGTAGCAAATGGTTGGAAGTGCAACCGGAAGATAAGATCACCGAAGACCAGGTGTATTCTTCTCCACAAAATATTTACGATGCTTTAAACAGTATATATGTAAATATAGGGAAGCCTGCGCTTTATGGCCAAGATCTCACTATGACGTTTGTTGAAATTCTTGCACAGCAATATAATGTTGCTACTTCTCATATTTTTTACCCTTTTGCACAGTATAACTATGCAGATAAAAAAGTGCTGGATACAACCGAAAGTATTTGGACAAATGCTTATTCAAATATTGCAGGGGCTAATAATTTTATAGAAACATTGGGTAAATATCCCGGTGTGATTCCCCAAAAACAGGAAGATATTTTAATTGGCGAGGCTATCGCATTGCGTGCTTTTTTACATTTTGATTTATTGCGCCTGTTTGGCCCGATATATAATAGTGCTGATTCCACGAAACCTTCAATTCCCTATTACAGAAAAATATCCAGTAATTATAATCCTTACTTGCCGGCTAATGCGGTTATAGATAGTATTTTACAGGACATATCAACGGCACAAGCTTATCTGTCAAACGATCCGGTTATTACTAATGGCTCGGCCGGTGATGAGGCCGATAATACCTTTTTTCAAAACCGTAATTATCGGATGAATTATTATGCGCTAAAAGCGTTGGAAGCTCGCGTGCAGCTATACAGGGGCAATAAAGCGGCGGCACTTGATGCAGCTAAGTTTGTTATCAACAATGCGCAGGATAAATTTCCATGGATAACGTCCAACAAAATATTATCTGAAAAAAATAGTCCCGACAGGGTTTTTTCTACAGAACTATTGTTTGGTGCAATGTACACCTCACTATATAATGTGCAACAGAATATCTATGACCAAAATCTTCAGGATGCTAACATTTTAGCACCTTTGGATGGTCGGTTGAAGGCGGTTTATGAGGATCCTACTTATCCGAATGATTTCCGTTATACCCCAATGTGGATTGCGCCCAATGTAACCAGTAAAACATACAAAACCTTTTATAAATATGCCGATGTTGCGGATGTTAAAAAATCTTTTAGATTCACTATTCCGCTCATAAGGATAAGTGAAATGTACTATATAGTGGCTGAGTGCGAGCCTGATGCTGCCACAGCGGTGGGATATCTGAATACGGTAAGGTTTAATAGAGGGATTCCCGATTTGGCTGCTACGGTGAATGTTACCACAGAAATCAGGAAAGAATACATGAAAGAGTTTTATGGCGAAGGGCAATTGTTTTACTATTACAAACGTACAAAGGCAGCTACAATTCCTAACGGTGCTGCCGCTACGGGTAATATTGCCATGAATGCGACAAAATATGTAGTGCCTGTACCTCAATCAGAGACTAACTTTCATTAACTGCTAAAAAAATATACGGATGAAAAAAATATTAATACTACTTCTTTTTGCAACTGTACTGTTTAGCTGTAAAAAAGATACCATAATGAATTACGAAGGCAAAAGCGGGATTTATTTTGTCTTACCTTTTGACCCCTTCTACCCTGCGGATACAATGGTGGTGTCATTTGCCTTGGGAGATGCAACGGTAAAAGATTCAACCATAAATATACCGGTAAGAGCCTTGGGCTCTGTCAGTTCCCAAGCAAGAGACTTTAAGGTAATCGTTGAAGATTCTTCTACTGCAAAGGCCGGTGTACACTACACCATGCCTTCTATTATGAGCATTAAACCAAATGCCGTAACGGATGTCATATCGCTAACGCTGCATCGAACCCCCGATATGCAGAGCCGCTCGTACATGCTGTATCTTACACTTGTTGAAAATGAAAATTTCAGTGTGCCGGTTAAGTCGAAGATTACCAACCCCACAACAGGTACTGTGTTACATTATACCCGAATGAAAGTAATCGTTAGTGACATGTTAACCAAGCCTATGTACTGGTTAGATTATTATCTTGGCGATTTTAGCAGGAAGAAAGTGTATTTGATGGCGGATGTGCTGGACGTGCCAATTAAAGAGGTGGCAGAAATTTCAGATATCGGCAAACAAAACTTTTGGGGCAGGTATATGCAGATTTATCTAAATGATAAGAAAGGCTCCGGAAACCCGGTTTATGAAGAAGACGGATCCGAAATGATAATGGGGATGGGTGTTCAATAATTATTCAACGGCATATTAAAACATAAACAAAATGAAATTTGTAAAATATATATATCTTATTGCCTTGATATCTGTTTCTTTGGCTTCCTGTTATAAAGACAAAGGAAACTATAATTACCACGGTATAAATGAGATTTCTATAAAACTGGATGGGGAATATGCTGCTATATATGGCAGTCGCTTTACCATTGTGCCGGTAGTTTCTTCTACCGCAGATCAATCTCAGAATCTTTTGGATACTTCAAAATATAAGTATGAATGGAGCACGATAAATGGAGGTGCGTTGTATGCAGATCAGCGAAGGGTATTGTCAAAAAATCCAGTTTTGGATGAAGTAATATCTATTACACCTGCAACTTATACATTATATTTAAGAATTACGGATAAAGCCACAGGAGTAATGTGGGAGCAAGCGGCAAAGCTTACCGTTACAACTCAGATATACGAGGGGTGGCTTATATTAAATGATGTTGGAGGGCAGAGTCGCTTGGATATGTTGTCAAGAAGTGGCGATAATTATACTTTCATCCCGTCGGTGTTGGATTCTGTTGATGCAGGACTGGACATGTCCGGCAGCCCCATCGGGGTTTATTATTCTTCTAATGCCGGGTTGTTGACCACCGCTAATGAACAAGGTATTTATATCAGTACCAGCAAAGGAACAAACAGGGTAGACAGGGAAAATTTTAAATGGAACCCCCAATTAAATATAAAATATCAATTCTATGCTAATGTTCCGGCTTCGTTTGTTTTAGATGGTGTTTTTGGTGCGAGCGGTGAAGAGTGGATGCGTTCTGCCACTGACAATAACATTTATTATTATTATCGTGCATTGAATATAAAATATGGTGTGCCTTTAAATATTATTAATGCCGAAGGCTCTACGCCGTTCAAGACATCCAGGTACTTTGAGCGAGGAGGTTCGGCAATATCTGGTATTGTCTTCTATGATGATGACCATAAAAGATTTGTTCGCGCTCCATCAGCACAAACCAGTGCGTCTACTATGCCGGATGATGATTCTTATTTTAATTACAATACGGGCATGGACTTAAAATATATGCAGTTTACGCCTTATGGGAACGGCGAAGTGTTCTCCGTGCTGTATGATAAAAATACAAACAAAAACTATTTGGCAAGATTTACGTTCGGTGCCTCTATAAAGCAAACCTATTACGCAGAGATAACCGGGACTGATTTTGACCAGGCAGAAAATTTTGCGGTAGACCCGGTATTTGGGTATCTGTTTTATAACGTGGGCGGTAAGGTATATGAATATGATATGGGCTTAAAGCAAAGCTTTTTAATGTTGGACAAAGGCAATCATAAAATCAGCTTATTGAAATTCCACAGGTTTTTGGCAGCCAAATATACATCTGGTTCCAGCGGGTTCCCGGTGTTGGCAAACAAACTGGTTGTAGCTTCTTATGACCCTTCGGCAACAGAAGGTTCAAATGGAACAATGGAACTCTTTAATGTGCCACAAGTAAATGGTCTGATAACGCCCTATCAGTCATATACAGGGTTTGGGAAAATAGTTAGTTTAACATACAGAGAAAGATAGTACAAGGAAAATGAAAAAAATTATTACAACATTTATTGTTTTAAGTATTGGCTATATCGGCCTCGCACAAAAAGCTGTAACCATTCAAGGAGAATTTAAAAGGGAGAAGTTTTCAGAAGTAAAACTTTTTAAAGTAGATGACGGTGTGCCTAAGCAGATTGCCTCCTCTCAACCAAACAGCAAGGGTAGGTTTGGGTTTTTGTTTGCGCCCGATTATGAAGGGCTTTATCTTGTGGGGACAGGTGCTGCCAATACGCCACAGGGGAATTATCAATTTTGGTTAAAGCCGGGAGATAAGCTTTCGATGGTAATAACCGATTCCACCTATCAGTTATCTGGTGCATTAAACTCAAAAGAAAACCAGGTGCTGAACCAGTGGTATAAGTTGGTCTGGCCGGTAGAGTGGAAGTCTGTTTATTTTAATCGAACCATGAGCACTTATGTAGACTTTTTTCCATTGTTAGAAAAAACGTTGCCAAAGGCCAGGGCATGGGCCAAAGCACAGCAGCTAAAACCGACGGGGAATAAAAAGTTCGATGCCGCCCTTCAGGATATTGTAAAGTTTGACCTTGCGTTTTATGCGGTCAACTTTTTGAATACGCCGCGCACGGCGCATCCTGCGCAAGAGGAAATTCCCGATTATTATGAGGCGTTTACGACAAAAAATCTTTTTGAGGATACAAGATTGGTATACAGCCAGCCTTATGGTTTGCGCGCTTTTTCTACAATTGTTTTGCGCGACCAGTTGCAAAACGCTGCAAAAAATAAAGTGGACGGATTTGGCACAGAAGAAACGTTAAAGATTATTACGAATGATACGTTAAGGGGCGATTATTTTTTACAACGGGCCGTGGGGTTTAATGATTATGGTAAATATGTCGAATTCAAGAAAGATATTGAGCAATACATTCTTACCGATAATCAAAAGGCACAGGAATTTAAAATTTATTCGGCACTGGCAACCTTAAAGCCCGGGGACAAAGGTTTTGAGTTTGCGTTTGAGGATAAAGACGGAAAAACGGTTTCTTTTTCTGACCTCAAAGGAAAAGTAGTATTGGTGGATATGTGGGCAACATGGTGCGGCCCCTGTAAAGTAGAGATTCCGCATTTGAAAAAATTAGAAGAAGAAATGCACGGCAAAGATGTAGCCGTTGTAAGCATTTCTGTAGATGAGGAGAAAGATAAAGAAAAATGGAAGAAAATGATTGAGGCGGACAGCTTGGGCGGCATCCAGCTTTTTGCAAAAGGTTGGAGCGAAATCACCAAGTATTACAGGATAAGCGGTATTCCGCGTTTCATGGTGTTTGATAAAGAAGGTAAAATAGTAACAGTAGATGCACCCCGTCCGTCATCGCCTGACTTAAAATCCTTGTTGGAAAAATACTTGTAAAGCCCAAAGGTGATACAATTTCTCATGTAAGACGGTGGTGGTTTTTACCACCGCCTGTTTTTTATTTTTTTAAAGTTGCTTTACTTACTTTATGAATACTCTCTGATAAACAGACGTCATCAATAATTATAATATCCATGAAAAAAATATTCCTTAGTATCGGTTTTATATATTGTGCTGTTGCGGGATTTGCGCAGCAAAAGGAAACCTTACAGGTTATTTCGCTGCTTAATAATGCGTTCAGGAACAAGAGCACGGAGGCCTTGCAGGATGTTTTGGCAAAGGATTTTTCTATGGGTACTTACATGGGGAGTGCAGCAATCTTTGGATTAAAAAGTGCCCTTGGCAATTATAAACTCGATTCCTTTGTGCTTGAAAAGGTGCAACAACAGGATAGTTTTTTTGTGGCCGATTTAAAAGTTGTGGGAGCTAAAGAAACGGCAACAAAATTGTATTTGAGCAAAGCGTATAAAATACAAAGAATGGATCTGCTCGACGGGTTGTATGGAATGGAACGTGATAAACCCGCCATAAAAGTAGCGACCATTCCTTTTGAAGAAGATAACGGCTCAATCATATTAAATATTACTTTAAATGAAAGCAAACGCAGGCTACGCTTTCTGTTTGATACGGGTGCCGATGGAATGATGATCAGCACGGCACTGGCAGATAGTGTGGGGTTGAAGATTACAAAAGAGCAGAACGCCTCTGTGGTGGGAGGCAATATTGATATTAAGATTTCCGCAGGCAATATTGTCCGTCTGAACGACTTTGAGCTACCGCAGCAAAATATTGCCGTTTATGGCGAAGCCAATCCTCAGCATGATGGAATTATCGGCAATACCATAACAAAGAGGTATATAACGCATATTGATTATGATAAAAAGGAAATGACGCTTTATACATTAGGCCAGTACACTCCTGAATCGGCTAAAATGAAAATGCCCGTAGAAACCTCTACCGGGAACATACTATTTCCTGCCGTGATATATATGCAGGAAGACAAACCCATACCGGGGCATTTTACTTTTGATACCGGAGCTGGCTATTACCTCATTGTTTTTCGTCCAACAGTGTTAAAGCACCGTATGCTCGTGAGCGGTTTTGTGCAGGACTCTGCCAGTAGTACGGTAAGCATGGGTATTGCCACACCGGTATTTCATGGCAAAGCAAAGAGCATAACATTAGCCCCGTCCTGGAAAGTCAATACCTTTCCCGTTACCCTCATGGGTGGTTCGGCCGCCAATGCCAACTGGAATCCTGAAACATCGGGCTCTTTAGGTATCCGTTTTATTTCCCAATATAATTTTACGATAAACCTTGTAGATAGATATATATCTTTTACTCCCCGCAAAGGATCACTTTCACATTTGTAATAAACGGAACTTTAGTTTTGGTATAACGGATATATCGCTTTTTGCAATGTGTGATTTTATTCTCATAACATTAGGGGTAAAACAATGGGGTTCTCACAACCCTTCCAGCAAGTCCACCACTTTCTCCCTTTTCAGGATAAGATAGCCGAGCCTGTCTTTGCTGATGCCTTCTTTAAGCTGATAGCTGAAGCTAAGTGAGTCCTCAGTCACCTTGGTTTCAAAGTGCCGGAAACTGATGTTGGGGCTGTCTTTTAATTCTTCTCCTATTTCGTACAGGTGCGTGGAAAGAATGAATAATGAACCTTTCACTTTCAGCAGTCCTTTGATGACGGCCAGCGAGCAGCGCATGGCATCCTGAATGTTGGTGCCTTTGAAAAGTTCGTCTATCAGTACCAGCCATTTTTTACCGTCGGTTACTTTTCCCACTGTTTTCTTGATGCGCTGCACTTCGTTAAAGAAAAAACTTTCGCCTTTGGCAATATTGTCCACCACGTTGATATTACTAATAAGTCCGTCGAACATCGTGAGCTGCATCTGTGCGGCAGGCACGCCCATGCCGATATGTGCCAGGAACACCGCACTACCGACCGATTTGATTAACGTGCTTTTGCCCGCCATGTTCGCGCCGGTCAAGAAGAGAAAATTGTGCTGCGGGTTCATTTCAAGATCGTATGGCACGGGGTCTTGCAGTTGCAGGTGAAAAAGCCCTTTGGCCTCCAGCAACGGGGTATCGCTTTCCACAAATTCAGGGAAACAAAGATTAAACTTTCTCACCGCAAGCGCCATAGAATACCAGGCATCAAGCTGATAATATATATTCATCAGCTCCTGCACGCTGTGCTTATGCCTGATGCGCAGGTTTACCGCATAAAACAGAAAATTTTTGTGAGAAATTTTGTCATGGGGAGATAATTGTGACATCTCGTTCAGCGGCCCCACCTGCAACAAATGCCGGATACGGTCGAGGTTCAGGGTGAATAGCACTGGCAGTTCCAGTCCCTGGAGAATATCCAAAACCTGTTTTAGCCCCTGAAAAAAATCAATAAAATGCTTGACGGAAAACCGTATCATGGAAAAATCCGCATAGTGCAAAATCCGGTAAACCTGCGCTTCCATAATAGTGGGGCGGTTGCTGATACTGTCCAATGGGTAGTCCAAAAACTTGTCCATCACCAGCATGGTGCCGTTCGATATTTCAGTGGGCCAGTCCTCCACCCTTTCCGTCAGTTTGCGGATGATGTTCTGTGTGCCTTTAATCCTTTCAATATTATCAAAAGGGGTTGAAAACAGTTTGTGCAACCAGGCTTTGCCGCCCGCCGTTCGGGTAAAGTTCAGTTTGTGAAAAATAGAAAACTCCTCTTCCTTTTGGAAGATGGCAATATCATTAAAGGATGTCTCGTCAATTTGCATGTAAAACGGTTCAATTATATGCTACGGTTGAAGGAGATTGCTCAATTTCTGTCGAACAAAAGCCTTTCACCTTTTACAGACTCATGGATGCGGTCATTTCCATAAACTAAATTTCCGTTTACGAAAGTATGCGTGATGCTGGCCGGGAACACCGTGTCTGTTTTTTCAAACGGGCTCCAACCACATTTGTAAAGAATATTGTCCTTGTTCACGGTAAAGGGCTTTTGAGGGTCAACGATAACCAAGTCAGCATAATATCCTTCGCGGATATAACCGCGCTCCTTTATTTGGAAACAATCTGCTACGGCATGGCTCATTTTCTGTACGATTTTTTCAAGCGATATTTTCCCGATGGCGTGATAAGCCAGCATAAGCGGCAGGGAGTGCTGCACCAACGGCACACCAGAGGGCGCGTTGAGATAAGGTTGATCTTTTTCGGCCCATGTGTGTGGGGCGTGGTCGGTGGCAATCACGTCGAGCCTGTCGTCCAACAAGGCTTCCCACAAAGCCTCTTTGTTTTGGTGCGCCTTGATGGCAGGGTTGCACTTGATAAGGTTGCCCAAAAGGGCATAGTCGTCAGAGGAAAAATGCAGGTGATGCACGCACACTTCGGCAGTGATGCGCTTTTCGCGCAGCGGTAGCATATTGCTGAACAATTGCAGTTCGCGCGCGGTGCTGATGTGCAGGATGTGCAGCCGAGAGCCGTGTTTTTTCGCTAATTGCACCGCGTATAACGAAGATGTGTAACAGGCTTCTTCGTTGCGGATGAGTGGATGGTCGGCGGCGGTCAGTTCGCGGCCCTCGGTAAGCGCAATGGTATTGTTAGCCTTGATGATGCGCTCGTCCTCGCAATGGGTGGCAATGAGCATTTCGCTGTTGGCAAAAAGTTTTTCCAGTACCATCGGGTTATCCACCAGCAGGTTGCCGGTGCTGGAGCCCATGAACACTTTAATGCCGCATATCTTGTTCTTATGGGCATTGGCGCACAGCGCATCTTCAGCATTAATGTTGTTTGTACCAATATAAAATGAATAGTTGGCGAGCGAGTTTTGCGCGGCGATAGCATATTTTTCTTCCAGCAGGTCAAGCGTGAAGGCCGGCGGCACGGTGTTGGGCATTTCCATAAAGCTGGTGACGCCACCTGCCACGGCAGCCCTGCTTTCAGAATAGATAGTGGCTTTGTGCGTGAGGCCGGGCTCGCGAAAATGTACCTGGTCGTCTATGGCGCCGGGCAACAAATATTTGCCCGTACCATTAATTTCTGTAACATTGCCCGCAGGTTCTATGAAGGCATCTATTTTCTCGATTCGCCCGTTCTTGAGAAGTACATCGCAGGTTTTAATATGCCCCTCGTTTACCAGTTGTATGTTCTTTAAAAGATATATTTGCATGGCCTAAAAGTTAAAAAGTGACAATTTATGCAATTTAATAAAACGCTGTTAAGACTTTTATTTATTTTCTTTCCTTGTTTGGCGATGGCGCAGACCACCTATCTGACCCGTGGCGATAAACAGGAAATCATGTTGGAACGTTTAGAGATAAAAGCCCAACGGGATTCTGTACTGAATTTATCCAAAACCAAGCCATACAGCCGTGAGACTTATATGGAAGCCGTGAGGAAATACGTCAATGGCGACTCGCTCACCAACCTCACGGAAGTGGACAATTATTATTTGCGCAGCCTGATGGCGAACAACCCCGATTGGCTGACACCGGACGAACGTGCGCAATACCTGAGCCGCAAACCGATATTAAAGCATTTTTACACCTCGCCCGCCGCACTGTATGAGGCACATATCAAAGATTTTGATTTGGTGGTCAATCCTTTGTTGAACATCGGGTATGTAAATGAAAAGGACAATGACAGCAAATTGTTTTACAATGCAAGGGGCGTTTCGGTGCGCGGCAAGATTGCCGACCGCATCGGTTTTGCTGCTTCGCTCACCGACAATCAGGAGCGTAGCCCTGCATACGTGCAGCAATGGATGGCCGAAAGGAGTGCCGTACCCAACGCGGGCTATTACTTAGATTATAAGGATAAGGGCGGCGTGGACTATTTCGATGGCAGGGGTTACATTACTTTTGGCGCAACCAAATATGTGGACATTGCTTTTGGGTATGACCGCAATTTCATCGGGAACGGCCAGCGGAGCCTGTTCCTGAGCGATTTTAGCAATAACACTCTTTTCCTGAAACTCAATACCCGCATCTGGAAACTGAATTATCAGAACATATTTATGGAGTTGAAGCATGGCTATCAGCATGGCATGGGTGATAAATTAATCGGCAAAAAATATGCTGCCGTCCATCATCTGGACGTGAACGTAACGCCTTGGCTGAACGTGGGGCTGTTCGAGGGCGTGGTATTCGGCAGGCTGAACAAGTTTGAGTTTACTTATCTCGTGCCGGTCATTTTTCTTCGCTCGATGGAGCGGGATGCTGGTAGCCCCGACAATGCAATGGTCGGTTTCGATTTTAAGGCAAACGTGGCAAAAACTGCCCAGTTTTACGGACAATTGCTGATGGACGAATTCAAATTGAAAGAATTGACCGCCGGTAAGGGTTGGTGGGCCAATAAATTCGGGTATCAATTGGGCGCAAAATATATAGATGCTTTTACAGTCAAGAATCTCGACCTGCAGGCCGAATGGAACTATGTGCGTCCGTTCACCTATTCGCATTATGACTCGGTGGCCAACTATTCCCACTACAACCAACCGCTGGCGCATCCTCTCATGGCCAATTTTAACGAGTTCATTGGCGTGGTGCGCTATCGCCCCATCCCCAAACTGAGCTTTGAGGGCAAGCTCGTCACTTACTTGCAAGGCAAGGACAGTACGGCAAACGTGAATTTTGGCAGCAACCTGTTTTTGCCAAACAGTTGGGGACGCAATTCTGATTATGATTTCAAGGTGGGTTCCGGGTGGAAGACGAACGTGTCGTTGATAAATCTGTTGTTCAGTTATGAACTTCGTGAAAATCTCTTTATAGACCTCAACGCGCAGTTCCGCAGGCAGAAATATACAACGCCTCCGGTCAGCAACACTAATAGCACCGTTGTGGGCATGGGGGTACGGTGGAATATGGGACGGCGTGATTTTCTGTTTTAATTTTTAAATGTTTATGACCATTACGGATGATATACTGTCTTTTATCCCACAACGAGCGCCTTTTGTAATGATAGACGCGTTGGTGCATTGCGACGATGCGGGCGCTGTCACCTCCTTTGAAGTGCGGGAGGGCAATATTTTTTTAGAAGATGGAATATTGAAAGAACCTGCCCTTGTTGAAAATATGGCACAGACAGCCGCAGCGCGAGTGGGCTATATCTGCCAAAAAGAAGGGAAACCAGTCCCCGTGGGTTTTATCGGAGCCATCCAGCACTTGAAAGTACACGGGCTACCGCAAACAGGCGATGTGCTGCATACGACAATTACCATAAAAAATCAGATATTTAATGCCACGATAATCGAAGGGGTTGTACGGTCGGGCGGAAAAATACTTGCTACTGGCGAAATGCGGATTTTCGTTTCTTCTTAACATACTTCGGGTGTTCCGGCATCAGATGTAATTATTATTTGATTAATATTGCCACAATAAAAACAGACAAAATGAAACGCTTTATTACATTTGTTTTTACGGTTCTCGCCGTTTTATCCATGCCTTTGTCCGGCAAGTCGCAAACGTTAAAGGAAGTTCTGGATAATAAGGACTTGCCCGTTTATTACTTTGGTATGGATTTCACAAAAGCGCATCTGTTGGGCGATGCAGGTGCCAACACACAGGATATTGTTGATCGTCAATACGCCGCCATAAACGATGTGATAGTCAACGAACCCAAGAAGTATGATTTGGCAGGTGCTTTCAGGAGGGCTGACATCAAAACAGATCTTTCGGCAGTGCACAAACGCAATAGTAAAATAGACCCTGATAAGATAATATCAACTTCTTCTGAAGATTATGGACGCCTTACTGAGGCAGAGGTAAAGTCTTTGATTAAGGGGTTTGATGCAGGCAACAAGTCAGGTACAGGCGTGCTGTTTGTGGTAGATGCCATGAGCAAGACCGAAAAGGCTGTGAATCTGTGGGTGACAATATTTGACATCAAAACGAAGAAAGTTTTGTTGACGGAACGCGTAGAAAGCCCGTTGGGCATGGGTTTTGGGTTCAGGAACTATTGGGCATCAAGTTTTAAAAAGCTGATAGACAATATATCAAATAAAAAGTATAAAGAGTGGACACGATAGAGCAAACGCAATTGACACATACGATAGAGGTATTGATACGTTTTAACGAGGCCGACCCTTTGGGTATCGTGTGGCATGGCCACTACATCAGGTATTTTGAGGACGGGCGCGAAGCCTTTGGGAAAAAATACGGTATTGGCTATCTTGATTTTTTCGGGCATGACGTCGTAGTACCCATTGTTCACGCGGAATGCAACTATAAACGGTCACTAAAATTTGGGGATAAGGTATTGGTGGAGGCCATTTATGAACCTTGCGACGCGGCAAAGATTATTTTCCGGTATAACCTGTACAGGGCTACCGACAATATGCTGGTTGCCACAGGCACGACCACACAAGTGTTCTTGGAAAAAGATTCCCAAAATCTCATATTGAATAATCCTCCCTTTTTTGAGGAATGGAAAAAGAAAATGGGGGTGTAGTCTGAATTAAGTATGCGAGAGGTTTTTGTATGTTCGGATAATATCATTTCACCGTTGGGTTTCACCGGGTCGGACAATTTTGCCCGGCTTTGTAACCACGAATCGGGAATAAAACTGCACAACGATGTCTCAAAAAGCCCCGTTCCGTTTTATGCTTCGCTCATAAATGAAAAAGATATTTATGATGCCTTGCCGGATAAATATCAGCAATATTCCAAGTTTGAACTTTTAATCCTTTTGTCGGTGTTGGACGCACTTTCCCTGACCAATATTGACTTGAGCAATCCCAAAACCGGACTGATTATTTCCTCTACCAAAGGTAACGTGAACCTGTTGGAAAAACATGCCCTTACGGATGAACTAAAGCAAGAAATCAGCTTGGTGTCTTCTGCCAAAAAAATAACGGAATGCCTGGGTCTGAACATAAAGCCGATCATTGTATCGCAAGCGTGCATCTCGGGGCTGGTGGCACTTATCACGGCCAAGCGTTTGTTGCAGGCAGGTGTATATGACAATATCATCGTGAGCGGCACCGACCTCATTACACGGTTTATCTTATCGGGCTTTCAATCTTTTCAGGCCGTCAGTGACGAGCCTTGTAAGCCTTTCGATGCAGACAGGAAGGGCATCAATCTTGGCGAAGCTGCCGCTACTATTGTGCTGTCGGTGAACAGACCGTTGGGGAAGGATATTGTTAAGCTTACTGGTGGGGCGGTCAGCAATGATGCCAATCATATATCCGGCCCCTCGCGCACAGGCGAAGAACTGCATCAGGCGATTGAAGCGGCTATTGCCGAAGCAGGCATAGCCAAAAATAATATAGGGTTCATATCGGCACATGGCACCGCCACTGTTTACAACGATGATATGGAAAGCAAGGCCATAAAACTTTCCGGGCTGCAACAAGTGCCCGTCAACAGCCTCAAGGGTTATTATGGCCATACGTTAGGTGCTGCCGGGTTGTTGGAATCTGTTATCAGTATTCACTCGCTGCGCGAGAATAAAATCATTCCTACCCTTGGCTTTAACAGACCCGGCACGGCCGAGCATATCCGTGTTTGCCGTACCTTGCAGCACGTTCCGTTACAAGCTTGTCTCAAAACGGCCTCGGGTTTCGGGGGCTGCAATGCTGCCGTTATATGGGAGAAGATAAACGAATAAATTATAATTATACAACATGATTGATTTTTATAAGCAAGACCAAAAGACTGCGATTGATGCTAAGCACATGGCACAGGTGATAGCGCACGGCCCCATTTTGTTTCAGGTGGCACGGGTCTTGCGCGACAAAGGTATTTTACAAATAATCGAAGACGCCCGCTCCGGCGGAATCACATTGGCCGATATTGTTGAAAAGACAGATGTGTCAGAGTATGGTGTGCGCGTATTGTTGGAGGCTGCTTTGGGCATGCACCTCGTCAAGCTCACGGAAGATGAAAAATATGCCATTACCAAAACGGGTTATTTTATTTTGCACGACCCGCTCACGAAAACCAACATGAATTTTGTGCAAGATGTATGCTATAAAGGGATGTTTCACCTGAAAGAAGCTATTGAAACCGGCAAGCCGGCGGGTCTGCGCGAACTGGGTAATTGGAACACGATTTACGAAGGTTTGTCGCAACTGCCTCCACATATACAAAAAAGCTGGTTTGAGTATGACCATTTCTTTTCCGACATCGCTTTTCCCGAGGTTATTAAACAGGTGTATGCTGAAAATATTAAAAAGCTGCTTGACATCGGGGGCAACACGGGCAAATGGGCTTCTGCATCGGCCACGCATGGAGAAGGTATTCATGTGACCATTATGGATTTGCCCGGCCAGGCGGCGATGGCCAAGCAGCGCATTGACGAATTGGGCCTTAGCGACCGTGTGTCTTTTTATCCCTGTAATATTCTGGATGAGAGCATTCCCTTCCCTAAAGGATTTGATGCCATTTGGATGAGCCAGTTCCTCGATTGTTTTTCCGAGGACGAAATCGTGTCCATCCTCAGGCGGTGTGCCGATTCTATTGACGATAACGGATTGGTGCTTATCCTTGAAGCATTTTGGGACACGCAGCGTTTTGAAACTTCCGCGTTCTGCATCCAGCAGTTATCCATCTATTTTACCGCAATTGCAAACGGCAATAGTCAGATGTACGACAGCCGCGTATTTAAAAAATGTATTGACAAAGCGGGATTTGATATTGTAGAACAAGTGGACGGTATCGGCCTGAGCCATACGTTGCTGAAATGCAGGAAAAGAAAGGTGTAGCGGGTAAGAATTATATTTCATAACGCATTATCATATACTGATAAAAATAGTCAATGTTGCTAAGGTATTTCTTTCGCGACCTTTGACATTAACTGAAAAAAATATTTTATGCAGACCGAAAAAACAGACGTACTCGTTATTGGCGCCGGGCCGGCAGGCACTATTGCGGCCGCTATTGTAAACAAAGCAGGCTTTCAGGTCAAGGTAGTGGAAAAACAAAAATTTCCCCGGTTTGTGATAGGCGAGAGCCTGTTGCCGCGCTGCATGGAGGCACTGGAGGAAGCGGGCTTTCTGGATGCCGTAAAGGCCAGGGGCTATCAGGAAAAATTCGGTGCCAAGTTCGTGCGTAATAAAACAGAAGTTTGCGATTATTTTTTTGCAGACCAGTTTACCGACGGGTGGAAATGGACATGGCAGGTTCCCCGTGCCGATTTTGATAAAGTGTTGGCAGATACATTGGAATCGCAGGGCGTGCCGATTGCTTACGAAACAACGGTTACGGGCATCCGGTTTAACGAAGACGGTTCTTCTGTCACCACCGTGCAGGACACTGATGGCAATGAACGGCTGATAGAAGCAAAATTTATTATTGACGGCAGCGGTTATGGCCGTGTGATACCGCGCTTGTTCGGGATGGACAGGCCGTCTAACCTGCCGCCGCGCAAGGCTTTGTTCACGCACATCCGGGACGTGAACCGTTCGATGGACGATGAGCCTAACCGCATCACCATCGTGGTGCATGAGCAGGAAGTCTGGGTCTGGATAATCCCCTTCTCGGACGGCGTTACCTCTGTCGGCTTTGTGTCTGCTCCTGAATTTTTTGAAAAATTTGAAGGCGATGCGGAAGCACAATTGCGCGCGGCCATTGCGACCGAACCTTACATTGCCGAAAGGATGAAGGACGTGGAATTTTTATGGGAGCCAAGGGTGTTGCAATCATGGTCAACCACAACGGAAAAGTTTTACGGGAACGGTTTTGTGCTCACGGGCAACGTTACGGAATTTCTTGACCCGGTATTTTCTTCGGGCGTCACGCTGGCATCCGTGTCCAGTCAGTTGGCCGCACAGTTGACCATCCGGCATTTGAAGGGCGAAAAAATAGACTGGGAAAAAGAATATACCGAGGTGATGATGCAGGGTGTGGATACCTTCCGCAGTTATGTGATGACCTGGTATGACGGCACGCTGCATACTATTTTCTTTGCTAAAGACCAGGATCCCGAGGTCAAGAAAATGATTTGTTCTGTGTTGGCAGGCTATGTGTGGGACACGAATAACCCTTATGTAAAAGAACATAACACGGCACTGAAAAAACTGGCCAAGACCATCCGGCTGCGCGACAGCATCGAATATTTGAACAAAACGAATGAATAAGTTCGTTTAGTGCTTTGTTTCCCTGTAAACAAAATCCTCTATTAGCTCAAACAGGGTTTTGCCTTCGCGGACAATATTTTCCCGTTCGAATTTGTCGGTCAGTTCAACGGCCAGTTTGTACAAATCTTCCGTGGCACTGTTGTCCAGCATTTGGGAAAAATTCTTGCTTTCGTTGGCTTCCTGCAGGTCGCGCAGGTAACAAAGGGCTTCCACCACTTCAAAATGCGTTTTTTGCCAGGAGTCAAAGCCCCGTGGGAATACATGTTCTGACATAGCTCGTTATTTTAAATATGAATGATTGTTCTGTTAGCTCAAGATAAGCTTTTGGGCTCGTTTTTCCAACGAACTTCTGGGCTTTTTAAGACAAGGGCGAATCGTGCCGAAAATATACTGTGAAATTTGGGTTTCTATTGTACATTCGTGCACTGTATAATAGTGTCCTGTCGGGCTGATAGAAGTACAGGGGATGATGGGCTGCCGGATGTGGAGGGGAAGCCACGCCGACGAAGGAGGCGGGGCCGAAGCCCGTAGCAGCCGGGGCATCAGTTGATGGTAGCACAAGGGCCTAGCGCCCAAAAGTAAGGAGGGTATTATTGGATATTTTGGATAATCATATAACGGCATATTGCAGGATTCGCGACGGGCGTATATCAAAAAATGATGAATGGGTGTATACTTCTGAAAAAAAAGGTCGCGATTTTTTGAAGGTCGCATACGAGGAAGGTTTGTCGCTCGACTATCCGAAATTTTACAAGATGGACGTGCTGGGCAAGCTGGGCATATTGGCCACGGATTTGTTGTTGCGCGGGAGCGGCATCGAAAAGTATAGCCCCGGGGAAGGCGGCATCGTGCTGAGTAATCACAACAGCAGCATTGAGGCGGATGTGGCTTATTTTGAGTCCTCCAAAACCTATCCCAGTCCGTCGCTGTTCGTGTACACCTTGCCCAACATCGTGATTGGCGAGCTGGGCATACGCTATAAAATAAAAGGTGAGAATGCTTTTTTTATAAGTGATACCTTTGATGCGGACTGGCTTCATTTTTATGTGGAAGACCTGATGGCGCGCTCACTGAAATATTGTATCACCGGATGGATAGACGCGATTGGGGATGAATATGACGTGTGCCTGTTTTTGGTGGAGAAATCCGTTACCGGAAGAGCTTTTGAAACAGACGTTTTAAACAAGATATATAACCATGAACAAAGAAGAATTGATGCCCATATTGAAAGGGCAGATTATTAAGCAACTGAATCTGGAGGGCAAGAAACCGGAAGATATCGGAGACCACGACCCGCTGTTTGTGGAAGGGCTCGGGCTGGACTCTATTGACGCGCTGGAACTGATTGTGTTGTTGCAACAGGAATATAATATCAAACTAAAAAACGCCGAAGAAGGGCAGTCCATTTTTCAATCGGTCAGCACGATGGCGGACTATATTTTAGATCACCAATCTGCGTGATAAGCAGGATTGATTTTCTGAATTGAAAAAATGTAAACGTATTGTCAAGCGAAGTGTACATAGCGGGTTTGGGTGTTATATCTGCCATCGGTAACAACGTGGCGGAGAATTTATCGTCGCTGCAAAACGGCGTGGCTGGGATGGCGTCCATGCAACGATTGCAGTCCGTTCATCGGGATAAGCTGCCCGTCGCCGAGGTAAAGCTGACAAACGAAGCACTTTCGGCATTGGCAGGATTACCCGCGCATATCAGTCGCACGGCACTTTTAAGCACCGTTGCCGCAAAGGAGGCGGTTGCCGATTCTGGTGTTGATATCAGCCAATGGCGTAGCGGTTTCATCTCCGCTAATTCGGTCGGCGGGATGGATTTGACGGAAGGATTTTTTCCCGAATTTTTGAAAAACAATAACAAAGGGCGTTTGCACCATGTGGTCAACCACGAGTGCGGCGCGGTAACGGAGGTTGCGGCGCGCGCTTTGGGCATCAGGGATTTTGTGACCACCATCAGTACCGCCTGTTCATCGTCTGCCAACAGCATATTTTTAGGCGCGAGGTTGATACGGCAGGGCTTTTTGGATGTGGTAGTGGCCGGGGGCACTGACTCACTCACGAAGTTTACGCTGAACGGCTTCAATACGCTCATGATATTGGATTCGGAATTTTGCCAGCCTTTTGACGAACATCGCCGCGGGTTGAACCTTGGAGAAGGGGCGGGTTATGTGCTGATGGTTTCTGAAAAGGTGGCAAAGACATTAACAAACATGCTCGGTTGCCGCATAACAGGTTGGGCAAATGCCAACGATGCCTATCACCAAACGGCATCCTCACCGGAAGGCACGGGTTCGCTGTTGGCCATGAAGGGTGCTTTGAAAAAAGCAGGACTGCAACCGCAGGATATTGATTATATCAATTTGCATGGCACCGGCACGCAGAACAACGATATTGCCGAAGGCACGGCCATCAAGGTTTTGTTTGAAGGAAAATATCCTCCGTTGAGTTCCACTAAATCGTTTACCGGGCACACGCTTGGTGCCAGCGGCGGTATAGAGGCGGTGTTTTCCGTATTGTCCGTTCAACAAGGTTTGGTTTATCCCAATCTGCGCTTCGAGACCCAAATGGAAGCTTTGCCCTTTGCGCCCGTCACCGAACTGAAAAAGTCGGAGATAAACCATGTCATGTCCAACTCGTTTGGCTTTGGGGGCAACTGTTCATCTTTAATCTTTTCAAAGGCGTAAATAATGTATATCCTTTCCGCAGCATCGGTTTCCCCGCAGGCTTCTTTTGAAGGGCTTCTTCAAGCCCCTTTGTGGTATGCGGGTGAAAAATTATCCTGCAAAGAGCCGGACTATACGACTTATATAGATGCTAAATTAATCCGGCGCATGAGCCGCATTATCAAGATGGGGGTTGCTGCTGCAGTGGACAGTCTCAAGGCTACGGACGTGACAATGCCGGATGCTATCATCACAGGAACAGCTTATGGTTGCCTGGCCGACACGGATGCTTTCTTGACAAGGCTGGTGGAGTTTAACGAAGAGTTGCTTTCGCCCACGGCATTCATACAATCAACACATAATACGGTGGCTGCGCAGATTGCACTGATGTTAAAATGCCATCATTATAACAATACCTTCGTGCACAGGGGCTTGTCTTTTGAGTCGGCCTTGTTGGATGCGCGTTCCCTGATGTTGGAGGGCGACGCGGAAAATGTATTAGTAGGGGCTGCGGACGAAATCATTGAAAAAAGCCATGCGATTTTACGGCGTTTTGGTTTGTATAAACAACGCGGCAACAGTGCCGATTTGTTTGACGGCACAAAAGGCACGATGGCAGGGGAAGGCGCGGCATTCTTTGTGTTGGGCAAAGAAAATAAAAGCGCCTTTGCGCGGTTGACTGGGTTTGAAATAGGAAAACCGGGAACGAACGCGGCGATGTTTATCCGGGATTTTTTAGATAGTCATGAAATGAACAGCGCGGATATTGATTTGGTTCTGTCGGGAAAAAATGGGGATGTTTCTTCGGACGCCTACTATGAAGAAGCTTTGAGCACATTTGAGAATGTGCAGACGTATAAACAATATTGTGGCGAATATCCCACATCTTCGGCTTTTGCACTTTGGTATGCGGCGAACCTTTTGCAAAAGGACAGAACGCGCAGGCATATCCTCATATATAATAATTATCTCTCGCAATATCCGGTGCTGTATTTACTATCGGCATGTTAAATTTCCGCAATACAAATATTGCTTTTGTTGTTTTACTGGTATCATTGATAATCGGTGATTTGTTTTTTAATGTGCCGTGGTATGGGTATGCGCTATTGTTGTTGCTTTATACGTTGGCACTTTTTTACGGCAGTTATTTTATTCATACTCAGTTTTACTTAAAAACGTATTGTCGGGCTGAAACAAGCGAAAAGCTTATCGCCATTACGTTTGATGATGGCCCGCATCCGCAGAACACACCAAAGATTCTGGATGTTTTAAAAGCGCATGATGCACCAGTCACTTTTTTTTGTATTGGAAAAGAAGCGGCCGCACATCCGCAGTTGCTGAAACGGATTCATGCCGAAGGCCATATTATCGGCAATCATAGTTATACGCACGGTTTTTGGTTTGACCTGCAAAGCGCGAAAAAAATAGAGGATGATTTACAACAAATGCACGACCTGGTGCATCAAAAAACAGGGGTATATCTAAAATGGTTCAGGCCGCCATACGGCGTCACGAACCCTGCGTTACGAAAAGCGGTGCAACAAATGGGCTATCAGGTAATTGGCTGGAGCCTGCGCTCTATGGATACGGTAACAAGGGAAGAGGAAGAACTTTTTCAGAAATTATCCGGCAGTTTATCGCCTGGCGCGATTGTATTATTGCACGATACGCAGGACGTAACAGTGGCAGTGCTTTCACGGTTTTTAAAATATGTTAAAGAACGGGGATATATGGTAGCGCCCTTGGATAAATTACTAAATTTACAACCTTATGTGTAAGATATTTTTTACGTTTCTGGTATTCGCCTTTGCGCAGGTTGCTTCAGCGCAATATGCGGGCTACAAGCCCGTGGCGAATATGTCCGCGTTTAAGACGCAATTTGCCGATGCGTCCCAAAAAATAAATACAATCGCCAGCGATTTTACCCAGCAAAAAACATTGTCCATGCTTTCGGACAAAATCACTTCCAAAGGAAAATTTTATTTTAAGAAGAGTAATACCGTCCGCATGGAATATACCTCGCCTTATCAATACCTGATGGTGATAAAGGATAATAAGGTATTGATAAAAAATGGGCAAAAGACCAATACCATGTCTGCGCGTTCCAATAAAATGTTCCGGCAAATGAACCAGTTGATGGTGGATTGCGCGCGCGGTACGGTGTTTGACAATAAAGACTTTTCGGTGAAGTTATTTGAAGGGGCAGGTGCTTATCTTGCAGAAATGACGCCGCTTACCAAAGAGATGTCAACTTTGTTTAAGAAAGTGACCCTTACGTTCAACAAAGCCGGATTTGCTGTAAACCAGATTCAGCTTACCGAGCCGGGCGGGGATAATACTGTGATCACTTATCATAATCAAAAATTCAATATCCCGCTTTCAGATGCGCTTTTTGACGTTCGTTAGTTTGCTTTTTCTGCTCACGGGCTGTGCGCCCAAGGCATATCGGCACTTGCAAAAGGCCGATGGTGATGCCACGTGCGTGCAAAAGTTCAGGCCGTCTTTTCCGAGAGTACTTTATCAGGCTTCGATAAACGTAGCGGGGCATCAATTGAGCGGGTTGTTGTTGATAAAGCAAATGCCGGACAGTAGTACGCGCATTGTTTTTACCAATGAGGCAGGGTACAGTTTCTTTGATTTTGAGTTTTCCAAAAATGGTGAATTTGCCGTGCATGCCATTGTTGACAGAATGGATAAGGCGGCCGTGAAAACCACGCTGAGAAAAGACTTTGAAACAGTATTGATGAACCGGCTTGATTATGCCTCGGTATTGTTGCAACAGAAAGGGAACGAATCGTATTATACTTTTAAGAACGATACCGACCGCTATTATTATATCACGGATTTGTCGTGTAACAATCTGTTTCGTGCGGAAAGGGGCAGCGATTCCAAAAAAGTGATGGAGGTTGTCCTGAAGCAAACCAACAGTGGTATCCCGGATGAAATTCATATCCGTCATTTCAATTTTAAATTCAATATTAATCTTACGCGTATTAACGATGCTGAACAATAGTTTATACACAATCACTTCTTTTGAGCAGGAAGAAGGAAAGGTCGAGGCGCGCATTCATATCAATGCCGAACATAAAATATTTGAGGGGCATTTTCCCGGTCAGCCCGTATTGCCTGGCGTTTGTATGTTGCAGATTATGAAAGAGCTCATGGAAAAATCGTTGAGCAAAAATCTTTTCATGCACGAGGCTTCTCAATGCAAATTTCTGTCAATGGTCGATCCGCGTCAGACCGCCGATTTGATGGCCACGTTACAATATACGCAGGCAGCAGATGGTATTATTGCGCTGAATGGTGTGCTAAAAGATGAACAGACAATTTTTTTAAAACTTGTTTGCAGCTATACAGTTTCTTAAATCATCGGGTGAATTCGGATAATGAGAAAACAATTCAGAATTTTATAATTTATAAAACATGAAGAAAGACACAATAATAATACACGCCGGCGTCGAACCGGATATAGCCACAGGCGCGATAATGACGCCTATTTATCAAACATCCACCTATGTGCAGCAAGCGCCCAACGAGCATAAGGGGTATGATTATTCCCGGGCAGGGAATCCCACGCGCACGGCATTGGAAAAAGCATTTGCCGCGTTGGAGAATGCCAAACATGGGCTGGCATTTAGTAGCGGGGTGGCCGCTACGGAATCCGTCATAAAACTGCTCAAGCCCGGCGATGAAGTAATTGCGGCAAGCGACATGTATGGCGGAACGTACAGGCTTTTTGCTAAGATTTGGGAAGATTTCGGCATTGTGTTTAAATATACCGACACGACAAATCTTGATAACGTAAAAGCCCTGGTTTCTGCCAAAACAAAACTTATTTGGATAGAAACGCCCACCAATCCCCTCATGAACATTACGGATATTGCAGGCGTGGCACAAATTGCCAAAGCGGCCAACGCGCTGTTGTGCGTGGACAATACATTCGCGTCGCCTTATCTTCAAAACCCGATAGATCTTGGGGCGGATATAGTGATGCACTCCGCCACAAAATATTTGGGAGGCCACAGCGACGTGGTCATGGGCGCGCTGATGTTTAACAGCGATGCGTTACAGGAAAAACTTTTCTTTATACAAAAGAGCAGTGGCGCCGTCCCGGGCCCGATGGATTGTTTTTTGGTATTGCGGGGCATCAAGACCTTGCACGTGCGGATGCGGCGGCATTGTGAAAACGGTGAAAAAGTAGCCCGCTTTTTGGATAGTCATCCGTTGGTGAAAAAGGTTTATTGGTGCGGGTTTGAAGGCTCGATAGGTTACGCGGTGGCGCAAAAACAAATGTGGGGATTTGGCGGTATGATGAGCTTTGAGCTGAAAGACGATTCGGTGACGGCTGCAACGAAAGTGCTTACGGCTACCAAGGTGTTTGCCCTGGCGGAAAGCCTTGGTGGGGTAGAGTCGCTCATCAACCATCCGGCTTCCATGACACATGCTTCCATTCCGCGCGAGGAGAGGATTAAAAACGGACTGAGCGACTCGCTGATTCGCCTCAGCGTAGGCATAGAGGATGACGAAGACCTGATAGCTGATTTAAAACAAGCTATCGAAGGATAGCTGTTTTCGGGGCTCAAAATCAAATGTATCGGTTTAGTGAAAGAAGTTAAGCGAAACCTTTCTTTTGTTTTTGAGCAAATGTGTATTATTACGGGATAAAAAACAAGTCCTCTCTTCGTGAAGTTTGTGATATTTGCAATTTTGAAAACGTTTTATTTATCATGCGGGCACTATTTATTTATGGGTTAGTGGTTTTAGGATTATTTGCGTGTAATAATGAACCTGGGCATAATCATGAGCACAACCACCAGTTGCCGGAGGGGATAACGGAGAGTATCGGTACAGCGGGTACTGTTGAAATGGCAGATGGGAATATCACCATTACGGCTGATGACAACATGAATTTTAATGTCCGTGAAATAAGGGTAAAGGCCGGGCAGGAGACTACGTTAACACTTTTGCATATAGGCAAGGCATCCCGGGAGGCAATGGGACATAATTTCGTGTTGCTCAAAAAGGGCGTAACGGTAGAGGATTTTGCGCCAAAGGCCATAGAAGCCTCCGATAACGAATATATTCCGAAAAATACTACGGATGTGTTGGTGCACACACGTATGCTTGGCGGCGGCGAGTCCGATACGATAAAATTCAAAGCCCCGGCAAAAGGGGAGTACGAGTTTTTGTGCTCTTTTCCCGGTCATGCCAGTTTGATGAGAGGGCTTTTCATCGTGGAGTAAGTTTTTATTTCAAAGAATCTACTGCAACCGACAACAATGCTTGTCATAAAATTGTAATTAGCAAAGACTTTTTTTATGAAGATTCTTTTGCAATACCTCAGGCCGTATAAGTGGCTCACGCTGTTGACCATGTTATTGGCTGCCATTAATATTGGCTTTTCTTTAGTAGACCCTATTGTTCTCGGCAAGGTTATCAACCTTGGTGCCGATTATATGCGCAATCCCGCCACGTACCAACCTTTTTGGTGGAATTTTGCAGGCCCGGTTGTAAAACTGCTCCTGTTTTCGATCGGGGTGACGATGGTAAGCCGCATTGCCAAAGCGTTTCAGGATTATTTTCTGAATGTTATTGTGCAGAAATTCGGGGCAACAATTTTCACCGAGGGGTTGCAGCACGCCATGAAACTTCCCTATCATGAGTTTGAAGATCAACGGAGCGGAGAAACCTTAGGCATTTTGCAAAAAGTGCGCATAGACTGCGAAAAATTTATCACCTCGTTCATCAATGTGCTGTTGCCCGTTTTTGTGGGGATTATTTTTGTGTGCATATATGCTTATCGTATCCACTGGACGCTCCCACTGATTTATTTTGGCGGCATCGTGCTGCTTGTTGTCATGAGCAATGTGCTGAGCAGGAAAATCAAGTCCGTTCAAAAAGAAATCGTGACACAGACGGGCGCGCTTGCCGGGGCGACTACCGAATCGCTGCGTAATATAGAATTGGTAAAAAGCCTTGGCCTGACACGGCAGGAGGTACAGCGCCTTAACAGAAATACCTACAAAATATTGGGGCTGGAGTTACAAAAGGTCAAACGCATCCGAAGCATAAGTTTTATACAAGGCACTTTTGTGAACACACTGAGGCAAGTCATCCTGTTTGTGTTGATGTACGTGGTGTTTCGCGGTCTGCTGGATGCAGGGCAGTTGGCCACGATGCAAATGTTTTCCTTCTTTATTTTCGGGCCTTTGCAAGAGGTTGGGAACATTATTTTGTCTTATCGCGAGGCCGAGGTATCGCTTCAGAATTTTGATTCTTTGATGAAAAAGTCGCCCGAACCATTGCCGGTTGATGCTAGGCCGTTGGGGGATATCAAAACCTTGTCGTTCCGTAATGTGGGCTTCAGGCATAAGACCGCCGGCAACAATGCCATCAATAATATCAGTTTTGACGTGCAAATGGGCGAGACTGTGGCTTTTGTGGGGCCTTCGGGATCGGGCAAGAGTACGCTGATGAAATTACTGGTGGGCCTTTACCGGCCGCTTCAGGGGGAAATATTGTACAATGGGCTGGACGAAGAATCTATCCATTTTGATGACCTGCGCAAGCAGATAGGGTTCGTCACGCAGGACACCCAGCTTTTTTCGGGCACGATAAGGGAAAACCTGCTGTTTGTAAACCCCGAGGCCAAGGAAGAAGATTTGTTGGACGCTGTTCAAAAGGCATCCGTGACCAATGTTTTGACAAGGGCAGAAAAGGGGCTTGATACCACGATAGGAGAGGGCGGGCTAAAACTCTCCGGCGGCGAACGCCAGCGTTTGTCCATTGCACGGGCGCTTGTCCGCAAGCCGCGGATATTGATCTTTGACGAGGCGACCTCTGCTTTGGATTCCATCACCGAGGAAGAAATTACCCAAACAATACGCGACGTATCTTCCCGCTTTAATCAGATTACCATTCTCATCGCGCACAGGCTTAGTACTGTCATGCACGCCGACAGGATTTATGTTTTGGAAAAAGGCGACGTGATAGAAGTGGGCACACACGAGGAGCTGTTGGAGAAAAAAGGGCTTTATTATGCCATGTGGCGGCAGCAAATCGGCGAACGCCGCAAAACATCCCAAACGGTCTAATGGAACACGTATCAAAAGTTTTTTTACCTGTACGTGATTTTATATTTATTATAAATAATGGATATATTATTGATAATAAGAGTCTTGTGTGTTCTGAAAGTATGTATGGCCATGGTAGTATTTTTTTCGCGAAAGTGCTTCCGGTTTTGTAGAAAAGCCTAACGGCGTTTCTGTATTTTTTTTGGGGGTTTAAGAAAAACACATTACTTTCGCAAGTAGAAATGACCCTAAAGCTTGTGTTCATCTCTAAAAATATTGATTTTCATTTCGATATTTTTATCCTGTAATTTTTAAAATTAAATTCAATCAACTATTTTTTATTTTAAAGATTTAATCTTTTGATTAATCCCTACATGTATGTATGACATCTTACAATTGAACGACATGCTCGTTCCCGAACTGTTAGATATTGCTGAGCAATTGCAGATACCTAATGCCAAAAAACTAAACAAACAAGAATTAGTTTACAAGATTTTGGACAGCCAGGCTGTTGCCGGTGCCAAGGAAAGCACCGATGGCGCAGAAAAGCCCAAAAGAAAACGTGTCGTAAAAGCGACCACTTCTATGGGTACAGAAGAGGCTTTTGTGGAAGACGATAACGAACCGGAAGAAAAAGAAAAAACCACCGCAAAGGCCCCGCGCAAAAAGGCTGCTGCTAAGAAAAAGAAACCCAGTGCTGAAGAACCTCAGCAAGCAGAAGAGGAAATAAAGGAAGCTGTTGCTCCCCTGCGCAAGAGAACGCCGATAGTGAAAAAGACTCCTTTGGAGGAAATACCCGCCGCCGAGTCAGAGGAAAAAGGAAATGAGGAAGACATAGAGCCCATTTATGAAAACGACCCCGCTACCGAGGCGTTTATCTTACAGGCACTAAAGGCCACCGAAAAGTTTGCAAGTACCCCGGTTGTTACATTTGAGGACGAACCCAGGCCACCGGCCAAGAAAAAAGAGGAACCGGCAATGAATTTCAACGTAGAGTTTGACGGTGTCATCCTTAGTGAGGGCGTGCTGGAGATGATGCCCGACGGTTACGGCTTTCTACGTTCTTCGGACTACAATTATCTTTCCAGTCCGGACGACGTATATGTTTCTCCCTCGCAGATAAAGCTCTTCGGGCTTAAAACAGGGGATACGGTTTTTGGTGCGGTGCGTCCGCCAAAGGATGGTGAAAAATATTTTGCATTGCTTAAGGTGGATACCATCAACGGTAAAACACCCGAGGAAGTGCGCGATCGTATTCCTTTTGAATACCTTACCCCGCTTTTCCCTTATGAAAAGATGAATCTTTTTACCCGTCCTTCCGACCTTTCAACCCGCATTATAGACCTGTTTACGCCCATCGGTAAAGGTCAGCGTGGCCTTATTGTGGCGCAGCCTAAAACGGGTAAGACCATGTTGTTGAAGGCCGTGGCCAATGCCATCGCCGAAAATCACCCCGAATGTTATCTGATGGTGGTGTTGGTGGATGAACGTCCCGAGGAAGTGACGGATATGGAGCGCAGCGTAAAGGCCGAGGTGATTGCCTCAACTTTTGACGAACCCGCCGAAAAGCACGTAAAGGTTTCTACCATGGCGCTGCAAAAAGCAAAACGTTTGGTAGAGTGCGGTCATGACGTGGTTATCCTGCTGGATTCTATTACCCGTTTGGCACGTGCGCACAACACGGTTTCGCCGGCATCCGGCAAGGTGTTGAGCGGTGGTGTGGAAGCAAATGCCATGCAAAAGCCCAAGCAATTCTTTGGTGCCGCCCGTAAGATAGAAGGTGGTGGTTCGCTTACTATTTTAGCAACCGCGCTTATTGACACAGGTAGCAAAATGGACGAGGTTATCTTTGAAGAATTTAAGGGAACGGGCAACATGGAATTGCAGCTTGACAGGCGTCTGTCCAACAAGCGTGTTTATCCGGCCATTGACCTTACGGCATCTTCTACCCGCCGCGATGACCTGCTGTTGGAGCGCGACGTGCTGCAACGCATGAACCTACTGCGCGTTTATCTTGCGGATATGAAGACCGAAGAAGCCATGCAGGAACTCCTGCGCCGCATGAAAGGTACCAAGAGCAACGAGGAGTTTTTGGCAAGTATGAATTCTTAAAAAACTGACAATAATAAATCTAAAGGGCTGTCTGATTATAAGATGGCCCTTTTTTCGTACGCAGTCGCAAAAGTGGCAAGGTCTTCGTAATGATTTTAGCAAATCGGTATATAAAGGTCATCGTCCATTGAATCGTCTACTATAAATTGATTGTGTATTCATACCGTATTTCCCCTTTTTCTTTTTAATTTTGTAGAGCGGCGCGATTTTTGATATAAACACCCGCGCTTGAAAAAAATTATGGCACTCGGGCAATCATTACAACAGAAATTGTTGCAAAAACTTTCTCCTCAACAGATTCAGTTAATGAAGCTGTTGCAGGTTCCTACGGCAAATTTGGAAGAGCGCATAAAGGAAGAAATAGAAGAAAATCCTGCACTGGAATTGGATGAAGGACGCTCTGAGAACGAAACGAGTGATGAGTTTGCCGATGCTCAGGAGGATTATGATTCTGGTTCGGACGATTATGAATCTTCAGGGGAGGATGATTATAATACGGTGGATGTGAGCGAGTACCTGCACGGTGATGATGACGTGGCGGATTACAGGACGCGCGATGACCATTACAGTGATGAAGAGAACAAGCAATTGCCCATCAGAACAGAAACCAGTTTTTATGATGTACTGCAACATCAGATTGGGATGCTGAACCTGCAGGACAATGAATTAAGGATAGCGGAGCATGTTATTGGCAGTATAGACGAGGATGGCTATTTGCGCCGCGACACGAATGCCTTGGTGGATGACTTGGCGTTTCGGCAAAATATAGAGACTACGCCCGAGGAGGTGGAGAATATTATACAACAGGTGCAACAGTTTGACCCGCCCGGCGTGGCGGCACGCGACCTGCCGGAATGCCTTTTACTGCAATTACAGCGTCAAAAGCAGGAAGGCAAGAACGTGGATATGGCCATTTTGGCTATTGAGAAATACTTTGATGAGTTCATCAAAAAGCATTATGAAAAAATACAACGTGGCCTTGGTCTGAACGAGGAGGAGCTACGTGCTGTAATACTGCAAATCACGAAACTTAATCCTAAGCCGGGCGGCAATGTCGGCGAGGTGAACAAAGCCGAGAGCTATGTGGTGCCGGATTTCTTTATCGCGAATAACAACGGGCGGCTTGAGCTGACTCTCAACAGCCGTAATGCGCCGGAGTTGCGCATCAGCGAAGGCTATCGCGACATGATGAAGGAGTATGACCGTAGCAGCAAAAAAAGCCGCCAGCAAAAAGAGGCCGTGCTTTTTATCAAACAAAAAATAGATGCGGCAAAATGGTTCATAGATGCGATTAAGCAGCGTCAGCACACGCTCATGGACACGATGAGCGCCATCATGAACTATCAGCGCGAGTTCTTTTTGACAGGGGATGAAACCACCCTGAAACCGATGATTTTAAAAGATATTGCGGAAAGAACAGGTCTCGATATATCTACCGTCAGCCGTGTGGCCAACAGCAAGTTTGTGCAAACGGAGTTTGGTACGTACCGACTTAAGTTTTTCTTCAGCGAATCGCTTAGCACCGACAGCGGGGAAGAGGTCTCTACCCGGGAAGTGAAAAAAATCCTTAGCGACCTTATCGAAGGGGAAAGCAAGCGGCATCCGCTCAGCGATGAAAAACTGACGGATTTGTTGCAGGAGAAAGGTTACAACATCGCACGCCGCACGGTGGCCAAATACCGCGAACAGTTAAACATACCTGTCGCCAGGCTTCGGAAGGAACTTTTATAAGGAAAGCTGCCGTGATGGTAACTGTATAGTCATAGAATTTTTAGGCAGTAAATCCTTATGGACAACACGAAAAAATTTTGTTATGTCAGAACTTATATTAATTCGGCATGGACAGTCCCAATGGAATTTGGAAAATAAATTCACTGGCTGGAAAGACCCCGATATCACAGAGAAAGGAGAACAAGAAGCCCATCATGCCGCCGAAAAAATCAGGAACGAAAAGATAGACATTGCCTTCACCTCCGTTTTGGTAAGGGCGCAGCACACATTGCGTATTATTATGGAAGATAATCATTGGGATATCCCGGTGATAAAAGATGCTGCCCTCAACGAAAGGGCCTATGGCAGTCTCGAAGGACTGAACAAAGCAGAGACGGCAAAAAAATACGGAGAAGAGCAAGTGCATATTTGGCGTCGTTCTTATGACGTGGCTCCTCCTGACGGCGAGAGCCTGAAGATGACATACGAGCGGGTATTGCCTTATTTCAAGAGTGCCATTCTCCCGTACCTTGTAGAAGGAGAAAACGTGCTGATAGCCGCGCACGGCAACAGTTTGCGCTCCCTGATTATGTATTTGGAACGGCTTACGCCCGCGCAAATATTAAAAAGAGAATTGGATACAGGCGTCCCCGTTATTTATCATATTGATAAGGAAACCTTGTCCGAAATGGAAAGGTCCGAAAACTTTAAGGCACTTAAGCCGAAGGAGTAATATGATATTGGTTTAATTGTAAAATGCCGTATAGCTACTTTCCGTTAACGCAAAAAAGGCCGCCGGCTTTCGCCGACAACCTTCTATTATAACCAACAAAAAACTAAGAGGCTATTTATTGTTTCCAGCCGGGGCAGGGCTGCCACCGCCGCCGTTGGTGCGTTTGCTTTCATCATCAAGACCTGTTTTGCGCTGGCGTGCCGCTTTAACCTGTGCGTTGCCAAAGCGATAATTCAGGCTTAGCTTAAACTGGCGGCTTTCCCATCCTGAATGGATTTTGTTATAAGCTCCTGCATAATGGCTGTGCCCCCTGAACGACATCGTACCGAAAATATCCGTTACGTTGGCGCGCAGTGTTCCCTTGCCCTTTAGTACGGTCTTTTGCAGTCCGGCATCTATGCTGCTCATGCTCTTGCCTTTAAAAGTGCCGCCCCATACAAACGGAGAAAGATAAAGGGCGGTAACTTCCGCAGTCCAGTCCTTACCGAACTTCATGGAATTCTGCATGTAATACACAAGGGAAAATGCCTTCAAATCCACAACCCTGTCTCCGCCGCCAAAGTCGGCTTTGTATATGGAGTAATTTGAATTAACGTTGATGAATGAACTAAACTTTTTGTACGAGAACGGATAGCTGATGTTCAGGCTCACCACATCTTGTGTGGCCAGATTTTCGGTTGTTTGAAAGGTCTTGCTTCCTTCTATCGTGTCCAGCAATTGAGCGAACATGTTGGTGACGTGGCTATAATTCAGCGTGGTGTTAAGTTTGTATTTATACGTGTAGGTAACGCCGAAACTATTGGTGTACTGTGGCCTGAGTTCCGTGTTGCCTCTGCTGTAAGTATAGTCGTTCAGTTTAAATTCAAAAGGGTTCAGATTATCGTAGTTGGGTCTGTCAATGCGACGGCTGTACGTGAAGTTCCATTGGCTCATCGGGTTTTTGTTAAAAGTGATGGCCGCACTGGGGAAAAAGTCAACATAATTCCTGCTGATGGTCGAGTCATAAGGAACATAACCGTTGCCGGTTTCTTTCTCTCCTGTGGAAACACCGTCCGCATTGGTGTTTTCCATCCTAAGCCCTGCCTGCACCATAAAACCTTTAAAGGCTCTGTTGTAGTTTACGTAAAGTGCATTGATATTCTCGTCATAATCGAACTTGTTGCTGCGGTCGCGGTCATGCACATCTGTGTTGTTGATAACATCAAAACGTTGAAAGTCGTTCTTGGTCTGCACTTTTGCAACCTTACCGCCATAGCCCAGTTTGCCTTTTGCGAAGGGCTGCTCGTAATCTATCTTGAGCGAATAGATATCTATATTTGTCGGAGCCTTCATGCGATATACATTGCGGCTTAGCTCGGTTTTGCCATCTGCGCTGTAATATATGTTAGGGACATATTGGTTGTTCATCAGGTCATACCAGCCATAATCCGCGTCTATGTTCAGTTCGCGGTCTTTGTTGTTTGTGTAACGATAGTTCACATTGAAGTTGATATTCTCCCTGTTTCGGTCATTGTCAGAGGACGCGACCAATATCCTGTTCACGATTCCTGTTGCTTTGGGCGCGATGGTCATTGGGCCGTTTGAATAGAAATTGTTATCGGAAAAATTGCCGTTCACGATAACGCCAACTGTGTTTTTGGGGTTGATGAAATAATCGGCGCCTGCCTTAAAGTTGTGCGAATTGGCCGAAAAATGGGATTTGTTCCGCTGGTTAAAGATAGAGTCTGCCTGTTCTTTATACTGTCCCATGCTGTTGGCAAAATCACCGTTGAAATAATTATAATTGCCGAACAGGTTCATCTTTTTTGTGCGATGGTTCAGCGACAGCCCTGCGTTATATTTGGCTCGCTGACCGATGTTATACCCCAGGTTTACGTTACCATTCGTGCCCAATGATTTATCTTTCTTCAACCGGATGTTGATGATGCCCGCATTTCCCGCGGCCTCGTATTTTGCCGAAGGGTTCGTGATAAGTTCTATCGCCTCGATGCTGCTTGATTGCAGCGAGCGCAGGTAGCTGGCCAAATCGGCGCCGCGCAATGGGCTGGGCTTGCCGTCAATATACACCTGCACGCCGTTCTTGCCCGACAGGGAAATGTTATCGTCCTTGTCCACCACTACACCGGGTGATTTACGCAAAAGTTCCAATCCGTCATTGCCGGTGGCATTAATCGTGCCTTCCACGTTCACGATCATTTTATCTGCCCTTACCTCAACAAGCGGTTTTTTGGCGGTAACGGTTACGCCTGCCATCTCTGTGCCTGCTTTTTCAAGCAAAAGGTCAGGTACGGTATAGGAGCTGCCATTATATTCGAACGTGGTCGAATAAACGGGGTTATATCCCACGCTGGTCGCCATCACTTTGTAAGCACCGTTCTGGATTTCCTTGAAATCATACTGCCCCGCTTTGTCGGAGATGCTAAGTTTTACCAGCGATGAGTCCTTGGCGCGCACAAGGCTAACGGAGGCTTTATTTAAAGGGCCGTCCCCGTCAGCTTTTACGGTTCCCGAAATATTTTGTGCCGTAACGCCTTGGGTAAGCGCGAAAAAACTTCCTATCAGAAAAAATGTCTTCATAAAAAAATGGATATCTTTTGAAGGCACAAAGCTATCCCTGTTCATTCCGTGGAGGAAAGGCAAAACGCCCAATGGTAGGGCTATGCCGATGAACGGCAGTTTTTTAGGGGTGAATAAAATCGCCCGGCTTCCGCTACGCCGTAGAAACCCCGTCCATTCACTATCTTTGCCGGATGGAATTATTCGCCGAATCGCTTTTTTCGTATAAAAGGCTCAAGACCCGCGAGGTGAAGATCGGGGACATGGCGTTGGGCAACTACCATCCGGTGCGCCTGCAAACCATGACCACCACCGACACGATGGACACGATGGCCACCGTGGAGCAATCGGTGCGCTGCATTCAGGCAGGGGCAGAACTGGTGAGGATTACCGCTCCTTCCAAAAAAGAAGCAGAAAACCTGCTGAACATTAAAAACGAATTACATAAAAGAGGCTACCACACGCCGCTGGTAGCCGATATACATTTTACGCCCAATGCCGCTGAAATAGCCGCCCGCATCGTGGAAAAAGTGCGGGTGAACCCGGGCAATTATGTAGATAAGAAAAAATTTGAACAGATAGAATACACCGATGCCGAATACGCCGCCGAAATAGAGCGTATCCGCGAGCGCTTTACGCCATTGGTAAAAATCTGCAAGGAATATGGTACGGCCATGCGCATTGGCACAAACCATGGCAGCCTGAGCGATCGCATCATGAGCCGCTACGGCGATACGCCGATGGGCATGGCAGAAAGTGCGATGGAATTTCTGCGCATTTGCCGTGACGAGAATTATCATCAGATTGTACTAAGCATGAAGGCCAGTAACCCGCAGGTGATGGTGCAGGCTTACCGCATGTTGATAAGGACAATGGACGAGGAATTTGGTGAGATTTACCCGCTGCACCTCGGCGTGACCGAAGCAGGCGATGGCGAGGACGGGCGCATCAAATCCGCAATCGGTATCGGCACGTTGATGGAAGACGGTATCGGCGACACTATCCGTGTTTCGCTGACCGAAGACCCTGAGCTGGAAATTCCTGTTTGCAGGGACATTGTGAAGCGGTATGAACAACCCGAAATAGAGAGGAAATCTCTTCAACCAGTCAGCCTTTCAACTTATCAACCCTTTAGTTACAAACGCCGGGAAACTGTTGCCGTCAGCAACATCGGTGGCGGGCAAGTGCCGGTGGTGGTTGCCGATTTGGGTAAATTGCAACAAATCACCCCGGAATCCTTAGTGTCCCTCGGTTACACATATAACGCGACAGACGATAAATGGCATATTGCCGATGCGGCCGCGGATTATATTTTTACGACAAAAGGAGAACTACCTTTTGCCCTGCCGGGAACATTAAAGGTCATTCTTCCTTATCAGGAATGGGTAAAAGTGTCGGACAAAACAAAATATTATCCGATTTATTGCGCGGAACATTTTGCAGCGTTAAACGAAACGGATAGCAGTATCCATTTTGTATCGTTTGATTGCGGCAATGAGGATGGCGACTTGCGGTATTTGGACGCGGTTGCCGCCAAACCAAATGTGGTGCTTTGCTTGGGCAGTAAAAATAAAAACGCCATGCAGGATGTAAGGCGATTATGTCTGCTATTGCAGGAAAAACGGCTTACATGTCCTGTAATATTATCCACTACCAGTGATTGGCAAACCGCGGATGAGCATTTAATCCACTATGCTACTGAAACAGGAGCGCTGTTTTTAGACGGTTTCGGGGACGGAATTTTTCTGTGCATGGGGCAGCAGGCATATAATGATTTCGGGAATACCGAACTCAGCGGTAGGCGTTATGACGCTACCGATGGTGCTGCCGAGGCTTTTCTGAATAATACCGCGTTCAGCATATTGCAGGCCACGCGCACGCGCATTTCAAAAACCGAATACATATCCTGTCCTTCCTGTGGGCGGACGTTGTTCGACTTGCAGGAAACCACGGCCAAAATCCGTGCGGTAACGCATCATCTCAAAGGCGTGAAAATCGCCATTATGGGCTGCATCGTGAACGGGCCGGGAGAAATGGCAGATGCCGATTTCGGTTATGTGGGTAGCGGCCCTGGCAAGATTACGCTTTACAAGGGAAAAGAAGTTGTGAAACGCAGCGTGAACAGTGACATTGCCGTGGACGAACTTATCAACCTGTTAAAAGAAAACGGGGCGTGGGTAGAACCGGGATAAATTCCGGTTTCATCTTTTGCAAAAATGGCTATTGGCGGAAATGATGTTGCAATGACCTGAAATTGAAAAATAATCGGGAAGTTCGCTTTTGGTTTGAAAGCGGACGATGTATGACAAGGTGGATATTCCGCAAAATATATAATCAAACAAAACAGATAATTAATCAACGATATAAAGGCAAACATAATGCAACATGTAGATTTTTTGGTAATTGGTACGGGCATCGCAGGGCTTACCTATGCCTGGAAGATGGCAGAGAAATATCCCGACAAAAAAATATTGGTATTCACTAAGGCCGCGGCCGATGAAACCAATACCAAATATGCACAGGGCGGGGTGGCCGTGGTGAGTGATATGGAACACGACAGTTTTGAAAAACATGTCGAGGACACCTTGATTGCCGGAGACGGGCTTTGCAATGAAAAGGTGGTAGAAATAGTGGTGCGTGGTGGCCCCGACCGTATCAGGGAACTGGTGGAGTTGGGCGCAAATTTCGACAAAGAGTCCGACGGTGATTTCAAACGCGGAAAAGAGGGCGGCCACAGCGAGTTTCGCATCATCCATCACAAAGACGTAACCGGGTGGGAAATGGAACGCGCCTTGCTGGAAGCCGTGAGTAAAATTCCCAACATTGAAATAAATAAGCATTGTTTTGTGGTGGATATCATCACGCAGCACCATTTGGGATATCTGGTTACCAAGGCCACGCCCGACATCGAGTGTTATGGGGTATATGTGCTGAACCTGATGACCAACAAAATGGAAACAGTATTGGCTAAGACGACTTATCTGGCCACAGGGGGCAACGGGCAGGTGTATAGGACGACCACCAACCCGTCTATTGCCACGGGTGATGGTGTGGCGATGGTTTACCGTGCCAAAGGTCGTATCGAAAATATGGAGTTCATCCAATTTCATCCGACGGCGTTATATGAAGCAGGTCTTCGCGGACAGGCTTTCCTGATTACCGAAGCCGTGCGCGGCGACGGAGGCATCTTGCGCAACAAAGATGGCGAAGCTTTTATGGAGCGATATGACCCGCGTAAGGATTTGGCGCCGCGCGATATTGTGGCACGTGCCATAGACAGCGAAATGAAGCGTACAGGTACGGAGCATGTATGGCTTGATTGCAGGCATTTTTCCGTAGAGAAGTTTATAGAGCATTTCCCTAATATTTACGAAAAGTGTAAAAGCATCGGCGTGGATATTAGTAAAGATATGATACCCGTTGCCCCTGCTGCGCATTACAGTTGCGGCGGCATCAAGGTAGACGAGTGGGGGCAAACCTCCATCCGCAACCTGTACGCTGTGGGCGAATGTAGCAGCACGGGCCTGCACGGTGCTAACCGGTTGGCCAGTAATTCCCTTTTGGAAGCAATGGTCTTCGGACATCGCTGTTTTGTGCATGTAAGCGAAAAGGTGGACAACAACCAGTTGCAGGACTGGCCTTCTTTGCAGATTCATGTACCAGAGTGGAACGCCACCGGCACGAGCACGCCTCGCGAAATGATTCTCATCACCCAAAGCCTGAAAGAAATCCAGCAGGTGATGAGTGATTATGTGGGCATCGTGCGCAACAATATCAGGTTGCAACGCGCCTCGCGCAGGCTGGATATGCTTTGGGAAGAGACCGAGCAGTTTTACAAGACCAGCACGTTGTCGCCAAACCTGTTGGAGTTGCGCAACCTCATCACGGTGGCTTACCTGATTGTGAAAGGGGCTATGTTCCGCAAGGAAAGCCGCGGCCTTCATTACAATACGGATTATCCCGAAAAAAGCCCGATTGTGCAGAACATTGTGCTGTAATGCTTGTTTGATACAAGGACGTGCGGTGATGATATTTGTAAATTTGGTCATCATATTGTGTGACCTGACGATAAAATCGAAAAAGAAAAGTAAAGGAAGACGTTACTTTTAAACAACCTAATGAGCAAGAAAGGAATTATTTTAATGAACCTCGGCTCGCCCGATTCAACGGAGGTGAGGGATGTGCGCCGTTACCTGAACGAGTTTTTGATGGACGGGCGGGTGATGGACAAGCCTTATCTTTTCCGGCTGATGTTGGTCAAGGGCATCATCACCCCGTTTCGTGCGCCCAAGTCTGCCGAGGCTTATCAGAGTATATGGTGGGACGAAGGTTCCCCGCTAATTGTTTTGACAAAGCAATTGCAGGAAGCTGTGCAGGCCGTTACCGATGTGCCCGTCGAAATTTCGATGCGCTACGGAAAGCCCACCCCTACAGAATCTTACGAAAGCCTCTTGCAAAAAGAGCCTGATTTGGAAGAAGTGGTTTTGTTGCCTTTGTACCCGCACTATGCCATGAGCAGTTATGAAACTGCCGTAGAGCACATGAAGGAAGCGTACCTAAAAAATAAATATCGGTTTAGACTGAAAGTGGTGCCGCCTTTTTACAAGCATCCTGATTATATCCATGCTTTAGCTGAAAGCATACGCCCTTATCTGTCCGAAGGTTTTGATAGATTGTTGTTCAGCTATCATGGCATACCGGAGCGCCACGTGCTGAAAAGCGACCCCACCAAAAAGCATTGTATGCAGGTGGAAAACTGTTGCTACAAATCGAGCGATTCACATCCTACCTGCTATCGTCATCAGGTAACGATGACCAGCGAATTGGTGGCAAAGGCATTGGGGTTGAAGAAAAATCAATGGGTGCAAAGTTACCAAAGCCGTCTGGGGCGCGACCCTTGGCTGTTGCCCAGTACGCAGACCTTGTTGCCCGAATTTCCCAAACAAGGGATAAAGAAATTATTGGTCGTTTGCCCTTCCTTCGTGAGCGACTGTCTTGAAACGTTGGAGGAAATTGACATGCGCGGCAAGGAGGACTTTATGCACCACGGTGGTGAATCTTACACTTACATCCCCTGCCTGAACGCGAACGCGCTTTGGGTGGATACCGTAATGAAACTGGTAGAGGCAGAAGTGACCTGCGAATAGGCAGGGATGCTATTGCTTATGTTTATTTTATTTAGACTATGACCTATTTATATCTAAAGGCTGTTCACATCATATTTGTTGTAACATGGTTTGCGGGGTTGTTTTACACACCTCGCCTGCTCATTTACAATGCGGAAGCCAATGATAAACCAGCGGAAGCAAGGCAGGTGCTGCAGGCGCAGTTTACCATCATGATGAAAAGGTTGTGGTTTGGCATCACCTGGCCGTCGGCCCTCATCACGCTGGTGATGGGCCTTTGGGTAATGATAGAAAGCGGTTGGGTGAACATGCTGTTCCGGCAAGTGGGTTTGTGGTTGCTGCTCAAACTTATTTTAGTAATATTTTTATATGCTTATCATTTATCCTTGCACTATATCCTAAGGCAACAAGTGAAAGGTGTGTTTAAATATAGCTCTGATCAGTTGCGTCTCTGGAACGAGGTTGCGACTGTTTTATTGATAGCCATCGTGATGTTGGTGGTCGTAAAACAGGGGATTAGTTTGGTGTGGGGACTGGCCGGCACGGTATTGTTGGTCTTGCTGCTTTTATCAGCCATAAAGATGTACAAACGTGTGCGGGCAAAGCGCGAAATGAAATAGGGATATGTGGATGCCCTAAAAATAAAGAAGGTCTGAACAATGTACCTTTGTCTTTAAAGTTTATATTATGCTTTCGATAAAACGTTTTGAGTTTAATCCCATACAGGAAAATACTTATGTGCTGTATAATGAACAGCAGCAGTGCTGCATCATAGATCCCGGATGCTATTTTGAGGAAGAACGCAACGCACTGAAAAATTTTATTACAGAAAATAGTTTACAACCGATATACCTACTCAATACCCATTGTCATTTAGACCATGTGTTTGGCAATCATTTCGTGGCTGAAACCTGGGGGCTGCCATTGTATATGAACGAGGAGGAGAAATTTGTGTTAGCATTTGCTCCCAAGTCGGCAGAGATGTACGACCTGCCCTTTGAAAATTTTTCCGGTGAAAAGAAATACTTGAAAGCGGGCGACATTGTGCGCATCGGCGAGGATGAGTTGAAAGTGCTTTTTACACCGGGGCACTCACCGGGAAGTATTTCTTTTTATGATGAAAAAGATGGTTTTGTGATAAGCGGTGATGTGTTGTTCAGCGGCAGCATCGGGCGCACGGATTTACCTAGCGGCGATTATGACCAATTGGAGCAGTCTATCAGAACGCAGCTATACACGCTGCCTGATGCCGTAAAGGTTTATCCCGGCCACGGGGGCGGTACCAGCGTAGGCTTTGAGAAAAACAATAACCCTTTCGTCAGGGATTTTTAACAACATTTCTTTTTAGAATATAATGAGTACCCTTACCGTTACACTTGTTCAGGCCAAACTTTTTTGGGAAGACAAGGCCGTGAACCTTTTGCAGCTTGAGCAAAAAATTGCGGATATCCATAAAAAAACAGAGGTCGTCATCCTGCCCGAAATGTTTTCTACCGGATTTAGCATGAACCCGGCAAAGCTGGCGGAAGGCATGGACGGCCCTACGCTAAAATGGATGCAGGAGATGGCGCTCAGGTATAAGATAATCCTTACGGGCAGCATCATTGCGAGCGAAACCGTGGACAATTCACCGCGTTATTATAATCGGCTGATCTGGATGTTGCCCAATGGCAAATATGGCTATTACGACAAACGGCATTTGTTTGCCTTTGCCGGGGAAGACGCGCAATATACCGCGGGCAGCAAGCGTCTCGTTGCATCGGCAAAAGGTTGGCGGTTGAACCTGCAGGTTTGCTACGACCTCCGCTTTCCTGTGTGGGCAAGGCAACAGCCGGAGGACGATGCCGCTTTTGAGTATGACATATTGGTGTATGTGGCCAATTGGCCGGAAAGCCGCAGCACGGCGTGGAAAACTTTGCTGCAAGCCCGCGCCATCGAAAACCAGTGTTATGTGATAGGCGTGAACCGTGTGGGCGAGGATGGCAATGGTGTGTGTCACAGCGGCGATAGCATGGTGGTAAGCCCGTTGGGCGAAATCCTTTACACCCAAAAAGATGCGGAGGATGTGCATACGATTACCCTGCAAAAAGCGGAGCTAGAAGCCGTCAGGTCTCGTTTCCCGTTTTGGAAAGACGCCGATGGTTTTGCGATTGAGCGGTAGGGGATTTATGTAGATACCTTTCCTTCTTTCATAAATCGTTATCAATGACTACTATTTGAGTAGTAAATCCCATATTGGTTTAGAAAGCTGCATAAGAAAGTAAAATTTTCTTCCCTAATTTTACCACCTATATTTACTTATATTTTGCAAACAGGAAAGAATATATATTTTTTATCGGACTTTCATCTGGGCGTGCCCACGCATGAGGCAAGCCTCACGAGGGAGAGGCTGCTCGTGAAGTTTTTGGACGAGATAAAGCCACATGCTGCCGAAGTGTTCATCATGGGCGATATGTTCGATTTTTGGTATGAGTACAAATACGTGGTGCCGAAAGGTTATGTGCGTATTTTGGGCAAACTTGCCGAGCTTTCGGATGCGGGCATCAAGCTGCATTTTTTTGTGGGCAACCATGACATGTGGATGAAGGACTACATGCAGCAGGAACTGGGTATGCCGGTGTATTTTGAGCCGACGGCCTTCTCTTGGGTCGGCAAACAGTTTTGGATAGGGCATGGTGATGGACTTGGCCCCGGCGACCACGGGTATAAACGATTAAAGAAAATTTTTCGCAATCCCTTTTGCCAATGGCTTTTCGGGCTGTTGCCGCCGAGGATAGGCATCGGCGTGGCCGATTATTTCAGCCGTAGCAGCCGGGCCAAGGCAGGGCATCAGGAAGAGTCTTTTTTGGGTGGTGACAAAGAATGGCTGATTATTTATTGTCGCGAAAAATTGCAGGAGCAACCTTACGATTATTTTATTTTCGGGCACCGGCACCTGCCGATAGATTGGCAGCTCACCCCCGATAGCCGTTATATCAATCTTGGTGATTGGCTTACCTTCTTTACCTATGCGGTTTTTGACGGCACGGATGTGTGCTTGTGTGCCTATCAGGGAAATGAGCATAAAATTGTCACAAATAGATGATTTTAAGATGGACGATATGGGTTGCCTGCACGTTGGCGTTTTTCGCGGGCAAAGCCCAACTATTTGGGGGCATGGAAAAGTTGCGTACTATCGAAGGGGCATATCGTTTTATCACAACGGACAACCTGAATAATCTTTATTTATTGGGCAATACGGGGCAGTTGAAAAAACTGAACGCGAACGGGGATTCTGTCGCGGTGTTCAATGAGGTGCGCAAATATGGCGGTGCCACTTTTGTGGATGCTTCAAACCCGGTTAAAATACTGTTGTATTATAGTGATTTCGGCACAATCCTCGTGTTGGACGGCATGTTGCAGGTGCGCAATACGATTGACCTGCGCCGGAGCAACATCTTATCCGCAAATCCTATTTGTCTTTCTTATGATGGCAAGATATGGTTGTTTGACACGATGGAGAAAAAACTTAAAAAACTTGATGAGAAGGGAAATGTGACTTTCCAAACGACGGATTTCCGGCAGTTGTTCAATCCTGTGCCAACTCCCGTTTCCATGTTTGATTATGACGGATACCTTTACCTGTATGATTCGGCACAGGGGATTTATGTTTTCGATTATTACGGTGCTTTCAAAAACAGGCTCTTGGTCACTAATAAGAACAACCTGTCTTTTATGGGAAAAAATATTTTCGCAACGGACAGTTCGGCGATTTACAGATATGAGGCATCCGGACTACGGTACGATGAGTTTTCGATGCCCGATGACTTGAAGCAATATAGACAGTATGTTTTTCGCGCAAACCTTTTGTATGCATTAAATGACAAGGGTGTTGATATTTTTCGTTTATCACCATGATGTTTTTTGGTCATTTGGAAATTTCATCATACCGATACATGAAATTTTTATAGCAATAAATTCCATTCGGATAAAATCAATAAAAAATTTACGAATGAGGGAAATTCTTGATACCGTTATATTGGACAATACCATAAAGCAATATATCATCGCAGGTATTGTTATATGCTTTGTATTTCTCGTAAAAAAATATGTTGCAAGATATGTGGCGGGACTGCTTTTCTCGCTTTTGCAAAGGCGGTGGAAGACGATTGACAAAACCGATTTTAAAAAACTGCTCGTAAAGCCGTTGGGATTGTTTTTGGCCGTTTTGGTAACATTGATTGCATTGGATAAGCTCACTTTTCCTTCCGCGTTGGATGTGACCATCTACAGGATTTCCTTAAAAAATCTGATGGACATGATTGGTGTCACGTTGCTTATTGTCACTTTTTTTGTGTTTCTGATTAGATGTATTGATTTTATTGTGCTCGTCATCCGGGAGCGGTTTATGCGCACGGGCGATGTGGCAGAGCATCAATTGTTTTTCTTCTTCAAGGATTTTATCAAGGTAATCGTAGGATTGCTCGGGTTAATGCTTATTTTGAAATATGCCTTTAAATATCCGGTTCGGGAACTCTTGACGGGGCTTAGCATTGTGGGCGCTGCCATTGCGCTGGCGCTCAAAGAGAGCCTGGAAAACCTGATAGCCTCGTTCGTCATCTTTTTTGACAAACCTTTTTCCACGGGGGATTATGTCAAGGTTTACAACATCAGCGGTACTATCGAAAAGATTGGCCTGCGCAGCACGCGCATCCGTTCGGATGCTAAAACTTATATCACCGTGCCCAACAAGCAAATGGTAGACAGTATTCTGGACAATCAGTCGCAAAGGACACAAAGGCGCGCCGACCTTCGGCTGGAGATTTCCCCTTCCACGCCTGCGGATAAGGTGCAACAATTGGTTGCCGGGATAAAGGCTATCTTGGCCACTAAGGAAATCATATCGTACAAGGTATTCGCTACCGATATAACACCTGCCGCGATAATCATCAGTTGTGAATATTATAGCCAACCGCATAATTTGGAGGCGCACAACGAAACGAAACAGTCCGTGAACATCGAGGTGCTGCGGTGCTTGAAACAACTCGGCATCCAATTGGCCAGTGAGGAAACGGATATAAAAATAGTGAAGAACGATAACGGGTAGTTAAAGATGGATACCAAGTTTAGTAGTATGCTTTGTGGAAAAGCATGCTACTCATTAATACAGCATTATAAAAATACCTGTAACTAAAATTCACCCATCATGACACCTCATTTATACCCACCTTCCGGGCAATGCCACCGCCTTGTTTTTGGTATTCTCTGAAAAATTTCCTGTAAGTTTGTCACTATCCGCTCACCATTTAGAAAAATCATACGCACATGGTCAAAAAGCTTTTAGTATCCGCAATTTCTTTAATGATAGGTGCAACCTCTTTACAGGCACAGTTGTATGACCCTTGGGCGAAGGGTTGGGTGGACAGTGTTTACAACAGCCTGAACGAAGACCAGCGGATAGCCCAGTTGATGATTATCCGGGCGCATTCCAACCTTGGCGCAGACCATGTGGCTAAAGTGGTTGACGACATTAAAAAATATAACGTGGGGTCGCTCTGCTTTTTTCAGGGCGGGCCTTTGCGGCAGGCCAAGCTGACAAACTACTATCAGCGTATTGCCAAAACGCCCCTGCTCATCACCATTGATGGTGAATATGGATTGGGCATGAGGCTGGACAGCGTATCCAAATATCCTTATCAGATAACACTAGGTGCCACGCAGGACACCGCGCTGATGTATCAGATGGGGCTGGCGGTGGGCAGGCAGCACAAGCGCATCGGCGTGCATGTAAACTATGCGCCCGTGGTGGACATCAACAATAATCCCGACAATCCTGTCATTGGTTTTCGCTCTTTTGGAGAGGACAAATATCAGGTGGCACGCATGGGCATTGCCTATATGAAAGGGATGCAGGATGCGGGTATCATGGCCTCCGCCAAGCATTTTCCCGGTCACGGTGACGTGGCGGTAGATTCGCATCTGGATTTGCCCGTCATCAACAAACCCCGGTCTGAATTGGATGAGCTGGAGCTTTATCCGTTCCGCGAACTGATTAAAGCAGGCGTACAAAGCGTGATGGTGGGTCATCTGTATGTGCCATCCATTGACAACACTGCCAACCGCGCCACTTCCATTTCCAAAAATGCCGTAACTGGTTTGCTGCGCAACGAGTTAAAGTTTTCAGGGCTCACGTTCACCGATGCGTTGGAGATGAAAGGCGTGGCCAAGTTTTTCCCCGGTGGCACGATTGCCGTGGAAGCGCTGATTGCGGGGAACGATATGCTTTGCCTGCCGGAAAGTGTGCCGCAGGCCATCAAAGCCATCAAGGAGGCGATCAAGAAAAAAAGACTGACTTGGCACGATATAGAACTAAAAGTAAAAAAGGTTTTGTATGCGAAATATAACCTCGGCCTGAACAAGCTTGCCCCCGTCGAATTGGACAACCTGACCAACGACCTTAACGCGGAAACCGACGGTATCCGGGAAAGAACGGCGCGGGAGGCACTCACGGTGCTGAAATTGCAAACGCCCAATACCTTCCGCAACGAGTTTTTGGAACTGCCTTTGCGCAAGGGTCAAAAAGTAGCGTACGTTTCCTTTGGTAAAGGCGGTGATGAGGCTATTGCCCAAAGGCTTAAATCAGATTTCGGCGCAGATGTTTTCACTATAAAATATGGTGACGCCGCAAACATCGGAGGCACGGTAGTGAAAAAAGTGAACGAGGGAAAGTATGATGCGGTCATCATCGGGTTTCATGATGTAAACACTCGCAAAGGCACCACCAATTATGGTATCAGCCAGTCGGCTATGCAAAACTGGTATTCCCTGAACAAGAAAAATGCGCTGACAATGGTATTTGGGATGCCGCTTGCACTGGAGCGTTTCTGCACGGCACAGTCGCTAGTGGCATGTTATGAGGATGACGATATTTTTCAAAAAGCCGCGGCAGACTGGTTGGCTGGAAAATTTGCGGCGCGGGGCAAGCTGCCCGTAGGCGTTTGCACTTGGAAGGCGGGGAGCGGCATCACCGAAATACAAAGCGCTTATATGCCGGTCGGTGACGAACGTTTTGCGGCAGTGGATTCCATTGCGCTTGACGGTGTTAAAAAAAAAGCATATCCCGGGTGCGTAGTATTGGCGGCCAAAGATGGTGAAATCGTTTATCACAAAGCATTTGGCACTTATGAATATGATGTGGACAGGCCTATGACGCTGAATAGCGTTTTTGACCTTGCATCGGTTACAAAAACCTCGGCAACCACATTGGCCGTCATGAAGTTGTACGAGCAGCGAGAGCTGGATGTAAAAAAAAAGCTGAGTGATTACCTGCCCTGGACAAAAAGAACAAACAAGGCCGGGCTTACCCTTGAAAATATCCTTTGGCATCAGGCGGGCATGGTGCCGTTTATCCCGTTTTATAAAGAAACCCTTGATGCGGATGGAAACCCGCGACCGGATTTGTATCGTTATGAACCCACTGAAGGGTTTCGGACACAGGTGGCAAGCAATCTGTACATTCGTGATGACTGGAAGGACACGATTTGGAACCGCATTCTTGCCAGTGCCGTGATCCCACAGGGAAAGAAATACGAGTACAGCGATAATGATTTTTGGTTTTTGGGAAAAATTGTCGAAACGCTGACGGGCAAGACGCTTGATGCTTATGTGCGCGACACGTTTTATCTGCCCATGCACATGTACACAACAGGTTTTCATCCCCTGCAACGCATGGATAAGCAACTCGTTGTGCCAACAGAGCGGGAGAATGGTTTCCGAAACCAACTGCTGCAAGGCACGGTGCATGACGAAGGTGCTGCTTTGGGCGGCGGCGTGGCAGGGCACGCAGGGCTTTTTTCCACGGCCTTCGATCTTGGGAAAATGTACCAAATGCTCCTGAACGGGGGCGAACTAAACGGCCAACGGTTCCTGAACTGGGAAACCATCCGCCATTTCACCACATACCAGAGCCCTATCAGCCATCGTGCTTATGGTTTTGATAAACCTGATAAAGATAATGCCACCAACAGCGATCCTTATCCATCGCGGCTCGCATCGCAACAGGCGTTCGGTCACACGGGCTTTACCGGCACTTGTGTATGGGCTGACCCGAGGTACAATATCGTTTACGTGTTTTTGTCCAACCGCGTAAATCCCACGCGCAACAATCCCCGGCTTCAAAGTTTGCGTATCCGCAACAAAATACAGGATGCCATTTACCGGGGACTGGGTATATCCGAAGCGCAGTAAAAATTAATAATGCTTACGCATGAGCACTTTTTTGTCATGGGAATAATAAAAAGTAGTTTTTAGCCAATAAATTGTTGTTTTCCTCTTTCGGTAAAATATCCATCTTTTTAAATTATTTTAATATTAAATCATTGATTATTATTTAATTATGATATTTGAAGCCGTTAGGAAAAATTATTAGTCTACCTGTTTCGTAGGTTAATGGAAAAACCCTTACCTTTGTTCCCCACCAAAAAATACTATTAAATTATGTCATTAAGATTAGGAGATATCGCGCCGGATTTCACGGCACAGTCCACCGAGGGGGAAATTAAGTTTCATGAGTATCTCGGTGATGGATGGGGTGTGCTTTTTTCGCACCCTGCTGATTACACCCCTGTTTGCACCACCGAGTTGGGCAAGACCGCTCTGCTGAAAGAAGAGTTTGCCAAAAGAGGCGTTAAGGCTTTGGCCGTAAGCGTTGACCCGCTTGACAGCCACCTGAGCTGGAAGCTGGACATTGAGGAAACCCAGCAGTGCGCTGTGGATTTTCCCATTTTGGCCGACCCCGACAGGCATATCGCTACCCTATATGACATGATTCATCCCAACGCTTCTGAAAAGGCGACGGTTCGCTCGCTTTTCATTATCGGGCCGGATAAAAAAATCAAGTTAATCATCACATACCCGGCTTCTACGGGTCGCAACTTTGTGGAAGTGCTTCGGGTGATAGATTCACTGCAACTTACAGCCAATCACAGCGTGGCCACACCTGCCGATTGGAAGCATGGGGAAGATGTCATCGTGGTGCCAAACATCAGCACAGAAGATGCCATTCAAAAATTCCCCAAAGGGGTAAAGGTGGTAAAACCTTACCTTCGCTACACCCCGCAACCTGATTTATAGTGTTTACGCAAGTAGAAATACAGGATTTAGAAAATGCGCCGCTGGCAGAGGCAATTGCCGCCGTAGCGGGGCGTTTTCCGCACGAAACGGTATTCTCCACCTCGTTGGGTCAGGAAGACCAGGTGATAACAGATGCGATATGCAAGAATAACCTGCCGGTAAAGATTTTTACGCTCGATACCGGCAGATTGTTTTATGAGCATTACGACTTGTTGGAAAAAACCAACGCCCGTTACAAAACCAATATACAGGTTTATTTTCCGGACGCGGCAGACGTCGAAAGATATGTAAACGAAAAAGGCGTCAATGCCTTTTATGAGTCTGTCGAAAACCGCAAGGAGTGTTGCTACATCCGCAAGGTGAAATCGCTGAACAGGGGGCTGAAAGGCGCCAAGGTCTGGATTACGGGACTTCGTGCCGAGCAGTCCGAGAACCGCAAGGACATGCCCATAATAGAATGGGACGAAGCGCATGGGCTGTATAAGTTCAACCCGCTTATCCATTGGAGTTATGAGCAGATGCTTGATTATATAAAGGCGCACAATGTGCCTTATAACCCCTTGCACGACAAGGGCTTTATTAGTATTGGCTGCGCACCGTGCACCCGCGCTATCGAACCGGGCGAAGATGCGCGTGCAGGTCGTTGGTGGTGGGAGGTGTCGCACAAAGAATGTGGGCTGCATAGCAGTTAGGCATCTCTTAAACATTTTAAGTCAGATTCCGCCCTCGGTAGTATTGACTTTGTTTTTTTAATATATACATAAACGATAAATCAGGTATAAAAAAACATACGCTGAAAATGAGCAGATATTATTTGGATTATTTGGAGCAGTTGGAGGCAGAGAGCATTCATGTTATGCGTGAGGTGGCTGCCCAGTTTGAAAAGCCCGCACTGTTGTTTAGCGGGGGCAAAGATTCTATTACCCTTGTGCATTTGGCCCAAAAGGCTTTTGCGCCGGGCAAGATTCCTTTCCCGCTGGTGCATGTGGACACCGGGCATAATTTTCCCGAGGCATTGGCTTATCGGGATAACTATGCAAAAGAAGTGGGTGCGGAGCTGATTGTGCGCAAGGTAGAGGACACCATCCGCGAACGCAAGTTGACAGAGCCCAAGGGCAAGTTTGCCAGCCGCAACTGGTTGCAGACCTACACTTTGCTGGATACTATCGAAGAATTTAAGTTTGATGCCTGCATCGGTGGGGCACGTCGCGACGAAGAAAAAGCCCGTGCCAAAGAGCGCATCTTTTCCGTGCGCGATGAGTTTGGCCAGTGGGAACCTAAATTGCAACGCCCCGAATTGTGGAACATTTACAACGGCCGCATCCACAAGGGCGAGAACGTGCGCGTGTTCCCGATCAGCAACTGGACGGAACTGGACGTGTGGAACTATATTCGCAAGGAAAATATTCCGCTGCCTTCTATCTATTTTGCCCATAATCGCGATGTGATACAACATGAGGGACAATGGGTAGCTGTTTCAGATTTTATCATCGTTGACCAAAACGATGAAGTGGTCAATAAAAAAGTGCGTTACCGTACGGTGGGCGATATGACCTGTACCGCCGCCGTGGAATCAGAAGCCTCAACGCTGGAAGAAGTGGTGAACGAAATAATGGCCACGCGTATTTCTGAGCGCGGCGAAACCCGCATTGACGACCGCGTGACCGAGGCCGCGATGGAAGACCGCAAGAAGGGCGGTTATTTCTAAGGCCAAAAAAATTGACAAGAAAAACAAGTAATATATCCCGATTTATTTTTAATCATTTATTTATTTAATTGTGGACATTCTCAGATTTATAACAGCCGGCAGCGTGGATGATGGCAAGAGTACATTGATAGGACGCCTGCTGTACGATAGCAAAAGTATTTTAGTTGACCAACTGGAAGCGCTCGAAAAGCAATCCAAGAACAAGAATGCCGATGGCATTGACCTCGCGTTGCTGACGGACGGCCTGCGTGCCGAGCGTGAGCAGGGCATCACCATTGATGTGGCTTACCGTTATTTTACGACCGATAAACGCAAGTTTATTATTGCCGATGCGCCGGGCCACGTGCAATACACCCGCAATATGATTACGGGTGCATCCAACTCAAAGCTCATCGTCATTTTGATAGATGCCCGCTTGGGTGTCATCGAGCAGACCAAAAGGCACTCGATTATCGCCTCGCTGTTGCGCATCCCGCACGTGGTGGTGGCCATCAATAAAATGGATTTGGTTGATTTTTCGGAAGAAACATTTAACCAAATCAAAGCAGATTATGAAACGGTCGCTAAACAGTTGAGGCTGCAAAATGTAAGCTTTATTCCTATCTCTGCTTTGCAGGGCGATAATATTGTGGACAAGTCCGACAGGATGCCGTGGTACAGCGGTGTGCCTTTGCTTCGCTTTTTAGAAGAGGTAAAAGTGTCGGACGACATCAATCACACCGACCCGCGTTTTCAGGTGCAATATGTCATCAGGCCGCAAACAAAGGAACTCCACGATTATCGCGGCTATGCCGGGGAAATCATCAGCGGCGTATATAAGGTAGGCGATAAGATACAAGTGCTGCCCGCCGGCATCGAGAGCACGATTACACAAATCGAGGTAGGCGGCAAAGCGGTTGACGAGGCTTTTGCCCCGCAGGCGGCGGTTATACAAATAGCAGATGACATAGACATCAGCCGTGGGGATTCATTCGTGTGCGTGGACAATCTGCCCAAGGTAGAGAGCGAGGTGGACGTGCTGTTGTGCTGGATGGACAATAAGCCCCTGATGCCCGGCAACAAATACCTGTTGCAGCACAAAAGTCGTTTGGTAAAAGCCATTGTGCGCGACATCGAATATAAGCTGGATGTAAATTCCCTGGAGCGGATATCCGTAACAGACAATGTGAAGCTCAATGAAGTGGTAAAAGCTAGGATAAAAACGGCATCGCCGCTGGTATATGACGCTTTTGACAAACTGAGCGACACGGGCAGTGCCATTCTGGTAGATGAAACAAGCAATAGCACCGTAGCGGCAGTTTTAATTTCGTGATAATAATTTAGGGGGTCGGCGCCGGAATATATGGCGTCTTCGTTGCGTCGCACCCTTGTACTGTAGAATATGGCTCGGCTTTTAAATTTTAAAATTGACCATAACTATATCCAAATAGTCCACTATCTTAGTAGAATAAATATATAGAAATGATATTTCCTTATGCAAAAAACGACAGTACCGCACCCACCCGTCGCATCGGGAAAGTGATACTGGCTGCTGCCGGCCCCGGCGATCCTGATTTGATTACCGTCAAGGCAGTCGAAGCCATTCGCCGCGCAGATGTCGTGCTGGCAGACCGTTTGGTCAGCGAGGTGATTTTGCATCGCTATGTGCCTGCACAGCCAGAAATAGTATATGTGGGCAAGGAATGTCGAAAAAAAGTGTCCACGCCACAGGCCGAGATTAACGACCTGTTGGTGCGTTATGCGCAGGAAGGTAAAACCGTTGTGCGCCTGAAAGGCGGCGATGTGTCTGTTTTTTCAAATATATTGGACGAATTGGAAGCACTCGTATCCCATCAGATACCTTATGAAATTATTCCGGGCGTGACGGCGGCACTTGGCGCAGCAGCATATTCGGGCATGCCGCTCACAGCGCGCGGTTATGCAACGGCAGTAAGATTTTTGACCTATTACAAATCCGATGTGGTAACGGATGATTATTGGAGAGATTTGGCCGCCACAAAAGATACGTTGGTTTTTTATATGTCGTCCACCATGTTGGACGGGGTGGTTGCCAAACTTTTGGAAAACAAGATTTCTGAGGAAGTACATGTGGCGGTTATCGAGCAGGCCACTACCTGTTTTCAGCGGGTATATACTTGTGGTATCCACGAATATGAGCAAAAGCTAAAAGGGAAGGATTTTATTTCCCCTTCATTGGTCATCATCGGCAGGGTGGTCACTTTGCAACAACAATTCCAGTGGTTGCATAATAGCCCGGCAAGGGAACAATATTTTGAGTCCGTTGCCCGCAAAAAACAATCTATTATCGAATTAAAAAAAATCGGTTAGGCATGTTGTCCGAAGACAAGCGCGCACAGTTACAGCATTTCATTGCTTCGCTCACACCCAATGAACTGATATGGGTGAGCGGGTATTTGGCAGGAATCGCATCAGGAAACCAACAGGTGGCCGCATTGCCCATGGCGGCAGGTGCACCTAAAAAAATACATCTGGTATACGGTACAGAAACCGGCAATGCAAAAAAGCTGGCCACGCAACTTGCCGGGATAGCCAAGAAAAAAGGCGTTCAGGTAAAATTGACAGGATTAGACCAATATAAGTTTGCGGATATTGGCAAGGAAAATTATTTTTTCGTGGTCATAAGCACGCAGGGAGAAGGCGAACCGCCCGTGTTGGCTAAAAAGTTTTATGACCAATTGCACGAACAGCAGGTTGATTTAAAAAAGATGAAGTTTGGCGTGCTGGCACTTGGTGATTCATCCTACCCGCAGTTTTGCAAAACAGGCGAAGATGTGGATGCCCGTTTGGAAGCACTTGGTGCGGAACGTGTGCTGCCGCTGAAAAAATGCGATGTGGATTATGATGAAGATGCCCTGCAATGGATAGAGAATGTCGTTTCTGTTTTAGGGAGCGAACCTGCCGCTGCTGCTGGCGAGCAAGCCCCGTCCGCTAAAAAATCAACAGGCAAAAAATATTATAAAGGAACTGTCGGCACGATTATTAATTTAAACGACAGGGGCAGCAAGAAGGAAACCTATCATATAGAAATCAATAGCGATGAGGTGTTGGACTATGAGCCGGGCGATGCGCTGGGCGTTGTGCCAGCCAATAAGATGAAAGTGGTGGAAGACATTGTCGCGCTTACGGGCGTGGATGCTTCGCACGAGGTGGCCACAGCCAAAACCACGGCGTCCATAGATTCTTTGTTGAAATATTATCTGAATATTTGTTATCTCTTAAAAGATACGGTAAAAAAATATGCTGCGCTTACAGGGCACGACATACCGGACACGCGCATGAGTTTGTACGACTTGCTGCGCATATATCCCGTAAAAGATGCCGCACAGTTCGAGGAGGTGATAAAAATACTGACACCACAGGCGCCGCGCTTATATTCTATCTCGTCATCGCGCAACGGGCATGGCGAGAACGAAGTACATATTACGGTCAGTAAGAATGCTTTTTCCGTAAATGATGAGGAGCGGTACGGTGTATGCAGTGAGTTTCTGTCTTCCTTAAAAGAAGGTGATGAGATTGAATTCTTTGTACAAAAGACAAGGCATTTTAAATTGCCCGAAGGCGATAAAGATGTCATCATGATTGGCCCCGGCACAGGTATTGCCCCGTTCCGTTCGTTCTTGGCCGAAAGGGATGCTGCGAGCGCATCCGGCAGGAACTGGCTTTTCTTTGGTGACCAGCATTTTGTGACGGACTTTCTTTATCAGTCCGAATTGCAGGAGTATTTGCAAACAGGTGTGCTGAGCAAGCTGGACGTGGCTTTTTCGCGCGACCAAAAGGAAAAGATTTATGTGCAACATCGCATGAAAGAACAGGCCGTAGAGCTGCGCGAATGGATTCATAACGGCGCACATCTTTTTGTATGTGGGGCAAAAGACCCGATGAGCAAGGATGTGGAGCAGACCCTGATTGATATTTTCATGGAGGAAGGAAAAACAGCAGAAGAAGCAAAATCCTTGCTCGGGCAACTGGAGGAAGCAGGGCGTTATGCAAAAGATGTTTATTAGAAAAAATGAGGGATGTAATATTTACCATTTAGTTTATCAAAAAGACAAGTGTAATTTTTCAATAATGGGTGAGAAAACGAATCTTTCTTCGGTAGAAAAAATAAAGATGAACAGCAACGGGCTTAGGGGCACGTTGAAGGAAAGCCTTACCGATAATTTTACGGGCGCCATCCGAGAGGATGACCAAAACCTGATAAAGTTCCACGGTATGTATCAACAGGACGACCGGGACAGGCGGGAGGAACGCAGTGCTAAAAAATTAGAGTGGCTTTACTCGTTCATGATGCGCCTGCGTTTGCCGGGCGGTTTTCTCCTGCCTGATCAATGGGAGGCATTGCATCATATTGCCGGCGAGCATAGCACGGGCACCATCAAGATTACAACAAGGCAAACCGTGCAATTGCACGGCATATTAAAATCGCATATCCGGCCTACGGTAAAGGCGTTTAATACGCACGCATTGGATTCTATTGCCACTTGTGGTGACGTGCATCGAAATATCTGCTGCACTTCCAACCCCAGCGAGTCACCGGTGCATGAAGAAGTGTTTAGGTATGCAGCAAAAATCAGCCAGATGAACTTGCCCAAAACGAGGGCGTATTACGAGATTTGGTTGGAGCAGGAAAAAATTGCCGAAAAAACAGAAGAAGATCCCTTGTATCAAGACCGTTATCTTCCCCGGAAATTGAAAATAGGCATCGCCGTGCCACCCAATAACGACGTGGATGTTTTTATCAACGATATTGCACTGATTGCTATCATTGAAAATGATAAGTTGCTCGGGTTTAACGTAGCGGCGGGCGGCGGCCTGGGCACTACGCATGGCAATCCTGCTACGTATGCAAGGCTTGCCACCGTGTTAGGGTTTGTGGATACGGAAGAAAAATTGCTGAAAGCTGTGTATGAGATAATCACCGTACAGCGCGACTTTGGTAACCGCAGCGATAGAAAGCTGTCCCGTTTAAAATATACGATTGATAAACTGGGCGTGGACGCTTACCGTGAGGAGGTGGAAAAGCGCTGTGGCTTTAAGTTTGAGCCTGCAAGGCCTTATTCATTTAATCGTCGGAAAGACCGTTATGGCTGGTTGCAGGATTATCAAGGCCATTGGCATTACACGGTGTTTGTAGAAAACGGTCGCGTGTTGGACGAGGGAGGTTATGCCTTAAAGACAGGGCTGTTGGAAATAGCCCAACTGCGTAAATGCAACTTTCGCTTTACCGCCAATCAAAATGTAATTCTAACGGATGTACAGGATGAAGACAAGGCCGCCATTGATGCGATATTGAAAAAGTATGAGATTGATAAACATACCCATGCCGCAGGTGCCTTGCGCAAAAATGCTATTGCCTGCGTGGCCTTCAATACCTGCCCGCTTGCCTTGGCCGAAGGGCAGCGTTACCTGCCAACGCTTATTAGCAAGATAGAACCGATTTTGGAAAAATATAATTTGCAGGAAGATGACATTGTTTTGCGCATGACGGGCTGCCCCAATGGTTGCGGGCGCTCGCCCAACGCCGAGATTGGTTTTGTCGGCACCGCTTATGGAAAATACAACCTGCACATTGGCGGTGATAGACTTGGGCAACGACTGAATACAAGATTTAAGGATAGCCTGAACGAAAGCGAAATACTGTCAACGCTTGATGAGTTATTTGATACTTATGTGAAAGAAAAAGAAGCCGGGGAAACCTTCGGTGACTTTTCACATCGCAAATGGATTTTGAACAAAAGCTAAATATCAACTTTGATAAAATAATTTTATGGATACAAATGCTTTTCTGGAAATATTGTTAAAGCAAAACAACCAGCACCAAACGGGCTTGCCTGACAAAGAACTGGCGCATCAGTTTGTGGACAATCTGTTCGGTTTTCTGTTTATTCCCAAAACGGGTGTAAATAAAAAGCTGGGCGATCTTGAAAAAGGTTGGTTCTCTTTAAAGAGTCTTTTGGCCACGCTTGTGTACGATGTGGTGAACGATGCCACGCGCTCGCAAGAACTGTCGGAAGAATTTTTCAAAGACTTGCCCGCCGTTTATGACTTGCTGCAAAAAGATGCCGAAGCTTTTATCGCCAATGACCCGGCGGCGTTGGGGATAGACGAGGTTTTACATGCTTATCCCGGTTTTTATGCCATCGCAATATATCGTATTTCCCATCAGTTGTGGAAGCAAGAGATAAGGGCGTTGCCCCGCATCTTTACGGAGTATGCGCACAGCAAAACGGGTATTGATATTCATCCGGGGGCTTCCATCGGTGAATTTTTCTTTATTGACCACGGTACCGGCGTGGTTATCGGAGAGACGGCTGTTATCGGCAATCATGTTAAATTATATCAAGGCATAACCATCGGTGCGATGAACTCTGCAAAGCTCAAACAGGAAACAAAGCGTCATCCCACCGTGGAAGATAATGTGATTATTTATAGCGGTGCGACCATTTTAGGCGGTGATACGATAATTGGCCATGACAGTATTATTGGCGGTAATGCTTGGGTAACTTTTAGTGTACCAGCTAATTCATTGGTATATCATAAGAGTGAAGTCTTGTCCAAGGAAAAGTTTTCACATGAAGCGTCTGTCAATGAAATTTTAAGCAAGGCAAAATGAGTGTGAACGATAAAGTACAAGAGACAAAAGAGGATAACAATCTTTTTCCTGTTTTTTTAAAGCTGGAAAAATTAAAGCTGCTCATCATTGGAGGCGGTAAAGTGGGGTTGGAGAAATTGCAGGCGGTAATACAAAATGCGCCCCAAACCCGCATTCAGCTTGTAGCGGCAGACATTAGCGAAGCTGTAAAGCAATTTGCCGAATCCCGACCCAATATCACTTTAGCGCAACGTGGGTACCGCAAGCAGGATATACAGGATGCAGATCTTGTAATTGCTGCTGTTAATGATTTGGACACGGCTACGCAGATAAAGGCCGATGCGGCATCGTGCGAAAAGTTAGTGAATGTAGCCGATAAGCCCGAGCTGTGCGATTTTTATTTGGGCTCCGTTGTTAAAAAAGGAAATTTGAAGATTGCGATATCTACAAACGGCAAATCGCCTACAATAGCAAAGCGGTTAAAAGAAACGCTTAACGATACGATACCAGACGAAATTGACGAGGTGCTGCAAAACATGCAGGCACTGCGCAATCGGCTTTCGGGTGATTTTGATCATAAGGTGAAAGTGCTCAATCATGTAACACGAGATCTTGCAGAAGGGCCGGATGAAGCTTTACGGCAATTTGAAACAGGTAATGATGCGTCTGCAGAAATAGTAGAATCTACTGAGGTTGTAGCTAAGGCTCAAAAACGCGCCAGTTGGTACCTGATCATACTTGGTATTGTGCTGTTGTTAGGGGTCAGTATTTATGTGCTTTATGCCTTTGGGCTTGCTGATGAAATATTGCATGCGCTTAATAAAGATCACCATTTATTTTACTGGATGCTGCTTACCGGTTTCCTGGCAGAAATCGTTGCAGGGTCAATGGGCATGGGTTATGGGGTGATCTGCACCACGATTTTGTTAATGCTGAATGTTCCGCCGCCGGTAGTGAGCGCTAGTATTCACTCAGCCGAGTCTTTTACAACCGCAGCGGGAAGCATCAGCCACTTTAAGCTGGGTAACGTTAATAAAAAGCTGATGAAGGCGCTGGCATTGCCCGCAGTAATAGGTGCTATCGTCGGCGCCCTGCTGCTCACTTATGTAGGCGAGCGCTATGCCAAAATTACCAAGCCGTTTATTGCCGCCTATACATTGTACCTGGGCTTAAGAATATTGATGAACGTTTTTAAAAGCAAGAAAGAGGTAATCGCCCGGCGTAAAAAAACAAATATCCCGCTGCTGGGCCTGGTAGGCGGGTTCATCGATTCTTTTGGCGGCGGTGGCTGGGGGCCGCTGGTTACAGGCACTTTTATAAAAAACGGCAGAACACCTCGTTACGTGGTAGGCAGCTCCACCGTGGCAAAATTTATTCTTACCGTAACAAGTGCAATAACCTTTGTTTTTACAATAGGCATCCAGCATTGGAACATTGTGGCTGGCCTGCTGATAGGTGGTATTGTAACCGCTCCCTTCTCGGCGATGCTTACTTCAAAGCTGCCGATAAAAAAAATGTTTTTTCTTGTAGGAGTGGTGGTAATTATTATGAGCCTGATCACGATATGTAAAGCAATGTTCCTGTAATATTTTTTAATTTATTATTCTACTAATTTTGTAGACTAATAAAAAAGACTTTATTTTGCACTATAAACATGTACAAATGAACTTTATTACAAACTCCTTCGTCGGCATTCGCAAAAAGGTGAATAATGCTATTTCTGCTGGTGGCGTTCGAATGTGTTGCCGTTGTTGAATCTTATAGTTTACTTCTCTTGACAATAGTCTATACTTCCTGACAGGTAAAAGAACAAATCCTGTCAGGGGCAAAACCACCTTTGTTGGCGGCATGGGAATGCTATTGCCCTTAATGAACACGATTAAATTGACTACTTACATAAATCAAAATTCATAAATCATGAAATCTTTTATTTTTCTATTACTGTCTTTTGTCCCTGTAGCTTTGTTAGCACAGCAAAGTACAGGAGGCGTGGTGTCCGGGCGCGTGGTGAACACTAATGATGATCCTGTGCCCTTTGCCAATGTAGTGGTAAAGGGTAATACTTCTATTGGTGTTACCGCGGATTCAGCAGGACATTTTGAATTTAATCATCATCAAAAAATTCCTTTTTCGCTCATCATCTCATCCGTTGGTTATATTGAAAGAGAAGTACGCGTTAAGAATATTGAGGTTCAAAATTTACTGGTACAATTACAATCGCAATATGTGGTGGACACTATCGTGATTACTTCGCGCAGGCGGCGAGAAGTATTGCAGGATGTGCCTATCCCTATTTCAGTGATAGGGCGTAATCTGCTCAATGATGCCGGAGCATTCAATGTGAACAGGGCAAAGGAGCTCGTGCCATCCGTGCAACTATATACTTCTAACCCGCGCAATACGGGCATTAATATACGCGGTCTTGGTTCTCCGTTCGGCCTCACCAACGATGGCCTTGACCCCGGTGTGGGTTATTACGTGGACGGGGTTTATTTTGCCCGCCCTGCCGCGGCCACTTTGGATTTTATTGATATTGACCAGATAGAAGTGTTGCGCGGTCCACAGGGCACGCTGTTCGGAAAAAACACGACCTCCGGTGCGTTCAATATCACGACACGAAAACCTAGCTTTCATCCTGGTGCTAATTTTGAAATAAGTTATGGCAACTACAACTATGTGCAGGCGCGCACTTCCATCACCGGGCCTTTGACCAAAAAACTGGCGGCGCGGGTATCGTTCTCTGGTACACAGCGCAATGGGGTTATTGAAAATATCAGGACGAACAAAAGCACGAACACCATCAATAATCTTGGATTGAAAGCACAGTTATTGTATAAAGCTTCTGAAAACGTGTCGTTGACATTGAGCGCGGACAATACAAGGCAACGTCCGGATGGATATGCGCAGGTGGTGGCTGGTGTGGTAAAAACACAACGCCCTGCATACAGGCAGTTTGATGCCATCATCGCTGACCTGAATTACAAATTGCCCAGCCTGAATGCTTTTGACCGAAAGATAGACCACGATACGCCGTGGAATTCCGATAACGATATCGGCGGTGCTTCTTTAAACGTAGAAGCCAAGCTTGGCCCTGGTACGTTGACATCTACCACTGCTTGGCGCTATTGGGATTGGGGGCCTTCCAACGACAGGGACTTTACGGGGCTGCAAGCATTGGCATTGTCACAAAATCCTACAAAGCACAAAAACTGGTCGCAGGAGGTAAGATATGCGGGCAACTTTACTTCACGATTGAGCGGTGTCGTCGGTCTGTTCTATATTTATCAGGATGTGAAGACAACCGGCTCGGAAGTTTCCGGTCGCGACCAATGGCGTTTCTCGCAAAGCTCTACCAGTCCGCTTTGGAAAACGGATAGTTTGTTTGAGGGATATGGTGCCTTCACCAATTCTTCTATCAAATCCACTAGTGCCGCCGCTTTTGCCAATATTGACTGGGAAGCCTTGCACGGGCTGCACATACAACCGGGCATCCGTTTTAACTATGATAAAAAAGATGTAGTCTATGACCGTCAGGCACGTGGCGGCAAAACGTTTACCGACCCTGCATTGCTGGCATTGCGGAAGACTGTGTACAGCGATCAGTCATACGCTACCGATGCGGATGAAGACAATTTTACGTATAACATTACTGTTTCTTACAGGCCCAACAGGAAGCTCAACGGGTATGCTACTTTTTCCACCAGCTTTAAACCCGTGGGCGTGAACGTATCCGGTCTTCCCACGGTGGACGACAAACCAGCGCTGGATTTGGCCGTTATCAAACCTGAATATGTGAAACATTATGAAGCGGGTCTTAAAAGTACCCCGTTCGATAATTTTTCCCTGAACGTGACATTCTATAACACCGACATTAAGGATTATCAGGCCAACGTACAATCGCCTCAATTGGGCGTAAACAGGGGCTATCTTGCCAATGCGGAAAAAGTGCGCGTGCGCGGTGCAGAGCTGGATGCCAATTATAAGGCCAGACGGTTTTTCACTTTTTATGGCGCGTTGGCTTACACCGATGGCAAATATGTGAAATTTAAAAACGCACCGCTGCCTTTAGAAGAAACAGGGACTACGAATGAAGATGGCGTACAGGTTGCGTTTAAAGATATCTCTGGCGGAAAGCTGCCCGGCATTTCCAAATGGGCAGGTTCTTTGGGCAGTGAGTTTGCAAGACCCGCAGCATTTTTGAACAAGGTGGGCAGTTTCTTTGTGGCGTTGGACGGCTATTTCCGTTCCTCGTTTTCATCCAGCCCATCGCCGTCTAAATACCTTAACATAAATGGGTATGTTTTGGCAAATGGTCGGTTGGGTTTCAGGTCTAACAATGGTTTCTCTGCCTTCATTTGGGGGCGCAATCTGTTTGATAAAAATTATCACGAGCTGCTGCTTCCCGCGGGTGGGAATGCGGGGCATTACGCGTCTGTGCTGGGAGACCCCAGAACGTATGGTGTTACTTTAAGGTATGGGTTTTAATCATAGAAGATTTTGATATGTGTATCCCTGCTACCGAAAGGTGCAGGGATTTTTTTTCTCCGTGATTTGTGAAATTTTCACATAGCTGTGTCTAATAGGTAAAATACACACCATGGAAGCCAGCAAAATTTTACAGACAGACCTGCTCGACATCGTGTTTGACGGCAGGAACAAAGCATACGGAGCTTATGAGCTCCGCAAGACTTACAATAAGCGTATTGTAACAGCTTTAATAATTACAGCTTTGATTTTTTCACTGATTGTTTTGGCCGCATATCTTAAATCAACGTTTGCAAAAACAACGGATGATCAGGTGCGGGTTATCGAGGGATTGACCATCCAGTCAATTGATGACATGGAAAAGCCCGATGAGCCGGATTTGCCGCCGCCACCTCCGCCAGCAGCAAAGCAGTTGCCGCCGCCCAAAGTGGAGATGACGGCATTTGTGCAACCGAGGGTTGTTGCAGATGATCAGGTAAAAGACATTCCGCCGGCCATAGAAGACCTGCGCGATACGAAGATTAGTAATATCAGTCAGGAAGGTGCAAAATATTTGGGACAAGTGGTCTTGCCGCCTGCTGAAATAGACGGTAACAGAGGGATAATCGAAACCAGGGTGAAGCCGGAGGAGAATAACCTCCCTTTTGAAAAGGTTGAGATTGATGCATCTTATCCCGGCGGCAATAGTGCCTGGCGGAATTTTTTAGACCGTAATCTTCGTCCTGATGTGCCTGTTGAAAATGGCGCGCCTCCGGGGTCTTATCAGGTTATGGTGCAATTTGTAGTGGATGTGAACGGTAATGTAAGTGATATAAAATCCCTGACACACCATGGATTCGGCATGGAGGCTGAAGCGGAAAGGGTTATTAAAAAATCAGGTAAATGGGATCCAGCTATCCAAAACAATAGACAAGTAAAAGCCTATCGGAAACAACCTATAACTTTCCAGATAATGGAATGATAACCGGTTTGATAAGCACGTTTCGCCGTTGGTATTTTGCCAACGGCTTTTTTATTTGCGGTCGCTTCATATTATTTGTAACTTCATCCGCGATTTTTGCGTTCCGTAAGATTAAGTAGCATTTTTAATTTTAAAAAATAAAATTTCATTTTATGAAGCATTTGGTAAGGATTCTTTTATGTATGTCAGCCACTGTGCTGTTTTTTTCATGTAGCCATGTCAACAAACTTTCTTCCAAGGAAAAGCACAATGGTTGGGTGTCGTTATTTAACGGAAAAAATTTTGATGGGTGGCGACAGGTGAATGGCAAGACGATGCCCGCTAACTGGACGATTGAAGATGATGCCATGAAGATATTCATCGGGGAAGGAAAGCAGCCCGGGCATGGCTCTGACGGGGATATTATTTTCGCGGATAAAAAGTTCAGCAACTTTGAACTTTCTGTTGACTGGAAGACGTCTAAAATGGGCAACTCCGGGATTTTTTACAACGTAAGGGAAGTGCCGGGCAAACCGATTTATTTTGCTGCACCGGAAGTACAGATTCTGGATAATGTGGATGCTTCTGATAATAAGATTGCCAGCCACCTCGCCGGTTCTTTGTATGACATGCTGCCTGCTGACCCGAAAACCGTAAAGCCTGCAGGCAGTTGGAACAATATTATTATTCGCGTGAAAGACGGCCATGTAACGCACATTCAAAACGGTGTGGAAGTGGTGCATTACACTTTGTGGACACCCGAATGGGACAAAATGGTGCAGAACAGCAAGTTTAAAAATTTCCCCGGTTTTCAGGAAGGAATTTCAAAAGAAGGCTATATCGGCCTGCAAGACCACGGATATCCCATTTGGTTCAGAAATATAAAGATAAGAGAGCTGTAATTTGAGTGGATAGCTTAATGGTTAAGGGTTTGGCTTGTGATGCATTGCACAGGCCAAGCCCTGATTATTTGAAGTATGTTTATGCTTGTTGGTGACGGTGCGGCGGCTTTGTACAAGTGAGGTTTTGTCTCTATTGTATCCAACCTTGAATTTTGTAATTTCGCCCTTGCAAGCGGAATGAAATAATATGGTCGGTGAAAATACCGACTAAGGCGTAATGTTTTATTATTATCACTCTTATCCTTGCGGGCTGGCGGCTGCATCACATTTTATAAACGGCAAAGTCTTTGATGCGCGGTTGAGCAGAAGACTCCGTGATGTTTAACCGCAGTTTATTCGTTGTGATGGGGGGCACTTTTTCAATCCGTTTATGTCCCACGGAGCTGCCCTCCGCTATTTTTACCCATTGGTTGTCTTTCCATGCTTCAAGGGTATATTTTCGGATGTGCTCTCCTTTCTCAATATCTTCTGCTATCACAATATGATTGATGGTAACAGGTGTTTTGCCAAGAGATAGTTTGAGCGTTTTGCTATTCCCTTTTGTGGAAGCAATCGGCTTGGCAAAACGTTTTTTGATTTCGTTGCCAAAGACTGTTAAGCGTTGCACATCTTCTTGCGGCACCAGTCCGCTGGTGTCCACCACGATACCGATTAACATATTGGCATTGCGGCCAACACTGGTGTTATAGTTTTCAACCAACTGGTCAACCGACAACATTTTCTGTCCGTCCGCTTTCCAGAACCAACCGCCCTGCCATCCGGTGCGCAAAGGAAAATCGGCTTCGCCGGGACACCATATCGAACCATCTGGATTGCCGCGCATGTCTTCCACCTTAATGGTGCCGGTGGCCGAACTGGTGGCATCGGCCTTGCTCCAGTTTGGATAAGGCGCCACGCCTTCTTCATTGCCGACCCAGCGGATAAGGTTATGCGCATCCGACGGCCCTTGAAACACCACCGCATCGGGTTGTAGCCGCTTTAGCAGAGGGGCCAAATCTGGGCCACCGTCTTTTATCGGCAATACACCGCCGTCAAACCATATCTCGAATAATTTGCCATAGTTGCTCCACAGTTCGGTTAATTGTTTTATCACTACCTTATTGTAGGCTTGCTGACTCATCGGACTGCCGGGCTGCACCAATCCTGGATTGTCAACATAACAATATCCGTTTGCTGCCGCGCTGGCATAAATGCCGGGTTTGATATTATATTTTCGGCAAGACTTTATAAAATCGGCCACGATATCTCCTTTGCCGTCTTTCCACGGGCTGTGCTTTACGCTATATTTATGCGCCGCTGTTGGCCACAGGCTAAACCCGGAGCAATGTTTGGCAACCAGTATGGCATATTTTGCGCCCGCCGCTTTAGCGGCCTGTATCCATTGGTCGGTATTTAATTTAGACGGATTGAAAACAGAGGCAGGCGGGTGCGTGCCCCATTTCCGCCAATTGTAATCCGGCACATAGTTCACCACATCAAAATGGAACATCGCGCCAATTTCGGCATCTGCCCACTGCAAATGAGCTGGCGAAGGCAAAGCCTCTTTCGTATGATTGTCTTTTTGTGCGCGGGCGGCAATGGCCAGCAAAAGGAAAAGAAGAAAGGATGTCGCTTTATTCATCGTTGAATGTTTTAGTGTGGCGTTCGGCAAACGTCGAAAAATCTTTTATGCGGTCGGTATTGATAAAATCAATTCCCATGTTTAAAAAGGTGTTCCAGGCATTTTCATTATCGGGAGCGCCCCAAAAACGTACGGGCTTTTTAAGCTGGTGAGCCTTTTTTATTTCTTGCTGCAAAGTTATGGCCGATTTTTTGTCCGGCATATCAACACCATTCCATGCAGAATAGTTCCTGAAGTTGGCGCTGAATAAGGCAATCTTTTTGAGGTTTTTCTTGTTGTAACTATAATTCAGGTTTCCGTCAAACCAGATGAATGCCGGGTATCTGAAAAGGGAATCCTTGTGGGGCTGATTACCCGTGATGACAAATTTTAGGGTTCGGTTGCTAATTAATTCAGGAAACTGGCGAAGCTCCCGGATAATCTCCTGCAAAGTGCTTATGCCCTCGGTTTTGCAATCTATCAACAACAATAAGTTTTTTGAACGATTGGGGTAGACAGACCCCTTATTCTTTTTTACACATTGTGATAAAGGTTCCAGGTAAAGCGTCCTTAGGTTTTTTTCCGGCGAAATATTCCTTTTGGCATGTGCCACTGGTAAATTATCGTCAGCTAAAAACACATCGGCCTCGATGGAACTAAAGCCGTGGTTATAGGCTGACCAGAACGGGTCTTGCTGCTCGTAATCGTTATGGGAATGACCTTTTACGACAACATGCTTTTGCGCAACAAGCGGCTGCGCCGTAAGCAGGAAAAAGGCAATGCAAATGCCGATTGCGCTGCTATATTTCAGGGTATTCATTTGTTTCTTGGATTGCCATCACCCGTCCTTTGCGGCTAAGCGTTTACTTTGGCGCTGTGTATGGCATGGCTCACGTCTTTGATAAGCGAGGCGTCTTTTTCGATAGCATTGCCGATAACAATGACATCGGCGCCGGCCTTGCAATTTTCATAAGCTTTTTCGGCACTGGTAATGCCGCCGCCCACGATTACCGGAACGTTCACGTTTTTGGCAACAGCCGCAATCATGTTTTCTGTAACAGGCGTTTTGGCGCCGCTGCCTGCATCCAGGTACATCGTCCTGAGGCCGAGCATCTCGCCCGCCATTGCCGTGCACATCGCCACATCGTTTTTGTCGGCAGGTATGGGTGTTGCATTGCTGATATACGAAACAGTGGTCGGTGCCCCTCCGTCAATGACCATATACCCGGTGGGTATCACCTCTATGCCCGTTTTTTTGATAAACGGGGCCGATAATACATGCTGCCCGATAAGCAGCTCGGGGTTACGGCCGGAAATGAGTGACAGCAATAATATCGCATCCGCGTGTTTGCTGATTTGAACGGGGCTGCCCGGAAACAGCACCACGGGTATGTTGCAGGATTGTTTTATCTGTAAGATTACCTCGTCAATATGGTTGGACACGAGCAGGCTGCCGCCCACGAAAAAATAATCCAGTTGACTATCCAGTGCGAGGGTGATGAGGTCGTCGAGGTTGTGGGATGTAATCTTGTCCGGGTCTATCAAAACCGCGAATGACTTTTGTCCCGCTTTTTTCTTCTCTCCCAATAAATCATATATAACATTCATCTTCATACAGGAAAGATATGATTTCCGCAAAAATGCAGAAAACTTTCCGTAAATGGTACTATTTTTTCCGATAGACAAGGACTGTTTTGGTCTAAGTCTTGAAAAGGATGGCTTAGCTAAACATGTGAATCTGCTTTATTATCGCTGTGCTTATTCTGTTTTCAACAGCATAAAACAACTCTGCCCGCATGAAAAATTAACCGGAATAAATTTAAAATACTATCTTCAAAAAATTATTTTCGCAAAAAATCAATGACATGTCTGCAGGTTTTCTTTTTTCGATTGTAATCATTTATTTTCTTTTATTGTTGTTTGTGGCATGGCGAACGGGCAAAAACAGTAATAACGATTCATTCTTTATAGGCAACCGTAGCAGTAATTGGATGCTGGTGGCTTTTGGCATGATTGGTACGAGCCTGAGCGGTGTAACATTTATCTCCGTTCCGGGCACAGTGGGTAAGATGACCACAGGGGCTTATCCTTACGGAGCATTTGAATATTATATGATGGTGGCCGGATTTTTTATCGGCTACTTTATTGTCGCAGGCGTGTTGTTGCCGCTGTATTACAGAATGAACCTTACGTCCATTTACACCTATTTGGGCAGGCGGTTTAATGTGGAAGCACACAAAATCGGTTCAATATTTTTCATTATTTCAAGGAGTATCGGTGCTACGGCAAGGCTATATTTGGTGGTCAATGTGCTACAGATATTTTTATTAGAACAAATGGGCGTGCCCTTTTGGCTGACATCGGCTGTGCTGCTGCTCATGGTCTTGCTCTATACTTTTGAGGGCGGTGTAAAAACCATCGTGATTACCGATACCCTGCAAACCACTTTTATGATTATCAGCCTGATTGCCTGCATCGGTTATGTACTTTCTAAAATGGACTGGAGCATGGGGCAGGCATTTGCAGAATTGTCCAACAGAGATTATACCCGCGTGCTGAACCTCGACCCCACTTCCAAGACCTTTTTCCTGAAAACCATACTGGGCGGTATGTTCATCACTATCGCCATGACGGGGCTTGACCAGGAGATGATGCAGAAAAACATCTCGGTAGATAATGTGAAAAACGCCAAAAAGAACATGATTACCTTTTCTTTTACCTTGCTGTTTGTGAATCTGGCATTCCTGTTCTTAGGCGGACTGTTGTATCTGTATGCACAAAAAGAGGGCGGTTTTTATACCGACACGGGCTTTGTTCTGGCTAAGGGTGGCACAAGCGTTATGGGCGATGATTTGTTTCCTGCCTTATCATTGCAGGGACACTTCCCCGGGATTATTACGGTAATTTTCGTTATCGGGCTGATTTCGGCTTTGTTTCCCTCTGCCGATGGTGCATTGACGGCTGTCACCAGCTCTTTTTGTGTGGATTTGCTGAATATCAAAGACAATAATAAATTAGACGAAAAACAAAAGAAAAGGCTGAGAATGCGCGTGCATCTTACGTTTACGCTAATATTTTTCATTCTAATCATGGTTTTTAAGGCCATAAACAACAAGGGCATTGTCTATCTGATAATGGAAGTGGCAGGCTATACTTACGGGCCGCTTTTAGGTTTGTTTGCTTTCGGCATTTTTACTAAAAGGGTCATTACGCAGCGGTATGCTATTCTTGCCGTTACGCTTTCCGCCCCTGTTGTCACGTACTTGATTAACCATTTTGTATCGGCTTATACCCCTTATCAATTCGGCGTGGAGCTGATTATCCTTAATGGATTGATTACGTTCTTGGGTTTGTATGCAGTGAGTCGGAAAGAAGCGCAACAAAATATTGCAGGGTACTAATTCAAATCGTCCTTTTGCGCAAAAGAAAATAGCGCAAAAAGAAAACTACTATTTTTCAAATGAAGATATAATTCCTTAGATATGAAAAAGATAATAATTATACTACTGGTCTTGCTGGCAGGGCAGCAGATAGGCGCGCAGGATTTTTCCCAGTTCCAAAAGTTTTGGTTTGCGCAAAGCAAGGAGACATTGCCCTATCGCATCTTGTTGCCCGAAAATTATAACCCGCAGCAAAAATATCCGCTCGTGCTTTTTCTGCATGGCAGTGGCGAGAGCGGCAACGATAACGAGTTGCAACTGGTGCACGGTGCGCGGCTGTTTCTCGACGAGCAAAACAGGAAGCAATATCCGGCCATTGTCGTGTTTCCGCAGAATGCGCTCAATAGCTCCTGGAGCAATATGCAAACCGTATCCGATGAAAAAGGCGAGCGTTCTTTTTATTTTGTGCCGGGCGGCACACCATCCACTTCGATGCGGCTGCTGACATCGCTGGTGGACAATCTGTTCAAGCAATATAAAATCAGGCGGGATCAGGTGTATGTGATGGGGCTGAGCATGGGCGGCATGGGCACATTTGAAATCGTGAACCGTATGCCGGGTATGTTTGCAGCGGCAGTTCCCATTTGCGGCGGGGCGAGCACGGCAACGGCAGCCAACCTAAAAGGAACCGCTTGGTGGGTTTTTCATGGGGCCAAGGATGATGTGGTGTTGCCTAAATATTCGGAGGAAATGGTAAAAGCGATGAAGCGCAACGGGGTAAACGTGAAGTTTACGCTTTATCCAGATGCTAATCACAATAGTTGGGACTCCGCTTTTGCCGAACCTGGACTTCTTAAATGGCTTTTTGCCCAAAAGAAAAAAGTCCAAAAATTGGAAGGTGAAAGATGATGAAATAGGATAATTATTTTCGATTTATACAGACGGACTTGGATAAAATAATAATCGGGCGAATTTCGCCCGATTATTATATGATTAATTAACATGAAATCAAAAGAAAAGAGGAGCGTCGTTCGACTTAGACAAATCCCGAGGCCCACTCTTTAAGCCCTCTAAACTGATGTAAAAGTAATGCGCTGAGGAGCGGGTTTCCAAAAATTTCGCCGAAATGCCCGATTTTGTCGCCGAATGCCCGATCTTTGTCGCCGAAATTTTTTAAAGCCGATAATTTTGCTTGGAAAGGGTCGTTGGCGCACAAATTTTATACGGATTGAAAGATGTCCCGGATTTTTTTTATAACAAATTGTTGATTGTGCGGGAGTCGGTTAAATGTTCAAACATCCTTATTTTTGTGTTATGAAACGGTTTCGCCTGTTTGGTTTAAGCATTTTTTTGGTCATAGCATCGCTGTCCGTTACGGCGCAATGCTCTATATGCACCAAAACGGCCCAGCAACTTGGTGACGGTCCCGCCAGCGGCATGAACTCCGGCATAATCTACCTCGCGTTTGCCCCACTCCTTATTATCGGTATTGTTGGATATAGATGGTGGAAAAACGAGCAAAGCCGTCAGGAACACGGGGAGTAAATTATTATAACGCATAAGTTTTAATTCCTACTATGCGTCATGTTTGCTTTTTCGTTTAATTATATTCCTTGCCCAAAAGTCATCAGATTGCTATCAGGGTCAAGTATAGAAAATTCCTTTTGCCCCCAGGGTTTGGCTTGCAGCGAACCGTTTGGATGAATAGGCGTGCCATTTTCCAAAAGTGATTGATATAATTTATCAATGTTATTTGTTCGGATGTATACCTGCCCATAATTTTCTTTTGGGTCAAGTTCTTTAAATTCAAAAAAATGGATTTCTATATTATCCTTTTTAATCATCAAATAATCTCCATAATCACCTAATTCTTTAAAACCTAATTTATTCAGGTAAAAGTCCTTGGTCACACTTTTATTTCGCATGGGTAATTTTGGATGTATTCCCGTTAGCATATTTTTTGTTTTAAATGTAACGTAGTCCATGGACTAAAAATTATTATTGCTTTTATCTTTCTGAAGATAATAATTCTCTGTAAAACGGTATATGTTCACGTTGGGGTCTTGCTCTATCTGCTGCCGGAGGGCTTCTTTTTTCACGTCCCGCATTCTTTCCTTTTGGATAAGTTGGTAGGCTTTGTCAGCCAACAGCCAACTGCGCGTGCTTTTTATGGAAAGGTTTTGCAGCCTTCGCATCACCGCATTGTAAAGATTGCCGATGCCCTCTTTGCGTGCGGCAATGGTGGATACCACGGGGATTTCTACCTGCGTGCGCGAAAAGGCAGGCGCCAGCATCAGCCGCAGGTTTTTTGCAAAAATATCGGCGCCGGGGCGGTCGCATTTGTTGATGACGAATACATCCGCAATCTCCATCAGCCCGGCTTTCATGGTCTGTATTTCGTCCCCGGCCTCGGGCACCAGCACCACCACGGTTACATCGGCCAGCCCGGCTATTTCTATCTCGCTTTGCCCCACGCCCACGGTTTCCACGATGACGGCGTCAAACCCCGAAACCTTCAGTACGTCGGATATTTCGATGATTTTGGGGTTAAGCCCGCCCAAAGAGCCGCGGCTCGCGAGCGAACGGATAAACACGGCATCGTTGTTATACCAACGGCTCATGCGTATCCTGTCGCCCAACAGTGCGCCTAAATTAAAGGGTGAGGAAGGGTCAATGCAAAGCACCGCCACTTTTTTGTCCTGCGAAACAAAGGAGGCTATCAATTCATCCGTCAGGGTACTTTTTCCGGCGCCGGGCGGCCCCGTGATGCCGATGATTGGTGTGCCGGACACGGGCAGGGCACGCATAAACTGGCGATAGCCGTCCACCTCATTCTCAACAAGAGAGATACACCTTGCAAGCGACCTGATGTCACCGGATTGGATTTTTTTCAATAACGCTGACCACATACAAATAACCTCCTTGGCGATATCGTGCTATCTGTTACTAAATTATTTTGCAGGAGTGATGGTAATGTTCCTGAACTCAATAGGGCCGTGGTCTCCCTGTAAATATATCGGCCCCGGTTCTCCTTCATGACAATCCAACGCCCCGCCCGTGATACCGGGAATTTCCTGGTGATTGATGACTGTTTTGCCATTGGCAACAATTGTTACCATTCTGCCAATCAGGGTAATATCGTATTGCTGCCATTCGCCGGGGCCTTTGGCATTGATTTCACTGGGTGTCAGGAAGCCATAAATCCCGCTGAACAATACGTTGGAGGGATGTTCTGATTTATCGTTATCCAATATTTGCGTTTCGTACCGGCCGCGGAGATATACGCCGCTGTTGCTGCCTTTTTGATAACGAAACTCGATATGCAGTTTAAAGTCATTGAACTTTCTTTCAGATACCAGATTTGCGCCAGATTTCGGGCTGGTTAAAATGCCGTCTTTTACAATCCATTGGTTGATCGCCCCAAGCGCTTTCCAGCCGGAAAGGTCTTTGCCGTTGAATAACTTTATGGGCGCGCCCCATACGGGAACCTTGGTTCTGTTTAAGTAAGGGGCTTTTACACCCTTCCAGTTATATTTTTTCCCGTTGGGATAGATGACCGTGCCTTCTATGCCGTTATTCGTTAAAGTGCCTTCCAGCACCAGGTTGTTTGGTTCGCTCTCCCATTGTGGCGGGATGGCAAATGAGAATTTTCCGTTGTCAAATTTCACTTCGGAAACGGGTCTGGCGCTGCCGCTTTCCCCTACAAAATACCCCACAAGCGTTTTAAACCCAGACAATTTCACCTCTAACCAGGAAGGCGCGGTGTTTCCTCCTTTGTCAATGGTGATGTCCCATCTGCCGATAAGATTGTCCGCATCTGCGGCAAAGGCATTCATCGTAAATAAGGCTGCTACCGTAAGAACAAGTAATCTTTTAATCATGTTATCTGTTTTTTGAAATAAGCAATACAAACCTACATGAAATTTTCCGTTCATCAATAGGTAAAGGATGGGTAGCGTTTTATGCATATTTTTCTGTACGAAAGGAAAATCAGGAAATGACATCGGACAAAATGTGATATGTCAAATCAGGGAAATCGCTGTCGGCAATGATAATGGGCGGATGCTTTTCCCTGCAAAAAATGTTGGGCGGGATGCCCGCCAAGTCGCAAAATCCCCTTAATTTTGCGCAATTTGTTTTTTAAACCTCAATATCTTTTTTAAATAGATGCCTGAAACAAAAACTCCCGCAATCCTGCTCTTGCAAGATGGTACCATTATCGAAGGTTTTGCCTTTGGCGCCAAAGGAACCACCACTGGTGAAATTTGCTTCAATACCGGCATGACCGGGTATCAGGAAGTGTTTACCGACCCCAGCTATTTTGGTCAGATTGTTATCATGAACGCTGCCCACATTGGCAACTATGGCGTCAAGGATGTTGACGTGGAATCTGAAGGCGTAAAGATTCTTGGTGTCATCGCCAAAAATCTTAATGAGAATTTTTCGCGCAAATCGGCCAACGGCTCTTTGCAGGATTATCTGGAAAAAAATAATATCGTATCTATTCAGGGGATTGATACGCGGGCGTTGGTGGCGCATATCCGCACCAAGGGCGCGATGAACTGTATTATATCTTCCGAGATATTTGATATTGATGAGTTGAAGAAGAGGCTGGCGGAGGTGCCTGATATGAGCGGCTTGGAACTGGCCTCAAAAGTAAGCACAAAAGAATCTTACGAACTTGGCGACAGTGCTTCCGATATAAAAATTGCGGTGATGGATTACGGTACCAAACGGCATATTTTGCAATGTATGGTTGACCGTGGGGCGCACGTAAAAGTGTTCCCGGCTAAAACGCCGCTTGATGAGGTAAAAGCCTTCAATCCGGACGGATATTTTATTTCCAACGGCCCCGGCGACCCTGCCGCGATGGATTATGCCATCTCCACCGTAAAGCAAATTTTGCAAGAAGATAAGCCTGTTTTTGGCATTTGTTTGGGGCATCAGTTGCTGGCACTTGCCAATGACATCAATACGTTCAAGATGCACCACGGGCACCGTGGCCTGAACCATCCTGTCAAAAACCTGGTGACCGGAAAATCTGAAATAACCACGCAGAACCACGGTTTTGGCGTAGACCCTGACGCAGTAAAGGTTTCAGACCGGGTGGAAGTGACACACCTCAATCTCAATGACCAATCTATCGAGGGCATCCGAGTAAAAGGCAAGCCTGCTTTTTCGGTGCAATATCACCCCGAAAGCACGCCCGGCCCGCACGATTCCCGCTATTTGTTTGATGATTTTATCAATTTGATAAAGTCTCATAAAAATTAAAGCATATCTATACTTTGAGGATATAGCTTATGCCGATAAGCGATTGGCTTTGGGTGGTATGTTGTGTGCCATAGCCGTTCAACACCCACTATTCACCATCAATCAGAAATCTGTCAGGCAAGGACTGTAATCAGACCTCATACCTGTACTTTTGCAGACCATCGGTATTCGATTTCAATGGAAGAAGCAAAAGGAGCGATAAAGACGGCTTGGTTCAGTATAGCAGGCAATGCAGGCCTGGCTCTTATCAAGGGTCTGGCAGGCGTTTGGGGCAACTCATACGCACTCATTGCAGACGCTATTGAATCCACCACAGATATCTTTGCTTCTTTTCTCGTGTTGTTAGGGCTTAAATATGCCAGCCGCCCGGCAGACGAAAACCATCCTTACGGACATGGCCGCATCGAGCCGCTTATCACGTTTATGGTTGTCGGTTTCCTGACTATATCTGCGACCATTATAGCGTATGAAAGCATCAAGAATATTGGTGCGCCGCACGAGGCGCCACAGCCGTGGACACTCATCGTGCTGGGCATTATCATTGTTTGGAAGGAAATTTCTTATCAAATCGTCATCCGCAAAAGCCGTCAGGTAAACAGTAGTTCTTTAAAAGCTGATGCCTGGCACCACCGTAGCGATGCGATTACCTCAGTGACGGCGTTTATTGGCATCACCATAGCGCTGGTCATGGGCAAGGGCTATGAGATGGCCGATGACTGGGCCGCGTTGTTTGCCGCGGGATTTATATTATATAACAGCTATCGCATCTTCAGACCCGCGCTCAGCGAAATGATGGACGAAAACCTTTATGATGACAGGATAAAAAAAATCAGGGAAGTGGCGCTGACCGTTGAAGGGGTGAAGGCAACCGAAAAATGTTTTATCCGCAAATCGGGCATGCAGTATCATGTGGATTTGCATATCATCGTGGATGGCGACAAAACCGTGCGCGAAGGCCATGATATTGCACACAGGCTAAAGGATGTGTTGCGCCTGCAACTTCCCGAACTGCAATATATACTGATTCACGTAGAGCCTGCCTGATAACGCTTTTACAATTCCTTTAGGCTATCTTCAAAAGCATTGATCGTTTTGTCCAAATCTTCGTAAGATAAGGCGTTGTTCAAAAACCAACTCTCAAAGCCGGATGGCGGTAGGTAGATACCTCGTTTCAGCAAAGCATGAAACAGTTTATTGAATTTTTGTATGTCAGAAGCGGCCGAACTGGCAAAGTTGGTCACGGGTTTTTCGCTGAAATGCACGCTTATCATGCTTCCCATCGAATTAATGATATATGGGTGTCCTGATTTTGACAATACTTTATCAAGGCCGTTTTCGAGATATTTTGTTTTGGTATCAAGTTCTTCAAAAAGATGCGGATTGTTGTTGAGTTCGCTCAGCAAGGTGTAGCCCGCAATCATGGCGATAGGATTGCCGCTAAGCGTGCCGGCCTGATAAACCTGACCAAGCGGTGCGACCACCTGCATGATTTCGCGCTTGCCGCCAAATGCGCCGACGGGCATCCCTGCACCGATTACCTTGCCGTAAGTAACCAAGTCTGCCTGTACGTTTAGTTTTTGTTGTGCGCCGCCGGGGGCGAGCCTGAACCCGGTCATGACCTCATCGAAAATGAGCAGGATGTTTTCTTCATCGCATATTTTTCTCAATCCTTCCACAAAGCCTTCCTGGGGCAGGATGCATCCCATGTTGCCCGCCACGGGTTCAAGAATAATCGCGGCTATTTCACCTTTGTGCAGGGAAACCAATTGTTGCACGACTTCCAAATCATTGTAGGCACAGGTAAGCGTGTCCGCAGCGGTGGAGGCAGTCACGCCCGGTACGCTTTGTATACCGAAGGTTGCTACGCCGCTGCCTGCTTTTACCAAAAAGGAATCGGCATGGCCGTGATAGCATCCTTCAAATTTGATGAATTTATTCCTGCCCGTAAATCCTCTGGCCACGCGCAAAGCGCTCATGCAGGCTTCGGTGCCGCTGCTCACCATGCGTATAAGGTCTATGTTAGGTGCCATGCTTTTGATGAGCTCGGCTATTTTCACTTCCAGTTCGGTCGGGGCGCCAAAAGAAGTAGAATATGCTGCTTGCTCCTGTATCGCTTTGATAACAGGCGGATAGGCGTGGCCTAATATCATAGGCCCCCAGGATGCGATGTAGTCTATGTACTGTTGCCCGTCCACATCGTATAGATAAGCGCCTTTTGCTTTTTCGATGAACAACGGCGTGCCGCCCACGCTTTTAAACGCCCTTACGGGGGAGTTGACGCCGCCGGGTATGCTTTGTTGCGCCCTTTCGAATAATGCCTTGCTTGAAAGATATTGGTACATAGCTTACAGGATTGATAAACGGGCACAAATGTAGGCATTAATTCAAATCGCGGAAGGTCAGTCTTTTGTAAAAATCTTCCCGGCTAATGGTCATGCTGTAAGAATACCAGGTTTCATGGTTTACTTGTGTTGTTACTTCGTTTATACCTGTTCTTTTGAACCCGGCATTTTCATAGCATTTTATAGCAGAAGTATTGAAGTCATATACATTCAGGTCAACAGAGTTTACGTTCAGTTTCTCAAAGCTCCATTCGGTCAAAAGTTTGACTAAAAGTGTTCCGTAACCTTTGCCACGAAAAATTTTGTTACCAATAAGTATTCTGCATAACCTGCAGGTTTGTCCATTTCCTTTATAAACTTCACAATGTCCTATTACCGTATTTGTTTTGTTGTGAATGACTTTAAAAACATGTCGTTTCGGGTCGGCAAGATAGTAGTGTAGTTGTTCTTTTGTTAAGGGGAAGTTGAAAATAGGCCCTGCAAATTGAATAAGCTCCTTTTCATCTTTGACCCAGGAAATAAGCGTGTCAAAGTCAGCTTCCGAAAAAGTTTCAAGTTTTATGGAGTGATTGTCCATGTATTTTGTAGGTTCTTTATAGTGACGGCCGCTGCTGAATTACACATTTGTCTAACGGTTATATAAACAATCACCGTTTCAAAAAATCCTGATAGGTCAATTGTTCCAGCGCCTTGCCTTCCGTGAGTTCTTTTGTCGGGTTTGTCAGGGTGCTGCTGATAAGCTGTTTGCCGGTGTTGTCGTACAATATCTGCGCCTGCGGGGTAATGTATCCAAAACCGTTATTGAACGTAAAGAACGCCCAGTTTTTATACGGTGAAAAAAGATTTTTTGACCAGATGTAAGTACTGTAATCCATCTTTAACTGCCCTAACAGGGTGGCGGGCAAATCCATCTGCGAGCCAATATGGGTGTGCGCCATCGGTGTTTTCACCACGCCGCCCAGCCAAAGCATGGGGATTTTGAAATTGTCAATTTTATTTCCTGTATCGGGCAGGCGATGCCCGTGGTCGGCTATGATGACGATAAGGGTATTGTGCCACCAGGGTTGTTGTTTGGCTGTTGCGATAAAGCGCCCCAGCATTTCATCCGTATAGTGCAGGGAATTAAGATATTTATCCTGAATATCCTCACCGGGGATGGCCACGGCAGTGGTCGTTTCAAAGGGCTCGTGGCTGGAAAGCGTGAGGAAAGTGCTGAAAAACGGCTGTTTTCGGGGTGTTTTAAAGTCTTCGATAAACTTGTTGAAAGTGTACTCATCGTGCACGCCCCATTTGGACGTGGCCAGTTTTGCAGGATAGGCAGACATTTCCACGATGGTGTCAAACTGCCCGGCGAACAGATAAGATTTGATATTGGCAAAATTGGCTTCGCCGCCGTAGTAAAAACTGGTCGTGTAGCCTTGCTTTTTAAAATCTTTGCTAAGAATGAACAGGGAGTCTGTTTTTTCAGGATGTTTGATGATGGATTCTTCCGGTTGAGTGGGATAGCCGCTCAGGATGCCGGGTAGTCCTTTGTCCGTGCGGTCGCCCACGGCATATAAGCTATCAAAATAAATGCCTTCTTTTTTCAGTTCCTCAAAGCGTGGGGTGACGGGAACGCCTTTGTACACAAGCCCTTCGGCTTTTTTGGTAAAACTTTCCCAAACGATTATCAGGATGTTCGGACGAGGGCTTGCGCTGTCCAGCACAAAACGTTGTGTGTCCTTGCTTTCATACAAATCCTTCACGATTTGCTTTGCCTGCGCCTCTTGCAAAAAGATATAAGGGTTTTTGCTCCCGCTTTTGCTGCGCATGACGGATGCGATAAAGTTCCATACCGGGTTGATGGCACTGATGTTCGCAAAATTATTTTTGGAGAAATAGACCGCGCTTTGGTTCATGGGCGCCAGACCGAAACCGCCCCTTATGGGGATGATAAGCAAGCCGCTCATCAGCAGGCCGTAAACCACGAACGGGAAGAAACGTATCTCGCCCCATTTGTCTATTTGCCGGAAAATAAATCGTTTTACAACCCAAAACGAAACACAGAACAACAGGATGAACAATACCGCCAAAAGCAAGACAGGCGAGCTTTTAGAGGATGCCCATGCTTCGCCGGGGTTGGCGAGATAGCGCAGGGGCGTGGAATCTATCCTGAATCCCCAAGCATTGAAAATTTCTAAGTCTATGATGGATAATAGGGAAGTAAATACCAGTACCACCACCGTGTAATAAAACAGGATTTTGCGTGTCACCTGCCGCGACAATAGTCCTGATATACTTAACACGAGAAAGAAAAACCCGCAGATATAACCTGCTGCCGAAAAATCCATCTTTAAGCCGTGCAGGAACACACCGCCTATGTCACCCCATTCCAGAAGGGCCGTCTGTTGTTTTTGATAGGCTAAAAAAATGACCCTGCCGGTCATGAAATAGATTATCCAAAAAAGAAAATATGATACGGCTACTTTTATCCTTCCAGACATGGCCTTGATTTTGAATGAAATAATTACCAAAAATATAATAATTTGGCAATATCCTGCCTTGTCTAAAAGGGCTTTGCTTTCAAAACGGTCTTTTGATTATTTTTGCGTTTTATATAAAATTTAAAAATACAAAAATGAAAAAGTGTATACTCTTGATGGTTGCTGCCGCATTGTCTTTTACGCTCTATGCACAGCCGCCGGTAGGCGATGCGAATGCAGGTGATAAATATGGCGATGATATTACGGCAAAAGGAGCCATAACGTTGGAACAACTCGCCAAAAAGCTGAAAAAATCGGATACTTATACGGGCAAGATAAAAGGCAAAGCCGTAGCCGTATGCCCGAAAAAAGGTTGCTGGGTAACAATGGAAATGCCTGGTAACAAAACGATGCAAATCAAATTCAAGGATTATTCATTCTTTGTGCCCACTGCAGTGGCCGGAAAAACAATCGTGCTGGACGGTGTGGCTACCAAAAAGCTGGTTTCGGTTGATGAACTGAAACACTATGCGGAAGATGCCAAAAAATCGCAGGCGGAGATAGACGCAATTACCCAGCCCGAAGAAAGGGTTAGCTTTCTGGCTACCGGCGTCGTGGTAATATAAGCACATACTTACGCTAAAATAAGAAGGCTGTTTCTTTGACTTGCTATGCAGGCAAAAGGAACAGCCTTTTGTTTTTGTAAAATGCGGAGAAATGGCCGCAACGCGTGTCAGATATACTTTTCCATGACCACGTGCGGGATAGTCAGTTTTACGAATTCCTCGCCGTTGGTCGTGTAGCCCAGTTTTTCGTAAAAGCCCTGCGCCTGCTTGCGGGCATACATGGCTATTTTTTGGTACCCCAGGTCGCGGGCAATGTTTTCGGCAAAATTCATGATGGCCCTGCCCACGCCCTTTCCCTGTAAATTGTACCTGACGGCCATTTGGCGCAACAATATGCCGTCCTCGTCCCGCACCAGCATACAGCAGCCCAACATGGTTTCTTCTTCAAAAAAGCCGATAAGGATACTGTCGGCGTCGCGCGCCGTGTCTTCTCCATTTAGCTCCATCCCAAGGGGTTTGCGCAGGATCTCGTTGCGCAAATCGAGCATTTGCTGGTATTTTTTTGAACCAAAATCAATAATGCACAAAGCCATAAGCCAATTATAAAAAAATGCCCGGGGGCTGTTAAACCTATTACAGACAAGCTAATCGCCGCAATTTGCGGTCACTGTAAAGTTGCGTAAAAAAAATGGCACACGAACATTTTTAGTTTTTTTTTTGTTTCCTATGCAGATTTATTTAAAAACTATATTTTTGCAGCCATAACTAAATTAAAAAGATATGTCAGAACATTGCATCAAGAGTAAAAAAAATCATCGTTGACAAATTGGGTGTTGACGAAGCCGAAGTTACCACCGAAGCGTCTTTCACAAATGATTTGGGTGCCGATTCGTTAGATACCGTTGAGTTGATTATGGAATTTGAAAAAGAATTCAACATCTCTATCCCTGACGAACAGGCCGAAACCATCACCACAGTTGGTCAGGCTGTGTCTTACCTGGAAGAGCATGCCAAATAAGCCCTTTTAGGGAATAATATGCTTGTCCTTTCATCAGGTCTTAATTTGTGCGAAAGTTGAATACCCCGCCTTTGGCTGCTATCAGGCAAAGGCGGTTTTTATCTTAACTATTGCCATGCTATGAATTATGCCCGAACTTTCGTATGTTCGTGGGGTTAGCAGTGGTATATTTGCGGCAAATTTTCAAAAGACCGACAGAAAAGAAAAAACATAACGGATGAAGTTTAATAGGATAGTAGTTACGGGAATGGGCGCCTTGACCCCTTTGGGTAATTCCGTGGACGAATACTGGAAGGGTTTGGTAAGCGGTGTGTCCGGCGCAGCACCCATTACCTTGTTTGATGCTTCCAAGTTTAGGACGAGGTTTGCCTGTGAAGTAAAGAATTTTGAGCCTACGGATTTCCTGGATAAAAAGGAAGCCCGTAAAATTGACAGGTTCTCCCAGTTCGCCTTGGTAGCAAGTGACCAGGCTATGGCGGATGCCGGCCTTACAAAAGATAATATCAATCCTGATAGGGTAGGTGTTATTTTGGGTAGTGGCATTGGTGGCCTTACCACCTTTCAGCAGGAAGTGGTAAATTTTGCAGAAGGGGACGGCACGCCACGTTTCAGCCCGTTCTTTATCCCTAAAATGATATTGGACATGGCTCCGGGCCATGTGGCTATGCGTCATAACCTGCGCGGCCCCAACTATTCCACGGTGAGTGCTTGTGCGAGTAGTACACATGCTATTATCAATGCGTTTGATGCGTTGCGCTTAGGCAAGGCCGACATTATCCTCACAGGGGGAAGCGAGGCCGTCATCAGCGAAGCAGGTGTAGGCGGGTTCAATGCCATGAAGGCCATGAGCGAGCGGAATGACGACCCTACAACGGCTTCCCGCCCTTACGACAAGGACAGGGATGGCTTCGTAATGGGCGAGGCCGGGGCAATACTTGTACTGGAAACATTGGAACATGCCCTTGCCCGTGGCGCAAAGATATACTGTGAGGTTGCCGGGGGCGGCTCAACAGACGATGCTTACCACATTACAGCTCCCCACCCCGAGGGATTGGGTGCAGAAAACGTAATGTATCAGGCGTTGAAAGATGCCAACATGAGTATCGAAGACATTGATTATATCAACACGCACGGAACCTCTACGCCTGTGGGGGATATGGCCGAGATAAAGGCAATCCTGAATGTATTTGGGGAACATGCTTATAAGCTTAACATAAGCTCCACGAAATCAATGACAGGGCATTGCCTCGGCGCCGCAGGTGTTATAGAGGCTATTGCCTGTATCATGAGCATTAACCATGGCATCGTTCCGCCCACTATTAACCATTTTACCGATGATGTCAACCTTGACCCGAAGCTGAACATGACGTTCAACAAGGCTCAGGAAAGAACTGTCAACGCCGCTTTGAGCAATACTTTTGGTTTTGGTGGGCACAACGCATGTGTTATCGTAAAGAAATTCAGCGAATAAGTTTTCGGCGCCGCAATATCGTGACGCCATTCCTTAAATAAGAAGGTGAATTTAATTGTACATTTATTTAAGAAAAAGTCAGATGCCTCTTTGAGGGAAGAGCTTAAAAATATACTTGGCTTCCCTCCTGAAAACATTTCTCTTTACAAAACCGCGCTCACTCATCGTTCGCTCGGCGATAACGTGGACGAGAACAACGAACGCCTTGAATATCTGGGCGATGCGGTGCTGAGTGCCCTTGTCGCAGCATACCTTTTCAAAAAATATCCTTATCAGGGCGAGGGTTTCCTTACGGAAATGCGCAGCAAGATGGTGAACCGGCATAAGCTTAACGAAGTAGCCCTGCGCATAGGCCTAAAAAAAATAACCCGCTACAATAAATCAGATTCTTCGCTCCGCACCAGCCACATCTTCGGCAACACCCTTGAGGCACTCGTGGGGGCAATCTATCTTGATCACGGATACAAAAAAACAGGTCGTTGGGTTACGGATTACATTATCAAACCCCACATGTTTCTGGACGAATTGGAATCAACCGAAATCAACCATAAAAACAAACTATACGGTTGGGCCAATAAAAATGGCAAACAATTGGAGTTTATTACCATTAATGAATCAATGGAAGGCGGCAGGAGGTTGTTTTGCGTGGCTGCTACCCTTGATGGGGAGCCTGTGGCCATTGGCAAGGCCTTCAACAAAAAAGATGCCTCACAGTTGGCCGCCAGTCAGGCAATGGAAAAACTCGGTCTTCCGTTGAACGGGGCATTTTATAAAACACAATGAAGTTTTTTTAATAAGCCGTTGGCCTAAAAACACCCTTCCTGATTCCCGATAATTATTCTCTTAAATCTATCACTCATAAATTGTCGTCCTGTCTAAAAATGTCGGCGATAACATCGTTGTTTTACCTTTGATTTGGGCTTTTTTTGTTGAAAAATCACCCAAAAAAGGATGACTTTTACATGACAAAGTATTTTGGAAAGGTTGCAAAAAAATGAAAAAATCGTCTGAAACCCAAGCTGGTAGCGGGTTTAAAAAATTTTCTAAATGTTGATGTTTTGTTAATCACGACCCTTATTTTTGCACTCAATCAGAGGTTTTTATCCACATTTTACATTTAATGCGTTTATGAGTATTTATAAGCATACTTTTCAAAGGCTGTTACTTTTGACGATAACGCTTTTAGTCGTTTCTATATTTACCTATGCACAGGACGATGCCGGGGTGGCCGAAGGCAAGCAATTATTCGTGTCCAAATGCCAGGCTTGTCACGCAGGGGATATGAAAAGCAACAGTACCGGCCCGGCTCTTTTCGGTGTGGAAAGCCAATGGCCCGAAAAGGAAAAGTTGCACGAATGGATTCGGAACAATGTCAAGCTTACGGCATCAGGTTATCCCTTGGCTGTGGAAGCTTCCAAGCTCACGCCCACGGTCATGCAGACGTTTCCCGACCTGACCGATGCGCAGATAGATAATATATTAGCGTATATTGATGCAAAAGGAAGCGGCAAGCTGGATGCTGCTGCAGCGGCAACTGCCGGAGGTGCGGCAGGTGGCGAAGCAAAGGCCAGTGACGGACAAAACAACCTGATTTTCGGCATCATCTCGCTGATTTTTGCATTAGTGGCCGTGGTGTTGATTTTTGTGAACAGAAACCTGAAAAAAATCACGGATGAGGCTGATGGTATCGTGGGCATTCCGGAAATCCCGGTTTACCGCAATAAACGTTATCTGGCCACGGCAGCCATTGTGCTGTTTATCGTGAGCGGGTATTTCTTCACAAAAGGGATGATAAACATAAATCGACAGATTAATTATGAGCCGAAGCAGCCTATCTTCTATTCTCACAAGGTACATGCGGGCATCAACCAGATAAATTGTTTGTACTGTCACGGCAATGCTTGGGAGGGCAAAACGGCCGCCATTCCTTCTGTGAATGTTTGTATGAACTGTCATAAAACGATTACCAAGTATAATGGGGAACAATTGGTGGATTCCCGCGGTAACAAGGTGGACGGTTCTGCCGAGATTGCCAAATTGTTTGAATATGCGGGCTTTGACCCGGCCAAACCCAATGATTGGGATGCATCTCAGGCCAAGCCTATCGAATGGGTAAGGATTCACAACCTGCCCGACCACGTTTACTTTAACCATAGCCAGCACGTGAGGGTAGGCAACGTGCAATGTCAGACCTGCCACGGCGAAATAACAGCCATGGATGAAGTGAAGCAGTTCTCTGAACTGAGCATGGGCTGGTGCGTGAATTGTCACAGGCAAACAGCGGTGAATTTTAACACCGACTCCACCAAGGGCAATCAGTTCTACAGCATTTATGAAAAATTCCATGACGATATTAAGGCAGGCAAGATGGACAGCGTGACCGTTAAGGATATAGGCGGGTTGGAATGTCAAAAATGTCACTATTAATTTGACCGGATATTTTAAAAGTGAAATATGAAAATGTAGGAAGATTTGTTAGATTGGTTGTTTAGGACATTTTCAGGGTTTCAAATTTTCAAATTTTCAAACTGAGATATAAATGAGCCATAAAAAGTACTGGCAGGGTTTTGGGGAAATAAACGACCCGGAGAATTTTAAAAAGAAGGTTCAGGACGAGTTTCGCGAAGAACTTCCCTTTGAGGATTTTGACAGCAAGGGTCTGCTGGATGCCAAGGCGCCCCGCAGGGATTTCTTGAAATATCTTGGGTTCAGCACTGCCGCGGCCACGTTGGCTGCCGGTTGCCAGACCAAGGTGCGCAAGGCCATTCCTTATGCCAACAAACCCGAGCAACTCATACCCGGGGAGGCAAAATACTACGCTACTACTTTTGTGCAGGACGGCGACGTGGTTCCCGTGTTAGCACGTGTGCGCGATGGCCGCCCCATTCTCATAGAGGGCAACGACCTTTCATTTGTGAAGGGATGCACCACGGCGCGTATTCAGGCTTCCGTGTTGGATTTGTATGATAAATACAGGCTGACGCACCCTAAAAAGAAAGACGGGAAACGCTTTAAGGAAATAGGCACTTTTGAAGAATTGGATAAAGAGATAACCGCTGCTATCAAGAATGCGGGAGGACAGGTTGTATTGCTGACAAGCACTATTAATTCGCCTTCGGCCTTGCAGGTAATTGCAGATTTTAAGGCTGCTTATCCGAATTTTAAGCATGTACAATATGATGCCGTTTCTTATACAGGCATGTTGCTGGCAAACGAAGCCAGTTTTGGCAAGCGGGCTATCCCGGCTTATCGTTTTGAGCAGGCGAAAAAAGTAATCGTAAGTTTTGGGGCAGATTTTTTAGGCACCTGGCTTAGCCCCGTGGAATATCAGCACGGCTACGCACTGAACAGGAAAATAAACGAGGCCAACCCCGAAATGAGCAAGCACTATCAGTTTGAAAGTTTCCTGAGCATGACAGGGGCGAATGCTGATGAACGGTTTAATCATCGCCCGTCTGAAACGGGAGCGGTAGTGCTGGCACTGGCCGCGGCGGTAGGTGTTGCGGGTATTAATGCGCCCGAAATCGCCAATCCCAAATTAAAGGCCGGCATAGATAAGGTGGCCAAGGATTTGCTGGCAAACCCGGGTCAGTGTCTGGTGGTTGCCAATAGCAACGATGTGAATGTTCAACTGGTTATCAATGCCATAAACCATGCAATTGGTTCTTATGGCTCAACAATAGATTGGGCTGCCCCGGTAAACTACCGCAAGGGCGTTGACAAGGATTTTGACATTTTGCTGAGCGAACTGGAAAGCGGCGCGGTTAGCACGCTCATGATATACGGCGCAAACCCTGTTTACACCTGGCCTCAAAAAGAAAGGGTGCAAAAAGCTTTTGCCAAGGCGAAAGTAAAAATATCTTTTGCCGAAAAGCAGGACGAAACTGCAGCCTTGTGCGATTATCTTGTGCCCACGCACCACTATCTGGAAAGTTGGGGCGACGGGGAAGCTACGACTGGCAGCATCGGTTTTATGCAGCCGACGATTGCCCCGCTCTTCAAAACAAGGCAATGGCAGGAAAGCCTTTTGCGCTGGATGGGCAAGGCAGATCTGTTCGAGGACTATTTCAAAAATTACTGGGTTTCCAAAATCGGCGGCGAAAACGCTTACTTCAAGGTATTGGAAAATGGCGTGTGGTTGACGTCTGCCCCGTCCCCGTCTGCGGGCGGATATAGCGGTGGTGCCTTGGCAGGTGCCGTGGCTGCGTTATCCTCGGCTCCGAAAGGCGGTAAGAAGGAAATCGTGCTTTATCAAAGCAATGCGTTGGGTTCTGGTTCACATCCGGCCAACCCGTGGCTGCAGGAACTGCCTGATCCTATTACCAAAATAACTTGGGACAACTACGCGATTATCTCGGTAAAAACAGCCGATGAACTAAAGATTGACTATAAGAGCAACGATTACGAATATTACCCGCAAAAGCCCGTGATAAAAATCAAGGCCAGCGGTAAAGAGTATGAACTGCCGATTATAGTGGTGCCTGGCATGGACGACAACACGATTGCCGTGGCATTGGGCTATGGCCGCACGGACACGTTGGGCGTTGTTTCCCAAAATGTGGGCGTGGACATGTACCCGTTGTCTTCCTTCAACGGGACGAACGTAAACCTGTTCGTTACCCAGGCAGACGCAGAGAACACGGGCAAGAAATATAAACTGGCACAAACGCAAATCCACAATAGCTATGAAGGTCGCGTGGATGTGGTAAGGGAAACTTCTTTAGCCACCTTTATTAAAGATAAAACGGAGATAAAGGATTATCGGGATAAACTTTATAAAACATATACGGGCAAGGAAAATGCCACACGGGATGATTTTGCCGCAAGCGGTACTATGTACGCCAAGCACGAACAACCCGGTATAAAATGGGGCATGAGCATTGACATGAACGCCTGCTTTGGTTGCGGTGCTTGTGTAATAGCCTGTCATGCCGAGAACAACGTGCCAGTGGTGGGCAAGAGCGAGGTGCTGCGCTATCACGATATGCACTGGCTGCGCATTGACCGTTACTATGTTTCTGACGAGAACAACCCCAACGAATTGAAGGGCGTGGTCTTTCAGCCGATGATGTGCCAACATTGCGACAATGCGCCTTGCGAAAACGTATGTCCCGTGGCGGCAACCAACCACAGTGCCGAAGGATTGAACCACATGACTTATAACCGTTGTATCGGTACGCGTTATTGTGCCAACAACTGTCCTTATAAAGTGCGCCGTTTCAATTGGTTGGATTATACCGGGGCGGACAGCTTCCCGAATAACCAAGATCAGACCGTGGTGGGCAAGCTCGACCCGGTGGTGTTTCAGATGAACGACGACCTTACGCGCATGGTGCTGAACCCCGATGTGGCCGTTCGCTCAAGGGGCGTGATAGAAAAATGTTCTATGTGCGTGCAGCGCCTGCAAGAGGCAAAATTGAAAGCTAAGAAAGAAGGTGTGCCTTTGCAGGACAAACACATTCGCTTGGCTTGCTCCTCTGCCTGTGCCGCGGACGCTATCGTGTTTGGTAATGTGCATGACCCCGAAAGCAACATCAGCAAGGAACGCAAGAACAACCCGCTGCGCACCTTCTATGTGCTGGAGCAACTGCACGTGCTGCCCAACGTGAGCTACCTGGCCAAGGTGCGGAACACGGACGAGATTATCAGTGGTGACGAGCATCATGCCGCTGCTGAAGGGCATGGGGCTGCGGTTCCTGCTGCCGAGGGACATGAAGGTGGGCATCATTAAGGAGCGGCTCATGCCGATTTATAGTCGGGACGATGAAGTGTGCGACGCAACGGAGATGCCATAAGCACGAAGTTGACTTAATAAAAAATAAAAAGATAGCTTAATCAGCGCTCAAAGCAATAAGATATGTCATTAAACAGATACGAATCACAGGTACGGGGCCCATTGGTAGTGGGTGATAAAGATTATCACCAGATTACGGAAGACATCTGCCGCCCGGTGGAAGACAAGCCGAGCAAGCTTTGGTGGGTGGGGTTCATTATCTCCGTAGGGCTTTTGATTTTCGGCGTGGTGTCCGTGTACATGGATGTGGTTTACGGTACAGGCCAGTGGAACCTGAACAAGACCATCGGCTGGGGTTGGGATATCACCAACTTCGTGTGGTGGGTAGGTATCGGTCACGCGGGCACGCTGATTTCCGCTATCTTGTTGCTTTTCCGTCAGGGCTGGCGTACAGGCGTGAACCGCGCGGCGGAGGCGATGACCATTTTTGCGGTAATGTGCGCGGGGCAATTCCCCATCTGGCACATGGGCCGTGTGTGGAACGCGTTTTTTGTGATGCCTTATCCTAATACCCGTGGCCCGCTGTGGGTGAATTTTAACTCACCACTGCTTTGGGACGTGTTCGCTATTTCTACTTACTTTACGGTTTCGCTGCTGTTTTGGTATTCTGGTCTGTTGCCTGACCTGGCCACCCTCCGCGACAGGGCGAAGGTAAAATGGAGAAAGTTTTTTTACGGTCTGGCCTCTTTCGGATGGACGGGCAGTACCAAGCACTGGCAACGGCATGAGGCTTTATCGCTGGTATTGGCCGGTCTGAGTACGCCGTTGGTACTCTCGGTACACACTATCGTATCTTTTGACTTTGCTACGTCGGTGATACCGGGTTGGCACACGACCATCTTCCCACCTTACTTTGTGGCCGGGGCGGTGTTCTCGGGGTTTGCGATGGTGCAAACGCTGTTGCTGATTACCCGCAAGGTGCTGAAACTGGAAGACTACATCACAATGGAGCATATTGAGGTCATGAACAAAGTTATTGTGCTGACGGGTTCTATCGTGGGCATTGCTTACCTGACCGAGCTTTTCATGGCATGGTATAGCGCCGTGGATTACGAATGGTTTGCGTTTAAGGAAAACCGTGCGAACCTGTCAAGTCCTTATGGCTGGAGCTACTGGTTGATGATGGGTTGTAACGTGATTTCGCCGCAGATATTCTGGTTCCGCAAGATGAGGCGCAATATCCTGGTAACCTTCTTTATGAGTATCCTGGTGAACATCGGTATGTGGTTTGAACGTTTTGTGATTATCGTTACCTCTTTGTACCGCGATTATCTGCCCAGCTCCTGGAGTACCTATTACTCGCCCACGATTTGGGAAATAGGTTTCTACATGGGTACGTTCGGCCTCTTCTTTACCTGTTATTTCCTGTTCTCTAAATACTTCCCCGTGATCGCTATTGCGGAAATCAAACATATCCTCAAACGCAGCGGTGATAACTTCAAGAAAGAAATGGCAGATGACGAGAACAAGTCCCTTGACACGTTTGAGCATGAAAATGCGCACCATTAATCAGACAAAAGCGAAAGAAAAATATAATGAGCGTTAAAAAATTTATAGTAGGCAACTTTTACGACGAGCACGTGCTGTTTCCGGCAGTGACAAAAGTGCGCCAGGCAGGGTACAAGATACACGATGTGTTTACCCCGTTCCCTATCCACGGGTTGGATAAGGCACTGGGGCAAAAGGATACCGACCTGCACATTGCCGGATTTATCTACGGCATCACGGGTACGGCCACGGCCATCAGTTTCATTACCTGGGCATTGACGGTAGACTGGCAGATTAACTTTGGCGGTAAACCTTATTTTTCCCTGCCCGCATGGATTCCCATCATGTTTGAACTGACGGTGCTTTTTGCCGCCGTGGGCATGGTGCTTACCTTTTGCTGGCTTTGCCAATTGGCGCCGTTCGTAAAAAAAGACCATTTTAACCCGCGCAGCACGGACGATACATTTGTAATGGCCATCGAATGCACCGACAAGACAAACGAGGAAGAAGCCATTACTTATCTCCAAAGCGTGGGTGCGCAGGATGTGACCGTTCAACGCAAAGAAACAGGTTGGTGGTTTGGCCGCTATGACAAGGAAACCGTTAAGTTTGGCCAAAAAGTGCCGCAGGTATAAAAGCGATTTCGTTTTTGAAACTTTATTAAGCAAACAATGAAGAAATATTTATTAATAGGCAGTGTAATCGTATCGGGTTTGTTGGCCGGTTGCGGAGCAGACAAGAATCCCGGATATGCCTATATGCCGGATATGTATTACAGCGTAGCATACGAAACTTACGCTCCCACGGACAGGCTGGATAAGGATAGTGCGCACTATACGCGCTTGCCTGTACCGGGAACCGTTGCCCGTGGCCAGGACTATGCCTTTACGCTGAAACATGATTCATTGGGTTATGCCTTGTCCGCGCAGCTTAAAAATCCGTTGGACACTGCAGGTGCCGATTATGATGCCAAGGAAGCCGAAAGGTTATATCTGGTGAATTGTGCGATTTGCCACGGCGACAAATTGGATGGTAACGGGCCGCTTTTCAATAACGGCGAAGGCCCTTATTCTGCGGCTCCTAAAAACTTTATGGCCGATGATATGAAAGCCATGGCCGCGGGTACGATGTTTTATTCCGTTACCTATGGTATTCGTGCAATGGGTAGCTATGCTTCGCAGCTTACCCCGCACCAGCGTTGGGCAGTGGTAAAATATATCAAAGGAAAGCAAGGAGGAGCGGCCGCGGCTGCGCCCGCAACCGCTACGGCAGACAGTGCCGCTGTTGCAGCCAAGTAAAACATTTTAATTGCGTTAAACTTATTAATAAGAACCGGAATGTCACATATCGAAAACTTCACATCTTCTAAAAAGTATAATACAACAGCCTTTGTGTTGATGGGGATTGGGTTGGTTGCCGCTATTGCTTTATACTTTGCCACACATGGGGCGGCTGCGTCAGAAGCCGAGGCGCACAAGAACCATGCACGTTTTTGGGCCAGTTTGCTGCAAAACAGTGTATTCTTTTTGTTGGTGGTCAACGCGGCCATGTTCTTTATGTGCGCCACTACACTGGCCTGGGGCGGTTGGCAACTGGCTTTCACCCGCGTGACGGAGGCTGTTTCGTCGGCAGTGCCCGTTATTGGTGTCATTGCCGCTGTCATTTTGCTTTCGATAGCTTTTGGGGATAACCACACGATTTATCACTGGACGGATTTGGAACATGTGCAGCATGACCATGTGCTTGACCATAAAAAAGGATTTTTGAACAAGGGCTTCTATGCTACCGTAACGATTTTGACCATTGTGCTGTGGTCATTGATAGGCTGGCGTATGCGCAAGCTTTCCCGCAGTTTGGATGAAAACCCGCCTGCATCTTTGGAAGCCAAAAAGAAATTTATCTGGAACAACACGGTGTCCGCTGCTTTGTTCATGGTGGTTTTCGGGCTTACCGTGATGTCCACACTGCCTTGGTTGTGGTTGATGAGCATTGACGCGCACTGGTACAGCACCATGTATAGCTGGTACACATTTGCAAGTTCTTTTGTGTCGGGCATGTCTGTAATAGCCTTGTTTGTTATCTATCTGAAAAACAAGGGTCACCTGGAGTTGGTGAACAAGGAACACCTGCACGACGTGGGCAAGTTTATGTTTGCTTTCTCCATCTTTTGGACATATCTGTGGTTTTCACAATTCATGTTGATTTGGTATGCTAATATTCCCGAGGAAACAATTTACTTTAAGCCAAGGGCGACGGGTGTTTACAGCATTATCTTTTGGGCGATGTTTATCATTAACTTTATTGCACCTTTATTGATATTTATGAGTAGGGATAGCAAGCGTAACTACACGGTGGTAACCTTCGTGGCTATCCTCATCATCTTTGGTCACTGGTTGGATTTTTACCAAATGGTTTTTCCGGCCATATCACCCAATAAAGTGCCCAATATGTTGTATGATTTAGGTATCGCCTTAGGTTTCGTAGGGATTATTATATTTGTAGTGGGCAGGACGTTGAGCCGCCATTCACTGGTGGCCAGTAACCACCCTTTCATCAAGGAAACAGTTATACACCATACATAAGCGTAGTTTCCGGGGCAGTGGGTTAATTGTGAAGCGGTGATATTCCTTTGTTCATTCAGGAATATTTGTCGGCAAATCGGGATAAAGAAAATCAAGAAGACTTCTCCCTGTATCTTTTGATGAAGGGAGTTGTTTGGAAAGGACATCAATAACAACAGAACAAAACAAGTATGCAGACTTTCTACATAATAGCCATATTGGCTTTAGGGTTTATTATTACCTTTCAGATAGCAAGGGCTACGGATTTGGTGGCCGTTATCCGTGGGGAGGAAAAAACACGGAAGCAAAGTAATAAAATCAACGCGTTTTTGTTGCTGGTATTTCTTATCGTGGGCCTTTTTGGCGTGTGGTGGGCGCACCATACCCTCGGCGACAAAGTGCTGAAGTTCGGCACTTCGGCTTCCGACCACGGTATCCTGGTGGATAACATGATGAAATATACCCTGATTGCCACGGGGCTGGTATTTATCGTCACGCAGATATTGCTGTTTTGGTATGCTTACAGGTATCAGGAATCTGATAATAACAAACCGTATTATTTCCCGCACAATAATAAATTGGAATTGATATGGACGGTTGTTCCGGCCATTGTCCTGACCATTTTGATAGCTTTTGGTCTGGTATATTGGTATCGTATCACAGGAACCGCTCCTGAAAACGCCATGAAGGTCGAAATCGTGGGCAGCCAGTTCAAGTGGGAATACCGCTACCCGGGCAAGGACGGCATTTTGGGTAAAAAATATTATAAAAATATCGACCTTGTGCACGATAACCCGTTGGGGCAGATTTGGGAAGATGCGGCTAACCACGACGATATTTATATCGGCGGGGATGCCATGCACTTGGTTGTGAACAAGCCCGTGCAGTTGATTATCGGGTCAAAGGACGTTATTCACAGCGTGGGCCTGCCGCATTTCAGGTTGAAGACTGATGCCGTGCCCGGCACGCCTACCACTTTGTGGTTTACGCCTATCAAGACCACCAAACAAATGCAGCAGGAGACAGGTAATCCTAATTTTGTTTACGAAATAGCCTGTGACCAGATGTGCGGGGCCGGACACACCGGTATGCGCGGCGAAATCATCGTGGAAACCCAGGAAGAATTTGACAAATGGATAGCCTCCAAAAAGCCGAAGTATGTGGAAGTAATGGAGGCAAAAGCACCCCAGCCGACAGCCGCGGCCGATTCGGCAAAAGTAGCCACAAAAGATTCGCTGGTTGCCGCTAAGTAAGAAACGTTCACATTTTATAACCCCGATAAGCGTTATTCAATAAAGATATTATGAGCGATACACATCATATACAGTTGGAAGCCTTAACAAATCATGGTCACTCTGTGGAGCACGCCGTGCACCATCACAAGGAAACATTTATCTCCAAGTATATCTTCAGTCAGGATCATAAAATGATTTCCAAGCAATTTTTGGTGACGGGTATCATTTGGGCGATAATCGGCGGGCTTTTTTCGGTGCTGTTCCGCCTGCAATTGGGTTTTCCGGATGAGCATTTCCCCATTTTGGAAACGATATTTGGCAAATGGGCCGAGGGAGGCAAGATAAAACCTGAATTTTATTATGCGCTGACGACCATGCATGGTACGGTGCTGGTGTTCTTTGTGTTGACGGCAGGGCTAAGCGGCACTTTTGCCAACCTGCTCATTCCGTTGCAAATAGGCGCGAGAGATATGGCATCCCCGCTCATGAACATGCTTTCCTATTGGTTCTTCTTTGCTGCCAGCGTGGTCATGCTGTGTTCTTTGTTTATCCAAACAGGGCCGGCTGCCGGTGGATGGACGGTGTATCCGCCATTGAGTGCACTGGGTCAGGCTTCGCAGGGCTCTAAGGCCGGGATGGACTACTGGATTATAGCGATGGCTTTGTTCGTGGTTTCTTCGCTGTTGGGCAGTCTTAACTATATTGCCACCATCCTGAACATGCGCACCAAGGGCATGTCCATGACGCGTATGCCGCTGACGATTTGGGGTTTATTGTTCACCGCTATTTTGAGCGTGCTTTCTTTCCCCGTGTTGTTGTCTGGTTTGGTGTTGTTGTTGTTCGACCGTCATTTGGGTACCAGTTTTTACCTGAGCGATATATTTATTGCGGGAGAGGCTTTGTCAAACGAGGGCGGAAGTGCCATCCTGTTCCAACACCTTTTCTGGTTCTTGGGGCACCCCGAAGTTTATATTATCATCCTGCCCACAATGGGTATCGTTTCGGAAGTCATGTCGGTAAATTCACGCAAGCCGATTTTTGGTTACACGGCTATGTTGGGCTCTATGTTGGCAATATGCGTACTGGCCTTTTTAGTATGGGCGCACCACATGTTCGTGACGGGTCTGAACCCGTTCCTGGGCTCGGTGTTTGTGCTGCTTACTTTGTTGATTGCCGTGCCTTCGGCCATCAAGGTGTTTAACTGGCTTACCACGCTTTGGCGCGGTAACATCCGGTTTACCCCGGCTATGCTGTTTGCAATCGGTTTTGTGAGCCTGTTTATTTCAGGTGGTTTGACCGGTATTTTCTTGGGGAACTCTACTATTGATATACATCTGCACGATACCATGTTCGTGATTGCCCACTTCCACATCGTGATGGGCGTGTCGGCATTCTTTGGCATGTTCTGCGGTATTTATCACTGGTTCCCGAAAATGTTCGGTAGGTATATGAACAACACTTTGGGCTATATCCACTTTTGGGTAACGCTCGTGGGTGCTTACCTGATTTTCTGGCCGATGCACTATCAGGGCTTTGCGGGTATGCCGCGCCGTTATCTGGACAAGAGCAGTTGGGTAAGTTTTAGCCAGTTCCATAGTCTGGACGCGATGATTTCAGTGGTGACGATTATTGTATTTGCGGTGCAACTGATGTTCGTGTTCAATTATTTCTACTCCATGTACAAAGGTCGCAGGGTTAGGTCAACCAATCCCTGGGATGCCAATACGCTGGAGTGGACGACCCCCATCAACCCCGGTCATGGCAACTGGCCTGGTGAAATACCCGAAGTACACCGTTGGCCTTATGATTACAGCAAGGACGGCAGGGACTTTATACCGCAAACGGAAAAAATAGGAGAACAAGAAAGTAAACATTAACAATTGGAAACAAACAGAGGGGGCATTAAGGATTTTATCCAACTGATAAAACCCTCGTTAAGCATAATGGTCGTTTTCAGCAGTGTCATCAGTTACCTGCTGGTTCCGGGAGTTTTGTACGACTGGTGGCGGATATTATGGCTCTTTGCAGGCGGGTTGCTGGTGACGGGTAGCGCGAATACCATCAACCAGATTACGGAAAGGGATACAGATTCGCGGATGAAGCGTACTATGAAGCGGCCTATAGCCTCGGGCAGGGTTTCTCCCGAGCAGGGATGGGGCTTTGCGGTGTTCACGGGCGCACTGGGCGTGTTTATTTTAGGTTATTTTTTTAACTGGGTAGCCGCAGGATTGGCACTTTTTAGTCTTTTTCTGTATGCGTTCATTTACACACCGTTGAAAAAAGTAAACTCTATCGCGGTGCTGGTGGGTGCTTTTCCGGGGGCGTTGCCCTGCCTGATTGGTTGGGTAGCGGGTTTTCTGCCGGGGCAGGAAATAGATTGGTTGGGTGGTATCATCATGTTCGGCATACAGTTTTTGTGGCAGTTTCCGCATTTTTGGGCAATTGCTTGGGTGGCGCACAAAGATTATAGCGAAGTGGGATTTAAACTTTTGCCGAGCGACAAAGGGCCTACGAAGTTCACGGCCCTGCAAACGGTGATTTATTCGCTGTTGCTCTTTCCCATAACAGTGGCGCCGTTTTTTACGGGAATCAGCAGTTTGTCGGGGCTCCGCGGCATTGTGGCTTTTGGTTTGGTGATTTTGGCAAATATCTTTATGCTGCTGCGCTCGATGAATTTATACAGCAGGATGGACGTGCCGTCGGCGAGAAAAGTGATGTTTGGCAGTTATATGTATTTGCCTGTGGTGTTGTTGGCGCTTTTGTTGGCAAAGGGATAGGGAATTATTTGAAATGGTTTGGATGGGGGGATAAGGTCTTGATTCTGTGGGAAAGCCGATGGTAGTGCCACCGTTGAAGTGTGCGACGCAACGAAGCCGATAGCGGTGCTGAAGCTGGGACAATAAAAAATATTTTGGAAGTGGAAATAGTGGAAAATCAACAACATAAAAGGATCCATCCCTATAAGTTTACGCTATGGGTGGCAATGGCAAGCATGGTGATGATGTTTGCCGGGCTTACGAGCGCCTTTATCGTCAAAAGTAACCTGACGGGTTGGCGCACGATTGTGCTGCCCCGGATTTTCTGGGTGTCAACCGTGGTGATATTGATAAGCAGCTTCACCATCCAAATGGCGGTGCGCGCCGCGCGGAACCAGGAGATGGGCCGCTACCGCACGTTACTGCTGGTAACGGCCTTGTTGGGTGCGGCTTTTGTAGCAATGCAGATAGTGGGCTTTACCGAACTGTGGGCACACAATATCCGTTTTAAAGGCTCTTCCGGTGCGGGGCAGTTTTTTTATGCCATTACTGGGCTGCACGGGCTGCACGTGTTAGGTGGCATTGTGGCGCTCATCGTGATGGCGGTGCGTGCTTTCATGGGACGTGCAAAAAATAGTGCTGCGTCGGTAGAAGTGATAGCGACTTATTGGCATTTTGTGGATGTACTTTGGTTGTATTTGATTGTTTTCTTTTTAATTGTTGGATAAAATTTTTGAATCTATTATATGGCACAAGCAGTAGCAAGACATCAGACCAAGTGGTGGACAGGCGGCAAAAGCCCCTTTAACATTGAGTATGGCAAAATCATGATGTGGTACTTCCTGATGAGCGATGCCTTTACGTTTGCGGCGTTTCTTATCTCTTATGGTACTATCCGGTTTAGCCAGAATTATTGGCCTGACCCGAACGTCGTGTTCAATGCCTTCCCGGGCGCTGGTCATGCCAACTTACCGCTGGCGTTTGTGAGCGTGATGACATTTATCCTCATCATCAGTTCGGTGACGATGGTGCTTGCTGTACACGCGGGACATAACAACGACAAAAAAGGCGTGGAAAAATGGCTGATGTGGACGATTGTGGGCGGTGTAGCGTTCCTTTCCTGCCAGGCGTGGGAATGGTGGCACTTGTTGACCGGGACACATGCCGCATTGGTAGACGGGCATATCGAACTGTTGTCACAGACCACTACGCATAACCCCTGGGGGCAACTGGTGCATGGTGAGGAAGTGAAGCAGGCTTTGCAGAACTCTTCTGTGCAAACCCTTGCAGCCTTGGTGCAGGATAATCACGCGTCCTCGCTTTCACATGCTGAACTGCTTGGCTCGTCCAAGGAGCAATTGTTGGGCATGTTGAACACGGTTGACCTGCATGTGCGGGAGAAAGGCCCGGTAGCCTTTGGTGGATTCTTTTACGGCATTACGGGCTTCCACGGTTTCCACGTGTTTAGCGGGGTGATTATCAATATAATCATGCTGATAATGACGAAGAACAACGTGTTTGCCAAACGCGGGCATTATCTGATGATAGAAAAAGCGGGGCTATACTGGCACTTTGTGGATTTGGTATGGGTGTTCGTGTTCCTGTGCTTCTACTTGGTATAAAAGATGGTTTTATTTTTAAAATTAGATTTCAATAAATGATAGATATGGAACAGCATATACAAGACACGGTTTCGCCGGAAGTGACATTTACTCATCATACCAGCGATGCTGATTTTTATAAAAAGGTAAAAAAGACCACCATCATTCTTTCTATTATCACGTTAATAGAGTTGGGCTTCGGTCTGCTTATTTACAATATCCATAAAGGAGAAAACCCCAGTGAGCTTTTGGTATTGTTCTTTAAAGGCATGGTTTGCATTTTAACGCTCGCCAAGGCTTATTACATCGTTTCTGTGTTTATGCACCTTGGTGATGAGATACGGACTTTCATGATGTCCGTGGTAGTGCCATTGCTGTTGTTTGTGTGGTTTATTATTGCTTTTTTGTCGGATGGCAACTCTTATAAGAACCTGCGCAACAAATATGACAAGCATTTTGAAGAAACGACGATGCCTGCAGCGCATCACCATGCTACTACTCCTGCTGCTGTAAATGTTACGGACAGCACTGGCCGACAATAATTATTATAGGGCCAAAAATAAATTTTTGACTATTTTTTGACCTTGGACATATTATAAAAAATTTTCTGAAATCCTTTGTAATAAAGGATTTTTTTATTTTTTTAACAGTTTTGATGTCATAACAATGGTTTTATGTTGGTTTGGAATGGCATGAAAATGGATAGTATATTTGTGTTATCAAATCAAGCACAGGAAGTTTAGAAGTGTTTGAGTGTAGAATGAAGAGGGGATAAAAGCTGTAGGCAGCAAAGATTAGTATCAAGTTTTTTCATATGGCAAGCAATCGTTAGAGGTCGGTCTGTTTCTACAGAAAGACCTTTTTTGTTTTTAGCCTTTTGGTAAATTTTCTATTACCCACAGGTTATTACTTTTATTTATCAAGATCCAAATCAACGCTTGGTCATCATGTGTTTAATGCCGTGAAACGCTGTCTGACAAAGGATTTTGGAGAATTAAGGGCGTATAGCTGTAATAAAGAATGCAAAATAATGTTATCGGAAAACGGATGGCATTTGTAAATTTGGAGTATCGTAATAAGCAAGCAATCGTTAAAGGCAATCAAATTAGAGGTCAAAAAAGGGAGAACAATCTCCGATTCAACTAATTCTAAACTTTTTCAATGGACTGGGCAATTTGTTAGAGGCCTTGCTTTGCGCAAACCGTTGCGCCTGCAATAATGTGAGTGCTAAAGTAGTCCTAATTTCCAATAAATAACTAATTTTTATGAACTTTTTTGGGCAATATGATAAAAAACATGTTTTCAATTGCCCTATGTCATAAGTGGGTATAGCTGCTTTTAACCTACTGATAAATTATTTATTTTTATATATATCATTTGTTGTTGATAATGCTCCTTTTTGGTCAACAAAATGTTAAAAATGGCTCAGCGTTATTCCTTTGTTACTTGAAAATGTCATTGGGCATGATAGCTATTTTCTTTTGAAATACTTGATAATACTGTTGTTTTGTCAAATTTATATATGTTTGGTATCATTTTTTTAACCAAATGTTGTGTTTTTTTTAAATATATATCGCTGTATATTTATATCAGATTAATGAGAGAGTAAATAAATAAATTTTTCATTAGTTTTTTAAAAGTAGATTTTACAAGTTTTTTCATATGGCAAGCAATCGTTAGAGGTCGGTCTGTTTCCACAGAAAGACCTTTTTTGTTTTCAGGGCTTTTCGTTATGAAGAGATTTTACTTGTAAACGTCAGGATGTATAAAATCCAATAAACTCCAGACCAATATCAATATACGTTTAAGCTTTTTTGCAATAACAGAAAAACCGCCCCGAAAGGCGGTTTACTTATCCATATAAATAATAGCTGCGATGTAAGTCAAGTCCTTCTGTTGCTAATCACCGGCTTTTTGCTCCTGCATCTCGGCGATTTTTTCGCGGATTTTCCCTTCTATCTCTGCCGAAAGTTCGGGATTGTCCAACAACAGGTTCTTGACGGCATCCCTGCCCTGGCCTAATTTATCTCCGTTATAGCTATACCAGGAGCCGCTTTTTTGCACAATATTCAGGTCAACGCCCATATCAATGATTTCGCCGGACTTGGAAATGCCTTCGCCGAAAATAATGTCGAATTCCGCAGCCCTGAAAGGTGGCGCGACCTTGTTTTTCACAACCTTTACTTTTACGCGGTTGCCTACCACCTCGTCCCCATCCTTTATTTGTGAAATGCGCCGGATGTCCAACCTTACAGATGCGTAGAACTTGAGCGCATTACCGCCTGTGGTTGTTTCGGGGTTGCCGAACATCACCCCGATTTTTTCGCGCAACTGGTTGATGAAGATGCAAATGGTATTGGTCTTGGAAATAGTAGCGGTAAGTTTTCGCAATGCCTGGCTCATGAGCCGCGCATGAAGCCCCATTTTGCTGTCGCCCATTTCCCCTTCCAGTTCGCTTTTGGGAACGAGTGCCGCCACGGAGTCAATCACTACCACGTCCAGTGCGCCGGACAGGATGAGTCGGTCGGCAATTTCAAGAGCCTGCTCGCCGTAGTCCGGTTGGGAAATAAGGAGGTTGTCCACGTTGACGCCCAGTTTTTGCGCATAGCCGCTGTCAAAAGCGTGTTCCGCGTCAATAATGGCACACATGCCGCCTTTTTTTTGTGCCTCGGCGATTACGTGCGTGGCAATGGTTGTCTTGCCCGAAGATTCAGGGCCATATATTTCTACCACGCGGCCGCGCGGCAGCCCGCCGATACCCAATGCCGTGTCAAGGCCGATGGAGCCGGTAGAAACGACGTCGTGCGTTACGGCAGCTTTCTCATTCATGAGCATTACGCTACCTTTACCATAGTCCTTATCTATCTTTTCCATGGTCAGCCTGAGCGCTTTCAGCTTTTCGCTATTGGTATCCATATCCGGAGTTTTTTCTGTTTTTGCCATTCTCAAAATTACAATTTATCGTTGTGTGTACTAAATTAATTTTCAACAACACAAAGCTAATATATTTAGTAATATAAATGCTAAAAAAGTTGGTTTTTATTTTGGGCATGGACATTTTTGCTATGATGTACCGTGTTCTTTCATCTGCTCATCCATGTCCTGCAGTTGAACGGAGCGTCGCAAGTGAAGCTGATAGGAGCATTGGTGCTGGTAAAATCATTGTTTTTATAAATTCCTGTTATAAATCATATTTTAATATGAGCCGCATGGCTCTTTTTTTCATGGCAGGTCGTACATTTGTTAGCAAATTATTTGTCGTATGAACAGACCCATCCGAGTGTTGATTTCCAAAGTGGGATTAGATGGCCATGACCGTGGCGCTAAGGTGATAGCCACCTCCCTGCGCGATGCGGGCATGGAAGTTATTTACACGGGCCTGCGCCAAACCCCTGAAATGGTCGTGAATGCTGCATTGCAGGAGGACGTGGACGTAGTGGGCATAAGTATTTTGTCGGGCGCGCACATGACCGTGTTCCCGAAGGTCATTGATTTGATGAAGGAGAAAAAAATGGATGACGTATTGTTGATTGGCGGGGGCATTATCCCCGATGACGACGCCAAAAAATTGCTTGATATGGGCGTAGGGCGTATTTTTATGCCTGGTACCGATACCCACGATATAAATGCTTATATCTCCGACTGGGTCGCGAAGAACAGGCAGTTTTAGCAAGTTAAAATATTAGTTGTATGGATGTCTGGTCAGATATTGGGCAGCATCAGTCTTTTGCGTTTGGAGTAAATCCTTATGGCCACCACAAAGATTACGCACAAGGTCAATGTGACAGGTTTGGGGAGAGGAAGAAAGCGGTTCATCAATATGAACACCGTACCGCCAATGGCGCAAACCGTGGCATAAAGTTCCCCACGTCGCAGGAGCGTTGCCGGCAGACCGCATAGGATGTCGGCTATCAACCCGCCAAAAGTGGCGGTGATAACGCCCATGATGAGGGCATAAAGATCGTTGACGCCAGCGCGCATCGCAACCTCTATGCCGGCAGCCGTGAATAGGCCAAGCCCCATGGCATCCGTGAAAAAGATAGTACGCCTGAAATTGTTTACCCGGTCTTTGATTAAAAATGTGATAATCGTTCCGCCAAATACCAAGGTCAGCGCGAGGTTGTCGTTTACCCAGTTCACTGGCTTGATGCCGAGCAGCATATCGCGCAATGTACCGCCGCCGTATGCCGATACGAAAGCTACCACCAGTCCCCCAAACAAATCAAGTTTTGCACCACGCGCCTTGAATGCGCCCGCAAGGGCAAAAACGAATATTCCCGTATAGGTGATAACGACCAACATGCCCATCTAAAGCAATTATATAAAATTGAATCCCCAAAAGTAGAGAATAAAAAAGGAAAGCATTATATAATTTTTGCTTTCCTTTTTTGTATTTATAAACAGTGAAGTGATAGTTTGTTTTGCGATGTCCTTTTTACAATTTCACGCTTTTGCCTATCGGGTGATTTGCCGTAAATGTGGTGCCCAGCAATTGGGCTATCGTTTGGGCAAATTGTTCTGTGTGTAGCTGCACGCCTTTTACCTCTCCCTTTGGTGAAATGCCTGGCCCCATAACGGCCAGCCATGTTTGCGATGCGCCGGGTATGTCAGACCCGTGGCTTGTCCATTGACTTTTTACCTCATCGCCGCGGCCGTGGTCGGTAGAGATGAAAAGGGCGGTTTTGTTGCGGTATTGCGGCTGGCTTTGGATATACTGCCATATCTCACCTACCCATTTGTCAAACTGGTGTACGGCATCCAGATAAGTACGGTATTTTCCGGCATGTGCCCATTCGTCCGTATCCCCGTAGCCGATATACATAACTTTTGGATGGGTTACTTTTACATATTCCATCGCGGAATAGTGCGTGAACACGTCCAGGCACTCACCGTCCAGCCACGGCTGGTAGCTGTTCAGCAGCATTTGATTGATGGTTCTTTGAACAGGTGTAAGGTTTTTGCCTTGCACCGTGTCAAAGCTGCTCACGACGGGATAGCCGCAATTATCCTTGTTCAGGATGCGTGCAAAAGCTTCCCAGGCAGCAAAAGCGGCTACCTTGGTTTTAAATTTTGGCTGTTTGTTCAAAAATTCCAGTACCGTCACATTCTTGTTCGGAGGGTAGCTATTGGAGTTTACGGCATCATCGGGATAGCCAGTGAGCAATTCGTTATAGCCAGGATAGCTGAACCAGTATTTATTGGCCACATCCACCTTGCTGTCAATCAAACGGTTGCCATAAAGCTGTCCCTGACTTTTAAGCACGCTCCAAAAAAATGGCATCAATTTAGCCCTTCTCTGTTCCGCATCCTCCTGCCAATATTTTTTGAAAATGTATGCGCTGTCATGTTCGTTAAACCTTTTGTCTTTCGCAATATCGGCATCCATGCCGCCGAATACTTCCTGCCAGCGCAGTCCGTCCGTGGTGATGACAAAAATGTTTTCTACTTTTTGGGCGATTACATTATTTACGATCAACGTAAACAATAAGGCAATAAACGTTCTCATAAAATAAATTTTAGAAACCAAATGTAACTGGTTTCTTTAAAGAAGTTCACCTATTATTTTATGCAATCGTTTTACCAAACCCTATTTTTCGTCCGCCAGACTTTTTAGGGTTGGTAAAAGCAAGTTTTTTAATTCCCTTTAGGGAGAATCAATTCAGATACTTTACGATGTCTTCGCTCATTGGTGTCACCTTTGAGGGAAAGACATCTATAAGTTTACCTTGTTCGTCAATCAGGAACTTGGTGAAATTCCATTGGATGGGATTTTTCTTTCCCATTTTCCCGGCCTCGTCCACCAGATATTTGAAGAGCGGATGAATGTTTTTACCTTTTACGGAAATTTTTTCCGCCATTGGGAACGTAACGCCGTAATTCTTTTGGCAGAACTCGGCAATTTCCTCGTTGCTCCCGGGTTCTTGTCCAAGGAAATTGTTTGCCGGGAAACCTACTATCACCAGTTTGTCCTTGTATTTTTCATATAAAGATTCCAACTCGGCATATTGCTTGGTAAAACCGCATTTGCTGGCGGTGTTTACAATCAGTATTTTTTTGCCTTCAAAATCTTTGAAGTCAATCGTGCCACCGGTCAGTCCTGGTATTTTGAACTTATACAACGGGCTTTTGGCTATTGTAAAGGCGGCCAATCCGAGGAGCGATGCTATGAGGAGTACTTTCATGCGTATATTGTTTATTATTTTAAAATTACAAATTTATGCCCGATTTGTTGCAGCAAAGCATAAAGTGGCAATACTCAGTTTTACGTCTTCCACGGCGAGCATTGCCGTGCCGCAGGACTCCAACGTAGAGCCGGTGGTTATCACGTCGTCCACCAGTAATACGTGTTTTCCGCTAAGCACGTGCTTGTCAACGACTGCAAATTTACCTTCCATGTTTTGCCAACGTGCCGCACGGTTCTTTTTGGTTTGGGTTTCGGTAATCGTGTGGCGCACCACGGCGTCTGTGATAACGGGTATTTGTAAAACCTCACTAATCCCCTTGCAGATAATGGTGGATTGGTTAAAACCCCGTTGCCGTTCGCGCCTGTCATGGAGCGGCAAGGGTATCAGCAAATCTACTTTATCAAACCGATGGCTTTGTTGCAGCGAATGCCCCATCAGTCTTCCGAGCTGCAGGCCAAGTTCACGGTTTCCGTGATACTTGAAGGCGTGCATGACATCTTGCATAAATGATTTTTTGGCAAAATAGTATTGCGCCGTCGCTTGTTCAAAACGTATCCGGCCACTAAGCCTTGCCTCTACGGGGTTGCCCGGATGATTCTCAAATCCTGTAGCGGGTAACTCGTGCAGGCATTGCACGCATAGTTGACTGTTTGCTGCAAGCGCATGTGTGCCGCATCCCGCACAAATGTGCGGATAAAACAGGTGCAGCAGTGCATTTTTAAGGTTGCTGATGCCGTTCATCGGTATATATTTTTGCTTGCGGCGGTGCCGCGATATTTTTTCTGATGTCAGAACAGGCTGTTATACACTTCTTCCACCCGGCCAACGGTCACTACCTCTATTTTGTGGCGGGATTTGGCAGCCTGCCTGAGATGCTGGTTGTACTTAGACACGATGATTTTTTCAAATCCCAGTTTTTCAGCTTCCGCGATGCGCTGGTCTATTTTGTTCACCGCGCGTATCTCCCCGCTAAGCCCCACTTCCCCGGCAAAGCATATATTTTGCGGCAGCGGTATGTCCTCGTACGATGACAACAGGGAGCAGAGCACGGCGAGGTCTATTGACGGGTCGTCCACGCGCAGCCCGCCCGCGATGTTGAGGAATACGTCCTTGACACCGAAATGAAACCCGCCCCTTTTTTCCAGCACGGCCAGCAGCAGTTGAAGCCTTCTCAAATCGAAGCCGCTCACCGTGCGCTGCGGCGTGCCGTACACCGATTGTGTAACCAGCGATTGCACTTCTATCAGCAGGGGGCGCACGCCTTCCAGGGAGGAGGCGATGGCAATGCCGCTGAGTTGCTCCTCTTTTTGGGTGATGAGCACTTCGCTGGGGTTGGCCACCCCGCGCATACCTGCATCCGTCATTTCGTAAATGCCGATTTCGCTGGTGCTGCCAAAGCGGTTTTTTAACGTGCGGAGGATACGGTAAGCATAATGCCTGTCGCCTTCGAATTGAAGCACCACGTCCACCATGTGTTCTAAGATTTTCGGCCCTGCAATACTTCCTTCTTTGGTGATGTGGCCGATAAGAAAAACCGGCGTATTGGTTTCCTTTGCATATCGCTGAAACTCTGCGGCGCATTCCTTGATTTGGGAAATGCTCCCCTGCGCGGCATCAATAAAATTGGATTGAAGGGTCTGTACGGAGTCTACAATGACCACATCGGGTTTCAGTTTTTTTATCTCCTGAAAAATGGTCTGTGTGGTGGTTTCGGTCAGCAGGAAAAAGTTGTCACCGCTCAGGGAACTGTTGCCGTTTTGCAGGCGGTCGGCGCGCATTTTTATTTGTTGTTCGCTTTCTTCCCCGCTTATGTACAAAACGTTCATGCCTTGCAGTTGAAGCCCGTTTTGCAAAAACAATGTGCTTTTGCCGATGCCCGGTTCGCCCGCAACCAATATGATACTGCCTTTCACGATGCCGCCGCCGAGCACGCGGTTTAGCTCCGCATCGGTGGTGGCTATGCGTTCCTCGGCAGCGCTGCTAACCTGGTTGAGCAAAATGATTTTTCCCGACCGTTTGTTGTTTTCGGCGTAATTGTTCCAGTTTTCCTTGTTGTTGCCTTTGTCTATCAACTCCTCTACAAAGGTGTTCCACGCGCCACAGGCAGGGCATTGCCCCAGCCATTTTACACTTTCATAACCACAGCTTTGGCAGAAAAATGATTTTTTCACTTTGCTCATGGAATAAAGATACATATTGCGCTTGTATAAAGTCAAAATTCCGGGCAAGGAGCGCGGATTTGCAGTTGGTCGGAAGCTATAATTTTCCACAGTAAAGCAAAACTTTAGGCACCGCTGATTTTATGCCGATTAAAACCTGATAAAAATCATATAGTGCTTTGAGATATTAGGATAAAATACATTTTATTGCATGTAAGAAATTTATTTATATATATTTAAATATATTATTATTGTAAAATATAACTATTTAGACGGCATTTTAATAGACCTAATCGGATATAGCTCATTCCGCTATGACTTATCTTTGCATGGATTTTTAGTGTATTACTTAAAATAGGCTTATGATAACAGAAAGTGCAGAACTTTCAAAGCAGAAACTTCTTGCTGGTAAACATACCGACCTCTTGCTGGACATCGGTTCTACACTGCTCGCTTCGGGTGCAAGCAGCGAGCGGATAGACAGAAACCTGAAACGGATTGGCTCAAGCTGGGGTTATGATGTGGATATTTTCTTTGATTATACGGGGCTTATCATTACCATACAGAGTAAGGATGAGCCGTTGGTGTATGCTACACGGCACAAGAAGCTACATAAGCATCATGTAAACTTTAATATACTGAAAGACATCAGTCTCCTCTCTTGGAAAGTGAAAGAAGACGGATTGAATCAGGAAACGGTAGATGAAGCGATGGAGGGAATCAAGAGCGAGCCGTCGTATTCGCGCATACTGGTGTTGTTTGGCATCGGCGCAGCCTGTTTTGCGTTGTGCATGATTGCGGGCGGCGACATCCGGGATGCGCTGGTAACTTTTGTGGCAGGTTTTTGCGGCATGTTTGTGCGGCAGGAAATTGACAAGCGTGGATACTTGTCCATGTTGGCCATTTTAGGTGCTTCGTTCACCAGCTCGATGATTGCAAGCCTGGACGCGGTGTTCCACATTGGTTCCAATCCCGAACCTGCCTTGGCTACCTGCATTTTATATTTGGTGCCAGGCGTTCAAATGATTAATTGCGTCATTGATATGATAGAGGGATATTTCCCTATGGCTTTGGCACGCGGGGCTTTCAGCACTTATATTTTATTGTGGATGGCAGTGGGCATGTCGCTCAGCATCCTGATTTTTGGCATGCATAATTTTTAATACATGAACGAATTGTTGCTTTCTTCTTTGCGGGATTTCTTTTTGGCAGCCATCGTGGCCGTTGGTTTTGCCATGCTGTTCAAAACGCCGAAACGTGTATTGTGGACGGCGGCGTTGTTGGGCGGTTTGGGTCACGTTATCCGGTTTATCCTGCATAATCATATTGGTATGGGGATTGTTTCCGCCACGTTGGTGGGAACCGTTTTGATTGGCGCTACGGGCATTTATTTTGCCCATAAAGTGCATACGCCGCCGATTGTGTTTACCGTGCCGGCCTGTATCACGATGATTCCAGGTCTGTTCGCCTATCGCACCATGCTGGGTCTTATTAAAATAACCGATAAAGACGCAGTATCCAAAACACCCGATGTTTTGATTGATGTGGCACACAACTTTGTACTTACCTCCTCGTTACTTTTTTGTCTGGCATTGGGTATCTGTATCGGTGCGCTCCTTTTCAGGCAAAAAAGCACCAAGCACATATCATTTAAGATAAAAGGGAGAAAGCAACGCTAAGTTATTTAAGCTCATGTTGTTCTTTTTTGATTAATAGTAGCTAATTTAGCGGTGGAATGAATCCTTCGCCCCTCTACGCCATACTGATAAGGAAAACTGCTTTGAATCCGGTTTTCGTTGGTTTCCCCTATGCCATCAGGGGAGTATTTTGCTTTTTATTATTGATAGTGTCATTGAATGCATTTCCACAGCAAGAGAGATTGCCTTATTTGATTTCCCGTTGGCAAACAGAACAGCACGCCCCTCACGACACGGCTTATGTAAATCTTCTTAATCAAATTGCCAACGGATACATCAATAAAGCATCGGATAGCAGTTTTTATTTTGTTGAGCAGGCACTTAGTTTATCCCGAAAGTTAAAATATGTTGATGGAGAATCAATGGCATTGGCGAACACGGCCGCTGCCAGGTATATTAAGGGCGATTATGTGCAAAGCATGGAGGCGGCTTTGAACGCGCTTGATATGGCCGTTGAGACGGATAATAAAACAGTTCAGGCCATTGCGCATAATGTGCTTGGGCTTGTATATCTGGTGCAGGATAATAATATCGAGGCCATCAGGGAGCTTAAAACGGCGGCTTACATTAACGACAAAATCGGGGAAAAAAGACGGTTGACCCATAATTGCCTTAACCTGAGCATGGCGTATGAGAAAGAAGAAAAATACGACAGCGTATATTACTATCTGAACATTGCCAGGCAAAAGAGCCAGATCCTTTCCCTGCCTTATATTGAAGCGATGGTCAACAATCATTTGGCAGACTACTATTTAAAAGTGCATGATACGACAAAGGCTGTTCATCTTTATCGGTCTGTGCTGGATAGCAAGATATATCAGAACACATGGGAAAACAGTTATGCCCATTGTGGGCTGGCGAACTATTATTTTGCCCTGAAAGAATATGATAAGGCAATTTACCATGGACAAGAGGCTCTTGCATTGGCAAAAATGAGCAATGCCAAATGGGACATAAACCGTGCGCTGGGCGTACTGTATCCTGCTTATGAGGCCAAGGGGAATCATGAACAGGCGTATCGTTACTTACTGCTACATAAAGAATATACGGACAGCCTTTTCAATGAGAAAAAAGAAAAACAACTGAATGCTCTTTTCCTGCAGCGTAAGAAAATAGAGAACGCAGTCCTTAGTAAGGAAATTCAAATCAATGAGCAAAAAAGTCATATCAACAATATGCTTTTTATAATCTTCGGATTGTTGCTGGTTTTTTTGATTGTATTGGTGCTAATTATCAGCAGGAGTTCCAAAAGAAGGCTTCGCCTGACTGAGCTGTTACGGAGAAGAAACGCCGATATACAGGCTAAAAATAAATTTATACAACAGCAGAATACTTTGCTCGACAAGCTCAATCGTGAAAAGACATATCTTTTCTCCATCATCGGACATGATTTGCGGTCGCCGATATTCAACGTGATGGGTATGTTGCAATTAATCAAGTCCGATGCGGTTTCCTCGGAAGAGAAAGAAGAAATATTCGATACGCTTGACAAACAGATTGTCTATACGCACCAGATGCTCGAAAACCTACTTGTTTGGTCGGAGGCTCAGCAAAGCGGCATACAAACGCGGCAGGAGGAAGTATGTCTGCCAGACACGGTTGAGGCGCTGCTTAAATTGTTTGAAGTAAAAGCAAAAGAAAAGAAAATAGAAATATATCACCACATTTCCAAAGATGCCATTGCGCTTGCGGACAGCAATCAGATAAGCGTTATCCTTAGGAACATCATTTCTAACGCGATTAAATTCACGCATCCCGGGGGAATGATAAATATAAATTATGGACTGACGGAGACGAGGGTTGTCGTCAATATAAAGGACAGTGGAGTAGGTATGGAGCAGACTGTCATAGAGCAGCTTTTCGACAATGCGGAGAGTATTCGTTCTACTTACGGTACGCACAATGAAAAAGGAGCAGGGATCGGATTGAAATTAGCGAAGCGGTTTATTGATTATAATGGTGCTACAATAGATATAAACAGCGATGACAGCGGCACTTGTTTTGCAATCGGGTTCCTGCGTTGTGCCCCGGCCAATATATTTATTGCGGGCAATCTTGACCCCCATGTCAATTAAAGATTATGGAATGTTAACGAAGGCAATCATTATTTATGCATCGGTAGATGGCCAGACAAAAAAGGTTTGCGAACGTATAAAGGATATCCTGCTATTAAATAATCATTCGGTAGAACTTTTTCGCATGGATGAGTTAAGAAAAGATGTTGCCGCGTTTGATAAAGTCATTATCGCTTCCAGTATAAGGTATGGGAAGCATAATGAACGGATAGGCGAATTTGTGGAGGCGCATCATGCACTTTTGAGCCTTAAAAGAACGGCATTTATTTCCGTAAACCTGGTGGCGAGAAAGGCCGAAAAAAGTAAACCGGATACCAATCCCTATGTTCTAAAATTTCTTGCCGCGACAAAATGGAAACCGGCACTGGTCGGTGTTTTTGCCGGAAAGCTGGATTACGCGCTGTATAATTTCAGGGACAGGATGCTGATAAAATTAATCATGCTCATTACCAAAGGGCCTGTCAGTTCAAAAATGCCCATTGAATACACCAATTGGGAGGAGGTGAATACGTTTGGCAGGCAATTGTGCGACATGTAGGAGCAAAGTCAGCTTTTCTGGACAATATTTTTATGCTTAGGTTTACGGTTGCCGTATCGCTTTGCTTGGATAAATCCGATGGTTTGCATAACTTACGGGATTAATTTTTTAATACAATCCAGAAAACGAAAAAGGATCAGTATATGGATGAATGGATGACGGAACAACAGGAACTGAAACCTACGGTCTTGCTTGTTGATGACAACGAGGAGATATTGGATTACCTTGCCGGCGACCTTGGCAGCAAGTACACCGTGCTTGTGGCGCGAGACGGCGTGGAGGCGCTCAAGGTACTTGATGCTGAATTTGTGCAATTAATCATCAGCGACGTCATGATGCCCCGGATGGACGGCTTTGAATTTTGCGAAAAAATAAAATCCAGTTTGGAGCTATGTCATATACCTGTTATCCTGCTTACGGCAAAGGATACATTACAAGCCAAGATACAAGGGTTGAAGATAGGGGCCGACGCCTATATTGAAAAGCCTTTTTCCATAGAGCATTTGTTTGTGCAGATTGAAAACCTGCTGGAGGGACGGTTAAAACTAAAAGATTTTTATGCTAAGTCTCCATTGGTGCACATCAACAGTATGGCTTATTCAAAAATGGACGTTGAATTTTTGGAACAGTTGAACAACGCGATTATACAGAACCTTGAAGATACCGAACTGGATGTGGAAAAACTGGCATTGATGATGAACATGAGCCGCCCGACCTTGTATCGTAAAATCAAATCCATCTCCGGGCTTGCGCCTTACGACATCATTCATCTGACACGGCTGAAAAAAGCAGCCGCATTGATAAATGAAGGAAACCTGCGGATTAACGAGGTTGCAGAACTGGTGGGGTACAATTCGCCCAGTCAGTTTAAAAGAAATTTTCTCAAACAGTTTAAAATGACACCTTCCGAGTATATCGAAAAGGTAACGTCTTCTCATAAACATTAAAAAGAATAGCGGCTTTTTATTGGGAGGTGTTAACCATTTCTTCGGATGCCACAGGCAGGGTAAGTGTGAACACGTTAAACCCTGCTTCTTCACGATAAACCAATGACCCTTGGTGCAGCATTGCCAGTGAACGGGCAAAAGGCAGGCCGATGCCTGCGCCTGATATATTGGCATTTTCCTTTGAGCGAAAAAAAGGTTCAAAAATCCTGGCTCTTACCTCTGATGGAATCATCTTGCCGTCATTTTTTACCGTGAATATTGCTATCCCTTTGCCAAAATTGGATTGCATGCCCACCTCGCAGCTAACACGCCCGAATCCGTATTTCAGCGCATTGTCCAGCAGATTGCTCATTATTTTTTCCAAAGCGTCCTCGTCGGCCTCAACAATGATGTTCTCAACATTTTTATAAAACCGATAATCTATGTGTTTTTTGTCGGCAATCGGGCGAAAGCTTTCCCAGGTCATTTCTGCAAGGTCAGCAATATTTATCGGGGCGGGGTTGATGGTATAATTGCCCGATTCAATCCTTCGGAAGTTGAGCAGTTGCCCGGTGAGCGCCAGCAGGCGTTCCGTGTTTTTGTTCATCACGGACAGTTCTCTTTCAGCTTCCGGAAGTTTGTGGGCCATTTTCAAAAGTTTATCCATCGGTGCTTTTATCAGCGTAAGCGGCGTGCGGATTTCATGGGCAACGGTGGTGAAAAAATCCACTTTTGCCTGATTGAGTTCCTTTTCTTTGTTCAGGGAGAACAATTGCATTTTTCGGCGTTGCTTTTCTTTTTGTCGATCGTTAAAAAACTTTATAGTGCCGAAAAAGAGCAATCCTGCAAGGATAAAATAAATGCCGTAAGCCGTGCGCGATTGCCAAAAGGGCGGACTGATTTCTAAATGGATAGCTTTTTCATTGGCTACCCACAGCCCGCTGCTGTTGGTAGATTTTACCCTGAATGTGTAACTGCCCGGCGCAAGATTATTGAAATGTACTCTTTTTTCCTGCCCGATAAAATTCCAATGTTTATCCAGCCCTTCCAGTTTATAGGCATATTGCAGATTGTCTGGTGAGGCGTAGCTCAGCGCGGCAAAGTCAAAGCTGAACGTGGCCTGGTCATAGTTCAGGTGTATTTTTGGGGCATGCAGGATGGATGATTGCAGGGGTGAACCGGGCGTTTGGGGTTCTATGTTTTTATTAAACAATTGCAGTTTGGTAAAATAAATAGAAGGGGTATACCTGCTGACACGGTAGGCGTTCGGGTTGAACTTTACCATCCCCTTTACACTGCCAAAATAAAACATCCCGCTACCGTCTTTATAGGCAGAGCGGTGGTTAAATTGCTCGCTGATTAACCCATCGGTTTTTTTGAAAACCCGGGTATCGCCTGTCTTGTGGTCAATGCGCAAAAGCCCCATGGAGGTGGTTGCCCAAATATTGTTTCCTTCATCTTGCAGGATGGCGTAAACCATGTTGCCCGGCAAACCGTTATTGGTATTGTATAAACGTGCTTTTTTCTTCCCGATATCTACCATGAACAAACCACTCTCTGTGCAAATCCACATTTGCTGTTGTTTGTCCTCAAATATGTTGAGGATGCGGGTTTCTCTGAGCAGGTCAACACCTGCTGCGTTCTTCAGGGAAAGGTTTATCATCCGTTTGTTTTTGTCCAGAAAAAATACACCCCTTGTGTGCGTGCCCAGCCAAAGGCGTTGCCGGGAATCTTCCAAGATAGCGGAATAAAAAGTTTGACGGGGAATGCCCGGCAACGGCGTGAAAGATTTTGTTTGTGGGTGATATTCATACAATCCCATTGCCGTGCAAATCAGTATAGTGCCGTTGCTTGTTTTGTAGATGATATTGATATAATTGTTTTTGATGTCGCCCCCGTTATCTGTTTCATAATGTGCAACAATTTTTTCCTTATCCAAATCCATGATATAAAGCCCGTGTTCAAACGTACCTATGTACAGGTTGCGTTCATCGGCCAGCAGCCCGTGAATATTTGTTGAGGCAATGGCCGGATGCATATTCTTTCCCACAAAGTTTTCAAACCGGTTTGATTGGACATTATATTTTATCAGGCCTTTGTCTTCCGTGCCAATCCAAAGGTTATGCCTTTTGTCCTCGGTAATTTCACGGATGACGTTCCCGGCTATTGAATATTTGTTCGGGGTGGGAAAATATTTTTCAAAATGGAGAATTGTATTAGGATAATAATTTATCCCTCCGAAATAAGTGCCTACCCAAATGCCGCCCTCTATATCCTTGCACAAAGAGTAAACGGCGTTGTCGGAAAGCGTATAGGGGTGATTGCTCATTTTTTGAATATGCTTTGCGGTATTACTTTTTATGTTATAGATAAAAAGCCCTGATTCTGTCGCAATCCAATAATCATTGTCTTTTGCATGAAGAATACCACGCACAAATAATTTGCCGTTATACTTTGGGGTTAGCTGTGCAGTACCCCAGGATTTAGTAGCTGGGGTAAATAATTTCAGGCCTTCTCGCGAAGTGCCCACGAGCAATATACCGTTATCACCCTCATACAATTTTTCTATGGAGTTGGAATGGTTATTAGAGGAAAAGGGTGGTTGCGGCTCAAACTGGTCAGCGGCGGTATTGTAAAATGCCAGTTGGCCATCCCCGTAGCCAATCCAGATTTCACCGTTTTTTGTGCAGAGTATCGAAGATATATTACTTATTTGGCTGTTGGCATAATTCTTTATTTTTTTTGTTTGCAGTTGGTATTTGTACAGTGCTGTGTCTTCGGCAAACCAGATGTTGCCTTTTGGGTCATCCTGTATGGCTCTTACGGTTTTGCCTTGAGTGCCCGGCATCTGCGCAAAATTTTCATCTCTTGCATTAAAAGAATAGATTCCTTTTTCCGTACCGATCCAAAGCTCGCCGCGCCTATCCTCGTGCAAATAAAAGATGGCATTGGCAGCCAATCCGTGGGCACCACCGCTACGGTATATTTTAAAGGCGTATCCGTCAAAACGGTTCAGCCCGTCCGGGGTGCCAAACCACATAAAGCCTTCTTTATCCTGGGTGGCCGTAATGACAGAGTTGTGAGACAAACCGTTCTCTACCTCGTAGTGGCGGAAATAAATAGATTGTCCTTGTCCGTAAACAGTAGGTAAAATGAAAAAAAGAAAACAAATAATGCGTAACCAATTCATCGGCAAATGTTCTACATATTGAAAACGGGGTTGTTAACGAGTACAAGTATCAAAGATATGGACTGTTATCCAAAGCCATGAGCAAACACCTGTATCGAAAGTCTACCGGAAATAACAGATTGCACCATAAATGTTCAAAAATGAGACAATTTGAACTGTTTTTGATTAGAAATGCATTAACAGTTCTTTAACGCCTGTTTAATTTTGACCTTCGAAATGCGGATGCTTAAATTATATAGAATTTCTTGGCGTATGAAAAGAACAATTCCTTTCAGGATGGCTGTTACTATGCTTGGGCATAGGTCTGCGGCGTCAATTATTCATTTTTGTTCTTCTGAAAAAGCGGCGGATCCATCGCCATAATTTTTTACTTTTTTCAAATAGGGGCTTATTGTTTTTTCGGTGTTGAAAAACAATGGAGATAGTATATGCGCCCATTATCATTCCGGTTATCCTTTTTATTACAAATCAATAAAGTAATGATGCAGTCGTGTTATATGATTAAAAAACGTTGTGAGGTTGCCATTCGTAATCCCTGGTTTTATTTTTTGGTGGTTGTTGTAATGTTTGCTTCCTGTTCGCACAAGGACAGAGACTCCCTTTCTGGCGGTTTGCCTGAAATTACTTCGGTGCTGCCAGAGACTGGGTGGGCGGGCGATACCGTCACTATCAAGGGTGCAGGGTTTACAGACCAATCAGTTGTAATGCTTAACGGCAGTGCATTTTCGGTTATAGACCGTACCGCGAATCAGATCAGGATAGTAATGCCTGTTGGCACCGGCACCTCCAATATCAGGGTTATAAATGGCAATACGAGATCTAATAATATGATCTTTACCTACAGTGGCCCGTTGATCCGTTCTCTTTCCAACACATTGGGCTGGGCGGGCGATACCGTTACCATAACGGCAAAAGCACTTGCCGATACAACTTATTTATTGTATGATGGCAAGCAAACAGGCATCCTCGACAGGACGACAGACAGTACTTTCAGGTTCATTGTGCCTGCCGGAACTGGTACTGCTACTATAGTTATAGGAAACGGCAACGTGCTTTCAAATGAAATGAAGTTTACCTACAACACTTATACCAACCCGGTGTTTAAGCCCATCCTGGCCGATCCTACAGTTTTTAAAGATCCGGTGTCGGGTTATTTTTATGCTTACGGAACGGAAAACGAATGGAGCACGGATGGCAAAAGGCATATAGTGGCTATTGTAAAATCTACTGATTTGGTACACTGGGAATATGTGGCAGATGCGTTTACACCTGCTTCTAAACCATCGTGGAGAACAGGCGCAAATATATGGGCGCCCGATATCGCCTATGTAAATGGTAAATATCACTTGTATTATGCCTATTCTTTCTGGGACGATCCCGACGCCAGCATCGGCCTGGCCATTGCCGATAAACCCGAAGGCCCCTTTGTTGACCAGGGAAAACTGTTCTCTTCCTCCGATATAAATGTTCAAAACTCCATTGACCCCTGTTTTTATGAGGACGGAGGTAAAAAGTATCTGTTTTGGGGAAGCTTTAGAAACAACAAGGGTACAGCCACCCGCTACGGAACATTTGTTACCGAGCTGACGGATAATGGAAAAGCGGTAAAAGACCTGTCGAATATAACAAAAATAGCAGGTGAAGATTTTGAGGCGCCCATGATATATAAGCATGGCGGCTATTATTGGTTCTTTGGTTCCAAAGGCACTTGCTGTGATGGCGCGAATTCGGGGTACAATGTCAGGGTTGGTAGGGGTACTTCCGTTACCGGGCCTTTTTACGGGCAGGCAGGAGCCGATATTGTAGCGCTTGACAAAGGAACTTTCGCTTTACAGCGTACCGATGTTTTTGCCGGGCCGGGCCATAATTCAACCATTATCACCGATAAGTTAGGACAGAACTGGATTTTATACCATGCGCTTGATGTAAAAAATGCAGTTATCAATGGCGTGCAGCAAAGGGCACTCATGCTGGATAAAGTAAACTGGGATCCTGGTACCGGCTGGCCGGTTATTAACAATGGCTATCCGTCCAGTACGCCGCAGCCCAGCCCCAGGTTTTAGAAAATCGCATTAGATTGTTATTTAATAAGAAATGAATCATTGTAAATTTTTAAGGTTAAATTATGAAGTGTATAAAAAAAATACGGACAGTTGATCTGTGTATTTTATTGCTCTTACTGAGCGGTATTTTTATGGGCTGCAAAAAGGATTCACCGACGAACGAGCCCAAGTCGTATGACCCCACAGCGGATGTGCTGGTAACGGATTTCTTTCCGAAGTCGGGGGGTAGCGGACAGCAATTTATCATCTACGGGAAAAATTTCGGGAATGACAAATCCATCGTTTCCGTGAAAATAGGCGGCCAGAATGCTACGGTAATTAGTGTTCATGACGATGCTATATACTGTCTCGTCCCCGACAGGGCTTATAGCGGCGAGATACAGGTAAAAGTAGGAACGGAAGCGGGGCAGGAGGTTGTTATGGCAAAAGAGGTTTTCAATTATCAGAAAAGAATGGTGGTGACAACCATGGCCGGGAAAGAAGATGAACGGGGCAACTACGATATAAAAGACGGTACTTTTGACGACTGCGGAGGCTTTTTAAATCCTTCATGGCTCGTCTTCGACCCGCAGAACCCTAACCTTTTATATATGGGTCAGGACGGGGGCGATATAAGGTTGCTGAATTTTGGAAACAAAGCGGTTACCACTCCCATTACAAGAGGTATGGGCGGTTGGGAGCGCATCAGGACAATCTCTTTTACCACGGATAAGAACTATATGCTCATTGCCAATGACCAGGGCGACCAGAATGGCAAAAGTGTCTCCATACTGTCCCGCGCAAGTGGCTTTAAAGACCCGCAGGTGCTTACTTCCTATAAGCAGTGTAACGGCGCGGCTATCCATCCCGTAAACGGGGAAATGTATTTTAACAGCTATGAAAAAGGGCAATTTTACAGGTTCGACCTGAACCGGTATTTCGCGAATCATGACCTGGGTAATAAAGATTATGATGAGCTGTTTAAAATCCAGGACAATGGCTGGGAGTTTAATATTAATATTGCGCCCACCGGGGACTACGCGTATATCATCGTCATCAATCAGCAGTATATATTAAGAACCGATTATGATTGGACTGCCAAAACTTTTACAACGCCCTACGTAGTTTGCGGGCAACCGCGTACAGCGGGGTGGAATGATGCGGTAGGCACGCAGGCTCGGTTATCAAATCCCTATCAGGGGGTATTTGTAAAAAACCCGGACTATGCAGGCCAAAAGGATGAGTATGATTTTTATTTCACCGAACAAGGCAATCATGATATACGCATCCTCACGCCTCAGGGAAAAGTAACAACTTTTGCCGGAAGGGGCAGTTCCAGTATTAACCCTAATCCGTATGGTCATATTGATGGCGGGCTTCGCACAGAAGCGAGGTTTGACCAGCCAAAGGGCTTGGCCTATGATGCCACAAATCAGGTGTTTTATGTAGGCGACTGCGAAAATCATTGTATTCGAAAAATTTCATTAGAAAACTAAAATATTATTGCTATGAAGAAATCGTTAATAAGAAAATTTTTTGCTTTTTTCTTGTTGCTTTTTGCCGCGATGACCGCCTTTTCCCAAAACAACCGGATGAATATTCGCGGGAAAATAAGCGACAAGGAAACCGGGGAGCCTTTGTCAGGGGTAAGCGTCTCCGTCATTAATTCGGCCGGGCTAGGAACCTTCTCCACAAAAGAAGGTTTATACACCATTAAGGTGGATGCATTCCATAAGTTATTGTTCTCTTATATTGGCTACGATCCGGTGGAGGTGCAGATAACAAATCAGGACACGGTGAATGTTTTGATGCAAAAGTCAAGTAAAAGTGCCATGGACGAGGTGGTTGTTACGGCAACCCGTCAGGAGAAAAAAATTAACGTTACCGGGGCCATTACCACGGTAGATATGAACGCAATCGGGAGGGCAGCGCCAAGCGCCAGTATCGTAAATTCATTAGCGGGCAATGTGCCGGGCATTATGGCGATGCAAACCTCCGGGCAGCCGGGAAAGGATATCTCGAACTTCTGGATACGGGGCATTTCTACATTTGGGGCCAGCAATAGCGCGCTGGTGCTGATAGATGGGTTTGAAAGGGATATCAATGAAGTGAATATTGATGATATTAAATCCATTTCTGTACTAAAAGACGCCTCTACTACGGCCATGTACGGCTCCAAGGGGGCAAACGGTGTGGTATTGATAACCACCAAGCACGGATCCGTTGGCAAAACCAATATAAACGCTAAAGTCGAATCATCTTACAACACCCGCACCATCACGCCCGAATTTGTTGACGGCAACACCTATGCCGGTTTGATAAATGAGGCGCAAATAACACGAAATCGTCCTGCCATATATAGTCCAACTGAGTTGGAAATATTGCGTTTGGGGCTTGATCCGGATTTGTATCCCAATGTGAATTGGACAGACCAACTGTTAAAAAACGGGGCGATGACCTATAACGCGAATATCAGGTTGGACGGCGGCGGCACCACGGCTCGGTACTTTGTTTCCGGCGGTTATCTGGATGAGAGAGGCATGTACAAAACAGACGATGCCATAAAAAAGGATTATAACACGAATGCCGATTATCAAAAATGGAACTATAGGCTGAATACCGATGTGAATGTTACAAAAACGACTGTATTGAATTTAGGCGTATCCGGTTCTTTAATAAAAAGAAACAGCCCCGGTTTGGGAGATAATGATGTGTGGGGAGAGCTGTTTGGCTACACGCCCATTCGCACGCCCATTTATTACTCCAACGGATATGTGCCGGCCGTGGGCACGGGCAATCTAACCAACCCCTGGGTGGCCGCCACGCAGACCGGTTATAATGAAACATGGGATAATAATATTCAAACAAATTTTACGGTACACCAAGACTTGAACTTTATCACAAAAGGGCTAAAGTTTGAGGGCAGTTTTGGTTATGACACCTATAATACCAGCACTATCCAACGCCGCAAATGGCCGGAACAATGGCAAGCGCAACGTTACAGAGACCCGAACGGGAACCTTGTTTTTAACCATATCTCTGACCCGAGCGAACTGGTGCAGTCAAGCAGTTCTGATGGCAAACGCAAGGAGTTCATTATAGGTTTGCTCACGTATGCCCGCACGATAAAAAATAATCACAACATAGGGGTGGATCTGAGGTACACGCGGGAGGCCACAACGTTTACACAAAATTTGGGCACGGATCTTAAAAACGGTATCTCAAGAAAAAACCAGGGGGTTGCCGGACAGGTATCCTATAACTGGAAAAGTAAATATTACGCGAACTTTAATTTCGGCTACACCGGGTCTGAAAATTTTGCGCCCGGGCATCAGTATGGTTTCTTTCCCGCAGCTTCGGTTGCATGGAATATTGCTGAAGAAAAATTTATCAAGGATAACCTGAAGTGGGTCAACTTCTTTAAGCTCCGCTATTCTTATGGCCGGGCCGGTAACGATAACCTAGGAAAGGATGATCAGAATCGTGATATCCGGTTCCCGTATTTATACTCGCTCGGAGAAGGGCTGGGTGGATATCAATGGGCCGAGTTCAACCTTGATAAAAGCTTCGGGGGATTAGGATATACGCAGGTGGCATCGCCGTATGTAACCTGGGAAATTGCGACCAAGCAAGACCTTGGCTTGGACTTATCGCTTTGGCATGATGCCTTCTCCATGACGGTTGATGTGTTTCAGGATAAGCGCACCGGCATTTATATGCAAAGATTCTTCCTGCCGGGTTATATCGGCCTTACCAGTGTGCCAAGAGCAAATGTGGGCGCTGTAAGTTCTAAGGGTCTTGACGGAAATTTTACAGTGAAGCACCAGTTCAACCAGGTAAATGTAACCCTGCGCGGTAATATAACTTACAGCAAAAATAAAATCCTGGAGCGGGACGAGGAACAAAGTGTATATCCCTACCAACTGGATAAAGGATACCGGGTGGATCAAACCAGAGGTTTGATCGCGTTAGGCCTGTTTAAAGATTATGATGATATCCGCAACAGTCCTTCGCAGACTTATGGCCCTTATCAGCCCGGGGATATTAAATATAAAGACGTTAATGGGGATGGCGTGGTCAATGATGATGACAGGGTGGCCATCGGCTCTACCAGCAAACCGAATTTAGTGTATGGCATGGGCGCTTCTGTAGGCTGGAAAGGTTTGGACGTGAACGTGCTGTTTCAGGGGGCAGGAGAATCCAGCTTCTTTATATATGGCAAAACCGTTTATGCGTTCAGCGAAGGCGAATGGGGCAACATCCTGAAAGGTATGGTTGAGGACAGATGGGTATCGGCGGATATTTCCGGTAACCCGGCAACCGAAAACCCCAATGCGCCCTATCCCAGATTGAGTTTTGGCGGAAATGCTAATAATTATCGTAATTCTACTTATTGGTTACGTAATGGAAAGTATGTAAGGCTTAAAAATGTGGACATCGGCTATACGCTTCCTAAAGAGATGCTCAGTAAAATTCATGTGAGCAGTTTGCGGGTGTATTGCAGCGGTACTAATTTATTAACCTGGGCACCTTTCAAATTATGGGATCCCGAAACAACCGATCCAAGGGGTGAAACTTATCCTTTAGCCAAATCTGTTACGCTCGGACTAACAATCGGTTTATAATTATAAAACGCGTTTTGATGAAATGAGCCGAAAGTGCCTTGTATATTCAAATTAGTATACTATTTGGCAAATTCCATCTGACAAATAAAAAATATAAAAGAAGGACAGATGAAAAGAATAACAACCATATCCGTTTTTATTGCAGGGGTGGCGCTATTAATTTCCTGCAAAAAATATCTTAATTCCGATCAGTATTTTAAAGATCGGATGACCTTGGATAAATCATTCAACAATGAAAAGTACATTGAAGAATGGTTAGCAAACTCCTACTCGTACATAACCGGCATAAATGCCGATGTGGCAAGTAAAGGCCTTGAGCCGTTCAACTTCGGCGATGATATGTATTACGGCGACAGGGACGGGGCGTATGACCCTATGAATATCAACTCTTTGGATTATAACAAATTTAGCCTTGGCAATTATCATGAGAGTGATGTGCAGGGCTGGGGAGATTGCTATAAAGGCATCAGGAGCGCCTCCACATTTATACAAAATATCGACCAGTCCACCGTGATTGATGCAGGCAGGAAAGCGGATTACAAGGCGCAGGCTCGTTTCGTACGTGCTTATTACTACTGGATTTTACTCAGAAGGTACGGTCCTGTGCCCATTCTTCCCGAAGAGGGAGCCGATTACACCGACAGCTATGAAGATTTGGCTTTACCCAGAAGCTCTTATGAACAATGTGCTGAATATATTGCCAAAGAAATGGTGCTCGCCGCCAAAGATCTGCCGCAGAGCCGCGGTCAATTATCCATAGCCCGGCCTACCAAAGGCGCGGCCTTGGCAACCCGTGCCAAAGTGTTTTTATATGCGGCAAGCCCTTTGATGAACGGCGGTAAGGTGAGCGCGGACTATAAAGCAAAATTGGTGGATGATAAAGGCACCCCGCTGCTTTCGATTACTTATGATGAACAAAAATGGGCCCGGGCAGCCGCTGCGGCAAAGGATGTGATGCAGTTGGGTGTTTATTCCTTATTTGTTTCGCCCTATAAATCATCGGGTACCGTAACCCACCCCGCAACCATAAAACCTCCTTATAACGCTGAATTTTCGGATAAAGCGTGGCCGGAGGGATGGGCAGATATAGACCCGTTTGATTCTTATCGCGCCCTGTTCGATGGCGAAGTGCCTGCTTCTACAAACCCGGAACTGATTTTTACGCGCGGGAATAATCAACCCTACGAAGGTATTAATGTGATGGTTGTGCACCAACTGCCCCGGATTGCCTCCGGATGGAACACGCACGGTTTGACCTTAAAACAAGTGGATGCCTATTATATGAACGATGGTTCCAATGTGCCGGGGAAAGATATGCAGTATGGAAGAGGGGATGGCAGCCAGCGGGTAGGGGGATTTGTAACCGATCAGGATGTAGCAGCCGGGACATATAAACCCCTTGCATCCGGCGTATCTTTGCAGTTTGCGAACAGGGAGCCGAGATTTTATGCCTCGGTAGCCTATAACGGCAGCGTATGGCACCTCACCAATGAGTCGCAGGAAAAAAACAAGGAACAGCAGGTTTTTTATTATCGAGGTTCGGGCAACGGTTATACCAATACCATGTTCTGGCTGAGAACCGGTATCGGCGTGATGAAATATGTTAACCCGCAGGATACTTATGAAAACGGGAACATAGGTAAAACTGTGCCCAAGTATGAGCCGGCAATCCGTTATGCTGATATACTGTTGGCGTATGCCGAGTCTTTAAACGAATTAAACGCCTCATATAATATACCCAGTTGGGATAGCTCAGAAGTTTATACCATTACCAGGGATATTAATGAAATGCACAAAGGCATCAAGCCTATCAGGATCAGGGCCGGGGTGCCCGATTTTTCCGGCGATATATATGCAAGCAGTGCTCAGTTACGGGCAGCCATAAAACGTGAAAGGCAAATTGAATTGATGGGTGAACAGCAACGGTATTATGATCTGCGCAGGTGGGAAGATGCCGCGACGGAACTAACCCTGCCCATATATGGCTACAATACGCTTATGGCCGAAACGCAAAGAGACCTGTTTCATCAGCCCGTGGCAGCGTTTGCCCTTCAAAGTACCTTTGCGCCCAAAATGTATTTTTGGCCTATTTCAATTGAAGAGCTGAGGCGCGATTCCCGTTTAACGCAAAACCCGGGTTGGCAAACTTATAAATAATTAAAATTTACGTATCTAATAAGTTCCTTGCCTACCGCAGGAAGGCATTCGACTAAAATCAATAAAATATTTACGAATGAAAAAAATAGCTGCATTACTATCCATCCTGTTTATTTTTGGATGTATAGCCTGTAATAAGGATTGGGTTTCAGAACAATTTGAGCATTATGTCTCTTTTAAGGCACCTTTAAATGGAGATGATGTTACGCCTATTTATATCCGCTACAAACCGGACGGCATTGTCAATTATCAATTGCCGGTAATAGTGAGTGGCTCAACGAATAACGACAAGAATTTATTGGTGCACTTTGGGGTGGATTCCGACACGCTGGCAGCCTTCAATGACGCGCATTTTCAAAACAGGACAGATCTTTATTATAAGGAGCTGACGAGTCAGTATTTTACGATTCCCGATACCGTGTCCATACCAAAAGGGGCAAATACCAATACCATAAACGTCGGTTTCTCACTTAAAGATATTGACCTGGTAAATAAATGGATACTTCCGCTGACAATCAAGCCTTCGGACGGTTACACGCCCAACCCCAGGAGGAATTACTCCAAGGCGTTATTGAGGGTTATTCCGTTTAATGATTATTCGGGGACTTATAGCGGCACAGCGCTCAAAGTGTATTTAAAAGGTGAGGAAAGCGGAGCGGCGATAGTGAAGAGCGAAATACAGGGTTATGTTGTGGACGAGAATACGGTCTTTTTCTACGCCGGCACCGTGGATGAAAATAAAACTGATAGACAGAATTATAAAGTATTCGCCCATTTTGATAGTCAGACAAGAGAAGTTACGCTTACTTCTGATAATCCTGCCTTGAATTTCAAGGTGAATCAGAAAATTTATTTTTCTGTTGAAGACGTTAAGGACGCGCTTCAGCCCTATCTCGTGCACAGGTATGTTACCATCAATAATATTGATTACAATTTTACCGATTATACGTCTGTGAATAATGCAACCATTGATTATACCGTTCGTGGCTCGTTGATTATGGAAAGAAAGCTCAATACACAAATACCGGATGAAGATCAGGCGATCCAGTGGTAAACGCTGAAGTCATTGTTAGGTAAAATGAAAAGTTGATTTTCCGTTCGTGGTTGGGGAAAGCTTCAAACACAATCCCAACCTTCACTGTTTTGTTTGTTGGTCATAAGACCAACAAGGGCGGAAGTCAGATAATGCCGGGATGTTGTTGGCTTGGGAATAAATAAACAAAAATGAAAAAAATACTATTGGGCAGTTTGGTTGCAGGCTTGTTTTTGTTAGCCTGTTCAAGTGCAGCCGTTGCACAGCGTGCCGATAAGGCAAATGCCATCAAGCAAAAGTTTGAGGGTGTTTGGCAGGTGAGCATGCAAAAATGGACAAAGAACGGCAGCGATAAATTTGTACCGCCCAGAGCAAGGGATTTTAAAATTTATGATGCCGATGGTAGCTTCAGGCATATCATTTTTTCCAACGACAAGTATGTGGAATTGTCCAAAGGAAAAATGGTCGTTACCTCCGATTCTACCTATACGGAACAATTAGAAAAACATCTTGGGATAAAAGAGGGAAAGGGAACCGGAAACGTGACTTTTAGATTTTTGGATGCAGATACTTTCCTGATGAAGTGGACATTGAACGGGGGCAGCGGAGAAGAAATATATGAAAGGGTAAAATAAAGTTATAGCGTAAAGTTGCTTTCGGGTTCCCAATAAAGGAATATCCCGAAAACAAAAATCATAATCCTTTAGTACATGGCATAAGCCGTGGGCTAAAGGATTTTTTTTAAGAATGAACTGTTTTAGCTAAGTATTGAGACAATTTGTTGCTCCTTTTCAAGGTTTTTTAAGGATTTTTGTTTTGCAGATAGCAGGCCGATTTGCCATATAATGGGTTGCCTGTATCTGTACTGTGCGGATTCGTGGTAAATGTGAATATATGTGCAAGGGATGATTGCAAATAACAGACAATCAGTTTTTTCTTTTGTACTTTATAGAGGATGTCGGTTTGCCGCGATTTTATCAATCTTGTCAATGGTTTAAAAAAATAAAATCCAAATGTATCATAGTATGATTCAGTTATCTAATGCCGGAGTCCGCTGGATTTGCCTGGCCGCCGTTTGTTTCTTTTTTGCGGGGAATATTTTTGCGCAGGAGCAAAAAGCACCCAGTTATCCGCTTATCACGCACACGCCGTATTTCAGTATCTGGAGTAGTTCCGACAAATTGAACGAGTCTGTAACGAAGCACTGGACGGGTACGGAACATTCATTAGTCGGCATTGTTAAAGTCGACAACCAATTTTACCGGTTCTTAGGAAAAGAGTCTGAAACCTTTGTTGCTGTTGCGCCAACGAGTGACGAGCAGGCATATAGCGTGCAATATACTGAGCAGCAACCCGCGGATGGATGGAATGAGGCGAATTTTAACGACCGGGATTGGAAAACAGGGGAAGCTCCATTCTCTGATGACAAATCAATTGCCAAAACCTTTTGGGGCACGGATAATCTTTGGGCAAGGCGCACGTTTAATGTGGGCAGGATTGGAACCGATGAGCTTTACCTCAAAATCAATCATGATGACAATATAGACATATACCTGAACGGGAAATTGATTTATCAAAAAATAGGATGGGTAAACAGGATGACTTATCTGAAATTGGATCGTGAACTAAGAGCCAACCTGAAAACCGGGAAAAATGTTTTGGCGGTTCACCTGCGGAATACAGCGGGCGGTCGTCACCTTGATTTGGGTATATCCAAAAAAGTTCCTCCGCCCCGTTCCCAAAAGATATTGTTGGCAGCGCAAAAGGACGTCAACATCACCGCCTTGCAAACCGTGTATAGCTTTACTGCCGGGGGCATTGATTTGAAGGTGAACTTCACATCTCCGCTGTTGTTGAAAGAGGTTGACCTGATGGCGCGTCCGGTATCATATATAACTTATTCCGTAAAATCAAATGACGGAAAACAGCACGATGTAAAAGTGTATCTGGGGGCTTCCTCAAACATTGCGGTCAACGAACCGTCGCAAGAAGTAATGGTAAAACCTGCAAACAGCGGTGCGTTAAAGCTGCTGCAAACGGGAACCACCAGCCAGCCTGTTTTGGCTAAGAGGGGCGATGATCTGCGTATTGACTGGGGATATTTTTATGTAGGCGCAGCAAAGGAGGCCTCATCGCAATTTGTTACAAGTAATCAGCAACAGGGTATCCTTAGCTTCATAAATAATCGTGCGTCCGCGCAATCAACAACCGTACGCGGTAAGAACTTTGTACTGAACACGGTTCTCAATTTGGGGAAAGTCAATACAACAGGCACTGAAAAATTTATGTTGTTAGGATATGACGAGGGTTATGCTATCCAATATTTCCACACCAACCTCAGGCCTTGGTGGAACAAGGATGGCAACAAAAGTTTTGTCACGGTGATGAACGAAGCGGCCGTTTCTTATAAAGCAGTCATGCAAAAAGTGAGCGATTTTGATAAGGTCATTTATGCAGATGCAAATAAAGCAGGTGGGGAAGAGTATGCCAAACTTTGTGAATTGGCCTATCGTCACAGTATTGCGGCGCACGCACTGGTAGAAAGTCCGCAGAAGGAGCTATTGTTCTTGTCAAAAGAAAATTTCAGCAACGGCTCAATTAACACGGTAGACCTTACCTATCCTTCGGCTCCGTTATACCTGATGTACAATACGGAATTACAAAAAGGCATGATGAATGGGATTTTCTATTACAGCGAAAGCGGTAAATGGACGAAACCCTTTGCGGCACACGATTTGGGGACCTATCCGCTTGCCAACGGGCAAACCTATGGCGAAGACATGCCGGTAGAGGAAGCGGGCAATATGCTCATCCTGATGGCGGCTATCGCCAAAGTGGACGGCAATGCAGCTTATGCAAAAAAGCATTGGAAAACGTTGAGCATTTGGGCTGAATACCTGAGCAAAGAAGGATTTGACCCTGCCAACCAATTATGTACCGATGATTTTGCCGGACACATGGCGCGTAATGTAAATCTCTCGGCAAAAGCCATCATGGCTTTGCGCAGTTATGCCCTGCTGGCAGAAATGCTCGGCGAAAAAGAAACGGCAAAAAAATATACTGACCTCACAAAGTCAATGGTGCCTAAGTGGATGAAACTGGCTGATGACGGCGATCATTATACCCTTGCATTTGAAAAGAAAGGAACCTGGAGCCAAAAATATAACCTTGTATGGGATAAGGTTTTGAACTTTAACCTGTTCCCCCAATCTTTATATGATAAGGAAATAAAATATTACCTGTCCAAGCAACAGACTTATGGGCTTCCGCTGGACTCACGCAGAACTTACACCAAGTCAGACTGGATTATATGGACGGCTACCATCGCCCGCGACCGCGGGGATTTTGAAAAATTCATCGGGCCGTTGTACAAATATGTAACGGAAACCCCTACCCGTGTGCCTATGAGCGACTGGTACGAAACCACTGATGGTAAACAGGTCGGTTTTCAGGCACGTAGTGTTGTGGGCGGATACTTTATGAAAGCGTTGGATTATAAATTAAATCAGCGTTAATGTTGCTGTTCGCTTAAAAAGATGACATTGCTTCTGCATTTCGAAATGTAGAAGCAATGTTGTTTTATATTTGTCATGCTGTCAACAAATTTTATATGATTCACATGAAACAGGGACTATTGCGATGCCTGCTTGTTTTTTTTATAGTGATTTGTAGTGTTTGTACTTCAAATGCGCAGACAACGGCATCACCGCTTTATCTTAACAACAGGGCTCCTTTAAAGCCACTTCAGTTTTTAGAATTGCCTATTGGAGCCATAACCCCTGATGGATGGTTGAAGGAAATGTTGGTACGCCAGAAGAACGGGGCCACGGGTAAGTTGGATCAGCTATATCCTTTGGTGATGGGCAAACGAAACGGCTGGCTCGGCGGGGACGGTGACCAATGGGAGCGTGGCCCCTATTGGATTGATGGGTTATTGCCGCTGGCCTATATCCTGAAAGATAAAGAGCTTATCGCAAAAGTGAAACCTTGGGTAGAGTGGTCGCTGAACAGCCTGCAACCTGATGGTTATTTCGGCCCCAAAAAAGACTATCCGGATGAACGCGGCATTCAGCGCAACAACAGTCAGGATTGGTGGCCGAAGATGGTCATGCTGAAAGTGTTGAAACAATATTATATGGCGACGGGAGACCAGCGGGTGATACGCTTAATGACGGCCTATTTCAAATATCAATTAAAAACACTTCCCGAAAAACCGCTTGACAACTGGACATTTTGGGCGCGCTACAGGGCAGGGGATAATCTGATGGTTGTGCTTTGGTTGTATAATATCACAGGAGATTCCTTCCTGCTTGAACTCGCAGACTTGATTCATAAGCAAACGGTTGATTACACGCACGATTTTTTATATACAGATTTATTGAGCCGTCCGGGAAGTATTCATTGTGTAAACTTAGCACAGGGCATCAAAGAGCCGGTGATTTATTATCAACGCAAACCCGAGCAACAATTTTTAACCGCGGTAGAAAAAGGGTTTGATGACCTGCGCAAATACAACGGGCTTGCCAACGGGTTGTTCGGCGGCGATGAGGCATTGCATGGCAATGATCCCACTTTTGGGTCAGAATTTTGTACGGCGGTGGAGATGATGTTTTCTTTAGAAAGTATTTTAAACGTTACGGGCGATGTGCGGTATGCAGACCATTTGGAGCAAATTGCGTTTAATGCCCTGCCTGCGCAGATTGACGAGCAATTCATGAACCGCCAGTATTATCAACAAGCCAATCAGGTGATGGTAACACGGCATATGCGCAATTTTAGCGTAGATCATGATGGCGCGGATGTTTGTTATGGCTTGTTGACAGGCTATGCCTGCTGCACTTCCAATATGCACCAGGGATGGCCCAAGTTTACACAGAACCTCTGGTATGCTACGGCAGACAATGGTTTGGCGGCATTGGTATATGCTCCGTCGGCAGTAACGGCAAAAGTGGCAGATGGTACTGCTGTAACCTTTAAGGAACAAACGAATTATCCTTTTGAGGAATCCATCCGCTTTGTGTTGGAGGCAAAAGCCAAGAAGACGCTTCGTTTTCCGTTCTATCTGAGAGTGCCAACATGGTGCCGGGAGGCAGTCGTCAAGATAAATGATGTCGTGTATAAAAAAGAGAAAGGCAATGCGATGGTAAAGATTGACCGCGAATGGAAGAATGGGGATGTGGTCTCGTTAGAACTGCCTATGCACATTAGAAAGAATATATGGCAGCAGAATTCTGTGTCCATTGAGCGCGGCCCGCTTACTTATGCGCTCAAAATAGGAGAGGATGAAAGAAAAATCATCAATACACAAGACCCGGTGGAGAACGGTGAGTCTTATTACGAAATACGCCCCACCACTCCCTGGAACTATGGCCTGCCCAATCTTTCAGAAGATAAGTTAAACGAGCTGTTTGAAGTAAGAGAGTCTTCGGTCGTGAATAATTACCCTTGGACGCTCACTTCTACGCCCATATCCATTTTGGCAAAAGGGAAACGTTTTAAACGTTGGCAACTGTACAACGAATCAGCGGGGCCGTTGCCTTATAGTGTTACGTATGGTCTGCATTTGGGCGAGGAAGAAAACATCGTGCTTGTGCCGTATGGTGCTACACGGTTGCGGGTGGCGCAATTCCCTGTATATTGATTTTAATGATAATTTTGAAAACCTAATAAGGATTCGAGTATCAGAAAAACATTGATAAGCGCTGGCTTTCAGCTTCATTTTTTATGTTTAAAGGAAATCATTGCGTTATATCATTTTTGCATAATGTATTCAATTAATAAAATATGAAAACTTTGAGACAATTTTTTTTCACCGGATTATGCTGCGGGCTTTTTGTCAGCGCGGCTTTTTCGCAGTCGCCCGATTTGGTGCGGTATGTAAATACCTTGCAGGGAACCAACTCTGCCCATGAACTTACACGGGGCAACACGTATCCTACCACGGCATTGCCTTTTGGGATGCACACTTGGACGCCGCAGACAGGCCGTAACGGCGATGGCTGGAAGTATCAATATTCCAAAAATAAAATAAGGGGTTTTCAGCAGGCGCATCAGTGCAGTTCCTGGTCAAATGACTATGCGGTATTTTCTTTGATGCCTGTAATAGATAACCTGCGGGTGAACGAGGAGGAAAGAGCAACCGGGTTTAGCCATGAAGCAGAAATTGCCAAACCGAATTACTATAAAGTGACATTGGATAATCAGATTAAGGTAGAGATGTCGCCTTCCGAACGGGGGGCGCATCTGCGTTTTAGTTATCCTAAAGGACATAAAAGTTTTTTGGTGCTGGATGGTTACACCAGGCTGAGCGGCGTGGAAATAAATCCTGCCAAGCAAACCATTACGGGATATGTAAATAACGGCCACGGGTTTCAGAAAGGTTGGAAGAGTTTCTTTATCATCCGTTTTGACCAGCCGTTTACGCAATACGGTACCTGGGAAAACAGAAAGAATACGATAAGTGAGGGCGAGTTAAAGGCTGAAGGAGATGGCAAAGGTGCTTACATCGCTTTTGCGGACGGGGCAACCGTGCAGGTCAAAGTGGCTTCCTCCTATATCAGCCCGGAACAGGCTGAATTGAATCTTGAAAGGGAACTGGGGACAGATCGCACGCTCGAACAAACAAAAGAAAAAGCACAAAAAGTTTGGAATGACCACCTTTCCCGGGTTTTGGTGGAAGGCGATTCAGAGGAAGATAAAGCCACCTTCTATTCCTGCTTTTTCCGAGCCAGTCTGTTTTCCAGAAAATTTTATGAATTGGACAAAGATGGCAATCCTTATTATTTCAGTCCTTACGATGGCAAGGTGCACAAAGGATATATGTACACCGATACTGGTTTTTGGGATACGTTCCGGGCACAATTCCCGTTGACGGCCTTGCTGCATCCTGCTATGCAGGGGCGATATGTAGCCGCGTTACTGGAAGCACAAGCGCAATGCGGATGGTTGCCTTCCTGGTCTTTTCCCAACGAGCAGGGCAGTATGATAGGCAATCACGCCATCTCTTTATTGGCAGATGCCTGGGCAAAAGATTTGCATACGTTTGACCCGGTGAGGGCGCTTCAGGCTTATCATCACGAAGCAAATAACAAAGGCCCTTGGGGGCCGGCCAATGGCAGGGATGGGTACAAAGAATACAACGCATTGGGATATGTGCCTTATCCAAAATACCGGGAGGCCACTGCCAAAACCTTGGAATACGCCTATGATGATTTTTGTGGCTATTATCTTGCAAAATCAATCGGCAATAAAGAATACCGCGACCAGTTTGGGGCGAAGATGTTTAACTATAAGAATGTTTTTGACCCGGCAACGGGATTCATGTTGGGCAAGGATGAAAATGGCAACTGGATAAAGAACTTTGACCCCGTGGAATGGGGCGGCCCTTATACCGAAGGCAATGCCTGGCATTGGGTGTGGTCGGTGTTTCATGATGTGAACGGGTTAAAAAGATTGCTGGGAGGGGACAAGAAATTTACAGCAAAACTGGATTCGGTATTTTCGGTTCCCAATACCGTTAAAGTCGGAACTTATGGCGGCATGATTCATGAAATGACCGAAATGGTCATGGCCAACATGGGGCAATATGCGCACGGTAACCAACCCATTCAGCACATGGTTTATCTGTATAATTACGCCAACGAACCTTGGAAGGCGCAGTTCCATGCAAGGGAAGTGATGAAACGGCTGTACAACGCATCGGAAAACGGTTATCCGGGCGATGAGGATCAGGGGCAGACATCCTCTTGGTATGTGTTGAGCGCGCTGGGACTTTACAGCGTTACGCCCGGCACTAACCAATATGTGATTGGCAGCCCCTTGTTCAAAAAAGTGACCATCAAACTGGAAAACGGAAAACAATTTGTTATTGAGGCCGCGAACAATTCGGCACAAAACGTTTATATCCAGAAAGGAAAACTGAATAAAAAGAAATACACGAAGAATTTTATCACATATCAGGACATCATGAAAGGTGGGCATCTTTATTTTGAAATGGGCGACCAACCCAATACCAAAAGGGGATTGGGCAAAAAGAACCAGCCTTTCTCCCTTTCCAAATAAAATTATTGTCTTAACAACAACTCACAGGGCTTCAGCCCTGTTTGTTTTTTAAAGGCGGTGCTAAAGTGGGAGATGGAGGAATATCCAAGCATCAGGGACACCTCGGTAACGCTTAGCCCCTTGTCGTAAAGCAGGTACTTGGCGTGTTGCATCCGCTGGTTTTGATAAAAATCAAAAATGGTGGAGCCGTACATTTCCTTAAACCCTTTTTTCAGGTAACATTCGTTCATGGCCACTTTGCGGCTGAGCTCCCGGATGGTGATAGGCTCGCCGATGTGCTGCAGGAGGAGTTCGCGGGCTTGCACGATTTTGCTGCGGTCTATTTCCTTAGTGAGGAAGCGGCAGCCGACCCGCTGTTCCCCCGCGTTGCCGCTGGCCCAGTCGAGGCAAAACAGCAGGAGCATGTGGGTTTGCGTATTGACATAAATGTTCTCCATGCTGCCGCTGTAACGGTGGTTCACCAGCCCTTCCACCGCGTTTTTGATGCGGCAGCACACGGGCATGGTTTTTTCAAACGAATGCTTGTGCTTGAATTTGAGCAACGACTCCTCCCAGGTATTGCCGGGTTTTGCCTTGATGAACTGCGAAAGCTGTGCCGGGCTGAACCGCACGCTCACCAAATCGAGCGTGGCCTCGCCATCGCCGCACTGGTGTGCCTTGCCGATGGAACATTGACTGCAATCCCGGGATTGGCAATACATGTTTCCGGCCACGCAAAAATTAAGTTGCAGGAAACTGTCCTTTGATTTTTGACCGTTATATTCGTAGATTATCTGCGCAGCGTCTTGGATTTGAGTTTCCCCGTGGCGTGCATACCTGACGATATGATAGGGCACGCCCCCGGGTATTTGTTGTTTTTTTTCTACCAACAACCTTGCATCGTTGGCCATCGGCCATACCTTATATGCTTGTGACAATAACTCTTCCGCCTGCACCATGTTGGGGCAAATTTAACCCTTTTTAACATTTAATGAATGTTTTAACATTGAATAAATACATGTAATTAATGATTATCAATGTTTTATAAAATATTTAATTACAATTACATGACGAATAACTATTTTTGTAAGTACGATTTTTGTGAAAAATTAATTTCTTTTTAATATTGGACATTATTAGCAGAATTTGCGCGAACGAGTTTACCATCCTCCCGTAACAGGGGCATTAAACTTTTTGCTTTTGACGTTTAAATTTATACATTAAAATAAATGATACATTTCAATTCTTACATTCACCCGAATGCCAAAATAGCTACCAACGTAAAGATAGACCCCTTTACCGTTATCCATCAGGACGTGGTGATTGGCGAGGGAACTTGGATAGGCTCGAACGTGACCATTGAAGAGGGCACGCGCATTGGTAAGAATTGCAAGATATTTCCCGGCGCGGTGATAGGCTCAGAGCCGCAGGACAAAAAATATTCAGGCGAAAAAACAACCGTGGAAATAGGGGATAACTGCGTGATACGCGAGTATGTCACCATTCACCGCGGCACCAGCGACCGTTGGAAGACCGTTGTAGGCAACGGGTGCTGGATATTGGCCTATAGTCATATCGGCCATGATTGTATCATTGGCAACAACTGCACGCTTAGCAACAGCACGCAGATTGCGGGGCATGTCACCCTTGGCGATTATGTGGGTTTTGGCGGTGTGGTGGCCGTTCACCAGTTTGTGAAAATAGGTGCCCATGCCTTTATCAGTGGTGGTTCGTTGGTGAGCAAGGACGTGCCGCCCTACATCAAGGCTGCCCGCCAACCGCTCAGTTACAGCGGGGTAAACTCTGTCGGTCTGAAACGCAGGGGCTACTCTGTGGAACAAATAAACTATATACTTGATGTGTATCGGGTGATTTACAATAAGGGGCTTAACGTGAGCCAAGCGGTACAGTTGCTGGAGGAAGAATACCCCGTGACCGATGAACGCGATGAGATACTGACCTTTATACAAGAAAGCACGCGCGGCATTATCAAACGCTACGGAAAAGGTTCTACCGATGAGGATAGTATTGGCTGATGCGGGCAAGCGATATAACCATGATTGGATTTTTCGTCATGTAGATTACCAATTTGAATCTGGCAATGCCTATGCCGTCACCGGGCATAACGGTTCGGGCAAAAGTACGTTGTTGCAGGTGCTGGCCGGCGCCATTGCCGTTAATGAAGGAAAATGTACATGGAATACCGCTCAAAACATTGCCCCGGAAAACGTTTATCAGCAAATGGCTATCTGTGCCCCCTATCTGGAGTTGGTAGAAGAAATGACCCTGCCTGAATTTCTTCTCTTTCACGGTCACTTTAAACATTGGTTGCCCGGTTTTACCCCCGAAAAAATTATTGCCGAAATAGGGCTGGAAAAAGCCTCGCACAAACGCATTTCACAATACTCCAGCGGCATGAAACAGCGCGTGAAGCTGGCACAGTGCATTTTCTCCGACACGGCTGCCGTCATGCTTGATGAGCCCTGCACGAATTTGGATACGGACGGTATAACTCTTTATCACGGCCTGATAGAAAAATATTGCGGGGATAGATTGGTAATTATCAGCAGCAACGACCCGGTTGAGTACCGGTTTTGCAACCATACACTGGAAGTGACCCGTTATAAGGTAGCATAAGTTTCCATGATTGCCGGGTTTTGAATCAAATGGTGGATAACGTTCCTGATGTTTTTAGACAGCTTCGCGATATGCTGCCTGTTTCCTTACCTTTGTCAACTATGACCGAATTACCACACGACCATATCATCCCGTTCAAAGAATCGGAAAAAACCAAGAAGGAACAAGTCGCCGAGATGTTCGACAAAATAGCCGGGCGTTATGATTTGGTGAACCGGGTATTGTCTGCGCGCACCGATGTGCATTGGCGAAAAAAAGCCATCAGGATGATGGGCAAATGGAAACCCCGGCAGGTGTTGGACGTGGCCACGGGCACGGGAGATATGGCCATCATGGCGGCCAAAATGCTGGATCTTGAAAAAATAACCGGCATTGATATTTCTACCCAAATGCTTGAGGTCGGCATTAAAAAAGTAAACAAAGAAGGGTTACAAAATAAGATAGAACTTTTAAAAGGAGATTCGGAAAACATTCCTTTTGCCGATGCCCGTTTTGATGCGGCGATGGCGGCGTTTGGTGTGCGCAATTTTGAGAACCTCGAAAAAGGACTTTCGGAAATGCACCGGGTGCTCAAACCGGGGGGCAAGCTGCTCATTATCGAATTTTCAAAGCCCAAGAGCTTTTTTAAGGTGCTTTATAAGCTGTATATGACGGTGGTTGCCCCGCAGGTGGCGGCCATGCTCAAGCAGGAAAAGGGCGCCTATCAATACCTGAACAAAACAGCCCATGCTTTTCCGGAAAGGGAGGCTTTTACCGCCATTTTGGACAAAGTGGGCTTCAAACGTACCAAATACAAAGCCCTTACGCTAGGTATTTGCTGCATTTACACTGCTGAAAAATAAAAAATCTGGAAATTTTTAAAATAATGAATGGTGTAGAAGACTACGCGCCAAATGCCATTCATGCAATACGAAAACAGCGGCTTTATACTGCTTCCTTTTTGGCTATTTGTGCCTGTATATAATCGTAGAAATCCTGAAAAGTGATTAACGGGACAAAATCACCGGGTTGCACCTTAAAGTGAAAATTGCTTTCAAGGGCCACCACTAGGTCAATATAATCCAAGCTGTCAAGGTCGAGGACTTCTTTTAGCTTCGCTTCGGGGTGAATCAAATCCGCCTCGGCCTCAAATTCATCTACCAAAAACGCGTTTGTTATTTCTATGATTTCTTGCATGCTTGTCATAAAGCGAAAATTACCATTTTTTCACGATAAGGGTCGAATTGGTTCCTCCGAATCCGAAAGAATTTGACAAAAATACGTCAATATTTTGATTAAGGGTGCTTTTGATGATGTTTATGCGTGCAGAATCCTCGTCAGGGGTATCAAAGTTGATGTTCGGGGCTATAAAACCGTGCTGCATCATGAGGCAGGAGTAAACGATTTCACTGGCGCCGGCCATCCAGCATTCGTGCCCGGTCATGGACTTTGTGGAGCTTACCGGTGTGTCGCATCCCTGAAATACCTCATGGATAGCCTTAGCCTCGCTGGCGTCGCCCGCGGGCGTACTGGTAGCGTGCGCATTGATGTAGTCAATATCAGAAGGGGCAAGTTTGGCATCGTTCAGCGCCATTTGCAGCGACATGGCAGGCCCTTCCACCGTAGGGTTGGAAATGTGCTCCCCGTTGGATGAAAAACCGTAGCCGATGACCTCACCGATGATGGGTGCACCGCGTTCCAGGGCTGAATCAAGGCTTTCAAGGATGACGGTTGCGGCCCCGCCGCTGGGGATGAGGCCGTCGCGGTGCTTGTCGAACGGGCGGGAGGCTTTCTCGGGCACTTCCTCCCTGATAGAAAATGCTCCCAGGGCATCAAATGTGCCCATAGACAGATGATTGATTTCTTGTGCGCCCCCGGCGATGATACAATTTTGTAAACCGTTTTTGATAAGGATATAGGCCAGCCCGATGGCGTGCGAGCCGCTGGCACATGCCGCGCTCACCGTAAGGTTAATGCCCTTGAGCTTAAAGATGGTGGCGAGGTTCATCGTTACCGTAGAGTTCAGCGTTTGAAAAACCGCGGCAGAGCCTACCAGCATGGTATCTTTTTTTTCGCGTATCAGGTCGGTAGATTCTATCACCGACTTGGCCGAACTGTCATTGCCGTACAGGATGCCCGGCCTGATTTGCGCGATATAGTCATCGTTTATCCCCGCTTGTTTCAGTGCTTCCACGGTGGCCATGTAAGCATATTCACCTTCTTCCGGTAGCATGATGCGCGAGCGCCTGTCCAGCAATCCCTTCAGGGAAGGGCGGTCTACATATCCGGTCAACGCAGAGCGATAACCGAACTCCTTGCGTACCGGGTCATAAATAATGCCCGAGCGCCCCACGTACAATGAATCCTTTACCTCGGCCAGATTTTTGCCGATGCAGGAATAAATACCTAATCCGGTTATGACGACACGTTTCACGTTGCAAATGTAATGGTATAAGCTATTTGTTGCACATCCGTTCTATGAAAGCGTTTTTTCTTGAATATAAAAATGGTGTTGGGTTGCCAGTTTTATTGATGAATTATAAAAATTTTAGATGTTGTCCGTTTTTTTTAATAAATTGCCTAAACCTAAAATCAAAAATATATGAGTAAGGTATCTGCTATTCTTGCCAGAAAGGCGCAAAGCCTCATTGCTATTTCCATTGAAGCCACCGTGTTTCATGCGCTTGAACTGATGGCCGAAAAAAACATCGGCTCCCTTGTCGTGCTGGATAAGGAAAAATATATGGGCATCATGACGGAACGGGATTATGCCCGTAAGGTTGTTTTGGAAAACAAGCATTCCACGGATGTATCGGTAGGGAGCATCATGTCAACAGACCTGCCCTCTGTTAGTCCTGACGACACGGTGGAGCATTGCATGGAACTGATGTCCGACAAGAACATCCGCTACCTGCCCGTGTTTGAGGGTGGTGACTTGAAAGGCATTATTTCCATCAGTGATGTGGTGACAGAAACCATCCGCCAGCAGCGGGAAACCATCAGTCATTTGAAAAGTTATATACAGAGTTAAGATGCTTGTCATTCATTTATTATAGGAAAGCCGTATATGCGGCTTTCTTTATTTTGTAGGATATTTACACTGCTTCCTTTACATAACGTCCGCCATAAAAAACTTTGTTACCTTTTTTGTAAATCATTAGGGTCTATCGTTTTATTACCTACCTTTATATCTTAACGAACCTCGCCTTATATAGATTTCAATATAAGGCATATTGCAAAGCCATGTCATTCGTCTTCAAAATAAAATTGGACGGTAGCAGCAGGCCGTCTATCTGGCGTAAAATAGTCGTCGGAGAGAGTATCTCTTTCCGCAGGTTGCACCTCGTCATTCAGGCCGCGATGGGCTGGCAAAACACACATCCGTATGAATTTTCGCTGAGCGACATAAGCAGCCCCTGGCAGATTACCGAGAAGTGTACGGATTCTGAGGATGTTAAACCGTTTGTAAAATCTTCCCTGTGGGGATTGGAAAAAGGAAAATTCGATGCTGCCAAAATCAAGGTTAATCAGTTCTTTAATACGGTCAGGCAAAAGCTTGTCTACATATACGATTTTGACGATAACTGGTGGCATATCGTAGAATTGGTCGAAATCCGGCCCGACCAATTGTCAAGGGCCTTTTGTTTGGACGGAAGGGGTACTTGTCCGCCCGAGAGCTGCAACGGTGTGGGCGGTTATTATTTTATGGTGGATGCTATCAATAACCCACAACATCCCGGGCATAGGAGCATGATGCGGTGGATAGGCTTAATGGAAACAGAAACTTGGAATCTCGACAGGTTTGGTAATGATGAAATAGCGGACGTCAATCATGATTTAAAAATACTGTGAATGCTTTGCTTCAGCGGAAGCCTAAAAGTGTGCGCAGGGGATAAGCTTTAAAACCTAAAGATTTGCCCTGTCATTTACCTGTAAGGATATTGATGGTTTTCATTTTCAGCATCATCAGTTCATTATTCCGGTTGATGATGACCTTTACCTGCCCGATAGTGGATTGCAGCATTTGTTTTAAATCGTCAAGGTTAATCCCGAATCTGTTATTGATGGCAATAATCTCATCATTGTATTTAAAGCCGGCTTTTTCGGCAGGTGACCCTTTGGGTATCTCTCCGATAATAACTTTTCCATCTATCAGGTATAGCTCTATCCCGGAATAAGCATAATCGAACAAATCCCTGAAATGGTTGTTGGGCATCAGGTGTATCTGATGTTTGTCATAGTTGAGGATACAGTTAAACCTGCGCAAAATATCGTTACCCACAATACCGCCCAATAGAGGATAAGAGGTAATATTGTATTCATCATCGAATATATTCACTGGCACGTTCCTGAATTTATAAGGGCCTATTTTAAGTTCTTTGATGACCGAAAGCTCCATTTCCACCCTGCCGCCTAACCCCTCGCCCTGCTTGATGTAGCGGTGCCTTTTACGTTTAAAGAAAAGGCTGTCGTCCACATAATCCTTCGAAAACAAAATAGTAAGGCCAGCACCGATGTCATATAAATAATTGAACGTAGACGATTTTGCGTCTTTTATGATAGACGTGTGTACGGGCAACTTGCTAATCCGGGGTCGGAATAAATAACCGCCACGTGGGTATTTTATGCTGCCGTTCGTCCATAGCGACATTTCCTGTTTATCATAGTTCAGTTTCACGATATAGCGGCTTAGCAGCGAATAGCCAATAATCCCGTCTATTTTTTCACCATAAAGGGAAGAAAGCACACTGTAATCTACCACGTGAAAATCAAGACTATCCACCGTTATACCGCCTATGAGTAGTGAGCGGTTTCTTAAAAAACCTACGCTGCGCACGCCACCGATGCCCCGGATAAGGCTCTCCGGCTTTCCAGGAATCTCCGCTAAATATTCCGCAGTGGTAGAATCCAGGGAGATGCCACCGCTGCCCGTGTCAAGTACAAAAGTGAGCGAGTCGCTGTGGCCGTTGAGCTGGGCTTTGACGACGACGACACCGCCCGTAAAGGTGCGAAAACTGATGGTCGTAATTTCCTTACTTGGCTGTTCTATAAATTCTTCCTGCGCCGATGCCCATAACGGGAACAAGCAAAACAGGACAAAAATATGGCAGCGCAAGGGTTTCGTCATACAGGAGTTTACCCATTTTATGATAAAGCGATTCTATGTAAAGTTATCGAAGATATTTTACATAGAATGTGCTGGTGCGATAATTAAATTGACCCGATTTTGGAAGAAATAATATCACGCGCAGCGCGGTTAATTTTACTATGATTTCCTTACTACCCGCTACTGCTATTCCATTGTCGTTTCAAGATGTGTGAGCCTGCCATCGGACGACATACCTTCTATCACCACCCTGAAAGCATCGGTGACATCGTTATTGTAAAAGGTCAATATGACTTCCTTTTGTCCGGGGGCAATATGAACCGCCGGGTTCCAGTAAATCGTAGTGCGCAAATCCCTGTCCGCGCCGGGCGGCACAGCGGTCGTTAAATATTTAGGGGAATAAAACTCCTTGATAAGCGTATAGCCTTCTATCTTGCTGCCGCTTAGCCCCTTGCTCGGCTCGCGCGGGGCATCTCCTCCGCGACGGGTGTATATCGCCACCGCACCATTTGCGCCGTTGAACCCGCCCAAGAACGGCGGCGGCATTGTTTTGATATAAGCTACATCGTTCACATTGATGCCGGATAACATACTGACGTCGGTAGGTACTTCATCAAGATATAGTGCCGGTGCGCCGCCGCGCCAGCTTAGCGAAGCATTTGCGCCGCTACCACTGATTTGAAGCCCGGCTACTTTGCCTTGCAGATAAGAGAATATATCCATCGCGCTTGCGGCAAACGGGTCATGCAGTACATCCAATTGAGTGCCGTGGCCGCCGCTGAACATGCCAGAAGTATATTTTTCGTCTAGAACCTGCACGGGGGATTTTGTCTTGGAGGTGACTGTAACGGCTTCCAGCTCCTTGTATTTGTTGCGGCTCAATAACGCGTTTAGTTCTTCGGCAAGTTGCAGGTGGTGGGCCATGCCGGTGGTGTCCGGGAACAAGGTGGTTTTGGGTTTTCCGTAAGGCGGAACACGCAGGCGATCGGCCATAAACTGTACAGAAGCGGCTTCCATTGTTTTGTCCTGAATTTGATAATAAACATGCGTGGTGTCAAACAGGACAGCGGCCGGTTCGGTAAATGTGCCGTCTTTTTGGATAGGTGCTACATATATATCCTGTTTGTCTTTGCTCTTGGTCATCATCATCACGGTGGATTTTGGCCCAATCATGGACGGCAGTACACCGATGACTTTTCCTGAAAGCGATATATAATCTTTATCGCGCGGGTAGCTTATTTTCGGCTGGTTGCCTGCCAGTGCTTCTTTCCAGTTGAATCGGCGCCATCCATTGGTGAGCATGACCAAGTCCAGTTTTTGCTGCCGCTCCGGCGTGTTTTGTGCAAAGTAATAAGCAGGGTTGTTGACCTTGCCTTTTATCTCGCCCGAAAGCATCAGGTCTGACAGAATGTTCTGGCTACTATCAGCGCCCAACGCTAAATCCGTAACTGATATGGAAAGGGAGGCTTCCACATTTTCGGGGATTTTTATTTTTACCTCGTCTCGCGCACGATAGCTCAACCCCCAATGTTGTACGTCCATCTCCGTGGGGAAAATATAGGCATCCTGATTATTGATATAAGTGATGCGTTCGGCCACCGGTTGCCATTTTTTATCAAATACGGTGATGGTCAGCACACCGTAAGGCAGGTCTTTTGTGGGGATGGTAGCAGAGATTGTTTCGTTGGCCTGCATGGCTCGATTGAGGTTGAACACCACATGCTGGAACATTGTTCCGACGATATGAACGCTATCCGATGTTGCTGCAAAACCGGCGGTGCCTTTAAGGGTGAAACCCCTTTTGTCCGGCTCTACCACTACCTGTATGGTGAGGCCGTCGGCCAACGGGGATGGAAACGCCGTGGTTTGTTCGGCGTTCTTTCCTTCGTGCCATTTAGCCTTATAGCTCGTGCCCTTGCGCGGGGTTATCATCAGGAAGCCCATCCCGTCGTGCAACGTGCGCAGGCTGTCCACTACTTTGCCATCGTCTCCGGTCACCACGCCTTTGATGCTCAACGGGCGGCCCCATTGGTCGGTGGACTTGAACGCCACTTTGTTCGGAATGCCGGCTATCAGATTTCCCCCTTCGGGGAAAAATTCCAGCATGGGCTTGATTACGATTTTTTGCAGGGCGGATAAAGAATCCCTGTTAAGGATTGGGATAATCTTGTTGTATAAAAATGCGGTGTCAAAGTTGAGCATCCAACGGGTGTAGGCGCGCACGTTTATGAGTCTTCCTTTGTAGTCGTCCGGTATCTCAAATTGTCCGTTGGTCATGGCGTTGGCCAACGGGCTTATCGTATGTTTTAAGAGATTGCCTTTGTCATCTATCCAGTCAATATAAAAAGTTTTGCTTGCAATGGCGGGTACGATTTCCGTCATCAAATAAGCCTTGAACCAGATGGTTTCGCCGGGTGCGTATTGATGTTTGTCAAGATGGATATGTGCGCGCTCGGGGGGCAGTCGGTTGGTATAATCATCTACAAGTTTTGCGACGTCCTGCGCACGTACTGCCCCTGCACTGATAAAAACCACTAAAAATAAAAATGCCAAACGGGTATAAATTTGCGTGAATCTCATTCTTCAAAAATTAGGAAGCCGAAAATTAACTATTGTTTTGCTTATAATCATCCAATATGTTAAAAAATTAACAAGTTTGCAAGATATTCTTAAGGTGTAACCATTTTATTGTTGGCCAGCCCAGTGCAGGAATGAAGCGTACATATCGCGCCAGCCCGAAAACTCGTTTTTATCACAAAAGGATGAATTGTGCCAAATCATGCAGAAAAAGCCATTGACTTTTTTCACGCGGTGATAAAGCATTTGCAGTTCCTCAAAGGCTTGTTGGGGGCTGTTGTGGTCGTAATAGACAGCTGTCGCATCCATAAAACAAAAAGGGTGTATGGTCAGGTTGGTTTCTGTTTCTTTTTCCAAATCATACCATTTGAAAGGAGAGGCTATTGATGCCCTGAAACCGTTTATGCCGGCATGTCCCATGGTGTAATCATCTGTGACTTCCAAAGAAAGCAAAGCCCTGTAAGTATCTGGAATGTTTAGTTTGAGGTAATGTTGCCGGGATGTAGTGACTGGTTGGCCCAATATTTCTGAAAGCGTTTTGTGTTCCCATTGCAGCGCGCGGGCATCTGTATTGCTTTGCCAGGAAGGATGCAGGCCGATGCTTGCGGTTTGTGCCAGTTGCCGGATGAGCTTTTGCTGTTGAGGATGAAGAGGCGGAATGTTTTTGTCGTACTGGCTTGTGCGCCGCGCTACCAAAAAGAAATATTGTGACGGTATGTTGTATGAATGATGCAGTTCCGTGATGAAGTTAAAAGTATCATAAGGGTCTTTTTTGCGGTCTGACAATACTTGTAACCGTTCTGCGGCTTTGCCCCATTTTAAAAGCAGTACTTCCTTGACAAGGTTTGCGCTGTTCCGCAAAAAACCTTTGTGCAGATAGCTCCGGGATATATCAATATCGTATGTGGGCAAAAATTGAAAATGCTTTTCTTTTGGTTTGAAAGCGGGGAACAGTTCCGACAATTTCGTTTGTAGCTGTTGCAACCACTCGTTGATGAGCGGCTGCTGATAAAACCCGTTTTGAAAAGCCAAGGACTGTGTATGCGGGAACCTTCCGTATTTGTCCGGGGGGTACGGAAGATATTCCTCATAGCGGCTAAGCAGGTAAAAGATGGCGGAAAAAATATCAAACCCCAAATCGCCATCTGTTTGAAAAAAGATTTTCATTTCGTTGTGGTCAACGCATTGAATGGATTGCGGTCTGATACCTGTTTCCTGCAAAAGCCCAATAGGAAAGATGTTTAAAGCCTTTGTGCCTAATGGCTCACGACTATAATTTATTTTGATGGCTTCCGATTGTTGAAAAGCCTCTCTGTCGTGGGTTATGGTAAAAGGTTGGTTCGTTATTTCCCCCGTGATGAAACGGAACGCATACTCCACTCGTTTTGTGGTATCGGGACAATACAACAAAACGCTTTCGTCAGCCGCAGAAGACATCTTGATATTTTGTTCATCTTTTCCCATGCTTTTCTACCCATTGTTCGTTGAACGATTTTTTGGGGAAGATGAGCTTGCCGCGGGGCTTCGTCCACACGCCTGCCACCGCGTTGATGAAGAGCGTCTTCATATTGCCGTTTGCCAGATTTATCATTTTGCGGTGCAGCATCGCCTGCTTCCAAAGTTTCCAAGTGATTTTTTCGGCAAAGGGTGCATAGCCTTCTTCAACGGACTCGTGTCTGTTTTCAAGAAGCAGCTCGTGCAGGTTTATTTTTACGGAACAAACCTCGGTGCAGTTGCCACAAAGTGATGAGGCGTGGCTCAGGTGCTTCCATTCTTTCATGTCGCGCAGGTGCGGGGTAATCACCGAACCGATTGGCCCGCTGTAGGTGGTGTTGTAAGTATGGCCACCAATGTTTTTATACACAGGGCAGGCATTTAGGCAGGCACCGCAACGGATGCAATAAAGCGCTTCGCGTACTTTGGTATTAGCCAGCATTTTGGTGCGTCCGTTATCCAGCAGTATCACATACATTTCTTCCGGGCCGTCGGTCTCGTTTATCTGGCGTGGCCCGGTGATGATGGTGCTGTAAGAGGTGATCCGTTGCCCCGTGCCATAAGTGGCCAGTAACGGCCAAAACAGTGCCAGGTCATTCATGGAGGGGATGACCTTTTCAATACCCGCCACCACGATGTGCGTTTTGGGCAGCGAGCAACTCAGCCGGGCATTACCCTCGTTTTCGGTGACGGCCACGCCGCCGATGTCTGATAATATAAAATTTGCGCCCGTCACGCCCACTTGTGCATCCGCATATTTCTGACGTAATTTTTCGCGGGCAATGAGCGTGAGTTCTTCGGCGCTGCTGGTGGGCGGCACACCTAATTTTTCTACAAACAAGTCCGCGATTTGTTTGCGGTTTTTGTGCATGGCCGGAGTGACAATATGATAAGGCGGCTCACCTGCCAATTGCTGGATGTACTCGCCCAAATCGGTTTCCACACTTTCGATACCGGCATCTTCCAGATGTTTGTTCAGGTGTATTTCCTCCGTCACCATGCTCTTGCTTTTAACCAACGTCTTGCACTGTTTGGACTTGCATATTTTAAGGATTTCGTCCACGGCTTCCTGTCCGTCCTCGCACCATATCACCTTTGCGCCGCGTTGTGTAATGAGCGACTCAAAGTTTGCCAGTTGTTGATCAAGCGTTTCCAATGCGCGCCATTTCAGGTTTTTGGCACGCTCGCGCGCCAGCGACACGTCGGCAAACTGCTCTTTGCCCACGGGTACGGCACTGTTGTATTTGCCGATGTTAAAATTGATAACGCTGCGATGGTCGCGGTCGGCGGCCTTTTTGATACTGGTTTGATGAAATAAATCAGCAGACTTTGACATGGCATTTTATTATTTGGATATGATGCTCGAAAATAAGGTTTTCATCATGGTAAAGTTAAGGAGTTGTTCAGAAGTGGATACACTTGTATAGCGGACAAGGATTTGCCCTGTTGTCCTGTCAACCTATCTGTGGCCTATTCCTCTCCCGTATCCACATTGTGATGTTGGGCGATATGGTCAAGGGCTTCGTAAAAAGCCTTGCCATACTTGCGTTCCAGCGGCTCGCGTAGGAATTTGTAAACAGGCACTTTTAGTTCGCTGCCGAGTTTGCAGGCGGGACTGCAAAGGATTCTGCGCGGTTCGTAATTAAGACGCTCATAATCGCCATGCTTGCCCTTATAGGCAATGATGGGGTAAAGATGGCAACTGATGGGTTTTTTCCAGGAAATCTTGCCCTCGTTGTAAGCCTGCTCAAAAGCGCACTTGATGAGGCCGCCGGGTTCGCGATAAGCAAAAGTGCAGATTTCGTTATCACTGGGCAGGATGGGGGTTACCCAGCCAAACTCCTCATCATAGTGGTATTTTCCGTGCTTTTCCATGTGAGCGATGGCATCCGCCGGAAGATAAGGTTTCACTATTTCGTAATATTCCTCTACAAAGCCGAGCTCCTCTTTTGTCAGCGGGGCGCCGGCATCACCTTCTTCACAACAACCACCTTTGCATTTTGCCAGGTCGCACACAAACTGCTCGCGCACGATGTCGTCACTTAAAATCTTGTCGTCAATTACTATCACGGTAAAAAATAAAGGGCAAAGGTAACATGAAATTGCAGATTTAGAATTGTGGACTTGGGTTTATATACTATTTCTTGTCATAAATTCTCTCACGCCTTGTAGCATAAATTCAACTTGTTTAATATTGTATTCAGCATATTTCCCGTGAGCAGCTTTGTTTCTTAAATCAAGCCAAGCTGTTATATTCTTTTGGTCAAGTTTATTATAAATGCCATGTTTTGCTAAATCTGCATTTAGCAAGTCTGCTTTTTTAGGTAAAGTTTTTCCATTCTTTATCTCGATAATGTCAATATCATCACTTTTGTCGCAAAGTTGTCGCAAGTGTTCCTCTAACACGCTGCCGATCATAACTGCTGCTGGGTGTTCATACTTTTCAGTTAATAAATGTTCTGCCATTTCCAAAAAGTCAGAAAATATTTCAGCAGAAATTAATCCTTTAATTGTTGATAACCAGCCTTTCTCTATTTCGGTTTTTATAGAAGTCAGTATCCCTTTTCCTGCTTTTACATCATCTGGTTTTGCCTGGGTAACAGATTCCTTAAATCGCGTATAGTATGGATGTTTTTCACCATAAGTTGCAAGAATAAAAGATAACGAAGACGTTTCAAAGACTTTGAAAGATTCGTTTGAAACCCAATGGTGATAAAAAAAAGAATCTTCCGTTGTCCATTTTGTAGCAAGTGATTTGTTAGCCAAGTCCAATAAATACTCTACTCGCTCTAAAAGGATCTTATTAGATTTCAAACTGTGTTAATTTAAAGTTGATTGTCAATTTTCAAATATATGAAGTATTTCCAAATACAAGCAGCATTATGTTATTGTTTGACTTCCTCCCAAGTTTCACTCATTTGGCTTAAAACAACCGTCGCAGCCATTTTAGTTTATTCGCGTATGGTGGATATTTTACAGCCGGGTCAAACCAGATGGGCGTTTTCATAACGGCGCGGACATGAGTAAAGACCTTAAAACTATGGACACCCCTGTAAGCACCTATACCGCTCTGCCCCACGCCCCCGAAAGGAAGATGCGGGTTGGCCAAGTGCTGGATGGTATTGTTGATACAACCATTTCCGAAAGCAATCCTGCCAAGCCATTCTTTTTCATTTTTTGTGTCGGAAGTGAAAAGATAAAATGCCAAAGGATTAGGATGCCGGGCGATAATGGCCAAGGCCTCGGCTCTCTTCCTGAATGTAATAACAGGCAGCAACGGGCCGAAAATTTCTTCCTGCATCATGGGTTCCGTTAATGCAACATCTTTTATAATAGTGGGTGCGATGTACAAGTCATCGGCATGGTAATCTCCACCGATGACTATCTTCCCTTTTGTTTGTTGCAGCCATGCCAGCAGCGTTTCAAATCTTCTTTTATGAATGAGGCGGCTGTAATCCGGGCTTTGGCGGGCATCTGTGCCAAAGGATTTTTCTATGACGTCTTTCATTGCCGTTATCAGCTTATCCTGCATATCTTCATGAACCAGCAGGTAATCCGGTGCCACGCAGGTTTGCCCGGCATTTATATATTTTCCGAATACAATCCTGCGCGCGGCAACCTGGATATGAGCGTCTTTCTCCACAATTACCGGGCTTTTGCCGCCCAGTTCAAGCGTTACGGGTATCAGCTTTTTGGCAGCCTGCTCATACACGGCCTGTCCAACCCTGCCGCCGCCGGTATAGAAAACATGATCAAACGGGATAGCATCCATCAATGCCGGTACTACTTTGCTGCCATCTCCCTGAACAATGCGGATATAGTTTTCATCAAAAACGGCTTTGCATATTTTCTCTATAACAGCGGCGGTGGCTGGGGCGTATTCTGAAAGCTTTAGGACAATACAGTTGCCACCTGCCATCGCGCCCACGACGGGCACGAGGCTCAACAGCAAAGGGTAATTCCATGCGCTGATGATTAGCACCACGCCTTTGGGGTAAGGGTACAGATGACTTGATGAAGGAAGGTTGACCAGGTTGGTGGGCACCCGTTGCGGTCGCATCCATGCAGCCAGTTTCCGTATGGCCATTTTTAGTTCTGCCATCAATAATCCGAACTCCGTGAGAAAAGCCTCCGTTTCTGATTTTCGCAAATCAGCATATAGCGCTTTGCTAATATCCTTTTCATGCTCCATCAGCGCCTGCCTGAGCGCTTTTAATTGTTTTAAGCGAAACGTGTATGGCATAGTTGCCCCACTGTCAAAATAACGGCGCATACCGCTCAATGAGTGAAAATCAATATGGGTATCCATTAGTATATCGCAATTTCGTTAAAAATCTTCTGTCCTTTTACCTTGGTCATCGGCCAACTTCTCCTTTTCGTTGACATCTTTTTACAACTTATTCTTTAATTCCGAGGCCTGCGTTTAACAGCAAGGCTGGTAAGAATGATTTATTTTTCTTCCCAAGTCCTTAATGATGCTTGAATAAGCGGAACGCCTTTTGGAAAAAAAGTCCCGTCAAAATCAAAGTAAAAGATAGCTCCGCTTACCCGGTGCCTCACCTGCAAAAGCGCTTCTAAATTTTTAGAAGAACTTATATATCGGTAATCAAAAGACCCATTGCCTAATACCGGGCGATTTTGCTTTTTCGTGTTGACAAGGATAAGCTGTTTGTTATCTTTATTGGGAACCAAGCTAAATTCATTGTTGAGCACTATCGGCTTGCTACCATTCGCGTAAATGGGCTGGTTGGCCATCTCTGGGGGAGCTATCATTCCGCCTCTCAACTGTACTTTCTTTTTGAACAAGCTTCCAATGCTATCTGAACGATAAGATGTTGAACCCAGCAGTTGAAATGCAGAATTGTAAACGGCCACTTTTTCTTCAGATGGCGGGATGTCATATAGTTGCCCAAACTCTCTGCTGATAGCTGTTTTGCTGCCTGTTACAAAGCCGATAACTGTTGGTGGCCCATTCTTGTTAACTTGGAAAACGAGGTCATAACTTTCAAAGGGCGCAATGTCTTCCACTATTTCAAAGCCTTTATCATAATTCAATATGTCGTAAGTGCCATCTTCCTTTAATGCCCAGATTAAACGCGGGCGGCTTAAGTATCCGTTAGACCAAGCATTTGCATCAGACTCTATTTTGTCATAGTTTTTTTGCAGGAACACGCTCCCTGCCGTATCCCTGTCAACGCCCAGCATTTGAGATATGCCTTCTACATTAAAATGATACCAGGTAATGCTGTCTATTTTCAAAGCACCACAGTCTTTGTCGAGCGTACCTATATAAATACTGTGGCCGGATACGGCATCTATAAGAAAATCGGTACTGCTGTTTTCTTCCGTGCCGATATACTTTTTAAAGTCGCCCACTACCAAAAAATTGCCTGCATACAACCCCGGGTCTTTTAAGATATTCCCGGTTGTATCCATAAATCCTGCTTTGCCGTTAAAATAGAACGGTACATAATTGGGTCGCACTTGGCAAATGCCATCTATGCACTGCAACAGTAAAATAAAGAAAAAGAAAACTCTTATCACGGGATGATTTTTATTTGTAGTGACTAAATTAGCACTTATACTTGTATCAATAAAATGTTAGCGTGTATATGGCATGTCGCATAAAATATTTTTTGATATTGGATGACCTATTCATTGAAATTTCATTACTTCAACAACGATATTCCTTCGATTTGTAAAGTTCATCATTGGTTATAATTGTAAACTTTACTCTCGTTCTGCTCCATTCCCTCCCACAAGTCTCACTTTGGGTCTTATACGCTAGTCGGAAAAAAATCGCATCATCACTCAAAAACAAAGGTAGCCCTAAATCACCGATAAGAAATTTCGCATGAGAATTGCCCGATGATTAAAATGCCCGCCCGCGGTTCTCTTTTTATTTTTTACTTTTGAACGGTTTATATCAATTAGAAATCTTGGGCATATCGTCATTCATAGCCAACAGGATAGCTTTTAACAGGCAAAAATCCTTTTCGCGGTTCATCATCCGTTTGTCGGTGGTGGCTACGGCCATCAGCGTGGCCGTGATGATAGTGGCACTGGCCTTTGCCAATGGTTTTCAGCAAAAAGTGAGCGAAAAGGTGTTCAGCTTTTGGGGGCATATCCGCTTGCAGGAGCGGCAGCCTTATCTTTCCGTTATCACGGAAGAATTGCCGATTACGGCAGACCCGGCACTGGTGCAGCAAATCAGGCATTTGCCCGGCGTAAGAAGCATCCACCCGTTCGCCACGCGGTACGCCATCCTGAAAACGAGAGATGATTTGGAAGGCGTTATGGTCAAGGGGCTTGACAAGACCTATGATTTTAAAAATATCGATGAGTTTATCGTAGAAGGCAAGCCGCCGCATTTCCCCGACAGCAGTTACGGCCGCGAAATCATGATTTCAAAACAGATGGCCAACATCATGAGCCTGAAGGTTGGCGACAGGGTGCTGATTTATTTCATAAGGCCCGATGGCAGCTATCGTCCGGATAAGCTCACCATTTCCGGTCTTTACAAAACGGGCATCGAGGAATATGACAAAACATTTGCCTTGGTGGACATGAAGCTGATTCGCCGGCTCAACGATTGGGCAGCCGATGAAGTAGGAGGGTATGAAATATTCCTTGACAATTATAATGATATGGACGGGATGGTGAATACCATAAACAATCTGCCGGGAATGCCCGACAGTTGGAATGCGCAGACCATCCGTCAGGTAACGCCGAATATATTCGATTGGCTGAACATGCAGAATGTGACGCGCAATGTGCTCATTACAATCATGATTATTGTTGCGGTCATAAACCTTATAACCTGCCTCATTATTTTGGTGCTGGAAAGGATGCGTATGGTGGGGCTGCTCAAAGCGCTTGGCGCGACAGACTGGATGGTGCAAAAAGTTTTTTTGCGGCAGAGCCTTATTATTGCGCTATGGGGCATTTTGGGCGGTGCGCTGCTCGGACTGGGTATTCTTTGGTTGCAGGTAAAGACCGGATTTATCAAATTGCAGGAAGATGCTTACTTTCTGGATAGGGCGGCGGTAAGTATTTCCGCACCGGAAGTGCTGTTGATTTGCGTTGTTACCTTTTTGGTCTGTCTGCTGATATTGGTCATCCCTTCTTACATTATCAAAAAAATGCAGCCCGTAAAGGCCATACAGTTCAGATAACAACGTTATATGCACTGTGTCAGTTTCCGGTCTTTTTATGTCGTGCCAACTATGACGACAAGTAAGGAAGACTTATATCTTTCCCCTTTTAATCCTTTTTCGATTTCCTACTTTTGCAGGATGCAAGAAACTGTTTTTACTTACGAGCAACTTCGCACATTTGCTTCAAACATATTTGAAAAAATAGGATGCCCTGCCGAGGATGCTTCGATGGCGGCAAAAGTATTGTTATCTGCCGACCTACGCGGGGTGGACTCGCACGGTGTGGCACGTTTGTCCGGCTATGTCCGTTTATGGGAAGCAAAGCGCGTTAACGCTACACCCAATATCCGGGTCATTCACGAAACGCCTTCCACGGCGGTCGTTGATGGCGATGGCGGCCTGGGGCTTGTCGTGGCACCTGTTGCCATGCAAATTGCGATTGAAAAGGCAGGCAATGTGGGCACGGGCTGGGTGAGCGTGCAGAACAGCAACCATTTTGGCATTGCCGCCGCACATGGCATGATGGCGCTGGCGCATGATATGATAGGCATTTCGATGACAAACGCCAGCCCGTTGGTCGCACCTACTTTTTCCTTAGACAAGATGTTGGGCACTAATCCTATTTGTGTGGCCGTGCCTGCGGGGAAACAACCCGCTTTTGTGGCCGACCTTGCTACGACCACGGCGGCAAACGGTAAATTGGAAATATTACAACGCAAAAATCTGGAAGCTCCTTCAGGTTGGGTGCAGGATGTGGAAGGCCAATCTACCACGGATGCGAATATTCTTAAAAAGGGTGGCGCATTGCTCCCGCTCGGTGGCGACCGTGAGCATGGCAGCCATAAAGGATATGCGCTCGGCGCGGTGGTGGACATATTTTCCGCTTTGTTGAGCGGGGCTAACTATGCGCCCTGGGTGCCGCCGTTCCCGGCGTATGTGCCTATGCCCGAAAAACAACCGGGCAAGGGCATCGGCCACTTTTTGGGTGCGATGCGTGTGGACGCGTTCCGCCCTGCGGAAGACTTTAAAAAAGATATGGATGACTGGATAGGCGGTTTCAGGAATGCTCGTCCTTTGCCCGGCCATGAAAAGATTATCATCCCCGGCGATCCGGAAAGAGAAATGGAAGCCGAGCGTATAAAAGACGGGATTCCCTTGTTACCTTCCGTTGTGGAAGATTTGCAAAAATTGGGCAGCCGTTTTGGGTTGAGCATTTAATTTTAAAAAGGCGTAAATACTGAAAACAAAAGAATGACCATTTATTATTGTTACGATGCCTACTGCGGTTGGTGCTACGGTTTCAGCAAAGTGATGGCATGGTTTGCGGAGGATTTTAAGGGCAAATTTTTCTTTGAAGTTTTGAGCGGGGGGATGATTCCCAAAGAATCGGCAAAGCATATTTCAACTACGGCGCCCTATATACGGGAAGCGTATAAACAGGTGGAAGAACTTACAGGCGTTGTATTTGGGCAGGATTACCTTTGGCATATCAACAACCCACAGGATAGTGATTGGTATCCTCATTCTGAAATGCCCGCCGTGGCGATGTGTGTGTTTAAGGAATATCGTCCGGATGACCAGGTGGCTTTTGCCGCAGACCTGCAATATGCGCTTCACTACGAGGGGCGTGACCTTACCGACGAGGAGGCCTATCGGCACCTGCTGGTGAAATATGACATTGATGCGGATGATTTTTATGCCAAACTGCATGATGAATCTTATATAGAAAAGGCACATTATGAATTTGCCCTGTGCAGGCAATTGCAGGTGACAGGTTTTCCGCAGGTGCTTTTACAGGTCAGCGAAACAAAGTTTTATCTATTAGCCAAGGGATATACAACTTATGAAAATCTGACTGCAAGGCTGGCGAATATTCTACAGGAAATCGGAACAGAAAATTTAGCATAATGGAATGTGTTCGATAGAGGGAATATGAATTTAAAAAAATAAGTTCCGTTCAATCAAAGAAATAAATATTAGCGAATGAAGTTCTTAAAGATATTTTTTATAGTCCTTGTTTTTATGATAGCGGCTGCCGCGGTGCTTTCTTATATCGCGCCCACGGAGCAGCGTGTGTCACGGAGTGTGCAGGTGGATGCCTCGCCCGCAAAGGTTTACGGGTGGTTGTCTTCCCTGCAGAGTATCAAGACATGGGCCGTGTGGGGAAGCACTGATTCTTCATTGGTTTATGAATTTAAGGGAAAGGATGCCACGCGCGGGGCTTATGCTACCTGGGCGGGCGCGCCTTATGTTTCCGGCAAGGGAAAGATAACCCTCACTGGGTTAAAACCCAATCAGCAGGTTGACTATCACATTGACTTTTTGGAGCCGATAGATTTTCGGGCGGATTCACGGTTTTTGCTGAAAGATGATGGAGGCGGCATAACAACTGTTACCTGGGATTTTGTCATGCCCACCAAAAGGCCGTTTAATATTTATAACCTGTTCTATGACCTGAAAAAAGAGCGCGGTGCAGATTTTGACGAAGGGCTGGTACTTTTGCAGGCATATTTTTCGGGGAAAGGCAGTTTCAAGACCGATGGTGCCGTAGCGCAAATTGAGTTCCCGTCCACGCGTTATGTGGCCATCAAAAACGAGGTAGATTGGGTTGATTTTGTTCATTTTTTTCCGCGCAACCTGAGCGTATTAAGCCGCTATGCCCCAAAGGATAGCCAGGATGTATATGTGCCAACAAACCTGTACTTTGACCGGGACGAGAAAAAACTGAAAAGCACGGTGGCGGCCGCCATTGCAATACCGGATTACAAAAAGATAAAAGTAGCGCAACCGGAATCCATTATTCATGTGGGTGCCTCAAAGGCGGTGGCCATTCAATACAAAGGTGGCGAGCCGGAAAAGATTGCGGCCTATCAAACCATTGACCAATATGTGGCGGCAAACAAACTGCACGTAAAAAAGCCTATTATGGAACAACTGTTCAAAACCGATACAACTGCCGTTCATCGTATTGTTTATTTAGTCCAATAGTAATACTGGCGTTGAAGTGTGCGACGCAAGTAAAGCTTCATAGTAGCACTAAAGCCGGGCTCATCATAAACCATACGAACTATTGGATGACCATCACGATGTGTTGATGGCGCTTGTCGCTATCCGAACAACCTTTCCATGCACCGGGGTATGCTTTGGCTGTAATCGCACTGCACGGGCTGATAATCGTTCACCCACTTTTCAAAATGAGCCGGAAAATTGCTGTCAATTTTTTCAAGTGTCATGATTTGCATTTGCTGTAGCGCGGCGGCGTTGCACATTTGTTCATATTGCCCGCGGATGGGGATGGCCAATATTTTTTTGCCGAGATGTATCGCTTCGGCGGGTGTTTCAAATCCGCCGCCGGAAATGATGCCGGCGCAGTTGATAAGGCTTTTGTTAAACAGTTTTTTGTCTACCGGGATGAAAGTGATATTGCCGTTTTCTTTTACCTCATTGCTTTGCCGGCTGAACACCTGAAAGCGATAATCGCTGAACCGGGAGAATATTTGTACAAGTTCCGGCTCGCAATAGGAGGGCAGGTAAACAGTTATATGACCTTCGTTGCGCGGCTCCGCTTCGATGATTTCTTTTTTGATGACGGGCGTGGTGATAAATTCGTCAAAGGGCATAAAGTGCAGGCCTATATAACTGTCGGCAGGTGCAAAACTCTTGAGCATCCATTCGCCAATGGTGCTGCGTTTTGCGGGGCGTGGTGCTTTATCGGATTGAAAACTGGCCTGATGTCCGAAATTTACCGACTTGACACCTTTGTAAGCGCAGGCGCGGGAAGTGATATAATCATAATCGTTGATAACGAGGTCATATTTTTCCACGGGCAGTTCCTTTATTTCTTTTTGCACCGACAAAGGATTACTATGCCGTGCTATTTTCAAATAATCAAGTCCGCCGGTGCAGGTGTAATAAAGGCTTAGCCCCTTGCTGCGGTATTTAACAGGCGTGTCCAGTGTAAGCGTGCTGTTATTGCCGCTCAGGAAAATATCAATCTCGCCGTGTTCCTGCAAAAAGGGCAACAGCTCCATGGCCCTGCTGATGTGGCCGTTTCCGGTGGCTTGTACTGCGTAAAAGATTTTCATTTCAGGGTATTTGATAAAGTGCTTAAATAAAATGCGATTTCGCTGGTGGTGACAACGGGCTGCTGCTTGGTATAAGTGGTCTTGGGCGCTTTCAGCAGTTTATCGTCAAAAGTGTAGAGGTGCCAATCATTGTCATAATATTCCAGCGAGGTCATGTTTTCCACCCAATCGCCGGAGTTCAGGTAATATACAGAACCCCGTTCGTTGTGAAAGAATTTCTTTTGGGGTTGGTGGATATGCCCGCAGATAACGGTATCAAATTTTTTGTCAATGGCCAGGTCGGCTATCTTTTGCTCAAAGGCATCTATTTTTACAAAGCGTTTGTTGAACTCATCCATGATGCGCTTGCTGAGCGATAAACGTTCTTTGGTAAAGATTTGTGAAACGCGGTTTAGTATTTTGTTGAAAGCCAAAAGTGTCGCGTAGCCGTTACTGCCGAGTTTGCCCCATAGCTTGGCCAAGTGGGTAGTGGTGTGGTCAAAAACATCACCGTGAAAAATCCATGTTTTCTTTCCGTTGATGTCAATGGCTATTTTGTCGGTCAGTTGAAAATTCCCCATCTCAATGTCGGTGTAGCGACGAAGGATTTCATCGTGGTTGCCCGTAACGTACACCACGCGCGTGCCTTTAGAGAGCAGCCCGAAGATTTGCCTGATGGCATCTGCATGGTCGGTGGGGAAGTAACGTTTGCTGAATTGCCATCCGTCAATGATATCTCCATTGAGGATTAATAAGCGGGGCTTTACGCTTTTCAAATAAGCAGCGAACTCGCGGGCTTTGCTGGCGTATGTACCCAAGTGCAGGTCTGACACCACTACTACTTCTACCTGTCGTTTATCCATTCGGTAAAAAGGTTTCGTAAAGGTCAGTTGCGTATATAACCGGGCCGTTAACCCTGTGTTATGCTTGTGTTATATAAATGGAGGCGAGGTCGTAATATTTAAAATTAAAAAAGCCGGGCACAATGGCCCGGCATGTATAATGAAACCCAAATGCCAGCTTATCGGTTGGAAGGTCTGCCGCCGCCGGGTCTGCGGTTGCCGCGCATGTCTTCCATTTTCTTGTCGAGTTTTTCAACTTGTTCCTTGGTCAGGATAGCGTTCCGTTTTTTGGTTTGTTCTTCGCGGATGTCCCTCATTTTGCTCATGCGGTCTTCCCTGCTCAGGTTGCTGTCCTCGCGCAGTGCCATCATTTGTTTTCGGCTTGCATCGTCAACCGCTTTCAATTTTTCGATTTGCTCGCTGCTACAGCCGATTTCCTTGTAAATGGAATCCATTTGCATGGCCATGCGCGGGCCGCGTTGACCTTCCCCGCGCGCGGGGCCGTCCTGTGCGTAGGCAGCGGTGAACAGAAAGCCGGAAAGCGCCAGCATAAAAATTGATTTTTTCATTGTTTATTTTTTTAAAGTGATTGATTTTATGACGCACCGTTTACCGATGCGCTGCGATTTGCATCTTAGCGCTAAAATGGAAACCACATATCAAATTAGAGGTCATTCCTTCAAAAACCCTTCGCGGTGTAAAAGATTTTTCTTGAAACAGTCGTTTCTTTAACAAAAAGTTTAATCCCTGATGATGGGGTGGATTTATTTTTTGCCCGGCTTCGGTTCCCTGAAGAGGCTTTGCTTGCGACGCTCCGTTCAACTGTGGGATATGATGGGCTGTTTTTAGGAGGGGTTAATTGTTTTGTTTTCGTTCTTGCAGGTGTTATGACGCAGGAACTGGTATCAAAATAATGTAGTTGTTGAAAAACACCGACCAAGACGGAACAATATGAAAAGCAGCGACGGATAAATATTACGAAACTTTCTATTTATACGCTTAAAGCCTGCATTTTGTCAATACGATGTTAGCGGTGGTTTTTTTCAACTAAGTTTGTATTTTTCAATTAGTTCTTGTTGCCTTTCGGGATAATAAGTTAAACCAAATTTCTTGTCAAGTTCGGCAATGCGTTTTGCAATTTCGGGGTCTTCAAATGTCAAGTTCTTTTGTATTACTTCGGGGATTATTTTGTGGTAAACTTCTTCCAGATAATCTTCAAAGTTTTGATTAAAATACATATCGATTAAACGAAGATTTTCATTTCCTGAATTCCAGATAACGTGAACGATACCTCTTGGTCTTAAATGCCAACTTCCTGCGGCAACTTCTGTTACTTCATTTCCCATCAATACAGAAGCCGTTCCTTCCAGTACATACATTAATTCATCTAAACTGTCGTGTTTGTGTGGGCTTCCTGCAATTTTTTTCGGTGACAAAACCGCTTCAACACAGGAGAATTGCCCGTTTGTCTGAGCACTATGTATGAGCGTTCTCACATTGCTTCCGATAGCATCATCTGGTTCTAATGTTTCTTTCGGCGGAATTAGAAACGGTAAAGGCGGTTGAGTTTCAGCCACCTCTTTTTGAGTTGCTTTTTTTTCGTTGCACGAAACTAAAGGCAACATAACCATTCCCGCAGTCAGCAAGCCTAATTGCTGAATGGCTTCTCGTCTGGTATTCGAGTTATTGTTCATAATTGGAGATTATTGGTTTATATAAATTTACGAAAAAGTGTCGAACGGGAACGTTCGACCCGCCTGACGCCAGGCCCTTGTTAGCACCAGTTTTTACTCCCACCATTGTTTGTTTTTAGCTTGCTTGTCAACCTTTGGTTTTACCATTGCCCCATTTGGCGACATATTTTCTAACATATAACTTAACCAACCATTTTTAACATATTTTTCATTCACGCTAAATTCTCCAGCACCAATGTCAAGGTCTCCACAATCTGGTATTCGGTAGTCTCCCCAATGGCACTTTTTTGTGGTATTTGTTTTGTAGCTCGTCCAACTACCGACAAACTGATTATTTGAAAACCCGTCAGCTACGAACATTAAAGCATCATATCTAAATTGTCCTTTGTTGTCAATGATGAAATTACTTGTCAACTTGCCTTTAAAAAAACCTGTTGAAAGATGTTTCTTATCTTCATAAAGAATTACGTCACAGATTGTATAACCTTGTTTGTATGTCGGAATGTCTTCGCTTTTATAAATCTTTGCTTGTTTGATTGTAATTGTCCCTTGAAAAGAACAAATAGTTTCTTTGACCATCGTTTTGCCATAAACTAAATATTCATAAGGGTTTGTTGGGTTTTGAATAACCGAAATGAACCGAATAAAAAGTCTTTGATAGTCGTTACCTATAAAACCTAAAATTTCGGCTCGCCTAATTTTGTCTTTACTATCTTCTCTGTCCTTCACTAAAAAGCTGTCAGCCGTTAATATTGTTGATAGGTCATAGTTTCTTATTTGGTCAAAAAAATCAGTTGATGTTGTATTTTGACCATATGTCTTTCCGAACAGTAAAACTGTCAAAATGATGATGGCGATATGTCGAAGTGCTGTCGTCATAAAATTGGTGCTAACGAACAGGGCTTTGTGCAGGTGGGGAAATAGTATTCCCTCCGCCGGAACCGCTGCTTGGCTTTTTGATAAAGTTAAATATTAAGATCTAAAGCTGGGCTTTATTCGTCGAGCCCCGAACCGCAGTACAGCAGAATTACCGCTGCTGATTGCTCCAATGTCAAGCCTCACTATTGGCAATACCAATGTTGTGTGCTGTTTTTCTCTCTTTTGTTTTAAGTCGCCACCTACCAAATAAAAAACCTGCAACTCCACCAATTGTCAATGTAAAAATGAGATTGAAAATTGTTGGAAATGGGTGGCCGCCATTTGCGGCTGTTATAGAATAGAAAAGGTCAAATAATTTTGTTGTGTCCCTGCTGTGATAATAACAAGGGTCAGAAATTATAATGTTCTCAATTAAAAAATAGTTTGCAATAAAAGCAAGTGTCAAACCAATTAAAGTGTAGGATATAATAATTGCCTTTTTTCTCATTTTTAAGCTTTACCGTTAGATAATTTCGTTTTTAAACTCTGAAATTAATTGTCGAGTTACTTTCTCGAAATTAATTTCAATTGTTGGGTCGTCAACAAGCATTTGTTTGATTTCAAAAAACTTTAACCATTCTAAAAAACTTTTAAATGCTTTCTCAGATTTAGGTGTCAAATAGAAAGAGCTTTCCCAATAATATTTGTCAAGCTCAATTCTGTTCTTAAAAATATTGCCTTCAAAACTTTTACTTTCCCCTTCTTTACATCTGTCAATTATCATTTGTATTTCGACAATCTTAGAATATACTTCAATTATTTTTTTGGCTTTGAGTTCATAGTAGTATTTGAATCTAAGTTCTTTATTTTTTAGTCGAAAATCAAAAATTGTCTTTAGTATGTAACCAATTACACCCAATAAAACTGTCAACTGCGACCAATAATTAATGATGAATTCTTTTGTCAAAACTGTTTGTTGTTTGGGGTCTCACAAAATAGGACACAACGGTACGGCTTGGCGATGTGGCGGAAATCCATGTTCGTCTGCCCGTAACCGCTGCTAAATATATAACTAAAAGTTCATTGTTTGTTCTATTGCCGGACGTTATTCGTCAGCCGGAACTGAAGCCGAACAGCGAACAAAATGTTGAGTATATATTCGTCCAGCCGCCATATTGCCAAACCGAATGTTATGCGGTCGCTATTCTTTATTCCCGTTATAATTCTTCAATTGTTTTCACATATTTTCTGTTTTCAACTGCAATCAAATCGTAAGTACTCTGTCCAACAAAAAATGCTGAATAAGCCCAAGTGTTTGTTTTGCTTTTTAAGTCAGCAAGATAATATTGTCCTGAAACTTCAAAACCAAGTATTGCAAGTTTAAACGGAAATATTTTATACAAGCCTTTTAAAATTGAAGTAAAAAAGTCTGTCAACTGTTCGGGTACTTTTGGATTTTCTGTCCAAGTTTGATATTCTGAACCAAAAACCTGTTCAATTGCTGCTGTATAAAAACAGATGTCAAACCAGTTAAAACCTGTTTCAATTGGTTCTGTCTCCCGTATATTATAAGTCATAAATGGAACGTCAAAATTGCCAAGTTTTATAAGTCCGCGGTGCTGAATATTTTCAATATCTGTCTTTATATTTTTAAAGTCTTCGTCAAAAGGTCCTGAAACGTTATTAAGTGCCCAAATAAAGTCGGTGTAGAGTTTTATTGGGTCGTTGTCAATACTTGGGCAAACCTGAATAGCAAGTTCATAGAAGCCGCCGCATCTTAAATCTTTGTCAAGGAATATGGTTTTCAGTTCTGTCATTCTTTATTCGTTAGCTGTCGTCCTATGGTGCCGCATAACTCGTAAATATACGAAGTATTCCTCAATGGCAAAGATTTCTATCTACTTGTTTTTCAATTCATTTCCTCCTGCTGTCTTTGAGATGTACAAAACGCGAAGCCTAATAGATATTCAAAATGCGAAGGCTGTTTTCAACCCTGATTTATTTCAATTCTCCCCCTTGAAATCCATCGCAACAAAAAAGTAATCCGGCCGCACTGTGATTATGACAAAGGCCGTATTCGACACTATAAAAGCCACACTTTTTCGCTCTTGGGGCCTCTTGTCACCTGCAAGCGGATGAAGACAATGTGGTTGGTGCTTTTTACCGACCAAGGCGGAACAATTCCTGTTTATCCCAAAAGTATTTTTAGCTTTAAATAGCTCGCTTTCCGCTCATTTTCCCCAACTTTGCACTCTCAATACAATTATTATGAGCAAAATTTTAGTTACCGGGGGCTGTGGATATATCGGTTCCCATACCATCGTAGATTTGATAGAAAACGGGTACGAAGTCCTTTCAGTGGATAACAACAGCCGTTCCAACGCTGCCATTCTGGATGGCGTGGAGCACATCGTGCACCAAAAAGTAAAAAACTATAAAGTTGACCTGTGCAATTTTGACGACACGCACGCCATTTTTCAGGAAAATCCCGACATCAAGGGCATTATCCATTTTGCGGCTTACAAGGCCGTGGGCGAATCGGTGGAGCAACCGTTGATGTATTATGAAAACAACATGAACTCGCTCATTAATGTTTTAAAATGCGTGCGCGAGTTTGAAGTGCCTTATTTTGTGTTCTCTTCTTCCTGCACCGTTTACGGAAACCCTGACAAGATACCCGTGGTAGAATCCACACCGACCAAACCAGCAGAATCTCCCTACGGTGCCACCAAGCAAATGGCAGAAATCATTTTGAACGATTTTGTAAAAGTTGCCCCGGCCACTACCGTGATAGCCCTGCGCTACTTTAATCCGGTGGGTGCGCATCCCAGTATCGAGATTGGCGAATTGCCGATTGGCCGCCCGCAAAACCTTGTGCCGGCCATTACGCAAACGGCCATAGGCAAATTGCCCAAAATGACCGTTTTTGGTGATGATTATGACACGCGCGACGGTTCTTGCATCCGCGATTTTATACACGTGAGCGATATTGCCCATGCGCACACCTTGTCCATCCGTTTTGTGGAAGAAGGCAAGAACAGCAGCCATTACGAAATTTTCAACCTGGGCACCGGAAATGGTGTAACGGTGTTAGAGGCTATCCGTTCCTTTGAAAAAGTAAGCGGCGTAAAACTTAATTATGAGATTGGCCCGCGTCGTCCCGGTGATGTTATCGCCATTTATGCCAACAACGACCATGCGGTAAAAAGCTTGGGCTGGGACATCAAATACGGTATTGACGACATGATGAGCACCGCCTGGAAATGGGAGTTGAAGTTACAGGAGCAGGGCAAGTAGTTGAAAAGGGGAATGTTGTGAATGGAGAACGGGATAATGTGAGCTAAATATGCCATCCATCATGTCAACTTTTCTCCCGCATTTTTGTTAATAGTGATATTTATTACAGGCTACAGGTTTTCATTTATGGAAATTTGTAGCCTTAAATATTTTGACAATGCAGGCAAAAAAGAAATTCTTTTCGTTTTCAAATATTACCACGGCATTGCTCGCCATTTTTGTGGTGGCGATGCTGATAAGCCCTGATGTAAAAGCCTGGGCGATACAGGGATTGATGAAAGTGGGATTGTTTCAGCCCGGTGTGGAATCCGCCAGCGCTACACCGAATGAGACCCCCAAAGAGTGGGACGTGAACATGGTGGATGGCAAAGGTGATACCATAACCGGCAGTTCGCTTAAAGGCAAAGTGGTTTTTGTGAACGTGTGGGCCACCTGGTGCCCGCCCTGCATTGCCGAAATGCCGTCCATCGGAAAACTATACCAAAAATTCAAAAATAACCCGGACGTGATGTTCCTGTTGGTGGATGCCGATAACAACATGAAAAAGGCCAATCGGTTTTTGAACCGCCGCAAGTTGGATTTGCCCGTGCACAATTCAAATATGGAACTTCCTGCCGAATGGTTTCAGGGCTCATTGCCCACAACGGTCATTCTGGACAAGGCGGGCAATATCGTTTACCGACACGTGGGCGCGGCAGATTACGGTAACGAAAAATTTGCCCGCTTTTTGGATGGGTTGCTTCAGTAATACATGTGTTGATATAATGCAAAAAGGAATTGCGATGTCTCATTTTTGATCAAAATGAATTAATATTATTTCAATGAAAAAGGTCGAGGTATATATTGATTTTTCAGAAATTAAGAAATCATACGTTGAGGTCAGGGAATTTCTTGAACAAGAAGTGGGTGAAGGTATAACCACTCTGAATAGGGATATTGAGGAAGATTTGGGAATTGCAGGTGATGACACTTATGATTTAATCGAAAAGTTTATAAAGAAGTATAATCTTGGTACAAAGGGTTTAGACATTACCAAGCACTTTTTGAGCGAAGGGGAAATTTTTGGATCCTCCGTTATTCTTTCTCAAATAATATCATTGTCGTTCATCATTTTTTTCTATTTCATTAAGCTGATTACTTTTGGATATATAGACCTGACCCGTTTACGGCTTTCGCCCGAATACGGCCGCAAAACAATCGGGATGACTTTCGGGGATTTGATCACATGGCATATTATGGGAACTTATATGCTTCGTAGTCAGGTTCACATTATGACGAAAAGGAATATTTTGGGTTATACAGGGTGAGAAGTTGGGCGAAATAATATTGCCAAATCCTTATTTTTGGCTGGATGACAGATAAAACCAGTCCATATTTTGTAACAGAACGCTGCACTATTCCCGCGAAAAAACTAAAACGGGATGTCATTGTTGATTTTTTTCTGCCCACCTGTGTTTCGGATACGGCGAAAATGAGTCTGTTGCTCATCAATGACGGGCAGGACATGGCCGCGATGGGTTTTTCGCAACTATTGCACGGGCTTTATGAAGCCAATGCCATACAGCCCATTCTTTGTGCGGCCATCCGTTGTGGCGAGGAACGCACGCTGGAGTATGGGGTAGCGGCCGGGGCCGATTATCTGAACCGTGGCAGCAAGGCGGGTGATTATACCCATTTTGTCATCAAACAACTTTTGCCGTATATCCACAAAACATATAACGTAAAGACCTTTAAAGAAACCGCGTTCGCGGGCTTTTCTTTGGGAGGGCTTAGCGCGCTGGATATTGTGTGGAAGCATCCGGGGATATTTTCACGGGTAGGTGTTTTTTCGGGTTCGTTGTGGTGGCGCAGCAAAGACCAGAACGATAAAGATTATCAGGATCATCAGCACCGGATGATGCAGCAGCAGATACGCAAGGGCAGGCTGTCCCCGCACACACGGTTTTTCTTTCAGTGCAGCGGCGGCGATGAGGCCGCTGACCGTAATCATAACGGTATTATTGATGCGATAGAAGACACCATAGACCATATTCACGAACTGATTAGAAAAGGCTGTTCGTTTGACAATATCGTTTATCTCAACCTGCCCGAAGGAAAGCATGATGTGCCTACCTGGCGCAGGGCGATGATACCTTTTTTAAAATGGGGATGGGGAAAATAAAGCGCCTGGTGGTTACGAAATGCATTTTGCCGTAACGGCAATTTTTCTTTTAACGTTGCGTGTTTAAAATCACAAAGGAAAAAGACATATCTTGCCAACTTTACGGCTTAAAAAATAATCATGAAGAATAGGGTAATATTATTTGTATTGGCTGCCATCGTGTCGCTGGCGGGCTGCAAATCCTCAGACAATGACTTTCATGTTTCCGGCAAAATAATCAATGCCGCGGGAAAGTGGGTTTATCTGGAAGAAGTGCCCGTGGGCACCATGCGTGCGATGGTGGTAGATTCCATATCCTTGGGCAAGGATGGCAGTTTTTCGCTGAAAGCAACTCCCGTGGAGGCAGCTGTTTTTAATGTGCGGTTGGATGATAACATGTACCCGGTGGCATCGGTAATCAATGACGCGCCTTCTATCAAGTTGGAAGTGACCATGAACAAACAGAATAATCAATATCCCGAAAAATATGACGTGCAAGGTTCCCCGGCCAGCAAGGCCATGCAAACCTTTATAACAGGCTTCAATGAAAAAATGCAACAGTGGATGAACAAAGTCCGCGAGGCCGACAGCCTGCAAACGGCCAAAGCCCCCGATAGCATTATAAATATCAGAACAAAGGAAGTAGAGACGCTTTCGCAAGAATTAAAGGCAAGCACATTGGACGCCGTCAACAAATCCGATAACCCGGCGCTGAGCATGTTCCTGGTGGGATATTACCAATCCACGGCAAACGGTATGGGCGGTGGTTTGGCGCCTTTGCCCGATGACCAGGTGTTGGCAATGATTGCCGATATCGCCAAAAAATATCCCGACCATGTGAGCCTTGCGGGGCTTAACCAAAACCTGCAAAATCAGGCAGCCGCTCAGGCGGCAAAAAGCTGGGTGGGCAAACAAGCGCCGGATTTCACTCTGCCGGACGTTAACGGCACGCCCGTGTCCTTAAATTCCTTCAAGGGAAAATATGTGCTGGTGGATTTTTGGGCGAGCTGGTGCAAACCCTGCCGCATGGAAAACCCCACCGTGGTGGCAGCTTACAACAAGTTCAAGGATAAAAACTTTACGGTGTTGGGCGTATCGCTCGATGAAAAGAAGGATGCGTGGCTGGAAGCCGTTAAAAAAGATAAGTTGAACTGGACACAGGTAAGCGACCTCAAGTTTTGGAACTCCATTGTTACGGGTTTGTACAAGTTTGAAGGCATTCCTTTTAACGTGCTGCTTGACCCGCAGGGCAAAGTGATTGCCGAAGGGCTGCGCGGCCCGGCATTAGAGGCCAAGCTGGCGGAAGTGCTGAAATAGTATAATCTAAGTTTGTATAAAAACTCATTTTGAAGGAGGCTTATTGCCGATGCTTATTCTACAGCAGAAGGGTGCGACGCAACCGGGCTGATAGTAGTGCTAAAGCTGATTACATAAAAATAAAAATTCGTTTTGTCCAGAAAGAAGAAAAATGTCATTCTCGAAAAAGTGCTGATGGAGGACTATGCCGCCGAGGGAAAATCGCTGGCGCGTGTGGACGGCAAGGTCATTTTTGCGGAGCAGACCATACCCGGTGATGTGGTGGACTTGCGCCTGACGCGCAACAAAAAAGATTGGGCGGAAGGTGTGCCGGTGTTTTTCCATAGCTATTCCGACGAAAGAGTCGAGCCGTTTTGCGAACACTTCGGGGTTTGCGGCGGTTGCCAATGGCAAATGTTGCCTTACGAAAAACAACTTGAATACAAACAAAAGCAGGTGGGCGACAACCTGCGGCGCATAGGGCGGATAGATTTACCGGAGATTGCCCCGATATTGGGCGCGGCGGCCACGCGGTATTATCGCAATAAAATTGAATACACGTTCAGCGCCGAGGCGTTCATTCCCAAGGAAAAATTTGCGGAGCTGAAGGCAATGGGCGAGAACCCGCATGAATACGGGCGGCTTGGCGTGGCAGGGTTTCATGCCAAAGGTTTTTGGGATAAGATTGTGGACATCAATACCTGTTATTTGCAGCGCGAGCCGACCAACGCCATTCGTCAGGAAGTGAAAAATTTTGCGTTAGCTAACGGATACACTTTCTACGACTTGCGCGGGCAAAGCGGGCTGATGCGCAACATGCAATTGCGTATTTGTGAAACGGGCGAGTGGATGGCCAATATCGTTTTTGGTGAAGATGATGCGGAAAAGCGCGAGAAACTGTTGAAACATATCTTGCAAAAATTTCCGGACATCACGTCCCTGCTTTATACGATAAATACTAAAAAGAACGACAGCCTGCACGATTTGGAACCGATGGTTTTTCATGGCAAAGGATACGTGATAGAACGTTTGGAAGATTTTGATTTTAAGATAGGGCCTAAATCTTTTTTCCAGACCAACACGCGGCAAGGAACGGAGCTTTACAAAGTGACCCGTGATTTTGCCGAACTGGACGGCAGACAAACGCTTTATGACCTGTACTGCGGCACGGGCAGTATCGGCATTTTTTGCAGCAAGGGCGCTAAGCGTGTCGTAGGCGTAGAAGTGATTGCCGAAGCCATAGCGGATGCAAAAGAAAATGCGTTGTTAAATAATATTGAGCATACCTCTTTTTATGCCGGGGATGTGATAGACATTTGCACGGACGATTTTTTTGCCGCACACGGACGTCCAGACGTCATCATCACCGACCCGCCGCGCGCGGGCATGCACGAAAAGCTGGTGAACAAAATAAATGAAATCGCCGCGCCGCTGGTGGTTTATGTAAGCTGCAACCCCGCCACACAGGCGCGGGATTTGGCATTGCTGAACGAAAAATATGAGGTCACGCGCGTGCAGCCGGTGGACATGTTCCCGCATACATTACACATTGAAAACGTGCTGCAATTGAAGTTGCGATAGCGGCATAAACCGACGTTTCAAAACATTATCTTTGTCGCTATGAGTCAATTTTATACAAGGCCGTCGAGCAAGTTTCCGCCAGCGGTGAAGAATATCATTATCATTAATGTGATTGTATGGCTGGCGCAGGTTATGCTGGATAAATATTATCCGCCTGAAATCACCAGCAGCGGCCTTGTGGGTTATTTGACCGCCCGGATAGGTCTTTGGCCAATCAATTCGCCGGAGTTCAAGCCTTGGCAGATAGTCACGCACATGTTTGCGCATGCAGCCGAAGGGCCTAACATGATTTTTCACATCTTGTTCAATATGTTCACGCTGTGGATGTTCGGGCGTATTTTGGAAAATGTGTGGGGTAGCAAGCGGTTCCTTAATTTTTACCTGATATGCGGCCTTGGGGCGGCACTGGCACATTTGGTGATGCAATATTTCTCCGGGGGCGATTCTTTGGCCGTGGGGGCTTCGGGCGCGGTGTTCGGCGTACTTGTAGCTTTTGCGATGACTTTTCCCAATACCGAGTTGTATATCATGTTCATTCCCATTCCCGTCAAGGCTAAATGGGCGGTGCTGGGGCTGGTGGCCATAGACCTTTTTGGCGGCATCTCGCAGATATCAGGGGATAATATCGCCCACTTTGCCCACCTCGGCGGCGCACTGACCGGATTTATTTTGCTGAAAATCCGAAACAAAAGCAACAGACGAACGTTATATTGAGAAATGGCGGGTGACCAGGGTTGATTGCCTTCCGAAATCATTAAATATTTGTCGTAAAAACTATATGGCTTTTTATCCAAAAAGATATGACAGCAGGTTGTCTTTTGAAAGCAGGGTGAGCCCCACGGTGGTATTGATTGCCATTTGTATGATATTCTTTGTGGTATTGGCTTCCTTTCGTGCATTTAGTTATCTGCTTTTTCCGCAGGGCGAGGACATTACGGCATATTTCAATGCCCATATCCTAAGCCTGTTCGCGTTATCCTCCCAAACATCCGCGTTATTGTCGCGGCCGTGGACGTTCCTGGTTCATCCTTTTGTGCATACGGGCATTTGGCCGTTGCTGGCAAATATGCTTTGGCTGTGGGTGTTTGCCCATATTTTTACCGATTTGACGGGCAACCGTAAACTTGTGCCCGTTTTTTTGTACGGCGCATGGGCAGGTGCGGTGGCTTATCTGGTCTTTGGCCGATGGATGCCCGGTGTGTCTTATTTTTATGGTGCCGCTCCCGGCGTGATGGCCATTTGCGTGGCGGCCACGGCAGTTGCGCCAAAGTATAAACTGTTTCCTTTTTTGAGCGGGGGAATCTCTTTGTGGATTATTTCTATTATCTATATAGTGATAGATTTAGCATCCGTACCCGTGTCGAATCCTGCCGTTTACATGGCGCATTTGGCAGGGGGATTGGCAGGCTTCCTGTTCATCTTCTTGCTCAGGAAGGGTTTTGACGGCGGCGAGTGGATGTCGGCTTCCTACGATTGGGTCATGAACCTTTTCAACCCTGATAAACCAAAGAAAAAACGCGACGTAAAAAATATGCTTTTTTATAAGGCGCAGGGCAGTCAGTTTGTTAAATCAGGTAACCTTACACAACAAAAACTGGATGAGATATTGGACAAGATTAATATGTCTGGTTACGACAATCTTTCCGAGCCCGAAAAAGAAATGCTTCGCCGCGCGGCGGAAGAGGAGTTGAAGAACTGATAACGGAAAAGTTTGACGTTCAGGATTTCATGTTTAAAGCATTATAGTTTTTGTTGTTCATAAAACAAAAGGGAGAGTTTTTATCAGGTTTGTCAATAGCTAATCAACATGCGTAAATTTACTGACAGGATGCTTGGGATTTTTTTATACAACCTCGTTGCCGTACCTTTCAGGTGATGAACTTTCGATATTTTTGGGGGCTTAGCAAGCGCGTGCTTTGGGTGACAAATATGATTTTTGTAGCCCTGTTCCTGCTTGCGTGTGCCTCGCGGTTTTTCAATCCTCAAAGTTTCCCGCTGTTGGCGCTCATGAGCATTGCGTTCCCGTTTTTTTTATTGTGCGTGATAGCTTTTCTCGTTTGGTGGTTGTTCGTAAAATCGCGATGGGCGCTGCTTTCGGGCATAGCACTTTTAATCGGTTGGAGCAATATCAACAACTTCTTTGCTTTTCATTTTTCTGCTACTTTTAAGGAAGAAAAACAAAAAGGTGACATCCGCGTTGCCACTTGGAACGTGGCCCGTTTTGTAGAACTGGTTCGCAACAACAACAAAGGCAGCCAAACGCGGTACAAGATGCTGCAGCAAATTAAGAGAACCAATGCCGATATTCTTTGCTTTCAGGAGTTCACCTCGTCTATAAACCCAGATTGGTACAACAATGTCATTGCAGTGACTAAAGGGCTTGGCTATCCGTATCATTTTTTCTCACATGATTATAACGGCGAACATTTTTTTACGGGAAGCGTGATTTTTAGCCGTTTTCCGATTGTGGACACGGGTATGGTGCGCTTTCCGAGGCCGACGCTTTCCGAGCCATTGGTTTTTGCGGATATAAAAAAGGGTAACAAACTGTTCCGGGTATATACCACCCACCTGCAATCCAACCAATTGTTAAAGCAGGATTTCGACCGCCTGAAGGCGCTCAAGGAGGGCAAAAGCATCCGCGGAAATTCAAGCCGCCTTTTTGCCAAACTTTCTTTTGCCATACAAATGCGCAGCATACAGGCCGATGTGGTGGCCAACCTGATGGAGAACAGCCCACATCCGACAATATTTTGCGGTGATATGAATGATGTGCCTAATTCCTACTGCTATCACGCCGTGCGCGGCGATAAGCAGGACGCGTTTTTGAAAAAAGGTTTCGGTATTGGTCGCACGTTCAGGAAATTGTCGCCTACCATCCGCATTGACTATATTTTTGCGGACAAGGATTTTAAGATAAACCAATTCAAACGCATTACCACCGACTATTCAGACCATTACATGCTGGTCACGGACATGTCGTTGTAAATGGATGTTTAGCATTTGCAGATATATAAAACGAGTGACTTTTTATTCGGTTTTATTCAGTTGGATAGCTTTCAAAAATAAACCATATCATTGCATTCGGCTATTTTTGCACGATTAAACAGGTTTTTAAATGAGCGAGCTCAAGATATATAATTCATACAGCAGACAAAAAGAGGTGTTTACCCCGATTACACCGGGATATGTGGGCATGTATGTGTGCGGCCCCACCGTGAGCGGCGAAAGCCATCTGGGTCATGCGAGGCCCTATGTTACGTTTGATGTGGTGTACCGCTATCTCACTTTTTTGGGAAATAAAGTACGTTACGTGCGCAACATCACCGATGCGGGGCATTTTGAGGAAGAAGGGCGCGAGGCGGAAGATAAAATATCCTCCAAGGCCGTGCTGGAAAAGCTGGAGCCGATGGAGCTTGTACAAAAATATACGAACCTTTTTCATTGGGCGATGGCGCGGTTCAACTGCGTGCCGCCGTCTATCGAGCCGACGGCTACCGGGCATATCGTGGAGCAAATCGAGATGATTAAAAAACTGATTGCCGAGGGCTATGCCTACGAGCAAAACGGGTCGGTATATTTTGACGTAAAAAAATATGCTGCCGGTCACGACTACGGCAAGTTGAGCGGTCGAAAAATAGAAGATCTACTCGAAACAACACGCGAGTTGGAGGGGCAGGAGGAAAAAAGAAATGCTGCCGACTTTGCGTTGTGGAAAGCCGCACCGCCACAACATATCATGCGCTGGCAAAGCCCGTGGGGCGAAGGTTTTCCCGGTTGGCACATTGAGTGCTCTGCTATGGCAACCAAGTACCTGGGCAAGCAGTTTGACATTCACGGAGGTGGTATGGATTTGCAATTTCCCCATCATGAAAGTGAGATTGCGCAAAGCACTATCTGCAACCACGAAGCGCCCGTGCGCTATTGGATGCACAATAACATGATTACCATCAATGGCCGAAAGATGGGCAAGAGCTACAATAATGTCATTAAACTGACAGAATTGTTTAGCGGGGAGCATCCTATACTAGAACAGCCTTATCACCCGATGACGGTGCGTTTCTTTATCCTGCAAAGCCACTATCGTAGTACGCTCGATTTTAGCAACGAAGCCTTGCAGGCATCCGAAAAAGGTTTGAAAAGGCTTTGGGAGGCTTACGAAAATTTAAAGAAACTAAGCGACCGCAGCAGCGAGTTGTCCGAAACGGCGGCAGATGCTGACCTTGATGCGCGTGTACAAAAGCTCGTGGCGGAATTCAGGGAGTTTATGGACGATGATTTCAACACGGCCAAGGTATTGGCAAACATGTTTGAGCTCGTGCCGATAATCAATGGCATAAAAGACAAGGTACAACCTTTTAACGCCATATCGCTTTCTACTTTTACGTTCCTGCAAGAGCAGTTCAAATTATTTGTAGAAGATATTTTCGGCTTACAATCCGTTACCGAAGCAGATAATGAAAAATTGCAACAGGTCATGCAGTTGCTGATAGATATCCGCAAGGAAGCACGTATCCGCAAGGACTTTTTAACGTCTGACAAAATACGCAACCAACTGGCGGGGATAGGCATTTTGCTAAAGGACGAAAAAGACGGTACGGTGAGCTGGAACGTAGGCTAACGACTGACCACAATCGTATCGGTGGTGGCAAAAAACGGTTTTTCTGACCCTGCCTCAAGGCCGGTAAGTTTGTCGTTCGTGAAATGCAACAGGCTTTTCAGTTCTGTGTATCGTACCCATTCCTTATAATAAAGTGTTTCGTGCAAGGTGCTGTCCGCTTCGTAACGGAATGCCATTTTGTAAGGCTGGCCATAACGGTGGATTACCTCATCCTTACTCCATCCGGGTTCGGGGTTTTGCAAAACAAACATACTGGTTTTTACTCCTCCAAATTTTCGATAGCACCCGGTTGACAATAGCGCTACCATAAGCAATATAACGACAGCCTTCGTTTTCATTGGTATCTTATTTTGTTTTCTCAAATCTAAAAACACAAGAAACGGTTTGTTGTTAAAGCGATTTTAATTAACAAAAGGTTATATGGGAATGGCAAATACGGAATGAATGATCCGTTCTTGCGCCTTTTTCTTATCCCGCTGAAAAATGATTGCTCCTTCTTTTATTTTCAATTATCCGCAATTAAATGTTCCCGTTCATTTGTATCCGCGCGGTTAAATGTATTATATTTGTGAGGATATGTATTTATTTGCCGAACGGTTGCGTGGGTGCTTGACTATACTTATAGTATCTTGGGTTTTATGAAGAATGGCGTTTTGGAAAAAAATACCTATGGCCTTTACGTTAGAGCATTATGATAACATTAAATAAAAACAAACAATGAGAACAAAATCACTACTGCTGTTTGCGCTTATTAGCGGTTCATTTGCATGTGTCCAGGCACAATCTCTTTCTTACGAAAAAGACATGGTCAACTTGAAAAGGCCATCAGTGCACACGCTTCTGCAAAGCGAACCCAGCAAGGCCAACCTTCCCGTTTTTTATACGCAGGCCAACCAAGCGGCGATGCGTGTAGTAAGAGATGAAACCTATTGGCGCAAGTTCAGGACAAAAGGTATCGTGCTGACGGGTGTCGGAGTAGCCTGTATTGCAGGGGGTATTGCTTTGGCCGCGTCTGGGTCTGATGATTATTATGATGGATATTCCCATCACTATCAAGATGATTCCGATGATAGCCGCACAGCTTTTGGCGTATTGGGCATAGCCGGCGGCATCACTGCAGTAGGCGGTGGCATCACCATGTGGGCCATAGGCAATAACCGTTTGCGCAAATTTTCGAGCCGTGCAAAAATAGACTTTGGCCCGCGCAGCGCGCATTTGGTTTATAAGTTCTGAGAAAGGGAGACTTGTTTTTAAAAAGCGTATTGGCAAATCGCGGCTTCCACGTATCTTGCAGCTATGTTAGACCAATTTGATATTGCTGATTTTTTGGAGCCGATAGATACGCGGAACTTTGCGGGCGATGAAAGCTATAAGCCCGACCAAATGGGCAACACGATGCGTTTATACGAAGAAGGTTTCCCCGATTTGGAAGGTGTGGATTTTGTCATCGTGGGGTGTAACGAGCAAAGGGGCGGTGGCGTGCTTGCGCCGCAGCTCCACGCGCCGGATGCCATCCGCAGGCATTTTTACGGCATGTACTATTGGCACAAGGATGTAACGCTTGCCGACATTGGCAACGTGCGCCCCGGTGCCTCTTATGCCGATACCTTGGCGGCGTTGAAGACCGTTGTCACCGAACTGGTGCAACAAGGCAAGACGGTTATCGTGTTGGGCGGTACGCACGACCTGACACTGGGGCAATACGGCGCTTATGTATCTGCCCAAAAACTTATAGATGTTGCCTGCGTGGATGCGCTGATAGACCTTGACATGTCCACACCCTTCCGCGCAGATAATTTTTTGATGGAAATGCTGACCAGCGAACCGAACTATGTGCGGCATTACAATCATATCGGTTTTCAAAGCTATCTGGTGCATCCCGGTATGTTACAAACGTTGGATAAACTGAAATTTGATTTTTTTCGTACGGGACACGTAAAAGAAAACATCGAGGAGATGGAGCCCGCTATCAGGAACAGCAGTCTTTTTTCGTTTGACATCAATGCCATCGCCAATGCGTATGCGCCCTGTAATACAATAACGCCAAACGGTTTTACGGGCGAAGAGGCCTGCATCCTGATGCAATATGCCGGGCTGAGTGACAAGATGAGCAGCATTGGTATTTATGGATATGAACCCGCCAATGACCGCGACGAACTGACGGCAAAACAAATCAGCCACATGTTGTGGTATGCCATAGACGGGCGCAGCCGCCTCAAAAAAGAGGCCGACTTGTTGGATAGGGAAAACTTTAACGAATTTCAGGTGATGTTTGCAGAGATAGAAACCGTATTTCTCCAAAGTAAAAAGACAGGCCGGTGGTGGATGCAATTGCCTGACGGCAAGTTTACCCCGTGCAGCTATCAGGATTACCAAGTAGCGGCCAAGGACGAAATCCCCAACCGATGGTTTCGCGAGCAGCAGCGGCAAATGGACGTGGTGTTAAGAACCGCTACCGGCAAAGGGCAGTAATAGCAATGGATTTTGCCAGGTTCAAAGTTGTTGCATGAACTTTCTATTATCGCCCTTCTTCCTGACTGTTCATTTTATCATTCTACCTTTATGACCTTAGTCCTTTCGCTGACACCGTTTTCATTAATGGCCTCAATCGTAAAGTAATATGTTTTTTGACTGTCCATTGCCTTGAACCAATATTCGTTGAAGTCGTGTACCATCACGCAATTGTACAATTTGTCGGGGTGCGTGCCGTAATAAATGTTATAAGCGTAAGCATTATTCACCGGACTCCATTTGATATAAGCACTACGTTTGTCCTTTTCGGTGCGTAGCGCGATAAATTGTTTTACCGCATCCGGCCTTGCACCATTGCCATTGCCAAACACGCGCAGTCCGCTGATGGCAAACTTGCCCGTGGGCATGTGGATGTTCACCAATTTGATATACCGAGCCTGTACCGGTTTTTCAAGTTCCACATATTCGTGCGGCACATCAGTCTGGTTGTGGCTTTTGTCTATCAGTGTTTTCCATTTTTTACCATCTGCAGAAAATAATAATTGATATTGATGATATTGGTCGGTGCGTTTACCAAGTCGGTCATCTGCCACGTCCTGGTCGGCATAGTTTATCTGCACGGCACGGACGGTTGACACTTTTCCTAAATCGGTTTGAATCCATTCCCCTTTGTTGCCGGAGGTTGCGCTCCAGTAGGTTTTTATATTCTCATCCACGGCGTAATTGGCATTATAGCTGCCAAGCGTTGAGGACACCTGTACCGGGGTTTTGTAATTGAGCAACATCCAACCTGTGAAAAACGGTGATTGCCCGTTGGTTTCATAAGCCGTGTTTTTAAAACGTGCATCGGGAATATAATGCGGGTAATCGCCAAAGGCCGTGTTGCACCACATCACGCCGTCCGCATCAAACCCCGTGGGCCATATACCCAGCCTGCGCTCAAAGTTGTTCTTAACGCTGACAATCATCGTGCTTACGTGCCAATAATTATTATAAACGTCCTGAAAGGTGGCACCATGCCCCGCGCCTCTTGCAAAACCGCCGAGTTTCATGCTAAGTGGGTCGGATTGTGCGGTGAACGGCCCTAAGGGGCCTTCGCCTACCAAGACACCGTCGGCGTAGCCGCTAAACTCGGTGCCGGGCGCACCGTATTGCAAATAGTATTTTCCTTTGTACTTGGTCATGTGCGAGCCTTCGAGAAACGGGTCAAGAAAGGTGTTGTCCATGTATTCGCCAAAGCGCTGCCAGCCGAAACGCCAAGGTTCGAGCAGGTACATTTCCTTTCGGGTGCCATAGGGCTGCATGGTTTGGCGGTTCAGTTCTATGCCGTACATCGGGAATTTATTGCTGCTGCCGTTGTACATATAAAAACGGCCATCATCGTCAGTGAAGAATGACGGATCCCAGCCGCCCAAGGCGAAAGAGTCAACCAAGGGTTTCCACTCGTTTGCCTTGGGGTTAGTGCTCATCCAAATGGTGAAATTACTTGTATAAGTGCTGCCAAACACCAACATCGTATCGCCGATAATGCCTAATGCCGGGGCGCATAGCTCATCGTACACGCCACCGTTCCAGGGGCGCAGAAATTTTTTGGAAATAAAATTCCAGTGCAGCATGTCCTTGCTCCACCAATATCCCCACTGGTTGGTACTAAAGAGATAATAATCGCCTTTGTAGGTAACAATAACAGGGTCGGCAGTGGCACGGTGGCGTCCCCATTCGCTAAAGTTGGGGATGGGCGTGTAACCATAATCAATATTGATGGGGTTACAATACGAGGTTTGCTGCGCCTGCACATTGGACAAGCAAAACAGGCAAAGGATGGTGATGACGAGTTTTTGCATGAGTGATATTTTTATTGACTTTAGTCAAACTGATTGCTTCATATCAATATGAACGATTAAAAGATTGTCTAATAAATTCTTCATTTCTTTGCCGATAGCAGCACTATCGTTGAACGGAGCGTCGCAAGGGACGATGATAGCAGCACTATCGTTCGTGACATCATTATAAAAATCGTATCAAAGAATCTGCCGAAGTGTTATAATTCTTTTACCACGTTGGCCACAATATGCGGTTTGCCCAGCGTGTAATAATGCAGCACCGGCGCGCCGTTTTTTTTCAGGTCTTTTGATTGCATGAGCAGCCACTCTTGCCCTACTTGCTCCACCTGCTCGTTTGTCTTGCATTGTTCAATGGCTTTTGACAAATCGGTTGGCAGGTCTATGTGGAAAATCTTGGGCAACACGTTCAATTGCTTTTTATTGTAAATAGGCTTCAACCCCGGGATGATGGGCACGTTGATGCCCATGCCGCGGCAAGCCTCCACAAACGCATAATACTTGGCGTTGTCAAAAAACATTTGGGTAATGATATAATCAGCGCCGGCTTCCACTTTTTGCTTTAAATACATGAGATCGGTCTCCATGTTGGGAGCTTCAAAATGCTTTTCGGGATAGCCCGCCACACCGATGCAGAAAGATGTTTTTTGACTGTTTTTCAGGTCTTCTTCCAGATAAATGCCTTTGTTCAGGTTCACGACCTGTTTCAAAAGTTCCACGGCATAATGATGGCCTTCGGGATGCGGGATGAACGCTGTTTCGTTCTTGGCCGCATCACCGCGCAGCACCAGCACATTGTCTATGCCAAGGTAGCGCAGGTTAATCAGGGCGTCCTCTGTTTCGTTTATGCTAAAGCCGCCGCAAATGAGGTGCGGCACGGTATCCACGTCATACTTATTCATGATGGCGGCACAAATGCTTTCCGTGCCGGGTCTTTTGCGGACAATTACTTTTTTAAAACTGCCGTCAGGGTTTTTCTTGAACACATGCTCGCTGCGGTGATAGGTAACGTTGATGAACGCAGGTTTATGTTCCATCAGGGGGTCTAAATGCTCGTAAAGCCCCTCGATGCCCTTGCCTTTTAGCGGGGGCAGCACTTCAAAGGAAATTAACGTGTCCGAAGCCTGATTGATATGGTCTATAACTTTCATGCGTGTTTATATAAAGTCAGTATGGAATCCGTTTTAAATGTAATGATTGTTTGTTTACAGAATATCTTCCAGCTCGCGCAAAGAACGTACCATATAAGTTGGTTTGAAATCGGGGGTGGCATCCACATGGTTGATGTACACTTGGTCTATGCCCGCCTTGCTGGCACCGATGATGTCTGCTTCCAAATCATCACCGAGCATGAGGCTTTGCGATGCTTCTGCCCCGGCTGCAGCAAGGGCAAAGTCGAAAATCTCTTTATGCGGCTTGAGAGCGTTTGAGCCCTCCGAGGTAACGATTTGGTCAAAGAAATGCCGGATGTTGGAATTTCTCACTTTATGATGTTGCACGTCCTCAAATCCATTTGTGATGAGGTGCAATTGGTAGCCCTTGCCTTGCAGGTACGTCAAGATCTCTACGGCATAAGGAAAGAGCGTGGTGCGCGTGGGTAATTGCTCCAAAAACCGCTCGCTCATTTTTTTTGCTAAGGGTTCATCCGCAATCTTAAAATCAAGCAGGGATAGATACATGCGTTTTACGCGCAGGTCGGCCTGTTTGATAAACCCGTTGCGATACCGTTGCCAAAGTTTTGCATTGTGTGCTAAATAGTTTCTGTAAAATGTTTCAAAATCATCCACACCAAGGGACTGAAGGTGCAGGTTGTCGTACAAATCCAGCAAAGTCAATTTTGCGTTTGCATCAAAATCCCAAAGGGTATGGTCGAGGTCAAAAAACAAATGCTTGTAACGTGTCATGAGGCTTGCAAGGTAACAAAATTGTGCAACAACCGTTTCAGTTGCATCGGCACTGCTGGAATAATATTTGCTATTTTTGGGTTTATGAACATTGTGATTACCGGCGCATCAAGGGGCATTGGTTTTGCCATTGCCGAGGTTTTTGCCCAGCAGGGGCATGACCTTTTTCTTACTTCCAAAAATGAAATGAGTCTTTATGATGCCGTGGCAAACCTGCAACAGTATGAGGTTTGCGTTCACGCGCGGGCATTTGACCTTGCGGAAAAAGAACAGTCCGTTGCATTTGGCAACTGGTGTCTGGAGCAATGCACGCCCGACGTGCTGGTGAACAATGCCGGTTTTTTTGCACCCGGCAACGTGAGCGACGAGGAGGATGGCGTTTTGGAAAGCCAGATAACCACGAACCTGTACAGCGCTTATCATGTAACGCGTACCCTGTTGCCGCAAATGAAGAAAAACAAAAATGGCCATATTTTCAATATCTGTTCCATTGCATCGCTGAAAGCGTATCCCAACGGCGGGTCGTACAGCATCAGCAAGTTTGCACTTTATGGCTTTAGCCAAAACCTGCGGGAGGAGCTAAAGCCTCATGGCATAAAGGTAACGGCAGTTATACCTGGTGCTGTCATGACCGATTCCTGGGCTGGGTTTGACAATAGTACGAAACGTATTATGGAAGCGGAGGATATTGCCAAGATGGTGTACGCGGCTACCTTGCTCTCGCCTGCCGCATGTGTGGAAGATATTGTCGTAAGGCCACAACTCGGCGATTTGTGATAAGGGTTTGGCATATTGCTACTATGTTTTGTTGTTTATGCTTTTGTGGCTTTGCAGCAGGACAACCCGCTGTGTTTGTTAAGGTTTTGACGGACAAGCAAACCTGTTTTGTCGGCGAGCCGATTACGACAGGGTTTGCGTTGTATGCAGACAATGCTTCTGTATCGCAAATACTGAAACAACCGGAACTAAAAGGTTTTGATAAAATAGAATTGCTGGGATTGCAGGATAGCATTGTTTCCCGTAAGATTATCAACGGTAAAAAGTATGATGTGCATACGCTCAGAAAGGTGTTGCTCTTTCCGCAGCAAGCGGGCTTATTGCATATTGATGCCATGCAGGTGCAAACTGACATGGGTATGGGGGAGATGAAGATTTTGTCCTCGGATGTGGTGCCTGTTTCTGTAAAACCTTTACCGGAGAACAATGAGCCCGTTGGCTTTTCCGGACTGGTCGGTCAATTTGAAATGAAGGCTTCTATAATCCCTGAACGTTTTGCGGTGAATGAACAAGCCCGGCTTATGATTACCATTTCAGGAAGAGGGAATTTCCATCAAGTGCCGATGCCGGAAATCAAGTGGCCGCAAGGATTTAATCATCTCGAATCTGTTCAAAGTACGGTCTACGACAAAGACACGGCTGGTTACGGGCAGAAGACCATTATCATTCCCTTTGAAGCAGCCCATGCGGGAACATATAATATAACCATCAATGGCATTCCTTATTTTGATACAAAAGAAAAAAGATTTGTTCAGCTTGCTAATCTTAAACTGTCCGTTGACGTGAGGGATAACAAAACCCCACCACCATCACCCGAAAAAGGAAAGCATTGGACAAAAAATGATGGCCTACGGATAGGTGTTGCATTGTCGCTGCTAATCCTGCTTAGCGTGTTTTTGTTTTATAAAAAGGCAAAAGCAGGGGAACGGTAGTAAAGAATCCGGTTGTTTATTTTATAAACTCAAACTTCTCGCCGTCAAACAATCCTTTATCGCTGAGTTTTAGCGAAGGTATTACCAAGAGCGCCATGAAGGAAAGTGTCATAAAAGGCGCAGCAAGTTGGCTGCCCATTTCTTTTGTCAGCTTGTTGATTTCCGTATAAGCCGCAGATACTTTATAACCGTCATTCGTGCTCATTAATCCGGCCACGGGCAGCGGTACAATGATTTCCTTTTCTCCGTTTACGGCTGCAATGCCGCCTTGTTCTTTGATGACAAGATTGACCGCTTGGCACAGGCTTTCGTCATCTGCTCCCACGGCGATAATGTTGTGGCTGTCGTGCGCCACGGTTGATGCAAGCGCCCCTGTTTTGATGCCGAAGTTTTTGATAAATGCTTTGGCAACAGGCGCTTCGGTATATCGGTTTACCACGACTATTTTTAATATATCGTTTTCGATATCACTTATAAAAAATCCATCTGAAGTTTTAGGAGGCAACATCAGTTTATTTGTGATGAGCTGACCATCCAGCGCCTCTATTACCGGGATGAGCGCCTCGTTTGTGGCGGGCATCTTAAAATCCTCTATGGTTTTGGAATGGCAATGAAAATGATTTATAATAGATGCGGGATGGTTTGGGATAAGCGTCTTCCCGTCTTGTGCCACCAATTGCCCGTTGATATAAGTGGCTTTTACTTCAAAGTTCTTTAAATCCTTCACAACTGTAAAATCTGCAGCATCGCCGATTTGTAAAAGGCCGACTTCTAATTGATAATGTCTCACCGGGTTGATGCAGGCCGTTTGCAATACTTTGAAAACGTCAATGCCCTTGGCAACGGCACGTGCGCAGAGTTGGTTTATATGCCCTGCTTCCAAGCTGTCGGGATGCTTATCGTCACTGCAAAACATCATTTGTTCGTAGTGTTCTTCCATCAGCCCGATGAGTGCTTCAAAGTTTTTGGCAGCGCTGCCCTCTCGGATAAGGATTTTCATCCCGTGTGCCAGTTTGTCCAACGCTTCCGCTTCAGTAAAACATTCATGGTCGGTTGAGATGCCTGCTGCAATGTATGTTTCGGCATCTTTGCCGCGCAATCCCGGTGCATGTCCGTCCACGGGTTTGCCCAAAGATTTTGCTGCCGCGATTTTTTGCATGACAGCCGTATCGCCGGATAATACGCCCGGAAAGTTCATCATTTCTGCCAGATATTTGATATCCGGTGATTGCAGGAGTTCGGTCACTTCTTGTACGCCCAAAGCAGCTCCCGCAGTTTCAAATATAGTCGCCGGCACACAACTGGGCGCACCGAAGTTAAATTTGAAGGGAACGGTTTTGCCGTTTTCAATCATATATTGCACGCCTTGTACGCCGCAAACATTTGCTATTTCGTGCGGGTCGCTCACCGTTGCCACCGTGCCGTGCACCACCGCCAGCCGCGCAAACTCCGAAGGCATGAGCATACTGCTTTCTATATGCACATGACTGTCCACAAAACCGGGCAGTATAAAACCTTCCACGGTTTCATCAAGTTTTTCGACTGATTGGATACGGCCGTCCAGCACAGTGACCCGTGCCGCAAAAATCCGGCGGTTTATAATATCCACGTAGTTGCCTATAACAGAAAAAGATTGCATAGTTTATATTTTGAAAAATGAACAGATTTGCCCAACAGCATTACGAAAGCCGAAGTGTGCGACGCAAGCAAAGCTGATAGTAGCACTGTCGTTGGCTGGTTTCATAAAATTACTCGCCCAATAAATCCGGTCTTCGGGTTTTGGTGCGTTCCAGCGATTGTTCGTAGCGCCAGTCGTCTATTTTTTTGTGGTCGCCACTCATCAGCACATCCGGAATCTTCATGCCCATGAAATCCACGGGGCGCGTGTAAACGGGCGGGGCCAACAGGTTGTCCTGAAAAGAATCGGTGAGCGCCGAGGTTTCATCGCCCAGCACGCCGGGAATGAGCCTGCCGATAGTATCTACTAACACAGCCGCGGCCAGCTCGCCACCGCTCAGCACATAATCGCCTATGGAAATTTCTTTTGTCACATATTTTTGGCGAATGCGTTCGTCAATGCCTTTATAATGGCCGCAAATCAATAGCAGGTTGTTTTTCAGCGAAAGCGCGTTGGCTGTTTTTTGGTTAAGCGTTTGCCCGTCCGGCGTCAGATAGATAATCTCGTCAAACGGGTACGCGGCAGACAGTTCAACGATGGCCTTGTGCAGCGGCTCGCACATCATGACCATGCCCGCGCCGCCGCCATACTGATAATCGTCCACCTGACCATACTCGTTCACCGCCCATTGCCGCAGGTTGTGCAGGCGCACGGTAAGCAGTCCCTTGTCCTGGGCACGCTTCATGATGCTGTGCTGCAAGGGGCTGTGCAACAAATCGGGCAACACGCTGATGATGTCAATATGCATGGGGCAAAAATAACGAATCGTTTGCAGCGCGGTGGCATAACATTTTCGGGCAGCATGCCCTTGGCCTTATAGCCGACCTATTACCCTATTTTTGCGCAAAACAGGAATCATGCGCATCATCAGCTATAATGTAAACGGTATCAGGGCGGCCATTAGAAAAGGGTTCATGGATTGGTTAAAAACAGATCCCGCCGATATTATCTGTCTACAGGAAACCAAGGCCACCAAAGAGAATATAGATACGGCATTGGACGGGATGGGCTATCATGACTACTGGTTTTCGGCACAGAAAAAAGGATACAGCGGTGTGGCCATCCTCACAAAAGTTAAACCCGACAACGTGCAGTACGGTACAGGACATGCCGTCAGCGATGACGAGGGGCGTGTCATCCAAATGGATTTTGGGAATATCCGTGTGGTGAACGCTTATTTTCCTTCGGGCACGAGCGGCGAGGTGCGGCAATCTTACAAATACGAATGGCTTGATGAGTTTTATGATTATCTGGCAGCAGAACGGAAAAAATATCCCAACATGGTGATATGTGGCGATTACAATATTGCCCATACGGCGCTGGACATACATGACCCGAAAGGCAATAAAAACTCTTCCGGTTTTTTGCCCGAAGAGCGCGCCTGGATGGACAAGTTTCTGCAAAACGGTTTTAATGACACCTTCCGCCTGATTCATCCTGACGAGCCGCACCGATACAGTTGGTGGAGCCAGCGTTTCCCCAGCGTGCGGTTAAACAACAAGGGCTGGCGCATTGACTATATCACCGTTACCGACCCCTTAAAAAACCGGGTGCTGGACGCGGATATTTATCCCGATGTAAAGCATAGCGACCATTGCCCCGTTTACCTGAAATTGCAAGACTGATGAATAATCCACTTGTTTATAATGTGACCACGAAAGTATCCCATGCCATTCATGAAGCATGGCTGAACTGGCTTCGCACGGAATATATACCTGCCATGATTGCTACGGGCTGCTTTAGCCATGCCACGGCTTTGCATCTCATAGAGCAGGATGACGAGGAAGGTATCACGTATGCCGTTCAATATTTTGCTGCTTCCATAGAAGATTATGAGCGTTTTTGTCAGGCGGACAAGGAGCGTTTGCGGGCGCTTTCTTTTGCCAAATGGGGCAATCAGTTCATCTCTTTTAGTACGCTGATGCAGGTTGTGCATTGAATGTGAATAACATTTTTAAGGATTGCTGCGCCGTCCGGCAGTTATTTCCAAACGCGCTACCACGGGCGTTTTTCAGGCGTGTAATCCGCCGAAAACCTTATCTGTATTGGTTTTGATAGAAATGGCAGTCTTGTTCCTCTAGGTGAGTCTTGTAGTGCCATTCTGCTGAAAGGCTTGTGTGTAGCGGCTTTCGGGCGCTTTTGTCGCAAAAAATGAAATAAAAAATTGGTATTCTGATAAGATTTTCCCTATAACTTTGTTTACGTTAAACTCATTAAAAATTTAATTATGAACAAAGCAGAATTGATTGAAAAATTAGCTAACGATGCTGGTATCACAAAAACTCAAGCTAACCAGGCTTTGGACTCATTCGTTAGTGCCGTTACAAAAACTTTAAAAGGCGGTGGTAAAGTTACGTTGGTAGGCTTTGGTACTTTCTCTGTTACCAAAAGGGCTGCCCGTACTGGCCGTAACCCTCAAACCGGTGCGACCATTAAAATCAAAGCCAAAAAAGTGGCTAAATTTAAAGCAGGTAAAGAGCTTTCTTCCAAGCTCTAACGGTTTGCAACTTCGTTACAAGCCCCGTGATGAGATATTTGCGGGGCTTTTTTATGTCATAAACCCTACATTTGCAAAAATTTTATTTAAATAAAATCATTATGGGAAGAGGAGATAAAAAGACAGCAAAAGGAAAGCGTTTCATGGGTTCTTTTGGTAAAAGCCGCCCGGCTTCAGCCAAAAAGAAGACCGGTCTTCAGAAGAAAGAAAATGCTTAATGAATAGCGCATTCATTGGTCAGGGCAGTTTTTGCCTTATCAATGAATGCCCGCTATTTTCTAACGAATGCAGTTGCCTTGGTTTTGACAGCTATACTTTTTGAAACAACATCAGCATATCCTGCACGGTAATTTCATCCGTGGCTTGTTCTACCATTTTGTGAAGCCTTATCAGTTCTATCGGCGTTAGGATTAATTGTACATCGGTCGAGGGCGTGCCAATCATCACCATTTTTGAATGGTTGTTACCCATTTCGTGGGCATGTTGGGCTTTGTAGTGAACCTGTTCGCAAAAAAACAAGAAATCGTTTTCGGTAAGCGTCAACATCGTGGAGATAAACGCCACCTGATAGTGTCCGCATTGTTTGCAGCGTACGATATAACCCTCGTCCCCGCTATACAGATTCTGAAAATCGCAAGTCATTTTTTCCTGCAAAAATGAGGTGATGCCCCCGCACGCAAATGCCGCATCGGGAAAATAAGTTTCGAGATTGGGAATTTTTTGTTTTCCGATGTTTATTGGCGGAGACACATCCTCCAAGTTTCCATACCTTATTACCCGTCGCTTTGCTATCTTTGCGGGCTATGCAGGATTTACGTCAAAAAATAGAAGCATATAAAGCAGAAATCAGCGCTGTGCAGGCCACCGATGCCGCGGCCACGGAGGAATTTCGTATCAAATGGCTGGGCACGAAGGGATTGGTAAAGGCCATCATGGGCGAGATGAAGAATGTGCCTGCCGAGCAAAAACGTGAAGCAGGTCAGTTGTTGAACGAATTTAAATTGTTTGCGGAAGCCAAATATAACGAGATGAAAGAGGCTGCGGATAACAACGCGCAGTCGTCCGTGTCGGCTGATATGGATTTATCACTTCCCGGGGATGAAACGCCGCTGGGCAGCCGCCACCCCATATCCCTGATGCGCAACCAGATAATCGGCATTTTTCAAAGGCTGGGCTTTGCCGTTGCCGAAGGCCCTGAAATAGAGGACGACTGGCACAACTTTACGGCGTTGAACATGCCCGAGCATCACCCTGCGCGCGACATGCAGGATACATTTTATATAGAGGCAGGCCAAAATGCCGCCGTGGACTGGCTTTTGCGCACACATACCAGCAACACGCAAATCAGGGTGATGGAAAAAGGCAAGTTGCCTATCCGCGTGATTTGCCCGGGGCGCGTATATCGTAACGAGACTATCAGTGCGCGTAGCCACTGTTTTTTTCATCAGGTAGAGGGGCTGTACATTGATGAGAATGTTTCTTTTGCCGACCTGAAACAAACGCTTTATTTCTTCGTAAAAGAAATGTATGGGCAGGACGTGCGCGTGCGTTTTCGTCCGTCCTATTTTCCGTTTACCGAACCGAGCGCCGAGATGGACGTAAGCTGCTTTATTTGTGGTGGCAGCGGTTGTAATATTTGTAAGAAAACAGGTTGGGTAGAAATTCTGGGTTGTGGCATGGTGCATCCTAATGTGCTGCGCAATTGCGGCATTGACCCGGAAAAATATTCAGGTTTTGCTTTTGGGATGGGCGTGGAGCGCCCGGCGATGCTGAAATACGGCATCAATGATATCAGATTGTTCAGCGAGAATGATGTGAGGTTCCTGAAACAATTTACCAGTGCCACGTAGGAAGTATGCGGTAGAAAGGTTTGCCCGATAATGTTTTCGGCAAACCTTTCGATAACTATTTTGCGATAATTTCGGCTAACTCTTCGTCAAATTTTCCGGTGGAGCCGTACTCGATGGTGCGGCCTATTTCTTTACCGTCTTTAAAGGCGATGATTGTCGGCACGTTGGTGATGCCGAATGTGGCCGCCAAATGTTGTTTGTCTTTCTTCGTTCTGTCCACGGCCATGATGGTCAGTTTGTCTTTGCTAAATCCCGATTTGTCCAATATTTTGAGGAATCTTGGCACTACAAAATGTGAATCGCCGCACCATGTGCCCATGAAAACAATAAAAGACACGCTGTCCTTTGCTGCTGCAAAAGCCTTTACCACCTTATCCTTGGGTTCGTAAACTTTTTGTGCCTCGCCAAACCATGTGCAGGAACTGTCGGTTTTTAAAAGACTGTCGGTGATGAACCCGGTGAATGTTTTGACACCCTTGTAATCTGTACTGGTCTCATAGCTCTGGGCTTTGAGCGTAACGGCAAAGAAGAAGATAAAAACGAATGTGTATAATTTTTTCATGTGTATCTTTTATGTAAATTTCTAAACTGTTCGATTTTTAATGCCTGCTCCCGAACTTGCCCAATAGCCTTACCGCAGTTGAAGTGTGCGACGCAAGTAAAGCTCCATCAGGGCGGGGACGATGGCTACATAAAAATGCTTTCCTATAAATTAGCCTTCAACTCTACAAAGAAGTTCCTTATTTTTTGCAGGGATTGCACGGCGGCGAAATTTTCGTCGGCCTTTTTATTATTTTTCAGATACTCTCTTGCCCCTTCGATGGTGAACTTGCGGCGGCGCAGGAGGTCGTAAATCAGAAAGAGATTCTTCACGTCCGCCGGGCGAAAAAACCTGTCGCCCTTACCGTTTTTCTTAGGCTTCAGGATGCTGAACTCCGACTCCCAATAGCGTATCAGCGAATGATTTTCCTTGAGCATGGACGTCACTTCGCCCATGCTGTAATAGTGTTTTTGAAAGAGCGTTTCATCGTCGGGCAGCTCTATGCCGTCTGCTGCCAGCGCGGCATCCCTGACCGAGCGGCGCCCTTTGGTAGACTTTTTTTCCGGAATGACTTCTTCCGTTTTAGGCTCATCCTTCACCTCGTCCAGCGGCACGGAAGCTTCTTCGGGTATAGTAGGTTCAGGAACTTCATCCGTTGCAGGTGGTGCTGCTTGCGGCAAAGGTTTTTTATCTTCTTCCGTAACTTCTATTTGTGCAGGTGGCCGCAACACGTGCCGCTTGGGTTCGGGCTCCACATTTTCCACCTCGTCTAAAAACGAGAAAGCTGTTTGTGTAAGGGGTGTTGAGCGTTTTGCCATCGGTACAAACTTACTGTATAAAGTGTAAACTTAATACTAAAAATACAAAGCCGTTCAGTGGCGTGTTTTTGCCCGGCGAAGTTTATTGTTCCCCGAGTTCTTGTTCCTCTTGTGTAGCCTGTTGCTGTTGTATGGATTCCATCGCTTCTTCGTGCAGATAATCCTTGCGTTTCAATTCAAAGTTTCGGCCAAGGTATAGCTTGCGCACCTGTTCGTTCTCGGCCAACTCCTCGGCGGTGCCCTGTTCAAAGATTTTTCCTTCGATGAGCAGATAGGCGCGGTCGCAGATGGAGAGTGTTTCGTTCACGTTGTGGTCTGTGATGAGGATGCCTATATTCTTAAATTTCAGCCGGGCAACGATGCTTTGGATATCTTCCACGGCAATGGGGTCAATGCCCGCAAAAGGCTCATCGAGCAGGATGAACTTAGGGTCTACTGCCAGCGCCCGTGCGATTTCGGTACGCCTGCGTTCGCCACCGCTCAACACATCACCGTTGCTCTTGCGCACGTGGCCGAGCCTGAACTCTGCAATCAGCGATTCCAGTTTTTCTTTTTGTTCCTGTTTGCTAAGTTTTGTCATTTCGAGCACGGCGGCGATATTGTCTTCCACGCTCAGCTTTCTGAACACCGAGGCTTCCTGTGGCAAGTACCCGATGCCCATCTGCGCCCGTTTGTACATGGGCAGGCTCGTGATGCGCTGGTCGTTTAGATACACATCGCCTTCGTCGGGTTTTATCAACCCGACCACCTGATAGAAGGAGGTCGTTTTTCCCGCGCCGTTGGGCCCCAGCAAGCCCACTATCTCGCCTTGGTTTACCTCAAAGGAAACGTTATTGACCACCGTGCGGCTACCGTACCGCTTCATCAGGTTTTTTGCGTGTATTGTTATTGCCATTCCGGCAAAAATACACATTTACCTATATCGTTTATCGGATGATTTAACGGGTCGCAGGGCAAATTTTGCTTTTTCTTATTCGTTATTCGCATCCCATTCCCTTATATTTGGCGCATGTCGAAAAAGTTATTGCTGATAGCGGGCATTTTGGTGACAAACCTCGCGTTTTCACAGTTGTATAAAAAACCGGTTTACCCGCAAAATTATTTTCGCTGGCCCACATCGCTTACGCCTGATATCGTGGCCAACCTGGGCGAACTGCGCACCAACCACTGGCACATGGGGTTGGATGTGCGCACCAATCAGGCGGTGAACCAGAATGTGTATGCCTGTGCCGATGGATATGTTTCCTACGTCGGCATAGAATCGCTTAGTTGGGGGCGTTGGATCATCATTACCCATCCTAACGGACTTTCCACGCTTTATGGCCACCTTAACGATTTTCGCAAGGACATTGAGGATTATGTAAAACAACATCAATATGAAACAGAATCATGGGTGACAGACCTGACCATACCCGCCGGGCGTTTCCCTGTCAAAAAGGGTGATTTTATCGCCTATAGCGGCACCACCGGAGGCTCGCAGGGGCCGCATGTGCATTGGGAGGTCATAGATACCAAATCGGGCAGGCGGCTGAACCCGTCATTGTTCGGTGTGCCCATCGCCGACAATATCGCACCGACGGTTGTGAACATCGCCATGTATGACCGGGGCAATTCGGTCTTTGACCAAACCCCGCAGGTTTTCAGGCTTGCAAAAAGCGGGAGTGCCTATTCCGTTTCAGGAGGTGTTATCAGGACAAATCTTAAAAAACTGAGTTTTGCCATACAGGCTTACGATACACGCAACGGCACCTCTAATCAGGATGGCATATACAGCGCCCGTCTTTTTTTAGACGACAGGGAAGTGAGCAGTTTTTATCTGGACAGCATTGCCTATCCCGACAGCCGTTATATGAATGCCCAGATTGATTATAAAATGAAAACGGGCGGCGGCGCCTACGTGCAGCACCTGAATAACCTGCCGGGAGACCGCAGCGGTGTGTATTATCCCACCAGCAGTGAATCTTTTATTGAACTGGCGGACACGAGCGCACATGATGTGCGTATCTTGGTGAGCGATGCCAATGGCAACACGCAAACCGTGGCCTTCAAAGTACAAAACAACGGGCAGGTTGCACCCGTAGAAAGACCCTACGATTGGGCGGCCAACAGGATTAACAAGATTATCAGACCTGATTTTGAGGCCGTGCTGCCCATGTTTGCGCTATATGACAAAATGAACACGAATTATAGCCGGGCAGGTTCGGTATCGCTGAATGCCGTTTCCGCCAGGCATGTGTTGGGCAACAGCCTGATACCCGTGCACCAGTATTTTGAAGTGCGCATCAAGCCCGACCGCATCGTTTCGGCAGAAAACCGCAACCGTATCATCATCCGGCAGACAGGAAACAAGGCAAGCGTGCGAAAAGCCGTTTGGAGCGGCGATTGGCTTACGGCACAGTTCCGCGACTTTGGCAGTTTTGAGGTGCTGATAGACAACGTGCCGCCCACCATACCCGCACCGGGCAGTGGGGAGGTGATAAATTTCAATAAAGCATCCCGCATCAGTTTTACGCCTACGGATAATTATGGCATTGCAGATTTTAGGGCAGAGGTGGACGGCAAATGGCTACGCTTTACCAACGACAAGGGCCGCACGTGGATTTACACGTTTGATGAAAAAGTGCCCCCGGGCGAGCATACGCTCACCGTCACCGTCACGGATATTGCGGGCAATGTTGCCACCCGCAGTTGGCGTTTTGTGCGCGGGGTGAATGCCCCGGCCGCAACGGATAATGTGACAGCAGCGCCTAAAAAAGCCCCTGCCGAAGCAAAGCCAAAGACCCCGGCGAAAACAACAGCGGATAAGAAAACCCCGGTGAAAAAGGATGCTGCCACAAATAAGGCAGCTACAACCACAAAGGAAAAAGCAGCCCCTGCTGCCAAAAAGAAAACGGCCGAAGCACCTGCAAAGAAAACGACGACACCGAAAAAGAAATCGTGATGGGCGCGTTTGGGCAAGGATGATTTGATAAACGGGAAGGGGGGATGATGGTTTTAAGTGAGATGTATGGAAATGCTGCTCTATTGTTATATATCTTTAAAAAAGTCGGATAACGATATTTTAAAGAAAATGCAAATTTTGGAAAGAGTGCTTACTGTAATGTTTAAACGTCCCGTTTCAATTCTGCCAATATGAATATCTGTTTCGTTATAAAAGTCCTCCTGCGAAATACCTGATGCCTGTCTAAGTTCCTTTATTTTAAGGGAAATCTTTTTTAGTAATATTTCATCTCTTAATTGCTTCACAACGAAAGCAAATAGATAAATTCTTAGGTTTATTATTAATGACATATTTGTCATTATATTTGCATATTGTTCTTAATTTTAAAATAACAATTCTAATATCATGACAAAATTATTTTTAGCATCATTCTTAATGGTAATAACCTCGTGTGGACAAGCGCAAACTTCAACGTTCAAAAGTCCAAAATATAATTACACAATCAACAAACCAAGTGGTTTTGAACAAACAACTGCTACCGGCGTACATATAGATTACAAAGTCGTAAACAAAACTGACGGCAGTAGTATTTTAGTTAATGTGAGCAATCGCCAGCCAGAAGAACGAGGAATAGATGCTTGGAATTATTCGAAAGAGTATTTTGAAAAAGTATTTAGTTACCAAGATCCTGTATTTGTTATTTCTAAAGCGGAAAAAATAACTATTGATGGAAAGAAAACCTTTTTATTATACTACAGCTACCCTTCAAATGGAGGAACTAAGTTAAAAGTTATTGAAGCGTATTTGTTTGTGGGTAAAAATGCTTATGTGATAACTGCAACATCTGATGAGCAACATTATGGTGAGTATAAAACAGTTTTTTTAGGAACTATAAAATCTATGAAATTTTAATAATTAAAAACAAAATTTATGTTTAATCTTTTCAAGAAAAAAAACACTCAACCAAATTTGAAGAGTACCCCAGAACTGATAAATTTTCAAAAAAGCTTTACAGAAGACCAAAAAGCTGCAATGATATATTCATTAATGTTAATGGTAGCATCAGAGGGTAGTTATGGCATAAAAAAATTCAATTACATGACGCAACAAGCAGAACTGCTCAATGTTGATTTAGAGGGAAAAAGCATGTCCGTTTATCAAGGGAAAAATGCTGACTATGCGTATTCAATCATTAAGACACTTTCTGAAAGTCAAAAAGACTTTTATTGCGTATTGCTTGGCAATATAATGCAGCTAAATGGCAACCCAACTCAAAATGAAATTAAGCTTGCAGACCGTATTTTAACCGAAGTTGGAATTTCGGAAGAAAAATTTACAAATGCAATTATTAAAACTCACACATTAATGGAAAAATTTAAATAATGAAAATAGTGTATCGAATATTAACCGTTTTGTTTTGGCTGGCTGTTTTGTACGCAGCAATCATTTTAATACGAATGCTAACTCATAACAGTTTGCCAAGCGGTGGAGCCGCCGCCGCAGGGCAAATTATAGGAAGCATATTAGGAGTTGCTATACTTCCGGCACTCATTTACTTTATCAGATATTTGGTTGGCAAGAAGCTATCTAGGTAGCTGAAAAACAATCTATTTGGAAAAAGAAAGGAGTTTCGTCTAAGTTGAACGTTTGGCTTCGATTTCCCGCCACTTCGCAAAGCCGCAGCCCGTTGTAGGCAATTTGTTGACACAGCTCACGGGTGTAACAACCGAGACGAAAGACAAAGCCCTTGACTATAATTTAAAAACTTACTTATGCTAAAATTTAAAAAGACAGTTACGCTAATAATTTTATTCTGCATTTGCGGACTTCAAAATTTATCATTTTCACAAAATGTATCAACTACAAAAACTCTGTATTCTAGGGTTGAAAGTGGAAGTGTTGGAAAAGAAAGTTTTTCTTTTTCTATGTCAAATTTCAATCTAATAATTACAGACCTAGGCTATAATCGAAGCGAGAATTATGGGCCTGTCAAACTTAATGGTAGCGGTTTTGACGGCGATTTGTATTACGAACTCTACAATCCAAATTTAGACGCCGACCCAGCAAATTGGAGAAAATGGAATAACAATATAAGAAGCTATAAATTTATTTATGACAAAAAGGGGGGCAATCCAATAATTATAGTTGAAGTTAAGTTAATGCCTAACAACGCAAAAACAATAAAAACATACTATACAGAACAGGGGTATCTTTTACTGAGCTCACCTAAAAAGGATAATAGTCAAAATAGGACTTCTTCCAACTTTGACATATCTAATATATTATTGAATGCAAGCTCATTATCACAAATCACTTCTAAAGTTATAACATCGTTCGTCAGAGATGGAGCAAAAAAATATAGTAATGATATGTCCTATTACTCTTTCAACTATAAAAACGAAAGTTTGACCACCGTTATTATTGCGTACAAAACATCAAATGACGAAGTGTTACAAATATTCTTTTTAATGCCAAAAGAAGAAGCTGTGGAAGTTGGAAGGAAGTCTTTCATTTCAAACTTCAAAGAAAAGCAAGTTGATGGAAATGCTGTTTGGGTGAACGTAAATACGGGTTTGACATACGAAGCTGGATATGACGGTGAAGTTGGAATAATAGTCGTAAAATAAATTTTCAATTGCAGGGTTTTGAGAAAAGAATTACTAACATTCGAGGACTATTTTTGGGGTTTGACAAAAGATGATTTTAAAGCAACTTCTGATTTGGTCAAGTTGTTTATGAAAGCTTATTGGAATGAAATAAAACTTCCAATAGAAGATAAAACTTTAACCCCTGAAATTGATTTATACATTGCCCAACATTATCGAGAAACACAATTTTTAATACAATTTGGAATTTGGAGACTACAATCGGCCTTTGAAAGTTTATTAAAAAACACTTTTAATATTCAAACAAAAAATGGACTGAGCAGCATATTAAAGGTTTTAAAAAGTAAAGGATATAAAATAATCAAAGAAAAAGAATTATGGAAATGGGCTGAATTAAGAAATAAATTATCTCATAGAGCGCCAGAAGTAATTCACCCCTGTCCAAACAATTTAATTGAACAAGACATTGAAGATTTTTCAACTCTTTTATTAGAAATTTATGACGACTTAGAAAAGCAAAAAGTCAGAAGTAGCAATAAATAAACTATCTTAGATTCTACATAATGAAATTCACTTTCATATTTATTATAACAGCATTCTTTCTAACTGCCTGTAGTTCTTCCGAACACAGATGCTCTGAAACAAGAAAATTGTCAATAAACCCCTCCAAAGGCATTGGGCCATACCATTTAGGAATGACGGAAGAAGAATTGATTGATATTCTATGTCCGGAATTTACTAAAAAGGAAGCGAAAACCTGTTTTTTCGATAAAAAAACGACGTATTATTTTCTTGAAAATATGTCTTTTGCTTTTAGGAACGATAGACTAAAGGAAATATATGTTTGGGGAACATTTAAAGGAAGTTTTGAAGATATTGATTTGGATTATGATAAAGAGTTTTTAGAAACATATGGAGAAGTCATTGAATACAAAGGAGAATATAAAATTTTAGATGTGCCACATATTTCTTTTGGTAAAGAAGATAGTGACGAAGGCAAGTTTATAAAAATCTACGAATGAAAATTGAGCGCACAATAAAATTTTTTTATCAATATTCCTATTTGTTTTCCGTTGCTGACAACAATTAAGCGAAGAAAATAAAACAGCCTACAACAGGCAGTTTTGCAATAGTGCGGCTGACGCTCATAGGCTCAACAGTTGTGCTACTATTGAGCTTTTGTACTATCTTCGGCTGACGAACTTTGATTGCCGCACCATCGCAAAGCTGCCGGACGTTCTCATTTGGTCTATTCTGTATATTGCGAGACAATAAATCCTCTGATGCTCGGGTTTCGCAAGATACTATCGAAACTTATGATGATTTTATAACAAAACTGGTTGAAGAAATTAGCAAACAGCTAAAGTAAGTATTTTCAATATTTACATAAACATTGCTGCGTGGATGTAAGTATATAGCCCTATAAGGTTCCTCAAGTCTTATAGGGCTTGTGTGTTTTAGAGATGATGAGTCCCGCAAAAGATTAGCCGCAAGGGGTATCCTTTATGCAATCCCGTTTTTTAAATATGACAAGCTTGCCGGGCAGGGGCAAAACTTGGTAAGCTTTTTGTTGAAGCTATCATGCATGGTATGCCGGGCCGAGAAGTTTTTATATACCATTAGCGGCAACGTGAACAGTTTGTATCAGTAACATTATAAAAACATCACCTAATTGGGAAATGCACTAAACTTTAAAACCTTTTCTGTATGAATGCGACAATGATTCAGTTTTTCCATTGGTATAGCGATGGCGGTGGAAAATTTTACGGACAGCTTGCGGGGAGTGCGGACTATTTGCAAGACCTCGGTATTACCGCTGCATGGCTTCCCCCGGCATATAAAGCCGCTGCGGGCAGCGATTCCGTGGGGTATGACCCTTATGATTTGTTCGACCTGGGCGAGTTTGACCAAAAGGGCACGATTGCTACCAAGTACGGTACCAAAGCACAATACTTGAAAGCGGTGCAGGCACTAAGGGAAAAGGGCATCCAGTTGATTGTGGACATTGTGCTAAACCATAAGGCGGGTGGTGACGAAAAGGAAAAATTTCAGGTGGTGAAGGTAGATGAGCGCGACCGGAACAAGGTTATTTCGGACGTGTTCGAAATAGAAAGCTATACAAAATTCACTTTTCCGGGAAGGAAGAAAAAATACTCTGACTTTGAATGGAACTTCACCTGTTTTTCGGGAGTGGATTATGCCGAAGGGCAGGACAAAGGCATTTTTCAGATTATTACCGACCACGGAGATGGATGGGAAGATATCATAGGCCCGGAAAAGGGTAACTATGATTATCTCATGCACAATGATATTGAGCATCGCAACCCGTTTGTTCGCGAAGAACTGAACTATTGGGCGCAATGGTATCATGAGCAGGTAGGTTTTGACGGGGTGCGCCTGGATGCCGTTAAACATATTTCATTTGACTTTTATAAAGAATGGCTTGCCTTGTTGAGAGCCAATACAGGCAAGAATATTTTTGCGGTGGGCGAGTATTGGGCGCCGGGGCATCTGCCTTTGTTGCAGGAATATCTGGAGGTGACGGAGGGCTGCATGAGCTTGTTCGACAGTTCCCTGCAACATAATTTTCATGTGGCGTCCAACGAAGGCGGTAATTATGACCTGCGCAGGATTTTTGATGAAACCCTGACGTTGGCTAATCCGTTGCTGTCCGTTACGGTGGTTGACAACCACGACACACAACCGTTGCAACAGTTGGAAGCTCCCGTAGAACATTGGTTTAAGCCCATGGCCTATGCGTTGATATTGTTAAGAGCCGATGGCTATCCTTGTGTATTTTATCCTGATTTGTTCGGGGCGCACTATGTTGACAAGGACAAGGATGGCAACGAACAGGAGATTTTTTTAGACAAGGTGGATGGCATTGAGGGATTGTTAAAAGCAAGAAAAGAATACGCCTACGGCGAACAACATGATTATTTTGAGGACGCGAATTGCATAAGCTGGGTGCGCGTGGGCGATGGCGTAAACAAAGGTTGTGCCGTGGTGATGAGCAACAAGGATGCCTATCGCAAACCGATGGAAGTGGGCGTGCAGTACGCCGGACAAACTTTTTATGACCTGTTAGGAAGATTGGCGGATAAAGTCGTTATCGGGGAAGATGGAATGGGCGATTTTCCCGTGCCGGCGGGCAATGTCAGTGTGTGGGTTCCTGAATAATGTTATGTTTTCGGAAGGGGCATTTTGCAGAGAAAGAAATTTCCCTGATTTTTACCGGAGATTAAATTAGCGACCATGGCCACACATTTAAAGGAAGGACAAAAAGCGCCCGGTTTTACGGCGATTGACCAACACGAAGAAAAAATATCCCTGCCCGACTTCAGGGGCAAAAAAGTTGCCTTATATTTTTATCCCAAGGATGATACGCCTACCTGCACCGCACAGGCATGTAACCTACGGGATAATTATAACCAATTGTTGAAGCAAGGTATTCAGGTCATCGGTGTCAGTCCCGATGAGGCTTCCGCGCATCGAAAATTTCGTGAAAAATATGACCTGCCGTTCCCGTTGATAGCCGACCCCGAGCATAAGATTATAAACAAGTATGGCGTTTGGGGTGAAAAGCAAATGTTCGGAAATCATTACATGGGGCTCATCCGCACAACCTTCCTGATTGATGAAGAAGGGAACATCCAAAAAATATTCAATCGCCCTAAAAGTGCACAGCATGCACAAGAAATCATAGAAAGCTTGGGCAAATAGGAACGAGCTGTTTTGCTGAAAAATTGATATGTTTAGCGTCACCCCGACTGATATAAATTCTCGCAACGGAGAGGCGAAACTTCTTAAATCAGGAACAGATTCCTTACCAACTTCGCAGGCATCGGCATGGCGATTAAAATTGATCAATCTTTAATGCGCCTCTAACCAGTTTTCACCTTCCCCGCACTCGGCAATGACCGGCACGCCGTTGGGTAAGGTCATGGCAGATTGCATGTTTTCCAAAATAAGTGATTTCAGTTCGTCTGCTTCTTCGCGCAAGGCATCAAAAACAAGTTCATCGTGTACCTGTAAAATCATCTTACTTTTCATGCCTGCCTTTTGTATGGCGGCGTGTACTTTTTGCATGGCCAGTTTAATCATGTCTGCCGCCGTTCCCTGAATGGGTGAGTTGATGGCGTTGCGTTCGGCAAAACCACGCACGGTAAAATTGCTGGAGTTGATATCCCGCAACCAACGCTTGCGGCCCATGAGCGTTTGCACATAACCGTGTTCCCGCGCATAGTTGATCATGTCGTCCATGTATTTTTGAATGCCCGAAAATTCTTTTTTATAACTGTCTATAATGGACTTGGCTTCCGTGCGCGAAATGCCCAAGTTATCCGCCAGCCCAAATGCGCCTTGTCCGTAAATGATACCGAAGTTTACGCTTTTGGCCTTATAGCGCATTTCTTTGGTTACTTCATCAACGTTCACGTTAAAAACCTTTGATGCCGTGGCGGTATGGATATCGGCTCCTGATTTAAAAGCCGCGCACATGTTTTCATCACCGCTGATGGAGGCCACAATCCGCAGTTCTATTTGCGAATAGTCCGCGGATAAAAGTATATGTTTCGCATCGCGCGGAATGAATGCCTTGCGTATCTCCCGCCCGCGCGCGGTGCGCACCGGGATGTTTTGCAGGTTGGGATTGTTGCTCGCCAGCCTTCCCGTTACGGCCACGGCCTGCCCGTAGGTGGTATGCACGCGGCCTGTTTTGGGATTAATCAGTTGCGGCAGTGCATCCACGTAGGTTGATTTTAATTTGCTCAGTTCCCGATAGGTAATAATCTGCTCGGCAATATCATGACCTTTGGCCGCCAGCTTGAGCAGCACGTCCTCGCCTGTTTGATACTGTCCCGTTTTTGTTTTTTTTGCCGAGGTATCCAGTTTCAATTTATCAAAAAGCACTTCGCCAAGTTGCTTTGGCGACCCGAGGTTAAAACGCACACCGGCTAACTCAAACACTTTGGCCTCGGCGGCGTTGGCATCTTTTTCTAATTCTTTTGAATAGGCTTTCAGAAAGTCTTCGTCTATTTTTACGCCTTCAAACTCCATGTCGGTCAGTACGGAGATGAGCGGGTTCTCTACCTCGTCAAACACGCGCAGCACTTCGCTTTCTTTCATCAAAGGTTCAAAAGTACTTTTTAATTGAAGGGTTACATCGGCATCCTCGGCGGCATAATCGGTAATTTTTTCTATCGGGACATCGCGCATCGTACCCTGTGATTTTCCTTTTTTACCGATTAGTTCGTCAATGTGTATGGTTTCGTAATGTAGGTATTTGCGGCTAAGCTCGTCCATGCTGTGTTTGCCCTCAGGCTCTATCACATAATGCGCAAGCATCGTGTCAAACAGTTTGCCTTTTAGTGTTATGCCGTACCACTTCATCACCAGTAAATCATATTTCAGGTTTTGTCCGACCCAGGTCATTTGTGGGTTATCGAACAAAGGTTTGAATTTTTCCAGAATCGCCAGCGTTTGTTCTCTGTCGGGCGGGCAGGGGACGAAAAATGCTTCGCCGGGACGGATGCAAAAGCTCATGCCCACGAGTTCTGCCTGGTTGGCATCTATGTTTGTTGTTTCTGTATCAAAACTGATTTCGCTGACGGTAGAAAGCGTGTCTATTAATTGTTGAATAGCCTCGTCACCGACAATGGCAATATAATCATGCACCGTATCTGCAACAGTTTTGAGGGAAGGCGGAGGATTGTCCTGTTTTTGCGCGGTGGCGGTTTCTCCGGTTTCGCCGCCGATAACATTTCCGAACAGGTCTATCTGTACGCCCTTTGCGGAATTTTTTTCGGGTGTTTTCGTGGCCGTTTGCGTGCCGGATAAATCCTCTCCCAAAAGACGCCGGCTCATGGTGCGAAATTCCAACTCTTCGAAAATTTCCTTTAGTGTTTCCTTGTCCCAATCCTTTATGCGGAAATCTTCTTCGTGAAAAGTAACGGGCACATTCGTGATGATGGTGGCAAGTTTCTTGGAAAGGATTGCCATCTCTTTTCCTTCCTGTACTTTTTTGCCAAGGGCGCCCTTTATATTTTCTGCGTTGGCCAATACGTTTTCAAGGGTTTCATATTCGGCCAACAGTTTGGCGGCAGTCTTTTCGCCCACGCCCATGATGCCGGGAATGTTGTCCACGGCATCGCCCATCAGCCCCAGCACGTCAATCACCTGTGATACGTTCCTGATATTCCATTTGGCGCAAACTTCTTCCGGGCCGATGATTTCAACATCGCCGCCTTGATAGCCGGGTTTATAGATTTTTATTTTATCGGAAACAAGCTGTCCGTAGTCTTTATCAGATGTAACCATGAATACTTCATAGCCTGCTGCCTCTGCCTGTTTGCTCAATGTGCCGATAATGTCATCTGCCTCATAACCGTCGGATTCAATCACGGGTATATTAAACCCGCGAATGATACGCTTGATGTCGGGAACGGCGATGAGAATGTCCTCTGGGGTTTCCTGACGGTTTGCCTTATAATCGCTATAATCGGTATGACGTTCGGTGAGCGCGTGCGTGTCGAAGCACACGGCCATGTGCGTGGGTTTTTGCTTGGTTATCAGCTCCACGAGCGTATTGGTAAAGCCAAACTGTGCATTTGTGTTTTTCTGCTTACTGGTAAGGCGCGGGCTGCGGATGAGCGCATAATAAGCACGAAAAACCAGCGCATAGGCATCTAACAAAAACAACTTTTTCTCCATAACCGCTAAGGTAAGGGGCTTTAGGGAAACGAAAAATTATCCGCCTGATACTATGCCGGAAAGCGGTTGCGGGAATGAAAAAGAGGGAGTGGCCAAGGATGAACGGAATGACCATGAACTTTTGTTAACTTTATCCTCAAATAGAAGTTGTCAATTATGAATAAAATATTCAATACGGCCATTGCTTCCTTCGGGATGAGCGGAAAACTTTTTCATGCACCTTTTCTCAAAGCCAGTCCTCATTTCAAATTATGGGGCATTTTGGAACGCCATCGCGACGAGTCGAGGGCAAAATATCCCGATACGAAACTTTACAGGTCTTTCGACGAATTGCTTGCCGACAAAGAAGTGGATGTGGTGGTGGTGAACACACCCGTGCAAACGCACTTTGAATATGCCAAAGCAGCCCTGAACGCGGGCAAGAGCGTTATCGTGGAGAAACCCTTCACTGTGAACGCGAATGAGGCATTGGAACTTGACCTGCTGGCAAAAGAGAAAGATCTTTTTTTAAGTGTATATCAAAACCGCCGTTATGACGGCGATTTTCTTGCCGTGCGCGACGTGGTAACCGAGAACCTGCTGGGAGAATTAAGGGAGGCCGAGTTCCGGTTTGACCGTTATCGCCCCTTTGCCGGGGGCAAAGATCATAAAGAAGGCGGCCTGCCCGGGTCGGGCAGCCTACATGATTTGGGCGCGCATCTTATTGACGGCGCCATACAGTTGTTCGGTTATCCGCAGGCTGTTTTTGCCGACATCCTTACGATGCGCAAAGACACGATAGCCAATGATTATTTTGAGCTGTTGTTGTTCTACCCGCGCCCGTTCAGGGTGAGGCTCAAGGCTTCGCTTTTTGTGCGCGAGCCGTATTATTCCTATATCCTTCAAGGAGAAAATGGTAGTTTCCTTCAGCAGCGGTCAGACCTTCAGGAAGACCGTCTGTTACAGGGAATTGAACCATCGGTCAATAGCTGGATATCTACACCGGAGGGGTTTGACGGCATCCTGCATACCACCATCAATGGGCAGGAGGTACACCGGGAAACCCGTTCGGAAATTGGTAATTATATGAACTATTATGAGGCCGTATATCAGGCGTTGCTTGGCAAGCAGGAGAATCCCGTGCCTGCCGCGCAGGCCGTGCTTACCATGCGCATCATTGATGCCGCTTTTTTGAGCGACCGGGAGAAAAGAGTAGTCGTGTTGGAGTGATAAGGAGTGATATGTTTTTTACTTTATTTTTCAATTGAGCAAAAGCTGGAAAAACGTTTGTTCATTAAAAAAATCACAATATTTTTACCGTTTTATATAATTTTCAAGCCTAAATAAGCGTTTTCCGGGTGATTTTTAGTACTTTCATATTAGGAACGGATATATTCTATTGATTATTTTTTGAATAAAAAGACCAGTAATTAAGATGTTGACGAACAAGATAGTATTTACTACCTGCATATCCTGCATGGTTCTTTTATATGCTTGTGCCCCGAGCCAACCGGCAAGAACGAATGTATTAAAACCCGCCCCGGTACAAAAAACGCCACAAACGGGCAACAAAACACCTGTCACAAACAGGTTGGACACTCAGCGTAATAAGTCGCCTTACACTATTCCAGAACAGGTAACGCGCCGTGACAGTAAAACGGCAGATAACAAACAGGATGCTGCCGTGGCTAAAAATGGTGCGCCTGTAGAATCTGCGCCCGTATATGAGGCACCGGAGGGCGAGCGCCCGGCTGCTCGCACGCCGCAATATTATAGATTGATTACGGACAGTATCCAGCAGGTATCGGCCAAAAGCACTTATTACCGTATGACGGATTCTTTGTCCAAGATTATGTCCCGCCCGCCTACCAATGGCAAAAACCCTGCAATGAATGCGGATTGGTACACTACCGTAAACTTCAACATCCGAAAACCCAACTACGTTATCCTGCACCATACGGCACAGACAAGTGCCGAACAGACCTTGTTCACGTTCTCCATCTCCCGCACCAATGTCAGTGCGCATTATGTGATAGGGAGGGACGGCCAGGTTTATCAGATGCTCAACGATTACCTTCGTGCGTGGCACAGCGGCAGCAGCAAGTGGGGGTCTATCACCGATATGAATTCCTGCAGCCTTGGCATTGAGATAGACAATAGTGGAACAGAACCTTTTAGCGATGCACAGATTAATGCACTTATCAAATTGCTCGGTTACTTGAAAAAACAGTACGACATTCCACAGGCCAATTTTATCGCACACTCCGACATTGCGCCCACCCGCAAAAACGACCCCAGCCAATACTTTCCCTGGAAAAAACTTGCTGATGCAGGTTTCGGATATTGGTACGATTCTTCTAATCTGGCAGAGCCTCCCGCCGATTTTAATACATTTATGGCCATGCGCGTGATAGGTTATGACGTCAGCAATCAGTCCGCAGCTATCAAGGCTTTCAAATTACATTATATCCAGAACGACCTAACGCCGACATTAACAGACTTTGACAAGAAAGTACTGTATAATATTTACAGAAAGTATTAAGGTAATTTAGGTGTCGTAAACTTATCAATTTGCAAAAAAACAAAACGCGCCGTTAGGAAGGGATTCCTAACTAAAATGATTCCCGTTTAAAACAATAAATATATGCGGGTTTACTCGCTGTATTTATAACCCACGCCACGCACGGAATGGAAGAATTTTGGGTTGCGGCTATCCTTTTCAAAATACTTGCGAAAGTTCAGTATAAAATTGTCGATCGTGCGCGTAGTTGGATAAACATTGTAACCCCATACCGATTGCAGGATTTTTTCGCGCGGCACCACCTCGTTCTTGTTTTCGATAAGGAGTTTCAGCAGCATCGCTTCCTTTTTGCTAAGCTGTATCTTGCTCGCATATTTGGTTTGCGCTTCTTGCGCCTTAAAATCTATGATGTTGTCACCAAAAGAATAAGTATTGCCAATGGTGCTTTTGTCCTGCAACTTCAGATTCTTGTCAATGAGTTTTTGAATACGCAGTAACAACTCTTCAAGGTTGAAGGGTTTTGTAAGGTAATCGTCCGCACCCTTTTTGAGGCCGAGTATTTTGTCGGCGCTGGTGTTCTTGGCGCTGAGCATGAGGATGGGCATCTCGTTGTTGCTAAGGCGAATCGTTTCCGCCACGGTAATGCCATCCATCTCGGGCAGCATCACGTCAAGGATGATAAGATCAAAATATTCGTTCTTGACAGCATCGAGCGCCTGGCTGCCGTCAAAGGCGGAAGTCACCTGATAGCCCTCCAGTTCAAGGTTAAGTTTCAATGATTCGTGCAGGTTTTCTTCGTCTTCTACCAACAATATATTAGCCGTTTTATCCTCGTTCATGATCGTGTTATCCTTTATACTTGATATTGTGAATGAAATGTAACTGTAAAAATACTCCCTGTTGGCCGATGATGTGTCATCGAAATGTCTGCATTATGATCGGCGGCTATTTTACGGCAAAGATAAAGCCCCAGCCCGGTGCCCGGTTTCTTGCGCGTGGACTCGTTTCCGATGCGGTAAAATTTCGAGAATATCTTTTTGCGCTCACTGTCCGGTATGCCAGGGCCTTCGTCTATCACCTGCATGATAACCTTATCGGCCGTCTTTTCTAACTTAACGGTGATGGGCGTTTGCTTGTCGGTATATTTTACTGCGTTTTCGAGCAGGTTGTTTACAAGTATCTGCAACAACAAAGGGTCTCCCGCAATGTCGGCATCCTCTTGCAGTTGCATGTCAAAAGGACGTTCGGGATAACGCAAGCGAAACTCTGATATCCTGTCGGCCAACAGGTGCGAAAAGTCGAGGTCTTCCTTGTTTATCTTGAAGTTGACGCTTTCTAATTGCGAGGAAAGGAGTATGTTATTAGTGAGCAGGTCGAGCCTTTTAGTTTCTGCCAGCGTTGCCTGCAACAGTTTTTCCTGACGTTGTTCGTCCAGCTTGCGCTTGATGATGGTCTCAAGGTTTAGTTTGGCCACGGCGATGGGCGTTTTCAACTCGTGGGTGACAGCCATCATAAAGTTTTGTTGTTGCTGCTGCATGAACAATTGCTGTCTTAGCGAGCGGGAAATAAATACGGCAACCAAGAGTATCAATCCTAAAAATACGATGCCCTCGCTGCCGAACTTAAAACTGTTCCGCTTATAATCCTTTTGAATTTTCTGCATTTGCCGGGCATACTCTGCCGCATCGCGTGTTTGTAGGTTCGTGCCCTGCAATTGTTCCACCTTGTAGAGATACATCTCTTTGTTCTGCCTTTCAAGCTCTATGAACCACCATATCAATGCGGCAATAATGTATAACAACAATGTCCAGAAAAGTATAGTGGTCGTCCACAATCTTTTTTTTATTTTATTCTCCATAGCGGGGAAATCTATATAAGGTCAAACGTACATGAAATTTTTCATTCATAAAATTACTCAGAGGATGAATGAAAATTTTTTATGGAAGTTCCCCATGTCCAAAAACAATAATAAATATTCATGGGAAATTTACTGTTTATCCGTTTGGGGCTTTAGTCCCATCCCGATGTTCATTACATAATACAACGGGTCTTCCTGCATTTGTTGGCGAAAGCTGATGCGGTAAATGCCCTTGGGCAAGGTCAGTGGCGGAAGGCCCACGCGGTAATCGTAAGTATCCCCTATACTGTGCCCCGCCCATTCTTTTTGTGTATTTGTCAACGGCACATTGAGCATCTGCGACGTAATCTGGCGATGAGTTGCTGTGTCTTTCACCGTCATTTGCAGCACGAGGTTGTTAAACGCATAACGTTCGCGGATGCGCAACAATAAGACGGCATCGTGCACACCGCTGTCCGCCACCTGAAAAACAACCGCAGGTTCATAGTTGGCGTGCCATTCCTGTTTGGGGATAAACACAACTTCTTCGGTTACTTCAATCTGTTTGCAGGATGTCAGCCACAGCGCCAAACATACATATATCAATGCTCTTGCCAAGAAATAAACTTTTTTGTTCCGCATGGTTCCGTAACGGATGATGGTTAGGATTGAACGGGCGATAGAATATATAGCATCTTCCTTGCGACGCTCCGTTCAACTTCAGTGCTGCTATCGGCAGAAGCGAAGGAGCTTTCTGTTGCTCCATCACTTTTACAATACGTTCAACACCTGTTCCTTTGCCTTTTCCAGTTCGTCCTTCATCAGCACCACCAGTTTTTGAATATCGGAGTCATAAGCCTTCGATCCCATCGTGTTTATCTCGCGGCCTATTTCCTGTAAAACAAAGGAGAGCTTCTTGCCCTTCATTTCCCCGTCTTCCTTCAAAATCTCCTGAAAGTATTTGCAATGGTTGCTCAGGCGAACCTGTTCTTCCGTAATGTCTATTTTTTCTATATAATAAATAATCTCCTGTTCCAGACGGTTGGGGTCATAGCCCTCCTTGCCCATTTTTTCCTCCAGGTGCTTGACCAGGCCTGATTTAATCCGTTCCGCGCGCAGCGGTGCCAGCGGTGCTATTTCATCCTGAAGCCGCTGGATATTGGCAATGCGGCCAAACAATTCTTTTTCCAGCACGGCGCCTTCGTCCATACGGTGATAATTGAGGTTTGCCACGGCCTCCTTGATTAGTTCCTGCAAACTTTCCCAATCAGATTCCTCAAGTATATCGCTGCTGGGGGTTATCACCTCCGGTAACTTGAGCAGGCTGTTCAGTATGTTTGACGTATCAAGCCCCAGCTCTTTGCTCAGCGAGGCGAGCGAATGATAATAGGCTTTGGCAAGGTCTTGATTGATGGTGACGGGCTTAGACTGTCCGGTATCCTTGAGGCTGATGCTGCATTCCACGCTGCCCCGGTTAAGCCCTTCTGCCAGTATTTTGCGTATGTCGAACTCAAAGGGCTTAACAACCGCCGGCAACCGAAGTGTCAGGTCAAATTGCTTGCCATTGAGCGATTTCATATCTATCAAAAATGTTTTGTCGCCAATCGTCCGCTCCGCACGGCCAAACCCGGTCATAGACTTTAACATAAAGTGTAATTTTTGTAAAGATAATATTATCGTGCTGAAATGCTTGGGGAAAGGATTCGGCACAGTACGGGCGTGCCCGGTTTTATACGTTTCTGTGTTTTGATGATGTCACTCCTGCAAAGTTGTTTTACGTGGGGGTCTATAAAAAAAGTATGGAATATGGGAAGGGATTGAGATAAAGGATGTGTACAATATAACGTTGAAAATCAAAATAGGATTTCTACATACAATCCGATATCCATCATCTATCCTTCCTTATTTTTGCGAGATGTCACCATCATCCCTTACTCCCGAACAGGCACTGCAAAAGCTCCGGCAGTTTTGTGCGTACCGCGAGCGTTGTCATGCGGAGGTAACGGACAAACTGTACAACCTGGATGTTTGGAAAAAAGACCATGATGAAATCATCGCCACGCTTATCGAAGAAAATTACCTGAACGAAGAACGCTTTGCGGAAGTTTTTGCCGGCGGGCATTTTCGGCAAAAGCAATGGGGGCGCAATAAAATTGTGCAGGCGTTAAAGCAAAAACAGATCAGCCCGTATTGTATTAAAAAAGCCCTGTTGCAAATAGATGAGGATGCGTATCATAACACCCTGCACAAATTAGTAACCGCCAAATGGCAAAGCCTGCGCAGTGAAAGAGATCGTTTTGTAAAGATGCGCAAAACATCGGACTACCTGTTGCAAAAAGGGTATGAGCCGGAGTTTGTGCGGGAAGTGGTTTCGGGGATGGAGTAGTTTTTTGCTCAATAGCCGCACCGTGGTTGAACGGAGCGTCGCAACGAAGATGCCATATATTCCACCGTCCGTCTCATAAAAATTTCGCTTTAAAGTTTTTTGGAAAGCCTGTCTGTATTATCTTTCACCAAATAAAACATTCAGCGTATGTGGAAAAGACATCCCAAGGCATTGCCTTTTCTGTTTTTTAGCGAAATGTGGGAACGTTTCGGCTTTTATCTTATCCTCGGCATATTTACTTTTTATCTCAAGGACGCCGTTGATGGTTTTGGCATGGACGAAAAAGAGTCCGCAACGCTTTACGGTACGTTCATCGCGTTGATTTATTTTACGCCGTTCCTCGGCGGTTTGTTGGCCGACAGGGTGCTGGGCTATCGGCGTTCCATTATTTTGGGCGGTGTGCTGATGGGCGTGGGATATTGCCTGATGAGCATCCATAGTATTGCGATGCTCTACACGGCCATGACGCTCATCATCCTCGGCAATGGTTTCTTCAAGCCCAATATCTCCACGCTTTTGGGCAATGTTTACTCTACGGCGCAATACGAGAAACAAAAGGACGAAGGGTATAACATCTTTTACATGGGCATCAACGTCGGGGCTTTTGTCTGCAATTTTTTCGGCGCGGCGCTTTATACCACCATCGGTTGGGGCGCGGCGTTTATCGCGGCGGGGATAGGCATGTTCATCGGGGTCGTTATTTTTCTGATCGGCACGCGGCATTACAAAGCCTATGACATCCGCAAGCCTTTAAAGCCCGGCGATATGCCCCTTTGGAAAATCTTTACCATTGTGGTGCTGCCCTGCATCATCTTTGGTGCCATCGGTTATTTTATCGCGGGCGATGGTTCTATATTTGACAGCAAAAGCACGGATGCCTTCATTTTTGCCTGCATCCCTGTTACTGTTTTTTATGCCGCCCTGTGGTTGCGAAGCCCCAAAGAAGAGCGTGCGCCCATGGCCGCACTGCTTTCCATTTTTGCGGTGGTGATATTGTTCTGGGCCATCTTTAAGCAAAACGGCTCGGCGCTGAACACCTGGGCGAGCCGTTACACCGAGCGCCATGTCAGCGGCACTTCGGGCGACATACTTTCCGCCCTCAAGCAAACGGACACTATTTTTTACAAAAAAGATTCCATGATATTGCTGGATAACCAGTTCCGCAAAATCAAAGAAAACGGTGCGGAGGTAAAGGGATACGACTATCCGTCCTATTTCAAGAATATGAATTTTAAGAAAGACCCGGTGCAGGATGGCGGGTATGTAAAAACATGGGTGGCTTCGCTCAGCCAATCCATCAACCCGTTTTGGGTAATCGTCCTTACGCCGCTGGTCGTGGCTTTCTTTACATGGTTGCGACGCAAGGGCAAAGAACCTGCCACGCCCACCAAGATTGCGCTTGGGCTGCTTATCTCCGCCTTGTCGGTAATGGTGATGGTGGCCGCTGTGAAAGCTGGCGGCAACGGTGCGGAAAAAGTGAGCGTGTGGTGGCTGATTGCCAGTTATGGTGTTATCACGATAGGCGAGCTGTTCCTGAGCCCGATGGGCTTGTCGCTGGTTTCCAAGCTAAGCCCGCAGCGCATCACCGCGCTGATGATGGGCGGTTGGTTCCTGAGCACGTCCATCGGCAACAAACTAAGCGGCATCCTGTCCAGCAAATGGGATCAATACGATGACAAGGCTTCTTATTTCTGGCTGAATTTTGTGCTGCTCTTTGCCGCCGCGCTTTTCCTGTTCCTCATCCTCCGGTGGCTCAACCGGGTCATGAAGGCGAGGGGCGTTGACTAAGCACCATATAATTATTTTTATGGAACCGGCATCGGGATATATGGCATCTTCGTTGCGACGCTCCGTTCAGCAGCAGAATACAATTCAACTTTTTTTGAAGAAATCCGACAAGGGCAGCATAATAATTTTTTATCGGATTTCCTGAAATATTATCTTGCATTGAACCCTATTCATTTTGTATTTTAGCATTAATGGAAGCGAAAAACACGATTAAGCAATGGGCGAAGGACGACCGCCCGCGCGAAAGGCTTATCACCATCGGCGCGGACAAGCTCAGCGATTCCGAGTTGCTGGCTATCCTCATCCACAACGGCACGCCCAAAAAATCTGCCGTTGACCTTGCCAAGGAAATACTGAAACTGGGCGACAATGATTTGAACGAATTAGGCAAACTGCACCTTAAAGATTTTATGAAAGTGAAGGGCATCGGCGAGGCAAAGGCGGTGACAATCTCTGCCGCATTGGAGCTTGGCCGCCGCAGGCAGCTTGGTGCGCTTAGCGAAAAAAGCATTATCCGCAACGGGAAAGATGCGGCGGCTTTTTTGCACGAACGCCTCCGCGATTATGGCCACGAGGTGTTTGCCGTGCTGTTCCTCAACACGGCGAACAAGGTGCTGGGTTTTGAAATTGTGAGCGAAGGCGGCATCATGGGCACGGTGGCCGACCCGCGCATCATCCTGCGGAAAGCCTTGGAGAAAAACGCCGTCAACATTATCCTTAGCCATAACCACCCTTCCGGCAACCTGAAACCAAGCGCCGCCGATGAGCAGTTGACGGAGCGGATAAAACAGGCGGCTGCTTTTCTGGAAATAAAAGTGCTCGACCATATCATCGTGAGTGACAGCGGCTATTATAGTTTTGCCAACGAGGGTATATTGTAAGGGAAATTTTTTGGATGAAAATCTTTTCTGCCAAGTCCACGGCTGGTTTGCAAGGCAGAGGATGAGACTCGACGGGGAAAAACTACTTAATAATAATTAATATGAAATGGTGTTTCTATTTTTTCTTGTTATTTAATCTGACGGCTTGCCAATTAACCGATAAAGATTGTAAAAAGTCTGAAGATTTTCTAAAAGAGTTTAATAAAGGCATATCAAAAGAACTCCCTCCTTCTAATTCAAATCTTCTTATGCTTTTTAAATTAGACGACAGAAGTATAATAAGGACAAACAATATAGAATTGTATAAAGTATATCAGAGAGCATATGAAGATAAATTTAAATTTAGTGACTATTTATGTTCTTTATTCAATGAGCAATTATATTTAAAAAAGACTTTTTTCCCTCAAAATAATAATGGTGAAAAATATGAGATTGTACAACCCAACAGAACTGTTGAAGGTTTGAGTCTAAATCAGTTAATATCTATGTATTGTAAAAAAGAGGATAACCATTTTAAATTAAGTAACAACCTTAATCATGATATAGAATTGACTGTGCTTTATTCTTTTTTCAGAAATAAAATGTATATAAGTTTCGATGATTATGAAGGTTGTTATATTATAAATGATAGCTTATAACAATGAATATAAATCCCGATTTGTTGATGTTTCCGTGCCAATTCTTCAATCATGGATGAGAGCTGCACTCGGCTAAGAAGCAAAAAAAGAAGCTGCCCAAAAAGGACAGCTTCTTTTTTTAACAATAGCGTTCGGTTAGAAGTAGAACGAGAATCCGGCCACGGCGGCAACGCCACCTGCTCTCACCTCTATTTTTTCGTCGTATTTGTTTTTAAGTCGAGTCCCGGTATAACCCACTCCCAGGTCAATAGACAAATTACTTTTCAGAAAAACCGCAATCCCGGCGCTTCCGCCATACGCAACGCCGCTGGCTTTTTCCTTGTCCGAACTTCCGTTTGAGTTGAAAGCATATCCGGCTCCGGCATTAACGTATGGTTTCACTTGTCCTTCTAACGGGAAATAGTAGGTTGCGCTGGGAATCAGGGAAACGGTTTCTGATTTGTCCGCATCTTCCCCTTCGGCTTTAAATCTTGAAAAATTTAATCCTACATCTAAGCCGACGGAAAGATTGTCAATAACAAAATATCCCACGCCGGGCGTAAAGTTGAAGGAGGTGGTCTTGCCGTAATCGCCTACTTTCTTCTTGTCATAATAAACTTTGGAGCTAACAGAAGAGAAGTTCAGGTTGCTTTGTCCGGAAACAACAAATCTTCCTTTTTCAGTTTGGGCGGTTGCGGCAAAAGTACCCACCGTCAGGATGGCAAACAATAACGTAATTTTTTTCATAAAAATTGATTTGGTATAAAAAATATAAACTTGGGAAAGATAGTGTATTTGACCGGGTTTACAAACAGAATCGTTTTTCTTGCCGTGTCAACACATGCTTGCCCTTGCTTTTATTTAATCAAAAAACCAAGCCCGGCCTTTTCGATTATATTGCCCAGCCAGCCAACCGCCTGGGGTATGCGTTTGCCTGTGTGCAGCCGTTTGGTATAAGCAAGGGCAAAATCACTATTGTTTGCCTGATAACGGATGTCGCCCGAAGCCCCTTTTATAAAAACCCGGTTTGTTACATATCCAAAAGATAATTCCCAGTTTTCGGTATTGTAGCCTACCCCGCCCCTTGCATCCATGCTCGGTGTAAGACGCCAATGTATTTGGGTGTGCCCGGCTATATCAGTTTCTTTATTATAACTGGCTCCGGCAGCAACCGAAACCGCGGCAGTGGCAAAAAAATGTTTGTTCAATACAAGGCTGTAACCATAGCCCACGTTGGGGCCTAACCAAAAAAAGTCTGAACGCCTTATGTCATCTTTCTCATCATTTTTCATAAGCGGGGAGGGCACGAGCGCGCTGTCGCCCTTCGCTGTGCCGTAATAGAAATCAAATCCTGCGGTTAACGAGCCCGCGGACTTCTTTTGCCAGGTATCAAACTTGAAGGCGGGCCTTGCGCTAAACTTGTCACCATTGAAAACGTATTGCGTGCCAATCCCGATAAGCTTTGTTTTAAAATCCGGGCGTAGGTATCGCTGTGGGGTAAAGGCTGCCGCGTCATCTGCGTGAAGGAACACGCCTTTGCCAAGATTAAAGTAAAGGTCTATGATGAGCCGTGGCGTTAAAAAAGTGGTCTGCAGGTCAAGTACCTTTGATTTGCCTTTTGCCTTGTCATAGGTTGGGTCAAAGCTGCCCGCCCCAACGGTTGCGGACAACGACAGGAAATCATATCCCACGCGCAGCCCTACAAAAGCAGGACTGTTGTTGTAATATCGCAAACGATTACCGGTGCTGGTTTTTAAGGTGTATGCCGTGTTCTTGTTGCCAATATACGGCGTAACGATAAGTTTGTCATAGTAACGCTCATAATAACTGCTGTCGGATTTTACCGGATGCACCTGCGCGAACCCCGTCAAAGGGGCGAGCATCAGCGAAACCAATAACTGCGACGTTTTTGTCAACATGGGCGTGTGTTAAAATCCGGTGCAAACTTTCCACGTTAAACGTATAAATTATTTTTCAAATGCGGGCTTTTTTCATTACTGTTCTTTCAAATTTCCAAATCTTTCGTTGTGGTGCCTTCTTATTGAAATTGTTGTATGCCCTGTGATTTATAAATGAAAAATTTCATGTAAGTTTGGGAAGCAACTCCTTTTCTCCTTTAAAATCATAAAACATAAAAAGAGCAACATGAAAAAAATAGGTATTTTATTTGGAGGGGAAAGGTCTTTCCCCCAGGCGTTTGTGGAGCGGGTAAACAGCAAGAACGTGGACGGAGTGACGGCAGAACCTGTACTGATAAACAAAGCCATTCAGGGAGAACCGAGCGGTTACGCGGTCATCATAGACCGCATCTCGCAGGATGTGCCTTTCTATCGCACCTGGCTGAAGAACGCAGCGCTCACGGGTACGGCCGTGATAAACAACCCGTTTTGGTGGAGTGCGGACGATAAATATTTCAACAATTGCCTCATGACGAAAATAGGTGTGCCTGTCCCCAAAACGGCTATCCTGCCATCGAATGAAATGCCCACGGACACTTCCGGGGAATCGTTCAGCAATCTCGCTTTTCCGCTTGACTGGGAGGGCATTTTTCGTGAGGTGGGTTTTCCTGCATATATGAAACCCTTTGCTGGCGGCGGCTGGAAGAGCGTGTATAAACTCAACAGCATAGAGGAGTTTTATGAGAAGCACAAGGAAACAGGTCAGTTGGTGATGCTGTTGCAGGAAGAAATCGTTTTTGAGGAATACTATCGTTGCTATTGCATCGGTGGTAAGTATGTGCGCATTATGCCTTATGAGCCGCGCAACCCGCACCATCTTCGCTATCGGGCAGATTTTGCACCTTCGGCGGAAAAGTTGAACGAAATGACAGGCATCGTGCTGAAAATAAACAAATATTTGGGCTATGATTTCAATACCGTAGAACTGGCGCTACGCAATGGTGTTCCTTACGCGATTGATTTTTGCAATCCTGCTCCTGATGCCGATGTGGCCAGTGTGGGCGAGGAAAATTTTGAATGGGTGGTGGAAACCGCTGCCAGCTATGCGATAGAAAAAGCATTGGCCTGGCAAGAGGGTGATAACCTTACCTGGGGCGAGTACGCTAAGAGCAGCATCCTGAAAAAACCTTTGCAATAAAGGGTTTTTGGCCAACTTATTCTTCATTGACTAATAAAAAGTAAGCGGAAAAAATATACGAATGAATCTCAATTTTAAAACCTTCTCCCTTGGCGTAGAAGAAGAATACATGGTGCTGGATCCCGTTACCTATGACCTGAAAAGCCATGAGCAGCGTATCGTGCATGAGGGGCAAAAAGCTATCAAGGACAAGGTAAAGGCCGAGATGCATCAGGCCGTGGTGGAAGTGGGCACGGATATTTGTCAGGACATTGACGAAGCGTATAATGATGTATCCGTGTTGCGTAAAACACTGCACGGCATTGCGGGCGAGCTTGACCTGACACTGGGCGCTTCCGGCACGCATCCCTTTAGTCATTGGGAAGGCCAATTGATTACCGACCATGTGCGGTATAGCGAAATCATCAACGAACTGCAAGAAGCGGCACGCAGCAACCTCATCTTTGGCCTGCACGTGCACGTGGGCATGGAAAGCCGCGAACTGGCCAATCATATTGCAAATTCCACGCGGTATTTCCTTCCGCACATTTATGCGTTGAGCACCAACTCCCCGTTTTGGGAAGGCAGGATGACGGGATATAAATCCTACCGCTCAAAAGTTTTTGACAAATTTCCGCGCACGGGTATCCCTGATGCTTTTGAAAGTATTGAGGCGTATGACAACTATGTCAAAATGCTTATCAAAACCAATTGTATAGACAACGCAAAGAAGATTTGGTGGGATTTGCGCGTGCATCCGTTTTTCAACACCGTGGAGTTCAGGATATGCGATATCCCCATGACTGTGGATGAGACCATCGCGCTGGCAGCGTTGTTTCAGGCCGTTTGTGCCAGGATTTATATGTTGCGCAGCCAGAATATGAACTTTATACAATACTCCCGTGCACTTCTCAACGAAAACAAGTGGCGCGCCAGCCGTTACGGTATTGATGGCTACCTGATTGATTTTGGCAAGGAGGAAGAAGTGAACACTCGTGCGCTTATTTATGAACTGCTCGATTTTATAGACCCGGCTGTGTATCATTTGGGCAGCCGCCACCGCATAGACTACGTTCATAAAATATTGGAACATGGCACCGGAGCCGACAGGCAATTGGCCGCTTATGAGCAAACAAAGGATTTAAGGGAAGTGACAAAGTTTATCAGCAATAATTTCCTAACGGGGATATAGCTATACAAAAAAGAGCATCCTTATTAAGATGCTCTTTTTCGATGTAAAGTGCAATTTTTCCTATAGATATTCTTATTTCAATTCAGCCAAAAGCTTTTCGTTCAGTGTTACGTAATCACTGTTCTTGGCAGCAACTGCGGCTTCTTTGGCTTGAAGTGCCATCTTTTTGGCATCGGCTTTTTTGCCTCCTTTGGCAAGCGCTTTTGCATATTGATATTTTAACCAAAAAGCATTGGGAGTGGCCTCAACGGCCTTTCCATACCATTCTATGGCTTTGTTGATGTCTTTATTGTTTTCAAGGTAATAAGCCGCTGCTTGTCCATACGCAGGTTTGTCGGATTGTATGGAAGCATCTATCTGCGCCATAATCTTGCTGTCTATATCGGCTTTGATAGGCAAGGATACCTTGGTATTTTCCCAAATGATTTCCAGTTCACAGCTTTCGGGCTGCACGTTGGCGAACTGTATCGTAAATGTTTCCACTTTTTGCGGGATGGCAACGGGTTTCACTTTCACCCTTACCACATCTTCTTCCTGCTTGTATGCAGCGGGGTTGGTCACATTCGTTTGCTTGGTGATAATCAACGTCCATTCCGTTTTATCAGGGATGGAAAGCAGGCCATATTTCCCTGCGGGGATTTTTTCGCCCCCGATGATTACTTCTTCACCAAAGGTAAGTGTGGTCGCGCCGTTGGCACCTGTGCGCCAAACGGCCTTGAAAGGAACCAGGTCGCCATAAACCTTACGGCCTTTGATGCCCGGCCGGCTATACGAAAGCTCGATGGCGCTGAGCGCAAAATCCTGTTTGACTGTCTGCCCGGGGCTGGGCGCCGGAGTTTTCAACTGGGCTTGAGCGACAGCAACACAGAGGATAAACGTAATACCTGATAATAACTTTTTCATATTTGTGTTTTTTGTTTTTTCAATTTGAATAAGAAAACCGGACGGGAAAGCTTTGTCATACCCGTTTTAGCTTCAAATCTTTTAATATATGATGCAAGAGTTTAACAAACTTAATACAAAAATGGTTGTAAACCGAAAAAGGACGTATGACATTTTCTCTCTTTCGGACGTGCTCAAATTTTAATCAAAACAGCTCGCAAAAAGGGAATGAAAAATTTATCTCTTGGATAATTTGGAAACTATATCTTTGAGACTAAAATAATATAAACTATGAATCTATTAGACCTTATCCACGGAGACACCGGCAATCAGGTTGCGGAACAGGCAGAAAACAAATTCGGTATCAGCAAAAATCAAGTCATTGCGCTTTTGGCGGTGGCTACTCCTTTGGTCATCAGCTACCTCAGAAAAAAATCCGAAGACCCCACAGAGGCGGATAAGCTGAATGCGGCACTTGAAAGAGACCACGACGGAAGCATTTTGAATGACCCTTCTCAGGCGCTTAACAGGCAAGAGGAAGGCAGCTCTATCCTTAGCCATATTTTCGGTGCAAATAAGGAAACGGTAGAAAGCCAGCTTTCGGAAAATACAGGTATTTCTATGTCGAAAATAGGCCCGATTTTGGCCATGTTGGCGCCTATGATCATGGGTTTTATCGGTAAGCAAAAACAGACAAATAACGTAACATCCGGAGGTGGGCTGGCTGACCTTTTGAGCGGGATTTTGGGTAACGCTTCTCAACAGGCACAACAGTCCAACAATCCGTTGAGCGGTTTGCTGAACAGCTTTTTGGGCAATGGAACACAATCTAATCAAGGCGGACTGAGCGGGTTGTTAGGAAACCTTTTCGGAAAATAAACATTCTTCATATTTTGGCGCGGCTTGCGGGTGATAAAACCTGCAAGCCGCGCTTTTTTGTGTTGAAACACGACCAACAAGGACGAAACTGAAACAGTCTGTCTCCGTTTTACTCAAAAAAATTCCGCATTTAGTAAACAACCTGGCGATAACCCGCTATACCTTCGCCGCCGAAAAGCAAAAGGCGGCCTGTTGCGTGCAAATACAGGCCAAATCTTCGTCGTGCGAACAATTAAGACCATAGTAGTGATTTTTTCATGCTTCGTCATTCAAATGATGGAGGGGTACGCCCAATTGCCGCCGAAGTACCAAAACACAGAGCGTGCAAATACGCCCGATAGGCTACAGAAAGTAGTAACACTGGAGATTGTTGATAAAAACACAGGCCATCCCCTGCCTTATGCTGGTGTTTCCATACAACCTTTAAATAACAGTTTTGTGAGCGATGAAAAGGGCATCGTTACTTTTTCACATGCTTTTGGCCGGATATCTGTGCTCTCCGTTACCGCTACCTATGTAGGGCGGGCGGACGTAACCATTACGCTTACCGAAAAGAATATCGGAGACAAAATACAAATAAAACTTCCCGATATATCCCTGACACTCAATAATGTAGAGGTTAATGCCCAAAAGAAAAAGGCCCAGTCCAACAGTTCGCTTATCATAGGACGGCAGGCGATAGAAAGTGTGCAGGCTTATAGCATGGCAGACGTCATGCAACTGCTACCGGGCAAGGCTATATTGAATCCGGATTTGCAGAATGCACAGTTCCTTACTTTACGTTCGGCTGCTGCGGGCAGCATTACCAACCCCTTGGATGCTTATAGCAACGGTAAAATGAACGATTATATGCGCAACAATGCTTTTGGGATAGGCTTTTTTATTGATGGGGCACCTGTTTCCAACAACGCGAATATGCAATCGGACAGTTACGGGAAATGGGGGACTATAAAAGTGTTTGACCGGCACATTAACCCGGATAACAGTAATTATGTGTCCAGTGGCATTGACCTGCGCCAACTTCCTGCTTCCTCCATTGAAAGCATTGAGGTCATCTCGGGTGTCGCTCCCGTAAAATACGGGGATATCAGTGACGGCGCGGTATTGGTGAACCGGAAAGCGGGGATAACGCCTTATTACGCATCCGTAAAATTTCAGGTAGGTACTACCAGCTATTCTTTTGGTAAAGGGTTGAACTTAGGCAAAAAGGCAGGTGTGCTTTCCTATAATCTGGATTATCTTTCAGGCACTTCCAGTGCCAATGTTATCGGAACGCTTGGTGCCGACAAACGAAACAAGCTGAAAAGCTACAACAGGGTCAATGCCGACCTGATATGGACAAAGACGATAAGCGAAAAAACAAACTGGACAAACTCTTTGAGCCTGAACCTGAACACAGACCTCGACGGGCGTAAAAGCGACCCCGACGCATATCTTAAAGTGACCAAAAGCCGTAACTCCGGTATCCGTCTGGCCGATAGAGGACGGATGAATTGGCAAAATGCCTGGCTGGATAACATCAATTATAACTTTGCGGTGTCACTCAGCCGGCAATACAATTCTCATGAAGAATACATGGCCAATGCGCCACAAACCTTTATTGCGGATGGCATGGAGACAGGCATTTATGAAACGGATGTAACGCCTCCGTATTATACCTCAAAAATGAAAATAGAGGGTATGCCGTTCAATGCTTTCGGGCAGGTGGAATTTGGCAAAACCCTGTCTGCCGGAGAAAGCCAGCATCATCTTACGTGGGGGCTTGGCTTTAATGACGACGATAACTTTGGAAAAGGAAAGATATTTGATCCCGATGCACCTTATTATCAAAGTAATATAGGCGGAAGGGGCGAACGCCTGTACGATTTTCGTCACAAGGCATATTTGCGCCAGTTCAGCACTTTTTTCCAGGATGCTTTCGATATATCAATCGGTGATAAAAAACTCCAGACCGTGGCCGGTGTGCGGCTGGACAAGCAGGGAAAATGGTTGAATGCCGGGCCGCGCATCAATTCGAGCATCAACCTGTCGTCCGCATGGCAAATCAATGCGGCTTACGGTATCAGCAGCAAGGCGCCGTCCACCGCGTATCTGTATCCCGAAAATGTATACTTTGACAACCTGCTCATCGGGCGTTATGACCCGGACTATAACAAAAGATTATATGTTATTCAAACGGTTGTAAAAAGCCCCGTAAATCCAGACCTCAAAAGCTCTACCGGCACCACTGTTGAAGCAGGGGTACAATATCGCAACAACACTGTTCAGTTGTCTGTTACCGCTTATCAGAAAACCAACCGGAACGGTATTTCTTCACGCAACATCCTTGAATATATCCAGATACCGGAATACGAAGTGTTTGTAACCGACCCTGATACAAAACCGACCTATTATCCTACAGGAAAAAGTAGTCCTTATCCTGTTATATATTATCGGCCTGAAAACAACCTGTACTCCCGGAACAGGGGTGTTGAGCTGATATTGAACACAAAAAGAATAGAGCGCCTTCAAACGGCTTTCAATCTGTCTGCTACTTATATCAAAAGCTACTATTACAAGCAGGGCAGATATCCCGGGGCAGAAGTGAACCTTGAGCGGGAGGCTATTGCAGGGATTTACGAGCCCCGCAAACAATCGTCAGAAGACCTGATTTCTACGCTCAGCGTAACGCATCACATTCCGGTATTAGGCTTCATCCTGAACTGGCGGTTGCAAAATTTCTGGCTGAGAAAAACAATCGGCTTCCAGTCTGACGGACTGCCTGTGGCATATATCAACCAAAATTTTGAGGAAGTCCCATTGACAAAAGAAGATATGGACAGCGGACGGTTCACTTATCTTATAACCGATTATCAGGAACGTTATGGCGTGCGGCAGCCCAAGGTCATAACCAATTATCATATCCGTTTGTCAAAAGAAATATTGAAAAATTACACGATATCTTTTTATGCAAATAATTTATTCAACTACCGTCCTTATGTAGAAAAAGACGGTGTACGAACTTACTTTAATCAATCTCCTACGTTCGGGGTGGATATAAGCGTGAAACTGTAAATACAAACAACAATATAAAAATGAGCATGAAAACAGCTACTTTTCTTTCTTTTCTGTTCCTGTCACTTATCAGCGTGATAGAAGCAGATGCACAGGGTACCAAGGGCTTTGTCATCAAACAGGTTTATTATGCAGGCTCCAACTCAAAAACCGCAGCCGGCATCAGTGATCAGTTTATCGAAATTTACAACAACAGTAATAAAACACTTTATGCTGACGGGTTGTACGTTTCTTTCATAACCGGCTCGCGCATCATGCCGGGCACAAAGCTTAGCAAGGATGGGGCAGCATCTGTAAAAGACTATGCTGTACGTGAAGACGGCACTTTCGACTGGACACAAAGCTATGGCATGCCTGACAACATCCGGGCTAACGATGACTATATATATGCCAGCACGGTTTACAGAGTACCGGGTAACGGTACTTCGCATCCTGTAAAAGCCGGCGAAAGTTTTGTTATCGCGCAAAGCGCCAAGAATTATAAGGAGCCCTTCACCAGGTTCAACGGGCAAAAGGTGACGCCCACGCAACCTGATTCCACGGTAGACCTGAGCCATGCCGATTTTGAGGTGAACATGTTGCAGGTTGACGAAAATGCACGGGATCATGACAATCCGGACGTTGTAGATATGGATATTGTGCGCAAGGACGTGCGCGTGGACATGCTGATGGACTGGAACGGTAAGGAAGCGATCGTGATTTACCGCTATCCCGGCGATATTAATCAATTGCCCACTTACACGACGCCCCTGAAAGGAAAAGTGGAAAGTACTAATCCGGTGCACCTGATGTTTCCCTTTATGCAGTTGCCGATAAAATATGTTCTTGATGCTGTAGAAATACAACCCGGTGACGGTACGAAAGGCCCGAAGCGCCTGCCCGAAAGCCTTGACAAAGGCGCCGCTGGTACAGATGTAGTGACCAACAGCGGGAGATCGGTGATCCGTAAAACCCTTAAAAAGCAACGCGGAAGAATCATTTTGCAGGATACGGATAATTCCAGCAACGATTTTATAGGTATTAAGGCAGAGCCAAAGACTTTTAAGAATTAATCAAAAAACAAAAAGTAGAAATATGAAAACAAACATTTTCCTCTATGCGCTGTTGTTACTCGCCGTAACATATACAGCTTGTAAAAAAGACGCGACCCCGGAGGTTTCGGGCGCCAGTATATCCGTAACGGTGGCTTATGACGATCAATATACGATCACCAATGTAGCCGGGCTTACGGTATCCATCAAAAACACTCAAAGCGGCAGGGTATTTACTGCAGAAACCGACGCCACGGGTAAAGCAACATTTAAAGATCTTCCGGCAGGGCTGTACACTGTTTCCTGTGTAAACGAAATGAGCGCCGAAGCCTATTATAACGCAACGGGAATAGAAGCCTTTGGCAAGGTGATCTTCTCCGATGCCCTGGCGAATTTGCAGATAATGCCCGGTGAAAACAGCGAAGCAGCTCTGAAAATAAACAGTACCACCCAGGGTGGTTTTGTGATTAAACAGATTTATTATGCTGGTTCTAATGGACAAACGGCTGCCAGTTACCGCGACCAGTTTATTGAGATATATAATAACTCTTCGGAGACCTTATATGCCGATAGCCTGGTCATTTCTGTGATCACAGGTGCGAGACAATTTCCGCCAAGTGTGGATGCCAAGTTTCTTTATCAGGATACAGGCGACAACCCTTATCAATATGACTGGACTAAAACCGAAGGGATGCCTGCAGGTATTGATGCCAATACAGGCTATATATATGGTTCCTCCTTTATGATACCGGGGGATGGAAAAACTTATCCTGTATTGCCTGGAAAAAGTATTGTTGTAGCGCAATCTGCTATAAATTATAAGGCTCCGTTTACAGGCAGCGATGGTAGGGATATTGCACCTTCTAAACCTGAACTTACCGTTGATCTTAGCAAAGCGGATTTTGAATTTAACCTGGGACGGGTACCGGGAAAAGAAGGAGCAGATGTTGATAATCCTAACGTACCGGATTTAGTTATCTTCCAACGTCTCAATAAAATCGACATGATATTTGATACTTATGGCAAGGAGGCCTATGCTATCTTTAAATATCCGGGAGGGCCGGGAAAACTTCCTGCTTACAGGAGGCCATATAAACCGGAATACTGGTCAGTAGAAACGCAGGAATACTTTTCTACACAAATCCCTGTAGAAAATGTGATCGATGTGGTAGAAATCATGGCAGTGGCTGAACCTAAAAGAATTCTGCCCAAACTTGACGCGTCCTCTACTTTCGCAAAAGATGCTGCTGAAAAAAATTTGGGTGATTATAGTTCGATGTCTGTTGTCAGAAAAACATTGCGGACTACGGCAGATGGAAGGAAAATTTTGCAGGACACCAACAATTCCGACAATGATTTTGTAACGATTAAAGCAGAACCCGGTGCTTTTGCGCAGTAAGAAAATTTATATCAAACACTTATATGCAGCGTTCCTGTTTGTGCTCGGTTGCTATTCGGCAGCCGCACAACAGGACACGTTGGATATACCCCTTAACAATCCGCTGAAATTGCAGATGGTTAATCATACCCTGTCATCTGCGACCGGTATCCTTGTGCAGCCTTTTGGCGATTTCCGGCGGGCTGAGCTTCAGCTCAATGCAGAAAGCGGTAATTTTCGTTTACCACAGGAAGCACAGCGTAACAAAGAAATTATTTTTTCTACACAAGGTATCCGCACCTTAAATAAATGGACTTTATACGGACAATTTGCTTACGATCGCACTTTTGCCGATAGCCTTGCTTGGGATTTGTCCTCCGGCAGAGAGGATGGCTATCCTTATTATTTTGCTACGCCAAAAGCAGGCAATTGGGACAAAGAAAATTATGTGCTGAAAGGACTGGCAGCTTATAGCGCGTCTTCCCGTGTCAAAGCCGGGTTGGCAGTAGGCTATTATACCGGTAATGCCGCACGAACCAACGACCCGCGGCCATCGGTTTCATCTCATGCGATGGACTTTGAACCTTTTGTTCATTTTTCTGCGGGGAAAGCAGGAATCGCTCTGTCGGGCATCTACGGTTACGGCTCGGCAGGTACGGATGTAATCTATATGAACGAAGCTCAAAATGACCGGCCCAGTGTGCCGGAATATGTAACCTACGAGGTATTGGGTTATGGCAATATTCGCAGTTCGGAGAAATACCATCGTACTTTTCAATATAAGAACAACAAAAGAGGTGTTAACCTGCAGGCCGATATGCAATTAGGCCTGTGTAAAATCTGGGCAAGGATCGGCTATATGCAAAAGAGCGACACTTTGCTCCGCGATATTATAAACTACCATAATTATAATAACAGGATTGGCTGGTACAAGGTAAATGAAGGCACTGTAATGGCTGGTGTTAGCGGCGGTTTGAAAACAGATTTTTCTTGGAATACATTGCTGTCCTTCAACCACCAGAGTGGTAAGGATGCCTTATTTGTGACCATCGGCGGATTGAATAATTACGTTTATGAATCCGACGAAATTTTATTGCTGGCTACAGCCACGAAATACCGCACCCAACGCAATAAAAGCGATTTCGGATTATCGGCCCGCTATCACAGTCAATCCAAAAAAGACGGTGTTACCCAACATCAGTTTTCAGCAGATAACGTGTTTGCTACCTTGTTGTATGGCAGAACATTTGCTTCCGGGAAATCCGGGCAATGGATCGCACAGGTATTGCCGGGCGTTGCTTTTGGGAACGCGACGCTGAACGTCCCTTCTACACAGGAAAACATTTTTACCGAGGCAATCGCCCGCCCGGAAGTAGCTTTTTACGGAACTAATAATATGTCTGTGGAAGTTCGAGGTGGTTATGGTTTATATATTTCGGGAAAACAATTTGCTTCTGCGCTCCTGACCTATAAGACGGCACAGGCACTAAGCAATCGTAACCTGTATAAAAACAGGGATGTGCTTTCTTTGAGCCTGAATTTCAATTTCTGATATTTTCTTTGTGTTCAAATATTTTACCTGTCAGGTTTGTCCTGCATCCTGATTGCGCGATCTATTATCTAAAAGCGATATTCTGTTTATCCTATAAAGGCAACTCTATCAACTTCTGCTCTTTTTGCTTTTTACTTCTCTTTCCCTTGCCTATTTTTGCCGTTATGGTGAAGTTTCGTTACATGATGTTTTGTGTTTTATCCGGTTGGTTATCATTACAGTCCGTTGCCCAATCTGCGGGCGAGTTTCGCGGGGTGTGGATAGCCACCGTTATGAACATTGACTGGCCGCCGCAAAATGCATCGGTAGAGGCGCAAAAAGCAGACTATGTCCGCCAACTCGACATGCACCAGCGCAACGGTATGAACGCGGTCATCGTGCAGGTGCGCCCCAGTGGCGATGCTTTTTTCCCGTCACCTTACGAACCTTGGAGCCAGTGGCTCACGGGACAACAGGGGCGTGCGCCCGTGCCGTTTTATGACCCGCTGGCTTTTATGATACAGGAAGCGCACAAACGGGGCATGGAGTTTCACGCATGGCTCAATCCATACCGTGCCGAGTTTGCCGTGGGCAAATCGTCCATTGCTGCGGACAACCTTATCCGCAAGCGGCCGGACTGGTTTCTTACCTATGGCACCACACGCTACTTCGACCCCTCCAATAAAGAAGTGCAGGCGCATGTGGTAAATGTTATTCGCGACATCGTGCGCCGTTATGATGTGGATGCCATTCACATGGACGATTATTTTTATCCTTACCCCGTTGGGGGAAAAGATTTTCCCGATGCGAACGCTTATACCCGTTCCGGCAGCAGTCTTCCGCGCGATGACTGGCGGCGCAGCAACGTGGATAGTATTATCAAAAATATCAATATCGCCATCAAGCAGGTAAAGCCTTATGTAAAATTTGGCATAAGCCCTTTTGGTGTTTGGCGTAACGGAAAGGACGATTCCCAGGGCAGCGATTCGCGTGCCGGACTTACCAATTACGATAATCTGTATGCGGATATTATGCTATGGCTGCGCAAAGGATGGATTGATTATGTGACCCCGCAGTTGTACCGCGAGATAAACGACCCCCTGATTGCGTTTGAAAAGTTGGTAGATTGGTGGTTGGCGCACAGTTTCGGGCGGCATGTCTATATTGGGCACGGTATTTATCGCGCCGTGGAAAATGCCAATGCCAATTGGAGAAACCCTAAACAACTGCCCATGCAGATACAAAAAGTGCGGGAGACGCCGGGCATTCATGGTAGTGTGTTTTACAGCAGCAAAAGTTTTACCAGAAATCCCAATGGTTGGAACGATTCCCTACGCAATAATTATTACCGTGTTCCGGCAAAAGTGCCCGAAATGCCCTGGCTTCCTAAAAAGCTGGATTAAGATATTCTTCTGTTAGCTGTCATTTTACAAAACAGCCGTCTAAACAAGAAAATTAAATTATGAAGAACATTTACTATATTTTATTGACAGGAGTATTATTTCTAATAAGCTGTTCCAACGCTTCACAATCAAGCGACCCAGTTCCACAACACGAAACTTTTACTATTAAATCCAAACAAGTTAGAGAAGATAGAATTATCAACGTTTGGACACCGGAAAACTACAAAACAAATTCCGACTCTTTGCCTGTAATGTATATGGCAGATGGTGGCATAAAAGAAGATTTTCCTCATATTGCAAACACTTTGGCAAAACTTATCAAAGAGAAAAAAATCAAACCGCTCATTCTTGTCGGGATTGAAAATACGCAAAGAAGAAGAGATTTGACAGGTTTTACCGAAGTTGAAAAAGACAAAGAAATTGCTCCTATTGTTGGTGGTTCGGAAAAATTTAGGGCATTTATTAATGATGAACTTTTTCCCGAAATCAACAAACGTTACAGAACAACAACCGAAAAAAGCATTATCGGAGAATCTGCATCGGGACTTTTCGTAATGGAAACTTTTTTCCTTACCCCCGAAATGTTCGACAATTACATTGCTTTTGATCCTTCGTTGTGGTGGAACAACCATTATTTGGTAAGGACCGCAAAGGAATATTTAGCTAAATTTCCAACAAACGAAAAAAGACTTTGGTTTGCAGGTTCAAATACGGGAGATATTTTTCCATACACAAAGGAATTAGCAAATATTCTCAAAACTGAAAACTCTGCAAATCTAATATGGGATTATTCTGACGAACCGAAAGAAAAACATACAACAATTTTCCGGGCAACTAAAGAAAAAGCGATAATTTGGACATTGAACAAAACTGAATAAAAAAAAACGCCAGGCGACATTGTATTGGCCACATGGCGGAGTTCCGTCTAAATTAAAAGGATTCGTGCTTCGTATGTCTCCAATGCAGTGGGCATTGGCTTTTTTGTACCTTAGCCATGGCTCACGGCATTGGCCATCGTCGTGCAAAACCGAAGACTTTCGCTTCGTTTTTCCGCTCCTTAGTCAAGCTGCCGAACCGTTGTAGGCAGTATGGCAAAGTCTCTAATATTCATAGCACTATTGACGTTTTTTTTAAGTTGTCGCACAACTGTTGAAACTTTCCAAACCAGGGACACAAGTAAGATTGGTGTTAAATCAAATAAGTTCAGGGGGGCAATATTCACAACTTCATATCAGGCAGAAAACCTTTTACTTGCAGGCGCAGACAGTATAAATAGGTTTACACCGACACAAGAGGAAATCATTTTTGCAGAGCGAATTTTAAAAAAACAAATAAAGGAAGCAAATAAGCCGCACCTAAATCAATTTAGGAAACGACAGTACATTGACAGAAACTTGAACAAATATTTTCGGCAGTACGTTGGGTTTATTAACGACAAAGGCGAACGCATAATTCACATTAATCTTCATTGGGACAAGTTTACAATTATAGACAGAATAAAAGGTTATTGGAACGGCAGACTTGATTATTCATTTGACTACTCAATCACTTTGGACGGTGGAAGTCGTTATTGGAGCGTAAACGTAAATTTAGTGGAAGAACAATTGTATGGACTTTCTGTAAATGGTGTAGGGTGACGAAAATGCCTATAACATTCGACTGCTGTTCCGGCTGACGAATAACGCCGCGCGTTGAATCCGAAAAACCCCTCAAAGAGGGGTTTATTGTTGATTTTTCAAGAACGACTATATCAGATTATCAGAACGCCAGCCCTAAACTGACCTGCACGGCCTCGTTCCGCCATTTGTCCTGATTGCCGATGTCGTTGATATTGTTCAACCCGACAACGTAACGTCCCGTAACCCTAAAAGAGTTCAGTTTAACTTGTACACCGCCAACTAACGAAAAATCTCCCTTTTTAAAGGCATTTTCTCCATTATGTAAAAGGTCTTCGTTTTTATTCATCAGGATGCTGTATTGTGGCCCCGCTTCTATGTGTAACGGCCCGGCCAGCTTTACATTTGCCAAAATAGGGATAGAAAGATAATTGAGTTTGGCCTTTTTTTGGTCATTGTTGAAAAGGTCTTTGTAAGGACTTCCCAAGTCATCGGAACGGGTAGTGGATGTTTGGCTGAAAAGCACTTCGGGGTTGATGCTGAAGCGGTCGTTAATGCCGATTTCGGCAAAACCGCCCACCAAATAGCTGTAATCAAATTCCTTGTCAAAACTCTTTCCGTCAATTTTTCCGATGTTCGTACCGGCTTTTATACCTATATGAAACTGGGCTTGAGCCGATTGAATGATCAGCAAAGAGATAATTCCCAACGAAACTGTCCTGAATACTTTCATAAAATGATTTTGAGGGGTTTAATACATTAATACGGTGAATACCACAAAAGCAACGCCAAATTTTTTCGATTGATACGGAAAACGGGGCGTTTAGCCATGTTTATACTTCACAACGCAATGTACTACAAAACCATACGCGAGAGATGTATTGGCTGTATAATATTTATTAAATATTCTTGGGAGATGGCTGCGCAGCAGGATAATCTCATCCGTAAATGAAAAGAGGAGAAGATTTTAATCGCGCAATAACTTAAAAAGCCGCAGGTTTCAGGCGTAGTCCGGTTGTCTCGTCTATGCCAAAAAGCAGGTTCATGTTCTGCACGGCCTGTCCGCTGGCACCTTTGAGCAGGTTGTCGGTGGCCGAATGGATAACCAGTTTGCTGCCTGCTTTTTCCAGTTGCACAACCGCCTTGTTGGTGTTCACCACCTGCTTCAGGAACACCGGCTCACGGCAGACGGTCGTGAAGGGCGCATCCTTATAAAAATCTTCATAAAGCGCGTAAAGCTCTTCGGACGATAGGTCGCAATGAACCGTGGAACTGATAAAAATGCCGCGTGTAAAATCCCCGCGCCAGGGTACAAAGCTCATGTCTATCGTACCGGTAGGCTGCAACTGGCAAAGCGATTCGCCTATTTCGCCAAGGTGCTGATGATTCAGTGTCTTGTATGCCTGTATATTATTGGCGCGCCAGCTAAAGTGCGAGGTGGCCGAAAGCGATTGCCCCGCGCCTGTACTGCCGGTAATACCCGTGGTATAGATTTCACCAAGCAGGCCTTCCTGCGCCAGCGGCAAAAGGCCTAATTGAATGGTAGTGGCAAAACAGCCGGGATTAGCGATGTTGGGTGCGTTTTGGATGGCGTCCTTGTTGAGTTCCGGCAGGCCATACACAAATTCGCGCCCGAGCGCCGACTGGTTGCGGTCTTTTATCAGCCTGAAATCGTTGGCCAGGTCAATGATTTTGATAGAGGCATTGATGGGTGTTTCATGAAGGAACTTGGTAGATTCCCCGTGTCCCAAACACAGGAAAAGCACGTCAATGTCCTGCGAAATAGCATCGGTAAACATCAGCCCCGTATCGCCCACGAGGTCTTTATGCACGGCATAAACGGGTTTGCCCGCATTGCTGCGGCTGTGCACAAAACGGATATCCACCTTTGGGTGGTTTATCAAAACCCTGATGAGTTCGCCGCCCGTGTAGCCGGCGCCCCCGATAATACCTGCTTTTATCATCAAAAACCTATTTATAAAAATAAACTTGCCGAAATGCCAAGATAAGAAAAATAATTAGGATGCTGGCTGTGGCACTACTATCGGCTTTACTTGCGACGCTCCGTTCAACTGTTGTGCTGCTATCAGCAAGCACTCTTAGCGAGTACTGTTTTTATTTACCAGACTTGTTGGCTTCTTGTATCAAGTGGTAAATAGATGTCTGGTTGCCAAAGATGCGCGTAAAACCTTTCACATCATCGCCCGTGAACGATTTGTTGGACTCGCCATAACTACCGAAGGCAGGGCTCATCAGGTCGTAGCTGCTTTCGATGCCGATTACCTGATAGCGGTAAGGGTGCAATTGCAGGAACACCTTGCCCGTTACGTTGCGCTGGCTGCTTTCAAGATAGGCTTCTATATCGCGCATCACCGGGTCAAGCATTTGCCCTTCGTGCATCCACGTGCCGTAGAATTGTGAAATCTGGTCTTTCCATTGCAGTTGCCATTTGCTCAGCACGTGCTTTTCAAGTGCGTGATGCCCCTTGATGATGAGGATGGGCGCTGCCGCCTCAAAGCCCACGCGGCCTTTGATACCGATGATCGTATCACCCACGTGTATGTCGCGGCCAATGCCATAAGGGCCTGAAATATTTTGTAAATATTGAATAGCCTCGGTGGGATGGTCAAAACGTATATCATTTACGGCGACCAGTTCTCCTTTATTAAAAGTAAGGGATACTTCTTCTGTGCCGGTCTTTGTAACCTGTGTGGGCCATGCTTCTTCGGGCAACATGCCTTTGGAGCTGAGGGTTTCCCTGCCGCCAACACTGGTGCCCCAAAGCCCCTTGTTGATGGAATAAACGGCTTTTTCAAAATTCATCTGCACGCCCTTGCTTTTCAGGTATTCTATCTCCGACTCACGGCTCAGGTTCATGTCGCGGATGGGCGTGATAATTTCCAGTTCGGGCACCATAATGTTGAACACCATGTCAAATCTTACCTGATCGTTTCCGGCTCCGGTGCTGCCGTGGGCGATGGCATCGGCATTTATTTCCCTTGCATAGTCGGCCATGTGCATGGCCTGGCTCAGCCTTTCGGCAGAAACGCTCAGCGGATAAGTGTTATTTTTCAGCACGTTCCCGAAAATCAGGTATTTGATGATGCTTTCGTAGTAATTCTTTACCGCATTGATGGTCTTGTGCGATTTTGCGCCCAGGTTTTTTGCGTGCGCCTCGATGCGTTCCAGTTCTTCCTCACTAAAACCGCCTGTGTTCACAATGACCGTATGCACGTCATAACCTTTTTCTTCTGTGAAGTATTTTACGCAAAACGAGGTGTCCAGCCCGCCGCTAAATCCCAAAACAACTTTTTTGCCCATAGTATTAAAACATTTTTTGCTTAGTGAAATAATGCGCTCAATATAGATTTTCTGTGATGCTCTTTGTGTTTGTCCTTTTTAAGGAAGGGGCGCAGGAATTTCCATTCCCTAAAACGCTGTAGGCGCTCCAGACCTTTTTTGTTGTCGTCGAAAAACTTCTTTGTTTCCTCCGGTTCGTAATGGTCTTTGGGGTCGTAAAGCATCGCCGTGCACATGCAGTTTTTGCGTTCTTTGCTCATCAGAATCTCATAGTTGACACAGCTTTTGCAACCTGCCCAAAAATCTTCGTCCTGCGTAAGTTCCGAGTAAGTAACCGGCTCGTAGCCCAGCTCGCTATTGATTTTCATCACGGCCAGTCCCGTGGTCAGCCCAAAAATCTTGGCATTGGGGTATTTGGTGCGGCTCAGCTTGAAAATGGTGTGCTTGATGCGCTTGGCTACGCCGCTTTTGCGGAATTCCGGCGACACGATAAGCCCGGAGTTGGCCACATAATCACCGTGGCTCCAGGTTTCTATATAACAAAAGCCCACCCACGTGCCGCTTTTCGTCAGCGCGATAACGGCTTTGCCTTCATCAATCTTTTTTTCGATGTATTCGGGACTTCTTTTGGCGATACCGGTGCCTCTGGCTTTGGCAGACGATTCCATTTCGTCCGTGATAATCTTGGCGTATATTTTGTCCCCGGGTATTGCGGGTCTAACAATTATATCCTCTGTGTCCACTATGTAATATGTTGAAAATGGTTCTTGGCAGACCAGGCCTAAATGATGGGTTCGGAAGTAGTTCACTGACAGGGGCCTTGGTCAAAGGTTATCCTATCAGCACATACGCTGCTGACATCGCATAGGTCTTGGTGAGTAGACAAACATATCGAACCCTACGGCATAAACACCCGTGGTGATAGCCGCGTGGAAGGCGAAATGCTTTGTATGACATAAAAAGTTACACATTGAGAAACATGTTGTAAATTCGGGCGCAAAAATAATGCAATAAAACAATTGCAGTACATTTAATTTTTAATTTAAACTTAATTTTATGGAAATGCCCAAAAACGATGTACCTCCTGTTAAGAAGAAGAGCGGTTGTTTAAAATACTTTCTGTTGCTGTTATTGTTGCTGATTTTGGTGGGCGGCGGCTATTTTTACTGGAAATTCTATTACCCTTATACCTCCGACGGCGTAAAATCGGGCTACCTGAATTTTGCCGTGGAAAAAGGGCAGATTTTTAAAACCTATGAAGGCAAGTTGATACAGGAAGGCATCAAGGGCGCTGTTGGCGGGGGCGTGCAGTCCAACGAATTTGAGTTTTCCATAAAGGATAAAAAGGTGTTTGACGTGCTGAAAATGAACTCCGGCAAACGCTTCGACCTGCATTATAAAGAGTATAACGGCGTGCTGCCCTGGAGGGGAAATACGCGTTATATAGTGGACAGCATCATCTCTATGAAAGACGCCCCAAGTACATCAGGCTTTTAGCAAAAAGATAACCGGGCGTTTGTGAAGGTTCACCTTTTCGGCCTTCCATTTTGCGACGGGCATGGTTTTGATGAACTCCGTAGGGGCGGTGATATCCGCGGCTACGCACAAAAGAGTAGCAGGGGCGCAGGTTTTTAACAAATTTTCCAAAAGCTGACCGTTGCGATAAGGTGTTTCGATGAAAATCTGTGTAGCGTTTTTTCGTTTCGATTCTGCTTCCATTTCCCGGATGGCCTTGGTGCGTGCGCTGCTTTCGATGGGCAAATAGCCCAGAAAAGAAAATTGCTGCCCGTTCATGCCACTGGCCATCAATGCTAATAATATAGAACTTGGCCCCACGAGCGGAACGACGGTTGCGTTTATTTCCTGCGCGGCGGCAACCAATAACTGGCCGGGATCTGCCACGCCCGGGCAACCCGCCTCGCTGATGATGCCGATTGTTTTTCCTTCTTTGATTTTTTGGCGGAAAGCCTGCAATACCTCGTTTTCGGCTTTGCCTATGGTAAACCATTCATAACTGTCAATCACAATCTCCCGTTTCAACTGTTTTAAGTACCGGCGTGCCGAACGCTCGTTTTCTGCAAAAAGCACATCGCATTTTTCTATGGCTTCCAAAATATAAGCAGGCAAAACATGCAATGCCTGCTCGTGAAGAAAGGTGGGGATAAGGTAAACGGTAGCCTGCGCCATATCATATAGTTTGGGCAATGATACGATTTTTATGATTGCCTAAAAGGAAACGCCGCTAAGACTGAGGTTAAGATGAACAGCCTTTGACGCGTTGTCGTTTTTAAATAAGGTGATGACAGAAAATAAATTCCATTGTTCGCCTGTTTGCGATACGGCGCTGTCTATTTTTATTTCGCCGCAATATGCCAGCAGTATGCACAACATTATGATGAAAGTTGCCACCCTTTACCGGGTTGACTTTACAGGAGGTAAAAATGTTCTTATTGAATGCTTTGCTGGTATTATTCACTGCTTTTGGCAAGAATGCCTTTCAGAAAATTACAATTTAACTGTTTAAGTGGAGTGTTATTAACTTTGGGCCTTGCAGCCGTAAGCCAAATCGCCCGCATCTCCCAATCCGGGAACGATATAGCCCTTGGCCGTAAGTTCTTCGTCAATATCGGCACACCAGATAGTGGCCTCCGGCACTTCACGTGCCACGTATTCGATGCCCTCGGTGCAGGCAATGGCCGACACGATATGGATTTGGCTGGGTTCGCCCTCCTCCTTCAAGTATTGGATGGTTTTCACGAGCGAGGCGCCTGTGGCCAGCATCGGGTCAGAAACGATAACGATGCGCCCTTCAAGGTCGGGGCAACTGATATATTCTATATGGATATCGAAACCGCCGTCTTTGTGATGCTTGCGGTAAGCAGATATAAAGGCATTGTCGGCACGGTCAAAAAAGTTCAGCAGGCCCTGGTGCATGGGGATGCCCGCGCGCAGGATGGTGGCCAGCACCGGTTGCCCGGCTAATACTTTTGATTCGGAAATGCCCAGCGGCGTTTGCGTTTCTTTCGTCAGGGAGGGCAATCTCTTGCTGATTTCGTAGGCAATGACCTCGGCAATCCTTTCGAGGTTGCGTCTAAAGCGCATACGGTCGTTCTGAACATCTACATCGCGTAGTTCGCTTACCCAATTGCTGATAAGGCTGTGGTTTTCGCTTAAATTAATTACCATAGTTTGCGTTTTGCAGGAAAAACTTTTCTCCGATACTTTTGCGGTTCGCTAATTTTGGCAAATCTAAAACAAAATGCCTTTAGTTGAAGGGATAATATAAATTCGCTGACATGATTTACAGGGCTATAGGATTAATGAGCGGAAGCTCGCTCGACGGGCTGGACATCGTATTTGCAGAGCTTACGGAAACCCGCTCTGCGTGGAGTTATGAGATTATAAAAGCAGCATGTATTCCTTATACGGATGATTGGGTGGAAAAACTGAAGCGTGCGACGGAACTCAACGCGCGCGACTACCAATTGCTGCACACGGCTTATGGCAGGTATATCGGCCAACAGGTGAATGCGTTCATCGAAGCGCACGGGCTGCAATATCAGGTAGGGCTGGTGGTGTCGCACGGGCACACCACGTTTCACCTGCCGGGGCAGGGCATGACCGCCCAGTTGGGCGATGGCGCGGCTATTGCCGCCATGACCAAGCTGCCCGTGGTAAGCGACCTGCGCGCGATGGACGTGGCCAACGGCGGACAGGGCGCGCCGATTGTGCCAATTGGCGAGAAACTTCTTTTTGGTGATTATGGATTTTATCTCAACATCGGCGGCATCGCCAATATTTCCATAAACGGAGAAAAATATCAGGCCTATGACGTGTGTGCGGCAAACCGTGTGCTGAACATGCTGGCAAATGATGCCGGACAACCTTATGATAAAGGTGGTGCGCTGGCGGCGGGCGGGCAAATCATTGCCCCGTTGCTGCACGAACTGAACAATCTGGAATATTACAAACAACCTTCCCCCAAATCGCTGGCAAACAGTTTCGGGACGGATATTATCTATCCGCTTGTCAAAAAATATGAGGCATCGGTTGCTGACCAGTTGTGCACTTATGCCGAGCATATCGCCATACAAGTATCTGACGCGGTGTTCGCGTACAGCCGTGCAGGACAGGAGGCGCAATTGCTGGCCACCGGCGGCGGGGCATTGAATACATTTTTGATTGCACGCTTACAAGACCATTTAAGCATGGCAGGCGTGAAGGTGGTGGTGCCGGACGAAAATTTAGTCAATTATAAAGAAGCGCTTATCATGGCATTGATTGGTGTGCTGCGCTGGCGCGAGGAGAACAATGTCCTAAGTTCCGTAACAGGCGCCGCGCGCGACAGTGTGGGCGGCGCGATGTGGATGGGGCAGGAGGCATAGGCCGCGAACGCTATTTCCCGAACATGCGCTCTATCTGTTCCTGCTTAAATTCAAGATAGGTGGGATTGCCATCAGGGCCGGTATTATAAATCTCACATTGAAAAAGGTCTGTGACCAATTGTCGTTGTTCCCGCTCAGTGAGGCGTGTGCCCCGTTTGATGGCGCGTTGTCTGGCCAAGGAGCGGATGAGTTTTTCGCGGTTGCTTACTTTTATTTCGCTGTTAAAATGCTTGTATTGTTCCAAGGTAAAATCAATCAACTGTTTTTCATCGCTGTCTTCAAGATCGGCGGGCGTGGCCTGTATGACAAAACTGTTTTTGCCAAAAGGTTCAATGATATAGCCCAGCAACGAAAAATCGGGCAATAATTCCTGCAACAGTACCGTGTCTGCCGCGGTCAGTTCCAACGATACGGGGAACATGCTCTTTTGTGATATGGTAGGCCTACCCTCTGCGGCCTTTTTCATTTGCTCATACAGCACCCGTTCATGCGCGATTTGCTGGTTTATCAGCAAAAAACTTGTTGATGTGGGCAGGATGATATACGTATTCAGCACCTGTGCTAGCTCGGTATATTCGTCTATCGTAACCGCGGGTTGCTTTTGGAGAATTTCCGGTTGGGTTTGCGGGGGAGGGTATGCGGGATTTTCTTTTTTAGGCTCGCCATAAAAGTCTTTCCAGTTTTGTAAACCGCCACTGGCAGGCTTTTCGATAAAATGCGCCTGATTTTTTTGCGTAAAACCTTTGTATAGCGAAGAACCCGAAGTCGCTTGTTTTTCCTGCTCCGTAAATGGCAGCGATACCGATGGCAATTGTTGTATCGAGGCGTCGAGGTTAAAATCGAGGGTGGGCGTTACGCTAAATTGTGCCAGCGCGTGTTTAACGGCGGCCTGCACAAAAGCATAGATGATTTTTTCGTCCTCAAATTTTATTTCCTGTTTGGTCGGATGCACGTTCACGTCCACCTGCACGGGGTCAAGCTCGATAAACAGGACGTATAGCGGGAAGCTATCGGCAGGCAGCAGTTCCTGATAGGCGTTCATCACCGCATGGTTGAGGTAGGCACTACGGATAAATCGGTTGTTGACGAAAAAGTATTGGTCGCCACGCGTTTTTTTGGCCGTTTCCGGTTTACCTACAAAGCCATAAATGTTCATATAGTCCGTATCTTCCGTCACAGACACCAATCTGGCGTTGTAATTATTGCCCAACAGTTGCACGATGCGCTGCTTGAGGCTTCCTTTTTCCAGATGGAAAAGTTGTTGGCCGTTGGCCGTGAGCGTAAACCTGATTTCGGGGAACGACATTGCCACGCGGGTAAACTCTTCCACGATGTGGCGCATCTCCACCGCGTTGCTCTTTAAAAAATTGCGGCGTGCGGGCACGTTGAAAAACAGGTTTTTCATCGCGATGCTGGTGCCGTCGGGCACGGCCACGGGTTCCTGTTTTACCACGATGCTGTTGGCCACTTCAATATAAGTGCCGGTCTCGTCCACAGGTCGTTTGGTCTTTAGTTCCACCTGTGCCACGGCGGCAATGGATGCCAGCGCCTCGCCCCTGAATCCCATTGTCTTGATATGAAAGAGGTCGTCTATATTTTTAATCTTCGATGTGGCGTGGCGTTCAAAGCACATCCTCGCATCTGTTTCGCTCATGCCGCAACCGTTGTCAATCACCTGCAACAGCGTTTTGCCCGCATCTACCACCAACAGTTTGATGTCTGTAGCGCCTGCGTCCACGGCATTCTCCAACAACTCCTTTACCGCACTGGCAGGGCGTTGAATCACCTCTCCTGCGGCAATCTGGTTGGCGATATTATCGGGTAATAAAACAATTCTGTCGGCCACGCTTCTTTAATTTGAACCCGTAAAGGTACGAAGGATAGCTTAATTGACGATGGCGTGCGGAAGATTGGGAGAGGAAAATAGTATAAGACGGAACGGGTAAGAAAGTGTAATTAATAATCCTGTAGGTCGAGCAGTGTGCGGCTTTCCAGAATGGCCAGTGTGGCATCGCGCACTTCGGTCATCACGTCGTGCAGGCCACATTTTTCTTCATTGCAGTTGCTACATCGTTCATAAAAATAGAGGCTCACGCAGGGCAGCATAGCAATGGGGCCATTGATAAGGCGGATGACAGTGGCCATCTTTACCTTGCTTGGGTCTGTTTTGAAAAAATATCCGCCTCCCTTTCCTTTTTTGCTGTCGAGAATGCCTGCCTTGCGCAGTTCGAGCAATATGTTTTCCAAAAACTTGAGCGGTATCTTCTTTTGTTCCGCAATCTCGGATATAAGCACCGGCCCATCGCCCCGCTTATCCACGAGATAGGAAAGTGCCTTGAAAGCGTATTGCGATTTTTTGGACAGCATAAAGAATAACCTTAGTCTACAAAATTACTAAACTTTATAGCAGGAAAGGCAATTCCATGCAAAGTTTTTTATGAAGGCATGGCATGATAAGGATAGGGTAGCAAATACCGCAGACAATAAACTTCTTTTTATTTATCCGCGGTCTTCATTTATTGTTTCAGGCTGTTAACCTTGCTCCATGAGCCGCCGTTATAGACATTTTGAATACCGTTGCGCTCCAATATGCTTTTGGCCTGACTGCTGCGCATACCACTCGCACAAAACACTACGATGTTCTTCTTGCCTTTAAACTTGGCGAGGTTGTTTTGCAATGTATCCAGCGGAATGTTCACTGCACCGGGCACGCTGCCACCTTTAAATTCGCCGGGGGTGCGCACATCCACCAAAAAGGCATTGTCATTAATAATTTGCTGCAATTCGGCACTGTTGTCCTTGAAAAGATTCTTGAGCATGTTGAACATGGTTTGAAATTTTATGGTGCAAAGCACGTACAATCCATTCTTGCCCCGGGTGACTTTAGTTACACGATTAAAAATATAAGGCATCGGTATTTTGCATAAACAAATAAAGATGGCCTGTTTGTAATTCTGAGGATTAGGAGGGCATAACTGCTCATTCACAACTTATTAGCTATTGCTAAATTTAAAGTTTCGTAATAAGCCGAAATTGGGTTAAATTCGCCGTCCTCAAAAAAATATTTTTTATTATTATAATATATAGACGTATCTTATAGGTCTATTTCGCATTATAAAAAAGGAAAGAAATTAGTAATGGCAAAAGCAGCGGCAAAAAAAAGTTCAGGCCAAAAAAAGACACAGACGAAAGCTAAGGTTGACTTGTCAATAGACCTGACCAAAGAGTTACAAAAGCATTTCGGGTTTAATAAATTCAAGGGTACGCAACAGGCCGCAATCGAATCGCTCCTGAGCGGTAAGGACACTTTTGTCATCATGCCCACAGGCGGCGGCAAGAGCCTTTGCTATCAGTTGCCCGCCGTCATTTCGGAAGGAGTGGCCATCATCGTGTCGCCGCTGATAGCGTTGATGAAGAATCAGGTGGATTTAGTGCGCGGGTATAACAGCAACGATGAGATAGCCCACTTTTTAAACTCCACACTTAACCGCAAAGAGATTAAGGAAGTGCACGACGACCTGCTGGCGGGTAAGACCAAGCTGCTTTATGTGGCGCCGGAAACGCTTACCAAACAGGAAAACTTGTCGTTTTTCAGTGATTTGCAAATATCCTTCTTTGCGGTAGACGAAGCGCACTGTATCAGTGAGTGGGGGCATGATTTCAGGCCGGAGTACAGGCGCCTGCGCGAAATGATGGATTTGATAGACTCTTCAAGACCTGTTATTGCGCTCACGGCCACGGCCACGCCCAAAGTGCAGAGCGACATCATCAAAAACCTTGAGCTGCGCGACCCCAAGGTATTCATATCTTCCTTTAACCGCGATAACCTGTATTATGAAATCGTGGCCAAGGTGAGCAAGGGGCAGACGGACGAAAGCATCGTGCGGTTTATCAAGTCCATGAAGGGCAAGAGTGGCATCATTTATACCCTTAACCGGAAGACGACCGAGGAACTGGCCAGTATCCTCATGGCAAACGGCATAAAGGCCGTGGCCTATCACGCCGGGCTTGATAGTAAGCTGCGCGCCGATCGGCAGGATCAATTCCTCAACGAGGACGTGCAGGTCATCGTGGCCACCATTGCCTTTGGGATGGGCATTGACAAGCCCGATATCCGTTTTGTGATACATTATAATATTCCCAAATCCATAGAAAATTATTATCAGGAAACCGGGCGTGCCGGGCGCGACGGACTGGAGGGCAAGTGTATCCTTTATTACTCGCATAAGGATGTGAGCAAGCTGGAGCACCTGATGCGTGACAAGCCGCTGAGCGAACGGGAAGTGGGCGCACAGCTTATCAACGAAACGGTGGCTTATGCCGAAAGCGGCGTATGCCGGCGCAAGGTTATCCTTAGCTATTTCGGGGAATTATATGAATCTGAAAACTGTGGTAACTGCGACAATTGCAGGCATCCGAAAGAAAGGATAGAAGCCAAGGCAGAGGCGATACAGGTGCTGCAAACCATCAAGGAACTGGATGAGCGTTTTGCCACGGACTATGTAGTGAACATCATCATCGGCAAACCTACACCGCAGGTGAAAATGTTCCGTCACGAAGGGCTTAAAACTTTTGGCATAGGCTCGGGCAGGGAACCGTTGTTCTGGCATTCCCTCATCAGGCAGATGTTGCTCGAAGGGCTGCTCAAAAAAGACATCGAAGAATACGGTGTTTTAAAGATGACCGAAAAAGGAACGGCCTTTGCCAAGAAGCCGAAGTCTTTTACCATCGTACTGAACAATAAGTTTGAGGAGGCTGTGGGCGATGATGAGGAAAGTACCGATAGCTCTGATGGAGCCGCCACCGACCAGCGGCTTTTTGAAATGCTCAAAGAGCTTCGCTACAAGGAGGCCAAGAAGAAAAGCCTTCCACCCTTTGTTATCTTTTTGGAAAACTCGTTGCTCGACATGGCAACGCTTTATCCCACCACCACGGCAGAGCTTGAAAAATGCCAGGGTGTGAGCAAGGGCAAGGCATTGCGCTACGGCAAGCCGTTCGTGGAACTGATTGCCCGCTATGTGGAAGAGAACGATATCGAAAAGCCTGATGATTTTGTGATGAAGAGCGTGGTGAACAAGAGCGGCAACAAAGTATATATCATTCAGCAGACCGATAAAAAAATACCGCTTGAAATCATTGCCAAGAACAAGGGCTGGACAATAGAGGAACTGCTTGGCGAAATGGAAACCATCGCCGCCAGCGGCACCAAGCTGAATCTGAATTATGCCATAGACGAAATGCTGGACGGTGATGATCAGGACGAGATTATAGAATATTTTAAAAGTTGCGAAACATCTTCGTTGCAATTAGCGCAGGAAGAACTATCGGAATATGACTTCACGCGCGAGCAGTTAAAAATTATGCGTATTAAGTTCCTCAGCGAGTTCGGGATGTAGTTGTTTTTGCAATCGGCAGTTGTGCTGCTATCCGCTTCGTTGCGTCGCACACTTCGGCCTCAGGAAATGTCCCGGCAGGTGCTGTTACGGCCTTTTCGGGAACCGGGGAACAGGATAAAATAAATTTCGATGTTTTTTGCATTTGTTGCATATATTTCTACTATATTTGCAGCCCGATAAGCTGAAAAGCTGTTAGGGATAGTGTTTGAACAAAATAAGGTGCGGTAGCTCAGTTGGTAGAGCAAAGGACTGAAAATCCTTGTGTCGGCGGTTCGATCCCGCCCCACACCACGAAAACCTCGCAAATATTTGCGGGGTTTTTCTTTTGTATCCCCTGCTTACGACTTGCTGCTAATCTCTTTATTTATTAGTTGCTTAATTTGCCATACCGGGTTTCTATAAATATGTAATCCTGAAGGGATTCAATAAATAGTATAAAGAATATACTGTTGAAAATAAAAATGTAACACTCGATTATTTACTGAATTATTGGTTGGAAGAACATAGGGCTTTGATTTTCCGCTTAAACCGAAATCATGTTAATGTTAATAAAAGCATAAGATTGCTGTCACATAAAGGTAATACGGGTGGGCTTTCTTCGCGTTAAAATTAATGTTACATGAAAAGGCTCTCATTCTTAGTCCTACTTTTATGCATTTGTGCCGTTACATCTTATTCACAGACTTTATCAGGGTTAGTAAAAAACAAACAAGCCCTCCCGTTAGAAAATATTTCTGTTACAGAAAAGGGAGAAAGAAAAGGAACGATGACCGACAAATCTGGCCGGTTTCATTTACAGGTACAAAAAGATACCACGTGGTTAGTTTTTAGTGCGGTTGGGTATAAAACCATAGAACGAATGGTTTCTGCAGGAAGTGAAGCTGATGTCACCATGGAGGAGGAATCTGTTGCGATGGACGAAGTGGTGGTCGTCGGATACGGCACGCAAAAGAAAGCGAACCTGACCGGTGCCGTAGACCAGGTTTCTTCCAAAACTTTTGAGGGGCGCGTGATGGCGAATGTTTCGCAAATGTTGCAGGGCGCCAGTCCCAACCTAAACATTATGCCGGCAGATGGCAAGCCAACACGTACCCCGGCTTTTAATATAAGAGGGACGACTTCTATCGGTCAGGGTGGCAGTGCATTGATTATTATAGACGGTGTGCAGGCTGACCCGGCTACACTGAACCCGAATGACATAGAATCGGTCTCTGTATTGAAAGATGCGGCGTCTGCGGCTATATATGGCTCGCGCGGTACTTTTGGTGTGGTGCTCATTACTACCAAAAGTGCAAAAAAGGGCAAGGCTTCTATTACCTATTCGGGCAGCAGCTCATTGCAAAAGCCTGCAACCTTGCCCGATTTTGTTACGGACGGGTATGTGTATGCAGAGCGTTTTTACGAAGCCTACAATGCGTGGAACAACTATTCTTCCGTGCCGGCAAGGCTCAATAAAACACAAACCTTTACATTGGCTTGGTTAGAAGAATTTAAGAAAAGAAAGGAACAGGGCATCAATGAAGAAGTAACCGTGGATGACAAAGGGAATTACGTATATTATGGTAATGTTGATTATCTGAAAGCGCTTTTAAAACCGCGTTTGTTTGTGCAGGATCACAACCTTTCGGTAAGTGGCAATAGCGATAAGGTAGATTATTATGTATCGGGGCGTATTTATGATTACGGCGGCTTGTTTAGATATAATACAGATAAATATACCGGAAATTATTTACGGGCCAAGGGTAGTGTGCAGGTGACGGATTGGTTAAAGATTTCCGATAATATGGATTATTCTTTCAACAAATATCATAACCCCACAACTGCTGGTGAGGGTGGTAATATCTGGCGTAACATTGCCGATGAGGGGCACACCAGCGCGCCTATCTTTAATCCGGATGGCACTTTTACATTTCCGGCGGCTTATACCGTAGGTGATTTTATATATGGCAAAAGTGGTGAAGATTCCAGGGAAACCAACCTGAGGAATACGACAGGTATGGAAATGAAGTTTTTTGATAACAGGTTTCGTGTGAAAGGCGATTTTACTTTCACCAATAATTATTACACTTCAACTCGCAAAAGGATTCCGGTGCCTTATAGTGTAAAAGAAGGGGAGATACTTTCTTTGAAAACCTCTTTCAATGATAATATATATCTGGTGTCGCAGGATACAAAGAATCTTTTCCTGAATCTGTACAGCGAGTACGAGGATAACTTTGGCAAAGACCATTACTTTAAAGGACTGCTGGGTTATAACTATGAACAACAGGTCTATAATTCATCTTATATAACCAAAACAGGTTTGCTAAACGAAAATATCGAGAATATTAACCTGGCTTTGGGGGACGCTACGACTGCCACTGGCGGGTATAATAAGTACCGGGTTGCCGGTGTTTTCTTCAGGCTGAATTATGCCTTCAGGGAAAAATACCTTTTGGAAGTGAACGGGCGCTATGACGGTTCATCCAAGTTTCCCGAAAATGAGCAGTGGGGCTTTTTCCCTTCTGTTTCGGCAGGGTGGCGTATTTCCAAAGAATCATTCTGGAACCTGCCGGCATCTTCTATCAGCGATCTCAAAATACGCGGTTCGTACGGTTCGCTGGGAAATGGTAATATATCTCCTTATGTTTTCCTGAATCAATACAGCATTTCCACTTCCGGGCGGGTACTGAACGGGGTCAAAAATCCGGTAACAAGTGTACCAATAGTTATACCTGATAACCTTACCTGGGAAACGGCACGAACATCAAATATTGGAATAGATATAGCAGCGCTTAATAATAAACTTACGTTGACCGCCGATGCCTATATCAGAAAAACTCTTAACATGTACACGGTCGGGCAAACGCTTCCCGATGTGTTTGGTGCGGCATCGCCCAAAGGCAACTATGCTGATTTAACAACCAAAGGGTTTGAAATCTCTTTGGGTTATCGCAATGAGTTCTCCCTTGCCGGAAAACCGTTCAATTATTCACTTACGGCATCTTTGGCTGATTATAAAGCTAAAATTGACAGGTATAATAACCTTACAGGAAACCTCGACGATTATTATGTAGGGCAAACCTTAGGTGAAATCTGGGGATATGTTACTCAGGGCTTTTTCCAATCTCAGGAAGAAATTGATGCGGCACCTAAGCAAACCCTTATCAAGTCTTCTTCTTCCGGCAAGATTTATCCGGGTGATATCCGGTTTGCAGATTTGGATGGCAATGGCGTGATTGATTATGGCGATAATACTATCACCAAACATGGTGATAAAAAGATAATAGGGAATTCCACCCCGAGATATACCTACAACTTCAGCACAAACTTCGGCTGGAACAATATCTTTTTAAGTGCTTTTGTGCAAGGTGTTGGCAAGCAGGACTGGTATCCCAGCAATGAGGCTATTTTCTGGGGACAATATAACAGGCCTTACAATAACATGCCGAGCTGGCATGTAAACAATTATTGGACAGAAGACCATCGGGATGCCTACTTCCCAAGATATGCAGGGTATAACTCGTCTTTAAAAACAACGCCCCAAACAAAGTATCTGCAAAATGTCGCTTATGTGCGGTTGAAAAATCTTCAGGTAGGATACAGCCTTCCGCAGCAATTAGTGTCCAAATGGCATTTGCAGGCGGTGCGGGTGAGCCTGTTGGGAGAAAATCTATGGACATGGTCGCCGCTATATAAAAAGACAAAGGATATTGATGTTGCCAATATCGGCGCATCTGACCCCGACTTTGGCACCGGGAGTGGCGACGGGTTTAACTATCCTACCTTAAAAAGTTACAGCTTTAATATCCTGATTACTTTATAAACACGGCTAACAATCCTATATAAAATTTAGAAAAAATAAATGACGAGCAAATGAAATATATTCTTGCAATTACCTTACTGACATCCGTATTGCTTTTTTCCTGTAAGCAGGATTTATCGGAATTGCCCAAAGCCACAGCCACCGAACAGGATATTTTTGGCAAGGAAAGCGGTTTGAAAACGTACAGTTATTCTTTTTACAACAACCTTCCGTCAGGCACTACGGCTTATGAATTGGACGCTATGTCTGATTATGGTGCGGTAAATAATCTCAACAGCTTTATCAGGGATGGCGCATTTTCTGCCGAGACAGGCACGGGCTGGAGCTGGTCGGCTTTAAGAAATATTAATTATTTTATTGAAAAGAATAATATGCCCAATGTTAATGAAACGGTGCGCAACAACTATATGGGCATCGCGCGGTTCTTCAGGGCCTATTTCTATTTTGATAAGGTAGCCATGTTCGGTGATGTTCCCTGGATTAATCGTGCCTTGAGCGCAACAGACACATCTGTGCTGTATGGCAAACGCGATTCAAGAACGTTGATCATGGATTCTATTATCAGTGACTTGGATTATGCTTATAATAACATAACCGCAGCTTCCTCCGATGGTTCTACTATCACAAAATGGACGGCATTGGGTTTAAAATCCCGGATAGCATTGTTTGAAGGTTCTTTTAGAAAATATCATACAGAGCTTAATTTGCAAAGTACGGCAAACCAGTTCTTCCAATATGCTGTGGATGTCGCTTCTGAACTAATGTCTAAAGGCCCGCATAGGTTAAACACGGCACAGGGCGTAAAGCTTTCCCAACGACAGCTATTTATTACCGATAAGCCAGAAACAAATGAAGTAATGCTGGCCGTAGTATTGAGCAGCAGCCTGGCTATTTTAGGGGATGCAAACTGGTGGTGGACTTCTGCCACGTATGGCCCAAGATATAGTCTGGTGAAGCCTTTTGTCAACAGTATCCTCAATATTGACGGCACGCCTTATACCAGTCGTGCAGGTTATCAGACAGAAACTTTTTATCAGGAATGTCAAAACAGGGACAACCGTTTGTCACAGTTGATAAGAACGCCCGGATACCAACGGGGTGGTGTAAATACGCCGCCTAATTTCGCCAGTTATACCTACACCGGTTACCAACCCATCAAATATACATTGGATGGAACGGTGTACGATAATTCTGCATTAAACACCAACGCTATACCGTTGATGCGTTATGCCGAAATATTGCTGAACTATGCCGAGGCCAAAGCAGAGTTGGGAACCTTTACTGCAGACGACTGGAAAAAAACGATAGGTGCGTTGCGCGAACGTGCCGGTATTACAGGAGGGTTGGAGCAATTGCCGACTACGGTTGATACTTATTTTCAGCAAACATTTTTCCCGGATATATCCGACCCCGTTCTTCTGGAGATCAGAAGGGAACGTCAGGTGGAACTGGCTTTGGAAGGATTTCGTTTTAACGACCTGAGAAGATGGAAGCGCGGGGAGTTATTGGCAACATTACCATGGACGGGTATGTATGTGCCGGTATTAGACCAATTAATGGATCTGGATAATGACGGCAAGCCTGATGTGGTGTTTTACGATGGCAATCAGTCCGGCTCTTCTATTGAGGTGCCGAATGGTGTCGCCAAATTGCCTATCGGTGGCAAAAGCACCAACTATCTTACAATGACCAATTCGAATAACCTGGAATGGTTCAAGTCGCAGACGCGTACCTGGTATCCGGATGGTCGCCAATATTATTATCCCATACCCGCATCGGCAATTGTAAAAAATCCGAACCTTACACAAAATCCCGGTTGGATTGGTAAATAATGTTTATAATTGGAGTAATTATATTTTATGAAAAATATTCTTGTTTTATGGCTGGTGGCGATAGGCTTGCAACTTCAGGCGCAAAATACGAAACGTGTTATACTGGTAAGTATTGATGGCTTACGCCCCGAGTTTTATCTTTCGGACAAATGGCATACGCCCAACCTGCATAAACTGGTACAATTGGGTGCGCATGCGGAAGGGGTGAACAGCGTTTTCCCTTCCGTAACCTACCCTTCGCATACAACGATCGTTACCGGCACTACGCCGGATAAGCATGGTATATTTTTTAACAACATGTTTGAGCCCGATACCATACAGAAAAAAATATACTGGCACTTTAATCAGGTTGCCAGTCCAACGGTTTGGGAGGCCGCGAATAAGGCAGGCTTAAAAACGGCATCCTTGCTTTGGCCTGCTTCGGCCGAGGCGCCCGTAGGTTTTAACATCCCGGATATAGGCGGAATGGGGAAAGAGGTGATGGAGAAATATAGTATTCCCGCCGGGATAACCGACATCCTTAAAAAGGAAGTTTTTAACGGGGCTCAAAGTCTTGAAATGGGCAATGATGTGAATGTGGGCAAAATAGCGGCTTGGGTAATCCGGAACCAACAGCCTGATTTGATGACCATACACATGTTCGGGCTGGATCATGCAGAGCATGTGGCGGGGAGAGAAGGCAAAGGTGTGGCAGAGGCTATTGCGGCGGCGGATAGCAGTATCGGGCTTATTTGGGATGCTATAAAAGAAACCGGAAGGGCAGGCAGTACCTTGTTTATCGTTACGGGCGATCACGGTTTTTATGATATTGATAAAACCCTAAACCCCAATGTGCTGTTGGCAAAAGCCGGATTGCTGCAGGACATTGATTATGGTGCGTGGCAGGCAAGGTTTCATGCGGTAGGGGGCAGTTCTTTTTTATTCGTAAAGAATAACGATAAAAAAGTCATCGATAAGGTGAAAAAAATATTGCAAGACCTTCCTGTGCAGGAACGGAAATACTTTCGGATTATCAGCGAGGGGGATATGAAAAAGATTGGAGCCGATCCCAATGCCGTCTTTGCATTGTCCGGTTTGGAAGGTGCCGCGTTCGGGAACGCTTTTAAAGGAGACTTTATCACTTCTGGAAAAGGCGGCACGCATGGCCACTTCCCGGATACGAAAAATATACAAACGGGCTTTATCGCGTTGGGAAATACGGTAACGCCCGGCACCAACCTTGATGTCATGAGCCTTTATGACATCGCGCCGATCATATTCAAGTATCTTGGTTTGAAGGATAATGGCAATATGAAAGGCCATGTACCTTTGGGATTGTTCAAAAAATGATCTTCTGTATGTTTTTTAAAGAAAGGATATTTTATATAGGTAAGCTGCTTAACCTTATTGACCTATGACACAAATGGTATGTCATGCCGAGGTTTAAATAAAAGAGTGGTATTTCTGTTTTTGAAATGACAAGTTCCATCCAACCGTCATTCCGGGCGCAACGTAGTGGAGCGGAGGAACCTCCTAAATCCAGAGATTTTTTGACTTCGCTTCGCTGCGCTCAAAGTGACGATTTTGTCATCCTCTCATTGATTTTGTTATGCAAATATTTAACCCGAAATGACGTTTTTTCTGTGAGTTTATTCCAATAATTTATAACACTTGTCATGACCAGCTTGACGAAGTCTTTGGTGGATTGTCTGTAAATGGAGGGATACTGTTAAACTTCGCGGTAAAACCGTTTCCCATTGATATAACAGGAGAATAACTGGAAATTATATCTTTTGACGTTGTAGTATTAAAGTAATGTATTCCTATGTTCTTTTCTGCCAAATCATTAAATAAGTTTATGTATAGCTTAGGACTTTTGGTCACACGAGTAATGAAACTTCCATCATGTCTAAAAAAGTACACTGTATGTATCGAAGTTAAAAACTACAACACTGCTATCTGTTACTATCAACTTATCCACATCGCCAAAGAGTGATTTGGGTGAAGTCTCTAAAGGAATATATTCTACACTGTCAAAGTAATTAGAAACAGGGCCTTCCGAGGCCGCTGCAGGGTCAATGCGAATCTTTGGAACTTCCTGTGCGTGCAACAGATTTAGCGTCAAAACTCCAATGACACAAATGATATTTCGGCAATACTTTATCATTTCAATTTCATTTTTACGATTACCGGGTTGCTTTTTCTGTTTTGGGTTTTAAAGTATTGCTGTAATACGGGCGGATATGTTATCTTCTTATCTTTATTCTTTTCGTATTCTGTAAATAATCGCAAAGATGATAAATTAGTGTATAGCCAATCATTGTGATACCTCAAACCATAAATTTTAATAGTAGTTTCACAAAAGGGCAGCCACCAGTTTTTTTCATCGGGAATAATTCTTTCCATAGAAACCAGCTTCCGGGTAACCGTGTCTAAAATAAAATTGTATTGGTTGTTACTTTCCGATCCGTTTGAAAAATCATACATCCAGCCATTTACCTTAAAGAAGAGCAGATTCTTTCTAAAGAAGATATTACTTACACTCCTGATCAGTTTTGTGTTGTACTCAAACCGGGACTGCAGATAATCCAGGTCTTTTGAATGGATTACCTCATCGGGAATGCTTCTGTCTGCCGGGAAAACAAAGCGGCCTATCCGGAGTAAGGTATCTTTGGTGAGCTTGTAAAGGTTATAATCCAGACCGGTTGAAAAATAAACTGTCCCGTTTTGTATGACATGCGGAAGGTCAATCCCTCCGTCGATGCTGCAAAACGCCATATCTATAGAGGGGTTATACGGCAAAAAGGACTTATGCAGTTGCCCGTTCCGGTAAACGGATACTAAAAAAACAGTGCTGTCTTTTGGCTTTTCTCCGGCAACTACCCTGCATCTGTTACACTTTATAGTGTAATCTTTTTCGAGGGTGGTGCTGCTTTTTATTTCCCTCAGCGGGATAGATTCATTTACCAGCTCAAGCAATTTACCTGTCAGCGAAAAACGTTTTATTGTTATTGCTTCTGTCAATGGATGCTCTGAAAACACCAGGATCTTATTGCCGGCATGATCTTTATCGATTCTTAGGTCGTTGATATTGTCCCGTATTTTTGTAATATACTTTCCTTCAGGTGAAAAAAAGTAAACGCTGTGCGTGTCAGGGTCATTGATAACGATACTGCTGTCGGTAATAATATAATCATATACGAATCCTAATGTACTCTCTTTTGTCGTTTCTAAAGGAATGTATTCCACACTATCAAAGTAATCAGAGACCGTACCTCCGTAAGCTTGTTCCGGATTGATACGAATCTTGGATGGCGTCTGGGCATACAAACTATACGTTGTGTCAAAAGAAAAGTAATATTCTTCATTTTCATATAAAATCAAGCATTCTTGGTGTTTATTGCTATTATCACCCACCTAATTTAATGTTCGAACAGAGATTGGTTCTTTGTCAAGAGTCTCAATTATATATGGGCCTATTTTAGAATTAGTTTTTTTCGCAGACCACAAAAATAAACTATTGTCATCTAATTCTATCTAATTTACATGTTCAGAGGTTTGCTTTTTTAATTTTTGAAATCCCGTATTTGACTTCTCTCCATAGTAGATGCCAATAATTTTACCTCTTTTATTCGACAAAAGGGAGAGGTTGTTAAGTATAGCTCCTGTACATTGCATACAATCGAATTGACTTACTAGAATTAGTTTAGTGTCTTCATTGGTTAGGTTAATGCTATTCTTTGATAAATTTTTTTGAAATTCATCGCTTGTTGTACACGAAATTAAAAATATTAGGGTTATAATACAATGTCTCATGATATGTGTTACGATTGAAAATTACTAATGTAATAGTTAATCCTGCCCACTGCACTAATATTGCAGTGAAGATTTTTTCATAATTTCCCTTCAAAAGTTTCCTATAGCTATCGTAATTCTTTCAGTATATTTGACGCCTCCTGTTTTATCTTATTAACTTCAACCGAAGGTATTTTTACCGGCATAGTAATAATAGTGCTGGCGACGCGTTTTATGTTGACAATATCGTTTGTTGATTGGTATAATTTAAGCAGTTCATATTTAGGAACGAATTTATTAGGTAAGTAATAGCATACCCACAACCAACAATCAATAGCTTTTAGATAATCTTTTTGCTTGCTGTAAGCGGCTGCAGTTGCCTCTATGGATACCCTGCTTATAAACAGTAGCTGAGCCTCAGTTAATATTTTGGTTGCGAGTTGGTTATTGGCATTTCGGGTAAGTGCAATGCTGTATTCTGTCAAAAACTTCCCGTTATCCTTGAGTTTAATGTACCATTCCGCATATCGTTCTTCAATATGAATCTGAGGTATATAACCATCTCTCATTTGCTGCCATTGTTGAGCTGCTATAAGTTCAGTAATACCTTTATACCCTGAAAGCCCCCATAGCAATATACCTAAAGCTAAAAAGGCGCGTCGCAAAGCACATGTCGCCCTGTTTTTTATAAGGGAAGTCTTTTTCCTTTTTAATAACGGAATGGAGGGTATAGAATCGCTTAGCTTAAGAACGGCCACAAAACAAAAAGCCAGCAGCAAGAGGAATGTATTTATATGTAAAGGGTATGTTGTAAATCCACAGATCATAATGACTACGACAATGAGTTTTAATGTATTTAAGAGGGGTCTATGGTTTTCTGACTTCGCTTTAAAAAAACAGATCAATAGAAAAAAGGTAATACCTGCACCGACAATCCCAACGGTTTCAAACCATTGAAGGTATTCATTAAAAATAATATAGCTTTCGTCTGCACTTAAAAAATAATCCTTTGGAGGATCAGGGGTTTCTTTAAAATATTGTACCTGCCATTGGGGGTAATACCAGCTAAAACGCCCAATACCCGTACCCAGCCAAAATTGGTCAGCTATATGTTGTAAGGCAATTTCTGTTCTCATCAGCCTGCCCATAGCACTCATTTTTTTCATTTCAAACAAATGGTTTAAAACGACCGCTGCGATGATCAATATAACTCCTACTCCAACAAAAAAAATGATCCGGGGCTGTTGTTTTATTTTGTACAAAAGCCATGTTCTCTTTTTTAAGAACAACCACCCTGTTATTGTAACAGGTAGCGCTATGTATGCAGTACGGCTTTGTGTTTGATAAACCAGGAAACAGCACAGGATAAACAAAAATGGTAGTAAAAAGATACCCACCCAATATAATATAGGGTGAGACCAGATATTTTCTTTTCTACGTTCCTTTGAAAAGAGCGAGGAAAAGATACCCAGGAATGGTAAATGAACTACTAGGTAACAGGCATAAACTCCGGAGTTTTGCAGTGTGCCATTAACAACAAGAGCAATTACATCTCCATAGTTTTTAGCATCCAGCCATTGTTGCATGCCAATATATAGCTGAATAAACCATACTGCCATAATGATTACAGGTATTGCATAAAGGAATCGTTTGTTGCTGATAAAACCCAAAGCAACATTGATAAATAATACAGATACCAATACAAAAAAATATTCGTTTCCAAAAGAATAATACTTACTAAACAGCAGCAGGCAGCTAATAATTACCATCGACACCCATAGTATCTTTTTTAATGATAAAGCTTCCATACTACAGAAAGCATTTAACAAAACTACCAGCAATAAAAACGGTATGGAAAAGACAAGGTAATAGTGATCGTTTATGTCAATTTCGTAATTAAATGCGAACCGATAATGGAACATAAAAAATAGAAAGGCTATACTCCATCCTGCAATGCACAAGATATCAGAAAATAATCTTATAGCTTTCATCGCCAGCCTTCGTTAAATTCACCAAAATTATTATTTACATAAAAATCATCCCATCCTTTGATGGGAAGGTCCTTGACTATTTCATAATTAAATTTATCTCCTGTTGAGCCAATGACAAGAATATACCTAGTAGTATTCAAAGGGTTGGGATAAATAAATGTATAAGACAAATCCGATCCACTAAAACTCTTGCCACCTATTTTAATATATTGTTCTCCAATTTCTACGGGTAACTTATTAAATATATTATTTAGGAAAATATTTGTATTATTATTACCTACAATAATCAAGTTATAATTTTTTATATCAACCTCGGTCAGTTCTACATCTTTTTTGATTGAAAATTGCTCAGTAAGGAAGTTGGTTTTCCAATTCAAAGCAAAAGAGTCTGTAATACTCTTATACAGAGACCGTTCCTTTGCGCTTCCTCTGCTACTGTTTACTACAATAAAGGGTTGGGAAAAGAAATCATTTAAAGGGCCTTCAGTATCATGATTCTTAAAGACCTGGCTTTGCTTACTCTCAGATAATAAATACGTCAATTTATTGTTTTCTGGATAATCGAAGTACTTTGTTTGTCTATTTACTGTAAGCTTAATTTTATCCCTATTGTTTGATAAATCCAGTAAAGTGAGGTCAATTGTAAATTTATCTACATTTTTAGTTGTAATATTTAATGAGTTCCCTGACCTGGAATAATCAGCTTTTATTACCGCTTTTTTGTCATAAGTTATATCATCCAATGTTACCCAAAAGGATTTATTGTATTTGAGGAACCAAGTAGAAAATTCAATTTTATCCGGGATGTCTTTCCTCTTGCTACTGAAGAAATGAAGAATGTCACTCATTATTTTGTTTTCAGGCATCAGGTTCATAAAAAACAAATCAGTTCCTTTTCTCACTGAGAGTTCTTTCAGCTCCATTTTTCCTCCTATCTTCTTAACATCATCAGTCAATTTTTTGGACATTTCGAAAGGGCTTTTTTCGTCATTTGTCGAGTGAACTATATAGCTTGGGAAACTTTTAAAATTTTCAACTGTATTGTAAAAATCATATATTTTCTCTTTCTGCGAGTTATACAATGAACCATTTTCATCATAAAGGTCGTAATCAGGGATTGCGGGGCCTTCTACACCTAAAGCAGCAAAATAGGAGGGATATTTATTGGCAATAAACAATGCTAAGCCTCCACCTGCACAATCGCCATATACAAAAATGCGGTTATCATCTATATTATAGTCTTTTTTAACATCATTGACCCTTGCAAATACCGTTTTGCAAAACATATCAATCAGAGTTGGAGTGGTATAAACTCTAAAACTTGACCATAATACTGCGAAATTGTACTTTTCTGCAAGTTTTTTCATATGCTCAATCCTGTCAATATTTGACACATAAGAACTAATGTTGAAGGGCCTGATCCCTGATTCGTATGGCATCATTACCACTAGCGGAATCGGCTTTTTATCGTATATTTCTGGGATATAAATCATATAGGAGTCTTCCTCATGTTCCTTTAATGTCTGACCTCTTAAATGTAATCCCGGAACATGAGCAAAGGCTTCTTTATTATTCTGAAGTTGAGCGTATATATCTGAAGTTTCAAAAAGAAGGGAAGAAAGTTTTCTTTCATATTGATTATCATGGTTTATGTCTACAGTATCTACATACCTGAACCTTTTTTCCAGGATTTCTATATTCGCTCTTGTTTGATCGTCGGTATAAAATTGCTCCAAGTCTTTGATGATCTCGTTGAACCATGTATGATAATCGCCTATAAACAATCTTTGTTTGAACGTTTCGTTGTCAGTTTCAAGTTTGACAGTATATGGCCCCATCGGTAAACTGGTTATTGGGATTTCCCATTCCCTGTTGACCGGTAAAGATTGCTTTAGATGTGTGTTGTTATTTACATCAGAAATTTCAAGTTTGGGAGGTAGAGTAACTAATGTTGCAGGGGACTTGATTCTAAGCTTTAAATTATCCTTTTCACTATTTAGCATATAATTTTCACAGATACTTGAATAATCACGACCTAAAGAATTTTCGGCAGCATATTTTATGGAGCAGGATTTTAAAAAAAATCTCCAGTCGCCATCTGCATGAAGCAATTTGACCAGTATAAAATTATCCCCTTTTTTCAGATGCGCTTTAACCAGGTACTGGTAGCCGTTTATAAATTCATGAACATAGTTTAACAGCTTTTGCTCTCCGTTTACCCATAACCTGATCCCATTGTTTGCAGCCGGGATCAGTATCACATCCTGGTCTTTTGAACTTCTGATAATGGTAGCAGCATAGGTGTATTTTGGTAATACATCATGAAAAAAACCAACTTTAGGAAGACGATATAAAGTATCTACTGAGAAATAGCTCTCTGTTTGGGTGAAAGGATACCGGAAGTTTTCTTTGGCGTTCAAGGGAATGCTATCTCCCTGCATAAGTTTATTAAAATAGTTACTGAAATCTTCGTAGTCTTTTAATTGATCCCCAAGGTCATGGATCGTAGTGTCTTTAAACTTCCGGACTGCCTCATCTTCTTTGTTCTTTTCAAGGTAATGCAGATTGGTAAATTCCCAGTTACGAATAACAGTTTCTGAATCACAATTATTTATATCATTTAGCCGGTTTGTAACGCCTGGCGTATTGTTACAGGAACTGATAATTATTACAACAAATAAAATGTATAGAAACCTCATAAGCCAAACAATATTTTAATAGATGCTTATCTAACAACTATTCACTCCAAATCATAAAAAGGGTTTTCCTCTTTTGAATATTGCTAAAAAATAGTACCTCTAAATAGCCTGTACCTCTACTTTGAGCTTATAGTTTAAATTTTTGCAGTCAAAAGATAGAGGTAAGATAGAGAATGTCGTGTCTTATATAAAAGATTTATAGGCGTTAATAAAATTTACAACTGACCATTACTTTGGATGCGACAATCTTTAATTAAAATAATACTATGTACTTTCTGTTTTAACTAGCAATGAAACCTCTTAATAAATTATAGCTGCTAAATACTAATGTAAAAAATATGTCTTATTTTATTGGCACCAATCAAAAACTGAGATATGTACACTAAAACTTTCATTCGGATCAAAAAAATAAATGACTATATATGCAGAGCTGATACAGGTACACCAAAAGAATTGGCAATAAAACTACGGCTTTCCGAAAGCCAGCTTTACCAATATATTGATGTAATGAAGCAACTAGGAGCGCCAATTGAATATTGCAGGAAAAGAAATACTTATTATTATACAAAACCAGGTTCTTTCAATTTAGGTTTTGAAGATTTCAGTTTCATGCATATAAATAATTTATAGATGAAGTTAGCTCATTCGATCAACATTTATAAAGTAGTTGTTATACTGCTGTTTACGGTATTAGTTATGCCTAAAGAGTCTTCTTCCCAACAAAAAGACTCAACTTTAATTGCATCTATAAAAGGAAAAGTAAAAGACAGCACTTATAATTTTATGCTGACCAACGCCACCATAGCAGTTTATAAAGATGCCGACAGCAGCCTGATACAGTTCGCCCTTCCCAATAACTTCGGGGAGTTTAGCGTTGCGTCGTTACCGGTAGGGATACCGCTCAGGCTGATTATTACACATGTGGGGTATAAGCCTTTTTTTAGAAAATTTACTTTGAACAGAGAGAAAAAAGATGCAAATCTTGGATTCTTGTATATGTGCCAGAATTCCGATGAACAAGGCAATATACTCGAAGAAGTAGTGGTAAAAGCCATTCCGCCTATGCGGATGAACGGCGATACCCTGGAGTTTAATGCCGATGCTTTTAAAATGAAACCCAATGCTACCGGTGAAGACTGGATGCGTGTTTTACCCGGGCTTACTATATGGGGCGATGGGGAAATTACCTTCAACGGTAAAAAAATACAAGCCCTTATGGTAGACGGAAAACCTTTCATGGGAGGGTCTACTACGGTAGCCACACAGAACTTACCTAAAGATGCACTTCAAAAACTACAGATATATCAGCAATATAATGAGAAAAACCCTCTTGACTCAACAATGTTTGCCAATCTGAAGCTTAAAGAAGATAAAAAACTGGGATATTTTGGTAAAGTGAGTGCCGGCTATGGTATCAGCCCTCAAAACAATAAGGATATTAACCGGAATAATTCAATCACGCCTTTCAGTTCAGATGGACAAAGAGACAGTCCTTATGCTATTGATGGTATGCTTTCGGGATTCAATAAGAAAGTGCAGTTAAACGTAGTTGGTGCTATCAATAATATTAATAAATCGGCTTCAAGTATCGATGTGTTGATGAAAAACAGCTCTTACAAGGGAGAAGGGATCAATACTGATTACCAAAGCGATTTTTCTGTACAAGGGCTTAACCGCCCTGTTGCAGCCGGTGTCAAATTTCAATATGATTTTATTCCGGACCCTGGTTTCTTTAAACGTTCGCGTTTTAATTCCGATTATTTTATTAACGACAACCAGGCCTTCATTGACAGGAACAGCATTTCCAATAATTACGTTTCAGATGATACTGTTCTGACAAACAATAGCGCTGGCCGGGAAAAGAGATTTTCCACTAACCAGCATGTCGGGGCCCAATATGAGCTCAGTGATTCAAAGATGGACATCTCGTTCAATTCATCACTCTTTTCCAATCAAAGCTATAACACGGGGGAGAATGTAGCTGAACAACGAAAAACAGGAGTAGGGCTTATTGCTAATAATGAGTCAAACAGTAGCGATGAAAATAGAAAAAGGGGCATTAACATGGGCGTAAATTTTGGCAAACGACTCAGAACGGGAGGAAAATACCCCCGTTTATCCAATGAGTTTTATCTGGGGTACCAGTTCTCTGCCAATGAGGAAAAATGCAGTTCCCGCACTTACAGTAAATATACATATACGTTAAATCCGCTCAATAACAGGGAATTTGCCCGTTTCTACCAACAACGCGATGCTACAGGTAGCGTGCACCAGGTTACGGCGAGCTATCCCCGTTTAAAGAGGCTTATTTTTAACAGGGACCTTGCCGGTATAGAGATGGGTCTTTCTGGTGTTTTTTACTTCAAAAACAATACTTATAACAATAAGGTTCTGGATAAGGATACCATTACCCAGGCTTACGTGCTGAACAGCTATTTAACGAACAACCGGAACGAGCATATAAAAGACATGACCCCGGCATTTACGCTCTCAAAAACCTTCCAAAGGGATCTTTCCAACCGCTATAGTAAAGCAGTGGCGTTAACAGCAGAGTTAAAGAAGCAATTTTTTTTTATAGAGCACGATGCTACACAGGCAGCGCAGAATTTTGAACGTAGCTATTCCCGTTTTATACCCAGGGCTTCAGCAGAGTATTATAACCATCAATACGGTCGTTTTGAAATGCGCTACAACCTGGATTATACAACCGGTGTTAATTATCCCGGAGTTAATAATATAGCACCGCTGGTGGATAGCACAAACCTCTGGTATATACCCAAAGGGAACCCGTTTATTGAACCTGAGTATAAAAGAGAGATTTCGTTTAAATATAGCTTTAACACTCGTACCCCAAAAAATCCCTTAAGGGTTACTATAAATGCAGGTATGGGTTCTGTTGATAACGGAATTACGGACAGCTCCTTTTACAATACAGAAGGCGTTCGAACGGTGTACCCCGTAAACGTTGATGGAGTACGCTATTTTAATGGAGGAATAGATATCAGGAAGTCTGTAGAAATGAAGAAGCAGCAAACTATTGAGGTAGGCGGCAGCTACAACCTCGACCGGCGCAGAAATCCACAATACATTAATGAAGCGCTGGTCACAAGCAATAATATATACCACAGTATGTCATTCGTTTTAAGCTATCGTTACAAAGATATCATCATACTAAAGGGAGAAGAAAATTTAAGCTATTACAGCAGTCAACAAAGCGGCCTGTCAGAAGGAAATAACCAGTTCAAAAGCAGTAACCAGTTTACACGATTCAGCAGCTCTTTGCAATTTCCTAAAAACCTGTTCTGGGCCACCAATATTTCTTACAATAGAAACGGCTCAAATAATAATGCACCGGTGCATTATGCTATATGGAATGCGGCGGTTACTTACCGGTTCTTAAAGGGAGACCGGGGAGAAGTGAAATTTTCAGCAATGGATTTATTGAGGCAAAATAGGGCTATTACAAATACTGTTAATGGCAATGCACAAACTTTCAGCACTAACAATGTGCTGCAACAGTATTTTATGCTCACAGTAGCATATTACCCCAGGAAATTTGGTAAATAAACAGGTTTATTTTTAACTCTTATAATATGATAGTGGACAAAATTACTTTCGTAAGTAGTGAATTTAAATATATCCTTTAACCGCCTGAATAATTTTAGGCACAAATCAAAAAATCATGAAGAGAAAAGTTTCTCGATTCGTATTAGCATCGCTTTTAGCCTTTGTTGCAGTCTTTAGCATGTCTTCATTTATAAGTGGAGGAGAATGGTCATGCAAAGTAGAGGGAGGAGATCCCCGACATCTATTCGTTCAGATTATATACTCCGATTGCACTAGTCAATGCTACTTAGGAGGTGATGCTGACTGCTGGAATGTACAGCCCTATTAAAAATAGTGAATCTACGCTATAAAATAGGGAAACAATTTAGACGGCCTTATGACCTCTTCTATACAATCGCATAGAAGAGGTCATATTAATATATTTTGTAGCTATTTTCTCAAACAAAATACTTTTTAAGTCGTAATAAACCCTTCATGTTTTGAAGAAAAAGTAAAATTTGCTTTGGTTGTGAAAGCGAACATTTGAATACTAATTAGAAAGTATCTGAAAACATTATCTTTCAAGCTATTTTGACCACAAATATTACAGGGAGGTTTGTATTTGCTAACATCACACACTGATTTTTTAAGCTCAATTATTCTCTTTAAACAAATTAAAATATGCCTATTTACTTTATTTTAGATGGTACATTTAGGAGATTTAGGAACTCTGGGATTACTCTTCCATTTCTTATACTTTTCTTATGCTTCATGCAATGGTCTTGTGGAAATGAAGAAAATTATGGTGATACACCTGCTGATTTGACCAAGATAATGATCCCATCTAAAGCAAATACTACTTATGAAAATATATTTGACTCGACGGTTTTTGTTCCTCTTGAAACAAATAGTCTATGTTTTATAAAGAAAATAGATTACATAGATTCATTGAATAAATCTATATATATATTAGATGTAGCTAGCAAACAGATTTTAAGATTTGGTTTTGACGGAAAATTTTTAAGCAAATATTCTAAAATAGGATCCTCCGAATCTGAACTTTCGACACCTATGGATTTTTCGATTTTACATGCCAGAGGTGAGATCTGCGTTTATGATTCAGGTAATGACAAACTTGTATATTTTGATGGTTTTTTAAATTTTCTCAGGGAAAAAAAAGTGCCATTTAGATTTAAGAAATTTTCAATTGATAATGGCGAGGACAACTATACATTTGATAAGGAGTATGGCTTTGAAAATAAAAGGGAAATGAAGTATCAGATAATAAGAACTGATAGTAATTTTAATATAATCTCAAAACAAATTCACTATAAAACAGGATTAGGTTTTTTTTTAGCCGGGGCAGATGGAAACGGAAACTTAACAAAGGACTATAATAAGAACCTATTCCTTCCATTTTATTCTTCAACAGTTTTCGAAATAAACACAAAAGGTGAATGTAATGCCAAATATGTGATCGACTTTGAAAAAGGAAAGTTACTTGATGAAAAAGCTGCTGAAAAATTAACGGCCTTGAATTATTCAAATGTAATTCAGGATACAAATAATATTACAGGATTGGCTATAACTAATAATCAGGAAAATATTTTTGGCTTTTTCCGAATTGCAGAAGACTTTTTTCATTTTACGTATAATTTTAATACTCCTGTAGTAAAGTTGATACAGGCAAAAACTAACCCGTCTTGTGGATGCGGCCCAATTTATACTTTTAAGAAATTTTTTGGGCCTTCTTTAGTAGGATATGTGACGGCTGCGAATTTTGAAGGATTTGTAAAAGAGCTAAACGGTAAAGAACAGGATGATTCTACAAAAAAAGTATTGCAAAAATTTAATGTTTCTCCATCAAACAATCCCGTTTTAGTATTTAGTAAATTGCGTAATAGCCACGTAGTATTGAAGTGACTTTTGATCGTTTATTTTAAATCGGTAGACTAATGAGATGTATTATTTTTTTATTCTTATTCTGGACATTGGCTATGCCCCTCTTCTCACAGGATCTTCCCAAGATAAGGATCAACCCGTACAATGTTTATGGCGGAACAGTTTCAGAATATTTTAGTAAAGTTGACTATATACCGTTGGAAACAAACCAGGAGAGCCTGTTTGGGGATGCGCATGAACTTGTAATAACAGATAGCACTATAGTGGCCAGCGACTGGGATACCAAATCTGTTCTGTTTTTTACCCTTGATGGAAAATTTATCAGGAAAGTGAAAAACAATAGTGGAAAAGCATTTCGTATCATGTACGATCCAGTATCAAATAAAATGCTTCTTACTCCTTTTGTAGTGTTTGTTGATACAGAAGAAAAAACGTCGTATTATACCATTGATGGACTACCTACCTCAGCACCTGCATTTAAATTACAGGCACTTGCTGACGATCCTTTCAAGTTGCGGCGAGTCATTTCGCTTGGAGATAATTTTTTTGCTGTAACGAACAGTTGTATATATCTGATGGGTTCAAAACCTCCAAACAAAGAATACGCTTTGGTAGAGATATATGAGGGAAACAGGCTTCACCGTTCGTTCCTGAATTTTAATCCAAGTAAAACTCCCGGGATATGTGCCTTTAGTGGAGGCGTTTCAGTGGAGAATACTGCTGTAAAAGATGGTCGCTTCTATGTTTCGGCCCCTGGCTCACATATTGTGTATGAGGTATCCAGAGACGCTGCCATCCCTAAGTTCCAGATCGTATTCCCGGCAGACCTGACTATTCCTGACAGTATTATGAATGCTACGGATGCAAAAAAGATTGAAAGTTTGCGGATGAACTTTGGCGCTTTCTCAGGTGAGACCATCATTGGTGTAAATGACCTCTTTCTTTTAGATAATTACTTCTGTTTCCGGGTACAAAGGAGAGTGATCTCTATGGGGACGAGCAGCTCGGACCAGGCTAATTTATATAATTTCATATATGATACACTGACGGGAAGAACTGCTTCGCTGGAACGTATCATCCCCGATGAGATGAGTTATTTTCTGCCATTTGCTAATCCAAGGAGAATGGTTTCCAGGGGATATAATTATGACAATAAGGGAAATGTATATAATGTATTATCCTCATTGCAGATGTTTACGGCACGCGAAGATACGAAGTTGAAAAAAACGAAATATCCACCTATGTTACAGGAATATTTTAAGACGCAAAATAAAAAAAGTAACCCAGTTATTGTGAAGATGAAAATAAAAAGCGGAGAGAGATGAAGACAGTTTTCATCAAATGTGTTTTACTGTCAACCTTTCCCGGTCTGGTTTTTACAGGAAGTCAAAATTTTAAATTCCAATGCTGTTAAAACACTTCAATTTGCTTATCTTTTTGCTGGGCCTGGGCCTGTTTGCCATTTCACAGAACCTCCCAAAGATAAGGATCAACCCGTATAATGTATATGGAGGTACGGTGTCGGAATATTTCAGCAAAGTAGAGTATATCCCGTTGGAAACAAACCCTGAGAGCCTGTTCGGGGATGCGCATGAACTGGTAATAACAGATAGCACTATAGTGGCCAGCGACTGGGACACAAAATCGGTACTGTTTTTTACGCTTGATGGCAAATTCATCAGGAAAGTGAAGGGCGTTAACGGGAAAGCATTTCATATTATGTACGATCCGGTATCAAAGAAAATGCTTCTTACCCCTTTTGTAGTATTTGTTGATACAGAAGAAAAAACGTTTTATTATACCATTGACGGGCTGCCTGCTCAGGCACCCGCATTTAAAATAAAGGCGCTTTCGGACAATCCTTTCGGGAGGCGCCAGGCTATTCCGATCGGCGACAATTTTTTCGCTGTGACGAACTCCTGCATGTACCCGATTGGCTCAAAACCTCCGAACAAGAACTATTCCCTGATAGAGATATATGAGGGAAATAAGCTCCATCGTTCATTCCTGGATTTTAATCCGCGTAAAACCCCCGGGACCTGCGCCTACGGTGGGGGTGTTACAGTACAAAGTAACAGTGTGAAAAATGGTCGGTTTTATGTTTCTGCTCCCGGCAGCCATATTGTATATGAAATATCCAGGGACAGTGCTATCCCTAAGTTCCAGATCGTATTTCCGGCAGACCTGACTATTCCTGACAGTATTATGAATACTACAGATGTAAAAATGATCGGAGAATTGAGGGCGAACTTTGGAGCCTTTTCAAGTGAAACTATCACAGGTGTAAATAACCTCTTTCTTTTAAACAATCTCCTTTGTTTCCGGGTACAAAGACTGGCTATTACTAACAGGAGCAGCTCAGACCAGGCTAATTTGTATAATTTCATATACGATACGCTGACGGGAAAAACCGCTTCGCTGGAACGTATAATACCTGATGAAATGAGCTTTTTTTTACCTTTTGTAGATCCCGGGAAAATGGCTGCGAAGGGGTATAATTATGACAATAAAGGATATGTATATAATGTATTATCCTCATTGCAGATGTTTACGGCGCGCGAAGATACAAAATCAAAAAAACCACAATATCCTCCCGCCCTGCATGAGTATTTTAAAACTCAGAATAAGAAAAGCAACCCTGTTATCGTGAGGATGAAGCTGAAGGAGAGAGCACGTTGAAAGATTAACACGTTGAAAGATTGACAGGTCCTCAAACCAGCAACCTGTAACTTTGAACTTGAACGAGTATTCTGTATCCAGTACTTAGTGCCCTTGTGGTGTTATTAATTTTTTGGTACTTTTGAGATAACCGCATCTTCAAATTACGGCTCAAAATGATATTTCTTCCCTGCTGTTGTTAGCTTTAAATGGTCTGTTCTGAACGGTGCGGCCGGCAGCCCGTTTTTATTATACAGGTCAATAATTCCAGGTTCTCCGCTCCATAAATACCTTACATTAGCCGGTGATTTTACAGCCGGGTTATAAACGGCTACCAAATTATTGTTCTTTACATAAGCCCTCGCCCAATGAAAAACATTATCGCTGCCGGCAATTTCAAAACCGTGTATATAGCCGTATTTGTTCCGGCAGATGATATTCCTGTCAAATGTTATAAAAATGCTATCTCCTGCAACCTGCATGGTTTTGTACTGTGGGCTTGTTTCAATGCTGTCAATGCCATATACCATACTCAGGGCTGTCATTCCGAGCCGGTTCCCCACCTCCAGTTTATTATGCGGATGCAGGTTATCGGCCTCGCCAATATCGATGGTTACTGCCAGGCCGGTATTGGGAAGCGTGAGGGCTGCTGATTGGGCATCGCGCAGCTCGGCCCATTCGTTATTTTCAGGTTGTTCGGGCTCTTTACCTAAATTGGGCAGTTGCACTATTAAAAAAGGGAGATCGCCCTGGTTAAACTGTTTGCGCCAGTCGGTTATTAATGCGGGAAGTAACTGTCTGTATTCTTCAGCCCTGCCGGTATTGGCTTCACCCTGGTACCAGGCAAAACCTTTGATGCTTAACTGTTTTAGTGGCGCGATGTTGGCGTTGTATAGAATGGCTGGTGTGCCGAATATATAAGAGTTGGCTACCAGTGGTTTTTTAAATGTTGAAGCGTTAATTCGTACGCCTTTTTTGTATTTCCAGGCGCCTGCCAGAAATGGGTTCCAGAACATATTATACATACCGCCTCTGCCACCTGCGTCAAATACGCGCACTACAACTACATTGTTGCGGGGCAGGAGTATGCTGTCCGGAATTTTATAGGTGTACATGTTCATATTGCCATAACCTTCCCCGATCTTAACGCCGTTCACCCAGCAGATATTGTAATCGTCTACCTGCCCAAGGCTGATGTTCGTGTTTCCGAAAAAATCTTTCGGAAAGGAATCGTAGCTTTTCCTGAACCATACAGAACCGTCATAATCTTTCAGTTCGTTATCCTTCCAGTCGGAGGGTTGGTTCATCGTTTTCCAGTCACTGGTGTCCGTTTCAGGTAAATACCATTGTTGAGCTAACCCGGGATCACCTTTCAGGTAATATGCTTTACTCCATGCTGCTTTTGTTTTTTCAAAGTCGTCGTTCATCTGTTTCATGCTTTTCTTCGGAGCAAGATAGATGTTGTAAAAATCATTAAACTGAGGGAACTGGTGAAGTGCCTCATTGCTCATCCATTCTTCGATAGCTGTTGCGCCAAGGCTGTTGTTGATCAGTCCTATTGGAACGTTTAAGTGTTGTTGCAGGTAACTGCCAAAGAAAAAGCCTGCTGCGCTAAAACCATTTACCTCTTTTACGGTGGCTATTTTCCATGTACCATCTTTTATGATGTCCTGCGGCACAAAATCGGTCCCGATTCCCACGGTAAACAATCTTATGTTGTTGTTATTATAGGTAGCGGTATCTGGTTGGGGCTTTGCCTCGTGCACGCTGAACTGCATATTGCTTTGTCCGCTGCAAATCCATACATCGCCGAATAAAACGTCAGATAGTGTAATCGTATTCCTGCCTTTCACCGTAATAGTGTGGGGGCCACCGGCCGGTTGGGCCGGCAGTGTTATTTTCCATGTACCGTTTTTGGCAATGGTAGTGTAAGTGGCATTATTCAGAATGACCGAAACTTTTTCGCCCTTATCCGCCGTTCCCCATATACTGCAGGGTTTGTCCCTTTGCAATACCATATTGCTTTGAAACAGGCGGGAAAGCTTTACATTGGCTTTTGTTATAGCCGGACATATAAATAATAGTATAATAAGCGCATATTTAAACTTCATTGCATACTTTATTTCTTATTTCGTAATGCTTTTTTAATAGCCTGCTGTACTATCGGCTCCATTATTTTGTATCCTTCTATAGTCGGATGCACACCATCTTTTGACAATTCTTTTTTCATTCCTTTTTGTTCGTTAGCCATCATCGTCCAGTAATCAGCGTATATGCAGTTATTCTTTAAGGCGTATTGCTTTATCCATGTATTCAGCGCAACAATTTTTTCAGCGGGCTGCAGGCCGGGCTTCCACGGATAATCATAAGCCGGAGTGATGGAACAAAGAACCACTTTTATATGATGAGCTTTTGCGAGTTCCGCCATCGATGCGATATTATTCTGGATCATTTCAGGAGTAGAAGGACCGGTGTTGCCTGCAATATCATTTGTTCCTGCCAGTATCACTACTACTTTCGGGCCAAGGTTAATAACATCGGCACGAAAGCGTACCAGCATTTGAGGGGTCGTTTGCCCGCCAATGCCCCGGTTAATATATTTATTGGCTTTAAAAAACGCGGGATCGGTATTCATCCATCCTTCTGTTATGGAATTGCCCATAAACACTACACGTTTTTCACCTGCTTTGGGCAGGCCAAGCGCGGCATTGTCATCTTTATACTTAGAAAGAAGAGGCCAGTCGTTATGGATCAGATACTCAATGTATTGCTGGAATTTTATCCAGGAAGAGTCTGCTTTTTCTTTATTGTCCGTATTTTGGGCACTTATATTTTGTAAAAGAAAGAAGGCGCATATAACGGTTACCGCTTTAGAGAAGTAGCGGAGGGTATTTTGTTTGCACTGTACTGCTGCCGGTAAACGCAGATTTATAATAGATCTTAGCTTCATAGTATTTTTGTGAATAAATAGTAAGTACATTCAGCAGGTACTTACCTCTATTAGCTTAATAAGATTTAACAATTTTAAATAGAGGTAAACCCTTTGTTGAGTGTCTCATAAAGGATGAGCTTTTTATTAATAGAACCGCATAGATCATTGGTTTGAAAGATGTAACGAAAAAGGCTATGGTTCTCTGCCAGTTCAGCCAGGCAGGTATGAGGTTAAAAAAATCAATTGTAGATAATAGATGAAATCTCTTTTTGTATCCATTATTATTACGGCAGGCATCGCTTCTACTGCTTTTGCGCAGCTTAAATTGCCGGTGATCTTTGCAGACGGTATGGTGCTGCAGCAAAACACGGGCGCTCCTGTATGGGGCTGGACAATGCCCGGTCAGAAAGTCGAAGTAAATGGCAGTTGGTCTGCCAAAGCGGTACAGGCAGTTGCTGATAAAAGTGGAAAGTGGATGGTGAAGTTGCCCACGCCAAAAGCCGGAGGCCCTTACAGTGTTCGCATCAAAGCAGGTGAGACAAAGATTTTGAGGGATGTGCTGATCGGCGAGGTGTGGATATGTTCGGGCCAGTCGAATATGGAAATGCCTGTTTCGGGCTGGACTACGGATACTATCAAAAATTCGGCACAGGAAATTGCAAATGCGAACTATCCGTCTATAAGATTATTTACGGTTGAAAAGGAAATAGCCTATGCGCCTAAGAACAATGTGAAAGGTGCATGGTCGGCTTGCTCTCCGTCAACGGTTGGTCCCTTTAGTGCTACAGCTTATTTTTTTGGAAGGGAATTGTATAAAAAGCTAAAGGTGCCGATAGGACTGATCCATACAAGCTGGGGTGGCACCATTGCTGAGGCATGGACGAGCGAAGCATCATTGAGGCTGATGGGTGATTTTGATAAAGAACTGGATATAGTCAATGCTGTAAATAAAGATATTGCAGATGTCCGGTCAAGAGACAGCATTGATAACCTGAAATGGCAGGCGGCTTTAGCTGATAACAGGAATGAGCAGGCAAAAGGAAGCAATACTTCCGGCTGGAAAACGATGGCATTACCGGGTATGTGGGAAAAAGCAGGGCTGCCGGATATAGATGGTATTGTATGGTTTAAACGCGTTGTAAACATCCCGGATGCCTGGGCGGGAAAGGACCTTAAACTGGATTTAGGGCCTATTGATGATAAGGATGTAACCTATTTTAACGGCGAAGCGGTGGACAGCACTATGAGCGGTTTTACATGGGCGGCAGAACGGCATTATATCATACCGGGCAGGCTGGTAAAAGCAGGCAGCAATGTTATAGCTGTTAAAGTTATTGACGATGGGGGCGATGGAGGCATGTACGGGAAAGCGGAGCAAATGGTTTTATATCCGGCAACCGGAAGCCGCTCCTCGGCAATCAGTCTTAGCGGGGAATGGTATTATCAGTTGATGGCCGTAAAACCTAAGCCCCGGCTGAACACCTGGCCCAACCAGCCATCGGTGCTGTATAATGCCATGGTAGCGCCATTAGTGCCTTTTGCCATAAAAGGCGCTATATGGTACCAGGGCGAATCGAACGTGGGAAGAGCAAAACAATATACAACACTTTTCCCTTTGATGATTAGTGACTGGAGGAAACAATGGCATGAGGGCGACTTTCCTTTTTACTTTGTTCAGATAGCACCATTTAAATATGGCGGGGATCAGACAGAGGCTGCTCAGTTGCGCGATGCCCAGCGCAGAACGCTTTCGCTTGCAGCCAATACAGGTATGGCTGTTACCCTCGATATTGGCAATACCGGTAATATTCATCCGGGGAACAAACAGGAAGTCGGCAGGCGGTTAGCGCTTTGGGCTTTAAATAAAACATACAAAAAAGCTGGTATTCCTTATACAGGCCCCCTGTACAAAAGCTTTGAAGTAAAGGGCAATAAAGTAATTGTTTCGTTTACAAATACCGAAGGTGGTTTAAAGTCGGGGGATGGTACTTTAGAAGAGTTTGAGCTGCAGGATGCAGATGGTAACTGGAAATCTGCCAAAGCTGTGATCGAAGGCAACAAGGTTGTTGTAAGCAGTGATGAGGTTTCAAAACCCATTGGTGTAAGGTATGCTTTCTATGCAGCCTCTGTCGGTTCTCTATTTAATGGTAAAGGATTACCGGCGTCTTCCTTCACTTCTGCCGAATTGAATTAATATCTAATAAATTTTTTATATGAGGAAAATTACCTTAAGGATTGCTGTCAGTTGTCTTTTTTTAACGGCATGTCAAAAAGACGTTCTTAAAGGTTATAAGAGTCCCGAAAGAGCCATTTTGTTCTTTTCTATTGAGAACCAGATCGGCGAAACGGTAATCACCCGGACTGTTGATAGCTCTATTGTAAGGGTAACTGTACCTTACGCCACCGATCTTACGTCCACAAAACCGAAAATCACCGTTTCGGAAAACGCTACTATTACTCCGGCCTCCGGCGAAGTAGTTGATTTTTCAGGGGACAATACACATATATACACAGTAACCTCCCAGAACGGGCAAAAGCGCGAATGGACGGTTCATATATTAGTTGATAAAAAGCCTGTACCGGGGCTCGTACTCATTCCAAATGAGGGGAAATGGAATGCCAATGTGAAAGTGTACAGCGATACGCTGTACAATAATTACCTTACCCGTTACTCCGGGTGGAACGGCGCAGACGGTTGTTACACTACTTTGCTACCTGACGGCACCTTGTTATGGACGTTCCAAGACAGTTTTTTTGGTGAGGTAACGGCAGATCGGGCAAGGATTGATAACGTCTTTGTACGAAATAGCGCTATACTGCAGAAAGATATTTCTTTAGAAAGTTTCTTACAATTGAACCCCGGGCAGGAGAACCAAAGCCAGACCTGGATAAAATATGGCAACTCGCCGGAAGACCAGGACTGGTACTGGCCGGGCTCCGGGCAGGTTTATAACAATGAGCTCCAGGTACTGCTCGGGCATATACGTAAAACAGGCGATGGCGAATGGGATTTTGAACATAAAAGTACAGATGTAGCCATCTTTGACCTGCCTTCTATGCAACTGCGTGAAATAATAAAAGACAAGGATGTAACCGGGAATTACGATGCAGGAAGCATAAAGGCGCCTGATGGATATACTTATATGTATTCTAATGAAAACCTCGGTTTTACTTCCTTTCTGTATGTGGCGCGCGTAGCCAATCATGACCTGAAAGGCACCTGGGAATATTATGGGGAAAATGGGTGGGGCACTACACCCGCAAAATATAGTGTTTGCAGCGATATTACTCAACCCAATGTGTTTTACCAAGATGGCAAGTATTACCTCGTATCACAGCAAATTATTTTCGGGCAGGATATTTATATTTTCGAGTCAAATACTCCTGTAGGGCCATGGGTTAACAAGCGCACCCTGTACCATATACCCGAAAAATACGACGGAAAAAATATTAGAACCTACAATGCCTTTGTGCATCATGCACTTAGTCAGCAAGGGGAGCTGGTAATATCATACAATATCAATCCTGTTGTTTTTTGGAGTAACTTTAATAATCCGGGAAGTGCGGACAGGTACAGGCCTTATTTTGTAAGGGTGTTTAATTGGAAATAATGATTCGTTTAAAATAATATCTGATGAAGGTTTTGAATTATTTATGGATTTCTCTTTTTGCCGGTATCTGTTTTACGGCAGATGCCCAGCAAATAGCGCCTTTCAAAAAGGGCGATAGGGTGGTGTTTGTGGGCAATAGTATTACGCACGGAGGCCGGTATCACCAGGACATCTGGTTGTATTACATGACGCGTTTCCCTGATATGCCCATTACGATTATGAATGGCGGTATTGGCGGTGAAATTGGGGAGCAGATGTACAAGCGCCTGGAAACAGATGTATATGCAAAAAAGCCCACTGTTATTACTCTTACATTTGGAATGAATGATACCGGGTATTTTGAATTTTTAGGATCCGACAGTGCTAAAAAGTCAAAAGAAAAATTAGAACGGTCGTACCAGGCATTATTGCAAATGGATGCTTCTTTTAAAAAGCACCCTGAGATTAAAAAAATTCTTATTGCCGGTTCGCCTTATGACGAAACAAGCAAATTCGGGAACAATAATCTTTTTCCCGGTAAAGCAAATGCAATGCTTAAAGTAGCTGACTTCCAGGAAGCGGTTGCGAAAAAAAGCGGCTGGGGATTTGTTGATTTTACCCGCCCGATGACGGCCATTAACTTAAGCGAGCAGGCGAAAGATTCCACCTATACATTGATAGGCAACGACAGGATTCACCCCGGTGTGGATGGACATTTGGTGATGGCTTACCTGTTTTTAAAAGCACAGGGTTTTGAAAATAAAAAAGTGGCCGATTTTACGGTAAATGCTGCAACCTCTAAAGCCGAAAGCCAGGTCAATTGCAGCATAACCAATATACAGTCAAAGGATGGAACATTAAAGTTCGATTACCTGGCCAAAGCATTGCCTTACCCCGTGGATACTATCCCTACCGGGGAATGGGGTGCCATGCAACGCAGGGAGTCGGATGCTTTAAAAGTTGTTCCTTTTACCAAAGAGATGAACGAGGAAATGCTGCGTATAAACGGTTTGACCGGCAGCAAATATTCCATAGAAATTGACGGTCAGAAAATAGGGGAATGGAGTGGTAAAGAGCTTAAAGAAGGCATCAACCTTGCAGAAGCACGCAAAACCCCGCAATATGAGCAGGCAATGGCTATAAAAAAACTAAATGAGGAAAGATGGCAGATAGAAAGACGGTTCAGGGATTATGCGTGGATGGAATATGATTTCCTGATGGACAAAAGGCTATTGATGAAAGATGACCTTGCCACGTTGGATACCATTTATGCGCACCTGAATGAAGGCTTTGTCAGGGGGAATCTTGATAATTATTTAAAAGCCCGTTATCCTGAAGTAAGGCAGGGTTGGCAAAATCAGATGGATGTGATCGTTGGTCAGATTTACCAGATTAATAAGCCTAAAAAGCATACTTTTTATATACGAATTATAAAATAAATGAAGCGGATCATCAAAGCAGCGCTATCAGCCTTACCGGTATTGGTAATGGCCTGTGGCCATACACAAACAAAATTGCCGGCTGATTATGTAAACCCGTTTATCGGCGCCAGCACCAGCGCGGGCAAAGCCGGTATTTATCATGGGCTGGGAAAAACCTTTCCCGGGGCAACCACTCCTTATGGTATGGTGCAGGTAAGCCCGAATACGATCACCGGGGGAGATAACGGTTCCGGTTACAGCTACGAACATAAGAGTATTGAAGGTTTTGCATTTACACAAATGAGCGGTATCGGCTGGTATGGCGACCTTGGTAATTTTTTGGTGATGCCTTCCACCAGCAAGCTCAAAACATTTGCAGGAACGTTTGAAGATGCGCCAGGTACCGGCTATCGTTCGCAGTATGAAAAAGAAACAGAAAAAGCATCAGCGGGATATTATGCGGTAAAGTTGTCCGATTATAATATTAAAGCCGAAGCCACGGCAGCGCCGCACAGCGGCCTGTTGCGGTTCACTTTCCCTGAAAATAAGCAATCCCGCATACAAATTGACCTTGCAAGAAGGGTGGGAGGTACATCCACAAAGCAGTTTGTGAAGGTGATAGATAATAATGCCATAGAGGGATGGATGCAGTGTACGCCGGATGGCGGCGGATGGGGCAACGGAGAGGGAAAGGCCAATTATACCGTTTATTTCTATGCACAGTTCAGCAAGCCGTTGAAGGATTATGGTATATGGAGCGCAGCAATTCCTGATACTGCCAGCCGTAAGCGCGAGGCGATAGAAAGCGACTATTATCATCAATGGATAGCCAATGCCGCTGTTGAGAAAAATATAAAGGAGGCAGAAGGGAAGCATCTGGGCTTTTATACTGAATTTGAAACAAAGGCTGATGAGCAGGTTTTGATGAAAGCAGGGATATCTTTTGTAAGTATGGACGGGGCCAAAAAAAACCTTAAAGCAGAAATAGATGGCTGGGATTTTGAAAAAGTACATCAGAACGCCGTACAGCTTTGGAATGATGCTTTGAAAGTGATTGATATTGATGGCGCTACGGAAGAGCAAAAGCATGTTTTTTATACAGCTTTGTATCATACCATGATAGACCCGCGTGTTGTTACCGACGCGGACGGCAATTATACAGGCGGCGATGGGAAAACACACCAGGCAACAGGATTTAAAAAACGCAGCATATTCAGTGGATGGGACGTATTCCGAAGCCAGTTTCCTTTACAGACAGTCGTGAATCCGCCTTTGGTAAATGACATGATCAACTCATTGGTAACGATGGCAGATGAATCAGATAGCAGTTACCTGGAACGTTGGGAAATGCTAAATGCGTATAGCGGGTGCATGCTGGGCAATCCTGCTGTTGTGGTTTTGGCAGACGCTTACGTGAAAGGTATTCGTAACTATGATGTGCAGAAGGCTTACCAATATGCGGTAAATACCAATGAAAAGTTTGGGAACGGCAAACTGGGGTATGATCCGGGCAGTATCGCAAAAACATTGGAATACGCTTTTGCTGACTGGTGCCTGTCGCAGTTGGCAGACAGTTTAGGCCGGCGCGATGATGCAAAGAAATTCGCTGCACGGTCACTCGCCTATAAAAATATATGGGATACAGCGCATCACTGGTTCCGCCCGCGTAAAGCAGACGGTAGCTGGGAGCCCTGGCCAAAAGAGGGCCGTTTAACCGATTGGTACGGAACTTTTGAAACCAATCCTTACCAGCAGGGCTGGTTTGTGCCGCACGATGTGGAGGGTATGGTTGCGCTGATGGGCGGTAAAGAAAAAGTAATTGCAGACCTCGAACATTTTTTTGACAGCACACCCAAAAATTTTATGTGGAACAGCTACTACAACCATGCGAATGAACCGGTGCATCATGTTCCCTTTTTGTTTAACCGTCTGGGGAAACCGTGGCTTACTCAAAAATGGACGAGAATTATTTGCGACAGCGCCTACAACAATAGTGTAGAAGGATTGGTGGGCAATGAAGATGTAGGCCAGATGAGCGCCTGGTACGTATTAGCCTCAATGGGTATCCATCCTCTATGCCCGGGAAGCACAGAATTTGAAATCACCAGCCCCTTGTTTTCAAAAGCGGATATTCATTTGCGGAACGGGAAGAAGTTTTCCATTGTGGCCAAAAATAATTCTTCTGAGAATATTTATATCCGGGAATTGAAGCTGAATGGCAAACCTTATAATAAATATAATATTGACTACAGAGATATTATGGCGGGCGGTGAGCTTGAATTAACAATGGGCAGCACACCCGCTAAAAGTGGTAATTAAGCAGAATACTTCTTTCGCCAAAGTATTTTTGCCATCCATATTGCACCGAAGGCAACAAACAGGATACTGACAAGCTGTGCCTGTGTCAGGTTCAGGCCATTTATTACAGGATTGACGCGTATCTCTTCAAAGGAAAAACGTTCAATACCTGTAAGTATAAGATAAAGTGCCATAAGAAATCCCGGCCCGGGTATTTTCTTCCTTATCTTCCACAAGAACAGGAAGAGGATAAGGCAAGCGATAAATTCGTAGACCGACGTGGGCCATACAGGTTCCGCAAGCTTATAACAATAGTTCCCCCAATCGCATTGGTTCATAATAATACCCTGACGGGCAACATTATGCGGATAGTCGTAAGCCCATAGCCAGTCCGGGATGAAAGAGAAAGGTTTAGGGGTCGTATTTACTATTCCCCAATCGCCGTCTCCTGAAATATGACAACCCAGCCTGCCTGTGCCGTAGGAAAGCATCAGGCCGGGCGCCGACGAATCAAAAATATTGGACAGCTTGATATTATTATAGCGGTAATAAATTATCGCCGCGAGAAGAATGCCAACTAACGAGCCATAAAAATTTATACCCGAAAAGGAAAAAAGTAATGAAGTAACGTTCCCTGTCCCGTAGTTTTCAAAAATATAGAACAACTTTCCTAAAAATATTCCCATTATGGTGCAGAAGAATGAGATGGAGGCAACACTTTCGCTTGGTTTTACCCCCGCAGGCTTAGCCGGGTCGATAAGTGCTGCCGCATCGCTGAAAATGCCTTCCGCTTCTTTCCGGAGGAATTCTTTTCTGAGAAAATAGGCGCCCGCTACAAATGACAAAGCCACGAAAAGGCCGAATATATTGAGGAAATGAAGGAATGACCACTCCACGCCAAACAGTTCCCGGAATAAATAGTACAGGTCAGGATACATTTTTCAATTGTTTCAATACGATGTGAAATTAACTGATTTATAGGGCAACGGTAGCCCCTAATCTATAAAACGGCAATCTTTTGTACAGGGATAAGCCTCTGTCACCCCTGCACGGAATTACCTCCACTGCGGCGGATAAAATTTTTGTAAAAAAAATTTTAAAATAAAATGCCGGTAAAATGGGGGTAGGGGTATTTTCACGTTACTTTAATATTAACAAAAGATAAACGATTCTTTTATATGAGGAGAAATATTCACGTCATACAAATGACATTCATAATTCTTGCCAGTATTGCATTAATCCTTAATGTCGGCTGCTCAAAAAGTAAGTTTTTAGAAGAAACCAATACCTCTAGCCTTACGGAGCAGGTTGTCTTTAGTGATAGTGCTTATACGATGGATTTTCTGAACAATATTTATTCGGACGTAGGGTTTAGTTTTAGTCCCACCCGTTTTGACAAAAACGGCGGGCTGGACGCTGCTTCTTCCGAAGCGGACGTGCCCAAGGTGGGCGGTTCTGCAACCTCTATGGGGTTTGCAACGGGGTCAATAACCGCATCAACGGTATCTGATGATGCCTGGAAAATTTGTTATAAGCAAATTCGCGCGGTAAATCAGTACCTGAAGCATGCCCCCACTTTGCCTTTTGCGCAATCCCTTATTAAGCGGACGGTGGGCGAGGCCAGGTTTTTGAGGGCATGGTATTATTTTAATCTGTTGAAGCATTATGGAGGTGTGCCTTTGGTAGGGGATACCCTTTTTGCAGGTGATGACCAGATTACGATTGGCCGTAATAGTTTTGAAGAATGTGTTGATTATATCGTTTCGGAATGTGATGCGGCGGCGGCTGCTTTGCCGGTTCGGCAACAGGGGCTTGAATACGGACGTGCCGGGGCAGGGTCTTGTTATGCGCTTAAATCCCGTGTGCTGCTGTATGCGGCCAGCCCCTTATTTAATGGAGACAATTCATATAATGCCAGCCTTTCAGAACCCTTGCGTTCCGTTGTGGGATATAAGACTGCTGATCCTAACCGATGGAAAAAGGCGGCAGATGCGGCAAGGGCGGTGTTGTCGTTGGGTGCTTTCGAGTTGCATAATACCACTACCACACTTGCGGGCACGACGGTGTCCCCGTTCCAGTCATTGTTTACGCTTCGGGTGAACAATGAATACCTTTTTGCACGGATGCAAAAAGGAAATAAAGATTTTGAATCTTGCTGGATGCCGCCGAGCAGGGGAGGGAACGGAGAAGGTGCCTATCCTTATCAGGAACTGGTGAATGCTTTCCCGATGAAAAACGGTAAGATGATTGATAGCGCAACTTCGGGATATAATCCAAACCGTCCTTACGATAATCGCGACCCAAGGCTTGACGGCACCATTATGCATGATTCTTCGCTTATTGTTTTTTATTCGGATTATCAGAACCCTATTATGGGCATTCCATTAAACCTGTATGAGGGTGCCGGGGCCGATGCAGTGTTTAAACGCACCACTACCGGGTATTATGTAAATAAAATGCTGAAGCCGGATATCGCAGGTAATTGTATCCACGCCCCGGATCGTTGTTGGCCCTTGATAAGGCTTGGTGAAATACTCCTGAATTTTGCTGAAGCTGAAAATGAATTTTCCGGGCCTACACAGGAAGTGTTTGATGCGATAATTGCATTGAGAAAAAGGGCGGGTATTGATGCTGGTGCTGACGATACGTATGGTTTGGATCGGGGAATGGACAAAAATGCAATGCGGAAAGTAATTCGCAACGAAAGAAGGATAGAACTGGCATTTGAGGAGCATTGGTTTTGGGATGTGCGCAGGTGGTTTATAGCCGGGGATACAGAAGGCACGCAAATGCATGGCATGAAGGTGACCCGAACATCCAATGGGCCGGCGACCAAATTTGAGGTATTTAATGTGCGCAAGCGAAACTTCAGGGATGCTATGTACCTGTTCCCGATTCCGCAGGCTGAAATAGCAAAATCGAAGACCCTTCAGCAAAATCCTTATTGGAGTACTGCTGATTAAAATATCAGACAGGCTTAAAAAATATTACTCAAACTTAATAGTAATTGTATTTATGAGAGTGCTAAAATCATTTTTTATATTCATTGCCCTCGTGTGGGTTTCGTTTGCCATTAGTTCATGTAAAAAGGAACAGACGAATATTAACCCGGAGGCGGTTAAAAATGTGGTAGGGGTATGGAAAATTGCCAGTGTTATCAGGAATGGCGTGGAAATAACTCAAAATTTCGACTTTTCTGCTTTTTTGATTGAGTTTAAAGAAGACGGTACTTATACTGTAAAAAACAAGGTGCCTTTCATTATTTCCAAAAATGGAACATGGGCATTGGACGATGGTACACATCCGCTGCATATTTCTTTTATACAAGAAGGGGCTTCGCAAACGCTCACCAATGAGTTTGACTATCCCGTAGTGGAAGGCGTAAGGCGTATAGTTTTAAGAGGTTCTCCGGGATGTGCTTCAAATACCTATCAGTATTCATTGGTGGCAGCAGAATAAATAGTTAATCTTTTCAAACGGGTATATGAAATTAAATTTTTTAAAGAAGAAAAATTTCTGGAAGTTTTTTTCCGTAGTGACGCTGCTGGCTTTACTATTCGCCTGTAGCACAGATATTATAAGCGTGGATCAACCCGGCACCATAAATGCAGGGGAAACGCTTACGACTACCGTAACTGTACGTTTGAGCGTTGCCGGGAATAATGACAGTAAGACGCTCGTTGTGGGGTTTCTTGCCCCCAAATCATGGAATGCTTCCCAAAATACAGAGGCTTATTATACCTGTATCTCAAAGGGTGCCGATAACGAAAAAATGAGCCTCATGCCGGCGTCGGAGCTTGACCCCAAAACGGCCACACCCTGGTCTAATGCCCTGATGCAGGATAAACGCTATGCCCTGATGGGAAATCTTGTAAACGATATGGAATGGATTGTGTTTCGTTCTACGAAAACCTATGATTTGAGCGCCAGTGTCGATTACACGGTAAAGATTGTTACCAAAGTGGGAGAAGAAAATATGTTGGTCAACCTGGGATATTTTGTAGGCAACACCACTAACGGTATAGAGGCGCCGGGCGATGATAAATATCATGACGGAAAGTTTGCCCAGTTGATCGTGGAAAATGGTACCGGAGATATGATTGATTTTGTGAACCCCCAGCTTGCAATGATGGAGCTTGCAAAGGCAACGGACAATGATATCCAAACCATATTTTATGACGGCGATCTTGTTACCACTCCTTTAAGCACGGAGTCAAAAATATACCTGTGTGCTAAAGGCTATACAACTGACGGTCAGATAATAGAACAATGTGAGATTAGTGAAAAAACGGCGTTCAAGCCTACTGGGGGAATCAACACGTTCAGGTTTGATTTTTGGCCCCGGTCGTTCTTTGGGCTGAATGAAAACCAGACATTGGACAGGATGGAATATTTTTTAATGGATGAGACAGGTACAAAGAAAGTGGGGTATGGGGGAAGTCTTTTGCCTTCCGATCCGTTCAAATTCACCTTTAAGTGCCAGTAATTAGCCTTATAAATATTTCTTGTTCTTACATGATCACAATAAACTGAAAAATATATGCTGCGGTTAAATTCTTATGTAAAGAAAACTGTTGTTGTTTTAATAACCTTTTTCATATACTGTGCAGGTTTTGCCCAAACAAATCATTTGATAAGAGGTAAGGTGATTGATGAATATGGTCACCCTGTCCAAAATATTAAAGTTAGTGAACAGGGCGGCAATGCCTTTGTTTTAAGCAATGAGGATGGCTTGTTTGAAATAAAGGTAAATGCCGGAGCCTCGCTCGTGTTCTCCGGGGTAGGTATTGATGTCGTGCTCTATAAAACTAAGATCACTGAAACTGATATTTCTGTCCAGGTAAAAAAGAGCTACCTCATAAAAGTGGACACGATAGATGTCTTATATGAAAAGCGTCCTGCCGATCTGTTTTTGGGTTCAGTCGCAAGTGTCTATACTCCGCAAATAGCTACCACTCCGGCTACGCTTTATGCTTATGCACTTGCAGGGCGGTTGCCCGGGCTTTATACGGAGCAGCTAAGGGGCTTTCGTACTTTTGCCGGTGCAGGAGATGTTAATTCAACAGAAGAGGGTATAATAAAGAATATAGCAAAAACCGGGTTAGGGTCTTTCAGCGATAATAACGAAATCTCTATAAAACTAAGGGGTCAGAATCCTGTGGTAATCGTAGATGGCATTCAGCGAAGTATCTTCTCTCTCGATCCAGAAAGTATAGAAAGTATATCCGTTTTAAAGGATGGGCTGTCATCTATTGCATTAGGGCAGCGAAGTTCTAACGGGGTATTGTTGGTCACGACCAAAAAGCCAAAAGAAGGGTCACCTCAATTGTCTTTTACAGCCGAGGTGGGAACGCAAAAGCCTATTAAATTACCTAAGCCTGTGAACGCATTTGATTATGCATATCTGGTTAATGAAGCATTGGTTAATGATGGTAGAAAAGCTTTATATAGTGTTAGCGACCTTGAGGGATTTAAGAAAGGCGATAATCCTTATCGTTATCCGGATGTGAATTGGTATGATGAAGTTCTGAAAAAGAATGCACCATTATATAAGTATAATTTGAATCTCGGTGGCGGCGGCAAGGTGGCCAGATATGTTATATCATTAAACTATATGGATCAAGAAGGACTATTGAACACCAATAATTCTGATGCGAAATTGCAACTGCAGCGATATCTTGTCAACTCCAAAGTAGATGTGGATGTAACGAAATACTTTAATATAGGCGTGCAGTTGTTTGGCAGGATACAGGATGCCAACCAGCCCGGTGCTACTGTTAGTTCTATTCTTGATGGTTTGCTGAGAACGCCGAACAATGCTTATCCTATACGTAACCCGGATGGTTCTTATGGCGGAAACAATTCTTTCCAAACAAACCTCAGGGCCTCATTGGATAAATCGGGGTACATCATGGCCAATGACAGGGATATTATGGCTAACGTTGACATGAGATACAATTTTGATAACTGGGTGAAAGGTTTATGGGGCAAGATAAGCGGCAACCTTGCGGTGCAATCAGCAACCATAACGGAACGAACCATGAAGATGCCGGTATACCAGATGCAGATAGGTAATGACGGCGACACGTCTTATGCACGGTATGGCAATGGTTCACCGCAAATAAGTACCTTCCATCCTATCTCTAACACGCGCTACTGGTATGCACAGGGGCAGATAGGATATTCCAAAAACTTATCAACCGGGCATTCCTTTACGGGATTGGTGATGGCGGATATGCGCCGTTCCACGTTAAACTACGATTTGCCGGGGAATGCCACCAACTTGATGGCAAAGGGGCTTTATAATTATCTCGAAAAATACATGTTTGAGGCGGCTGTTAATTACAGTGGGTATGACAGGTATCCTCCCGGTCATAAATATGGCGTATTCTATGCATTTGGCGCAGGATGGGACATGGCTAAAGAATACTTCATTAAAGATAATGCCGGTTGGATAAACCAGTTAAAGCTGAGGGCTACTTACGCCCACACGGGAAATGGTGTGGATAATTCCGGTTATTTTATATGGCGGCAAACATATACCGATGGGAATAGGGGTGTGTCAGGAGTTGACCACAACCCTGCGAAGGGATCAAAGACTGAAAATGGCATGGCAAATGCAAATATCAGTTGGGAGCTGGGTAATAAATTCAATGTGGGGCTGGATGTTTCTTTGTTCAAAAACCATCTTTCCGTTAATGCGGACTATTACAGGGATGTTTATTATGACCTGCTACAGGGAAGGGGTAAAAGTATTCAGTTGATAGGTACGGGATATCCTGCCGAAAATATCGGGAAGAACCTATATACCGGTGGTGAGCTTGCAGTTACCTATCAGGATAACATAGGGTCATTTAATTATTTCGTAACGGCCAACGGTTCCCTGCAAAAAACAGAAGTGTTGTTTCAAGACGAGCAGCGACGCGATTATCCCTGGAATATAAGGACAGGTAAGCCGGTAGGCCAAAGATTTGGTTATATAGCTGATGGATTCTTCCAATCCATGGAGGAGGTGAATTCAGGAGCCCTCATAGCGGGGTACGAGATTCGCCCCGGTGATATAAAATTCAGAGACCTTAATGGCGATGGCCTTATTGACCAGTTCGATCAGACGGCAATTGGTAAAACCAGTCCGCTTATATACTACGGACTTACGACCGGATTTAATTACAAAGGCATTGGCTTCAGCGTGTTGGTGCAGGGTGTCACAAACAGGAACTTGTATGTTGATAACTGGGATACAGAGATACTAAGGGGTAACGGACAGGTGTATGGCCAGATGTATGAACAGCTTTTTAACAGGTGGACTCCTGAAACGGCTACGACGGCAACTTATCCTCGGCTAAAAGCAAACGGAGTGTTTGGCGATGGTTATACGCTTAGCAGCAGCACCTTCTGGTTGCACTCCGGTAATTATTGGCGGATTAAAAATATTAACCTTCAATATACTTTCCCATACAGATGGACATCCAAGTTTAAAGTGGCTGGCGTAACCGCTTTTGTTAATGCCCAAAATCTGTTCACGTGGTCGGCCTACGACAGGGTAGATCCGGAGGTGCAAGTTGGTGCTTACCCTATACAGAAGGTATATAACATGGGTGTTAATATAAAATTTTAAACGAGCTTACTTTAAAAATATAAATGTATGATTAGGAGCATTACCGGTTTAACGTTGATCAGTTGTATTGCGCTGCTATTTTCATGCGCCAAGAATATCGAAAAAATTCCGCTGGAACTCAATACCATCGAATATATTTTTGATAAGGACGACTCTTTAGGTACGAATGCAGAGTTTTATCTGAACGGGATTTACGCTGCTTTGCCAAAGGGCTACAACAGGGTGGGGGATGATTTGTTGGATGCCGCTACAGACGATGCCATTTCCTCTTCGCCGGGAAGTGTGGATGTATATAGATTGGCAACCGGGGGGTATACCTCCTCCACGTTTCCAGGAGGAGAGGCCATGTGGGGCACCAGCTACTCGGTTATCAGGAAGGTAAATATTTTTATCAATAATATTGATGTCGTACCCCTCAACAAAATGGTGGCTCCGGGCTTCCCTAAAAAGAGGGCATATAAAGCCGAAGCACGTTTTATAAGAGCACTTTTCTACTTTGAGCTTTTGAAGCGTTACGGCGGGGTGCCGTTGGTTGGCGATAGCGTACGGCAGTTGGGTGCTAACATGGAACTCCCCCGCAACAGCTTTGAAGAGTGCGTGAATTATATAGTGAGCGAATGCGACAACATCAAGGATAGCCTTCGCACATTGGCGCAGACTCAGGCTACCAGAGAATATCAGGCGGTGACACAGGGCGCATGTCTTGCTTTAAAAGCCCGTGTGTTGCTTTATGCTGCAAGCCCTTTATTCAATGGACAAAATATAGAAGAAGGGAATGATAAAACCGGATATACCAATTATGATATAAACCGCTGGAAACTGGCGGCAGATGCGGCAAAAGAACTAATAGGTCGTAACGAGTATGACCTTATACCACAGCGGTTCTCTGATATTTTTATTACAGTGGATGGGTTTGCTGAAAAAGAAAATAAAGAAATAATATTCGTAAATCCCGCAAGTACGAGTACGAATGTTGAAACGAGTAACGGGCCGGTAGGATATTCACCGGGAACGGCCAATGGACGAACCAGCCCTACTCAGGAACTTGTAGATGCGTTTCCGATGAAGAACGGGAAGGGTATAAGTGAGGATGGGGCAGGATATAGTGCGGCAGACCCTTACGCCAACAGGGATCCGAGATTTGAGATGAGCATTTTTTATAATGGCCATCAATGGTTGAATACAAGTCTGGAAACTTTCGAAGGAGGAAGAAGCCATCCCGGTACGCTGAATGTGGAAACCCGTACAAGTTACTATATGCGAAAGTTCATGGGCGCATTTGAGGCTACCAACAACTTTTCAAGCGTTTTTCATGATGTAATCCTTTTCAGATATGCAGAAGTGTTGTTGAATTATGCCGAGGCCAAGAATGAATTTTCAGGGCCTGACGCTGAAATATATAAAGTATTGACAGATCTGAGAAAGCGAGCAGGTATCGAAGAGGGCGGCAATGGGCAATACGGCTTGAAGCCTGTGTCTGAAATGACGCAGAATGATATGCGGCAGGCAATCAGAAACGAACGCAGGATCGAACTGGCTTTTGAAGAGCACAGATATTGGGACATAAGGCGTTGGAAGATTGCCGAAACGGTGATGAACACTCCCTTGCACGGCATGTCGATTGTCAGGGGTTCTTCCGGAAGATTGTCCATGTCTGAAAAGGAAGTTTTCACCCCTGTCTTTAAAACCAGGCAGTATTTGTACCCGATTCCTTATGATGAGGTGGTGAAGAACTCAAATATGCGTCAAAACCCGGGATGGTAAGTTATAGAAAGAATGATTGATGAAAATAAATTGAACAAACAGATTAATAGCTTTTTTATGCAGCGTATATATATTTTAGTTTTCTGTTTATTTATGGGAACGACTTTGTTTGCCCAGCAAAGGCAGGTGCCCGGTCTTGTCAGGGACAATAACGGCCCGTTGCGCGGGGTTTCTGTTACCGTTAAAGGAGGTTCGGGCGGTGCCATTACTGACGATGATGGCCGGTTTAAAATCGCCGTGCCCGTTGGAGGTAAGCTTGTTTTTACCTTAGTGGGGTATATGACCTACGAGATTGAACCTCAGGGCGAAAAAGAACTTGAAATTAGTATGTATGTTGCTTCGCAGTCCATGGATGAAGTTGTGGTAGTGGGATATGGTACAAAAAAGCGCATAACAAATACAGGTGCAACAAGTTCAATATCGGCCGAAGCTATAAGGACTGTACCTACGGCAAACGTGCAAAATACACTTCAGGGAAGACTGCCGGGGTTCTTTTCTCAACAACGTTCCGGTCAACCGGGCAAGGATGCCTCGGACTTTTTTATCAGGGGCGTAAGCTCATTAAATCCCGATGGTAATAAACCGCTTATTATTGTAGATGATATTGAATACACTTATGAGCAATTGGCTCAGATTAATGTAAACGAAATCGAAAATATTACAATTCTGAAAGATGCTTCCACGACTGCGGTGTATGGTATTAAGGGGGCTAATGGTGTATTGATTGTCACTACGAGGAGAGGTATATTAGGGCGTCCTAAGATAAATGCAAGAGTAGAAGGAGGTTCACAGACTCCCGTAACAAAACTTAAATTCCTGAACTCCTACCAAACCGCCTTACTTGAAAATGAAGCCTACACGAATGATGGGCTTAACCCTCCGTTCACTGGCAAGGACTTGGAGCATTTCAGGACTGGGGATGATCCTTATGGCCACCCGGACGTAAACTGGTACAAGGCCATTTTTAAACCCTACTCTTTGCAGACCAATGCCAATGTGGATATATCAGGTGGTAATGATATTGCCAGGTATTTTGTTTCAGGCGGTGCTTTTTCGCAAAATGGTGCGTTAAGGGATTTTTCCGATCCCCGTAACGAGGTGAACACTAACTACTATTTCCGTAGGTATAACTTTAGAAGTAACCTTGATATCAGGGCCTCCAAGAGTCTTAGCGTGCGGTTGGATGTCACAACGAGATTTGGGGATGTTAATCAGCCACATGCCCAAAATATAGTTTCTGAAATCTATAATTTTAAAAAGACAAGACCCTATTCGGCTCCGTTCTTAAACCCTAACGGAAGCTATGCATACGACAGGTACAATCAGGACAACCTTGCTACATTGAATGCGCGTTTGGCCAATAGCGGTTACTCGCGGGAGAAAAGAGCGGATCTTAACGTGCTCTTTGGTGTTAACGAGAAATTGGATATGATTACCCAAGGGCTATCCCTTATGGCACGTGTGGCTTATTCCAGCATAGAGGCCAATACGCGACATTTGTTCAGAGGAGGGCCAATGGACGGATATTCTCCGCCCTCTTATAATTATAATCCCGAAGATGGGAGTTACACGCTTGATTCCAGAGGAAAATATCAATTGGATGGTTATGCATTGTTAGGTTCGACGGATGCTTATAATAAGAGCGTGAACATGCTGGGTCAGTTAAACTACGATCGCACGTTTAAGTCACATCATTTTACCTCGCTCCTGTTATTTAACAGGCAGAGTTCTACTGATCAGAAAGGGGCTTCTGTGCCCAATAAGTTTCAGGGCTATAGTTTTAAGGTCGGCTATGATTACCAACAAAAATATTTAGCTGATGTAAACATAGGTTATAATGGCTCAGACCGTTTTAAGTCTGATAAAAGATACGGCTTGTTTCCCGCATTTAGCTTGGGATGGAATATTAATAAGGAAAACTTTTTTAAGGTTCAGGAAATTAGTTTGCTGAAGCTGAAGGCATCTTATGGTGAGGTAGGATCCGATGCGGTTGTGGGAAATAGATACCTGTATTATCAGAAATATGAGAATAATATCGGTGGGTATGTTTTTGGGGAAAGCGACGCTAAAAATTATCCCGGAATATATGAGGGCGATTTGGGCAACACCCATGTGGGCTGGGAAAAAGCAAAGAAGTTTAATGTGGGGATTGATTTGAATATGTTTGAAGATAGGTTCTCTCTTACTATTGATTATTTCAGGGATACGAGGTATGACCAGCTTATTACGCGGGGATCGGTATCTCAGATTCTTGGTGTGGGCACAGCCAGGTTCAATATGGGCAAAGTGAGAAACAGAGGATTTGATGGTATCTTGGCTTATCGTAATAATGTGGGTGATTTTAACTACAGTATAACGGGTGTGTTTTCTTATGCAAAAAATAAGATACTGTTTCAGGATGAGGCAATGCCTGCATTTCCGTGGCTTATGCGCACAGGACATCCTATTGGGCAACCTTTTGGCTATACTTATATCGGGTTTTATAAAGATCAGGATGATATCGACAATAGTGCGAAGCCGCGTGTTCCTGTTCAGCCCGGAGATCTGAAGTACAAAGATCTTAACAATGATGGTATAATTGACGAATACGACATGGGCCCTATCGGCAAGCCAAACCTGCCCAACACCACTGCGGGCATAACACTTGGTGCCAGCTACAAAGGGTTTAGCGTAAGTGTTTTGGTTCAGGGGTCATTCAACTATAGTTTTTATGTTACCGGAACAGGTATCGAGCCATTCCAGAGCCAGTTTCAGCCTATTCATGAATTAAGGTGGACGCCCGATAACCCAGATAATGCCAAGTTCCCCAGGCTGACTACCAACTCGGGCTCTGTCAATAGTCCGGCGGCATATCCATCCACTTTTTGGATGATAGATGCAAGTTACATACGGTTAAAGACTGTGGATCTCGCATATCAGCTTCCCAGTAGAGTGTTACCAATGAAACTGAATAATGCAAGGATTTATTTAAGTGCGTATAATTTGCTTACATTTAAAAATTATGATTTGTATCAGCAAGATCCCGAAGTAACCAGCAATACCGCAGGTGATGCCTATATGAACCAGCGTGTAATAAATCTAGGTCTACAGATTGGTTTCTAAAATATATTCTGTGAAGCACGAGATTATGACTTGAATAATCATAGTTGCCGCATTATTCAGAAATATAAATTATCTTAATGTATAAATACAGGCCATAGGTGTCGCTATGTAAATAATGACACCTATGGCTTAATGTTTTCCCGAATGAGTTACCCAATCATATAGAGGTACAATTGAAAAAAAGTGACTTAATAATAATACTGTACATACTATTTTTGATTTAACTATTTAAGGATGCAGGTGTTTCTAAGAAGATGTTGGTGCTTATTATTATTAGTTTGGATGGGTGAATGTTTTGGTCAGAACGCCTATTTTATTGACGGATACCACGGTGGTGTATATGGTCATTATCCCAATGGATATACGCAGTTTTTAGTAAAAAAATTACAGGAATATCCGTATTGGAAAGTCAATCTCGAAATAGAGCCCGAAACATGGGATTCTGTTTGGATAAGAGAGCCTGAATCACTGAAACAATTGCAGGCGATTTTTGCCGATCAATCAAGCAATGGCAGGATAGAATACGTAAGTCCCGCTTACGGGCAAAGCTATTTCTTTAATGTTTCGGGGGAAAGTATTATCAGGCATTTTTCATACGGGATGAAAAAAGTACGACAATATTTTCCCGAAGCCGTTTTTACTGCCTATTCGTCTGAGGAACCCTGCTTTACCAGCGCCTTGCCGCAAATATTGAAATCATTTGGTTATAAGTATGCATCTTTAAAAAACCCTAATACATGCTGGGGCGGATATACACGAGCTTATGGCGGAGAGCTTGTGAACTGGATCGGCCCGGATGGCACAAAAATTATAACATCGCCGCGTTATGCAACAGAGGGTTTGCTGCCTGGTTCTACCTGGCAGACAGAAGGCTGGACTAATTCCCGTAAGTATATAAAGGATGCGTTAGCTTATGGTATTAAAAACCCCGTAGCTATGACATTGCAGGATGCAGGATGGCGAAATGGGCCGTGGATAGGGAATGGCAATAGGGGCTATCAACCCACCTATTATACGACATGGCGGCAGTATTTTGAGAACTATTCTATAAAAGAGCCACAGCAGGATTGGAAGTTCACTCAGGAGGATGTGCTGGTCAGTCTCGTGTGGGGCTCGCAGGTAATGCAAAAATTAGCACAGCAGGTTCGTGCGTCTGAGAACAATATTGTAATGGCAGAAAAAGTTGCGGCCATGTCGAGCGTATATGAGCATAAGCCTTGGCCACAATCTTCTATTGATGAGGCTTGGCGTACACTGATGCTTTCTCAGCATCACGATTGCTGGATAGTGCCTTATAATGGCAGGAAAGGTGATACTTGGGCGGATAAAGTTAAAAAATGGACAACCTCAACTAATCAAATAAGCGATAGTATAATTCAGGCCTCTGTGCAGTGTAATAACAATTGTGATTTTATTAGGGTTTACAATACCACCGGAACCCCGCGAAAAGCATTTGTAAAACTCCGGTTGCCCCAGGATTTCACGGGAGGAGAGATTGAAATTGTAGACGAGGTTGGTAAAATCATGCCTTTACAAGCCGATAGAACAGACGCAAAAAATGCTGTTTATTTTCAGGCCGAGGTGCCTGCGTTTGGATTTGCGTCTTATAGAATGAATAAAGGAAAAGCAACGTCAACCCATGCCCACGGTGCTACGGGCTATGTTGCTAAAACGGGAGAGGTAGTATTAGAGACTGATTATTATAAAATAATTTTAGATCCCTTGAAAGGAGGGGCTATTAAAAGTCTCGTTGCAAAAAAGCTCGATAATAAAGAATTTGTGGATATAAAAAATGCAAGGAAGTTTAATGAGCTGCGAGGCTCCTTCTTTGACAACGGGGGCTTTCTGGCAACGTCAGACAATCCTGCCACTGTTTCTGTTATAGAAAACGGCCCTTTTGTAGTAAAGGCAGAGGTTAAGGGGATGCTTTTGAATCATCCCTATTCACAAACTATTACTTTAAAGCAAGGTGAGAGACTGATTGATTGCAGCTTAAAAATAGATTGGAAGAATAATGTCGGTATAGGGGATGATTATAAACAAAAAGGAGGGTTAGACGGCAAAGATTATCGTAAGCCTTTTTATAATGATAGCAAAAAATTGCTTGCCTTGTTCCCCGTAAATTTCGCTTCTCAGCAAATTTATAAAAATGCACCTTTTGATGTAACAGAAAGCAAGCTGGGTAATACCTTTTTTTCCACTTGGGACAGTATCAAGAATAATATCATATTGAACTGGGTGGATGTGTATGACTCGAAAAATAATATCGGCCTCGCTTTGTTCTCTGATCACACGACTACTTACGCACATGGTGAAGATTTCCCTTTGGCATTGAACGTGCAGTATTCAGGAGCAGGGCTATGGGGAAGAAACCATACGATTACATCCCCTACGGAGATAAGGTATGCTTTGGTGCCACATAAGGGAAAATGGGATGAAGGAGGAATAAGCGATGAGTCACTATGTTGGGAAGAACCGCTGGTCGCAAAGTACTCCTCGGGAGTCGGTAATCTTAAACGATCTTTATTGGATTTGAGGGGAACGGGATATCAGGTTACAACCACTTTGATTGATGGCAAAGACCTGCTGGTGAGATTGTTCAATGCGGATGGGGATGAAAAAGAAAAAAAAATTATTATTGGTGTAAGCGCAGATAGCGCACAGTTGGAAGAATTAAATGGCAAGCTGAGAGAGAAGCTTGTGTTACGGAAAAATGGGGCAGGTATTATTGTTCAACTGAATATGCCTCGTTTTGGCATCAGGACAGTCCGCTTGAAAAACGTCGGTGAATTGTAGTAATATTGGATTTGGCGGATAATTAAAATGTGAATGCTGAACGGTTTTTTAATGTTCTTGGGTAAGGATATGTAAACTAAATCAATAGAGGTTTTTAAACGGTATTTTATTAAAAGAGCAACAATGAATAATCAGAGGGCAAAATATAAGAAACGTATAACAGTACGGGAACAATATATCCAAGGTGCGATTTTGTTGTTATCCCTTATGCTTTTATCCGCAGGGATGTTTGCACAGGAAAGTCTTCCGCCGTGGGCATTAGGCCCGTTCGCCCGTCCGGCAAAAGGAAATCCTGTTTTAACCCCGAAACCTTCGAGCACTTTTGTAGATCCTATGAGCAGAAGAAAAATTGCATGGGAAGCAAACGATGTGTTTAACCCGGCTGCTACTGTGAAGGGGGATAAGATTTATATATTGTATCGTGCCGAGGATCGCTCCGGTAAAGGCATTGGTGAGCGCACTTCAAGGTTAGGACTGGCAGAGAGTGCTGATGGCATCTCTATGAAACGCCGTTCTACACCTGTTTTTTTTCCTGCAGATGATGACCAGAAAGAATTTGAATGGCCGGGCGGTTGTGAAGATCCTCGGGTAGCCGTAACAGAAGACGGAACGTATGTAATGATGTACACACAATGGAATAAGAAAGTGCCACGGCTGGCAGTAGCGACATCGAAAGATTTGGTTAAATGGAAAAAGCACGGCCCCGCTTTTTATAAAGCGTATAACGGCAGGTTTAAAGATTTGGCAAGCAAGTCCGCGTCTGTAGTAACACAAATAAAAAGCGGGAAGCAGGTGATTGCAAAAGTGAATGGAAAGTACATGATATACTGGGGTGAAAAATTCATGAATATTGCAACTTCTGACGATCTTATTAACTGGATACCTCAATTGGATGAAGAAGGGCAGCTAAAAGCTGTGGTATCACCCCGCCCCGGCTATTTTGACAGTGACCTTACCGAATGTGGGCCTCCTGCTGTAATGACAAACAAAGGAATACTTGTTTTATACAATGGTAAAAATAAGGCGGAGGGCGGAGATAAAGAATATACCGCAAGCACTTATGCCGCCGGGCAGGTGCTGTTTGATTTGAAAGATCCGTCAAAGGTGGTTGGTCGGTTAGATAAACCTTTTTTTGTGCCCACAGAGTCATTTGAAAAAAGCGGACAGTACCCCGCGGGTACCGTATTTGTGGAAGGTCTTGTCTTTTATAGGCATAAATGGTTTTTGTATTACGGCTGTGCCGATAGCAGGGTAGGTGTTGCCGTTTATGATCCGAAAAATTAGAAGTAAATAAGGTTCATAAAGCTTCTTTAATATTCTGTTTTATAAGTATGCAATCATTGATATTATTTTTTAATTCGTTTTAATTACAGGCATGAATAAGTTACTGTTTTCTTTTTTGTTGAGCGGGTTGATATTTTTCCCACGATTAAGTGATGCTCAAACCGTTCAGGTATCTTTAAATAGTTCAGATTCCCATGTGTGGCAGATCAAGCCCTTGGCTGATTTGAAAAATCCCGGTACTGAAATCTCAACCCCAGGATTTAATATTTCAGGATATGTAAATGGTGTTGTCCCCGGAACCGTATTTACCGCTTATGTGGACGCAGGAATTGTGTCTGATCCCAACTATGCCGATAACATTTACAAAGTGGATGAGTCTTTGTTTAACAGGCCTTTTTGGTACAGGACTGAATTTGAATTACCTGCTTCTTATAAAAAAGGACAGCGGGTATGGTTACATTTTGACAATACCAATCGCTACGCAGATTTTTATTTTAACGGTGTGAAATTATCAGGCCCCCCGACTTCTACCAAAGATGTCAGCGGGCACATGCTTCGTACAAAATATGATATTACAGATTTGATAAAAACATCCGGTAAAAATGCAATTGCCGTTTTAATCACCGATGCTGATCAGAAGAAAGCTCGTGATTCAAAAGAGTCTTTTGGTGTAACTGCCAGCCCTACATACCTTTCCGGGGCAGGCTGGGACTGGATGCCCTATGTGCCTGGAAGGCTGGCAGGCATTACAGGGAACGTGTATCTGAAAATAACAGGTGATGTAGTCATGCAAGACCCATGGGTGAGGTCGCAACTGGAGTCAAATGATATTGCTTACTTATTTTTTTCTTCGGAATTGAAAAATGCATCAGCCGAAAAAAAGGAAGCCGTTATCTCGGGTGTTATCCAGCCCGGGGATATTAAATTTTCAAGAAAAGTTACAATAAATGCCGGTGCTGTTTCTACAGTCTATATGAATAAAAATGATGTTGCGAAGTTTTTGGTGAATAACCCCAAACTGTGGTGGCCAAACGGCTACGGCGATCCCAATCTTTATAATTGCAAACTTACCTGCACGGTAGATGGAATTGTTTCGGATGAAAAAGAAATAAACTTTGGTATTAAAAAATACGAATACCAATTTGTGAAGAATGCTGCGGGTTGGCCTGTAATGAACTTTTTCATTAACGGGCAGAAAATATATGTAAAGGGGGGCAACTGGGGCATGAGCGAATACCTGCTCCGCTGTCATGGCGAAGAGTATGAAACAAAGATCAGGTTGCACAAGGACATGAATTATAATATGATCAGGTTGTGGACAGGATGTGTAACAGATGACGAATTCTATGATTATTGTGACAAGCACGGTATCATGGTTTGGGATGATTTCTGGCTGTATGTAGCTTATAACGATGTGGCCAGTGATGAAGACTTTAAAGTAAATGCACTTGATAAAGTAAAGCGTTTAAGAAATCACCCGAGCATTGCTTTGTGGTGCGGGGCGAATGAAACGCATCCTAAGCCGGAACTGGATAACTATTTGAGTGCAATCGTAGCCCAGGAAGATCATAATGACCGGATGTATAAATCGTCTTCCAATCAGGATGGGCTGTCAGGCAGCGGATGGTGGGGCAATCAGCCGCCGCGTCATCATTTTGAAACTTCGGGGAGTAACCTTGCATGGAATAAACCTGCGTATCCGTATGGTTCAGATCGTGGCTACGGGTTGCGTTCAGAAATTGGAACAGCTACTTTCCCAACTTATGAAAGCATTATAAAATTCATCCCCAAAAACAAGCTGTGGCCTTTGCCCACTGATGAAGAATTGAAAGACTCCGACTCAACTGTATGGAACAAACACTTCTTCGGAAAAGAAGCTTCCAATGCTAATCCTATCAACTATAAGAAGGCTGTAAACACCCAGTTCGGCGAATCACGTAACCTTGAAGAGTTTTGCGAGAAGGCACAGCTTTTAAATATTGAAGTAATGAAGGGCATGTACGAAGCATGGAATGATAAAATGTGGAACGATGCTGCGGGAATTTTGATATGGATGAGTCAGTCGGCTTACCCTTCGTTTGTCTGGCAAACTTATGATTATTACTATGATGCCACCGGGTCTTATTGGGGTGCAAAAATAGCCTGTGAGCCTTTGCATGTTCAGTGGAACGCCTCCAATAACAGTATTAAAGCGGTTAACACAACGTCGTATGATTTGAAAAATGCTACGGTAAAAGCAATCGTTTATAATATTAATGGCAAAGAGATGCCGGAGCTTGGGAAGTCGGCAAAGATAGATGTACCTGCAAGCAACATCGCCGAAGCGTTCCGTCTCGCTTTTGATACAGACAATCAGACTGGTACAGGCCTGACGCCGCTTCATTTCATAAAACTGGAGTTGAGGGATGCGGAAGGTAAGCTGTTGTCGGAAAACTTCTATTGGAGAAATGGTGTAAAAGAGCTGGATTATACTGCTCTTAACAGTTTGCCCGCTGCAAATTTATCCTGTACTTTAGTTGGTAAGGAATCTGTTTCGGGCACAATGAAACTGACCCTGTCGCTGAAGAATAATGCCCGCACGGTAGCTTTTGCGAACAGGCTGCGGTTAGTGAACAAAAAGACCGGAGAACGTGTGCTTCCGCTCATCATGTCAGAAAATTATATCACCCTGATGCCCGGCGAAGAAAAGATTATATCAATGGAAGCCGATGCACAAATGCTTAAAGGTGGTGCGGATGTTTTACTGAAACAATATAAACAGGCTGAAAAACGCGCGCTTTCGTTGAAGATGTAAATATGTAATAAGTAATATTTGTGAGCATTGTCATTTTTTAACTTTAATTATGAAGTATAGGTTACTGATTTTATGCTGCCTGTTTTCCGTTTTTTGTGACGCGCAGCAATTAAAGCAAACCATCCAGCAGCAGGTTATACCGGGCGAGCTTCCGGATCCTTCTGTTATTAAAGTTGGCAATGTTTACTATGCATGTGGCTCATCAAACAACTGGGGCCCTTATTATCCTGTTTATCAGTCAAAGGATTTGAAACGTTGGGAGTTTGTAAACTACGTGTTCAGTCAAAAACCTGGATGGACGAAGGACAGTTATTGGGCGCCGGAGCTGTATTATGAAAACGGTATTTTTTATTGTTATTACACGGCGCGGAGAATTGATGGTATCTCCTGCATAGGCGTCGCTGCTACAAAGGATATCAAGAAAGGTTTCACAGATCATGGTGTTATTGTAGAATGGGGTAATGAAGCGATTGATGCTTTTGTTTATAATGAGAAAGGGACAAAATATATTACATGGAAGGCTTATGGGCTAACTCCGGGAAGGCCGATCCAGATACTTGGCTCTGCATTAACGAAGGATGGGTTAAAGCTCTCCGGGGAGGCTTTTGAAGTGCTGACGGCGAATGAAGATAATTGGGAAAAAGGCGGAATCGAAGGGCAATGTTTTGTAAAAAAGGGCGATTATATCTATATGCTTTATTCGGGAAATGCCTGTTGCGGTGGCCTTTGTGATTACCAGGTAGGTGTGGCTCGTGCAAAAACTATGAAAGGCCCGTGGGAAAAGAATCCTTCAAATCCCGTTTTGAAAGGTAATGACATTTGGAAATGTCCCGGCCACGGCACTGTTGTTAAAACAGGGAACAAGTTTTATTATTTATATCATGCGTATCATAGCTATGGTTTTCCCTATTTAGGGCGGTCGGCAATGCTGAGCCAACTTTACTGGGATGACCGAACACAGTGGCCTTATTTTAACCTCATCAATGAGAATATTCATCCTGCACAGTTAAGGTCAGACATAGTGGACGAGTTTGAAGGAAAGCTGGCAGATTGGTGGAGGTTCGATGTTTCTACATATCTGTCGGCGATGGAAATATCAGGGGCAAGGCTTAGGCTGAAGGATCAGCCGCTGGTAGAAGGAAAACAAATTATTTCCGTCATTGCCGCCGTTCCGGAGTATGCTGACTTTGAAACCCGGACTGCTGTTATTCCTGTAAATAACGTGATGAGCGGTCTGGTGTATTATGCTACTAATAAAAGATATCTGGCTTTCGGGTTAAAAGATAATAAGTTACAGGTTTTGAAGTCAGACGAGGGAAACTTTGATGTGCTTTCTGAAGTGCAGATCAGCCCGATAGGAGCTGTTTATCTCAAATCAATTGCAAAAGGAGCCAACCAGTTTGATTTTTTATATAGCACAGATAATGTAAAATGGACAAAAATGCCGTTGCCTGCACACCTTACAACGGATTATCTTTCCTGGTGGTCATGGGGGATGAAAGTTGGTTTATTTGTAAAGGCAGATGAAGGCTCACAAAATAAATCCGGGGAGTTTGAGGAGTTCAGCCTGCGCTATCTTTAGCGTTTCTTTTGTGAATAGAATTTTTAACAAGCTCTAAAAATTGATTATGCGTAAATCTTTTTTGAAAACTGTATTTATATATTTATGTGTATTCGTCTTTACATCGGCTAAAGCTAATCAGCCTGCTGAAAGAGAAGATGCCGGTGTTTATAAATACAAAGCAGGTGTTGAAGATGCTCATACTCCTCTGAGTTTTAAAATGCCTGCCATGTCACAGCAGTTGAAGATGCTGCCGGTTTGTGATAATCCTTTTAATGACGGGGAATTGAAAATAACCGTCACGTCAAGAGGGTGTATTGTAGAGATCCCTTTGGCTGATGGGGAAAATATATATGGCTTTGGCTTACAGATGGGTTCTTTCAGGCAGAATAATATGAAAAGAAAACCTCTTGTAAATGATTATCCGTTAAATAACCTGGGGTATAGCCATGCACCGCTTCCTTTCTATATTTCTTCGAGAGGATATGCCGTGCTGATCAATACTGCCAGGTATCCTACATTTTATATCGGCGGAAACAGAAAAAATCTTGGGGCGAAGCCAGATATCCCGCAGAACCAAAAAACCAGGCTGTCCACAGAAGAACTTTATAATCAGGAGGAAAAAACTGATGACGGCGCAAAGGTTACGGTAGATATTCCCGGCGCAAAGGGCATTAGTGTATTTATTTTTGCAGGGCCTGAAATGAAAACAGCCCTTCAAAGGTACAATCTGTTTTCGGGAGGAGGCAGCTTTCCTGCAATGTGGGGCTTGGGTGTTAAATACCGTGTCAAAGCAGATTCTCATCAGGACGATGTATATCGTATTGCTGAATATTTCAGGTCAAAAAACATACCCTGCGATGTTATCGGGCTTGAGCCTGATTGGCAGACAAGGGCATATTCCTGCTCTTATGTATGGAATAATAAATTATTCTCCGATCCTAAAATGCTGATCTCGAAATTAGGAAATTCGGGATATAAGATTAATTTATGGGAACATGCTTTTGTGAATCCTGAGTCTCCGCTCTATGAGCCGTTAAAAGATAAATCGGGAGATTATTTGGTGTGGAACGGGCTGGTACCGGATTTTGTGAGCAAGGAAGTCAGAAATATCTTTGGTTCTTATCATTCCAAAACGTTTATAGAAGAAGACATTTCCGGTTTTAAGCTCGATGAATGTGATAATTCAGATATAGGGAGCGGGGGGCTTAACTGGAGTTTTCCGGAACTGTCCCGTTTCCCTTCAGGTGTTGACGGAGAGCAGATGCACCAGTTATTCGGTGTGCTCTATCAAAAGACAATCTGCGATGAGTATGCGAAATATAATAAAAGAACGTACATTGATGTGAGGGCTTCGGGGCCGTTCGCATCTGTTTACCCTGCTTCATTATATAGCGATACCTACGACCTGCCCCAATATCTCCAGATGGTAAGTAATTCATCGCTGTCCGGCCTGCTTTGGTCTCCCGAGATCAGGGAGTCGGGTTCGAGAAATGATTTTTTCAGAAGGAGCCAGTTGGCTGTTCTGTCCGCTCAAACTCTTTATAACTGCTGGTATCTGAAAAATCCACCATGGCTACAGTTTGACAGAAGCTTGAATAACAATGATGACCTGCTGCCTGACGGTTTGGAAAATGAGCGTATAGTAAAAAAACTTCTGGACTTCAGGATGAGCCTGATTCCTTACCTGTACAATGCTTTTGCTGAATACAGGTTTACGGGAATCCCTCCGTTTAAGCCGATGGTATTGAATTATACTAATGATAAAAATGTGGCTGATATTTGGGATCAGTTTCTCATTGGTGATGACATCCTTGCTTGCCCCATTACAGGCAACGGCGATAAAAAGAAGATTTATTTGCCGGAAGGCACGTGGTATAATTTTAATACAAATGAAAAATATTCAGGCGGCGCGCATTATGAAGTGGTATTTAAAATTGATGAAATACCTGTGTTTGTAAGGGAAGGTACTATATTGCCCCTGGCGAAACCGGTTAGTTATGTTGGCAGCGAAACGGTCTTTGATATTGTCTGCCATCTGTATGGCGAGAATCTCCGGGCTGCTGCTTTGTTCGAGGATGACGGGGTGTTAAATAATTATGAGCATCAGCAATATAATAAAGTAGAATTAAGCTGGTCAAAAAACGGTAAGGGAAAAATTAAACGGACAGGAAATTATAAGAAAGTTCGCTACCGGATTATAGATTGGAAAGTGATCAAATAGTTTTCTTGAATCGTTTTTATAATTAAGAATCTTGAAACCTGTATTTTTCTAAAACTTTTTGTATGTTTAAATCGCATAGATACTCGCTGCTTGTTTTCTTTGTTTTGATTCAATGGTTCGCGGTCGCGCAGTCCACAGATTCGTTACGTGTCAACACACCCTGGAACGCAGGGTGGATAGCAGCGCCCGGAGAGGGTAGGGAATACGGTGTATATTATTTTCGCAAAACAATTGACCTTACTGCCAAGCCGTCATCATTTGTGGTGCATGTTTCTGCGGATAACCGATATAAGCTTTATGTAAATGATTCATTGGTTTCACTTGGCCCGGCGCGCGGCGATCTTTCTTTCTGGAATTACGAGACGGTTGACCTTTCACCTTTTCTTAGAAAAGGGAAAAATATTGTTGCCTCCATGGTTTTTAATGAAGGCCAGCATCTGCCGGAAGCACAGATAACTTTTAGAACCGGGTTTATTTTGCAGGGAAATACCGCAGCAGAAGAAATATTAAATACAAACTCAAGCTGGAAAGCTATAAAGGATAAAGCTTACAAACCTATCCCATATTTTTATTTTGCAGCAAGCACAGGTCAGTTGGTCAATATGAACGAGGCGATAACAGGGTGGAGTCGTCCGGATTTTGATGATACCGGCTGGCCTGCCGCCGACAGGTTACTTGAAGGAAAGTTGAAAGGCTCATCAGATGGCTTTGGCTGGATGCTGGTACCTTCGTCCATTCCTGCCATGGAGATGAAATATGAACGGATCCCGTTGCTGCGTACAATCGCAGGTATGGAAATGCCGAAAGGGTTTCCTGCAAAGAAAGTCCCTGTTGTGATACCGGCCAATACAACGGTTACGATGCTGCTCGATCAAACGTATCTTACCAATGCCTACCCCACGCTCATTTTCAGCGGAGGAAAAGAAGCGGCTATTTCATTGCGCTATGCTGAGTCTTTGTATGATAATATAGCAAAGTATGGCATGCGTAAGAGCAACCGCAACGAAGTGGAAGGGAAAGATTTTTCAGGAAGGGAAGACAGTCTTATTTCCGGCGGCGGTAGTCATCAATCTTTCACTCCTCTGAATTACCGTACTTACCGCTATATACAACTGAGGGTGCATACAAAAGCCGAGCCATTGGTAATTAATGATATGTACGGCACTTTCACCGGCTATCCTTTTAAGCAAACGGCTGTTTTCAATACCTCCAACAATGAGATAAAAAATATACTTGATATAGGATGGCGCACATGCAGGCTGGATGCGGTAGAAACCTATATGGACTGTCCTTATTATGAGCAATTGCAATACATAGGTGATACGCGTATCCAGGCTATGGTATCTTATTATTATAGCGGCGATGACAGACTGGCGCGTAATGCCTTAAACTTGATGGATCGTTCCCGTTTGCCGGAAGGAGTTACGTTAAGCCGCTATCCTACGCATGGCACACAGATCATTCCTACATTTTCCTTATGGTATATCGGGATGCTGCATGATTACTGGATGTACCGTAATGATGCGTCTTTTATTGCAGAAAAGCTGACGGGTACAAGGGCTATTCTTGATTTTTTTGGTAAATATCAGCAGCCTGACGGCTCTTTAAAAAATACACCTTACTGGACATTTGTTGATTGGGCAAGTGGTAAGGACTGGTTTGTAGGTTCGCCTCCTAAAAGCAAAAATGGCAGCTCGGCTATCATTGATATGCAGTTGCTGTGGGCTTACCAATGGGCTTCAGAAATGGAAGCGGCTATGGGAATGCGTGTGTATGCAGATATTTACCGGAATAAAGCAGAACAACTGAAACAAACAATCCGGGAAAAATACTGGAACGAGGATAAGAAATTATTTTCAGATACAGAGGAAAAAGAACTGTTTTCGCAGCACGCCAATGCGCTGGCAATACTAACCGGTATTGTAAATGAAGAAGATATAGCGATGGTTTGCAACAAGATGCTTACGGATGACTCGCTCACGCAGTGTACAATTTATTTTAAATATTATCTGCACATGGCGCTTGCAAAAGGCGGTTTGGGGAATAATTATATGAAATGGCTGGATGTATGGCAAAATAATATCAAAATGGGGCTTACCACCTGGGCAGAGGTTTCCGATCTGGCCAATACACGTTCAGACTGCCATGCGTGGGGGAGCAGTCCCAATATAGAATTTTTCAGAACGGTATTGGGCATTGACAGTGATTCGCCGGGTTTCCGCAAGGTTAGGGTACAACCGCATCCCGGAGACCTGACAAACGTCAGCGGTGAAATACCTCACCCCGAAGGGAAAGTTTCGGTTTCGTACGTGCTGAAAAATCAAAAATGGGATATAAAAATCACCCTTCCTGGGAATACGTCCGGCACTTTTATATGGAAAGGAAAACGTTATGACCTTAAAAGCGGTGCTAACGCATTTGTGGTAAATAATTAAAATATTTTTGGTTTAGGCTCCCTCTGCTCTTAGTCAATTGGTATTTTTTCACAAATTAAGCTGTTTCAATAGCGGTAAAGCTGTTTATAAACGACTTTAATTTGTAAACGTACTAAATATGACAAGACTGAAGAATGGCCTGGCAGCCTTAATATTGTTATGTGCCCTTGTGGCAAATGGACAGCAGAAAGACTTGGTTCGTTATGTGAACACCTTGCAAGGAACCAATTCTAATTGGGGGCTTTCGTATGGCAATACCTATCCAACAGTTGCAGTGCCATTCCCGATGCACTCATGGTCGCCGCAAACAGGAAAAAATGGTGACGGATGGAAATATACTTACACTGCCCAAACCATACGGGGCTTTCAGCAGGTGCACCAGTGTAGCCCGTGGATGGGCGATTATGCCGTATTCTCGCTGATGCCCGTCAAAGGCACGTTGGAAGTCAACGAAGACAAAAGGGCTGCAGCGTTCAGCCATTCCAACGAAATAGCCAAGCCACATTATTACAAGGTTAAATTCGATAATGGCATTACTACAGAAATTGCGCCTACGGAAAGAAGCGGCCACATGCGTTTTTCTTTTCCCAAAGGCGATGCGGCTTATTTAGTGCTGGATGGATATACCAAGACCAGCGGCGTGACCATTCATCCAAAAGAAAGAAAAATCACAGGGTGGGTGCGCAACGGAATATTTATTCCACAGGAGTTCCGATGCTATTTTGAGATGCAGTTCGACCAGCCTTTTGTTTCTTACGGCACATGGGAAAATCGTAAGAATACAATTGAAGAAGGCAACTTGTCTGATGAAGGAGAAGGAAAGGGTGCTTATGTGCAGTTTAAAAAAGGTGTTACAGTACAGGTCAAGATTGGGTCTTCCTACATTAGTCCGGAACAGGCAACCAGAACATTACAACAGGAACTGGGTATGTTTAAAAATGTGCAGCAGACGAGCGATGCAGCAAAAGCAACATGGAATCAATTGTTTAACCGTGTGCTTGTAGAAGGCGGAGCAGAAGAGGATATGGCCACTTTTTATTCCTGCCTGTTTCGTGCCAACCTGTTTTCTCATAAGTTTTACGAAATGAATCAAGAGGGCAACCCGTATTACTACAGCCCTTACGATGGCAAGGTTTATGACGGTTATATGTACACCGACAACGGTTTCTGGGATACTTTCAGGGCACAGTTTCCTTTAAGCAATATACTGCATCCTGAAATGCAGGGGCGTTATATGCAATCGCTTTTGGATGCGCAGAAACAATCCGGCTTCCTGCCCACATGGTCTAACCCGGGTATGTCGGGCGTAATGATAGGCAACCATGCCATTTCACTGCTAACCGATGCGTGGGTAAAGGGTATTCGCGATTTCAGCCCTGATTCTGCTTTGAAAGCCTATTATCATGAAGCTACCAACCGCAGCTTTATGGGCGGTTCCAGCGGCAGGGAAGGACATGAGTATTATTTTCAGTTGGGATATATCCCGCAGGACAAAGTATTTGAAAGTGCTGCTAAAACACTGGAATATGCGTATGATGATTTCTGTGCATACAATTTGGCAAAGCTCACAGGCAACAAGTTTTATGAAAATATTTTTGCAAGGCAAATGTATAATTACCGGAATGTGTTTGATGCCAAAACAGGGTTTATGCGTGGCCGTAATGCGGATGGCAAGTGGGTTCCGGATGATTTTGACCCTGTAGAGTGGGGAGGTGCTTTTACCGAAGGTAATCCCTGGCAATGGGTGTGGTCGGTATTTCATAATATTTCCGATCTTGTCCAGATGCTTGGGGGAGAAGCCGTTTTTAATGAAAAACTGGACAGTCTATTTCATGGCAATAATGCAGTGAAATATGGCTCTTATAAACAGGAGATACATGAAATGCGGGAGATGGTGCTGGCAGGAATGGGGCAATATGCGCATGGCAACCAGCCTGTACAACACGCCGCTTATCTGTACAATTACAGCGGCCAGCCCTGGAAAACGCAAAAGCAAGTGCGCGAGGTAATGTCGCGTTTGTATAATGCAACGGAAAACGGCTACCCCGGTGACGAAGACCAGGGGCAGATGTCATCCTGGTACGTGATCAGTGCGCTGGGCTTATATTCCGTTTGCCCCGGAACGGATGAGTATGTGATCGGCAGCCCTGTGTTCCAAAAAGCTACTGTTACCCTTGAAAATGGTAAGAAATTCACCGTGGAAGCCGTGAATAACAGCAAGGAGAATGTGTACATTCAATCCGCAACGTTAAACGGTCAGCCTTATACAAAGAATTTTATTACTCATAAAGATATTATTTTGGGCGGCACGCTTAAACTGGTGATGGGCAGTGCACCTTCTTTCACAAGAGGAACAAAGGCGGAAGACCGTCCGTTTTCTTTAAGTGCTTATGTGCAGAAATAAGCTGAAGGGTAACTTATTTTTTGTATAATTTAGATAAACAGAATCTTAGTATTTCTTTTAACAAATTAAAGTCAGACATGAACCACTCTCGCAGACAATTTGTAAAAACCATCACTGCCGTTACGGCAGCAGGATTGGCAGGCCTTCCTTCATGGGCAGAAGATTTTAGTAAAAAGCGGTTTTTTGATATCTCGCTGGCGCAATGGTCTTTTTACAAAGAGCTCTTTGGTAAAAAATATACTACACTGGATTTTCCGGCCCTTGCCAAAAAGGAGTTTAATATTTCTATTGTCGAATATGTAAACTCGTTTTTTAAAGATAAGGCGAATGACAAGACTTATCTGCAATCTCTCTTACAGCGCTGTAAGGACAACGGTGTGAAAAATCATCTGATAATGATTGACGGGGAAGGAGATCTTGGGGATACCGATGAGAAGGAACGCATAAAAGCCGTAGAAAATCACTATAAATGGGTGGAGGCAGCTCATTTTTTGGGATGCCCTACCATTCGGGTAAATGCCTCAGGAAGAGGAAGTCGTGAGGAAGTGAAGGATGCCGCGGTAGATGGCTTGAGCAGGCTGGCAGCTTTTGCTCAAAAGGAAAAGATGAATATCATCGTGGAAAATCACGGAGGCTATTCATCAGACGGGGACTGGCTTTTATCTGTTATGAAGGCGGTCAATCTCAAAAATGTCGGCGTGCTGCCGGATTTTGGTAATTTTTGCATCAGGCATGAGGGTGGAAAATGTGCTGAGGAGTACGATAAGTACAAAGGGGTGGAAATGTGGATGCCTTACGCGAAAGGTGTTAGCGCGAAGTCAGTTGATTTTGACGAGAAGGGCGATTGTATGGAAACTGATTATTATAAAATGATGCGCATTGTAAAGAAGTCGGGGTTCAAAGGCATTGTGGGCATTGAGTATGAAGGTAACAAGCTGTCTGCGCCGGATGGAATCAAAGCGACAAAAAGGCTTTTGGAAAAAATAGCTGCGCAGATTTAATCTGCGTCAGGATATATTTATGTAAGGTCGAATACGCACATGTGGAAATTTTTCCCCTTATTATTACATGCAGGTCGCTAAACTATCATCAAAAAAGGTTCAAGAACCGCTCTTTATGGAGGATTTTTTACAACATATAGATGAAAAAGATTTTAGTAACCAGTTTTCTGCAAATGATATGGCTCGCATAGATGTCTGGTTTGAATCTATACAAGCGCAGCCTTCTGTTTTTTCTTTATTTTCTGAAAGCTATTTAAAAGAGCGGCGCGAGAAGATGCTTAGTGAGATATTCAAAGCAATCAGCAGCCAGTCAGAAGAGGATGATAAGCGTTAATGCGGCCGGCTATCGTGTTATTATTTCTGCTCGGTTGACTTAATATATTCCAGGGGCGTCATGCCAAATTGCTTTTTGAAATTTTTGGTGAATATTCTGACCGAATTGTAACCTACCTGATCTGCGACTTTTTCGATATCGGTGATGCCTTCTGCCATGAGTTGAGCAGCTTTTTTTAATTTGGTGAGGACGATTAGTTCGTTAGGGGAGAGTGATGATATAGCTTTGATTTTTCTATAAAAAGTAGGACGGCTCATGGCGAGGTACTTGGCCAGTTGTTCCACGCTTAGTTCCGTTTCTTGGATATGCTCAAGGATGATGCTATTCAGTTCTTCCATGAATATCTCGTCTTTTCTGGTGTGCGCGATGCTTTTTACGTGTGCCAGTGGCGAATTAGCAAAGAACTCTTTTATTTTATTTCGGTTATCCAGCAGATTGGTTATCTGCATCTTTAAATGTCGTGGGGAAAAGGGCTTTTCAATATAAGCATCTGCGCCCAGCTCAAGTCCTTCTAATTTTGCCTGTAACGTATCTTTGGCTGTAAGCAGGATAATAGGCAAATGGCTTAGTTCCACGTCGGATTTTATGCGCCTGCACAATTCAAAACCGTCCATCACGGGCATCATCACATCGCTTACGATTAGTTGCACGGCGTCTTCCTGCAGGTAGCTTAACGCCTCCGCCCCATCAAAGGCTTTTACTATATCAAAATTGTCCATGAGATTGCTCTCAATGAAATCAAGTATTTCCTTATTATCATCAACCAATAAAACAACAGGTTTCATATTCAACTCGCTAAATTGTGTTAAATGTCCTCGGCAACTTTGGGGTGAATTGGCAATATTAACACAAAAGTATTAAATCGTTCGTTTCCTTCAACCAATTCTAAAGAGCCACCGTGCATTTGTGTCAGGGTGCGGGCTAATGTAAGGCCTATACCTGTTCCGGCTAATTGATTCGTTTCTTTAAGACGGAAAAAGCTTTCAAATATTTTTTCCCGCATTTCGAGGGGAATGATGTGCCCGTCGTTTTTGAAAGTTATCCTATAAGAGCTTTCGTTTCGCGTAAAAGAAATGTGTACTTCTTTTCTCGCGTATTTAACGGCATTATCATAAAGATTGGAAATAATTTTATGGAAGGCCTCGGCATCAATATCGGCACAAAAGCCATCTGGAAAATCTGTAGTTATGTTAATGTTTTTTTGACGTGCGATGACGTCAAAATTTGAGAAGTGCAGGTTCAGTATCTCGGATATGTTGTGGTTGGTAAAATTCAACCTGAAGCCGTTTACTTCTATTTTGCGAAAATCCAGCAGTTGGTTGCTCAATTGCAAAAGCCTGTCCGTATTTCGGTTCATGATTTCAAGGCTTGATTTTATAGTGGGAATTTCATCCGCGCGATCCATTATGTTTTCCATCGGGCCTTTTATTAATGTAAGCGGCGTGCGTATTTCATGTGCCACGTTTGTGAAAAAGGCAATTTTATTTTTATAGTTTTCTCTTTCTTTATCATATTCCAGTTTTTCTAATTTCCTGCGGTGCCGTTCTTTGGACTGCTTGTAGAAATATCGTATAACAAAGTATGTGAGCGAAAGGATAAAAGCAATATAAAGGGTATATGCCCACCAACTTTTCCATGGTGGCGGGAGTATTTTAATTTTTAGCACTGCTGGTGCCCCAAAACGCATGATGTCGTTGTCAATGGCTTTAACATAAAAGGTATAACTTCCTGCTTTTAGTTGTGTGAAATAAATTTTGCGATTTGTTTTTATGTGCGTCCAGTTTTGTTCCAACCCTTCCATTTTATAAGCATATTGTATAGTGCCCGGCGTGGTAAAGCTTAGCGCGGCAAAGTCAATACTAAAAGATGATTGATTGTGGTTTAGGATGATTTCTTTCGTATAGGTGATGGAATTGACAAGGGGGGAGCCTTTTTTGTTAATAGGGAGTTCTTCGTTGTCAACCTGAAAGCCGGTTATATAAACAGGAGGGGAAAAACTGCCGATATTGGTGACAGAATCCGGATGAAACACAATAAGGCCTTTGGAACTACCGAAATAGAGCCTTCCGTCATTGTCCTTAAATGCAGAGTTGTAATTGAATTGGTCGGTGAGCAGGCCTTGGGATTTAGTGTACACTTTTAGTTGCATGGAGCTGGGCGTCAAGCAAACAAGTCCTTTAGAAGTGCTGATCCATAATCTTTTCTTGTTATCCTGTAAAATGGAATAGATGATGTCTGATGGCCATCCGTTTTGTGTGTTATAACGCTTAAACGTGTTTTGTTTAGCCGAATAGGTGCATAATCCGCCTTCGGTTGCAAACCATATTGTTCCTTCCTCATCCTGAAAAATATCATTGACGAGGTTATTTGCGAGACTGTTTTTGTTAAGTGGTTCATATTGAAACCGCCCATGCTTACCAGTCCTGGTATTATAATAAAAAACCCCGTCCCCGTAAGTGCCTGCCCAAATGGTTCCGTTTTTGTCTTCATACAACGTTCTATAAAAAACCTTGGGCACGGTTTTGACTAACTCAAAATCTTTCTTTTGGTTATTATATTGATAAAGTCCCTCGTCTGTGGCAACTATGATATCTTTTTTGGAGGTTTTGAACAAGCTATAAATAAAATTGCTTCCAATAGACGAGTTGTCGGTGTTATAGTGTTTTATTCTTTTACCGGTGTTTATGTCCAGCACATCAAGGCCGTGCAAGTAGGTGCCTGCCCAAACCTCTTTGTCAACAGTTGTCAGGCCGTGTATGTTGCTGTAAGAAATGCTATGCTGCGAAGGCTCGCCGTTAAAAATAGTAAACTTTCCCGTTCGGGGATTGAACTTGTTCAGACCGGCATCTTCGGTTCCTATCCATAAATTGCCCTGTCCGTCACTGCAAATTTCTCTGACAGCCCATCCGCTGATGGAATTGGCATCTAATTTTGGGAAGTATTTATTAAATGTGATATGTTGTTTAGGGTAGTAGTTCAATCCTGTGAAGTAAGTGCCTGCCCAAATACCGCCATCCCTATCTTTACAAAGCGTGTGCACAATGTTGTCGGAGATAGTATATGGGTCGTTGAGTTCTTTTTTCAACTGTATTTTTTCGCCGGTTTTTAGGTTTATTATAAAAATACCTGATTGAGTGGCTACCCAATATTCATCTTTTCCCGTGGCGATAACGTCTCTTACAATAATTTCTTTGCCGTTGTGGTCGAGTGTAAGTATGTCTTTATATTTACCTGTTTGGGTATCGAACGACTTTAAGCCTTGGTTGGAAGTGCCTATCAACAGCAATCCTGTTCCCGTATCAAAAACGTATTCAATAGATTTAGAGACCGTATAGGGTGAATGGTCAAATAAATTAAATGCAGTGAACGTGTTGTTATCAGGGTTATATTTTTCTATAGTGCCATTCACCGTGGCAACCCATAGTGTTTCGTCTTTTGTAATACAGTAGGCCAAAACGCCTTTGTTATTAAGCTTATAAGATTTTAGTTTATGGGTTTCTTCGTTATAAGCATAAAGCGTAAACAACGATATGTACCAAATATTAGGGCCAGCTGCTCTCACATAGCTTATGGAGTAATCACCGGCAACCTTTAACCGTTGGAAATTCTCTTTAGTCCGGTCATAACAGAACAGGCCTTTTTCAGTGGCTACCCACAACCGTTTTTTGTCGTCCTCATAAAGGCTTACAATCGCGTTGCACCCGATGCTGGTGGAGTCTTCGGGAAGATTTCGGAAAATTTTGAAGGATACCCCGTCAAACCTGTTCAGTCCATCCCGCGTGCCAAACCACATAAATCCTTGCTCATCCTGAAGGCTACACTTGACGGAATTATTGGATAAGCCGTCCTCAACCTGATAATGGGTAAAATAATAGGGCTGGGAGAAAGCCATATTAAGGCAAACGGCAATGCTGAGAAAACAAAGTATTAATTTTTTTGAAACCCCCAATAACATCGGATGAAGGTACTATAAAAAAGTGTTTAAATACCGAACAAACTGACTGAAAAAGCTAAAAAGAAAATGAGACGAATCGGGTAAAAAAATGAGACAAAAAATCTTGTCAATCGCAACGTTAATGATAACCTTTACACCATTGCTTGGCAATTAAAAACTAATACTTAATTATTAACTCGATTGTTTTATGTCAACGACTTTGCTTAACTATTGTAGTTTTACCGACGAGTTCCTTTTCGATCTTGTAAAGCAGGATGATAAAAAAGCTTTCAACGAGATTTATGAACGGTATTGGGCAGGATTGGTTGATGTTGCGTACAAATCGTTGTTGGAACTTGACAAAGCCGAAGATGTGGTACAGGATATTTTTATCAGCCTGTATCAAAGGCGGATGAAAATAGAATTGTCAGTTTCATTGAGGGCATATTTATATAAGTCACTAAAATTTAAGATACTAAATGAATATCGCTCGCAAGCGGTAAGGGCCACATATCAAAAAAACATTGCGTTAAGTCATAACGGCAAAACTGAATTTGCGAATGTGTTGGATGCCAAAAAAATGGAACAATTGATTGCCCGTTCTGTGGAGGAATTGCCCGCTAAATGTAAAAATGCCTTCCTGCTTAGCAGAGAAAATGAATTGTCGTATAAAGATATTTCTGAAAAGTTGGATATATCGGTGAGCACGGTAGAAAAACATATTAGTAAGGCCTTGAAGTCTATAAGGATGAGCCTGGTTCTATATTTATAAAATCTAATTATAATAGATATGTTGAATAAATATGCCTTTATCCTGCATGTGTAGCAATAATAAAAAACGATTGGGAAAATAAAAAGCGCGGCAATTACCGCGCTTTTTTAATATTATACTTTCAATTATTTGTTCTGCAACTTCCCAATTCGCGAATCCAAAAGATTGCGGATTTTATCCACCGCACCGTTCAGCGCATGGTCAAGCGTGTCGGCATGATGCGTCACTGCTTCCGGGTTCAGGTTGCGCGGGCGAGCTTCTATAGTGCAGCGTTTATCGTCCGTGCCGGGCTTACTGCTGTTCTCATCACCCAGAAAAACTTCGACTGTGGTAAGGTATTCCGAAAAGCGCTCCAGCTTGTCTTTAATGAAAGCGCCGTATTTTTCTGCCAAATTTTGGCTGCCATTGATGTGATTGTCCGTGTGTACTCTTATTTCCATAATATATTAATTTTTTCAAATGAACAAGTTTATATCTATAAAACATTTTGATATCCATATAGTTTATAAGACTCCGTTAAATCTATTTGAATCTTCACTTCAGGCATTTCGATTTCTGTTATCGCCTTAGCTGCTATTTATAATGAATTTAAAGGTATTGTTTTTAGTCGTTGTCATTTACCACATCACGCTTGCCAGACTTGTAACGATAATGTGCCAGCAAAACCCTTATCTCGTTGAACTCCCAATCAGGCAGCACGCTTTTCCATTCCGTAAGACGATGAAAGTCATGAGCATCAAAAATCTCTTCAAACTTCACTAATCTGTCGGCTGAGAACAGTCGCTCAACATCCAGCACGCCCACTTCTGCCATCTTGCCAAGATGAGAAAGCACCGTGCCCACCGTAAGCCCGCGCTGTGCAGAAATCTCCTGCGGGGATAATCCTTTTTCAAATAATTGGTAAGAAAGGACATGCGTGGGCGTTTTAGTCACTTTTACCTTGGTCGCATCCTTGGGGCTTTCTTTGTATAAAGGTTCTTCCAGTAAATGCACGGTTTTGAGCGAGGCCAGATAATCTTCCAAATCCTGCAAGACGGGGCGCAGCTTTTCATTAAATCCTTTTAGCCCTTTGCTGCCCTTGTTGGAGGTATATATCTTTTTTAACGGCAGGAAAACGGTATGCCCTACTTTGTCGTAGAAAAAGTTGACGGCGCCACGGCAGCGCTCGCATATGTAATCCCATTGATTGTCTGTTTCCGTGGAAGACGATAGTTTTGACGAAACAAGAGATGCGAATTTTTGATACACAGCAATGAGTTCTTCGGTTTCCTGTATAATCTGCCCGGTTATTTCATCCTGTTCTTCCTCGTCCAAAAAGCGGCTTTCGGCAGCGGCTTCCACGCAGGAAGCGATGTCGTCCAAAAACCTTGATAAATCTATCGTTCGCAGCACCCGGTCAAGGGCATATTTATATTTTTCTTCTTCCAGTATGTGCGCCGTGTTTTCGCCTGCATTGGTTTTGTGATGAAAATCAGCGATGCGCTCGTCCACCAAAACAGCATCAGCGGTAATGCGCGATTTCAGCACGATGCCTTCCATCGTTCGGCAACGACTTAGTGCTACATAAACCTGCCCGCTGGTGAACGAACGGCCTGCATCTATCACAACCTTGTCAAAAGTCAGTCCCTGGCTTTTGTGTATCGTGACGGCCCAGGCCAGTTTGATAGGATATTGTTCATAACGCCCTATTATATCTTCTTTAATATTGCGTTCCTGGTCAACATAATACCGTTTGTTTTCCCAGGTTTCCCGCGTCACTTCCAGTTCCCCGCTGCCATCGTCGGGCAGCACCTTGATGGTTTCTTCGTCTAGTTCGCTAATCGTGGCGAGCAGGCCGTTATAATATTTTTTTTCTTCCGAGCTATCATTGCGCATGAACATGACCCGCGTGCCTTTTTTCAGCTCCAATATTGCATCGTTGGGATAAAGGGTTTCTTTGAAGTCGCCCGTCACAATGGCGTTGTACGTATAAGCCGGCTCTTTTATCTCCCGCAACCGTTGGTTATTGATATTATTAGCGATGTAGTTGTGCGATACCAAATGAATATAAGTGTTCCCTTGCTCAAACAGCGGGTCGTAGCGCGCGTGAAGCCATTCAAAATCTATCGCGTCAAGGTCTCGGTTACGAATGGCGTTAAGGAGTTGCAAGAAACGCTCGTCCGTTTGCCGATATACTTTTTGCAGTGTGATGGTCAGCAATTGCAATGCCTCTAAACTTTTTGCGGCGAAAAAGAAAGGCGAGGCATAATATTGGTACAAAATTCTTTCCGTTACTTCCTTTACCACAGGCGGCAATTGGTACAGGTCGCCGATGAGCAGCAACTGCACACCGCCGAAAGGCTGCTGTGATTTGCGCGCGCTTCGCAATGCCAAATCCACCATGTCCACCACATCGCACCGCATCATGGACACTTCATCTATAATCAGGATGTCCAGTGTTCGCAAAAGTTTTAACTTATCCCTGCGGTATTTAAAATGCGGCAGCAGTTGTTGGATGTTGATGGCCTCGTTTCTATCTATGAAATCCAATGTTGGGGCAAAAGTGGTCAATGGCAAACCGAACATGGAATGAATCGTCACGCCACCGGCATTGATAGCCGCAATACCCGTTGGGGCAACAATCACAAACTTCTTTTTTGTTTTTTGTATGAACGATCGCAGGAAGGTTGTCTTGCCCGTTCCTGCCCGTCCCGTCAAAAAAATACTACGGTTTGTATATTCAATCAGGTTAAAAATATCGTCCACTTTCCCGCTTTTGCCAAAAGTAAATAGCATTTATCAAAAACATACACTTGCATATTGCAAAAAATGGAATTATATTGCAACCCAATGATGGAGGAATCCCCAGTAAAATCAACAAATCCGGGTCTTTTCAAGACGCTGTTCCGCTACTTTATGCAGGGCGTGCTTATTTTGGCACCTATTGCTATCACGTTGTATGTTTTATATTGGTTGTTTGATGTGATAGACAGTTTCCTGCGCCCGTTTGTATCCGTGCCGGGCCTCGGGTTTCTCATCATCATTTCATTTATCATATTGATCGGATGGGTGAGCAGTTACATTATCATGGAGAGCGTCATCAATTTTTTTGACCATTGGCTGGAACGCACGCCGGGCATAAAACTCATCTATAAATCCGTGAAGGACTTTTTTCAGGCTTTTGCCGGGAATAAAAGGAAGTTCAGGCAGGCCGTTTTAGTGAATGTTTTTAATAATGATGTGTGGATTGTAGGTTTTTTGACAGATGAGGAAATGGATAAATTTGATATGGGTGCCGATATGGTGGGCGTGTACGTACCGCAAGCCTACAACTTTGCCGGACAGTTATATATACTGCCGCGCAACCGCGTGAAGCAGATTGACCACATCACGGCCGGAGACGCCATGAAATATACAGTAACGGGCGGCGTGGCCGAAACGGAAGACAAAAAGTAGACAGTCTAAATAGGGGGTGATAGTTCTCGTATACTTATGAGGGTTGGTATAGTTTTATAAACTGTATAAACCATATTTTCGGATTTATTATTTTTAAATTCTTTTATCATTTAAACAAAGAAGAATGGCAATAATCAGGCCTTACAGGGCATTAAGACCTAAGCAAGAGTTGGCTGCGGCCGTAGCGTCCAAGCCTTATGATGTATTGAGCAGCAGCGAGGCAAAAGAAGAGGCAAAAGGGAAAGACAAATCTTTTCTGCATGTTACCAAAGCAGAAATTGATTTGCCGGATGATATAGATATTCATAGCGAGGCTGTATATCAGAAAGCAAAAGAAAACCTGCAAAAATTCAGGGAAGAAGGGATTGTGATGCAGGATGCAAAACCTTGCTATTATATCTATCGGCTTATCATGAACAACAGAAGCCAAACAGGGCTTGTGTGCACTTCGGCCGTGTCGGATTATTTTAACAACGTCATCAAGAAGCATGAGTTTACGCGCCCCGATAAAGAAAAAGACCGTATAGACCACATGACGGCCATCGAAGCGCAAACAGGCAAGGTATTTTTAGCTTACAACAATGTGCGTGAGATAGACGGTATCATCAATAATTGGAAAGAGGCTTATGTACCGGAGTACGATTTTGTGGCCGATGACAGCATCAGGCACACGATCTGGGTGGTGGACAACGAAGAAGCCATCCAGCGCATCACTTCTCTCTTTAATGAAAAAGTTCCTTGTACGTATATTGCAGACGGGCATCATCGCGCGGCATCTGCAGCCAAGGTTAGTCAGGCATTGCCCAACAGCGAAGAGGCAAAGTACTTCCTGACGGTTATTTTTCCCGCAAGCGAACTGGCCATTATGGATTATAACCGTGTTATCCGCGATTTGAACGGATATAGCGAAGAGGATTTCATCAAGGCGTTGGACGAAGATTTTGAGGTGTCAACCAGTGATAGCGCCGTGAAACCGGGACAACTGCACGAATTTGGGATGTATCTTGGCGGCAAGTGGTACGTCCTCCGTTCCCACCCGGGAACATTCAAGGAAGACCCCGTGGGTGTGCTGGACGTGAGCATTCTGGCAGAAAATGTATTAGATAAACTCTTGGGCATAAAAGACCAGCGCACGGACAAACGTATTGACTTTGTGGGAGGCATCCGCGGGCTTGGCGAACTGGAAAAGCGCGTGAACAGCGGTGAAATGAAAGTGGCTTTCAGTCTTTATCCCGTGACGATACAGCAACTTTTCGATATAGCAGACAGCGGGGAAGTTATGCCCCCCAAGAGTACCTGGTTTGAGCCAAAGCTCCGGGATGGCCTGCTAACGCACTTGTTGTAAGATTTTTAATTTTATTAGACAGCATAAAAAAGACCTATAAGGATAAAAAATCTTTATAGGTCTTTTTCTATAAATAAAAACGTTAAATCGTTCCGCCATCATCCGCGCTTGGGCCGTAACTGCCGGGGATGGGTATATCCAGCAACCGCAGATATACGCCCAATTGGGCGCGATGGTGTATTATCTGCGCCAACGCATGACGAACGACCTCATATTTTGTCCAGTCGGAAAGGATGTTGTCGCCATACCTCAATACCCAGTGCAGTAATAAATCTTCTTCTTTTGCATTGCCAAGCGCCGTCTTGCCGTTCGCCAGTGCCGTTTCAAAAATATCCAGCAATTCCTGTGTGGTGCTGAAGACTGTTGGTTGATATGGCGTTACGGCAAAATCCAGTCCATCGGTTTGCAGCGCCATTGATATCCATCCCGGCAATTCGGCAATGTGCGTGGACAAGTTCATCATGGACATGCTTTTGGGATGCGGCTTGTATTCCAGCTTGTCCATCGGTACAAGGTTCAGGAATTTTCGTATGGTAACGGCTTCCTGTTCCAGTTCTTTTAATAATAACGGGATGATTTCCATATCTGTTTGTTTTTTGTGGTTAAAGAATATCTTTTCGCCTTGATAAAAAGTTTTGTTAACCGTTTCGATGCATAAAGAAACTGTTTGCCTGCTGCGTGCAGGTCAACACCAAATCGTTGATGCAAACATGCGATGGCAGCGAAGCACAGTAATAAATCACATCGGCCACATCTTCGGCATAAAGTGGGGTAATGCCTTCGTAAACCTTGTCTGCAAGCCCTTTATCGCCTTTGAAACGCACGGTGGAAAATTCAGTATCCGCCGCGCCGGGGCAAATGGTGGTCACTTTTATGTTATACGGTAACAGATCAATACGCATGGCCTCACTGAGCGCGCTCACCGCATGTTTGGTGGCGCAGTACATATTGCCTTGCGGATAAATCTCCTTGCCAGCGGTAGAACTGATATTGATGATATGCCCGCTTTTCGCAGCAATCATCAGTGGTATAATAGCTTTGGACACATAAGCAACCCCTTTCAGGTTGGTGTCCACCATGGTGTCCCAATCATCAAGGTTGGCTGCTTCAAAATTGTCGCGTCCAAGTGCAAGCCCTGCATTGTTTATCAACACATCAATATGTTTCCAGTCTTCGGGCAGCGAATGGACGAAAGCAAAAACAGCTTCCCTGTCGCGTACATCAAACGGCGCAATAAGAATATCAACGCCAAATTGTTGTTTTAAAGATTCTGCCAGGGCTTCAAGACGTTCTTTTCTCCTGCCGTTGATGATAAGCCTATAACCTTCGGAGACAAACTTGTTGGCACAAGCCTCGCCAAAGCCGGATGTGGCGCCTGTTATAAAAACCGTTTGTTTCATTTTTTACAATTTCGATAAATAATCTTTTAAGACCTCGTTACTTTTTTGTGTTTCTTCCAACATGCCCATGTGTGCCGAGTCGTGAAAAATATGCACATGCGATACGGCAGGCATGGCCGCTTGGGCAAGTGCTACGTCAACCGGGATGCCCGGGTCATGTTCACCGATAATAAATAACACGGAGACATCGGCGTTTTGCAAAACGCTGATGCGTTCGGGGCGTTGTATCATCGCCCGTTGACTGGTTGTCAATGTGTCGTTTTTGGCGGCGGCACATTGCTGCGCAACGAATGATTCTACGAGTGCCGGGTTTATCGTCCTTGTTTTTTCAGAAAAGAGATTGGGTGTTGCTGTTTTCAAAAAAGCCGCGCCGCCGTTTGCCTGTATAAACTCAATGCTTTTTCGCCTGGTTTCCTTTTTAGGTTCGGCGTCGGCATAAGCACTGGAATGGAATAACCCAAAACCTTTGAGGCATTGCGGGTATTTTTCTGCAAAGGCCAACGTGGCGTAGCCGCCCATACTGTGCCCGATGAGGGCCACCTGTTGCAGCCCCTCGTTCTTTATGATTTCGGAGAGCATATCGGCCACATCTTCCAGGCTAAAATCTTCTATAAGAGCGGACTGGCCATGGCCGGGCATTTCGGGCGTGATGAGCTGGAAGGAATCTTGCAGAAAGGCGACCTGTTGTTGCCATACGTACCTATCTTCTGCAAAGCCGTGCAACAATATAACCGGTAAGCCTGTACCTGCTATGCCGTAGTTCATCGGCTTACCTTTAAAAGAGATAGATTTTGTAATCATCAGACAATATTTTATTAAAAGTCAAAATCAAGAAAAGTACAGCAATGTGTAACTCTCGGAACGATACATTATTGATTCCTGGCGGCTGACGCTTTTAACCGTAGCACAAAGCTAAGATTTCGCTGTTGCCGCGATGCGCCTTTTTCTTATTGCAAAAATGACGCCCGTTATCAGGAATATGACAGATACGATTGAAAAAAATCTGGACAGCCAGTCGCCGTGGCGGGTATAGAATGTTTCGGTAACGAAAGCGGCTATATCCTGTTTCAGTGCACCTCTCTTGTCCCAAGGTAATTGCTGCACCACATTGCCATAAGGGTCAATGAAACAACTGATACCCGTATTGGCACTGCGGGCTACCCACTTTCTCGCCTCGATGGCGCGAAGACGGGCGTAACTTTCGTGCTGGCGATATCCCGGCGTTTTACCCCACCATCCGTCATTGGTCATGATGCAGATGATGTCCGCCTGTTGTCGGTTAAAATCGGCAAGGTAATCACCATAAATACTTTCATAGCAGATGGCAGGTGTGATGTGATAACTGTTGTTGGTCGTGTTTAGCACACGTGCCACGCTATCGCGTGCATAACCGCCTGTCGTGCCGCCAAACTTTTCAAAGGCAGAAGCCATAAAAGTTAAAAAACCGGGAAGTACCTCCACGCCCGGCACCAGTTTCGACTTGTGGTATATCTGCACCTGACTACTGTCGAACAATGTGGCACTGTTGTACATTTCATAATAAAGCCCTTCGTTGGCTGCTTTGGCGTATCGGCTTACTTTATGGTCAAACTGCCTGAATCCTTCAAGTCCCGTCAATAGGTTTATGTGCGGATTGTCTTTTAAAAATCCCCATAACGGAGACAGCATGTAGTTTTCCTTTAACAGATCTTCGTCCACCTGATAAGGGATGGCGGTTTCTGGCCATATCACGAGTCTTGTATTTGGATCAATCTGTTTTTGCGACAAAGCAAGCATTTCCTGCAAATGGGCTTCCTGCTTGCCCGGCTCAAATTTTTCATCCCACGGGTCATAGTTGGGCTGCACCACTACCACGTTATATTTATTGTGTGTAAGTGTCAGGTTTTTTTTATTGATTAACGCCGAAATGCCGATGGGCAGGCAGATAATCAGCAAAAAAGAAAATAGATATCTAAAATATAAGCCGCTGCGCCCGTCAGCGCGATAAACCTTGAATGCTTTAAACATGAGCAGGTTGGCCAGCAACACCCAAAGCGTACCACCGGATGCGCCTGTGTATTCATACCATTGTACCCATCCCGGATGTGTGGCAAACGCATTGCCCAGCGAAAGCCAAGGCCAGCTCAAGTCCCAGTTGTGATGGATATATTCATAAGCAATCCAGTAAGCAATGAGCGAAATGCCCGCCACAAACTCGCTGTAATATTTTTTGGTGAAGAAATATATCATCCAGGGCAGGCACATAATCAGGCTATTGGCCACAAAAGCCCCGATGCCGCCTACTATGGTGGACATGGCCACCCACCATGTTACCAACAAATTCCATAAAAGCATGTGGAGGTATGTGTAGCCAAAAAACTTTTTCCACCCTTGCACGTTGTCCGCCAAAAAAAACATGGGCAGCCATGCCACAAACAGGAGAATGGTAAAAGGCGAGACAGGCCATGCCGCCCACAAAAGCACGACACCTATAAAGCAGCGTATCAGATTGTAATATTTTGATTTCATCAGTGTTTTTTATTTTAAGGGTCTGATGTGGTTTTTGATACGAAAGAATTTTATTTTTTAACCTATAAAAACTAAGAACCCAAAAGTAAGGAAAGTAACGTGAACTCACTGTTCATCATTCCTGCCCAAATCGCTAACTTGCGGCCATGATGCAATGGCCTGTTTATCTGGACAACTGTGCCACCACTGCTTGCGACCCGCGTGTGGTGGAAGTCATGTTGCCCTATTTTACCCAACATTACGGTAATGCAGGAAGCAAAGGGCATGCCTTTGGTTGGCGGGCTTCTTCGGCGGTTGACCGGGCGAGGCAGCAGGTGGCTTCGTTGCTGCATGCCACTCCGGAGGAAATAGTTTTCACGAGTGGGGCTACCGAAGCCTGTAACCTCGCGCTGCGCGGGGTGTTTGAGCGCTATGCTGCGAAGGGCAATCATATCATCACCGTGCAAACGGAACATAAGGCCGTGCTGGACACCTGCCGTGAACTTGAAAAAAAAGGTGCGGAGATAACTTATCTCCCTGTAAGTACCAATGGGCAGTTGGATATAGCGTTGTTGGAAAGTGCCATCAAACCAAGCACCATACTGATTGCCGTTATGTATGCTAACAACGAAACGGGCGTGCTGCACCCGGTAAAAGAAATAGGTGCTTTGGCAAAAGAAAAAGACATCCTCTTTTTTTGTGACGCGACTCAGGCGGTGGGCAAACTTCCCGTGAACGTGCTGCAAGATAATATTGACCTGTTAGCCTTTTCCGGACATAAGCTTTATGCGTCCAAAGGTATCGGTGCGCTGTATGTACGCCGCAAAGCATCACGGGTGCTGCTTTCCCCGCAAATTACCGGGGGCGGGCAGGAGCGTGGCTTGCGGAGCGGTACGCTCAATGTGCCGGGTATCGTAGCATTGGGCAAAGCTTGCGCTATTTGTGAAGAAGAAATGGACGCTGCATTGCAACGGCTTTCCCTTTTGCGCGACAGGTTAGAAAATGTGCTATTGCAACTGCCCGAAGCCCGACTTAACGGTTTGAACGCGCCAAGGTTGCCCCATGTAACCAATATTTCTTTTCGTTTTGTGAATAGCAGTTGTATCCTTTCGGCTATCGGTGGAAAAATCGCGGCCTCGTCCGGTTCGGCATGTACTTCCGGCTCGTTAGACCCATCGTTTGTCCTGAAAGCGATGGGCATCGCAGACGAATGGGCAAAGTGCGCCATACGCCTGAGCCTGGGCAGGTTTACGACCGAAGAAGAAATTGACTTCTGCGCCAATGAAATACGGGATACCGTACAGTCCCTGCGCGCCGAAGACCCGGTCTGGCAAATGTTTTTCAAAGATTAAATAAAATATCTTATAGCCTTGTCCACTGTTGGTAAAAATATATTGGTTGCTCCTTTAGATTGGGGATTAGGTCATACCACGCGTTGTACCCCTGTGGTGCAAAGTCTTTTGCGTACAGGTGCCAATGTAGTGCTGGCAGGCAACGAGCGGCAACATGCTGTATGGTCAAAAACATTTCCGGACTTGCGGCGCGTTTATCTGGAAGGGTATAATATCAGTTATTCGCGTGGCGGAACAGGGCTTACGGTGAAGCTGGGCGTACAAATACCGAAAATTTTAAAATCTATTCAACGAGAGCATACATGGTTGCAGGAAATTATCGCGCATGAACAGATTGCTGGTGTGATTAGCGATAACCGTTACGGGCTTTATAGCAATCATGTCCCCTGTGTTTTTATCACGCACCAATTGCATATCAAAACGCCTTTGGGATGGGCAGTTGAGCGACTGTTGCAATCTATCAATTACAGATTTATCAATCGGTTTGATTCTTGTTGGGTGCCGGATTATCTTACGTCGCCTGGTTTAGCGGGAGTGTTATCGCATCCGTACAGATTGCCTGAAGCGAATACCATGTATGTGGGGCCTTTGTCAAGGTTTGATAAGTGTCAGCACCAAACAACACAAGGACATCTGCTCATCATGTTATCAGGCCCCGAGCCACAGCGCACTGTTTTTGAACAGCTTGTTTTGAAACAAATAAAAGGTTTCAAAGCCACGGTGGTCATCGTCAGGGGATTGCCGGAAAGGACAACGTTGCCCGCTGTGGATAGCAACGTGACAATCTATAATTACCTTGATAGTGAAGCGTTGCAGCAGGAGATTTGCCGTGCGGATTATGTGCTTTGCCGAAGCGGATATAGCTCCGTAATGGATATTGCCATGACCGGGGCAAAAGCAATTTTTGTTCCCACTCCGGGACAAACAGAGCAGGAGTATTTGGCCGAAATGCTGATGAGTGTGGGATTTGCACCAAGTTGTTCCCAAAGAGCTTTTGATTTAGAGCAAATGCTACATAAAGCGCGGGCATATCAGTTCAAAAGTCATCCTTATCAACCTAATGAAAAACTTGATGAAGCCGTGAGGATGTTTTTAAAAACATGCGGGGCGTAGGCTCACTTGTTTTTGGGAAAATCTATCGCGATTAAAGTTGCTTTTTCTGCATTAAATTCAGCCCAATCGGAAACGGGCGTCTCAAAAATCGCGATACCGCAGGTCGGCATAAAATGCGCGCCATCTTTTTTGTCAAGTTTGTTTGTCAAATCGGTGATGCCGTTATTATGGGATACGATGGCAAGGGTTTGTGCATCTTGCGGGGCGGTTTGGATGGCGTTCAAGATATTATCCGGCCTCGGAAGATACAAGCTGTCCTCAAATTTCGTTCGGGATGAAGGGATTCCGTGCACTTCTGTAAAATATGCCGAGGTCTGCCGGGTGCGCACGGCCGTGCTGGCGATGAGCGTATCAATCTTATAACCTTTATCTAACAAACGTTTTGCCATCATCGGTGCATCGTAATGCCCCCTGTCGGTAAGTTTCCGTTCAAAGTCGCTTAAAAATCCGGGTTCGGTCTTTGCGTGGCGTATCAATATCAAATGTTTCATTTATATCTTTATTTCAATCTTCATTTCATGGTCGGTATATATTGGCAAATTACAAATTATCGGTTGCAAAATATTAATTATTCTTTGCTGTTTTCAGAATGAATGGCTGCGTAGAAATATAGCGGTCGGGATTATTTTCTTTTTTGCATAAACAACTGCTATTTTTGCCACACTCATGACAGTGGCGCAAAAAAAGATATTGATAACAGGTGGCACGGGTTTTCTCGGGGCGTACATTATCGCACAACTGCTTGCCGAAGGAAATACTGTAAAGGCAATCAGGCGTGCGGGTGCTGTATGGCCCAGGTTCATGCCGCCTGCTATGGAAAGTCAGGTTGATTGGGTGGAAGGGGATGTGCTGGACGTGCTGTTTTTGCAGGATGCCATGCAGGATGTAGATACGGTGGTGCATAGCGCAGCTCTTGTTTCTTATGCGCCGAAAGACCGCCGGCGCATGTATAGTGTCAATATAGAAGGTACTGCCAATGTGGTGAATGCCGCGATTGAGGCCGGTGTAAAAAGGATGGTGCATGTGAGTTCGGTTGCGGCTATCGGCAAAAAGAAGGGGGTGAAGCTAAAAGACGAAGACGGCGAATGGGAAAGCGGTGGCGCCAATTCGCATTATGCCATCACAAAGTATCACGCCGAAATGGAAGTTTGGCGCGGTTTTGCCGAAGGGCTTGAAGGTGTTATCGTTAATCCCGCCACCATATTGGGGTATGGTGATTGGGAAAAAGGTAGTTGTGCCATTTTCAAAAAAGTTTATGATGGTTTGAAATATTATACCCGTGGGGTGAATGCTTTTACCGATGTAGAGGATGTGGCAAAAGCGGTGGTGGCGTTGATGAATAGCAATATAACAGAAGAACGGTTTATTGTCTGCAACGACAACTGGCCTTTCAGGAAATTGTTGGATACCATTGCCGATGGTTTTGGCAAGCCACGTCCGGAAAAAGAGGCATCGGCGTTTATGGCCAACGTGGCGTGGCGTTTGGAAGCAATAAAAAGTGCCTTGAAGGGGCAGGCTCCCGTGATAACCAAAGAAAGTGCTGGTATATCACAAAACGAAAGCTATTTTGACAACCAAAAATTATTAAAAGCCTTGCCGGATTTTCATTACAGGCCATTGGAAGAAACGATAAAGTCAGCTTGCGGCAAATACCTTCAAGATATACAACAGCATTAAGATTTTTCTTTTGATACTTTTTCCCAAATCTCGGGGATGCGTTTTGTCCAGGCAATGTCCTTAAATTTTTGTCGCGCCTCGCCTGCCGGTGAGCCAAAATAAATCGCACCGCCTTTGAGCGAATGAGACACGCCGCTTTGCGCGTTCACGATGGCGCCTTTACCGATGGTCAGGGTTTTGCTTACGCCGACCTGCCCCCATAAAATCACGTCGTCTTCTACAAGCGTAGCCCCGGCGATGCCCACCTGTGCGGCAAGCAAACAGTTTTTGCCGATAATCGTATCATGGCCGATATGCACAAGGTTGTCCACCTTGGTGCCCAAACCAATGCACGTGTCGCCGCTCACGCCCCGGTCAATGGTGCAGTTGGCGCCTATTTCCACAAAATCTTCTATAACCACCCTGCCGCAGCTCGCCATTTTTTTATAATGTGCCGGGCGGTTTGTTTTTTTATTATAATAAAAAGCATCGCTCCCGATGACCGTGCCACTTTGTATCACCACGTTATCACCGATAATACAATGGTCAAGTACAGTGACATTGGGATGAATAATAGTGTTCTTGCCAATGATCACATGATTGCCGAGATAGGTATTGGGCATGACGACGGAGCCTTCGCCCACGACTGCAGATTCTGCCGTCATTTGCATGGAAGGGTTAAATGGTCTGTATTTTTCAATGATAGTCAGATAAGCCTCAAAAGGCTCTTCCACTACAAGTAATGCCTTGCCTTCAGGGAAATCGGTTTCTTTGTTAATGATGATGAAACTTGCGGCTGATTGTATACATGTGTCATAATATTTGGGGTGATCCACAAATACCAGATCACCTGTTTCCACAACGTGTATTTCATTGATACCGGTAGCTTCTGCCGTTGTATTGCCGATTAATTTTGCATGAATGAGCGAGGCTATCTCCGTAAGTGGTACAGGTTTATCAAAACGCATAATGTTATTTTTTATTGGTTGTAAAAATAAAATAAAGTTGATAAACTTATTGTCTAAATAAGTAGCATGATATTTTTGAAAGCGTTCCGTAACGTTATTCGCGGCTTGTATCTTACGTTGTCCGTTTGATTTGCACGCTTCATTCTCCTAGATAAAAATGCTGGAAGGTTACAGGTATTTCTTTGGAGAATGGTTGCTTCTGTCAGATTTTTTATAATCCATGATTGGATGAATTGCTTTACCTGCAAGAGTTGCAGGACTATAATGTTTTTTTGCGGAATGTGTTATGAGTAAATAATGATAATAGCTTTGTCCGTTAAAATAACATGATGTCATGAAGTGTTCACAACATCAACAAAAATGTGAATAAAATTTATTTGAAATAATTTTTGTATCGTTAAAATAATAAGTAATATTGTGATGGGAATTTTATATTCCTTTACTTACTAACCCATCCATATAAATAATCCCTTCACATTTCATGAGGGGATTTTTTATGCTTAGTCATTAATGAAATAAATACTGTCGTGAAACTATATATCATGAATAATGAAAATACCTTTTTCAATTTGTTCTTTACTTGAAAACAATATTGAAAAAGGTATAGCAATGTAAGGATACGATATGATAAAAGTAAAAAGTGTTGTACACGCTGTTACCGTCCACCCTGTCCGCCGCCAGCCCCCGGCCCGGCGCTGCCACCGGCTGTTGTTACCATTGATGTGGTAGTAAAGGCCGTGCTTGTTGCAGTGCCTTTGGAATAATTACCGCTTGTATATAATCCGTTGAAATTAGTGCCGTCGGTAACTGTTCCGCCTGTATACATCGTATAGGATGTGCTTGCCTTTAATTTAGGGCTTGAAAACAGCATAGTGCTATACGTGCGGGGAATTGAAAAAGTAAGTACCTCAACTGAGCCATCGGTGGCTTCAATATGCACCAGTTGATTGGCTGTTCCGCCGCCCAACCTTACAGATCTTTGAGTGCTCACATTCGCGGTAGGCATACTGGTAGCGCCTCCAATACCAACGATAATACCTCCGGTTATTTTAAATGTATTGTTATCACAATCAAACCCTTCTTCCGGTGCGCCGGCACCTACTGCAATGGTTTTTCCGCCTGTTATGGTCATGATGCCGTTAGAATCAATGGCGTCATTATTACTGGCGTACACATACAAATTACCGCCATTAATGTAGATGGCTTTTCCGGCATTCATTCCATCATCGTAAGATTTAATTGTTATGGTGCCATTATTGACGGTTAATGTGCTCTTGCTTTCAATACCTTCCCCGGCGGTTGTTGTAATATTAAAAGTACCACCATTGATCGTAACATAAGGGTCAATCGTATTGTCTGTATCATACGAGGCGGCAATACCATCGTCGCCGGATTTTATGGTAAGCGTGCCGTCATTAATCACTATATATCCTTCCTCACATTCAATACCATCACTGGTGGCTGTTATATTTAAAGTGCCGCCATCCACAATAAACGCATCGTTGGTATGGATGCCATCTTTTACGGCACCGCTAATGGTAATATTACCGCTTCGGATGCGGATATAGTCATCGCTTGCAATGGCGTGTTTATAATTGCCTTTTACGGTAAGCGAACCGTTGCCGCTAAATATTATTTGTCCCTCACTGAAAATAGTGCCCTTCATGTCTTCTGTACTGGTGGCGTAAGTCGTGCCATCGGTAAGTGTATTGGTTGTGTTGTCTGCCAATACAATGAATGACCTCTTTTTGGATTGTATGTTTATGGCAGGCCCGTCATTGTTTGTAATATTAGCGCCGTTCAGCGTAAGCTGAAATTTGTTATCACTATAAATTTTTACGGAACCGTTGGTCGTAGTGCCCGAAACCACGTAAGCAACGGCCTTGGCAGTGGATGTGATGGTAATATCATTTCCGCTTTGCGTAATAGTAACGCCGCTTGCCGAAAGCGGGTTGGTAATCGTAGTGCTTGAACCGAATGCAATGGATACCGTATTGGTGAAAGAGGAGTTCTCGATTAAATCATCGGCATTATAAGCACTGTCTCTATTGCCTTCTGCGGCAGTCGTAATGGTGGATACGTCCTGTATGGCGATGGTGCCGGAGGAACTGCCAGAGCTTCCTGTATTGCCGTTGTTGCCTGTTGTGTCAGTGCTGTCGTTCGTGACATCTGTTTTTGAGCAGGCCGTAAAAACAATAGCTGTTATTACTGACAATAGCAGGATGTACCTTTTGGCCGTTTTTTTGAAAGAATTTCCCTGATTCATATTTCACGTTTTTATACTGATTAATATAATATTGCCTGTTGTTCAATACAAGGTTAAAACACAGGTAACCTAAATCAAAATGCAATAGGTGAACCGGAAATATGTATCGGTAAAGCCCTTAAGGAGATGTTAACGCTGCTTTGTCCATTCATCCAGTCGGGCGGCATAGCTTTCGCCAACGGGCAGAGTTGTATCGTTTGTTAAAATAATATTGCGCCCCGACAGGGACGATATGTATTTTGCTGCGGCAATATAGCTGCGGTGTATGCGGATGAATTGATTGGTTGGCAAGTCTTCCGATATTTTCTTTAACGACATCAATGTCATAACGGGTTTTCCCTCGGCTAAATGGATTTTTATATAATCATCGAGGCTTTCGATATACATAATGTTATCCAGTTCTATTTTCACCATACGGTATTCGGAATAGACAAAAATGTGTTCCGTCTTTTCGGTGCTGGTGTGAGCTTGATGATATAAAAATGCTTTACGAATGGCCCTTTCAAACCGCTCAAAGCCGAAAGGCTTTAGCAGGTAGTCCAAAGCCTCTAACTCAAATCCTTCCAATGCAAATCCTTTATAAGCAGTGGTGAAAATAACCATCGGTTTTGATTGGAGCCGTTTCACCAGTTCAATACCGTTGATGTCTGGCATGTCAATATCAATAAAGAGTAAATCGGGTTCGTGCTGGTTTATATATTCAAGGCCCGCCACGGCGTTATCAAAGGTTTGCAACAGTTGCACATCGGTGAGTTGCGCGCAATATTGTTTTACAATTTCCAGCGCCAGCGGTTCGTCGTCTATTGCTACTGCTTTTAACGCCATAGTTTGGAATGTTGAATTTGAGTATTGTCCAGTTCTAAAACCACGGTAAACTTTCCGTCACCTTCGCTTATTTGTAATTTATGTGCATCAGGATAAAGCAACTCCAGCCTTTGCCGGGCATTCAACAGGCCGATGCCATCCCTGTTATGGTTTTTATTTGCTTTAAATAGACTGTTCTGCGTTCTAAGGCTGGTATGCGCTTCGTTTACCTGAATCGCGATACTTATATACGATGACATATCATTGCTAATGCCATGTTTAAAGGCATTCTCGATAAAAGCCACCAAGATTAAAGGGGCTATTTTTACATGACCATATTCACCTGTCAGTGTATAGTCAAGCGTAACCATTTTGCCGAGCCTCAATTTTTGCAGTTCAATAAAATCATTGATGCAGGCAATTTCTTTTTCTATCGGCACAAAATCTTCTTTTGCTTTATCCGTTACATACCGCATGATATTTGACAAACGTAATATGCCGGCGGCAGTATGCTCGCTTTTCGTAATGGCCAGCGCATAGATATTATTAAGCGTATTAAACAAAAAATGTGGGCTTATCTGTGATTTTAAAAAAGCCAGTTCTGCTTGTATCTTTTGTATTTCTATCAACGATTTCTTTTTTTCTGTGACGCGCCATTGCTTCGATAGCACCAACATCGCACTGCCCGTCATTGCCATGAGGAATAAAATGAGGCTGATAATATCAAGGTTTAACTTTTTGTCTGCCCGAGGCGGCCTGTTCATTCTGGCGTTGGGAAATGGAGCAGGCCGGTTTTTCATGTCCGGGGCGGACGGGGGAAGAAAACTCCTGCTGTTCATGTCGTTCGTGCGTAGTCGTGTTGACAAATTCCTTTGCGAGTGTTGCATGACCTGCTCAAAAGGCTTTATGTAAAGACATACCGCAAATAGTCCCAGGCTGATAAGTATATAGACGGTGTATTTTTTTGTCAGGAAAAGGCACGACATCAACACGTATAGGTTAAGGTAAAATACCAAGACATAGAAGAGGACAAACAACAGAAACGAGGGCGAAAAAATAGTTTGCAGCCAGTTGCCGTTACCCCTGCCGCCGTTATAAAGAAAGGCTGCCATGAGAATGGAGAAAAGCAGCCAACTTCCAATATGTGTCAATATAACAAGTCCCCTTCTGTGCATGTTAAAACAAACTTAGGATATTTCTTTGCTTTTATAGAGATTTCGGGATACCTATATCGTATTCAGGGATGCGCTTGCTATCGTCATATAAATATTTTTTTTGATAATAAAAATTACTTATATTTGTAAAAATCATGGCAACGCTTCAGATAAAAGTCTGAGGCGTTGTTATTTTTTTTGTGTATTAATAAACAGGAGGATAAAATCATGAGTGTACAGTATGTAACAAAAGAAACGCTGGAACAAATGAAGGAAGACCTGCAAAGGATGAAGGCGGTTGACCGCCCGGCGGCGAGCCGTGCCATTGCGGAGGCCAGGGAAAAAGGTGATTTGAAGGAAAATGCCGAGTACGATGCTGCCAAGGAGGCGCAGGGCATCTTGGAGGCAAAAATCGCTGCCCTGGAGGGTGCGCTGGCCAATGCACGCATTGTTGACGAATCTACGATAGACACCAGCAAGGTATCTATCCTCACCAAGGTGACCATGACCAACCTCAAGGTGAAAAAACAGGTCACTTATCAGTTGGTGAGCGAGCAGGAAGCAGACCTCAAGGCAGGGAAAATATCCATCACCTCGCCAATAGGTAAGGGCATCTTGGGCAAGACCGTTGGTGAAGTGGCCAAAGTGCAGGCACCTGCGGGCGTTGTTGAATTCAGGATAGATGATATAACCGTATAATTTTTTATGGTGCCGGCAGCAGTGCTACTATCATCGCCCCTTGCGTCGCACCCTTCAACAATAGGAATCCTATTCAGCTTTTTTAAGACCGGCAAAAGCCGGTCTTTTTTATGCGCACCGGTTGAGGTTCGTTTTTAAATTCGTATTTTAGTCTGTCAAATTATAAATATCATGACCATATTTTCAAAGATAATCGCCGGGGAAATTCCGTGTTATAAAATAGCAGAGGACGATAAGTTTATTGCATTTCTGGACATATCCCCTTTGCGCAAAGGGCACACGCTGGTGGTGCCAAAGGTAGAAGTGGACAACCTGTTTGACCTGCCCGCGGATTATTTGTCGCAGATTTTGTTGTTTGCGCGTCCTGTGGCCAAGGCCATCGAAAAATCTTTCTACTGCAACCGCTGCGGTATCAGTGTCATCGGTCTTGAGGTGCCTCATGCGCATATCCATCTTGTGCCCATCAACGGCGAAGATGATATCAGCTTTTTACAACCCAAGCAGAACTTATCACCCGAAGAAATGCAAGCCGTACAGCAACTGATTGTAAGCAATATGGTATAAAGGAAAACAGTAAATCTCTCTATTTAAAACCGAACAGCGTTGCAGTGAAAACGCCACGTTCGCGCTTTTGCAAGATGACGTTCCAGTTGCCGTTATAGTGTAGTACCGTAGGCACAAGGAGTTTGCCTATCTTGGTAAGCCTCACTTCCATGTGCACGTCAAAATCATAGGCGCCCGCATTATAACTCAGGTCATAATCGCGGCCAAGGATTTCAAAAGATTTGGAATCAAACCAGGTGGTCATTTTGTCGTAAACAATCTTGTCCCGGTCGCTGGGGCTAAGATCAGTTTTGGCTTTTATGGCGAAACGATAGGCATCCTTGCCGTAATAGGTTACAAAGTCAATATCAAAATCATAATATTTGGCAAAACGCGGGTCGAATATATTGCTCTTTTCGCCCATCAGCGGAATGCCCGGTATTTTTTTTCCCGGATTGAAGAATAACATTTTGAGCTGTTCTTTTCGCTTTTCTATACCGGATTTATTTTTTGGATTCAGGTTGGTATTGCCCACGATATTGTTTTCGCCACAAACTTTGCCATTGGTGAAGAACAGGCTGGCATAAAGTTCTGCAGTAAAATAATTGTATTCGCCTTTTCGGTTGAGCATGTCGCCCGAAACATTCTCGTATTCCTTGGTCATCGTGCGGCAGCCACTGCTATACGTTTGATGCGTTTTGCTGTTGAGCGTGGCCACCTGCTTACCTTTTTTGTCCTTCATGATAATATTATTGAGCGATGAAAAGCTCAGCACGCGCAGGTTTTTAAAGGCTTTGTAAAATGTGGTGTCTTTTCTCACACGGTCAATGAAAGCAGACACGTTCAGGTTGCTGCCTACTACCACTTCACTAAGCGTTACCATACGGGCGATGGCCTCGTTCTCTGCCGAGTCCTTGTCCATCTGCGCGTGCAACAAGGTGACGGTAAACAAACATATTATGCTTAACAGGATACGTTTCATGCACTACAAAGAAACGTAAAAGGTTGTTAAGTTAATATGAAAAGAGAAATGTGTGAGGTTTTATAAATACGATAACGACAATGGATTTTGCCGATAGCAGCACCGCCATTGAAGTGTGCGACGCAACGAAGCTTCATAGTGGCACTAAAGCCGGGTTCATTATAAACAAACAGCTATACGCATTTTTCAATAAGCATGAAACTGTGCTGCTTGCCCTGATAGTTATTATATATCATCACCTGTCCAAATCTTCGTGACGGCGAGCGTTTGTAAAAATGAGCTGGTAAATCCTGCTCTTGTAACATGTGACAGGCCAGCCACAGTGCAAAGGAACTCGCCGTGGGATATTCGCCGCACAGGTGCTTGAAGTGCGCCAACGGCATATCTTTTATAAGATGTTCACAAGCTTCATAAAACGAATTTAGGCGCACATCGCCGTTTTCACCGAAAAGGGCAATCATATTTTCGGCGCGAATATCGTTTTGTGTCAAAAAAGTATGCAGGGCGAGTTGTACTTGCTCCGGCTCCGTGCTGTGCAAGGTCTTTATCGCTTTTATTCCTGCGATGGCCTGTTGCGGCTGGTTGTTCACCAGAAAAAAGGCTGCGCCCTCGCCGGCAATGGTAGTGCTGGCACCGCTGCTGTACAGGTTTTCGTTGGATACATCCTTGCTGAACCAACCTGCTAACAGGTCAATATTATAATTGTAGGCAGATATTTCGTCAATGCCACCCACAAGATAATTGTCTTCGGGGTTTTCTGCCAACAGCATTTGTGCGTCTAACAACGCAGTTTCGAAGGCCAACCCAAAGTGCACGTGCGTGGCGTTGTAACCGTGGTTTTTGGTCACCAGGCTTAATTGCCCGGCGATAGCGTTGGGCGTGCTTTGCACAAAGTTGCCGGGCGTGAGCATCCCCTCTTCATAATCTATGATTTGATTCAAAAACTTTATGCAGTCTTCCATTCCGCCGTTGGCCGTCCCGATGATGATGCCGTTCACGTTTTGGTGCGTCAGAATGGGCATGCCCGCGCCCAGCCCCATACGCACAGCCTTGCTCATGCGGCGCAGCATGCCGGGCGGTACGCCGTCCAACTTAGGCTCGATGGCAAAAAGTTTTCCCTTTACCGAAGGTGTAATCTTTGTGAGATTAACTTCTTCGGTTGTTTGCTGCGGTGAAATGCAGATATGTTGATGAATGAACAATTATCCCTGTTTAAGGCGATAAAGATAAAATAAAGCAGGGATAGCCCTATGATAGTGCGGGATATTTATTTAATGATAAATGAACATTGTATAAAGTTCGGACGATGTGTTACGAATGCTTCCCTGCATGCTGCCTGCTTTTGTGAGACAGCCCAAGCCATTTGCTGACGCCAAATCCCAGCATCCAGGTGTCATAGGATTTGTGTTTGACATCATACATGGCGGATAGTGACAGCTCCCAATGATTGGGGAGCTCAAAGCCATATTCTGCACCGCCACGGTATAAAGTGAGGTTTTTCTCCTTACTAAATTCTTGCCCCACGCCGCCGATTAGCGTGACGTGCTTGACCGGGCTGAACATGACCACGGGCACCACCGCGAGCGGATATTCGCGTTCTATGAAATCAGTTTCTTCTGCGCCCGTTTTTTCTTCTACCAAAAAGTTCTCGAACACGAGGTCGGAATGAACGCCTACCGCCCATTTTTTCAGGAACCAATAATCGGCATCCAGTGCCACGGCGGCGGCAGATGTTACGTCGGAACGTAAATCTTTGTTCAGTCCTTTCTTGATAAACGCATGTCCCATTGCCGCGCTGATGCGCAAACTCCCCTGGGCGTTGTGTTCTTCAGCGTGTGCTGCATCGTGTTGCGCAAATGTCGTGAGGGTGGAGCATAACAGCAACCCCAGCATAAGTCTTTTATATTTGTCCATGTTTAATTGATTGTGGATTCTGGCTTTATTCCAAAAGCGCCGCAAAGTTACAGGGATTTCAAAAAGTATTGTAGATGTTTTTTATAAAACGTACATGAGAGATTGCGGGAAATCAGTTTATGATAATAACTTAACTAACCGTCTTAAATCTTGTTTGGAGAAATGCGTAATAACCTTCAACTTTGGTGATGCTTTGCTGGTATGTTTATTTTTGAAACGGGATATTGTTTAAAAGAGAAAAGATTATCCTTTTTCTGTATGCTTGCAAAAGTTTCGATGAATTTTGTCAAACAGAAAACGAGATTTCCCTCGTCCGTCTTTTTTACGGTTAGTAGTTGGATTAAAGCATGAAGGTACGATGAGTAAAATAAAAACAACATATTCATGACTACAAGAAAGGAATTTATCAGGAACGCGGCGTTGGCGTCAACCGGATTGGCGTTAGGGGGCGTTGCTTCCAAACTCAATGCCGCCAGTTACGGCCGCGTTGCCGGGGCCAACGGAAAAGTAAACGTTGCCATGATAGGCATCGGTAACCGCGGTTGGGAAGTTATCAACGATTTCGATAAAACGGGGCTTGCTAATTTCGTGGCTTTGTGCGATGTGGATTTGGGCGCAGCGCATACGCAGAACGCGTTAAACAAATTCCCCAATGCCAAAAGGTTCAAGGATTTCCGTGACATGTTCGATAAGATGGCCAATGAAATCGAAGCGGTGATTGTGGCCACGCCCGACTTTTCGCACTTCCCGATTTGTATGCTCGCCATCCATCTTGGTAAGCATGTGTATGTTGAAAAGCCGCTGACGCGCACCTTTCATGAATCGGAATTGTTGATTCAGGCGGCAAAGAAACACCCGAAAGTGGTCACGCAAATGGGCAATCAGGGACATTCCGAAGCCAATTATTTTCAGTTCAAGGCATGGAAGGAAGCGGGTATTATTAAAGACGTTACCGCCATTACGGCGCACATGAACAACCCCCGCCGCTGGCACGGATGGGATCCCAACATCAAAAAATATCCGGCAGTGGAAGCCATTCCCTCCACATTGGATTGGGATACATGGAACATGGCACAGTTCTATCACGAATACAACAAAGACTATCACTATGGGCAATGGCGTTGCTGGTACGATTTCGGCATGGGCGCATTGGGAGACTGGGGCGCACATATCATTGACACGGCACACGAGTTCCTCAATTTAGGATTGCCCGAGGAAGTAAACCCTGTTAAGCTGACGGGGTATAACGATTATTTCTTCCCGATGTCGAGCACTATCGAATTTAAGTTTCCCAAAAGGGGCAAGATGCCACCCGTGACCATCACTTGGTACGACGGCGTGGATAATATTCCTGCCGTCCCCGATGGATATGGCGTATCGGAGATTGACCCGAACATACCCTCGGTAGGTGGCGGAAAAATTCAGCCGGCCAAACTCAATCCGGGAAAAGAAATTTATAGTAAGGAATTGACATTTAAGGGTGGTTCACACGGCAGCACGTTGAGCATCATTCCCGAAGAAAAGGCGAAAGCGATGGAAAAGAAGCTTCCCGACGTGCCGCAAAGCCCCTCGAACCACTTTGCAAACTTTTTGCTTGCCTGTCAGGGAAAAGAAAAGACCCGTTCGCCTTTTGAAATCTCAGGGCCGTTGAGCCAGGTGTTTTGTTTAGGCGTGATGGCACAGCGATTGAACAAAAAAATCGTTTTCGACAGGCAGACCAAGCGTATTACTAATGATGCTTTTGCCGACGCATATCTTACCGGGGCGCCTCCCCGCAAAGGATGGGACGAGTTTTATAAATTTTAAAAATTATCAGGAAATCAAATAAAAATGAAAAAGATTTTACTCTTACTGTTCGTGGTTGCGGTTGCAACTTCGTTATCGGCACAAGAAGCCAAATGGCAAAACCTGTTCAACGGAAAAAACCTGAAGGGCTGGACAAGGTTGAACGGCACAGCCGAATATAAAGTGCAGGACAACGCCATTATCGGCATATCCAAAACAGGCACGCCCAATACATTTTTGGCGGCTCAAAAGCTTTACGGTGATTTTATCTTGGAGTTTGATTTTAAAGTAGACGACGGATTGAATTCAGGAGTTCAGTTTAGAAGCCTTAGCACGAAAGATTATGACAACGGTCGTGTGCATGGTTATCAGTTTGAAATTGACCCGTCTTCGCGGGCATGGACGGGCGGCATTTACGACGAAGCCCGCCGAGGCTGGTTGTATTCGATGAATTATAATCCCGAAGGGCAAAAGGCATTTAAAAACGGCGAATGGAACAGCGCCCGCATTGAGGCCATCGGCACATCTATCCGCACGTGGGTAAATGGCATAGCCTGTGCCGATTTGCTTGACGATGTGACCACTAACGGCCTCATCGCTTTGCAGGTGCACGGCATTGGCAACAATAAGGCTCTTGATGGTAAAACGGTTTCATGGCGTAATATCCGCATCCTCACGGAAAACTTGAACCAGTTTAAAACACCGGATGATTCGAACGTAAAACAGATAAACACGATTGCCAACAGCATTTCAGAAAGGGAAAAGAACGATGGTTGGAAATTGCTTTGGGATGGCAAAACCACCAACGGTTGGAGAGGGGCGAAACTGGATGCCTTCCCGACGAAAGGCTGGGTGATTGAAAACGGTATCCTGAAAGTGATGAAAAGCAGTGGTGGCGAATCTGCCAACGGCGGCGATATTGTTACCACAAGTACATACAAAAACTTTATCCTGAAAGTTGATTTTAAAATCACCGAAGGTGCCAATAGTGGTATCAAATATTTTGTTGACCCGACCATGAATAAAGGCGAAGGCTCGGCAATCGGTTGTGAGTACCAGATTTTAGACGATAACAAACATCCCGATGCAAAATTGGGCGTGAAGGGAAACCGCACGCTCGGGTCACTGTACGATTTGATTCCTGCACCGAAAGATAAACCGTTTCGTGGCGGTTTTTTCAATACGGCGATGGTCGTGGTAAAGGGCAATCATGTGGAACATTGGCTGAACGGTTTTAAGATTATCGAATACGAACGAAATAATCAAATGTGGAACGCGCTCGTGGCGTATAGCAAATACCGCGACTGGCCGAACTTTGGCAACCTGACGGAAGGGAACATCCTTTTACAAGACCACGGCGACGAGGTGTGGTTCCAGAATGTGAAAATAAAAGAACTGCCGTAGCCGATAGTTGATGAAATGAAATAAAAAACCCGCAGCACATTCATACGCTGCGGTTTTTTTGTATAATGAAGTTTTCTTTGTTGCCAAAACGGCGTGTCCCTACATGCTCAACGCAGGTGATAGACGATGCCAAACCGGAAGCCGTTTTCTAACGTGCGCTCATTATATTTTTCCGGGGAAAAGGGTATCAGTGCATGAGCTTTAGCATAAGGATTCACAAATATTCCGATGGGCGTCTTTTTGAAATCGTATTTTGCCCCGATGCCCAGCATTGCCCCAATGCCGGATTGGCTGTCCAGATTGTTTTCTATACCGGTATCTATACCGATGATCATCCCGCCGTTCAGAAAAAGATATCGGAGAAAATTCCATCGCACTGTCACGGGTATGTCCACGATGGCATTGGTGATATCGAATGGCTCCACCACGCCCGGCCCGGCCGATGCATTGCTGAAGAGGTATTTGTACCGGCTGTATGAAATGCCGGTTTCTAAATCCAGGCGTCGGGTGATTGGGCGGGTATAAGTGATGCCCAGCGAGTAATATCCTTTATCGTCATATCCTCCCGTTCCGACGAGGTTTTCAAAATAAAAGGGTTCCTGCACCCCTAATCCGGAATAGGTGATGCCAATGGCTCCTTTGGGATTGGAATCGGTTGTTTGTGCCCTTACGTTAAGAGAGGCAAATGCGGGGAGGCATAAAGTAAACAGTAGAAGAATTTTTGTTTTGATTTTCATTTTTGGTTATTTATAATGATTAACGGAAAGGATATTTTATATAAAAAATATTTTTCCGGATATAATGCGCATAAGTTTTTTTACTAAAGACGTAAGATTGAATAAAAGTGCAACAGGGGCGTAAAATAATTTTCTTGCTTTGTGGCCCTTCTCCAAAAATACTTTTATATTCCGTATAAATTAAAAGGTGCATAATATCTTCGACTTTGACAGGGAGTTAATTGATAATGTTCCAAGATGATGGAAGGTTAATGATTTTGCGCGTTTTGCCAAATAGAAAAAGGAAAGCTGACTTGTCCGTGTGGGCATATCTTTTAAGAATTGTATGTAATATCTTTGTATGGGTGGGCAAGTTTGTAAGTTGACCCATTAAAATATCCGTCATGGTAAAGATTATTAAAAAAGATTTATCGCTGAAACAGCGTGAAGAAATTCTCGAAATATTAAAGTCCCGTTTCGGGAAAAACATGCATCGTCACGAAGGGATTGACTGGAAGGATGTGCAGGAAAGACTGACCACCAGCCCGGATAAATTATGGTCGTTGCACAGGATGGAAGAAACCGGCGGGGAACCGGATGTGATAGCGTATCGTAAAGATTCCGGTGAGTATGTTTTTTGCGATTGTTGTGCGGAAAGTCCCAAAGGCCGCCGCAGTATTTGTTATGACCGGGATGGATTGCTGTCGAGAAAAGAGCATCGGCCAGAAAACAGCGCGGTAGACATGGCTGCCGATATGGGCATAGAATTGCTCACGGAAGATGAATACAGGACTTTGCAGCAACTTGAAAACTTTGATGCCAAAACATCAAGTTGGCTAAAGGCCCCTGACGATATCAGGATATTGGGCGGGGCCATTTTTGGTGATTTCCGTTATGGCAAGGTGTTCATATATCACAACGGTGCACAATCTTATTATTCTTCCAGGGGGTTTCGAGGGATGTTGAGAGTGTGATTTGTGTTTAGGAAATGGATGGGTGAGCGTGTTTTTCTATTAATATAAGTCGTATCATCATGATAGCAATAATAGGGATAATCAATTTGCTAACTGTATACTTCTGTCTTGCAGAAAGGTGGTACTCTCTTAATCGAATTGTTTCAGAAAATAAATACTTTTACCGTCAAGATTATATATAAGTGATGCCATGAGGAAAAGTTTGATTTATTGGATATACTTGCTATGTTGGATTATATGTTCGAGTCCCGTGCTGTCCCAGAATATTATTGGAACGCCGTCAATCATTAATTATACAAAAGAAACTTATAACGCAGGTAATCAAAATTGGGACATTGCCCAAGATGCGAGAGGGATTATGTACTTTGCGAATAATGATGGTTTGCTTACTTTCGATGGTGTTCATTGGGAAATATACAAACTACCTAATGAATCAGGGCTGCACTCTTTACTTGTATCGAAAGATGGGAAGATATATGTGGGAGGTCAAGGCGAAATGGGGTATTTTGCCGCGGACAAAAATGGAAAGTTGGTATATTGTTCATTGAACCGACTAGTGCCACGGGAGAATAATAATTTTACAGACGTATGGAATATCTGTGAAGGGGATAATCATATTTTTTTCAGGGTCAATTCAAAAATTTTTGTTTTATCCGAAAATAAAATACTCGTATATCCGGGTTTATATTGGTCTTTTTTAGGAAAATCCGGTAACAGGATACTGGCACATGATGCGGATAGGGGACTTTTAGAATATAAAAGAGATGCATGGATGCCTGTTGCGGGAGGGAACAGGTTTCCCAAAGGCGTTATTGTAAGGTCGGTTTTATCCTTAAATAAAGACTCGTTATTGGTTGCAACTCCTCAGCGGGGCTTTTTTGTGCTTGATCAGAATGGCCCTTGCCCTTTCAGGACACCTGCGCTGGATGAAGTCGTTTCAAAAAGCATCTATCAGGTGGGGTTGTTGCCAACAGGGGATATATTGGTTGCGACAAGGTTGGGCGGTTGTTATATGCTGGATCGGAAAGGGATGTTGGTTGAAAAAATAACCAAAAATGAAGGATTGCAAAGCCAGAATACGCTGGCTATCATGAATGATAGGGAAGGAAATATATGGCTTGGACTTGATAATGGTATTGACGTTGTAAACTATGCAGCCGCAATCAAACATATATATCCTGAGCGGGAAAACCTTAACTCAGGATATGCATCGGCTGTGTATAAGAATAATCTTTATTTAGGAACCTCGGCAGGAGTGTACTGGACGCCGTTGAGGAAAGAAGCAGATATGAGCAGGTCAAAAGGACAGTTTGAACTTGTGAAAAATTCTAAAGGTGAAATTTGGAGCTTGTCTGTAGTGTATGATAGATTACTTATCGGCCATGCTTCTGGTGCATATTACATTGATAAGGGAGTATCCACCGTTCTGGATAATAGTATTGGTTATTGGGGCTTTCAACCTTTTGAAAAAAAACAGGTGGGTCTGATTGTAGCAGGAACTTATAATAGTATTAATTTCTTTAATGCAGCTGATGGTGCAATCCGTAAAGTGCCTGTGGGAGTGCAGTGTGAATCAGCCCGCTTTGTAGTGCAACATAATGGTACTATATGGATTGGGCACCCGTACAAGGGATTGTTTAAGGTTACAGTGCGCGAGGATAATCCTGCAACAATAGAGCCTTATGTAGACAAGGCGGGCGTTATAAGTAGCAATAATAACAGGATATTCAAGATTCAAGGCAAACTTGTCCTGACTAACGATAATGGTATTTTTGAATATGATGACAAAAAAGAAGATTTTATGAAATCTCCTTTTTTGTCAAAGATATTCGGACATGAACTTGTCAGCTATCTTATGGAAGATCGTTATGGCAACATTTGGTTTACACAAGGAAAGAAAATTGGCGTGGTAGCACAAGGTTACGGGTTTTCTAAGTTGATCTATTTCCATGAACTGGAGAATAAGTTCACCTACAACTTTGAACATATTAATGTGATAGATAGCAGCAATGTACTGATTGCTGCCGAAAAAGGTTTTTTTCATCTGAATCTGAAGTCTTATAGCAACGGCCGAAGCAAAAAACCTGCGGTATTGATTCGTAGTTTTCGGACTCTTGTAAATGGCAGCGACAGCTTGATTTACGGTGGTTATGGGTTGGCTCACGATATCCCTTCCCTCCAATTTAGTAAGTACGGTATTTATATAAGTTATGCGGCTATTGATTACGGGTACCCTGACAATATTGAGTATAGTTACTATTTGGAAGGATTTGATAAGCAATGGTCAATTTGGAGCGCTAAAACCGAGAAGGAATTTAGTAATCTACCGGCAGGACACTATACATTTCATGTAAAATGCAGGAATGGTAGTGGGCAATCTGCAACTGCTTTCTACAGTTTTATAATATTGCCACCTTGGTATGAAACCTGGTGGGCTATTATTATATATATGCTCGCGGCAATAGGAGTACTATTTCTTATTTTGCACTATCAGCAAAAACGTTATATAAAAGAACAGCAAAAAAAGTTGCTATTGCAACAACGGGAACATGACAAAGAGCAGCGAGCGCTACAATTACAACACCAAGTGGAAGCGCAGGAAAACGAAAAAAGGATTATCCAGCTTACCAACGACAAATTACAGGCAGAGCTTGACCATAAAAACAAGGAGCTTGCTTCTTCGGCGATGAACCTCGTGAGGAAGATTGAAGTTATGTCCAAATTGAAAGAAGACCTTCAATCTTATAAAAAGGTGGCGGATGCAGAGAAGTCTGGTAAGGAATTTCAGAAAATCATCAGGGTGATTGATAAAGAACTTGATTATCAACAGGAATGGGCGCAATTTTCTATACATTTCGATAAGGTTCATAATAATTACCTGCAACATTTGAAAGCCAATTACCCCGAACTGTCAGGAAACGATTTGAAACTTTGTGCATATCTTAAACTTAATATATCCACCAAGGAAATAGCCCAATTGATGAATATTTCGGTACGCGGGGTGGAAACTGCAAGGTTCAGGCTGCGTAAAAAGCTCATTCTGCCTGGTGACGTTAATTTAAGTGATTTTCTGATAGGGTTTCAAGTAAACCGACAATGATATTTCCCTTTTGGCAAACTATAAAATAAGAAAAGTAATAATTTTTTCTTTTTGATAACAAGAACACCTCTTTTCATCCTCAATATTTGTATCTGATAGAGGCCGGTCAAAATAGAGGAATAACTAAGAAGATATTAACTTTTTCATCCGTCCTGTTTTGGCTGGGATTGCGAACTTATTTACTGCTGGCGTATCCTTGTGTATTGCTTGTTTTTATTAATGTGTTGATATTCAATATATTTTTATTTTTTTGAAGCATTTTTGACGTACCTCTTTTCTTGGAATGAGGCCTCTTTCGACTCAATTTTGTTTTTTAAAGAAATGTTAAAGATGCGTTGTTGTTTTCAAACTAATCCTGTTCTGACTTGCATTGTAATTAGTTGTCCATGAGTTGCCAATCGGCTTTGTCTGGTTAGGTAGGGGCTTGTGGCAAAGGTTACTTAAGGCAGAACGGTAACGGGTTATTTAACATGGCTTAAAGGTTTTGATGTAAATAATAACGAGATATGAAAATGTTTGTCAAAAAGATGCTTTTGCTTTTCGGAATATGCTTGTTCTATAGTCAATGTTTGTTTGCACAGGGATTTCTGAAAGCAGATGGGAAGAAAATAGTTGACGGTGCCGGCAGGGAAATTATTTTGAGGGGGATGGGGCTGGGTGGTTGGATGTTACAGGAAGGGTACATGTTCCACCTGGCGTTTCTTGGACAGCAATACCATATACGCGAAAAAATTACGCAATCTGTAGGGGAAGAAAAGGCCAAGGTGTTTTATGACCAGTGGTTGCGGCAGCATACCACAAAAAAGGATATAGATGCATTGGCCACAATGGGTTTCAATTCCATCCGCTTGCCTATGCATTATGGCCTTTACACGCTTCCTGTAGATAAAGAACCCGTTGCCGGTCAGCAAACATGGTTGGACAAGGGGTTTACACTCACCGATAGTTTATTGGGATGGTGCCGGGAAAATAAAATTTACCTGATACTTGATTTACATGCTGCGCCTGGTGGCCAGGGGCATGATTTGCCTATTTCCGACAGAAATCCTGACAAACCATCCTTGTGGGAAAGCGAGGCAAATCGTCAAAAAACTATTGCACTTTGGAAAAAACTGGCCAAGCGTTATGCCGATGAACCGTGGATTGGAGGCTACGATATTATCAACGAACCCAATTGGGGTTTTGATAATTCCGATGACATAAGAGGAACATCCGAAAAACGTAATGTTCCTTTGCGAAAGCTAATGCAGGATATCACGACCGCTATCAGGGAAGTGGACAAAAACCATTTGATTATCATAGAAGGGAACGGGTTTGGAAATAACTATAACGGCATATTGCCTACTTGGGACAAGAATATGGCACTGAGTTTTCATAAATATGGAAACTTTAACGATCAGCGATCTATCCAAAACTTTCTGAACCTACGCGACAAATATAATGTGCCGCTTTGGTTGGGAGAATCAGGTGAAAATTTTAATACATGGTTTACCGAGGCCATTGGTTTGGTAGAGAAGAACGGCATTGGCTGGGCATGGTGGCAGCATAAAAAGATGGGAATAAACAATCCTTTTGAGGTAAAAGAACCCTTGGAGTATAGAAAGTTGTTGGCCGACTGGTCTGGCAGGGGAGAAAAAGTAGATACAACCGAGGCATGGGATATTTTGCAGGATTTGTTGCACAATATATCGTTTGAGCAGAATGTGTATCATCCAGATGTGGCAGATGCTATGTTCAGGCAAGTGTCTTCCCCTACTGTTATACCTTTTAAGCCGCTTAGTATTTCTAATGGGACGACCAATGTCAGGGCAATAGATTACGATTTGGGTGCACAGAGGATAGCTTATTATGATAAAGATTCTGCTCGTTACCAATTTACACCCGGTGTGAATACCGATGGGAATAAGGGGCATACATATCGTAATGACGGCGTGGATATTTATAATAATGATGGCGACATCTTTGTGTCTTCTATTGAGGCGGGGGAGTGGTTGCAATATACGCTCGACATAAAAAAAACAGGACGCTATTCGTTTGCATTTACGACAAGGACAAAGGGTGATGGAGGAGAAATAAGGATTTTCGGCAATGAAAAACCCCTGTTGGATGGTATTGCAATACCATCCAATGCAACAATGTGGAGCGATATAAAAACAAAGAAAATACGATTAAAAAAGGGCAAACTTCGGTTTAAAGTGTACATGCAGGAAGGCGGTTTCGATTTTTTGTCATTTAAGATAACGAAGCATTGATAATATAGTTTTCTTGACACCTATTAACAGATAAACGTATAACCAAACTTGATTGCAATATGGATTTAAAGGATATTAATAAATTGTGTGCCGATATAGCCGAGAATAATGATGAGCGTGCATTATCATTGCTGTTTAAGCATTTTGCACCTGGTTTATTGGTTTATATAAAAAGTATTGTGCATAACGCATCTGCCGCGGAGGAATTGGTAGGAGATGTATTTATAGGAATGTGGAAGCATAGGGATATACTTCCGTCAATCAGAAATCTTCGATATTATTTGTACACCTCGGCCAAGAACTGTGCGCTTAACTATTTGCGGGATAACAAGAAGGACATTTTTACAAATGTCAGTTTAAGCGATATGGGGGAGGAACATTCTTTGTTTACCTATATAATTCCCGAATCGCCGGAAGAAAATATTCAGGCGGCATTGGTAAAGGCCGTAAGCATGTTACCATATAAATGCCAGCTTATTTTCAGGCTAAGCAAAGAAGAGCATCTTACGCGCACAGAGATTGCACAATTGCTAAATATTTCTGTTAAAACGGTCGAAAATCAGATGACTATTGCATATAAAAAATTACATGACAGTTTAAGGAATGTTGTTCCTAAGACCTATCAACGTGAACATTCTGTTAAATTTTCCAAAAATGTTTTGGGGGGATAGGTTATGAAACGGTGTCTTTCTTATTAAAGCATACCGTTATAAAATGACCCGATCTCACTTTTTAACGTTGTTGTCCAAAAAGTATTCGGGAAATATTTCTGTAGTAGAGCAAAGGGAGTTGTTGGAGTGTATGCGTAGGGATAAAAGGCTTGCAACAATAATGGAAGAGATTGCCAGTTTTCACAATAGGCCTATATATGGGGTAAGCAGGGCTGATCAAGGTGCACTGTTGTTGATATGGAATGAAATTCATAAAAAAGTTACTTCAGGAGTGCAGGCGAGAAAGACAAAAAAATAATACACAGAAAGCAGCTATGACGACATGGCAGTGTTTAATGTTTAATAGTTGATGATAAAAATGAAAAAATTTATCTAATCCATAAAAAAATTACTTATGAGTATTTGACTTTCTTAAACCAAGATTTGAATATGCGGGCTGAGTTTAATCAGTTCCGTTTTAAAACAGATTGTAATAATTGTCTCAAAGGCAACATTTGTTCACTTTTAATGATTGAAATAATATGAAAAAGCTTCGGCTTGCCAAACGCTTTTCCGGTCGCAAGATTGCCAGGCTATTGTTATTGACGAAACTAACTATTGGAATAGTTCTGTTTGCTTCACTGCATAGCATGGCCACGGGCAATAACCCGACGGAGAGTATGAGCTTAAACTTGAGCGGGAAAAAAGCGGTCTCAGCGGGATTAGTTGAAAAAGGGGCTGGGATGAGGGCTGGTATCTCTGTAAGAGAGGGGACTTCAGGTAATATAATGTGCCATCTATTACACAATGCTTCATTGTCGTGGATGCTAAGGGGACGTGTGATGAACGAAAAGAACGAACCGGTAGAGGGTGCCTCGGTTTTTAATTTCACAACGTCAAGAGGTGTAGCCACCAATGCTTCGGGGCAGTTTGCGATAGAGGTATTGTCTGCAAAAGATTCAATAGTTGTTACGGCTGTTGGGTATAAGGAGAAAACGCTTCTTGTGGGAAATGGACAGGATGTATCTATTATTTTAGAGGTAGATGAGGCTCGTCAGGAACTTGAGCAGGTGGTGATTGTGGGATATGGTCAGCAGAAGAAAGAATCTGTTACCGCAGCCATATCTACCATATCGGCGGAGGAATTGGTGCAATCGCCAGTTGCAAATATCAGTAATGCGCTTGCGGGCAGGTTGTCTGGTTTAACGTCTATTCAAACGAGTGGTAAGCCCGGTTCGGATGCCTCTACTTTATACGTGCGCGGTATAGGGACTTATACTGACCAAACATCACCTTTGATTATGGTTGATGGTGTGGCCCGTAATAGTTATAATGATATAGACCCTAACGAAATAGAAACGATAAGCCTTTTGAAAGACGCATCGGCTACGGCTGTTTACGGGGTGCGCGGTGCAAATGGTGTTGTGCTCATCACTACAAAGCGTGGTAGGGAAGGTGCGCCACGTATAAACCTATCAGCACAAACAGCAATGTCTGAATTTACGCGCAAACCAAGTTTTGTTAACTCTTATGAATATGCAACACTGCAAAATGAAAAGAGCTTTGAGCTGTACTGGATAAATCACGCAAAGGATGCAGACATCACCACATGGAACGACTTTTTGATAAAGAGGGAAGCTAATTGGGTGAAAGAGTCCAGTATTTATTACAAGCCGGAGGAGTTATTGTATTATAAGAATGCCCACGCGCCCACGTTGGAAAATGGCGATCGTAATCCTTACTACAACCCCTATTTTTATCCTGATGTGGACTGGACAAAAATGATTTTCAAAAATTATGCTCCCCAGAGTCAGGCCAATATCAATATGTCAGGAGGCACTGGTGCATTAAAATACTTTGTATCCTTAGGCTATCTGACACAAGGAGGCTTGTTTAAAACAGATTATATGCCTTTTTCAAAAGAAATGGACTTTAGAAAAAACCGTTATAATCTTCGGGGAAACTTTGATTTTGATGTGAATAAAGACTTTCGTATTTCCGTGGACATAGGCACTCAGTTTGTAAATATCAGTGGTATGGATAACGATGGTTTTATCTGGGAGAAAAGAATATTGTGGTCCACGCCGCTGTCATCTCCGGGTATTATAGACGGAAAATTTGTAGTGCCATACAGCAACCCACAAACCTCTTTGAACCCTCTTTATGAGATTGTCAGTAGCAATAATTACAATCTTACCAACAACAGCACTTTAAATTCATCTATAAGACTTACGCATAAACTGGACTTTATAACCCAAGGGTTATCTGTAAATGCGCGAGGCGCTTACGATAGTTACTTTTCCAGTCGGTCGGGTGGAACTTACTCTCCTGTTTATTACGGTATCAGCCCTAACCCTAATGGGGATGTACTGGATCCTATATTTTCTTTAATGAAGGCAGAAACACCTCCTGAAAGATGGTCCGATTGGTATAATGGCAAATGGCGCAAGATATATGGAGAATTCTCACTCAACTATGCAAGGAGTTTTGGGGATCATACCGTAAGTGGATTATTGCTGTATAATCTCGAAAAACTTTTCGACCCAGGGCTGGCCTATCATTTACCTAAGGCATATATCGGGTCTGCCGCCCGTTTTACCTATGCGTTCAAGAGCCGCTATTTGGCAGAGGTTAATATGGGGTATAACGGTTCAGAAAACTTTCCTGAAAACAAGAGATTTGGTTTTTTACCAGCCTATTCTCTTGGATGGGTAGTGTCTAACGAATCGTTTTTCCCTCGTACGGACTTTTTGAGCTATTTAAAAATAAGAGGTTCTTTAGGAAAGGTAGGTAATGACAGGATCGGAGGTGCAAGGTATTTATATCTTCCGGATGTCTGGACGTATGGTGGTGCTGGCTATTCGTATAATGGTTATTCTTTTGGTACGCTTAATGACAGGACAACCATACAAGGTGCGCAAGAAGGTACATTGGGTAATCCTAATGTAACATGGGAGACGGCTACTAAGGCAAATGTCGGGTTTGAGCTAAAACTATTCAAGAGCCGATTGTCACTTACCTATGACTTTTTTAATGAAAAACGTGTAGATATCCTTTCTTATCGGGGAACTGTTCCTGGTATAGTGCAGGCCTCATTGCCACCATATAACTTGGGCCGTGTGAAGAACTGGGGTAACGAGTTTGAATTGACCTATAGGGATAGGGCTACCGATAAATTGGACTACTGGGTAAAGGCAAATGTATCCACTAATCATAACAAAATTCTGTTCAGTGACGAGGCTATCGCATCGGGGTTGGAATATCAGGCAACTACGGGCAGGCCAATAGGGCAGGGTTTGTATCTGCAGGCAAATGGTCTTTATACGTCTTGGGCCGATTTATATGCTATTGACGGTAATGGAGATCCGATTTTGTCACAACCGGTTTTAGCTTTGAACAAAAATGGTCAGCCGTATAAGAATGAAGCGGGTAATGATGTTTATCAAAAAGATTTAGGTTATGGGGGCGTAGCTGTACAACCGGGGGAGGTTCGGTTGACGGATGTTAATGAGGATGGTATTGTAAACGAAAAGGATTATATCAGGACTGGTAATACGACCATCCCCAAGGTATCTTATGGGGTTTCGTTTGGCATTAACTGGAATGGCTTTGATATTTCGGTTTTATTCCAAGGAGTAAGCGGTGTGGCAAAATATGCGATGAGCCAGATGCACTTCAACAAGCAGGAATCGCTTTTTGATATAGACTTGAATCGGTTTACACTGGAGCGCTATAATAATGGAGAGCGGATAGATTTCCCTATTGCGGCCTATGATCATACCAGCGCCAGAAACACGTATTTCCTTAAAAATACTTCTTATACACGGTTAAAGAATATGGAGGTGGGATATACTTTTAAACCTGTGTTCCTAAGGCAAGTAGGAATTAGTGCCGCACGTATCTATGTTAATGGCAGTAACTTATTTACATGGTCGCCCAACAAAATATGGGGAGATCCGGAAAACCTTGCTTATATAGGTTATCCGCTTACCAGGATATATAATTTGGGGATAAATGTTAATTTCTAACTGAATATTATTTAAGGAAATGAAAAAGTCAAGTTTTGATATTGTATTTTTTGCGAGCTTGTTGGTTGCTATTTTAACCACAAGTTGTGCAAAGAACTTCTTGGAAAAACCAAAAGGTGGCGCTGTTACGGTTGATACTATTTTTCACACCCGCAACCAAGCGCAATATGCAATAGCGAGGATGTATAGCTGGTGTGTCAGAAGTTATCTGCCCCAAGGCTCCACTGATTTGCCAAGGCCGGAAATATTAACTGATGCGCTTTATATTATTACACCTGGGTATGATTGGGCCAATGCCGGCATTAACGCTCCAACTTATAAAAAAGGTAATATGGGTGCCAATAGCAATGTGGATTATGGTTGGGGGGCAAGTACAGATGGCAGTGTTACCGGTGGTGCTTATGGTTGGCATTATAAAGGAATCAGGCAGGCCAACCTGGTATTGAAAAACATAGATATGGTATCGGATGCCGACCAGTCCTGGAAAAACGATGTAAAGGGGCAGGCACTCTTCTGTCGTGCCTTGCAACATTATGAATTGTTCCGCTATTATGGTGGTGTCCCTATTGTCTCTGCTGCATTGGCTGGTGATGGTGAAATAAATATTCGTCGCTCGTCGGTACAATCCGTCGTGGATTCGGTAGTGGCATGGTGCGACGAAGCAGCTGGACTACTACCTGCTACCAGAGCAAGTTCTGATTACGGTAAAATTACGAAGTTGGCCGCGCTTGCATTAAAATCGCGTATGTTGTTATATGCGGCCAGCCCTTTGTTCAATACTCCGGATGATATTAAATCCACTCTTTCTGCGGCCCGTTACGGGGACGCGAGGGATTCTGTACTTTGTTATACAACCTATAGTAAAGAAAGATGGAGGCTTGCTGCGGATGCTGCTAAAGCTGTTATAGATAACGCTTCGGAGGCAGGAGTAGGGATGTATAACACAGGTAAGGTTGAAACCGATATAGGTACAGATACTTATGCGGGCTTGGGAGATTATGAATCTGTTTGGAATGTTTACGCCAACAAAGAACTTATTCTGGTAAGTACCAAAAATCAGGATGGTGGTGATTGGGGATCAACGCTTACTGCATGGGGTAAATACCTGAGTTCAAAAGTCGGTGTATGGGAGTGGGGCGTAAAAAATAATATGCCCATAGAGTTTATGCAGTTGTACGAAAAACGAGATGGTTCCAAGTTTGTATTACCATCTGCAGGGAGCGATTTGCCAGTGGATATAAAGAACTTTAACCTTGATCCTCGATTCTATCAAACTGTTGCGTACGATGGTATGTTCTTCAAGGCTGCATCAGGAAGTAAATATGGCATTATTCCTTTTTATAAAGCCGGTGATGGATTTGCCGAAGGTGCTTTGTCAAAAAGTGATGCTGGGCCGGATGGTTACGCATTGGACGTGTACAAATTTGTAGCAAGGGTAGATAATGGATCTTGGAATCATTTTGCATGGCCTGTTTTCAGGTTGGCAGAGTTTTATTTGAGCTATGCGGAAGCACTGAATGAATATAATGGGGCACCCACATCTGAAGCATATTTCTATCTGAATGAGATAAGAAAAAGGGCGGGAATGCCTGATAAAGCTGGACTTGATTATGGTACGTTTCAGGCTGCCGTGCAAAACGAGCGAACTATCGAACTTGCTTATGAAGGGCATAGGTATAATGACCTGAAACGTTGGGTTAAAGCACATCAGGTGTTGAATACAAGTTTGAGGGGAATTGCTACTACAGCAAAAAGAGGTGGAGATGGCAGTTTAAAAAGATCTTGGGAGATTGTTCCGTTTATGACCCAAGTTTTCCCGACCAAGTATTACTATCTCCCCTTCATTACCTCAGAAATTAGTAAAAACTATTTGGGTGATGGCTTGGAATGGAATGGTCAAAACCCGGGCTGGTAAACATAGGTTTAACTTAACGAACGAAAAAAATGAAAAAGGATTATATAAAATTTTTAGCCTTTATTCTTGCTTGTCTCGGTTTTCTGAATAGTAAAGCACAGGATAGCACTGTTTTGGTTACAGAAACTAAGAATGATATAAAGGCACTGACTTTTGCCGACACAACTGCTGTGTCTGTGATTAAAAATAGAACAGGAGCTATTTTTACTATATCTGGTAGAGAGTTGCAACGAATGATGGTAGGGAACCTACTTAACACATTACAGGGTAGGATCCCAGGTTTGACTGTTGTGACTGGCTCGGGTGAACCAGGTTATGACAACCCGACGCTTTATCTTCGCGGGCAGAGTAGTTGGAACATTACAGGGAACCGGGTATTGATTTATTTGGATGGATATGAAGTGGACATGAATGCTATCAGTTCGCTTTCGGCCTATGAGATAGAATCCGTTTCTCTGCTTAAAGATGCAATGGCACTATCGCAATTCGGATTGCAAGGAGGTGCAGGCGTGCTTTGGATTAGGAGCGTGTCGGGTATACCAGATAGCAAAATAAGGATTACGGCTAATGCGCGTTATGGCCTTCAAAGTGTTATTGATCTGCCGGAAGTTGTGAATGCATACGATTTTACCACAAACTATAACAAGGCTTTACAAAATGATGGATTGCCTATCAAATTTGCAAAGCCGGATGCATACAAAGCTGCAAATGATCCTTACCATCCCAATGTGGATTGGTATAAAGAGGTATTGAAAAACACTTCAACCATTCAGGATTATAATTTGTCTTTCAGGGGAGGAAGCCAACGGGCAAGATACTTTGTCTTGATGAACTATACGGATTTTACAGGTTTATACCGCGATGCAACGGCAATTGATAAGGATTTCGGTACCAATGCAAGATATAATAAAATCAATCTCAGGGGTAACGTGGATTTACAACTTAGTAAGAGTCTTTCTGTGACGGCTAATGTAACCGCTATTACAGAAGATAAAAATACTCCTGCCGGGTTTACCGCAGCTCAGCTTTTTGACAATTTGCTAAAAACACCCGCATCGGCTTTCCCAGTAAAAAATCCAGACGGGTCATGGGGTATTACTTCAGCGTACAATTTTAATCCTGTACAGCGATTGCAACGGTTCGGTATTTGGAACTCTCATACCCGTAATTTGCAGACAAACTTTTCTTTTATCGAAAAACTTGATGTTATTACCAAAGGATTGGCATTAAAAGGAGGTATATCTTTTAGTAACCAATATGTAGGGTTCTATCAGAAGCAGTTCAGTGTGCCCGCTTATGAAATTACTAAAGATGCGAATGATCAGCCGGTGCTTGATGCAGAAGGAAGCCCGGTGTATATACAGAGAGGCTCCGTAGGGGAGACTATCAATGAAGGTGAGACCAGCCATTGGAATAGGAATACTGGTCAGTTGGGGCTTGAGTATAACAGGAGTTTTGGAAAGAGTACGTATAATGCAGGGCTGTTGATTAAGCGGCAAAACTATAGTAAGAATGGGTTGGTGTACCAACTCCGGCATCAAAATTTTGCAGGTAACTTTTCTTATGATTATGACAATCGGTATATGTTCGATATGTCTGCATCATACAATGGATCAACAGATTTTGCACCCAGTAACAGGTTTGGATTTTTCCCGTCTGTTGGCTTGGGCTGGGTGATTTCTAATGAAGATTTTCTAAGGTCTAATGCTACCGTGGATTATTTAAAATTGAGGGGTTCCTGGGGGAAAATAGGAAACGACAATGAAAACTACCGCTTCCTCTATCAACAGTGGGCTACTACTGGTGGTAGTTGGTTGCTTGGTTCCGGGAATAGTTCCATGGGTGGGAGAAAAGAAGGTTCTATTGCTAATACCGATTTTTCATGGGAAGAAAAGACCGTGTTAAACATAGGATTGGATTTTACTTTGTTGAAGAAAATATCAGGTACATTAGATGTGTTTTCCGAAAAAAGAACCGGTATACTTGAAATGCCAGATGCCTTTGTGCCTCAATACACAGGCTTTTCCTTACAATATTTGAACACAGGAGAAGTGAAGAATAAGGGGGTTGAAGCATCTTTATCTTTTGAGGATAATGACCATTTATTTAAGTATTATGTAAGGGCATCAGCTGCTTTTGCCCGTAATAAAATAGCCAAGCGTTCAGAAGCTCTTCAGCCCTACGAATATTTGTACACAAAAGGGTATCGTCTGGGGCAGTTCAAAGGATTGGCTTATGACGGTTTTTATCAGGAGGCAGATTTCGATGCAAGCGGTATCCTCCTGCCAAGTGTTGTTACTTCGTCCTATGCAACAGTTAAGCCTGGGGACTTGAAGTACAAAGATCAGGACGGCAACGGTATTATCAATGATTATGATAAAATTCCGATTGGCTATGCAAAATTACCAGAAACAACTTTAGGTTTTAATGTAGGCTTCAGGTTTCATCGTTTCGATTTCGATGCATTCCTACAGGGGGTACTTAACCGCACTGTAAGTTTGTTGAATGATGCTTATATCTACACGCATCCTTTTGTAGATAATAACAATATGACCGAATTTTCCCAAAATAACTGGACGTCTCAAACCGCAACCACGGCTAGCTATCCGCGTTTGTCAACGTTGAACAATTCCAATAATGATCAACAATCTGATTTTTGGTTGAGAAATGGCAACTTCTTTAAGCTAAGGAGCATTGAATTGGGATATACGTTGCCGGAGATAAGAAAGCTTGATGCCATCAGGATTTTTGTAAATGGTACGAATCTTTTTACCTGGGATAAAATTGATCATTTGGAAGCTGAACGCCTGTCAATGGGCTATCCGCTTATGAAGGCTGTAACCTTTGGTTTAAAAGTGAAGTTTTAGTAATTCAAAATAAAAGACTAAGACAAATGAAAAATTATAATTATATACTCGGCGTGTTGATATCCGTCCTGCTATTATGTAGTTGTGAGAAAGATTATCTGGATGTTAGAAAAATTAATGCGAATATAACGATAGAACAATTGTATACTAACTACAATTATGCACAAGGTGCCCTTTGGAATATATATAGTTACCTGCCCGATGGTTTGAGTAATCTTTATTTAGAGGCTGCGACCGATAATGCAGAGAGTACTAATCCTGGGGCGAACTCGCAGGTTTTTAATCTCGGGATTTGGAATCAGTACAATAACCCTGATGATGCTTGGGGTCGCAATTTTGAGGGTATTCAAAATGCAAACCTCTTTTTGGCTAATCGTTCTAAGATAGATATTAATTATATAAAGAATGGTATTGTAGGGGTGGATTCCTCATCCTACTACAATGCGAGGGATAACGTGAAATATATGGAGGGAGAAGTGCTTTTTCTGAAGGCTTTCTTTTATTTTGAATTGGTAAAACGATATGGCGGAGTTCCCATTTTCGAGAAGCCGATGGATTTTAATAATAAAAGTAGCTGGCAAGGTGTGGAGCGGAAATCTTTGGATGAGTGTCTTAAATATATTGTTAGCCTTTGCAACAATGCCGCAGCTATTATTCCTGCCAACTTGAGCGCTTCCTGGTATCAGGATGGGCGGATTACGCACGGGGCCATAAAGGCGCTTAAATCTGTGGTCTTGTTGTATGGAGCAAGTCCCTTGTATAAGGCTGCGGGTTCAACAATTACCTGGAGAGAAGCGGCCAGTGCGGCTAATGACGTGATTGCATTAAAAAAATATGCTTTAGACGCCTCCTATACTAAATTGTTCGGCCCTGATAATACGAACACATCTGAGCTCATATTTTATAGACGCTACGGAGCCCTGAACTGGTTTGAAAGAAATAATTTCCCCATCATATTTGAGAACAGTAACGGGAACAGTTTTACACCGTCTCAAGATTTTGTGGATCAGTTTGAAGTCTTGGTTAAGGACGGTTCTGGTGTCATAACGGGTTCGGAACCTTTTGATTGGTCTAATACAGCACATGCGGCAAACCCTTACCTGAACAGGGATCCTCGATTGAACGCAACGATCATTGCAAACAATGCTACTTATAAATCTGTGATTATTGAAACATTTTTAGGGGGTAATAGTGGCTTGCCCAAACTCAATGCCACAAAAACAGGATATTATCTTTCAAAATGGTCTAATGCATCACTCGACTTGGTGAATAATACTACTTCTAACCATACCTGGTCATATATGAGGTATGGCGAAATATTGCTGAATTATGCAGAGGCTATGTATAATGCTTATGGAGCCACAGCTGATCCTGATGGTTTTGGCATAACCGCTTTGCAAGCCATAAACTTGGTAAGAAAACGCGTGAGCATGCCAGCATTAACAGCAGGGCAGCTCAATCAGGAGTCTTTGGAAAGAGAACGCAACGTAGAACTGGGGTTTGAGAACAAACGATATTGGGATGTCCGCAGATGGAACAAAGCTACTTCCTATTTCAAAGCACCGCTCAATCGCATTGATATTGTCAAAACTGGTGCTAATACTTTTTCTTATACCGTGAAGAAGTTGGAGGATAGGATGTTTGACGAAAAAATGAACTGGTATCCTATTCCGCAAACGGAAATAAATATTACTCACTGGGAGCAAAATCCGGGATGGGGGAATAAATAAAATGTTTATTAATTCATTATTCAATCTAACGACGATGATAAGGTTTCAAAAGTATTTTGTTATACAGGTCTTGATTTGTTGCCTGTTTTGGGGTTGTAAACAAGAAATCATACGAGGGCTAAAGGCTTCGGGAAATGAGCCTTTTAAAGTTTATTTTTTAAACGGAAAGGATAAGGGAGTCCTTAATGCGGTGGTGGCAACGGCAATGACCATAGATGTAAATAGTAAAACGGTCAACTTTCCTGTTCAGATTTTTAGGGGCGGGCAGGCCGGTTCAGAGCCGTTTACGGTAAATGTTTCCGTAGATAATGCCGTTATACCTTCTTTAATTCAATCAGGCCATTTGCCTGCAAATACGGTAGTACCCGATGCAAACAGTTACACAATTGACGAGAAGGTTACACTGTCAGTAGTCCACGACATGATGAAAGGAAGTGTGGAGCCTAAATTTAAAATTGATAATTTAAATCAATATGTCGGGAAGAATATTGCAATTGGGTTAAAACTTCAAGGCACCTCTCGTTATACTATTGATGAGGAAATGGATAATGTTGTAATGTTTTTTGAGGTAAACAGCCTTGCAGGGCCTATCCGTTTCTTGGCTTCTGAACATGGAAACAATGGGATAGTGAACGTACTTAAATCGTCTTTTTCAGTAAACAGCGCTGATAACACTGTGAATACTCCAATAGATGTTGTACGTCCCGGAAGTGTCTATTTAGGAGGTTTTACGGTAGATGCTACTGTGGATAATAGTATGATTGAAGGAATGGTGCAGTCGGGCGATTTGCCTGCTAATACAATAGTTTTATCTACGGCAGACTATTCATTCGATACCAAAGTTACTTTGTCGAAATCGGGAGATCTTGTTACAGGGAATCTGTTGCCTAAAATAAAGATTGCGAATTTGAACCAATATAGTGGAAAAAAGGCTGTGCTTGGTTTTCGGATAAATAATCCTTCTCAGTTTGCTATTGATCCGAATAGGGATAAAGCAGTTCTTTATTTTGATGTCGATTCATTATTGGACGAAACCGTACCGCCTACAAATTTGTTGAGTCCTTCTAGTTGGACGGTCTTTAGGATTAATAATGATGATAAGGTTGTTTTCACTGTTAACGCGGATGGAAGTATTAAGGCTGCTGGAGGCAATGGTGGGCACGCAGGTGTTTATCAGCCGGTGCAGGTTAAAGCAGGCCGTAAGTATAAGATTGATATGCACGTGAAAGGTTCAGGTGCGACAGATGTGTGGTATGAGGTATATGTAGGTACAGTAGCTCCGACTCCGGGAAGTGATTATAGCAATGGGGGTATAAAACTCGCGCTTAATACTTGGACAGGGTGTGGCAAAACACCGTTTGATGGGCTACTTTCTGCAATTGCATGCGTTAACTCAAATAAGGGGGTATTTACAGCATCTGCCACAGGAACGATGTATGTGGTCATAAAGTCGGGGGGTAATAATCTTGGAACTGAGGGTATTACAGCATCAGATATTGATTTTAGAAGAGTACAATAGTTTCTATTGTTTTAGTCCAAATAAGGTGTATGAAAATTAATAGAAAAATGGTAGGCATTATGTTATTTGCCATAGTGTCGGTGTATGCCCAATGTAATAGGTCTGGGAACGCAGGAGTAACTCAGCCACTACCGATAGATCCTGTTTCTGGAGGAAAGCTTGAGGTTTGGCTCACGAAGGCAGATTCGTCGGTGTTGTTGAAAAAGACGAATATGTTGAATTTTGTCAGTGGCACGGCTGCAGGTATAGCAATAAACGTGGACAGCACAAAATACTTTCAGGACATAGACGGCTTCGGATATACCTTGACGGGCGGTAGCGCCATGCTCATCGACCAATTGGATGGTCAGGGTAGGCAATCCTTGCTACAAGAATTGTTCGGGGCGGGAGAAAACGGAATAGGCATTAACTATTTGCGTATAAGCGTAGGAGCTTCCGACTTGGATGCTGAAGTGTTTAGTTACAATGACCTGCCTAAAGGACATACGGATCCCGAACAGGAAAAGTTTAGCATCGCCCCGGACAAGATGCATCTGATTCCGGTGTTAAAAGACATCCTGGCGATCAATCCAAAAATTAAAATACTGGCATCTCCCTGGAGCCCACCTGCGTGGATGAAAGACAATGAAGCCACAAAGGGCGGAAGTCTGAGACCGGAGTACTATGCTGCTTACGCAAAATACTTTGTAAAATATATCGAGGCCATGAAAGCGAACGGCATAACCATTGATGCCGTTACGGTTCAAAATGAGCCATTGCACCCAGGCAATAACCCCAGCATGTTGATGCTGGCCGAACAGCAAAGGGATTTTATTAAAAATAACCTTGGCCCGGCATTTAAGGAAGTTGGCATTCAGACTAAAATTGTAGTGTACGATCATAACCTTGATAATCCGCAATATCCCATCACAGTTCTAAATGATGCCGGGGCAAAGCAATATGTAGACGGCTCCGCATTTCACCTCTATAATGGAGATGTGAGTGCAATGGCCATGGTGCATGATGCGCACCCTGACAAGAACTTATATTTTACCGAGCAATGGACGGGGTCTACGGGCACTTTTAATGTAGACCTGAAATGGCATATAAAAAACGTAATTATCGGTACAATGAAGAATTGGAGCCGTATTGCCTTGGAATGGAACCTTGCCAGTGATGCAGGTTATAAGCCGCACACACCTGGAGGCTGCACGCAGTGCAAAGGAGCGTTGACCATTAATGGGCAATCGGTCAATCGTAATGTTGGTTATTATATTATCGCGCATGCGTCTAAATTTGTGCCTGCTGGTTCCAAAAGAATTTACAGTAGTGAAGCAGACGGACTGTCCAATGTTGCGTTCATAACGCCGGATAAAAGGAAGGTGCTGATTGTGCTAAATGAACAGAGTAACGATAAGGCGTTTAATATAAACTTTGCGGGTAAGAAGGCCGCATATGCTATTCCTGCAAATACAGCAGCCACCATCGTTTGGTAAAAAGTTTTGTCCGATACGGTATAGTGATTTAAATATCGAAAATATGAAGAAGGTAGAATGGATGGTTTTTGCGATGCTTTTTGGGGTGTTTGGGTGCGCGTCGGACAAAGATGGCGGCGGTCAGAAGCCGTCCGCGGACAAGGGTCCGGGCACGTTCCCGCCCGATGGCAAGAGCGCCACGGTCTACACGACGGCGGACACGGCGGGCTACCGTCTGGCGAAGACGGACAGCGCCGTTCATTTCACCGAGATGGGGCAGCCGAGGGAGACCGAGGTGTGCGTGTTCGTGGACCCCGGCAAAAGGTTCCAGACGGTGGTGGGCATAGGCGGCGCGCTGACGGACGCGTCAGCGGAGACCTTTGCGAAGCTTCCCGGGGAAAAGCAGGAGGAGCTGTTGAGGGCATATTACGACCCGGCCTCCGGTATCGGTTACTCCGCCGGGCGCACCAACATGAACAGCTGCGATTTTTCGAGCGGCAGCTATACCTACGTGGCCGACAACGACACGTCGCTCGGCACGTTCGACATCGCGCACGACATGCGGTACAAGATCCCGTTCATAAAGGGGGCGATGGGCGCCGCGGGCGGCAGGCTCGCCATGCTGGTCAGCCCGTGGAGCCCGCCGGCGTGGATGAAGGACAACGACGACATGCTGCACGGCGGCAAGCTCAGGAAGGAGTATTACGGGCTCTGGGCCAACTACTACGTGAAGTACGTCAACGCGCTGGAGAAAGAGGGCGTGCCCGTCTGGGGGATTTCGGTACAGAACGAGCCGATGGCCACGCAGGCGTGGGAGAGTTGCATATACACCGCCGGGGACGAGGCCGACTTTATCAAGACCGCCCTGGGCCCCGCGTTAAAGAAGAACGGCCTGGGCGATAAAAAGCTCATCATCTGGGACCACAACCGCGATTTGATCTACCAGCGCGCCAGCACCACGCTCAAGGACCCGGAGGTGTCAAAGTACGTCTGGGGCATCGGTTTCCACTGGTACGAGACGTGGACGGGCAGCGACATGATGTTCGATAACCTGAAAAGGACGGCGGAGGCCTTCCCCGACAAGAACCTTGTCTTCACGGAGGGGTGCAGGGAGAAGTTCTCGATGGACAGCGTGGGCAACTGGCACCTGGGCGAGCGTTACGGGCAGTCCATGATAAACGACTTCAACGCGGGGGCGGTGGCGTGGATAGACTGGAACGTTCTGCTGGACGAGAGGGGCGGCCCGAACCACGTGGGCAACTATTGCTTTGCTCCCGTGCACGCGGACACGCGGACGGGCGGGCTCGTCTACACGAACGCGTACTATTACATCGGCCACTTCTCGAAGTTCGTGCGCCCCGGCGCGAGGCGGGTGATTGCCTCCACGAACAGGACGGATTTGCTGTCCACGGCGTTCTTGAACACGGACGGGACGGTGGCGGTCATCGTGATGAACAGGGGCGGCCACGCGGTGGGGTACAATTTGTGGATGGACGGCAGGGCGGTACAGATAAGGAGCCTCCCGCATTCTATACAGACTATCGTGATATAATTTTATGAAGGCCTTATAATGAAATATTTTAAGAGAATATTTTTTACTATAGCGATGATATGCCTATTATCCTGTAGGCAGCAGGTGAATGCTTTTCACTTACATCCACCAAAGTCAAAAGTGTTGGTGCTTACAGAACGTGGTGGGCAGCACGAAGGCTTCGTTGTGGAAGCCTTGGCCTGGTTAAAGGATTTCTCGGTAAAGCATAATTTGGAATTGAGGATTATTGGTTATCCGAGAGAAATAGAATGTGAATCTTTAGCGATTTATAGGCTTTTTATCCAGTTAAATTATCCGCCGTATAACTGGACAGCAAAAACAATGACTGCGTTTGAAAAATATATTGACAAAGGGCAAGGAGCGTGGATAGGTTTTCATCATGCCACTTTGTTGGGCGAGTTTGATGGCTATCCTTTATGGAGTTGGTTTTCGGACTTCATGGGAGGTATCCGGTTTGAAAATTACATCGCCAAAAAAGCAACCGCAAATGTTTGTGTTGAGATGACAAATTATCCTGTTATGCGAGGTGTGCCCAATGTATTTTGCATTGCAAATGATGAGTGGTATACCTTTAATAAAAATCCTAGGGCTATCGTAAATGTTTTGGCAAATGTAGATGAATCAACTTATCAACCACCCTCAGATATTAAAATGGGCGATCATCCGGTAATATGGAGCAACGAGAAAAAGAAAGCAAAAAACGTGTACTTTTTAATGGGGCATGATGCTGGTCTGCTACAAAACATGGTATTTATAAAGATGTTCGGTAATGCAATTGAGTGGGCATTAAAAAAATAAACATATTCTTATGTTTTCCGCTTTAGTTCCACTGTCAGTCTTCCCTGGTCGCATTTTTTACTTGTAGGATATGTATGAACTTTTATATGACGTCCTTTATTAACTATTATTAAAAAAGCATGAAAAAACAAATTGTATTTTTCTGTATATTTTTTTTGTTATATACAGGCTTTGTTTCTGCGCAATTTCCAAGGTTTAAGGTATTGGCCTTTTACAACAGCTATGTAGAACCTGCACACGTGGATTTTGCAAGCGATGCTATAAGATTTTTTAAGGGACTTACTATCGGCGATGGATTTATATTTGATACTACCAGCAAAATGTCTGATTTGAATGAAGAAAAGTTGAAGGGGTATCAATTAATAATGATGATTAACGATTTTCCACATAGCAAAGAACAGAAAAAATCTTTTGAAAAATATATGGAAAATGGAGGTGGCTGGATGGGCTTTCATGTGGCGGCATATAATGATCGGTTTACTAATTGGCCTTGGTTCGTAGATTTTTTAGGAGGTGGGGTGTTTTATCGCAATAGCTGGCCACCGTTGCCTGCCAAGATAGTTATAGATGATCCCAAACATCCTGTCACAAAAACTTTGCCCCAATCTTTCATTGCTCCATTAAATGAATGGTATCAGTGGAAGCCAAGCCCCCGTGAAAATAAAAAAGTAAAAGTATTGGCAAGTTTGTCCTTGGACAATTATCCGCTCGGCTTAAAAGATATTTTGCAGGACGGTGATACACCGGTGGTTTGGACAAATACGGATTACAGAATGATTTACCTGAATATGGGTCATGGGAATAATATTTTTTCAGATGCAACACAAAACAAGCTTATTATTGACGCGTTCCGTTGGGTTGTAGCCAGTGACAAAAGAGGAAATGTGTTTTTGAAATGACAAAGCGATTTGGGGTTTGGCATGAGATTAAAAAATGGAAGATGAGAAAGCTTTTTTGTTTATCTGCTGCTGTGTTTTTGTTAAGTTTTATGTGCCTTGCTCAGAAAAGAGTAGTGGTTGCCTATGTTACATCTTGGACAAAAGAGATGCCTAATTCCGAATATGTGACACATGTCAATTACGCATTTGGCCACGTGAATGATAGCCTCAACGGTGTGCGTATTGACGATCCTGAACGCTTGAAAACAATAGCAGCACTTAAAGCATCAAATAAAAATTTGAGGGTGCTGTTATCTGTAGGAGGATGGGGGAGCGGCCGTTTTAGCGAGATGGCTGCAGATAAAGGCCTTCGTAAACATTTTGCCGGTGATTGTGCTCGTATTATTGATAAATTTCGTTTGGATGGTATTGATATAGATTGGGAGTACCCTACAAGCAATGTTGCGGGAATTTCAGCATCTCCTGACGATACAAAAAATTTTACATTGTTGATGAGAGATATTAGAAGTGCTATTGGTTACAAGAGAATTTTGACACTGGCGTCCGTTGCACACGGTGGTTATATTGATTTTAAGTTTATAAAAGAAGTAGTGAATTTTGTGAATATTATGACTTATGATTCCGATAACCCTCCAAAACATCATGCAGCATTAATCGCTCTGAAATGACAGGCCACCTTTCTTGTGAAGAAGCGGTGGTGGCGCATGTCAAAGCAGGAATGCCCCTGAATAAGCTGGTATTGGGGATTCCATTTTATGGAAGAGGAAATAATAAAGAGGTAAAAAGTTTTATTCATTATAAGGATATTCTTAATCTGGAAGGCTTTGAAAGCAAATGGGATGATGTTGCCAAAGCGCATTATCTAATAAATGCGACTGGAGATTATGTTTGTAGTTATGAAACATCTGAGTCTGTTTTGTATAAGTGTAATTTTATAAAACAAAAAGGGATGTTAGGCGCCATGTATTGGGAGTATGCTGGCGATACAGAAGATTGTGTGTTGGGAAAATTAGTTTATGATAATATTATAGGAAACAAGAATTGACAATTTAAATACAAAGTTTCTTATTCTCTTTGAAATAATTTTGTAAATAAGGAGCCCTGTTTAATATGGAGATAAATGAGAATAGTTAATAAATAAAAATATGCATATGAAAAAGGGATTGTTATGGATGATTTTATTAGGGTTGGCTTCGTTTGTATATGGCCAGTCTGTCTATGATTCAGTAAGGATACAGGGTTTTATCCCTGTTTGTCATACGGATGCTCAAAATTGGGTGCAGCGTTATCAGGAAGATATAGATCATTATAATGCCGAGAACAAGAGTCTTAAAGACCGTACTTGCGATGTGTTGTTTTTGGGCAGTTCATCTATTAACTTGTGGAACAATATATATAATGATTTGGCACCATTGAAGATTATAAGAAGATCTTATGGCGGTTCAACTATACGGGATAATATTTATAATTATAATACTATAGCTCGCGGCTACAAGCCTAAAAAAATTGCTATTTACATAGAAAACGACTTAGGTAATGGCAAAGAGTCTGTTTCTCCCGGAGAAACCTATGATTTGTTCAGATTGTTTGTTCAAATGTTGCAACGGGATTATCCACAAGTTCCTATCTATATTATTTCATTCAAGCCTTCCTTTGCAAAACAAGACCAGTTGCCTGACCAGTTAGTTGTAAATAAACTGTTAGAAGACTTTGCTAAAAGAATTCCTTTTGTAGAGTATATTGATATTACTAAAACGATGTACGATGATAAAGGGAAATTACGGGAAGATATTTTCAGGCAAGACAAGCTGCACATGAACCAAAAAGGATATGATTTGTGGATCAAAGTTTTGAAGCCAATTTTATTGAGCGGTTTATGATAGGACTCTTTAAAAGATGAATAATAGTTGTATATACCTTTTCGTTAGTTAGAGAGAACGGTTTAAATACAATAATAGAATCTTTTCTTTAAAGTGAATTATTTCGGGGGCGTGCTTAAGCACGCCCCCTACTATTTTTAAACATCTTATAACGCATTAATGTTCGTGTTCAACCATGCGATTCGTTTTTCTACAAAGTCTGTCAGATATTTGACTTCTGCATCGTAAGAGCCTCTTATTCTATTGGTGTTCCATTCTACTTTGGTAATGTCCCATCCGGCGCCACCGCTTGATTTTGAAGCAAAATTTCTTTTTTGGGCTTCATCCAGCTTTTGTGCGCGCTCCTTGATAAAAGCAGGTATTTTGTCCAGTTCAGGTTTCAGCTCATTCCACCTTTTTTTGAGGGCTGAAACAAAGGTCGGATCTTGAAAGAAGCGGTCATACCAGGGCGAGCATGTTTTAATGAACCAGCCGTCGTACTCTGCGGAAGAAGCTCCTTGTTCCCAGGTAATATAATCTGCGTTGCCAAACGCCAGGTCAAAGTCCCAGACAAGCGGTTGTTCTATCTTGCCGTTTCGCCGGATGGCCAGATAGCAACTGCCCCGCAGGTTTCCGTCAACGTTTTTGGCAAGCTCCTGTATGATGTAATAATTGATAAATGATTCCATGTCTATATACTTGCGATAGCCGTTCTGTTCATCTTTGAAATTGTCGGCGTATAAGGTGCTTTCGGCGGTATTGAAAAAGTTTTTTACGTAATTGAATTGTTGGGTAGTTGGTTCATCAGGGTCTTTGAACATGATAGGAAGCTCTTTGATATCGGTTTTAAACTTATACAGTTCGTCAAAGTGAAAATCCAGTTCAAGAAAATAACCACCCGTCAACGCCTCGCCCGTATTATCCGAAGACTTTACCAAGTCCATATTAAGCCTGTCTTTGGAGACTTTAACGTGCTCGGTCAAAGCATACACGCCCTGATATACGCCGTTCAGATAAAAGTCAACGCTGATGGAATGCGGTGTCCAGCTCATGCCTGCTATGCGTGATATTTCAAACGCGGTGATATTTCTTAGGAGGGTCTTGTCCAAATAATTGGCCAAAAGTGCCCAGTCTTTATCGGCGCTCATGCCCAGCAGGGATGCCTTGCTGTCCAAATTGAGACGGTATGGTTTTTTGGGCATACCCCATGTTGAGTTTCCGCGCCCTTTTATTCTTGCCGTAGAATTGAATTTAGTTCCGTCACTATAAACTTTATCAATATCTTCTACAATAACGGATGTCTTCAGGTAGGTGTCCTTGTCCACAATGGGGGCGCCGTTTTCTGTGGTTACATAAACCTTCGGAAGGCGCGGGAGTTTCTTGGTTACGGTTACGGTATAGTCTTTCTTCGCGCCGTTTTCAGCAATGATGCTATACACTATCGGATTTGAAAAGTCGTTTTTCGTTACACCGCTAACCTGCACTACATTTCCTACTTTTACCGATGCGCCGGAATAGGAAAATGTGGCTGTTAGACCGGTGAGCGAAGCACCGTAAGGAACGGAAACGGTTATGTTTTGATTGGTGATAACGCCCGTTACCACTTCTTCCAAATCAGCACCTGCATTCAACGCCGGGTCAAGGCTGAAAGATTCAAGTTTTGAAACCGATGACAGGTTTGTTATGTCCTCGCCCTTTTTATCAGAGCAGGAAACAAAAACGGAGAACATCGTCAGGCACAGGAACAGCACACTGACGGAATAATTTTTAAAAGTTTTCATGTGATTCAATTGTTATCTGAAAAAGTTAAATATTATAATGTTTTCGGAATTTTTTTTAGGTTTTGATAATCGTATCTACGAAGATACAAATCGGTAAATGGATGTTCCATTTTCAGGTAAAATTTAATGATAGGAATAGCCTGCCTTCCTGAAGGTATAAAATCCCACTCTTACATCTATCGGATAATGATGGCAGTATATTTCTTGCAATCATTCTGTATATTAATTACTGGCCAAAGATAGGGGTTCTTGTGGAAACAGGTAGAGCCCACGTTTGTTGTATTTCTACGAGAGGGATAAATTAGTTTAGCAATTAATCTTTAATTGTTCTTTATACCTTTACGGGGTAAACAATAGCCTTTGTATATCAATATTCATAGCCATCGCAGGGCGGGTAAGGGTGAATGGGGTCTCCGTAATTTTTCGCCGGGGATTGGCCAGTTTAGTGAAGATATGCCGTTTTCTGCGGGCATCCATCCATGGCATATTCCTGAAAATTGGCAGGGCTTATACGATGAGCTTGCCCGTTTGGCAAAACATCCAAACCTGATGGCCATTGGCGAGTGCGGGCTTGATAAGATTTGTAATACCGATATGCACCTGCAACGAGATGTATTCATAGCACAAATCAAGCTTGCCAATGAAATTGATAAGCCGTTAATCATACATTGTGTGCGTGCTTATGAAGAAGTGCTGCAAGCCCTTTCGTCTTGCCGCAACGAAATGCCTGTTATTTTTCATGGTTTCAACAAATCGGAAGCATTGGCGCAAAGTCTTGTGCGCAAAGGTTTTTATCTGTCTTTTGGGGCGGCGGTAAAAAAGGTGAACATCGCTTCCTATATACCTCGGTTGCCGCTTTCGCGCATCTTTCTTGAAACGGACGATGCAGATATTTCTATCAGCGAAGTGTATAAAACCGTCGCCGATGTTTTAAACATTTCGGAGGAAGCATTAAGTTTGCAACTTCAACGAAATCTACAAAACGTTTTCAAAATATAATGCAGGATATTTCTTGGCTGGAACGCACCAGTTTGCTGATTGGGGAAGACAGCGTGCACGCACTGACGAAAAAGCACGTGATGGTAGTGGGGCTGGGTGGCGTGGGGTCTTATGCCGCAGAATTTATTTGCAGGGCAGGCATCGGCAAAATGACCATCATTGACGGGGATGTTGTAGACCCTACAAACCGCAACAGGCAATTGCCTGCATTGGCCACCAATCATGGCGTGTCAAAGGCTGATATTATGGGCGAGCGGCTAAAGGCTATTAATCCCGAATTGCAGTTGAAGGTCATCAAAGCGTTTATAAACCCCGACATGGTGACGCACCTGTTTGACGAGCGACCGGATTATATAGCCGAGGCGATTGACAGTGTTTCACCCAAGCTCAAGTTTCTCAGAAAGGCTTATGCCGAAAAGCTGCCGCTGGTGAGCAGTATGGGCGCCGGTGGCAAACTCGACCCGACCAAGCTGCAAGTTGCGGATATTTCAAAAACATATAACTGCCCCTTTGCCCAGCACATCCGGAAAATGCTCAAGCGGGATAAGATTTACAAAGGCATCAAGGTGGTTTTTTCGCCGGAAGAACCTAACAAGGAAAGCCTGATGTACACTGATGGCAGCCATTTCAAAAAATCGGCCTATGGTACGATTAGTTATTTGCCCGCAGCCTTTGGCGCGGTGCTGTCCTCCGTTGTTATCCGTGATTTGATAGCACAACCTTTGGCGTGAGCGAAAAATGCGGGATTGCCAACCGGATGTATCTAAAATGATAGGAATACCACTATACAGTTATCAGTAGTCAACTGAAATGTTTCGCTGAGTGATTCGTTCAGGGTGCCCTGCCACCAATTGGAGAATGAATGTTGTGCCAACGGATATTTCAGGTTTTGGGAAGAAACACTGGCGCCGCCCATGTTGAAAATAGAGACCTGTTGCCCCGCAAAACTTTCAAACTCCGCATCCGTATTGATTGCCACAAAAATACCGTGGTCGGTAATCATTTGAATTTCCGTACCGGGTATGGCTAAATATTTAGCTAACAGGCTTACGTTGCCGATGGTATGGTCTTCGCGCCTGCCCGTGGCACCAAGGATGGTTATTTTAAGGCGCCCACGGGAGAGGCAAAAGTTTACCGCCTTTGTTTGGTCGTTTGTTTCCTGCTCGGGTATGCAATGAATGATATCTGAGAATCGTTGGCGGTTCTCGGGCGAAATGGAATCACAATCACCCACGATGGCATCGGGAAGCCTGTCCGTATGTTGCAACAGTTGGTTTGTGGCACCATCGCAGCACACAAGGTATGCCGCATTTTGCAGTATCGAAAGCGGAAGCGCATGTGTCGGAAATTCGCCATTGGCCAGGATTGCTGTATCGGCGTGATAGTCAGCAGTAGGAAAAATGATTTTTTTCATCCGTGAATATTTTTGCTTTTACTCTATCGTTATTTGTTTGGAAAGCTCTGAAATATTTGGGCAATAAAAAAGCCTCCTGATTATGGACAAGAGGCGACCCAAATGTTTTCACAACGGAATAATCCTTATTGTGAATTGCTTTCAATAAATAAAGGTAAAACAATTCCCATAAAACAAAACGGGATTTTTCCCGATTTTTTGAGTTGTTATTAGTATTACCTTTATATGTTTAAAAACTAAGCTATTATGAACAAAACGATTCTTGGGCTTGATTTGGGGACTAACTCAATCGGATGGGCGCTTATTCAGCAGGATTTTGAAAATAAGTATGGGAAAATTCTCGGGATGGGAAGCCGGATTATTCCGATGTCGCAGGATGTCTTGGGAGAGTTTGGGAAGGGGAATTCGGTTTCGCAAACGGCAGAACGCACCGGATATAGAAGTGTAAGGAGATTGAGGGAAAGGTTTCTGTTGCGGAGAGAAAGGCTGCACCGGGTTTTGAATATTTTGAATTTTCTTCCGGAGCATTATGCAAATCAAATAGATTTCGAAAAGCGTTTCGGAAAATTTAAATCGGAATCCGAACCGAAATTGGTTTATAACAACAGGGATTTTATTTTCAAAAAATCGTTTGAAGAAATGCTTGCTGATTTTAAAATGCATCAGCCGCAGGTTTTAGTAAACAAAAAAGGAGAAGCCACACTTATTCCCTACGACTGGACCATTTATTATCTACGAAAGAAAGCTTTAACGCAAAAAATAGAAAAGGAAGAACTGGCGTGGATACTGCTGAATTTTAACCAAAAGCGGGGCTACTACCAATTGCGGGGCGAAGAGGAAGAAGAAAATCAGAATAAACTGGTGGAGTTCTATTCACTAAAAATTGTGGATGTAGTTGCAGACGAACCGCAAAAAGGCAAGGCGGATATTTGGTATTCGTTAAAGTTGGAAAATGGCTGGGTGTACAGACGTTCCAGCAAAACTCCATTATTCGACTGGAAAGACAAGACGAGGGATTTTATCGTTACTACTGATTTGAACGATGATGGAACCGTAAAAACTGACAGGGAAGGAAATGAAAAAAGAAGTTTCCGTGCTCCTGCTGAAACCGATTGGACTTTAGTTAAAAAGAAAACTGAACAGGAAATTGACCAATCGCATAAAACAGTCGGTACTTACATCTACGACACTTTACTGCAAAATCCGAAGCAAAAAATAAAAGGAAAATTAGTTCGCACCATTGAGAGAAAATTTTATAAAACTGAACTTAAACAGATTTTAGAAAAACAAAAGGAGTTTCATTCCGAATTGCAAAGCGAAGATTTATATAACGATTGTGTGAGGGAACTATACAGAAACAACGATGCACATCAAATAACGCTGAGCAAAAAAGATTTTGTGCATTTGTTGTTGGACGACATTATTTTCTATCAACGTCCGTTGCGAAGCCAAAAATCCTCTATTTCCAATTGTACGTTGGAGTTCCGGAAGTATAAAGATGCAAACGGTGTGGAGCATACCGAGTACCTGAAATCCATTTCTAAATCCAATCCATACTACCAGGAGTTTCGTATCTGGCAATGGATGTACAACCTGAATATTTACAATAAAGATGACGATGTAAATGTTACTTCAGAGTTTCTAAACTTAACAGAAGACTTTGAAAATCTATTTGAATTTTTGGATAGTAGGAAAGAAGTAGAGCAAAAAGCATTACTAAAATTTTTGTTGGAACAAAAAGGGCTCAAAGGGAAAATACTGAACGCCGAAATTGAAAAATATCGGTGGAATTATGTAGAAGACAAAAAATATCCCTGCAACGAAACCAAAACAATGATTTCGAGCAGGTTGGAAAAAGTAGAAAATATTCCGGTCGGCTTTTTAACAAGAGAAACAGAACTGCAACTGTGGCACATCATCTATTCGGTAAACGATAAAACCGAATATGAAAAAGCCCTAAAATCTTTCGCTCGGAAAAATAATCTGGATGAAAATTCTTTCTTCGAAGCATTTAAAAAGTTTCCGCCTTTTAAAAGTGAATATGGATCGTTTTCGGAAAAAGCAATCAAGAAATTATTGCCTTTAATGCGGTTAGGAAAATATTGGAATTGGGAAGAAATAGATATCCGATCAAAAGACCGGATTTTAAAAATCATCAACGGCGAATATGATGAAAACATCAAAGATAAAGTAAGGGAAAAAGCCATCAATCTTACTTTCGAAAACCATTTTCAGGGTTTACAGTTGTGGTTGGCGCAATACATTGTGTACGGGCGCCACTCGGAGGCGGCAATGGCCGGCAAATGGAATAGTGCGTATGATTTAGAAGAATTTTTAAAGGAATTTAAACAACATTCACTCCGCAACCCGATTGTGGAACAGGTGGTTACCGAAACACTTCGTGTAGTAAAAGATATCTGGCAGCAGTACGGAAACGGCGCTAAGGATTTCTTTTCCGAAATTCATATAGAGCTGGGTCGGGAAATGAAAAATACTGTCGATGACCGTAAAAAGATTACCCAAGCAGTAACGGAAAACGAGAACACCAATCTGCGCATCAAAGCATTGCTGGCCGAAATGATGAATGACAAGGAAGTGGAAAACGTACGTCCGTTTTCGCCGATGCAGCAGGAGATTTTGAAATTGTATGAAGACGGTGTTTTAAATTCCGACATAGAAATTGATGATGACATTTTGAAAATCAGTAAAACAGCGCAACCTACATCATCAGATTTAAAACGCTACAAACTCTGGCTGGAACAAAAATACCGTTCGCCTTACACCGGGGCTATTATTCCGCTCAACAGATTGTTTACACCGGAATATGAGATAGAGCACATCATTCCGCAAAGTCGTTATTTTGACGATAGTTTCAGCAATAAGATCATTTGCGAAGCTGCCGTAAACAAACTGAAAGATAATTATATCGGGCTTGGATTTATCAAGCAATTTGGCGGCACCATTGTGGAGTGTGGAATGGGAAAAACGGTAACTGTTTTAAAGCAGGAAGAATATGAAGATTTTGTAAAAAAGCACTATGCCAAAAATAGGGGTAAACGTACAAAACTATTACTGGAAGATATTCCTGAGAAAATGATTGAACGGCAGATGAACGACACCCGCTACATCAGCAAATACATTTCAGGCGTGCTTTCTAACATCGTAAGAACTGAAGACGGAACAGATGAGGGCATAAACTCTAAAAATATTGTTCCCGGAAACGGAAAAATTACTACACGTTTAAAACAGGATTGGGGATTGCATGATGTATGGAATGAATTGATTTTACCACGTTTTGAACGGATGAACACTTTGACTAATTCCAAGGACTTTACAGCATGGAATGAAAACCATCAGAGATTTTTACCAACTGTTCCGATAGAGCTTTCTAAAGGGTTTTCAAAAAAGAGAATAGACCATCGCCATCACGCAATGGATGCTTTAGTAATTGCCTGTGCTACCAAGGGCCACGTGAATTTGCTCAATAATCAATCTGCAAGGTCGGATATGAAAAGGTATGATTTGCAAAATAAATTAAGGCGGAAAGAAAAATATTTCAATCAAAAAGAAGGTAGAGAAAAGGATGTATTTAAAGAATTCTATAAACCTTGGGAAACTTTTACCCAGGAAGCAAGAGCCGCTTTGGAAAATATTGTAGTGAGCTTTAAGCAAAATCTGCGAGTCATCAATAAAGCCACTAACCATTACGAAAAATGGGCGGAAAAAGATGGAGTAAAAACTAAACAGCAGGTAAAACAGGAAGGTACGAACTGGGCAATACGGAAGCCAATGCACAAAGATACCGTTTCTGGGAAAGTTCATCTGCCCTGGATAAAAGTTCCGAAAGGAAAAATCCTTACGGCGACACGAAAAAGTTTAGATACCTCATTTGATTTAAAAACGATTAATTCTGTTACCGATACTGGGATACAGAAAATATTGAAAAATTACTTGGCGGAAAAAGGAAGTCCGGAATTGGCATTTTCTCCCGAGGGAATTGAGGATATGAATAAAAACATTACAAAGTATAACGATGGGAAGCAGCACCAGCCTATCAACAAAATAAGAATTTTTGAATTAGGCAGCAAGTTCCCGCTCGGGCAAAGCGGAAACAAGAAAGACAAATATGTGGAAGCCGCTAAAGGGACTAATCTTTTTTTCGCTGTTTACGAGGATGAAAACGGTAAACGTAGCTACAGTTCTGTTCCTTTAAACGAAGTAATAGAACGGCAAAAGCAAGGGTTGAGTGCGGTTCCTCTTGAAAATGAAAAAGGCGACAGATTGTTATTTTATCTTTCGCCAAATGATTTGGTTTATGTGCCAATGCAGGATGAACGGGAAAATATTAATCAAATTGGTTTTAATAATTTGAATAAAAGTCAATTCACCAGAATTTACAAATTTGTTAGTTGCACAGGAGGCGAAGGACATTTCATTCCTCAATCAAGCGCTTTTGAAATCGTGAAAAACGAAAATGGTACAAATAGCAAAAGTGAACGACTACAAGATTTTAAAGACGATAATTGTGAGTATGACAAAAATGGTAAACCTCTAATGATAAAAGAAAGTTGTATTAAGCTAAAAGTAGATCGGATAGGTAAAATTGATAGATTCTCAAAAGAAAAACTAAAAACTATTTTTGATGAATACCGAAAAAGTAACGATAGACAGTAACATATTGTGTTATGCTTATAGAGATGAAAATTTGACAAAGCAAGAAAGGGCTTTGGAATTATTGGTTGAGAAGAAACCATATGTTTCTCATTTTGTATTGTTTGAGTTTTTGCATCAGTTACATAAGAATTCCGGTAACAAAAAGTCAAATGAGAATTATAGAGAACATTCGAAGTTACCCAAAAAAGAGACAATACGATTATTGATAAAATTAATTGAAGAAGGCCTTCGTGTAATGCCCATTAGCCCGGATATATATCATAAATCTAATTTTTTGATCAACCGAAATGATTTTCAATTGGCAGATTCGTTAATTGTTGCAGATTCTGTATTAAATGGCTGTACTGTTTTATATACTGAAGACATGTGTACCGGGATGATTATTGATGAAAAAATGAAAATTGTGAATCCCTTTTTATGATCAAACGAACCCTTTACTTCGGCAACCCCGCCTATCTCAAAACCCAAAACAAACAGTTGGTTGTAGAGTTGGTGGATACAGGTGAAACAAAAATGGCCTCCATTGAGGATATCGGGGTGCTGATTTTGGATCATCAGCAAATAACCATTACCCATGCAGTCATCGCAAGGTTGATGGAGAACAATGTGGCATTGATTACGTGCAATGAAATTCACCATCCTACCGGACTGATGCTGAACCTGGACGGGCATACCCTGCAAAGCCAGCGTTTTCAGGTGCAGACGGATGCTTCTATTCCTTTGAAAAAGCAGCTATGGCAACAGACGGTAACGGCTAAAATTACGAACCAGTCGAATTTATTGGCACTTTACCGCATTCCCAATAAAATCCTTATCACCTTGGCGGGAAAGGTAAAAAGTGGCGACAGCGATAATTGCGAGGCGCAGGCGGCCAGCTATTATTGGAAAAATATTTTCCCATTGTTCCCGGGGTTTAGGCGTTTCAGGGAGGGCGAGCCACCCAACAACCTGCTCAATTATGGGTATGCCATCCTGCGGGCAATAGTTGCGCGCAATCTGGTGGGCAGCGGGCTGTTACCCACGTTGGGTATCCACCACCGCAACCAATACAACGCCTATTGCCTTGCCGACGACATCATGGAACCTTACCGACCTTATGTGGATAAAGTTGTGTACGACATCGTGCGCACGAACGGAAAGTTTTTGGACATGACCCCGTTCATGAAGCAACAACTACTGGGCATCCCCGCGATGGACGTGATGATTGACGAAGAGCAAAGCCCGCTCATGAACGCGGTGCAGCGCACCACCGCCAGCCTGGTAAGGTGCTTTGAGGGCAAGAGCCGCCGGCTGCTTTATCCGGTACTATCATCTTCATTTAGCTGAAAATGGATTTTGAACGATTAAATGCTTACCGTATTATGTGGGTAATTGTTATGTTCGACATGCCTACGGAAACCAAGGTTGACAGGAAGCGATATGCGCTGTTCCGTAAAAAGATATTGGAAGACGGTTTCACGATGTTTCAGTTCAGCATGTACCTGCGGCACTGCATGAGCCGCGAAAATGCTGACGTGCACATTCAGCGGGTGAAAAAAATCCTTCCCCAAAAAGGCCATATCGGCATTATGTGCATCACCGACAAGCAATTTGGCCAAATGGAAATTTTTAATGGTAAGGAAATGGCGGAATCCCCCGTTCCCGCGCAGCAATTGGAATTATTTTAATGAGAAAGGCTGATGTGTAATATTCTATATACAAGACTATGTATTTGAGAACATTCCTCCGGCTATTAAAAAACATAAAGAATATAAGTATGAAAAGAGCCGATTTTGTGAAAGGTATTATTGGGTTCTTGGGTATTTCTGCTTTGCCATCGGGCATGGTAAAACAATATCATAGAATTTATTTGCTGCAAAGTTTTGTCAGGGGGTTCCGGTTTTATAAAGGGCCTTCGTTATTGGATCGGATGAATGAGGGGGATTTGCTGCAGATGGTAAGGGAGGCCGAAAATGAATATGATGACAGGGCTATCGCATTACACTTCAACAACAATAAAATCGGATATATCCCACAGGAGGATAATGCGGTGCTCAGCAGGCTGATGGATGCTGATGTCATACAATTACAGGCCGAGATAACGCATTTGAAAAAGGAAGCAAAAGCCTGGGAGAATGTACATATCGCCGTTTATGTTTTAAAAGAAACCGATGGGGCACTGCCTGAATCCGCCGTTTATTTGACGGAACTGGAAACGCCCTGTTACAGAACATTAAAATTGTCGGCGAATAAGGTTGCCAATATTTACGTTGAAGACGAAGATGAAGAAGATATAATGGATGCCGGGATTTTCTACGAAACGATGGTTGAGAACTCCCGGGATGATTATATTTACACAATACTGCATAACGATTTTGAATCGGGGCAAAATTTGCAGGAAGTTATCAGCGAAGGGCGCATGGTGGTGAACACAAACCGATTACCTGATGATTTAAAGCAGGACACGCTCACCGAGGCGTTAAAAAACGGGGCAATCACCTTGGAGAACGTTTTTGAGGAAGACGGCTATTTGGTGGCAAACGTAAACCGGGTAGCCCGTTTGTCCAATCGTATTGAAAAAGTAGTCAGTGCCTTTGATAAGGCAGGGAGGCTATTTTATGAGGTTCGGTTTACATAAAAAGTAAGAAATAGGATGAAAAAACGAGCGGTTTTGCCCGTTTTTTCATCCTGTTGACAACCTGAAATCCTTTGCTGTTGCGGGTTTTGACAAAACGAGTTGTCAAAGACCAAAGTTAATTCGAAATTGAAAGCAATTCACAACATCCTTTTTCCCAGCAATGAAATTTCCGAAGTTGTCAAAGACCAAAGTTAATTCGAAATTGAAAGCAATTCACAACGGCGAGTTGTATTAGTCCCTATACTACTAGGTTGTCAAAGACCAAAGTTAATTCGAAATTGAAAGCAATTCACAACTAATAGGGGCTGGTTTATTTGCTTCCGATGGTTGTCAAAGACCAAAGTTAATTCGAAATTGAAAGCAATTCACAACCAACAACCTGATTGCATTCGTCCACAAAAGGTTGTCAAAGACCAAAGTTAATTCGAAATTGAAAGCAATTCACAACAAGATGGCAAAGAGTACGAAGTGCATCCTAGTTGTCAAAGACCAAAGTTAATTCGAAATTGAAAGCAATTCACAACAGAAAGAAATTGAGCGCTTTATTATTGTTAGTTGTCAAAGACCAAAGTTAATTCGAAATTGAAAGCAATTCACAACGGTATCTCCGGGGAGATAAGGTTAACGAGCGTTGTCAAAGACCAAAGTTAATTCGAAATTGAAAGCAATTCACAACGTATTCCGTTCGATAAACTGCACATCTGCTGTTGTCAAAGACCAAAGTTAATTCGAAATTGAAAGCAATTCACAACCAGTTTTACAAGAGACTCCTTCTGTGCAGGGTTGTCAAAGACCAAAGTTAATTCGAAATTGAAAGCAATTCACAACCGCCACATGGTCGTTATTGCTGCCCGGCTCGTTGTCAAAGACCAAAGTTAATTCGAAATTGAAAGCAATTCACAACAAACAAGGGGGCGGACAGGCTTGTAAGCAGGTTGTCAAAGACCAAAGTTAATTCGAAATTGAAAGCAATTCACAACCATGACCGTTGATGATTTGAAAAAGCACGGGTTGTCAAAGACCAAAGTTAATTCGAAATTGAAAGCAATTCACAACAACTCCGACGTGGAGCAACTAATAGAGCCAGTTGTCAAAGACCAAAGTTAATTCGAAATTGAAAGCAATTCACAACCATCTGTTTGAAGTGCGTATTTTTGAGACAGTTGTCAAAGACCAAAGTTAATTCGAAATTGAAAGCAATTCACAACACTGGCCGTTGCCGAAAACACCAGTGATTAGTTGTCAAAGACCAAAGTTAATTCGAAATTGAAAGCAATTCACAACAAGACGGGTATTGCTTTATAATTTCGGCATGTTGTCAAAGACCAAAGTTAATTCGAAATTGAAAGCAATTCACAACGGAAACGTGTTAGCAATTATGGATTTTTTGTTGTCAAAGACCAAAGTTAATTCGAAATTGAAAGCAATTCACAACGGCAAGTCGACGTTGCCGCAACAGCCGCCCGTTGTCAAAGACCAAAGTTAATTCGAAATTGAAAGCAATTCACAACAAAGTACAATTAGGGGTGAAACATGCGCTGGTTGTCAAAGACCAAAGTTAATTCGAAATTGAAAGCAATTCACAACTCGATGTTGGAAGATGTTAGATGTATAGAGTTGTCAAAGACCAAAGTTAATTCGAAATTGAAAGCAATTCACAACTACCGCCCAGAAACCTTTGCAGCTCTGCCAGTTGTCAAAGACCAAAGTTAATTCGAAATTGAAAGCAATTCACAACTCGATGTTGGAAGATGTTAGATGTATAGAGTTGTCAAAGACCAAAGTTAATTCGAAATTGAAAGCAATTCACAACTACGGGTGTACGCGCCCGCTTTGTTTTTGGTTGTCAAAGACCAAAGTTAATTCGAAATTGAAAGCAATTCACAACCATCGACAGGACAAACATACTAAAAACAAGTTGTCAAAGACCAAAGTTAATTCGAAATTGAAAGCAATTCACAACAAGAAAGACATGGGATTTGGAAACGTGGATGTTGTCAAAGACCAAAGTTAATTCGAAATTGAAAGCAATTCACAACAACAGGCGAAGAATTACGATTAAGACCATGTTGTCAAAGACCAAAGTTAATTCGAAATTGAAAGCAATTCACAACTCAACCTCTTCTTAGCACCATCGCTTAATCGTTGTCAAAGACCAAAGTTAATTCGAAATTGAAAGCAATTCACAACGATATTTAGTTGCTTGTCAAAACCTTTTCCGTTGTCAAAGACCAAAGTTAATTCGAAATTGAAAGCAATTCACAACGGATTGTTGCGTGCTAACTCGTTCCACGCGGTTGTCAAAGACCAAAGTTAATTCGAAATTGAAAGCAATTCACAACCATAACTAAACTATTAAACTGTTTAAAATAGTTGTCAAAGACCAAAGTTAATTCGAAATTGAAAGCAATTCACAACAACTAACTGATACACAATGTTGTATAATTCGTTGTCAAAGACCAAAGTTAATTCGAAATTGAAAGCAATTCACAACACTTTGTCAAGTATTGAAGAAACGGCCTTAGTTGTCAAAGACCAAAGTTAATTCGAAATTGAAAGCAATTCACAACGTAGAAAGCCATGACTCGAAAGCATGGCAAGTTGTCAAAGACCAAAGTTAATTCGAAATTGAAAGCAATTCACAACGATTTCATCAAGGATATGAATAAGGAGGTTGTTGTCAAAGACCAAAGTTAATTCGAAATTGAAAGCAATTCACAACGAAAACCCCGATAGACGCCAAGAAGATGCCGTTGTCAAAGACCAAAGTTAATTCGAAATTGAAAGAGATTCGCAACTGAATTGAAGAGGTCGTTGTTATTGCTTGCAGGACTTAGGAATAAGATATTTAGTTGTTCTTTTTAAGTGCCGCTTTTATCACTTTGGCTCTTTCAGTTTCCCCGGTAACCTGCCGGGGAGGCGTTTGATTTGAAAACCAGAAAGCATCAATACCCTCAGGATGTTCAAGGCTCCAGCCCTGCCATTCCCTGAACGCGTGATAGGACCACGGCCATTTTAGCTCTTCGAATAAACTGATCACATCTGTAAGCCAATTCACCGAGGATGAAACAGGAACCCAGCTGATAATACTGAATTCACCTACGTAAACAGGGACATTATATTTTGTTTGAAAATCGATTACCGGTTGTAAGGTTTCCCGTAGCGCGTCCTTGTTCCAAACCTTGCTACTATTATCCAAAACACCGGGATACTGTTTGTTTATAGCTTGCAAAACCTGTTCCCTTGTAAACTTTACCGGGTCGCGATGCTCATCAAGGCCAACATGCGTAAGGCTTGATTGAGGCGTATAATAATGAATACTATACATTACCCTGTCATCCTCTAACGGTAAAAGTGGCTTATTGTCAAATGTCCGGTATCCGTCAGTATTACCCCAAGGGCCTGGTTCGTATATAATCCATACGTCCTTGTCAATTTTTCTTATTGCATTTACGATTGGTTGTGCCATTTTTTCGCGCCATACGTAGGGAATTTTATTACTTGTACCGGTCCTGGTATGTTGCGGTTCATTATAAATATCATAACCATAAATGACGTTATCATAACCGGGACCCTTAAACCGCTCCGCAATCTGTTCCCACATTTTTATGAAATCCGGCAGCAAATCCGTACGGTTCCAGAACTCGTCGGTACCCCAATAGGTGGCGTCCGTTACTTTTCCATCTTTCAGAACAGGAGGCTCGTGCAAATCGATTACTACTTTCATGCCTAAACCTGCTGCATGATCAATGTGTTGTTGCAGCAGATCCAGATAGGAAGGCAGCGCCGCCCAGATGTCTTGTTTTTTGTCGGTAGCCCATTTTACAGGAAATATCTGAAGGCGCATTAAATTGGCGCCCCAGGTTTTCATGTCCTGAATTGTTTGAAAGTTTAAGCTCTCCGCACGAGGGCTCATAAAACCACGTACCATCGGGGGAGGCGTATTATCTGGCTCCACTTCTTTCACTTCTATCCCGATGGTGGCTGACTTATTCCTCGCATCGGTCACCGTAATCGTTGCGGTTCCTTTTTTTAAACCCGAGATAATGATCTCTTTATTATCTATTACCTGAGCCGTTACAATGCCTGCCGAAGCTGCGGATGTTTTATAGCTTCCGTTACCGGAAGTAATCTTCACGGTTACACTTTCTCCTTCCTCTAACACAACATTACTTTGCCCCAGTTTTAAATCTGGCGTAGGAGTATCGATTTTATGGTTGCAGGAGTATGCCGCAAGCAAGCACAATATTATTACGATCGTTTTGTTAAGACTTTCTATCCTCACGGATTTTAATTTTAGTTTTTGATGAAGTTCAGCCCGGTCAGTTCTACCTTGTCACGGGTTTGATTGCCAACCGTAGAGTAGTTCCACGTTGTGGCTTTTCCGTTCCTGACATCGATTTCTAAAATTCGCACAGGGTTTTTGTAGTCATCGTTAACGTTGTTTTGAAGTGTCCCGATTACCTTGTTGCCCTTCTTTGTAGTAAATACTTTGGCGCATTGTACACCCTCGTGGCCGGAGGTAACAACTTTCACGTTCGGGTAGGGCTCCACCAGCTCGTTCCAAACGCGCAGCGGGGAGTTGTCTCCGTAGCTGTATCTCTCCTTATCTTCACCGCCTGCAATGCCGCAGGAGCCATTGAACATATTGTGCGTTTGAATGATGACATTTCTGTCGGGGTTTGCATCAATAATACCTTTTGCCCAGTTGGTGACAGCTGTGCGTGGCCAAAGTTCAAGGTTGAGCACGAGCCATTTTGCCCCGGCTGCTTCGAAGATCCAGTAGCCGTTATCCACCTTTCCTTGCTCAAATGCTTTCCAGGTAGGAATATCCTCTGCATGATCGAGGTAATAGTTGAACGATTCGGTCATGCGCAGGTACTGGTATGTGTACCGGGTATCGCGGGCCGATCCTCCATTACCTCCGCCTGTAGCCATGTTGTCGTGGTTGCCGATCGACAGCGATGTCGGAATTTTTGCGTCACGCAATGGCTTCAGCCCTTTGACAGCGCCTAAGTACTGAAAGTGGTCGTCTGTTGTCCACGGGTCCCTGACAGGTGCGTCATCCCAGTTCACAACATCGCCAACATGGAGAACGCCTCTAATGTCGAGCGCATCGCGTTGCGTAACAACCCAGCTGCTCCGGTCAATGAACTGCTGCTTCACGTAGGTCCCGTAAGACTGTACTTCGGTCTGCGTGTCGGGATAGATCGCAAGCGAGAACTTGCCATCAGCATCCCTTGCGTCCATTGGAGATTCTTTTACTGTAACCGTTAAGGTAGTGGAGGTATTTTTCGCATCGGTTACGGTAATGGTAGCCGTTCCCACTTTTAAGCCTTTGATACTGATCTCTTTGTCTTTTACAGAGGCTTCTATAATATCCGGGGGCGAAACGGACAGGGTATAATTGTCATTACCGGAAAGTATCTGTACGGATGTGTCTTTTCCTGCCGTTAGTTCAACGGTATTTTTATCCACTTTAATGGTTCCGGTTACTTCCGCTTTAATGGTAGCCGATTTACCCTTTTCATCGGTTACGGTAACTGTAGTGTTCCCCTTTTGCAAACCAGTGATGCTGATGCTCTTGTCGTCTGTTACCGAAGCCGATACAATGCCCTCCGGGGATGTGGATGTTTTATAATTGCCATTACCCGAGATGATTTTTACAGTAACATTTTCACTTTCGTTCAATGTTACGCTGCTTTCCTCCAACTTTAAATCGGGAACCGGGATGTCGATTTTGTGGTTACAGGAGTACGCCACTAGCAAACACCATATCAATACGATCGCTTTGTTAAGAAGTTTTAGTTTCACGGATTTTTAATTTAGTATTTGTTTCTTTTGGTTTATTACAGGTCAAAGACCGGTTAATCTGCGGGAGTAAACTGTATCCAGTCCACCAGGTATTTGCACATCACCCTGGACTTTGGCGGCCCGTTTATCCAATCAGCCTGCGTCCAGTGATTCAGTTTTAACTGGTAGGGGGTATCGATCTTCACATCATTTCCGGCATATTTATATATGTACAATGTTTTGCCATCTACAAACCATTCGATCTGCGATGGGGTGATATTGAAGCCCCACACATGAAAATCTGCTGATGGATCAAAACCCAGCTCTATATCCGGGTTCAGGTTGAAGCTCTTTTTTCCTTCAGCATGCACTGCGAAATGTACCTTTCCTTTGTTTGTGCCGAAAGTGTAGGTGAGGAACTCAATATCGATCTCCTGCTTCGTGCCGTCGGCATTTTCTCCCCAGTCGATAGTGTAAAACGAATTTAGCACACCGGGCACGGAAGATGGTTTCAGGCGTGCTTCCCATTTTCCGTGCAGGAATTCCGCACGGGTTTGGATAGCTGAGCTTAATATTTTTCCGTTATCGTTCAGGAGCAATAGGTTCAGATAGCCATCTTCCACGAAACATCGTTCTCTTGCCAATTGTCCGCCATGTTCGTACCAGGTGCCGATGATCCAGGTCTTTTCATCGATAGCTGTGCCGTTAAAATCTTCCCGGAATAATGGCTTCTTTTCAACCACACCCGCTGCTATGGTCGCGGACTTACCCCTCCCATCGGTAACAGTAATTGTAGCGCTCCCTTTTTTTACGCCCGTAATGCCAATTTCATTCTCTTTTTCCATGATCTCTACAATTCCTGCAGGTGAGGTGCTTACTTTATAGCTGCCATTACCCGAAACGATCTTTACCGTTGTCTTTGCCCCCACCGTTAATTCAACGTTATTATTATCCAGCTGCAACTCTGCCACAGGGGGAAGGGCGTCCTTTGCGTTGCTGTTGCAGGAATATACTGCGGGCAAACATGATATGGCTACAATAATTTTGCTGAGCTTTATTAATTTCAAGAACGTGAATTTAGCATTTAATAATTTGAAGTGTATCGTATCGTTCTGTATATTGAACCGGGCCAATTATCTGTACTGAGCAATGATACACGCAAGTTTCTTGCCAAAGTGAGTATTCAGATTACCGGTGTGCTGTCAAAATAATAACGAACGGCAATCGGTTTTCATCCATATTTTCCTAAAAGTTCTAAAAGGAGCCATAAGTATGACTTGAAATGGGTTATTCAGCGGGCGAGAATTGTAGTCGTCGGAGTTAGTCTAATGATTCAATTTCAACTAACGGAGGTGTCAATTTTTATCAGATTTCTGGCATATGTCGAAAGGAGCCAAGACTAAAGTTAACCAATGGATGTGCTGCACAATAGAAATGGCGATAACATCTGTTATCACAAATGCATTCCGTGAATCCACGATACTTCCTTTATTCTATCTGAAACTTCAATCCCAGCGATAACGCTAAATAATCGCTCGGTTTGAGATAACTGTTTTTCACGGCGCTAATAAAATAGAGTTAATTGGTGCTGACTTCGTAGAAGAACGTGACCGACTTGCAAAGGTTTTGCTGGTTGGGGCGGAGCGTGTATTCCCATCCTTGCCCCGCGAAAATATTGATGCGCATCTTTGGAGAAAAATTATAGTATTTGCTCGGATATTTGCTCGGTTGCGTTCCCCAAAAATCGCGACCGAACATAGTGTTAAGGTACAACCCGGTGGAAAATGGTTTTAGACGGATATCTTCACTTATCCGCATAGCCCACGGAATGAAATTCTGTTTCAGTGTAAAGGTAAACTTCGTTCTTTCCGTCGAGAATTTGGGAACAAAACCTAAGAACATATCGGTTTCCCACCGTCCGTTTCTACCGTAATCCCACCCCGTTCCCAAGGATATCAGCCCCATAGAGCCGGCATATTGCACTTTGTAGTATTTGGGGATGAGCCTTTGCCACCTCACATCTCTCGGTTTTTGCGGTCTGTAACGGCGAGGCCCGCTTTCGACATAAACCGTGTCGCTCAAATAGACTGTGTCGGGCGCGTTATTTTGTGCCCAAACAAAACCAGAAAATCTTGCAGAAAATGCCGAAAACAGAAATATGATTTTTTTAAAACGTAACCATTTCATAGCTATACTCTTCGTTTGTGATAGTGAAAATATAATACTGCCGTTTTGCTATATTGGGTACGCCGTAATAGAAGACGCCATCATTGAAAAGCGTTTTTTCTTCGCGTCGGTGGTTATGCCCGTTGAGGCAAAACAACAGGTTGGGGAATTTTTTTATCTCATCGTGAAAAACATCTGCCACATTGTTGTTGAATTGTTCCGAGAACGGTGGCGCGTGCATGGCGAAAACAGTATTTTTGACACTGTCGTTTTCATTCAATTGACCGCGGATGAATTGAAAATCGGGTATCGGTCGTGAATAATCAAGTTCCAGTGCGTTGGTGTTCAGGCAAATAAATTTTGTTTCGCCCGCGATAAACGAAAAATTTTCTATACCGAAGACTTTTACAAAAATTTCCTCGCCGTTTGCCAGCAAATCGTGGTTGCCTATCAGCGCCACGTATGGGACTTTAAGTTTGTTCAATATATCGCGTTGCCACAAAAACTCGTCGGTCAGCCCAAAATCCGTTATGTCGCCCCGTGAATCACAAAGTCAATATCGTTGCGCACATTAAGGGCTTTCACGGCATCTTCCGTATCGTCGTACCATCCTTGCGTGTCCGATAAGAAGGCGAATCTTAAGGTCGTTTTGCCTTTCGTGTTCTTTTCTATCTTCGCAATATTGTCGGCATTGTTATATAACCTGCCTTTAAGTTTACCATCATAAGGATGATAGTCAAACATGCCGCAACCGCACAGTAGTACTGTGAGTGCGATAAAAACAATGTTCTGTCTCATGTCAAAGTTTTTAACTTAATCTTATGTTCCTTAACCTGAATTGCGTAAAAGCATTTCGTGAAGTTAAACCGAAAACTGAAAACAATTCCCGGTACGCCTTGCCGAAGGCCGTGGAGACGTATAATTGTCAACAGGCGAAGTTTAAGGAAAAAGTGTCCTTTGCATTCTTCATCATACGGCTTTTCGCTTTTCAATTGGCAGTTTTGTACATTTGACCAAAATCAACAATTATCTGATGAAGTTCCTGATTACTCTTTTATTTGCTTGTTTCTCCTTACTGGGTTTGGCGCAAGATGCTTTTCCTGTAAAGATCCGTGACTTTTCTGAAAAATACGAAGCGTTGATCAGCCATAACGAAAAAGACACATTAATAAAAGGCCGCTATGAAGATGTTGTACCGCAATACCTCATACAGATCTTTGACAAAGCCAGTCAAAAAGTGGTATTAGAAGCCTATACAGCAGACTTTCCTGATTACCTGCTGGATGAAAACAAAGAAGCTATACCCAATATTAAAGAGCTTCCCTACGGTTCGCAAAGTGTTTTAATGTATGAAGATTATAATTTCGATGGTGTCAAAGATTTCGCTCTCATGAACGGTAATGGAAGCTGTTACGGTGGCCCATCGTTCGACATATACCTGGCTAAAGGGGGCGGTTTTGAATATAGTGACGCTTTCTCGGCCTTATCTAATGAATATTGTGGCATGTTCCAGGTAGACGAGAAAACCAAAACCATATACACAATGACCAAAAGCGGTTGCTGCTGGCATCAGTTTTCAGAGTTTAAGGTAGTTAATAATGAGCCTAAACCTGTAAAAGTAACAGAAGAAGCATATCAGGGATATACTAATTTTTTAGAAATAACAGAGATTACCTATAATGGTGATGAAGAAAACAGAACGGTAACGCTTCATTTTCCGATGGAGGAGATAAGCTCCCGGATCCTTCTTTCATTTGAGCTGGAAAAAAACGGGAAGAGGGCCATACTTTATGAAACAGACCAGGAATTGCATTATGCTTTTATTCAGAAAGATGAATCTGTAGAATTCTATTTTCCCGGAGATGCAGAAAATACCGGGTTTGTTTATGATCGTAATGATCGCACGCTGATGTTCACTAATAAATCGGCTCAATATCAGGTTTATGAAACCGATAAGACAGTGGGAATAAAGGTAATAACCAATGGGAAAAACTATGAGATGAGGGGTGTTAAAAAAACGGCGACAGGCTCTTTAAATAAGCTGGGAAATATTGAATGGCAAAATGTAGTATATAAAACCAAATGAAATGAATTGTATGAACATACTAAAAAAAGCAGTCGTATTTATTGCTGCGATTATAACAACTATAAGTCTGGATGCGCAAACGGTTAAACCGGTAAGGATCGGCGTTGACGGATTAACACACGACCATATTCACGGTCTTTTGAACAAATATAAAGAGCGCACTGACATTCAGATCGTGGGTATTGTTGAATCCAATAAAGAAAGAGCGAAAGCGCTTTCCAACCGGTATGGGTTCGATATGAGTATCGTTTATGACGACCTGGCTACAATGATTGCAGCAACCAAACCTGAAGGTGTGGTTGCTTTTAATTCCATTTACGACCATTTGAATACCGTAGAAATTTGCGCCCCGAGAGGAGTTCATGTAATGGTGGAAAAACCGTTAGCCGTCAGCGTGGAGCACGCTGCGAAAATGGAGCAATTAGCACGTAAGAATAAGATTCATCTTTTAACCAATTATGAAACAACATGGTATCCGGCTCATTACAGGGCTTTTGAGATGGCCGTTCAGGATAAGCAGATCGGGGACATTAATAAAGTCATGATCAACGACGGACACAAAGGTCCCATGGAGATCGGATGCTCTCCCGGGTTTTTGGCATGGCTTACTGATCCTGTGCTGAATGGAGGCGGGGCCGTGATCGATTTTGGCTGTTACGGAGCTAACTTAATGACCTGGGTCATGCAGAACCAGGAACCGGAAACAGTTACGGCAGTATTGCAAACAATTAAGCCGGAGGTTTATCCTAAAGTGGATGACCAGGCCACCATTATTCTTACTTATCCCAAAACACAGGCTATTATTCAGGGATCGTGGAATTGGCCGGTGGACAGGAAAGATATCTCCATCTATGGAAAAGAAGGGTATGTAACGGTATATAATCAACATGACCTGGAATATCGCCTGATCCGATCGGCTCCCAAGAAAGAAATAAAAGTAACTGAATTTCCTACGGTTGCAAAAGAACCTTTCGGCTATTTTGCGGATGTTATCAGAGGAAAGCTTAAAGTAGCTGCAACGGATCTCTCGTCTTTGGAAAATAATTTAATTGTAGTGAAAATATTAGCTGCAGCAAAACAAAGCGCATCGGAAGGAAGAACTATTCAGTTTAAAAAGTAGCTTTAGTCCCTTTCTCGCGGGTTATTACTTTTAGCTTTGTAAATGGGCTGCCCATCTGTATAAGATGTGCTATATAATCAAAACCATTTCTTCCATGTATAATTTATTGACAGGAGTGCTCAGCCGTAGCCCTTCCTGTGGAAAAGGAGTAATGTTCCCTGTTTTCTTAAAGCCAAGCCTTTCGTACCATTCGATAAGCTCCTTACGAGCGGAAATAACGGTCAGTGTTATTTGTTTTTTTTCTTTTTCCCGGGCAAGTTCTTTTGCCGCAGTCAACAGTTTTTTCCCAATACCTGAACCCTGACTTTGCGGAGAAACGGCCAATGTTCCTAAGTAGAGGTTATCATCTTTCTCAGTCAGGCTAACTGTGCCCAATACGATTCCTTCTTTTTCATATTTCAGGATATGGTTATCTGGTTGGGTCCGGAAATCTTCCAGTTCCTGTACATCAATACGCTTGCCTCCTTCACCAAATAAATGCGCTTCCGTTGTCCATGCACCTTCCGCATCGTTGCGGTAAGACTCGTTGATGATCTGCACCAATACAGGAATGTCCTGCCTGCTGATATGTTGTATTTCCGGTATCATGACAGCGCCAAATGTAAAGAACAAACGTGAAAACCCGATACCGGGAGATTTATTCAAAAACAGAACACTGATAACACAGGTCAGCCGGACTCGATATATCGGGATGCGCGGATGAAAATCATAATAGATCATAAAAATCAGCGCTATCCTCCTTCGGCGGACACGGTCAGCGTGCTATAATAGAACGCGGATAACGCAGATTAGGCGGATTTGCACTGATAAGGAACGGCTACCAAATAAAGAATAAAATACCATTTGTTACTTAGTTCTGATCGTTTATTTATTAAGGATTAGCCCCGTATAGAAGTATAAGGATATTTATCTTTGAAAGTACAATTTTATAATGGAAAGGGATTGGTACCGGTGGCTTATTATCTCTGAAGCAACCGTTTCTTTATTTTTTCTGCTTCATCTAATGTGTGATAAGTATTCTCCCCAGCATAGTTTTCTATGAAATAATTAATATATATTAATCCTTTTTTCTTTTCAATGCCGTTGGTTGCACAAATTTCAGCAATGGTATAACTAAGCGGGAATTTCAGCCCCGGTATTTTACTAATCCATTTTTCAGCGTACAATACTGCTTCTTTGGTTTTTTTCATTTTAAGCCCAAGCAGTTCAACCGGCCGTCTATAGTAAAAGGAGGGCAAAGTACTACTACCTTTTGCAGCAAGATGGGCATTCCAGTATTCTAATGCTGCATCATATTCTTTAAGGCGTTCGTATTTTTGAGCGCGAATACTGTAATACTCTCCGTCTGATCTCAGTATCGAATCAAACCTATTGTAAAAGGCGTCCATTTTGGGCTTTGAATTTGCAATAGACGTTCCGATAAACAGAATACCGTATAAACCCGGCTTCATATTGATGTCGTACAAGTTGTTTATGTTTGCTACGTAATCAAGTACGAATGTTACAGGGTCTGTATTTTTATTGATTAAAGAGTCGATCAGGCTTCTGTTCCAGTCATTCGGTTCAAAAAAATCTGAGAAAATAAAACTTATTCCATCTCCCAGGCCTTTAGCTGCAATCCCGGAATGGTCGGCTTCATAAAGGGTACTTTTATATTTTAGTAAGCGTGAAGTATTACCTGTCATAATACTATCAATTATTTTCCCAGAGGTTATTCTGCTGGTTGCATCTCTCGTGCCAGAGGCTACATAGTAATAATGCTGACGACTGAATTGTATTTTTAAATAGTTGTTTAATCCCGCTGCCTGTTCACCAAAAAGGTCTTGACTTAAGGCGATTACACCACTGAATATTTCAGGATAGGTTATCATTGCTTTTTGCGCAAATGTTGCACCATCTGAATGCCCTATTAGTATGTTTAATTTTGACGTGGTATATTGGGATTGTATTTTGGGGACAAGCTCTTTTGCAAGATAGGTTAAGAAATTATTTGATGAGGTGCTGAATTCACCAGTATTTAAATCCCAGCCCATATCGCTTCTCCTGTCAGGGCTGTAAATGCCTACAACAATACAGGGTGGAATAACATTGAAGTCAGCTAATTTCTTAGTTTCTGCAATAGTAGGTTCAAACATCCAGTCCGCATCCAGTGTGTATATAACCGGATATTTATCCCCGGGTTTATAATTTCCCGGCAGATAAATACTGATTTTTCTTTTTTTGCTTAAAACTGTTGAATACGAAGTATCAATGATATACTTAGTTTTGATAGTGTCATTGAACGACTGTGCCTTAACAGATAGCACGAATAGAACAAATATCCCTGTAAACAGCATTTTTTTCATTCCCGATATTTTTGTACTGCAAAAAACGATAACGCTCGTATCTTAAAATTGTATTTTTCAGCCAAAATCAATGCTGTTTTCCAGAAACTCAAAAATCACATTGTCATCTGCCAGCTTGTTAACCGATTTGTATAAGTCTTTGGGCGATTTGCCGGAAAGTCTATTGTACATTTTGATAAAATAAGCCTGGTCGTAATAATTGCTTTCATAACCAATATCGGTCAGTCGCTTGAATTTTTCTTTCACGACCTTGTTTTCAAGCGATTGCCTGAAACGCGCTATTTTGCGGTATGCGACGGGTGTAATACCGGTATGTAACTTAAAAAGCCTGTTGAGTGTTCTTTCAGAGGTATTGAGGTGTGCGGCAATCTGAGAAATGGTCATTTCGTGGTTAAAGTCTGTCAGCATATCAACGCTCTGCTGTAATAGAGTACTTTTTTCAAAAGGACGGTAAATATTTAATAAAAACGCTTCCAGTATCTTTACTCTTGCCGCTATATTCCCGGTGGAGAAAAATCTTTCCAGGCATACGGAATATGTCTCACTGTCCCAATCTGTAAATATAGATGTAAACCCTGTAATACATTCATTCAGGTTCCTGTTGATAAAATGATTGATACCTGTTACGCTGAAAGCGATGGTTACTTTGTCGATCCTGCCATTCCATTCCACAGCCAGGGGGCTTTCGCGCAGGCCATTTACAATTGTCAGGTTATTATGCTCTTTCGTCTCCGAAACAGTTACCTTGCTACCTGTTATCGAGCACGATACATTTTTATGGATATTAACGGGAATGGTTACATTGGGAAAGGAATAATATAAACTGTGATGCTTTGTATCGTCAGTCCTGACAAAGTAGTAATACTTTATATGCCTTTTAAGTTCAGGATGTACGGGGTATTTTGCTTCAAAAATCATCAGGATAAAATGCAAAGTATTTTACTCGCTTACAGATGTTGTCGTCTGCAAGCCATTCATATCAAAAGTATTAATTTTATCAACCCAAATATTAAGAATGGATAGAAAGGTATAAATTCCCAAAAAATGAATCGGTGGCATCGCAGCCAAATATCAAGCAAGGATGCCCGATTTTTCTTTAGCTTTGAGGGCAGAGAGATAAAGCACAAAAACAAAAAATAAGTACACATGCATAGCAGGAGGAACATGTTGAAAACATTGGCCGCGGGTTCCGTAGGGGCGGGCATTGCACCGTTACTCTCGTGGACGGCAGACGAAAAGAACATCGGTAGACTAAAAGGCAACATCAACCACAGTGTCTGCCAATGGACTTTTGGTCAAATGCCGCTCGAAGAGCTTTGCAAGGCCGCTAAAAAAATGGGGCTTGGCGCAATAGACCTTTTGGCGCCAAAAGACTGGTCGGTTATACAGCAGTATGGCCTGTATTGCAGCATGTGTTACATACCGGGCAAGGTGAGCCTGACGGATGGATTTGCGGGCAAGGCATTTCACCCGTCGCTTATCAAAGATTATGAGGAAGGAATCCCCTTGGTTGCAAAAGCCGGGTATAAGAACCTGATATGCTTCAGCGGCAACCGTCGCGGTATGGACGATGAAACAGGGCTTGACAATTGTGTAGAAGGTCTGAAAAAAATCCTGCCCCTTGCCGAAAAGCACAATGTGGTGCTGGTGATGGAGCTGCTTAACAGCAAAAGGGATCACAAAGATTATATGTGCGACCGCACCGCATGGGGCGTGGAACTTTGCAAAAGGCTGGGCAGCGAAAACTTTAAACTTTTGTACGACATATATCACATGCAGGTGGATGAGGGGAACGTTATCCAGACCATCCGTGACAATCACACCTACATCGCGCACTATCACACGGCTGGTGTGCCCGGCAGGAACGAGTTGGACGATAAGCAGGAACTATATTATCCCGCCATTATGAAGGCCATCCTTGACACGGGCTTTAAGGGCTATGTGGCGCAGGAATTCATCCCCACTGGCAAAACGGCGCAGGAAAACCTCCGGTCGCTGGAAAAGGCGGTGCGTGTATGTGATGTTTGACGCAACGATTGCTTTATGCCTGACGTGTCTTCAAATTTCGATTGTATATAAAACCATATTTATAATTCTTAAACTAATCAAAAATGAACAGAAAAAATTTTCTGAGATTGAGCGGTGGCGCGGCTTTGGGCGTTGCGTTCAGTTCCTGTGCCAATGGGATGACTGCTTCTGGCAGCAAAGGCACTATCAAAAACCTGGGCTTGCAATTATATTCATTAAGGGATGATTTGCCCAAAGACCCAAAAGGTGTATTGAAGCAGGTGGCATCGTTTGGCTACAAACATATTGAAAGTTTTGAAGGAGGGCAAGGGATGTTCTGGGGAATGACGAACAAGGAATTTAAGAAATACATGGACAGTCTGGGGATGAAAATGGTGAGCAGCCATTGTGACTTCAGGCATGATTTTGAGCGCAAAGCGGCAGAGGCAGGGGAAATTGGCATGAAATATTTGATTTGTCCTTGGTTTGGAAGGCAAAAGAGCCTCGACGATTACAAAAAGGGGGCCGAGGATTTTAACAAGGCAGGTGAAATTTGCAAAAAGAACGGCCTGCGCTTTGCCTATCACAACCATGATTATTCCTTCCGGTTGCAGGACGGGCAGTTCCCGCAAGATATTATGATGAAGGAATCCGACCCCGCCTTGGTTGATTTTGAGATGGATATATATTGGACGGTAACGGCTGGTCAGGATCCGGTGGCATGGATGAAAAAGTACAACGGCAGGTTTAAACTATGCCATGTAAAAGACCGCCGCAAAAACACACCTTACAAGGAAGGAGAGAGCAACCAAAGCTGCATCGTCGGGCAGGGCTCGATGGATTACAAATCTATACTGGGCAGTGCAAAGAAGTTGGGGATGCAATATTATATCGTGGAGCAGGAAGCCTACGAAAAATCACCGTTGGAATGTGTCAAAGAAGATGCAGCTTATTTGAACAAACTGGTTTTTTAACGGGTAGATATTAGTTGTCGTTGTCGGTCGTATCAAGAGTTCGGCTTTATTCCATTTTTAAAAAGGATAGGGTCGGCTTTTGATACGGCCTTTTTGTTTTAGGAGAGAGAAGTCTTATGATGAACCCGGCTTAGGTGCTGCTATGAAGCTTCGTTGCATCGCACATTTCAACTGAGTAACTTCTCTCAGCATAATCCCGGTTGATAAAGTATATTGAATAGAGGTTAGCGAAAATAAAAAAGTGCCCATGCTGCGGCACTTTTTGTTGAAGTTTGTGGTCCCACCTGGGCTCGAACCAGGGACCCTCTGATTATGAGTCAGATGCTCTAACCGACTGAGCTATAGGACCATGCCGCAAAACGGCAAAAAAATTATAAAGAACCTCTTTTTATAAACTTAGGGCTGCAAATGTACAGAAATATTCCTTTTGGTTTCCCAATTTTTTGCTTAGTTTTTTATTTTCATATTGGCATTAACCTATTTTTAACCCAAAGACAGATATATTTGCGGCAGTTTAAACTTATTTATGAAGAAAATTTTTGCTTTTATTGTTTTTTCGTTGTTCCTCGGGTCGGCTTTTGCCCAGGTAGATACCTTTAATACAGTATCTCCTCCTTCAAAGGACATCGTTAAAAAGAAGAAATACGACCTTTCCAATAGGCCAAACGACCACTTTATGTTGCAGCTCGGTTACCTGATGTGGAACAATGCGCCTGATAGTATCAATACGAAGGGTTTCTCGCGCTCTGTCAATATGTATTTTATGTTCGATGTGCCTTTTAAAAGTATGCAACAGTTGAGCGTAGGTGCTGGCCTGGGTATCGGGTCTGACCATGTGATGTTCAACCGCACTTTTGTGGACGTGAAAGGTCGAACAGGATCGTTGAGGTTTAACGAAAACTATTATGGCGATAGTAGTTATTTTAAAAAGACCAAGCTCATGACTTCCTATCTGGAAGCACCGATAGAGCTGCGGTATGTAAAAGATCCCGAGAACAGCGACAAGAGTTTCAAAGCGGCGGTAGGCGTGAAAGTGGGTATGCTTTTAAAGTCGGGCACCCGTAACAAAATGCTGCGCAATAAAAGCGGTGGTACCGTTAACGATTATTTGCTTAAAGAAGCCAGCAAAAACTACTTTAACGGTATGCGAGTGGTGGGTACGGCGCGTATAGGTTACGGCCATTTCTCGCTATATGGCTCATATCAGATTACCAACGTGTTAAAGAGTGGTGCCGGGCCTACAATCAATCCAATGGCAATCGGCCTTACCTTCAGTGGTTTATAAAATAATTGATTCTAAAGCCCCGGAAACGGGGCTTTTTTAATTTTAGATTTGAAAGCCGGAGCGAAGATTGCCCTGAAGTTGACTTACAGTGTTTATCAACCCTTCGCCTCATCGCCAAAACGCCTCGCCTGTCCGTCTTTCAGCATATATTTCAGCCCGGTCATTTCACAAACGGCTTCCCCTTGTTTGTCGAATATTAATTTCTCTCCCGCCTGGCTTACCCAACCTGTTTGTTTGGCCGGATTGCCGACAACCAGTGCATAATCAGGTACATCTTTAGTTACTACCGCACCTGCCCCAATCAGGGCATAACGACCTATTTTCACCCCACACACGATGGTCGCATTGGCACCGATGGAGGCGCCTTTTTGTACAATTGTAGACTTGAACTCGAACTTGCGCCCGATAAAACTGCGGGGATTGGTAACATTGGTAAAAACCACGCTCGGGCCAACGAAAACATCATCCTGTAGGGTTACGCCCTCATACACGGAAACATTGTTCTGTATTTTTACGCCGTTGCCTATCCGCACTTTGGAAGCTATCATCACGTTTTGCCCCAAAATGCAGTCTTGGCCGATAATGGCACCGGGCATCACATGGCAGAAATGCCAAACCTTGCTGCCATCGCCAATCGTGCAGCCCTCGTCTATTACTGCGGTAGGATGTGAAAAATACATGATTTTAAAATTGATGGGTTACAACAAGATCAGGCCTCCTCCTCATCCTCGGTCATGATTTCTGTATAAAGTTTCTTCTGTGCATCGTCCAGCACATCCGGGTTTATCTCCAATTGGGGAATAATTTCCACCAGTGCGTTGATGCGCCCCTCGGTCTGGAGGAATTTGTTCAGTACCACTACTTTTTTGTTATCCAGTATGCAATAACCGCTTTGAAAAGTGCCGCGTTCATAACGAAGAATATAGCCGTTGTGCTCGGGAATACTCTCTAATTTATCAAGTGTTGATTGTGTATATTTTATCATAATCAATAAATATCCGAGGGACAAAGATAAGGCATGGCCACGGATGGCATTTTTGATTCTTCAATCATCTTATCCACCATATCGCTTTAGCTGATCACTAAATATTCCTCACGGATTCTTAAACCGTCGAAAGCCGCGCAGGTATCGTGCGCCTTTGCTCGTGTGGAAGCGCGTGGGAATTTGGGTAAAGCCACCTTCGCGGTTTTGCCCCCACACGATGAAATGGAGATGGGGCAAATAGGTATATCCGGTGTTGCCGCTGCGCGCGATAGGTTGTCCTTTTTGTACCGAATCGCCAATGGCCACCAAAATGCCGTCGTGCATCAGGTGCCAATAGCCCGCGCGCGAACCGTCCGCGTGCTGGATGACGATAAAATTGGCTAATTGCCTTTTGCCCTTGGCGATGCCGCCGTTGTGGCTGTCGGATTTCAGGCGCACCACCGTGCCCTCCCTGGCTGCGCATACGGTCGAGCCTATGGGCATCTTAAAATCAATGGCGGCGCGGCGCTTGTGCGTGAAGTGCGAAAAATAACCTTGTATTTTCAGGTAACGTTTTCCTTTGGGATATGGCAGGTCATAGACATAAGAAACCGTGTCAACCACCTTGCCCGTCACAAGACGGCGGGTTTCCCGACGCATCGGGTTGTGCAGGTAGGAGCATCCTGCCGCGAGTGTTACGAAAATAAGAAGGATAAATGCAGGTTTCATGACAACAAAAAACGCTACCGAAGTTACGATAGCGTTCTCAGGCAATTTATTAAAACATTGAAAATTTTTATTCGGCCTCTGCCACAACTTCTTTCACTTCTGGTATCATACGTTTCATCATGCCTTCGATACCGGCTTTCAGCGTAATCATTGATGACGGGCAACCACTGCAACTGCCCTGCATCATCAGGTTCACCACGCCGTCGTTGTAACTGCGGAACTGGATGGCACCGCCGTCCATTTCCACGGCAGGTTTCACATAGTTTTCAAGAAGTTCCTTGATGCGTTTTACCACGTCATCGTCATCGGCAGACACTTCGTTGCTGCTGTCCTTTTGGGTAGTGACAACCTCATCCTCGTTCACTACGGGCTTGCCCTCTTCCAGATAATCTTTCAGGAACTGCCTGATGGAAGGGGTAATGTCCATCCATTCGGCATCGGGTGTCTTGGTGAGCGTTACAAAGTTGCTGGCAATAAAGACCGCCTTGATGAACGGGAATCCGAACAACTGCGTGGCTAGCGGCGAAGGTTTGGCGCTTTCGGCATCCGCGAAATCTATGCTCTTTCCGGGATACAGTAACTTGTTGGCAACAAATTTCATTGTTTCCGGGTTGGGCGTCATTTCTGTATAAATGCTAATAACGGGGTTTCCTGTTTTTATCATGATTCTCGTTTAAAACACAAAAATAACAATATTGTGCGTAAATGGTTGCGGGATATTTGAGGTTTCGAGTGGGAGGTGATGGGTGGATATTTATCTGATAGTTGTTTCACTTATTTTTGAAGAATAAAAAACGTTTATGAAAAAGAAAGCATATTATCTGGCCACATGCAGCACCTGCCAAAGAATTTTACAACAAACGGGCGTCAGCGAAGCGACAGGTTTTGAGCTGCAGGATATTAAAACCGAAGCGATTAATCCCCGGCAATTGGACGAGATGAAAAAGCTGGCAGGTTCTTACGAATCTTTGTTCAGCCGCCGTGCCATCAAGTATAAATCACTTGGCCTTAAAGACAAAAAACTGGACGAAACGGATTATCGCAAATATATTCTGGAAGAGTATACCTTTTTAAAACGCCCGGTGGTGATTATCGGCGACCGTATATTCATCGGCAACGATAAAAAGACCGTGGAAGCGTTGGCCGCCGCTGTAAAAGCAGGCTAATGCGCCGTGCGTTGTGGTTTTCTGATAAAACGGTAAACCAATATCGCACTAATCAGCATGAGGATAGCGCCCAACAGGAACGGCGCACCGGGAAAATGTACCACGTCCTTATGCGTGGTCATGTAATAAAACAAGTTGGTCATCAATAGCGGGCCAATAATCGAGGTCGCGCTCATAATGCTGGTGAGGCCGCCCTGCAGCATCCCTTGTTCATTGGAGGGGATGTGCTCGGTAATCATGGCCTGCAATGCCGGCCCGGCAATTCCGCCGAGGCAGTAGGGAACAAGAAACACGTACATCATCCAGCTTTTTGTGGCAAAAGCGAATAAAGCCAATCCCAGGGTATAAAGCAGCAGGCCGATATAGGCACTTTTTTGGTTGCCCAACCGGGGATTTGTGAAACGTATCAGCCCGCCTTGCACCAGTCCCACCAGTACGCCCACCAGTCCGAGCGAAAAACCGACTTGCTTCTCTGTCCAATGAAAGCGGTACATGGTAAAATAGTTCCAATTGCTTTGCACCGCATGTGCGCCCAGATAGATGAAACAAAAAGCTACTATCAGCCCGCCAATAGCGGGATATTTTTTCAGGTGCTTCAATGCACCGATGGGGTTGGCCTTTTTCCAATCAAATGGACGTTGGTTTTCTGGCTTAAGAGATTCGGGCAGCATAAAATAACCGTAAAGGAAATTGACAAAGCATAAAATGGCCGCCGCATAAAAAGGTGCGCGTAGTCCCCACACGGACAATATGCCGCCCAGCGAGGGGCCGATAACAAAACCCAGCCCGAAGGCGGCACCTATGAGCCCAAAGTTTTTGGCACGTGTCTCGGGGGTGCTGATATCGGCGATATATGCCGTGGCGGCTGTGAAGCTTGCCCCGGTGATGCCCGATAAGATGCGGGCCACCATCAGCAAGGCGTAGTTGTGTGCCAGTGCAAGGATGATATAATCTATACAAAAACCAAACAACGATATCAGGATAACTTTACGCCTGCCAAACCTGTCGCTCAGGTTGCCCATCAGCGGGGAAAACAAAAACTGCATAGCGGAAAAAGCCACTATCAGGTAGCCGCCCCATTGGCTTGTTTCGTTGATAGGGATATGTTTAAGCTCGGCAATCAACGAAGGCATAACGGGTATGATAAGTCCCCAGCCAATGACGTCTATCGTCATAGTGATGAAAATAAAACCTATCGCCGCTTGTTGGGATGTCTTCATGGAATGATTTTTACTATATAAAAAAAGAGACCTTTAATGCGGTAGTTTTGTTTTGTTGAAAACGAACAGGTATACAAAGATGCGTAAAATTCTCCTGAATATTTATTATTGTTTTTTAGCGGGGAGGAACCGTCTTAAAATTTTTCTTTATCGTTTTATTTGTTTATTAGTTGAAAAAATCCAGGAATTTATATAATAGCATGAGGGGCATGATTATCAAATATTCGCGACTGACCTCGGTTTCAATAAATGGTTAAAAGTGCGCAATTGTCGGATAGCTCTATTACCTTTGCGCTTCATGACATTTCTGGTATTTACATTCATTCTTTTTCTCGGTGCGCTGTGCGCGGGTTTTGTGGGTTCTCTTACGGGGCTTGGTGGCGGGGTGATTATCATTCCTTTGTTGTCCATTGGCTTGGGCGTGGATATCCATTATGCCATCGGTACGGCATTGGTTTCTGTTATTGCTACTTCCACCGGTTCGGCCGCTGCTTATGTGCGGGAAGGCGTTACCAATATGCGCCTCGGCATGTTGTTGGAAATAGCTACTACACTGGGCGCTATCATCGGCGCGTTGCTGGCGGCGTATTTTAATCCAAATATAATCGCGGTTATTTTTGGTGTTGTATTGATTTATTCGGCGCTGAACACCTTTCGTAAAAAACATGAGCATGTGTTGAAAACATCCAGCAAAATGGCACTGGCGCTGAAGTTGAATGGTGAATATCCTGCCAAGCAAGGCATGGTAAAGTATGGCGTAAAGAATGTGGTCGGCGGGTTTGGAATGATGGGGCTGGCGGGTATTCTGTCCGGTCTGTTGGGTATCGGCTCCGGCGCACTAAAGGTTCTCGCGATGGACAATATCATGAAGGTACCTTTTAAGGTATCCACCACGACCAGCAATTTTATCATGGGCGTGACAGCCATTGCCAGTGCTATTATTTATTTGCAACGGGGATATATAGTGCCCGACCTCGCGCTGCCGGTGGTCATTGGCGTGCTGTGCGGCTCCATGCTTGGCGCAAAGGTATTGCTGAACACGAATCCTGTAAAGCTTCGTGTGTTTTTTGCCATCGTGATATTAGCGCTGGCGTTGAATATGATGTATAACGGATTTAATGGTAAATTTTGAACAGAGAAATAAAACATAATAAACCGGTAAGGGATATCAAAGGCATGACGGGCAACCTGATGCGCTGGGGCGTCATCACGGCACTTTCGTTGGCCTTTATCGGCGGGGTGGTCTTTCTTGTGCGGCACGGCGGGCAAACCGTTGACCACAGTGTTTTTACGGAACAGGATCACAGCATTGCTGATATTTTAAAACAAGTAGTGTCCGGTGTGGCAAACGGCAGCGGCCGCGCGATTATCACCCTCGGTATCCTGGTGTTGTTCGCCACTCCGTTCCTGCGGGTATTGTTTACGTTGATATGGTTTATCTATGAAAAAGATAAGACCTATATTGTGATAACAGCCATTGTGTTGCTGGGGCTGATTATAAGTATTATGGGCGGCTTCGGGCATTGACAAGAAATGAAGAATTGAAAGTAGAAAGAGCGGAAATTATAATTCTCTTTTCGCTCTTTCCTGATAGCTACATTTCATTTTGATAATTCTTATTTAATCTTGAACCTCATTCCTGCATACAGCATCCTGCCTACCACCGGCCCCCATATCATAGAACCGTCAAAGTATTGCCCGAACGGGTTTTGCGCATCTAATATCAAATGAGATTGCACGTAATCGGTAAGGTTTTCACCACCAACATATACCTCCCATTTATCATTAAAGATTTTTGTTACCTGTGCGGACATCTGCACGAAAGAAGGTGAAGGAGCTGCAAGCCTTAATGCGGGCGGATTGCCTTCGGTAGAAGGTATGCGCTTGCGACTCAGCCATTGCGCGGTGTAATCAAACTTCCATTTGTTGGCAGTTTCATAAGCCAGATTTATAAAAGCGCGGTGCGCAGCCACAAAGGGTTTTTCCATCTGCTTGCCGTGATAAGTGGTCTGCACATCAAGCCAGCGGTATGCCATGCGGACATCAAATTTGCGGAACAATTCATAATTCAGTTCGGCTTGCAGGCTATTGCTGTAAGATTTTCCGTCAAGGTTATAGAACAATATTTTTTGCGGGTTGGCGTCCATATCTACCACAATTTGATTTTTGAATTTGGTATGATAAGCATCCAGCGCGACAGAGCCTTTTCGGTTGTTGAGTATAAAATTATGGATGAAATTGGCTCCAAAGTTCCAGGCTTTTTCCGGTTCCAGGCCATAGCCGTAATGGTTGGAAGGGTTAAGGATTTCGTATTGCCGTGCACTGACGAACACGCCCGCGTTCTCGGCAAAAATATTGGCCATCCTGAATCCTGAACCTGCCGACAGGCGTAGGTTTGTCGAGGGCGTGAAGTCATACTTCAGGTTAATGCGCGGCGTGGTGACGAACCCGAACTCGTTGTGGTAATCTTCACGCAATCCGATGATGGCCGAAAACTTTTCGGGAGCTGTATAAGTGTATTCAAAAAACGCGCCCGGCACGCTTTCGGTACGTTTGTATTTTGCGGCGTTGAACGTTTCATCGTATTGCTCATTGGAAAAACTAATGCCTGTCCTGAATTTGTGCGCCGTATTGCTGATGATGGATTGATAAATCAGATTGGCATAAAAAGATTTTTGCTTGCCCAGATAATCGCTCAGGCCATAATAAGAATCGTTGGTGTAACTGCTGGCTGATACCATCAATCCAAGGCTTTTGTATTTATGTTGGGGGAATACATAACCCAGTTTTCCCGTCACAGTGTATTGCTCGTTGTTGATGCCCACACCGTAATGATTGGTTGTGCCGCGATCCCTGTCCTTGTCATAATCCACTTGTCCGGCCGTGCGTTTATCGTTCAACACTTTGATGGCCACCTGCCCGATCCAACCGTTGTTGTCCATATACTTCCAGCGGTTGACAAGGTTTATCTGCCGCCCTAATGGGATGTCTAAAAACCCGTCATGCTGATGGTCGTTTTTTGTGGCTACACCATCGGCATGAGAAAGCAATCCCACGCTCCATTTGTTGTTCAGCCGTTGCGCCAGGTTCAGGTTGGCTTCCATCCGACCCATGCTGTTTACATAAGTGTTGAGCAAAACTTTTTCGGCATTATCGGGCTTTTTTTCTTCGATGTTTATTTGTCCGGCGATGCTCTCATATCCGTTTGCCACGGAGCCCGTGCCTTTGGTGAGTTGTATGCCCTCTATCCAGGGGCCGGGTATGAAGGTGAGCCCGTAGCTGCCTGCCAATCCTTTTATTTCGGGAATGTTTTCGGTAATGAGTTGCGAGTAGTTGCCCGACAAGCCCAGCATCTGTATCTGCTTAATGCCCGTAACGGCATCGCTGTAACTTACGTCCACGGAAGGGCTTGTTTCAAAGCTTTCCGACAGATTGCAACAGGCCGCTTTGGTGAGTTCCTGCGAGCCGAGCAACAGCGTGTTGCTGATGCTGCGGGTGGAAACGCGGGTGGACTGCATGTTGGCCGTAACGATGACTTCTTTTAATTCACCGGACTTCCCGTTTTTCAGGATGATGGTCAACAGGTCGGGCTTTGTCACATTGATAGTATCAGACTTAAATCCCACATAGCTGATGGCCAAATGTGTGGGCAATTCGCTTTGTATATGGAACACGCCCGTGCTGTCGGTTATAAAATATTCGTTGCTGTGCAAACTTTTTACGGTGGCGTTGGCAATAGGATTGAGCTTGCCCTTAATGGATTCTTCCAGTACCACACCCGAAACGGTTTGCATGGTTTTGTTATGTTTCGTGCCGGAAAAATCTTCGCTTCTGTCGTAGTGGCAACAAGGAGGAAGTTTATTGTATGTTTCGTCATCTGCTTTGTAGGCTTCGTTGTCGTGGCCGGCTTCGGCAAGTTTTTTTTGCAGCTTATCTTTTGATGTTTTCGTGCTGTCAAAACTAACCGTCACAAGATGGGTGTTTACCTCCCACACGGCGGTCGTTGCCTTATTGTCGAGCAAGGTGTTCTCAATACGGTGCTTGCACATTTCGCAGGCGCCCAACACCTTGAAGGTTTCTGTTTTTTGATTTTTCTTTTGTGCCTGTGCGCCAAAAGCCAATGTCAGCAGCACAAGCGATAGTATATATTTATACATGATTTCGTTTTTGAGGTTGATACGTAGATGTGTCAGGTAACGCTCGGTTCGGATGCTGTTTCGTTTATTTTTTATGAAGTCGGCAGCAGTAAAGCTATCGGCTTCGTTGCCATGCTCAGTTTATCGTCCCGGTTATATGGCATCATGCAATAGCCCTAACTGCCATGCACAAAACAGCCATCAAAAAGTATCAAATACGAAAAACGCTCAAAAACACCAGATTGTTGTTTTGAGAAAGAGGAGGAGGTTTTTTATAGGTAGGTGTGTGAAACTGCGCATACAATACGTTTGCCTTTGCAAGGTATGGTGGTGCGGGCAGCGCGGCAGGACCGCAGTGCAGGCTCGCCAAAAACAACGCGGCATTGGCGTTTTGGTCAACAGAAATTTTATGGCTGACCGTCTTGTGCTCGCAACAGCCTTTTTTCCCTTTCATGGGGCAATTGTCCTGCTCCTGTTGTGAGGCCACAGAAAGAGAGACTGTTTTCAGGTTGCCACAGCAATAAAAATAGTTAAGGCTGATGCCAAAACTGGCAAAGCCATAAACCATTAACATTGCAAGTATGATAACCTTTTTCACATCGCAAAGGTAGCGGAAAGAAATTCTAACTATTTGTAAAATTTGTTTCCTGTTTTGTGAGATTTTTGGATAACATAGCCCGCAATAGGAATAATTTTAACCAAAAATAGTGGTAGAGATCATTTATAAAATAAATTTTCAGCAAAAATACATCAAAGAATAATAAAGGGCAAAGCATTTGTAAATAAAGGCTTTACGATTGTTTTCTGATTTTTTGGTAATGTAGCAATCGGCAGTAATTAGCGAGGTTCGGAAAGAGTAAGGTTACTATTTCGTTACTTTCAAACATCGAAACAAAACTTTTTACTCCGTTGTATTTCAGCGATTTGCATAGTTTTTCATATTGTTTCGTGGCTCACTAAAGTTTAATTTTACATTAATGAATTGTGAGTATGGAAACGACAAAAAAATCAACGTTTAAGGTATTGTTCTACCTTAAAAAGAATGCCCCGAAGAAAAACGGAAAGGTTGCGATTATGTGCCGAGTTACCGTAAACGGCAAACAGTCCGCATTCAGTACCAAGTTGGATATTTCCGCAACAAATTGGGATTTGAAGTACGGCAGGGTTTTGGGAAAAAGCCGAGAAGCCCAAGAGGTAAACGGCAAACTCGACAAAATCCGTTTGGGTATGGAGGAATGCTATTCCAAAATATTGAAGAACGAGGGAACGGTAAGCAGTGCGAAATTGAAAAATACTTTTCTCGGAATGGAAAGCGGAGAATTGACCTTTTTCAAATTCTACGAACAGTTTATTGCAGATTTTGAAAAAAAGGTAAACAGCGGACTTCGGGTAAATGGCACACTTAGCAGATACAAAACGCATTTAAAACACCTGCGGAATTTTGCCCTTGTGAAGTACGGTTATAGCGATATAACCTTTCACGACCTTACTTCCGATTTTGTACACGATTTTGATTACTACCTGCGGAACGATATAGGTATAGACCATAATACGATTTGGCTCTATATGATAAATTTTACCACGCTCTGCCGATTGGCGATGAGCCGAAAGCACCTTGCGTTTAATCCGTTCAGCGAATACAAGAACACCAAAAAGGATAAAGACAGAGGTTATCTGTTACGGAACGAGTTGGAACAGCTTGTAGCGTTCAACTGCGAGAAAAAGAAAGACGAATTGGTTAAAGACCTGTTTGTTTTCAGTTGCTTTACAGGGCTTTCATATTCGGATATAAAGGGACTGAAAAACAGTAATCTTCAGGAGTTTTTTGACGGCAATCAATGGATTATTATTCGTAGGAGAAAAACAGCCACATCGTCCAATGTAATGCTTTTGGATATTCCCAAAATGATTATCGAAAAGTATGCAGGATTGTCAAAGGACGGCAAGGTTTTCCCTGTTCCGTCTAATAGTTACTGCAACGATAGATTAAGAACAATATCCGAACAAATCGACTGCCTTAAAGAAAAGAAAGTAACCTTTCATTTGGCACGTCATACATTTGCTACGCTGTTTTTGAGCGAGGGCGTTCCACTCGAAAGTTTGAGCAAAATGTTAGGGCATAAGAATATTGCCACCACGCAGATTTACGCCAAGATACTCAACGAGAAAGTTGGTAAGGATATGCAAAAGGTATCACACAGATTTAAAGGTTTAGAACGTTCTTTTGTGGCACAACTCTAAAACCAATAAAGTTGATTAAAGAAAGCCAATGCAGTTTTGCGTTGGCTTTTTTTGTAATTTAGCCGTTGGTACAGATTAACCTTGTCAAACGTTTATAAATGAAACAAATTTTAGAAACAAATAGACTGATATTAAGAGAATTAAATCCAAATGATGCAAAAAATTTTTATGATTTAAACTCAAATCCCAATGTAATAAAATATACAGGAAATTCAGCTTTTAAAAATGTGGAAGAAGCAAAAAAATTTCTTGAAAACTATCAGGATTATAGGCTAAATGGTTATGGTAGGTGGGCAGTCATAGATAAGACAACCAATAAATTTATTGGTTGGTGCGGATTGAAATTTGGCGAAATGGAAAATGAAACTGATATTGGATTTCGTTTCTTTGAAGAAGAATGGAATAAAGGCTATGCTACAGAAAGTGCAGTTGCTTGTGTACAGTATGGTTTTGAAAATCTAAAATTGAAACGTATAATTGGACGAGCTATGAAAGAAAATATCGGCTCAATAAAAGTCCTTGAAAAAATTGGTCTTAAATACGAAAAAGATACGGAATTTGACGGAAAAGAAGCTGTTATCTATAAAATCGAAAAATAACTAAGATTAAGTTTATAAAAACACCACAGCCCACCGCTTTAAGCAGTGGGCTGTTTCTTTAATTGACCGATACGGTTACAGTTTCACACAATCGCCTAACCCTGATAGTTATCTTCCAACACCTTGCGAATATCACTTTCACGAAAAAGGATTTTCCGTTCGAGTTTGATAAACGGTATCAGTCCGTCATCTCTGTACTGTTGCAACGTCCGTTTGCTGATATGCAACATTTCGCAGACCTGTTCGCCTGTCAGGTAGATTTCCCCCTGCAACAGAGGGTGGAAATATTCCCTGATATACAGCAGTTCGTTTTTGATACCTACCACAGCTTCGAGCAGGGCAAGCATATCCTCGTTTGAATTTCCAATCTGTTTCATTTCTTTTGCTTTTTTAATGGTCGCTCTCCCTGCATAAGTAACTCCACTTCGGATAATCTGAAATAGGTTTTCCGATTGATTTGCGTTGCCCCAAGAATACCCTTTGCCCTGTACGTTTGTAACGTGCGTTTGCTAATGTTCAGCAGTTGGCAGGCTTCCTGTTGGTCGAGCCATTTCGTTGCCTGTTGCAGTGCTTTGTAGGGTGCAGTCATTTCCGCAATTAAATTGGAAACTTCCTTTACTTCCTTGTGCAATGCTTTCAAAATCTGAATGTCTAAAACTGTTATTTCCATATTCCAATCAATTTAGACTTCAAATGTATAAGGTACTTATACAGGGAGTTCCAATGTTGCACTCAAAGGTAGCATTTGGCGTTCAGTTGCCTAATACGAGGGATATTTGCGTAAATTTGTAGCACAAGAATAGACTAATGAAATATGGCAGAAGCATTTAAGAATATATTCAACGAACAGTTTTTTGATAGGTTTACAAAAGACCTGAAACTTGTTGTCAACGATTTTGACAGGCACGATTTTGTTTTACAAATAATGGATAGTGAATGGGAAAGCAGAGAATATAAACAACGGATTAAGCACATTACAACAGTTCTGCAAAAGTTTTTACCAACGGATTACAAAGAGGCGATTGCTATAATATTTGAGCTGTTAGATTATGTAAAAGGTACATTTCCCGATTTTTCACAAATAGACGACAAGAATTTTCAATTATTGGCATTGGAGTATGGAACTGTTTTGGATAGCTATGTAGAGCAGTATGGATTGAACGATTATGAAACCTCTGTCAAAGCGATAGAGAAAATCACGCAGTTTACAACGTGCGAATTTTGTGTCCGTCCTTTCATTATAAAATACCCCGATGAAATGATGAAGCAAATGTTGGTTTGGTCGAAGCACGAACATTGGGGAGTAAGACGGCTTGCGTCAGAGGGTTGCCGTCCTCGTCTGCCTTGGGGAATGGCTTTGCCGAATTTGAAAGAAAATCCTGCACCAATCATTCCGATTTTGGAAAACCTTAAAAACGACCCGTCCAGATTTGTACGATTGAGTGTTGCCAATAATTTGAATGATATTGTAAAAGATAATCCCGTAACGGTAATTGCTTTGGCGAAAAAATGGCAGGGCGTATCGAAAGAAGTAGATTGGGTAATCAAACACGGCTGTCGAACGCTCTTAAAACAAGGCAATTCGGAAGTAATGGAGTTATTTGGTTTTGAGGCTGTTGGGCAACATATCAGCGTTGATAATTTCCAAATTGCAACACCTGAAGTCGAGGTTGGAAACTCGTTGGAGTTTAGTTTTAATCTGTTGAATAACAACAATAAGAAAAGTAAAATCCGACTTGAATATGGAGTTTACTACCAAAAAGCAAATGGAACATTGGCAAAGAAAGTTCACAAAATCAGCGAAAAAGAATATGCCGAAAATTCTGTAACAAAAATTACCCGAAAGCACTCTTTTCGTGTGGTAACGACAAGGAAACTTCATCTTGGACTTCATCAGGTTTCTGTAATAATCAACGGCAATGAATTTGAAAAACATAATTTTAAACTTGTTGAGTGATATACATTAAAATAGGTAGAAAAGAGTTAAAACCATTCCCAAAAAAGAACAAAAAGGTAGCAAAGATAAGGCGGACAGCCACCGCACCACCCAACCAAAAGACTACGGCATAATGGCTTCGCCACCCTTCGGGACTTATTCCGTTTCCTTTTGGTTTTTCCGCCTGTCCGCCTTGTTAAAATGGCTTTCTTTTTTTTCTGTTTTTTTCTTTTGGAAAATAATTTTAAGAGGGAGAACCTGTTTACTTTGAGTGCCTGTACGTACGTACATACGTAGATACGCCTCTAAATATAAGCGTAAAGACATACAGGTTTATGTACTTATTTATATGTGTAAATACCTGTTCATATATTCAGGTTTGTACCACTACTGTCGTTTTCCCTATCCGATTTTTTATCAGCCTTTCATTTCCCTATGGTAGCATTTGGCGTTCATTGGCAGTGTTTGTCCGAGTGCCGAAAGCTGATAGTTCCTTTACTTTGTAAAGGAATAACGGAGCGGGTTTAATCCCTTAAAATCAAAATATTTACGGATACGATGAAAACAGTTTCGGACTGTTTTCTTTCGGCTAACTCCAATCCGTTCCGCAGGACGGATTTTCTGAACCCCTGTTCAGAGCAAGTTATCTTTTGAGCTACTCGGAATAAATTCCGCATCTCAAAAGCACTTGCCCTTGCAGGAGGCTGAAAACCGCTCCGAAGTCGCAGTTTTTGGTTTAACATTAAAATGGATTTGATTATGGAAGAAATGAACAGAAAACAGATTAAAAAGACAGGGAGAAAACCGAAGATTGACCCTGCCGTACATCGGTATTCCATTAGTCTGAACGCAGAGGAAAACGCCAAGTTCCTTGCCCTTTTCGACCAATCGGGAATGAACGTAATGGCACATTTCATTACGGCTTGTATCTTTCAAAAGACGGTAAAGACCGTAAAAATTGATATGAATGCCGTAGAATACCACGCAGGATTGACCAATTTTTTCGGACAGTTCAGAGGAATAGCCACCAATTACAATCAGATTGTAAAGCTGTTGAATACCAATTTTTCGGAGAAAAAGGCATTGGCATACCTCTACAAATTGGAAAAACAGACCATTGAAATGGTGCAGATATTCAAAGAAATCGCAACACTAACGGCAGAATTTGAGAAGAAATATCTGAATAGAGAGTAGAAAAACAGAGCAAACAGCTTAAAAATAACGTCTTTGGGATTGGAGTGAAAGATATTTTTGTAATTTTAGCCTTTGAGAAAAACAAATATTATGACAGTAGATGAAATTTATGAATTAGTAGCCGTAAATATTATTAATAATATCACAGAAGATAATTGGTCAAAAGCAATTTTGAATATCCAAGGGGATAATGATTATGTTGATTTAAACGGAAAATTTATAGCTAAAGGGACTGAACAAAATATTAATGTTCATAATTTTGATGATGAAGTAGAATTTGCTTTAATGGAACTTCACGAAATTACAACAGAGGACGGTAATAATAAATGGAACAGAGCTGTTTTTACTGTTACTTCCGAAGGTAAATTTGATATGGAATTTATTTGGGACGAAGAACTTAATGACGAAATAGAAAGATTGGCTAAATCATAATTTTCACTGCCGTTTATGTGAGTTGTTTTACTCGTACACAAAAAACACCAAGCCTTTCAACAACTCGCTGAAAGGTTTTTTTTTGCGTTTGGTTTGCGTGAGGGATAGAAGCGGAAAGCCCACAGCGAAGTGCAACGGAGCGAGGACTTGTAGCGGATAGCCCGACCCGCTTGCATTTTTTGCGTTGGCTGTTGTGCGTTGGCAAAAATGCAAAGGGACACGCCCAAAATATTTTCAAACCTAAACAAAGCGTAAAAAAATGATTGCAAAAATCGGAAAGGGAAGCAATATGTACGGAGCGATTTTGTACAATCAGCAGAAAGTGGAAACGGAAAACGGAGCGGTTCTGTTGCTGAATAAGATACCCGACACGGTGGACGGCAGGTATTCCGTTGCGTATTTTAATAAATATTTTGAGCCGTATCTGTCTGCCAATATCCGAACGGAAAAAACGGTACGGCACATTTCATTGAACCCCGACCCGAAAGACAAGGTAAGCGATGAACAGTTTACCGAAATGGCACAGGAGTATATGGAGCGTATGGGTTACGGCAATCAGCCGTATATCGTATTCAAACATACCGACATTGACCGCACACATATACACATCGTTTCGACCTGCGTGGGCATTGACGGCAAGAAAATTCCCGATGATTACGACCACCCTCGCTCAATGGCTATTTGTCGGGATTTGGAAACGAAATACAACCTGCACAAAGCCACCGAGCAGGAGCAGAAACAAGCCGATAAGGTTTTCAAAAAGGTAGAACAGCAGAAAGGAGATATTAAAAGTCAAATCGCTTCGGTAGTGCGAAACCTGCCGAAGTATTACCAATATACAAGCATTGGAACATACAACGCTTTGCTGTCGTTTTTGAATATTACGGCAGAGGAAATAAAAGGCGAACGCAACGGAGAGCCTGTACACGGATTGGTATATTTCGCTCTGAACGATAAGGGAGAAAAGGTAAGCAATCCGTTTAAAGCGTCCTTATTCGGCAAGCACGCAGGAGTAAACGGATTACAACAGCACTTTGAACAGTCCAAAGAGAAAATGAAAACCAACCCTGCGAGGTCTGTTCTCAAAAATGCGGTGGAGCTTGCCATTCATACAACAAGCAACGAAAAGGAATTTAAAAAGCAACTTGCCGAACAGAACATTCAGACGGTTGTCCGCAGGAACGACAGCGGACGGATTTACGGTATCACTTTTATTGACAATGGTAGCCGTACCGTTTGGAATGGCTCGCAATTAGACAGAAACCTTTCTGCCAATCTGTTCAACGATTGGTGGAACAACGGAAACAAACCCGAATTAAAGATACAGGACAGCCCTGTTTCCAATACGGACACAATAGACCACCAACCGACCAAAGACCTTTTTAAGTTTATCTCGCAGGAACATTCGCACAGTACCGATTTGGGATTGTTCAGCCTGTTGCCCCAAGCACAGGGCGAGGATTACGAGGAAGAACAGTTTGCCAACCGAATGAAGAAGAAAAAGAAGAAAGGTAGGGAGGGTGTAAAGTAAACTGTGTCAAATAAAGAATATCTATATTAGACACATAACATGAGTAAAGACAATTTTGATTTTGAGCGCTTCAAGGAAGAAGCGATGAAAGGCCTTTACGAAGGCAAGAAGATGGGGGGTACGGATGGTGTTTTCGCCCCGATGTTGAAACACCTTCTGGAAAGCATGTTGGAGGGAGAGCTGGACCACCATCTACAGGAGAATAAAGCCTCCGGAGAGGCCAACCGTAAAAACGGGAAGACGAAAAAGACAGTCAGGAGCCTTCAGTCGGGACACTTTGAACTGGAAAGCAGCAGAGACCGCAATGGCACCTTTGAACCTAAGATAGTCCCTAAACGTCAATTGATCATTACAGAGGAACTTGAAGGCAATGTTATCTCCATGTATGCCAGAGGAATGAGTACACGGGATATTTCAAGCTATGTAAAGGAGATGTATGCCATGGATATATCTGCCACGGAGATCTCCAATATTACCGACAAAGTGATTCCTGCACTGAATGAATGGCGTAACCGTCCGCTTGAATCGGTATATCCTTTTGTATTTCTGGACTGTATGCACTACAAAGTTAAGGACAATGGCAGCGTTCAGACCCGTGCAGTATACAATATACTTGGAGTGAACCGAGATGGTCGAAAAGACCTTATTGGTATCTATCTTTCAGAAAATGAAGGTGCTAAGTTCTGGCTGTCGGTACTGACGGATCTGAAACAGCGTGGTGTAGAAGATATCCTGGTCGCCTGCGTCGATGGTTTAAAGGGTTTTCCCGATGCCATCGAAGCGGTATATCCGAAAACCCAGGTTCAACTTTGCATTGTTCATCAGATACGTTCAAGTCTGAGGTATGTTCCGGAGAAAGATAAAAAAGCTGTTGTTGCAGATTTAAAACCTATCTATCAGGCAAATAACCAAGATCAGGGCTATGAAAAGCTACTGGAATTTGACGAAAAATGGGGTAAGAAATATCCGTTATCTGTAAAGGGATGGTTGGATAATTGGGGAAATCTCTCTACTTATTTCGAGTATTCACCCGATATCCGCAGAGCTATTTATACCACAAATGCTATTGAGGCTATGCACCGTCAGATCCGAAAAGTGACCAAAACCAAAGGAGCATTTACATCTGATCAGGCACTCTTAAAGTTGGTTTATCTCACGGTTAAGGAGATATCAAAAAAATGGACCATGCCTATTCGGAATTGGGGATTGACAATGCAACAATTACATATTAAATTTGGGGATAGAATTAAAGCCTTCGGCAACTCCTTTTAGGGTTCGCACTCGAGGCTTTCAGCCTCTGAGCACGAACCCTAAAAGGAGTGATGTGACACAGTTCAGTTTACACTACCAAGGTAGAGGTTGTAAGCAAATTAGCACTCCCCATTTTCGATAACATCTAATACCTTTTCCAAACGCTTTTTTATCTGTTTGAACTGTTTGATTTTCTTTTCAATTTCTTGAATTTTGGTTTGGAACAATGCCTTTGTTTCAGATTTTGACTTGTTGTTTTCAAACCAACTTTTCAATAGTTCCCTTATTTCTGCCAAAGTAAACCCGACTTCTTTGGCTTCTACAATGATTTCCAATTTCTCAACTACACTTTCATCATAGTTTTTGTAGTTGTTGGTCTTAACGTTTTCGTCTGTTGTACCCTGTATCAGACCGAGGTTTTCATAATACCTAATGGTATGTATGGTTACGCCTGTTTTCTTTGATAGTTCATTAATTAGCATCGCTTCGCATAAATTTTAACAAAAAAAATGATAGTATATAGTATAGTCTATACTTGTCAGTTGCAAACTTAGTGTTTACTTTTGCATCATCAAAATAAAAATCCTTAAAAAAGACAGAAAAAAAGGAATGGCTCAAATAAAAAAAATAGTAAAGAAAATGGCAGTTATTATTCTGATTTGTATTGCATTGATAGCAATAGCAGGTATTATATTCATACAGCAACCGCAGTTTGGCAAAGCACCGAACGGACAGCGTTTAGAGCGTATAAAACAATCCCCTAATTATAAGGACGGACAATTTCACAACAGATACCCTACAAATCTATTGCCAGAGGGTTATACAATGGCAGGCGAGATTTACAGGACGTTTTTCCGAAACAATCCCCGAAAGTTTCCGACTGATACAATCCCCTCGACAAAAACGGATTTGTTAAGTCTTCCGATAGATAGTAATGTATTGGTGTGGTTCGGGCATTCGTCCTATTTTATGCAGATTGACGGTAAGCGTTTTTTGATTGACCCCGTTTTGAGCGGTTCAGCATCGCCCTTGCCTTTTGGTGTGAAGTCTTTTAAAGGTACGGATATTTATACTGCCGATGATATTCCCGAAATTGATTACTTGCTGATTACCCACGACCATTTTGACCACTTGGATTATAAAACCATTATGGCACTAAAGCCGAAAATCAAAAATGTAGTTTGTGGTTTGGGAGTAGGCGAACATTTCGAGTATTGGAAATTTGACAAGGATAGAATTATTGAAAAGGATTGGGACGAAACTATAAATGTAGGCGAAAACTTCAATATCTATACGGCAACGGCTCAACACGGTTCGGGCAGGTTAAAATCAACATACAAAACATTATGGCTGTCATTTATTATTGAAGCTCCTACATCTAAAATTTATGTTGGTGGCGATAGTGGTTATGAAAAGCATTTTGCAGAAATAGGTAAAAAATTCGGTTCGTTCGATTTGGCAATATTGGATAATGGGCAGTATGGCGAAGACGGATTTACGAGTATTCATATGTCGCCAAAATTCGCATTGCAAGCATCGAAAGACCTAAACGCAAAAAGATTGTTCCCTGTCCATTCTGCAAAGTTTGTTTTATCCCGACACCCTTGGGACGAACCAATGGAAAGAATAACGGAATTAAGCAAAGAAACTCAAACGCCTTTAGTAATGCCTATGATTGGCGAAACGGTACACCTCAACGACAGTACACAGGTTTTCAGTCAATGGTGGAAAGGAATAAACTAAAAAAATCAGTAACAAATAAAAAATAACATAAAATGGAACGTAAAATAATCTTAATCACAGGAGCATCGGACGGTATCGGAAAAGAAACCGCTAAAACACTTGCAAAGCAAGGACACACTATTATTATTCACGGACGCAACAAACAAAAAACGCAAGCAGTATATGATGAAATTAAGGCTGAAACAGGCAATAACAATATTGATATGTTTACAGCCGATTTTCTTTCACTTGCAGACGTAAAACGTTTTGCTGAAGACATAAAACAGAAATACGAATATTTGGACGTACTCATAAATAATGCAGGTGGGCAGTTTACCGAAAAGAGAGAAACGACAGACGAGGGTTTGGAAAAAACAATGGTAATCAATGTTTTTGCCCCATTTCTATTGACAACACTTTTGTTGGATTTATTGCAAAAAAGCAAATCCGCAAGAGTGGTAACAGTTTCGTCAGCTTCACACGCAATGGGTGGAAAGCCCGATTTGAACGATATAGAGCTAAAAAACAACTACACAATGTCAAAGATTTATGCCTTTTCAAAACTGTATATTATTTGGGTAATGCAACATTTCGTATCTGAAATGAAAAAGAACGGCATCAATAATATAACGTTCAATACGGTACACCCAAGTTCTGTACGAACAAGTTTAGGGCGTGAAGCGATGAAATCATTAAAATGGAAAATCATTTATTTCCTATGGCAACCTATGATGATTTCGGTTGCAAAAGGAGCATCACCGAGTATCAAACTTGCCACCGCTCCCGAATTTGAGGGCGTAACAGGTAAATATTACGGACCGAAAGGCGAAGAAAAACCAAATCAAAAATACTATTCAGCCGAAAACGAAAAAATCGTTTGGGAATATTGTAAAAAAGTAACCGCAAAATATCTATGAAAACAATCATCATATCCGTTATAGGAGTTCTTTTGCTTCTTTTTATTGTAGTTATTTCTTTTAGAGTAAGAAAGGACATCAAAAAGAAATTACAATTTGAGAATACTTATGCTATTCAGAATGTAGAAACAGGAAAGGCATTACGACCATTGGACGCTAACTATGAAAGTGGCGTTGAAATCATATCCTATCCGCTCAAAAATTGGGAATGTATCACTTGGGAATTTATCGAAATTGAAGAAAACACTTTTTTGCTTAAAGACCTGTTTACAGAAAAAACATTTCAACCCAAATCAGAACCTGCCAACGGGGTGGGTTTGTGGCAACAGTCAATGGGTGGCACACCGTTACAATATTGGGAGTTTATAAAGCAGACTGATGAAAGCTATCTAATTCGGTTAAAAGGTACAGATTTATATATTACCGCAAGTTCAGACCAAACAGACAGCCCGATAATACTAATGCCAAAACAAGACAGCAAAAAACAACTTTGGAAAAAAGTTAGGCAGACACCGTGGATTTGATTTCCTCTATGAAAGATATATAAATCTAAATCAGCCAATAAATGGAAGAATTTTACAACGAAATACTAAACAAATTAGAAACGGCAATCAACGGTTTGGAGATTGAAGTCGAAAACTCTTTAAGACGGATAGAAGCCATTATACCTGTTGTAATGCAGAGCCTTTCCGAGTTAAAAGCCTACGTGTTAAAAACAGGGTTCAGCAACGAGGAAGAAGAAATCCGTTTTTTCAAATATCAGAAGCCTGTCATTGTTGCGAAACTCATTTATTACAATGCAGTTTATAAGATTGAAGCCAAAAAACCGCACGGCAGAAAAGAAGTTTTAGAGAACTACTTCAATAGCAAATTGTCAGACCTCAAAACTTACTTTGATGAAAATATATCCTTTTACAGCTATTACCGAACGGAAAGTACCCACCTTGATGAAACATATTTTTTGCGTGGCAGGCACAATATAAAATTAGGTTTAGACACGTTCTATTTTGAAACCGACCACAATTTTAACACTTCCCACGATTACAAAGTAGCGAAAATTATCGCTAACGACTTGATAGAGGAATACCTCGAAAATCAATTATTCAAAACGGCAGTCAACGATATTCCCACAAACCAAACAAGGCTGATTTGGACAGGTACTAAAACAGCATTGACGGAGCTGATTTACGCATTGCATTCACAAGGTGTATTCAATAACGGTAGCGTAGATATTAAGCCTATTGCCACAGTATTTGAAAGAGCCTTTAATGTGGATTTGGGAGAGTTTTATCATACCTATTTGGAAATCAAATACCGAAAAATAAACAGGACAAAATTTTTAGATGAACTCAAAGAAAACCTAATCAAAAGAATGGACGAGCAAGACGGCATATAACAACAAAAGGGCTTTTAAAGCCCTTTTCTCTTATCCTACAATCCCAACACAATTAAAATTGTTTTGAAGAAACATAAATTTTGTATATTTGCTATGAGCTAACGGAAACGTATTGAAAAGCAAAGCAATAAGCACCGTTACCAAAACGTTACCTTACAATCTTTGATTATCCACATAAAAGCCTTGTTTTCAACTCAAAAGGCTTTTTCCTGAAAACTTTAAAATAATTGTTTTTCTAATCAGAAATTGCATAAGGGCTTCTAAAAACACATGATTTCTCACCCAAACAAAAATCCCCGATACTGTTCGTACCGGGGAACTCAAAGGTTTTGGAACCTTTATTTTGTTGATTGCCTTATTATTTTACTTCTTTAACGGCTACTTCGTCAATAACCTTTTTGGTCTTGTCTATTTTGTAAACGTTTTTGGTTTTGTCGTTCAGGTTGCTCACTTCAAAAGTAAGAGAGTAAACACCTGTGGGGGCATCTTCAAACTGATAGTTGCGCACGATGTTTGCACCGCTGATTTTTTCAGTGTAGATAACAGAACCATCTTCGTCCTTGATAGACACTACATAAGAAGCTTTTTCTGCATTGTTCAAAGAAAGCTGGTAAACGGGCAGTTCATTCAAATTGCCGATATAAGCTACTTTTTCTTTGTTGTCTCCTGCGCCACTTTCAGCAGCAAAGGTGTTTACTGATACCAAGGTTACTAATCCTAAAACCAATAATTTTAAAGTTTTCATAATATTAAGTTTTTTAGTTTTTAAATATTGTTTACTGTTCTTTTTGTTTTGTTAGTGCAAAGCTATGATGGTTTTTGGCCGGGTGCAAACCAACATTCGGCATGATTTAAAATGCTAAATGGATGAGCATTGTTTATGTTGTATTGATAATCAGCTAAGTATAAAAGTTAATCGTATGATGTCCAAACATTGAAAGTTCGTTTGTTAAATACTGTATTGCATTAGAAGAAAAATTATACCCACCGCTTATATAAATAATTTGTGTTGAAGATTATTATTAAAATATCTTCACCCGACAAAACATGGTTATTATGCATCGTATTTTAAGTGTCGTGCTGATGTTGTGCAGTATTGCGGCGATTGGTCAGAAAGAGATAACGCTGGAAGATATTTATAAGAAAGGAACGTTTCGCGGCGAAACGATACGCGCCTCCTTTGGTGAAAAACCTACCCCTACAATCACGGGAAAGGAACTGGCTGAAAAAACGGGTCAATCCATCGGCGAACCTGATGAGGTGGTAACGCAGGACAATACGCCTTGGGCAATAGTCAAGACCGGGCGCGAGTCCGTTTATCGTCGTTCCGCAAAATCATATATTCATCTGTATAATGCAAAAACAGGTGAATTGATAAAGCTAAACGATGAAAAAGTATTGCACCCAAGCTTTTCGCCCGATGGCAGCAAACTGGCGTATGTCATGAGTAATAATTTATATGTATATGATATTGCCGCAAAGCAAACCAAAGCTATCACAACGGATGGCAAATGGAACTTTGTCATCAATGGTAATTGCGATTGGGTTTATGAAGAAGAGTTTGGTTTTAGTCAGGCGTATCAGTGGAGTCCCGAAGGCGCGTATATTGCCTACTACCGTTTTGACGAGAGCAGGGTGAAAGAGTATTCCTTTACGGTTTTTGACAATGCGCACAACTCACAGTACACGTACAAATATCCCAAGGCAGGAGACGACAACTCAACGGTGGAAATCCATATTTATAATGTGGCCAACAGCAGCGATGTAAAAGCGCAATATGAACAGGGCGATATTTATATTCCCAGAATCAAATGGGCGGCGCAGGATAATCAATTAGTTGTTTTTTGGATGAACAGGCATCAGAACCATTTAAAACTGTTGCTGACAAATCCCGCCGATGGCAGTGCAAAAATATTGTATGAGGAAACGAACAAATATTATGTGGACATCAACGATGACTGGCGTTTCTTAAAAGATGGCTCAGGTTTTTTGTTTACCAGTGAAATGAATGGTTACGTGCAGCTTTATTTTTATAGTATGGACGGAAAGAAAAAAACGCTGCTCACCAAAGGTGCGTATGATATTGCAAACATCAACGGTGTGGACGAACAAGGCAAGCTCGTGTATTACACTTTGGCTTATCCAACGCCGATGGACAGGCATGTTTTTGCCACTGATTTTATCACGGGAAAAACCTGGCAACTCACCACGGGCGACGGTTGGCACAATGTTGTTTTTAGTCCGGACTATAAAAAGTTTTATGACTATTATTCTACCATTAATACGCCGCAGACAACAAGTTTATATAATATCACGAAAAGTAAAAAAGATATTGCTGCAACGCTGGAAAAAAAGTTGGGCGATAATGCCCAATTGAAGCAGGTGATAAAAGATTATGGTTTCGGCATGGCCGAGTTTGTTAGAATGCCCAACGGCAAGGGCGACACGCTGAACGGCTGGATGCTCCGCCCCGCAGGTTTTGATGCGTCCAAAAAATATCCGGTCTTGTTTTGCAATTATGGCGGCCCGGGTTCCCAGCAGGTCACAAACCGTTTCGGGGCAGTAAGTCCCTGGCATCAAATGCTTGCCCGCAAAGGATTTATCGTGGTCAGTTTTGACAATACGGGCACCGGGTACAGGGGCGAGGCATTTAAAAAGAAAACGTATCTCCAGTTAGGGAAATATGAAATAGAAGACCAAATAGCGGCTGCTAAAAATCTGGCAGCATTGCCTTACGTGGATAAAAATAATATCGGCCATTGGGGATGGAGTTTTGGCGGCTTTATGAGTTCCCTAGCGATTACCAAAGGGGCTGATGTTTTCACTGCGGCCATCGCCGTAGCGCCTGTTACCAACTGGCGTTTTTATGATAATATCTATACCGAGCGTTATATGCGCACGCCCGATGAAAACCCCGACGGCTATGACCAAAATTCGCCTATTCATTTTACGGATAAAATAAAAGGCAAATACCTTATCGTGCATGGCACGGCTGATGACAATGTACATTTTCAAAACGCCACGCAAATGGTCACGGCATTGGTCAAGAGCAATGTGCCGTTTGAAAGTGCCTATTACCCCAACAAAAACCATGGCATTTCCGGCGTGGCGGATAACACCACCATCCATCTTTGGACGATGATGACAAAATGGTTGTTTGATAACCTTGGTAACGGGCAGACGAAAAAGTGATGATGCGGATAAACAAATAACGAAGTATAAATGGCAATATTTAAGCCAGTCAGATAAGGTCAATTCGCCTAACTAAGCGACATTTGCAGCATATCGAAAAAATAAGTCTATGCCAACAGAAAGAAGAAGTACGATTAGCAGGTCACTTATATTAAAATATACGGGAAGCTTAATCACAGCACTATGCCTATTTTTGGTGTCCCGTTCCCAAAGCACAGTAAGCTATGTAGATTATGTGAACCCTTATATGGGTAATATCAGTCACCTGCTGGTGCCCACTTATCCAACCATACATCTTCCCAATAGTATGCTGCGTGTATATCCACAAAGAGAAGATTATACCGGCGACAGACTTAACGGACTTCCTTTGGTTGTTACCAGCCACCGGGGACGTTCGGCATTTAATTTAAGTCCCTACTCAGGTGCTGATGCCAATACAAACCCTGTTTTTTCTTATGCTTACGATCTCGAAAAGCTGACGCCGTATGCTTATTCGGTTTACCTGGAAGATTTCAAAATAAATGTCGGATACGGGGTTTCAGAGCAGTCAGCTTTATATCAGTTTAATTTTGAGGGAAAGGAAGCGGCCCGTTTAAGACTGAATGCTTCAAATGGTATGGTAACCTGGGACGGGGCAGGCATATCTGCCAAACAGAATATAGGAAATAACACCTGGGTTTACCTGTATGCTATTTGCGATGCAGCACCAGTTGATATTCGTGTGCTCAAAGACAAGGCCTGGGAAAAAGGCAATGAGGCTTCAGGACGCACGGCATGTATAGATCTGGCGTTTAAGCCTTCGGTAAAACGTGTGCATCTGAAATATGGGATATCGTTCATAAGCGCCCAACAGGCAAAAGCAAACCTGTTAAGAGAGATCAAAGGATTTGATTTAAACACGCTGCAACAGACCGGAAAGCGGAAATGGAATGAGGCACTGTCCAAAATATCAGTAGCAACAAAAAATTACAATGATAGGGCAGTTTTCTATACTTCACTGTACAGAACTTACGAGCGGCCGGTAAAAATATCAGAGGATGGGCAATATTTTTCAGCCTTTGATGGCAAAGTACATTCAGATAATGGTGTGCCTTTTTATACTGATGACTGGATATGGGACTCGTACCGGGCGCATCACCCGTTGAATGCATTGATCGACCCAGAAAAAGAAAAGAATATCCTGAACTCATTTATCCGCATGTCTGAGCAGATGGCCCATTTCTGGCTTCCCACTTTTCCAGAGATCAATGGCGACAGTCGCAGGATGAACTCCAATCACGGCGTAGCCACCATCCTGGACGCATATAATAAAGGTATCAGGGGATTCGATCTAAAGGAAGCTTACAGGGCGGCAAAAGGCGCTATTACCGAAAAAACTTTGGCACCCTGGTCGGGAAAGCCTGCCGGGGAGCTTGACCGCTTTTTTCAGGAGCATGGTTATATCCCGGCGCTGGCCGATGGCAAAAAAGAGACCATCCCTGAAGTGAATGCTTTTGAAAAAAGACAACCTGTGGCCGTAACGCTCGGCACATCTTATGATCTGTGGTGCCTGGCGCAGATCGCGAAGGTTTTAGGTTACGAGGAAGACTATAAAAAGTTTTCGGAACAGTCTTTTAATTACAGGAACCTGTTCAACCCCAAAACAAAATTCTTTCATCCCAAAGACAGCAAGGGTAATTTCATAGAGCCTTTTGACTATGTATTTTCCGGTGGACAAGGTGCAAGAGGCGCTTACGGTGAGAACAATGCCTGGATATACCGCTGGGATGTGCAGCACAATATCCCCGACCTGGTGGCGCTGATGGGTGGCAAAGAGGCTTTTGTCAATAACCTTGATGAGATGTTCCGCCAGCCTCTGGGCCGGTCTAAATATGATTTCTATGCCCAGCTTCCAGACCATACGGGCAATGTTGGACAGTTTTCCATGGCCAATGAGCCTTCTCTACATATACCGTACCTGTATAACTATGCAGGCGCACCATGGATGACGCAAAAAAGGATAAAGACTTTGGTAAGAGAATGGTTCAGGAACGATCTTATGGGTGTGCCGGGAGATGAAGACGGGGGCGGTATGTCCTCCTTTGTTGTTTTCTCCCAGTTAGGTTTTTATCCTGTAACGCCCGGCAAACCGGTTTATAGTATAGGTACACCGTTTTTCGACAATGCGCGGTTAATACTGAGTAACGGGAAACAGTTTGTTATAAAGGCTTCCAATTTGTCCGACGATAATAAGTACATCCAGTCTGCAAAGCTTAACGGACGGTTATTGCCCACTCCCGAAATCACACACCAACAGATTATGGAAGGAGGTGTGCTCGAATTCCGGATGGGAAACAGGCCGGGTAAGATATGGAATGAAAAGTAGGGTGAGACGGCTTTTCGTAGTCTTCCCGACCGCGAGCGCAACACAGTGAAGTGGGCGGAGGCATCTGTTTGTTCAATAACCGCCCCACTTTTGTTAGCTTCCCGTTTTTGTTGGTCTTGTGACCAACAAACAAATTAGAGAGTGCCGTTAAGCATTCCAAGAGATAGGTTAGAAAAACGCCAACCAAGGCATACAAAATCATTGATTCTTAAACGATGACATACTCATGGATAAACACTGTGTATCCATGAGTATTCCCCCATAATGACTGCTTTTTTGCACCAGTGAAAATACCCTGCACACTGCTCATTTTCCCGTTTTTCTTCTCCCCCAAAAAATTTTAACGACGAAAAAGGGGCATTCGGCGAATACTGTGCCGCGTTCGGCTAAATCCTTTCTTCCGGGTCTGTTGATGAGGTAGTTTTACATCGGTTTAGGGAAAAAGAATGGCTCTATTTAAATCAGCGATGCGCCTTTATCCTTTAAATTCTTTGTAAAAAACAGAAGATTGATCATTAAAAACTTTTATTCATTAACAAAAAACAATTTAACTATGGGATTCAAAAACATTTCAAAAGGGATTAGGTCGGCAATGATGGCGATGACCACCCTTTTAGCTGTACAAGCCGTACAGGCACAAGCGCCAACCACCGTGGACTGCGAAAAAGGTCTGGCATATCTTGTATTGACGAGCGAGTCAGAAAGCTTTCTTTATTCTGTACCCGTGGAAGGTACACCTACTGCTACAAGTATCGGTTCTTTAGGTGGAAGTACCTATAACGCTCTGGGGTATAATTCAAAAGATGGATTTTTGTACGCGATTGATAATAGCGACCGCACAATATATAGAATAGGCGCAAATGGTGGGCAGGTATCTGTGACTCTTGATGACCCAACCGATATTTTGGGGACTTCTGCGATGTTTCCTCCCGGTTCCACACAAAAACGTCCTTATACGGCTGGTGATATAACCAATGGCGGTATTTATTATCTTTATAACAGTGCCACTAAAAACCTTGTAGCAGTAGACTTGAATACTGGTAAAGTAACGCAAAGGTTAAATGTGGGTACTGAACTGCCTACGCTTACAGGTCAAATTGACGATATAGTATTCAATCCTCTTAATGGGAAAATCTATAGTGTGACCAGTGCGAAAGAGGTCGTGGAATATGACCCGGCAGCTAATACTATTGCCAAAATCGGCACAGTCGGCGGGGCGCTTCCAACAGGTTTAAATGGCACTATGTTCATAGACATGAGTGGTACACTTTACGTAGGAAGTAATACGAATAATCGGCTTTATAGTATAGCGAATATAGCGACCCCTCCTACAAATGGAACATATACAAGCGCACAGTTTTCGGCTCCGAGTTTCCCCTTAGATCTTAAGCTCCTTGACGGTGCTCGTTGCCCCAAGATTGTAGCACCTTCTGCACAAAACGACTCACTCTGCATTAACGCGTATGGTGATTATGTGCTGGACATCATCAACAATACAAACCCGGTTGTTGATGGCGTGGTGAAGGATAACCCGGGTTCTTTCCCTATAAATGTCCGTTCTGTGAAGCTTTATGTGGATAGCAGTGCAGCTACTCCATTTGATGCGGATGGTATCATAGAAATACCTAGCAAGGGCACCTTTACATTGGATGCTACTACAGGTAAGATAACCTTTAAACCTGCTGAAAAGTTTCAAGGCGAAGCCGTTATCTGGTACACTGTTAACGACAATCCAGGAACCACTGGTTATTCACCTTCCACATCTAATAAGGCAAGGATCAAGATTTGTTCTGAAAAACCCCTTCCTGTGTTTTTCACCAGCGTTACAGCTGAGTTGATAAACGGACAATTGGTAGTAAACTGGGGCACCGCTTGGGAGGCAAACAACAATCACTTTGAAATCGAAGTTTCTCACGATGGTAAAAACTTCAAGAAAATTGGTGATGCGGCCAGCAAAGCACCCAATGGTTTCTCTGCTACACCGCTTGATTACAGTGCTACTTTCGACATGAACGGCGGTTCATTGGCAGGCATAGCCATCTTCTCTATGGCGTTCATTGCCCTGTTGTTCAACAGGAAGAACAAAATGTTCTACACACTTGCACTGGTGGCAGGTCTGGGAGTCTTCGGTTTCTCTTCTTGCTCTAAGAGCGATGCCGTAGGTGACGTGAAAACTTCAAACACACTTTATGTACGCGTTAAGCAAGTGGACAACGACCTCTCCACTAAGACCAGCAAAGTTGTTACAGTTGTGAAAAAATAATCTATATAATCCTTATAGTTTGAAAGCCGTCTCCTTTTGGAGCGGCTTTTTTTATGTACGGTAGGCAAAGAGTGGGAGAAAAAGATTGTTTGACGCCGTTTTTCCTGGTGGATAAAGCGGAACGCAATGAGCGGGCGGGCGTCTGTTTGGTTGGGTCTCATCCAATCTCAGCATGAAAAATAAAGAGACATTTTTATCAGGTATAATACGTGGAAATTTATTCTGTTAAAATACAATTAAATAAACATGTTGATATTATTTAATTTATATTTTTCTCCAAATTCAAAAAAACCATTTGTGTCAAAAAAATTATAATTATTCCGATTATGTAAAACCTTTTTTTTGTTGGAAATGATAAATTACTTTATGTTTGTTAAATAATATACAATGGTTTGTATTTTAGAGCTCAAAAAACAGTTTATTTATTCTTATTTACTAACGAAAAACAAATTTAACATGAAATTCAATCAGCCCATGAAAGCAATAGCCTTGGGGTTAACCGCCTTATTGTTTGGGCAATTTGCCGCACAGGCACAAACACCAGTAGACTGTGGCCCGGCGTATGTTATTGCGACCAAAAATGAAGGTGCCACACAGTATTTGTACTCGGTGCCATTGAACGCTACCCCGGGTACGCTTGTTCCGATTGCAAACTTTGGTCAAACAACTTATAATGCCTTAGCTCAATATAACGGGTTATTATATGCTATAGATGCAACCGGTGCTGTGGTTACCATTGATGGGTCTGGAACCGTTACCGCTCTTCCTGTAACAGGAAACGGACTGTTGGGGCCTAATTTCACGGCCGGCGAGGTGACCACCTCGGGTGATTACTATATTCTTAACAATGTTTCCTATAAGTTGGTTAAGATAAACCTTGCCTCTACACCTCATGTCGCCACCGAGGTTGCCGATTTAACAACTGCCTTATCAGGATTGGGAGACCTTGATGATATTGCTTACATGCCTGCTCCAATAAATAAATTCTATGGTGTTACAGCCGGGGGTAGATTGGTTGAAATAGATTTGAACGGCAACCTTACCGTTAAGAATCCTTCTCAGCTTATAGGGGGGATTGGTACTGGTACAATAACAAGAGGAACTGTTTTTTTAGATGATAAAGGCAATCTGTATGTTGGGCAAAATAGTACTGGCGCTATCTTCAAGATTTCTGGTGTTGCCAATCCTGGGCCTTATTCTGCTACTACTTATTCTACTCCGCTTACTTCTATGAGTAATGCCGGTATTTCACCGACAGACGGTGCGCGTTGTGCCGCTGCTATTGTCGGACCTTCTGCCGGTACAGATGACAGGATGCTTGTAAATGGTGGAGGTACGGTAACTATCCCTGTTATTGCTGGTAAATCTGATGGTTATCAAGGGCCTCTTTTTGATGGTAGCAATAGTGCGAATACCTCGAATAAGGCTATAGATAAGACCGGTTCATCTTTTATCAACAACAAAACGGTAAAAATATACTATGATTCAGACGGAAATCCTGATACCGAAGATCCTGTTTTAATTACTTCCGGTTCATATTTTGTTCCCAATAAAGGTACCTTTACTTTAGTGCCCGGTACCGGCAATAATCCTGATGTGGTTACCTTTACGCCTATTGATGGTTTTGACGGTGATGCGTTTATTTATTACACTGTTAATGATACGGAGGGTATTCCATCCAACTATGCTAAGGTAATCGTATGGTCAAACGGGCCGCTTTCCGTTCATTTCGCCAACCTGTCCGCCACTTTGGTAAACGGTCAGTTGGTTGTAAACTGGACAACCTTGGGTGAAACCAACAACAGCTATTTTGAAGTACAAGTTTCTAAGGACGGTAAAACATTCTCCACAATCGGAGACAAGGTAATTACCAAGGCCACAGATGGCAATTCAACTTCCTCGTTGGATTACAACTTCACATTTGACGTGAAGAACGGCGGTTCTCTGTTGGGCATAGCTATCTTCTCTATGGCATTCGTTGCCCTGCTGTTCAACAGGAAGAACAAAATGCTCTACACGTTCGCACTGGTGGCTGGTTTGGGCATATTCGGTTTCTCTTCCTGCTCTAAGAGCGATGCAGTTCCGGATGCGAAAGGCGAAACACTTTCTGTACGTGTTAAGCAAGTAGATAAGGACGGAAAGGTTTCTTATAGCAAGGCCGTTCAGGCTCAAAAACAATAAAAATCGTATAATAGACGATAATCAAAAACCGCCCCATTGGGGCGGCTTTTTTGTGCCAGACCGGCAAAAAATGTGGAGGAAAATAGCCTATTATCATGTTTCTGGGAATGAGAAGCGTAGTGCAAAAAGCAGACTTGCCCCGCATTTGTTGGGTCTTATGACCAATAAATAAAAAATAGTGATTGCGGTTAGGAAAAACGCCCGGATACTGCGGAATGGCAATAAAAAAACAAAATCCCCAACATAAAATACGCTGGGGATTTCGTCAAAAACCATTAACCATTAAACCTTATCCTATGAAAATTCTAATTCGAAATTAAGTTTTTTTTTTCAAATCATAAAATTTTTTCAGATTTTATATTTTTTTTAGTGAAAATTTTTCGGGGCGGGCGGGCGACCTTATATTTACCAGTGAAACCTTATAAGTTTCTTGTCTTAAATTTAGATAGCACACATGGGCAGAAAAATCATCATAGCCATAACAGGGGCAAGCGGTTCGGTTTATCCGCATCGGCTCATTGATAAATTATTGAAAATGAATAATCAATGGGATGATTTGGCCGTGGTGTGTAGTACAAATGCCCGGGAAGTGTGGCAGGTGGAAACGGGCAATCCCATGCCGGTATGGAAGGAGGTGAAACATTTTGACAAAAATGATTTTACCGCGCCTTTTGCCTCGGGAAGCGGCAGGTTTGACACCATGATTATTGCTCCCTGCTCGATGGGCACGTTGGGCCGGATAGCCGGTGGCATTTCCAATGACCTGATTACGCGTGCTGCCGATGTCGTTTTAAAAGAACGCCGCAGGCTTATCTGCCTGTTGCGCGAAATGCCCTATAACCTTATACACATCCGCAACATGGAAGCGGTCACCATGGCTGGCGGCGTTATTTGCCCGGCAACCCCTTCTTTTTACAGCAGGCCGCAAACGGTTGAAGCGATGGTGGACACCGTGGTGGACAGGGTGCTGGATTTGGCGGGCTTTGATATCAGCACTTATCGTTGGGGCGGGGAAGCGATGTGATTAGGTAATTAAAACACTTTGGAAGAAAACTTGCTTTGCATCAATAAACGTTAGTTGATAGATTAGGGGCAATTGTCGGATGTGGTAATTCAAAAAAGCTGTTTAAAGATTAAACCGTCATCGTCCATCGTGAACCGTCAATTGTCCATCATCCATGGGGCTTTTTTCTCACATTAAAATCATTTGTCTAATTTTGACGGTTATGGATGTAAACAGAAGCAAGCCCGTGGCCATCTGGCTATTGATTGGCGCGGCAATGATTATTGTGCAGGTCATGCTGGGCGGCATAACAAGGCTTACCGGCTCCGGTCTTTCCATTACCGAGTGGAAACCCATTTTGGGCGCACTGCCGCCGATGAACGAGCACGACTGGAATCTGGCTTTTGACAAGTACAAAGAAATCGCACAGTACAAGTATATCCATAATCATTTTACGCTTTCTGATTTTAAGTTTATCTATTTCTGGGAATGGTTTCACCGCAACTGGGGGCGTTTTATGGGGCTGGTGTTTATCGTGCCGTTTGTTTATTTTATTTATACGCGCCGCATCAACCGCACGATGTTTTGGCCGATGGTGGTGCTGTTTCTTTTAGGTGGTTTGCAGGGCGCCATCGGTTGGATAATGGTCGCCAGCGGTGTGGGTACGGATTTGGTATATGTTGACCACATCAGGCTGGCCGTGCATTTTATGGCGGCTCTTGTATTGTTGGTATATGTGGTGTGGTTTGCGCTCATGCTGTTATGGCCGAGAAGGGCGTTGGCGTATCGCCCGAGGGCGAAGCGGTTTAATTTAGTATTGCTTGCGCTGTTGACCGTGCAGCTTACGTATGGCGCGTTTTTGGCCGGGACGCACGGCGGTATGGCATCTGTTACCTGGCCAACCATCAACGGTAGTTTTTTCCCGAAAATGCTTACGGAAAGCCCGATGATAAAAGATATTACGAGTAACGCCATTACGGTGCAGTTTATCCATCGCAATCTGGCTTATCTTATTGCACTGCTTGTCATTGTTTTTACGGTGCGCCTGTGCAGGATACCGGGCAAAAGCCTGCTGACAAAAGTCCGCCTTTGGCCGATTATTACCGTATTGTTGCAGGTGTTGTTGGGTGTTTTGGTGTTGGTGAATTATCTCGACGAAACGCGGCGTCTGTACCTGGGCGTGGCGCATCAGTTGATGGGTATTTTCCTGCTGATAAGCTTGGTGGTGACCTATTACGCCTGTGGCAAAAAGCAGCGCGCCTGATTGTTTATCGTTACAATTCTATTCCCCGATTGCATTCCTGCATTGTCCAACCGCGCTTGATTCGTTATCTTTGCGGCTCAAAAAAATTTAGAAAATGTTCAACAAGCGAACCAAGATCAAAGAATTGCTGGCTCAGGAACCTGCGGGGCAAACCGTAATTGTAATGGGCTGGGTGCGTACATTTAGGAACAACCAGTTTATAGCGCTGAATGACGGTTCTACGAATACCAATCTGCAAGTGGTGGCCGAACTGGGCAAGTTTGACGAGGTTTTGCTGAAAAGAATAACCACTTCCGCTTCGTTGAAGGTGACGGGAACGGTAACTGCTTCTTTAGGAAAAGGCCAAAAATTGGAAGTAAAGGCGGAGACTATCGAAATATTGGGCGATAGCGATGCGGAGGTTTATCCCCTGCAGCCTAAAAAACACTCGTTGGAGTTTTTGCGCGAAAAAGCACATCTTCGTTTCAGGACGAACACGTTTGCTTCTGTTTTCAGGGTGAGACATGCGCTGGCATTTGCCATCCATAAATTTTTCAATGAAAAAGGATTTGTTTATCTCCACACGCCCATCATTACGGCGAGTGATGCAGAGGGTGCGGGTGAAATGTTCCATGTAACAACTTTGCCGTTTGATGAAACCCCGCGCAACGAGGATGGGACAGTAAATTATAAAGAAGATTTTTTTGGAAGGGCTACCAACCTGACGGTGAGCGGCCAGTTGGAAGGCGAATTGGGCGCAACGGCATTTGGCGAAATTTACACTTTTGGCCCTACGTTTCGTGCCGAGAATAGTAATACGGCACGCCACTTGGCCGAGTTTTGGATGATTGAGCCGGAGATGGCTTTTTATGATTTGGAGGACAACGCGAATCTGGCCGAGGAGTTTATTAAATATATCATCCGCTATGCGTTGGAAAATAATCGCGAAGACCTCGACTTTTTGGCAAGCCGTTTGGCAGAAGAAGAAAAGCAATTGCCGCAGGACAAGCGCAGCGAAATGGGGCTGATTGAAAAGCTGGAATTTGTGCTGCATAATGATTTTCAGCGATTGACCTATACGGAGGCGATAGAAATACTTAGCAATAGCAACCACAATAAGAAAAAGAAATTCCAATATCCCATCACCGGGTGGGGGATGGATTTGCAAAGCGAGCATGAGCGTTACCTTGTGGAAAAGCATTTCAAAAAACCGGTGATATTGATGAATTATCCCGCTTCCATCAAAGCGTTCTATATGCGCATCAACGAGGACGGAAAAACCGTGGCCGCGATGGACATACTGGCGCCCGGTATTGGTGAAATCGTGGGCGGCTCGCAAAGGGAGGAAAGGCTTGACGTGCTGCTGCAAAAAATGGAGGCCATGAATATTCCTACCGAAGAAATGTGGTGGTATCTTGATACGCGCCGCTTTGGCACGGTGCCGCATTCTGGCTTCGGGCTTGGCTTTGAGCGGATGGTGCAGTTTGTCACGGGGATGGGAAATATCCGCGACGTGATTGCCTTCCCCAGAACACCGAAGAGTGCGGAATTTTAAAAAATAACACATAATTTGCAGAACGACAGGGGCTATTCACGGGAGTTTAGCCCCTGATTCGTTTATGTTATATGAAAATTTTTTGAACAGGCTTGGCAGGATGTCGTTAATTTTACACCCGGATTCTGTAAAGGCATAGATAATATGTAATCATAATATTTCTTGCTTTTCACTTTCTGATTTTTATAGTTGTTTTGTTCAACCATAAATCCATAAAAATGATGAAAAGAATTGTATGGTTTTTGCCGCTGCTGCTTTTGGTATTCGCATTTGTACCCGTTAAGAAAAAGAAGGTGATATTTTTCGGGGATTCCATTACGCAACAGGGGGCTAATTCGGGAGGATATATTACGCGGATAGATAGTATGTGCAAGGCAGCGGGGCTGGCTGACAATTTTGAATTTGTGGGAAAAGGTATTGGTGGTAATAAAGTCTATGACCTGTTCCTGCGGTTTCAACCGGATGTGCTCGACCAGAAACCTGATATTGTGTTGGTGTACGTGGGCATTAATGATGTTTGGCATAAATCATCATTGGGCACGGGTACCGACTTTGATAAGTTTGGGAAGTTTTATGATGCCATTATTTCCACGCTTAAAAAGCAGGGTATACAACCGATTGTTTGTACGCCGTCTGTTATCGGGGAGCGAAATGATTTTAGCAATCAGCAGGATGGTGACTTGAACATGTATGCCAATTGGATTCGGGGATACGCGGCCAAAAATTCCGTGCCGCTGGTTGACCTCCGCAAGATATTCCTGGACTATCTGCAAAAGAATAATCCAAAAAATGAAGAAAAGGGCATCCTTACGGTTGACCGTGTGCATCTGAACGAAAAAGGGAACCAGTTGGTAGCAAACGAGATGTGGAAAGTAATCAGCAGCTTCAAATAAAATGTAATGTCCTGCTCCTGTTTTTCAGGAGTGCCTGTGTTCTTATAAATATTATTACAAACAGTTTTTCGGTTTATGAGTTGGGAGAATGTTTTATTACCCAGCTCTAACAGAATAAACTTTTATACTTAGGCTTTTAGTTAACGCATATTCCTATGCAGGTCAAACAGTCCGGTTCATTTATAAAGCGTGTGTCGAGCGTATTCAAAAAAATCCCCAAATATGGTGGTCTCAAAACATATTGGAAGGAGATAGTGGCTGTATTGGCCATACTCATGGCCTTTTTCTTTTTTAAAGGTGAACGAAAGGAGCTTCAAGCCATTGCGCCTTTGCTGCGTACTTCACGCTGGAGTTGGGTGATGGCCGGGTTGGGGATTACTGCCTTTTATGTGTGGCTTCAGGGCATGATGTACGTGAAGAGTTTTAAGGCCATCGGGCAGGAAGTGCAGATAGGAGATGCGGTGAACCTGTTTTTAAAACGAAACCTGCTTAGCGTGTTCCTGCCTGCGGGAGGGGTAAGTTCGTTGGCTTACACACCGTCACAATTGCGCAAGCATAAAATGAGCAATACGCAAATCTATATGGCGGGTGCTATTTATGCGTATGTGGGGCTGTTGACGGTTTTCGTAGTGGGCGTGCCCGTCATCATTTACACCTTAAGCGACAAAAAGAATTTCGGGAACGAATGGCTTGGGCTGTTGGCATTGGCGCTTATCCTGGGTTTGGTGTGGGTATTGTTTCGCTCTTTTCGTAGCAAAGGTTTTTTGTACACAAAGATTGCCAAGTGGTTCCCTTCTGCCGTTGCCCAAATAGAAAATATTTTTTCACAGGGTGTATCAAGAAAATATTTAAGGCAAACGGTTCTTTATTCTATCTTGATAGAATTTTGCGGTATCGGCCATGCCATAGTAGCCATGGGGGCGTTGGGGCTGCAGCCTTCTATAGAGGCGGGGGCAGTTGGTTATACGGTGTCTGTTGTGCTCATGATTGTCTCTCCGTTTTTGCGGGGGCTTGGCGCCGTAGAGTTCACCATGCTTTATATTTTCAGCAATTATGGTTACACGCATACGCAGGCGTTGGGCATTACGCTCATGTACCGCATCTTCGAGTTTTGGCTGCCATTGGTCTTGGGCGTGTTTGCCTTTGTATGGCGCGGGCGCGAGTTGATGGCAAGGGTACTGCCGGCACTGGCCATTTTCGTGATGGGCATTGTCAACGTCATTTCCGTGATTACGCCCCCGTTTATGCAAAGACTGCGATTGGAGCGGCTTTACATCTCAACGGACGTGGTGCATTTTTCCAAACTAATGGTGTTGCTGCTCGGCATTTCGCTGATTGTGACGGCAACATATTTGCTAAAAGGAATGTATGCGGCATGGCTTGCCGCGCTGGTGTTTGCCTTTCTTTCGCTGATAGGACATATTGGTAAGGCACTGGATTACGAGGAAGCTGTATTGTCTCTTTTCATTATCGTCATGCTGGTGAGATACCGCAAACAATATACATTGAAGACCAGTAAAAAATGGTTGCAGTTTGGCTTGGCGGGCTTCTTTATAGCCTTTGCGGCGGTCTGTCTTTTCACTTTTTTAGGTTTTTATCTGATCGCGAAAAGGCACTTCGGTATAGATTTTACCTGGCAGCAATCCCTCTATTACACAGCCGGGAGTTTTTTGTTTTTTACTGATGACGAACTGTTGCCGCTGACACCCTTTGCAAAGGATTTTTTAAGTATTGTCAGCGTACTTGGTTTCCTTTCGTGGCTTATGCTGATTTTTTGCATGGTCAGACCGTACATTTTTAAAGACGGCCAAAATGATACAACCCATTTGCGGAAGCGATTGCAGGAACTATTGACTTTGTACGGTAGCTCTGCACTTGATTATTTCAAGGCATTGCCCGATAAACAAATATTTTTTTCGCCGGATTTGGAAGGGTTCATTTCCTATCGGGTGGGTAGTGGGTATGCTATCGTGCTGGAAGGGCCTGTTTGTGCTGCGGAGGACAGGCAAATATTTCTGGAGGAGTTTGAAAAATTTATGAAAAACAAAGGGCATAAGGTTGTTTATTATCGTGTGGGTGAAGATGATATTTATCTGCATATCAATCTCAAGAAAAAGAAAATGCTTATAGGGCAGGAGGCCGTTATGGAAGTGGATAAGTTTTCACTGACAGGAAAAGAATAAAAAATCATTGCGTAATAGTTTAAACAGTCTGGAAAAAAAAGGTTTTACGACCGAGTGCATACCCGCCCCGCTTGATGAGGAATTATTGCGGGAGCTTGGGCGCGTGTCAGATGAATGGTTATCGGCATTTAATAAAAAAGAAATGGGGTTTGCACAGGGATATTTTGATATGGAAGCCGTGCGGAAAACCTCCGTGGTGGTGGTGAGGGATGAGGCCGGCATTATCCAGTCTTTTTTGAATATCATTCCCGATTATACCCCACAGGAATGTACTTATGACCTTATCAGGCGGCGCGCCGAATCGCCGGGGGGGTGTATGGACGCCATGATTATCGAGTTGGTAGAATATGCCAGACAACAGGGGTATAAGTTTTTAAACCTCGGACTTGTGCCTATGTCTGGGCTTAACGAACCAGACAACGCTGCCGAACAAATTGTGAAATACGCATCGACAAGGATGGGGGCTTTCAGGCATTATCAAACGCTTAAAGATTTTAAGGAAAAATACGCCACGATCTGGGAAAACAAATACCTTGTTTTTGCAAATGATTTTGAACTCTTGCAAATTCCTACCGAGCTCAAAAAAGTAATGAGTCCCAAGGTGTCGGATGTTACCTGATAATTTTAAATCAGGAAGATAATAGTTTGCAATAAAATTTGTTAATCATGCCACAAGGGAAAAAATAAGGTACGTTTTTGGTATGAATGTTTTCAAAAGAAATGGGAGTGGGCAAAAAAAGTTTTTTAAATGCAATTACGTTATACAATTAGGCTAAAAGTGATCGTCATGATATGGATGGGGACTTTGTGGGTAGGCAATGTTGCCGGGCAATCAAACAAAATGCCGATAAAGCTTTGGGCGTCCGAGGCAGAGAAGCCTTTGGTTTTTTATCTGACGGGAGATGGCGGTTTCAATAACTTTTCGTTGCGTTTGTGCGCGGGACTGAACAAGGCCGGATATAGCGTTTGCGCGCTCAACACACGCAGTTATTTTTGGAACAAAAAAACAGAATCGCAGGCTGCCGAAGATATAAGTCAATTACTTGCCCGGCAGTTGAGGCCGGGACAGACATGGGGTTGTATCGGTTATTCTTTCGGCGCGGATGTGCTGCCCTTTGTGGTGGATAGGCTTTCGCCGACCATCAGGCAAACACTTCTGCAGGCCGTGCTGATTGCTCCCTCGGCCACTACCGATTTTGAAATTCATTTAACCGACCTGTTGGGCAGTAATAACAAATATAGTAAGGATGTGGTCGCGGCCATGAACAAAATGGGTGCTTTGTCCATTGCGACAGTGCTTAGTGGTAATGAAAAAGATTTTCCTGTGCAACAGATCCGCTTAAAAAATTATAACAATTATGTTATGAAAGGAAACCATCATTTTGATGGAAATATTGATGAGGTCACCGCGTTGTTGGTAAAATTGTTGAAGAGTAAATAAGTGCTAAAACCAATCTTCTGTTATTGGTTGATTTGTCGTTGTGTTGTGGGGAGGGATTGCTAAATGATTCTTGTTTGTGTTGGGGATAATAAAATTTAGCAAAAATTTATTTACGAATAATGTCGTATATTTTGAAACTTTGTAAAACAGAATAATAAATTTTATGGGGACACAGGTGTTTCAAACCAATAATACTAACCGCTGGACGCACTTTAAATGGAGTATGCGTCTTTTTTTGTTTATAGTGGTCATCCTGCTGGTGGCGCTGGCTATCATGCTATTTATAGACAAGACGCCTAACGTGCCTTTTAAACGGGATTATCGCAAAGTTGTCGCCGCATCGGGGCCGTTGTGGCAGGAATCCAAGCTGTCAAAGGCTTACAAAGGGTTTCGGGATGTCATCAAGGAGCATAAAATGCACGGTAATTATGCGGCAGAAAAACGTGAGCGGCAGGCAATGCACAAATTTGCGCCCCATCTTGCCGATACGTCCGGGCGCAACCGGGCAACCGCTTACTGGAAAACTTTTCCCGCGGGTATCCGTTCGGCTTTTTATGTGGCCTGGGATCCGCAGTCGTTGTTCTCCCTGCGGCGCAATATTCATAACCTGAATCTTGTTTTCCCGGAATGGTTTTTTATTGACCCTGTTACGGACAGCCTTAAAACGAATGTGGATGAAGAGGGCTTTGCCCTGATGAAGCGTAGCGGGGTCGCCATTATGCCCATGCTGAGCAATAATTTCGACAGGGAATTTAGGTCAGAAGGCATTGGTCGCATTTTGCATAGCAGCGAAAAACGGAAACAGTTAATCAATACGGTTCTTCAGCAGTGCCTTGTCAATCACTTTGCGGGCATAAATGTAGATTTTGAGGAATTGAAAGAAAGCAGCGACGAATATCTGATTGGGTTTATGAAAGAGCTTTCGGAAGCTTTTCATCAAAAAGGTTTATTGGTATCGCAAGACATCATGCCTTTTAATACGGATTATAATCTTCGCGAGCTTGCCCGGTATAACGATTACATGGTGTTGATGGCTTACGATGAATATTCCGGTGACAGCGACCCGGGGCCTATCAGTTCGCAACGTTGGACGGAAGCCGCCTTAGATAATTTTGCAAAAAAAGTGCCTGCAGAAAAAAATTATTTTGGGGCTTGGGGCTTTTGGCTACGATTGGCCTTCACCGCCCGAATCCGATCCCAGCGTTACCTATCAGCAAGCCTTGTCACGTGCCAATGCCAGTGGCGCACAGATAAAGTTTGACAACGATACTTATAATTTGTCCTTCGCTTATATGGACGAAAGACAGGTGCAGCATCAGGTGTATTTTACTGATGCAGCCACTCAGTTCAATACCATGCGGTTTGGCGCAGAATACGGCATTGCAGGATTTGCGCTTTGGCGTTTGGGCAGCGAGGACGGGCGGCTATGGAGCTTTTACGATAGGGATATGATGCGCCCTGCCATTACAAAATTTGATATGCGGGAACTTGAAAAAGTTGGTGTAACAAATGATGTGGATTATGTGGGCGATGGAGAAGTGCTTGACGTGTTGAACACACCACATCCCGGAATATTATCTTTGGAATTGGATACGACAGACTGGTTTATATCGGAACAGCATTATATGCAGCTCCCTTCAAATTATCAGGTGCAAAAGCACGGGTATGCTTCTCCAAAAACATTAGTGTTGACTTTTGACGATGGCCCTGACGAAACCTATACGCCCAAAATACTTAACATACTATCCCGGTATAAAGTACCTGCGGCTTTCTTCGTGGTAGGATTGCAGGCCGAAAAAAATATCCCTTTGCTAAAACGGGAGTTCAAGGAGGGGCATGAAATAGGCAACCACACGTTTACACATAAGAACATAGCTAAAATGTCGCCCGAGCGTGCATCTGTGGAGCTAAAGCTCACGCGGATATTGATAGAATGTGTGACGGGGCATAGTACCATTTTATTCCGTGCGCCCTATAACGCCGATAGCGAACCCGCTACGTTGGAAGAGCTTATTCCGGTAAGCCTTGCCAGAACCCAAAATTATTTGGACATCGGGGAGAATATAGACCCCGAGGACTGGGAAGTGGGTGTTTCTGCCGATACCATCGTGTCGCGCGTGTTGAACGATGTGTATAAACAGCGCGGCAATATTATTTTGCTGCACGATGCCGGTGGCGATACGCGCGAACAAACAGTAAAGGCTTTACCCCGCATCATCGAAACGCTCCAAAAGCAGGGATATACTTTTACGAGTCTATCAAACTTGTTGCATAAAAGCCGGAACGAACTAATGCCGCCTATTCCTAAGGGCAGCGGTTACTATGTCATTCAGTTCAATCTGGTGTTGGCAACCGCCATTTATTGGATAAGTAATTTCCTTTACGCGCTGTTTATTGTATTTATCATACTCGGGCTTATCAGGTTAGGTTTTATGATGTTTTTTGCAAGCCGGGAACGGCGCAAAGAAAAACAACGTTATGCCCGGCAAACAGGGGATTTAAAGAATGCTCCTTTGGTATCGCTCATCGTGCCGGCTTATAACGAGGAGGTGAATATCGTGTCTTCCCTCAATAATCTTTTGCGACAGGATTATCCTAATTTCAATATTATTTTCGTAGATGACGGCAGCAAGGACAGCACATGGGAGAAAGTGTCGACTTCGTTTAAAGACCATCCTATCGTCAAAATATTTACCAAACCCAATGGTGGCAAGGCTTCTGCCTTGAATGAGGCGCTTCGGCATACAGACGCGGAATATGTGGTGTGCATGGATGCCGATACAAAACTATATCCTGATGCGGTCAGCAAGCTGATGCAAAATTTTATATCTGTTGATGCTGATTCGATGTTGGGCGCCGTTGCCGGAAAAGTAAAGGTGGGCAATGAGGTAAACCTTCTTACCAAATGGCAGTCTATCGAATATACAACCAGCCAAAACTTTGATCGCATGGCCTATGCCGACATCAATGCGATTTCCGTTATACCCGGGGCCATTGGGGCGTTTAAAAAATCTGCCATCTTGGCTGCGGGAGGCTTTACGACTGATACGCTTGCAGAGGACTGTGACCTGACGATACGCTTGCTGCGCGCGGGTTACATCGTGGCGAATGAGAACAGGGCGGTAGCCGTAACGGAAGCACCGGAACAATTAAAACAGTTTATAAAGCAACGGACAAGATGGTCGTTCGGTGTTATGCAAACATTTTGGAAACATCGTGATACGTTGTTCAATACCCGCTACCGCTCGCTTGGTTTCTGGACAATGCCCAATATTTTAATATTCCAGTTTATCATACCTTTCTTTTCGCCGCTGGCGGATTTGTTTATGATTTTTGGTTTGTTCTCTGGCAATGCTGCCAAAATAGGTATTTATTATCTGATATTTATGTTGGTGGATGCGAGCATTTCTATAGCGGCGTTTTTATTTGAAAAAGAAAGGTTGTCGAAATTGTGGTGGATTATCCCCCAACGTTTTATTTATCGGTGGATTATGTACGTGGTACTTTTCAAAAGTCTGCTCAAGGCTATCAAGGGTGAACTGCAAAGCTGGGGCGTGCTAAAGCGCACAGGGAATGTAAAAGATACTTTAGTGACCCGTTAAGAATAAGACAAAAAACTTAGGGCAATTTTTGCACCGGGGCATTGCGCCCCGGTGCTTGTAATGTTTCGATTGATGTGAGCTTTGAACGTCCTGCCTCGGACGGAAATTCTATATTAAGGCTGATGTCTGATTGCTTTTGTAGCGTATTATGTTTTCTCCTCTTTATGCACCACCAGTACAGGTATTTTGATGAGGTGCCTAACCCTGTCTATCGTTTCACCATAAACAAAATCTTTTAATCCTTTGTGGCCATGCGCACCCATCACCAGCATGTCGGCTTTAAACTCGGTTGTGATAAGTGCTATTTGTGTAGAGGCTTTTCCGTATCCTAACTTGGTAGCAACCTGATAGCCGTTTGCCTGTAATTGTGCGGCATAGCTTTGCAGGTGCATGTCATCCGTTAGTGTTTCGGTGTCGTTCGTATCAGCATCGTTCACCGAAGCGGCCACGCTTTCAACCACGTGTATCAATAGGTAAGTCGTGTCCTTGTTTCCCTGGCCGATGGCATGGGTAACAAGGCTATTGTCCAGCTCGCCAAAATCAAGGGCAATGGCTATTTTATTATATAAGGGAATTGCATCAAGGGTAAGCTGAAGCGGCGCTTCGTGTATGGATACTTCCTGTTGCACGGGTTTGCGTTTAATGATAGGGTAAATGGTTGTATAAATCAATAATACCACGAAAAGCAGGCAACCGATGATAATGGCTATTTTCCAGAAATCATTTCCCTGTGTGGAAAAAAAGTTTTCTGTCTGCTCCATCAGCATACGGAGGTTTAGATAAACAAGCACACTGGTGATGAGCCATGCCGTCACTTTAGTGAGCGGCTTGATAGCGAACTTGCCCATTGTTTTTTTGTCACTCACAAAATGAACCAGCGGGATAACGGCAAACCCGAGTTGCAGGCTTAGCACTACTTGACTAAAGATGAGCAGGCTGTTCACATCGTCTTCTCCTTTAACGATAATGACGATAACGGCGGGTATAATGGCCGCCAATCGCGTGATGAGCCTGCGCACCACGGGGCTGATGCGAAGGCGCAAATATCCCTCCATGATGATTTGCCCGGCGAGAGTACCTGTGACGGTACTGCTTTGTCCGGCAGCGATGAGTGCCACTGCGAACAGTTTGGAGGCGATTTCATTGCCGAGGTGCAACGGTAACAGTTCATAAGCCTGTTTGATTTCCGCCACATCTGTGCGCCCGGTTTTGTAAAACACCGTGGCCGCTAATATCAGGATGGCTGCGTTGACCAGAAAGGCCATGTTCAGCGCGATGGAGCTGTCGAGGAAATTGAGTTTTAGTGCTTTTTTGATGCCCGCATCATCGTTGGAAATCTTGCGGGTTTGCACCAGTGCCGAGTGCAGGTAAAGATTGTGGGGCATGACCGTTGCGCCGATGATACCGATAGCAATATACAAAGCCGTGTCGTTCTGTAATTTGGGCACAAATCCTGTAACAACTTCTGCCGGGTCTGGGGAGGCCACGATAATCTGTACCAAAAAGGACATGGCTATGATAAATATCAATCCGATGATAAAAGCTTCTAATTTGCGGATACCCAGCCTTTGCAAGAACATGATAAGAAAGGTGTCCAATGCCGTAAAAAGTACGCCGTAGATAAGCGGCATTCCGGTGAGTAATTGCAGGCCGATGGCCATACCTAATATTTCTGCAAGGTCTGTGGCGGCGATGGCAATTTCCGCCAGGAGATAGAGAATGAAATTAATGCCGCGCGGGTAAGTCTCGCGGTTGGCCTGCGCCAAATCGCGGTTGCGCACGATGCCGAGGCGTGCCGAAAGGCTTTGCAGTATGAGCGCCATGATATTGCTCATGAGCAGCACCCACAACAGCGAGTAGCCGAACTGGCTGCCGCCCGCCAAATCGGTGGCCCAGTTGCCGGGATCCATATAACCCACGCTCACAAGGTATGCCGGGCCAAAAAAGGCCAGTACACGCCTCCATCGCGATTTTCGGGATTTTGTCGTGTCAACGGATTGGTGAATGTCGCTTAGCGAAGTTTCGGAATGATGTCTTGTCATAAACTTTTGATAAATATGTTTAAAGCCAGTTCTTTGGTGATATACCGGGTTTGTTTTTTATCTATTTTGATTTCAAGTGACTGGTCAAAAGAATGGCGTTTGATGATTTCGATATGCGTGCCAAGGGCAATGCCGTTTTCCTCTAACAGACTCAATATTTCGCTCGATTGGTTACCGATTTGTGAAACCTTGCCTTTGCTGTTTTCCTTGAGATTTGCCAGACTGGCCTGTTGTTCGGTAATCATTTTGCCGGTTTTATCCGGTATGGGGTCGCCGTGCGGGTCAAAGCGGGGATGCCCTAAGAAATTGTCAAGGCTGTCAATCAGTTTTTCGCTGCTCACGTGTTCCAACTGTTCGGCCAAATCGTGCACCTCGTCCCAGTTCATGCCTAATTTCTGCGAAAGGAAATATTCCCAAAGGCGGTGCCGGCGGATGATGGACAGCGCGATTTTACGCCCTTCGCTACTGAGGGTGCAGCCGTAGTACGCCTTATAGCCGACTATTTTTTTCTGCGCCAGTTTTTTGAGCATATCGGTGATGGAGGCAGGCTTGGTTTGAAGATAGTCGGCAAGTTCGTTGGTGGTAACGGCCTTTTTGCCCTCCTGCAAGTGGAAAATCGCCTTGATATAATTCTCCTCGGTATAGGAAAGATGTGTCATTTTTAAATAAAAATTTAGGCTAATCTAAAATATATTTTTAATATAAAAAAATATATTACATAAATTGGAAATAGCTTGATGGTTGAATAGGTGATAAGAGGATAGTATTAGAGATTGACGGATGCATCTGCAAAAGCGGGAAGGTGAGCTGAAAAACCCTCAAAAATCAGGATTTATATAAACTTAATGTGAGTAAACTGCCCGATAAATTAAATTTTATAAAAGCCTGACAAATTTGTTTATTTGCAAATATCATCGAAAATATATGGAGTTAAAAACAAATACCATCTTTTTGCTGGTTGCTGCCTTTTTGATAATGGGTTGCGGGGCTAAAAAGAAAAAAGCGATGACGGGAGAAGATCAGGTGGCCGCACAGGAATTTGTTGATTTTTATCCGGAAGCAACATTGCCTTTTGCCTATACCGATTCCAGCCTGCAGCAAAAAGCAAACGATTCTTTGCTGATAGCCCCTTCGGTTTTTAACCAATTTGTGCCGGATTCCTTACAGAAAAAAATATTCGGAGGAAAAAACGGACTGAAGTTTTACGCGTTGGCCCGTTTTGCCAATAAAGCAAATGAAACCTACCTGCTTACCCGAGTGGAAGGCGGTAAGAAAAGGGCTTTGTTCGTGAATGTTTTTGATAAAGAGCTGAAATATATTGCCGGGGTTCCTATTTTAAAAACGAGCAACAACACAAAGGGTAGTCAACAGACTGCAACACTTGACAATTTATTCAATCTTGGCAGACTGGTTACACAAAAAAAGGCGGATGGCAGTATGATATCGGGGCAGGATGTTTACGTGTTGAACACGGCGGCGAAACAGTTCTTGTTGGTCATGACGGATTCGCTGGGTGACGGGGCGGCTGAACTAATCAATCCTATTGATACACTTCCGGTAACACACAAATTTGCAGGGGATTATAAAAAAGGTGAGATGAACCTGATTTCTATCAGGGACGGGGAACACCGAAACGATAAAGTCAGGTTTTTTATCCATATAGAAGATGATGACAATGATTGCCAGGGAGAGTTGAAGGGAGAAGCGTTGTTCATAAAACCTGATACCGCGGAATACAGGCAGGGCGGCGACCCGTGCGTGCTGCAATTCATTTTTGCAAAAGATAGGTTGACGTTGAAGGAGGTGGAAGGTTGCGGTTCAAGGTTAGGGAATTTGCAATGTAGTTTTAACGTCAGTTTTTTAAAAGAAAAAAAACTGCAAAAGGCAGCGCATAAATAGTTTTATTGACAATATCATGCTCACGAGGCTTCGGCCTTGTTACGAGCAGCACTTAAAATTTAAAATCAACCGATGAACATAAGGGTATTTCTGGTTTGCTGTGTATGGGTAGGACTATGTGGTGCGCCAGCGCGTGCGCAGGAACAATCAAAAGAACGGTACTGGACGAAGATATACAGGGCATCCGCCACAAAGATTAACGACCTTGTGCATACAAAGCTGGACGTAAAATTTGATTATGCAAAGAGCTATATGTACGGCAAAGCATGGATAACGCTGCGCCCGCATTTTTATGACACCGATTCCCTGACGCTCGATGCCAAGGGCATGGATATTCATAAAGTGGCGCTTGTGTCTAAGAATGACCAGCTTGTTCCGCTTTCATTTCAATATGATGGTTGGCTGTTAAGGATTAGTTTGGATAAGAAATATACCCGTGAGCAAACTTATACGGTATACATTGATTACACGGCCAAGCCCGACGAGTTGGAAATAGAGGGCAGCGCCGCCATTACCGATGCCAAGGGTTTGTACTTTATCAATCCGCGTGGGGAAGATAAGGGTAAGCCCACTCAAATATGGACACAAGGTGAAACGGAGTCGAGCTCTGTTTGGTTCCCGACCATTGACAAGCCGAATCAAAAAACTACTTCAGAAATCACCATGACAGTGCCGGCAAAATATGTAACGCTTTCAAACGGCAAGTTGGTTTCGCAAAAAAAGCATCCCGACGGAACGCGCTCGGATTATTGGAAAATGGATTTGCCCCATGCGCCTTACCTGTTCTTCATGGGCGTGGGAGATTATGCTGTTGTGAAGGATTACTGGAAAGGGAAAGAGGTGAGCTATTATGTAGAAAAAGAATATGCGCCTGTGGCGCATAAGATTTTCGGGCTCACGCCTGAAATGATGACGTTCTTTTCCAACATCACGGGCGTTGAATATCCCTGGGTGAAATATGCGCAAATCACGGGGCGCGATTATGTGAGCGGTGCGATGGAGAATACGACGGCAACCCTGCATCAGGAAAGTGCCCAGCAGGATGCAAGGTCTTTGGTGGACGGCAATGTTTGGGAAAGTACCATTGCGCACGAGTTGTTCCATCATTGGTTCGGCGATTATGTAACGGCGGAAAGCTGGAGCAACCTGACGCTGAACGAATCGTTTGCAAATTATAGCGAAACGCTTTGGGATGAATACAAATACGGCAAAGACAAGGGCGATGCACAAAACTATGCCGATATGCAGGGCTATTTGCGCAGCCGCAGTGAGGGCAAGGATTTAGTGCGTTTTCATTATGCCGATAAGGAAGATATGTTTGATGCGGTGAGCTACAACAAGGGTGGCCGTATTTTGCACATGCTTCGCAACTATGTGGGCGATAGCGCTTTTTTTAAATCATTGAATCTATATCTGACACGATATAAATTTCAAGCCGCCGAAGCGCATCAATTGCGATTGGCTTTTGAAGAAGTTACCGGGCAGGACTTGAACTGGTTTTGGAACCAATGGTTCTTTGGCAGCGGCCATCCGGTTTTGAATATTGATTATAAATATGATGATGCGGCGGGCAAGGTAGATGTTATCGTGTCCCAAACCCAAAAGGGCGACAAGGTTTTTATTTTACCTTTTGCGATAGATGTTTATACCGGTGAGGCGAAACAACGTTATCAGGTTTGGATGCGCCATCAAACGGATACTTTTTCTTTCAGGTACGACAAACGTCCTTCCTTGGTGAACGTGGATGCCGATAAGGTTTTGCTGGCAGTGAAAACCGATAATAAGAATCTGGCAAATTATATCCATCAGTATAAGTTCGCAGGCAATTATATGGACAGGCGCGAGGCCATCGAATATGCCGGAAAGCATCAGGACGACGAGCGGGCGCTGAATTTGTTGATCGGGGCATTGAATGATAAATTTGAAGGCTTGCGCACGCAGGCCATTAACCGTCTTGATTTAAAAAATCCAGATGTGCTGTTCTAAAGCAGAACCGTTGTTGGCCACCTTGGCAAAGCAGGATAAAATACCTTCGGTGCGCACTTCGGCGATTAATCAATTAGGCAAATACGCCAAAGGTGATTACAAGGCTTTATATCTTTCTGCCGTGAAAGATTCGTCTTATAATGTATCCGGCAGTGCTTTGCAGGCTTTGGAAAAAGTGGACAAAGCCTCTGCACTGTCCATCGCGAAGCAGTTGGCAAAGCAGCCTTCGGGCATGACGTTAAAAAGAGCCCTTACGAATATCATTCTTAAATCCGGCGATGAAAGTATGGCAGATAGTATATTGAGAGATTTTGAAGGGCGGGAAGTGATGCGCAAATATGCCGCTGCAACCAACCTATCTGTTTATTTATCGTCTATTTCCAATATAGAAAAGATTAAAAAAGGTGTTGAGGCATTGGTCTCTTTCAGGAACGAAGTGCCTGAAGCATACCGCCAGCGCTCAATTCCGCTGATTAACAATTATTATATAGGGCCAGTGCTTGCAAGTAATGAGGCTGCTTTGAAGCAACAGCCCGATAATAAAAAGTTACAGGAATTGGTGACTTACATCCGATCGCAGTTGCCATCCGGGTTTAAATGGCAGGATGCAGAGGATGAGTAAAAGATAGGGTGTTTTGTTTGGTAGATTGTTTGTGTACAGATAATCGTCCATATTGTTTTGTACATTGCTATTTTTGTAAATAACACATTTGTTTTTAATATTTATTTGTCATGATGAACCGTAAAAAATTTATTCAGCAAGCAGGGATTTTAAGCGCAGGGTTGGTGGCAACCAAAGGAGCCTCTTATGCCGCGTCGTCATCAGAGTTTCCTGTGGTGCGTGTGCCGGAGGCACAGCGTCATTTTAAGAGTCAATCGGTGGAAAAAGCCATTGCTGCATTTAAGTCAAAAGTGAAGAACAAAGAACTGGGTTGGCTTTTTGAGAATTGTTTTCCCAATACATTGGACACGACCGTTTACTATTCCGAGAAGGACGGCAAGCCCGATACCTATGTCATCACGGGCGATATAGATGCGATGTGGCTGCGCGATAGCTCGGCTCAGGTATATCCTTATCTGCAATTTTGTAAAGAAGATACAGCACTTCACAACCTTATCAAAGGGGTTATCAGCAAGCAGGCTTTCTTTATCATAAAAGACCCTTATGCAAATGCTTTTTACAACGATGCCAGCCATGAGGGCGAGTGGAAGGATGACCTGACGGATATGAAGCCCGGTATTCACGAGCGCAAGTGGGAAGTGGACAGTCTTTGTTATCCCATCCGTTTGGCCTATCGTTTTTGGAAGGTAACAGGCGATACATCTCCGTTTGATGCACAATGGAAAAAAGCCATTGAGCTGACTTTGCAGACTTTTAAAGAGCAGCAGCGCAAGGATGGCTTGGGGCCGTATAAATTCCAGCGTAAAACAGCCTGGGCTACCGATGGCGTGCCGATGGGCGGTTATGGCTACCCGCTGAAACCGGTAGGGCTGATTGCCTCCGTCTTCCGCCCGAGCGATGATGCCACGATTTTCCCCTATCTCGTTCCCTCAAACTTTTTTGCGGTGACCAGTTTGCGTCAGGCAGCAGAAATGGTAAAGGTAATTAGTAAAGATAGTACGCTCGCAGCTTCTTTGTCAGCATTGGCTACAGAGGTCGAAGCAGCACTGAAAAAATATGCCATTACCACTCATCCGCAGTTTGGCAAATTGTATGCCTTTGAGGTGAACGGTTTTGGCAGTCACATATTGATGGACGATGCTAATGTGCCGAGTTTGTTGGCCATGCCTTATCTGGGCAGCATTTCAAAACTTGACCCGATATATGCGAACACGCGCAAATTTGTGTTGTCGCCCGAAAATCCATTCTTCTTTAAAGGAACGGCAGGTGAGGGTATCGGCGGGCCGCATATCGGTTTAGATTTCATTTGGCCGATGAGCATTGTCATGAGAGCCCGCACGACCTCTGATGACAAGGAAATAAAATGGTGCATAGATACACTGCGGAAAACGCACGGTGGCACAGGCTTTATGCACGAATCTTTCCATAAAAATGACCCGAAAAACTTCACGCGCAAATGGTTCGCGTGGTCTAATACGCTTTTTGGAGAACTATTGTGGGATACCTTTAAGGAAAAACCACAGTTATTGGTATAAAGATATATTCAACTCACTTTTTAGGGATTGTTCTTTTGAGCAATCCCTTTTTGTTTTCATGTTAGATGAGAAAATCCTATGCGTAGCTAAGCAATATCTCCCATACACTTATATACTATGTGATTGATGCGGTATCTATGTGGTTTGAAATAAGGTTAGCATCAATATATTTCGTCTATTTCACTTCCTGCATATCTACCAGTTTTTTATAAAAACCGTTTTGTTCGATTAATTGCTGATGATTGCCACGTTCCACGATTTTGCCTTTTTGCAGCACGATGATTTCGTCAGCATGGCGGATGGTGCTAAGGCGGTGGGCAATGACAATACTGGTGCGGTTTTGCATCATATTGTTAATGGCGTCCTGCACCAAGCGTTCGCTTTCGGTATCGAGCGAGGAAGTGGCCTCGTCCAATATCAGTATCGGCGGGTTTTTCAGCACGGCACGGGCAATTGTGAGGCGTTGTCTTTCGCCGCCGCTTAGTTTGCTACCACGGTCGCCAATGTTGGTCTGATAACCTTCTTCTTTGTGTATAATGAAATCGTGCGCATTCGCGATTTTTGCTGCTTGTATGATTTGCTCCTCGGTGGCGTTTTCCTGCCCTAAGGCGATATTGTTGGCGATAGTATCATTGAACAAAATAGGTTCCTGCGTCACGATGCTCATCAGCCCTCTTACTGAATGGAGAGAATAGTCCTTGATGTTAACGCCATCTATCAACACCTCGCCGCTTGTCACGTCATGAAAGCGCGGCACCAAATCAGCAAGGGTGGATTTGCCCGCACCGGAGGAACCCACCAGGGCCACGGTCTGGCCTTTTCTAATGGTAAGGTTGATGTCGTCCAAAATCACAGCATCCTCATAAGCAAAGCGTACATTTTTAAACTCGATGGAATTGTTGAACGATTGCAGTTTTTTGCCGTCGGGATTCTCGTTTACGGTTACGGGCGTATTCAACACATCTTCTATGCGCTGGATGGCCGCACTTCCTTTTTGCATATTACTGAAAGAAGTGGACAATGTTTTGATAGGGTTTATCACATTATAAAACATGGCCAGATACGTGAAAAACGTTGTGCCGTCCATGTCAATGGCATGACCTAAAATGAGGCGGCCACCGAACCATAAAATGCCGACGAACACCAATATGCCCAAAAATTCAGACATGGGAGAAGCAAGGTCGCGGCGGCGGCTGATTTTGTTCTTGGTAATCAATAAATCATCATTGATGTCGTCATACTTTTGCCGCATGACACCTTCTACGTTAAAGGCTTTGATGACCCGAAGCCCGTTCAGCGTTTCGTCCAGCACGGAAAGTGCTTCCCCGTTCTTTATGGCAGCCTTGTTTGATTGACGTTTCAAGGCTTTTGATACCCGTCCTAAAATAAACCCGATCAGCGGTGCGGCGATGAGTATCACAATGGTGAGCTGTGCACTGATGAAAAACAACAGTGCGAAAGTGAGAATGATGGTCAACGGGTCGCGAATCCATCCTTCCAGCGCACCAACCAGGGAAACTTCTACTTCGTTGACATCATTTGTGACGCGGCTGATTAAGTCGCCTTTTCTCTTTTCGGTGAAATAGCCGATGGGCAGCTTTAATATCTTGGAAAACAAATCTTCCCTGAAAGTATTGACAATCCTGTTTTTGAGCGGGTTCAGAATGCTGAAAGAAAAATACAGGAACATGTTTTTCAAAAAAATGGAAACGACTAATACGATGCAAATAAAAGAGAGCATTTTTACCAATCCAAAGCCCTGCACTTGTCCTAAGAGCCAAACACGTGTAGGTTCCAGCCACATCAACCATTCTTTATCTATCGGCTTGTCGAGGATTTCTTTGTCCTGCAGGAAAATGAGGTCAAAAAAAGGCTTGAGCATACCAAAGCTCATCAGGCCGAAAACGATGGATAAAAATACGCATATAAAATACAGCACTATCCGGCCTTTGTAGGGGCTGAGATAGCGAAATATCCTTGAAAATTTATTCATTAGTTTATTCTATCTGTTTAAACTATCAAAAGTAGTTAATTTTACACCGAATAGGAGGATAAGTTTATGCAAGAAAGTAAAAGACAAAAACAAGTAGCTGGGTTGTTGAACGAGGAGATGAACAAAATATTCCAAAGGCTTGGCCTGAACATGATAGGCGGGGGAATGGTCTCCATTGCTGCGGTGAAGGTGACGCCCGACCTGCTGGAGGCGCGTTTTTATCTTAGCCTGTTTCAGGTGCAGGACGATGCCGCCGCGCTGAAGAAAATAGAGGACAGGCAACATGAAATAAAAAAAGAATTAGCGGCTTCGGTAAGGCATCAGTTGCGCAATATTCCTGTATTGAGATTTTACAAAGATGATACGCTCGACCATGTTTTTAAGATGGAAGAGTTGTTTAAAAAGATAAATGAGGAACGCGAGAACTTGAACAAATAAACTTTTGCCAAGCGTTCCCGTTCATCAATCAATTTAAAAATAAAAACAGTTGCATTTTTTATTTGCCTGGCGTTATTTTAAAGCCAAGAAATCAACGAATGTCATCAACATTATCGCGTGGGTGTGCATCACGGCCATTGTGGTGGGTACGGCCGCGTTGATTGTGGTGCTGAGTGTTTTCAATGGTTTTGAAGGATTGGTGAAGTCACTTTATGCTTCATTTTATACTGACTTGCGCGTAAGTCCCGCATCGGGCAAGTTTATGGTACTGACGCAGGAACAGATAAATCAATTGCACGGTATCAACGGTATCAAGAACTTTTCGCTGGTGGTGGAGGAAAAAGGTATCCTGCAAAACGGCGATAACCAAAAGCTTGCCTATCTGAAAGGTGTGGATAGTAACTATCGTTATGCCGCCGGGGTGGTCAACTGTATTTATGATGGCAAGTACGACATCGGCACGGCGGAATCGCCGAAATTGATATTGGGCGCGGGTATTGCGGCATCCCTTGGCTCGAATGCTTCGTTGACCGATTATCCGCTCATGATTTATGTGCCGCGCAAGAGCGATTCGGAAATGTTTGACGAGGTGAATAACATCACCAGCGATTCTATTCATCTGGCTGCCTCGTTTTTAATCCAGCAGGATTTTGACGATAAATACGCGATTACCAATATTGATTTTCTTCGAGCCGCTATGTCATTGCCCGATGATAATTACAGCGGGTTAGAAATTGCCGTGTCCAACCCGGCACAGACCGAAAAGATTAAAAAACAATTGCAGACCCTGTTGGGCGCGTCATATAAAGTGCAAAACCGTTACGAGCAAAACCAAAGCCTCTATTCGATTATGAACATGGAGCGCTGGGTATTTTACGCCATCCTTTGTCTGATATTGGTGGTGGCGGCTTTTAACATGGTGGGTGCGCTTACGATGCTGGTGCTGGAAAAGCGAAAGGACATCAGCGTGCTGCACGCGCTGGGGGCGGACAGTCGTTTTATACAGCGCGTTTTTCTGAACGAGGGTTTCTTGTTGGCCATTATCGGCGGCGGCATTGGTATGTTTATTGCGCTGGGCATGGTGCTGTTGCAGCAGCGCTTTCACCTGATATCTTTACAGGGAGGGTCTTTTGTTGTTGATTATTTTCCCGTGACACTTCGTGTAACTGATTTTATCTTGGTAGGCGTAACCGTGCTTGTTATAGCATTTGTGGCATCTTATGTCCCGGCTCGCAAGGCCTCCCGGCAGGATTTCTCGCTTAGGAGTGAATAGGGGTTTGGTGCCTAAACATTGGCAATAACTGGAAATTTAAGTTCTGCTTTATTTTATGGTCAATAATGGCAACGAGTTTTTAATGTCTCTCTCGCTTTCCAATTTCGTTTCGATTAGTATAAGGTAGATGTTTATATGAAGGTCTTCACGACAGTAATGGTATCTATCAGATAGAAAAATAGAAATTATAATTCTTGGGCAAGGATGTCATCTATGTTTCTCATCCTTTTATTAAGATCTGCGCTGTTGGGGAGGAATTTCAAAACGGTTTGGAGGAATTGCTTGGCCTCCTTATATTTCCTGTGCCTGACATAATAGTAATAAATATTAACAAGCCCCTCACTGCAAATTTCTTCATTTTTCTCCATTACAGAATGCTCTTTCTCCATTAATTCTTTCATAATATCATAATATCGGGTTCCTTCTTTTATATTATCTTCATCATAGTATTTGGACATTACCCTGAAAAGAGAGTAAATATACAGAGACCCTAATGTTCCTTTTTTGTCCAGAAAAGAAAAGGTGTTGAAATATTGATTAAGGCGGTTAAAAAAATCAGGATAGGCTGTTTTATTAAAATCAGCTGCTTTTAATATTGCTTTTTCTATGAGCTCATGTACAAGAATATTTTCGGGGTTGATCCGATAGGCAGAATAAAGATAAACAAGACAGGAATCACTCATTTTTTTTAACTCATGATAATACGCAACTTTAGAATAGTAATTGTAAGACATGTCTCGGATGAGGGCGGTATCTTTTATGATGGCCTTCAGTTGTCCAAATAATTGATAAACCTTTGAGGTATTGGGAGATTCGAATAAGTTTTTCTGCATAAATGAACTCCAATAACTCTTTACCATTTCCTTAGCCGATTCCGTTGGCGATAATTGCAGATACCTTAGATAGAATTTGACTATATTGTCATCAGAATCTCGCTTATCTGCAAACGATGCCAACAATGATAAGCTAATTAAATATTCAATCCGCTTGGATGGATACAGGATATAAGCTTTTTCAAAATCCCGGTAAGCCTTTTCAAAATTTTGAGTCACGATAGCGTCTATCCCCAAGTTGTAATACAATAGCCCTGCCAGTTTTTTCTTATCTATCTTTTCGTCTCCATAAAAGTATTTTTCAAAAAGTTCATTCTTTTTATTTCCCTGAGCGTCTTCCTTGGAGATAATTTTATTATTGACTAGATAATCTAAAAATTCTGATTTTAATTTGTCGCTAACTTGAAAAGTCTTCATTGACGGAGTGGTTGTTTCGTAAATTACATTAGATGACAACGGGTTTGCAACTAAATAAATGTGATTTGGGGTTTCGCGTAAATCGTAGTTCAAAGACAATTTGTCCAAAATAAGCGCATAGAATGCAGAAGCGGTAGCACAGTTATAGTCTCCGTTTACAAAAATATCCTTGAATGTCGGGTTGTCTGTGTACTTTCTAAAGAATTGTTCATGTACAGCTTTATATAATTTCTTGAGATCCCTGCTCTTGAATGTTTGTTTGTCTGGATACTTGCTTTGTATAAATGAATTTATACCAGATTCAGCTAATGCCGCATTTGTACTATCTCCTCCTATTTGCATGAAAAGTTCTAAATAATCCCGCTCTGAAAAGCCTGAACGGGTCAATACCTGCTTTTCATAGTTGCTGTTAAAAACGCCCAACTCCTCTGCCAATGGTATATCAATAGGTTTTTGGGCACAGGCATTAATATAATACATCAAGATGCAAAGCAATAAAAAAGAACGTCTCATATATCAGTTTTAAAAGGGTGCAAACAATCACAATCTGTCAGAAACGAAGGTAATGAATGTTTTTTCACACAATCAGTAATTTGGATAGTTTTTGCAGAAACAGGCCGTCTGTCCCCTAAAACCAACTTATTATTTATCTTAGCCTTTTCATCCTTGTTTTTACAGGCGGTGGCAAATATTCTCTTTAATAATCGAAAAAATATTGATTAAATAGGCTTTATTTATAGCATGGATACTTCTAATCATCCGGTCATTTCCCGTACGTTGGTTTGGCTCATGGCAATCATTTCAGGGCTCGTTGTGGCGAATAATTATTATAACCAACCTTTACTTGTCCTTATCTCGGATGAGTTGAAGATTTCCGAAAGTGCGGCAGGCAAGATTTCGGTGCTTACCCAAATAGGGTATGCTTTGGGGCTGCTTTTGATTGTTCCGTTGGGGGATAAGCTGCTTCGCAAAAAACTAATTCTTACAGATTTGGTTTTAGTGTTCGGGTCTTTACTATGGATGACCTTTGCCCGCGAACTGTGGATGCTTTATGTGGCGAGTCTGTTAATTGGGGCAACATCTGTCATCCCGCAACTATTTGTGCCAATTGCAGCCGAACTTTCGCCGACGATGAAAAAGTCTGAGAATATCGGTTTGGTCATGTCGGGGCTGCTGTTCGGCGTTCTTTTATCCCGGTTCATAGGGGGCATTGTAGGAGAATTATGGGGTTGGCGGGCAATGTTTGGCATCGCTGCCGGATTGATGGTTTTTGTGTGGCTGGTCGTTTACAGAATGTTTCCCGAACTGAAGCCAAATTTTAAAGGGAGCTATAAAGAATTGATGTTTTCGGTGGCGCATTTGGCAAGAACGCAGCCTGTTTTACGGCTTGCATCCTTTCGGGGCGCGATGGCTTTTGGCTCCATGTCCGCATTGTTTACCACTTTGGTCTTTCACATGGAAAAGCCGCCGTTTAATGCAGGTTCATCCATTGTTGGCAGTTTTGGGTTGGCAGGGGCCGTAGGAGCCTTGGCCGCCGCAAAAATCGGCAAGCTCCAAAAGTTTATGGGCATAGACCGTATCATTCTTTACGCATTACTTGTCCTTACAGGAAGCTGGGCCTTCACCTATTTTGCGGGCGAAACCTATTGGGGACTGATTGCAGGCGTTATCCTTGTTGATTTGGGCGTACAGGCCAGCCATATTATGAATCAGACCAAATTCTTCTTGCTCAAATCAAATGCTGTCAACAGGCTGAACACGGTTTATATGGTTTCTTATTTTATCGGCGGCTCGCTCGGCACCTGGCTGGCTTCCATCGCGTGGAAATATGCGCAATGGACGGGAGTTTGTTTTGTAGGTGCCACTTTTGGCCTGCTGGCTATCATCGCTCATTTATTGTTTGGCGAAAAAAGCAGCGTCGTAAAATAATTTCACAATTTTGTACCCAAGTGGATACAATTTGTAAATGTACTTTATTGAAAAAACTGCGGAATTTAACGTCGCAGGTTATTTGGACAACAACGAAATTATTGCCGAATATCTTAATACCGTTTTGGAAGAGGACGATAATGCAGATATGATTATGGCAATCGGGTATATTGCTAAAGCCGTCGGAATGACTAAAATAACCGAAGAAACAGGATTGGGTCGCCCCAGTTTGTATAAGGCTTTATCTGAGGGCGCAAAACCCCAATTTGAAACCATTATGAAGGTGTTGAAAGCGATTGGTGGGCAAATCAGGGTAAGTCCTGTATAGGCAGGCCAGGCTTAAAGAGAGAAGGAGGATTTTTGCGTAACCAATAACACCAGTCTCTCTCCATTTTAACTAAAATGTTGTAATCCCCGATTGCGCGGAAAACATACAAAGACCTACCTTCGTGGCAATTAAAACAAAGTACTATGTCACAAGTTTGGAAAGAATATCAGGAAGCTAATCAGGAACGTTTTTTGCGCGAGATGATGGATTTGTTACGTATTCCGTCTATCAGTGCGCGTACAGAGCACAAAGGTGATATGTTGAAATGTGCCGAATCCATAAAAGAGGCCATGCTTGCCTCGGGATGTGATAGGGCAGAGGTAATGGAAACGGCCGGGCATCCCGTTGTTTACGGCGAAAAAATTATTGACCCGGCCAAGCCCACCGTTTTGGTTTACGGTCACTACGATGTGCAGCCCGTAGAGCCGCTCAACGAGTGGAAAACGCCTCCTTTCGAGCCTACTATCATTGACGGAAAAGTGTTTGCCCGCGGCAGCGCCGATGACAAGGGCCAATTTTATATGCATGTAAAAGCATTGGAAACGATGGTGCAAACAGGCACGCTGCCGACCAATGTCAAATTTATCATCGAGGGTGAAGAGGAAGTAGGTTCTCCCAGCCTGTCCGGTTTTGTGGCCGATAACAAGGAATTGTTAAAAGCCGATGTAATCCTTATCAGCGATAGCTCTTTATTGGGCATGGACACGCCGTTGCTTGACACAGGTGTGCGTGGTCTTAGTTACATCGAACTGGAGGTGACATCTGCCGCCCGCGACCTGCACAGCGGCACCTATGGCGGGGCGGTGGCCAATCCCATCGTTATTTTGTCCAAAATGATTGCGGATTGCCATGACGAAAACAATCACGTGACCATTCCCGGGTTTTATGACGATGTGGCCGTAAGCACCGAGGAAGAAAGGGCGCTCATCAACAAAGCGCCTTTCAACGAAGAAGAATATAAAAACGAAATCGGCATCAAGGAGCTTTATGGCGAGAAAGGCTATTCGACCTACGAACGCACAGGCATACGTCCTACCTTGGAGCTGAACGGCATTTGGGGCGGTTATCAGGGCGAGGGTTCTAAAACCGTATTACCCGCCAAGGCTCATGCTAAGATTTCTGCAAGGTTGGTGCCCAATCAGTCAAGTGAAAAGATGACAAAACTGTTGTTGGATTATTTCCGCAACGCGGCACCTTCCTGCGTGACGATAAATGCGTTTGAACATCATGGTGGCGAGCCTTACATGACGCCTATTGACAGCAAGGGTTATCGCGCGGCTTCCAGGGCATTGGAAACCACGTTTGACAAAACGCCCATCCCTGTGCGCGGCGGCGGAAGCATTCCCATTTGTTCCGTGTTGGAAAAAGAACTGGGCATCAAGATTATCTTCATGGGCTTTGGTCTTGACAACGACGGCCTGCACAGCCCGAACGAAAAATATAATATCGAAAACTATTATAAGGGCATCGAAACGATACCTTATTTCCATAAGTTTTTTGCGGAGCAGGAATAAAAACATGCCACGAATACTATTTGTCTTTTTTAGGAAACAATGGTGTTCGTGGCATTTGATTTTTTAGGGATAATAGCAAGATGGAAAAAGAAAAACTACGGTTAGACAAATTTCTTTGGGCAATCCGGTTGTTTAAAACACGACGATTGGCCACGGATGCCTGCAACAGTGGCAAGGTGAAATATCTGGAAGAACAGGCCAAACCCGGTAAGAACGTGCATCTTGGCGATGTATACGATGTGCGCACCGAGGGCAGGCGTTGGCGTATCAAAGTAACAGGCTTGTTACAAAGCCGGCTCAAATATTCCGAGGCGGTTAATTATTACACCGATATTACCCCGCCGGAAGAATTGGAACGTTTGCAGTTTCAGGCCGCGAGTTTCCATACGGGCAAGCGCATGAGCAAGATAGGCCGCCCCACCAAAAAAGATCGTCGCGAACTGGACGAATTTTTCGGGGAGGAAGAATGATTTCCTTTGGAAGATTCGGGTAATAGCACCTGATAAAAACAAAAAGAGCAAAGATTAGGCAGGATATATATGTATAAGATTTTTTCCAGAATATTTGATTACCTGCGCGGGCATCGGGCGGTTTTGTATATCAGCTTTATCGGAACGCTTGCCCTGTTTGCATTTTTTGCCGGCAAGGTGCGTTTCATCGAGGATGTGTACGCCATCATCCCCAAGGATGAAAAAACAGAAAAAATGGCCGAGTTGTTCAGGAATAGCCGATTTGCGGATAAGCTGACGGTCATGGTTTCATTGCGCGACACAACCACGGAAAATCCTGACAGCCTGATTACTTATGCCGATGCGTTTGCCGAGTCCCTGCAACATCAGGCCGCACCGTATATAAAATCGCTTCGTTACAAAGTGGAAAGCGATTACACGGTGCAATTGTTTGAAACGATACAACAACATTTGCCCGTATTTCTGGAACAAAAGGATTATGCGCAGATTGACAGTTTAAGGCAGCCGCAAAAACTAAAGGGGACGCTGGCAAATGATATTCAATTGCTGAGTTCGCCCACGGGCATGGTGCTGAAAGATGTCATTGCAAACGATCCCAGCGGAATTTCCTTCATCGCGCTTAAAAAATTACAGCAATTACAATACGACGAAAGTTTTGAGCTGTACGATAACTACATTGTCAGTAAAGACCACAAAACACTGCTGATGATGATTACGTCCGTTTTTAACGCGGGCAACACGGGCGATAATCAGGAACTTTTTGCAAGGGTTGACCATGCCATGGATTCGCTTGACAAGGCGGGATATGCCAACATCCATGCGCAGTATTTTGGCGGGGCGCTCGTGTCGGCGGGCAATGCCACCCAGTTGCGCCTTGACACCATGCTAACGTTGAGTATCACCGTTATTTTTCTGATATTGTTCATCGGGTTTTATTTCAGGAAAAAAAGAGCACCGGCACTTTTGCTGTTGCCTGTTGTTTACGGGGCGTTGTTTTCGCTGGCCTGCATATATTTTATCAAAGGCAGTATTTCAGTCATAGCCATCGGTACGGGCTCTATCGTGTTGGGCGTGGCGGTTAATTATTCCCTGCATGTATTCAACCATTACAGGCATACAGGGGATTTGCAAAAGGTAATAAGGGATTTGTCGTTCCCGATGACAGTCGGTAGTTTTACGACTATTTTTGGTTTTTTCAGCCTGCAATGGGCTGCTTCGGATATGCTGAAAGACCTTGGCTTGTTCGCGGGCTTTAGCTTAATTGGTTCTGTGCTTTGTTCACTGATTTTTTTACCGCATTTTATTGGTAACAAAAAACAAGAAGTCGTCCGTCATTCGTTCATTGACCGTATTGCTTCCGTGCGGTTGGAGTCTAACAAATGGCTTGTCGCGGTTATCTTGTTGTTGACCGTCGGGTTTTATTTCTTTGCCCAAAACGTCCGCTTCGAGTCGGACATGACGCAGTTGAACTACATGAAGCCCCCGTTGAAACAGGCAGAGCAGCGGTTGAACGCGTTAAGCGGTGCTGCGGCCAAATCTGTTTATCTCGTATCGGAGGGTAAAAATCTGGATGATGCGTTGTTAAAATATGAAGCGATAATGCCTTCGGTTAATGCGTTGAAAGACCAGGGACACATAACGGCAGCGGCAGGTGTGGGCACGCTCTATCTGTCCGATTCGCTGCAAAAGAACCGTATTACTTTTTGGAACACCTACTGGACACAGGAGAAGAAAGGCCAATTACTAAAAGACATTACCCGGTTGGGCGTTGCACAGGGTTTTAAGGCCGATGCGTTCAATAATTTTAAAGAAACGCTTTACCGTGATTATAATGTTGTGGACAAACAGCTTTTCGAGGGAGTACGGCAACAGTATTTGGATGATTATATTTCCGAAATGCCCGATAAGACATCTATTATTACACTGTTAAAAGTGCCCGGGCAATATAAAGCCGATGTGCAGGCAAGATTAGATGCAATGCCCGGTTCTACGGTACTGGACAGGCAATACTTGACTAACAGGCTTACGGAAATGGTGAAGGATGATTTCAATAATATTGCCTGGATTGTTTCGATTATTGTGGCAGTAGTCTTGTTGCTCACGTATGGAAGAATAGAGTTGATGCTGATGTCATTCATCCCGATGCTGATAAGCTGGATATGGATATTGGGCATCATGGCCATCACCGATATAAAATTTAATATCGTAAATATCATCATCTCTACATTGATATTCGGCCTGGGGGATGATTATAGCCTCTTCGTGATGGACGGTTTACTCAGTGAATATAAAACCGGCAAAAAGAATCTGGCATCGTATAAATCTTCAATTTTGTTGTCTGCCATCACCACAATTGCTGGGCTTGGCGTATTGATATTTGCCAAACACCCTGCGCTGCGCTCCATCGCGTTTATTTCTGTAACGGGTATTTTATGTGTAGTGCTGATGTCGCAGGTGCTTATACCTTTCTTTTTCAATCTGGTGGTCAAGAAGCGCGTACTGAAAGGGTTTCATCCGTGGACGTTGTTGAGTTGGTTGCACTCGGTTATTTCCTTTTTATATTTTGGTTTTGTCAGTGTGCTGTTGACCATTATCGGGTTGTTTTTGATAAAGCTTAAAATCATCGGGAAAAATAAAGGAGAAGCGGCCTATCATTGGCTATTGTCCAAACTTTGTATGTCCGTGATGTTTTTTATGGGACGGTTTAAAAAACGCATCATCAACGAGCAGGGTGAAGACTTTGCAAAACCCGCCGTTGTCATTGCCAACCATCAATCTTTTTTAGATATTTTGATGATGGCCATGCTAAGTCCCCGGTTGATTTTGTTGACGAACAAATGGGTGTGGAATTCTCCTGTGTTTGGTTGGGCTATCAAGATGGCCAATTTTTATCCCGTTGCCAACGGTATCGAAAACAGTGTGGATTTATTAGGTACACAGATTAAAAAAGGCTTTTCCATTGTTGTTTTTCCCGAAGGCACGCGCAGCTCTTTACCACCGATGAAACGCTTTCACAAAGGGGCTTTTTATTTGGCGGAAAAACTGAACGTGGACATTGTGCCTGTGGTGTTGCACGGGTTGGGCTACACCATGAGCAAGGGCGATTATCTGTTGAAAAATGGTGATGTGGCTGCAAAATATCTGCCGCGTATTTCCGCGGACGATGCGAAGTGGGGCAACAATTATCAGGAAAGAACTAAAAATATTTCCCGGTATTTTAAGTCCGAACATGAGCATTTACGTGCACAACTGGAAACGCCCAAATACTTTAAGGAGCATCTGTTATTTAATTATATTTATAAGGGCCCGGTGCTGGAATGGTATTTAAAAATAAAATTACGGTTGGAAGGGTTCTATCAATCTTTTCATGAACTGTTGCCCATGCAGGGCAATATGCTTGACCTTGGCTGTGGTTATGGGTTTATGACATATATATTGTATTGGGCAAGTAACGGAAAACGCCGTTTTACGTCCGTAGATTATGATGAGGAAAAAATGGAGACCGCCGACCACTGTTTCGGTAAAACGTCAGATTTGCAGTTTGTTCATGCGGATATATCACGGTTTACATTTGAGAAATACGACGGCATCGTCATCAGCGATGTGTTGCATTACCTGTTGCCCGAGGAACAAAATCTTATCATCCGGCGAGCGATAGATAGTTTGAACCCGAACGGCGTGCTTGTCATCCGCGATGGAGATAAGGATATGCAGGAAAAACATAAAGGCACAAAGTTGACCGAGTTCTTCTCTACCCGGCTTTTGGCTTTCAACAAAACAGCCCATGAATTGTACTTTATATCAGGAAAAACAATAGAATCTCTTGCCCGGGAAAAAGGTTTGTTGTTTGAAAGGATTGATGATACGAAATATACTTCCAATGTTATTTGGGTATTGAAAAAACATCCATAAATAGCTTGAATTATTTTAATCCTTAAAAATTTGTGTCTTACGATATCATCATAATCGGTAGTGGATTGGGCGGGTTGCTTTGCGGTTGCATATTATCGCAACAGGGCAAGCGTGTGCTGGTGATGGAAAAGAACAAGCAACTGGGCGGAAACCTGCAAACTTTTTCGCGCGACAAACATATATTGGACACGGGCGTGCATTACATCGGCGGGCTTGACAAGGGGCAGAATCTTTATCAGATATTCAAATATACGGGAATCATAGAAAAGCTGCGTCTGCAAAGGATGGACGTGGCTTTTGACCGGGTGCTTATAGAAAACGACGAACAGGAATATTTGCTTTCGCAGGGATATGATTTATTTAAAGAAAACCTGGCGGCGCAATTCCCGTCAGAAGTCGTTGGCATTGAAGAGTATTGTCATGCAGTAAGGGAAGTGTGTAAAAATTTTCCGCTTTATAACCTGACGCTTGAAGGGGATACCGATGCAAAGCTGGCGTTTATGCAGCAATCTGCCGAGGCCGTTATAGCATCTTTTGTGCAAGATGAAAAGTTGTGGGCGGTATTGGCAGGCAACAATTTGCTTTATGCGGGAGATGCCGCCACGACGCCGTTTCACGTGCACGCGCTAATTGCGAACAGTTATATTGAAAGCAGTTGGAAGGTGATTGACGGCGGCTCGCAAATCGCGAAACTGCTGGCTGCTCAAATTAGGAAACATGGCGGGGATATTATGCGTAATTGCGAAGTTTCAAAAATTGTTGAAGAAAATGGAAGGGTTTCGCACGTGGAAACCCTTTCAGGGAAAGCGTTTGCTGCGGAGGTGGTTATTTCTAATGCAAGCCCTGTGGCCACGATTGCCATGACGCAATCAGGGTTGCTAAAGGAGGTTTATCGTAAACGGATAAACAGCCTTGCTAACAGTATCTCTTCTTTTTCGCTGCACCTGATTTTAAAAGAACAGACGATTCCTTATCAGTCTTGCAATTATTATTATCACCGACAGGGGAAGGTGTGGCTTCAAAATCATTATACGGAAGCGGATTGGCCATTGGGTTATGGACTGTATTTTACTGCCGACAGAAAGCATCCCGAATATGCTTCCACGATTTCTGTTCTCACGCCGATGCGCTTTGCGGATGTTGCGGCTTGGGCAGATACGTTCAATCGTGCGGGTAGGGAAGGTACGCGTGGCGCGGGTTACGAGCAATTCAAGCAAGAAAAAGCACAAAAGCTTTTGTCAGTTGTTTCGGAAAAATTTCCACATCTTACAGAAAACATAAAAGCGGTCTATACGTCCACGCCGCTCACAAACCGGGATTATATTGACGGTGTAGATGGCTCGATGTACGGTGTTCAAAAAGATTTTCATGACCCGTTCAAAACAATGATTAGTCCCCGCACCAAAATCCCTAACCTGTTTTTAACAGGACAAAATCTAAATTTACATGGTATTTTGGGAACTTCGCTGAGCGCGGTGTTTACATGTAGCGTAGCCCTCGGTGATGATTCTTTGGTTGATAAAATAAGAAATGCTTAAACGTAGTAAATTTTTAAGAAGGCTTTTGCGGGTGTTGGCAGTGCTGCTGTTGCTGCTGATAACCTTTGTCGGATATTTGGTATGGGTATCCAAAATACCTCCGCCAAAAATCACGGATGCGTCCAGTGAGCAATGGCAGCGCACGCAGTCTGACTCAGGTTTTTATGCTTTGCATAACGGCTGGCTGCGGCATAGTCGTTCGGGACTTTATGAAATGTACGTGGAAGGTACACCTTTTGAGCGCGGCGTGATGAACGGCAAGTTAAGCAAGGAATTAATCCGTTCGCAGGAAGATTATTTCGTGGCGCAGTTGGAACAAATGATACCCTCCGGTTACTATCAGCGATTCCTGAAATATTTTATCGGTTTCTTTAACCGAAACCTACCTAAGTATGTTAGGAATGAATATCAACAGGAAATATACGGTATATCACAATCTGCGTCGGAGAAATATGGTTTTATCGGTAACAAGTATGAGCGCATCCTGAACTATCATGCGGCACACGACATTGGCCATGCGCTGCAAAACATGATGTTGGTCGGATGCACTTCTTTTGGCACTTGGGGCAATGCGAGCGAGGACAGTTCGCTCATCATTGGCCGGAATTTTGATTTTTGGGTAGGCGATGATTTTGCCAAAAACAAAATCGTGCTGTTTCAAAAACCATCAGATGGGTATAAATTTATGAGCGTTACCTGGGGCGGCTTTATCGGCGTGGTATCGGGCATGAACGAAAAAGGGCTTACCGTGACAATCAATGCCGCTAAAAGCGATATTCCCACGGGTGCGGCTACGCCGGTTTCGCTGGTGGCGCGGGAAATTATCCAATATGCCAAGAATATTCCCGAGGCGATTGCCATTGCGAAAAAGCGAAAGATGTTTGTGTCGGAATCTTTTCTTGTCGGCTCCGCTATTGACAACAAAGCTGTCCTGATAGAAAAAACACCTGATTCGGTAGCGGTTTACGACCCGCACAAAAATGAAATTCTTTGCACCAATCATTTTCAGAGCAACAATTTTTGGGATATGGCATCCAACAAAGAACAGCGCGATCAAAGTGCTTCAGTCTATCGCTACAACAGGCTTACGCAATTGTTGACGCAGCAAGGAAAGAACTCGGTGGCCAAGACCATCAATGTGCTGCGGGATTATCGCGGGCTGGACAATGCCGATATAGGACTGGGCAATGAAAAAGCGGTCAATCAATTTATCGCGCATCATTCCATCGTGTTCGAGCCGCAAAAGCTATTGGTGTGGGTGTCCACATCTCCCTGGCAATTGGGCGAATATGTTTGCTATGACCTACACAAAGTGTTCGGTTTGCAGGGGATGAAGCAAAATCAGGAAATTTATGAAACAGCTTTAAATGTAAAACCTGACAGCCTGATTTATACAAAGCAGTTTGATGAATTTATCCGCTTTCGGGATATGCGCCGTCGTGCGATGTTGGGACAGCCCGTCAACGTGGATAGTCTTGTCGCATCAAACCCCGGGTTTTATAACACCTATGTGGTGGCAGGTGATTATCTTTTTAAGCAAAAGAAATATCAACAAGCATTGCCATATTATCAAAAGGTACTGACATTGGAAATTGCGACGGTCGGCGAAAGAAAGCATATCGAAAAAAAGATTGCCGATTGCCAGCAAAAGATTGTCGAAGTAAAGAGCTAAGTGTATTTCTCCACGGCATCTATTGCCATTTGCACCCGTTGGTTGCTATCACCGCTGATGATGACCCAGGGAGTGGATTGATTTGACAACAGGTCTTTATAAAAGTGAAATAGTTTTTCCCTTGTTTCGAGGTCGGGATATTCGCGCAGTTCGTCTTTCACCCACGGCAGGTCTATGTTGCACAATAGGTAAAGGTCGTACTGCCGACGCGCGATTTCATCCAGTATAAAATCATGGCATTGCCCAAAGACAAACTCGCACCAAACTTTCATCACGTACATGTCGGTATCTATGAAAATCCTTGTGTTTTTTCCGTTTGGGGATGTTTCACGCGCTTTTGCAATGCTGTTTTCTTCTAATGCCAATTGCCCGCGAGCTATCACGGCAAGGTCGTCAAAGCTATAGCCTGTGCCGTTTTTCAATAAATATTCCCTTGCATATTCGGGGCACCAGTTTGTTTGGTAATGAGATGCTAATTGCGTGCACAACGTACTTTTACCCGTGCTTTCGGGGCCTATGACCACTATCTTTTTAACCATTTGCTAAATTATTTTTTCGGGCGCGCTGCTGCCATTCCACCAAGCCAACGAATGCAAGCACGAGCAGCACGATATAGTACACACTTGTGAACGCAAGCCCTTTTACAAAATACAAGGGTATGGAACAAATATTGGTGGCAATCCACCAATACCAGCTTTCCACTTTCTTTTTCGCCATCAACCACATACCTGTGAAGGCGGTGGAGGAAGCCAACGCGTCGGCCCAGGGAATGGCACCTGTGGCAAAACCTTTCTTTAAATAAGTGAGCGCGGCGAAGATGACGATATAAAACACGGCGAAAAATAATAATTGCCCGCCCCATTCTTTCGCTGTCGAGCGGGTTACGTGTAGGACAAGTTTTTTCTGTTCGTTTTTACGTGTCCACAGTATCCATCCGTACACGCTCATTGCAGTGTAATAAAGGTTGACCGTTGCCTCACCCAACAAGTGATATTTAAAACTTAGGTATATGTAAATAATCGTATTCACCAAGCCGGTAGGGTAGACCCAAATATTTTCAGCGCGGCTGAACCAAACACTGGCAATGCCTGTAATCACAGCCACAAATTCAAGCTCGTGTCCTTAATGCCTGTTACGAATTGTTCAACGAATTGGGAGAAATCCATGCGCCAAAAATATTGAATTGCAGAGGTTATATAAATTCTAAATTTGAAAAGTAGGTTTTATGCGGGATTTATTTATGATATAAGTTAAACGGTATAGCTTCTATTACTCCGTTAGCCTTTCTCCGCATTTATAACAATATTGTGCACTGGAGTAATGGCCTGTCACATGACAATGCGGACATACGGTATGGTTGTTCCGGGTTTTTTTTTGTGTTTTCATAATCGAAGCGGACATAATACCCGTGGGCACGGCAATGATGGCATAACCAAGTATCATGATAAATGAGGCGATTATTTTTCCCAGAGCGGTAACAGGGGCTATATCTCCATAACCAACAGTGGTGATAGTGACGATAGCCCAGTAGATACTTTGCGGGATACTGCTGAATCCGGAATTTTGATCATATTCCACTACATACATCAGTGAGCCAAGGAAGATAGTAAGCAGTACGACAAAAAACAAAAAGATAAGAATCTTGCGAAAACTACGGATGAGCGAGAACATCAGGTAACGGCTTTCGTCAAGGAACTTTACCATTTTAAAGATGCGGAAAATGCGTAGCAGCCTGAAGGAACGGATAATCATGAGCACATGCCATTGTGGCCAGATAAATTCCAAATAAGATGGCAATATGGCGAGGAGGTCTATAATGCCATAGAAACTTCGCGCATAACGAACCGCTTTTTTTACACAGTATAACCGGAGGATATATTCGATGGAAAATACCACAAGGAAAAAATAGTCCATCATACGGAACAAATTCCCGTAACGATGAGATACCGATGGCACACTTTCCAGCATCAGTATGAAGATGTTCATCGTGACCGCGATGAAAAGCCCTATGTCGAATAACTTTCCGGCAGGGGTGTTCGCCTGAAAAATGATCACGTAAAGCCTTTGCCGTAACGAGCCTTCTTCGTCAGGCTTATTTTGATCCTGCACCACGTCGTGCCTATCTGGTATCAAACTAAATATGGACATAAAATAAAGATAAACAATCTTTGTTTATTGTCTTTGTATATGGTTATATACGATTTTAGTAAAAGGAAATTGTATGGATTACCCAAAGGTCGTATGTGAAATTCCTCATTCATATAATTTCGTGCAAATAAAAAAGGAAGCCGCGATAATAAACGGGCTTCCTTCTTGTATCTTGATTTAATATTGATGTAAACCGAAAACTATAATCCGGCCAGACTTTCTTTTAACACCTTGATTTTTTCTTCGGCATCGGCTTTTTTCTTGCGTTCGTTGTCCACGATTTCCGGTTTGGCATTTTGCACAAAACGCTCGTTGCTCAACTTCTTCTCCACAGTTGCCAAAAAGCCTTCAAAGTAGGCGAGGTCTTTCTGTAGTTGTTCTTTTTGCGCCGTGGTGTCCAGTTCGGTCTGCGGTTGAATGTAGAGTTTGTCTTTTCCTACCAGCACGTTGATACATTTTTCCATTACATCGTCCACAAACCCGAGTGTGTCTATATTGCATTGCCTTTGCAGGATTTCAACGATAGGTTCATAAGATGTCATTTGTGCAGACTGTATGAACAATTTAACAGGTTCCTTGCTTTTGATATTGTTCTTCACGCGCGCGTCCCGGATGGCTGTGATGGCGTTCTTCAACAGTTCGCCTTGCTGCAAGATTATATTGTCGGCAGTATCAATCGGTTCAAATTGCTTCACGCAAAGATCCTGAAACTGGGAGCCGAGCAATTGGTTTACTTCTTCGGTAATAAATGGCATATAAGGATGCAGCAATTGCAGGAGCTCTTCAAAGAAATGAATGGTCGCGTCCAATTTGGATTGTTGCGTGGCACTTCCAAAAGCGGGTTTCTGCCATTCAAGATACCAGGAGCAGAAGTCATCCCAAATCAGGGAATATATCGTTTTCAATGCTTCGCTTAACCTGAACTCGCTGAACATTTTCTCAATTTCCACCTTCGCCTCATTGATGCGTTGGCGCATCCAATCGGCAGCAAAGTTGCCGTCCGTATTAGCTTCATCAGAAACAATACCGTTCGGGTTTTCCTGCCACATCTTTATTAATTTCAGGGCATTCCAGATTTTGTTGTTGAAGTTGCGGCCTTGTTCCAAAGAAGCTTCGTCAAACAACAGGTCGTTCCCCGCAGGGGCCGAAATCATAATCCCGAAACGCACCGCATCGGCGCCATATTTGTCAATCAGCTCTAACAGGTCGGGAGAATTGCCCAGTGATTTTGACATTTTTCTGCCCTGCTTATCACGCACCATGCCCGTGAAATACACATCCCTAAAAGGAATTTGTTTTTCATATTCCAGCCCGGCCATGACCATGCGCGCTACCCAAAAGAAGATAATATCCTGACCTGTTACCAGTACGGAAGTGGGGTAATAGTATTCAATGTCTGCATTGCCCGGCTCGGTAATGCCCTTGAACACCTGGCTCGGCCACAGCCAGGAAGAAAACCATGTATCTAATACGTCATCATCCCGGCGCAGGGTTTTGTTAGCCGACAAAGCCAGCGCTTCGGCTTCTGTTTCTGCCACGTAGCAATTTCCATCTTCATCATACCATGCCGGTATTTGCTGTCCCCACCATAACTGGCGGGATATACACCAGTCTTTTACGTTCTCCAGCCAATGCTTGTAAGTAGCGAGGAACCTGTCGCCGGGATGTATTTTTATATCACCTTCAACCACGGCCTTTAGTGCCGGGGCGGCGAGGTCTTTCATTTTAAGGAACCATTGGGTAGAAATGCGCGGTTCAACCACCGCATTGCTGCGCTGGGAAAAACCGTTCTTGTTCACGATATCCTCTGTTTTGACCAACGCTCCGGCGGTTTTCAAATCTTCCGCGATGAGATGGCGTACCTCAAACCTGTCCTTGCCCACGTACAATTGTGCAGCCTCGCTAAGGGTGCCGTCATCGTTGAGCGTATCAATAACGGGCAGGTTGTGTTTCAACCCGAGATTATAGTCGTTGATGTCGTGCGCAGGTGTGATTTTCAGGCAACCTGTTCCAAATTCCTTGTCTACGTATTCGTCAAAAATTACCGGAATGCGGCGGTTTATCAGCGGTACGAATACATGTGCACCTCTCAGGTGCTGGTAACGCTCATCCGTAGGGTTTACACAGATGGCGGTATCGCCCAGTATCGTTTCAGGTCGGGTGGTTGCTATGGTCACGTAACCTTCCTGTCCGTCTAATTTATATTGTACATAATAGAGCTTGCTCTGCACCTCGCGATATTCCACTTCTTCGTCGCTCAGCGCGGTTTTGGCCACGGGATCCCAGTTAATCATGCGCGCACCACGATAAATCAGACCTTTTTTGTGGAGGTCAACAAAAACTTTGATAACAGCTTTGTAATAGTGGTCGTCCATGGTGAAAGTAACCCTGTCCCAATCCACGCTGCAACCCAGCCGTTCGATTTGGTTATAAATGATGCCGCCGTATTTTTCCTTCCATTCAAAGGCGTATTTCAAAAACTCCTCGCGCGAGAGGCTGTTTTTGTCAATGCCTTTTTCCTTTAGCATTTGCACAACCTTGGCCTCGGTCGCAATGGAGGCGTGGTCGCTACCGGGTACCCAGCAGGCGTTGAACCCGCTCATGCGGGCACGGCGGGTCAGGATGTCCTGTACAGTTTCGTTCAGGGTGTGGCCCATGTGCAGCACGCCCGTCACATTGGGCGGGGGTATCACGATGGTGAAGGGCGGCCTTTCGTCTGGCACGCTCTTGAAATATCCCTGGTCTTTCCAATGGGCTGTCCATTTTGTCTCTATCCCGGCGGGCTCAAAGTTTTTTGTCAATTCCATAAGGTCGCAAATTTACAATCTTTTAAAAGATTGGGGAGGGCAAATTACGGGTTATTCATAACCTGTTGACACAGTGCCCCGAAGCAGAAAAAATGGATAAACGGAAAAGAAAATGGATAAAATGCGGTATCTGACACAGAATTTTTTCTATATTTGCAGTCCCAATATTGGGAAGGAACAAATTTTTTTTAACGCCTTAAATTTCTATTTAAAATGGCAGCTAAAATCAGATTGCAAAGACACGGGTCTAAGAAGAGACCATTTTACTTCATCGTGGTTGCTGACTCAAGAAGTCCTCGCGACGGTAAATTTATTCAAAAATTAGGCACTTACAACCCCTTGACCATCCCCGCTTCAATTGAGCTGGATCGTCAAAAAGCGTTGGAATGGCTGAACAAGGGTGCTACACCCACTGACACGGTTCGCCGTATTCTTAGCTTTAAAGGTGTGCTGTACCTGAAACATTTACTTCGCGGTGTAAAACTCGGTTTGTTTGACGAGGCAGTTGCGATGCAAAAATTCACTACTTGGAGCGCCGAGCACGAAGTGCAAATTAAAAAACGTCAGGCCAAGGCTATTGAAGAAAGGAAAGCGAAACGTAAGGTTGCTAGCGCAGCCCCGCGTAAAGTAGCAGAAGCAAAACCGGAGGTTAGCGCCGAAGGAAGCGAAAGCGAGGCTTAAGCTTGGGTCGTTTTCCCAACAAAATCATTTAGGCGGCATTTATTGCCGCCTTTTTTGAATAAAACGGTGTCTATCTTATCAATAAAAAGTTAAAACTTGCAGAAACCTTATTTCAGCATAGGAAAATTTGTTGGCACCCATGGATTAAAGGGCGATTTGGTGCTGCTCCACTCATTGGGCAAAAAAACAACCCTAAAAGGAGTGACCACCCTGTTCGTGCAGGAAAAAACAAAAGCTTTCCTTCCCTGGTTCGTTGAACAGGTGCGCGTGAAAAGCGAAACAGAAGTTTTTGTAAAGCTGGAAGGCTTGGATACCAAAGAGGCTGCCCGCGTAATGCTTCAGAAAGAAGTCTGGCTTGCCGAAGCCGATTTTCAAAAGCATACTGCCAAAACCGCCCCCATCGGTTTTTTGGGCTATGCGGTGCATAGTCAGGGTAATGAGCTCGGCGTGATAGAGGAAATTATCGAGCAACCGCACCAGGTGCTTTGCTGCATAACGATGCAGGGCAAAGAGGTCTTTATCCCCCTTCACGAAGAAACATTGGTCAATATTGACCAGCGGAAAAAAATAATCGAGGTCGAATTACCTGATGGATTATTGGATATTTATTTGCAATAATAAGCAGCCGTTAATCTGTTAGCAGGGGCGACAGTTCGCTCATTTTATTTTCTATTTTGCAAACCGATGGCGGGATGTTTTCTCCAAGGGATAACGACAGTGCGTTTGCAATGCTTTCCGTATCATAAGGGTCAAATTTCAGGGAAGGAATGCAAGCCGCATCCATATAAGGCAAATCTGCCCCGATAACCTTGCACCCGCATTGGATTGACTCAATGATGCCCAAGCCCAGTGTTTCACTAAGAGAGGGGAAAATATGATATTCGGTCTGGCTGTATATTTTTTGCAAGGCCGATGGTGAAACAATGCCAATATTTTCAATAGGATATCCTTGTGCTGCTTTTTGTTCGATAAACCTTAAAAGTGCCGGGTTCTTTTCTGGTAGCGTAAGTTGTAATATTCCTTTTTTGTGCCTGTCGTAAAAAAGGCAGAAGGCATTGATTAATCTTTCATGGTTTTTATGAACGACCCCTATGCTGACGAATATATAGGTGTTTTTTATCCGCTCAACAGTATTATCTTGCCTGAAATCTCGGAAAAAGGGCAATGTCAGTATTTTTGTATCAGGTATATCAAATTTTTGTGAAAAACGTGCCGCTATCCAATTTGTCTGGGCAATCCAGAAGTCACAATTTTTGCTATACCGTTTCAGCACGCTTCTTTTTAAATGTACGGACAATCTGCTTTTCATCGAAACGGGGGAAGGGATGTCCGTATAATACGAGAGATGAAAAAGCGTGTACACCTTCGCCGGCAATCTTACGGGAGGCGGTATGTTTGCCAGGCAAAAAACCGTTGTGAACCGTTGTCCGTTCTTTTCATAAAAAGCCTTTCGTTGAAGAAGCGATGCTTTTTCATAAATGACTTGCTGATGAGGAACGGCTTTTATTGTATCGCCGCTTAACCGATTGTCCAGGAGCCATAAAACAGGCATAGGCTTGTTCCCCAAGACTTCCATCAGGTAGTCCAGCAGGCTTTTTCCGCCGCTTTCATGTATATGCAAAGCATCTATCAGCAACATTTCAATTCAGGTTATAACGACAATACCCAAAACAAACGGGTTGAATGAGATATTGTAAATTGTCTGGTTTTGTCAAGAATAATTTTGCATATATACAAAAAAATATGCTTTTTTATTATATTGCGCTATGCCGATATTAAGTCCCGCAATTTCATCGCTTGCCCGCATGCGCCATTGGAGAATTGAAGGTTGGCGCGACCACCCGGTAGATGCTCAGCGCGAGGTTATCCAAAACCTGGTCACTTCTGCGCAATATACCGAGTTTGGCAGGAAGTATAATTTCCATGATTTGTACACTATCCGGGACTTTAAAAAGGCTGTTCCTATACAAACTTACGAAACCCTGAAGCCGTACATAGAGCGTACCATGCAGGGCGAACAAAACCTGCTTTGGAACAGCCCGGTGTATTGGTTTGCCAAGAGCAGCGGCACCACCAGCGACAAAAGCAAATTCATCCCCGTTAGCGAAGAAAGCTTGGAGGATTGCCATTACAAGGCGGCCAAGGATGTGCTTACAATGTATTACCAGTTCAACCCCGATAGTCAATTGCTTACGGGCAAAGGGTTGGTGCTGGGCGGCAGCCACAATATAAATCCGTTGAACAATGATGCGCAATATGGCGATTTAAGTGCCGTATTGCTACAAAACAGTCCTTTTTGGGGGCATTGGCTGCGCACGCCCGAGCTTAGCATCGCGCTGATGGACGAGTGGGAAAACAAACTGGAGATGATGGCACAGCAGACCATCAACGAAAACGTGACATCCATTAGCGGCGTGCCTACATGGACACTGGTATTGTTTAAGCGGATATTGGAGCTTACAGGAAAAAGTTGCATTGCAGAAATATGGCCGTCTTTGGAACTTTACATGCATGGCGGGGTTTCCTTCACGCCGTATCGGGAGCAGTTCAAAAAGATAATCGGCAAGGATATCCATTATTTAGAAACCTACAATGCCAGCGAGGGCTTTTTCGCCGCCCAGGAAATTCCCGGGGATGACGGCATGTTGCTTTTTTCCGATCATGGTATTTTTATGGAATTTATGCCTGTTAGCGAATATGGCAAAGATGATCCCGAAACCGTAGGGCTGATGGATGTAGATCTCAATACTAACTATGCGACTGTCATTAGTACCAACGGCGGTCTTTGGCGATACCTTATTGGGGATACGATTCGGTTTGTTTCAACATCTCCTTACAAAGTCATCGTGTCGGGGCGCGTCAAGCATTATATCAACGCCTTTGGAGAGGAGGTAATCGTGAACAACAGCGACAAGGCCATTAGCGAGGCCTGTGCCAAAACAGGGGCTGTCGTTAACGACTATACGGCCGCGCCGGTATATTTTTCAGAGAACGCAAACGGTGCGCACGAATGGCTGATAGAGTTTGAAAAACCGCCTGCGAACCTTGCGGCATTTACCGAGGCGCTCGATGCGGCACTGCAAAGCATCAATAGCGATTACGAGGCCAAACGCCACAAGGACATTGCCCTGCGTATGCCCATCGTGCACAACTTGTCCAAAGGCAGTTTCTCGCAATGGCTACAGCAAAAAGGCAAGCTGGGCGGTCAGCACAAAATACCGCGCCTCAGCAACGAGCGTACTTATGTGGAGGACATCCTGCGCATGGTGAAGCAAGGATAAGGCGATAATTGTGGGGTGTAATAGCTCCCCCAAGGTGCAAATTTATTATTAAAGGCTCATTGTTTATTCTATTGCTCGGCGTGATTCGTCAGCTGGGACTGAAGCCGAACAGCGAACAAAAAGTTGAGCATATATTCGTCCAGCCGCCATATTGCCAAGCCGAATGTTAGCTGTTCTGGTATTTGTCAAGCGTTTTGTCATTTTATAGTTTGTCAATATTACATTTTTCCGGTTAGTCAAGTTGTCCTTGTCTAATGGTTATTTCCAAAAGTTGTTCATTCATTTTTATCGCTTGTAAAAAATGTAGTCAGTAACTAATGGCTCAAGCCCGTGGTGTCTAAATTCTGTTGCAATTTGTCCTCTGTGATAAGTAGAGTGATTGACAATGTGGAACAAGATGTCCCTAATACTTTTGCTAAAAGTTTGCCCTTTGCTATTTGCGTAGTTAATGATTTCGGTTAGGTCAGCCTTGTCAAGTATTTGCAAAGTCTGCTCGTAGTTTACTTGGTCAATGGTTTTTAAGTCCGAAACAGTGTGCAGTTCCCAAACTCCGAAAGTCGGTTGTTTCGGGTCAATGCGGTTATTCCAAATTTGATGAGCGTTTAAAACGTGGTTAAACAACTTTACAGCTTTTTCAGAAGTCTTGTCTGGATTGTCGTTAATAACGTCAAACAACTTTTGATTGAAGTGATGTCCGTATTCAAATAGTTCTTTAAAAAACTGTTTCATTTGTCTATGTCTTATGTTCGTTTTGGGGCCGTCCTACCTGACAGCTAACGTTGAAGCATTGGCGATGTGGCGGCATTCATTGATCGTCCAGACCGGAACCAATGCTGATTAAAGATACAAAATCTCATTGTTTATTCTGCCGCTCGGTGTTATTCGTCTGCCGAAACCGAAGCTGATTAGCGAATAAAAAGATGAGAACATATTCGTCGCCCCGCCATATTGCCAATGCAATGTTAGCGGTAGTTTCTGTCACCTCTTAATTTTGACTTGTTTATAGCCATATGAAAATCCAAGATATGGCGGCTGAGTTGCTTCTTTCATTTCGTCTTTTACAAGAAACGCTCGTCGATATCTGGTGCTATTTAAAATTTGACCCTCGTTATTTACTTCTTGTTCTAAGACCCCGCTTATTTTAAAGTCTTTGTCATATATAGAGCCTGATTGCATTGGTCCGCCAACAGTTGGCTCTCGTCCAGATTCAATTACTTTTTTTAAAATTTGAAGCGGCTCTAAAGTTTTGTCAGCGTCATAAATTTCTTGTGCTATATATTTCCCAGAACCATAGAATAACATCTCTCCTTCACTTTGTAAAATCTCTTCAAACTTAAACTCAATCCTGTCAGTATGAATTATTGGAAAAAATCTTACTACACGAACTTTTCGTTTAACTAAACAATAACCACCAAGAAGAATTTCACATAAACCGCCTTCCCTTAATACTTGTGATAATTCTTCTGAAATCTCTTTGTATGCTTTAAACACAAACCAACCAACACCTATTATGGAAACGTCGGACATATTTGTCAAGTAAGTGACGTTTGGAAGTATCTCAACTATCGAGTCCTTTACTGTAAACGCATTGGTTGTACTTCCAACAACAGCAATCCCGTAGTTGTGTTCGAATTCGTACTTCCCAAAGTCTTCTTTTGATTTTGCTGGTCCTTTGAGCTTAAACGGAACACTAAAAAGTTTTATCCCTTTGTCAAAGTAACCGGCTGAACCAAATGTAATTCTTGAGTCTGCCGAAAAGGAAACTTCTTTGGCTGTTCTATTTGCAATTACAAGTGTCATTGTGTTTGAATAAAATTACCGCTAACAAATAAATATACGAAGTATTTCCAACTCCCAGCAACATTTATCTTATTGGTTTTCACTCAAATGATTTCTTATCTTCTTCAAGATATACAGAATGCGAAACACTATGGATATACAAAATGCGAAGCCTGTTTTTGATACCGTATCGCCCTTGCGGCCTCGTGCCACCTGCAAACGGATAAAAACAATGTTTTTCTTTAGGTGAAAACTTTCCCTTGGCCCGGCTATTGATTTGCATTAATTTGTTTTTCTTTGTAAAAATTATTGTACGCATGAAATTATTAGAGAATAAAGTAGCGATTGTTACGGGTGCGGCACGCGGCATCGGTGAGGCCATAGCCGTTAAGTTTGCCGAACAAGGTGCGCACGTGGCCTTTACTTACGTGAGCGATAGCAGTGCCGATAAGGCGGCTGCACTGGAGGATAAATTGATGAGCCTCGGCGTAAAGGCAAAGGCATATAAAAGCAATGCCGGGGACTATGCCCAGTGCGAGCTTTTCGTGTCGGACGTGCTGAAAGAGTTTGGCACGGTGGATGTTTGCGTAAACAATGCGGGTATTTCAAAAGACAATTTGTTGTTGCGCATGACGCCCGAACAGTGGGAAAGCGTTATGCAGGTAAACCTGAACAGTGTTTTTTACATGACCAAGCAAATCGTCCGTCCTATGATGAAGGCACGTAGCGGCAGCATCATCAATATGAGTTCCGTTATCGGCATAATGGGCAACGCGGGGCAGGGCAGTTATGCGGCCAGCAAGGCCGGTATCATAGGTTTTACCAAAAGCATGGCCAAGGAATTGGGTAGCCGCAATATCCGCTGCAATGCTATTGCCCCGGGATTTGTGGAAACCGATATGACCCAATACCTGCACGAGGGCGACGGTGCTTCAAAATATCTTGCCGATATTCCCTTGGGCAAATTTGCCAAGGCGGAAGATATTGCCAACGTAGCGTTGTTCCTTGCATCAGAGATGAGTGGTTACGTGACCGGGCAAGTCATCAGTGCCTGTGGCGGTCTAAATATATAATATTCTTTATTATTGAAAATGGTGAGCCATGAGAAGCATTCCTTTTCATGGCTTTTTTTATGAAATATTATTCCGTGACGGTCATTTTTCGCCCAAGCGGCGAATTGCAAAGAAATTCGCGCCGGAATTTGTTTTATTCCCCATACCCTTCTTTCCACATAGGCGTGGGCATCAGCCCTTTCTCAAACCGGGCAAAAGAATCCTTTATATACTTTTGAAAAGTGTACTCGTCGGCCTGTGTGGCAAAAAGATAAGACGGCTTGTACATGTCTATGAACATGTCTATCATCGCATCATCGGTCAGCGTGGTAAGCCTGCGTATTAATGCTTTGCTAAAGCGGTGCAGCACGTAGCCGTCCTGTTCCTCGGCAATCAATCTCTTTTGGAACGCAAGCGTATTGCGGTTGCGCGTGACCCGGAAAGCGTTGATTAATTCTACCAAATCGAATCCTGCCATGCCGTCCCTCGACATATTGGTGGAAAGGCCGGGTTTTTGAAAATCAAAAATCCTTTGATATTCGAGACGGTTTTCCAGCGAGTCCTGACGATAGTTCCGTTGCTGCACCCTTACATTGGGCAGCACGGGGATGAATATTTTCAAGGAAATGTCAAACGCGTAAGGCATAGCGATGTCCCGTACGGCAAACTTGCGGGTGGGTTTGTTCAGGTAACTGAACCAAATAGAATCTTTCTCGCTCACCGTCACCTTGTACTTGCCATTTGCATCCGTGACCGTGCCGCTGCCTTGCGAGGTAAGCACGGATACGGACGGTACCGGGTAATAGCCCAGACTATCGTACACCGTGCCCGAAATCTGCACCTGGGCAGAAGTGCCGAGGCCGGCAAGCAATAGCATAAATATGAAGTATATTTTACCCGGTTGATACATGATGCCCCAAAGCAAAGAAAGAATTTCTAAAAACTATGGTAAATACTTATTTTTCAATATGATTTTTTCGACAACTTCGGAAAAATAGCGATGTTCCAGTTCGTGCACCTTTTGCGCCAATGAACCGGGGGTATCGTATGCGGAAATGTTGCAGGTTGCCTGAAAGATGGTTTCCCCGTGGTCGTAGATTTCATCCACATAATGGATGGTGATACCGCTTTCTTTTTCCCCCGCCTCTATGACGGCGGCGTGCACCTTGGCACCGTACATGCCTTTCCCCCCAAATTTAGGCAGCAGCGCCGGATGTATATTGATAATTTTTTTCGGATAAGCCTGAATGAGCGTGGCCGGCACTTTCCACAGAAACCCCGCCAGCACAATGAGGTCAATGCCCCGCTTTTGCAACTCGGACAAATAGCCGTCGCCTTTTAAAAACCGCTCACGTTCTATCATCATCAATTCTACCCCCTCTTTTTTGGCAATGGGGATAACCCCGGCGTTGGGATTGTTGCATACGATAAGGGATACGCTTGCCGTGTTCTTTTCCTTAAAGTAACCGATCATCTTTTTGGCATTAGAGCCTGCCCCGCTTGCGAAAACGGCCAGTTTCACCGACATAATAGTTATATTTTTATTCGGGGTCAAATGTATAAAGTAATATGCAAAAGGGGAAGCTTTTTGGCGATTGTTGCCTGTTATAACCTAAATTTAAAGAAGACATTGTTCAATGGCTGAAGAAACCTTATCCCCTCATTCGCACTTTCGGGTTAACTTTGCCCGGATTTTTTCTAAAAACATACCATGCCGCTCTTTTTTGAAAAAAATATATCTACCGACACGCGTCTCGGTATATGGAAAATAGCCGAGGACGAGGCTTTTTTCAGGCAGGAAGTACCCCTGCACCGCGAGGTGAGCCATCCGCACAAACGGTTGCAACACTTGGCGGGGCGTTTTCTGCTGCGGCATTTGTTCCCCGGTTTTCCGGCGCATCTTATCCGCATTGCCGACACGCGCAAGCCCTATCTGCCCAACGAGGCATATCACTTTTCTATTTCACATTGCGGAGATTTTGCGGCGGCGATTGTCAGCAAAACACATCGGGTGGGCATGGATATAGAGATTCCCTCGGAAAAAATATTGCGGGTGCAGCAAAAGTTTATGACAACGGACGAGAAAAATATTTTGTTGCCTCAGGCTGTCGGTCAGTTTACCCACATCTGGTCGGCCAAGGAAGCGGTCTTTAAATGGTTCGGCAACGGTGAGGTTGATTTTAAGCAGCATATTCGGCTTGTGGGAGCTGGTGCTGATACGTTTGATTGCTATTTTACCAAAACCGACAGTCAACTGACCATCCACCTGCACGATTTTGACGGGCTTTGCTTGGCTTATGTGGTGGCCTGATGCAGAGATAGTTAGGCAATATGTCAAAGAAGGAAATTGATTCTTATTTGAAATAGGCTACTGTTCAGTATTTTTTAATGTTCCCTATTGTTTTTTCGATTAACTTTAATACCTGATTTCGGAAACCGTTCCCAACCGTAAAAATTAAAATAAATGTCAAAGATTCGCCTAATAGCAGATGCGGGTTCTACCAAAACGGAATGGTGCCTGACCGGCACGGGAAGGAAGAAAACGATTGTTACGCCCGGCATCAGCCCTTATTTTTTAGACAGTGGCCAGATAAAACAGTTGCTGCAAAAAGAGTTATTGCCCAAGCTAAAAAAAGTAGGAGTAGAAGAAGTATATTATTACGGCACAGGCTGCCTTGCCCCGGACAACAAGACTATGGTACGCAAAACCCTGCAACCGCTTTTTCCAGGCGCGAGTGTTTATGTGTCCGATGATGTAGAGGGGGCGGCAAAGGGGTTATGCGGGCACAGCAAGGGTATTGCCTGCATCCTTGGAACAGGTTCCAGTTCCTGTTATTACAACGGTAAAAAAATAGTGAAAAATAATCCCGGGTTGGGCTATGTGCTGGGCGATGAGGGAAGTGGTGCTTATCTTGGCAAGAAAGTGGTGCAATATTATCTGTACAATACTTTTGATGAAGAACTGCGCGCGCGTTTTGATGCCGCCTATACTACCAATAAGGCGGAGATTCTGGAAAAAGTGTATAAACAACCGTTGCCTAATCGTTATCTTGCGTCCTACGCGCGTTTTTTGGCAGAGAACCGGGGGCATTATATGATAGAAAATATCATCGAGGACGGGTTGAATGATTTTTTCTTCACCCATCTTTGTAAGTTTCGGGAAGCATGGAAATACCCCATCCATTTTGTGGGCGGGGTGGCCTTCGGATTCAGAGATGTGCTGAAGGAATTGTGTGCAGGGTATAGTTTTGAGCTGGGCAACGTGTTGCAAAAACCCATGCAGGGTTTGGTTTCCTATCATGCGGATTAGATGTTTTAGGGAAAATAATTCTTGCAGTACGCATACAGGAAAAGATTTTAAATAGTATCGAATACAAAAAACGAAAATAGTCCGCTATGGTGGGCAAAGAACTGAAAGTAATATGGCTTTTGAAAGAGTTACCGAACGACCAAGCAATCACAACCATTTAGAAAAGAAATCGGTGGGGGAGTTGTTGGCATTGATAAATCAGGAAGACCAGACCGTGCCGGGCGCTGTTGCCGAGGCTTTGCCACAGATTGAAAAACTTGTGGAAGCCGTATCGGATAAAATGCTGATGGGTGGGCGTTTGTTTTATATTGGTGCTGGTACCAGTGGGCGTCTGGGCGTATTGGATGCCAGCGAGTGCCCGCCTACTTATGGTGTGCCGCCTACTTTGGTAACGGGCATTATTGCGGGCGGTGCGATTGCGTTGACCACTCCGGTGGAAAGTGCCGAGGACGACCGCGAGCAAGGATGGAAAGACCTTCAGGCGCAGGGCATCACGGACAAAGACGTGGTGGTGGGCATTGCGGCCAGCGGCACCACGCCCTATGTCATCGCGGCATTGGAAAAATGTAACGAGCACAACATTGTTACCGGAAGCATTTCCTGTAACCCGGATTCGCCTATTAGCGAGGTGGCGCAATTCCCCGTGGAAGTGGTGGTAGGGCCTGAGTTTGTAACGGGCAGTACCCGCATGAAAAGTGGCACCGCGCAAAAGTTGGTACTGAATATGATTTCTACCGCGGCGATGATTCAATTGGGGCGGGTGGAAGACAACCGGATGGTGAACATGCAACTGACCAATGAGAAACTGGTAGACCGTGGCACGAAAATGGTCATGGCGCAAACGGGCATCAGTGGTTATGATGAGGCGAAAGATTTGCTGCTGCAAAAAGGTAGCGTTAAAAAAGCCGTGGAAGCGTACAAAGTCGGTTGACGAGAACTTTTTGTCGGATATAAAAAACCGCACACATTGTTTGTATTGCGGTTAAATAATATTATTTACGTTGTGATTTGACAATATGCTAAAACCCTTGTGTGGCAATGGTTTCGGCTTCCCTGTTTTCAGGTTCTATATATTCAAGGATGAAATTGTTCTTTCCCTCGCCGATGATGATACTCAGATAATTTTGTTGTACCAGTTCCAGCAACGACAGGAATAAGAAAATGGCGTGTACCCTGTTCTCGGCAACGGCAAACACCTTTTCAAAAGACATTGTTTTTTCTTTTTGGGCCACTTCCATGACATAAATACGGCTGTTCTCAATGGTGTAATTATACTGCACTACCGTATGCACGGGTTTGTTCACCTTGTCGGAATAGCGCTGCATGGCTTTTTCAAAAGCCTTCATCAGTTTAAATAAAGAGAGCGCCTGTATTTCTGTGCCTTCTCCCGCTTCTTCGCCTATATGGGCCAGTTCTTTTTGGATATTGCCGCGTTTCACCATCAACATGCGCATGGCTTCCATTTCGGCCATTTGTGCAGAGGCTTCCTTGAATTTTTTGTATTCAAGTATTTTGTTGACCAATTCCTCACGAGGGTCAATTTCGTTGCCTTGTGCGTCCAGTTCCTTGCGGGGGATGAGCATTTTGGCCTTGATGCGCATCAGCGTGGACACAAAAAGGATAAATTCGCTGGAAAGCTCGATGTTCAGCGACTCCTGCGCGTGTATATAGTCCAGAAAATCGTTGGTGATTTTTGTGATAGGGATATTATAAATGTCCAACTCGTCACGTTCTATGAAGAACAGTAAAAGGTCGAACGGCCCTTCAAACTGGGTTAATTTTATTTGATAAGTAGCGTTGTTCAATGATGCCGGATGTTAAAATTTTAAAGCCCAAAAATAACCACTCCCCGGCGAACCGCAAGGATAATTATTCGCAGAATGTGGATAAGGTTTATGTAGCCAGATAAGTCAACAAAAACGGCCAATGCCGATTGGATTCGTGCATTGACCGTTAAAAAAACTTACAACGATTATTTTTTCAGGGAATCCCTGATTTCCATCAACAATTTGTCGGTGGAAGAAGGTTCTGCCGGAGCGGCGGCTTCTTCATTTTTCTTTATTCTGTTGATAGCCTTTACCATCAGGAAGACTACCCAGGCCAAAATGAGGAAGTTGATCAACTCGGTGATGAAATTACCGTAAGCAAAAATAGCGGTATCCGCGATTTTCCGCGCTTCCTCCAGTTTTGTGCCTGCGGGTACGGTGCCTTTCAGCACCACATAAAGACTACTAAAGTCCGGCGAGCCGATGAGGCCGGATACTATCGGCATCAAGAGATCATCTATAATGCTTGACACAATTTTGCCAAAAGCCCCGCCAATGATAACGCCCACTGCCAAGTCAAGGGCATTGCCCTTTATGGCAAACTCTTTAAATTCTTTAATCATTCCCATGTTTCTTGATTTTTAAGATTAATATGTTTGTTTACAATAATATGCTATTTATCTGCAAATTTAGAGCCAGTGATTCATTTTTAGACAGACTCTTCTTGTTTGTCTATTTTTGGATAGGCCATTTTCAGGCTTTTCAATAAATCTCTGATAGTGCTGGCGATAATATATTCCTTGTACCAATTTTGGTCGGAAGGGACAATAATCCATTCCGGGTTTGCGCAATTTTTAAAACAATCCTCGTACATCTTGTAATATTTAGGGCGAAGTTTGGCTTCTTCAAAGTCGCGGGCATTGTATTTCCACATTTTGCTGGGGCCGGTCAGCCGTTCGTTTAACCTTTCCGCCTGCTCTTCTTGAGAAGTGTGGAGATAAAATTTGAGGATGTGCGTATCATTATGGGTTTGCAAAAGTTCTTCAAAGTCGTTGATGGCTTTCATGCGTTTCTTTGCCAAGGCATCGCTGCACCAGCCGTGCACGCGCGTAACAAGGATATCTTCATAATGAGAACGGTTAAATACCTGAATCATGCCTTTGCCCGGCACATTTTTATGAATGCGCCAAAGAAAATCATGGGCATTTTCTTCTTGCGTGGGAACTTTGAAAGATGTTACATTAACGCCTTGAGGGTTTAGCCTTCCCATCACTTTGCGGATAGCACCGTCCTTGCCACTGGCGTCCATGCCTTGCAGGATAATCAGGAGGGAATGTTTTCCCTCTGCATACAACAGGTTTTGTAATTCGTTAAGTTCCAAGACGATCTCCTCCGTTTTGGCTTTGATTTCCTCTTTGTCTGCCTTTTTAGGCGCCTTGGTGCTTATTTTGTTGAGTTTAATGTCTTTCATATACGTGATTTTAAACAACACAGGGAGGCAATGGCCTCCCCACTTAAAATTTATTGTTATGATTTAAACAGCCATGATTTCTTTTTCCTTTGTTTCTAAATGTTTGTCAACAAGCGCGATGTACTTATTGGTGAGTTCCTGTATCTCGGCTTCTGCATCCTTGGCCACGTCTTCGCTCAACCCGTCTTTTTGTTGTTTCTTTATGTGTTCAATGGCATCCCTGCGGCTGCCCCGTACGACCACCTTGCATTGTTCTCCTTCGCCCTGGGACTTCTTTACTAACTCTTTTCTTCTTTCCTCTGTTAACGGCGGCAGGAACAACCGGATATTTATGCCGTCATTTTGGGGATTGATGCCGATGTTGGCGGCAATGATGGCTCGCTCGATTGGCTGCAACATATTTTTTTCCCAAGGCTGGATGTTGATAGTGCGTGCATCCATTACGGTGACATTCCCGACCTGATTAATGGGAGTAGGAGAGCCGTAGTAGTCTACCACGATACCGTCCACTATTTGCGGATTGGCTTTGCCTGCCCTTATTTTGGTTAGTTCTATTTCAAAATGGCTTAAAGCTTTCTTCATGCTTTCTTCAGTGGCATGTATAATCTTGCTAACTTGTTCTTCCATACAATAAATGAAATTGATGAGGTACAAAGCTAACAAAACAGGGTGATAATCAAACGGGCAAGAAAAGTTTTTCCGTCAGAAACGTTCGCTTTTAACTTTTTGCTCTACATTAAGGTTAATGATTTTGGTTTTAACGGCTTCATCCCGCAGTGTACGCCTGTTTTCAACATATCTTTTATGCCAAACAAGTTTGCGCTTGGGTAATGTAAAGTAGAGATACCCCATTACAGAAAAGGAGAGAGTAAATAACCCCAATAGCAACACTGTATTTCCCAGATTCCTGAATGTATATGTCAGGGCTACCAGCGCAATGTTGGCCGACAAGCAAATCAGGGTGACAGCAGAATGGTTCAGTCCCCTGTCTACCAATAAATGATGGATATGGTTACGGTCGGGAGAGAAGGGTGATCTGCCTTTAAAAATCCTGATGCTGAAAACACGCAAGGTATCAGCAATGGGTATGATAATGATAGAAACACCCAAAGCCACAGATGAAGCTACGGGCATGGATGAAGTTGCCGAACCTGCCACGTTGATAAATTTTAATACCAAAATGGCGCTGATGGTGCCCAATAACAATGCTCCCGAATCGCCCATGAATATCTTTGCCGGCTGAAAATTAAAAATCAGGAACGCCAGAATGCCGCCTGCCAACGCTAACGCGAACATGGTGTATACAGGCATGTTTGCCAAGTAAAAATAACTGCCAAGCAGCAGCAGCACAAATAAAGAAAGGCTGCCTGCCAAGCCGTCAATGCCATCTATGAGGTTGAACGCATTGATGATAAGGATTATGATGATGTAGGTGAGCAGAATGCCATAAGCCTCCGGTATTTCGTATATGCCAAAGATACCGTGCAGGCTATCTATACGTATTCCGCCGAGGTGAATGATGATGGCAGCAACTATTATCTGTGCGATGAGCTTCTTGGTTGCCGAAATAAGAACCAAATCGTCTTTGAGCCCAATAAAGAAAATAATAAAAGACGCAGCGAGGAAATATTGAAATTCCGCATACTTGCTAAATGGAATGAATATGAGGCCCGCAGAAATGAATCCAAGAAAAATACCTATCCCCCCCAATGAAGCAATAGCATTTTTGTGCAGCTTCCTCTCGTCTGGGATATCAAAAAGCTTTTTGACATCAGCTATGTGTATAACAACTGGTATAGCCAGATAGGCTATAACAAATGACACCACAGCGGCTATTAGGATATCAATCATCGAGTCAGGTTTTCAATAGTTCTAATAAGGGCAAAAGTACAACATTTATACTGTGGACAAAGATAGGGCTTCCCAAACCGTGTGCCAATTTTAAAAATAAATTCGTACATTTTTGGGAAAAATCCCACCTTTGCGCCAAAATAATTGTAACGATGGCAAATCTAACAGAGATAGCGTCGCAAGTGAGGCGGGATATATTAAGAATGGTGCATGGCGCGAACAGCGGCCACCCTGGTGGTTCCTTAGGCTGTGCCGATTTTTTAACCGCCTTGTATTTCAAAACCATGACGCATGACCCGTCTTTTAATATGGATGGGAAGAACGAAGATTTGTTTTTTCTTTCCAACGGGCATATATCTCCACTGTTTTATTCCGTGCTGGCGCGCGCGGGCTATTTTGAGGTCAGTGAATTAGCCACGTTTCGCAGACTGAACAGCCGGTTGCAAGGTCATCCGGCCACGCACGAGCATTTGCCTGGTGTACGCATGGCAAGCGGCTCTTTGGGACAGGGCATGAGCAACGCCATTGGTGCGGCTTTGGCCAAAAAACTTAACGGTGATGGTAAGTTGGTTTATTCGCTGCACGGTGATGGCGAATTGGAAGAAGGCCAAAATTGGGAAGCTATGATGTTTGCTGCGCATCATAAAGTGGATAACCTTATTTCTACTATTGATTGGAACGGCCAACAAATTGACGGCACAACAGATAGAGTACTTAGTTTGGGTAATATTGGTGATAAATTCAAAGCCTTCGGTTGGGAAGTGCTTGAAATGAATGGTAACGATATGGACGAAGTGGTGGCCACATTAGACAAGGCCAAATCTTTGACAGGCAAGGGCAAACCAATTGCCATCATGATGCACACTATTATGGGTAAAGGCGTTGATTTTATGGAAAATGACCACGGTTGGCACGGCATTGCCCCCAATGATGAGCAATTAGCCAAGGCACTGTCGCAACTACCCGAAACTTTGGGAGATTATTAATTCCTGAAATATTTCATTTGCAAAGAAGGCCGCAGATTATGCAAGGTAGTCTGCGGCCTTTATATATTCCTTCAATATGCGATGGAAGGAATAGGTAATTACTCCTTAATCATGTTGGATATTCTGAAAGGCTGCTTGCGGCTAAGTTGAAACTTGGGCAGCGCAGTACTCATAACGGTCGCTGCTCTTGCAGAAATGGCACTTGCGCTTTTGCCGTCTATCAGGTTGATGGCGGTTTTTAAACAATCCTCCGTCATGTCGCCCCAGTTTTTATCTACGGCGTCGTAAACTAAATAATCCGGTTTGAACCCGTCAAAAGAAACAGATTCGCCACTGCTGTTTTTCGTGATAAAGGACACGGTATAGAATGTGACCTTTTTGAACAGGTCAACCGGGAAAAAGCCTACGGGCTTGCCATACGTGTTTTCATCGCCTATCAGCACAAGGTTGTCCCCGAACTTTGGTTTTAAGTTATTTATCAAAAGTTCGCTTGACGAAGCAGTGCTGTGCCCTACGATGACGTAAAGTTTAGGAAGGTCGAGGCTTTTGTTCGCATTATTAAATTTGAAAGTGTTTACCGCTACAGAATAGGAAGTTCCTGGTTCATCTCGTGTTTTCATTAGCGAGTAGTTGCCTTTTTGCATGTTGTCGTTAAAATGATCCTCGTACATCTTATTGTCGTTTGCCGAAGCAGGCGCAAGGTAGTTTGCCATTTCATCCTGTGTTCTGGTATATCCCCCCAAGTTATAGCGCAGGTCAAGCACAATATCCGTTACGGCCGCATCTTTGAATGACTGAAACACATTGGCCAGTTCGCTTTGCGTATCACTGTTGTACTTGTCAAAGAAATTATATACAAAGTAGCCAACCTTCTTGCCAGTGGCCGTTGTCAGCACTTTTGACATCAAAACCGAACTCGGTGTAAAACTGGTTATACCGACAGTTGCGTTGAATGTTTCCCCGTTTTGTTTCTCGATTGTCAGCGCCGCTGTTTTAAGGGTGCCGTATGCAAACATATTGTTTAGTAATGCTATCGAGGCATCGTTATAACCTAATGTGGTGCTGTTTATCTTTAATATTTTCATTCCCCGTGCTATGCCTTTCTTGCCTGCGTCCGAGTCAGGATATACATAAGTAATGTACCATCCTGCAAAATCGGTTAAAGAAGATGGGTTGAGCGTGCGGCTCTTCCATCCATCTTTTACATAAAAGCCATAATCCGTTATCGGTTGGCCCGCATGATAACTACTGGCCACGGCATCGTCTCCTTCATAGTCGGTTGCATAGCTATATTCTTTTTCCTTATCATAATTAGAATAGCTACGAACACCCTCAATAGTCGCCTGTGCTGTGCCGACAGCATCAGATTTTACATATTTTCCGGGATTGAACACGGAATAGGCCGGTAGCACATCCTGCCAATAATATATTTCCTTGGAGAATAAATAAACAGAATCGGCGATAAGCTGTGCCTCGGTTGCCGATGAAGCGGGCGGGTCAGGGGTTTTAGGGGCTTGTGGCTTTTTGCTGCAAGCCATCAGGATAATGATACAAATCAACGCACTGCTGATGCGGTAGGACATCGGATAAAAATTTGTTTTAAAAAATGAATGTACGTATTTGACGTTAACCGTACAAATTCCTTTTGTTTGCTATCGTGCCCAATCGTTAAAAACGCATCACAAATGCGTAATATTCAGTTTGAAATGGATGGTTTACAGTTTATCGGGATTTGCCTCTTATTTTTTTAACAACCCGGGCGGTGGTTATCGGTTTTTAAATTGTAAATTCGCCCATTAATAAAGTGCGTTGATATGAATTTTAACATAAAACGATATATTGTTCTGGCTGGATTTGTTGCCTTTTTTTCTGCCGCCTTGCAGGCGCAGGATAAACTTTTCGCAAAAACCGCGAATGGAGCGGCTTCGCTCACGCATACGGTTCAACCTAAAGAGTCGCTTTATTCGCTGGCGCGCAAATACAATGTGCCCGTTGCCACCTTGGCCGCTGCAAATAAGATTGACAAGAACAAAGGGTTGAGTCTTGGGGAAAAGCTTAACATACCGCTTACAGCGGATAATTTTAACCAATCCTCCACAAAAGGTACACCTGTTTACTATACCATTTCGGATGGCGAGGGGTTGGGGCATGTTAGCAAAAAATTTGGTGGGGTAAGTTATAAAAATCTCAGGGACTGGAACAAACTGTCCAAAGACGAGTTGCGCAAAGAGCAGGCTTTGATTGTCGGATATCTGAAGAGTGATGGTTCGCTGCCCAGCTCTCAGGGCGCAGCGCCAACGGCCGTAAAATCGGATGACAAAAAAGAAGACAAGGCGACAGCAGCGATAAAGCCCGCAGAAAAGCCGAAGGCTGAGCCTGAAAAACCTAAAAAGGAAGAAACAGCCAAAGCGACCCCTGCCAAAGCTGAGAAAAAAGCACCTTCCGATGCTGATAAAAAACAGGAGGAAGTGGTGAAGATTGTCGAGAAAAAAGTAGAGAAGAAAGAGGAACCTGTGCCAGTGGTTGTGCAAGAAGTGATAGAAGAGCCAGAAGGTTCTTTCAAACAAGCATTTACTACTAATACCGATTTATCGCAAACCGTTGAACGTACAGTAGAATCCGGCATTTTCAAAACAGACAAAGGCTGGAATGATTTCAAGTATTACCTGCTGATTGACGGGGTAGCGGCCGGTACCATCGTAAAGGTTTCCAATCCTGAAAATAAACAGGTCGTTTATGCCAAGGTATTGGGGCCTGTTACCGATTATGGAAAAGGGTTTGATGCCCGCATCAGCGATGCCGCCGCGGCCAAGTTGCGCATCGTGGGCAGTGAAAAATTCTACATCACATTGAATTATTAAGATTGCGGAAAGCGGTAGCCCCGCAGAAAATCAGTAACGGGCATCCGCTTTTTACCTTCTAATTGCACGTCGGAGACTTGCAGGTAGCCGTCGCTGCACGCAAAAGCCAGATAGTTTGTACCATCTGTTATATAAGTTCCCGATGATTCAGGCTGTTGATTATAGTCTTTGCTCGCGGCATATATTTTTAGTTTTTTGCCGTGCAATATGGTAAACGCCGTGGGGAAAGGTGATAACCCTCGCACGAGGTCATACACTTGTTTTAGCGGTTTATCAAAGTTAATCTCGCAGGTTTCGGTGAAAATTTTGGGTGCATGATGCAATACTGTACCGCTGGTCACGGCTTGAGGTGTTTCTTGCAGGCTGCCGTCTGCAAGACCCTTCACGGTTTCTACAACAAGTGCTGCGCCGATTTCCATTAATTTGTCGTGCACCGTTCCTGCCGTATCATTTTCTTCCACAGGAATTGCTTTTTTCAATAATATATCCCCGGTATCAATCTGGTGTTTTAGTTTAAAGGTTGTTACACCTGTTTCTTTTTCCCCGTTGATAACCGCCCAGTTTATCGGCGCCGCGCCGCGATATTGCGGCAACAATGAACCGTGTAGGTTGATGGTGCCCATGGGCGGCATGTCCCAAACGGCTTCGGGCAACATCCTGAATGCCACGCATACCTGTAAGTCGGCTTTCAGGCCGCGCAGCGATTGTAAAAAGGTTTCGTCGCGCAATTTTTCCGGTTGCAGCACGGGTATTCCGGCTTGTAGCGCAAACTTTTTCACACTGCTTTGTTGTAACTGCATTCCCCTGCCCGCGGGCTTGTCCGGCGCGGTGATAACGGCCACTACGTTGCACCCTGCTTTTATCAAAGCGTCCAAGCTGGCCACCGCAAAGTCTGGTGTGCCCATGAACACGATTCTCAATTGTTGATATGCTTCCATCGCACCGCGAATATCGGTAATTATATAAAGCCGGAACTTAAAAAGCAAAAAGCCTGAAAGTTGTCAAACAGTTAATCGCATCAGGCACTGTCTTTTGACAGGCAATTATTCTTTGACGACTTGTACGATCTTCGAGTAGTATTTGGCGTCGTTCTTATCTACCCGTGCCACACGTACATAAATTTTCCCAAAATCTTTTAACTTGTTAACCTCGTCATTAACATCCGCATTTTGCTTGCTACAGGAAAAGTAGCATGAAGCAATGCACAGCAGGGCAAACATAATATTGATGCGTTTGTTTTTGCTGAATGCCGGTACGAACAATGCCGCAAATAACAGCGAAAAGCCGGCAAGGGTTCCGGGCAATGCCAGGGAGAATGAGTAATTAATCTCCGTGGTGGAACTGCCGTTGGCCGCCTTGCTGTTTACGGTGCCGATGGGGATAAAGTTATTGCCATCCTTCGATGCCTGAATCTCAAAATGCACATTGTCGGTTTCTGCAAGGCTGCTCCAGTCTATAATGAGTTGCTTACCGTTCCATTTGGCATTCAAAAAGCCAAAATCAAACGGCAACACATGGTCAGGCTGACTGGCTAAAGTAGCCGCGTTCTGCGAATGGTCTGATTGTCCACTTGCAATAGCCAACGGGATGACATTTCTTTCTGCGTCAGTAGTATCGGTTTGTGCATAGGCCGCTTGCAGCGGCAAAAAGCACGCAAGTGCAATAATGATTTTTTTCATTTAGAAGGGCTTTGTTAAAACAAATATAAGGTGAAAAACTTCAAAATGAGCAAAGGGGAGTTTGCAAATGCACGTGTTAAGAAAATAAAGGCAATATGCTATTCTGGTGAATCGTTGTTTTTTGATATTTTTTTAATTCTACCACCTTAGCGAAAGGTTCGGAAAAGTCGTTTTTAAGTTTTCCCTCAATATTAAGCCCTTTAGGAAATTTTCTGAAATGATTTAGATGAAAAAGATTGGCCGAATATAATATCCGTGAGGAATTATTTGAATTGATACTGTGTTAATCGTTGTTCTCCGAATTTAGCTAAAATACCTTGCTCTACGGCCCATTTTAAATCTCTACTTGCCGTAGGTGCGGAAATATTTTTGAAACTTTGTAAATAATCCTTTCGGTTAAATTTATTTTGACCGATTTTCTCTTTAAACAAAGCTATTCTATCCCCTGCATAAAGTGTTTTGTTTTGAGATTGTAAAAGTTCCTCCAAAGCATTCAGAATGATTCCCAGCATAAACGCTATAAATGGCGTTGAATTACCTTTTTTGTCTGATTCTGAAAGTTTGGTGTAATAATCATTTTGTCTTTGCTTGATTAAACTTTCGATGGGTAAATACTCAAAAACAGGATATTGTTGCATTAAAATCAAGGTCTGCCATAATCTACCCATTCTTCCATTTCCATCAATAAATGGGTGGATAAATTCAAACTCGTAGTGAAAAACACAACTTTTAATTAAGATTAAATCTTTATCTTTTTTCAGATATTATAGAAGTAACTAATATCAAAATTTCATTTGTAATATTATAAGGCGGCTTCATTGGAGTAATGATATCATTTGATAGTATCAAAGATAATCATCGTGAGAATAAATGGGTAAAATTGTTCGACAGAAATAATATTGGACGAGAACATTGCTATTCCTCAATTTTTCTGATTAAAAAAACCAGCCGGGGAAGCTGGTCTTTTACTCATTTATCAATTGATATTTTACTCCGTGTCTTTTTCAGTGCCATGCCGGTAACTTCTGAACCCGTGAGTGTGTTCGCCGTCGCGCTCGTGCTCTTTATGATAAGCTTTGATGATGGCCTTCACCAAACGGTGGCGTACTACGTCTTCTTCGTCCAGTTCGATGTGGCCGATGCCGTTTATATTTTGTAGGATACGAACCGCCGTCGCCAATCCGCTCTTTTGGTTACGTGGCAAATCTACCTGTGTCATATCGCCCGTGATGATGGCCTTGGCGTTGGCACCGATGCGGGTCAGGAACATTTTTAGTTGCAAGTCTGTGGCGTTCTGCGCTTCGTCCAAAATGATGAAGGCATTGTCGAGCGTCCGCCCGCGCATATACGCCAGCGGCGCGATTTCGATGGTGCGGGTACTCATATAATAACCCAGTTTGTCGGCGGGTATCATGTCGTCCAGCGCATCATATAACGGGCGTAGATATGGATCTATCTTCTCTTTCAGGTCACCGGGCAAAAAGCCCAGACTTTCCCCTGCTTCCACGGCGGGGCGCGTGAGGATGATTTTTTTCACCTGTTTATTCTTTAATGCCCGCACGGCAAGTGCCACGGCGGTGTAGGTTTTGCCCGTTCCGGCAGGGCCGATGGCAAAAAGAATATCATTTTTCTCCGCTTCCTGCACCAGTTTTTTCTGGTTGGCCGTGCGTGCCCGCACAGATTTGCCGTTGGGGCCAAAAACGAGCACCTCGTTGGGATGCCGCTCTACGAAATTGTCAATGGTCTCTACGTCATCCCCGCCCAGCACCTGGTCAAAATAATTTTCGCTCATGTGGCCGTTTCGTTCGATATACGACACGATGAGATTGATTTTTTCCTGCGCAGCCTGTATCTGTTCGGCAGAACCGCTTAACTTGATTTGCGTGCCACGGGAAAGGATTTTGAGGAGCGGGAATTTTTTCTTGAGGATATTGAGTTTTCCATTGTTCACGCCGAAGAACTCGATAGGGTTCACGGTTTCAAGGTTGATGATTGTTTCTGTCAATTGTACAACATTTTTGTTATCAAGGTTGCCGGTCTGGGGCCGACCGGATTTTAACACCGTCATTTGTACTTTTTCACAAATGCCTGCCCCTTTGTATCCAAATATATTTTTAAAAGATGGATTTTCTGGAAATAAGTTGTACACAACTGTGGACAGTTTTTTAGGGACTATGATTGAATGATGGTGATTGAGGCCTGAACCTTTCCGACATGCTGACTTATTGGTTTGTGTCTTAATAGAATATCCTGCCCGTTAAAATAATCCTAATTAGCAAATCTTTATTATAAATGTCTTTGGGCATGGAACATATTTGTGACTTCTATGAGATTGACAAAACCATTACCTGTAGTGCTGCTCACACTGTTTGGGCAAGTTTTGTATGCCCAGGAGTTTACGTTAAAAGGCAAGATAACCACTACCCGGCTTGAGCCGATACCGCTGGCTACCGTGCAACTGAAGGCATCTAAAAAAACAATGCTTAGCGGTAATGATGGTAGTTATTCTTTTGAACTGCCCAAAGGTATTTACGAAATAGTGGTGACGATGGTAGGGTATCAACCGCGCGTTGTATCGGTGGTCGTGGACAAGCAGGATGTGGAGCAAAACATCATCCTGAGTGAGGATGCCAAAACCCTTACCGGCGTTACTGTTAAATCGAAGGCGAAAGACCGTGCGGAGGATTACGTGCGGCAGGTCATCCGCCATAAAGACGAACTTCAACAGGCGGCGGGCGCGTACTCATGCGATGTATATATCAAAGCCGTCAAAGAGGATTCCATTCCCAAACCGAAAAATCAAAAACCGTCTAAGGATTCCATCTGGGCAAAAAATCCATCACCGGGTATGTCATTGGCGGAAATTGTGCTGCATCTTGATTATGCTTCACCCACTCGCTATAAAGAAGAACGTACCGGTATCAAACGAAACGGTGATGTGCGTAATTTATTCTTTCTGTCCACTACGGAAGGGCGTTTTGATTTTTATGATAATTTGGTCAAGGTGCCGGCTTTGTCCTCTGCCACGTTTTTATCGCCCATCAGTTACAGCGGCCTGCTGGCTTATAAGTACAAAACGCTTAAAACGGAAAATGTAGGCAATCATCATGTTCACACGATTAGCGTGCGGCCGGGCAGCCTGAGCAACGCGACCGTGAGCGGCGAAATGGTTATAGACGACAGCACATGGACGGTGTTGAGCCTGCGTTTTGCTTTCCCGAAATATCACCTGCCCATGTATGATTATTTTGAGGTGACGCAAAAGCATGAATTTGTGAACAATGCCGCATGGATGGTCACCCATCAGGCATTTTCTTATTATTCAAAAGACAAACATGCAAAATCTTCCGGCACCACAACAGTGGGATACCGAAATTTTGAACTAAATAAAACATTTCCCCCGCGATATTTTGGCCCTGAAATGAGTGCAACCACGCTTGAAGCCTATCGGCGCGACAGTAATTTTTGGAATACCACGCGCACCGTGCCTTTGACGGATAAGGAAGTCAGGCTTATCAAGTACACCGACAGTGTGCGGGCAGTGGTGACCAGCAAAGCATATCGTGATTCGGTGGACAGCGTGACCAATAAAGTGAACTGGAAAAAGATTGTTTACAAAGGGCAGGAGTTGAGTTATCACGAAAAAGGGATAAATATGTATTTCCCCGCGATGCTGTCTCTTGCCACTTTTAGCTTTGGCGGCCTTCGCCTGCAGTTTCCTTTTAGATATTATAAAACAGACAGCCTGCGCAAAACAATCAGTATAAATGCCTCGCCAAGCTACGGGTTGTTGAACAAGGACATTAACGGGTATTTTGATTTCAGGAGAAAATATAATCCTTTTAATCAGGCCTATTTCTCCGTGACGTTGCAGCGAGAGTTTGCCAGCATTTTCAGCGGTGATGCCTGGATAAATCAATTGAAACGTGCCAATTATTATTTGGACAATTCGATTGGCCTGGGATGGGGGTGCGAAATAGCCAATGGCTTCATGTTTCATACAAAATGGAGCATGTCCTTGCGGCGCAGCCTGGCAGGATACAAGACGTATAACTTCGTGGACAGTATTTTTTCGGATATTGGCGAAGGCGAAAATAAAGCGCCCGATTTTGAGCCGTACAACGCATTTTATGGAAGTGTCGAATTACGTTATACACCTTTTCAACCTTACGTGCGTGAGCCTTTCGAGAAGATTTTGCTGGAGCCCAAATGGCCTACTTTTTATGTTAAATGGCGAAAAGGTATGCCCGATATTTTCAATAGCAAGGTGAATTTTGATTATCTTGAATTGGGGGTGGAACAGTTTCTGCGCATGGGGCTGCTGGGCAACGGGCAATACAGCATCAAGTCAGGAAGTTTTTTGAACAAGAAAAATCTTCAGCAGGTTGATTATAAGTATCAGCGGCGCGGCGACCCGTTCCTGTTCATGAATCCCTATGAAGCCTTTCAGTCCATGGATTCATCGTTTGCCGTGTTCAAAAGATTTTATGAAGGGCATTACGTACATGAGTTCAACGGGGCATTATTCAATAAAATCCCGCTCTTTAAAAAAATCGGGCTTAGGGAAGTGGCAGGGGCTGGTTTCCTGATTGCCCCTGAAAGAAATCTCCGCTATGCTGAGGCTTTTGCCGGGGTGGAGCACGTGTTCCGCTGGCCATTCGGGCGGTTTCAGAAGTTTAAGCTTGGTGCCTATGTTACCGGGTCTGTCGCCAACCAGTATAAAGACCATCTTCAGTTTAAAGTGGGGATCACCACTTGGAACCTGCGGGACAATAAATGGAATTAGGACAATATATTATTTTTATTGTGCCGATAAGTTTAAGAACTTATTTTACCAGTTTGTCTATGGCCTGATGCACTTTTTCAAAGCCAAATGATTGCACCACATCCTGCATCATATCTTTTACCTGCTCATTGCACAGGTTGTAAATGCTGCCCTCGTGCGGGTTTGCGGGCGTGATTTGTTCAGGTGCTTTATAGCTGCCGTCTTCCACGGCTTTGCCCACTTTTACATATGCATCGCGGAAAGGAACACCGTCAAGCACCATTTGGTTTACTGAATCCACCGTAAAGAGATATTTATATTTATCATCCTTCAAAATATCTTTATTCACTGAAATGTGGCTTAGCATCAGTCCTGCCATTTCGATACAATGCTGCAAAGTGGCAAACGCCGGGAACAAATGCTCTTTCAACAGTTGCAGGTCGCGGTGATAGCCCGAGGGCAGGTTGGTCGTCATCATCAACAGTTCATTGGGCAGCGCCTTGATGCGGTTGCAATGTGAGCGGATTAGTTCAAACACATCAGGGTTTTTCTTGTGCGGCATGATGCTGCTGCCCGTTGTCAGTTCTGCCGGAAAACCGATGAAGCCAAAATTCTGATTGAGGTACAAACAGGCGTCCATGCTTAGTTTGGCCAAGGTATCTGCCACGTTGGCCAATGCCTGGGCCGTGATGCGTTCCGCCTTGCCACGTCCCATTTGCGCGTACACCACGTTGTAGTTCAGATGGCTGAAACCTAACAAATCTGTCGTCATTTTGCGGTTGATAGGGAACGAGGAACCATAGCCTGCCGCCGAGCCCAACGGGTTTTTGTTCACCACTTCGTAAGCAGCCTTAAGTGTGGTCACGTCATCCACCAGGCTTTCGGCATAAGCGCCAAACCAAAGCCCGAAGGAAGAAGGCATGGCCAATTGCAGGTGCGTGTAGCCGGGGTATAAATCGTTCCTGAACTTTTCGCTTTGCTGTTGCAGCAGTTCAAAAAAGGACTGTATGGTTTGAACGAGCGTTTCTATCTCATCGCGCAGGAATAGTTTAATGTCTACCAGCACCTGGTCGTTACGGCTGCGCGCACTGTGTATTTTTTTGCCTGCATTTCCCAGTTTTTGGGTGAGCAATAATTCTATTTGCGAATGAATGTCCTCTACATCGTCCTGCAAGGAGAAATCACCTTTTAAAATCTGTTGGTAAATTTCTTTCAGCGCAGCTTGTAATATTGTCAAATCTTCCTTGGGCAGCAGGCCGACACTTTCCAGCATTTGTATATGTGCCAACGAGCCTAATACGTCAAAGCGCGCCAGGTACAAATCCATTTCCCTGTCCTTGCCCACGGTGAAGGATTCTACTTCCTGTAAAGAGGCCGTTGTTTTTTGCCAAAGCTTCATTCGAGTTTTCTTTATTTTTTACGATTGATAAAACGCGGGGTTTCATGTATTCCCTCGTTTTTTAATTGCTTACAAAGAAACAGAAAATATTGCGATTGGACAGTTTTGAATAAAGGAGAGCAGTGAATTTTATGCGTGCATCCTCGTCACCTTTTGCTTAAAAAGAAAGTGCATTCCGTACAAACAAAGGAATGATTATTGCTTTAAATGTATTATTTTTAATCACAAACAAACCCTTGCCCAATGGTAAATTTTTCCAAGATAATACTTGTTGCCGCGTTATTTATAACCGCGTGCAACAACAAGAGCAAACCCACGATTAATGATTTTAGGGACACGATAAGCCCGGTGGAAACACAGGCGCCCAACGCAGACTATAAACCTGCCTTTGAGGGGCAGACCCGCGTGCCGGGCATTGTAACAAAAGCTCCGCTGGATATTAAGGTACTCACTGAGGATTTAGTGAATCCCTGGGGCATTGCCAGTTTGCCTGACGGTCGTTTTTTGATTACCGAAAAGGCTGGTACGTTCCGTATAGCTTCTAATAGTGGTGTTCTTAGTGCGCCGATAACGGGTGCGCCGCCCGTAAATGCCGGAGGGCAGGGCGGTTTGTTAGGGCTGGCCATTGATCCTGATTTTGTGAACAACCGTATGGTGTATTGGAGTTTTTCCGAAGACAATGCCGGTGGCACGTTAACGGCCATTGCAAAGGGCAGGTTAGCCGATGATGAAAAGACGATAGAAAGTGCTACGGTTATCTATCGGGCTACGCCGGCTCATGACAGCCGGTTGCATTATGGCTCCCGCTTGGTGTTTGATAAAGATGGTTACCTTTTTGTGAGCACGGGCGAACGCTCGGACATTGAAACAAGGCCGCAGGCGCAATGGCTGAATTCTTCGTTGGGCAAGGTGCTGCGGATTACCAAAGATGGTCAGCCTGCACCAGGCAACCCGTTTGCAGGCAACCCACAGGCACGCCCGGAAATATATTCTTACGGGCATCGCAATGTGCAGGGGCTGGCGCGTCATCCCGTGACGAGTGATTTGTGGGAGTGTGAATTTGGGCCGCGCGGTGGTGATGAGGTGAACCTGATAAGGCCGGGCAAAAATTATGGTTGGCCGACTATCACCTACGGCATAGAATATGGAGGAAAAAAGATTGGGGACAGCATCACGCAAAAGGAGGGTATGGAGCAGCCCGTGTATTATTGGGATCCTGTGGTTTCGCCAAGCGGCATGACCTTTTACAGCGGAAAACTTGTGCCTGAGTGGAAGAATAATTTGTTCATCGGTTGCCTTAGCGGCTCGCATATTTTGAGGTTGGTCATAGAAAACAACAAAGTGGTGCGCGAAGAAAGATTGCTTGCCAAGGAAGGCCAGCGTTTCCGCGATGTTACGGAAGGAAAGGACGGCGCGCTATATGCGGTTTGTGATGGCGCAAAGGGACGCCTGTACAGGATTGCAAACAAATAATTTCCTTTTTATCCTGTTGTTCTTGTGTCATCCTTTTATAAGGAATGAATGATTTTTGTCTTACCCAGATTTGTTCTGCTGTTGGAGGGAGCGTCGCAAGGGAGCTGATAGTAGTGCAAAAGTTGATAAAATAAAAAGGCATAACCATCGGAATGTTTAGTAACTTCGCGCCCTATTTGTTTTTTATGGAAGGTTTATCCGAAGACCCTTTTGACCAAATGTTTCCGCAAAATGTGCAGCGGCAAATCCTCAACATCAGTAAATGGGCGCGTGTAATATCCGTCATCGGCTTTGGGGTTGGGGCTTTTGTTGTCCTGACGATGATTTTTAACGGTGCGGAGATGATTCAGGGCGCGATGGCGGCGATGCCCATACAGATGGATGGTTTGTACGGCGCGCTGGTCATGGTATTTTTTATATTTTTCTTTGTGGCAGCCGGGCTGTTGTATTTTTTGTACAGGGCATCCGTATTGTTGCGCCACGGGGTGGAGCATAAAGATACCGTGCTGTTGGGGGAAGGTTTTGGGGCGATAAAGCGGTTCTTTTTTATATTAGTTATCATTACAATTTTTGGCCTGTCGGCCAATTTTATGGCATTGTTTCAATAATGGATGAGGTAGAACAAGTGCAGGAACGGCCTGTGCCGGACGCGGTAACGCGGGAAAAAATAGAAAGCGCCGGAAGGATGGCGCGCCTTTTTGGGCTGGTATTATTGGCCAGTGCCGCATTGGGGCTTATCGGATATTTTTTGGGCGGGGCGGATGTGAATTTGCCGGCGAAGGAAGGTTTTGCCGATTCTGAAGTGGCCGTGGCGATGGCTGGCCCCAGTTTGGTGCGCATCATTATTTCCCTGATTTTTGGGGGAGTGGTGTTTTGGCTGTTGAATAGTTTTTCGCGCAATGTGCTTTTGGGATTGGATAAGGGCGATATCGCAAGCCTGGAACAGGGCATGGGTAGCCTGTCGAGGTATTTTATGCTGATGGTTGGCTTCCTGATTCTTTTTCTGGTTTTGGTGGTGGTTACCGTAGCGATAGTAGCATTGGGTGTGGCCACGGTATAGGAATTTTGCGCGATATATGTTGCCAAAACGCTATATTTGCAGCCCGTTTTGGTCCCGTAGTTCAATGGATAGAATAGAAGTTTCCTAAACTTTAGATACAAGTTCGATTCTTGTCGGGACTACATCAAGGAAACAGTGGTTATCAACGCTGTTTCCTTTTTTTATATTATCCCTTTTACGTTTTCACGACCGGCTTTGGTGATGGAGGGGTAAGCAGACATAAAGTAATGTAATAGCGAAATACGACAATGAATGTAATATTTCATACAACAACGGCAATAGGTGTGACTGTTTTGCTGACAGACACCAAGCGACTTGAACAAGTGACTTCTGCCAAACCGATTATTTTGACGGCGATATTTGCTTTTGTTCTCGGGCTTATTTCGCACGGAACGTTGGACTATCTTCCACATTGCTATCCCATAAACGCGAAGCTTGATGCCATAAGTGGCTTAATAATGATTGTGATATTAACATGGTTTATAAGAAAGAAATATCGGATAATAATGGGGCTTGCATTTTTAGGTTCCGTTTTTCCGGATTTGATTGACTTGTCTCCAGGCATAGTCAACAAGCTATGTGGGTTTGCTCTTCCGGTGTCTCGAAAATTATTTCCTTGGCATTGGCACGAATATTCCGGTTCAATCTATAATGGGAATTGTAATGTATCAACAGTCAATTATATACTTGTCCTATTGACTGTTTTCAGCGTTTGCTGGTTCAGGCGGGCTGATTTTAAGGTGATGTTTAGCACTAATAAATAGTAAATGTCACAAGATGCTGTTACCAATTTTGGTGAAATCCTGCAAATAATTGGAGTGGTCAAATTTAAGCAGGTTTGTAAAGGCAATTGGTTAAATTTTTGTTTCCAGCCTAAGAAAAGTTTTCAATTTCTTCGACTGTTTTGGGTGCGGTGTGACTGCCCAGCACACGAGGGCCATCAGTCGTGACCAACACATCGTCCTCTATGCGGATACCGCCAAAGCCACGGAATTTGTCTAATTCGGTATAATTGACAAACTGGCTAAGCCTGTTTTCTGCCTTCCACATATCTATCAATGTGGGGATGAAATATAGCCCCGGCTCAACGGTAACTACAAAACCGGGCTCCAACGCCCTGCCTAACCGCAGCGATTTCCAGCCGAAGGTTGTTCCTTTTTTCAACGAGTCCGTGTAGCCCACATATTGTTCGCCAAGGTTTTCCATATCATGCACATCAAGCCCCATCATGTGCCCCAACCCGCATTGAAAAAACAACGTATGCACATCATTTGCCAAGGCTTCGCGGACATCACCTTTGACAATGCCCACCTCATTCAAGCCTTCTAACAACTTTTCACCGGCAAGCGTATGCACATCACGGAAAAGTACGCCCGGCTTACAGGCTTCGATGGCTGCAAGTTGTGCATTCAGCACGGTGTTGTATAATTGTTTTTGAATGTCGGTAAATTTTTTGCTGACGGGCATAGTGCGTGTCAGGTCGCCCGCATAGTGCATGGCAGTTTCTGCACCTGCATCGCATAGAGCCAGTTGTCCGTCGTGCATCACCACGTCCCGCGCATGTATATGAAGAGTTTCACCATTTACGGTCAAGATGGTGGGGAACGAAAGATTGCCACCGTTGCTTCTGGCAACACCTTCTATGATGCCCGCAATATAATTTTCACGAACGCCTTCTTTGGTCAGCCGCATGAACGTTTCGTGCATTTCGGTAGAAATATCAATGGCTTTTTCTATTTCCGCGATTTCTTCCGGCTGTTTATAGGAGCGCATGGAAACAACAGCCTGGATCAGGCTCACAGATTTTTTACTGTCTGCTTCGGCAGGGGAAATTTGTAGCCAGTCAAGCAGTTTTAAATAATGTTCACCGCGATAGGGTGGTAGATAATGAATCGTTTGTTTTTGTGATGTGGCTGTTTGCAAATAATTTGCCACGGCAGAGGCCGGTCTTACTTCCGTGATGCCCGCGTCTGCGGCCAACTCCGTCAAAGGAGGCAATGGGCCTGTCCATACGATATCGTCAATCGTGAGTTCATTGCCAAATAAAATGGTCTTGTCATTATCAATGTCAATAATAACGGTGAGTGACGGCTGGTCTATACCGACATAATACAAAAAAGTGCTGTCTTGTCTAAAATGGTATCCGTTGTGGGCAAAGTTCATGCCTACTTCTTCGTTGCCCATTAACAGGATAAGGCCGCTACCCAATTTCGTTTTGAGCGTTTCCCGACGTTGCACATAAATATCTTTACTGAACATATCTCAATTGTTTGAATAAAAGAAGGGTATAAATGTACGACCTTTTGATGAATGGGTTAGCTCATTTTCATTAAAAGTGCTTCTGTTTGGCGAGGTCTCTCAATAAATATTTTATAGGAAAATAATTATGACAACTTGCTGGATGCTTCTATGATAAGGCCATCGCGCATGTGCAGCACGCGGTCGCTCAAATCGGCGAGTTCTTCATTGTGAGTAACGATGAGAAAGGTTTGGTCAAATTTTTCGCGCAGTTGGAAAAACAAATTATGAAGCTCCTGCGCATTGGCGCTATCAAGGTTTCCGGTAGGCTCGTCGGCAAACACGATTGCGGGACGGTTGATGAGCGCGCGCGCCACGGCCACTCGTTGTTGTTCGCCACCGCTAAGCTCGTTGGGTTTGTTATCCATACGGTGCGAAACGCCCAGTGTGTTTAACAGTTCTAATGCTGCCTCGTGTGTTTCCTTCTTTTTGCGACCGGCCAGCCAACCGGGGATACATACGTTTTCCAACGCCGAAAATTCAGGCAACAGGTGGTGGAACTGAAATACAAAACCAATGTTCCTGTTGCGGAAAGCGGCCAGTTTGTTGCCGGAAAGGTTGCTGACAGACGTATCGTTCATGACGATTTCGCCCTTGTCCGGTTTATCAAGCGTGCCAAGAATATGTAGCAGGGTACTTTTGCCGCTGCCGGACGGCCCCACGATGGACACAACCTCGCCCTTGGCGATGCTGATGTCCACACCTTTGAGCACTTGCACGTTACCGTAAGCCTTGTATATATCTTTGCCCGTTATCATATTTTGCCTTTGCCGACCAAACTTACAGGAAAAACTTCATTCATGCGCTATATGAGCAGAGAAGAGTGCAGAACATTTTTTGAACAAGCCCCTCTCCGTCACATATTTATAGAAGATGGAACAAAGAACACACTCTATCCGTCGAGATGAACACTGGTTTGCGTTTGGGCTTTATGCAATTACGGCAGCCAATCCCCTTATGAAAAGGAAAAGCCGCCGTAAGTTGATTTTCTTGTCAGGATTTGCCTACAAGGAATATCCTTTCAGGAATCTATTTATCATCCAACGATAAGGAGTAAGGATAAGCGCTTTGTTGTGTGCCCCTGATTTTGTTGGGAGAGGCGCTCATATCAAAATCAACCTTCATGCCTTTTTGCAGGTCAAAATGACTTAGCCAGTTCTTAGGATGTTCCTTGCCATTCAATCGCAGCGAACGCACATACCGGTTTTCTTTTGATTGATTATTTGCGGTGATGACAACCTGTTTTCCATTTTCCAACGTAACGGTTACTTTTTTCATCAACGGCGCGCCGATTACATATTGTGGTACGCCGGGGCATACAGGATAGAAGCCCATCGCGGAAAATACGTACCACGCGGATGTTTGGCCGTTGTCCTCATCGCCACAATAGCCGTCAGGAGTGGGTTTGTAAAGTTTGTGCATCACTTCCCGCAGCCAGTATTGCGCTTTCCACGGTTCGCCTGCATAGTTGTACAGGTAAATCATGTGCTGGATAGGCTGGTTACCATGAGCATATTGCCCCATGTTCATCACCTGCATCTCGCGGATCTCGTGTATCACGCCGCCGTAATAGGAGTCATCGAAAGTCGGGGGCATAACGAAAACAGAGTCGAGCATTTGTATGAAATCTTTCTTGCCGCCCATCAGGTTTATCAATCCGTTTATATCGTGGAACACGCTCCAGGAATAGTGCCAGCTATTACCTTCGGTGAAGGCATCACCCCATTTCTGCGGGCTGAACGGACTTTGGAACTGTCCGTCCTTGTTCTTACCGCGCATCAGCTTATGTTCGGGGTCGAACAGGTTTTTGTAGTTCAGGCTACGTTTTTTGTACAAGTCCAGTTCTGCCTTTGGTTTGCCTAATGCTTTGCCCAGTTGATAGATGGTAAAGTCGTCGTAAGCATATTCCAGCGTCCTTGCAGCGTTTTCGTTGATGCCCACATCATAAGGCACATATCCCAGTTCGTTATAGTATTGTACGCCTTTACGTCCTACGGCTGTCATCGGCCCTTCGTTGTTGGCACCGTGCAGCAATGCTTCGTACAGCTTGTTTATATCATACCCTCTCAAACCTTTTATGTACGCATCAGACACCACAGAAGCGGAATTGTTACCTATCATCACGTTGGCAAAGCCGGGGCTGCTCCATTCCGGCAGGAAGCCACCTTCTTTATAATCGTTTATCAGTCCTTCCTGCATTTCTTTGTTGATGGAAGGATATACAAGATTCAGGAACGGGTATAACGCCCTGAACGTATCCCAAAAGCCCGTGCCGCCAAACATATAACCCGGCAACACCTGCCCGTTGTAAGGACTGTAATGCACTATCTTGCCGTTGGCATCAATCTCGTATAATTTATTGGGGAAGGATACGGTACGATATAGACAGGAGTAAAAAGTCCTGAGTTCGTCTATATCGTCACTTTCAGCTTTTACTTTGCCCAATGTTTTGTTCCAGAGATCACGTCCTTTTGCCTTTACCTGATCAAATGTTAAACCGTTCACTTCTCTCAGGTTAAGCTCGGCCTGTGCCTGGCTTATAAAAGAGGTAGCTACTTTCACGGATACGGTTTCCCCTCTTTTTGGAGAAGCGAATCCTACGATGGCGCCACTGTTCTTGTCGTTCTGTAGTTTAAGGGTGTTCCTAAAAATGTCCTTTTCAGACCACGTGCCCGTGCTGGTAAATGCGCGGTCGAACTGCACCACAAAATAATTCTTGAAATTTTCGAGCGGACCGCGGCTATACTTTGTCGTGTATCCGATTATTTTATTCTGCCCGGGCACGATTTCTACATAAGAATCCTTGTCAAAGCAATCCAGCACGATAAAGGCACTGTCTGTTTTGGGAAACGTGAACCTGAAATAGGCTGCCCGTTCCGTGGGTGTGATTTCAGCCGTCACATCGTGGTCGGCAAGATAAACACTGTAATAATAAGGCTTTGCTACTTCTGCCTTGTGGGAAAACCAACTGGCGCGCTGCTCCTGGTCGGCCACGGCACGGCCTGTTACCGGCATGAGCGACAACATGCCATAGTCGTTCATCCACGGTGAGGGCTGGTGCGTTTGCTTAAAGCCCTGTATTTTGTCCGCAGTGTAGGTGTATTGCCATCCATCGCCATTTTTACCTGTTTGTGCTGTCCACAGGTTCATGCCCCAGGGAACTGCTACTGCCGGATAGGTGTTCCCGTTGGATAGCGAGAATTTTGAGTCCGTTCCCATCAGCGTGTTTACATAATCTACCGGGTCTTTTCCCCCGGGTGCCTTTTGCGCCACCGCTCCCATGCCTAAAAGCAGTAACAACATTACGGCCAAGCTCGTCTTTTGCATAAAGATTTTTTTTAGTATTTGCAATATATTCCGGCAAATATAACCCATCAGGGGCTAAATTCCTTTGCTGAAAGCTAAATGAATACCTAACGGTTTTTAAACGAACTGAAAAGGTTAAACGAGATTCTTTATAAAATTGATGTACATCCTTTTACAACCTCTCCGGCTTCCTTTACGTCAATAGCTTGATTTTGGCATTTCAATTGCTATAACAATAAAAATCTATTTTTTATGCAAAGTATTTTAAAACTATCTGTGATCGCATGTTGTTTCCTGATGGCGTCTTGTTCAGGCTCAAAGAAGTCTGCCACAACGGCACCCGCAAGCCGCAATGACCTGAAAGGTTCCTGGGTGCTGACATCCACGGACGTAGAAGGGGCTGATAGGGGAAAACTTAAAATCACTTCATTTGATGATGCGGCTCTAAGTTGTTTTGAGGGTAGTGAATGGGTTTTGCCCAACAACGGGTATGGCTCTTACACGATCACGAACGGCACCTGTGCCACAGGCGCCCGGCAAATCCTTTGGTCGCAAAGGAGCGGTGGCGGTATCACGTATTTCAGGTTCAAAAGAATGGACGGCGTAAAGAGAAGTGATTCCAGAAAAGTAGAGGAAGGCTATTCTATGGAAGTAACTGATTACGGCAAGGATTATTTCACGGCTAAAAGCCCGGTAAATCTGGACGGTCAGACTATTTACATTGTTTATCACTTTACGAAAAAATAAAGAGACAAGACCGTAAATAATGAGCTATGGACAGTGGAGAATATCTAAAAGATACCGCTGTTGTCCATAGCTTTTTGTTTATTATATATAATGATTGAATGATTATTGCGTTAATACACGCGCTTTTGCCTGCCGCTTTCAAAGTCTTTGAATATAAAAGAGCCCAGATTGTCCAGCGAGGCAAAATAAGCCTTGCCGTGGTTCATTTCCGTAAACTCCTGCACAAAGTTTTGCAAATAAGGGTCAGTGGCAATCATAAAAGTGGTAATGGGGATTTTCAGCTTTTTACATTGTGCCGCTAGGCTCATGCAGCGGTTCACCACTTTGCGGTCAAGCCCCATCGAGTTTTTATAATAGCGGCTGCCTATTTTAAGGCAGGTAGGCTTGCCGTCCGTAATCATGAAAATCTGCTTGTTGGGGTTGCGGCGGCGGCGCAGCAAGTCCATGGCCAGCTCCAGCCCGGCCACCGTGTTGGTGTGATAAGGCCCCACTTGCAGATAAGGCAAATCCTTTATCTCCACCTGCCAGGCATCATTGCCAAACACCACCACGTCCAGCGTGTCCTTGGGGTAGCGGGTGGTAATCAGCTCACTGAGCGCCATCGCCACTTTTTTAGCGGGTGTAATGCGGTCTTCACCGTACAAAATCATAGAGTGGGAGATGTCAATCATCAGCACCGTGGAAGTTTGTGTCTTAAAATCTGCCTCACGTATGCTAAGATCGTCCTCGCGCAGTTGAAAACTGTCAATGCCGTGATTTATCTGTGCGTTGCGGATAGATTCCGTAAAATCCACCTGTTCCAGCGTATCGCCAAATTGAAAGGGACGTATGTCCGGGTTCAGTTCGTCGCCCTGTCCGCTTAAAAAAGTCTTGTGGTCGCCGCGCCCGGCCCTTTTCAATTTCCCGAAAATTTCCTCCAGACTTTTTTGGCGTATGCCCTGTTCTGTTTTCGGTGTTATTTTTATATCGTGATGTTCCTCGTCCTCCCGGATGTATCCCTTGTTTTTAAGATCTTCCATAAAATCGCCGAGGCCGTATTCGTCATCGGTCAATTGATATTGTTTATCCAGTTCGTTCATCCATCGGAGCGCCTCTGCCGCATCGCCACTCGTAAACGTGAGCAGTTGCAGGAAAATATCCAGCAATTGTTCAAACGGTGGTTTGCCGCCAGCCTTGGGGTCAAACTTTGAGAAATGAAATCCGCGCATAACGATAAATGTAAGCATTTTTTTGAACATGCGGGCCCGGGGCATGGCCACGCTGCACCCCGTGCACATGCCCCGGCCGGGCTGCTCCGGGCTTCGCTTTGCTCCGGTGCTTCACTGTGTTGCGCACCGGCTCCCTGCGGTCGCCGCCCTTTGCATCCCTGCCCGGCTTCGCGCGAACGCAAAAAAATATCCCCGGAAATTTCCGGGGATATTGTAATGAACCGTATGCGGTTTATTTTTTTGTGCTGTCCGCTGCGGGTGTGCCGGGTTCCAGTTCCTGCATCGGGGAAGCCGCTGCTTTTTTCAACGGGTCATATTGCTCCTCTATGGCTGACAATATATGTCCCAACGCCTCATTAATCTGATCCTCAATAGAAACACTTTGATAGTAATCCTGTTTTTGAGTTTTCAGGTAAGTATAATATTTACGCTGGTCTTCAATATCCTTGCGAATAGAATTTGAAACCTTGCGCGCCTGTTCGTATTTACCAGTTTTGTAATAGGCCTCGGCCAGCATCAATGCATTTTGATTATGCTGTCCATAACGGCTTACCATCGCGTAGGGCAGATTTACCGTGTCTATACCACGTTCCAGTTTTTCGAGCAGTTTGGCGGCATCGTCTTTTCTGTTCGCATCGGCAAGGTTGCCTGCTGCTTCTGCAAATATGCCCCGGATGCTTAACAGGTGGCGACGGTTTTCCTCGTCAAAATAAACACCTTTTTTGTTCGCGCCACCAAATTCATATTTGGTCAACAGGTTCTTATTAATAGCATCCAGATTATTATCGCGTAGGGCAGAGCCACCTAAGCCTATCTGCCGTGCCATATTCTCTGCTACCCAATTTTGTTGTGGCGCTTTTACCGTAAACGGCACCAGGCGGTATGCCAACCCGTCTTTGCGCAGGTAAGGGTCAAAGCCCAGTTCGCCATAAGGAGAGGTGAAATATATCGGGCGTTTCCAGTTATTTGTCGCAAGGATATTCAATATCATCAGGTCGTTTCGTTGCAAACCGGTCGTGCGTGCGGGCAGTTCGAACGACATCTGGTCAAGTACGCTGTCTGTGGCGTTTGCCGTACCGTTTTTTATAACCAACTGCTTGTCCACCGGTACAAAGAACTTGCGGATGGGCAAGGATTGCGGCCCTACGTCGCTGCCCGTTTCCGGGTCTACGAGCGGGGCTCCCAATACGGTTTTCATCACATCATAGAGCGGATAATACGCATTCGCATCTATATTTTGAGTGGGCTGCGGTGCTACTACACGCATGTATTCGCGATTATGGCCTTCTATTTGTTGCGGTGTCCAGATTACATCTACACTATCCGCATCATTTATTTTGTAACGCAGTTGGTTGATATACCAATCAATGCCCAAAAGGCTGGTGTTGATAATGCGGATATCCGTCCTCACGCCTTCCACTTCCTGTGCATACCATAACGGATAAGTGTCATTATCCCCAAAAGTGAAAAGGATGGCGTTTGGCGCACAGCTTTCCAGATAATCCTTGGCCAAATCAGGCGCAAGTGTTTTTTTGCTGCGGTCGTGGTCATCCCATTCCTGAAATGCCATCAGCACCGGCACCAGCAAACACAATACTGCTGTAACGATATTGGCCGTACCATAATTATTCCCCTGAGAAGATGCCGCTCGTACCAAATAGATTAATAAAAATGTGAGGATGGCAAATAAAGCGGCGGAAGCAAGGCTTGTAATCATCACGCCGGAAAAGTTTGCCGACATGCTGCTCAATGCCACTACAAGGAATGTTGTGCCCGAGCCGTATACCAAAAGATGTTTTGCTGTTAACTTGTCCACTTTTTCCCTGGCCAGTTTCACGATGGCTACCACGGCCAACCCAATCCAAATGGCAAAGGCATAGAACGAACCCACATAGGCATAGTCACGTTCACGCGGTTGATTGCCCGGTTGGTTAAGGTACATGACAACTGCCATGCCAGTAAAGAAGAAGAGCAGGAACGTTACTATGAAGTCTTTTCTGTTCCTTAGATATTGGTAAACAAATCCGATGATGCCGAGGATGAAAGGCAACAGGTATAATGTATTGTGCGCCTTGTTATGCTTTACGCTGTCGGGCATCATGCTTTGGTCCCCCAGCAAGGCATTGTCTATGATAGAAATGCCTGTCAGCCAGTTGCCATCACGTTTGTTGCCCAATCCCTGCACATCGTTTTGCTTGCCCGCAAAATTCCACATGAAATAGCGCATGTACATGAAACTGGTCTGGTAAGACAGAAACCAGTTGATATTATCTCCATAGGAAGGCGCTTGATACTTCTGTTGTCCGGTATTGGGATCTTGTATTCTTTCCAAGCCTAACCAATCCGCGTAAAACTGTGCGTGGTTTTGGTCATTGCTCGGATCCCAGATGCGGGGGAAAAGTTGTTTATCAGAACTCAAATATCTTACCTCACGGTTACGGCCCATGGGTATGTATTTCTTTTCACCTTTGGTGTATTGCATTTCCTTATAGTCGTAAGGATCACCGTTATCGCCAAAGTCCACTTCTGCGGCAAAGTGTGGGCCGTAAATCAACGGCGCGCTGCCATATTGTTCGCGTCCCAGATAATACACGAGGTTGATGGGGTTGTCCACGTTGTTCATGTCAATGGCCGGGTTGGCATTACTGCGGATGATGGAAGTGGCATACATAAAATAGCCCAACATCATGAAGGCGAAGCACCACAGGAAAAGTTTCATCAGTCTGAGCGCCGTGGGCTTGATGAAATATCCCAATACAGCGCCTACGGCCAGCAATAAAATCAATTTAAACAATGCTCCGGTGCTGCTGTAAGCAAATGGGAGGAAAGACAGCGTGAATAAAATGGCCGTCCAAACGATTACCTTAGTTTTAGAAAATTTTGCCGACGAAAAACTAATCCCCCATACTATCAATGCGGCAATCAAAATAAAATATACCGTGAATCCCGAGAAAAACGGCATGCCCAAGTTGTTCACAAAAAATACATCGAACAATCCCGCGGCCTTCATGCTATATTGTATAACCGCTACCTGCACAATGCCCGTGATGGCGCAACCAATCAGGAAAGCAATAATGCTACCCTTGAGAGTGGGTTTATAACGCCTGTAATAGTAAATCATGACGATGGCCGGGATGGTAAGCAGGTTGAGCAGGTGCACGCCGATAGACAGCCCCATCATAAAGAAAAGGAATACTATCCAGTGGTCTGCACGCGCCTCGGCAGCAGCATCGCCGCGAGCGTGTTCATCGGCATGTTCCCAGCGTAGCATCGCCCAAAATACCAAGGCGGTAAAGAAGGAAGACAAGGCATACACCTCACCTTCTACCGCGCTGTACCAAAACGAATCGCTGAAATTATAAGCCAAAGCGCCCACTACACCGGCGCTCATAATGGTAAAAATCTGTTGACCGCTTAGTTCTTCACCCACGGTCACGAACATCTTGCGCGCAAAGTGCGTGATTGTCCAAAACAGGAACAAGATAGTGCCCGCACTGGCCGCCGCGCTCATAAAGTTTACGGCATTGGCCGCCGTCATGGGGTCATCGCCGAAAAGAATGATAAAGAACCTGCCCAATAAGGTGAACATCGGCGCACCGGGCGGGTGCGGCATCCCGAGTTTAAATGCACAGGCAACAAACTCGCCACAATCCCATAAAGAACCGCGCGCCTCGCGCGTGAGCATATACGTAAGCATCGAAACTACAAATACGGCCCAACCGGTCAGGTTATTTACTTTCTTAAAATTCATAATCGAAAAGATTAGTCTATGATGTTCGCAAAAATAGGAATAAACACTTCGGGTGCATCACATTTTTTCCCAAAGAATATTAAAACTTTATATTTATAAATTATCGGGATAAATGGCTTTCGGAAATAATTTTATGTAAGGTACAGATGAATGAAATGTGCCGGGCTGAAAAATTTTGAGGCTAAAGGGTAAAGTTTCCTATTTTTACCGACTAATTGTATTATTGAAATGGCACATAATCTATTACAAGGAAAAAAAGGAATTATTTTCGGTGCGCTCGACGAAAAGTTTATCGCTTGGAAAACGGCGCTCAAATGTCATGAAGAAGGCGCGCAAATCGTACTGACAAACGCCCCGGTGGCACTGCGCCTCGGCACCATCAATCAGTTGGCAGAGCAATGCGGCAATGCTCCCGTCATCGGTGCGGACGTGACCAGCAAGGATGACCTGCAGAACCTGTTTCAAAAAGCAATGGAACATTTTGGCGGCAAAATAGATTTTGTGCTGCACTCCGTGGGCATGGGGCTGAACGTGCGTAAAGACAAACCTTACACCGACCTCAACTATGAATGGTATCATAAAACGTTTGATATATCGTTTATCAGCCTTCATAAAGTCTTAAAAACAGCTTGGGATTTGGATGCACTGAATGACTACGGCAGCGTGGTAGCACTCAGTTACATTGCGGCGCAGCGCGTGTTTCCTGATTACAGTGAAATGGCCGATGCAAAGGCTTTGCTGGAAAATACGGCACGAATGTTCGGCTATTATTATGGCAAAAGGAACAATGTGCGGGTAAATACTATTTCTCAATCACCCACCATGACCACTGCGGGCAGCGGCGTAAAGGGATTTGATAATTTTTATAGCTTTGCTGATAAGATGAGCCCCTTGGGCAATGCGCCCACAGAAGCTTGCGCCAATTATATTGCGGTAATGTTTAGCGACTTTACCAAATATGTAACCATGCAAAACCTCTTTCATGATGGTGGCTTTAGCTTTACGGGCGTGACCCCTGAAGTACTTGAATGTATGAAGTGAGATAATCTAATCTTTAATAAAGTATAAACGGGGGCCGACGTAGTTGTTTTACGGAAGTCCCCGTTATTTTATTATGAATATTACCGTTTTTGGTTTTATCAATTTGGATTAATAATACTTTCGATAAAATAAAATGAATATGAAGAGAATCACGACATTCCTGTTATTATGGCTCTGCATGATAAGTATGCAAAGCTTTTCCCAAAACCCTTATGCTGTAAAACGGCCAAAACTGGTCGTGGGTATCGTTGTTGACCAAATGCGGTGGGATTATCTGTATCGCTATGCTGATAGGTACGGTAAAGACGGTTTCAACCGTTTGGTGCACGAAGGGTTTAGCTGTGAGAACACCATGATTCCTTATTTACCAGCCCACACCTGCGCAGGCCATGCCTGTGTGTACACAGGCTCCGTGCCGGCTATTCATGGTATAATCGGCAACAACTGGTATGACCGTGCCAAACCGGGCGATGCTTATTGTGCTGATGACGCGGATGTATATACGGTGGGCAGCACCTCAAAAGCGGGAAAAATGTCACCGCGTAATTTGCTCACTACCACAATTACCGATGAGTTAAGATTGGCTACCAATTTTGACGGAAAGGTGATAGGGGTGGCATTAAAAGACAGGGCTGCCATTATGCCCGCAGGCCACATGGCCAATGCCGCCTATTGGTTTGACAATGCAGTCGGCGGATGGATAAGCAGCAGTTTTTACATGGCCGATTTGCCACAGTGGGTTAAAGACCTGAATGCTAAAAAACTGGCAGATAAATACATGGCGCAGGATTGGAAAACGCTCTATCCGATTAATACTTATAAGCAAAGCACGGAGGACGATAAGCCTTACGAAAGCTCGATGCCCGGTGGTGGCAACACTTTTCCGCACCAAACTTCAAAGCTTTCGGAGGATAAAAAATATGATGCCTTTCGCACAACGCCTTATGGCAACACATATACGGCAGACATGGCCAAGGCTGCTATCGAAGGGGAAAAACTGGGGCAGCGCGGCGTAACGGATTTTCTCACCGTTAGCTTCTCTTCTCCCGATTATATTGGTCATACTTTTGGCCCTAATTCAATAGAAGCGGAGGATTGTTATTTGCGTTTAGACAGAGATCTGGCTGATCTTTTCAAATATCTTGACGCCAAGATAGGTAAGAACCAATACCTTGTATTCCTGACTGCCGACCACGGTGCGGCCCACGTACCGGCTTTCATGCGCGAGCATCATTCGCACGGTGGTGCGGTAAGCAGCAGAGATATCAAAAAAGTGCTTAACGATGAAGCTGCTAAGCACTTTGGAGCAAAAAATTTGGTGACAACCGTGTCCAATTATCAGGTTTATCTGAATTATGCTACTATTGATTCCGTCAAGATAGACAAAAAGATTGTTACGGCGTTTATGATTGACCAACTGTTGAAGTTGCCTTATATCACAGATGCGGTTGACCTGAAATCAATAAGTTCCTCGTCCCTGCCCGAACCTATTAAAATAAGACTGATAAACGGGTATAATGCCAAACTTAGTGGCGATATTCAATTTGTGTTTAACCCGCAGTGGTTTGATGGCGGCTCTAAAGGCACCACGCACGGCATGTGGAATCCTTACGATAGCCATATCCCGCTTGTGTGGTATGGTTGGAACGTCAAGCCCGGCAGGCTCACGCGTGAAACGTATATGACTGACATCGCTCCCACTGTGGCCGCCATGCTTCGCATCCAGATGCCCAACGGCACTATAGGCACCCCAATCCCGGAAGTGGCAAATTGATTTTGTTGAACGGATACAGAAAACGCAGCCTTTCAAAGGCTGCGTTTTTTTATGATGAGCTTTTAATAGAGTGAGATTTGTTGAGATATAAATTCTATTACATGAAAATGAAATCATGCGCTTCATCACTCTTCTATCACAAAGCCGTTTTCCCTTGCATACTTGAGTTGTGAGGCTTGCATGTTTTGAATAACTTCTGGTTGCGAAGCCAGCATATTCTGCATTTTTTTACTGGCTTCTTCCCGTCCGGCATCGTCCTTGGCATTGGCAATTTCAGCGTAAGAGGTATAGATGCCCTTCATATATTCAAAATAGCGTTTGGCTACCAATTTAAAATCCTCACCGCCCACGCCCACGGCCGGCATTTGTTCAATCTTTTTCAGGCGAACGTTTATGCTGTCTTCGATAGACTTGGCAGATTCGGACATGCCCTTCCAGTTTTGGCGGTCGCTGCGCACCTTGATTTCGGCCTCGGCTTTCAACAACGGTTCTTCGAGGCTTTGCTCCATGTTTACCACCGTTTCGTTAAAGTCTGCGGGTGTCATTTCCTTCTTGCTATTGCAGGCAACAAAAAATAACGATACGGCAATGGTAAATACAATATATTTTTTCATCAGTATATTTTTAAATATGAAGCACAAAAATAACAAAGTCCGTCACATTGCAATGGCAGCAACATGAGAATGTGAAAATAAGACTTTCGGAATAAGCAATTCCTTATTAGCAATCCTTGCAAAAACGCCTGTAAACACTTTCGTATTGTGGGATGATATTATCAATATTAAATTGACGGGCATGTTCGTACGCGCGTTGCTTAAACCCTTCCAACACCTCATCATTTTCAAGTATCTGCAAAGCGCGTTGGCTCATCGTTTGTACATCGCCCACATCGGCCAGATAACCCGTCACGCCTTCTATATTCACTTCTCCCAGTCCGCCTGCGTTGGAAGATATCACCGGCACGCGGGACGCCATGGCTTCCAGCGCCGCCAGACCGAAACTTTCATATTCCGATGTCAGCAAAAACAAATCGGCAATGGCAAATATGTCTTCCATCTGCTCCTGCTTGCCCACAAAAATCATTTTGTCTGCCACGTGAAGTTCGCGGCCCTGTTGTTCGGCCACCTGCCTGTCAGGGCCATCACCCACCAACAACAATTTAGAGGGTACGTGTTTTTGCACTTCGTAAAAAACTTCCACCACATCCTGCACACGCTTCACCTGCCTGAAGTTGGAAGCGTGCAGCAGAATACGTTCCCCGTTGGGGGCCAGCACCTTTTTGAAGGCGTCAAGCGGTTTGCGTCCAAATCGCTCCACGTCTACGAAATTATAAATGACCTCTATTTCTTTTTCAATGTTGAAGGTCTTGTAGGTTTCCTCGCGCAGGTTTTGGGACACGGCGGTTATCACATCGCTTTGGTTGATGGAAAAAGCCACTACCGGCGAGTACATCTTATCCTTGCCCACCAGCGTGATGTCCGTGCCGTGCAGCGTCGTGACCACGGGCACGTCAATTCCCTCATGCTGCAATATCTTTTTGGCCATATACGCCGCCGACGCATGGGGGATGGCATAATGGACGTGCAGCAGGTCGAGCGAATAATTCTTGATAACGTCAACCATCGTGCTGGCCAATGCTGTTTCGTAAGGCGGGAAATCGAATAACGGATAGGTGGGGACATGCACCTCGTGATAATAGATGTTCGGGTTGAAGGCACTCAGCCTTACCGGTTGCTGATAAGTGATAAAATGCACCTGGTGGCCTTTTTGCGCCAACGCTTTCCCCAACTCCGTGGCCAGTACACCACTACCGCCAAAAGTGGGGTAGCAAACAATTCCTATACGCATATCCTACTGTTATTTTTTGAGGTTCGGCAGGCAAAGTAGCACAAATTACCGAATCATTTGTTTTTGATAATGGCGTGTCCCCTTGCCTTTGCAGGCACACAGCGCCAACGCACGAGGCAAGGGGTCAGGCTGCTGCGGGGTGCGCTTCGCTCCCGTGCTTCGCACCGGCTCCCTGCGGTCGCCGCCCTGCGCATCCTTCACGCAAGGCCACGATCTGTAAAACTGCGCAGACCTGCTTTTGTCCCGCCGCCATCCTACCGGAAACAAATAACAATAGGAGAGAGAAATTGTTGTGCGCCCATCTCCAAACGACATTATCTTAGCATAAAGTTCAAATTATTTTAATCCAAAAAATAAATGGAATGAAAAAGATAACACTGTTTTTGCTATCGGTTATTGCATTGGCATCCTGCACGGCAAGCCAACAAATGGGTGCTACGGATAGTCATGCTTACGTGAATGGCGACCCTCCCATAACGGAATCGTTGTTTAGCGATAAAAACGCAACCATTTCTGAAGAAAATATCCAAAAGATATTGAATGGGAGTTACAGCCTGCCCAATAGTCTAAGGGTTGCTTTTGTGAAACTCGAAAGCGCTCAAAACCGCAATAGATATTATTGGTCTGATGAGCAATACCTAAAGTCCCAGCAACAATATCTGGATTTGTTTTCCCAAGACTTCAAAAATTCGCCACGCGTAAAAAGTATCTCAACGATCCCGGATATTTTAGTTTCCAAGAATCCCACGTTCACTTCTATCAGGGAGGCTGCTGTAAGAACACAATCGGATATAGTAGTTGTTTACACCATCAACAGTGATATTTATTCGCAGTACAAATTGTTTTCAAAAAAAAATATAAAAGCCTTTGCAACGGTGCAACTGATAGTGTTGGATGTGCGGACAGGTCTGATTCCTTTCACGACTATTGTGACCAAAGATTTTCAGGATAAAAAAAACGACAAGGACTTGAGTGAGAGCGAGGCTGCCAACAGGATAAAGAACGAAGCCGTATTGCAGACCATCGGAGAGGTAGGGAAGCAAGTCACAACATTTTTGGAACGAGGAAAATAAGTAAGGTTCTTTTTACGTTCCTTGCGCTATCTTTACGGCAAACACAAACAGGATGAGGAAGGATTTACTTTTAGTATTTACATTATTTTTCTATCAAATTTCCTTTGCGCAAACAACCGATGAGGCTTTTATCAAGCGTATTTCTGATGAAATACTGACCAACAGTCAGGCTTATGAAAACCTGCGCGTGCTAACCAAGACCATCGGGGGCAGGTTGTCCGGTTCGCCACAAATGTATAAGGCGGAAGATTGGGGCTACGCGTTGCTGCAAAATACGGGAGGCGACAAAGTATATAAACAAGCCTGCATGGTGCCGCACTGGGTGCGCGGCGGCAAGGACGAAGCCACGGCCATATTGCCTGCCAATAAAAGTAAAACACTTGATGTGGTGGCATTGGGCAATTCCGTTGGTTCGGGGAGCAAGGGTATTCAGGCTCCCGTGTTATTGGTCAATTCGTTTGAAGAGCTGGATGCCAAAAAGGGCGAGGCAAAGGGCAAAATCATTTTTTATAACTATAAGTTCAATCCCACTTTCATTCGCACGTTTGAGGCCTATGGCGATGCAGTGAAGTACCGGGGGCAAAGGGGCGTGACCACCGCTGCCGAATATGGTGCCGTGGGTGTTATCGTGCGAAGCATGTCCCATTCAACGGACAACGTGCCGCACACCGGCGCCACCCATTATGATGCCACGCATAAAAAAATTCCTGCGGTGGCTGTGGGCCTGCAAGATGCAGACTGGCTTGCAGCGAGGTTGACCAAGGGAGATGCTGTACAGGCACGGATAAAAACAAACGGTCATTTCCTGCCCGACACGATTGCGCACAACATCATTGCCGAATGGCGCGGCAGCGAGTTTCCGGATGAGTATATCACATTGGGCGGCCATCTTGATAGCTGGGACAACTGCGAGGGGGCGCACGATGATGGCGCAGGCGTGGTGCAAACCGTGGAAGTACTGCGTGCGTTGAGGGCTGTAGGTTATAAACCTAAGCGCACTATCCGTTTTGTGTTGTTTGCCAACGAGGAAAACGGCGGACGGGGCGGTAACAAATATGCCGATGAGGCCCTTGCAAAAAAAGAGCATCATATTTTCGCTGTGGAGAGCGATGCGGGCGGGTTTACGCCGCGCGGTTTTTCGTTTATCTGCAAGGATAGCGTGTTTGAAAAAGTGAAACCTTGGGAAAAATTATTCCTTCCTTATGGTGCCGGATATTTTGATACCGGTGAGGGCGGTGTGGATATTTACCCGCTGCACCGTAAGTTGGATACACCGATATCAGGCTTTCTGCCCGATTCCCAACGATATTTCGACATACACCATGCCCGTTCGGATACTTTCGAGGCCGTGAACAAACGGGAATTGGAATTGGGGGCGGTGAACATTGCCGCGCTGATTTATCTGGTAGATAAGTATGGACTTTAGTTATTTGTGACAGTAAAAAAAACGCACCGCACAACAGCCATTTGGCCGGGCGATGCGCTTGCATACCTAAGATTGTCCAAACTATTAAGCGTTCTACATTTTTATTGCCGTAATCCGGTCTTTTGAATCCTGACTTTATAAAGGCTATTTAGCCGCTGTTTGCTGCACTTTCATCAATTCAAGCTTCAGCGCTTCAATTTCCGCCTGTTGTTGTTTGATGGATGCAATCAACACGGGAATAAAGGCTTTTTCGTCTATCGTCTTGATTTTGGCCTGTCTCATGCGGTTCTTTCCTTGCATATAAGAAACGCTTTTTTCCTTCACCAGCTCGGGAAACACTTTTTGTACATCCTCAGCTAAAAAACCATAATGTTGACCATTTTCCAGCTTCAAAAAACTATAACCTTGCTTGTTGTATTCAAATACTTTGGGCTCAAGTTGCTTTAGCTGTTTGATGGGGTTTTGAATATCGGTTACGTTGGTTTTTAACTGATAATCTGAGATAGATTGTGCGTTTGCCGAAATGTTGAAAGAAAGAATCGTCAAAAAGGATATAAAGTGTATTTTTTTCATATATAAAATATTTTTTAATTAAAATAATAAACATGTATTATCATGATAGGGTATTTATCATCAACAAAAAATCATCTGAAAGGATAAAGGGAAATCAGGCGGCTAAAGGAGGTGGCGTGGGTACACCTATAAACGGAGGGGATAATTTGCCGGTATGATAACCGTCTATATGAATAACAGGAGGTCGTTCGTTTTTTGTAAAGCTTGTTAACAGGGTCTCGCAGAAGATTTCTTTAAGTGGTTCTTCGGTATCTCCAGAAGATGTGTCTTCCTCAAAGTCTTGTACCAAAGATGTGATATTCGTTTCATCTCCTTTCGCAAAATCACTGATAAATAAACCTGCACCGTGCGCCACCATCATAGCGATGAAAAACCAGGCAATTATATTTTTATATAATGGTTTCACAAGTACTGCAAAGCTAAGAAAATTAGCTATCGGTACAAAAGGATTTTCTGCAAATGGAGTGATTTTATAAAAAATACAACGAGGTTACGGTGTGCAGCCCTACAGATGTTCTCCGTAGTGTTTTATTTAATCGTATATATTTGGAAAATAAAAACCCGTTTCCCTATGTCTGGTTTCTTATAAACAAGGCATAAAGAAACGGGCATAAAACGGTTATATCACGCAGAGTTGCGTCCTGCATTGATAATGCCAAACGAACAACGCATGACTAATTTGCCCAGATTGTCGCGTTCTTCACGTGCATCTTCCATATCTTCCAATGCACGCATTTTGGCAATGGCATATTGCTGTATGGTAACCAAGGGCAACACAATACGCTCCCGCATACTAATAGACAACTTATTGGTAGGATAGTCGGCCATCAGCGAGTCGTTGCCGGAAAGTTTTAGTACATACTCTTTTGTAAGCTTGTATTCATTGTATATCATTTGCCATATTTCACCGAACTTCTCATCTTTTGCCAGAAAGGATGTAACCTGAAAATTGGATTTTGACATTGCCATTTCGCAGTTGTCAAGCAAAGTCTTGAAGTATAAGGAACTTGAGTATAGTTCTCTCAGTTCTTCAAACTTGCCGATGTATTCCATTTTTTTAAGCGCGGAGCCTACCCCGAAAAAGCCGGGTACGTTTTGCTTCAATTGACTCCATGAACCGGTGAAAGGGATTGCCCGCAAATCTTTAAGCGTAGCCCCGGTTGATTTACCGCGCTTGGCCGGGCGGCTGCCGATGTTCGTTTCGTTATAAAACCGTAAGGGGCTCACTTCGTACAGATAATCAGCTAACAACGAATGATCCTTTAGTTTTTTATACGCATCAAACCCGTAAGAAGAAAGTTCCTGCATCAATTCTTCCTCATGTATATTCAGCGGGGCATGACGCTCACTGAACAGTTGGTTGGTGATGCCCGCGTTCAGCAATTGTTCCATATTAAACTGAGCGGCATCTATAATGCCAAAATTAGCGCTCACGGTCTGACCCTGAATAGTGAGTTGTATTTCCTTGTTGGAAATATTATTGCCCATTGAGGCGTAAAATTTATGGGTCTTGCCGCCGCCGCGCGCGGGCGGGCCACCCCGGCCATCAAAGAATACTACTTCAAATCCATATTGTCTGGTGATGCTGGTCAGTTCTTCCTTCGCCCGGTAGATGCTCCAGTTTGCCATCAGGTAGCCGCCGTCTTTTGTACCGTCGGAAAAGCCGAGCATGATGGTTTGAGTCTTTCCACGTCTGTTCAGATGGGCTTTATACGCAGGTATCGCATAAAGTTCGCGCATGATGTCCGCCGCGTTGCGCAGGTCATCTATTGTTTCAAATAATGGAACAATATCCACATGAATATCTTCCTCTGCGATGCCGTTTGCTTTGAACAGTGCAAATACTTCTATCACATTTAGCACACTGTTGCACTGGCTGATGATATAGCGGTGACACCCTTCCTCACCGTTGTAATTTTGGATGGTCTGTATGGTGCTTACTACCTCAAGCGTATCTTTTTCTACCGGGTTCTCTATATCTGAAGGGGAAACCTGCCTCTGAATGGCCAATAATGCTTTTACTTTTTCTCTTTCACTGAGTACGGCATAATTGTTCGGCAGGAAGCCCTGTTTTTTTGCGGCAAGGTTCTCGAACAGTTTTTGATGTATCGTACTTTCCTGGCGGACATCGAGCGAGGCAAAGTGCATCCCGAACACGTCCAGTTTGTTGAGCATTCCTTGTACCAGCTCCACAAACAAACCATTGTGCTGTTCTATAATGATGCGTCTGATCTCTTGTAACGTATCGCGGATTTCCTCTTTTGTTATGTCGGTGCGGTAACCGGGGATAAACAGGTTATCGTAAAGTTTCTTTTCAAGATTTGTCAGAAGCTCGTCACATCCCTGAAAAGTAAGCCTGCGCTTGATGCGGCGAACTTCCAGATAATAACATTTCAGTATGCCCCCGCGCAGGGCGTCTGCAACTTTTAAGGTGGTATCTGCCGTTACAAACGGGTTGCCGTCCCTGTCGCCGCCGGGCCAGAAGCCCATTTTTAACACTGTATTTTTCCGATTGATGGCTTCGGGAAAATGACGTTTCAACGGCCCCATGATGCGTCCTGCCGCAGAATAAAAAATGTTCTCCAGATACCACACCAGGCTGATGGCTTCATCGTAAGGCGTCGGTTTTTTCTTTTTGAAAAAAGCTGTCCGGCCAAGTTGTTGCAGCAGCACATTTACTTCGCTGGCATCGTTCTTGGCAAGCGCCCGGCTCAGGTCGTGGATAATGCCCAGCACCGAGCCCGGATAAAACTGCGTGGGGTGGGCCGTTAGCACCAACCGAACGGAAAAATCTTCCAATACTTTTTTAAGGGCTTCTTGTTTGTTGTTCTGTTCTACCTCTGCAATCAACTGCTTCATGGTGCCGGCGCCGTTTAAATCGTGAAAACCTTTGTAGGATGCGTCTTCCAGCGCGTCAAACAGCACTACCTGTCGTTCGGCATATTGCACAAAACGGAACAGCAAATCCATTTTTTCCTTCTCGTGGTCAAAAGCCGTATGTTTTACAAAAAATTCTTCCAGTATGTCAACCGGGCTGCGCCCTTTTGCATAGCCTTCTTCGCAAAGATTGGATAACAGGGAAAGCAAGATGCCTGTTTTCTCTATTTTGTGAAAAGGCAGGGATGTAAAGAGGCTATTATAAAGTTGAAACCTTATTCCCACATCATTTTTAAAATGTTGCAAAGCCCTGCTTGAAACAGCGTCCATCGGTATTGAGGTTTGTTTTTTTGTTTTGTTAAAAAAATGCGGCTCAGGGGCCGCAAATGGCCGTCAAGATAACATTTTTTTGAATATCGACGAAAAAATTACGCAGATGTGGGATGGTTGATGGATGTAGCTTTCCGCTTTCTGCGTTTTGACAGCAGGTATTTTTCAAAGCACAATATACCTTCCGTAATTTTTTATTTTTTTTAACGCACGAAACCATCTTTTTGAGTTTGTTTTTCGTCAAATAGATAAAGTTATTTGGACAGGATGCCTGTGGGGCATTCACAAAAAATTAAAAAGTATACTGATGAAAACAAGAAACATAAAATATGGCATTGCGCTGCTGGTGCTCTCGGTCATTTTTGTGAACGATACTTTTGCCCAACGGGCAGTAAGGAGATATCCTGTTGGCAGGTCGTATTCCTATCATCACGGTTATCGGACAAGGCCTTGGGTCTCCGTAGGTGTTGGCGGTTTTTTTGGTGGTTACAGTCGGTATTACGGGGCAAGGCCACGCGTTTCCATGGGCGTAATGATGCCGGGTATCGGCGTCCGGATAGGTACGCTGCCTTACGGTAGTTTCAACTTCTTTTGGGGCGGTATGCCGTATTATTACTTTGGCGGCACGTTCTATCGTCAATCTGACAATAGTTATGAGGTAGTAGAAGCACCCATCGGTGCGTTGGTGAACAGGTTGCCGGCGGGCGCGGAACAAATGGAAATAAACGGAGAACTTTATTACGAATACAGGGGCACTTACTATCAGGAAACGACCGATAAAAATGGTAAGCGGGCTTATGAGGTAGTAGGTGTTGATGGGAAGCTTGATACCGATGGTGCAAACCAGCGTTCGTATAACAACGACCCTGTTTATGACAATGAAGGTTATGATAACGAGGATGTGCCGGTAGCTTCTGCGCCTGTTTCAGGCAGCATCGTGAAACCGGAAATAGGGGATGTTTTTGAACAATTACCTAAGGATTGCAAGGTGATTGCAGTGGATGGAAAGAAAAACTATGTATCGCCGGCAGGTGTTTATTATAAAGAGATTAACGAAGATGGCAAAATATTATACGAAGTAGTAAGGGTGAATTAACGAGCAATGATTACATACTCTTTTTTGATTTAAGGTTTGGTTTTGGTGAAAGTGCCGTCCGTTAATGGATGGCACTTTTCTTTGGGCGGTAGATGAGTTTTTAAACGCGTCTTATTCAGTAAAGCCTGTATCTTCCAACAGGTGTGTGCCGTCAGCGGCCTGTGTGGCAAGTTCATCACAACGATTATTGAAAGGATTTGAGGCATGGCCTTTTACCCATACCATCGAGATTTTAAACTGCTTGGAGAGCTGATAATACTGCATCCACAAGTCCTTGTTCTTTTTGCCCCCCTTAAAATCGGTTCGCACCCAGTTGTTTAGCCATCCCTTGCTGATGGCATTTACCACATATTGGCTATCGGAATAAATAGTTATGGGAATATCTTTCGTCTTGAGCGCCTTTAGCCCTTCGATAACGGCCATCAATTCCATACGGTTGTTGGTAGTATGCCGATATCCTGCCGACATCTCTTTGCGGTGCTGTCCAAACATCAAGATAACGCCATAGCCACCGGGGCCGGGATTGCCCCTCGAAGCCCCGTCTGTGTACATAATGATTTGCCTTGTATCCGCCATACGTGCCAAAGATAAGCTGCACGATTGAAACGCTGTAAAGTTGCAGCTATAAAAGGAATTGAAGGGCTAACGTTGAGGTTTGAACGTCAATCAGCGGAAATCCACGCCCTGTTTGCAGATCGTCGAATTTTCAGGTTCCTTATTGCGGTTTCATTTTTAGGAGGAGAGGCACTTTTTTTAGTTACCTTTGCCGCCCAAATCGCCTCTCTGAATATGAAAAGAGTTTTAGTAGTTTTTGCATGCTTTTTGATATGGTATACAGTCAGCGCGCAATGTGTAAGCCCAACTGACTGTGACGGGGACGGAATTCCCAATGAGTTGGATCTGGACGATGATAACGATGGGATACCCGATATTGAGGAAGATTGTGCTGGGTATCTTTTACAGCGCCCGGGAGCATGGAAGGGTGCCACCACTTCCACAGTTAAGCTTGCCGGTGGCTTTACTAATTATGCTTCAAACACCCCCTACAATATAAATGACGGGCAAAGCTACTATAACATTAACGGCTTAAACGGAAGTGATAATTTGGGTTATATACTCGGTAACGTTACGCATACATATACATTCAGTACACCGGTACCGGCAAACGAAATCGCTATTTGGATCAATGATCTGGATTTTAATAATGATCCTAAAATTACCATCACCGTCAACGGCAATGCACCCGGCGGCATCTTTTACGCTGCCAGTATAGCGGGCGTTAAAATGATGGAATATGACGCTGCTACGGGGGTGGCGCGCAAAGTAGTGAAACAAGATGCTTCACGGGATTATGCATTGTTGTTAAAAGGCCTGGGAACAACTTTGGTAAGTTCACTTACGATAGCAGGCTCCGGTATGGTCACTCAAGATTATATTAATTGTCATCTGTTTGCCCTGAAAATTTGTGATACGGACGGGGACGGTATCCCCGATTACCAGGATCTTGACAGTGATAATGATGGCTGCCCCGATGCGCTGGAGGGAAGTGGCAGCTTTACTTTTAATGACCTTACAAATGAATACAGGTTGAAAGGAGATGTAGCTGCAAACGGCATCCCTATTGCTGCGGGTAATGGCCAAGGCATTGGGAGCTCAAAAAATGTGGCAATCAATACCTGTAATGCTACTGCTTTTCCTGATTCCAAACATCTCAGTGGGAAACCAAGATTAACGACGCTTGCAGATAAGCCGTTACAGGGCGCGGATTCTACCAATGGTATAGGAAAAGAAAGCTGGGCTACCAAATCAATTGTCATTACCACATTGCCGACTGATGATTATGTATTGAAATACGACAATACCATCGTGACCATTGGGCAAAGGATAGACAGTTATGACCCGGCTTTGCTCACCATAGAGCCCAGCTCCACTACTCCAACGGGTTCTTTGGGTACTACATTCAGTTTTGCGGTTTTTGGTGCTTCAAATGCTCAAAGTAATACCGCCACTTTCACCATTACGTTTGATGAGCCGTTACCCGTATTCTTTGGATTCGTCAGCGCTGTATTATCAGGCGATGTGTTATTGGTGGACTGGAGCAGTATTTCAGAAACCTATAACAGCCATTTTGAAATAGAAATATCTAAAGACGGTAAAAATTTTGTGCGCATCGGCACAGTAAAAAGTAAGGCAGAAAACGGAAATTCGCCCATGGGAATCAGTTATAGTTTTTCCACGGGATTGTCAGGAGTAGTGGCAGGTTTTTCGATGCTGTTTCTAACGCTGCTTGTACCTGGTTTCAGAAAATACAAGTATCTGTTTGTAACGCTTACCGTTCTGGGTGTTGGTTTATATAATTTTTCTTGCAGCAAGCAGAATAAGGACACATTGGCTTCTGAAAAGGTTTATGTGCGGGTGGCACAAGTGGATAAGGACGGAATCAAAAAATATTCAAAGGTAGTGCGGGCCGTCAGAAAATAGAGCGGGTGTGCCCTGAGTGTGTGTAATTGGAAGACTTACTGCGATTGAAATTATCTGAAAACGGGATACCTCATATATTTTCACACGTTCACATTTCCCTCGTTTTCTGAATACTTTGGTTTATTTTTGGGCAAGGATGAAGATATTACTTATTGCCGCAACCATAGGGGAGGTGTTACCGTTACAACGCCTGTTGGTCAGCTATAAAAACGTAGACACGCTCATCACCGGGATTGGTGGGGTAGCTACGGCATACGCCTTGGGCAAAAAGCTTCACGAAAAAAAATATGATCTGCTCCTTCAGGCGGGGATTGCAGGAAGCTTTAGCCCTGAACTCCCGCTCGGAAGCGTGGTGGCGGTTAGCAAAGACTGCTTTGGCGACCTGGGCGTGGTGGAAAAGAAAACGCGGCTTTCCGTCTTTGACATGAACCTGATGGATAGAAATGAACATCCTTTTAAAAAGGGGAGGCTCGGCAATCCGCACAAGGAGCTTTTATCATTGGCTCGGATAAAAAAAGTGAGTGCCGTTTCGGTAAACGAAGTGAGCACGGAAGCAAAGGACATCCGATATTTTTCACAGGTGTTGAAATGCGATGTAGAATCTATGGAGGGCGCGGCTTTCCATTACGTCGCTTTGCAGGAAGGCATTCCTTTTCTGCAAATCAGAAGTATTTCAAACTATGTCGGGGAACGTAACAAGCAAAAATGGCGGATGAAGGCAGCCATTGAAAATCTTAATTTATTTATTTTTAGATATATCCATAAAATTTCCGCAATATGAAGATAACACTGGGTTTTTCGCCCTGTCCTAACGATACTTTTATTTTTGATGCATTGGTGAACGGGGATATTGACACGGGCGATGTGCAGATAGAACCTGTGTTGGAGGATGTGGAAACCCTTAACCAATGGGCATTGCAAGGTAAAATTGACGTAACGAAACTTAGTTTTCCTGCCTATTTTCAGACCAAAGATACGTATCAATTGTTGGATGCCGGGGCTGCAATGGGGCAGGGTGTGGGGCCGCTGCTTATCACGCACAAGCAAGGAACTGTAACGGAGGAAGATATAAACGAGGCCAATATAGTGCTGCCGGGCGCAAACACTACGGCGCATTTGTTGTTTAGTTATGCCTATCCCCATGCCCGCAAAAAAACATTCGCGGTTTTTCACGAAATTGAGGACAAGTTGATAAACAGGGAGGCCGATTTTGGTGTGATTATTCATGAAAATCGGTTCACTTATCAAGACAAGGGCTTGCACAAAGTAAAAGACCTCGGGGAGTATTGGGTAGAAAAAATGCAGGTACCCATTCCGCTTGGCGCGATAGCCATAAAAAAATCATTGGGACAGGAGATATATGCAAGAATGAATGAATGGATTCATCATAGCCTTTCGATGGCTTTTGTGAAATTTCCCGATATATCCGATTATATCAAGCAACACGCGCAAACCATGAGCGAGGATGTCATGCACGAACATATCAAGCTATATGTAAACCAATATACCCTGTCGCTCGGCATGGACGGCAGGAAGGCTGTTGATGTGTTAGAAGGCGTGTATAAAGAGGTTTCTTCTTAGCCGTTTATCGGAAGTGTTACGTTTCCTGTAATATCAGCGAATCGAGGTTGTTTACACCGATATGCTTGGTACTGATAAACCCTTCCCCGTATTTGACTCCGATGCGTTTTCCCAACATCCGGCTGCGCGCGTAAATACTTTCTTTAAAATCGGGCGTAGAGATATAAGTCTGGGGTTCACCGCTTTCTTCGTCTTTCGTATAAAATTGCGTGCCGTAAGCTTCCACAGCTTTCATTTTAGTGTCCATCACATCGCTGATGTCCACTATCAGGTGAGGGTCTTGAAATGAATCCTGAATATATTGAAAAAAGTATTTGGGACGCCAGCGTTCCTGCGGCTGACCATTTTCATCTTGGGTTTCTATTTTAATCAGTCCGCTCAGAAAACAGGCATCATTAATAAGCCTGCCCGCCCTGCCGTGATCGGGGTGGCGGTCGTTCAGCACATTGCCCAGAATGATTTCGGGCTGATATTTACGGATAACCCTTATAAGCGCCAGCTTGTGTTCTTCATCGTTACTGAAAAAGCCATCGCGCATTTTCAGGTTTTCACGCAGGGAAACACCCAGTATTTTTGCTGCTGCGGCAGCTTCCGCATATCGTGTTTCCACCGTACCGCGAGTGCCTAACTCGCCTTGGGTGAGGTCAACAATACCCACTTTTTTACCGGATTGCACTTCTTTGATAATCGTTCCGGCACAGCCAAGCTCCACATCATCGGGATGCACACCGATGGCCAAAATATCTAACTTCATGGGCGCAAACCTACATGAAATTTTTCATTCATAAAATGGATGATTAGCTAAAATGGAGCCAGTTCAACAGGATTTGCGGGAAAATACCAAACAGGATGGTCAGCACTGCAATGACTATCAGCGAAATCTTTTCAGTCATTGTGGTTTCGATATGCGGTGAAGGCCCATCTTTAAAATACATGGCCTGTATCACGCGGAAATAATAATAAGCGCTCACTGCGGCCATAATTACAGCAAAGATAACCAACCAAAGGTTGTGCCCGGTGAGTACCACTGCCTTGAGCATGTAGAACTTTGCCAGAAAACCAGCAGTTAACGGAATGCCTGCCATGGATAATAAGAAAATGGTCACCAAAAGCGCCAGCAGCGGCTCGTGCTTTGCCAAACCGTTGAATCCGTCATAAGATACATCGGACAACTTAGCTAACACGGCAAATACGCCTATCGTGGCCAGGCTGTAAGCCGTGCCATAAAGCAATAAACCTTCGCGTGCTGTGTCGTTTATCGCCAACACCGCCAGCAACATAAAGCCTGCATGGGAAATACTGGAATAAGCCAGCATCCGTTTTACGCTTTGTTGGAAAACTGCCGTGATATTGCCCACGAAAAGCGTAAGTGCTACCATAAAGGCTACCCAAAACTGCCAGGTGGGTTGCAACACGCCGAAAGCCCCTTCAAACAAACGGATAAAGCCTACAAACACCGCCACTTTTACTACCGTGGCCATAAACGATGTGAAAACCGTCGGGGCACCGTCATAAACATCCGGTGTCCAAAAGTGAAAAGGTGCAACCGATGCCTTGAAGGCCAGCGAGAACAGTAATATCAACATGCCGGCTATCTGTAAATGCGATTGCAGGTTATTGTCAAAGTGCATTTTATCAAGGCTGAACGTGCCCTGCGCGCCATAGATGAGCGCAATGCCCAATAGCATTACCCCGGTGGAAAAAGAGCCCATCAGGAAATATTTCAGGGACGCCTCGTTGCTTTTCAGGTTCTTTTTATCGGCTCCGGTCAAGATGTACAGCGGGATGGAAATGATCTCTATACCCAAAAACAGTGTCAGTAGTGAAGTGAAAGAGGTGGTCAGCACCACACCGCAGAGGATAAAGAACAGCAATGCAAAATATTCGGCATAATAATCACCCACACTTTGCATGGAACGCGCCGTTACGAGCAGATAAAGCAATGTAACGCCTACGGCAATACTGTTGAACAGCATGGAATAACTGTTGAACTCCATGAAAGCCGATGCGTCATAGTGTATGATGCGGATGCCGTAAAGCTCCAGGCAACTAACCAAAAATAACAGCAACATTCCCACAATGCCGACAGTGCGCACTGTGTCATACCGTTTGAACAGGATGCCGCTAAACATCATTACAACACCTAAAATAGCCGATAATATTAATGTATTCATACTTCTTATCTTACTGCTTCTTCAACAAATGAAGCACATCTGAATTTTTTAAAATAGATTCGGAAACAGCATCCAACGATTGTAACACTGGTTGTGGATAAATGCCCATTATCAAAATGATGGTAATGATTATACCCAGTATCACTTTTTCGTTTATGTTTATATCGGTTCCCGTTTCGGTAAGTTGGTTCGTATTTCCCAAAAATACCTTGCCTGCTATGCGCAACGTGTAAACAGCACCAAGGATTACACCTAACCCGGCGATAACCGCGAATATGATATTATATTGGGTAATAGCGGAATTTAGTACGCCGTTCAGCATCAGGAACTCGCCCACGAACGCATTGGTAAGCGGGAGGGCGATGTTGGCAAAGGCGATAACAAAAAACATGATGGCCAAGGTCGGTGCTTTTTGTGCGATACCGCCAAGGTCTGATATTTTGCGTGTTCCGAATTTACGCTCGATAATCTCTATCACTATCCACATGCCCAGGATATTGATACCATGGGAAAACATTTGGATTAAAGTGCCTTGTATGGAACTCTTGTCCTCCGAAAAAACGGCAACGCACATCAGCCCAAGGTGCGCGATGGAGGAATAGGCCACTAATCGCTTCAAATCGTTCTGTTGAAAAGCAACCAAAGAGGCATATACGATACCGATTACTGCCATAGAAGAAACCGTGTCGCCCCAGCTATAAGAAGCCATCGGCAATACGGGCAACAGCCAGCGCAGTAAACCCAGCACGCCCATTTTTACCATGATACCGCTTAGCACCATTGTTACTGCGGTCGGCGCTTCTTCGTAGGTATCCGGTTGCCAGGTGTGGAACGGAAACACGGGCATCTTGATGGCGAAAGCCACGAACATCAGCCAAAATAACCATGTTTGCTCTTTCGAGGACAGCGCGGCACTATAAAAAGATTCCATGCTGAACGAAAAACCTGTTTTGCTGTAAATGTACAGAAGGGCCACCAGCATCAATAAAGAGCCGGTGAACGTATATACAAAAAATTTGAATGTTACCGCAATGCGCCTTTTGCCGCCCCATTGCGAAGCAAGAAAGTAAACAGGGATGAGCGCCAGTTCCCAAAAGAAGTAGAACAAGAGTGCGTCCACGGCGAGGAAAACCCCCATAAGACCGGCCTGAGTCAATAGCATCAGTCCAAAAAAGTTGTGCGCCTTTTTGTAAGCGGTCTGCCAGGTAGAAATAAATATCAGGGGAAAGGAAATGGCCGTCAGCATACACAACATCATGCCCATGCCATCGGCTTTCAGCGCGAAACTGCTTCCCAAAAGCCCCAGCCATTCGGCTTTGAAAGATAGGGCAGAGGGGACGCCACTATATACCGTCACGCCCAATCCGGCAATGATAAACGTTATAATGGCCGACAACAGAGACCATGTTCTTGCACCGGACTCTTTCTTCAACCCAAAAGTAACCAGGCCGCTAAGCAGTGGAAACAATATCAACAACAATGCTATCATATCTTTCGTATCTATTTATTGAAATGGCCTTGGCCATCCCGTACCATAATTATTTTTTCAAAAAGAACTGCACCACGAATACTATCAACATGCCCAGCACCATCAGCAGCACATAAGCACTTGTCTGGCCGCTTTGCAACCAGCGCAACTGACGTCCGCCGTAGTTTACCAAACGTCCCACGCCGTTCACAATACCGTCAACCACTTTCGGGTCAAAGGTTTTGTTGAGGAAGGAACCGAGCGCGTTCAGCGGCCTTACCACAATGGCATCGTACAGCTCGTCCACATACCATTTGTTGGCCAGCACTTTGCCAAAACCTTCGGCTTCTTTCAAATCGGGCTTTTTGCTGAAACGGTTCCATGCAAAGATGACCACGATAATGACCAGTATGGAGGATAATCCCGCTAAAGCCCATTCTGTACTGTGCGAAACGGTATGTTCGGGCAATATTTTATAAGAAGCTTCAAATACAGGGTCTAAAAATGTTTTTAAAGAATGCGCGCCGTGCACCATAAATTCAGGAACACCTACAAAACCACCGATGACCGACAATATCGCTAATACGATTAACGGAACGGTGATGGCCGCCGGACTTTCATGTAAATGGTGTTCCTGCTCCTTCGTGCCGCGAAAACTGCCCTTGAACGTGGTGGCATACAAACGGAACATGTAGAAAGCGGTCAGTAAAGCACCAAACAAAGCCAATGCGTATAAAACAGGTGATTTACCGAAGGCCCCCGCAAGAATTTCATCTTTGGAGAAAAATCCCGAAAAACCGGGGATACCCGCAATCGCAAAACAGCCTAACAGGAAGGTGATATGCGTTATCTTCATATACTTGCCCAGGCCGCCCATTTTGCGCATATCCTGTTCGCCGCCCATGGCGTGGATAACACTACCGCTGCCCAAAAACAACAGGGCTTTAAAGAAAGCGTGCGTCATTACATGGAACACGGCTGCCACATAAGCGCCCGTGCCCAATGCCAGGAACATATAACCCAATTGGCTCACCGTAGAGTAGGCCAATACCTTTTTAATATCGTTTTGTTTCAGGGCAATCGTGGCGGCCAGCAATGCCGTGGCCACACCGATAATGGCAATAACGTTAAGCGTGGTTGGTGCCATGGAGTACATCAGGTTGCTGCGCGCAATCATGTAGATACCTGCTGTCACCATCGTAGCAGCGTGTATCAACGCAGATACGGGCGTAGGGCCGGCCATCGCGTCTGGCAGCCAGGTGTACAGCGGTATTTGTGCACTCTTGCCCGTGGCGCCCACGAACAACAACAGCGTAATGGCTGTAATGTCGGACTTTGTTAATTTATCCAAAGCCGCCTGGGTAAAGATCTCACCGAAGGTCAGCGTACCCAGCTTGTTTATCAGCAGGAATAAGGCAATCAAAAAGGCCAAATCACCAATACGGTTCATGATGAAGGCTTTTGAAGCGGCCTTGTTAAAGTCGCGGTTCTTGAACCAGAAGCCTATCAGCAGGTAGGAGCAAAGCCCTACACCTTCCCAACCGATAAACATTACCAAAAAGTTGGCGCCCATCACCAGCAACAGCATCGAGAACACGAACAGGTTCAGGTACGCAAAGTAGCGGCCAAAATGTTCGTTCTTTTCCTCGTGCATGTAAGCGGTTGAGTAAACGTGTATCAGAAAACCAACGCCCGTGATAATAAGCAGGAATATGGAGGATAACTGGTCAATCTGAAAAGCAAAAGGAATCTTCAGCACACCGATGTTGATGAAGTCAAAATAATGGGCAACGTGCGTGTTGCCGCCCTTCACCTGTACAAAAGCCCAAATGCTCAGCAGGAACGACAACAAAACCGTACCGCTACCAATAACGCCTATCGCAGATTTGGAAAGGCTCTTCCTGAAAATCCCGTTGACCAAAAAACCGATAAATGGCAATAGGGGAATCCAATACACTATATCTAATACGTTGCTCATAATTTAAATTCTTGCCGATTAGTGTTTTAACCTGTTCAAAAAATTAATGTCCACCGAATGCACGTTGCGGTACATCATCACGATTATCGCCAGTCCCACGCTCACTTCGGCAGCAGCCACCACCATGATGAAGAACACGAATAGTTGCCCGTCTGCGCCGGCTATAGGCAATGCGTCTTTGGCGGCATGGTGCATTTTGGAAAATGCCACCAGCAACAGGTTCACCGAGTTCAGCATCAGTTCAATGCACATAAAAATGATGATGGCATTCCTTCTCGTCAACACGCCAATGACGCCTATCGTAAACAGGCTCAGGGCTAAAATGATGTAATAATTAATCGGCATCTCTTATCAGTTATTTAATTTTTTTCTTTTTATTAAATCGGCTTCGGTGCTGTTATCGACCCGGTTGCGTCGCACACTTCAACGGCACAACATATCCCGGCAACACCTGCATTAGTTCTTTTTCCCGATAACCACGGCACCCACCATCGCGCTCAGGAACAGTACGCTGGCTATCTCAAACGGCACGACAAAGGTGGTGAACAGTTCCCTGCCCAGGTTTTTGATTAGTCCGATATCGCCACTGCCCACTTCGGCTACGTTCTTCGCAATTTCCGTGTTGCGGAGTGCTGCCACCAACACCAGTAAAAGACAGCCGCCCGATATGCCCCCGATGATTTGCAGCCATCGGTTCTTTAGCGGTTCGTTGTTCTTTTTGAGGTTCATCAACATGATAACGAACAGAAAAAGCACCATGATGGCGCCGGCATATACAATAATGTTCACGATGGCCAAAAACTGCGCGTTCAGCAAAATATAATGTCCCGAAATGGCGAAAAAGGTGACGACCAGCCAAAGCACGCTATGCACCGGGTTTTTGCTAACAATAATCATCAGGGCCGAAAGCAACGCCATAGCGCTCAATACCCAAAACAATATATGTGTGATACTCATACTTCTTGATTAATCTTAGTTATGCGTTTGCTACGTTCCTTTCTTTTTTGATATCGCCCAATGCTTTTTGATAGCCTTCCTGGTCGGTGACAGGGTTGGGTATCAACAAGTCTTCTTTTTTATAAATAAAGCCTTTGCGGCTATAATTGGTTGGTGCAAAAGTTTGGGAAAGATAAATGGCATCCTTGGGACAAGCCTCTTCGCAGAAACCGCAAAAAATACAACGCAGCATGTTTATCTCGTATTTGGCGGCGTATTTCTCTTCGCGATAGAGATGTTCTTCCCCTTCCTGACGCTCAGCGGCTTCCATGGTGATGGCCTCTGCCGGGCAGGACAAAGCGCAGAGCCCGCAGGCGGTGCAGCGTTCGCGGCCTTCCTCGTCACGGTTCAGGACATGCAGGCCGCGGAACACCTTACTGAAGGTGCGCGTTTGCTCGGGGTACTGGATGGTCACCTTTCTGGCAAAAAAGTGCCTGATAGTGATGACCATTCCTTTAAGGATATTCCACACGTAAATGCTTTCCAGCCAGCTCATCGGCCGACGGTCAACAGGTTTCGCTCTATTTGTCAATTGAACACTCATCCTTATCGTAATTTTTTAATCATTTCTAAATTTTCTCAACCTTTTCGCGAGGGTGTCCGTTCGGTTATATTCTGCTGTTGAACGGAGCGTCGCAACGAAGATGCCATATATCCATGGCTGGCTTCAATTATTTATTTAACCACAGGGCGATGGCCGCTGTCAGTATCATGTTGAACAAAGCCAATGGCACCAATTGTTTCCATCCGAGGCGCATGAGCTGGTCGAAACGGAAACGGGGCACCGTCCAGCGAATCCACATGAACAGGAACATGGAGATGAACGCCTTGGTCATCAGGCACGCGAAGCTCAGGAACGCTACCCAGTTGTCGCCGATGGATGCGGCCAGGTTGGCCTCGTTGACAAAGGGGATATCGTAACCGCCCCAGAACAGTGTGGACATGATAATACCGCTCATGAACATGTTGATATACTCCGCGAACAGGAAAAAGCCCAGCTTCATACTGGAATATTCCTGGTGATAGCCCTGGTTCAGTTCGCTCTCGGACTCCGGCAGATCAAACGGTGTGCGGTTGCACTCTGCCAGCGCGCACACGAAGAAGATAAAGAAGCCGAGCGGTTGTTTCCAGATGTTCCAGCTACCGAGGTCGCCAAGGATGCCGCCTTTTTGAGAAGCCACGATTTCACTCATCTGCAAAGAACCGGTGAGCATTAGCAGAGCAATCAGGGACATGCCCATGGCCAGCTCGTAAGAAATCATTTGCGAAGCGCCACGGATAGCGCCCATCAGCGAGTATTTATTGTTGGATGCCCAACCGCCAATCATGATACCGTAAACACCTAAGCTCACCACACCAAAAATGTAAAGGATGCCTATATTGATGTCGGCAACCTGCAAGGGCACAATCTTTCCGGCAATTTTAGCGGGCGTGCCCCACGGGATAACGGCACTGGTGAGCAGGGCGGTTATCATGGCCAGCACAGGGCCTAACACAAACAGGAACTTGGCAGAGGCCAGCGGCACGATTTCTTCCTTAAAGAACAACTTGCCGCCATCGGCCAGTGGTTGCAGGATGCCAAAGGGGCCTGCGCGGTTGGGGCCAAGACGATCCTGAATGAACGCGGCCACTTTTCTTTCGACATAAGTAGCATACATGGCGACTATCATTGCCAAAACAACAATCAAGGCAATCAATACCAGCTTCTCGATGATAAACCACCCGTCTATAGCCAATAAATACATCATAAATGTTTTTAATCTTTCTTTTGCTCAATCATTTTTTTATTGAAAACCTCACCTGTGGCCGGGCCGGGAATCTTGCTCAAATCCACGGACGGGTCGTTTACCTCACTCACCGAATGGATGTCCATCAACAGCTTGGGCTTGCGGTGAAGCACTTTTTCTATAGTATCTTCCGGCATGGTAAGATGCTCGTAGTGATTGGCTCCGATAACCGAGTGGCGGGGGATATGCGTGGGGCCTTCTATCACCCAGTCGTTCACGTCCTTTTTTTCAAAACGGCACTCGTTGCAAATCCAACCCGGTTTGCCGTCTTCTATTGTTTGGATTTCGCCCCATTGGTCTTTGCGCGCTGTTACGCGGAGCACTTCGTTGCCTCGTTTCCAAAGCGTAACCTTGCCGCAACAATGCGGGCAATCGCGATGAGCGTCCTCTGGCTTGGTGAACCAGACACGGTTTTTGAAACGGAAAGTTTTGTCTGTTAGTGCACCTACGGGGCAAACATCAATAACGTTTCCTATAAATTCATTTTCTAAGGACTTTTCGATATAGGTGGCAATTTGTGCATGATCGCCGCGGTCAAGCACTCCGTGCTCGCGCTTTTTGGTAAGCTGTGCGGCGGTGAACACGCAACGGTAGCACAGGATGCAACGCGTCATGTGCAATTGTATATACTTGCCAAGGTCATGCTTTTTGAAAGTGCGCTTCTTGAACTCGTAGCGCGTGCCGCCCCGGCCATGCTCATAGCTAAGGTCTTGCAAATGACATTCCCCGGCCTGGTCGCAAATGGGACAATCGAGCGGGTGGTTTATCAGTAACAGTTCTACCACGCCTTTGCGCGCATCCTGCACGCGCTGGCTGGTGATATTTTTCACCTCCATGCCGTCCATGACCGTGGTGCGGCAACTGGCCACCAGCTTGGGCATGGGGCGCGGATCTTTTTCTGAACCTTTGCTGACCTCTACCAAACAGGTACGGCACTTGCCCCCGCTGCCTTCCAAATGCGTGTAGAAACACATCGCGGGAGGAGCTACTTCGCCACCCACCATTCTTGCAGCTTGCAGGATGGTGGTGCCCGGTACTACTTCTACAGTAACATTATCAATCGTTACTTTAAAATTTGCCGGTGGTTCCTGTTTTATTTCTTCCGCCATTTATATGTATATTTTAATAATCTTATAAACTTAAATGATATCCTATTTCAGCGTTCACTTGCACGAACGCGAAATTCTGTTTGCCCTTGCCTTTTATGCCTGTTTTGTGCAAAATGATATCAGGCATATCTATATACCCGGCATCGCCTTCCAAACGCAAGGTCATGTGTTTAAAGAAAAGAGCCTGTAACGCCGTTCTACCTTCCAGCCCGAACCCCGACACATGAAACCTGTCGGTGCGTTCATAATCCAAAAACTTAACATTTGTTCTGGGCACCATCACGCCCGCCGTTCCACCATACAACCAATGGAGTTTAACCTTGCTATCCTCTCTTTTTAACACATCAACATATTTTTCCACGCCCACATTTACATAGTTCAAGCCGTCTGTATGTTCAAATGTCAAAAAGTCTTCTGTCAATGTTTCGTCGTTGTCGTAATCTTTCTTAAAAGCCCCTTCCCGGCTGATAGCCCCTTTAACCCTTGCCACCTGATTTTGTGTCATGACATATTTCATGTGATCCACACCACCTACGATAGCCAGATTATTTTTTACGAAATAACCCACGCGCAGGTTTGTTTGTGGAATGGTTATTCTGTCAATCTTCAAATAATTGTTCAATGACAATTTTGAAGGCTTGTCCTTTGCTTTTAACTTATACAAGGTCAAATCATAATCATTGCCTTTTATTTGCAATGTGCTGTTTGTATAAGCTGCCCTGTTCCACCCCCAGTTTAAAAAGATACTTCCTTTTTTGTAGGGCGTTTGTTGGGCTGCGCCGACATTTACCCATATTACAAAGATCAAAAACAACCACTTTCTTCTGCTATACATCTTGCTTATGCTTCTACTTTTGCTTCTATTACCAACGGGTCGGCATAATGTGCCAGACCGAAATTTCTTGTTTGTGCTTCTGCCGCGTGTGTCACGTGCCATTCAAACTCGTCCCTGAAGTGGCGGATGGCTGCCGCTACCGGCCAGGCCGCCGCATCTCCCAAAGGACAAATCGTATTACCTTCTATCTTGCTCTGAATATCCCAAAGCAAATCTATATCGCTTAATTTTCCCTGTCCCTTATCCAGACGGAGCAACAATTTTTCCATCCAACCGGTTCCTTCGCGGCAGGGGGAACATTGTCCGCAGCTTTCATGCCTGTAAAAACGGGCGAGGGTATAGGTATGTTTTACCACGCACTGCTCTTCGTCCAACACAATAAAACCACCACTGCCCATAGATGTACCGGTGATGAAGCCGCCATCGGCCAGGCTTTCATAATTCATGATGCGCGCCTCGCCCTTTGCCGTTTTCAACAAGAGGTTTGCGGGCAAAATGGGCACGGACGAACCACCGGGAATGCAGGCTTTCAAGCGTTTACCGTTCTTGATACCGCCGCACCATTCATCACTATAAATAAACTCCTCTACAGAGATGGTCATGTCTATTTCGTAAACACCGGGTTTGTTGATATTGCCGCAGGCAGAAATCAATTTGGTACCTGTTGAGCGCCCTATACCTATTTTGGTGTATTCCTCGCCGCCTTCGTTGATAATCGGTACAACGGCAGAAATAGTTTCCACATTGTTTACCACGGTGGGGCAGCCCCATAAGCCTTTGACGGCAGGGAATGGCGGTTTGAGGCGCGGGTTGCCGCGTTTGCCTTCCAGCGATTCCAGTAAAGCCGTTTCCTCGCCACAGATATAAGCTCCGGCGCCGCGCTGCACGAATATGTCGCAGTCAAAACCCGATCCGAGGATATTTTTACCCAAGAAACCGTTTTGACGGGCTTCTGCGATAGCTTGTTCCAAAATGTCTACAATCCACGCGTATTCGCCGCGGATATATATAAATGATGTATTGGAGCCTAATGCGTAAGAGGATACAATCATCCCTTCAATTAAAATGTGCGGGATGTGCTCCATCAGGTAGCGGTCTTTGAAAGTTCCGGGTTCGCTTTCGTCCGCATTCACCACCAAATAGCGCGCCACGCCCTCGGGCTTTGCCAAAAAGCTCCATTTCATCCCTGTGGGGAAGCCCGCGCCACCACGACCACGCAGGCCGCTTTTCTTTACCTCTTCCGTCACATCGTCCGGGGACATGGATTTGAGCGCTTTCTCCACACTGCGATAGCCGCCTTCCTTTCGGTAGGTTTCAAAATAACGGATACCCTCCACATGCGCCTTGTCCAATAATAATTTTCTGCCCATTTATTTATGTTTAATTGGCTGCCGCCCTACAATTAGCAATAATTTCGTCAACCTTTTCTTTTGTGAGATGCTCCTTGTAATGCTTGCCCATCTGCATCATCGGCGCATAACCGCAAGCCCCCAAACATTCCACCGTCTTGAGCGTGAACATGCCATCGTCCGTGGTTTCGCCCGGGTTGATGCCCAGTTTTTCTTTTATGTAATCAATGATTTCATCGCTTCCGTTGATCATGCAAGGGCCTGTCTGGCACACTTCAAAAACATATTTGCCGACAGGGTTTAGGTTGTACATGGAATAAAAAGTAGCCACCTCGTACACCTCAATCGGCTCTATTTGCAGCAGCGATGCCACATAGTCCATTGTTTCGGGACTGAGCCAGCCAAATTCTTCCTGTGCCAGGTGCAGCACGAGCAACAACGCGCTTTTCTGTTTGCCCTGCGGATAGCGGTCAATGATTTGCTGTACCTTATCTAACTTTTCTTGCGAAAACTGTATCATTCTTTATAAAATTCAAAGTTCAAAAGTCAAAGCCCAAAAGACGTTAGGCGTCCATTTCCCCGGCGATGAGGTTCAGGGACGACATCACGATGACGGCATCACTAAACATCCCGTCCTTAATCAACTCTTCATAAGCCTGATAATAAATAAAACCCGGTCTTCTGAAATGCAGTCGGTAAGGCGTCCTGCCCCCGTCACTTACCAGATAAAAGCCTAACTCGCCGTTGCCTGCTTCAATAGAGTGGTAAACCTCGCCCTTTGGCATATCTATCTCGCCCATGATAATCTTGAAGTGCCATATCAGGGCTTCCATTTTCGTGTAAACATCTTCTTTTTTGGGCAAATAATACTGCGGCACATCGGCGTGATAAACCGTGGCCTCCTCGCCCTTTAAATTCTGCAGTTTTTGCAGTGCCTGCTCTATGATGCGCATACTCTGCCACATTTCCGCACAGCGAACCAGATAACGGTCATACGTGTCCCCGGTTGTGCCCACAGGCACCTCGAAATCAAATTCTTCGTAGCTGCAATAGGGGGCGGTAACGCGAACGTCGTAGTCCACACCCGTGGCGCGCAGGTTAGGCCCGGTGAAGCCGTAATTCAGGGCGCGTTCGGCAGAAATAGGCCCCGCACCAATAGTGCGCTCCATAAAAATACGGTTGCGGTTCAGCAGGGATTCCATTTCGCCCAAGGCTTTGGGATATTCTTTTAAGAATCTTTCGATTTTCTCAAAAGCTATATCATTGAAATCGCGCTCAAGACCACCGATACGGCCAATGTTGGTCGTCAGGCGGGAGCCGCATATTTCCTCAAAAATTTCATAAATCAATTCGCGGTATTCCATCACATACAGGAACCCGGAAAGTGCACCAGTGTCCACCCCTATGATGGACGTACAAATAAGGTGGTCGGCAATGCGCGATAATTCCATCACGATAACACGCAGATAGTCCACGCGTTTGGGTGTTTTGATGCCCAACAGTTTCTCGCAGGTAAGATGCCACCCGGTATTGTTCAATGGGGAGGAGCAGTAATTGAGGCGGTCGGTTAAGGGTGTTATCTGATACAGCGGCCTGCGTTCGGCAATTTTTTCAAACGCGCGGTGGATATACCCGATTGTTTGCTCGGCCGAAATCACTTTTTCCCCGTCCATTTCCAGGATGTTTTGAAAAACACCGTGGGTTGCCGGGTGCGAAGGCCCCAGGTTCAGGGTGGTCGTTTGTTTCTCAATACTTCCCGCAGGTAATATAACGTTATCGCTCATAATCTAATTCTAAAAAATCCACAATGAAAACCGTTTGGCCCGTTACCGCCCGAACATTTCGTTGTCCTTGTCTATACGGCTTTGATCCTCCAGCGGGAATTCTTTCCGCAGGGGAGAGTAGTCCATTTCCTCCACGTTCAGGATGCGCTTTAGGTTCGGATGCCCGATGAATATAATCCCGAAGAAATCATAGGTTTCGCGCTCCATCCAGTTGGCCGCCTCAAAAAGACCGGTAGCCGTAAACACCTCCGGCGATTGCACGGAAGTAAATACCTTGAACCGCAGGCGCACATTTTGCCGCATATTGTGCAGGTGGTACACCACGCCCAGTTCCTTTCCGGTATTGTCAGGATAATGTACCCCGCAGATGTCGGTGAGGAAGGTGAAGCCCAGCGTTTCGTCCGTCGTCAAAAAGTTTAAAACTTTCAGGTTGTTCTCCTTGTCAGCTTCGAAGGACAACATGCCATATTGCTCCTCAAAGTTGAAAACCGCAGGGCCAAACTTTTCAACCAGTTTTTGTTGTATGATTTCGTTATTCAGGGACATAAAATCTTTATATCAGTTTCCTTTTATTGTATTCCGTAGCTTTCCAACAATGCCTTGTACTCAGGGCCTGTCCTTCTGCGCAGGCTTTCTTTGCCCACTAATTTCCTTACGTTAATCAGTCCGTCCAAAATAGCTTCGGGGCGGGGTGGGCAACCTGGCACGTACACGTCAACGGGTACAATCTGGTCAATACCCTGCAATACGCTGTAAGTGTCAAACACACCGCCGCTGCTGGCGCAGGCGCCCACGGCAATCACCCAGCGGGGTTCCGCCATTTGTATGTAAACCTGTTTGATGACCGGCGCCATCTTTTTAGAGATAGTACCCATGACCATTAGCAAGTCGCATTGTCTTGGGGAGTGTGCCATCCTTTCACTTCCAAATCGCCCGAGGTCGTAGTGCGCGGCCACCGTGGCCATGAACTCGATACCGCAGCAGGAAGTGGCGAAAGGCATAGGCCATAGTGAGTTTTGACGGGCAAGACCGATAACCTTGTCCAGCGAAGTAGCAAAAAAGCCCGGCCCGCCATGCCCCTCAGGCATCTCAACGATGCTGATGTCATCTTCTAAAGGCTTTTTCTTTATATTGTACGATACAGGTCGCATAAGTCAATTTATTTTAAAACTGAACAATAGGCAAACGCCCGGCGGAAGTTAATCCTCCCATTTCAAAGCGCCCCTTTTGATGATGTATGTAAAACCGCAAATGAAAAATCCCACAAACATCAGCACGGCCCAAAAACCGCTCCATCCCAATTCCTTAAAGTTTACCGCATAGGGATAAAAGAAAATCACTTCCACATCAAACAGCACGAACAAAATCGCCGTTAAAAAATACTTGATGGCAATCGGCTCACGGGCGTCACCGTGAGATTTGATACCGCTTGTAAAGGTTTGAAGTTTGTCCGTGGTCTTTCTTCTGGGGCCTAAAAGATTGCTGACAACTACCAGCAGTGCGATGAGGCCTACGACAAAAACAATTTGTAAGCCTATCGGCAAAAATGTTGCTGCATCATTTGCAGCGGGATTTGTCATTAACATGTAAAACATACGCAAAAATAAGATACCTGTGTGAATAAACCTTACGTTTATATGTCCATTAAGGCAAAATCACCAATAATTTTTTTCTGTTCACTTGATGCAAGCGGTGGGCAAGGCAAAAAAAACTGCCGGTTGAAAAACCGGCAGTGATAAACTATCATAAAAAAAGAAACCCAACTTTATTGCTTTGGTTTGTTTGCTGCTTTGTTGGCTGCATTGGCCGCGGCATTGCGAGACAAGGACTGGATGATTTTTTCAATCTCCTGCTTAACCGCTTCGTCGGTTGTGTTGTCATACATGAGTTTCAGGTATTCAACAGCTTTTCCTTTGTTCTTTTCAACATCGTTGTAGTAATTGGCCAACGTGTAAGCCGTAGATGCTATTGTTTTTTTGGCATCTTCCGATGCGTCTGTTTTGTAAAAGGCCAACAGCTTTTCTGCATCCGGCAACAACATGCCACGAGTGTTGGCAGAGTCTATAATTTTACTGTTGTTAAGCGTCCAGACATAACCATAGTTAAGGTCGGGGAACTGTGTTCTTGCCTGATCGAATATCTTCCATGATTTTTCATAATCTTTTGCCCTGTAATAGCCATAATAACCGGCATTGAAAAAATCATTGATAACTAATTTGTCCTTGGGTTTGTATTCGAGTACTTTGGCGTACAAATCGCCCTGAAGCTCATACCGGCCACGGTCGCCAAAGAACTTAGCTCCATCTGCAATCAAATCCAACCTGTTGTCCAGTACCGTGTCAGCTTTCAGCCCATCTATATAAGATTGGAAAATCACATCTTCTTTTCCGGGCGTAGTGGAATAAGCCATCGCCTTTAAAGAGTAGTCTTTGGGGACAATCTCATCTTTTAATTGTTTTTTGAAATATTCCTCAATAAAAGGAATGGCGGCGGCTGTATCTTTTTTACCGAGCAGCCCGTAAGCTATCAGTTTGTAAGCTTTAGGATTAGCTAAATCTTTTGCAGTAGCGATTACGTTCTTTGCGGCGGAGATTGCCTGATCAAATTGATTGTTCAGGTAATAAGTTTGCGCAGCATAATATTCGTTGTTAGGGTCGTTCGGGGAATTTTCCTTGATTTTTTCAGCAATGCCCTGTGCCACATCCAAATGGTTCACCCCGATTCTATATTCATACAATGCATGATAGGCGGGCAAGAACCCCGGATTTTTAGCCACAGTGTTTTCAAGCCCGGTCACGTACAGCTCATAGTTTCTTTGAGACTTGAATATTAAAGCTTTGCGGAATTCTGCCGGGGAAAACAACGGCTCTGCAGTCAGCGCATTTTGATAGTTTTGGAAGGCCAGACTTCCTTCGCCGGGTTTCGCTTTGCGGTAGGCATCGCCCAGATTTGTATAAATGTCGGCCAACAGCCAGTTGTCTTCGTCCTTTTTCTTCTTGATGTCGTTGACGATTGCAGCCGCTGCTTCCAGTTTTTCTACCGCATAATTAATGTCACCGATGTGGGTAACGTTGTTATAAACTTTAGTAACAGCCTTGCCCACGGCGTTCAATATTGCCGGGTCTTCCTTTTTCTTGCTGCTGGAAGCCGCTATGGCCGCCTCGAAGCTTTGCTTGGCCTCGTTGGTCTTGTTGCCCATGAGTAGCAATTGCCCTTTGGCTACCATCAACAATGGTTCATTTGGTTTGGCGGCAATAGCTTTGTCTATTACGCCTGCTGCGGCAGCCGAGTCGCCGTTTTCCAAATAGGTTTGCGCCAGCCAATAAGCGGCATCCGGCTTATCGGTCTGTTTGCTTAAAATTTGCACCGCCTCAAAATACTTTCCGTTGTAGAGCGCTTTTACGCCGTCCAAAACAGACTGAGCATAAGCCCCGATTGACAAGGTTAGCCCCAAAGCACAAAGTTTAATTGATTTCCTGATCATCTGCATTGAGTTTTTATAGTTTTTATGAAAATAGTTATCTATGTCTAAGTTAATCTTCTTTTAATTGTGCCTTCCTGATGATGAAGGCTTTTCTGCCTGGCATCAGGTAAGCTCTTTTAAATATTAATTGTCCTATTTCGCCCGCGATAAACTCCGAGAAGCCTGTGCCTAGCCCTCGATGCCCTTCTTTTAAGATATACACTAAATCGCGTGTCATCGGATAGCGTTTCGTGTATATGTTTGCCTGCACTGGTAAGACAAATTTACCCTTTTTATCGTTGCTCTCTAAATGTGCTATGCGCACTTTTTTTAAAAAACTTAACTGTTGCGGATCATCCGGGTTCCCAATCCAGCTTACGCCGATGAAGCCGACAGCATCTTTATGGCGTGCCACGTAATCTATCACCGAATCGCTGGTGCTGGCGGCCACCGCACTTTTGGCGAGCGGGCCTCCGCGCAAGACGCTATCCACGATGTAGCGCACGCTGCTGGTGGCTTTCACCCCGTCGAACACCGGCACCAAAGGTTGCGGATAAATGCCCGCTAGGATCATTTTGATGTCCGTCATGTCGAACAAAGAATCCTTTGCTGCGGGGTTTACGATAACCGCGATGGCATCCCTCGCCACGGGCAACTGACGCACCCTTATTTTCAGGGAATCCACCAGTTCAAGCCTGGCCGCTTCGGTTAGCTTGTAGGTCGAAATAATCATCCTGATGCTATCATTCCAAAGATCCTTTACGCAATCAGCCTCCGGCTTGTATTGCACCTTGATGCTCGTCCCGGCATTGTTGGATTCATAAACCTTCACCAATTCGTCCACGATGGGTTTAAACGATTCGTCCGCACTGATGGTTATCGCCCCCCTGATGGGAGAATCCGTTAACGCGGCATCCTTTTCTTTCTGCGATTTACACGAAAAAACAAAAAATGCCAAACAGCAAACGGCCCATAAAATCTTTATCTTTCTCATGTGATGAATCTTAGCCGCCCTTGCTTTTCTTAAATCCTTTATACAAACGCCAAATGCCATAAATTATTGCCAAAACACCAAAAATGGTGGTACTGGTATCACCTTTATATTTTTGTAATATCACACCCCCAATCCCTATAATCAGTGCGCCTATGCCATAATCAAGTATCGAGCGAATGCTTGCTACTTGCCTTTGGCGACGTTGTTTATAATCTTCGTTGTTTGTTCTTTTCATGTTTAAACAAGTTGGCAATTTATAAAAATTTTTTAATAAGAGTCAAAAAAATGAAAAATCCACAAATTTATTTGAAAAATACTGTCTCAATGTTTGTGCTACGCGTTATTTTGAGAATATTATAAAAGAATGCTAATCATGGCTATCGGGGCACATTATCGCTGCTACTATTGTTTAAATATTGTCTGATAAATCTTACCTTGCCCGCGGTTTTTTCTTATCTTTTTTTATAGCAGATTAACCCAATCGTAAAAATAGTAAAGACATATTGATGAAACGTATTATCCTTGCCTCTACGTCGGCTTTATATGGCGAGCCTTATCTGGACTACTTGAAAGATGTGATTGTCCGGCTTTTTGAGGATATAAAAGAAGTTGTTTTTATTCCCTATGCACGTCCTTCGGGCATTTCGCATGATGATTATACTTACAGGGCTACCGAATTTTTTAAGCCGCTCGGTATAGCAATAAAAGGACTGCATACATTTGACGACCCGGCAGAAGCGTTGAGGCAGGCGCAGGCATTTTTTACGGGGGGTGGTAACACTTTTTTGCTTACCAAAATGCTGCACGAGCTTAGCCTGATGCGGGTGCTGAAAGAAGAGGTGGAAAAAGGAAAGCCTTATCTAGGTACCAGTGCGGGCAGCAACATCGCCGGGGTGAACATCCGCACTACGAATGATATGCCGATTGTGTTCCCGCCGTCGTTTGATGCGATGCACCTTGTACCTTTTAACCTCAACCCGCATTATTTAGACCCAATGCCCGATCTGAAGCACAACGGCGAAACGCGGGAGACAAGGCTTTTTGAATTTTTGACACAGAACAATACGCCTGTTGTCGGCTTGCGCGAGGGAAGCTGGATAGAAGTGCAGGGTGAAAAAACATCGCTTGGCGGCGCGCTTCAGGCACGCATATTCAAGGCGGACAAACTGCCGTATGAGTTGCCGCCCGGCTCTCCATTAGTGTTTGAATAAGATAAACTTTACCCGCTTTATTGTTGCTGTTGTTGCTGCATGTAAAATTGTTTGGGGATGACAGCGGGCACGGCCACCCGTTCCTGTTGCATCGTCACCATGTTGTTATCCTCAATGATGTGGCCGTCCTCAAATCCCACGCTCACATACACGTTCAGGCTTTGGTTGGCCAGTCCTTTAAAAGAGCCTTTCACTGGTGAGCAATCCTCGAAGTTGCGGCCAACCGCGAGCTTGATGTGCGTGTCGTTCACCCACATCCGGTTGGTGGGATCTATGCCAAACCAGCCGTATTCGTCCATCCACACTTCCACCCAGGCGTGCGTGGCGCCCTGGCCGCGCATCCCGTTTTTGTTGGGGCAGATATATCCGCTCACATAGCGGCTCGTGATGCCCAGCGTGCGCAACATTTGCAGCAGGACATGAGCAAAATCCTGACATACGCCCTTGCCGTGGGTCAAAATATCGTCCACTGTGGTCTCTATGTTGGTTATGCCTTTTTCGTATGTAAAATGCTCGTACACGAAATTGTTGCACCATTGCACCAGCGTGCGTTTGTGCTCGCCAATCGGGGCATCGCGTAAAATCTCTTCCATTTTTGAAGTGGATTCGATAATCTCCGGAGTTGTATAGTCCAGCCGCATAATTTCGGGCAGCGGCTTCATCAGTCGTAGGGAAGGGGCATCTTTGTGCACCGTCAGCCGGCTGTCTATTTTTATCGAATAATGTGGTTCGGTAACGCTGAACACGCCCACGCGGTTGCCCCAGTAATCAATAAAAAAATTAATCGAGGGGTCATGTGATATAAAGACGTCCTGCTGGATGACATTTTGGTCATCTGCATGAAAAGGATAAATTTTTATCTGGTTGATGCTGTCAATAACCGGGGCATCATAAACATATTGTGTGATGTGATGAATCGTATATGTAGGCATAATATGATGATTACTGATTAGGAGTGAGTGTGTTCTCGATTCTTATGCATCGCTTACCCATTCCTGATTAAAAATTTCAGCCCTGCGCAGCAGAGGCGGACTAATAATAAGAGAAAAAGCTTTGTCCAATGAGTTGTGTAAGTTCGAACAAATCTGTTTTCAACTCCGCTATAAAATTGCTGACACCCTTTTGCTCCATGCTTTCCAAATCGCCGTAGGCAATCTTGGCATGCAACATGCCTGCCTTGCGCCTGATGAGCGGGTTGTTGATGTTGTCGTTGTCCCGCAAAATGTTTAACAGGTAAAACTGCACTTTGTTGAGCGTGTACAGGATGCTCCGGGGGAAATCTTTGTTGAAAAAGACCATGTCTATCACGTTTTCTGCATGGTTGCCCGACCTGTATGTTTTCAGGTAAAGTTCATAACCGCTCAGGTTCAGGAGCATGTTCTTCCAGTACAGGATATGATTGCTTTCTCCGGAGCTATAATCCAGATCCCTGTATTTTATGTCCGCAAAATTCAGTGTTTGTATGCACCGTTCAATAAACCGGCCCAGGTTCATAAAATTCCAGCCTTGTCCGCGCGGCATCGTGTTTTCAAAAACACCGTAATAGACCAGGCTTTCGTTGATTTGGCTCACGAGGAAATCCATTTGCGTACCGCTGCTTATCAACGCCCCGGCGTCCAGGTTTTGTATAGAATGGTACATCTGGTTTATGGACTCCCAAACTTCTTTTGTCAAAAAATCCTGTGCGCCACGGGCGTTTTCCCGCGCGCGCGTCACCAGTTCCACCAACGAGTTGTCCTCGTCTTCCTTCGCCAGCAACACGAGCACATCGTTGGGGTCTTTGGCTATTTCTTTTAATCTATCTTCCGGCAGGCTGCTGAATATATTCAATATCGCGTCCCAGCTAAAAATTTCAAGGGTATTGATGTCATAGCTCGCGATAAACCCGTTTCTTAATGTCCTGAGGATAACGTCCACCCGCTCCATGTACCGGTTCATCCAATATAAGCTATCCGCTGTTCTGGCTAACATTTCTTACTTTATAGTTAAAATGGTGAAATTACGATTATTTGCTTTTGTCTTACTAATTGTCTTTTTTATGAGGCCGATAGCCGTGCTGCTATCAGCCCGGTTGCGTCGCACACTGCAACGGCAGTGCATATCTCGGCAGTCCTCGTGCGCGACTACTCGTTTAGTACCCAGGTGTCCTTGCTGCCGCCGCCCTGCGAGGAGTTGACCACCTTGCTGCCCTCGCGCAATGCTACGCGGGTAAGGCCGCCCGGCACAATGTCTATGCCCTGCGGGCCGCAAAGCGCATAAGGCCGCAAATCCACATGACGCCCCTGGAGTTTATCATCAATAAAACAGGGCGCCGTACTGAGCGATATAATCGGCTGTGCAATAAATTGCCTTGGTTCTTCGCGGATGGCCTGAATGGTTTTTTGGGCTTCTTCGCCGCTCACTTTATCGCCCATCACCAAACCGTAGCCACCGCTTTCATTGGTCTTTTTAAAGACCATTTTTTCAAAATTTGCGATGGCGTATTCCAGCTCGTCCTTGTTTTCCATGCGATAGGTGGGCACGTTGCGCAGGATAGGCTCTTCGTTCAGATAATATTTAATCATGTCCGGCACGTACACATAAACCGCCTTGTCGTCCGCCACGCCGTTGCCCACGGCATTCACGATGTTCACGTTGCCCTTGCGGTACACGTTCATCAGTCCCGCCACGCCCAACGTGCTGTCCGGCTTAAAGACCAACGGGTCAAGAAAATCATCGTCCACCCGGCGGTAGATAACGTCCACCTGTTGCAGCCCGCTGGTGGATTTCATATAAAGTTTATGGTTGTCCACCACCAAATCGCGCCCCTCCACGAGCATGATGCCCATGTATTTGGCCAGATAGGTATGCTCGTAATACGCGCTGTTGTACATGCCCGGCGTCAGCAGTACCGCCGTGGGGTTACCCACTGCGCGCGGTGGCGCCACGGAGGTCAATACCCGCTGCAACAGCATCGGATAGTCCGAAATGCTTTTTACTTTGTTGTTTGACAGCAGGTCGGGAAAAATCCGTTTGGTGATTTCCCTGTTTTCGAGCATGTAGCTTACGCCGCTGGGCGTGCGCAGGTTGTCCTCCAAAATAAAAAACTCGCCGTTGCTGTCCCTTATCAGGTCAATGCCTGATATATGCACGTAAATATCGTGCGGCACATTGATGCCGTACACTTCCCGGTTGAAGTGCGGGCAACTGGCAATCAGTTCGGCAGGAATCACTTTATCCTTTAATATCTGTTGCCCGTGATAGATGTCTTTCAAAAAAAGGTTCAAGGCCCTGAGCCTTTGTTTAATGCCCTGCTCGATGCGTTCCCATTCGGATTTTGTGATTACGCGGGGAATGATATCGAACGGGAAAATACGTTCGATGCCCTCTTTTTCGCTGTACACCGTAAAGGTAATGCCCCGGTTCAGGAACAGGCTGTCGGCCAGTTTTTCTTTCGCCAAAAAGGATGCTGTATTAAAGCGCCGGATGTATTCGTCAACCTTTTCGTAAGGAATCCTGATATTTCCGCCCTCATCGCGCATTTCATCATAAACAGATGGGTTTAAAATGTACTCTTCACTCCAATGAGTCATATATTTATTATTTTCAACGGTAAGATAGTGAAAAAATATTAATATGACATAAAAATAAAAAAAGCAGGAAAACTTTCCTGCTTTTTGTTAAAAAGTATAAATATTTTTTTAGTTTGAGCCAAATACGTTGCCGATAGCGCCCTCTAACATGGGGAATTTTTCGACAACATAGTCTTTGATGGCTTCTATTGCCTTAGCTGCCTGTTCATCGGTAAGACTTGCTTTTTCTTTTAGTTTTGCTATTAATTCTTCCATATTGTCTGATTTTAGATATATAATGAATTTTTATAAATTGTCCTGCGTTGTTGAATCATATTCTACTGTTGAAGTGTGCGACGCAACCGGGACGATAGCAGCACTGCTGCTGATTTCATAAAAAGAAATCATTAAGCCGCTTTTATCAGCCCCAGCTTGCTCTTGTCGAACTTGCGTTTGGCGTAGTCTGCGGACAACACGAATTTTTTCAGGTTGCCGGAGGGCAGTTCATACATGGCATCGGTGAGGATGTTTTCGCAAATGCTGCGCAGCCCGCGGGCGCCGAGCTTGTATTCTACGGCTTTTTCCACGATATAATCCAATACTTCATCCTCGATGGTGAGCTTGATGCCTTCGAGCGCGAACAGTTTTTTGTACTGGCGAATCAGCGCGTTCTTTGGCTCGGTAAGGATGGCGCGGAGTGTTTCGGGGTCTAACGGCTCCAGGTGCGTCACAACGGGAAGCCTGCCTAACAGCTCGGGGATAAGCCCGAAAGATTTCAAATCCTGTGCGTTTACAAAACGCAGGAGGTTTTTCTTCATCAGTTCCTGTTGGTCTTTGTCCACGTTGAAACCAATGGTGTTGGTCTGCACGCGGCGGGCAATCAGTTTGTCCACGCCGTCAAAAGCTCCCCCACAAATGAAAAGGATATTTTGCGTGTTGATGCGAATCATTTTTTGATCAGGGTGCTTGCGTCCGCCCTGTGGTGGCACGAGTACATCGGTGCCTTCGAGCAGTTTGAGCAAGCCTTGCTGCACGCCCTCGCCGCTCACGTCACGTGTGATGCTGGGGTTGTCGCTCTTGCGGGCAATCTTGTCAATCTCGTCAATATAAACAATACCGCGTTCTGCCGCGCTGACATCATAGTTGCAAACCTGCAACAGGCGCGTGAGGATGCTTTCCACGTCTTCGCCCACATAACCTGCCTCTGTAAAAACTGTCGCGTCCACGATAGCAAAAGGCACATTGAGCATCTTGGCAATCGTGCGCGCCAGCAGGGTTTTGCCCGTGCCTGTTTCGCCCACCATGACGATGTTGCTCTTTTCTATTTCCACGTCGGCATAATGCTCCAGTTCCTTGCTTTTTTGCTTTAGCCTTTTGTAGTGATTATAGACGGCTACGGACAATACCTTTTTGGCATCGTCCTGGCCGATGATATATTCGTCCAGAAAAGCCTTGATTTCTTTAGGCTTTTTGACATTGAGCGAAAAATGTGCAGACGAGCTACCTGTGGTATGGTCTTTCAACGCGAACTCCTGTTCTATGATTTCCTGGGCATGTTCTACGCAGTTTTCGCAAATGTGGCCTTCCTGCCCTGCGATAAGTATCTGCACTTCATCGCGGCTGCGACCACAAAAAGAACAATGTAAAATGTTATCTGACATATTTATTAAAATATACACAAAGGTAATGATAGGCACGGAATACGCCCGCCGTTAGGGTAAGGGAATAAATGTTAAAGTTTAGCGCAGAAAATAGCAAAATGACAACTTTACAATCCTGCCATCCAAAGGAGGAGGCAGTGATTGTGGTCAACGATTTTGCGCCTTTATTCCTTTACGTTAAAAAATATTTTGCGCCGCGATTATAATTTATCCACGATATTGTCGGCAATGCCGTATTGAATGGCTTCTTCGGCGTCCATCCAATAGTCGCGGTCAAAGTCGCGCATGATCTCGTCCACGGTCTTGCCACAGTTTTCTGCTAATATCTTTGCGCCGATTTGTTTTACGCGCAGGGTTTGTTTGGCCTGTATTTCCAAATCGGCACTCACGCCACGGATGTAGCCGCCCAACGAAGGTTGGTGAATCATCACCTCGCCGTGGGGATAAATGTAACGCTTACCTTTTTCGCCACCGCTTAGAAGGATACTGCCCATAGAAGCGGCAAGACCCATGCAAATGGTGCTGACGGGGCTGGATATCATTTTCATGGTATCATAAATAACCATGCCGCTGGTCACCACGCCGCCTGGGCTGTTGATGTAAAACTTGATTTCCTCGCCGGGCTTGTCCGCATCCAGCAGGAGGAGCTTTGTGGTTACTTCACGGGCACTTTTGTCGTCCACCACGCCCCAGAGATACACGGCTCTTTTATCAAAGAATAATTTTTCCAACCGTTTGTTGAGCATCATCAATTCATCGCGCTTGTCCTCTTTTTCGTTGGGTTCGTCTTCTTCATCACCGTCAAAGCGCAGGGATTGTTGCCATTTATTGGTATATAGATTTGCTTTCATTTTGTATGCTTTTAATTGATTTTGTTTATGCGGTGCGCAACGCTGAAACTATTGCTATATCTCAGTCTCACGCCCCGCCTGAAGATAAAAATCTATTTGTGGCCTTTTTTGCTCAGCAGCAGCACTTCATCAATCAGGCCGTATTCCTTGGCATCCACCGCAGTCATCCATTTATCGCGGTCAAAATCCCTTTCAATCTGCTCTATCGGTTTGTCCGTATGGTCATGCACGATTTCATAAAGCTCTGTTTTGAGCTTGCGGATTTCGTTCACGGTGATTTCGATGTCGCTGGCCTGCCCGCCGATGGCGCCGCTGGGTTGGTGCATCATGATGCGTGCGTGCCGGAGCGCTGCCCGTTTGCCTTTGGTGCCGGCGCCTAACAGTACACATGCCATGGAGGCGGCCATGCCGATGCAAATGGTTGCCACATCGGGCGACACATACTGCATGGTATCGTACAGTCCCAAACCCGCGTAAACGCTGCCGCCCGGGCTGTTGATGTACATGTTGATGTCGCGAACCCTGTCCGTGCTGTCGAGGAACAAAAGCTGTGCGGTCACGATATTGGCCACTTCGTCATTAATCGGATAACCGAGAAAGATAATGCGATCCATCATCAGGCGGCTGTACACGTCCATCACGGCTACGTTCATGGGCCGCTCCTCAATGATATTGGGCGTAAGCGCCGTTACAAGATGATTGCCATAGCTGTGCAGCGTGTTGCTGGATATGCCCATGTGCTTTACAGCGTATTTTTCAAATTCAGAATTATAATTCATAACTTAATGTATATTAAACCTTGATTTCTACACCCATCAAATATCTATCCATTTGCGCAAACGGCAAAAAAAGTGTCAACCTGTCGGGATTTGGGATAAATATATGGATAATCGGACAAGTTGGGAGCGGAAGTTGGGGAGAGGGCGTTACTTTTGTGCCTAAAGTTACCTTGTTGTCCTTAATCTTCTATATATTTGCGGCATTTCAAACGTATTGTATATAATTTTTTAGACATTTAAATGGCATTTCCCAAGTTTGCGGCACCTCCCCCGCCGTCTTTTCACACCGTATTAAAGAACAGGGTCCAGGATTATTTTAAGGAAAAAGGCGTTAAAAGCACTGGCAACATGCGCTTATATTCCAAGGCTATTTTTTTAGCATTGGGCTTTATTGGTTTGTATGTGCATCTGGTGTTTTTCACTCCCAGCGCAGGATGGGCTATTTTTGAATGCCTCCTGTTGAGCCTGTTCACTTCGGCTATCGGGTTCAACATCATGCACGACGGTGCACACGGCAGTTTTAGCAGCAAGCCGTGGCTAAATACGATTGCGGCCTCTTCGCTTAATTTTTTGGGTGCTAACACCTTCATGTGGAAAATGAAGCACAATGTCATTCACCATGCTTATACCAACGTGGATGGCATTGATGACGATTTGGACGCTAAGCCATTTTTGCGGCTTTGCGAAACGCAGAAATATTACAAAATGCACCGTTACCAACATTGGTATTTTTGGCTGGCATATTCCTTTTTGTATCTGTATTGGATATTTTTCTCCGATTATAGAAAATATTTTTCAGGTAAAATCGGCGATATCCCGTTGAAGAAAATGACCAAAACGGATCAACTTTCCTTTTGGGGGTTCAAGTTGTTACATATATTTCTTTTTGTGGTATTGCCGATATATATGGTAGGGCTTGAGGCGTGGATTATCGGTTTTTTAGCTTATGGTTTGTTTGCCGGGTTTGTGTTGAGTATCGTGTTTCAATTGGCGCACACGGTAGAGCATACACATTTTCCCGTGGCCAATCCTGATACCAATAAACTGGAAGACGAATGGGCGATACATCAGTTAAAAACTACCGCGAATTTTGCTACAGGCAGTTGGCTGACTTCCTGGTTTATGGGCGGGCTGAATTTTCAGGTAGAGCATCACCTTTTCCCGAAAATTTCGCATATTCATTATCCAAAGATTAATAAGATTATCAAGAGCACCTGCAAAGAGTTCAACGTAAGCTATATCGAATATCCCCGTGTGGTGAGCGCACTACGCTCGCATGTGGCGTATTTAAAGGATTTGAGCGTGCCGCACCCGCTTGGGGCTTAGTTATTTACTCAGGAGTTAAAAGCAAAAAACTGCGCTTGTAATTTACAAGCGCAGTTTTTTTATAGCTAATATAATGCTTGGATTCGTATTGTTTACTCCCGTTCGCAACAGGCTTTATAAGTATTTTTCATAAGTGCCGCAATGGTCATGGGGCCTACGCCGCCCGGCACAGGTGTGATGAAAGAACACTTGGGTGCCACATGTTCAAAATCCACATCACCGACAAGTCTGAATCCGGATTTTTTAGTAGGATCCGGTACGCGGGTGATGCCTACGTCTATTACGATGGCGCCTTCTTTTACCATATCTTCTTTTACGAACTCTGGGATGCCCAACGAAGCCACGATGATGTCGGCACTAAGGCAGATTTCCTTGATGTTTTTGGTTTTGGAATGGCATAGCGTGACGGTGCAGTTGCCCGGATTGGAATTGTTGCTGAGGAGGATACTCATGGGGCGGCCCACGATGTTGCTCCGGCCGATGATAACGGCATGTTTGCCAGCAGTTTCCACCTTGTTTTTGTCTAATAGTAACATGATGCCATAAGGCGTGGCAGAAAGAAAGCCTTCGTTTTCCCCAAGTACCATGTGCCCGATGTTGGCCGGATGAAATCCGTCAACGTCCTTGACGGGGGAGATAGTTTCGATGACTTTTTTCTCCGAAATGTGCGGCGGGAGCGGAAGCTGCACCAAAATCCCGTCAATGTCCATGTCAAGGTTCAGGTCATCTATTTTGGAAAGGAGTTTCATTTCAGAAACATCCTCGGGAAACTCTATGAGCGTGGACTCAAAGCCGATGGCCTCGCAGGTGCGCACCTTGGAGGATACATAAGTTTGGCTGGCGCCATTACTGCCCACGAGTATAGCGGCGAGGTGCGGTATCTTTTTGCCGCTGGCTTTGCGCTGTGCCACTTCGATTTTTAAAGAATCAAGTATCTTTTTTGAAGTTTTTTTGCCGTCAAGTAATTGCATGCTGCAAACGTACAGAAGTTTTTCGAGGAAACGGAAAGCGAGACGACAATTTTACGGATATGTATGGTGTGTTTGCTCTGCATTCAGGAAATGATCGGTTGAGCCATTTTCGAAAATCATCAGTATTTCGATACGTTTAGATTTTATTATATTGCACATTTTATTAATATAAATATTGTTTTTTAAGTTTTAATTTCAAAAAAAGTAATAAGATGGGGGTATATTTATTTTTTATTAAAAAAAGATTAAAAAGTATATCGTTTTATTTGTTTTTGAGTAATTATAATTATAAATATCTTTGTTGATTTTAGTCAATTTTATTAAAAATAGTAATATTATAATCTATTCATTGTAAATATGTTAACATAAAAATTATATTTTTTTTTGTTTTTTTGTTAAAGAATATTAAAATTGTGTTAATAAATTCATATTTTAGCATAAATAAAACATTTTAAAAGAGGCTTATCAGTTTTTGTAATCACATGAGAAAAAAATGAATTTGATCGGTGTTGCAGTTTTTCGTATCGCCGCAAATTTTCAGATTGCAGGAGCTAAAATAGACGAATACTGTGAGATTGATTTTATACGATGACTATCCAAAAGTTGTATTAACCTTAGAATTAAAAAGAAATTATACATACCTATTTTAGTTATTATTTCTTAATTAAACAAAAAGTACATTACATGCGAAAAATTGTATTACTATTTACAATGGTCATGGTTGCTGTTTGCTCTTTTGCCCAAACAAGAACGGTGACGGGTAAGGTTCTGGATGAAAACGGCAATCCTATTGCCAATGCTACCCTGACCATAGAAGGTACAAACACTGGCACGTCAGCCAATGAAAACGGAGATTTCTCTATTAATTTACCAAGCGGCAAACGATTGGAAGTGAGCGCGGTAGGGTACGAAACAGTGACTTTGACGCCAACTTCTGGACAAAACGTAATAACGCTTAAAGCGGGCGGAATAACTACTATTGACGAGGTGGTAGTAACCGCTGCGGGTCTGTCTGTTACAAAAAGAGCTCTTGGTACAACGCAAACTACTATCAAAGCAGATTTGCTTACACAGGCTAAGCCAACCAATGTGGCTTCGAGCTTAGCGGGTAAAGTTCCCGGTCTTCAGCTAAATGTGGTAAGCACAGGTGTTAACCCTACCTACAGGCTGGTACTAAGAGGTAACCGCTCTATATTGGGTAACAACCAGGCGTTAGTGGTTTTAGATAATGTGGTGGTACCTAACTCCTTATTAAGCAACATAAACCCGGAAGATATTGAGAATATTGAGGTTTTAAATGGTGGTGGTGCTGCCGCGCTTTATGGCTCTGAAGCATCTAACGGAGCTTTAATTATTACTACTAAGAAAGGTAAAAGAGGCGTTACCACGTACAAGTTGTCAAATACTACTAATGTGGAGCAGGTAAATTTTTATCCCGGGTTACAAAATAAGTTTGGCTCCGGGGCAGATGCCGATGTTCAAATATATACTGAGCATGAAAACCAACAATATGGGCCTAAATTTGATGGCTCTATGGTTAATATAGGAGATTTTCTGGAAGACGGCAGTATGCAAAGCGTTATCTATTCTGCCAATAATTCAAAGAAAAAGTTTTGGCAAACAGGCTTAACTAATCAAACAGATTTTTCAGCGTCTACCGGGGATGAAAAAGGAACTACTTATTTTTCCGCTCAGTACGTTAAAACTAAAGGGACAACACCGGGCGATGCCTACAACAGGGCATCAGTGAAATTAAACGGAGATAGATTGTTTGGCGGAGGCTTTAGTGTGGGGTATAACGTAAACTATATCCAAAACCGGTACGACATTACTACGGAAACAGCAAACATTTATGATCAGCTATTGCAAACCCCGTCCCACATCGTGGTTACACAATACAAAGATTGGAGAAATGATAAATTTGCCAATCCGAATGGATATTACAATGCCTATTATGCCAACCCTTATTTTACGGCGGACAATAACAGGCAAAAAACCAGAAATGATTATTTAACCGGAAATGTGGAATTGAAATATAAGCCGCTTAATTGGCTCAGCTTCTTGTGGCGAAATAATATTACTACCCAAAATCAGTCTTACAAAACATGGACAGACAAGTTTGTGATGTCCGCTTATACAAAAAGCCTGGGTCTGTCTTCGTTGAAAAACAATGATATAGCCGGTAGCGTTTCTGATGGCATGTCATATAGTACGCAATTGATGAGCGAGTTTCAGGCAAACTTAAAAAAAGATATAACCCCGGATTTAAATTTAAACTTTACCTTGGGTACCAGTTTGAGAAACAACATATCAAAAGGAATAGATGTAAATGCAACAGGCCTGACTTTTCAGGGATTGTATAATATTGCCGCGAGAACTGCAGCCAATATTACTGGTTCGGAAAGCAATGCCAACTCCAGGCAGCAGGCCGTTTACGGAGATTTAAGATTGAGCTATAAAAACTATTTATACTTACATGCAACAGGCCGTAACGACTGGTTCTCTACCCTCCCTCCGGCCAACAGATCCCTATTTTATCCTTCTGTAGATGCCGCGTTCATTTTAACAAACTATATAAAGGCGTTAAAAAACAGCGAAAACATCAATCTGTTAAAACTTAGGGCGGGCTATGTAAACGTGGGTAACGTTAACCTGGGCGCATACGCATTGCAAACAACCTATGGCCAGGCTGCGGGTTATCCTTACAATAACATTCCGGGCTATGCCAGGGGATCCAGAATTATTGACCCCAACTTAAAACCGGAGCGTACCACAGGTTTTGAAGGAGGTGTTGATGCCGAATTTTTGGCAAGCAGAGTCAATTTGAGCTTAACTTATTTTGATACCAGAACCTTCAATCAAATTGTGCCCGTTAACATTTCGTCAGCTACTGGGTATAGCTCTTATTTAACCAATACCGGCGAAGTGTCTAACAACGGTATAGAAACCAGCTTAAACATTATTGCCTATAAAAGTGCATCAGGGCTTGAAGTGGCCATTGGCGGTAATTACAGTCATATAGAGAATAAGGTAATCAAGATTAGCGATGATGTTACCAGCATTGCTTTATCTACCGGCGGTACAGCACAGGTGTATGCCGAAGCAGGACAAACCTACCCTATACTACGGGGCACAGGCTTTAAAAGAGATAGCGAGGGAAGGGTAATTGTTGATGCAAGAACCGGCTATCCTTCTCAAACTGAAACAAGCGTTATTTTTGGTAATACTACGCCTAAAGATATCCTGGGTTTAAATACGGCCATTAGCTTCAAAGGCATAAGGCTTGGTGCCGTTGCGGAATATAGAGGCGGCTACGTGGCACAAATGAGCACAAATTCATTAGATTTTTCAGGATCTGGTATCAGAACCACGTACTTTGACCGTGAGCGTTTCGTCTTCCCTAACTCTTCATACCTCGATCCTGTTACCGGTAATTATGTAGCCAATACCAATATTACGGTTAGAGATGGTGGTGCCGGTTTCTGGCCTTCATCGGCATATAACACCGGTATAGGCGAAAATTATGTGTTTAATGGCGCTTACTGGAAAATCAGGGAAATTAGCTTATCTTACGATTTACCACAAAAATTCATAGCGGGTATCGGGTTTATCAAAAAGGTAAATATCATGGTTCAGGGAAGAAACCTGTTCCTGTTTACACCTAAAGAAAACATCTTTACGGATCCGGACTATATGTTAGGCAACAATGCAATTGGTATTAGTACCCTGAGTCAAACACCCCCTACACGGTTCTACGGAGGTACAATTTCTGTTACATTTTAATGAAAATTTAAACACATGAAAAAATTTTTAAATTCAACAATTATATTAGGAACCGTCATTTTATTGGGTTCGGGCTGTAAAAAGTTCCTGGATATAAACACTAATCCTAATAGCCCTACGGATGCAACACCCGAGCTGGTATTGCCGCAGGCCATTGTAACCTCGGCAGCCTCAACGGTATCTTATGATAACTTTGGCGCCTGGACAGGTGGGTACAAAGCAAATGCAGGCGGATACGGTGGCTGGGGAACCGTTTGGACATACAACTTTACCTCCAGCGACTATACGGCTTTATGGACAAGCGCGTTTGATGGTATTAACCAATTAAATGTAGTGCTTTCCAAAACAGATAGTGACGGGCCTTATAAGTATCATAATGCTATGGCCAGAATAATGAAAGCTTATTTATACACCCGGCTTATAGATCAATATGGCGATGTTCCGTATTCCGAAGCGGACAAAGGCTTAAATAATTTAAGCCCCAAATATGATAATTATGCCGATGTATACAAAGCATTATATGCCGATTTGGACGATGCCATAGCTGTTTTAAATACTGCATCGGTTACCAATGTTACAAAGGCGGTAACCGCAGGGCAAGATCCTTTTGGCGGAGGAAGCGCCGCTGCCGGTTTAACAAAATGGAAACAATTTGCCAATACCATCAAGCTAAAAATGCTGATAAGGGCGCAAAAAGTTTCTGATCTGGCCTCATGGGTAACCGCATCTAAAGCTACTTTACCAACCGCTGCAACGGGTTATATCGTTACCGATGCCATAGTGCAACCGGGCTATTCGGCCACCACAGCCAGCCAGGTAAACCCTAAGTGGGCCGCTTATACCTGGAATACTTCCGGAGCAGCGATTGGAGCAGGTTTGTCACAATTACCAACCCCTTGGATACTTAGCTTTTACGATGGGAAAAAATTAGATGACGTTGATAGAGGAGAAGCGATTTACTCTTCTTTTGGTACGTCGGTAAGCCAAACCATTTCAGGTGTGTCGATCACTTTTCAAGGCCCCGCAAACAACCAGTTAGGGTATGACATTGAGCCCGTTAAGCGTTCTAAAAATGGTTCGTACTGGTATAGTGGCACCTCTACAGGAACTACTGCAAACGCGGCAACAAATGTTTGGGGCGTGTTAAAAGGAGGAACTATGGGCACGGTATTAATGACTTTATCTGAGGCCAAGTTTTTATTGGCAGAGGCTTCTTTGGCATCGGTTAATCTTTTGCCTGCCCTAAGCGGAAGCACAAAAACATTGTTTGAAGATGGCATTACCGCCTCTTTCCAATATTTGTATTCGTATGCCAATGGAACTTATGGGTTAGCGAACCCATATACCGCTATCAGATTGAAAGATGACTATAAAACCGCCAACGTGGGAAATCCCAATGAAAGATTGGTAAATTTTGACCTGGCAACAACTGATGAGCAAAAGCTGGAGGCGATTATTACCCAAAAATACATTGCGGTAAACTTTATCAATAGCGAAGAAGGGTTTAATGAATACAGAAGAACCGGATATCCAAAACAGGTTAACGGATCGGTAACAGCTACAGAGACTTTTGCCTCTATTAAATCGGGTGCTCCTGCTGCCGATAAACTACCTACCAGGGTGCTTTATCCCGCGGTAGAATTCCAGGTAAATGCTGCAAATGTTCCTAAAGGAATAAGCTCTTATACAACAAAAATATTTTATGCAAAATAAAAATAATATGGCAAAAAAAATTATATTAAACATAATGGTGCTTACGGTTTTAGCATCTCTGTCATCTTGCTTAAAGAATAAGTTCGATGTGATTAATCCTAAAGATAGCCCGAGTGTTATAGAGTTTAAAATGTTGACTGCTCCATCACCACTAACTCCCGAGGGTTCCCTTTACACAGCTTATAGATATACATATGTAGATGCTCCTTCAGTAACGGGTACTTATTTGGTTCAGATAACCGGACCTGACCCGGCGCCACAGGATATTACGGTTAATATCGGCGTTAAAGCTGGCGCTGTGGCAGCGTTTAATGCCGAAAAGCAAAGTGTAAACCCTTCTTATGTTGGATTTACAGATATGCCTTCGTCATTATACACCATAGAAACGCCAACGGTAGTAATTAAAGCCGGACAGCGGGCTGCCGAAGTAAAAGTTAGTTTTAAAACGACCGATTTTGACTATGACAAAAATTATGCGTTACCAATATCTATAACTTCTACCAATTACGCAACAGTAAGTGGCAATTTTGGTACAATTTTCTTAAATATTGGCGTTAAAAACGCATTCGATGGCGTTTATACTTTAGAAGAAGGCAGTAAGGTAATCCGATACACCGCTCCGGGAGTGCCGGCAAATGATGCCTTGAGTGGATCTATTGCAGGCAATACACCTGTTCAACTACAAACAATAAACAAATATACTGTTGAAATAGTTGGATTAAAATGGGCTGGTAATGCTTCTGGGGTTGCCGGTATTGATAATTTGCGGGTTACTGTTAATCCGGCTACTAATCTTTGTACTGTGTTTGCGCTTGGTAATGGTACGCTGGCCAATACTGCCGGTAAAACCAATAGTTATGACCCGGCAACAAAGACTTATACCTTAAATTTCGATTGGGGACCTACGCCTCGTGAAATGACCTTAATTTTAAAGTATAAAGAAGATTGATAATATATCTTTTACAAAAGGCAGCGCATTTTTTGCGCTGCTTTTTTATTTCTATAAATTTTAGTTATGAAAGGGGTATGTGCAATTACAACTGTTTTTTTTCTTAGCTTGTTTTCTATAACAGCAAAGGCACAAACTTTAAAAGAACATAAACAGGTGCTTTTAACCGGTGATGTTATCTACTATACTACCCAATATGATGTTGTATCGGGAATATTTAGGGTAAATAACAGAATAGATAATAATGATCTTGTTCAGGGAAATTATGTAGAAGGCGAAAGAAAAGGGATTTGGTATTTTTTTAACTATGACAAGACTTTATTTCTAAGATATAATTATGATGTTAATAAAATAATGTTCATAGATAATAAAGCCCTGGCTAATATCGAAGTAAAAATCTTAACAGATGATAAAGATGCTCAGACAAATGCCTCTGTTCCAGTGCCATTATGGTCTTTTGATAACTTTTACATGTTATCAACGGAAAATGCAAAAAAAGCTATAGATAACGATCACAGAAAACGCTTAAAGAACAGGGATTTGAAAATCAAAGTATTAATAGATATAGCAGGACAGGCAAAATACTATGTTATGTATAATCTAAATAATACAAGCTATCAGAAAGAGTTTACCATTAATGACAAGATGCTGGATATTAGATGGCTCCCCTCAACTTTTAAAGATGCTCGTCATCCATCAGAAGTAGTGTTTCTTACAAGAATTAATGAAACGGTTAACGAATCGGAAAGCGGGCATAGAAGAATTAATTGGAGCAAATAACTATTCTTTTATCCAATGCATTTAGTTTGAAAACCATATTGAGCAAAACAAAAAAGCCTATTACGAGGCTTTGATGAGCGGACAGAAAAATCGGGGAACAGGCAACGAACGTATAGGCCTTTGGTTTATTTTTTTCATGCATAGTTTGAGAATGCGTACTAAAAAATTGGAACAGAAATATGACGTTTTCAAATCAAAGGGTGGTTATCTGCACGACAGACAAAAACAAAACAAATCAAATATTTTATCACGAATAATCAGTCTGTTAAAGTAAGCGATTTGGCAAAGCAAAGCAATTTCCCGAAATCGGACTGAGTACCTTGAAAAAAGATTTATAATATTTACGAGAAGAACAAGTGCTGACAATGATTGGCAAAGGCAAGGGACGCGTTTATATATTGACTGAAAAATAGTAACCAAAACATTGCCGAACCGCGAACAAGGTATATTATGGAAGACAGGCTAAAAGTCGTAACATCAGCATTTGTGCTTCTATTTCCCGTCCGTGAAAAGACCTAACTGTAACCGTATTAGGTTTGAATTGGATATATTGAATGTTTTCTAATTTGTTTATCTTTTTTTACATCTAAATTATATAAAATTCAATAAAATCTATTTTTGTAGAATATTGGTTAATATTTAGGGGCGAAGCATACATAATAAGTACCGTTTTTAGGTAGTTTTATTCAAATATGTTTATTGATTTGAATCAATTTTATTTAATATTGCCTTTTTTGCATAAAGCGTATTATGCGTTGATTATCATGTAGTTTTAGTGGTTTTTGTTCTTTCCTGTATTAAAGAGGAGTGCAATTTTGTTAATAAAGTTTTAACTTAGCGTGATTTTGTATTTCTAAAGAGTCTCATTGATTTCTACAATCACATGATAAAAAAATAAATTTGATGGGTCTTAGCTTTGAAAAGATCAAGAATCTTCAGATTGTAGAAGCATGGATATGAGGGTGATTTTGGAGGAATATTAGTTTTGTGTTTATACATTTAACCTTAGAATTGAAAAGAAACTATACATACCTAATTTATTATTTCTTAATTAAACAAAAAATACATGCGAAAAATTGTATTACTATTTACAATGGTTATAGTTGCTGTTTGCTCTTTTGCGCAAACAAGAACGGTGACCGGTAGGGTCGTGGATGAAAAGGGCAATCCTATTATCGGTGCCACCGTGACCATAGAGGGCACAAACACCGGTACATCGGCAGATGAAAATGGAAACTTTTCTGTTGGCGTGCCAAGAGGCAAACGTTTGGAGATTAGTGCAGTAGGGTATGAAACGATGCTGTTGGCGCCAACAGCCGGGGAAAATGTCATAAAGCTTAAAGCGGGCGGGATGACGACAATTGATGAAGTGGTTGTAACAGCGATGGGTATGGCAAGATCGAAGCGCGGTGTGGGTTATGCGACGCAAACCATAAAGGCAGATCAACTCATTGAAGCTTCGAATACCAGTTTTGCAGGGGCGTTGCAGGGAAAGATATCCGGTGTGGATATTGTCCCCTCAAGCGGTATGCCGGGTGCATCAACGTTGATTACCATTCGTGGCGCGCGTTCATTTACCGGGGATAACTCGCCGCTATATGTGGTGGATGGCATGCCTATATCATCGGCACCAGATTTAAGTACCGGAAATAGTGTAACAGGAACTGATTACGCGAATCGTGGTTTAGATATAGATCCAAATGACATCGCCAGTGTTGAAGTGTTAAAAGGACAAGCAGCTTCTGCGCTTTATGGTATCAGGGCTTCAAACGGGGTGGTTTTGATTACAACAAAAAGCGGCAAAGGTGCGGCTAAAGGTAGTCCACAGATTAGTTTTAACTCTACGGTAAGCCTGGATCGCATATCTCGGTATCCGGACGTGCAAAATACTTATGCACAAGGATCAAAAGGTGCATTTAATCCAACAGCCTCAACTTCTTACGGGCCTAAAATTTCGGATTTACCCAAAGACGCGAAATATGGCGGAGAAACTGATAATGCAAATACGAAGCGGGATGGTATGCACCCCGGAATGTATTATGTTCCCCAAAGGGCACAGGCCGGTCTGGATCCGTGGGTAAAGCCCGGCGTATATGACAACGTAAAAGACTTTTTTAATACCGGGTTGACTTTCAATAACTCTATCAGCGTTATAAATGCCACCGATAAGGGGTCTTATGCGCTGGCGTTAGGAAGTACCAATCAAACAGGTATCGTCCCCAAAACAGGTATGGACAGGTATAATGCTAAGTTAGCGGCCGAAACCAAATTGTCTGATCATTTTAAAGTAGGGTTTACGGGTAATTTTGTCAACTCTAATATCAAAAAGGCGCCCTCTGCAAATGATGGTTTGATCGCTACAATTTATCCGGCTCCCGCCAGTTATGATTTAAAGGGCATCCCGAGCCACGCGGACGGTGATTTATATACTCCTGTCGGTTACAGGGGAGGGGCATTTGTAAATCCGTATTGGGGGGTGAATAATAACAAATTTACCGAACAAACAAACCGGTTTTTTGGAAATGGCTATGTGAACTATAATACAAGATTTTCGGATAAAACCACTTTGGATGTAAAATATCAATTGGGAGCAGATGCCTACACAACTAATTATGAAGATGTCTGGGGATTTGGTTCTCCCAGCCGGGCTTCCAGTGTTACGCAATACAGCTTTACTAATACTGCCTTCAATTCATTGTTAACCGGAAACTTAAAATGGGATATCAGTAATGCTTTCAAGTTTACGGCATTGTTAGGAAATGAAGTGGTGAATCAGGTAACGGATTACAAATCTCAATACGGGCAGGATTTTGCTTTTGGCGGGTGGAACCACATGGACAATACCGGCACCAAGGATGCCACGGAAGCCCTTACCAAATTCAGGACTATTGGTACTTTTGCCAATCTGTCTTTGTCTTATTTGAATATGTTGTATTTAGGGCTGACAGGTCGTTATGACCGAGTTTCATCCATGCCCTCAGAAAACAGGGATTTCTTCTATCCTTCGGCATCATTAGGTTTTGTATTTACCGAATTAAATGGTTTAAAGGGTAATGTGTTAAATTATGGTAAATTAAGGTTTGCCATAGCGCAGGTGGGACAGGCTGGAACTTTCTTGCCCAATTATTACAGCATTCCGGCTTATGGCGGTGGCTTTTATGGTGGCACTCCTATTTTTTACCCTATCGGGGATAATAATGTTAAAGCATATATTCCCAGTACCACTATATATGATCCAAACCTGAAACCTCAAAATACAAATTCGTATGAAATAGGTGCAGATTTGAATTTCTTTAATAATCTGATCGAGTTGAATTATACATACTCCCGTCAGGATGTAAAAGATCAGATTTTTGCTATTCCGTTAGCGGGTTCTACAGGTGCTAATAATTTCATGACCAATGGCGGTAAAATTCATACCAATGCGCATGAGGCCACCCTTATCGCAAACATTATCCGTCATAAGGATTTTGAGTGGAGTTTGGGGGCAAACTTTTCAAAAATCGACAACTATGTAGATGAATTGGCCCCTGAAGTAGAAAGCATTTTCCTGGGAGGGTTCGTAACACCTCAGGTTCGTGCAGGGATTGGCGATAAGTTCCCGGTTATTTATGGCACAAAGTATAAACGTAATAATAAGGGACAAGTCATATATGGCGAAGATGGTATTCCCTTGACTGATGCGGATGGCGTGATTGGCGTAGCAGCGCCTGATTTTATACTTGGAGGCAACACCCGTTTGCGTTACAAGAACCTCACCTTCTCCACCGTGGTGGAATGGAAAAGCGGCGGCCAGCAATACAGCGGCACTACCAATTTGTTGAACAACTACGGCGCCAGCAAATTGACGGCCGATGCCAGGGATAAAGGTGAAGTCGTCATTAAAAATGCCTTGATGGAAGACGGTACAGTAAAAGATATAAAGATAGAAGGATATAATAATATCCAGACATATTATCAAACCATGAATACCATTGACGAAAGCAGCATTTACGGAAGCTCTTTTGTAAAATTCAGGGAGCTTTCCCTGCGCTATCAGGCTATCAAAAAAGAGCGCTTTGGTTTAGGGGTTAATTTCTTTGCCCGTAATATTTTGCTTTGGACAAATAATCCACAATTAGATCCGGAATCAACGCAGGGTAATACGAATATGGGAGGGGCCTTTGAGCGGTTTACGCTGCCTCAAACCTCCAGTTTTGGCTTTGGCGTAAATATTCAATTCTAATTAAATTCTAATAAAATATTGAGATGAAAAAGATAAATATATTTAATATTGTCGCTTTTGCTTTGGCGGGTATTTTTTTGGTTTCATGCTCTAAGAAGGCAATGGACGAGGTGAACAGGGACAGGAACCATCCTCAGGATGTACCGGCGCGGTTTATTTTAACAGATGTTATGACCTCTACGGCGTTTAATGTAGTGGGTGGAGAGATCCCTTTATATGCATCCATCTATCTGGAACATGAAGGAGGGGTTTGGAACCAGGCATATCAGGCAGAGAGCAGGGTTTCACAACCTACTTCCGCAACAACGTATAACAATACCTGGGACGGGATATATAATAATATCAAAGCCCTCAAGATTGCCGTTGCAAAAACATCGGCAGGTGGCGCAGAAGAAGGAAATGATATCACCGGAGGTATTGCAAAAGTGTTGTTGGCATACAATCTGGGTGTTTTAACAGACTTTTATGGCGATGTGCCCTATCAGCAAACAGGTATCATGAACCCCGATGGCACGCCTAAATACATGCAGCCGGCTATTGACAAACAATCTGACTTGTATCTGGAAATCCAGAAATTATTGGACGAGGCTATTACTCAACTGGCAGGTTCTGACGGGTCTTTAATTAAAGGGCTGGCTGGTAGCCCCAGCCAAGATTTACTTTATGGGGGGAAAGCAAAATTGTGGACAAAAGCAGCCTATGGATTAAAAGCCAGGTACCTGATGCACACTTTAAAAGTGTCGTCTGATAAAAATGGGGATTTGAACAAAATTATAGAATATGTTGACAAATCATTTGCCGGGCCGGATGAACAAATGGCATTTGGTTTATATGATGGTTCTACAAACATAAACCCTCTTTTTGGAATATCAAGTGCAAGAGACATGTTGGGCGCAAGCCAAAGCCTTGCTACAAAGTTTAAAACATTTAATGATCCAAGGGGAGACCAGCTTTTTGTAGATTATGAAGGGAATGCTTTAAGTATTGATGATGCCGTTACTGATGGTGTTGAAAACGGAAACGCTGAACAGATCCAATACACGTATCCAATTGCCATTATTGATTATGCCTCGACTGCTCCAACTCTTTTACTGAGTTATCATGAGTTGATGTTTCTGAAAGCAGAGGCTTTGGTTCGTTCAAATCGTAATGAAGATGCAAAAATTCCGCTTAAGGCCGCTGTTATTGCTGCTTTTTCGAACTTGGAGCAATCCATAAACTCTGGTAATTCTACATTCATGGACGTATTAGGTGTTTCCCAGGCGATTGTAGAGCCTAATTTGGCGGATAGTATAGCAAGTAAATACTTTACTGAAAGTATATTGCCCCGTTTTCAACAAAATGCGCTTAAAGAAACAGTGTTGCAAAAGTATCTCGCGTTTTTTGGTGCATCGGGAGAATCTACCGAGGCCTACAATGATTATCGTCGGTTAAAAGCTTTGGGAGAGGCTGATTTTATAGGGTTAGCCAATCCGCTAAACGCACAGGGCAAGTTCCCATTACGTTACACTTATGGCAGCTCCGATGTTACGGCCAACAAAGCCGTTAAGGCCGCCGCCGGGGATGGCAGCTATGTTTATACAGAAAATGTATGGTGGGCAGGAGGAAGCAGATAATCCTTTTACCTGACTTTTAAATAATCGAGAGCCGTCTTTCAAAGACGGCTCTTTTTTTATGAAAACCCATCTATGTATGTTCTCCTGTCCAATAGGCAGCGTCAGTGGCACATTCACCTTCTTGTCTATTGGGCAATCGACAAGCAAGAGAGGTATAACGCTCACAACTTCACCAACTTTTTCCTCAAAGCTTCCAGGCATAGCCCCACACGGCTTTGCACATTAAGTTTTTTAAACAGTGATTCGCGGTATCCGTCCACCGTACGCTCGCTCAGGTTCATTTTATCGGCTATTTGTTTATAAGTAAGCTCGCTGCAGGCATAGCTTAAAAATGTCATTTCTTTGTCCGTGAGGGTTGGCTCATTGCTTTGCCCCAGTTGCAGGAACAGACGGCGGAAGTTGATATTTCCCGCATCGGCATTGTAATAGCCGGTTTTAGCGATTTCTTCAAGTGCTTTTTCCAGTTCTGTCGGATGGGTGTCCTTTAGCAGGTAGGCACAGCAGCCTGCCTTGAACATAGAGATGATGGCATCGTCGTCGGCGTTCATCGAAAGGGCCACCAGTTTCATCGTCGGATATTGTTTGGATAGCCATTGTGCCGTTTCCGCTCCGTTCATCACGGGCATGTTTACGTCAATAAGCATGATGTCGGGTTCTTCTTTCAGGTTTTTCATTTTTTCCTGCAGGTCTTTCCCGTTCAGGGCTTCCACTACTACATCGTAGTTTTTGAAGGTTTCAAGCATGAGGCTCAGCGATTTTAAAAAAAGCTGATGGTCATCTACTAATCCCAATTTTGTTTTCATTTTGAATAGAATATTTTTCTTTCGGTTATAAAAGTTTAAATGTATTAAAAGGTATAGGGAACAAAAATGCTCCCAAGTTTTCAATCAATCATTCTGCGTACTTATTTTCTTGCATTGTCCTCATCACTTTCGGGTATCAACAAAGTTATTTGTGTGCCTCCCAATTCTGTTGATTCGAAAGAAATTGTACCGTTCAACAGTTCGGTTCGTTGCTGAATGTTGAATATCCCCATCCCTTTCACTACTTTTTTTTCATCAAAGCCTGTGCCGTCATCTTTAATGGTGATGCCGATTTGCTTATCCTGATTGGTAAAATGGATGTGTATATGATGGCAATGCCCATGCTTGACTGCATTTTGTATGGCCTCCTGCACGATGCGAAAAAGGATGATCTGCTTACTGCTTGAAAGGTTCAGATGATTATTGCCGTCAAGTGTCGCCTCGATTTGGCGCGCGGCATTGATGCGGCTTATCTCGCGTTTCAGGTTTTCTATCAGGTTGAATTGAGCCAGCCACTCTTTGTCAAGCGATTTTGACAGTGAGCGGAGTTCCTGAATAGCTTCCCCGATGGTTTGGTTAGCCGTGAGCAACGTATCCGGGGGGTGCTTTAAATTTCTTTCGGTTAGCCCTATCAACATGCGCGATGTGCTTAGCAATTGCCCCACGTTATCGTGCAATTCCCTGCCAATCTGTTGAAATGTGTGTTCCTGTACCTCGATTTGGGACTGGAGCAACTGGCTGTTGAAATCCTCCTCAAGTTTCTTCTTCTCCATGATGTGCTTGTAATCCCTTTTTTTGTATGCCATTAGTAAAAAGACAATAAAAAGCGTGATCAGTAATAAAAATACCGATGCGCCTAAGATGATGATGATATTGTCTGGTAGCTTTTGCATAATATGCCATAACTGATGTAGCCACAGCAAATAAGTAAAAGTATATTTTGAAACCGCCACAAGACCACTACGGAACTTGCACTGCTGTTTGTTAAATAAGTATAAGATATAAAGATAAAGAAAGACCCGGCATAATACGTAAATAAACCTACCACGCACCAAAATACGGATGTTTCGGGTACGCTCACTTCCTCGGCGCTGTATATAAGTTTTATATAGAAGAAATAAAGGCAAAGCCCCACGATGATAAGGCTCGACAGCGCCGCGCTGATGCTGTTGAACTGGGTTATCCCGTCTCCGTTATACCATAATAATAACGATGATATGGTCAAATAAACAAGAATGTAGAATATCCGGCTTCGTGCTTTTATATGAAACAGGTATTTGGTGAATAGTTGAAAGATGATGATAAACGTAAATATGGTATTTATTTTATAGACCCAATAATTTGTCATTCTTAAAATATCCAAAATAGTGGCTGTCAGGTTGCAAAGAAACTGCACTAGGCAAAACAGGAACACGAGAAACAGCTCCCTTGTCATCTGCTTGCGTTTTAATAAGAAAAACAGCATAGCGGACAAGGGGGCTATTGTGTCAAGTTTGTTTAATATTTGGATGATAGAGTCCATAAAGGTCTTTAATGCTCACATCCGGGGGGATAAGGGCAACCAGAAACCGAACCATTGTCGTCACCTAACACGCTTTTTTTGCTTAACGTTGCAGCTTTATCGCCCGCAACCCAATGGGGATAAGCCGTTATTTCGGCAACCGTGATATTTTCTTTGTTAGCACCTTTTCTGGGCTTTAATGCTTGGCGGATGATGATGCCATCGGCATCGGGGTTTTCCTTGATGAGTTGTTCTAAGTCTTTCTTTCGAAAATAGAACTCGATTTTGCAGTCTTTTGCCATGATTAAAATTTTAAGTGGTTTGAGATTAACTGCAAGTTAAGGTGAAAGGAGCAAGAAATATATAGTGTTTACCCCGTTTAAAATACGGGAAAAATCCCGTTGTTTGGGAATTGGCGTACTGGTATCTTTATAAACTATTAAACGACGCCGTTGTTGACATGAGGAACACCTTTTTAGGCTTGCCTATGTTGCAGTTGCTGATCGTTTTAACGGATTGGGTGGGGAGCGTAAGGTTGATCTTCCCGCTCTTCCGTTTTTATTATCAGCCATTCCTGATTATTATCGAAAACCGTCATTTGTCTGGCATTTTTATCAAAATGCGACCTGCTAAAAACAGGCTTTGCCCTGTGGTGATAGTTTGCTAAATTTGCAGGTCTTAAAAATCGGTAATATTAAAGATATGATTACTATAACTTTTCCGGACGGAGTTAAAAGGGAGTATGAGGCTGGCGTTTCTGCATTGGACATTGCTCGTTCTATTTCGGAAGGACTGGCGCGCAAGGTAATTGCGGCATCGGTAAATGGGGAGGTGTGGGATGCCACTCGCCCGATAAACGGAGATGCGAAGTTGGTTTTGCTGACATGGGCAGATACGGATGGCAAGAAAACCTTTTGGCACTCCTCGGCGCACCTGATGGCTGAGGCAGTGGAATCTCTGTTTCCGGGGGTTAAGTTCTGGGTAGGCCCGGCTATCGAAAGCGGCGGCTTTTACTATGACATGGATATGGGCGACAGAAAGTTGTCCGAAGAAGATTTAGCTGCGCTTGAAAAAAAGATGAACGAACTGGCAAAAGCCAATAGCGTTTATATCAGAAAAGAAATATCAAAGCAGGATGCTGTAAAATATTTCACCGAGAAAAACGATGAGTATAAGCTCGACCTGTTGAGCAACCTCAACGATGGCGAGATTACTTTTTATACGCAAGGTAACTTTACCGATCTCTGCCGTGGGCCGCATATCCCGAGCACGGGCATTATCAAAGCGATAAAGCTTACCAACATAGCCGGAGCTTATTGGAAGGGCGATGAGAAAAACAAAATGCTCACGCGCGTGTACGGTATCACCTTTCCTTCGCAAAAAGAATTGGACGAATACCTGAAGCTTCTGGAAGAGGCCAAAAAGCGAGACCACCGTAAACTTGGCAAGGAGCTGGGGCTTTTTGCTTTCTCCGAAAAGGTGGGCAGCGGGTTGCCGCTGTGGCTGCCCAAGGGCGCTATTATGCGCCAGCAGTTGCAGGACTTTTTGCAAAAAGCACAGATTGAGAGCGGGTATTTGCCCGTTATCACACCGCATATCGGTAATATAAATCTTTATAAAACATCCGGGCATTACGAAAAGTATGGTGCAGATAGTTTTCAGTCTATCAAAACACCGCATGAGGGCGAGGAGTTTATGTTAAAGCCGATGAACTGCCCGCACCATTGCGAGATATATAAAACCTCCCCGAAGTCGTATAAAGACCTGCCGGTTCGCTTGGCAGAATTTGGTACCGTTTACCGTTATGAGCAGGCCGGGGAGTTGCACGGGCTTACACGTGTGCGCGGTTTTACGCAGGATGATGCCCACCTTTTTTGCCGCCCTGACCAGGTAAAAGACGAATTTAAGAAAGTGATAGATTTAGTGCTGTATGTCTTTAATGCACTTGGTTTTACGGATTATACGGCGCAGGTTTCCCTGCGCGACCCGAACAATACCACAAAATATATCGGTTCGGTAGAGAACTGGGATATAGCAGAAAATGCCATTCGTGAAGCAGCGGCCGAAAAAGGATTGAAAACCGTGGAGGTAGAAGGCGAGGCGGCTTTTTATGGCCCCAAGCTTGACTTTATGGTGCGTGATGCCATCGGACGTCAATGGCAGTTGGGTACGATTCAGGTAGACTATAACCTTCCCGAACGTTTTGAACTGGAATATGTGGACAGCGATAACAGCCGTAAGCGTCCGGTAATGATACACCGTGCTCCATTCGGCTCTATGGAACGTTTTGTGGCGTTGTTGCTGGAGCATTGCGGCGGAAACCTGCCTTTGTGGTTGGCGCCTGTGCAGGCAATAGTATTGCCCATCAGCGACAAGTTTATGGACTACGCCAAAGGGATAGAACAGAACCTTTTGGCTGCCGGATTGCGGGTGGAGATAGATGACAGGAACGAAAAAATCGGTAAAAAAATCCGGGATGCGGAACTGCAAAAAGTGCCTTATATGTTGGTGGTAGGGGAGAAGGAGATGAATGAGGGCAAAGTGGCCTTGCGCCGTCACGGAAAGGGCGACGCGGGTACGATAGAGGTAGATGCTTTAAAGTCCTTACTTTTGCAGGAAGTTGCCGAGCGGTTGGATAAGTAATTGCGGTTTGATATCTGAAAATTTCCCTATCTTGGTGCTTAAATTAGATTTTGGACAGGGGATTTTGTATAGATAAATCTGCTTTTGGCTCTTTAATAACGCAATTTCTTGTTTTTGAGAAGATGGCTTAATCAATTTAATTTTTTAATAAGCGTGCATTCCCGTAGGGCACGGTAAAAAAAGAAAATTACACTCTGATACGGGGGAGTGGGACATATAAAATTTTAAATGGCAGTACCACAACGACCAACATTTAACAGGCCGGCAGGCGGTTTTAGGCCTGGCGGCAACAAACCTAAAGGCAATTTTCGCGGACGCCTGCCTCAGAAAGAAGCCGAACACCGCATCAACCAACACATACGCGTGCCACAGGTAAGGCTTGTGGGAGATAACGTGGAACAAGGGGTTTACGCTACACAAGATGCCCTTCGCATGGCGCAGGAGCAGGAGTTGGATTTGGTTGAAATCTCCCCCAAAGTTGACCCGCCGGTTTGCCGTATTGTGGATTACAACAAATTCCTTTACGATAAAAAGAAAAAGGATAAGGAACTAAAAGCCAAAAGTAAGGCTACAGAGATAAAGGAAATACGGTTTACGCCCAATACCGATGACCATGATTTTGACTTCAAGGCAAAACATGCCGAAGGGTTCTTAAAAGACGGGAACAAGGTGAAGGCTTATGTGCAGTTCAAGGGACGTGCCATCCAGTTTCAGGACAGGGGGCAGTTGCTGTTGCTCAAATTTGCTGAAAGGCTTGCTGAATTTGGTACGCTGGAGAATATGCCCAAGTTGGAAGGCCGTCGTATGCTGGCCATGATTGCTCCCAAGGTTAAAAAGAAATAAGTCCTTTTTTCAGTCTTATTTGGGGGGGGATATTTTGAGGTTTGATAGTCAGCCTAACTCTAAATTTTTTATGATGAGAATAGCACATTTAATTATGACCTATACTTCTCCGCTACTGATTGAGCGAATGATTATGGCGATTAAACATGCAAAATTCGATTTTTATATTCATGTAGATAAGAAAATTGATATTACCCCGTTCTTATACTTATCTTCTTTACCTGGTGTATATTTTATCCAAAATAGGACTGAGGTAAGGTGGGCCGGATACAATACTATTTTAGCAACGTTTAAGAGTATAAAAGAAATATGCGCACGAAAAATTAACTATGGATATATTAATTTTATTAGCGGACAAGATTATCCACTAAAGTCTGCTGCCCATATTTATGACTTCTTTTTAAAGAACAAGAGAATGGAGTTTGTTGCTTACAAAGATTATAAAAAGGATTGGCAGGAAGGGATGATAAGGGTTAAACGATACTCAATGGAAAATTTTCGCTTTAAAGGAAAGTATTTTGTGGAGCGGGTTATAAATAGAATCATGCCGCATAGAAAATTACCGTATAATTATAATCCATATGGAGATTCCATGTTTTGGATGCTGAGTCCCGAATGCGCAAGTTATGTGGTGGAAAAAGTGATGAATGACCCTTCTTTAAACCGTTTTTTCCGATACACATGGGGGTCAGACGAATTTGTTTTTCAAACAATTTTGATGAACAGCGAGTATAAGGAAAGACTTGTGAATAATAATTATCGGTATATAGATTGGTCGGCTGGCGGCAGTCATCCTAAGGTATTAGGGATAGAAGATTATGAAAAACTGAAAAATAGCGAAGCGCTTTTTGGGCGTAAGTTTAACATAGACACAGATGCGAAGATTATAGATAAGTTGGATAAATTAATATCATCATAATGGCTCATATATTACCTATAAAAACGTTTGAGGACAGCAGGGGGGTATTAACCGTTTTGGATTCTATCGTGCCTTTTGATATTAAGAGACTTTTTTATATATATTCGGTAGACAGCTCCGACAGAGGGGGGCATCGGCATCATAGTACGAGACAGGCTGCTATATGTATCCAAGGCTCTTGTACTATCACAAATGACAATGGTAATAGTATTGAAGAGTTTGTATTAGATTCTCCTGCAAAATGCCTGATATTAGAGCCTGAGGATTGGCATGTGATGCACGATTTTACACCCGACGCAATTTTGCTTGTTTTGGCATCAACATCTTTCGATCCTTCTGATTATATATATGAACCTTATCACGATGATATATTACGAGAACTTAAAAAAGCTAAATCAAAGGTTTGAGACTTCTTTTCAGAAAAAGTTTCAGGAATTTATAGATAGGGGCTGGTATGTTTTGGGAAAAGAAACCGAGATTTTTGAAAAGGCATTCGCCTCTTATCATGGACAACCTTATGCTATAGGTGTTGCCAATGGCCTGGACGCCTTGATTATTTCCCTGAAAAATGAAAACTTTCCTCCAGGGAGCGAGGTTTTGGTACCTTCCAATACATATATTGCTACGATATTGTCTATACTTCACTGCGGTTTGGTGCCGGTGCTTGTAGAGCCATGTATTGAAACTTACAATATAAATCCCCGGGAAATAGAACGATCTCTTAACGAAAAAACAGTGGCTGTTATGGTCGTTCATCTGTACGGCCAATGCTGCGAGATGGATCCTATTTTGAAAAGCTGCCAGGAACATAAATTAATATTAATTGAAGATTGTGCACAGGCCCACGGGGCTAAATATAAAGAGCAGCTTGCTGGTACGTTTGGCGATTATGGTGCATTCAGCTTTTACCCTACCAAAAATTTGGGTGCATTGGGCGATGCAGGAGCTATACTTTGTAAAACACTTGAACGAGACATAGCTTTGCGACAGTACAGGAACTATGGTTCGGGAAAGAAATATTACAACGAGGTTGTTGGTGTCAATTCGCGGTTGGATGAATTACAGTCTGCGTTTTTGAACATAAAGCTATCCTGCCTGGATGAAATAAACGACCACAAACGCAAACTGGCAGATATTTATTTTAATAATCTAAGTGATGAATTCATCCTTCCTTGTCGGCATGACGATTATTATAACGTGTACCACATATTTAATATCAGGCATCCTAAAAGGGATGCGTTGAAGGATTATTTGTTGCAAAAAGGCATATATACAGAGATTCATTATCCGCAGCCGCCTCATTTTCAAAATGCCTTAAAAAGTTATTTTGTCGGACAGCGGTTTCCCATTTCAGAGGAGATCCATAACACTACCCTTAGCCTTCCTTGCTCTTATGCGCATACCGAGGACGAGATTTATCAAGTGGTAAAAGCGTTAAACAGTTTCTCTTAAAAGAAGCTTGGAAGAAGAATAGATAAGTAACGTTTCATAAAGAGAGATGTGACTGGTACTATATCTATCAAAAGTTTTGAGATAGGACGACATCCTTTTAAATATGCCTCAACATGCCTGTTCCCATGATTTTCGTTTTGCACTATACGCCTCCTCTCACTTTTAGCCCTTGTCCATCTTCAGCCTGTTTACAATACTGCGCATGGTACTAAGTTTTTCGATAGTATCGAATGCGGATTTAGGTACTAAGAAAAAAGTACGTGGATCAAAATATAAGTGAAAGAAATTGGGTGTTTCCTTGATTTGACTTAATGCATGATAAGGCCAGCTGCGTTTTCCTGTGGCATGTTCAAGCGTGAAATCATTTTCGTTAAAATACATTGTAAAAGCATTACGGAAAGTGCTGTTGCGCTTGTAAACGGCATAGGGCAATACGAACCAAAGGCTTATAATTAAAAAAATCCATAACAGTGCATTGATGATAAATGCCATCGGTGTTATCTTGCCCATGATGTAGAGCACTAACGAAAATGCTGCAAATACATTGACAAGGATAATCATCAGACGCATTTCCCGTTTACTGATAAAATGATAACGCAGTGCCTGTATTACCTGCGGTTTGTTATAATCGAAAGAAATGGTCATGATATGTTGTTGCTTGAATAACAAAGATATCAAAGACGAAAGAGAAAACCTTTGAAATGTCAAGAAGATTCATTACGAACAGAAACCAATCGTGCCGTATCTGAATTTTTATAAACCGTTAAATAGCGAGTATTAAAACCCGTTTTCGGTACTCACAACATGATACTTGCTTAGTTGCGTGCATTCACTTACGGCGGATTGGTCTACTAAAATATAATAAGAAGGAATCCTTTCTGCAAGCCATTTTTGCAGTTCCTCGTTTTTCTTACGGGTAAGAGCTTGTTCAGCAATCTTACTGTAATCATCGGCGAGGTTTAGTCGGTGCGGTTCGGTTTTAGATCTCAGGTAAACCAATCTTACGCCCTTTTTGCCTTGCTCGTTGGTGAATACAGTAGGCTCGGATATTTCACCCACTTTTAATTTGCCGACGGTGTTTACCATTTCCCTGTCCAGCCTGTCAAGCGTGATATAGGTAGAGCCGTCACCGTTTAGTACATAAGGGCCATAGTTTTTCACCATTTCGTCTTCGCTGTACTTATAGGCGGCATCTTTAAAGTTGATTTTTTTGTCCAGTATTTCCTGGCGTACGCTGTCCAACTTGGCCTTGGCTGCATTTAATTCACTTTCCGTTACGGGGGGGATGCGCAGTATCATCCGCACCTTTGCGACATCGCCCCTTCTTTCCTCTACTTTGATAAGGAAGAAGCCGAATTTGTCGGATTTTACCGGGAGCGAGATTTCCCCGCTTTTCAGACGGAATATGGTGGAGATAAAAACAGGGTCAAAATTTTCCTTGTCATTACGGCTGATTTCATAAGCCCCGCCACGTTCGCGGCTTCCGGGGTCTTCGGAAACTCTTTTGGCCAAGTCTGCAAAAGAAGCACCTGCTTCGATTTGCCTGCGATAGTTCATCATTTCGCTATAAATATATTGCTCTACTTCAGGCGCGGCTTTGGGGAAAATATTGATTTGCCCAACTTCTAATTCCGATTCCAAAATGGGCAGGCTATCCGTGGGCACTTCGTCAAAAAAGGCCTTTACCTCCGTAGGCGTCACCCGCACGTTTTCAACGATTTTTCGTTGCATCCGTTGGGACAGCATTTGTTCCCTGATTTGGGGCTTTAATTCTTCCTTGAATTGATAAATGCTTTTTCCAGCAACTTCTTCCACGGCCTGTTCGCTACCAAATTGCATGACCCAGCTACGCATACGCATTTCAACATCGGCATCCACATCTTCGTCTGACAAAGGGATAGAGTCTTTCTCGGCCTGTATAGCCAGCACTTTAGAAATAATTGAGTTTTCGAGGATACTGCAAGCAGCACCGTTCGGCACTGTTTCGCCCTGACGTTGCATGTCAGAAATCGCATCTTTTATATTGGATTGCAACACGATTCGGTTACCTACAACGGCTAATATTTTATCTACAATTACTTTGTGCGATTGACCTTGTGCAAAACTACTAAGTGTTGCAGCCAACCCACACACGAGCATAAACATTCTCAAAGATTTCATTCGTATCTTTTTTATTTATTTTAAACCGATATGTCAACTTGGGGACTATCAGGTATAAAATCTTTTTTCATTTGTTTTAGCGCAGAGGCTTTTAAAACCGCCCAATCCGCTCCGAATCTCCAAAAGTAAAACGGCTGTGACAAATATACGTCCGCTTACGCTTATTTAACAAAACATTGTTAGGCTTGGCAGGATAACTTTATCCGAAAGCCCATAAATGTAATGGGAGGTAATAAAAAAGCGGACAGTGTGACCTTTTTGAATCATCCTCACCACTGTCCGCGTATCTTATAAATCGCTAATTTATTAAAGTGTTCTTTTTACTTCTTCCAATTCATAAGCCTCTACCACGTCACCGGTCTTGATGTCGTTATAGTTCTTAATGGTAAGACCGCACTCCATGCCTACGAGCACTTCCTTGGCATCGTCCTTGAAGCGTTTGAGCGAACCAAGTTCGGCCACGGCACCTTCCCCGGTAGGATATACCACGATACCGTCGCGTATCAGGCGTACTTTCGAGTCGCGTTTGATACGGCCATCCAGCACGTAACAACCTGCCACCACGGCTTTGTCGAATTTGAATACCTCGCGAATCTCCACGTTGCCGATGATTTTTTCCTTTACGGTCGGTTCCATCATACCTTCCATCGCGCTCTTCACTTCCTCGATGGCGTTATAGATGATAGAATACATCTTGATTTCGATGCCCTCGCTATCCGCTAATCGGGATGCTTGGGAAGACGGTCTTACGTTAAAGGCGATTACGATAGCATCTGATGCCTGTGCCAGTACGATATCGCTCTCGTTGATTTGCCCCACGCCTTTGTGAATCACGTTCACCACGATTTCTTCGGTGGATAGCTTTTGCAGCGAGTCGCTCAATGCTTCCACGGAACCGTCCACGTCGCCCTTGATGATAACATTCAATTCCTTGAAATTGCCGAGTGCCAAACGACGGCCGATTTCATCAAGCGTGATATGTTTCTTGGCACGCATACCTTGTTCGCGCAGTATTTGTGCGCGGCGGTTGGCTATATCCTTTGCCTCGGATTCGTCTTCGTAAACCTTGAATTTTTCACCAGCCTGCGGCGCACCGTTAAGGCCAAGCACCACTGCGGGGGCAGATGGCCCGGCAGATTCCATGCGCTTGTTTCGTTCGTTGAACATGGCTTTTACACGCCCGTAATATTGACCGCTGACGATAAGGTCGCCCATTTCCAGCGTACCGTTTTCAACGAGCAGCGTGGCAACATAGCCGCGGCCTTTGTCCAGTGTGGCCTCGATGATAGTGCCCGAAGCCTCACGGTTGGGATTGGCCTTCAGTTCCAACAGTTCGGCTTCCAATAATATTTTTTCCAGAAGCTTGTCCACGTTCAGGCCTTTTTTGGCCGAAAGTTCCTGGCTTTGGAATTTACCGCCCCATTCTTCTACCAAAATGTTCATCTGGGCGAGTTGTTCGTATATTTTTTGCGGGTTAGCCCCGTCTTTATCTATTTTGTTGATGGCAAAAATCATAGGAACGCCTGCTGCCTGCGCGTGGCTGATGGCTTCACGCGTTTGCGGCATGACGGCATCATCCGCAGCGACAACGATGACCGCAATATCCGTAACCTTGGCACCGCGTGCACGCATGGCCGTAAAGGCTTCGTGGCCGGGCGTATCAAGGAAAGTGATTTCCTTGCCATCCGAAACTTCCACACGGTAAGCACCGATGTGCTGGGTAATACCACCAGCCTCACCAGCAACTACGTTGGCATTACGTATATAGTCGAGCAATGAGGTTTTACCGTGGTCTACGTGACCCATGATGGTCACGATAGGACTGCGAGGCTCTAATTCGCTCTCGTCATCCGTATCGTCATCCTCGTGCTCCATCTCCATTTGCTTTTCCATGTCTATAAACTCGACATCAAAGCCAAATTCGTTTGCCACCAGTTCGATAACCTCGGCATCCAGTCTTTGGTTAATGGAAACCATGATACCAAGCCCCATACATTTGCTGATGACTTCGGCAAAGCTCACGTCCATGAGGTTTGCCAACTCGCTTACACTGATAAACTCGGTAACCTGTAATTTATTATCGGTAGCTTCATCCATCGCTTCGGCAGCTTCGTGGCGCTTGTCCCTGCGGGCTTTGGCTCGCATACTTTTTTGTTTATTGCCACCACCGCCGGAAAGCTTGGCCTGTGTTTCGCGTATTTTGTCCTGGATTTCTTTCTCGTCAATAACCTTGTCCTCGCGACGGCCATGTTTGTGCCTGTCACGTCCACGGCCTTTGTCGCCGCCGCCATTTCGACCTTTCTCAGAGCCTTGTTGAAACGGCTTGCGTGCTGCGGGGTCGGGTTTTACCTCTTTCTTTTCTAAGGGGATACGTTTGCGTTTGCGTTTTTCATCGCGTTTCGGGCGCGTATCATTGTCAACAGGCAACTCGATTTTGCCCAAAATCTTGGGGCCTTCGAGTTTTTCTGCCTGTATTTTTATCATTTCCGGTTCCTCTTCTACCTCGGGTTGCTGGGGAACTACTGTTGGTTCCGGAGCTGGCGTGTTCACTACTGGTTGAGGTTTCGGGGATTGGGTTTCCTGTTTCTTTGGCGCTTTATCCTCTTTCCTGGGCGCTTTTTTGGGTCGTGTGGAAGAATCAATAGCCGAAAGGTCTATCTTTTCCACGACTTTCGGCATATTTATTTCAGGCGCATCTATGCGTACAGGCTGCTGCTCTTCTTCGGCAGGTTCTGCCTTTGCCGTTTCAGGTTGTTGCTCCGTTACGGGCGCTTGCTCAGGTTCTGGTACTACTGTAACAGGTGGCGTGTCTTGCACCGGTTCGGGCAATGTTTCGGGTTGCTTTTCTTCCGGTTCGGCGGGCAACACTGGCTCGGGTTCAATTGCCGGCACAGGCTCCTCAGCGGGAACGGGTACAGGTGCTACGGGTTCTTCCGTGACGGGCTTTTCTTCTTTTTTAGGTGCTGCCTGTGGCACTTCGTCTTCTTTGCGCCTTTTCTCACCGCCCAAACCTTTGGGTAGGTCAACCTGGTCGCTCTTGATTTTCGCTACTTTGTCGCTGTGAAAACCTTGCTGAATGGCGAGGTACATCGCCTCCGTGAGCTTGGTCGTCGGTTTTAAATCGTCGCGCGAAAAACCTTTGGATTCAAGGAAGTCTATCAACGTTTGTTGTCCTACGTTGAAGTCCTTTGCCGCTTGTAATAATCTTGGAAGTTTAATATCTGACATATATAATTTTCCCTAACCCTCCGCTTTGCGGAATTTTAATTTAGCCTTCTGCACTTATGCTTGCCGATAACCGACAGCGGGTAAACCGCCGGTTATTCCCTATCCAATTCTTCCTGAAGGATACGCCTTACTTCTGTAACTGTTTCCTTCTCTAAGTCTGCCCTTTTTTCAATGTCCTCAGGTGACAGCCTGAGCACACCACGGGCCGTGTCGCAACCAATGCGTTTGAGCGCATCAATTACCCATTCGTCTATTTCATCTGCAAATTCTTCCAAATCCACATCAAATTCTTCGTCCTCGTCCTCGTTTTCCCTGTACACGTCCAATTCATAACCGGTGAGGTCGGAAGCCAGTTTGATGTTCACCCCACGTTTACCAATAGCCAGAGATACCTGGTCCGGTTTAAGGTAGATGCTGGCGTGTTTTTTCTCCTGGTCAACGCTCATGCTCGAAATGCGCGCGGGCGTGAGCGAGCGTTGTATCAGTAACTGGATATTGGTCGTCCAGTTGATGACGTCTATATTTTCATTGCGCAGTTCGCGCACGATGCCGTGGATGCGGCTGCCCTTCATGCCCACGCAGGCACCAACGGGGTCAATGCGGTCGTCATAGGATTCAACGGCAACCTTGGCCCTTTCGCCCGGTTCGCGTACGATTTTCTTGATGACGATGAGTCCGTCAAATATTTCGGGCACTTCTATTTCCAGCAATTTAGCCAAAAATTCCGGAGATGTGCGCGAAAGAATGATGACCGGGTTATTATTCTTTAAATCCACGCGGATAACCACGGCGCGGATGTTCTCGCCTTTTTTGAAATAATCCTGCGGGATTTGCTCGCTTTTGGGCAGGATGAGTTCGTTGCCTTCCTCGTCCAGCAAGAGGATCTCTTTTTTCCAAACCTGATAAACCTCGGCGCTGATAATCTCGCCGATGCGATCTTCATATTTTTTGGCTAATACGTTCTTTTTCAGGTCGCTGATGCGGCTGGCCAGCGTTTGTTTGGCGGCCAGGATGGCACGGCGTCCAAAGTCAAACAAATTCACTTCTTCATAAAGGTCTTCGCCTACTTCATAGTCGGGCTCCAATTTGATGGCGTCCGAATAGGCTATTTGTGCCAAGGGATCTTCTACCTGGCCATCCTCTACAATGGTGCGGTGGCGCAGGATTTCAAGGTCTCCTTTTTCGGCGTTTACGATTACGTCAAAGTTTTCGTCGCTGCCATATTTTTTACGCAACAGGGTTTTGAATACATCTTCCACCACTTTCATCAACGTGGGGCGGTCAATGTTTTCGGTGTCCTTAAACTCCTGAAAAGCTTCAATTAAGTTAATACTTGCCATACGAAGTACGTTTTACCGGTTTTAAAAACAGGGCGGCTCCCTGTGTGTTAAAATTTAATTTGAATTTTAGTTGTTTTTATTTGTTCAAAAGAAAGGGGGTGCTTCACTTTTTCTGCCTTTTTTCCTTTGCCCTTTGTTTCTTCTACCTCTATTCCTTCTCCCGTTACACCAAGCAACTGACCGTTTATGGTCTTGCCGTCAAGCAGTGTGACATCCACATTACGCCCGATATTTTTGACGTACTGGCGGTGCATTTTCAGCGGCTCATCCAGCCCGGCAGAGGATATTTCCAAAGAAAAATCGCCCTCGGGGAAAATCGTCTTTTCCTCCAATTGCTTATAGACGGCGCGGTTGTAGCGCACCAGTTCATCAATGCCGATACCCTTGTCCCCGTCCAGAAAAACCTTGATATTATTGGTAGGTTTTATCTTGATGGAAACCAAAAAATGCTGCGGGTTTGAGGCAATGGCCTCCTCGACCAGCGTTTTTGTAAGCGATATAATTTCTTCCTGCGTCATATTGTTGTAAAAAAGAAGGGAAACGCATCCCGTTCCCCTTTCTCTCTCATTTCCGCCGCAAAGGTAAGAGAAATATTGCGAAATACAGGTATTGAGCGAAAGTTTTTTTGACTGGGAGGAGTGGTGAGGTTGAGGGTTTAATCACTCGTTGAATGGCGACGTGAATTATTTTGCCATCTGTGATGTGCATGACAGGAAAACAATCATAAAACAGGATATATTTGCTAAACTTATATTTGAGTAAAATATTTAATACCTTCAAGACCTAAATATAAAATTATGGCGAAAACTATAGTTAAGCGAAATAAGGAAAAGACAAAGCAAAAATTGATAAATGCAGTCGGTAAAGTATTGCGCAAGGAAGGTTTTCAGGGGGTTGGCGTAAACAAAGTGGCAGACACTGCGGGCGTAGGAAAGAAATTGATTTACGATTATTTTCAGGACATGAACGGACTGATAAAGGCTTACCTGAATCAGGTTGATTTTTGGAATCAGAAACAAGAAGGTCTTCAAGATGAAGCTTTAGGACATATCTCAAAGGATGACATATTTTCGTTGTTGAAAGACGATTTTGAATACCTGAATAAATCGGTTGAGATGCAGAAGATTATTCTTTGGGGCATCAGCGAAAAAAACAAAACTATAAACAAATTAGTAGAGCAGAGGGAGGAGTTTGGGGAAAAAGTCTTTGCGATAACGGACAAAGACTTCAAAGGTTCATCCGTTGATTTCAGGGCAGTGAACGCCATATTTGTTGGGGCTATATATTACATGGTGCTCCATGCAAAAACGAATGATGCAACAATGTGCGGGATTGATTTTAATACAGGAGAAGGAAGGAAAAGAATTTTTGATACCATGAAGCAAATTTTTGACTGGTGCTACGATAAAAAAGCCAAGTAGAGAAAAGTTAATCAGTCAGGAAGCGAAATTTTTATGAGAGTTACTTTTTGGTAACTCTCTTTTGTTAAATTGAATCCTAAAAAATGATTACCGCCGCTTTGGGTTTATGGTCAAATATCTGTTCGGTAACAATAAAATAAAGAACCAAGCCCAACAATCCGCTCCCGACCGTGAGGAAAGGAGGCGGGTGGAGAGCGGTCAATGATACGACGCTATTTCATCATTCCTGCAAAACGTTGATGCTGTAAATATGATACTCGCCCGGCTGTAATATTTGTGCATATTGGGCAGGTAGTGTTACGGACTGGTTATTGTTTGCAGCATCGTACCATGTACCGCTCGTGCCGAAGTCTATACTGGCCGCTTGCGGGATAACATCAAAATTACCGACTATCACAACTGTTTGCGACCCTTCTTGTAGTTTAATATATTTTACGGCACCCGTGAAATCATAAACGGGAGTAGCGGTTGTTTTGAAAACTGTATTATTTTTTTTCAGGCGGATGAATTTGGAAAAAGCATCGCGCAGGTTCACACGCTCCGGCTGGGTATTGTATGTCCATAGTACCGGTTTGTCGCCCGTGCGTCCGTTTTGGTCAATAGAAATATCATAACCCAATTCGCCAAACTGCCACAACATTTTAGGCCCCGGGATGGCAAACAGAAACGCCGCGCACATCTCCTGCCGTTTTAATGCGGTAGCAAGGGATTTGATATTATAGCTTCCATTGCTGTTGCCGTAAGTAATGTTTTTGAACATCATCCTTTCTTCGTCATGACTTTCCATATATGTAACAAGTCCATCGGCCTTTGGAAAGCCGTGTGTGCCATACATCGCGCGGCTAAAGTTGGCATTGGTTAGCCATCCCATGCTGGCCTCGTTGAAGTTATAGTTCAGATTATTCCATAACATCATGCCTTCTGCCGCCAACTCTTTTTCTTCGGCATCGGCACAAAAATGTTCTAAGATAACATACGCGTTGGGGTCAATTGATTTTATATAATTGTTATAGTCTTTCAGGATAGCGATGCGGCTGGCATCATAGGCTCCCGCAGCATCCAAAGTGGTCGTTGCTTTTTGCGTGAATCCTTTCGAGAAATCAAATCTGTAACCGTCAATCTTATATTCGTCAATCCAGAACTTCAATACGTCCTTTACAAAAAGTTTCGTGGCGGCGCTTTCGTGGTTGAAATCGTTATAGAACGTTAATGCGCTGTGTGGTGCCTGCACGTTGAACCAGGGGTTATTGGCAGCAGGCCTATTATTCTGTTGGTCAAAATACAGTTGAACCATCGGCGATTGGCTTGTGGCATGGTTAAACACCACATCCAAAATAACCGCTATGCCTTGTTTGTGACATTCGTCTATAAAACGTTGAAGTGCCATTTTATTTCCGTAATATTTGTCCGGCGCAAAATAGAAGGACGGATTATAGCCCCAGCTCGAATTTCCTTCAAATTCGTTGACGGGCAGCAGTTCCACCGCATTTACGCCCAGTCTTTTCAGGTAAGGAATAGTGTCCGTCAGGGTTTTGTAATTATTGGCGGCCATAAAATCGCGCAAAAGAAGTTCATATATCACCAAATCAGTTTTGGCCGGACGTGAGAAATTACCGGCAGTCCAGTTATAGTTAGCTGCGTTGGCTTTTATGGTGCTGACGATGCCCGACGTTTTACCAGTGGGGTAAGTGCCTATGTCTGTGTTGTTGGCAGCGGGAATATATGGGTCATAAGAGGGGTCTAACACTTTCTCGCAATAAGGGTCGGCAATTTTTAACGAGCCGTCCACCCAAAACTGATAGGCGTATTCCGTGCTCGGGTTTAGCCCGTCTATTTGTACCCACCAGGTTTTTTTATCCGGCGTGCGTTTCATGAAAGCCTTTTCATCCATCGTCCAGTTGGTAAAATCACCCACCACATACGCAAAGGATTTTTGAGGGGCGTAGAGGGCAAAAATGGCAGACGTGCCGTTATTGATAAAAGTGACGCCGTTTTGTTTGGCTCCGGCAGGAAGTGCGGCTTCCTTTACTTCTCCATTAGCTGTTAAGGTAAAGGAAGTAGAAACGCCTGTCGCTGTGCTTATCCGAATAGTCTGTGGCCCGGAGGTCGTGATTTTTACTTTGCCCGTAAGTTGGGTACTGTTGGAGGCCGTAGCAACCTGGGTATTGTTTAGCGTGAGCGTGAGATTTGTCTTTTGTGATGCAACAGCCGTAACGGCGATTTCCTGTCCTATGTTCACCACGCTCGTCACTGGGTGCGGTACGTCCGTGGGCGTCATTTCAGGTTCTATAAAACGAAGGTTCAAATCGCCTGAATTGTATAATGAAAGATATATATCACTGCCGTCCGCATTTCGCCCCACCGCAGTATTGTCTCCGTCAGCCTTGCGGAAGACCATCACAATCTTCTGTATTTTCTCTGATGCGGGAACGCCAAAGAAAGTGCGTGGGGTAAGTGCTATGCTGTATTTGCCGCTGCTTTGGCGGGTCATTTTTGAGGCAGGGTCAGCCTCGCTGAAAGAAGGACTTTTTACATATTTCCAGTCATGAAGACTGCTGCTTTTGTCCGTGATAACGCCCGCATACAGGTATATATCCCCGGTAAAACCAGACAATCCTTTATTCCCTTTCATCGGGTCAAAGGTGAGCGTCAATGCTTCTTCTGATGTGGGAAAATATTTGTTGGATACTACCAAACCGGTTTCCGTTACCTCTTCCGGGACGACAGGGGGGGTAGGGGAAGGTTTGTCATTCTTTTTGCAGGCTGCGAAAAGAGATATGGATAGAGCAAGCAATAAAAATCGTTTCATAATGTGTACTTTGTACACAAATGTATAAAAATATCTTGTAAACCGAATTTTGGATTGACAAAAAAGCGTTACAAAACACCATTAGGGGACGGGCATACCTCCGTGCCAAAGTATTCGTGCGATAAAACCTTTTCCTTTTTAGGGTATAAATCTTTGATGTGGGAAGTGTTACACAGGGAAAGGCGATGATGATTTACTCTGTCGAACAAAAAAAATCGGCAAACGTTAAACTTCGTGCCGTGCCTTTGAGTTTCTTTATATTTGCCCTTTAAATCAAACACATGTCGCAGGATATTTTATCGAAAGTACAGGAAACATTGGGCTATCTGCAATCCCAGTATGCCGGAACGCCGCAGGTGGGTGTTATTTTGGGCAGTGGGTTAGGCAATTTTGCGGCCAATATCAAGGTAGAGAAAGAAGTGCCTTATGAGCAGATTCCCCATTTTCCCGTGTCGACAGTAAAAGGGCACTCCGGCAAACTGATTTTCGGTGAACTGGCAGGCAAAAAAGTGGTGGCCATGTCGGGCAGGTTTCATTATTATGAAGGATATACGCCGCAGGACGTAGTGTATCCCGTGCGGGTGCTAAAAATGTTGGGTGTCAGATTGTTGTTTCTGAGCAATGCCGCCGGTGGCGTGAACCCAGGTTTTCAGGTAGGCGACATCATGATAATTAATGACCACATTAGTTTTAATACGCCCAATCCGTTGATTGGAAAAAATATTGAGGAGTGGGGAACCCGTTTCCCTGACATGAGCGAGCCTTACAAAAAGCACCTTATCGAAAAGGCAAAAGAAATTGGCGCAGCCAATGGGATAGCGTTGAAGGAAGGCGTTTATTTTGCGGTGACCGGGCCTACTTTTGAAACCCGTGCCGAATATAAAATGATTCATATATTGGGCGCCGATGCCGTGGGCATGAGCACCGTGCAGGAATGCATCGTGGCCAACCACATGGGGCTGGAGGTGTTTGCCGCCAGCATTATCACCGACATCGGCATCAGGGAGGAAGAGAACGTTATCACGCATGAAGAGGTGTTGGAGGCTGCACGCGCTGCCGAGCCCAAGCTGGCTAGGTTGTTCACGGAAATGATAGCGGCCTCCTAATTTTTAAGCAATATTTTGATGAGGTATCTTTTTGCATTTGTATGTTGTTTTTGTCTGTTGCAGGTAACAGCACAGAACCGTTTGGGCGGGATGAACAACCGTTTGAAAAGCATGAATCTGAACGGTGGTGGTAATGACTCGCTTGCCAAGCGCGATAAATTTGCTGATTCTATTACGATTTCTTACCGTTATATGGACACGACGCGCAGCTATAAACTCGATTCGTCCATCAGTGATTTTTCATTGCGTTATGCGATACCTTCCACATATTATTTTTTGGGCAACACGGGCAACGCCGCGCAGTCGTATTTGTTTAGTCCGATGATGAAATCGGGCTGGGATGCGGGTTTTCACGCTTTTGACGCGTATAAATTTACGGTAGAGGATGCGCGATTTTATACCACGACAAGGCCTTATTCCGAGATAAATTATTCTTTTGGGCAGTCGTGCCGAACAATTTATAGACCTGATGCACACCAAGAACATCAAGCCCAACTGGAATGTGTTTTTTCGCTATCGCATGATTAATACGCCGGGCTTTTTCAAAAGCCAGAATGCGAACCATAATAATTATATGCTCACGAGTTGGTACCAATCGGAGAATAAACGCTATAATAATTATTTTGTCATCGCGGCGAATAAACTGCAAAGTGCAGAGAACGGCGGCATTGTGGACACTACCAATTATATGGATGACCCGATGTATTCCGAGCGCTTTCGGGTGCCCACCTATATCGGGGGCGATGCGGAGTATAGCACCAGTTTTTTTAATACCAGCATTAAGACAGGGAATAGGTATAATACAACGAATGTTGTCTTGCGCCAGCAGTATGATTTAGGTAAAAAAGATTCACTCGTGACGGATTCCACGGTAATCCCGTTGTTCTTTCCTCGGATTCGGCTGGAGCATACGATAAATTATGGGCAATACCGATATAATTTTAAAGACCCGATAACGGCGACAAACGATTTTTATAAGGAGCATTACAACATGGTGCCCGATACCGTTTCAAGGATTTTTTATATTCAAGACAAATGGCGCGAACTGACAAATGATTTTTCGATTTATACTTTTCCGGAGGCAAAGAACACGCAACAGTTTTTAAAAGTTGGCGCGGCATATCAAAGCCTGCAAGGCACGCTGGATTCACTTAAAACATCCGAATTTAATATCATCGGCCACGGGGAGTATCGCAACCGAACCCGCAATAAAAAATGGGACATGCTGGCTGCAGGGCGTTTTTATTTTGCGGGGATGAATGCGGGTGATTATGATGTGACGGCCAGCGTGGAAAGTCTGCTGGGACGCAAGATAGGTAGCCTGAAACTGGGTTTTCAGAATACCAACCGCACACCCTCTTTCATCAGCAGCGATACGCTGAGCAGTTTTTATTTACTGAAACAAACTATTCCGATTGGTAACACGGATGATTCGGTAACGCAAAAAATAGCGATAAACCTCAATAAAGAAAATATCACGCATTTGTACGCGGAAATATATCAGCCGCTTTTAAAGTTGTCGCTGTCGGCTCATTATTATCTGGTGAACAATTATGTTTATTATACTGATTATTACAAAATAAATCAGGCGGGATTGTTCAACGTGCTGCGCATATCGGCCAGTAAGGTCTTTGAAACGGGGCGTAAAAAACAATGGAAATGGTATGCCGATGTGCATTTTCAACAAACGATCGGCAACGCTGCGGTGCAATTACCCACCATATTTACCCGTCATCGGTTTGCTTACGAGGGGTCGCTTGGTTTCCCCAACCTGAACCTGGCCGCCGGGCTTGAGGCAAAATACCGCACCAGTTACAAGGCCAACGGTTATTCTCCTGTGCTGGGGCAGTTCTTCTATCAGAATGAGGTCACTCCGTCTTACAAAATGCCCGACATCACAGCTTTCGTGCATTTCCGTATAAAATCGTTCAAGATGTTCATACGGGCCGAAAACCTGAACACCTTCGGCAAGGTTAATTCCAACTGGGGCTGGCTGAACAATAACTATGGCGTGCCCGGTTATCCTTATCCGGGTTTTATACTACGTCTTGGCGTGTTCTGGGGTTTTGTTAATTAACATCAGCGTGGAGGTTTTTTTTGTATAATTTTATATATTTGATAATACCTGAATCGGTATTTATAACATATATAAAAGTCTGCCATGAGGCGGAGAAAACCGCGAGTTCTGAATGACTTGAATATTCGCGGGTATTTATTCAATAAAAACAAAATGAATTATGAAATTAAGAGTTCTTTCTTTCGTGTTAGCCTGCGTTTTTATGGCAGGGATTGCTTCTGCACAGCAAAAAACAAGTGAGATATCTGTTTCCGGCAATTGCGGGATGTGCAAGGCTACCATTGAAAAGGCTGCCAAGGCTGGTGGCGCGGCTACTGCCAATTGGAGCACTTCGGAGAAAACATTGAGTGTGTCTTTTGACTCAACAAAGACGAGTCTTACCAAAATTCAACAGGCGGTGGCCGGGGCAGGGTATGACACGCAGGATTTCAGGGGCAGCGATGCCGCTTATGAAAAACTGCATGCCTGCTGCAAGTATGAGCGTACCAAGACCTATCCCGCTGCGACATCTAAGCAAAAAGGTGGAGATGCCAAGGACTGTTGTAAAAAAGAAAATAAGAAATGCGCTGAATAAAAGTAGCTTGATTTCAAGATAACAAAAAGCGCAGGGGAATAACCCCGCGCTTTTTGTTATTTACGTCCTACCTGAAAGGATTAATTCTTTTTGATTAATGCCGTCATGGGGCTGCGAAGATTACTGAAATCGGTCATGTCAATGCGCACCTTTCCTACAATAATGGGGCTTTCCACGCGTATCGGTACACGGTTATCATCATCGGTTATCCATACGGTCATTTTTTCCCCACCGTCGAAAATCGTACCCTTGATAGTAAGGGGCTTAATTTTAATAGCCTTGAATTTTCCGTATTTGGTCGAAATGGTTTCTTTGCCCAGATAGCGCACATACATGCTGTGCATTTCATTGTCGAGGAACAAATCAATGGATACCCTGTCGTTAACACGCAGTTTGCTGTAATCAATATTTCGCGCATAAAATACGGCACTTACTACATCATGCACACAGGAAGTGGTTTTATACACGCCATCGTTGGTGATGGCAGTGGACGCAGATTTGTTAAAACTTACGTTCTGATATTTTTTATAGCTGCCCTCGCTGATATTGCGCACAAACTTTAGCGGTTGCAGTGTTTCCGCATCCATATAGGTTTCATAGGTATCATTCACTTTATATGCCCATTCGTAGGACGGAAGGGTGCGTCCTTGTGCCAGTACGTGATAAACAGACTTTCCATTGAGCTTCTCATCGGTAACGGCAAAAGAACCAATACCTGCGTTAACAGTTACCTTGCCTACCGTATAGGCAACGGAGAACGACACCTTTTCTCCGGGTTTGAACGCCGTGTTGGGCATTGTACATGCCCGCGCGCTCGTTTGCGATTCGCTGATGCTCCTGCTACCTCCTGAAAATGCCAGTATGGCTACTAATACAATTCCTGATAATTTAAGTGCTTTCATTCGTATATTTTTTATGCTCCCATTTTGCACGATTGGGTACAAACGGGCGTAAACCTACAAACTGTTTATAAAATGATAAGTGTTATAATTATTTATTCATCTATTGTCTATAAAAGAATCTCTTTTTGTTTTATATATTCTTTTTAAATATTCTCTTCATGCCTAAAATCAACAGGCTTCCGATAATAGCAGGTATAATGATATTGATGAACCATATCCCGATAGCCGCAAAGCTGATGCCTAAATGGTTTGCGCTGAATAGTCCCACCATTTTCAGGCTTACCTCATTCCGGATGCCAAGGTCTGTGAACAGGGCAATGGCGGGTATAACGCTTATTACCAGCATGACCACGCTGGTGCTCATGAATGTTTGCCATATGTCTGTTTTCACACCAAATAATTGAAAGAGCAGGAAGTATTGCAAAATAAACACAAAATACCTCAATATGGATAAAGACAGGATTTTTGCCAGAAAGATTGCATCGAACCCTTCCAAATCCTGAATAATCCATGAAATTTTTTTGAAAAAGGGCAATTTGTCCAGCCATTTTGCCAGCCAGGATATCCTGAAATAAATAAGGAGAAGGATAATTAGCGTGCCAAACGATGCCCACAATATAGCATTTGCCCATGCCGGGGACAAAATATCCTGTTGGATGATAAACGGGCGCAACAGCCACAAACCAACTGTTCCCATGAGTATGGTAACGATTAACTGGCTAAAACTCGTGGCCACGGTAATGGAGGCTGCTTTTATCCGGTTGCCCTCTTCTATGTAAAATACTCGGCCAACATATTCCCCGATGCGCGCCGGGGTGGCGATGGCTACCGATGCCCCCGCGAGCACAGCCTTATAGGCATTGCCAAAGGATATATATTGCAGTTTAAGGATGGCCATGCGCCATTTGGCGGTTTCTATGCCCCAACTTATCAACATCAGCAACACGGTGCCGATGAGCAGCCAAATCCTGGAGCCGTTGAGCGAGCCTTTAATGTACTGCCAGGAAGCGGCAAGGTCGGGCTGTTTGCTTACCTGATGGTAGATAGACCAGGCCAACCAGATAAACAATGCAGGGCCCAGAAAGTAGTTGAAGAATATTTTGATATTTTTGCTGACTTTCATTTAATGCGGTAAAAATAAAACCTGTTTGCAACAATCAACGAAAATAATCTTGGGCATTGACCCCGGCACGCTTGTTATGGGCTATGGTGTCATCGAAATAAAAGGGCAAAAAATAATCCTGCGTGAAATGCAGGCGCTTAAAATGTCAGCAAAAAAAGACAATTATGAACGGCTTAGCCTGATACACGAAAAAGTGACAAACCTGATTGCGACGTTCAAGCCGCATGAGTTTGCCATTGAAGCGCCTTTTTTCGGGAAAAACGTGCAGAGTATGCTCAAATTAGGACGGGCGCAGGGTGTGGCGATTGCTGCGGCCATGCACCACGACATCCCTGTTACGGAATATTCCCCCAAAAAAGTGAAACAATCTATCACGGGCAATGGAAATGCCAGTAAAGAGCAGGTATGGAAAATGCTTCAACAGCTTTTGCAGATAGAAGATGCATTGCCGCCTTATTTTGATGCGACCGATGCGTTGGCCGTAGCCCTTTGCCACCATTACCAAACCAGTTCGGCACTGCGCATAAATAAAGGCTTCAAAGACTGGGCCGATTTTTTGAAAAAGAACCCGGGTCGTTTAAAGCCTTAAAGAAGGTAGTGGTTGTGGCCTAACTGCTTAAAACCATTGCTTTTGGTTCGTCACATAAGTCTGGTCAAACTCCTCATCGGATTTTGTGAGGTATAGGATACCTTCGATGAAACCGATGACACCGCCAATGCCGCAGGTAACAATAGAAATGATTAACTGGATAACGGCTGTTTTGGTGTAGCCCAGATAAAATTTGTGGATGGCAAAAGTGCCGAGCAAGATTCCTAAGAGTCCGGCTACTAACTTTTTGTCTGATTTGTAGGGTTGATTATTCTCCATGATGTATTTTTTTAATCTAGCCAAATATAATGGTTAATATGAATATATGTCTATATTGTATAATATTTTTTTAATAATTGTTTTAGGTCTTTGTGATGATATGTCATTGTAATTTCATATTCTTTAGCAAAAGATTATATATATATATTGTTTTCCGCACGGTAACATGATTAATTTTTCTTTTGTTATATTTATGTTTGTGTTATTTGAAAACGGCGAAGCCTGTTGATAATATTCATGAGCCGAGGGACTGCGGGATGCGTAGGGGTAGTGCGAAGCACCAAAGCCCGGAGCAGCCCGGACTAAAGCGGATAGCATTACCCCGGCTGATAGTTCCTGATAAAATTAGGAAAGAAATAAAGAAGGCCCATTTGTGAAGCAAAAAATAAAATTAAAAGACCTTAAATCCATAAAACTTCGCTTCAAGCGCAGGAGCTATCGCACGATGTTGGTGGTGGCGGGCATCTTTATAACTGTCATCGTGGCGTTCAATTTCTGGTTTATCGAACATGCCGAGGATATGCTCGGGCAAATTGTGGCACAGCAATCAGACGGTAAGCTAAGGCTAAAGGTTAGGGACTTTAAGTTTAACTGGATTACTAATAAAATTGAATTGCAGGACGCGCTTTTTCAAACGACTGATACCTCTGCGCCTATAAGCTCACAGCTCAGTGCCAAACGTATTACAGTCAAAGCGCAGGGCATCCTTCCCCTGCTTTTTAGAAAGCAGATATTGATTGATTCCATCCATCTTTATGCACCGCATGTGGTGATTACTAAATTGGCTCCCAGAGTAAAGAGAGACATAGCCGTCTTACAGGATTCTGTTTCGGCGGATAACGATTTGTCCGTGTCGCGGGAGCTTGGCCGTATATCGTCCTCCATCAACGAGGCGATTGATTTATTGAAGATAGACCGTTTTTTATTGGATGAGGGGAGCTTTACATTAATAGATAAAACAAGACCGCAGGACGTTCCCTTTTTTGTTGACCGCATACGGGTTCGGTTGTCAAACCTTCGGGTGGATAGTTCGGTGGCGAAGCGCAAGGATAAGATAACGTTCTCCGATGAGGTGGATATTTCTACATCCAACCAAAGCATTGCTTTTCCCGGGGGAAGGCATAACCTGGACTTTAAGAATTTTCGGGTAACGCTTCGTGGGCAAAGGGTGGAATTTGACAGCTGTACCTTGCGGGGCATGAAGGGCGATAGCTCGCGCAGTTCCTTCCGTATCTTTTTTGATAAATTGAAAATGACGAGTATCAATTTTGATACATTGTACAGTACAGAGGTGCTTCAGACTGATTCGGTTTTTTGTACGAAGCCTTCCATTTATTTTAATGTGGATGCCGACCGAAAAATCAAACGCGACAAAAAACAGATACAAAGTGTGGAGAATTTGGTGCAGCAGTTGTTGGGCGATGTATCGCTGAACCATGTGGTGGTGACGGATGCCAACATCAATATCACCACACTCAAAGAGCGAAAGACGAATACATTTTCATCGCAGTACAATAATTTCGAGTTGCACGGTATGGTGATAAAGCAAGACAGCGAACGCCCGATAAGCGTGCAAAAACTATTGCTGACCTTACGCAATTATGAGACTACTTTGCAGGATGGCCGTTACAATATTGCTTTTGATAGTGTGCGCTTTCAGGACGAATCCATCAGTCTGAGCAATTTTAAATTCAAGGAGTGGCAAAAAGGTCATATTGTCAATAACCTGCAAATGCCGCGCTTTGAAGTGCGCGGACTGTCGTGGGACGATTTGCTGTATGATAATATTTTTAGCGCGAAGAGCGCCGTATTCTATAATCCTGCCATTGATTATTTTGTAAAAGATAAAAATGTGACCGGTCGGACAAAGAATATCTTTAACACTCTTAGCGAACTGGGGCAGGTAATGAACCTGGGCTCATTGTTTATTTCGGACGGGGACATAGGCCTGACATTCCCCAAAGGAATCCATTTGCAATTGGATAATACAAGGCTGCTGTTGCTGCCGGATGAGTTGACGGCGTCGCGTAGGTTAAAGAACATACAACATGCCATCAAAGACCTTTATTTTAAAGAAGGTGTTTTTAGGAAGAGCAATACCAGTTTGCGGCTTCAGGATGTTGTGCTTTCTGACAGTAAAAACGGTTTGAAGGCGGATAAGCTTTTCCTGCAAAGCAAGCATGTAGATGCCGCGGCCAATGATATAAATATCCGGTCAATCCTTTTGGACAGTATCAACCAGGTTATCATAATGGATGGTATTTCGTGGAAAAACGCTAATGTGCAGGTAAATATGCCGCAACCTGAACATGGCCATGCAAAGAGCAGGACAGATATTTTATTGCGCCAAGTGGAAGGCAATAATACATCTGTGCATGTGAAAAACGGTAATCAGCAAATAAGTGCCTGGCTTGATAAATTGGGATTTACGCAATTTACGAGCTATAGCGGGCGACAGGGAGTAACGGATGTGGTATTATCTGGCAAACAATTTTCTTTAGCTGATGAGGTACAGAAACTAAGCATTTCAGATTTTTCATTTGTTGACCAACAGAACGGCAGTTTGCAAAACCTTTCTTATTTTAAACGAGGTGATAAGGATACCTTGTCTGTTTTTATTCCTGATATATCCCTGAAGGCGGATTTGTCAAAGTTTATAGGAAACTGGTCATGGCTGGAGGAACTGTCCTTGAAGGAGCCGGTAATCAAGGCCAGTTTTGGATGGAAAGAGGCAAGCCAAGCACCGCCAGCAAACCCATTGTTTTTTAAGCTTGGAACTTTGTCAGTAAAAAGGCCGAAAATAGAATTGTCTTTTTTTAACAGCGGTTCGTTGTCCTCCCGATTGCTATGGAACGACACATCGGAAAACAGTTATTTGTCCCTGCGCAATTTGTCATCTACCCGTGAAAAGCCATTGACGGCAAATCTGCTGAAACTTTATCTGACAAATTTTGAATTTACCGGCACGACAGGAAAAAGGACTGCAACCAATAATAATAAACTGAACTTGGAGTTTGAAAACCTTGAGGTAACAAAAAACGATAAAGGTGAGTTTGCGTGGAAGACTGTTGCCAACATACTTTCTCTTGACCAGCTTGTATTTGACAGCTTAGGTGAGAAAGCCTCTGTGCTAACCCTCGACAAAGGAGATGTGCGCAATGTGGTGCTTCGTTCCGACCATATAAAAAGCATAGGGGATATTTTAGTGAATAGCGGCGATTTGGCTATCAATCATACGAACGGGAAATTAATCTCCCCCAAAAATGTGTTTCAATGGAACGACTTTAACTTTAGCAAAGGCTTTTTTACGATTGATTCCATCAGCCTTCGCCCGCATCAAAGCGTTGATGATTATAGGAAAGCAAAGGCTTTCAATGAAGATTATCTCATGGTGCGGACAGGACTGGTATCTGGTGGCCCGTTTGATGTGGCGAGGTTTAACCGCGACACTATTCTTAGCATGGGAAATATTGATGTACACGATATAAACCTTTTATCATTTAAGGATAAAACCCAGTTGGACAGCGGTGCTACGAAAAAGCTTCTGCCTACACAATTGTTATTAAGTCTGCGGGATAAACTGGATATAGACAGCCTGCGGCTGCACGATATGTATGCGGAATACTGGGAGATTAACCCCCAGACAAAAACATTGGGAATCGTTCCGGTAAAGGATTTGAACGTGGTTATGCGTCATATTAAAAATTATAACCTTAAAGAATCGGATAGTCTTTATATAGATGCCACGGCAATGGTGCTTGACGGACTACCCACCACATTGAGCGTACAGGAATCCTATACTGATTCGTTAGGTGCCTTCCTGATGCAATTGCATACCGGGGCTTTAGACCTGACAAAAGTCAACCGTGTTTTGGTGCCGCTTGTTGCCGGTGAGGTAAAGCGCGGCCGCTTGGATAGCTTGTCTTTATCGGCCGAGGGAAATGATGATTTCTCAACCGGCACAATGCGCATGTATCATCACAAACTGTATCTTAAATTGCTTAATAAAAATGACCTGCTTCAGCAACGGTTATCTCAAAAGCTCATGACTTTGTTGAGTAATGTTGTATTGATACGGGCCAATAACCACGGAAAACCTTCTCCTGTTTTCTTTGAAAGGCTAAAAGATAAATCTGCTATTAATTTTTTGATAAAGACAACCCTTAGTGGCGTAAAGTCCGGTATTGGCGTGCCGGGCAATAAACTACAGGAAAAAAAATACCTGAAGAAAAAAAGTACACAAGGCGATTAGCAGTTATTCCTTTTCCTTTCCTTGCTCGATGCAATATAGCTTTGCGTCAAAGCTGTCAAATGAATATACCTGTTTGCCACGTTTCAGAAACTCGCTGATAATTCTGTCCGTAGGTTTTATGCCATTCGCAAAATACCAATCAGGTGCATCAATCTTTTCCCCGATGTCGCTTTGATAGTAGTCGTTTACCACGAGCCAGATGCGTTTATATGTTTTTAAAGAGTCAAGCTCCTTGCTCAGGTAGGAAAAGTATTCAGGAAAACTGTTGCTTACTTCGCGATAATCTTTTGCATAAACTACCGGGATGTTATTTGGACAGAGTGTTCTGATAAAGCAAATAAACGGGTTTGTGATTCCAATAGACGTACACGACATCTCCGGGCTTGTAACGAGAAGTTATAAATTGCATCGCCTGCCTGTGAAAAGAACGCTTGTGTATGATAAAGGTGTCCGGTTTTGCAGTGTAGACGACCGTGTTGGCAAGGGGGGCGAATAGTATAATAGCATATAAGCTGATAACAGGCAACGGTCTTTTCAATTGCCCCTGTGCCCATTCCGCTCCTTTTGCAATGCAGATAATAAAGACCGGTGACAGAAAAACCCAAAAGCGCTCGGTCAGCGGGTATAATTTTAACCCGGATGCGAACAAGGTCAGCGCAACGGCAAACGTGAAAAACAAGAAATCTTGTTTTCGCTTCCATAAAGCTAATAAACCTATGATGCAAGAAATGATAGGAATAAGCACCAAGGGTTTTAACAACAACGGCGCAGTTTCCTTATGGTTGAAATTCCAAAACATTCCCAACGGATAATCGAATAAACGATAGAAGTTGACGGGATACCATGCAAGATCCGACAAGTTTTTGGGAAACAACGGTGCAAAGTTTTTGAAAAAGTCAAACCAATATACCGTCCAGACAGACTCGGCATGTTTATACGTAAACAATAAATAATTCGTCCCGAAGCTGATGGCCCAGAGCGAGAAAGGAATCATGTGTCTGAAAAAAAGATTCCATTTTTTACGGATGATCAACCGCAGGGAAACGGCCATCGCCATCGCCACCAAAATAAATATAACAGCATAGGCAAACCAACATAAAACGGTACCGATGACTCCCCAGATGACCAAATCTTTAATACGGTTTGTCCTGTTGTATTTCGTATATGCCCAGATGGCGATTGTAATGGCCAACAGTTCTGTGGCATATTGTTTGGCTTCGGTAGCATGAAATATAAGCGCGGGAGAAAACGCCATGATGACTACCGCAAGCCATGCCGCAGGACGGCATAGAAAATATTTGCAGGCCGATGCGAAGACAAATAAAGAAGCAATGCCGCACAGCAACGGAAAAACCCGCAAGGCCATCTCATTTGCACCAAAAAGTGTATAGCACAATTTCTGCATCAGTAAAAATCCCAAGGGGGCTTTTTGGTAATAAGCCAATGGCTTGTTCAGTAAATCCGCAAAGGGCATGTTTACGATACTGCTGGATAAATACACCTCGTCAATCCATAATGATTTGTTCATTGCATAAAAAAACAAACGAAAAAGAATGCCAAGGAGGAGCGTCAGTTTCATTGCCTGTTGCGTGCGTGTATTCCAGAAAAACATTGCGTAATTTAACAATTAAGAGGCTTTAGCGAATATAATTATATTTTTACGATTAGAATAAAAAAGCATTACGGAATTGGAGAATTATAATATCGCCTTGGATAGAATAGAATGGGATAAAGTCGGGTTGGTCATTTTTGACTTGGACGGCACGCTTTACGACCAGAAAAAGTTGCGTAAAAAAATGGCCCGGGAAATACTTTGCTTCCTGCTCCGCTATCCCTGGCGGTTCAGGGAGATTTTCATCGTGGGCCGTTTTCGCAAGGAACGCGAAAGCCGTGCGGGCTATAGCTGCCCCGACCTTGACCGAGTTCAGTATGAATGGGTGGCCACGGGCATGAGCATTTCTTTTGAACGGGTTAAGTCGGTTGTGGACAAATGGATTTTTTCCGCACCGCTAAAATATCTTTCGTCCTGTACGTTCCCCGGTGTGAGGGATTTTATTGAAAAGTTGCGCGAAAGGGGCGTTCAAACGGCTATTTATTCAGATTATGAGGTTGACAGCAAAATGAAAGCGATAGGGCTTTCTCTTGATTACCACGTGGCGAGCACAGACCCGCGGGTGAACAGTTTCAAGCCCCGGCCGAATGCGGTGATACATATATGCCGGCAAGCGGGCGTGCCGTTACAAAATGTTTTGTTCATCGGCGACCGTTATATCAGAGACGGCAAATGTGCGGAGAACGCAGGGGTGCATTACCTCATTCTACCCAATCCTACTCATGAAAAGAGAAATTTTTTCGTACATTTGGCAGCGCGTTTTTGATCAGGAATGAAGAATTTGCCTGAACCCTTTAAACTATATTGCGTTAATTGTTAATTGAATTGAAGAACTTTGACCAAGATACCCGCTTTAAATAAAGCACAGTTAGTTGATTATATAAGAATAGCCCGTCCAGATAACTGGCTGAAGAATATATTTATGGTGCCGGGGATGCTGTTTGCCCTCGCTTATTTTAAAACACCTTTTACGCATGCCCTCCTTTTTAAAATAATAATAGGTTTTGCGAGTACGTGCCTTATCGCTTCAGCTAACTATGTGATTAATGAATACTTGGACATCGAGTTTGACAAATACCATCCAGTCAAGAAGAACAGGGCTTTGGTGAAGCGAATGGTGAATCCTAAAATTATTTATGTGGAATATGCAGCCCTTGCTATTATTGGGCTTCTGCTCGCTTATTTAGTTTCCCAAAAGTTTCTTGGAGTGTCTGCTTTTTTCTTATTGATGGGGATTGTATATAATGTAAGACCATTTCGTAGCAAGGAGAAAGTCTATCTGGATGTGTTGTTCTGAGTCGGTCAACAACCCTATCCGCTTTGTGCTGGGGTGGTTTATTTTCAGCCCTTCGTTGGGGATGCCCCATACCAAGTGGGATCTTAACTGGATTAACACCTTTCCACCTTCCAGTATTATTATTGCTTATTGGATGGGAGGGGCATTCCTCATGGCCACAAAGCGATTTGCGGAATACCGCATGATTGACAATCCTGAATTGGCGGGTCAGTATCGAAGGTCTTTTAAATACTATACTGAGAGCAGTCTGTTGATCTCCATGTTTTTTTACGCCATTACCTGCGCGTTCTTTTTGGGTATATTCTTGGTTAAGAACCGGATTGAACTTTTGTTGAGCTTTCCGTTCTTTGCTCTTTTGTTTTCCTGGTACCTGCGTATAGGCTTGCTGAATGATTCGCCCGTGCAACGTGTTAAGGGATTGCACAAGCGAAAATGGTTTATGCTTTATGTGATACTATTTTCTATATTTTTATGTGTCCTTATGTTTGTGGACATTCCGTGGTTGCATTGGTTCCTGAGGAATGCAAACAACTAACATCAATTTTTGGTAAATGTCTAAATACGACTTAATAGCGGTAGGCACCGGTTTTGCCACAACTTTTTTCCTGAAAAAATATCTGGAAAAAAACAAGGGGAAACGAGTGCTTGTTTTAGAACGGGGGCATTTTATCCCCCATGCCGAAAGATTGAAAATGATGCGCAAGGAACACTCGGATTTAGAGAAATTATACGAGCCTTACGATACCGCATTTACTAATCATCATCCGGAAAAAAAGTGGCCATTCTCCACGGGGTTAGGTGGATGCTCGAACTGTTGGTGGGGATGTACGCCGCGTTTTATGCCTTCCGACTTTAAACTCAGAAGTCTTTATGGGATAGAGGAGGACTGGCCTGTGGACTATGAGGCACTTGATCCTTATTATGAGGAGGCCGAAGAAATCATGTGCATATCCGGGCCGGATGAAACGCCTTTCCCGCGGAAAAAACCATACCCGCTGCCCGCGCACCGCTTTGCGCCGCCTGACCGTGTGTTGCATGAGAAATATGGGGTGCAGTACATAAGCCAGCCAACAGCGAGAGCAAGCAGGCCGGCACCCGGACGTAATCAATGTTATGCAAGTTCTACTTGTGATGTTTGTCCCGTGAACGCTAAGTTCACCATTGAAAACTCGCAAATCGGTGTATATGAAACCGAGGGTGTAACGCTTCAATACGGCTCGCAGGTGTACGCGTTGGTGTTTCGGGGTAATAAAGTGACAGCTGTGCGCTACATCAAGGACGGCGCGGAATATACCGATGAGGCGGATTATTTTCTGTTGGGCGCAAACCCTTTTTTCAACAGCAATATCCTGTTGAACTCGGGCGATGACAATCCGCTCGTGGGCAGAGGGTTTGGCGAACAGCTCGGCATTCAGGCACTCATATATCTGAAAGATATGAATAACAAGGGTGGAAGTACCTGGGTCAATGCCAATGGTTACATGCTCTATGACGGTGATTTCAGACGGGAATATGCTTCTTGCCTCATGGAAACCAATAATGCCCCTTATATCCGATTGGAAAGGGGAAAGTGGCTTAATATTATGTCTTTTCGCATGGTTTTTGAAGACCTGCCCCAAATGGATAACTATATCAAAAACACAGGAAATAAATTAAAACCCGAAGTGTATTATAAAGCTGGTCGTTCATCGTATGCGCTCAAGGCTTATGAAGAAGCGAAGAAGAAGTTGCCTGATATCCTGAGCTGCCTTCCGGTAGAAAAAATAGAGTACCTGCATGCTTTTCCTAATGAGGGGCATATCATTGGGGGCACGCGCATGGGTACGAATGAAAAAAACAGTGTGGTGGATAAGTATATGATACATCACCGGTACCGTAATCTTTACGTGCTGGGAGCGGGTAGCTATACCACTTACAGTGCAGCCAATCCTACGCTTACATTAGCCGCGTTATCTTTATTTTCTGCCGACAATACTTTTTAACATGCAAAGAAGAAATGTTGTGAAAATATTGGCAGGTCTTGCAGGAGGAGCAGTATTATTGCCGACGGGAATGTACTGGCTCTCCCCCAGTAAAAAAGAGTTTGCCGTAAAAACGATACAAAAAGAGTTGAGTTATCTGAAACTTGATATGGAAGGCGTGCGCCAGTTTGTGAACGACTATTTTAGTGGCGAACCCTTTAGTTTTTCCGATACTCTGAAATGGAAATCTTATTATTTTCTTCGTGCGGGGGTGAGCAAGTCCAGTAATGTTTTTGAGCTGGTGCGTGCCTACTTGCTTTCATCGGATTTCTTTTTGCACAAGACCGATGAGAGCAAGGTTGTGAAATATCTCGGCCTTTTTAATCCTTACAAGAGCCCTGCACCCAATCCGTATAGCTATGTGCTTTATCCGGAGGAGAACTGAGTTTTTTCTATCGGTTGGGTAAACTCTTTTCGTAATGTCCTCTGAGGGAATAGGCGTATAATTTGTTATCTTTTACAAGATAAACGTAGCGGTGTTCTTAGGTAATCATCCTCGACCTTTTTGTGGCAAGATCGTATTTCAGCGCCTCGGATTTGCCTATTCCTTTGTAAGGTGTTTCTATGATAGCCGTTGTTAAGATTGGTATTTTTTTGAGTATAACTTTATTCCCAGTTTTTATCCAATAGGAAAAGTCTTCGTCAGCTTGTGGGAGGTAGGTTATTTCCATAAACTGTCAAGTTCATCGAGTGTTACAGTTCGCCCTTTTCCCTTTTTAAATCTTCGTCACCCTGTTTGTCTTTTTTACAAATTCAGGATTATAAGGACTTTGAGCTTTAGAAAGTATAAACTTTATCTTCAGTGCTTTCATAAAAGCCTTTATGGCTTCGATTTGTGAAGCGCCATTCGTTTGTGCTGTTATATTGATTGGTTTAAAACGTATTTCTGAATGTATAGAATAGCGGATAAGTTCTGTATGCGTTATTTAAAATATTCGTCAATAGCAGGAAGGTAGTTTAAGGTCTGAACACCTGTTACTATCTTTATATCTCTACCTGGGGCAGTTAAAATCATTCCATACCAAATGGTATCCCTGTCAATTTTTTGAGGACAATCTTTACAGTCGTCAATCTCTATATATCTTTTTGTTGAAATGCTGCTATTTATATTTTTATATTTCGAGATAAAGTTTAGACTATCAATGGCATTTTGTACCGCAAATCCAAAATCGGAATCAACTTCATAAATTCCGCTCTCGTCTTTTGCTGATTCAAATTTCCGATCATCTGGTCTTAAAAATAAAACATGATTTTTTGAGATTTTCTCTGTATCATTTTTGCAATTGTTTTTATTCTTACAATTCAAAAATAAAATGGTTGTGATTCCCAAAATGAATAACTGAATTATTTTCATTGCAGTTAAATATTGGTAAAATAATAACTATGACATATAGGGTTAGATTTCCTATCCGATTATAAATATTTATTATTACTTATAAACCTTGTGATTATTAGTCATAAAATAATCGGTTAAGATGTGTTCATGTTTATAAGTTTAATAATAAAAAACAGCATATTAATATCCTGATGACAGGGGTATTTCCCGCTCTATCTTTTCTCCTTTTACGCAGATGATATATGTTTTGTTTGATTTTTCTGTCGTGCCGATGTAATCGTGCTCAACGGGGGCTATTAACGTGCCTTTCGCATCAAGCAGGCCATACTTGTTCTTGATTCTTGTCAAATAAAAATTACCGCTTCCTGCCCTGAAATTTGCAATGTTGTCGTATTGGGGGGCAATTAGAAGGGTTTGCCGCTCAAGGTCAAAAATCCCTTTTCGTCCGTTCCTTATTACTATTATCTGAGTACTGTTGTCGGTTTGTACAACATTGTCAAACTCGGTCGGTATCACGATTTCAAAGATGTTGTTTATCAGCCCAACTTTATTGTTCTTTTTCACCATAAAATAGTTATATCCGTTTAGGGATATTTCATCATACTCCAATGTCTTTGGCATGAAGTTGTCACTATAGGCGGGAAAGTAAATCGTGGGTTCCTTCCTGCCCATGGCCAGCCTGTAATTGCCGAGGCGCGCGATAGTATCGTATTTTATGGGCAGCAATGTGGTGCCTAATAAATCTATGATGCCCCATTTCCCGTTTTGCTTTACATCGAGCGAATAGCTGGTTGCGTTTGCTTCAACGTCCTCGAATACTTTGTTATAAATATTTGTACCGTTGATGTCAGAAACAATGGCTGTGTTCCCTTTTTTCAGGATATAGGCGCTTGTCCCGTTATTCAGGAACTCGATATAATCATAGTCGTTAAATGCATTTTTACCCTCTTTGGTGACCAATTCAAATTTGTTTCCATCTCTTAAAAGAAAGTGCCCATCAGGTAGCACGTCTAAGCGGAGATAGTTTTTAGGCAACAACGGTTTGTAGTTTTCGTTTAGAATATTACAATATTCGCCATTGGCGTCGGATACAATAAACGCTCCGGTGATATAGTCAATATTGCCATAATCAAAGCCGGTCAGGAACTTTTTTGCTGCCACATCAAAGAGTGCGCATTTTTGATTGTTTAGGTTTTTTATTCCGACGATTTGTTTGTTTTTGACATTGTCGTTAAAGTAGAAAGTGTATGTTGTATATGGTTGGTTTGGAATATAATTTTTGCCCTCGCTGTTAATGATGATGTCGTTGCTTTCTCCCGCCATGCGAACGAGATATGCTTCTTTAGAATATGGTAAGAGTGAAATATATATATAATCAAAAGGGAGTAATTGTTTGAAATCTGCGCTGTACAGGGCCTTCAAATCACCAAAGCTGACGATGGCATTTCCTGCCCTGTCTTCATCTATGTTAGAAAAGACATTTGGTAAAATACTTTTTCCTTTTTCGTCCTCTATGCCATAAACCCAGTTGTAATAGCTGTCACCTGTTTTAACGGAAGTGATAAAATATTTCCCTGTTTTGGCAAAAGCGTTTTTGCCTGAAATTGCGGCTAGCACACTATCCACGGCTTCAAAGAGCCCTGTAGATAGTCCTCCGTCAATGCAAACATTATCTGAAGAATCAGTCTGTTTTAACGGCATTTTTCTTGTGATTCCCTGATTGGATGCATGGTGGGTCAGGAGCGGTTCTATAATGCCGGACACGGACTTGATTTCGGGTGTTTCGTGTTTTATATTATTTGCTGATGTGGTGGACAGCTTCTGTACTTTACAAGCAGTTAGTGCGATAAGAATCAGTACTGGCAGGATAAGGGTTCTGTTCATAGATTATTACTTCTGTGGATTTTGTTTCGCAATATACATAAAACAAATATCCCTGAGTATTATTTACTGTCGGGGATAGTGGGTTTGATTAAAATGTTTCGTATGGACGTGACTTTTGTATGGAATTGTATCTAATTGTGAAACAAAACCGGCATCATCTCGCCTGATTAGTGTTGATCCTACTGTCTAAATCTTACAAATTAAATTCAAAATACCATAACAATTATGCCTGTTGTTGTTATGAAATTTGTATCCTATAATATAGTATATGTCAGGCAATCATAAACAAACAATAAAGCAATCATTTCCCGTCCTGAACATGACGTGTGCGGGTTGCGCGATAAGCGCCGAAAGTATCGTCAAACATTCGGACGGTGTGGTAGACGCTTCCGTCAATTTCGCCAATGCCACGCTGACTGTGGAATATCTTCCTGATATAACAAATCCTGAAACGTTGCAAAAGGCGGTACAATCTGTTGGTTACGATTTGCTGATAACCAACGATGAGGATATGCAGCAGGAAACGCTGGAAGCCATTTACGAAAAAAAAATCAAAGAACTAAAAAGTAAAACCGTTTGGGCTATAATCCTGTCGTTACCCGTGGTCGTTATCGGCATGTTCTTTATGAACATCCCTGATGCGAATGAAGTCATGTGGCTTTTCGCAACGCCTGTTGTGTTTTGGCTGGGTAAAGACTTTTATGTGAATGCGTGGAAACAGGCCAAACATCGTTCTGCCAATATGGACACGTTGGTTGCGCTCAGTACCGGAATCGCCTATGTTTTCAGTGTGTTCAACATGTTGTTCCCTGATTTCTGGCACGCGAGAGGATTACACGCACACGTTTATTTTGAAGCAGCATCCGTGATTATCGCATTCATCCTCTTGGGTAAATTGTTGGAAGAAAAGGCGAAAGGAAACACATCGTCGGCTATTAAAAAGCTAATGGGGTTACAGCCAAAGACCGTAACGCTAATGCTTTCCGATGGACAGGAAAAGCAGATCGCTATTGAAGAAGTTCAGGCGGGAAATATCGTTTTGGTAAGACCCGGAGAAAAAGTTGCGGTGGACGGCGTGGTAACGTCGGGCAATTCGTATGTGGACGAAAGTATGTTGAGCGGTGAACCCATTCCGGTGCTTAAAAAAGAAAACGAAAAAGTATTCGCGGGAACGATTAACCAAAAAGGCAGTTTTCAATTCAAAGCCGTGAAAGTGGGCAAAGAAACGATGCTGGCGCAAATCATCAAAATGGTGCAGGACGCGCAAGGAAGCAAAGCGCCCGTACAGAAATTGGTAGATAAAATCGCGGGCATTTTTGTGCCGACAGTTATGGGGATTGCTGCTCTCACGTTTATTCTTTGGCTGATTTTGGGCGGCGATAACGGCGTGGTACATGGTTTGCTCGCCGCCGTTACCGTATTGGTCATCGCCTGTCCGTGCGCGTTGGGATTGGCTACACCCACGGCCATTATGGTAGGCGTGGGCAAAGGTGCGGAAAATGGCATACTAATTAAAGATGCGGAAAGTTTGGAGCTTGCCAAAAAAGTCAATGCTATTATTTTAGACAAAACAGGAACTATTACAGAAGGCAGGCCGGAAGTGACGGATATAAAATGGTTGAGCGATAACGACGAAGCAAAACAGATTTTGTTCAGTATAGAAAAACAATCCGAGCACCCATTAGCGGAAGCGGTAGTGAAGCATTTGGGAAATACGCAATCTGTTTCGATAACATCGTTTGAAAGTATCACAGGAAAAGGTGCGAAAGCAGTTTATAAAAGCGAAACCTATTTTGCAGGCAACAAAAAATTGTTGACAGCAAATAATATCAGTATTGCAGAACCGTTAAGGCAGCAAGCAGACGAATGGGGTGTGCAATCCAAAACTGTTATTTGGTTTGCAGATAGCAAAAATGCTCTGTCGGTATTGGCTATTTCCGATAAGATAAAATCCACATCGTTGCAAGCTATTAAGGAAATGCAGGACATGGGGATTGAATTATACATGCTTACCGGCGATAACGAAGCAACGGCAAAAGCGATTGTACAGGAAACAGGTATCAAACACTACAAAGCGGAAGTCTTGCCGCAGCACAAAGCCGATTTTGTAAAGGAATTGCAGGGCGAAGGAAAAGTTGTTGCAATGGTGGGCGACGGTATCAACGACAGCACCGCGCTTGCCACAGCCGACGTGAGTATCGCGATGGGAAAAGGTTCGGATATTGCGATGGACGTTGCCAAGGTGACGATTATATCATCAGACCTTACGAAGATACCGCAGGCGATACGATTGTCAAGGCAAACGGTAGCGACCATTAGACAAAACCTGTTTTGGGCGTTTATCTATAACCTTATCGGTATTCCGATTGCAGCGGGTATTCTCTATCCGATAAACGGGTTTCTGCTCAACCCGATGATTGCCGGAGCCGCTATGGCATTGAGCAGCGTGAGCGTGGTAAGCAATAGTTTGCGGTTAAGATGGAAAAATATAAATTCCTAACACATAATAATTCATTGTCGCAAGTATAATGAAAAAGTACAGCAGTATATTGATTGCCATTCCGATAATTTGTGCCTTACTCGCACTAAATGGAGCCGGCATGATTTTCAGGGTTGGCGTTGCTGCATCGAGCATCGTAATCTTGCTTTTGGTGTACAATGTGAAAATGAAAAAGGAGATATGGGTTTTCGTTGCTGCATTGTTTTTCTCCATCATCGGCGACTGGTTTCTCGGCCATCGAAATGGTATTACCGCCCGCTTCATCTATGGCATTCTTTTCTTTTTTATCGGTCATGTGGGATTTCTTTGGTTCTCGTTGAGAAATGGGAAAATCAACCTTTGGGTATTGTCCGTTGCTTTGACGGGATATCTTACTCTCTTTTTCTTGATGATTTATCCCAATATAGAAGACAATACTTTAATGGCGGCAGTATTGGGCTACTTGTTGATATCTTGCTTTTCGCTTGCGGCAGCAACCGGAATGAGGTTTCACATACTCCCGAAGAGCTTGTTCATTGCCGGCATCGGCAGTATCGTGTTTTCTGATACGATTATTGCTTTTTCGGAGTTCGCGGGATACAAAGAATTTAATTTCTTGATTATGCCGACTTATTATTTGTCTCATATTTTGATGACGTTGGCATTGGTCGTAAATTCAAATAAATAGTAGTTATAAAACAACAATTAAAATAATTAGCAAAATGGAAAATAGAGAACTGAAATTCAAAACGAACATTAATTGCAGCGGATGCGTTGCAACGGTAAAGCCACATCTGGATGAAGCTGCTGGCATTGGCCATTGGGAAGTGGATACGGCCAATAAGGATAAGATACTGACGGTAAAGCCTGTTAGGGTTACGGAGCAGCAAGTCATTGAAACTGTGCAGAAAGCAGGGTTTAAAATTGAGCTTATTCATTCGTGAGTTATAACAGTAGAACAGCGAATCGTATATTATCCCCGATATAGCCAGTCCTTGCTAAAGGATTGGCTTTTCTATTATGCAGCAACGAAAATGAGATGTATTGCTCGCATCTGTTTGGTGTAACAAACCTCACTTACAAAAAATTATTTAGGTTAAAATAAATTCTGTTTGCTAAAAAATTTAGTAAATTTGCTGTAATAAATATTTCAGGTTGGAAAGGATAGAAGAAAAGCTGAAAATACTGGCGGACGCAGCCAAGTACGATGTGAGTTGCAGCTCCAGCGGGAGCAAAAGGAAAAATACCGGTGGTATTGGAGATGCTTCCTTATCGGGCATCTGTCACACTTACACGGAAGATGGCAGGTGTGTCTCTTTATTGAAGATTTTACTTACTAACCACTGCATTTATGATTGTGCCTTTTGCGTAAGCAGGAAAAGCAATGATGTTAAAAGGGCCGCCTTCACGGTAGATGAAGTGGTGGAGCTTACCATGAACTTTTACCGCAGGAACTACATTGAAGGCTTGTTCCTGAGCTCAGGTATTTTTAAAAATGCTGACTTCACTATGGAGCGGTTACAGAGAATTGTAAAAAAGCTGCGGATGGAAGAAAAATACAATGGCTATATCCATTTAAAAACCATTCCCGGTGCCAGTGAAGAGCTGATCAAAGAAGCGGGATTATATGCCGATAGGATGAGCATCAACCTGGAAATGCCCACAGAAGCGGGATTGAAAATGGTAGCGCCGGATAAAGATCATGAATCCGTAAAGAAACCATTGGCTTTTGTGAATGAACAAATACAGGGGTATAGATCCGAATCTAAAATAATCAAACATGTTCCCGTTTTTGTGCCTGCTGGACAAAGCACACAAATAGTGATAGGGGCCACGCCAGAAACAGACTTTGAGATCATGAACGTGGCGAAAATATTTTATAAAAATTATCAGTTGAAAAGGGTGTATTACAGTGGATATGTTCCCATCAATACAAATAATAATTTATTACCGCAGGTAGGGTCTGCGCCGCCATTAATCAGGGAGAATCGTTTGTATCAAACGGATTGGCTGCTGCGTTTTTACGGTTTTGAGCTTGATGAAATTTTAAATAAGGAGCACACTAACCTGGATCTGGATATTGACCCGAAGCTTAGCTGGGCGTTACGCAATCCGCATTTATTTCCTGTGGATATTAACAGGGCGGATTATAAAATGATCATCCGTATCCCGGGTATTGGCCAGCAGTCGGCCATGAAAATAATCCAGGCAAGAAAATTCGGGAAGTTGCATGAGTACCAGTTGCGCAAAATGGGTATAGCGTATAACAGGGCAAGGCATTTTATGATATGTGCAGATTCGCCTTTTATATTGGGAATGCCAGGTGTATCCACAATCAGGAACAGTATCCTGCAAAACGGGAACAGTAAATATAAAAGTAAAACGCCCGAAGCGCAGCTCGCACTTTTTTAAAAGATGTATTATTTATTCGACGGCAGTTATGCAGGTTTTTTATGCTGCGTTTTTGAAAGCTTTGAAAGAAAAGAGGAGAACGTTACTCTCTTAATGCCGCAACAATTTGCAGGTGATTTTTTCAGAGACAAAAGGGAGATTCACACAGATGTTGTCAAAGCAAAACGGGTACAGGACGGATTACAAAGGAAGATCGGAGCAGACAAAGCTAAAGATTTTTATCGCGTTTTTTTATCGGAGGATGAAAGAGCATGGAGCGCTTCTTTTAAAATCATTACGGCAATTTTTAAAACTGGTGTAGCCATTTTAGAAAACTTTGGCGATGCGGATGTATTATATTTTGCTCAAACCTTAAAAAAGGTAAGTCGTGAACGCCATCGCATGAAAGCATTTGTGCGCTTTCAGAAGAGTAGTGATGGAATGTACTTTGCACTTATCGAACCGGATTTTAATGTATTGCCCTTGGTTGCGGACTTTTTCAGGAAGCGTTATGCCGACCAGCCCTGGCTGATCTATGACGTAAAAAGAAAATACGGATTGCTGTATGATAAAGTTGCTGTTTCTGAAGTGGCTTTATCGCCCGAACAAAAACAATCGTTAACAGCTCCTGCTATCGCCATCACTCTCGATGAGCAGGACGAGAGATTCAAACGCCTTTGGCAGCAATATTTCAAAAGTACAAACATAGAAGCCCGTAAAAATCTTAAGCTGCACTTGCAACACTTGCCCAAAAGATATTGGAAATATTTGGTGGAGAAGAAGATCTGAAATATTTCAAACAGGCTCAAAAGAATAATCTGCTACGAAGACAAGGATGTACAAAGTATTCTCTTTCTGTACCTTCGTGTCTTTGAGTCTTTGTGGCAAAATAAAAAGTGATTGATGAAAGAACCTGTAACTATAATAATTACGGCTTTTTTTGATAAGCTGTATTCAAAGAAGAAATGATCAGACCGGCAACCAAAGCTGGCAAAGTTTTACAACTATTGCCTTGGTGCCGGGTACTATTATGCTCTTTTTTTATCTGCTTCAAAAAAAATCGGCCTTTCTTAAAATATTTTTCCTCCTCAGTTGTCTTTATAAGTGAGAACGTTCTTAGAGAAACAAATTATAAAACAAGGAAATTTAGAAAATTATGATGACAAGAGGTTTTGGAATGGGCTTCTTTGGAAGAAACCCTTTCGACAAAGATGCAAGAAAACAATTTCAGGAAAAATGGTCGAAGATGACCGACAGCGAAAAGCTTGAATTTGCGAATGAACGGTTCGACAACATAGGCGAAGACCGTTTCTCCGTAGAAAAACTGGATGAGCTTTGCGAAAAATGGACAAAAATGTCAGCTGAAGAAAAGCAGGTATTCGTGGATAAACGTAAAAAAGCTTTTGAAGGCCGGATGCACGGGATGCGCGGTTTTTGGGAACATGCGCATTAAAAACAATATCAAACCGCATAGAAACATAGTTTTTTTCGATAAATAATTTAATACTGTGTATCTATGTGGTTTGTTAGACCAAATTATTTTGAAAAATGAAACAAAGAGGTGGAAAAATAGCTTTGATGGGTATTGCGGCATTGGCTGCAATAAGCACCGTGGTTATGCTGTTATGGAACTGGCTGGTTTGCGGTATTTTCGGGTTAACAACCATTAATTTCTGGCAGGCGGTGGGATTGTTCCTGCTGGCCCGTATTCTTTTCGGGCGTTTCGGATTTGGCAGGGACAGGATGATGCACGAAAGGGGAAATCATATGCGTGAAAAATGGATGAAAATGACGCCGGAGCAACGTAAAGAGTTTATTAACAGAAGGCGGCATTTCGGTTTTGGTCATCCTCTCGATATGGAACATTTTGATAAAGGAGCGCAGGCACAGCAAGGTGATGGGAATGAATGAGCATACCGGCAAATCGGATGTTGAGCAGCTTGTAAAAGAGCATCAGCCCCGCCTGCAATCGTTTATCCGGAAACGGGTTGCCAATGACGAAGACGCGGAGGATATTTTGCAGGATGTCTTTTATCAGTTAATAAAAACCGTTGAAAATAACATCAGTCCTATTGAACAGGTTACGGCCTGGTTATACCGCGTAGCGCGGAACACCATCATTAATAAAGGCAAGAAAAAGCACGAAGAAGCGTTGCCGGCCTCCCGGTATGATGATGAAGGAAGCGTGCTGGAAGAATTTTCGGAGATCCTTTTCAATGACGATAACCCAACTCCTGAAACGGAATATATACGCTCATTGGTGTGGAAGGAACTGGATGCAGCTTTGTCGGAACTGCCACCGGAACAGAAAGAGGCTTTTGAGCTTATGGAATTGGAGGGACTCCCGGTGAAGGAAGTTTCCGCAACAGTAAATGTTCCGATCAATACACTATTGTCCCGGAAACATTATGCCGTAAAGCACCTGCGTAAGCGCTTGTACACATTGTATAAAGACCTTATGGAATACTGATCCATATCGTTTCAAAAATATTTTTAGAGATCTAAATCTTGATGCAGTAAAAATAATTGTATGCCCACAACAGCACCCGATAAAACAAAAAATAAACAGTTGGGACCGCCTAACACCAGCGCCGACTTTGACAGGGTTTACAAAACACCCTTTCACTGGATTTGGACGGATGCACGTATCCCTAAAGAGTTAAAGGATCTCTTGGAGGATAACAAACCCGAAAGCTCACTGGAGCTGGGTTGCGGAACAGGCCGGTTTTCGGCCTATGTAGCCGCACAGGGTGTTCATGCAACGGCAGTCGATTTTTCACAGGTAGCTATTGAAAAAGCTAAAAGCAGGCTTGCAGGAAGAACACAGCAGCCACATTTCATGGTAGGTGATGTAACGGATCTGAAAAACATCCATTTGCAATTTGATGTTTCGTTCGATATCGGCTGTTTCCACTGCCTGGATGCTGCAGGCGAAAAAAAGTATGCAAATGAGCTGGCAAGGGTATTGAAAAGTGGCGGCACCCATCTTATCTGGGCTTTGGATACTTCGCCCTCAGATATTAAATTGAGCGCTGAATATATTGCCGGTGTTTTCAGCGAAAAGTTTGAATTGGTAAAGGCTGCGGCAAGGCGAAGAAGACTTGCTGCTTCGCATTGGTATTGGTTACAACGTAAAAGTATGTAATGTGACAGCAAATTAGTTTGGCGAGGGTTTTTGTAAACGAACGAATGGTTTGTCGTTATATGCTTGGAATAACTTTATGTGTAAAGTAAATTAGTCTGCATAGATAGGGGCAATCTGTAATCGGCTTGAGACAAAGGCTAATTAAGGCGCTCATATCGCAGAAGAATCATTTTTAAAAATACCATATTTTAAACTTATTTTGCTACCGGATGGAAAACTACACTATCATATTACTTATAATGTCCGTGATGATTGGAGCGTCAGGCATTGCGGATAAAATTAAGCTTCCGGTTCCGGTTTTATTATTGCTCGTGGGCATGGGCATCGGTTTTCTGCCTGCCATGCCGGATGTTGAACTGAATCCGGAAATCGTGATGTTGCTTTTTCTGCCGCCGCTGTTGTATGATGCGGCCTTCAATATTTCATTTAAGGATTTTAGAACCAATATTCATACTATTAACACGCTGGCTGTTGGTTTGGTGTTTATCACCACCGCGGGCATTGCTGTTGTAGCCTATTACCTGATACCGGGTATGAGCTGGCCACTTGCTTTTGTGCTTGGGGCTATCCTTTCTGCGACTGATGCCGTCGCGGCGATTGGTATTACAAAAGGTCTGAATTTGCCGCACAAGACCGTTGCTATTCTGGAAGGGGAAAGCCTGGTGAATGATGCTTCGGCGTTGATTGCCTATCGCTTTGCCATTGCTGCGGTTAGCGGCATTGCTTTTGTTTGGTGGAAGGCATCTCTTCAGTTCCTGTTTGTGTTGGGGGGCGGTTTTTTGGTGGGAATGATTGCGGGCATGGTGTTGGGCTGGACACTTCGTTTTTTCAAGCGCAATGATATGGTCGTTATCAGCTTTATGCTATTGATGCCATTTGTGACCTATCTTATTGCCGAGCAGTTTGAGGTGTCGGGTGTGATTGCGGTGGTTATATTGGGTCTTAGCATGTCAAGGCTGAGCCGCCAAAAATTTCCTGAAAGAATCAAATATCAGTCAAAAAGTTTTTGGAGCATTATCATTTTTTTACTCAACGGGTTTATCTTTTTGTTGATTGGGCTGCAATTTCCTATCGTATTAAAAGGGATGGAACCTTCGCAAATATGGACGTATATCGGCTATGCGGCTCTTATTACATTGGCGGCCTTAACAATCAGGATGGTACGGGTTTATTTACAACAATTCAACCTTCAAAGGGCTTTTGACGGAAAACGCCGCATCAGCGAGGACGCATTGTTTGATTCTCGCACAAGCTTTATTATCACCTGGTCGGGTATGCGGGGTATCGTTTCTTTAGCTATTGCGATTGGTCTTCCTGTAAAACTTGGCGATGGAACACCTTTTCCTATGCGGAATGAGATTATTTTCCTTTCTATTGCCGTAGTATTATTTTCCCTGCTGGGGCAAGGCCTTTCCCTGCCGTGGGTGGTGAAGAAGCTTGGCAAAAAATAATTCGCACACCTACATATACTAAATACGCAAAAAGGCCTTCCAAGCTATATTACTGAATTAAGTACTTTTGAAAGTAAAAAGTAAAGCGAATAAAATTAGTTTGATTTCAAACTAATTTCGTAGCTTTGCAACATGTTGGACAATGAGTATGTTACGGTCATGCACGATTACTTCAGTGCCGTGCTGCGCATGCGGCAGAACCTTCGGCAAAGGGTACAGCGCAGGTTGATGGAACATGGGCATAAAGACATCACCCTGGAAATGACGCAGGTTTTATATTACCTGCATTTTTGGGCAAAAGACATGAAGACCAACCAACAGGAACTTGCGGATAGGACAGGAAAAAACAAATCGAGCATCACTTCTCTTTTGGATAATCTTACGAAAAGGGGGTTGGTGGAACGGGTTACGGATACACAGGACAGGCGCAGTAATGTGGTTAAGCTTACAGCGCGGGGACTTAAATTTGTTGAAGATATTTATGATGATGTGTACCGTACTTATGACATATCAAAAGTTCCGACCTCGCTCCCGAAGTTAAAGGAGCTTACCAAACTCCTGAACAGTATCATGGATAGCTAATCGCTTTTTGTCTAAATAGGGGCGATAATTAGTGACGGAAAATAGATGGGGTATTCATAATAAAAATTTTTATTTTTATTATATCGGGGAGAGAGTTTTATACCTGATGATTCCCTTTCTGCTAAGATCAATAAAACAATATACGAGTGAAACACATAATACTTTTCTTTTGTAGTGCTTTGTGGACAGGCGTGTTTTCCGTATCTGCGCAGCAGACCCACCTTTTACTGAAGGTGGATTCTTTATTCAGCCTTGCAGAACGCAACAGCAAACAACTGGATATCACACATTATAAAATAGGGATGAGGCAAAATGCCACGGCAATAGAAAAACAGGAGGCTTATCTGCCGGAATTCAATACCTCGTTCACCGGGGCTTATATGAGCAATGCCCATGTTTGGGATAACCGGTTTAATTATGAAAGTACCGTATTGATGCCGCACACATCCATTGATTTTTCTGTAGCAGCAGGATACGTTGTTTTTAACGGCAATGCTTCTAAAAACAAAATAGCCAAAGCCCGGTTGGAAGAGCAAATCGCCAATCTTGACTACCAGAAGGACAAGGAAAATATACAGTTTCTGTTGCTGGCAAAATACTTAGACCTGTTTGCGTTGCGTAACCAGGAGAATGTTTACCTGCAAAATATTGCATTGGCCGATAAGCGGCTTTCTAATATCGAAAAGTTGATACAACAGGGCATGCTTACCCATAACGACCAGGTGCGCAGCCAGCTGCAGCTTACTGACTTCCAACTGAAGCTGAAAGAAGTGCGTAATAATATTTCCATTATCAATCATGATCTGAACACCGTGCTGAGCCTGCCTGAAAATACTGTTATAGAGGTGGACACCTTGTTGTACACCAAAGCGCCTGGCGCAGGAGAAATAGATAGTTATGCAGATGGTTTTGCCGATAGATTGCCCGAATTAAAGATAGCGGAGGTGCATACACAGGCAGCTGGGAAACAGGTCGCTATTACAAAGGCCGGTCGTCTTCCATCGGTATCCTTATTTACCGGGGATGCCATCAGCAGGCCATTCTTGTATGCCACGCCTCCAATAGATATTTATATGCACGTTCTACAGGTGGGATTTAAGGTAAAATATAACATAAGCTCTTTGTACACCAGCAAAAAGCAGATACAGCAGGCGGAAATGGAGCAAACCTTATCACAAAAGAATGAAGAATGGCTGCGGCAAAAAGCAGAGATGGATATTCATGAAGCGGATGTTAAACTACGGGATGCTTGGGATAAATACCATTCGCAGGAAGAAAGCTTCCGGCTGGCAAGAGACAATTACCGCGTGGTAGAACAGAAGTACCTCAACAAATTTGCCGTTATAACCGATATGCTCGACGCCAGCACTTCATTGCTCGCGGCGCAGATCAATGTGAACAATGCCCGCATTGGTATCATTTACCAGTATTATCATTTATTGAAAACCTGCGGCCGTTGGGAAGAAGCCGGCAAATAATTGTACCTTTTTATTGGAAAATGGAGAACAGCATGAACACTATTTTAATTACAGGCGGAACGGGGCATCTTGGGCGCAAAGTTGTAAGATTGCTTATTGCGAAAGGCTGCAAGGTGCGGGTTTTATCCACCAAAACCGGCTTGCACGATAAACATGGCAACGTTACTTATTATACTGGTGATTTATCCGAAAACACAGGACTGAAAGAAGCGGTTGACGGTGTTGATATCATTATTCATTGTGCCAGCAATCCACAAAATTTTCAGCAGGTGGATATTGAGGGGACGAAAAACTTATTAAAGGTAATAGCCGGCAACAGCATAAAACATTTTGTTTATATCTCCATTGTTGGTGTCGACAAAAGCAGTTTTCCTTACTATCAGGCTAAGTTTGAAGTGGAAAAGCTTTTATCTGGTAGCGGGCTTCCCTGTACTATTGTAAGAACAACGCAGTTCCACCATTTTGTGCTGAAAATGATACAGAATCTTATCAGCGAAAATGCAGGTAATCCATCCGTTTTAAAAATCCCGCAAGGTCTGAAGTTCCAGTCCCTTTCCGCGCATGAAGTTGCCGAATTGCTGGTAGGGCTATCTTCAGAGCCGCCCAAAGGGCTGCTTCCTGATTTTGGAGGGCCGGAAATATTATCGTTTGAAGATATGGCGGCCAGCTACCTGAAAGTATTTCAGCCTCACCGGGAAATACAGCCGGAAGCGACGGATGATATACGCCATGAAGTGTTTCGTTCGGGCATTAATCTCTGCCCCGGAAATACATTTGGCAAACAAAGCTGGGAGATGTTTTTAAAAACAATAAATCATAAAACAGAAATGCCGACCGCAAATAAAACCAAGGAAAAAAAATCTGGTTCCGGGAAATTCAAAATTTTATGGAACGCGCTGGCCATAACACTTCTGGCAGGGCTTGTATTCTGGGGGCTTGCCGTGTTTTTCCATATCGGCGATAAGGAATTTACCGAAGATGCACAGGTAGAAGAGTACATCAGTCCGGTTAATACAAAAGTGTCTGGCTATTTGAAGGAGATTCGCTTTGATGAACATCAGGCCGTGCATCAGGGCGATACAATAGCGATTATTGATGACAGGGAATATGTGATTCAACTGCAACAGGCATTGGCGGTGTTAAAAGAAGCGCAGGCTGGAAAAACAGTGGTGCATTCAGATGTGGGCATTTCTCAAAACAGTACCACCATCTCCAACGCCAACCTTGAAGAAGTAAAAGCCCGCCTTTTGAACCAGGAGCAGAACCTCAGGCGTTACGAAAATCTTTTGAAAGAAGATGTGATCCCCCAATACCAGTACGATGAGGTAAAAACCGAATATGATGCGCTGAAAGCAAGGTACGAGGCATTGTTACATCAAAGGCATTCAACACAGTTAAATACACAGGCAGTGACCGATAAGCTGGAATTATCCGATGCCGGTATTATGAAAGCCCAGGCTGCTGTGGATATGGCAAAGCTCAATATTGCTTACTGTTACATCACAGCGCCCTATGACGGCATTATGGGCAGGCGCAAAATTACAGAAGACCAGCTGGTGCAGGCCGGTCAAACATTGACTACCATTGTAAAGGAAGGCGATAAATGGGTTACGGCCAACTATACTGAAGCGCAGATCGCCAGCATTCGCATTGGCGACCGGATGCGCATCAAAGTAGATGCCATTAAAGACAAAACCTACACCGGCGAGGTAACCGCCATTTCCGGCGCAACGGGCAGCCGCTATTCCACAACACCAGTGGACAACTCCACGGGTAACTTTGTGAAGGTGCAGCAACGCATCCCTGTCCGTATCCGCTTTTTGGATACTGAAAAAGATATGGAAAAAGTGCGGGCGGGAATGAATGTGCAGGTAAGCAAATTGTAACAAGTTAAAATGAAAAATTCCATATTTCATGAGGGGGTGCCCAACTGGATGGAAAAGCTGAGTATTGTTACCCTGCTGGTTTCGCAGATTATGGTAAGCGGTATTCCTTCCAACTCTATTGCTTTGGTGACATCATTTCTCGGTGATGAAAAGGATGCCATACAGTTCATTTATTACGGAGGGGTGGTGGGAAGCGCGGCTTTTTATCCGCTGATCGGGCGTTTCAGGCGCTATTTTCGTCAGCGTCAATTGCTGCTCATGGGGCTCTCGCTGGAATTATTACTGTTAGTGCTGTCGGTGTTCACCCAAAATGATTTGCAACTGTTCATTTGTAATTTTTTGCTTTCCAGTGTGAAAATGCTTTGCCTGATAACCTGCCTGGGTTTATTCCTGAAAAAATTCAATCCGGGCAACAGCCGTGGTATGCTGTATGGCAGGTATTATGCGATTTCATTTAGTGTTACACAGTTGTACTCCTATCTTGTCGCGGTGCTTTTGCAGGCCTATTCTTGGAAATACACTTTTCTGCTGAGCCTTCCGGGAATTTTCATTAGTTTGCTTATTGTCATATTTCTAATGCACTCTCGAAGAATGGAGCGAAAATATCCTTTGTATCAGATAGATTGGTTGGGATACCTGTTGTTTGTAGCGTCGAGCCTGTGCCTTACATTCGGCTGTATCTTCGGCGAAAGGCTGAGCTGGCTGGATAGTAACCTCATCCTTTTTACGTTCGCTTCCGCCATTATCGGGTATGTACTTTGGACAATCAGGATGCTGAACGTTCGCAGGCCGTATGTAGATGTAAAGATATTGGTAAAATACAGCCATATACGGGTTGGGGTATTATTGATGGTGGTGCTGTTTTTCGTTTATAATACATTGAGTATTTCTACGGAATTTATGAAAGTGAATCTGGGCTACAACGATACTTATGTGGCGGCATCCAATCTTTATCTCATTGTTTCCTTTGTGATTTTTATTCCGCTTACGGGGATCTGGCTGCACAAGGTACACCGTGTCCGCGAAAGTCTTTTCATAGGATTTGTGCTGTTCGCGGTATATTATCTTTATACAGCAAGCGTTTTCTATCCTGAGGAAAACGATCATTTCTTTTTCATCCCGATGGTTATCTGGGGGGCAGCTTACGGTATCAGCATCACTTCGCTGTCGTATTATGCCTCGGTCAATATTCCTGCTCACGAAAATGTGAACCGCGCTTTCTTTTCCATTATTTCCCGAACCGTTATTGCGGCGCCCATCACCAGTGCGCTATGGCTCGACCGGTTTAATTTTTTCAAACAGAGGCAATACGATATTATCTCCGCTCAATACGGCATGGACGATTATCGGGTGTCTGCTTTATGGAAAAACCTGGTATCCGGTCATCTCAAAACCGGCAGCAGCTTAGAACAAGCCGAACAGTTGGCACATACAACGATGCACAATATGATTTATAAAGAAGCGTTGATATTAAGCGCTCAGAATATCTATTATGTGCTGGCTGCAGTCAGTATTTTTCTCGCCATATTGGCACTTAGCCTTAGGGTATTGAACATCCACTATATCGCTGAAAAGAACAAATATCCGTTAACGTATGTAGATGTGTGATGAAGTGCGAAGGTTTGGTTGGGGTATCGCCATGTTATCAATAAAAGGAAATGATAGAATGGGTGATGTAAACGTGTTGGTATTACATGAAAGTGATACGCTGAAATTGATTAGGTATTTACGGATTATCAGTTCAAATTTCTATACTCGTTTGGCGTTATGCCGGTCTTTTGTTTGAATAAGCGGGTAAAATGCTGTTGGTACTTAAACCCTAATTCCGTGGCAATGTTATTGATGGTTTTATCAGCATCAAACATCCTTGTTTTAGCTTCGTCAACCAGTTTGGATTGTATATAATCCAATGCCGTATTACCTGTTTCCTTTTTAATAAGGTCGCCAAAATAATTAGGGGAAAGATGTAATTGCTTTGCGCACCAGGCTACAGATGGCAAACCTAAAGCTTGTGCCTTTTCTGATTTAAAATAATCGGTCAGCAGTTTTTCAAATCGTATTAAAATATCTTTATTGGCATGGCTCCGGGTAATAAACTGGCGGTCGTAAAAACGCATGCAATAATTCAACAGCAGCTCTATATTCGACACGATCAGTGTTTTGCTGTGCCTGTCTATATTCTGCTCAATCTCCGAAGCTATCTTTTCAAAACATTCCACAATCGTTTTTCGTTCCTTTTTCGAGAGATGCAAAGCCTCGTTCACTTCGTAAGAGAAAAAAGAATAATCTTTAATTGTCTTTGCCAAATGCGTGCCTGCTATCAAATCCGGGTGAAACAGTAAACCATATCCTGACGGATTCGTATTGACTGAATGGTTATCAATACAATAAACCTGACCTGCGGAAACAAAAACAAGTGTTCCGTCTTCATAGTCGTAGGGCTGCCCGCCGTAAATGATATCACCGCATTTGGTATCCTTCAGAAACACGGCATAAATGCCCATATACCGCCTGAAATTCCGGATAACAGGCAGCTCGCTGAAATTAACAACACTCACCAGCGGATGCAATGTATCGACTCCTGCGTAGTCATTATAGTCCTTTACAGTATTTATTCTATCTACATGTTCCATAACCTGGTTATTATATACAAATTTAGCAAACCTGCACCCTCCTGCCGCACATTCAATACCTAAACCGTAAAACTGGTAAAAAGAACTGTATTCTGTATAAATAACTTCCCGCCTATCCTGTCGAAATTTGTAGTATGAACAATGCACAGGAAAAGGACATATTTGAGCGACTTAGAAATGGCGAAACGATACTGTCCGGCGACCCACAGGCTTTTAAAATGCGGGAAGCTTCTTATGCCACGAAAAAATTACTCGTTCAAATGAATAATTCTGCTGATCCGGATGAAATAAATAATTTATTAAGCCAAATCACTGGTTCTGATATTGATGAAAGTGTTGCAGTATTTACACCTTTATATATCAACTACGGAAAGCATACCAAAATCGGTAAAAATGTGTTTATCAACTTCGATTGCACTTTTTTGGATTTAGGTGGTATTACTATTGAAGACAACGTGCTAATAGCGCCTAAAGTGAATTTACTATCAGAGGGACATCCTGTTTCTCCTGAAAACAGGCAATCCCTAATGGTCGGACATATCCATATTAAAAAGAACGCCTGGATTGGAGCAAATGCAACCATACTTCCGGGAGTTACCATTGGCGAAAACGCTATTGTGGCCGCAGGCGCAGTCGTTTCAAAAGATGTACCCGATAATACGGTTGTAGGTGGCATTCCTGCTAAAATCATTAAAACGATAGAATGCTAATGATTTTATTGGGGATTGCCTCCGGTTACATTGGATATGAAATATTTGTATACCTTTATTGTTTGACATACACATGTCATATTGCATGAGGTATGATAACGATAAAGGAGGAAAAAAAATATGCCATTTTCTGAAATCTGTATTTATCAGGTTAAGCCGGACAAAGTAGAGGACTTTGAAACGCTTATGAAAGATGCTGCCCAATTCATGAAACAGCTGAAGGGTGTATTACTACTGCGTTTTGCGAAACGAACGCACAACATTGACGATTTTTCCCTCATAAAAAAAGGACTGCCACCACATAAGATAACTCGTATTATAAAGAGTGTCCGTTATATGCTTTATTGGGAGTTTGATACTATTGAAAATTATGGTTCTGCTCAAAAAAAACTGTATGAAAGCTATTGGAAAGCCATAGAAAAATATTTAATAGTACCGCATGACAAATATTTAGGAGAAGTGTTGGCTTAATAAATTTAATATATTGAGCGGTGGATTTTCTATTTGCCTTGTTACAACCAATGATATAATAACCATTCGGTAATTAATCCTCAAAAAAATAAACCTCACAACAAAACCGTTATGAGGCTTTCCTTTTTTAATACCAAGCGGTAAAAACTGGTCAAAACAACAGTGTTTTGTATAAGATAATTTTTTCTGTGCAATAGAAAATCACGATAAAATGAAAATAACAATACCCTAAATCAAGAGGTTGACGGATGTTTACATGCCCTCGTTATTGGCCAATGCCAATATGTCGAGGAAATTATCCGGCGTAGAGGTAACTGTCGCTGAAGCGAGTTCCTTTTGCCATTTATGTATCTGGTCGGTGCAACCGTTATTCTCGTCTTCCCCGGCCAGGCAGTCCGCAATGTTGGTCAGCTTTTTGGCCATGCGCACCACGTTTCCGTCCTCGGTCATCAGCACGATATAGCGGCCGTTGATTTCCTTGTTTTTTTCTATGGTTTCGGAATAAACAACAGGCTGGTCATCGTCATTCGCCGCGATGTATGCAGGCTCGGGTTTGGGCACGGTTGCCTGTGCGATAGTTTGTTTGGGGGTATCTTTGGGCAGTTCCTTAGCCAAAACGGCAGAATCTGTCTTTTTGGTTTCCTGCGCCACTTTGTTCATCATCCAATCAGTGTCCTTGGACGAGCTTTTTATCATGTTAAAAACACCCAATGCCACAAGCGTGACAGCGCAGGCGGCGGCCACATAGCGTATAATCCTTTTCTGCAAGGGAACAACAGGCGCTATTTTTTTAGCGGCGGGTTCCTCTAGGGATTGGGCAATTTTTTTCCATGTATCAGCAGGAGGGAGAATGCTCAGGTCATAAAGTTTTTTGCTAACGGTCTGATAAGCATTTTCATCGCTGAGGCTGGCATCAATCTTGTCCCAAAGGGCTGGTGGAGGGGCTACTTCGAAATCGGATAATTTACGGGAAACGGTTTTGTATTCATCTATTTCGCCCATTTCCCGGGCAATACGCTCCCATGCCTCCGGTGGGGGAGCCACCTCATAGTTATATAATTTATGATGGTTGCTCATGGCATGACTTTTATTTATTATCCCTGTTTTCAATATATTTTCTGACCAAATCCTGCAAGATGCCCTTGGCGCGGCTCAACTGCGATTTGCTGGTGCCTTCGCTGATGCCCAGCATGTCGCCGATTTCCTTGTGCGAATAACCTTCCACAACATAGAGGTTAAACACGGTGCGGTATCCCGGCGAAAGTTGCGTGACCAGATCAAGTATGTCGCGCTCGGCCAGTTCATCCAGCACGGAGACATATTGCCCTTCGATGGTATTTTCTTCTTTTTCGGTGACCGGTTGCAGATATTTTTTCCTACGGAAATATTCAATGGCCGTATTTACGAATATTCTGCGTACCCATCCCTCAAAAGAGCCATCGCCGCGATAGCTGTCGAGTTTTTTAAAGACCTTGATAAAGGCGTCTTGCAGTATGTCCTGGGCTTCTTCCGAGTTGGAGGCGTACCGCAGACATACGGCATACATCTTAGGAGAAAAGCGGTTGTACAGTTGTTCCTGCATCCGGCGGTCTCCATCAATGCATCCTTTTATTAAGTCGCTTTCAGAGATATTAAGGTTGCTTTCTGTGCCCAAATTTTCTTATTTTATTTAACGGTTTGATGCTTCAAATATAACACCAGTTTTTCAACTGCCTTTGCCCGGTGGCTAAATTCCTTTTTTTTGGCCATGCTCATCCCGGCAAATGTGCTGTCAGCCCCGTCAGCGATAAAGACCGGGTCGTACCCAAAACCTTCGCTGCCACTGGGGTGCTCGGTGATTTGTCCGTTGCAGATGCCTTCAAATTGCGTTTCTTTCCCGTTGATTATCAGGGATATCACGGTGCGGAAACGCGCGCGTCGGTTTGACTTCCCCTTCATTTCCTGCAACAGTTTGGCCACGTTATCCGCATAGGTCGGGTTTTCTCCTGCATAGCGCGCGCTGTACACGCCGGGCGCTCCGTTAAGCGCTTCCACTTCCAGCCCGGTATCTTCGCTAAAGCAGTTTTGCCCCGTCATTTCATAGATGGTTCGCGACTTTTCGGTGGCATTTGCTTCCAGCGTGTCATGCGGTTCGGGGATGTCTTTGTCTATGCCTGCTTCTTTCAGGCTGATGATGTCAATATCCCCGCCCAGTGCATCGCGAATCTCTTTCACTTTGTTGGCGTTATTAGTGGCAAAAATCAATGTCATACGTTGAATATTTTTTTGAGTCCTGCCCAAAGTTTGGCTTTGGCGGTTTTGTCATTTTGCAGTTCGTTTAGTGACGGTGCCTGTATTACAATGTATTGTGCGAAGGTTTGTACCTGATAGGCTGGCACCTCGAACGGAAACCCGAACGCTGCCGTACCCATGCCAAAAAGTAATACGCTACGGCTTTGAAAATGCTGCAATATGTCCTCATGCCCGATGCCTGTATAATTATTTGTATTAATAATGACCACATCGGTCGGCATGAGTTTGCAGGCGTTGAGCATGTTTGTAAGGAACGCCATCATATCGTCGGGCAAATGTACATGGTCGGTATAATGCACCACGACCAATACCTGTTTCTGGTTTGCTCCCAAAGCTTTAAATTCCTTCGGCGCCGGGCTTTCGGCCACTTGCGGCGCTTCCGCCGCAGGGGCTTTTGCAGCAGTGGCGGGCGCACCTGTTGCGCCGGGAAGCTCTACCAACTCGCGCGGGTAGAAATTGCCCAGGATATAAGGTGTAATAGTGATGTCGTTAATGCTCATTTTCACTTCAAAAATCAGGTAAAAATAAGGTTTTTTAAAACGTGGTTGATGGATTAGCGAATCAAACGGTTGCCGTTTATCCAAAATCCGTATTCCAGTTTGTGGGATGTTTATCAATGATGTACATTTACGCATCAATACTGTTTATTGATAATTGACTTAATAAAAGAACTACGGATGAAGTATTTTAATATCTTGTTTTGCTCGTTGCTTTTGTCGGTGCAGGTATTTGCCCAAAATGGGGAAACCGTAAAGCCCAATTATGCGTTGGCAGCGCGATTTTCCCCCGCGAAAGTGGGGAAGATGGTCTTTTCTACAAGGGTAGAGCCTAACTGGATAGAGCATTCGGACAAGTTTTGGTATAGCTATGCCACCCCGGATGGCAGAAACTGGTATATTGTTGACCCGGCGGCCAGGACAAAAACGCAAATGTTCGACAATGCCGATTTAGCGGCAAAAATTACGCGCATTGTGCGCAATCCGTTTGATGCGCAGCACCTGAACCTGCAAAACCTTCGTTTCATAGATGGGGGAAAACGGGTGCGCTTTGAAGTGCCGAGTACCCTTGATACGATAAAGACCAAAGAGGAAATCAAAAAGCTGAAGGACAAATCGGATACGATGACCAAGAAGCTTTTTTATCTCGAATACGATTTGACTTCCCGCCATTTGCGCGAACTGACGGATACTGCCAGGGAAAAAACAAAATTGTCGTGGGCGGGTTTTAATCCGGATACGTCTAAAGTGTTCTATGCCAAGAATTATAATCTGTATTGGATGGACAAGGCAAACTATGACAAGGCCGAGAAGGATGAAAAAGATTCCACCATCATAGAGCATCAGATAACGAAGGACGGGGTGCAATATTATGCCTGGGGCGGCGATGAGTACAGCACGACCACGGGCGATGAAAAAGAGGACGATGAAACCAAAAAACGTAAAATAGCGTGGATTCTTTGGTCGCCCGATGGAAAATATTTTATCATGACGCGCAAGGACAACAGGCATCTCAGCCCGCTGTGGGTAATCAATAATGTGGGCAACAAGCGTCCGACATTGGAAACGTATAAATACCAAATGCCGGGAGAGAGCGATTCCACAGAAGTGGAGCTGCATTTGTTTGATGCCGCAACGCTACAACCGAAGCAGATAAACGTGGCTGCGTTCAAGAACCAAACCCTGAGCGTGTTTAACAAAGACCAGAAAAAAGACAGTTATAAAGGTAAAATCCCTATTAATTACTGGCTGGGTGATGCGGGAAAGTTCTATATGGCACGCTCCAGCCGCGACCTGAAACGTATAGATTTATTGCTCGTGGGCGTGGACGGTTCGGTGAAGAAGCTGGTGGAGGAACGTTCCAATGTGTATCAGGATATTCAAAAGCCGGAACTTGTAAACAACGGGCAACAGTTTGTGCATTGGTCGCAGCAGGACGGATGGGGGCATTATTATTTGTATGACAAGCAAGGAAATCTTATCCGTCAACTTACCTCGGGCGAATATAATTGTGAGGAGGTCACGGGGTATGATGAAGCCACAAAAACATTGTTTTTCACCGCAAGCGGAAAAGAAAAGGGCGAAGACCCTTATTATCTGCATCATTATAGCGTAAATATCAATGGAGGTGCGCCCAAGTTGCTTACACCCGGCAACTTTGATCATCAGGTAAAGGTGAGCGAGAACGCCAGGGTTTTTGTGGACAATTTTTCAAGGGTGAACACTGCACCCGTGTCCAATTTGTACAACAGCAATGGTCAACTGTTGATGAGCCTCGAAAAAACTGATTTATCAAGACTTTTTGACGCGGGCTATAAATTCCCTGAGCCTTTCAAAGTGAAAGCGGGCGACGGCGTTACGGATTTGTACGGCGTGATGTACAAGCCGTTCGATTTTGATTCCACCAAAAAATATCCCATCATCGAATATGTGTATCCAGGCCCGCAAACCGAGGCGGTGAACAAATCTTTTGGAACAAGTATGGACAGGATTGACCGGTTGGCACAATTCGGGTTCATCGTGGTGACGGTGGGCAACCGGGGCGGCCATCCGTCTCGCTCCCAGTGGTATCACACGTATGGTTACGGCAACCTGCGCGATTATGGACTGGAAGATAAAAAAGTAGCAGCCGAGCAATTGGCGGACAAATATCCGTTTATAGACATCTCCAAAGTAGGTATTACGGGGCATAGTGGCGGCGGCTTTATGTCCACGGCGGCCATGCTCGTTTATCCTGACTTCTTCAAAGTGGCCGTGTCCGGCGCCGGGAATCATGAGAACAATATTTATAACCGTTGGTGGAGCGAACGGCATCACGGGGTTACGGAAAAAATATCAGCCAAGGGCGATACCACTTTTGTTTATTCAATAGAAAAGAATCCTGATTTGGCAAAAAACCTGAAAGGCAAGCTGTTGCTCGCCACGGGGGATATTGATAACAATGTGCATCCCGCCAACACGATACGTATGGCCAATGCGCTTATCAAGGCCAATAAGCGATTTGATTTTCTGTTATTGCCCGGGCAGCGTCACGGTTTCGGTGACATGACCGAATATTTTTTCTGGAAAATGGGCGATTATTTCTGTCAGCACTTGCTGGGCGCTTCTGAAATGGACGAAGTGAACATAGAGGAAATGAACCGGGAAATACCTTTGAAGCGTTGAGACGGGCGAGCGGACTTTTTAACTGTAGAAGGTTGAAAATGAAATCTGTATAATGAAAATGGCCTATGTTATTCTTTTACTCCGCATTAACTATACCAAAAATTCATTATGCGCAAACGTTTGTGTTAAGAGGGTAGGAGGCTGTAAAATCATAATCATATAGTATAACTTTAGATAATTAATCAAATTAATTTCTAAAGACATGAAAAAACATCTATTTATCCTATTGATTATCTTGCCATTTTGGGTGAATGCACAGGTTCAGGCTCCTGGAACTGTAGAAACGGTTCCCTCTCTTTTAACTCGTATTGGATGGACGGTTACTGCAAATTCGGGTGTTGGCCCGGACGGTTCTTATGAAGCTTTATTTGATGGGGACAATGCTACCTACTGGAACTCCAACTATAATGATGCTACCACCAACCAGTATCCGCATATACTTACTATTGATATGCAAAGCAGCCAGACTTATCAGGGCATTATGATACGCCCCAGAGATGGTAGTCGTAAGCCTCAAAGCATTACATTCAGAAAAAGTAATGACGGAACTGCATGGACAGATATTACTACTGTAACGGGAGAAAATGTGTTAAAGAATCAATATTTTAACTTTAGTACATCACACAGCAGCCAATACATTCAGGTTGAGCTGACTACCGGCTATGGCGATAATAACGGTGAACTTGCGGAAATTGCCCCCTACACACTTTCAGTCCCCGACCCTACAGCATATTCACGTGTAGGATGGGTAGCTACAGGATCCTCTACACAAGGTACTGGAGGTTCAGGAGATAATGCAGGTTATGCTGCCACACTTGATGGTGACATAAGCAGCTATTGGCATTCTCAATATTCTCCCCAGGCTTCTTTTCCACATTACTTAGAATACGATATGCAACAGGCATTGAAGATCAATAAAATATCTTTAATTAACAGGGCTGTCAACAATGGAGGCGCATTTTACGAATATACTATTTCATACAAAGAAAATGAAGGAGATTCATGGACGATATTGCCCGGCACTTTCTCTTCGGTGCTGACCAATCCGACTGTTAACGATGTGCCTTTAGGACAAACAATTGTAGCCCGTTACATAAGACTGACGGCTACTAAAACTGGTACAACCGGTACGGGGGTTAACGCCATGATGGCTGAGTTTAGAGCGCATTATGATCAAACGCTGCCTGTTACCTTTGCCAATATAGGCGCAACGATAAGAAACGGACAATTGTTTGTTAATTGGAGTACCGAAACGGAAAACAACAATAGTCGCTTTGAGATAGAGGTGTCTGCCAATAGCAAAAACTTTACGAAGATAGGCGAGGTGAAAAGTAAGGCCGTTGACGGTAACTCCGGCATGGAGATAAGTTATGACTTTACTATGGGGCTGTCCTCTGTGGGCGGATTGCTTGGATTGTCGTTAATGTTCCTGGCCGTTGGATTTGGACGCAATAGGAAAAAGATAGCCCTGCTGATGATTACTGCAGGATTGCTCACGATGGGCATCGTAGCCTGTTCCAAGCACGACCCGATAACAAAGGCTGATGGTTCCTCAATGTTTGTGCGCATCAAGCAGGTGGACAAGAATGGGGCATTCAAGTACAGCAAGGTGGTAAAGGCTGTACAAGAATAATTTTTACTTTTTAAGATCAAATCAAATAACAGCGGGGTGCATTTGTGCCCCGCTGTTACCTTAAATGGGTGGGAAAGGGATGAAAGACGATTTTGACTTGTTTGGGAAATAGTGAAGGAAAATGTATGCCATCTCCCTCTGCTTAAAGATGTATTGCCGAATTGTCACATTGCCAAATTGCCAATGCTTCGTAACTTGCGCCCATGCAGGATTATTTGAAAGGATTGAACGACAGGCAGCGGGAGGCGGTTTTACATAAGGATGGCCCCATCATGATTATCGCCGGGGCCGGCAGCGGCAAGACAAAGGTACTCACCACGCGCATCGCCCACCTGATGGCCTGCGGTGTGGACGCGTTTAATATACTGGCGCTCACTTTTACCAACAAGGCCGCCAAGGAAATGAAGGAGCGTATCGGGCATATTTTGGGCACGAACGAGGCGCGTAATCTTTATATCGGTACATTTCACAGCGTGTTTGCGCGCATTCTCCGCGCGGAGGCTTATCGTTTGGGTTATCCTAATAATTTTACGATTTACGATACGGACGATGCGAAAAGCGTGGTCAAGACAGTCATCAACGAAATGCAGCTTGACGATAAGCAGTATAAGCCCAACACGGTGTATAACCGCATTTCATCGGCAAAAAACGCGCTTGTAAGCCCGGTGGATTATGCCAATGATTATTATATACAACAGGAAGATATAAAAGCTAACCGTCCTGCGGTTGCCAAGATTTTCGATGCTTATTGCAAGCGTTGTTTCAAGAACGGTGCGATGGATTTTGACGACTTGTTGCTCAAGTTCTATGAAATCCTCAAGACCTTTCCGGATGCGCTGAGCAAATATCAGCACAAGTTCAGATATATATTGATAGATGAATATCAGGATACAAACCCTGCACAATACGAAATAATCAAACTGTTGGGTGCCATGCACGAGAACGTGTGCGTGGTGGGCGATGACGCGCAGAGCATTTACAGTTTTCGCGGGGCGACGATACAAAATATCCTGCAGTTTCAAAAGGATTACGACGATGTAAAAGTGGTGAAGTTGGAACAAAATTATCGCAGTACTCAAAATATCATCCATATTGCGAACAAGGTTATCAGCATCAATAAAGGACAGATTCCCAAAGTACTGTTTACCGAAAATGCCACTGGTGAAAAAATACGCATCGTGCGCACCATGTCCGACAACGAAGAAGGCAAGTTTGTGGCAGATACGATACAGGAGCAAAAACTTCGCAATCACTACAGGAACAAGGATTTCGCCATTCTTTACCGCACCAATGCCCAGAGCCGCGCGTTTGAGGAATCGTTGCGCCGGATGGGTATTCCCTACACTATTTACGGGGGCATCAGCTTTTATCAGCGAAAAGAGATAAAAGACCTTGTGGCCTATCTGCGTCTTATCATCAACTCCCGTGATGAGGAGGCATTAAAGCGCATTATTAATTACCCCACCCGTGGCATTGGCAAAACAACACTGGATAAAGTGGTGTACATCGCCAATACCCAGAACATGACGATGTGGGAAGTGTTGGAACGTGCGACAGAGCTCGGTTTCCACGGACGTACGTTGGAGTTAATCCAGCAATTTGTGATGATGATAAAGAGTTTTTCCAGTATGTTGGAAAAATACAATGCCTACGATGTCGCTTTTCATGTGGGCAAGCAAACCAATCTGGTAAAAGAATTGTTCAACGATAAAAGTACCGAAGGGCTTCAGCGTTATGAGAACATTCAGGAATTGCTGAACTCTATTAAGGAATGGGTTGAAAGCCCGGATAACGAGGAAGGCGAAGTGGTGGACAAAACGCTGGGGGCTTATCTGCAACAGATTACCCTGCTCACCGATGCCGATGAAAAAGACCCCGATGCCGATACGGTGAAACTTATGACCATCCACGCGGCCAAGGGGCTGGAGTTTGATTGCGTGTTTGCCGCCGGGCTTGAGGAAATGCTTTTTCCCAATGCGTTAAGCATTAATACGCGCGAGGAACTGGAGGAGGAACGACGTTTGTTTTATGTGGTCATCACAAGGGCCAAGCAAAAACTTTGGATAAGTTACGCCAACACGCGATACAAATTTGGTTCATTGGTTCAAAACGAGCCAAGCCGTTTTATCGAGGAATTGCCGGAAGAATACCTTGACCGCAGCTATGCCGGAGGAGGTGCTACGCGTGCGCAGGGGGCTTTCGGGTTTGGAAGTTCAGCGCATGAACGCATGGGCGGATGGGGATTTGGTGGCGGCAAGGCTGCACAGGAGGCCGAAAAACGTTATGGCCCGCCGCCTGCCAAAAAATCAAAACCGGAATATCTTCCGCAAAAACCTTCAACTCCCAAAACGGTGGAACATACGCCTACGCAGGGTTTCGTGCCCAGCGAAGTTTCCGCATTGGCAAAGGGGCAGCGGGTAGAGCATCAGAAATTTGGTTTTGGGGAAATCGTTGAACTGGGCGGCGCGGCGCATAACCCAATGGCAGTCATCCGGTTTGACCTGAACGGAGAAAAGAAGATTTTATTAAACTATGCCCGCCTCCGTATCGTGGAATAAGGGGTTTTAGGCGTTCGGTTACTCTTTTACAAATTATCATTCTTAGTCTTCGCACCCATGGCTTCCAATTTCATTTGCCTGGCAGTATCGTGGCCTAAATATCTTTCGATAATACCGTGCGCCAAATAAATAAGCGGAGTGGAGATGATGGCTACAATAAATTTGTAAATATAATTTCCGATGCAGATAGACAACACCAGTTTCAGCGGCCAAGGCTCTCCCTGATTGGCCGACACGCGCGGCCCAATGTAAAAAGCGATAAACAGCACCACAAAACTATCAATCAGTTGAGAAACTAACGTAGAGCCTGTGGCGCGCAGCCATATCGCTTTTTCACCAGTGCTTTTTTTGATACCGTGGAAGACGAGCACGTCAATGATTTGACCAAACAAAAACGCGCCCAATGAACCAACGATAATCCATGAGCCTTGTCCAAGCACCACACGGTAAGCGTCATCGGCATTAGATATGCCCTGTTTGGCATAATTGCCCGCCCAGAAATCGGCGGGTGTGAGTTGTATCGCCGCCTGAAACATGACAAATGTATAGGCGATAAGCCCTGCTGCCAACAGCGAAAGGAAACGGATGCCCCTGATGCCGTAGTATTCGTTGATAATATCCGTCATGATGAACACCACGGGCCAGAGCAGCACGCCCGCTGTCAGGTTAAAGGAAAAATGATTGCCTAAAATATTAAAATCAACCGGGGCTAACCCCAATGTGCGTTCCAGCGAAAAAAGCTTCACCCCGATGACCTCGGCCACAATAGCATTGGCCACAAAAAAACTTCCCAGCAGGATGTAAAGTTTAGTAGGCCTGCTATTGATGATAGAACGGATCATGGGCATAAAAAATATAAATCAACAGGATGAATAAAAACAGGATATTACCCACGAACAGCCACCGAGGGATGAGCGAAAAGGGTTTTTGTCCGAGGATGGCCGAAACAAGATAGGCAAGCCCGGTGAGGGGCAATGCGACAACGGCCAATCCGTAGCCTGCCAGCAATACGGATGAGGACACCATCTCTCCACTGTTTTGTGTCAACAGTAATAAAAAAGCCAACAGCATAACAATGCCGCTCAGAAAAGCGACCCTTGATAAAAATATTAACCAACGCATAGCCGAATTGTGTGTAAAATAGTATTATTTTGCCCAAACTTTACCTAAAAAATCCGAAATAAATTGAGCATGAATAATAAATGGATAAATAATGTTTTGCCGCATGTCGTGGCCATCGCCATTTTTCTTTTAGCCGCCGTCGTTTTTTGCAGGCCGGTAATGGAGGGAAAAGCCCTTAACCAGCACGATATCATCGGATGGAAGGGGGCCGCCCAAAACGCTTTTGAGGTGAAAGAAAAAACCGGCAGGTACCCTTTGTGGAACACGAACGTATTTAGCGGTATGCCCAATTTCCAGATAGCGATGGATGGGGATAGCGCCCTCCCGGATATTTATAAGATTATATCATTGGGTCTGCCGAAGCCTATGAATTATTTTTTTGTGGCGGCATTGTGTTTTTATATCCTTTGTTGTACGTTGGGGTTGCGCCCCGTTGTAGGCATTTTGGGCGCATTGGCTTATGCCTATTCTGCCTATAATCCTATTATCATATCAGCGGGGCATGAGACAAAAATGATGGCCATTTGCTTTATGCCGTTGTTGCTCTCCGGGATATTGTTGATTTTTCAAAAAAGATACTGGCTTGGGCTGGCCGTGGCTACGTTGGGGGCTGTATATCAGATTAATGCCAATCATCCCCAAATAACTTATTATCTACTTCTTTGTCTCGTATTGATTGCTATTGTATATGTTGTTTACTGGATAAGAAGTGGGGAATTAAAGCATTTGATCATTGCCGGATGTCTTTCAGTAATAGCCGGGCTGTTAGGGTTGGGTGTTTATGCCATATCCTATATGCCGACAAAGGAATATACGGAGTATACGATGCGTGGTGGTAAGGATGTTGAAGTGAAAAGCGATGGCACTGTCGCTGCCGCGAGCACGAAAGGACTGGACGAAGATTATGCTTTCAGGTATAGCATGAATATTACGGAACCCCTTGTCATGCTGATGCCAAGGGCGTTTGGGGAAAGCAGTATGCAAACGCTACCGCCAACTTCTAATGTGGTCAAAAAACTTTCTGCCATTGGTGTGCCCGAAGGCAGTGCCGAGCAATTGGCCACTTCATTGCCTGCTTATTGGGGCGGCATGTCCGGCCCGGGCGAAATGACATCAGGGCCTCCCTATGTGGGTGCTATCATTTTTATATTGGCGTTGATAGGGTTTGTCATCATCAAACATCCTTTAAAATGGGCCTTGCTGGCCGCTACGGTATTGTCGGTGGTGCTGAGCTGGGGCAAGTTTTTCCCGGGGGTGAATAATCTTTTGTTCCATTATTTACCGATGTACAATAAGTTCAGGGCGCCGTCCATGGCATTGGTAATGGCCTCGCTGACTTTGCCCGTCATGGCCGTGTTGACCATTCAGTATTTGTTTTTTAGCGGTAATATAAAAACACAACTGGATAAATATTTTAAACCCATTTTATATACCTGCGCCGGGTTGATCGTTGTTTTAGGATTAATATACATCGGGCAATCGTACAATTCACCGATTGACCAACAGCTTTTAGCGAACAAGTGGGATGAAAGCGGCAGTCCTGCCATCGGCAGTGCGATTGTGGCTGGCCTGAAAGCCGACCGCCAATCGTTGTTTGGAATGCAGTTATTACGGACATTGTTGTTTGTGCTGGTAGTATTAGGCGTCATTTATCTGTACCTGAAAAACATCTTCAAGCCAATGGTTGCCGTAGCGGTACTGTTACTGGTGTCGTTTGCCGATTTATGGATTTTCGATAAAAAATATTTACCCGATGAAGCGTATGTGCCCAAAGATGATACAGAGGCGATAAACTTTGTGAAAACTGCCGTAGATGCGGAAATCTTAAAAGACACGTCTGCCCATTATCGCGTATTGCAGGTGGGCGGTTTTGATGATAACCGGGCCTCTTATTTTCATCGTTCTGTTTTGGGCTATCATGCCGCCAAGCTGCGGGTGTATCAGGATGTTATCGAAAAATATTTGTCCGGTCAGCCGAACCAACAAGTGCTGAACGCATTGGATACAAGGTATTTTATCCTGCGCAATCCCCAAAACGGTCAGGAGTCGCTTATGCCTAATCCGAATGCTTACGGGGCTGCGTGGTTTGTAAAAACGGTTCTCCCGGCAAAGGACAAGCCATCGCAATTGCAGGAAATCGGCAATGTTAATTTAAAGGATACGGCCGTGCTTTTGCAGGAAGATGCGGGCAAGATAGGTGCGATAACCCCTGCCGATTCTTCATCCGTTATCAACCTGTCCAAATATGAAAACGACCATATCGTTTATCATACAAAATCATCGGGCAATCATTTTGCCGTTTTGAGCGAGGTGTATTATCCTGCGGGCTGGAATGCTTACGTAGATGGTAAGGCAACGCCCATATACAATACAAATTTCTTTATGAGGGGCGTGGTGGTGCCTTCCGGTGATCATACGGTAGAATTGAAGTTTGAACCATCCAGTTACATAAAAGGCAACCGGATTACCTATATCAGTTCTTATTTGGTAATCATTGTCGTGTTGGGCAGCTTTTTTATGGCCTGGTGGACGGACAGGAAGAAAAAACCTGGTTCGGTATTAGAAACGCAGCATACACCGTTATAGTCACCATGCTGTTATCTCTCATCTGTCATATATTATTTTTTCTTGTTTAAAATAGCTTCAATAGTCCCGTATAAAATCATCCCTGCTGTTAAAGGTGGTGAAAAGGGTATTTTTTTGTTCTTGAAATATGTTGCCAGATATGCTGATATTACCTGTTTTACGGTTACGGAAAACAGCGGTAATACAGAAGGAATAAGTTTTACATCTGTGTTGGGCAGCACCCGGGAAAAACTCCGGTACGTGGATTTTTCTTTGTATAAAAAAATAAAAAAAGCCTGTCGTTTGCAGGGCATCAGCCATGTTGTTGTCGAGCATCCATATTATGCCTGGTTGGGATACCTGTTAAAGAAATATGGCGGCTTAAAGCTGATTTTTCATTCGCATAATATTGAAGCTGCCAGGTTTAAGTCTATGGGTAAATGGTGGTGGCCGGTTATGCACCGCTATGAAAAGTTTGCCCATCAAACAGCCGATTTCAATTTCTTTATTACAGGAGAAGACAGAGAATATGCCATAAAAACATATAAGCTAAGTGCAGATAAATGTGCGGTTGTTACCTATGGTATTGAAGCCGTGGAAGCCCCGCCGGTAACGGATAAGGAGCAATGCAGAAGTGCTGTTTGCAAAGCGTTAGGCTTGACCGCCGATACGAAACTTATTCTTTTTAACGGTACGCTGGACTATGCCCCAAACAGGGACGGGCTGGACAGGATATTGAACGAAATCAATCCTGAACTGCTCAAAACCTGCCCGTTTCCATACAAGATTGTTGTGTGCGGGCTACGATTGCCGGAAAGTTATGATGAACTAAAAGCATACAAAGCACAGCACATTATTTACAAAGGTTTTGTGGAAGATATAAACCTGTATTTTAAAGCTGCGGATATTTTTATGAACCCTATTACGGACGGCGGTGGTATCAAGACCAAGCTGGTAGAGGCGTTGGGTGCCAATACGCCTGCCGTTTCCTTTGAGGCCGGGGCTTACGGCATACCGACAGCAGTGACTGGAAATTGTTTAACAGTTATTCCCGACGGAGATTGCAGCGGTTTTGCCCGTGGCATCGTGCAGCAATTGAGTTTGCCAAAAAAAGATATACCCCCGGCGTTTTTTGAGCATTTTAGCTGGGACGGCATTGCACGGAAGGCCGTGGGCATTGTAAAAGGGTTGTAGGGCGGGGATGTCATTGCCTCCCATTTGGGGGCACCGGTGTGTATCGTGGTTTGCAGGTGATTAGGTTGGTCGGTGAATAACACCGACCAAGGCGCTTGAGGGTGCGTGTCGTGTCGGGGTGTTGTCACCCGCCACCTTCAAGTTTCATGCCTAAGGTTTACTAATTTTATGTTGTATGCCAGCCATTATAACAGAATATCCTCAGTTTTTTACAGCTACCAACTTATATTGGAAAAAGCTTTTGCAGCCTGATAAATATAAAGACGTAATTGTAAATAGTCTTAGGTTTTTAGTAGAAAACAAGCGGATTAGGCTTTACGCTTTTGTAATCATGCCCAATCATATCCACCTGATATAGCAGATGTTACCTTTGATTCATCCCGCCCATGTGCAGAGAGATTTTTTGAAATATACCGCGCAGCAAATAAAGTTCGATTTGCAACAGCACCATCCAGTGGTGTTGGAGCAGTTCAGGGTAAATGCTTCGGATAGGGTATATCAATTATGGGAGCGAAGGCCGCTGAGTGTGGAATTGAGAACGGAAAAAGTGTTTCTGCAAAAATTGGAATATATCCACTGGAATCCGGTAAAGGCTGATCTTTGTACGTTGCCGGAGGCGTACAAATATTCATCGGCGATGTTTTATCATACGGGGGTAGACAATTGGGGATTTCTTGCGCATTATCGTGATTGAGCCGTGCCTTTACCCGTACCGCCTTGGCGGGGTGTTGTCGCCCGCCACTTTCTGTGCTTGTTGATTTGCGTGGTGGTTTATGGGTGGTTGTGTTGGTCGGTGAAAAACACCGACCAAGGCGGAATATTACAAGTGAGATTGTTTTGCAGTAATGGTTTTATGTATTGCTTCATAAAGCATATTAGCTGTCCTGTTCCAGTCATAAATATTCTTCCTGTTAAGGCCTTTTTGTATCAGTCTTTTTCTTAATTCTTCATCTTCAGTGATTTTCTTCATAGCACTTGCTATTTCTGCAATACTAAATGGGTCTACTAATAAAGCTGCGTCTCCTGCTACTTCGGGCATTGAAGAGGTATTGCTACAGATTACAGCAACTCCTGCCTGAAAAGCTTCAACGATGGGAAGTCCAAAGCCTTCAAACAAAGGGATAAAAGTCAAAGCAAATGCCGCACCCAGAAGGTAGCTTAGCTCTTTGTCATCAATTCTCCCGGTGAAAATAATATCGGTTTTAAAAGATAATTGATTATAAACCGATTTTATCTCATCGGCTTCCCATAATATGTTCCCTGCTATAATAAGCTTTATAGTACTGTTGTTTTTTTGTTTAAATAGTTCAAAAGCCTGCATCAAACGCTGAATGTTCTTTCTTGCATGCATTGAACCTACAAAAAAGAAATAAGGAGCGCCTCCTGTATATTTATTTCGGGTTGCTGATATGTCGTACAGTGGTAAAGGCTTGAAGACTTCCTTTGCTCCGAGTGATATTACGTTTATTTTGGATGGAGCTATGTGATAGAGATTTACAATATCATTTTTCGTAAACTCAGAAACCGTAACTATTCTATCTGCCTTTCGAGAAAATTTTTTATAGAAGAAGCGATAGTAGAGTCTGTTTCTTAATGGCAATGTTTTAGGATAATGCTCAAAATTTAAGTCGTGTATTACCGATATTTGTTTGCTTGTGGATTGAAGGCTTATCATTCCATCCATTCCAATAAAAATATCTGGCTTATATTTTTTTAGAAATGCAGGTAAAATGAGTTCGAGATAAAAAACATATAAAGCAGGATGGCGATATGGAGGAAATATACGATGTATGATAGCATTGGGGAAATCGAAATAATCTTCCGTAAAGTTTTTGTCACATAGCAGTAGAAATTTTACTTCAGGGTGCGCTTTAATCATTGGGCGCAAAGTTTCGATGACTACATTCCCAATACCGTCAATGTTTTTATTACGCAATACCCAACAATTAAAGGCTATCGTCATTATTGTATATATTTTTTGTTTGCAAGGTAGTGAAGGGACATTAGTAACTTTGAGGCAAATCCGGTTTTGAGGACAAGTCGGGGAATTTTGCTTTGAAAGGAGATTATTCGGTTTATGATTTCAGGAGGTGCATTTTCTTTATCATATTGTTCGAAATAGGTGGATGATACAATATTAAAGTTTCTTATAAAGCGCCAGAAATAGTCGTAAGCCCAAATGTTTTTTAGTATATGAGATCCGGTTTTTTTTAAAAAATACAAATGTTCTGGGATTTCGACTTCGGGAATACTTTTTACATGAGCTGTAACTTGACTATCGCTCATGCCAAGTACAACTAAAGGTTTATTGATATATACAAACGGACTAAAGCGTAGTATCCTTATATACATTTCTATATCTACCAGCCATTTTAGTTTTTCATCATAACGGTATTTGCCATCATTTGGATACAGCGTGGTACTTGGATGTCCAACGATATTTTTAGAAAGAATGGATTCAGGGTGTTTTTTTAATTGTTTTAAACGGACTTTTTCGGGGAAAAATACTTTTTCTATGCCCGTGTTTTCATATTTGTTGGTAAATGCTGAAAAAATAAACGCTCCTTCGTTTTCTTTGGCGGCATCTGCAAATTGCTGCAATGAGCCCGCATGGGCAAACCAGTCATCATCGTGCATCAGCTTTATCCATTGGCCTTTCGCTAAAGCAATAGCCGCGTTCCAGTTAGCGGGAGTACCTAATGGCCGGGGATTTTTGTGGTAATACAGGGTGGGGATGATACCCGCATACGCATTGAAAAGCTGGTAAACAGAGTCATCGGGGCTGTCGTCTGTAATGATCACCTCAAAATTCGTAAAACTTTGCACACGGATAGAATCCAACAATCTTTTCAGGTATTGCGGGCGTTGATAGGCGGGTATGCAGATGGAAATGAAAGGATGGTTGTCCATTAAAGTTTTTTTGCTAAGGTTATTAAGTGGAGGGGGGCGGCCTTCTTTTGAAGAACGGTATCAAAGCCGCAAAATGTCAGCATTTCTTTAATGACCTCAAATGAAAAGACATGGTGATGCACGCATCGGTTCTCCATGTTATGCTTGGTTCTTTCCTCCAATTCTTGATAGGACGAAACACCCTTGTCCCGTTCAATTGAATGTAAGTCCAGCACTTCCTTAAAATGGGTTTCGTCATCCTCGCCTATATTATTGTTGAAATCATCCAAAAGATGTTCAAAGCGGGTGTAAGGCCTGTTAATGTCAAATGTTTCTTCTTTGTCAGGCAGCACGAGGCACAGCCATGCCCCGGGCTTTAAAACCTCGTGCCATCTTTTTAAGGCTTTAATGGGGTTTGCTACGTGCTCCAGGCTATGGCAGGATAAAAGGAAATCGTAGCTGTTGCCGGGTATACCTTCCAATGTGGCGGCTTCTGCGATAAATTGCTTTCCGGGTTTGTGGTCGTCAAGGTATAGATAAGTGTTTCCTGATTCTATTTCACCTTCCCAAACGGTGCTGGTGCTAAAATTGACACCATCTATACTCTTGGCATATAAATATACCGGATAGTATCCCGTTCGCTTAAAAAAAGAACTGGGGCCGCCCACTTCCAATCCTTTCTTGCCTTTTAGCAGTTTTGCCAGTTTGACGGTTTCTGCTTTGTAAGGCCGCCTGATAGTGCTGATGGTCGTGATGACTGCATCTATTATTTTCATTTCCTATTTTTATTATCCTTAATTTGGCAAAATAATTTCTTTTAACTTAGAATGGGAAAAATTTTTGGTGTTGTCATCCTTTTTAATCCCCCGGGCAATGTTCGGCAGAACATATCCAGCTATTTGCCGTTTGTAGATAAACTGCTGGTGATGGACAACAGCGAGCCGTCCGCAAAGGTTGGTATAGATGAATTAGGAGATAAAGTTGTTTTGATAGCCGACGGTGTTAACAAGGGCATCGCGGCACGCCTGAATGAAGCGGTCAGGTATGCGCTTTCAGAGGGCGCCTCCTGGCTGCTGACCATGGATCAGGACTCTTTTTTTGATGAAAGGAATCTTTTGCTTTATCAGGAGTATTTCCAACAGTATGAGCATAAAAACAATGTGGCGGTTTTTGGGGTGGCGTTTGAGCAAACGCCTGAAAAAACAGGGAATGAAACGGTTGAGGCATACACTATCATAACATCGGGCAGCCTGGTAAATCTTGATATTTATAAGCATATCGGCGGTTTCGATGAGGCACTTTTTATTGACGATGTGGATATAGAATACTGCATCCGGGCTAATTTGGACGGATATAAAACGCTTAAATTTAAAAATGTTTATTTGCATCATTCTTTAGGCGAGGTTTTGCAACATCGCTCCCTGAAAAGTTTAAAAAAAACACCGAGGGTGCTGCATTCCCCCATAAGGATTTATTATATGCTCAGGAATCATTTGTATGTTAATAAAAAATATAAATCAGAACTGCCGAAGTCATTTTTGCAGCAAAGGAAGAAGGACATCAGGAACAGGATAAAAAATAATATTTTATATGGTGGTGATAGAATAAAACTGACAAAATATCTCTTTCTTGCCTTGGTGCATTATAAAACGGGCAAAATGGGAAGGCTCATGAAAAACAAGTAAATACATTATATCTTTGATGGAAACAGCAGTGTTTGAACGTAACAATTCAAACAACTCTGTTTGTTTAATAATAATTTGAAACGATGGAATCTATACAAACTATATTTGATAATTATGATGGCCCTCTTTTGCACAAGTGGGATAACTACCCTGAAATTTACGACAATTACTTTTCAAAATACCGGGGAACGGATGTTGTATTTCTGGAGATCGGGATATCGCATGGCGGGTCGCTAAAGTTTTGGCGGGAATATTTTGGCGATAAAGCCCGTATTTATGCAGTGGACGTCAATCCAAAGTGCAAACAATTTGAGGCAGAACGAACAAAGATATTTATAGGCTCGCAGGAAGACCCTGTGTTTTTGGAAGAACTGAAAAGGCAAATTCCGCCACTGGATATACTGCTGGATGATGGCGGCCATACCATGAAACAGCAAATTGTGACTTTCAATTTAATGTTCGATCATGTAAAAGAAAATGGCGTATATATGTGTGAAGATGTGCACACTTCGTATATGCGGGATTACGGAGGCAGGCTGAAGGGTAAAACCACTTTTATAGAGTTTTGCAAAAATCATATTGATGATCTTTATGCCTGTTTTATGCCCGCGAAAGAAAAAAAGAAACATGCAACAAAAATAACTACCGAAGTTTGGGGTATTCATTTTTATAACTCAATAGTTGTCTATCTAAAGAAGAAAATGAAAGAACCGGTTTCTGTTAGCAAAGGTTTCAAAACAGTTGATACGGAAAACTATGCGGACTACGGTAAAGAACGACCTTTCTATAAAGATTTTACCGACTTTATATTCAGGCGGAAGCGAAAAAAGTAAGAAGGTTTTTGTCTAAATCCGGAATCTGATTCGGGATTTAGACAATTGTTTGTTTAGGTTGACTGTATCTAATTTATATCCCAGTCCGCTTCTCATCTTGTGGCACATCATTTTTCCCGCTGATTCTCTATTTTTGCCCCGCATGAAACGATAACGTATTTTACAGGAAATATTGGCTGCAATGCGTTTTGTCCGACAAACAAAGAAATAGAATGAAGTTTTTGATAATAGGGTTGGGGAATATCGGGCAGGAATATGCCCACACGCGCCACAATATCGGGTTTGACGTGGTGGCCGCTTTTGTGCAGAAGCATGGCGGCACTTTTCACAGCGACAGACTGGCTTACGTGGCCGAGGTAAAATGGAAAGGGCGCATTTTTGTTTGCATTTGCCCGACCACTTACATGAACCTTAGCGGCAAGGCCGTAAAATACTGGCTTGACAAGGAAAAGCTCACGCCTGAAAAAAGCCTGACCATTGTGGACGAGTTGGCATTGCCGCTTTCCAAAATGCGCATCCGGGGCAACGGCAGCGATGGCGGGCATAACGGTTTGAAGAGTATTCAGGAAGTTCTCGGAACCTCGTCGTACCCGCGCCTGCGTTTTGGCATCGGCAACCTTTTTCCCAAAGGGATGCAGGTAGATTTTGTACTGGGTAAATGGCAAAAAGAGGAAGAACCGCTCGTAAAGCTCAAAATTGAAAAATCCGTTGAGGTCATTGAAAGCTTTGCCGTGCAGGGGCTGGCGGCTACCATGAACTACTTCAACACGCAGGAGTTTTCCGTGATATAATATTTTCTCCGTTTGCGGTTTATGCTTATGGGCGGTCAGTAATGAATGCAGGAGCGTTTTGTTTTCTGTACTCCCTAAAATAGGTTATGCTTCCCGCAAAGCTTTTTGCTTTGTTTCTTCCATAAAAGCGTTATATTGCATTTGAATATTTTTATCGCTTCTTTCGTTGGTTTCAACCCGTTAAAAATACCTGATTGAAACGTCCATGATAAGTTTTTGTATAGGGCGTTCCATCTGACCCTTTTAAGAAAATAAAAAATATACGGATGAAAATATTTTGTGTCGGCCGAAACTATGTTGCCCATGCAAAGGAGTTGGGGAACGAAATACCAGAAGAGCCTGTGATTTTCATGAAGCCTAAAACGGCTTTGCTGAAATCTCATTTGCCTTTTTATTACCCGGAGTTTACCAATGAGCTTCACTACGAGTGTGAGCTGGTCATCCGCATTTGTAAGAACGGGCGTTATGTCAATAAAAAATATGCTTATCAATATTATGATGCCATATCCGTGGGCATTGATTTTACCGCGCGCGATGTTCAAGATGAATTGAAGAAAAAGGGGCTTCCCTGGGAAAAGGCCAAGGCTTGGGACGACTCGGCGGTCATCGGCACCTGGCGCAGGATTAATGATTTTGCTAATAAGAAGGACATTAAATTCAGCCTGTACAAAAACGATGAAATGGTGCAGTACGGCAATTCAGGCCAGATGATTTATAGTTTTGATTCGCTCATCGCACATGTTTCCAAATATTTTTCAATCAACATTGGGGATGTGATTTTCACGGGCACGCCCGCAGGCGTGGGGGAAGTTGTGCCGACCGATGTGCTGGAGGGCATTCTTGAGGACGAGGTAGCTTTCAAGCTTACGATTGAATAATATAAAACCTTTAATTTTTCTCTAAGGCTAATGTTTGACGGATACCTTCTGCATAACTCGTGGGCTTAAATGAAAAAGCGTTATTGAACTTTTCACTGTTGAAAAAATAATCCCGGTCGTTTTGGTATTGCATTTCTTTTAGTTCCCTCACCTGTCTTGAAAATAATCCGACAATGGAAAACATAAATGGCGTAAGCGTAGTGAGGGAAGCTTTTCGGTTGGCGATTTTGGCGGTCAACTGTACGAACTGTTTCCCGGTCAGCCGTTCCGCGGAAGTGGGAAGGTGCCAGGTTTGGTTATAGGCTCTTTCGGTATTGCCGAGCAGTGCGGTAGCCTTGGCCGCATCGGGAGTATAAGTGAAACTGTGAATCTTGTTTGCATCGGCTTGCCAACTGGCGCTGCGTCTTTTCAGCAGGTTGTTAATGACCATAATATTCAGTATGCCGTTGGTCGCGCCCGGCCCGTAAAAATCGGCACTACGCGCGATAATCGCCTTGAGTCCTTTTTCGGCAATCGCATTTTGTATCATCCGCACCAGTGTTGCCCGCACTTCGCCTTTTTTTGACGGCGGATTGATGGGGCTGTCCTCCTTCATATCTGATATCGTGCTTTTATCGTACATATATACATTGTCAAAGAATACCAATTTGCATGAATGTGCCAGACAGGCATCAATGACGTTTTGCATGATAACAGGCCATTGTTTCCGCCATATTTTATAATTATAGGGCAATCCTACGGTGAGATAAGCCACATCTGCACCCGATACGGCGCGGTTAACTTCTTCTTTGTGAAGCAGGTTGACGGAAGAAAGTTCGTCATTTCCGTTTACTTGTTGCGGGTGGCGTGCTGCCAGCCTTATTTTGTCGGTATATTGTAAAAGTTCCTTTGCCAAAAATTTGCCGATACTGCCGCCGGCGCCGAGTATTGTTTGCATGATAATGCTGTTTTGAGTAAAACTAAAAGAAATTTTTTATCAGGATGTTTTTTAGTTGTAAATCTTACGCTCAATGACATCAGAAGGCAGGGGGCTTGACTTGTTCAGTATGATAAAAGGCTCTTTTGTGAAAAGATATTTTGCGGGACAGCGGTCTTTTATTTACCGTTCGTGTAAAATCCCTGATATTATCAGGCTTTTATTACAGAAATACGGCAGGCTATGCTTAATTTTAGCGTCTAAGAAACTTTCATGATGAGTAGATTGTCCCATATCCTCGTTGTTCTGATTTTGTTATCTGTTTTTGCCTGCAAGGACAAGAAAGAAACGTCTGGTAAAAAGACGACCGCTGAACGTCCACTGCCCCAGGTGGATGGCTATATTGTCAAAAGCGAATCTTTTGCCGAAACCATAGAAGTGCCGGGCAGTATCGTGGCCAATGAGGTCACGGAGGTGCATCCCGAAGTTCCGGGGCGCATCGTGCAGCTCAATGTGCGCGAGGGGCAGCAGGTAGCACGCGGCACGTTGCTGGCAAAAATTTTTGACGGCGACTTGCAGGCGCAACTGCGCAAACTGCAAACACAGTTGGAGATCGCCAAGGTAAATGAAGGCAGGGCATCGAAACTGTTGGAAATTCAGGGCATCAGCCGTCAGGACTATGATGCCAGCCTTTTGACCGTGCGTAATATAGAAGCCGACATTGCCATTATCCGCACGGAAATATCCCGCACCGAGGTGAGGGCGCCGTTTAGCGGTAAATTGGGGCTTCGGGACATCAGCCCCGGCGCTTATGTTACGCAGGCATCGGTTATTGCCACGATTAATCAGGTAAGCACTTTAAAGATAGATTTCACCGTACCGGAAAAATATACTTCCCGTATCTATAACGGGTTGGTGGTGAATTTTACGGTGGATGGTGTGGACAGGCAGTATAGCGCGAAAGTGGTAGCTACCGAGTCGAACGTTTCAGTTGAAAACCGCAACCTCCGGGTACGCGCGGTAGTCAACAGTGCCACACAAGGGCTTGTGCCGGGGGCATTTGCCAAGGTGCACGTCGATTTCTCGCCCAATGCCCATGCTATTTTTGTGCCTACGAATGCCATTGTGCCCACGGCCAGGGGCAAGCAGGTGATTGTGTATACCGATGGCAAGGCTTTGTTCAACGAAGTGGAAACAGGTGTGCGCGATTCTTCCCGCATCGAGATAACGAAAGGGCTGAAGCAGGGCGATACGGTGGTGGTCACCGGTATCATGGCCATGAAGCCCGAGGGCAAAATCAAAATCAATAAAATCGTCAATCAATAATCATTATTCAAGAATCGTCGTGTAATCATGAACATATCAGAGCTAAGTTTAAGAAGGCCGGTACTCGCTATCGTGATGAATGTTATCATCATTGTATTCGGCATTATTGGATTTAGCTATTTGGGCATCCGCGATTATCCGGCGATAGACCCTCCCAACATCAGTGTGCGAACCTCCTATTCGGGCGCCAATGCGGATATTATCGAAACGCAGATTACCGAACCGCTGGAAAAGGCCATTAATGGTATCGCAGGGGTAAAAAATATTACATCTACAAGTAGTAGCGGCACCAGCAATATAAACGTGGAGTTTGAACTGGGCAGTGATTTGGAAGCGGCGGCCAATGATGTGCGCGACAAGGTTTCTGCCGCACAGCGTTCCCTGCCCGATGATTTGGAAGCGCCGCCCGTGGTGAGCAAGGCCGATGCCAGTTCGGATGCCATCCTTTCCATGACCGTGCAAAGTGATACGCGCAACATTCTGGAAGTAACGGAATATGCCACCAATAATCTGGTGGAACGGCTGCAAACGATTCCCGGCGTGAGCAGCATACAGATTTGGGGTGAAAAGCGTTTCTCTATGCGCATCTGGATTGACCCCAATAAACTCTCCGGCTTTGGTCTCACGTCAAAAGATATTCAAACGGCGTTGCAAAAGGAAAATGTAGAGCTGCCTTCCGGTAAGATTTACGGCGACAATACCGAGCTGAACGTGCGCACTTTTGGCCGCCTGAATACAGAAGAAGAGTTGGCCAATGTCATCATCAAAAACGTTAACGGCGCGGACATCCGGCTGCGCGATGTGGCCAGTGTGGCACTGGGGCCGGAAAACGAGGAAAGCGGCCTGCGGGTTGACGGTATCCCAGCCATTGCCCTTGCGGTTATTCCTTTGCCGGGCTCCAACTATGTTTCCATAGCAGATGAATTTTACAAACGGCTGGAATCTATCAAGAATGAAGTGCCGCAGGACATCCGGCTCAACATCGCCCTTGACCAGACCAAATATATCAAGCGTTCCATTTTGGAGGTAGAGGAAACGCTGATGATTTCCGTTGTGCTGGTCATCATCATTATTTATTTGTTCTTCCGAGATTCGCTTATGGCGGTACGCCCGTTGATAGATATACCGGTGTCGTTAATCGGTGCATTTTTTATCATGTACCTGATGGGTTACACCGTCAATGTGCTTACATTGCTGGCAATCGTTTTATCCACGGGCTTGGTGGTGGATGACGGTATTGTCGTGGCCGAGAATATTTTTAAGAAATTAGAGGCAGGGGAAGGCAAACGAACGGCTGCGGTCAATGGTTCCCGTGAAATTTTCTTTGCGGTCATTGCCACGTCCATCACGTTGGCGGTCGTGTTTTTGCCCATTATGTTCCTGCAAGGGTTTGTGGGCAGCCTGTTCCGCGAGTTTGGCATGGTGGTAGCGGGCGCGGTGCTGATATCGGCATTTGTATCGCTTACGCTCACGCCGGTATTGACGATTAAGCTGGCTAAAAAGGACGTGCATAAACATTCGTGGTTTTATAATGTAACAGAGCCCTTTTTTGCTGGGATGGAAAACCTCTACCATAAATCCTTATCGGCATTCATGCGCGTGCGTTGGATGGCGTGGGTAGTGGTGGCCATTTGCGCGGCGATTATTTATTTTATCGGGACGAATATACAATCAGAGTTGGCGCCGATGGAGGACAAGAGCGAATTTCGCTTAACGCTTACCGCACCGGAGGGAACTTCTTTTGATGCGATGCAAAAATTCGTGAACAGGGTATCTGATTTTGTGATGGATTCCGTACCGGAACGCCAAGTGGTGCTTTCTAATACGGCGGGTCTTTCCGGCGGCGCTAATTCGGGCTGGGTGCGGGTTATGTTGGTTGATCATACAGAGCGGAAACGTTCGCAGCAGGAAATCGTGGATTACCTGAACCGCTATGTTTCAAAGTTTCAGGAAGGGCGTGTTTTTACCATGCAAAGCCAGACTATCCAGGTGAACAGGCGTGGCGGCAGGGATATTCAGTTCGTTTTGCAGAACAACAATTTTAATAAACTCACACAGGTGCTGCCCAAATTTTTGGACGAGGCCGGGAAAAGCGACATCGTTACGCAAGTGGATGCGGATTTGAAGTTTAACAAGCCAGAACTGCGGGTGTATGTGGACAGGGTGAAAGCAGCGCAGTTAAATGTGAGCGTGGCGGATGTTTCGCAGACTTTGCAATTGGCATATAGCAACCGCCTGATGGGATATTTTACCCGTGATGGTAAGCAGTATCAGGTGATGGGGCAGGTGGACAGGGTAAACCGGGATGACCCGGGTGATTTGAAAAAGCTCTATGTAACCAACTCCCAGGGGCAATTGATTGGTCTGGACAATGTGGTACGGGTAGAAGAATCTACAACCTATCCCTCTATTTATCACTTTAATCGGTATAAATCGGCGACCATATCGGCAAGTCTTGCCCCCGGCAAAACAATTGGGGATGGGATAAAAGAAATGAACCGTATTGCGGATAAGCTGCTCGATGATTCCTTCTCCACGGCGCTCAGCGGTTCTTCGCGCGATTATGCCGAAAGCAGCAGCAACACCATGTTTGCCTTTTTACTGGCACTGGGCTTGATTTTCCTCATTTTGTCCGCGCAGTTCGAAAGTTTCATAGACCCTATTGTTATCATGATTACGGTGCCGTTAGCGATGGCGGGTGCTTTGCTTTCTTTATGGGTTTTTGGGCATACGTTGAATATTTTTTCGCAGATAGGTATGATTATGCTCATAGGGTTGGTGACGAAGAACGGTATCCTTATCGTGGAGTTTGCCAATAAAAGTCGTGAGCGCGGCATGAAGAAGACCGAGGCCGTTATACATGCGGCCGGGCAACGTCTGCGACCTATACTCATGACGAGCATGGCAATGGCGTTGGGGGCATTACCGATTGCCCTTTCGCTCGGGGCGGCGGCAACCAGCCGTATCCCGTTGGGCATTGTTATCGTGGGCGGTATCTTGTTTTCTTTGATATTGACACTTTTTGTGTTGCCTGCTTTCTATACTTATCTGTCATCAAACAAGCACGTAAAAACTTTTGATGATATATTGAAAGAGGAAGATGCGATGATGAAAGAAAGAAATGGTACCGTTTGATAGGATGCTGATGTGAAATCAGGATTTTAGATTTGCCGTTTATCCGGTGAATAATTATTGGTTGAATATATTATAAAATGATAAAAGGATTTTTTTTATTCATATCCGTGTTGACGGTTGGCATGTTGCAGGGGCGGGCGCAACGCTTGCTCACGCTGGAAGAGGCTATTGCCACCACATTACAAAATAATTTTCAGATACAACTGGCACGTAACGACTCTATGATTGCCGCCATTGATTACGGTTATCGCGATGCGGTATTTTTGCCTTCGCTGAATGCAACGATAGGAAGGACGTTCAGCAGTAATAGTCAACGGCAAACGCTGGCAGATAGCAGTGAGCGCAAGTCGAACAATGTCCGTTCTAATAACATTCAGGGTAATGTAGCCCTGAACTGGGTATTGTTTGATGGATTAAAAATGTTTGCCACCCGTGAAAAGGCAGATGCTTTGCTGGAAGCCGGCACTTATACTGCACGTGAGCAGGTGATTAACACGGTGGCAACGGTCATCAATACTTATTACAGCGTGGCCCGTCAGCAACAACTCGTCAAGGCCACGGACATGCAGATAAAACTGAACGAAGAGCGTGTGAAGCTGGCACAGTATAACCTGGACATCGGAACAGGTGCCAAGCCTGACGTGTTGCAGAGCCGCGTGGATTTAAACGCGCAAAAGGTGCAGAAGATGCAGCAGCAAACCACCATCGCACAGTTGAAAGAACAACTGGCGCAGGCCATGAACAGCGGCATAAAACCAGAGGAGTTTGAATTGCGGGATTCCATACCGCTGGGGGAGCCGATAAGTTTGGGTAGCTTGTACGAAGGGCTTGAGACCGCAAATCCCGCCATGCTTTTGGCCAAGTCACAGATACGAATTGCGGAGCTTTCTTTAAAGGAAAGTCTGGCTGACAGGTATCCCGTAGTATCTTTTAACTCCGCTTATAATTATTCCAGATTAGAGAACAATCGAGCGGTAAATCCCTCCTCGCTGCTGTTCAATAAAACCTATGGCTACAACTTTGGTTTTTCGGCCAGCATCCCTATTTTCAACCAGTTCAGGGTGAAACGCCAGATTCAACAGGACAGGCTGAACCTTCGTTATCAAAACACGCTTTATGACAACCAGTTAAGTATTTTGCGGTTGTCCGTTACCAATGCTTGGCAGGATTATGAACAGCAACGGCGCATTTTATCTATGGAAGAAGAGAACATTGTTTACGCCGAGGAGTTGGTAAATATTGAGATGGCCAAGTACCGGATGGGCATGGCCACCATGGTGCAGTTGCGGGAGGCGCAACTAAGCCTTTCACAGGCTTATGACCGACTCATTGCAGCGCGCTATAATTACAAAACAGCAGAAACGGAATTGTTAAGGCTGCGCGGAACTTTGTTGTAGGGTTATTTTTATCTTAATTTCTGAAATCAATACATCCATGAAAACAGAAAAAGAAAAAGCGCGGGACGGGGAACTGTACGATGCGAACAATGACCCGCAGTTGATTGCAGAACGGGGCGTTTGTAAGGAGTGGTGCTTTGCGTATAATAATTTCCACCCTTCTCAAAAAGAAGAACGGAAAGCGTTAATCAGGGAAATGTTCGGAAAAACAGGGGACTCTTTCCTTATCGAACAACCCTTTTTTTGTGATTACGGCTATAACATCGAAATTGGGGAGAATTTTTATGCAAATGTCAACTGTGTTATCCTTGACGGGGCAAAAGTGACGTTTGGGGATAATGTTTTTATCGCGCCCGGATGCGGCTTCTATACTGCCGGACATCCGTTAAATCCGGTAGCACGTAACAAAGGGTTGGAGTATGCTTATCCCATAACCATCGGCAACAATGTTTGGATTGGCGCGCAATCGGTCATTCTGCCCGGCGTAACGATTGGTGATAATAGCGTTATCGGCGCGGGAAGTGTCGTCACGCATGATATACCTGCCGGTGTGGTGGCCGCGGGCAATCCCTGCCGTGTGATAAAGGAGATTGATTAAAATGAATTTATTTTAAACCACAGCTTGTCCTGCTATACGGCATAGATATTATGCTGTAAATATTTGGTTTCCCCGAGGCCTTCAACGAAAAATGCTATACATCCAAAAATAGTTGCAGGGTTAAAGATATATTTGTAACCTTGTGGCTGCCTTCAAAAGAATTGCGGGCCTTTATTCAATATCCATAAATATGAAACATATTTCGCTGCTATTTTTAGTTTTTCTGGTGTCTATATTAGTACCCGCGACATCAAGCGCCCAGGACATGTGGGGTAAAACGGGATTGGTCAAACTTTGGGACGGCATGAAGCAGAGGCAACCCGACAGCCTGGTGCCGCACGGCAAAGCTCCTTTTCAGACAGCCGTGCGCAAAGCAAAACAAACAATTCCCACAAAGTTTGTCTCCGTTCGTGAAGGTGAATGGATTATCTCGGATGGTTGGGAAATGGGAACCTCCACACAGGTAATTGAATCAAAAAAATCGGTTTTTGCACCTGACTTCGACACGCACGAATGGTATAACGCAACCGTGCCGGGCACGGTGCTGACAACACTCGTGGAGCAGGGCGTATATCCCGACCCTTATTTCGGGTTGAACAATATGAGTATTCCCGACACGCTTTCCCGGATGAAATGGTGGTATCGCGTATCTTTTAATACGCCCGAGAGCACCGAAAACCGCCGGGTGCGCTTGTTGTTTAACGGTATCAATTACAGGGCGGAGATTTTCCTGAACGGAAAGAAATTGGGCAACATGGCTGGTGCTTTTAAACGCGGTGACTATGATATCACATCGCTATTGAATGCGGGCGGCAGCAATGTGCTGGCCGTGTTGATTTCGCCGCCCGATAATCCGGGCATTTCGCACGAGCAGTCCATGCGGGCAGGCCAAGGGCTGAACGGCGGGCAAACCAGTCTTGACGGCCCCACATTTCTTGCGTCCATCGGTTGGGACTGGATACCGGGTATCCGCGACCGCGATGCGGGCATCTGGCAGGATGTCCGTTTGAAAATCGGCGGGGATGTTGCCATCGGCGACCCGCAGGTGATTACGGATTTACCCCTGCCTGATACGACCAAAGCGACCGTGAAAATCTTTGCTCCGGTTAGAAATCTTTCTGACCATGCTGTGTCCGGCACGCTTTATGCCAAATTTGAGGGGGTGGATATCGATATGCCATATTCCCTGCAGCCGAATGAAGAAAAAACATTGGCGTTTGAACCTGCGCGTTTCAATGAACTGAATATCCGGCATCCCAAACTGTGGTGGCCTAACGGATATGGTGCGCCCAACTTATATAACCTGGAGTTGTGGGCTACCACAGCCGCCACGGGATTCTCCGATGCTAAAAACCTCCGCTTCGGCATACGCGAACTTTCTTACGAATTAATGATTAATACTCCTGCAAAAGGAAATCATCGGGTGGCTTACACGCCCGTGGATGTGAACAATGACCATAAACCCATTTTTGATTATGAAAGGGTGATTATTGTTGGCGACCCGAAGCAGAAGAGAACCATACCCACGCTTTACAAAGATGTAAACGAGGATGCTGTCTTTCAGCAGCTCTCTAACGAAGACCCTGTGGGGCAATATCTCGTGTTCCGCGTGAACGGCGTGCGCATATTTATTAAAGGCGGCACGTTCGGCATGGACGATGGCATGAAGCGTGGGTCGCGCAGCAGGTTGGAGCCTTATTTCAAACTGCATAAAGATGCAAATTTTAACCTGATACGTAACTGGGTGGGGCAATCCACCGAAGAAACATTCTATGAACTGGCCGATGAATATGGTATGCTGGTCTGGAACGACTTTTGGATTACCACCGATGACACGGTAGAACCCAATGACTATGATTTGTTCATGTCCAATGCCACGGATGTCGTACGCCGTTTCCGCACGCACCCATCCATCGCGCTTTGGTGCCCGCGAAACGAAGGGTATTCTCCTGAAGGCATGGAACCACGTCTCGCAAAAATGATGGCGCAGGAAGACCCCACACGGCATTATCACGGCAATTCCCGTTTTCTTAATGCGAGGAACAGCGGCCCTTACGGATATATCAAAGACCATTCGCACTATCTTACCGATTATGCGGAAGGATTCAATACTGAGCTGGGCGCGCAGGCCATCCCGACGGCAAATACCATTCGCAAGTTCATCGCACCGGAGGATTTATGGCCTATCAACGATGTGTGGGCTTATCACGATTTGCATCACACCACGCATTTTTTTAATGATTTTATAGATGCCGTGAATAGTTATGGAAAAGCGGGCAGCATGGAGGAATTTGCCAAAAAAGCCCAAATGGTCACTTACAACAACTGGCGGGCGATGATTGAGGCATGGAACAGCAAGATGTGGAACAATACCACCGGGCTTATCCTTTGGATGAGCCATCCCGCCTGGCCGAGCATGACATGGCAAACGTATACGTATGATTATGAGACCCCTGCTTCTTATTTCGCTGTAAAAAAAGCGCAGCAACCGTTGCACATCCAAATGAACATGGTGGACGGCAGGGTGGAGATATTGAACGCTATACGCCAAACGCAAAAGAACATGACCGTTACGGCTCGTTATTTTGATGTGGCGGGTAAAGAATATTATACTAAATCGGAAAAATATGATATGCCGGCGAATAGCAGAGTGGCATGTTTTGTTCCGGCGCCAAAAGCAGAGGATATGCCCGAGTATTCGCTTGTGCGACTTGAATTGAAAGATGGGAAAGGCAATATGGTCTCCGTAAATGATTATTGGAAAAGCCGTGAGAATGGTTTGGTTGGAAGTCAGGCATTGAATGCATTAGGAAAACCATCTTTAAAACTAATCCAGAAAAAAGGAAAAACAGCCGATGTGACGGTATATGAATTGCAGAACACGGGGAAGATACCGGCCGTTGCCGTAAAATTGAACGCGAAAGATAAGACGACGGGTGATATCATCCTGCCGGCATACTTTTCGGATGGTTACTTTAACCTGCTGCCGGGCGAAAAGCGCACTGTCACGCTTCAACTGCCTAAAGTATCTTCTAACAGTTTTTCAGTTGTCGCCGAAGGGTATAATTTTGAAACGATGGGTTTGAATTGATAATGTTAAAATTTAGGAAGCAATGAATAAACAAATAACGTTTGTTGTTTCAGATGTCAACCAAATTTCCCAAAAGATTGTTGACTATTTCCTGCAGTTCAATTTTAAATTGATGGAGGCGGATGGTAATTGTTTGAAGTTTAGAAAACGCTCAACCTTATTTGATGGTTGGAAAACAAATCCGCTGAATTGGGGTGCGCAAATATCGGTGTCGGTTGATGGGGATAGAATCCTTGCCGATTTTTTTGTTGATACAGATGCTCAAATGAATACACGGGAAGAAGAAAAGGTTTGGCTAATATTCATGGAGAATTTTGAAAACTATTTGAAAAATGGAGAATATCCTCGTTCAAGCCTTGATACTATAATATTTGATAATAGAAAAAGCAGGTTGAGTTATATTAGCTGGCTTATCTTAGGAGCATTGACAGGTGCGCTGCTAAGTCTAACTTATAATAAACTAACTGGGAACAATGCAACTTTCAGTATGGTGTTGGTTCCATTTTTGGCAGGTGCTTTTTTGAGTTGGAGGATTGGTTATGTAAAGTCTAAAAGTGCCCTGTAACCTGAAGTGCCAATCTTGCTATTAAAAAAAACCTTCTTAACAACTGGAGTTTTTGTGCAGGATAAACCTTTTTTGCCGTTATCTTTGCCCTCCGTTTGTAAAAAAGCGGTCGAAAAAAACCTTAGGGATATTGGCGCAGTTGGTTAGCGCGTTTCCTTGACATGGAAAAGGTCACTGGTTCGAGTCCAGTATATCCCACTTTGATTTATTCAGCCATAATATCGCTGTTTGTAGCCCGCTAACTGAAAATCCCTGTCATACTATCTTGAATCATATAGCGTTACACTTCTTTTGGTTAAAATTTCAGCCAACGTGAATCCTTTGTTAAAATGTTGGGAATCAGTATAAAACATGCTTTTTATCATGTTTTCAGGGGCAAAGGTGACAGTACCTTTGTAAAAATATTTCTTTCAAATGTGTAACATTTTGCTTGTCCTTGCTATTACTAAGTAGAATGCACCGCTTGCCGGCAAGGCGGGTGAAAATGTGATTAAATAATTTTGCCATGAAAAAGATATTTATCACAGCAGTATTCTGTTTAGTTCTTTTTCATTTAGGGTCTTCCCAAAAGGCAAACCCTGTCATCAAAGCACTTTACGAATATATTTCGGAAAATGAAAATGCTTTCGGGGGTGTTTTGTGGGCCTCTGCAAACGTGCCGCCGTTGTACAATGAAGTAGTTCCCCTGCCGCAACAGCCCCTGTATCCGGAGATGGATTCCATCACCAAAAGTACAGGTACGGATATAAAAGGTGAACAGGTCACGGATACATGGTTGAAGAAAATCAATCACAATGTTCCGCGATTGCCTTATATGGACATGTTGAAACAAACAGGGCGCTACAATTTTTCGGAAGTGGAGGCATTGCCCGTGTTTACTTATCAGTCAATGAACAATGAAGCGCTTGTAAGGGTAAGGAGGGAGCTAAAACTTGATTCCGTGGCCGGCAACGGAAGCGAGATTTCCAAAATCCTGAACCTGATGCACTGGGTACATGACATGGTAAGGCATGACGGTGATAGCGAGAATCCTCGTTCAAGAAATGCCATTGACCTCTTGGCTGTTGCAAAGCAGGAAGACAGGGCGCTCAACTGTCGCATGATGGCAATCATTCTGAATGAGTGTTATCTTGCCATGGGATTTAAGTCAAGATACGTTGTTTGTATGCCCAGGGAGAAAAATTTTGAGGATTGTCATGTCATCAATACGGTGTACAGTGATGATTTGCAAAAATGGATATGGATTGACCCAACCTTTAACGCTTACCTGACGGACAACGAAGGAACAATGTTGGGCATAGCGGAAGTACGCGAACGGTTGTTGAAAGGCCTACCACTGGTATTAAATCCTGATGCCAACTGGAACAAGACCTGGCAACTTACGGGCGAGCAGTATCTGGAATATTATATGGCTCGCTACCTGTACCGCTTTGAGTCTCCTTTGGCAAGTGGGTACGATTTGGAAAGCAGAAAAAATGGAAAAGAACTAACTTACGTTGAATTGTTACCCGTAGCATCTGGCCGCAAGGTATTGCACGCTACAAGAAAATCTGACGTTAATCATGGCATGACGTTTACATATTATAAAACCAGTAACCCGCGGACGTTTTGGGCTAAACCTTGACAAAGAAAAGCCTGCTCAACGTCCCAAGAACAAAATAGATATTGCTCATGCAGACTATCGAAATAGCTTTGGACGAACAGGTGGAACTTTGTCGCAGCGGCGATACCAGGGCCTATTTTGATGTCTATCAGCAATATGCCCGGCCGATGCTCAACAGCAGTATGCGCATCCTCAATAACCTGGCAGATGCAGAGGACATGGTGCAGGAGGCCTTTGTGGATGCTTTCAGAAACCTGGGTTCTTTCACTTATAAAAGTTCGTTTGAGGCATGGCTCCGGCGGATTGTGATCAACAAGTCCATTTCCTTATTGCGCAAGCGAAAAGTAAACTGGATAGAAGTGGATGAAGAAAGATTGAATGCAGAAGGCGAGGTTGCCGTGGATGAGGAGCAGATGGATTTTGATATTAAACGTATAAAAGATGCGATAGCAACCTTACCGGATAATCATCGTATCGTGTTTAACCTTTTTGCGGTGGATGGTGTGCCGCAGGAGGAGATCGCAAAACTGCTGGGCATATCGCACAATAATGTGCGCACCATTTACCACCGGGCGAAGAAAAAAATTTTAGAACAAATACAAAGTAATAAATATGCGGCAAGACCTTGAAAAATTTATTCGTGAAAACAGGGACAAGTTTGATGAGCTCCAGCCATCGGATGCTATGTGGGCGCGAATAGAAAAACAAATGAAACCGCCTGTCAGGAACGGCCGGGTAAGAATGTTGGGCTATGCGAAGTGGGCTGTTGCGGCAGTGCTGGTTTTGGTAGCGGGAAGCCTTGTTTGGAAATACACGCAAAATCCTGCAAAAACGTCGTCAGTAGCGGTAGTGAAAAGTGAGAAAGACACGGGTAATCATTTTGTGGGCAACCCGAATGATAGCGCAGACAGGCAAATGCAACCACAGGATTTTGCAGTAGGGCAACCGGACGATAGGGATATGGTAAAAGGCGGGCATTCCCGGCAGCGGCAAGTGCAGGAGTATATAGAACCTTCGGTGTCGCAGGAAGAATTATATCACTATACCAAACTCATCGAAGCAAGGCAAAAGCAAATGGAACACTTAAAGCAGGATGCGCCCCAACTTTATGAACAATTTTCGGGCGACGTGCAAAAGTTGCAGGAATCGCATACATCCCTGCTCCATAAACTAAAAGCAGGTTATAATGATGATCAGGTATTGGAAGCCATGCTCAAAAACCTGAAAATGCAGTCAGAACTGCTGGATAAACAAATTGAGATTATAAAATTTTTAAAAGAAAAAGATCATAACAATGAAACAAATCATCATGATATATAGCGTCGTATTCGGCTGCCTGATGCTTGGGCTCACGGCTCATGCCAATGAATATGAATCTAATTTTGAAAAGAAAAAAACAATTGTCAGAACCTATTCTTTATCACCTAATCAGCAGGTGGATATTGTGAACCAGTTCGGCAAGGTAGAGGTCGTGAATTGGGACAAACGGGAGGTAAAAGCGGAAATTACCATTACCGTAAATGCCCGGACTGAGGAAGTGGCGCAAAAGATATTGGATAATATCACTATCCGGGAAAGCAATAGCGGAAAGATTAGTTTTGAAACGAAGATAGGAAGTGACAATAGCGTTAAAAAAAATAATAAAGGCGATAAAAAGAGCATGGAGATAAACTATGTGGTGTATATGCCTTCCACAAATCCACTTACGGTAAAAAATTCTTTCGGGGATACTTTTATCGCCAGCCGGGGCGGCCTCACGAATCTTAGTCAGTCATTTGGGGATTTGAATATCGGAAATCTTTCCCGTGTGAGCGATTTAAAAGTAGAGTTCGGTAAACTTAAGGCAGAAAAGATACAGGTGGAAAAAATAAAATCCAGTTTTTCTGATGTGGATGTTTATCAGTTAGCGGGTGATGTGCAGAGTAAGTTTGAGTTTTGCAAAAAGTTAAGCATCGGGCTTTCCGACAAACTGGAAAACCTGGATGTGGACGTTTCTTATTCTGATTTAAAGCTCGCCCTTTCCGACTTGAGCGATGCGAAACTGAGCATCAAGACAAGTTTTGGGGACACGAAGAACAAATCTTCCATCAAATTAAGGGACGAGACCGAGCAGAAAAAATACGGCCCCACTTTCGATAAAAAGTATGAGGCACAGGTTGGGAATGGAAAGGGAACAATTGTTATCAAGTCAAGTTTTGGCACGGTGATACTGCTCAATAGTAAGGATAATTAATGCTGCTTATATTTAAAGAGAAGCTGCCCACAAGGCGGCTTCTTGTGTTTTAGGGGATTTTCTCTCGTTTTTAGCTTTTGATGAGCCCGAAGGGTTCATATATTTATAGTATGAAAAATCTTACGCGATGTACGACCCCATCGGGTTCGTATGTCTTCTCTGGTTTATTTTTCTGTAAAAGAAAAAATTGTTTCTTTGCTGCAAGTTTCAGGATAAAAACCTGACCAGTTATGCAACAAAACATCATACTGAAATTAAAGCCGCAAGAGGCGGAAAGTAAAGCGCATATATCGCAGGCTATTGCGGTAAATCTGGGTATAAAAGCCAGTCGTGTAACAGGGTTTACGATACTCAAAAAGTCGTTGGATGCGCGCAGCAGGCAACCTTGGATAAACCTGACAGTGTTGGCCTTTGTTGATGAGCAACCAAAACCGAGAGAGCATCTTGCTATTGATTACAAAGATGTGCGCCAATCTCCCCGGCGGGTCATTATCGTTGGCGCAGGCCCCGCAGGGCTGTACGCGGCGTTGCGGTTGATAGAACTGAATATCAAGCCGATTATTATAGAACGGGGCAAGGATGTGCGCAGCAGGCGCCGTGACCTGGCCGCAATGAACAAGCAGGGCATCGTAAACCCTGAAAGCAATTATTGTTTCGGCGAGGGAGGGGCGGGAACTTACAGCGACGGAAAACTTTACACGCGCAGTAACAAACGCGGCGACATTCAAAAGATATTACAAGTCTTTGTGCGCTTTGGCGCGGAAGAAAAAATACTTTACGAGGCGCATCCGCATATTGGGACGAACAAACTGCCTGCTATCATCACTGCCATGCGCGAGCAAATCATTGACTGCGGCGGCGAGGTGCATTTTAATCAAAAAGTAATTGATTTTATCATAGAAAAAGGTCAGGTAAAGTCTGTTAAAACCCTTGACGGTTCTACGTTTGACGGAGATGCTGTTATTTTGGCCACGGGGCATTCGGCAAGGGATGTTTTTTATTTATTACAGGAGAAAGGCATTGCTATTGAGGCAAAACCTTTTGCGTTGGGTGTGCGGGCAGAGCATCCGCAACATCTCATAGACAAGGCGCAGTATAAATGTGAAACACGTGATGGATACTTGCCGCCGGCTTCTTACAGTCTGGTGCAGCAGGTGGAAGGCACAGGGGTTTTTTCTTTTTGTATGTGCCCGGGTGGTATCATCGCGCCTGCCGCAACAGACCATGGTGAAATTGTTGTGAACGGTTGGTCTCCGTCCAAAAGAAATAACCCTTACGCCAATTCGGGCATTGTGGTGCAGGTGAAGGAGGAAGATGTGCAGTCCATGAAACAACTTCGAGCCCTATTCGGTGATAAAATGGACAGTCCTTTGGCTATGCTCTGTTTTCAACAATATGTGGAACAGACGGCGTATAAAGCGGGCGGTGGCTTGCTGGTGGCACCCGCACAGCGGATGGTGGATTTCTGCACCAACAAAATATCTTCATCGTTACCGGATTGTTCTTATTTGCCGGGCATTGTGGCCGCAGATTTAAAAACGGTGCTGCCGCCTTTTATTGCGCGTGCATTGCAAAAAGGGTTTGTTGCTTTTGGTCAAAAAATGCGCGGATATTACACGAACGAAGCGGTGCTGGTGGCCACCGAATCGCGCACATCATCACCTGTGCGCATACCGCGGGATATGGAAAGCCTGCAACATCCGCAGGTGAAAAATTTGTATCCCTGTGGTGAGGGGGGTGGTTATGCAGGCGGTATCGTGAGTGCTGCAATGGACGGCGAACGTGTGGCAAATGCCATCGCCTTACATTCGGGAAATAGTAGTAATTTGCAAGAATGAATAGAGCGGTTTTTTATGTGGGAAATTGAGTATGTGTGAGGTCTTTCGCGAATAAAACGATAAGTTAATAAATAAAAAATATGCAAATGAAGTTCCGGTTATTCACATTGATGTTATTAGTATGCCTGGGAGCAGGCGCACAGTCTTTTACCGTAATGACTTTTAATATTTATCACGGTGAAGAACATTATACTCCGGGCAGGTCTAACGTTCAACGGGTGGCTGCTATCATCAATAAATATAAACCCGATTTTGTTGCCTTGCAGGAAGTGGACAGTATGACAAGACGGTCGGCAGCGCTTAACAACGGTGTACCGCAAGATTTCATGCAGGAGTTGGCAAAGCTTACGGGGATGAACGGTTTCTTTGCCAAAGCGATAGATTATAGCAATGGTGGGTATGGGGAAGGGCTGTTGGCCAGAAAGCCCGTAAACATTAAAAAATATGCCTTGCCCACGCCGAAGGGCGGAGAGGGGCGTGCATTGATTGAAGCCACTTATCAAATCAACAAGCGTAAGAAAATCATATTTGCGGGCACGCACCTCTGTCATGAGTTTGATGAAAACAGGGTGGCGCAGGCCGCAAAGATTGTGGAGATATACAAGAGCAGTAAGATTCCCGTTATGATTGGTGGGGATTGGAATTTTACGCCAACTTCCGAGGGTTATCACACTATCACGGAGCAGTTCAAGGATGCGGCGCTTTTATACGGTAATCCGGAAAATACTTTTTCATACGACGACCCAAAGTATCGTATTGATTTTATTTTTCTTTCCAAAAATGTTCCCTGGAAAGTAAAGAGCGTTAAGCTCATTAATGAAAATCCTTCAGACCATAAAGCACTGTTGGTGGAGCTGAGCGCGGGCAAATAAGCAATTCCGTTAAATGTATATTGTGCGCAAACAGGCATCTTTTTTGAGTACCTAACTTGAAATATGGCAGCGAGAACAAAAACACCGGATGACATAAAACGCGCACAACTTCGCAAGCACAAGGCGTTGGCAACAGGCTTGTTTGTGCTGATGGCATTGATATATATAACCTGCGAATATCTTCTTGTACATATAAAAACGGGTGATTGGGTGCATTATGTGCGTGCGTTTTCCGAAGCAGCGATGGTGGGCGCTTTGGCGGATTGGTTTGCGGTAACGGCGTTGTTCCATCATCCGCTGGGTATTCCCATTCCACATACTAATTTGATAGAAAACAGCAAAAAACGTATCGGCGATAACCTTGGTGGGTTCGTGACCTCTAATTTTCTCAATGCTGCTACGATACGTCCGTATATTGAGCGCTTGCAAATAAGCAATTATGTCGCAAACTGGTTACGTAAAGAAAAGAACGTGCAACTTTTGGTGAATGAGATTGCCTGGCTGTTGACGGACATCGTGCAAAAAATAAATGACCGTGCGGCGGTACGTTACATCAGCCACAAGGCTTCTGACGTGTTGGATACTATAAAGCTGAACGAATTACTGTCCAGCGGGTTGCAAATAATCATGGAGCGGGGCGACCATGTGCGGCTGTTGGATTTTGTGATAAGTAAGGCAAGGGATTATATTATTGATCATGAAGATCTCGTGCGTAAGCGCGTAAAGGAAGAAAGTTACTTTCTTATCCCCAGTTTTGTTGATAATGCCATCGCCTCAAAAATCGTGAAGGGGGCGGCAAATTATTTGGGAGAGATACAGGAAGATGCCGGACATAAAATCCGCGAAGACCTCAATAGTCAGTTAAGGAAGGTGATAGAGGATATTAAATCAAAACCCCAATGGCAGGCCGAACTTCAATCCCTGAAAGACGGATTGTTGGCCGGCGATAAATTGCAACAATATGCCGCTTCCATTTGGGATTTGATAAAAAACAATATTTTAAATGATTTGACAACCGCCGATTCTGCCTTGAAGAATTATTTAGCCAAGAGCATACTCGAAATGGCTCGCAACCTGCAAACGGATGAAACCATGCGCCACAAAATAGATAGTTGGATTAGGCAAAACGCGTACAAATACACTTTGCGCAATGCCGACAAAGTGCAGAAGCTCATCAGCGATACGGTCGGCGATTGGGAAGGGCGGGATTTGAGCCGCAAGCTGGAACTGGAAGTGGGTAAGGATTTTCAGTTTATCCGAATCAACGGCACGATTGTCGGTGGGCTTGTCGGGTTATTGATTTATACTATCACCCGCTGGTTAGGGTAGATTTTATTGATTTTAATAAAGCTGCTTATATTGCTCATACATCCTCTGTGTAAAAAAATATTAAGCAGGATGTTTCGTTCCTAATTTTTACTTTTGACCTCCATCATGGCAAACACGGCAGCGCGAAATAATGAACTATCCTTTTCCTCACCGGGGCAAACCTTTGCAGAGGTCATCATACCACTGGCATTGCCGATGAACTATACATGGTCTGTGCCGCCGCATTTATTGGATAAGGTGAGTATCGGCTGTCGCGTGGAAGTAAATCTTGGCAAGCAGAAAAAATATGCGGGTATCGTAAAGCGTCTGACGGATCAGTCACCTGAGTTATTTGAAACAAAAGACATCCTGAATGTGCTGGATATAGAGCCGATTGTATATCCGCAACAATTAAAGTTATGGGAATGGATGGCGGCTTATTATATGTGCTCGGAAGGAGAAGTGATGGCTGCGGCCTTGCCGGCACATTTCAAGCTGAGCAGTGAAATGATTGTTGTTTTTAACGAAGAGTTTGGTGATGATTTTAGCAATCTAAATGATGAGGAATTTTTAGTTGCCGAAGCACTGCTCATACGAAAAGAACTAAGGTTGGCAGAGATTCAGCAGATATTGGATGTGTCGCATGTATATCCCGTCATCAATCAACTGATTCAAAAACATGTTTGCTATGCCTGGGAGGCATTGAAGGAAACATACACGCCCAAAAAGGAAAACTACGTTATCCTTGAACCGGCTTATGATAACGAGGAGGCGCTTGAAAAATTACTGAACGAGGACAAACGCCTGCAACGTGCAGAAAAACAAATGGAACTCTTGTTGAGTTATCTTCATTTGCAAAAGACCGAAGGCGAAATCACAAAAGCGGCTTTGCTGAAAAAATCACGTGCATCCGATGCGCAGCTAAAAGGGTTGGTGGATAAGGGCATCTTGCGGATAGAACGCAGGAATATTGACCGTATCAGACTTTTGCCGAAGGATATTGATGTGCGTTTTGAACTATCTGCCGCGCAGCAAAAAGCATTAGAGGAAATAAAGAATAATTTTTTGCAAAAGGATGTTTGTTTGCTTCATGGCGTAACGTCCAGTGGAAAGACGGAAATTTATATCAACTTAATCGAACAATACATTAGACAAGGCAAACAGGTATTGTACATGCTGCCGGAGATAGCGCTTACCGCCCAAACCATACGCAGGCTGCAAAAGCATTTTGGCGGCAACATCGGGGTGTATCATTCCAAGTTCTCGCAAAACGAGCGCATCGAAATATGGGATAAGGTTCGTAATAACGAACTTAAAATTATACTTGGTGCCAGGTCATCACTGTTCCTTCCTTTTAGCAATCTCGGGCTGATTATTTGCGACGAGGAACATGACACATCGTATAAACAATATGAGCCCGCGCCTCGTTATCATGCGCGTGATACGGCCATTTACATGACAGATATTTTTGAGCATTGCAAAATATTGTTGGGCAGTGCAACGCCTTCGCTGGAGTCATATCATAATGCTGTGAAAAAGAAGTTCGGGTTGGTTCCTTTAACCCAACGTTACGGGGATGTTGCCTTACCGCCTATCGAAATTACGGACACGCGCCGCTTTCGCTTAAAAAAACAGGAAGGGCAAGACCTGATTGCGCCGCCGTTGCACGAGTCCATTCAGCAGGCGCTGGATAGCAAGCGGCAGGTCATCCTGTTTCAGAACAGAAGGGGCTATACGCCTTATCAATGCTGCAATGTGTGCGGTTGGATTCCCAAGTGCAGATATTGTGATGTATCGCTCACGTATCATAAATTAGATAACAAACTGGCTTGTCATTATTGCGGCACGCGTTATCCCAAGATGCAAACCTGTGCAGCGTGCGGCAGTCATGACTTTGTGCAAAAGCAATTCGGTACGGAGCGTATCGAGGAGTTATTACAGGAATTGTTTCCGCAAGCCCGTATCGGGCGTATGGACATAGACAGCGTGAGGGGCAAACATGCGCATGACCAGCTTATACAGGATTTTGAACAGCATAAGCTGGATATTTTGGTGGGTACACAAATGGTGGTAAAAGGACTTGATTTTGAAAACGTGGATTTGGTGGGCATTGTGGATGCCGATTCCATTTTGTCCTTTGCCGACTACCGCATTAACGAACGGGCCTTTCAGTTGATGGAGCAGGTCAGCGGCCGTGCCGGGCGCAAAACGGAAACGGGCAAGGTTATCATACAAACCATGCAACCCACGCATCCCGTGCTGTTGCAGGTGCAGCAACATGACTATCGAAAGATGTATGACGAGGAAATTGAGCGCCGGCAGCAGTTTGCTTACCCGCCCTTTACCCGTGTTATTCGACTTACCTTGCGCCATCGCCAGCAAGATGTGGTGCAGGGCGCAGCCAAGTATTTGGCAAACTCGTTGCACGGGCGCTATGAGCCTTATATGTCAGGCCCTTCGGAACCTATCGTGAACCGTGTGCGCAATCAATACCTGATGGAAATATTGTTAAAGCTCCCCCGCAATTTGCAGTTTATCAATGCCTGTAAAAAAGATATTTTGTACTGTATCGCCGTGCTTCATCAGGAGCAGCGGTTCAAATCGGTTGTGGTGATACCCGATGTGGATGCGGTTTAAAGCGTGCTGTAAATGTACAAATCCCTGCTTGCATCGGTTACTGTTCTAACAGCCACGTGATAAGTTGTTCATTGTACACTATACTAAAGGAATGGGGATGCCTGATGCCGTCTGGTTTTCGGAAACCTTTATTTTCTGTTGTTACAAGAACGGCTTTTTTGTTTCCTAATCTTTGTAATTCATTTATCATGGCTGCTTGGTCTGTTATGTTCATAAAAGAGTAGTCGTATCCTCTTTGACTCAACCACCAATGAATGTCCGGTTCTGAATATATTGTTATAGGAATATCGGTTAGCTTTTTTACGGCTCTTTGTTTTTCATCTGAATAGGAGTAGGGCGAAAGGGTATAAAAATTTTCCAAAGCTGTTTGAGGCGTACCTCCCATTTCTTTTTCGATTCTTTCAATCATATAAGTCACTTCTTCATTAACTTGCCCTTTTGGTGTAAGCCTGAAGACGCGTTTGGCGGCATTATAATAACGTTCAAAATCAAGAGGAGGGTCAATGGCAAAAACGGCTTTAGGTCTTGATAAGCCTGGATTATCCGCAAAAAGTTCTGCGTATTTCACTGCGTTGCTGCCACCGATAGAGAACCCGCCAATAAAAAGTTTTTTGTTTTCTAATTTATATTTCTTTGTTACAAACTTAATCTGATTGTCTAAGGATTGCTGAGTCAGGCTATCTATGCCAAATGAGTAAATGCCTGTTTGAAATAATGGAATGATTGTGAGGATCCCGTTCTTTGCCGCGTAAACAGGAAGGTCGGATTGTTGTAACACCTGCATCGGTGTTTGAAATGCACCGGGGATTAAGAACATAAATGCTTTTGTGGCATTGTCTTTCGGCTTAACGGCAATGAACATATTGACAGTGCTGTCTTCGGCATTCAGGTATATCGTTTCCTGTGTTTGCCCATAAGACATAATTGTAGAAAGAAGTAGCAAAAAGAGCCATATTGTTTTTCGCATGAGGGTTACTTTATGATTGCGGATAATCAAATATAAAATAACTATGCCTTATATAAAAAACCGCTTCACTTTTATACATTAAAAGTGAAGCGGTTTTTGAGTATGTTTAGCAAACCAAAAATAAGGTTGGTTCTGTCGGCTTATTTAAGTTATGGCATGTTTAACGGGTGCCGCCGCCCATGCCTTCCATGCTACCTTGCATATTGTCCTGTTCGCTGCGCATATTTTTGCGTTTGAACAGAGAAGCATCGAATTTTCCAAAGTTATAGGAGAAGCTAAGGCGGAAAAACTGTTGGTCGCGCCTGCGCGTAGAATGTTGATTGAAATAGTTTGCATAAGTATAAGTTTCCGTCCTGTCCGTGCGCAAGAGGTCGCTCACGCTAAGCGTAACGGATGCCTTTTTCTTGAGGAACTCGTATTTAAGCGCAGCGTCCAAATTAAAGGAGGGCATACTGTATCCCTGTGCATTTCCTCCTCCGCCACCGCCGCCTGGCCCACGGAAACCGCCACCACTGCTGCTATTGCTGCCACCTGGCCCCAGCACGCGCTTGGAATTATAATTTCCAGAGAGTTGCAAGGTGAAGTTTTTCGGTAGTTTGAAGTTGTTGTTTATTTTGCCGAACCAGCTCCAGATAGGGTCAACCGTTTCGATGTTCGGGTCATCTATTTTAATCTTTGACGTATAGATGTTCAGGTTGGCTGTAAAGTCCCACCAATCGGCAATTTTGTTCTTTGACACGGCTTCAAAACCGCTCACATAGCTTGAATTGGCATTAATGTACGTGTTCACGATGACCGAATCTCCGTTAAGCGGGTTTATTTCCGCATTTTGGTAACGGGTTATCAGGTCGTTGGTTGTTTTGTAATATACCGAGAACAAAAGATTATTGTCGCGGTTGAAGTTCTTGGAATAAGAAAGTTCAAAAGAGTTGGTGAATTCCGGTTTTAGGTTGGGGTTACCCCTGCTCAGGTTCAGCGAATCGGAATAATCTGTGAAGGGGAACAACTGGAAGAAGTTCGGCCGGTTGATACGGCGGCTGTAGTTCAGTTGTAACTCCTGGTCGTTTTTTAGTTTTTGTGACAGGAAAATACTCGGGAAAAGGCTCGCGTTGTATTGGATATTAAAGTGGCTCACCGAATCGCGGTAGCTGCCACCGTCTCTCACGCTGTTGTAAACAGTGCCCGTGTAATCGCTGCTTTCTAACCTTAACCCGATTTGATAACCAAAATTTTCCCCGATACGGCTGGAAAAAGTAGTGTAGCCTGCCCAAACCCTGTCACGGTTTTTATAACGAGAGGACAGTTCGGGGATTTTTGTCAGACCGCCGGAAGCACCAACGTTATTGAAGATATTTTCACTGTTAACATTGAGTTGGTTCAGGCGCACCCCCGATTCAAATTTTGCCTTGTCACTGATGGGGTTTGTATAATCCACTTGTGCCGTAATTCGTTCATTGGTACCATTGCCGTTTTGCAGTTGGCTATAGCTACCTGTCTTCGGCCCGGTACTTATATCATATTTATCATTGGAAATTAAAGTTTGATTTTTGTTATTGCTGTTGTTATAATTGGCGTCGGCGGTAAGCTGATGGCCATTTTTTGGGAAATTATGTACAAATCCCAGCGAAGCACCCTGATTTTTCATATTAAAATCAGACAAGGATTGCCGTATCGTTTTCGATTGTAGATTGCCTCCGCTGAGTATGGTATCCACCAAAATATTACTCAAGGAGTTATTGTTGAATTTACCGTCCATTGCCATCCCCGAAAGGGTGATGGTGCTGCGGTTGCTTACAAAGTAATCAAAGCCCAATCGCCCGAACATGAAACGCCCGTTGTTTACACTGTTATCTTTTTGCGCCATATTGCTGGAGATACCTTGCAAGGTCGTTTCACGCGTTGTCTCACCCCAGCCTTTGCGCTTGTTCTGATTGTAAAAGGCATTCGCAAAAACATTGAATTTGCCCTGGCGCACGTTCACGTTACCTCCGAAATTGACTTTGCCGCGCTGGTCTATCCCGGCGCGCACATTGCCGTTGTAGCCTACCCGCTTTGTTTTTTTCAAAACAATGTTCAGGATGCCCGCTGTGCCACCGGAAGCATCATATTTGGCGGAAGGGTTTGTGATGACCTCCACAGTTTCAATCTGGTCGGCAGGAATTTGGTCAATGGTCAGCGTGGTAGCCCGGCCGTCCACAAAAATCTGCGGGGAGCCATTGCGCACACTGATATTGCCGTCAATATCCACGCTTACGGCAGGGATGGTTTTTAGCACATCCGCCGCCGTGCCGCCAGCGGCCGTCATGTTGTTCTCTACATTGTAAATCTTTCGGTCAATGCCCAGTTGCACGGCTGGTTTTCCGGCTGTTACGGTCACGCCTTCGAGCATTTTGCCCTCCATCCCGAGTTTAATGTCGCCGAGGTCTTTGTCAAGCGCGCCTAACAAGGAACTCATATCTGCCCCGGGCTTCATCTTGCTGCGGTCAATAAATGAAAACCTGATAGTTTTGGTCGTCCTTCCTATACCCGAAACAACAACCTTGTACATGCCCATTACAGGCATATGCTCTATGCGAAACTCGCCCCTTGCCGTAGTGAGCGCTCCGGCCACATCTGTTTCGTTTATTTTACCAGTTGCAGAATCTCTTTTCATTTGATAAACCTGCACGGTTGCCACCTCGACGGGCTTGTTAGTTGCAGAATCTACCACTTTCCCGTACACAGAACCCATTTGCGAGGGGCCATTACCCAAACCTCCGGGCATTGTTTGGGCCAACAGGTGCATAGGTATAGCAAATAATAGGAACCAGATTAATTTCTTCATAAAATGTTAAATCGACGATTATAGAATATCAGAAGTTTTTAGACGTTTAAATAACACACACCTTGTGTGGAAGGTTAAAACTTTGGATAAACGCTGATTAGGGCGTATGAAGGGCGCAGATGTCATATAAATGTAAACACGTAGATTATGGCGACATTTACCAGGCCGATAAAAAGACCTGCCAGAAGCCCGAATAATTTAAATCTGCTAATTTCTTTCCCAAGTTTTCCTTTTATTTTCTGCCATACCTGCTTTTCTTGCAGTTTTTGATGAATCAGTGAGGAAATATTCAGGTCATTCTTTAAACCACCTGCCAGTTCGCGCATGATTTGCGGGAAAAGTTCCTTTAATTGCTCCATGAAGACTTCCTTCACTTTGTCGGTAGTGGAGGTGCCAATGAACATGGCCAACATCGGTATTTGTTCTTTTAGCCTGACGTTGAGAAAATGGTCTATATGTGTTTCCACCATTGGCATGGCCTTTTCCATGAGCGCGGGATTTGCCAAACGGTTATTTATATCCAGATTTTTGTCTAAAAAGTTTTCGGCGGCATTTGCAAGGCTAATCGCGATGCTATCCTGTTTGGAAGGCAGATAGTTATGGATAAGATATTTTGAAAATGCCCGGCACAAAATCCATCCCAACAGGGCAGACGCAACAGGGATAAGGAGGTATAAAACCATGTTTTTATCTTAACGAAGAACTTGATTAAAAAAAAGCCCCGAATAACATTATCCGGGGAGATGGGTGGCTAACCGGGTTCGAACCGGCGACCTTCGGAACCACAATCCGACGCTCTAACCAACTGAGCTATAGCCACCATTTTTATGGGGATGCAAATGTAAGCAGAAAATACGAATCAACAAAAAAACAAAAATGATATGGGCACCCCTAAGTTCAAGACTTCGGATCGTTCGCATATTTATGGGAAAACGGTAAAACATGCGCCCCATCGGGGTGGAACGTTATGTGCGAATTATGGGACAAATGATAACTTGACAAAAGGAGCTGTATCTCAAACCTACGGATACAGCACTCCTTGTTGCTTGTCATCTGCTGCCATAATCTTCATCCTCTGTTTGTGCTAAAGGTGTCCGTTTTTTAGCATTCTGTAAACTGGCCGCTTTGTTCACTAATTTTTTCAATTCGGCCACATGTCCGTTTTCATCATCATACCGCAAGTCAGACAAGATTTTTTTCACGAGCGGGTATCCGCCTTGCCCTTTGTATTCGCTGCTTCTCAGCAACATGCCAAATTGGGCGACGGAGGCGGATAATTTTAGGTTCGTGTTTGCGTTGTCAAAAGCAAAGGGGTTATTTTTCACCACATGTGTCAACAGGCGGCTATCGTTCTCGTCTGGTTTTTTGTAGCGGAACTTGATGGTGCAGAGCTCATCCGCTTGGGCAACCGTGTGGGTGGGTTGTTGCTGATATTTCAGCTTGTCTACTTTTTTTAGCTCGGGGGCTTCCGTGCCTACGGGTATGATTTCGTACAAAGCCGTCACGGTATGCCCGCTGCCCAGTTCGCCGGCATCTTTTTTATCATCGTTGAAGTCTTCTTTGTTCAGCATCCTGTTCTCGTAGCCGATTAGTCGATAACCTTGTACTAAAGAAGGGTTAAATTCTATTTGCAGTTTCACGTCTTTGGCAATCGTGAACATAGTGCCGCCAAATTGGTTTATCAGCACTTTTTTGGCTTCGTTCAGATTGTCGATGTAGGCATGGTTGCCGTTGCCTTTATCGGCCAGTTTCTGCATTTTGGCATCCTGATAATTGCCCGAGCCATATCCCAACACGGTCAGGTAAACACCCGATTTCCTTTTTTCCTCGATTAATCTTTCCATAGCGTCATCGCTGCTTTCGCCCACGTTAAAATCCCCGTCGGTGCAAAGCACGACACGGTTGTTGCCGTTTTTGATGAAGTTATCAGTGGCCACTTTATACGCGAGCCTTAACCCTGCACCACCTGCCGTATAACCGCCTGCGTGCAGGGCATCAATAGCTTCTTTAATCCCTTCTTTGTCGCTTCCTTCGGTAGACGGCAGCACCAGTCCGGCATTACCTGCGTAAACAACAATGGCCACACGGTCTTGTTCCCGAAGCTGGTCGGTGAGCATTTTCATGGAGGATTGCACCAGTGGCAGTTTGTCAGGAGAAGCCATGCTGCCGCTCACGTCAATTAGGAACACCAGATTGGCAGGAGGCAGTTTGTCCGCGTCTATTTTTTTGCCTTGCAGGCCGATGGAAAGCAGTTGGTGATTTTTATCCCAGGGGCACACCGCTAATTGTGTATAGATGCCGAAAGGCGTGTTTGCTGTGGGTTGCGGATAGTTGTAGTGAAAATAGTTTATCATTTCTTCCACGCGTACCGCGCCGCTTGGTGGCAATTGCCCCGCGTTCAGCATACGCCTGATGTTGCTGTAAGATGCCCCGTTTACATCAATGGAAAAAGTAGAGAGCGGGTTGTCGCTTGTTTGGCGAAAGTCGTTTTCGATGATGTTATCATAACCTTCCCGGTCAAAATCTGCGGGTTGGATAAAACCTCCTACTTCTCCTGTCGTACTTGCCATATCTGCGGCGGGCAGATGCGCTGTATTCCTACGGGTTAGGGCGATGCCTCCCACCAGTGCCTGTTTTTGTTGTGTGCCGTAACCTACCACTACCACTTCGTCCAGATTTTGCGCTTGCGCTTTGAGCAGGATGGTAAGCTTTTGTTTCTTCCCTACTTTTACGTTCACGGTGTTATAGCCAACGGATGACACAATGAGTACGTCGTTGTTCTCAACTTCCAGGGAGAACTTGCCCTGCTCGTCCGTGATGGTGGCGGTGGTGCTGCCCTTTACTGCCACGGTTACCCCGGCGAGGGGATTGTTCTGTTCATCAACAACAAGGCCGCTGATGGTGCGGCGCGAAAAGGTAAAAGCAAGCAATGCCATGCAAATCACCACAACCGACGAAAGGGATAGCCATGTTTTCATGTGTATATTTTTTATGTGTAAATAAATATGTTTGTCAGTAAGATGCAGGTACGGGAAGAATTACATAAAGGGCATAACCATTTTGTAAAAAAATCATAACGCCTATCAATAAGGATTAAAATATAACGTTTTGTTGCTAACTTGGGGCGTTGAATAAGCTCATGTATGCACTGCGGCAGAAGTGTGCGACGCAACCGGGCTGATAGCAGCACTATCGCTGGTAACATAAAAATAAAAAAAAGGGCGACGGCCCGTATGGCGGATTATACAGCACATAGCGATGAGGATTTGCTGAAGGCATTCAGGCAATCGGGCGACCAGCAGCAGTTGGCAACGCTTTACATGCGCTATCACGGACTTGTGTACGGCGTGTGCCTGAAGTATCTTGAAAACGCCGAGGATGCGCGGGATGCGGCAATGAATATTTATCAGGAATTGTTGAAAAAATTGCCTGCGCACGAGGTGTCGAATTTTAAGAGTTGGTTGTATGTATTGGTTAAAAACTTTTGCCTCATGCAGTTGCGCGCGGCCAAGCGGAACGTTGTCGTGAACATGGACGGGGCGGATATGCAATCGGCTACATTTTTGCATCATGAAGATGATGAGCAAAAAGAAGCGACCCTGCGGCGCATGGAGCAATGCCTGGAAACATTGGCTGTGGCACAAAGGCAGAGCATCAGGTTATTTTATTATGAAAATAAATGTTACAAAGAAATTGCCGCTACCACGGGGCAAGAATGGAACACGGTGCGCAGCCTGATTCAAAACGGCAGACGAAACCTAAAAATATGTATGGAAAAAAATAATGAATAAACGCGACGGCACATATTATGACGAGACGGATATCCGGCGCTACCTGAAAGGCGAAATGGATGCCCGGCAAATGCATGACCTGGAAAGGGCGGCACTTGATGACCCGTTTTTGTCCGATGCGATAGAGGGCTATCGTTTGGCGGATGATAAATTGGCCGAGCAACATTTGGAAGAAATAAAAACGTATGTAGAAGCGGGTCAGGCGCAAGGGAAAGTGGTAATGCTGCGTTCCTGGATGCGTTGGCTGGCCGCCGCTGCTGTGATAGGGGTGATGGCTGTAGCCGCCTGGTGGTTCACGCAGCAAAAGGACGATAAAGTTCCCGTGCTGACGGATAACCGACAATCTGTTGCACAACCTGAATATGCGGATACCGTAAATAAACTACAGAAAGAAGATACGATAACAGAACACAGTGCAAGAGAAGAAGCTGTTACGCTGCCGCCAAAAATAGGAGAAGCGACTTTAAAAAATCCTTCTGCATCATCGTCAGCACCTGTTATGGCAAGCAAGCCTTTAAAGCCTGCGGAAGCGGCTCCCCCCGTGGTAACGGAAGCCGTCAGACCGGACGTATCGCTTGCGGCAACGGATAGTAAAGTTTTGTCAGATGCGGACTTGTCACGGCGTTTGCAAGGAAGGGTCGCAGGCGTTTCGGTTCGTCAGGATTCTTTTAAGGGCGTTGTGACGGATAACACCGGGCGACCTGTTTCCTATGCCTCTGTCACGATAGATGAGAAGAACGGAACGATGACCGATGCCGAGGGAAGATTTTCGCTGCCCCGTAAGGATAGCGCACAGCGCGTGACCATCAGCGGAGTGGGGTATGAATATGCCAAGGCTACATTGTCTCCCAACAAACTCAATACCGTTCAATTAGAAAAAGCGGAAAACAATCTTGATGAAGTGGTAGTGGTGGGCTACGGGCAGCAAAAGAAAAGAGCCATAGTAGGCGCCGCGTCTGCAAGAAATATCGCATACTCGCAAAATGCCTCGCCCGTACAGGGTTGGAATAAGTTTTATAAAGAACTACGGAGATCAATACAAAGCGGTAATGTCAATCAGACCGATTCGTTGTTGCAATTGCAAGTCTTTCTGCAAAATGGGATGCTCAAGGAATACAAAGTTATATCGGCGACTGATAGTGCAACAGTGCGGGATGCGGTGCAATATATAAAAACGGTAAACTGGAAAAACGTGCAACCGAACACCCCGGTATATATACTGTTGAAATTGAAATAAGAAAATGAACAGTGCCGATTTTTATTCTTTATTTTTGATTTTTTAGCATGAAAATTTTAGTGATACAGTTACAGAAGATAGGCGATGTGCTAACCTCCAGCATCCTTTGCGATAACTTGCGAAAGATATATCCCGCTGCCCGGATAGACTTTTTGTGTTATGAGAACTGTGCCGCCATCCTGAATGGCAATCCTTATATAGACGAGGTTGTCACTTTGTCAAAAGAGGTCAAGAATTCTTATCCGAAATTTTGGAAATTCATAAAAAATATTCGTAAGCGCAAATATGATGCAGTTATTGATGCGTACAGCAAGATAGGCTCTAACCTGATTACTTATTTTTCAAAAGCCCGTTATAGGACATCGTTCGACAAACCATATTCCCGTATTTTTTATACGCATAACATCAAAAGGCTTGGCAAGAAAGACAGCGTAAAAAACGGTCATGCCATTGACAACCGTTTGATGTTGCTGCAACCGTTGGTGAAACAGCCGCTCACGGAAATCAGACCCCGTATTCATTTGCTCAATGAAGAGCGGGAAAAGGCACAGGCTTTATTGGAGCGTTACCATATTTCCGGCAGCGACAAGCCGTTGGTCATGTTCGGCGTGATTGGCAGCGAATGGTACAAGACATTTCCTTTGAAGAAAATGGCCAGCATAATTGACTTTACGGTCAGCAGGCTGGATGCAAACATAATCTTCAATTATCTTCCGATGCAGAAGGATGAAGCCTATGCCGTGTATAATTACTGCAACGAAACAACGAAGAAACATATCTATTTTGATTTATATGCCGATGACTTGCGTGTTTTTCTGGCACTTCTCGACCGCTGCGATATGCTTGTCGGAAACGAGGGCGGTGCGGTCAACATGGCCAAGGCGCTGAATGTTCCCACGTTCTCGATATTTTCACCTTCGACCGACAAAGAGAGCTGGCAGTTGTTTGAGGATAAGCGAAATCTTTCGGTGCACCTGAAAGATATAAAACCGGAGATATACGGGCGTTACGATGAAAAGCATATCAAAAAAAATACGTTCGCCTATTTTGAAGAATATCCGATGGATTTAATCTTCGATATGCTTGAACAGTTTTTTATAAACGCGGGCTGCAACCCCAAAAAGGAAGAGAAGGTGTAATAGGGTTATTTTACATGAAGATGAACCTTCTGAAAAAAAATTTGTACCGAATGTAATTCGATTTATATTTGCAGCAATGAACATCGTAATGAACAATACTTGGTGGTGGCGTGCGAACTCTTAGGGGTACGTAATGCTATTGTCATCATGTGTTGTCAATATATTCAAACCCCGGTCAATCCGGGGTTTTTTTATGGTTAAAAAAAGATTATGAGCAGGGTAAAAATTTCTACGAAAGTCACATCGCTACTGGCGGATATTGTAACGCCGGTGGGCATTTATCTAAGGTTGCGCGACCGTTTCAGGGACACGATTCTTTTGGAAAGTACGGACAGTCATGTCGTGCAAAACAGTTGGTCTTTTATCGCCATTAATGCCATCGGCGGTATTGAAGTGATAGACACAAAAACCGTGGAGGTAAAGTTTCCCGGCCACACGGCTACGCGCCACGTACTTGATAGCTCTCGGAAGATAACGGACGTGCTGAACGATTTCATTACAAAGTTTGAAATATCGCCTTCGGCGGAAAAGCATGCGGCCTTTGCTCAGGGGCTTTTCGGTTACAATACTTATGAGGCGGTGCGCTTGTTTGAACAAATTCCCGGTGCAGAGTTTAAAGAAGAAAAGAATGCACTGCCACTTATACGGTACAGGATCTATCAATATGTGGTGGCCATCAATCATTACAACGATGAGATGTTTGTGCTGGAAAACGAGATTGAGGGAGTGGAGATGGAAAAGGCCGACGTCGTTTCACTTATCCTGCGCAAGGATGTTCCGGTTTATCCGTTTGCGGTATCGGGTGACGAAAAATCCAACATGACCGATGAACAATATATGGAAATGGTCAGGGCAGGTATTTCACACTGTTTCAGGGGCGATGTTTTTCAGATTGTTTTGAGCCGCAGGTATGAGCAGTGTTTTCGGGGCGATGAGTTCAATGTGTATCGTGCGTTGAGGAATATCAATCCTTCGCCTTATCTGTTTTTCTTTGATTACGGCGATTATAAATTGATGGGTTCCTCGCCGGAATCGCAATTGATTATTCAGGATGGCAAGGCCGTTATCCATCCGATTGCCGGCACCGTGCCCCGCACAGGTGTTGAGGAACTTGACCGGCAAGCTACGGAAACCCTCAAAGGCGATGCAAAGGAAAATGCCGAGCATGTGATGCTGGTTGATTTGGCACGCAACGACCTTAGCCGCGGATGCGATAATGTGTTTGTAAACCACTTTAAGGAAGTGCATTACTATTCGCATGTTATCCATTTGGTCAGCGAAGTAACAGGCACGCTCAAAGATTCCACAAAAAGTTTTGAATTATTCGCCAAAACTTTTCCGGCAGGCACGCTCAGTGGTGCGCCCAAAATAAAGGCGATGGAATTGATATCATCTTACGAACCTACGGCGCGGGGTTATTATGCGGGCGCTATCGGGTTTATGGGCTTCGACGGAAGTTGTAATCAGGCTATTATGATACGTACGCTCCTGAGCCGTGGCAATACGTTATATTATCAGGCCGGGGCGGGCATCGTGGCGGCAAGCAAGCCCGAGAACGAATTGCAGGAGGTAAAGAACAAGTTGGGTGCGCTAAAGAAGGCCATCCTTCAGGCAGAAAAAATAAAATAAGTTTATCCATTTTCTAGAAGAGGGAATGTCTTTACAGACTTATCTACTAAAATTTAAAAGAACAGAAAATATATGAGGTTATTGGTTTTTGATAATTATGATTCTTTCACATACAACTTGGTGCATCTGGTAGAAAACCTGTTGCAACAGGAAGTGGATGTTTGTCGAAATGATGCCATCCCTTTAGAAGACATAAACCAGTATGACAAAATAATATTGTCACCGGGGCCGGGCATACCGGTGGAAGCAGGGCTGTTATTGCCTTTAATTAAAGAATACGCATCCCGCAAATCTATATTGGGCGTGTGTTTGGGGCATCAGGCGATAGGAGAGGCATTCGGCGCAAAACTGACGAATCTTGACAAAGTGTATCATGGCATTGCCACGAATTGTCAGATCATAAAACCCGAAGCCCCTTTGTTCAAAGGGCTTCCCGGGCAAATAGAAATCGGGCGCTATCATTCATGGGTGGTGGACAGGCAAGGGTTTCCCGATGAGTTGGAGATAAACGCGGTGGACGATAACGGGATGATTATGGCCTTGCAACACAAACAATATGATGTGCAGGGTGTGCAGTTTCACCCGGAAAGCGTACTCACGCCGCTGGGTGAAAAAATCATCAAAAACTGGTTGGGGCTATAAAACAAATTTTAATCTTGGACAATTAAATTTAGGGCTTTGAAAAAAATATTACAAGAACTATTCGAGCATAAAACGTTGGACAGACAAACGGCTAAAAAGATTTTGACGGATATCGGCAATGGTGTGTATAACGAGCATGAGATGACCTCGTTCATAACGGTGTTCCTGATGCGCAGCATCAAGCTGGAAGAGTTGCAGGGCTTTCAGGACGCGCTGTTGGAGCTTTGCCGTGCGATGGATTTTGGTGAAATGAAAACCATTGACATCGTGGGCACGGGCGGTGATGGCAAGAATACGTTTAACATATCTACACTCGCCTGTTTCATCGTGGCCGGGGCCGGGCATAAAGTGACCAAGCACGGGAACTACGGTGCTTCCGCCATCAGTGGGGCGTCCAACGTGGTGGAAAGTTTGGGATATAAGTTCAAGAATGATAACGATGCCCTGCTTAGGGAATTGGAAGAAGCAAACATTTGCTTCATGCACGCACCGCTCTTTCACCCTGCGTTGAAAAATGTAGGTGCTATCCGGCGGAATCTGGGATTACGCACGTTTTTTAATATGCTCGGGCCGTTGGTAAACCCGGCTTCGCCAACGTTTAGTATCATCGGTGTGTATAATCTTGAAATGGCAAGGCTTTACAATTATCTTTTGCAGCAACAGCAGAACAACTATGCTATTGTGTACGGGCTGGACGGGTACGATGAAATATCGCTTACCGGTGACAGCAAGATTATCACGCGGGAAGGCGACAGGATTTATTCCGCCATGGAACTGGCAGGCATGGAAATAAAACCAACGGCTATCGAAGGCGGCAACAGTATTGAAGAAGCGGCGGATATTTTTAAACGTATCATCAGTGGACAAGGCACGCCCGAACAGGAGGCCGTGGTTTTGGCAAATGCGGCCATCGCGTTGTACGTGACGGGTGCTTTTGCAGATTACAATGATGCTTTTGCTACGGCAAAGGAAAGCCTGCAATCCGGTAAGGCAAAAGCTTGTTTGGATAAATTGATTTCCCTGCAATAAATGAAATTTTCAGGGTAATAGATAGGGAGAGATTGTGGATAATAGGATTACAATATCAAGAGTGGGATTGGGGGAATTAGCAGAAATATTAGCACTTCAAAAAGAATGTTATATTTCAGAAGCCGTTCTGTACAATGATTTTTCAATTCAGCCCCTTACCCAAAATTTACCCGAGTTGGAAGAAGAAGTAAGGTCTGGCATGGTTTGCTTGTCGGGCTGTATAGATGGCACATTAGTAGCTTCGGTAAGGGGAAAAATAGTTAATGATACGGCATATATAAATAAGTTGATGGTGAGGCTTCCTTTTCAAAATAGGGGTATCGGGAAGATGATGATGAGGGCTATAGAGAAAGCGTTTGACAAATGTGCGCGGTTTGAATTATTTACGGGAGATAAGAGCCTGAAGAATATAAAACTATATACAAGGTTGGGGTATAGTATATGTCAGACAAGGAAAATACACGAAAATCTTTCTATGGTATATCTTGAAAAAACAAATAAAAATATTGCGGGCAACCGTAAAAAATAACACAGGCCATGAATATTTTAGATACCATTGTTGCGCATAAGCGTATAGAGGTTGCGGAACGAAAAACTAAGAAAAGCATTGATGATTTGCAACAAATGCCCGGCTTCTTTCGTGCGGTGAAATCGCTGGCAGCTTCGTTATCAAAAGAAGATAGTACCGGCATTATTGCAGAGTTTAAACGCAAGTCGCCATCTAAAGGTTACATCAAGCAGGATGCAGATGTGCTTGCCGTTACGTCAGGATATGCAAAAGCGGGCGCGGCCTGTCTGTCGGTGCTGACCGATGAACATTTTTTCGGCGGCAGTGATGCCGACCTGATGCAGGCACGGGTGAACGATATTCCCATTTTAAGAAAAGACTTTATCGTTGACCCGTATCAGCTTACAGAGGCGCGCGCTATCGGTGCCGACGTGATTTTGCTGATAGCCGCTTGCCTCACACCGCCGGAAGTAAAATCCTTGGCAAAAGAAGCGCGGGCATTGGGGTTGGAAGTGATTCTTGAGCTTCATGCCGAGGAAGAACTGGGGCATGTTTGCGATGAAACAAATATCGTGGGCATTAACAACCGCGATTTGAAAACTTTTAAAGTGGATATTGAAAGAAGCCTGCGTATGGCTGAAAAAATTCCTGCCGATAAAATCAAAATTGCGGAAAGCGGCATTGATAAAGTGGAAGATATTTTATTGTTCAGGCAAAACGGGTTCAGCGGGTTTTTAATCGGTGAGCTTTTCATGAAACAGCCCGACACACCGGCGGCCTTTGCACAATTTGTAAAAACCCTTCAAAGCAAGCGTTGATATGCCTTTGATAAAAGTATGTGGCATGACGGAGTTGGCGCAAGTGCAATCACTTGCAGTAATGGGTGTTGATTTTGTGGGCTTTATTTTTTATCCTAAATCTCCGCGATATGTTGCCGATAAACTTGATGGCAAAAAAGTGAAAGCCGTCCACGATATACAAAAAGTGGGTGTGTTCGTGAACGAAGCTTTTGATAATCTGGCAAAAACGGTGGAGGAGTATGGATTAACGCATGTGCAGTTGCATGGTGATGAAGGTGAATCTTATTGCCGGGCAGCGGGCAAACTGGCAAAGGTGATTAAAGTATTCCGCATAACGGGAGAAGAAAATTTGCGTGAATTGGTTAGTCCCTATGTATCCGTAGCGGATTATTTTTTGTTTGATACCAAAGTAAAAGAATACGGTGGCAGTGGCAAGAAGTTTGATTGGGGTGCATTGCTGTCCATGCCTTTTGAAAACCCCTTTTTTCTGAGCGGTGGTATTGGCGCCGATGATGTGGGGGACGTGAAAGCGTTTATACTTCATCACCCCTCGGCGCACCAACTTATTTTGGACTTGAACAGTAAGTTTGAAACCGCTCCCGGCGTGAAGGATTTGAATCTCTTGCAAAAGACGATTGCTGATTTGAAAAGATAAATTCGCGGTAGTATTTTTGTTTGGCTTATAATAAACCCAACGTACATTTTACCTGTTCTATCTTATTTTTTCTGTTGTATATATTCCGACGGCGTTAAGCCGAACTGTTTTTGGAAATTGCGCCCGAACTGCGTAAGCGAACTATAGCCTACTATTTCAGCAATCTGTCCGAGCGCGATGACCTTGGTGTTCATCAATTCAACAGCCTTTTTTAATCTTGAAATATTAATCATTTCGTTCGGGGACAGGTCGGATATAGATTTTACTTTTCTATAAAGAGTAGGGCGGCTCATGTTCATGGCAATGGCTAAATGCTCTACGTCTAAATCGGGGTTCTCGATATTCCCAATGATAAAATTATTCAATTTTTCCAGAAAATCTTCGTCGAGTTTGGAATGGGCGATGCTTTTGATATGCGCGAGCGGCGACTTGATAAAATATTCTTTTACTTTGTTCCTGTTGGTTAAAAGACTTGCAACCTGTGCTGCCAGATGTTCTGGGGAGAAAGGTTTTTCGATATAGGCGTCAGCGCCTGTGGACAAACCTTCAATTTTTGAGGCCAGGCTGTTTTTGGCCGTCAGCAGGATAACAGGTATGTGGCTTAGCTCAAAATCAGACTTTATTCTTTCACAAAGCTGAAACCCGTCCATTTCCGGCATCATTACATCGCTGATGACCAGTTGTATAACTTCATCTGAAAGTATCTTTAGGGCTTCAGCACCATTAACGGCTGTATAAATAGTATAGATCTCTCCCAAATCATCTAATAAAAAATCAAGGATATCTTCATTGTCATCTACGATTAATATGGCTGATTTTTCAGGCGTGTCGATATATGGCATGTCCTTCTTTATGATTTTATTTTAACGGAAGGTGAAATGTAAAGGTATTGATACCGTTTATGGATTCCAAAGATAATGAGCCTCCCTGCAACTCTGCCAACGTTCTTGCTAGTGACAGGCCGATGCCGGTTCCTGTTATTTTTTCTACATCGGTGGTTCTGAAAAACGGTTCAAAAATTTTTTCCTGCAAGTCTTTCGGAATTTCCTTCCCATCGTTGCTTATAGTTATAATAACTTCTTTAGTTGCAAAAGAGCGGTTGATAGTTGCTTTCACAAAAGACTTGCTGTATTTTATAGCATTGTCAAAAAGATTGCTAAGTATTTTGGTGGTGGCTTCTTCATCTATGTAGCCAACAATATTTTTGTCTGGAATGTGCAGCTCAAAATTGATTGCTTTATGCTCTGCCAATGGGATAAAGCTGCTATGTGTGTTTTGCAAAAGTTCAGAAACTTTTATGTGCTCTTTGTGCAACGAAAATTCGCCTGACTCTATTTTTCTGAAATCCAGCAGCTGGTTTGTCAGTTCCAGCAGCCGCTGTGTGTTTTTATCCATTACGCGTAGGTATTTTTCCACCCTGGGCATTTGGCCGATGTTGTTCATTATTTTTTCCATCGGTGCTTTGATAAGCGTGAGCGGTGTTCTTATTTCGTGCGCGATTTTGGTAAAAAAGTCAATTTTTGATTCATACATCTCTTTTTCTTTCGCTCTTTCAAAGGCGACCATTCTTATTTTTTGCTTTTCCTGTTGCCGGTTGTGATAAAACCGGATAATAGCATATACGGTCAGTATGCCTAATAAGATATAAAACGAATAGGCAAACTTACTTAACCACCACGGCGGTAGTATTTTTATGGAAAGAATTCTTTCATTATTTGCCCAGTTGCCATTACTGTCCGTAGATTTTACGATAAATCGATAAGTTCCCGGCGAGAGGTTGGTGAAATATACCCTGCGGTTGGTTTTGATATAGTTCCAGCTCCTATCCAACCCTTCGAGCATATAGGCATACTCGATATTGTCGGGGGAGGCGTAATTTAAAGCGGCAAAGTCCAAGCTTATTGAAGATTGCAGGTGGGTGAGTACGATTTCTGAGGTGTTCAACAGCGATTGTTTTAATGGGCCATTACGAGTAATACCAACATCATGGTTATTAATTTGGAAATTCGTGATATAAAGAAGCGAGATAGTTTTACTGTTTGATAAAGCGCTGGGGTTAAAGCTGATTAATCCTTTTACGCTGCCCAAAAAAATGCGACCTGTGCTGTCCTTGAAAACAGACGAATAATTAAACTGGTCACTTAATAAGCCATCGGACTTCGTAAATACAGTTATGTTTTTTAAGTCGGATGTTAGTTTTACCAAGCCTTTGGAGGTCGTAATCCAAAAATTATTTTCCTTGTCTTCGGTAATACAGTAAACCATGTTTCCGGGTAGGCCACTTTTTGTAGTAAAAACCCTTGCCTTCTTGCCCTCTATGTCTATCCTAAAAAGCCCGTCTTCGGTACAGGCCCATAAATTCTGTTTACTATCAAGATATAGATTGCTGATTCTATAATCACTTAATTTATCCCTACCATTGTATATTATTTTGAGGTTCCCGAATATTTTTAGCCGTTCATTATAAAAAAATAGTCCGCTTTTAAAAGTCCCTGCCCATATGTTTCCGGAGGAATCTTCTATGATTGATGAAAAGAAATTGCCCGATGGCAAAAAGCTCAGTGGTATGAAATTGTCTTGTTTGGGATTGTAGATATACAGCCCGTTTGAAGACCCAATTAAAATTTTACCGTTTTTTCTTTTATAGAAGGTGTATATAAAATTACTTTTTAAATCGTATTCGCCATATCCGTATGAGTAATGTTTGGTTACTTTCCTTGTTTCAATATTCATAATATCCAATCCGTGCTCAAAAGTGCCTATCCATAACCTGTTGCTATCCACTAAAAGCCCGTGAATATTGGTATGTGCAATATGACTATGGCCGTCCTTGGGTGAGAAGTTAACAAATTTCCCCGTGTGGGGATTGTATTTATTCAGACCTGCGTCTTCCGTTCCGATCCAAAGGTTGCCATTGAGATCCTGCTTGATTTCGCGTACTGCATTCCCTTTTAATGAGTTTTGGGATGGGTCGTAAATAAATTTTTCAAATTCGAGTTTAGGCCTTGGATGATAGTTTATGCCCCCGAAATAGGTACAGGCCCAGATACCGCCATTCCCGTCCTTTGCAAATGCGTACACAGCATTGTCGGAAATTGCATATTGGTTGATGGTATTTTTCTCAATATGTGTAAAGGTACCAAGAGAAGATGGCTTATAGATATAAATACCACTTTCTGTTGCAATCCAGTATTCGTCTGGTCTGTATTCAATAAAGTCCCTTGCGTATATTTCTGTATTGTCAGCATTATAAGTGAGTAAATCAATATAATTTCTACTTTGTAAGTCAAATCTTTTTATCCCTTGGTTCGAGGTGCCTATAAGCAAAAAGCCTTTTCCTGAATCATATATTTTTTCAATCCAGTTTGAAACGGTTGGTTCCGAATGTGCGAAGAGATTATAAAAAGAGAAATTATCATGTTGGTCGTCATGACGCAGCAAATCTCCATTTATCGTACCTATCCATATATTGCCGTTAGATCCCTTCGCAATGGCAGTGCAGATATTAAGGGATTTACGTCCGCTATAATCATATAGTTTTTTATTTGATGATGAGTATCGGTATAGTTTAAAACTCGCGATAAACCATATATCGCCATTATTATCACTTACAATACCACGTATTTCTGATTGCGGGGTACCTTTTAGCAGACTGAAGCCTTCAATTGATGCGTTATACCTGTATAGCCCTCGCTCTGTGCCTACCCACAACTGTTTATTTTTGTCTTCATATAGCCGCCATATCGAGTTGTTGCCGATAGTTGTGCTGTCCGCAGGATTATTTCTGAAGACTTTAAAAGTATATCCGTCAAAACGGTTCAGTCCATCTTTGGTGCCAAACCAAAGGAAGCCTTTACTGTCCTGCATAGTGCAGATAACAGTATTATTGGATAGCCCATCTTCCACTTGGTAATGTCTGAAATAATAATGCTGTGCCAATGACAATGACTGACAGGCAATTAATACTACTAATATGATAGATGACTTCAACAATAGTTTATATAGTTGTATGACAACGAAAATACGATGGATTAGTTGTATAAAATTGAGACAATTTGTAGAAATAATGAGACAAAATAAGTAACCTGTTTTTTTTCTGAATTATAATTTTACATTAATTATTTGCACAACAGTTTAATGTGCTTGCGAATGTTCATTCTATTTTTTAAATAAGATACACATATGAAAAGAAATCTGCGTATAGCAAAAGCAAAGATTTTACTCATCCTCATTTTCATGTTAGAAAGCAGCCTGGTGTTTGCTCAAACAACAGTTGTGTCAGGTAAGATAACTGATGAGAACGGCTCGGCTTTAACAGGGGTAACGGTTGCAGTAAAAAACTCGTCTGTAGCTTCGGTTTCCAATACCGAAGGAGGGTATAGTATTAAGGCGGTTACAGGAGACATGCTCGTATTCAGCTATGTTGGATATATAGAGCAAGAAGTGCCTGTCAACGCGCAATCCAAAATCAGTATTGTAATGAAGCGAGCCAATTCTGACATGGGTGAGGTTGTGGTTATCGGTTATCAAACAGTTCTGAAGAAAGATCTTACAGGTGCTACAGGAGTGGTAAAAATGGAAGATGCCCGTAAAGTATCTGGAGGTTCTGTTGCCGAGGCGCTTCAAGGTCTTGTTCCTGGTGTCACTGTGAGGAATGGCGGTGCTCCCGGCCAAAATGCGGCAATAGAGATAAGGGGTGCGGCAAGTTTTAATAATTCAACTCCTTTATATGTAATAGATGGAATGATTGCAGATGCTAACGTAACGATTAACCCAGATGATGTGGCGAGCGTCCAGGTTTTGAAAGATGCATCGGCTGCGGCTATATATGGTGCACGGGCAGGAAACGGCGTGATCATTATCACGACAAAAAAAGGAAGATCAGGGGATCCAGTTGTAAGTGTTAGCGCGAAGGTTGGGATGCAGCAACTGCCGAAAGTTTGGGATGTGATGGACGCTCCTTCTTTTCTGAAAACAGCACAACAGCAATACACCAATTCAGGTGTGGCACTTCCTTCTGATATTGCCGATCAGTTGGCTAACAATACTATAAATGTTGACTGGCAGAAGGCGGCTTATAGAACAAGCCCATACCAGGATTATAATATGGGCGTATCCGGGGGATCTGCCACAGGTAGTTATTATTTATCAGGAGGCTATTACAGTAATAAGGGAACGGTAGTCGCGAATTCGTTTGATCGTGCCAGTATGCGCATTAACACAGAAATGAGAAAAGGGATATTAACGGTTGGGGAAAATATGATGCTAAGTTCCTCCCGATCTAAATATCCCGGGGGCGGTGTGAATGTATTTTACAACTCCGCACAAATGTTGCCGATTATAATGGTGCAGAGCGATACTTATAAGGATCATAACTTATATCCTTCTAACCCTGGTGGCTGGGGGTTGGGATCTTCTAATAATCCAACTTATGCCAATAACTATTTGGCGAATGCCGCTTTAGATAAGGTTAATAACACTTATGCCAAGATTGTAGGTAATGCTTTTGCCTCATTAAAATTGACCGATTGGTTAAGCTATAAATTCAATTTTGGTCTGGAAGCCAGTTTTGATTATTCAAAAGAAGTGAGGGATACGGGTGTGTGGCGTTATACCAACCAGCCACCGCAAACGTTTGTTTCCGAGGGGCGTTCAAGATTTACAAACATGTTGATGGAGCACACCTTGAATTTTAATAAGTCTTTTGGTCAGCATAGCATCAACGGTGTCCTGGGGTTTTCGAGAACAGAGCAACAAAGGGACTACACCAATGCCAGCAAAAATCTTTTGCAGAATCTGAATGGTGTACTCTTCACGACCATTCACTCGGCTTTGGGTACTCCCAGTGCAGACGGCGGCCTGAGCTCCAAATGGAGAAACCACGGCTGGATAGGGCGAGTGAATTATAGCTACGCTGACAGGTATTTGCTAACACTGACTGGCCGGATTGATCAGGATTCTCGTTTTAGCCGGAATTATAGAACCGGATATTTCCCATCGGTGGCTGGTGCTTGGCGTATAAATAAAGAAGATTTCTTTAAAAGTGATTTTATTAACGATTTGAAGCTAAGGGCATCCTATGGTGAGCTCGGTTTCAGCGACGTGTTAGGGTCGTGGCCGTTTACCGCTTTTATAAATAGTGCCTCCAGGGCTATCTATGGTACTTCTCAATCCCCGCAAATAGGGCAATACCAATCTACAATAACAAATCCCGATTTACGTTGGGAAACAAGGAGGCAGGCAAATATAGGTGCTGATGTTACTGTATTAAACAATGCTGTATCGGTTTCTTTAGATTGGTATCATTCTTTATCAAAAGATGTTTTAGTTGTAGTACCATTGCCAAAATATTTAGGTAGTAGCGGTAGCCCATATGTTAACACAGGTTCTGTAAAAAATACAGGTATTGAATTTACAGCCACTTACAGAAATAATCAGCATTTGTTTAAATGGGATGTCTCGGGCAATTTTACCACAATTAAGAATAGGGTATTGTCTGTTGGTAATCAGGGAACAGATGAAAGTGGTAATAAGGTAGATTATTTAGAACCGGCTAATTATAGCCGTACACAAGTAGGGCATGCAATGGCCTCTTGGTTTGTTATCCAAACAGCAGGAATCTTCCAAACCCAAGATGAGATTGATAATTATAGGAACAGCACGGGAAAAATTATCCAACCTGATGCTAAACCTGGAGATATAAAATATATTGATTTGAATGATGATGGTCAAATTAATGATCAGGACAGAACATTCAGGGGCTCGCCTTGGCCAACATTACAATCTGGCCTACAGTTCAACGGCAGTTATAAAGGATTTAATATAAATCTTCAGTTCGTGGGTATTTTTGGCAATAAAATATATGACGATGTACGCAGGGCATTAGACAGTTACCAACTTACCAATTATAGAAGCGATATTAACCCCTGGTCTTCTACAAATACAAAAGGAACAGATCCGAGACTTGCGGTTGATAATGGAAATGATAAATCAGTATCAGCTAATAATATGGCACAAACAGACAGATGGTTAGAAAATGGGTCTTATATAAGGTTAAGAAATGTAGAAATCGGCTATACATTCGACGCGTCAGCCTTAAAAAGGATAGGATTTAAAAGTACCAGGGTGTTCATCAGCGGTCAAAATATCTTCACTATTACGAAATATAAAGGCCTCGATCCAGACGTTGCTAACGGCAACCTGCTGACGAGAGGGATGGACTCAGGTTTCTGGCCTTCAAGCAGGATTTATTCAGCCGGTGTCAATTTTGAGTTTTAATATCATTTTTTAAAATATCGAATAATGAAAAAAACATTCTTTTTATTCATCATATCTGCGCTGTTCTTTTCGTCCTGTAAAAATGATTTGGATATAGCAAATCCGAATAATCCGACAATAGATAATTTTTGGAAAACAGCAACAGACGCGCAAAATGGTGTTAATGCTATTTATAGTACATATCACAGGGTAGGGTTGGCAAGAAACCAGTTTTTTCTTACCATCATACGGTCAGACGAAGGGTTTAGCACAAGCCCTAATTCCACCCTTATTAACAACTTTGACGTTTTTAATGTAACCAACTATAATCTGTGGGAGACAACAACAGTGTGGGAGGATTCTATATATTGGAATTTCCCGCGCAAACCAAGTGTTGGATAATGTACCCGGTATGGATATAGATGCCAATCTAAAGGTCAGGTTGCTTGGGGAAGCAAAATTTATGAGGGGGTTCTTTTACTATTACCTTGCCACATTGTGGGGTAATGTACCCGTTTTGTTAAAAACATCTTCCCCGGCAGATTATCCTACTACTACACATCAGGCAGATGTTTATGCCCAGGCACAGCAGGACTTTACAGATGCAGCGGCCGTACTTCCCGAAAAATATGATGATGCAAATGTAGGCAAGGCCACAAAAGGTGCTGCTTACGCTATGTTGGGAAAATGCTACTTGCAACAACATCAGTATAGCCAGGCGCAACAGGCTCTGCAATGGCTGGTAGAAGGCGATGGTAAAAATGTATATGACCTTGTTGCTAATTACCGGGACAACTTTTTAGAAAGTACAGAAAACAATAAGGAGTCTGTTTTTGAATTTCAAAACGCCGTAAACCCTGCAGATGATCACGACGATGATACGGGAGGTATCCCGGATAAGTTAAATTATGGTAGTTCCATCCCTCCTTTCTTTGCTCCACGTCCTATCGGCTTTACGGATGGTCAGGCCAGGAGGCAGTGTGTTTGGGAGTTCTTAACGGAAAAAACAACAAGTGGGGGAAGGGATCCTCGGGTAGATGCAACCTTTATTTATGATTCAACAGATGTACGAGGCCCTGAATATTCAATGGTGTATGGGCAATCTTTTGCTTCAAGGAATTATGCCAATGTTACGGGAGACCCGGTTGCTGTGGCAACCACACATACTGTTTATTTCAGAAAATTCTTAAATGATGCAACAGGTGTGGGGGAAGTGTTTCACTCAGGTAATAACTATAGGTATTTAAGATATGCCGACGTACTTTTATTATATGCAGAAGCTCTTAATGGAATGAATCAAACCGCTCAGGCATATCCCTATGTAAACCGGGTAAGGGCAAGGGCTGGGTTAGCCCCTCTTCCTGCAGGAATGAGCAGTGCCCAGTTTTTAGAACAATTAAAACATGAAAGGCTGACTGAGCTTTGTGGCGAAGGGCATAGGTGGGAAGATTTGGTAAGATGGGGGGACTTAGGAGCAAAGCTTGTTTCAAGAGACCCAAGCTTTGCAAGTTATCAGGATAAATATGCTTTGTTGCCGATACCACAATATGATCGTGACGTGAATCCTAAATTGGAGCAGAATCCCGGTTGGTAGTTAATTATTAATACTATGAAAATAAAAAGTATAATAAAGTGTATTATTGCTGTTATTACAGTGGGGGCTGTTGCTGTCGGTTGCGGGAAGTCTGACGGAGGCTCTAACGGCGGAGATAACGGTGGAACTGACCCGGTTGTTAAGAAATTTACGAACCCTTTATTGTCTTCAGGCCCTGACCCCTGGATTATTAGGAAAGGTAATTACTATTACTATACACAAACAACAGGCAACGGCGTTAAATTATGGAAAACACAATATGTGGATGATTTACGGAATGCAACTGCAACAATAGTTTGGACACCTCCCGCGGGAACGGCTTACTCTGCGGACGTATGGGCGCCGGAGTTGCACTATCTTGATAACAAGTGGTACATCTACGTTACGGCAGCCAGTGCAGGCAATAACGCTTCGCACCGTATTTATGTGTTGGAAAATAGTTCGGCTGATCCTTTAAATTCCGGATGGGTGTTAAAAGGTAAAATAACTGATCCAACCGATAAGTTTGCCATAGACGCCACAGTGTTTACCTATAAAAACGATAATTATATTGTTTGGAGCGGATGGCAGGGAGATATGGATGGCGAACAGGATTTGTTTATAGCAAAATTGTCGAATCCATATACTATTGAAGGCGAGAGGGTAATGATTTCAAAACCCACATACGATTGGGAAAAGATATCTACGGGTGTTAATGTGCTGGTTAATGAAGGCCCGGAAGTGGTACAAAACGCCAACGGGAATGTTTTCCTCACCTATTCGGCCAATGGTTGCTGGAGCGATGATTATTGCTTGGGCATGCTTTCTTTAAAGCAGGATGGAGATCCCCTGAACCCGACACATTGGGTAAAATCATCAACACCCGTATTTATAAAAAATACGAATGGCGGTGTTTTTGGCCCTGGTCATAATGGCTTTTTTAAATCACCGGATGGAAAGGAGGACTGGATTATATATCATGCAAATTCGTTAAGCGGCCAAGGGTGCGGGGATCTGCGTTGCCCGAGAATACAGAAATTTACATGGGATGCGAACGGGGCACCCGTATTTGGAACCCCGGTAGGTATTAATACGCCTACGGATAAACCTTCGGGGGAATAAAAGTTAGTATTAGTTCAAAAAATATTGGATACATTTAAATTTGTATTTAATATTTTTATTTTAGAGTGGTTATTTATAAATCTATTTGATTAATGAGGAAAAAAATATATAACTGTATTGCATTAGCCCTGCTGTTATCAACTGTAGGTTCGGCCTTTTGCCAGTCGTGGAAACCTGTTGAGGGGAAAATAATGACGCCCTGGGCGGAAAAGATAAACCCCGAAAAGCCACTGCCGGAGTATCCCCGGCCGCAGTTGAAAAGAAATAATTGGCAAAACCTTAATGGTCTTTGGGACTATGCTATTACGGCTTCTTCGCAACAAAGCGCCCCTACAGGTTTTGACGGAAAAATACTGGTGCCGTACCCGGTTGAGTCGGCATTATCAGGTGTGGGCAAAACTGTAGGAAAAGATAAATTGTTATGGTATAAAACTGTTGCTCAGCTTGCGAAACCTTCCGGCTCCAACCAGGTACTGCTGCATTTTGGCTCTGTGGACTGGCAATGTGATGTGTATGTAAACGGGAAAAAAGTGGGTTCACACGAAGGTGGGTTCGACCCGTTCTCGTTTAATGTAACGCCGTATTTAAAGAAAGGAAAGAAGCAGGAAATAATGGTAAGGGTTTGGGATCCTACGGATGATGGCCCTCAGCCAAGAGGCAAGCAGGTAAAAAACCCCGAAGGTATCTGGTACACACCGGTAACCGGTATCTGGCAAACAGTGTGGACGGAAGAAGTACCCGCGGCTTATATCGCGTCTACAAAGCACACCCCCGACGTGGATGCGGGACTGATAAAAGTGAAAGCTGATATCGAAGGGGCACAAGCCGGCGATATTGTAAAGTTTGTAGCCTATAATGGTACACAGCAGGTAGGCGATGTAACATTGCCTGCAGGTGTTGAAGGTGATATTGCTATTGCGAACCCTGAATTATGGTCGCCTTCATTGCCTCATTTATATCAGCTAAAGATCTATCTGTCGCGCAATGGCAAGCAGTTAGATTATGCCGAAAGCTATTTTGCCATGAGAAAGATTTCTCTGAAAAAGGATGCCAACGGTATCAACAGGCTTGCTTTAAACAATGACTTCCTGTTCCAGTATGGTCCTTTGGATCAGGGCTGGTGGCCTGATGGTTTATATACAGCCCCTACAGATGAAGCCCTCTTGTTTGATATTCTAAAAACAAAGGAGATGGGCTTTAATATGATCCGCAAGCATATAAAGTTGGAGCCCGCCCGCTGGTACTACTATTGTGATAGTTTAGGCATTATGGTTTGGCAGGATATGCCAAGCGGCGATTTGGGCGGTAATAACTGGGATATGCGCCCCGGGCAGATATCAGGATTTAACCGGGATAAAGAGCGCAGCGCTGAATCTGAAGGATATTACAGGAAAGAATGGAAAGCTATAATGGATGCTGCACATAATTTCCCCTCCATTGTTGTATGGGTACCCTTTAACGAAGCATGGGGACAGTTTAAAACAAAAGAGATCACAGAATGGACTATGAAGTACGACCCCTCACGCTTAGTGAACAGTGCCAGTGGTGGTAACTTTTTTAATACAGGTGATATACTCGACATTCATCATTATCCCGATCCCCAGATGCCGGATCCCGCTGTATTTGGCAATGGTCCGCAGGCTTTGGTTTTAGGGGAGTTTGGCGGATTAGGCCTTCCTGTGGAAGGACATACCTGGCAGGAGAAGAACAACTGGGGCTACCAGAGCTTTAAAAATAAAGACGAGCTGATGCAGCGTTATACAAGGCTCATGAATGATCTGAAGCAACTCATTCCATTGGGCTTGTCGGCTGCTGTATATACCCAAACAACTGATGTGGAAGTAGAAACAAATGGTATTTTAACCTACGACAGGAAAATAATGAAAATGCCTGAATCTGCATTGAAGCAACTGCATCAGGGGTTGTATAATGTAAATGTGAGATAAATATACAGACGTGGCATCAGGAGCGCGAAAATTACTTTTTATTTTGTGGTTGTGCATTTCGAGTGCATCAACCACAATTTCTTTTGCACAAACATCTAAAGAAATACATGTCGCGCCTGCCCCGCTTTTCCGCGATCCTGTAACAGATGGTGCTGCCGACCCTGTAATCATTTATAATGAGCAGGAAAAGAGTTGGTGGATGCTTTATACACAACGCCGCGCTAACCAGGAAACGCCTGATGTAGCCTTTTGCTATGGCAATCCTATTGGAGTTGCTTCAACCGATGACCATGGTAAAACATGGGTGTACAGAGGCACTTTAAACCTTGCAATAGAACCGGGTACCAATACTTTCTGGGCACCCGATATCGTATTTCATAATGGTGTGTACCACCTGTTTGTTACTTATATCAGGGGCGTCCGCAATCATTGGGGCGGAGCGTCGCAATTAGCCTACTATACCAGTAAAAATATGTGGGACTGGAAGTTTGAGCAGTTTATTGATGTGGGTATGGAGAACGTGATTGATGGTTGCATTATGCAAAAGCCTGGTGGTGGATGGCGCATGTGGTTTAAGGGGCACGATTCACAAACCTATGCGTCTGACAGTAAAGATTTGAAAAACTGGAAAATGCAAAAAGAGCCTGTAATTAAAGGCGATCCTCACGAAGGGCCTAACGTGTTTGAATTTGCAGGGTATTACTGGATGCTAACGGATGAATGGTCGGGTATGCGTGTATATCGCTCAAAAGATTTGACCAATTGGGACAAGCAGGGTAAGATACTGTACGAAGAGGATGGAAAACGGTTCGACGATCATCCTACAGGCGCACATGGAGATGCTGTTGTTGCCGGTGGAAAAGTTTATGTATTTTATTTTACGCACCCGGGCAGAAAAAAGCATTCCGAAGCGCAGATGAATGCCAGCGGTATTTATCCCTTTGAACAGCGACGTTCCTCCATACAGGTGGCCTCGCTTGAATATAAAGACGGTACGCTGGTAGCAAAAAGAGATGAGCCTTTTGATTTTTGGCTCCCGTAACAGAAATAATTTTTTACAAATAACAAATCATGATGTATTGTTTAAACCTGGGCAAAAGAGCCGTTCTGATCTTTATTTTTTCAACGTTTTTGCTCCCTTTCTATATTCATGCACAAAAAAGAGGGGGTAATCAGCAGGTATCTGAAGTTGCCCGTCCCGATAATTCCGTTACTAACCGGTTCTATGTATCCAACCAAAAAGCACTGCAACCCTTGTATTTGATCAAGTTGCCGGTAGGTTCCATAAAGCCACAGGGCTGGTTGTTGAAATACCTGGAACGGCAGCGCGATGGCCTTACCGGGCACCTGGGAGAGATTAGCGCATGGCTTGCAAAAAAAGATAACGCCTGGCTGAGCAAAGACGGAAGCGGAGATCATGGCTGGGAAGAAGTGCCTTACTGGTTAAAGGGCTATGCCAACCTGGGCTATATTTTAAACGATAAAAAAATTATAGACGAGGCGAAGATCTGGCTAAATGCCGCATTGAACAGCCAGCGCGAAGACGGCTACTTTGGCCCGTTGATCCTTAGAAATGGTAAGCCTGATTTATGGGGAAATATGATCATGCTGTGGTGCCTTCAATCTTATTATGAGTACAGCAAGGATCAGAGGGTATTACCATTCATGGAAAAATATTTCAGATGGCAATACAACCTGCCCGACAGCATGATGCTGAAAGACTACTGGGAGAACAGCCGCGGAGGAGATAACATTTTAAGCATTTACTGGCTGTACAACAGGACAAAAGGTAAAGAATGGCTGCTTGACCTGGCTGAAAAGATACATCGCAACACCGCAGACTGGCGGCAGGCAAACAACCTTCCCAACTGGCACAACGTAAATATTGCCCAAAGTTTCAGGGAGCCTGCCACCTATTACCTGCAAACCGGTAACAAAAGTGATATTGAAGCTACTTATAATGATTTCAGGATCATAAGGGACAGGTATGGTAATGTACCTGGTGGTATGTTTGGCGCCGATGAAAATGCACGCAAGGGTTATACCGACCCAAGGCAGGGTGTGGAAACCTGTGGAATGGTAGAGCAAATGGCTTCCGATGAGATTTTGGCAGGCATTACCGGCGATCCTTTCTGGGCCGACCATGCGGAAGACGTAGCTTTTAATACCTATCCCGCAGCGGTAATGCCCGATTTCAGGGCGTTGCGTTACATTACAAGCCCTAACATGACTATCAGCGACAGCAAGAACCATCATCCGGGCATAGATAACAGCGGACCTTTCTTAATGATGAACCCTTTCAGCTCCCGGTGCTGCCAGCATAATCACTCACAGGGATGGCCTTATTATTCGGAGCATGTATTCATGGCTACGCCCGATAACGGCCTTGCAGCTATGTTATATTGCGAAGCCGTGGTAACAGCAAAAGTGGGAAAGGGTAAAAATGTTACCATAACATCACAAGGGCATTACCCTTTTGATGAAAAATTGTCGTTTACATTAAACATGAAGGGCAGCAATACTTTCCCGTTTTATCTGAGGGTGCCCGGTTGGTGCAGTGACGCGCGGTTAAAGATAAATGGTGTAACGATCGATCAGCGCTTTACGCCGTCTGCTTATATAAAAATAAACAGGCAGTGGAAGAACGGCGACAAGGTTGAGCTGGAATTCCCGATGCAGCTACAGGTTCGGGAGTGGAAGAATAATAAGAACAGTATCAGTGTAAACCGCGGCCCTTTAACCTATTCATTAAAGATCAAAGAAAATTATATAAAAGCAGATAGTAAAAAATCCGCTATCGGCGATTCCAAATGGCAGGAAACAGCCGATCCGGAAAAGTGGCCATCTTTTGAAATACTTCCGGGCTCTGCATGGAATTACGGGCTGGCTTATAATGGAGACGATCCTGCCGCTTTTTTCCAGGTGGTCAAAAAATCCTGGCCTTCAGATAATTTTCCCTTCACTCCGCAAAGTGTGCCGGTTGCGCTAAAGGCTAAAGGAAAACAAATTGCTTCCTGGAAAATAGACCAGTACGGTCTTACAGATACATTGCCGCAAAGCCCTGTAACAGTATCTGCGCAAGCAGAAACAATAGAACTGATACCGATGGGCGCTGCAAGGCTGCGGGTGGCGTCGTTCCCTGTAGTGAAGTAAATTTTAAATAAACATATCTCATCCAAAATTATCAATTATGTGCAACAGAGTTTTTACGGTGCTATGTGTGTCGGTTGCTCTTTTATTAGGAGCGTGTGGTAATCCCGGCAATAAAGAAAATACAGAAGCGTCGGACAGAACAGTCTGGACTTCAGAAAAAGCGAATGAATGGTATAGTATGCAGCCTTGGTATGTGGGCGCTAATTTTTTGCCCAGCACAGCCATCAACCAGTTAGAAATGTGGCAGGCTGAAACTTTTGATACGGCTACCATTGATAAAGAACTGGGATATGCCGAATCTTTAGGCATGAATACGATGCGTGTATATCTGCACGACCTGGCCTGGCAAAATGATGAGCAGGGCTTTTATGACCGGGTCAATAAGTTCCTTGAAATTGCCGACAGGCATAAGATCAGGATCATCTTTACTATATTCGATTCCTGCTGGGATCCGTTCCCGGTAGCAGGCAAGCAAAGAGAACCCAGACCTTTTGTACATAATTCAGGATGGGTACAAAGTCCCGGAGCGGATGTGCTGAAAGATTCCACCCAATACCCTGCAATGGAAAAATACGTAAAAGCTATTGTAGGAAAATTTGCTAATGATAACCGCATCCTGGTATGGGATGTATGGAATGAACCGGATAACATGAACGTACCTGCCTATAATAAGCAGGAGCTTCCTGATAAAGTAGCGTTTGTGATACCGCTGCTTAAAAAAACTTTTGAATGGGCTAGAACTGCAAACCCCAGCCAGCCGCTTACTTCGGGCATCTGGTCCGGTAACTGGGAAAGCGACAGCACGCTTAAACCCATTGAAAAACTGCAGCTCGAAGAATCCGATATTGTTTCCTTTCATTGTTATGATGATTCGGCTACACTTGCCAAAAAAATAAAACAACTGCAACGCTATAATAAACCTTTGATCTGTACAGAGTATATGGCACGCCCCAATCAAAGCACTTTCCAGTCCTCCCTGCCTGTGGCTAAGGAAAATAAAGTGGCGATGGTGAACTGGGGTTTTGTAGATGGAAAGTCGCAAACTATTTATCCCTGGGATAGCTGGACAAAACAATACACAGCAGAACCTCCGCTTTGGTTTCACGATATTTTCAGGAAAGACGGTACACCATATAAGCAGGAAGAAGTGGACTTCATAAAGAAGATGACTGGCAAATTATAGAACAGTAATAGTTCAATACAAAGAGCCTGTTTAAATTTATATTATGAAATAACTTACAAGCTATTCAATGTAGTTTACTTAAGGTTTTAGTGTAATTGCGGGTGATAACACGCGCAACGGCAACCGCCAATGTTGGTGTTATCACCAACATCTTAAATGACGAAATAAATTTTAAACGGGCTCTTACTTATATATATTACAACTTGTTCATGGGAGAACTTTATCTCCCAAACTTTAAAGGGGCGACAATGTTATTTTATATTATAAACATATCGTTAGAATTCTTAAGAAAGCTAAAACTTTATGGATTCATGCTTTCTCTTCTTTCAGGACAAAGTGTAGTTGATTTTGAAAAAATTTAATACCTCCATCGTTTGAAATTTTTTGGTCATAGTCGTTTTTTATTGTTGCTTTTGATAATGCAGGTGTCCTATACAGTGCATGGGCAAGCGTCTGGCAGCAATAACCCTTTTCTTGCAGACCCCACTGTATTTTATCATAAGGGTGTTTATTATTTATATGGTACCGGTGGTGAAAATAACCGCGACGATGGTTTTATCGTATTTACCTCAACCGATAAAAAGAACTGGCAATACAGTGGCTTTGCTTTGAAAAAAGGAGAAAGCTACGGCAATAAAGGTTTTTGGGCTCCCCAGGTATTTGAGCATAAAGGAAGGTTTTATATGGCTTATACAGCTAATGAACATATTGCCATTGCCGAAGCCGATAGTCCGCTTGGCCCTTTTACTCAGAAGGAACTCAAACCTCTTGACACAGCCACAAGAATGATAGACCCTTTTATATTCTTTGATTCGGGCAAAATCTATCTCTATCATGTACGCTTGCAAGAGGGTAACCGGATCTTCGTGGCAGAGTTGAGTGATGATCTGGCAACCATACAATATGCAACTTTAAAAGAGTGCATTTATGCAGCCCAGCACTGGGAAGACACGCAAAATGTAGCATGGAAAGTAGCGGAAGGCCCTACAGTTTTGAAGCATAAGGGACTTTACTATTTGATTTATTCAGCCAATGATTTCCGGAATCCTGATTATGCTTTAGGTTATGCTGTATCGGATAACCCCGCCGGCCCCTGGAGGAAGTATGAGGGCAACCCGATACTTTCACGAAAAGATATAGGGATAAATGGCACAGGGCATGGGGATGTTTTTATGGATGGAAAAGGTAAAATGTTGTATGTTTTTCATTTACACAACAGTAATAATAAAGTGTCGCCGCGAAAAACGGGCATGATAGAAATAAAGTTTAAAAAAGAAAAGGGCATGCCGGATAAAATCGTTATTAAGCGCGGTACTTTCCGGTTGTTAAACAAAAAGTAATACAAATGAGAATAGCATTATTGTTGCTGACGGTTTTGTTTTTGGGCGGCTGTGCTGTAAATAAAACACAGAAAGCAACGCGGACTTTTACTAATCCTTTACTGCCTTCGGGTGCGGATCCATATAGTTTTTATAAAGATGGTTATTATTACTATACGCATAGTATGGGTTCAAGGCTGGTGCTGTGGAAAACTAAAAATCTGGCAGATCTTAAAACTGCAGAAAAGTAAAACGGTTTGGACTCCGCCGGCAAATACAGCTTACTCTAAAGAATTATGGGCGCCGCAAATTGAGTATATAAGAGGGAAATGGTATATGTATTTTGCCGCGGATGATGGGAATAACCACAACCACCGGATGTATGTAATAGAAAATGAATCAACCGACCCAATGAAAGGGGAGTGGGTATTTAAAGGAAAGGTGGCCGATGCCACTGATAAATGGGCGATTGATGCGGATGTGTTTGAGCATAAAGGCACGTTGTATATGATATGGTCCGGCTGGGAAGCCGGTGTGAACGGGCAGCAGAATATTTACATAGCACGCATGAAAAATCCCTGGACCATAGAAAGCGAAAGAGTGAAACTATCAAGCCCTCAATACGATTGGGAAACGCATGGTTACCTGAAAGGAGAAACACCGGAGCAGGTGAATGTAAATGAAGGTCCGCAGTTCCTGAAACATAAAGACCAAATTTTTATCATCTATTCCGCCAGCGGCTGCTGGACAGATTATTATACCTTAGGCATGTTGTCTGTTAACGCAGATGCGGATTTACTCAATGCGGCCAACTGGAAAAAGCATCCCGAACCGGTATTTAAAGCCGCTCCGGAAAACGGTGTTTACGCACCCGGACATAATTCATTTTTCAAATCTCCAAACGGAAAAGAAGACTGGATATTATATCATGCCAATTCCGCACCTGGGCAGGGCTGTGGCGGCCATCGCTCACCACGTGCGCAAAAATTCACCTGGAATAAAGATGGGACACCCAATTTTGGGAAGCCTGTAAAACCTGATATACCGCTGGCAGTTCCGGCTGAGCAGTAACAGAAATATTTTTCTGCACATGCTTAAAGTTGAACAGTCCTTCAACTCCTTTTTTGCTGAATCCTTTTTGGGGCTGAAGTAAGCTTTTCGTTATTCTTTAATATTTGCCCGTATTATTTTTGAGTAAGTTATTTTATTATTAATATCAGTTTGTGATATTCTTATATAAACCGTTTGCTGCTTTTCGGCTGCGTTATTGGCATGTTTGGAACAGGCGTTAAGGATCAGTAATAATGCCAGTACGACGGGTAAATATACAATGTGTTTTTTTCGTTTAAAGCAGTTGCCGCCAATCAATAGTATCCCTATAAGCAAGCCGAAAGAAATAGATTGCATAGGTATGCTGAAATCATAATTTAATGCAGTGGTAGAGTAGCCATCATTCCCTTTGGAACTGACCTGCCCTATAGATGTGAAATGGATGCTGTCATGTGAAAGCTCTATGTTGAAATATTTATTATTGCTCTCCTGCGTTGTAAGCCAGGTTACATTTAGTATTCCATTTTTAATATTTGCTTCAATAGTGCCATAGTTTACAGGAAGCGGAATTTCCCCGCTGGCTTCGTAAGCACCTATGTCTATATTTCCTTGCATTGATCTCCTTCTCCCTCCGGCAGGATGAGCATACTCACTTGCAGGTAGCAGGGAAAAGCCATTTAATCCTGTACCCGGTGCAGTGCCTTTGTTTATGACAGCCGGATTTTGGGTGATCTGGTAATCGTAATCTGAAGGGTTTAAAAAGCCCACCAGGCTTATATTGGTTTGTACAAGATTGTTGGAAGAATCGATAGTGGCGGTACCTCCACCGAAATTTATTACAGTTCCAGGTCCCGAAAAAATATTATTATATACTTTGATAGTTCCTGTTCCATTTTGAATATGGAAAAAACTGCCGGTGCTTTTATTGTTTACCAGCGTATTGTTTATGGCAAAAAAAGCGTGAGGGGCGGTATTGTTCAATCCTTCTAATCCATAACCCACCATATTACTGTTGGCGCTGTTGGGCCCCTGCTCAATGATGTTCCCTATAAGGTAAGACACACCTCCGTTGGGCAGATCTATGTTCCGGCTGGCAGTACCTGTACTTTCATCTGAGAACCGGTTGTATAGCAGGTAATTTACTCTTGCTCTTGATTTGAATTCGTGGCCAACCCTGGCACGATGGAAATAATTGTATTGTATTAAAGCCGTATCAACATGTCCAATATAAAGATTGTGCGCATAGCCTTCGCCATCGCCATTGTAACCAAACTCACTGTTCCTGATTACTATTTTCCCGCCATTATTACCGGTAAGTATTCCGTTCTCGTTGTTATGGAAGTAGCAGTTTTCAATGTTAATACCCAGGCCCTCAAGTCTGATCCCCGCCCCATTTTTATCCGGTACGCTTGCTTCGGAAAATTCAATATTCTTTGCAGTGATGTTATTACCCGAAAATATCCAGATACCCTTGCCCATTGCGTTAACTCCGTTTGCGCGTAAATGAGGCCGTCCGTTGACGCCTATAAGCACAAGATTGTTTTTTGTCCAGGCACAAACATCGCCTATATAATCTGCGGCATCGATGTACACCGTATCGCCATGATTAACAAGTGAGGCTACCTGGCTGGGTTTTGTGTACGTTCTCGAAGGTCCAACATACCAGATGGTCGCAAACAGGTAAACGGGTAAAACAGTTGTTAAAATCAGGATTAATTTTTTCATGAGTTCTTTATATCAATAATTGAACCAGCTAAATGTATTAATTGAATTTGATAAACATTTTATCAAAGTTTAGTGTCATTTTGGAGAACTGTTTAATTAAGTCCTGCCCGATGTTTCCGTAAACAGTTTCGTCATCTTTAATCTTCTCTTTTAATAAATCGATATTGGAAAGCGTTACTTTCTTGTCTGAAATCTTGAAATCTTGCGTAATGATGTATCCGTCAAATACCTTTTTACCTGCGGCGCCTGCAAAATGAACTTTTGTGGGTTCATATTTTTCGTCAATCCTGATTTTATTTTCAGTATAATAGTTGCTGTAAAGCATAGTATTATCCGCCCCTGTATCAAAAGTATAATGCTTCCCCTCTATATTGATTAAAGGGGTTAATCCGTCCATCGCCATATTAGACGCGGAATTGACAGATGTTTCTTTTTTCGGAACTATAAAATAGCCATCCCGGGTTATTTGTATTTCCCGGAGTGCAGCTATTACAGGAAATCCCAAAATGCCATGTATCTGAAAATTAATCTGCGGAAAAAATAATGAGCTGTCTTTAAACACTAAAAATATGGCGTTTTGTATTTCAATGCTTCCTAATGTAAAAGCCGGGCATATTGCAATTTGTGCCGGGGCCTTTTCGCCTGTTGCCGTTCCCACCTCAACGTCAACGGAGATGATTTTCATATTTAATTTTTTAGCTGTAGTGTAAGGAACCGTTGATAAATTGGCACCTGTATCAAAAATGAAATCTACGGTATCTTTTTTATGATGGACTTTTAAATTGTTTAAACCCGCAATGTCTTTGGTTATCGTTAATCTATTGGTTTCTTTTATATGCACTCGTTGTTTGGGTGCATCTTCTAACGCCGTCCATATCTTTAAACTGTTGGTTGTTTCTTTGATCTTATTCTCTGAAAGTAGTCGCTTGTAATTGCGCAATATGGTTTCAAGAGCAATCTTGGCCTCTTTATAATTGAATAGTTTTATAGCATTGTCTTCTTTTATCTGGTATAGCTTAAGGAGTAAGAAATCGTTCAGTCCTGTTCTTGTTTTAGTAAGCTGGTCTATTTTGTTATTAGATTCTTTTAGTTTATTGAAAGCATTGTCCAGTATAGCCTCTATAAACTTTTGTTGTGTTTTTGAATAACCTTTTTTATTCAGTGTATAGCGTTCTTTTAGCTTAAAATAATTTTTCTGTTCAAACAGCACGGCAAGTTCTTCAAATGACTTTTCTTGTGCCTGAACAAGCACATTAAGGTTTAGCAACATTGTTGATAACAAGACAATTTTCTTCAATTGGTTCATTTTGTATATGCTGGTTTTCTATAGCTAAGGTACTGAAAAGCATACGTGTCCGACTTGGTATTTACTACGGCAGTTAAAAGCAGTTTGGAAATCCCGCATCACAATTGATGTGCGATGCCCAATACGGCCTATTTTTGCAGACAAATTGAAAAGATGGCCACTGTGCGCAAAATAATAAATGACCCGGTGTATGGTTTTATCACCATAGACCACCCGCTTATTCTGCAAATTATATCTCATCCATATTACCAGCGTTTGCGCAATATCCATCAGATGGCATTTGCGCATTTGGTTTATCCCGGTGCCGTGCATACGCGCCTGCATCATTCGTTGGGGGCATATCATTTAATGTGCATGGCCCTCTCGGAGCTAAAAAGCAAGGGGGTGGATATTGCACCGGAAGAAGAATTGGGCGCAAAGATTGCCATCCTGCTGCATGATATTGGCCACGGGCCGTTTTCGCATACTTTGGAGCACGAGCTGATAAAAGGGGTGCATCACGAAACGCTCTCGCACCTGTTAATGCAAAAGCTGGATGGGGAACTGGACGGTAAGTTGAAACTGGCCATTGATATTTTTACCAATCGGTACCCTAAATTGTTCCTGCATCAATTGGTATCGGGGCAGTTGGACGTGGACAGGATGGATTTCCTGAACCGCGATAGTTTTTTTACAGGCGTGGCCGAAGGCGTGATTGGGTACGACCGTATCATTAAGATGCTCACGGTGGCGGACGGACATTTGGTAGTAGAAGAAAAGGCTATTTATTCCATTGAAAAATTTTTGTTGAGCCGCAGGTTGATGTATTGGCAGGTTTACCTACACAAGACCGTCTTGGCGGCGGAGCGCATGTTGGTGATGATTATCCGGCGCGCCGGGGATTTGGTGCGTGCCGGGGAGCAGGTGCAGGCCGCCACGCCCGCGCTTGATTTTTTCCTGCATCACGACAAGCAATTTGATATTAACGACCATCTGAACACGTTTTGCAGCATGGACGATCACGATGTGATGGCGACCATAAAAAACTGGTGTGCGCATCCCGACAAGGTTTTGTCGTTGCTTTGCAGGGCGTTGGTGCAGCGGAGAATCATGCATGTAAAGTTGCAGTCTATGCCCATAGACGACGAGGTGTTGACGTTGCGGAAAAAAGAGGTACGCGATGTACTCCAGGTTACGGAAGACCAGCTATCTTATCTCGTTTTTGCCGGAGAAACCAGCAATACTATGTATAATGACCACGATGAGCAGATAAAAATTTTGTACAAGGATGGCAGTTTAAAAGATATTTCACAAGTTGATAACGCATTAATTAGCTCGCAAACGGCAATGGCGGTTAAAAAATATTACATTTGCTCCTTGAGGGTTTAAGTTTCAACAAAACGAAAGCTTTTCATATTCAGATTGAAAACAAAACTTATATGGTTTTTACGGCATCGCAGATTGCAATGATAATTAACGGCACGGTGGAAGGTAATCCCGAAGCAGCCGTGAAATCCTTTGGCAGGATAGAAGAGGCACAGGAAGGGCAACTTTCTTTTTTGGCAAACCCTAAATACGAGGAGTATCTTTACAAGACCAGTGCCAGCGTGGTTATCATTAGTGAGTCCTTGACGTTGAAGCATCCCGTGTCAGCAGCGTTGATACGCGTAAAAGATGCCTATTCGGCTTTTGCCATGTTGCTCGCCAAGTATCAGGAAATCATGCAGCAGCAGCTCAAGGGCGTGCAGCAGCCATCCTATATTTCAGCATCTGCCCGTTACGGGGAAAATGTTTATATCGGTGCTTTTGCCTATTTGGGCGAGAATGTGAAGGTGGGAAATAATACCAAAATATATCCTAATGCCTATGTCGGCGACAATGTTACGATTGGTGATGATTCCGTTATCCACGCAGGCGTGAAGATTATGCAGGGATGTGCGGTGGGCAATAAAGTAACCATTCATGCCGGGACGGTAATCGGCAGTGACGGTTTTGGCTTTGCCCCGCAGGGGGATGGTTCGTTTACCAAAGTGCCACAGATTGGCAATGTCGTCGTGGAAGACAATGTAGAAATTGGCGCCAACACGACCATCGACAGGGCCACCATTGGCTCAACGATTATACGCAGCGGTGCCAAGTTGGACAACCTCATCCAGATTGCCCACAACGTGGAGATCGGCAACAGCACCGTGGTGGCCGCGCAGGCAGGCATCAGCGGCAGCACCAAGATTGGCAAAGGCGTGATGATTGGCGGGCAGGCGGGCATTGTGGGGCATCTTCACATTGCCGACGGTGCCAGGATAAACGCACAGAGCGGTGTCAGCAAAGAAATCCCCGCAGGAAAGGCCGTTACGGGTTCACCTGCGTATGACTATACACAGGCATTGAAGAGCCAGGCGCTCGTCCGCAAGTTGCCTGAACTTGTCGCGCGCGTTCAGGAACTGGAAAAAGCCTTGCAGGAGCTTGCCCAAAAAAATGGGTAGGTCGCAAGGGTATTGGGCCGTCTTCATAAAAAGCACATTTTTTATAGTAAAATGTTTTAGCCGTTGTTGGAATGATCTCCAACAACATTCTCCTTTCTGTATGGAAATCAGGAAATCAAGGGCGGGATATTGTAAACCAAATCTGTTTTGCGGCTGATATAAGACCATAATACAGGATTTAAATCCTTTTTTATTATGATATTATTGGTTTTAAATCCAAAAATATCATAATTTTACGGGAATTAAATCCTTTTTTATGATAAAACGGCTATTGCAGACCCGGCTGGAGCAACGCCTTTTTAAGGGCAAGGCTATTTTGTTGTTTGGCGCAAGGCAGACAGGCAAATCCACACTCGCCGAAGCTGTACTATCGCGTCAGGATAAAGAATGGTTCGCATTAAGCGGTGACGATGCCGATGTACGCGAGTTATTGAGCAACACGACTGCCGCAAAGTTAAATTCAATAATCGGTAAAAAGAGAATACTACTAATAGACGAAGCACAACGGATTGAAAATATCGGATTAACCTTAAAATTGATTACCGATCAGATAAAAGATGTACAGGTAATCGCAACAGGTTCATCTTCGTTTGAATTATCCAGCCGGGTAAATGAACCGCTTACCGGTAGGAAATATGAATTTATGCTTTACCCGCTCAGTTTTGAAGAAATGGTTCATCACCACGGATTATTGCAGGAAAAAAGACTCATTGAGCAACGGATGATATATGGTTATTATCCGGAAATCGTAACACACCCGGGGGAGGAAGAAGAACTCCTGAAACTGCTTGCAGGCAGCTATCTTTACAAAGACCTGTTAATGTTGGAACAGGTAAAAAAGCCTGCCCTCATTGAAAAGTTGCTGAAAGCCTTGGCACTTCAGATAGGGAGTGAGGTGACTTTTTCCGAATTAGGGCAAACGGTTGGCAGCGACAGTAAAACAGTAGAAAAGTATATTGATCTGCTACAGAAGGCCTTTATTGTGTTCCAGCTTCCGGCTTTTTCAGGGAATGTACGAAACGAAATAAAAAAGGGAAAGAAAATATATTTTTATGATTGTGGTATCAGAAACGCCATAGTGGATAATTTTAAACAGTTGGGTAATCGAACAGATACAGGCGCACTTTGGGAAAATTTTATAATAGCAGAACGTATTAAATACCGACATTACCAACAGGCCTCGGCAAAACATTATTTTTGGCGCACTACCCAGCAACAGGAAATTGATTTAATAGAAGAGGGAAGCGATACGCTGACCGCTTTTGAATTTAAGTGGAACAAAAAGGCCAAAGCAAACATACCCAAAACCTTTACAGAAAACTACCCGGGTGCAACAACATGTATCATTACCCCCGATAATATGGAAGATATTATTAGTTTCATAGATTGAGTGTTGTCAGAACGCACAAAATGTACAGTTGGTCATATTGTTTAAAACAACTTTAAGGAAGTCTTTCTTTCTTAATGTGCCGAAACTGTCCTAATTTCTCTACTTTTGCAACGTTGTATCAAAGGAAAAAATATAGGGCAAACTTTAAGAGGCTGTTAGCGGCATGGGCGCTGTTGACCTTTATGCTGGCCGTGACGCCCAGGTTATACCTGCACGATTTGGTCTTCAACCATGTTGACCATCAGTTTTCGAATAGCGGGGAACTTAGTTTTAAGACCTATGACTATAATTGCGGGCTTGTGCTGGAAGGCATGTCCGAGGCTTTTACGGAAGGACATGTTTTTGAAAGGGATTTTCAATTGCGGTTTTTTCAATATCTGCCAACCTATCTTTCCAAACATATTATATCTGCCGATTTAGGGTTGGTGCTGCTCCGTGGCCCTCCGTTCACGACTTGAGTTTCTCCACATACGATATTTTGTTTTATAGAGGCGGCTTTGTGTTCGGCGCATAGATATTCTGCAGTTGAACGGAGCGTCGCAAGCAAAGCTGATAGTAGTACTGTCGTTGACAAAATAATATTGTCAAGATCTTTCAGGCAATTGCGGTCTATGGGGCGATGTCAAAAAATAACAACAAAAATGTACCTGTTTTTTTAATGAATATCATAAATACATTTTATGAAACGTTTGATATATATATTCTTAGTTTTTTTCTTATCTGTGTCCGTCTCGGTAACGGCCAGAAATATGGATAACAAAGGTTCGTTAACTGGTGTGGTGACAGATGCGGCCACCGGAAAGCCCTTAGCCAACGCTACGGTTACGATTCATGAACTTAAAACCTGGGTCACGACTGATAATGGTGGCCGTTATAACTTTACTTCCTTGCCTAACGGTAGTTTTACGATAGAAGTCTCTTACGTGGGATATAAATCCTTTGTAGACCGCATAAAGCTGGATGGTAATACGACGAGGGACTTTACGCTGCGCACGGCAATCGTGGAAAACGATAACGTGACGGTCACGGGCGTGTCGGCAGTTACGCAAGTGAGGCAGACGCCCACTTATACCACTATTGTGAACCAGAAAGAACTTCAACGGGCTTCCGGCACGAACCTGATGGACATACTGTCAAAACAACCCGGCGTATCTGCCGTGACCACAGGGCCGGCAATTGCCAAACCTTTTATACGTGGCATGGGGTATAACCGTGTGGTAACTATTAATGATGGGGTAAGGCAGGAAGGCCAGCAATGGGGCGATGAGCATGGCATGGAGATAGACGAGTACAGCACAAAGCGCGTGGAGATACTGCGTGGGCCTGCATCGTTGATGTACGGCAGTGACGCCCTTGGCGGGGTGGTTAATATTATTACCAATACCCCGGTGGCATTGAACACCGTCAGCGGGCAACTATCGGGCAGCATGAATGCCAACAATAATATGTGGGGCGGATATGCCAATATCGCCGGAAATCTCAACGGTTTTAATTGGAACGCCTATGGAAGTTTGAAGCGAGCGGGCGATTATCAAAACAAATATGACGGGGATGTACTGAACAGCCGTTTTAACGAAAAGAACTTTGGCGGTTATGTTGGATTGAACAAAAGCTGGGGCTATTCCCATCTCGTCTTTTCGCGGTTTAACCAGCAGATTGGCATGGTAGATGGCGTGCGGGACGATGAGGGGAATTTAGTTGTGGACGGCTATGACCTTACTGATAAACTACGTGATGGCAAAAGCCCGCTGGTACCTTATCAAAGGGTGAACCATACCAAGTTGTTACTGGATAATGCTTTCTCTCTATTAAACGGCGCAAGGCTGACCGCATTAGTAGGTTATCAGCAGAGCAAGCGGCGCGAGTTTGGCGAGGTGGATGCCCCTAAAGAACCGGGAGCTTATTTTGATTTAAAAACCGTGAACTATCACGTGGCATATCATTTTGCTTCAAATGGAAATTGGAAGACAAGTGTCGGCGTAAACGGCATGGGGCAGACGAACAAGAACAAGGGGGAAGAGGCCATTATACCGGATTACGATTTATTTGATGTCGGGGTTTATGGTTATACAGCTTACCACAAGGAGGGAACCACCGTGAGCGGTGGCCTGCGTTTCGACAACCGCAGTTTCAACGGAAAGCAGATGATGGAGGAAGAAGATGTGAAGTTTGAAGCATTTAAAAAACAGTTTTCAAATATCTCTGCCAGTGTTGGTTTGAGCCAGGAACTGGGCGAACACTTGTTGTTGAAGGCCAACCTGAGCCGGGGTTTTCGCGCACCGAATGCTGCCGAGATGGCCTCTAACGGCGAGCACGAAGGCACTGGGCATTATGAAATCGGGAACCGTGACCTGAAAAGCGAAAGCTCGCTGTCCTTTGATATGGGTCTGCAATTTAACACGCAGCACGTAGATTTTTCAGTAACGCCTTATATCAACCACGTGCAAAACTATATCTATGCGCAAAAATTACAGGGCGTTGGCGGGCTTGATTCTTTGATAGGGGATGCCAAGGTATATAAGTTTACGCAACAGTCCGCAAACTTGCTGGGTCTTGAAGCATCGCTCGACATTCACCCGCACCCCTTGGATTGGCTGCATTTTGAAAATACTTTTAGCATGGTGCAGGGACGTTTTACAAAGGCTGTTGATGGTTCTGAAAACCTGCCGCTGATGATGCCTGCTCGCCTGCTTACCGAGTTGAGGGCTGAGTTTCCCAATCAGGTGAAGGATTTTAAAAACCTGTTTGTGAAAGTAGAAATGGATAACGTGGCAAAGCAAAACCATTATTTTGCAGGTTATAACACAGAAACCGCCACAAAGGGTTATACTTTGTTCAATGCGGCCTTGGGAACAGATTTGGAAGTACGCGGAAAAACGTATGCAACCCTTGTGTTGGCGTTGAACAACCTGACGGACGTGGCCTATCAAAATCACCTGAGCCGTTTGAAATATACGGATGAAAACCCTGTTACGGGCCGTGTGGGCGTGTTCAATATGGGACGCAATTTCACGGCAAGATTGATTGTGCCGCTGAAGTTTAAGTAAAGTATGGCTTCTGAATTTTTTTATTTGTCAACGAGGGCAGGATATATATTCTGTCCTCGTTTTATTTTTAATATTCTCTTTCAAAGGTTATGTATAATCTATTTCTTAAATTCGTACCAAAGAAATGGATACAATACGATTTTCGTTTCAACCATAAAAAAATACAAATGAAATTTTCTGACGAAAGATATTCCCGCATGAGTTATCGCCGCTGTGGCGAAAGCGGTTTATTGTTGCCTGCTATTTCGTTGGGCTTGTGGCACAACTTTGGCGATGTGGACGACGTAAAGGTTTATCGTAAAACCCTGCATGCGGCGTTTGACAACGGCATTACGCATTTTGACCTGGCCAATAATTATGGGCCGCCGCCCGGCTCTGCCGAAATAAATTTTGGCAAAATCCTCCACACGGATTTTAAGTTGCACCGCGATGAAATCATTATTTCGTCCAAAGCAGGCTACACGATGTGGGACGGGCCTTACGGCGATTGGGGTTCCAAAAAATATCTGGTGTCCAGTCTGGATCAAAGCCTGCGGCGTATGAAGTTGGATTATGTGGATATATTCTACCATCATCGTCCCGACCCCGATACGCCTATCGAAGAAACGATGGGCACGCTTGACTTATTGGTGCGGCAAGGAAAGGCTTTATATGTAGGTATCTCAAACTATAAACCAGCCGAAGCAAAGACCGCCATCAAGGCACTGAAAAAATTGGGCACACCGTGCCTGATTCACCAGCCCAAGTATTCCATGTACGAACGGTGGGTTGAGGATGGCCTGCTGGATGTGTTGGAAAAATTTGGCGTGGGCTGCATCGCCTTCTCACCGTTGGCGCAGGGGCTGTTGACTAACAGGTATTTGAAAGGTATTCCCAAAAACTCTCGTGCGGCTAAAAATCATTTCTTAAAAAAAGACAGTATTACCCCGCAAAAGGTCGCGCAAATCAAGCAGCTTAATGAATTGGCTGTTTCGCGCGGACAGTCGCTGGCGCAGATGGCCATTGCCTGGTTGCTAAAAGACAAAAGGGTCACCTCCGTGTTGGTAGGGGCAAGCAGTGCCAATCAGTTGCTGGATTCGCTGAAAAGCCTTTCCAATACCGCTTTTGGGGCAGAAGAACTAAAGAAGATAGATGAAATTTTGGCATCGTCTTAATGCCGGCTGATGTCCAGCGTTTGTACGGAATTTGTGCCGGCCGCAGATTTCCATTTTTGTTCTTTCTTTTTAAAAGAACGGATTACCCATGTTTTGGATAAGTCGGAACCGCTGCTTTCGATGGCGATGAAATTGCCCGTGCGGTACCATGCAAAGGGCAGGCTATCCGTTTTGCTGGTGCCATACACCGTGTAGTGCAGGTTCTTGTCTCCCTCGCCTTTCTTTTTAAAAGTAATAGTACCAATGTTGGTCAGCGTTAGTTTTTGTTGCCCGTTGACGGTTGTTTCGTATCGGTCAATATTCCATGTGCCGGTCATTTTTAATTTGGGTGAACAGGCTCCAAGAAAAAGAGCCATCAGCATGATGACTGTAATCTGCGGATTTCGTTTCATGGCGGGAGTTTTAAAAACTATCATACACAAATGAACAACATTTTTTTGATTTATGCACGATGTGTTTGCCGGGAAAACCAGGAACGCTTCATGAGAAAGAGCCATTCATGATTTAACTGCTAATTCTTTATTAATTCCTTGGGGAGCTATAAAAAGGAAAATTATATCATCTCTGTTTCATCTATTTTTGCACTCTATGCAAACAAAGAAGAAAAGAACCAAGCGCACAGAACCGATTATCCTGGTGACGAACGATGATGGTGTTACCGCATTGGGCATTAAGAGCCTTATCGAAGCTGTGAAGGATTTTGGGAGGGTGGTCGTGGTAGCGCCGGACAAGCCGCAGTCGGGCATGGGGCACGCCATCACGATTGGCCAGCCTTTGCGCCTCAGTCCGGTGGACATCTTTGATGGTGTTGAGGCTTATGCCTGTTCCGGCACGCCGGTGGATTGTGTAAAACTTGCCGTGGACAAAATTCTGAACCGCAAGCCCGACCTTTGCGTGAGCGGTATCAACCACGGGGCCAATCATAGCATCAACGTCATTTATTCCGGCACGATGAGTGCCGCGATGGAAGCGGCTATCGAAAGTATTCCGGCTGTTGGCTTTTCTTTGCTGGATTATGCGCCGGACGCGGATTTCAGGGCGGCTAAATATTATGCCGGCATGATTGTGGAAAAAATACTGAAAGGTAAATTCAACAAGCATTTTTTGCTGAACGTAAATGTGCCCAAGCTGCCGTTAGACGATATCAAAGGGTTTAAGATTTGCAAGCAAGCCTATGCCAAGTATAAGGAAAGCTTTATTGAACGCACAGACCCGCACGGCCGGAAATATTATTGGTTGACGGGAGAATTTGTGAACTTTGACAAAGGAAAGGATTCTGACGAATGGGCGCTGGCAAACGGCTATGTAAGCGTGGTGCCTGTGCAGTTTGACCTTACGGATGCGGACGTAAAAAAGAAGCTGGAAAAAATCTGGCGCTAAATAAATATATCGTGGGTGTCTATAAAAAATATTACATCATTGCGGGCGAAGCCTCTGGTGATTTGCACGGGAGCAATCTTATTAAAGCATTGCTGGCACAGCAACCCACGGCGCAGGTGCGTTGTTGGGGCGGGGATAAGATGCAGCAGGCGGGTGGACAATTGGTAAAACATTACCGCGAACTCGCTTTCATGGGTTTTGTGGAAGTGGTGATGAATCTGAAGACAATCATGCGGAACATGCGGTTTTGCAAGGATGATATTTTAGCTTACAAGCCGGATGCGATTGTGCTGATAGATTATCCCGGCTTTAATTTGCGCATTGCGAAATGGGCGAAACAACAGGGTGTCAAGGTTATCTACTACATATCACCGCAGGTATGGGCATGGAAAGAGGGAAGGGTAAAGATGATGAAACAATGTATTGATGAAATGATTGTCATCCTACCCTTTGAAAAGGATTATTTCAAAAATAAATGGCATTGGGAGGTGGATTATGTGGGGCATCCGCTGATAGAAGAAATCTCCCAAAAAATAGAAAAAGGCACCGATCTGGTGCTGCACCATGCAGACGGCACGCAGATAACAAAACCCGTTATAGCCCTGCTGCCCGGCAGCCGCAAGCAGGAAATTGAGAAAAAACTGCCGGTGATGTTGGCAGTGAGCGAACGATTTAAGGAATATCAGTTTGTCATCGCGCAAGCCCCTTCGTTGGACATATCTTATTATGAAACCTTTACAAACCCTTATCCCAACGTGAGCATGGTAAACAACCGCACGTATGATTTGCTGATGCAATCGAGGGCGGCATTGGTCACATCGGGAACGGCCACTTTGGAGACCGCGCTGTTCGGCGTGCCGGAGGTGGTTTGTTACAAAGGTTCCGAAATCAGCTATCAGATAGCCAAGCGCGTCATCAATATCGGGTATATCTCACTGGTGAACCTGATTATGGACAAACCCGTGGTCAAGGAACTGATACAGGGCGATATGACGGTGGGCAATATTTGCCGGGAACTGGATTTGCTGCTTCATGATTCTGCACGACAACAACAGTTGCACGCGGATTATACCGCGCTAAAAAATATCCTTTCTGCCGGGGGCAATGCCTCGCAAAGGGCGGCGTCCATTATTGTTGATACCACGAGGTGATTGGTTAGGTGATTTATTTGGTCGGAGAAAAACATCGGCCAAGACGCAAAATGAGTATGGAAGTATTGAAAAAGACAAAACTGAGGATCAGTTCAAGGAAGGACACATACCTGACCCTCAGGGGTACTCCTATGAAATCATTTATTATAAGCGAAACTATTCTTATTGAGTAGTAGGGCATCAATAGTTCATACAAATAAAGAATATGCCGATGAAGTATTATATAAGATGTTTTTTTCTGATACTGTTTTATTTTAATGTGACAAAAGGTTTGGGACAGTACAAGCCGGATACAACTATATCAAAAAAGGAATACGACAGCTTAAGACAACGTATAAATGAACTGTATGGCAAGAATAAATTGCAGGAATATAAGCTAAGACTGGTTGAGGAGTTGAAACAGGTTGATACTGTATATAAAAATGCCGATTCTCTATCTCTTTCTTTTATCAGCACAAAGGGACAGGTAATTAAAAAGCAAATGCTGCATTACCAAAATGGTGCTGTCGTGGACTCAACATTGCTGTTCTATAATAAAAACGGATTAATTGAGTATGCTGAAGAATGGTATCTTCCGTTGGCATCTGCAAACGGCACAAAAGATTCTTTTCGATTACGCATCCGCTATAGAAATGAGTACGATGCACAGAACCGGTTAATAAAATATGTATTTTTTCTTCCTACGCCTATTCTAAAAAGAAAACTGTATGCTTACGATGAAGCTGGTAAGAGAATAAGACTCGCAGATGATTCGGGATTTTATTTTTGGGATTGAGAAGTTTGCCGGAGGAAGCAACCCTGGCGATGATTTATCAAGGGTATGGCACACAGTACAAAAGCACGGGGCATGAAGGTGAAGTTATTGGCAGAACTCAAGATTCTGATGGCCGTTATACAAATATCTGCCAATGGGAAATGGTCAAGGAAAGAAACAAACAGGTTCTTATGAAGAATGTTTTGGCACAGTAGATGACGGTGTCCCTAAAAAATATTATAGCCGTAATTTTTAATAATAAAAATAAAAAAGGAGAAATGAAATTCAATTCGGTTTTATTTGTCTTATTTATTCACTTATGTGCCTGTGGGCAAAATAATCCAAAACCTCTTAGGAATATTGGCACCGATAGTGTTGTTATTCCTGCGAAACTTTTTTGGCACTTATCTGCCGTTCATGAGAAAGTAAAGCTGCAGGAATATGAGTTGACTGTTTGGGAAAATCTTAAAAAAATTGATACGATAAAGTATAAGAACGACTCATCAAATATTTTGTTTATAGGTCAAAACGGGGAAAAATTAAAGACAATCAAACAAACATTTTTAGCAGGTTCAAGAAAAAAAATCAGCAATTTTGAAGATTCGATTATATGCTACTACAATAAAGCGGGATTGCCAGAATATACTGAATGGTGGGATAAAATATACGATAAAGAAAAGAAAAATATAATAGAAAGGAATAAGGTGACTTATAGCCGCTATGAATATGATGCCCAAAACAGGTTGATAAGAAGATTAAAGATAATACCGGATGGTTATAGGCTATTGGAAACGACATACGATGCTCAAAAAAATGTAATTCCGCCTTGGTCGGTGTTTTTCACCGACCACATTGTTTTTATTCTGCCTGCATAAACAACACCTGCAAGGGCGGAATAATATGTTGTTGGTATTTTCTTTAGAAAAATAGGGTTTTCAAAAATCAATAGGATACAAAATTTTTATTTTCATCATAAATTTCCTTCCCTCCCCAGTCTCATCTTTTAGCTTTGTGCGTTGACCGTGGACTCGGGAGCTATTGGCTATAATTATCTCAAACGGCAATTTATCATTTTAAGGCCGAGTTCTGTTCATCCGCTTATTTACGCTTGGGAATCCATTTGGGAAGAAGGTTCTTTTTAGTAGAGTTAATTTCTTCTCAAACCATCCTAAAATAATTCAGCGAAAAAAGTTTGCCAAAGCTTTTTTGTAATTATTCTTCTTGCCATATCTTTGCGCATGGCAACAAGAAAATCTACTTCCACCGCAGGTGCTGCGGAATCAATCAAGATAGCTTTCGAGGGTTTAACGTTTGACGATGTTCTGTTGGTGCCGGCTTATAGCCAGGTGCTGCCCCGCGATACGGATATCCGTACCCGGCTTACCAAGGACATTACGCTCAATACACCTATTTTATCGGCGGCGATGGACACGGTCACCGAAGCGGCATTGGCCACGGCTATTGCCCGCGAAGGCGGTCTGGGCATTTTGCACAAAAACATGAGCATCGAGCAGCAGGCAGCGCAGGTGCGCAGGGTGAAACGTAGCGAAAGCGGCCTTATCCTTGACCCGGTCACTTTGCTGGAAGATGCGACCATCGGCGATGCGCTGAGGTTGATGAAAGAAAACAAGATTGGAGGCATTCCCATCGTGGACAAGAATATGGTGCTGAAAGGTATCCTGACCAACCGCGACCTTCGTTTTGAGGACAATAGTGCGCGTCCGGTCAGCGAGGTGATGACGCGTGAAAAACTGGTTACGGCGCCGGATGGCACCGACCTTAAAAAAGCCAAAACCATCCTGCGGCAGCATAAAGTAGAAAAGCTGCCCGTGGTGGATAAGCAGGGCAAACTGATCGGCCTGATTACCTATCGCGACATTTTGCAGGCCACCAGCTATCCCAATGCGATTAAGGATGCTTTTGGTCGTCTGCTGGTTGGCGCGGGCATCGGCATTACCGAGGATATGCTCGACCGCATTGCCGCGTTGCAACAAGTGGGCGTGGACGTGGTGGTGTTGGACAGTGCGCATGGACATAGCAAGGGCGTTATCGAATCGCTCAAAAGAGTAAAGAAGAATTTTAAGAAATTGAACGTCATCGCGGGGAATGTGGGTACGGCCGCAGGGGCATTGGCACTGGCGGAGGCCGGGGCAGATGCGGTGAAAGTGGGTATTGGCCCGGGTTCTATCTGTACTACACGAATCGTAGCAGGTGCAGGTATGCCGCAATTGACGGCCATTATGGAAGCAGCTAACGGGTTAAAGAAGAAGGGCGTTCCGATTATTGCGGATGGCGGTATCCGTTACACGGGCGATATGGTAAAGGCTTTGGTCGCCGGGGCAGATTGTGTGATGATGGGCAGCATTTTCGCGGGCACGGAAGAAAGTCCCGGTGAGACCATCATTTTTGAGGGGCGTAAGTTCAAGGCTTATCGCGGCATGGGTTCGCTCGGCGCGATGGCCAAGGGCAGCAGCGACCGCTATTTCCAAGACCCCGAGGACGATGTGAAAAAATTTGTACCCGAAGGCATCGAGGGCCGCGTGGCATATAAGGGAACGCTCAAAGAAGTGATTTATCAATACGTGGGCGGCCTGCGTGCGGGCATGGGCTACTGTGGTGCTAAAAATATCAAAGATTTACAAAAAGCACAGTTCGTTAAAATAACTAATGCGGGCATGAACGAAAGCCATCCGCACGATGTGGACGTGACTAAAGAAGCGCCGAACTATAGCCGTAAATAATAATTATTTTGTACGATTTTGTAATGAATCTTGCATTTTTTTACCTGATGAAAGTCTTTGCCTTTAGGTTTTGACTTTCATCAGAATTGATTAATATTCCTCTTTTTATTCATCAACTTTTTTGACTGAACTGGCACCACTGCTGCTGATGCTGGTCTTGGGGTTGCCCTTATAGCGCACATTAGAGGCACCGCTGGCTTCTGCATTCAGTTCGATGCTGGCATATACGTTGGCATTGCTGGCGCCTGAAACACCGACCCTGCTGTTTTCAGCTAACAGGTCAAACGCCTTGATGGTGGATGCCCCGCTTGCCTCAAAAAAAGCGTCTCGTGTTTCGCCGGAGATGATGAACGAGGAAGCGCCACTGGCACCAAAATGAACTTCAGGGCTTTTAATCTCCACTTCGCCATGGGATGCGCCGCTGATATCAAAAGAAACTTTACTGTTCTGCACAAATTTTCCTTCCGTTTCTATTTTTGTCGCGCCTGATAAATCAATATCCCTCACTTCCGGCATGGAAATAAATACTTTGATTTTATCCGTGGGCGAGAGGTTATAGCCGTTACGTGTCTGAATATCAACGGTGTTGCCGTCGTCTTTTTTGATGGTAATATATTTGAACAGGTTTTCGTCGGTCTGTAACTTAACGCTGTAAACGGAATCCTGTTTCAGATATACGTGCACATTTCCCCCGGCATCAATGGCGTTGAAGTTTTGAAGGTCGTATGTTTTGGTGTTGATATGACCATTACCTTTAATACGCTGCATGTTAATAATATTGCAGGAACTTGCCAGCAAGGCAGCGATTGCGACAAATAAATATAAGTGCTTCATGTTTATATGGTTTTTATATGAATAAAATTTTAAACTGTGTTAAATGGAGTCCGTTCCCTAAATCATGCTTCTTTTTAGTCCTATACCAAATTCTTTTGGTTAAAAAATAGTGGATATACAGGATAAATTTTCAAATTACCAAACAGCCAAAATGTTTACCTTCGCCGCACTATGACCGAAAAAATACTGATTCTCGATTTTGGCTCCCAATATACGCAACTTATCGCGCGTGCCGTGCGGGAGGCAAATGTCTATTGTGAAATCATCCCGTATTCCAAACCGTTTGAAATCGATGGCAATTTAAAAGGAATTATCCTTTCCGGCTCGCCCTTTTCGGTGAACGACCAAAATGCTCCGGTTATTGACGTAAAGTCCCTTGTGGACAAACTGCCCGTATTGGGCATTTGTTACGGTGCCCAGCTCACGGCAAAGGCTTACGGCGGGATTGTGGAAAAAAGTAGTAAGCGTGAATATGGCCGTGCTTTTATGAACATTCAGGACGGGGGCGATGTGCTCATGAGCGGTATTACGGACAAGAGTCAGGTCTGGATGAGCCACGGCGATAGTATTTTAAAACTGCCAGAGGGCTTTAAAGTATTGTCCATTACGGATAGCATTCCTGTGGCGGCTTTTAAATGTGCTACGGAAGCCCACCCGTTATATGGGTTGCAGTTTCACCCTGAAGTGTATCACAGTGCAGAAGGCAAGAAATTATTGAAAAACTTTCTGGTTAATATATGCGGCTGCCATCAGGATTGGACGCCCGCTCATTTTATTACCGATACGGTAGCCGAATTAAAGGCTAAAATAAAAGATCGGAAGGTCATTATGGCGCTCAGCGGCGGAGTGGATAGCACCGTGGCCGCCACGCTTATCCACCGCGCAATCGGGGATAACCTTTACGGCATTTTTGTGGACAACGGCGTGCTGCGCAAAAACGAGTTTGAAGAAGTTTTAGAAACTTATAAGACCATCGGCCTCAATGTGAAAGGCATTGATGCCCGCCGTCGTTTTTATAATGAATTGGCCGGACATGCAGAGCCGGAGGTGAAGCGTAAAATTATCGGAAAACTCTTTATTGATGTTTTTCAGGAAGAAGGGAACCTGCTCACTGATATATCTTTTTTGGGGCAGGGCACCATTTATCCCGATGTTATTGAAAGCGTGTCCGTGCACGGGCCTTCCGTCACCATCAAATCCCATCACAATGTAGGGGGGCTGCCCGATAAAATGCATCTGGAACTGGTAGAGCCGCTACGTTATTTGTTCAAGGACGAAGTGCGCAAAGTGGGTCGAGAGCTTGGCATTCCCGCATTGCTCATAGACAGGCATCCTTTCCCGGGCCCTGGTTTGGCCATCCGTATTTTGGGCGATGTGACCGAAGAAAAAGTGAAAATGTTGCAGGAAGCCGACCATATTTTTATAAAAGGGCTGAAAGAGCACAACCTGTATGCAACTGTTTGGCAGGCTGCCACAATCTTATTACCGGTGAAAAGCGTGGGCGTCATGGGCGATGAACGCACCTATGAGTTTACGGTAGCGTTGCGCGCCGTGACCAGCGTGGACGGTATGACGGCAGACTGGGCGCATTTACCTTACGAGTTTTTGGCCTATGTCAGTAACGAGATTATCAACAACGTGCGCGGCATCAACCGTGTGGTATACGATATCAGCAGTAAACCACCGGCCACCATTGAGTGGGAATAAGTTTTAAACGCGTTATGGGTATCTTTGAAAGCAGGTGAAAGTTTTGACAAGTGATGTTGTGAACGTTGGGTGATACATAATAATCTTTCAACAACCCTGAACTAAATAAAAATATTACGGATGAAGAGATTTTTTTTGTTCATAGTTGCGGCCTTATCCCTTACTGGCGCTATAGCGCAGGTCACGGGTCAACCGCGCCAAAAGATGGCGATATTCACCTCACTGTATTTGGATGATGCCTTTGGTTCGGATGGTTCATACCGCTATACCGATAAAACATTTCCCAAGGCTTCCATCCCCGGTTTGGAGTTTTATCACGGTGCACAAATGGCAATAGACTCTTTGGATAACATGGGTTTGTCGCTGGATATTTATGTATATGACTCAAAATCACGGAAAGAAACGCTGGATCAGCAGTTCAGCAAGTGCGCAGCAGATGGAGTTTCATTGATTATTGCCAACTGTCAGAACACCGAGGTGGCCAAATTGGCCGGGCTTGCTGCGAGCAAAAAAATCATGCTGATTAATGCTACCGTGCCCAATGACGGCAATGCCGTGGATAATCCTTATTTCGTGGTGCTGAATCCTACGTTAAAAACGCAGGTAGAGGGCGTTTATGATTATATCAAAAAAAATTATGCTGGCCGCAAACTTGTCGTGTTGAACAAAAAGGGCGTTTCCGAGGATTATATCAAGGCGGCTTTTGAGGGCACAAATAAAGCAAATAACAATGCCGTTTCCGTCCGGTTTGTCAACGTGGCCGATACTGTGTTTTCCAAATTGATAGCGGACGTGCTTGATAAGACCCAGCCATCGCTTTTTTTGATTGGCTCGCTTGATGCCGCCTTTGCAGGCAAAGTGCTGGCGCAGCTTTCGTTGCTGACAAAAGAGCAGCCGACGATAACCGCCGTGGGTATGCCCACGCTTGAAAATGTGGATTTAAGCACTTCCAAATTTAAAGGAGTGGAGATAATTTATAGCACGCCTTTTTACAACCCGCGTACCGATGCCGTGAGCCGCAATTTGCAGGCTTATTACAACCGACGTATGTACGCCCGTCCTTCAGATCTTGTTTTTCGGGGTTATGGGCTGACTTACACGTTCGGACGTCTTTTAAGTACCTATGGTAAGGGCTTGTCTACAAATATGAATGCTAAGGGATACAGTGTTTTCTACGATTACGATTTCCAGCCTGTTTATAGCGGTGGCAAGGTCGGTTATATAGAGAACAAAAAACTTTATTTCCTCAAATATCTTGACGGTAGTCTACTTTCTGTAAATTAATATTTTTTCTGTTGGGAATTATCGGACAACTTGCATGTTGCCGATAATAAAGGTTGTTGCATTTATAACAGCATTAAGCTTGTGCTGTCGGGCCGCCAAAATTCACGGGAAAACTCATCTCATCCAAATCCTGGATAGTGCCCTGCATGGACTCGAATTTCTCAATGTTTTCAATCATGGCTTTCATGAAGCGCTTGGCGTGTTGGGGCGTAAAAATGATGCGAGACTTTACTTTGCTTTTCGGTGTACCGGGCATCACGTTCACAAAATCAATCACAAACTCGGCATGAGAGTGGGTGATGATGGCCAGGTTGGCATAAGTTCCTTCGGCAATTTCCTCGCTGATTTCTATGTTTAGCTGATTGGGTTGTAAATCTTCTGACATGTTTTTTCGTTTGGGGCGAAGGTAAGAAAAAAGCCACTGCTTGAAATATCCATAATCATATTTTGTTTGTCAGCTTTTGTGCTGCTATCGGCTTTGCTTGCGACGCTCCGTTCAGCTACGGAATATAAATGAACAGGTTAGGGATTGTGTTGCGGTACAAGGTTACCCGATTATCCCCATCTTTTTCATCAGATAGGATGCGCTGAGTTTTGTGCAAACGCCATCTTTCAATTTATAATCAAATAACAGTTCGTCATTGATGATTTCAGATTCAAAGGCTTTGTTGGCAATGGTTTCAGGATATTCATGGATCAGTTCCGCCACGATGACGTCGTGCGTGGCAATGATACCGAATGTTTGCTGCTGCACCATTTTTTTGATAAGCCCGATAGTGCCGTTTCGTTTGTCATTGCTGTTGGTGCCGCGCAAAATCTCGTCCAATATCACAAAAGTTTGGTTACCTTCCTGCAAGTGCTGCATGATGGACTGTAAACGTTTGAGTTCCGCATAAAAAAATGATTCGCTGTCCTGCAAAGAATCCGTGATGCGCATACTCACAAAAATATCGAAGGGGTAAAAACGGAACTTCTGCGCGCATACAACGCTGCCCGCGCGCGCCAGTAACAGGTTGACGCCCAACGTGCGCAGGAAGGTGCTCTTGCCGCTCATGTTAGAGCCGGTAAGGATGATAAAACGACGTTCGTCAAAACTTACATCGTTGCAGATTCTTTTATGCTGCATTAATAGCGGATGCCCGAGGTCGGTTGCCGCAAAAGCAGGCTTGTTCGTCGTTTCGGGAAAACAATATGCAGGGTTGTTGTATGCAAAATTTCCCAGACTGCTAAGCATTTCCAGCTCTCCGATGACCTGTAGCCAGTCTGTTATTTTCGCTGCATGATGCTTTTGCCATTTGCCCAAGGCATATAGTACGTGCAGGTGGAACAAGCATAATCCGTTGAGTAAAATACTGACCATGATGTTTATCACGGATTCGAGATTTTCAAAAATACGCACGAGCCGCCCCAATGATTTGGAGGCTGTTTCCTGTCCTGTTAGCAACTGCTGTTTGTACTGCTGCAAGAGCGGGCTTTGCCATTCCTGCTGTTCTATGGTTTTTAATTGCTGTTGATGCGATTCGAGAATTTTGCCGGCAGTGCCCGCTACGGAAAGTTGCGTGCTGATGCGTTTGGAAAAAGCCGAGGTGAGGATAAGATTTATGAAAAACAAACTGTAAGAAAACGTGAAGGCCGTATCTGCCCCCAAAAAAAAATAGTATATAATGCTGAAAATAGTTGCCGCAGAAAAAGCAAGGATGACATAATACATCGCTTTGCCTATAAATGCCCCCGGCTGCTGAATCCAGTGATGTAGTTTTTGCAAATCTTTTTCCTTGACGGGATGCAGGATGCCATGCGCATAAAGCGTTTGGCGGAAATCGTTTTTCTCGGACAATTCTTTTACTGCCTGTTGCTTTTGCGCAATCTGGCTGATGTCGGGCGAAAGCAATGCCTTTGCCAAAGCTTGCCTGCCAAACTTTGTGCTGCAACGGTTGATATGCGCAAACAAACCGCCTTTGCCAAATATGTCCAAGTCATAAGAATAAGGGTGATGCGGGTCTTCATATTCCTCGCCCGAAGGGTAAAGGGAGCGGTTACTTTGCAAAAAGGTTATTTCGTCCTGATTAAATTTGGCCAATGCCTTATAGAAGAGTGTTTGATGTTCTAATCTGTCGTACCATTTTACCAATACAAAGAATACCGCAATCAACAGCACTGTCAAAATTACCGAGAGCGGTGTTTGTAGTTGCGTGGCTTTGTATCCTGCGAACAGAAATGCCAAGAATGCGGCAATGCGTGCAAAGCTTAGCCAGTTTAATCTTTGCTGCAATGTTTTACCTTGAGCATTATATTTATCAAATAAAAGGGCGTACGTATTTGGGGACATCTGAATGGATTTCTTCGTTTATGATAAGTGTCAAACGTACAGAAAAATTATTGAAAAGATATTTTATGGGAAATACCTAATGGCAATGCTGGCTATTCTTAACCTACATCAATTTGCACTTCTCATGATAATTGATTAGCTCGATAGGCGAAGCCGCTATTTCATAGTTGGCGTAACTTTTTGCAACATCATCCAACACGGCGTGTATGGCATCCGGATCTGTGAGGGTCACTAATTTGCTACGGTATTCTTTTATGTTGGGTAACCCTTTTAAGTAATTGGCATAATGCCGGCGCATTTCGTTGATGCCAACCACAGGGCCTTTCCATTCTATGCTTTTGACCAAATGCTTGCGGGCCACGGCCACGCGTTCTTCCACAGTTGGCGGCGGGAGCAGTTCACCTGTTTGTGAAAAATGTTTTATCTCCCTGAAAATCCACGGGTAACCGATGGCAGCCCGGCCAATCATGATGCCGTCCACGCCATATCGGTTTTTATATTCGACCGCTTTTTGCGGACTGTCAATGTCACCGTTCCCGAAGATGGGAATTTTGATACGCGGGTTGTTTTTTACCTTGGCGATGAGCGTCCAGTCCGCCTCGCCCTTGTACATCTGCGCACGGGTGCGGCCGTGTATCGCCAAAGCGGCGATGCCGACATCCTGCAGCCGTTCGGCCACTTCTTCAATGTTCAACATGCTGTCGTCCCAGCCAAGCCGCGTTTTCACGGTAACGGGCAAGGAGGTTGATTTTACAACGGCATCGGTCAGGCGAACCATCAAATCCACGTCCTTTAACACGCCCGCGCCTGCGCCTTTGAGCGCTACTTTTTTTACCGGGCATCCAAAGTTGATGTCCAGCAAATCGGGCTGTGTCACGTCTACGATTTTGGCGGCCAGAGCCAGGCTCTCTTCATCGCCCCCAAAAATTTGTATGCCGATGGGGCGTTCATAATCAAAAATGTCCAGTTTGCGGCGGCTTTTAATGGCATCGCGGATAAGGCCTTCGCTGCTGATAAATTCTGTGTACATCAAATCAGCGCCGTGGTCTTTGCAAACGGCACGGAACGGCGGGTCGCTCACATCCTCCATGGGTGCGAGCAGCAGCGGAAAATCCGGTAATAATATGTTACCTATTTTAACCAAAATATTTTTGGGTTACGTATGATGATTTGAGTTTCTGTGCGTTGCTTACTGCGACAATGCGCCATTCCCCGTCAAATCCCTATTTTTGGGCTGTCAAAGGTACGACTATTTTTTTACAGACGATGGATGACAACAATAACAAATACATTTCATATAGCGCAGGCTTTTTCATGCTGATAGCGCTGGCGTTTGGCGGTGCGTTGCTTGGCGGTGCATTGGCAATGGGGGTGATATCCCTATTTTCCGGTATTTCCCTGACGGCGTTTGTAGATAATGCATTCTTATCGGCAAATGCAGTTCGTGCAATCTGTGTCAGCAATATGCGGTTTTTTGTTGCCAACGCTCTTCACTGCGTCACGACTAAGCAATAATCCTCTTAAATTGACGGGTTTAAAAGGCAGGATTACGGTACGGCAGGTTTTTCTTACCATTTGCATCATCGCCTGCGGGATGGCTATTAGCTCGGCATTGGGTTATACCAGTTATCAATTACCGTTGCCGTCAGGCGTCAAGGCTTTTTTTGATTCGATGGAGCAGAAATACTCTAGTCAGACGTTACGGATGGTAAATTTATCAAATATATTTGAGTTAATTATTTCGGTTATCATATTAGCCCTTTTGCCTGCTATTTGTGAGGAAGCGCTTTTTCGGGGAGGATTTCAAAACTATATGTACCGCAGCACAGGCAAGATGTGGCTGAGTGTGCTGACCGTGAGCCTTATTTTCAGTATCGTACATTTTTCGGGATATGGTTTTTTATCGCGCCTGATGCTGGGCATTGTGCTGGGGCTTATTTATCAATATAGCGGCAGGCTGTGGTTGAGTATATTAGCGCATTTTATCAACAATGCGGCTGCCGTGGTGGTAATGTACGTGCAAACTCAGCAAGGCAAGCCGATAGAAAAAATACTCAATGATACGCAAGGGAATTATCTTGGCTATTTGTGGATACCTGTTATTGTTTTCCTTTTCTGGCGTTTCAGGAAATTATCTTTAACCAACCAAACTACCAATGGCATTTAACTGGAACGTTTTTTGGACGAGGGCTTTTACGGCATTGGTTTTTGTCGCGGTGATGCTGGCCGGGCTTTTGTATAGTGAATGGAGTTTTTTCATCCTGTTCTCTTTATTACATTTTGGCTGTTGGCATGAGTATCTGATGCTCATGGAGAAAATATATAAGCATTCGTTTCATGCTTATACCAAAATAGGTATCAGCCTGCTTGGTTTTCATGTTTTTTTGAATTTCTGTAACGGGTTGAAGTTGGGCCCTTATTTGGTGCGCGAGAGTTTTGCCGTGCCAATACTTGTTGTGGGGGTTGTTTTTTTTGTGTGGGGTATTTTTAAGCAAACGACCAGTATCAAACAAATCGGTTATACCGTGCTGGGCGTGTTTTATATCTCGTTGCCGATGGGATTATTATTGTATTTACGTTATTCGGGCGCGCAGTTTCCCATCATTCCCGAACAGGGAAGGCTTGCTGTTGAAAACGCAGGCTTTTATCTTCCTTTGTTGATTATCGCGGCCATTTGGGTAAATGATACGATGGCGTATTTGGTGGGTTCTGCCATTGGGCGTACACCGTTTTCAAAAATCTCCCCCAAAAAAACATTGGAGGGAACACTCGGTGGTATTATATGTTGCGTGGCGGCGGTCACGCTGATTTTACAACCTTTTTTTGACTGGCATTATCTGTTGGGCATTTCACTTGTGGCCGCACTTGTCGGCACAGGTGGCGATTTGTTAGAGTCCAAGCTTAAACGTATGGCTGGCGTAAAAGATTCCGGTACGCTGTTGCGCGGGCATGGCGGTTTTTTGGACAGATTCGATTCCCTACTGCTGGCGATTCCGGCGGTATGGATATTGTTGGTGTTGGCTGGTTAAATGTGTAACATTTCGCATTATATATCATTCAGTCTATCTCGTAAAAGTGGCCATCTTCACTTATTTTTGTAACGAAAAAAATTATACATGACCTTACACAAAGAAGGCAATATTACAATCAGCATTGGCATTATGCTTTTTATGGCTGTCAATATAGTGGCCTATAAATTTTTGTATGCAAATTATCCGCTTATATTTTTGTTCATCCTGTTAGTTACTGCCGTTGTGCTCGGGCTGATTATCTGGTTCTTTCGCATTCCCGCGCGTCGGTTCACTATCGGGGAAAATGTCATCACTGCGCCTTGCGATGGAAAAGTGGTCGTGATTGAAGAAGTGCAGCCTGATGAATATTTTTCTGAAAGGAAAATTCAGATATCTGTTTTCATGAGCCCGCTCAATGTGCACGTGAACCTAAACCCCGTCAGCGGCGAAATCGTTTACAATCAATATCACAAAGGAAAATATTTGGTGGCATGGCATCCTAAATCATCTACGGAAAACGAGCGTCACACCAATGTTTACAAACATGCCAACGGTAAGGAATTGTTGACGAAACAAATTGCAGGGGCTTTGGCCAAACGTATCGTAAACTATAACGAGGTGGGCAGTCTGGTCGTTCAAAATGCAGAGATGGGCTTTATAAAGTTCGGTTCGCGGGTGGATTTGCTGTTGCCGCTCGATGCGAACATTCGCGTAAAAATAGGAGACAAAACAATCGGTGGCGTGACACCTATCGCTACCTGGTAATACAGGATGTTCCTGATATTATTTTTAGCCGTATTATTGCCCATTAATCAGCAATAATTATGCGGCTATCCATACACAAAATCGGCAATGCGGAAGATGCTTTCAGTTTTTATTCAAAACAAGAAGTAAGCATTGAAGAACCTCTAACGGAACTTTTACGGAATTATTTTTTATCCTCTTTCAAATCGGAAGAGCATTACAGATTTTATCATGATGCCTCGCTTTCGTTGCATGAAGTTTACACTTATGTTTCGGCGATTTTTGATGACCCTGCGAAATTGCATGAACAGTCAGTGTTGTTGGCCAGGCATCTTTATGACCAGAGCACGCATCCGAGGATAAAGCCGGGTGAGTTTTATGTGGTTTATTTTGAGGATGGTGTGTATGAGGGCGAGCAGGTAGAGGCCATAGGTCTTTTTAAATCCGAGAACAAGGATACTTTTTTGGATGTGCATCCGCAAGGAGAAGATATTGAAGTGAAAACGGCACAGGGCATCAACATCAACAAACTGGACAAAGGTTGCCTTGTTTACAATAAGCATCGAGAGGAAGGATATGTGCTGGCAGTGGTGGATAATACCAACAAAACCGAGGCGCAATATTGGAAGGACGATTTTCTGCATATCATGGTACGTAATGATAACTATCGTCAAACCCATCAGGTGTTGAACATGACCAAGCAGTTTGTCACCAAACAGTTTGTGTCAGACTTTGATGTGTCTAAAACCGACCAGATTGATTTGCTTAACCGTTCGGTAGGTTATTTTAAAAACCATGAAACCTTTGATAAGAAAGAGTTTGAGAACGAAGTGCTTTTTCATGACGAGGTGATAAATTCCTTTCGGAAATTTGATGAGGGCTATCGGCGTGATAACGATGTGGAGTTGGCCGATAGCTTTGACATATCCGGGCAGGCAGTGAAAAAACAGGCGCGGGTTTTCAAAAGTGTGCTAAAACTGGATAAAAATTTTCATATCTATATCCACGGCAACCGAGAACTGATAGAGCAGGGCATTGATGAAAACGGTAGAAAATATTATAAGATTTATTATGAGAACGAAAGTTAAGAAACGCAAAAACCGCCCTGAAAAAGGCGGTTTTTGTCTTAATGATTATCTCTAAATTTTTTTTAGCGGGTTGAAACAGCCCGGGCAGGCGGCTTTTATTTAGAGCGGGACAAAAATATCTTTCCCCGCCCGGACGATTGTCATCTGCATATCAAATAAAGGAAATCGCCTGTCAAAAAATGGTCATTTTTACGGCGTTTGTTTGGCAGGCGTAAAGCCATCTCCTTCGGTCAACATCTTGCCTGTATTATTAAAGAAGGTCACTGTGCTCAAATCCTGTGTGGCTTCCAGTCCGTTTTCACCGATGTTCCAACGTGTTTTAGACCAATAGCGTGCTTGTTTGTTTGTGTAGAATTTGCGCTGATCCTGATCCCACCACAGGTCACGGCATAATAAGGTATCCCCCTTGATAGTAATAACCCTTACGCTATCCCTAAGGTAGACCTTGTTCAGCGATTCATAATATTTGCCGTATTTGCTGTCGAGGCGGCTCTCGACTTCTTTCAGGTCATTATAGAAATCCACGTGCAGCGACTTGGGGAACTCGGTATAAGAAGTATCGGCTGTCACTCGAATCATGATGGGCGCGGTCAGCCTTGCCTTCATTTTCCCACCTTGGCTGAGAAACCCTTCTATCTTAGAGGCTTCGTCGCGCATCGTGGCTTTTTTGTTGAGCGCACTGATTTCCTGGTCGCTATTCTCGCAACTGGTCAGGGCTACAAAGCCCAGCAGCAACAAGTATGTAAAAAACTTTTTCAAAAGTGCTGCAAAGATAGTTGTTAATCGCAATGCGCGTTGTTAATTGTTCATTTCGCTGATGGCATAAAGTCCTTTGAAAATAAGGTCTTCATCCACATATACATCGTTTTTCAAATGGCAGGACAGATAGCGCGCATCACCTCCGGTCAGCACTACGCCCAGATTGTTGAACCGTTCTGCATACTCGTTTATGAAACCATCCAGTTCAAATGCCATGCCCAGTACAACCCCGGTCAATAAGTTTGTTTCCGTGTCATATCCCATCAGCGGCACATCGCTTTTGGGGTTTACATAAGGCAGTTGCGCGGTGAATTCGTGCATTGATCTCAGCCGCATGTCCAGCCCGGGCGATATGGAGCCGCCTATCAGTTCCTTAAATTTATTCACAAAATTTAAAGTTATGCAAGTGCCAAGCCCCACCAATAACAAATGTCTGTCAGGATAAAAATAAACACCTCCCGCGGCCAGCGCCAGCCTGTCGGCTCCGATGGTTTCCGGTTTGCCTACGGGTGTAGTAATGGGCAGTTTGGACGAATGTCCTAACAAATGAAACCGCGTACTAAACCCTAAAATATCCAAAATGTCGGGATTGTGCTGCGTCACCGATGAAAGGATTGATTTTTTAGGACGATAAGTTCTTATCAGCGATTCGATGGTAGGGTTGCTGTCGTCTTCAAGTACCAGCACTTTTTCAATATTGCTGCCGTTGAACACCGCCACTTTCTTGCGCGTGTTACCAAAATCAAAGCAAAGGGTTGTTGCCATGGCGTGAAAGTAAATAAAATCAGGTAAAGTGTAAAGCTGGCAAGCTGCCGGATGAAACGGGCAGCGGTTATTCGGCTACTTGATAAATTTCTTTGATGTTGCGCCCCAGCCCGTCGTAATCAAGGCCATAACCCACCACAAATTTGTTGGGGATGACGAAGCCTGTATAGTCAATCGGAACGTCGTATTGCGTCATTTCCGCTTTATGCAAAAGCGTGAGAATTTTGAGCGAGGCAGGTTGCTGGTGCATGAGCTTGGGCAGAAAATAGTGCATGGTCTTGCCTGTGTCTATAATATCTTCTATAATGATTACGTGCTTATCGTGCAAATCATCGTCCAGCCCGATGACGGTGCTTACATCTCCCGAGCTTTTCATACCCTTGTAGGATGCCAGTTTGATAAAACAAATCTCGGCCTCGATAGAGAGATGCTTAAAAACGTCTGCGGCGAACATGAACGATCCGTTCAGTATGGCTATAAAGAACACGCGCTTGCCCGCATAATCACCGTTAATGGCTTCAGCAAGCTCCCGGATGCGTTGTTGTAATTGGTTTTCAGTAAGATAAATCTCAAATTTTTTATCGTGCACCCGTATTGCCTGCATAAGAAATATTTTAGTTTACAACCACCGTATTTGTGGTTGGTTGCAAATATAGCTTAGAACCGATTGCAGGCGACGAAAATTTGGTAAGATTGTTATATTTTAATAATGATTCAAGGCGCATTCCTTGGGTTTGGGCAATATCATATATGGATTCGCCTTCCTGCACCTCGTGCACAAGGTCTTTGCCCACGGTGCGTTTCAGTTGCAGGAATACCAGCCCGTCTTTGGCGGCTTTTTCCGTTCCCGGTAATATTTCATTAAAGTCGAACAACCATTTCAGCGGCACGTGGTGCTGTTCGGCCAGTTCGTTGTAAGCAGTTCCTTTTTTCACAAAAATGACTTTGGTGTCGTTTATCGTAAAAATCCCTTCGGGATATTTTGGCGCGACAGGAGTAGAGGGTGTGTCTGCTATATTTAGTTTTGCCATCATTTCCCTCATGTCATCGGGCATTTGTTTTTTGCCTAATGCCATCAGGGTATAGTCCTGTAAATTATATTTTTCTATCAGTCCGATAATCAGTTGCGGATAGCGCGGGTTGGTGGCATATCCGGCTTTTTTCAGCCCATAAGCCCAGCCCTGGTAATCGGACGGGTCAAGTTCAAACAAAGAACTGTACCGCGAGCGACTTTTCAGGAAGTCCGAGTGGTCGCGGTAGGATTGTTCCGGCGAGTCATATTTCATGAACCGCTCGTTGCGGGCATCGTCGTCGTGCAATACATAAGGGCCGTCGTAACCACTTTTGCACTTGATGCCGAAATGGTTATTGGATTTTTGTACCAGTTCGCTTTGTCCTGCCATTGTCTCGTGGATGCCTTGTGCCAGTTTGATGGCCGCCGGCACGCCCGTCCGGTGCATTTCCTCTATGGCCAAGAGCCTGTACGTCCTGATATATTCCTCTATAGCATCTGATTTTTGCGCTGTACCCGCGATAGTCAATAACAATAAAACCGATGTCAGTATTTTACGATGAATCATTTGTTACTTAAATTTTTCTGATAAGATAAAGCCCGTCCCGAATAGTCAAAACCAATTTTTCAATATCCCCGCGCTGCAACACGTAGTTGTTGAAAGCCTGAACTGCCTTGCCGCTTTTTCCCTTTGGCTCGTCTTTAAAAGATTCGCCATGAAAAAAAATATTGTCAACTAAGATAAAACCATTTTTTTTAACGGACGGTAAAACCATGTCGAAATAATCTATATACCCTTTCTTGTCCGCATCTATGAACACCAAATCCCAATCCGCGCCCAGTGTGGGGATTATCTCTTTGGCATCGCCCACGTGCAGTTTTATCTGAGCATATAACGTTGATTTCTTGAAAAAATTGTGTGCGATGTCCGCTGTTTCCTGCCGGAGTTCCAAGGTGTGCAAAACGCCGTCTGCTGCAAGCCCTTTGGCCAGGCAGAGGGTGCTGTATCCCGTAAAAGTGCCTATCTCCAGTACACGGCGGGGTTGCAGCATATAGCTTATCATGCTTAAAAGCAGCCCCTGCACGTGGCCGCTGAGCATGTGCGGTTGTGCATGGTTTGCTGTCGTGAAATCTGCTATTTCTTTTAGCAACGCATCCTCGGGCGAAGTGTATTTTTCCGCAAACTGGCTGAGTTCTGTAGAAAATAATTCCATTACGAATGCAAACGTACACTAAATTTTTCTTTCTTAATAATATGCAGGGCGATGAAAAAGGGTTTTTCTGTGTGGAAATAGCACGCCGTGAAACCGATATAAAATGACAATGCGGTTATGTTGATATACGAAACAATGCTATATTTGTATGCTCTCTCGGGGGCGCTGTCTTATTATCAAAATACAATAAAAAATTATACAGATGAAAGTCATGAAATTTGGCGGCACGAGCGTGGGCAAGCCGGAAAGGATGAAGCAAATTGCCGATTTGCTGCTGCAGGAAAAAGAGCCTGCCTTGGTGGTGCTGTCCGCACTTTCGGGCACGACGAACGCATTGGTTGAAATAGGCGATAATATTGCAAAAGGTGACCGCTTTTCTGCCTTGCAGGTCATAGAAAACCTGCAGGCGCATTACGAAAAGTTTATCCGTGAACTGCTGAAAAAAGAAGAAACCTATACCAAGGCCAAGGCCGTGGTGGAGGAACATTTCGACTTTCTGAACATCATCCTGAAAATATCGTTCAGCGAGGCATTGAGCAAGGACATATTGGCACAGGGAGAGCTGCTTTCCACCAAAATTTTCAGTGTTTATCTGGAAGAAATCGGCGCCCGGCACATACTGTTGCCCGCGCTTGAATTTATGAGCATTGATACCAATGACGAGCCGCAGATAGGCAGCATCCGCACCCGGTTGAGCAAATTGCTGGACGCGCATAAAGACGTGCCCTTGTTTATCACGCAGGGCTACATCTGCCGCAACGCGCGCGGCGAGGTGGACAACCTGAAACGTGGCGGAAGCGATTATTCTGCTTCTTTGATAGCCGCTTCTATCAATGCCTCTGTTTGCGAAATTTGGACGGACATAGACGGTATGCACAACAACGACCCGCGCATTGTGAACAAGACCATCCCCGTTGAGCAGTTGAGCTTTGACGAGGCAGCCGAGCTGGCTTATTTCGGTGCCAAGATTTTGCATCCCGCATCTATCTGGCCAGCGCAGCAGTACAAGATTCCTGTAAAACTTCTAAACACGATGGATCCTTCGGCGAAAGGAACCCTTATTGTGCAGGATGCTGCCGGGAGTGGCGTAAAAGCCGTTGCCGCCAAGGACAATATCATCGCCATCCGTGTAAAGAGCAGCCGTATGTTGCTGGCTTACGGTTTCCTGCGTAAGATTTTTGAGGTGTTTGAAAAATATAAAACGCCCATTGACATGATTACCACTTCCGAGGTGGCGGTGTCGCTCACAATTGACAGCGGCGCTCACCTGAAGGAAATCGTCAAGGAACTGGAGGCGCTCGGTACGGTCGAGATTGACGAGGGACAAGTGATTATTTCCGTGGTAGGTCACGAAATCAGCCAGACCGAGGAAATCGTGAAAAAGCTTTTCGGTTCGCTGCGCAACATTCCCACCCGCATGGTTTCTTATGGCGGTAGCCACGATAATATTTCCTTGTTGGTACCTGCTGAGTATAAGACTCAAATCCTGCAACAACTTAACAAAGGCATGTTCGGGTTGGATTGATGCGCAATGATTGATCCGGCTGAAGAATATATGGCATCTTCGTTGCGACGCCCCGTTCAACTGTGGAATATATAGGAACATTAGTCTCAGCAATGATTTTGATTTGTAATAAAAGGTATAGATTCCCGTCATTATGAGAAGACGGGAATTTTTTATTTCAGAAACCTTATGATAGTTGAAGAGCCCGCTATCTATTGCTGTCTATCTTTTACATTAAATGTTAATTCTCGCCACAGAATGCCCGTTTATCCGTTCTGTATTTTATGAACGGAAAATTTACTGTACGTTTGTGAGGATAAAAAACAAAAAGAACAATGAGGATAGCAATCGCGCAGCAAAATTATCATATCGGCAACTTTGAGGCAAATGTGCAAAAGATTATCAGCGGTATAGATTGGGCCAAAAAGCAGGGCGCGGATTTGGTGGTTTTTTCGGAGTTGTGCGTGTGTGGCTATCCGCCCCGCGATTTTTTAGAGTTCTCGGATTTTATCAATAAGTGTTACGAAGCGGTTGACGTTATCAAGGAACATGCTGATACCATCGGCGTTTTGATTGGTGCGCCGGAGCGAAACTTAAATTCAAAGGGCAAAGACCTTTTTAATGCCGCGTTTTTATTATACGAAAAAGAAATAAAGGGGCAGGTGCGAAAGACCCTGTTGCCTACCTACGATGTGTTTGACGAGTATCGTTATTTTGAACCGGCCTTTGATTGGGGCGTGTTGTCGTTTAAGGGGAAAAAACTTGCCGTGACCATTTGTGAGGATATCTGGAACATGGACGATAATCCACTATACCGAACCACACCGATGGAAGAACTGGCGAAGTTTGCACCGGACATCATGATTAATCTTTCGGCATCGCCCTACAATTATGCGCAGGATGTGGTAAGGACGAGCATTGTGAGGGCGCATACGTTGAAATATAACATCCCGATGGTGTACTGCAATACCGTTGGGTCGCAAACGGAGATCGTTTTTGATGGCGGCAGCCTGATTTATGATAATAAAGGCAATCAGGTTTACGAGGCAAAATATTTTGAGGAGGATTATGCCGTGGTGGATTATGAAGCCCTTATTTGCAATGAAGCAGGTAAAAGTACACCGGACGATAAGGTTTATTTTTCGGCTGCGGATGTAAGTGCCGGACGTAATACACTGGATTATCTGATGGACGAAAAAAACATCGAGGAAATATATCAGGCGCTTATATTGGGTATTAAGGACTATTTTACCAAAATGGGATTTACCAAAGCCATACTGGGTTCTTCGGGTGGTATTGACAGCGCCGTTACGTTGGCGCTTGCGGCAGAAGCGCTTGGCAAAAAAAATATATGGGCGGTGCTGATGCCCTCTCATTTTTCTACAAGTCACTCTGTGGGCGATGCGGAACAATTGAGCATCAACCTCGGCAATCCGTATGATATTATTCCGATAAAAGATATTTACGATACCTTTTTGAAAGCGTTGAATCCTATTTTTAAAGACCTGCCTTTTTCCGTAGCGGAAGAAAATATCCAAAGCCGTTCAAGGGGGAACCTGCTGATGGCTATTTCCAATAAGTTTGGGAATATTTTATTGAACACCTCAAACAAAAGCGAATTGGCAGCGGGCTATGGTACGCTTTATGGCGACATGGCCGGGGGCCTGAGCGTTTTGGGCGATGTGTACAAAACGCAGGTATATGCACTGGCGCGATATATCAATCGGGGAAAAGAAATTATCCCGCAACATATTATTACGAAGCCACCTTCCGCGGAGTTGCGCCCGAATCAAAAAGATAGCGACAGTCTGCCCGAGTATGATGAACTGGACACGATTCTGTTTGAATACATCGAGCGGCGCAAAGGCCCCAAAGAAATCGTGGCGCAAGGGTATGATGAAAAATTAGTGGCGCGAATCTTGCGTTTGGTGAACATAAATGAATACAAGCGTAATCAGTTTTGCCCTATTATTCGCGTCAGTTATAAAGCGTTCGGTGTGGGGCGGCGTATGCCGATTGTGGGTAAATACCTGAGTTGATTGAAAAAAATGATTTTGTGAACATGAATAGCGTGTAGTTTCTGAATAAATTTATACAAGCATATTGATATGAACGAAGTAAGGACAGCCGAAGATATAAAATTACTTAACGAAAAAATCGCCGTGGCAGGTGCGTTCGTGGACGAGCTTCGCCGGGCGGTGCAGCATATTATCATCGGGCAAACCTATATGCTCGACAGGTTGCTCATCGGTTTGCTTAGCAACGGGCACGTGCTGCTCGAAGGGGTTCCCGGTCTTGCAAAGACTTTGACCATAAAATCGTTGGCAACCGCTATTGACGCGCGTTTCAGCCGCATACAGTTTACACCCGACCTGTTGCCGGCGGATGTAATCGGTACGCTGATTTACAACCAGCAACAGAATGAGTTTGTGGTGCGCAAGGGGCCTATTTTTGCCAATTTTGTTTTGGCGGATGAGATAAATCGTGCCCCGGCAAAAGTGCAGTCTGCATTGTTGGAGGCCATGCAGGAACGACAGGTGACCATCGGGGAACATACTTACAAATTAGATAATCCGTTTTTGGTTTTGGCTACGCAAAATCCTTTAGAGCAGGAAGGAACGTATGCACTACCCGAGGCGCAAGCCGACCGTTTTATCATGAAGGTGGTCGTGCATTATCCTACAATGGAGGAGGAGCAGTTGATCCTGCGGTCAAATGTTTCGGGCAAGGCATTTCCGGAGATAAAGCCCGTGGTCGGTATTCAGGAAGTGTTGCACGCACGACAGTTGGTGCGGGAGATTTATCTTGATGAAAAGGTTGAGAAATATATTTTGGACATCATCTTTGCCACGCGTTTCCCTGAAAAATATAATCTTGGAAAATTGGCACCGATGATTTCTTATGGTGCTTCGCCGCGGGGCAGTATCAACCTTGCCATCGCGGGTAAGGCTCAGGCGTTTTTGAACAGACGGGGTTTTGTTATTCCCGAAGATATACGCGGTATTGTTTATGATGTGTTGCGCCACCGCATCGGGCTTACCTATGAGGCAGAGGCTGAAAATATGACAACAGAAAATATTATAGACGAGATATTAAAACAAGTTCACGTACCGTGATATTGGAGATAAAACAGGATGCACTAAATGCAATCAACCGATGAAATATTAAAAAAAGTACGCAAACTTGAAATAAAGAGCAAGCGGTTGGCCACGGATTTGTTTTCGGGCAAGTATCACACTGCGTTCAAGGGGCGCGGTATGGCGTTTAAAGAGGTAAGGGAATATGCGCCGGGCGATGATGTGCGGTTTATTGACTGGAACGTTTCGGCGCGTTTCGGGCATCCCTATAGTAAATTGTTTGAGGAAGAGCGCGAGCTTACCGTCATGCTGTTGGTTGATATAAGCCGCAGCTCGTTTTTCGGGACGCATTACGGTCTCAAGCGCGATGTGTGTGCCGAAATTGCCGCCGTGCTCGCATTTTCTGCCGTGGCAAATTCAGACAAAATCGGTGCTGTTTTTTACAGTGATAAAACGGAGCTGTACATACCGCCGCAAAAAGGCAGGCAACATGCTTTGTATATTGTCAGGGAAATACTTTCCCGACAACCGAAAGGTAGCGGCACACAGGGTGCAAGTGCCTTGAAATACCTAAACAATGCTGTCAGGAATAATAGCATCGTTTTTATCCTGAGTGATTTTATGGACATGCAGTATGAGGATGCTCTTCGCGTGGCGGCTCGTAAACATGACCTGATAGGGATTAAGGTTTATGACCAGATGGATATGCAACTGCCCAATGCAGGATTGTTGCAACTTGAGGATGCGGAAACGGGCGAAATGCAGTGGGTGGACAGTAGCAACCGTTATGTGCGGTATCGTTATGAGCAACATTTTTTTGAGTCAACGGCATATTGTGCCGATGTGTTCAAGAAAGCGGGATGTGATTTGTTGCATGTAAAAACAGGAGATGATTATATAAAAGTTTTGCAAAGGTTTTTTAAAAGCCGCATCAGGTAGCAGGCATAATGAAGGGTGTTATAAATAGAAGATATATTGTATTACTACTGGCAGTTTGTTTGGCGGCGGCAGCCTATGCACAGCCTGTGCATATAAAAGCCACGGTGGATAAACAACAGATTTTATTGGGCGAACCTTTTCGGCTGAAAATAGAGACGAGTGCTGAGCATGATTATGTTTTACCTTTTAAGATTGTTGCGCCGGCGCATTTTGAAATATTAAACGATTCAATTTATAAGCATACGCAAGATGGTAAAAAGATTGTGCAGCAGGTATATGAATTGACGAGTTTTGATTCTGGCAGATGGGCGTTCCCTCCACAGTTATTGTTTCGAGGGGTACAGACCAACCCTTTTGAAATAGCGGTTGTTTTTTCTGAACCTTTTAATCCTGAACAACCTTATCATGATATTCAGGATATAAGGGATGTGCCGATACAAGGGTCTTTTGAAAAATGGTGGTACGCAACGGCGGTCATGTTAATACTGCTGACTTTGATTATATATTTTACCACAGATAAAAAGCCTAAGCCCAAGCAGAAGGTAAATGTTCGGCAAGCTGACGCGTTCAGGTTGGCGATGGACAGTTTGGAAGAACTCAAAAAAAGGACTGACAGTCCGAAGGTGATTTATATGGAATCTATAGAGGTTTTTCGGGCTTATGTATTGCAACGCACGGGGATTGAATCTTTGCAGCAAACTTCTCCTGATTTGCTGAATAGACTAAAACCCTACTTTGAAAAAAAAGAATTGTTCCTTCGGTTGGAAAATGCACTTCAGGTAGGGGATTTTATAAAATTTGCAAAATATAATCCTTCGGAGAGCGAAGTCATTTCGGCTATAATAACACTTGGCGATGCGGTGAGCTACATCGAGGCATTGGTAAAGGAAAAAGGGATCATAAATAATACATAGCGTTGGTTTACGAATGGTTAAGAAATATAAAATTTATATGGCCTGAGAATTTTATTTTGTTGGGCGTGGTGGCGTTCCTGATATGGCAATACGTGAACAGTTCGCGTACTCGCCACGGTGCGTTCCTTATTTCTGCCGTGCCAAAATATCTACCTGCTACTTTCAAGGTGCGCCTTCGGCATTTGCCTTTTGTTTTGCGTATAGGGACTGTCACATGTTTGGTTTTGGCCTTGGCGAGGCCACAGCATCAAACAAATCTTACAAGAACAGAGGGCGAGGGGATTGACATCGTGCTGTGCATGGATGTGAGCGGCAGCATGGGCACCAGTGATATCAAGCCAAACCGTTTTCAGGTAGCAAAGGATGTGGCGATTAATTTTGTGAAAAATCGTCCTGTTGACCGTATCGGGTTGGTGATATTTTCGGGCGAGAGTTTTACCAAGTGCCCGTTGACGCCTGATAAAAACACCGTACTGTCCCAACTTGAAAATCTCAGAATTATGGACGGTGGTTATCTGGAAAGAGGAACATTGATAGGCGAAGGACTCGCGACTTCCGTAAACCGGATTATAAAAGGTAAAAGTAAGAGCCGTGTTATCATCTTGTTGACGGACGGCAAGGAAGATGCCCCCCCGTCTCGCGTGATAGACCCTGCTGCGGCCATTGAGCTGGCAAAGGCCAACAGGGTGCGTGTTTATTCTATCGGTATGGGGTCTGACGAAACAACAGATGAACAATTTGTGGAAGGCTTCGGTACCGTGGTACGCAATTATATTGATGAAGGGCTGCTTCGCCAAATAGCCACCGAAACAGGGGGGCGTTATTTTCGGGCGATGGACAAAGAAACCTTGCAATCCATTTATAACCAAATAGACAAGCTTGAAAAATCCAAAGTACAAACGATTCAATATCAGCAGATAAAAGAAATGTATGGCCTATTGGTTCTCCTCGCGCTCGGGCTGCTTTTGTTGGAAGTGTTTTTAAGATATACTTGGTTGCGAAAAAATCCTTAGAAAAATTTTTAAATCAGACAAAAGTCGTGTATATTTGTGACAAATGACAAGGTTATGCAAAAAGGGTATAAAAAATATCAAGTTCCCGAAGTGCCCGAAAATATCGTTTCCGAGCCGGCGGCAATATATCTGACCACGCCCAAAATTCGGGCAAAAGAAGTTCAGGTAAAAGATTTTACATATACCAATTTCAAGAAAATAGCCGATATATCACCTTTTACGTTGCACGAATGGGCTAATCTACTTTTTATCAGCGAGCGCACCTTGCAGCGTTATGCCAAAGATAACAGCACTTTTAACGGGCTTCAAATAGAACGTATTTTGCATTTGAAAAAACTGGTAGAGGCCGGTAATGAACTTTTTGGTCAGGAAGGTTTTAAACAATGGTTATCACAAAAACCTTTTTCTTTGGGCGGTGTGGCTGTTAAGGATATGCTTGTTACGCACGATGGCATACAGGATGTTATTGATTTGATGGGCAGAATGCAATACGGCATACCGGCTTAAATATGGTTATTTACAGACTTGCCAACTCGCTTTACAAAGATGACCTTTCGGGACAGGGGGCTTATCTGTTTGGTGGACGCTGGAACTCAAAGTCGGTTTATGCTTTATACGGTGCGCAACATATCTCATTGGCGGTATTGGAGATAGTGGTCAATTTTGACCGCCAGTTGTCGCCCCTTGTTCCATCGTTTCATCTGTTGGAGTTGCAGGTTCCCGATTCATCGGTGATTAGCCTTGACGCCCCTGCACTTAAAAAAAGTTGGCAAGATGATATGGGATACACGCAGTTTATAGGAGACCAGTTTTTACAGGAGCAATCCCATCTTGTGCTGCAAGTGCCATCGGCCGTGATACCAGAGGAGAGTAATTTTTTAATTAACCCTAAGCATACACTGTTCAAGCAGGTACGCGTTGAAAATAGCAGAAGCTACCCTTTGGACAGGCGATTGTTCTAATGATGTTGCGCTTTGAAGTGTAGCGTGACGTGACATTTGAAAAATGGATATTTTACCTAATTACCCACAACATTCTTTTCGTGCTTTTTGCGCAAATATTTTTCGCGGATAACATCCTGCACGTGGATGCCGGATAACTTGCTTTCGAGCCAACTGATGACGTCCAGGTAGGCAAAGGCACGGGCCTCCAACCGGTTTTTCTGATACTTTTTGAGTTGGTTCAATAGTTTTTCAAATTGCGGGATGATGGTGCGCGTATTGAATTTGAAGGCACTTTTGAGAAACTGGAACATGGCAAGTTCCACCATGCTTAGGTTCTCCATCTTGGCCATATATCGGTAAACAGATTTGATGAGATATTGCAAAAGGTCATAGTTGCCCAGTTCGTAATGGGCAATGAGGTGCAACAGGCGAGAATAACATTGGAGGTCAATGCGCAGGTCGTCCTTTTGGTTGATGATACGGTTGAGGTAGTCTATGCATTTGGAGTTGTTGCCGCTGCCAAAATAAAGGCAGGCTATCTTGTAATAGAAAACCATCACACGGTGCCTGTCAAGATATTTGCCATACTTGATAAGCATCTCTTCTAAAAACGGTACCAGTTTTAGGCCTTTGGTAAAAGTGCCTTCCAAAAAATGCAGGTTTAGCACAGCGGTGAAAAGATAAACGTAGGTAACAATAAGGTTGTTATCGTTTTGCTGCACAAGTGCTGTCTTTCCAAATTGCTTGAACTGCTTGATGCAAACGGCTAATTTATCATGGTTGAGCAAATTAAAGTGGGCGCTCATGAGGTTGTGCATTCCTTTGATGTACATGACGGTTTCTATTTCTATCATCTTTGGTTGACCATGAAAAATATCAACCCATTTTTGACAATAGCGATAGAACATGATAAAGTCGAGCCGGATAAAAGCATACCATGCGTGGCATTGATAGGCATAAACTTTTTCGTAAAATCCTGCCTTGTCGCTTATCCTGGTGGGCATGTTCGCATGAAAGAATTTTTGCACATCCTTCATGTCCGCCTCGTTGCGTGCATGGCCGTTGTGTATGTACCAACTGTAAAGTTGCAGGTTCATGTTGCTCAACCTGTTGATTTGGCTCAGGCTTTCGTTGATACTGTCGGACTCTGCGGTAAGTTCAACCGCACGGCTTTTGATGCTGCGCGTGATGAAAAGTGCCTCGATTTTTTTCTCGAAAAAGAGTGCCTGTTGGACATAGGACAATTGGTTGTGGAGGTAGGCGACCTCTTTTAGTTTGTCCAACACTTTCAGTGTTTGCAGATAAAGCCCCTTGTTATAAAGGATACGGGCATTGTCCATCATTTCGTGCATCTGGATGTCCACGTTGGGGTCGTCCTTTATCATGCGAAGGCTGCCGAGGATTTGTCGGTACAGAAGTGCTTTTGTATTGGACAGTTGTTGTTTGCTTACAGACGGAACTTTCTTTAACAGCACGGCCTCGTCATATTCGGCCATCTTGTCGAGTGCATCAAACAACTGGATGCTTTTAAGGCTGTCAGAGCCTGTATTTCTTTTCACAAAAAGCTTCAAATTCCGTTTTTCGGATTTGTCAAGCGATTTTATCAACTGAAAAAGGGCATCTGTACTTTTGCTGGGCATCGTAAATTAATATTGTTTTTTGTATTGATTATCAGTTTTTTATATATAAAAAGCCTATTTTGTTTAGTGTAATAAGATTTTGAAATTGAGGATAAATATAAGCAAAGAACTGCCTACCTTTAAAAACGATTTTGTAAAAATCAAGATATTATTTTAAACAGACAGGGTTTAGTATCATTTTTAATCAATAACGATTTTTTATGGCAATGGATAAAGTCTTCATATTTGACACCACGTTACGCGATGGCGAACAAGTGCCCGGTTGTAAACTGAATACAGAAGAAAAGATAAGGCTTGCGCTAAAGCTTGAAGAACTTGGTGTGGACATTATCGAAGCTGGCTTCCCGGTATCAAGCCCGGGCGATTTTCAATCGGTCATGGAAATTTCCAAAGTTATCAAGAACGCTACCGTTACCGGACTTACCCGCGCGGTGCAGAAAGATATAGAGGTGGCTGCCGAGGCGCTGAAGCCTGCAGCCAGACCGCGTATCCATACGGGCATAGGTGCTTCCGATAATCATATAAAATATAAATTCAACACCACGCGCGAGAATATAGTGGAACGTGCCGTGGCTGCCGTAAAGCTCGCCCGCAACCTCGTGGACGATGTGGAGTTTTATGCAGAGGATGCAGGCCGTGCCGATTTGCAGTTTCTGGCGCAGCTTGTAGAAGCTGTTATCAAAGCAGGCGCAACGGTCGTCAACGTGCCGGACACCACCGGTTCCTGTCTGCCGCATCAATATGCCGAAAAATTTACTTATCTGTTAAATAATGTGGCCAACGCGGACAAAGCAATCTTCTCCTGTCATTGTCATAATGACCTTGGTTTAGCCACTGCTAACTCGATAGCCGGGGCTGTTGCCGGAGCAAGACAAATAGAGTGTACCATCAACGGTATCGGCGAACGTGCCGGCAATACTTCGTTGGAAGAAGTGGTCATGGCGATCAAGAAACATCCTGAACTGAATTTGTTCACGGGTGTTGACACGACCAAGTTAATGCCGATGAGCCATTCTTGTTTCTGATACGATGCGCATGGTCGTCCAGCCTAATAAAGCGGTCGTTGGTGACAATGCCTTCTCCCATTCATCGGGCATTCATCAGGATGGATTTCTGAAAGAAACCTCGACCTACGAGATTATCGCCCCGCACGAAGTGGGTGCAGATACCTCAAGGATTGTCCTGACCGCGCGCAGCGGCCGCAGCGCGCTGGCCTATCGGTTTAAGAATTTGGGGTATGAGTTTGACCGTAACCAAATAGATGATTTGTATCAACAATTTTTACAGGTAGCTGATGCGAAAAAAGAAGTAGAGGACAGCGACCTGCGCGAAATGGCCGACAAGGTTATTTCTATGGCCTGATATTATTTTTAGATGAAGAGTTTTTCAAATATCGAATTAAAAAAGGTTTCCGTAAAACTGGCAGAACAAAAACTGCTTGACGATATATCCTTTAATCTGGAATCTGGTCATCATTTGGCCATATTCGGGCCGGGAGGGAGTGGTAAAACTTTGCTGGCAAAAGCAATCAAGGGGGAAGTGTTTCATAGCGGAGAAGTGGTGTTTAGCAAAGATGGCGAGGCTTTTAGGCCGAAGATTGTCTTTGTGCCTGTTACTCCTGTCATAAAAAACTTATCCAACCTGACCGGGTTTTATTATCAGCAACGCTTTAATAGTTGCGATGCTGAGGACTCGTTAACACTGAGGGAGGAATTATTGAAACATGGTGCAGAAGAAAAGTCAATTGAGGGATGGCTGCAAAAATTTCAATTGCTTCATCGCGTAAATGCACCGGTTATACAGTTGTCAAACGGGGAGTTGAAAAAAATGCAGATTATAAGTTATCTGCTTACGAACCCCGATGTTTTGATTCTTGATAAAGTGTTTACGGGGCTTGATTCCGGCACGCGCAAACTGTTGCATGTTGTTTTAAATGAACTGGCGCAAAATAGCACGACCATTATACTGATTACGGATACGCATGAAATGCCGCAGTGCATTACCCATTTTGCGGAGCTTAGCAACGGGAAATTATTGCGGTTTGAAAAATTAGAAAAATTAGGATTCCTGCATTATTCGGAGGCACAGGTTTTTCATGGCGAAATGCCCGAGGTAAAACACGCTTACCACGTGGGGCCGCTGATTCAGATGCGCGGCGTGAGCGTAAAATACGGCGAAAAGCAAATCCTGAAAGATGTTCATTGGAGTGTTTTGCCCGGCGAATGTTGGTTAGTGAAGGGTGCTAATGGTGCGGGCAAGTCCACGTTGATGAGCCTCATCAATGCCGATAATCCGCAGGCTTATTCCCAGCCGCTTTATCTGTTTGGCAGAAAGCGTGGCAGTGGGGAAACCATTTGGGATATTAAGAAAAAAATAGGTTTTGTTTCACCGGAGTTGCACAAGTTCTTTGATAACAATATCACGGTTTTCAATGCTATTGCCTCTGGATTTTTTGATACGATGGGTGTGTATAAACCCTTATCTGATGAACAACGTCAAAAGGTAACACAATGGATAAATTATTCTGTCCTTGCAGAATAAAGCAGATAAACCTTTGTCGGTTCTTACGCCCAGTATGCAGCGTTTGTTGCTGATTGCCCGTGCTGTCGTCAAAGACCCGTTGATACTGGCATTGGACGAACCTTGTCAGGGGATGGACGATTATCAAACCCGGCAGATTGCCACGCTGTTGAACAATATCCATGAGGAAACGGGCATCAGTATTTTGTTCATTAGCCATTATGAAGAAGATGTTCCCCAATGTGTGAGAAATGTTTTGGAACTGCGGGACAGCGGGGCTTTCACTTATCAATTGCAAAAAACAACCCGGCAGATTTTACAGGCTTTATAATCCTTTATGAGAAATATAATAAAAAAGAAAATTGCAATTGTTGGCGGTGACGGCAAAGATGCAGGAGTTACGGCAGAAGCGGTAAAAGTGCTGAATGCCATAGCGGAGCAGGTCGGGCATCATTTTGAATATAATGAATGTGGGTTGGTTGATTTTGCAGACGGCTCATTGCCGCAGGCAACGATAAATACTTGTATAAACTCTGACGCGATATTGTCAGGGATAGGCATTGAAGGCAAAGGAGGAGAGGGGACAAAAGGTTTTGAGAACTTTAAAAAGTTGCTGGATTCGTTGGAGTGTTATGGAAGTCTATTGCCGATTACGATTTATGCAGGGCTTCAACATCTTTCTCCTGTAAAGCCAGGATATAGCGATAACGCGGATTTTGTTTTATATAGTGAGTTGACAAGCGGTATCTGCAATGTTGTTGAACAACAAAATGACGAGGTAAGGTTTGAGTGCAGATATACGAAAGATATGATACAGCGTGTTGCACGTATTGCGTTCCGGCACGCCCGCATCCGTCATAAGAAACTGACCCTTGTGGAGAATGGCCACGTGGCCACCTCGGGATTATGGAGAAGTGTTGTGAGCGAAATGGCATTGCGCTATAATGATGTGGCGGTAACGTATCTATCTATAGGTGAAGTATTATCAGGGATGCTTATCAACCCTTCAGCTTTTGATGTAATTCTTTCGGATAACCAATATGGAAATGTGTTGAGCGCTCAGGCAAAAGTGATAGGCGGCCCGGCAGGGGTAATATGTTCATCGGTTTTGGGAAATAAGGCTGCGGTTTTTGGCCCGTTATGTTTATCCTCCTCGGTTGATAAAACGATGGACAACCCTATCGGTTCTATCCTCTGCAGCGTTGATGTTGGATTTCTTTGGATTATATGAAGAGGCACATTTGATACGCGATGCCGTGAACTGGGTATTACAGCATGGTTTTATCACGCAGGATATAAGTCTTGTTAATGCTTACAGTGCCAGTGCCGTGGGCGATTTAATATGTGATTATGTAAATGGCAGAATACCGGATTCCCCTAAAAGTGAAAATATCCATTTGCGGAAGTCCACGATTATCTGATAATTAGTAAATACGAAATTTAAAAGAAGATATATTTTAACGATGAACGATTTAAACAAATACTCTCGCACGATTACGCAGGATCCTACACAACCTGCGGCACAGGCGCAATTATACGCAATTGGCCTGACGGAAGATGACTTGAAAAAGCCACAGGTAGGCATTGCCAGCATGGGCTACGATGGTAATCCCTGTAATATGCACCTGAACGGTCTGGCAGCGGATGTCAAACAAGGTGTCTGGGACAATGGACTGGTGGGGTTGATATTTCATACTATTGGTGTAAGCGACGGGATGAGCAATGGTACGCCGGGTATGCGTTATTCATTGGTCAGCCGGGATATTATTGCAGATTCCATCGAGGCCGTTTGCGGCGCGCAATATTATGATGCGCTCATCACGGTGCCCGGTTGTGATAAGAATATGCCCGGTTCGCTAATCGCGATGGCAAGGCTTAACCGTCCTTCTATTATGGTGTACGGTGGCACGATTGCCCCCGGTCATTATAAAGGCGAGGATTTGAACATCGTTTCTGCGTTTGAGGCACTTGGCCGCAAGATTGCCGGGGATTTAGACGAAGCAGATTTTAAAGGTATTGTAAGAAATAGCTGCCCCGGTGCGGGAGCCTGTGGTGGTATGTACACTGCTAACACAATGGCCTGCGCCATCGAGGCGATGGGGATGAGCCTGCCTTACAGCAGTAGCAATCCTGCTGTTAGCGATGACAAAAAGCAAGAATGTGTAGCAGCGGGCAAAGCCATTAAGTTGTTGCTCGAAAAAGATATCAAGCCCTTGGACATCATGACGCGTAAAGCTTTTGAAAATGCGATTACGGTGATTATGGTTCTTGGTGGCAGTACCAATGCCGTGCTGCATTTGCTGGCAATGGCAAGAAGCGCGGGCATATCCCTTACATTGGATGATTTTCAGGCTATCAGTGATAAGATTCCGGTTTTGGCTGATTTCAAACCAAGTGGAAAATATTTGATGGAAGACCTGCACAAAAAAGGGGGGCTACCATCTGTGATGAAATATTTACTTCAGAACGGATTACTGCACGGCGATTGCCTTACGGTCACGGGCAAAACGATTGCCGAAAACCTCGCCGGCGTGCCGGATTTGGATTTTGAAACACAGGATATTATTTCCCCACTCGAAAAGCCCTTAAAACCAACCGGTCATTTGCAGATATTATACGGTAATCTTGCCGAGAAAGGAAGCGTGGCAAAGATTAGCGGAAAGGAAGGTGAAAAATTTGAAGGTACCGCACGGGTATTTGATGGAGAGCGAGACCTCATCAAAGGGTTGGAAACACACAAGGTAAAAGCCGGGGATGTGGTCGTTATCAAAAACGAAGGCCCTAAGGGTGCGCCGGGTATGCCCGAGATGCTCAAGCCTACATCTGCCATCATTGGCGCGGGTTTGGGTAAAAGCGTTGCTCTTGTTACCGATGGGCGCTTTAGTGGCGGTACGCACGGTTTTGTTGTCGGCCATATAACGCCCGAGGCTTACGAAGGCGGCCTTATCGGTTTTGTGCAGGATGATGACATTATCGAAATTGATGCGGTCAATAATAAAATTACCTTAAAAGTCTCTGAGGAAGAAATCCAAAGGCGCAGGCAGAACTGGCAGCAGCCTCCGTTGAGAGCCACGAACGGCGTGCTTTATAAATACGCCAAGCTAGTCAAGGATGCTTCCGAAGGCTGTGTCACTGACCAGTAGGGCTTATATTTGATGTATTCTTTGAAACTTAACGCATCAAAATGGTTAAATTATTCCTTTTATAAAAAAACTTTCTACCACCTCAAATAAATTTTTCAAAATGGAAACAGTTCAGATAAACCCCGAAAAGTTACAAAATTTTGTACCGACTGATTTGCCAACAGAGCAACCGAAAGAAGCCTTGGCAGGTACTTCTATCTCCGGCAGTAAGGCTGTTATAGAAGCATTGATTGCCGAGGACGTCAAGACCTTGTTTGGTTATCCCGGCGGTGCTATCATGCCCATCTATGATGCCTTGTACGATTACAATGATAAGCTTGAACATGTTTTGGTAAGGCACGAACAAGGTGCCATCCACGCCGCACAAGGCTTTGCGCGAGCAAGCGGTAAAACGGGAGTGGTGTTTGCCACGAGCGGCCCGGGCGCGACCAATCTGGTGACAGGCCTTGCCGATGCGATGATAGACTCCACGCCTGTTGTTTGCATCACCGGGCAGGTGTTTGCTCACTTGCTGGGCACGGATGCTTTTCAGGAAACGGATGTGATTAATATTACCGCCCCTGTTACCAAATGGAACTATCAGGTTACGGACGCTACAGAAATTCCCCATGCTATAGCAAAGGCATTTTATATTGCCAAAAGTGGCCGCCCAGGGCCGGTATTGGTTGACATAACCAAGAATGCCCAGATACAAATGTTCGATTATCCGGGATATAAAAAATGCGAAAGGGTGAGGAGTTATCGCCCCAAACCTATCGTGCGCAAAGAGTATGTTCAGGAAGCGGCAGAGTTAATCAACAAGGCGAAAAAACCTTTTGTGATTTTTGGTCAAGGTGTAATATTAGGCAAGGCTGAAAAAGAATTTAAAACCTTTATAGAAAAGGCCAACCTGCCTGCCGCCTGGACGATTATGGGCTTGAGCGCTTTGTCTACAGAGCATCCACTAAACGTGGGTATGTTGGGTATGCACGGCAACTATGGGCCTAATGTACTGACCAATGAATGTGATGTTTTGATAGCCGTGGGTATGCGTTTCGATGATAGGGTTACGGGGCGTTTGGACAAATATGCCAAACAGGCTAAGATTATCCATCTGGATATTGACCCGGCAGAAATTGACAAGAACGTAAAAACGACTGTACCTGTTTGGGGTGATTGTAAAGAAACCCTACCTATGCTGACAGCCTTGTTGGAACAAAAAGAGCACAGCGAATGGCTGGCCAAGTTCAGGGAATATGATAAAGCAGAGTTGGAACAGTGTATTGCCCCTGAAAAAAATCCTGAAGGAGATGTGATGTCTATGGCAGAAGTGCTGGAAGTATTGAATGAGCTTACCGGTGGCGATGCGTTGTTGGTTACGGACGTAGGGCAGCATCAGATGGTAGCCTGCCGTTACGGAAAGTTCAACAGCACAAGGGGAATGATTACCTCCGGTGGTCTTGGTACGATGGGCTTTGGATTGCCAGCGGCTATTGGTGCCAAATATGGTGCGCCTGATAAACCCGTAGTGGCCATTATCGGTGATGGAGGTATCCAAATGACGGTACAGGAACTTGGAACGATTATGCAGTTTGGTGCTGCGGTCAAGATACTTATTTTAAATAACGAGTTTTTGGGCATGGTACGTCAATGGCAACAGTTGTTCCATGACAGGCGTTATTCGTTCGTGAATATCACGAGTCCCAATTATGTGAAACTTGCTGATGCTTATGGTATCTCAGGCAACAAAATTGATAGACGTGAAGATTTAAGAACGGCATTAAAAACCATGCTCGATCATAACGGCAGCTATTTACTGGAAATAATGGTTGGCAAAGAGAACAATGTGTTCCCGATGGTGCCGCAAGGTTGCAGCGTAGCAGAAATTCGTTTGAAATAGTGATTAGTGAATGAAAGGGCATTGATGCGCGAACTAAAATTTACTACGCACAATTGGCCATTCACAAGTAAACAATCCCAAAATAAAAAATTACAGATACAATGAAACAGCAATACACCATTACCGTTTACGCAGAAGACCAGATTGGTCTTTTGTCCCGCATCGCGATAATCTTTTCCCGCAGGAAAATCAATATTGACAGCCTGAGCACTTCTGCTTCGGAAATAGACGGCATCCACCGTTTCAATATCGTTATAGATGAAACAGAAGAAGTGGTAAAAAAACTTTGCCGCCAGATTGAAAAGCAAGTAGAAGTGTTGAAAGCATATTATAATCTGAACGAGGACATCGTTTGGCAGGAACTGGCATTGTACAAAGTGCCTACCGACCAAGTGGCCGAGAAGATGATTGTAGAACGCATCCTCAACCAATACGGCGCGCGGGTAATGGCCATTCGGTCAGATTACACGGTATTCGAGGCCACTGGGCACAGGGAAGAAACCGACCGGCTCGTGAAGGTGTTTGAAGAATACGGGCTTATAGAATTTGTGCGTGGTGCACGCGTGGCCATCATCAAGGCCAGCGAGGGCTTCCACAAAAAAATCAAGGAGTTTGAAGCCGAATTGCCCGGTGAAGAAGTAATTGAAAACGAATACCTGAACGAAAACGAGAAAGTATTCTCGATGTAAGTGAATATGTTTTCGATTGATTTTATAAAAAAACAAAGAGAAAAATTTGTCTTGTTCGTGGACGAATTGTCGTTGGATGAGTTGAACAAAGTTCCCGAAGGGTTTAATGATAATATCATCTGGAACTTAGGGCATATCATGGTCAGTAGTTATGTGTTGATGTATTTGCGGACAGAGGCCAACCCCGTGTTTCAGGTGCCTTATCTGGAAAAATATGGCATCGGCTCGCGCCCTGAAAAAGATAACCCGGCAACGGCAGAAGATGTGGCAAATGTTAAGAGCCTTGTCGTGGATTCGATAAATGAAATAGAGCAAGACCTGCATCAGGGCGTGTTTGATAACATGACGCCTTTTCCGACAAAGACCTACGGCATAGACATGAAGACGCCCGAAGATATTCTTGCATGGATATTTGCACATGATGCCATGCACTTTGCCACGGCAAAAGCATATCAACGGATGATAAGAAAATAAATACGTTCTTTGTGGTGATAAAATGTAAAACCTTAAACAAATCAAATAAAATAGAAAAACAAAATGGCAAAATTAAATTTTGGCGGCGTTGAAGAAAACGTAGTTACGCGGGAAGAATTCCCCTTGAGCAAAGCGCAGGACATTCTGAAAGAAGAAACCGTTGCCGTAATCGGATATGGCGTGCAAGGCCCCGGTCAGGCATTGAACCAAAAGGATAACGGTATCAACGTAATCGTTGGTCAACGCAAGGATTCCAAGACTTGGGACAAGGCCGTTTCTGACGGATGGGTTCCCGGCGAAACATTGTTTGAAATTGAAGAAGCTTTACAGCGCGGCACCATTATTTGCTACCTTTTGAGCGATGCTGCACAAATCGCTCTGTGGCCTACAGTACAAAAACATCTTACCCCCGGTAAGGCTTTATATTTCAGCCACGGCTTCGGTATCACGTTCAATGAACAAACTGGTATCGTTCCGCCTAAAGACGTGGACGTGTTCCTGGTTGCCCCCAAAGGTTCGGGCACATCCCTGCGCCGCATGTTCCTGCAAGGCCGCGGGCTTAACAGCTCTTATGCTATTTATCAGGACGCTACAGGCAAGGCAAAAGATCGTGTGATTGCTTTGGGTATAGCCGTGGGCAGTGGTTATTTGTTCGAGACCGATTTCAGGAAAGAAGTTTTTTCTGATTTGACAGGCGAACGTGGTACGCTGATGGGCGCTATTCAAGGTATTTTCGCAGCGCAATATGAAGTGCTTCGTTCAAAAGGTCACACACCTTCAGAAGCCTTCAACGAAACGGTGGAAGAACTTACGCAATCGCTGATGCCATTGGTTGCTGAAAACGGTATGGATTGGATGTATGCAAACTGTTCCACGACCGCACAACGTGGTGCATTGGATTGGTGGAAGAAATTCAAGGACGCTACGCAGCCTGTATTTGAAGAACTTTACGAAAGCGTGGCCACGGGCAAAGAATCTCAACGTTCTATTGACAGCAATTCCCAGCCTGACTATCGCGAAAAACTCGAAGCCGAATTGGCCGAATTGCGCGACAGCGAAATGTGGCAAGCAGGAAAAACTGTTCGCAGCCTGCGTCCTGAAAATCAATAGTGGTGTATTAAAATGTGTTACTCATTTATCAATAGCCTCCCTGTCTTTTGATTGGGAGGCTTTCTTTGTAAACGTAATGTTCAAGGGTATAAGACTTAACGAACTTGCAACAGTTTGACCTTTATTCGTTCATATAAATCTATACGCTTTTCGTAACTTCGCAACTCTTATTTGAATTATGGACACGGAAACACTTTCTACGGCGTTTGATTTTACTGCTGCAGCCAAAAGACTTCGCGGCATTACACACATAACACAGTTGCAATATAATGTTGGCCTCTCCCGAAGATATAGTTGCAATGTATTCCTGAAACGAGAAGACTTACAAGTGGTGCGCTCTTACAAGTTGCGTGGGGCATATAACATGATGAGCAGCCTGCCGCAGGAAAAATTGCAGAAAGGGCTTGTGTGTGCCAGTGCGGGCAACCATGCGCAGGGTTTTGCTTTTAGTTGTCAGGCGTTAAATGTACGGGGTGTTATTTTTATGCCAAGCATTACACCCCGTCAAAAGATTGACCAGACCAAAATGTTTGGTGGGGGCAATATTGAGATTATTCTTACAGGGGATACTTATGATGACTGTGCCACCGCCGCACAAAAATATACAGAGGAACACGATATGGTTTTCGTGCATCCGTTTAATGACTTCAGGGTTATTGAGGGGCAGGGCACAGTGGGCGTTGAGATTATGGAAGCCTTACCAGAAACGGATTTTATCATCCTGCCGATTGGCGGGGGTGGTTTATGTGCAGGGGTGGGCACTTATATCAAATCTGTAAAACCGGAAGTAAAGATTATTGGTTGCGAACCAGAAGGAGCGCCTTCCATGACACGTGCGCTCGAAGTGGGGCATCCGGTAAGGTTGGGAAAGATAGACAAGTTTGTGGACGGTGCTGCTGTGCAATGCGTGGGCAATATAACTTTTGATATTTGCAGGAATGTACTTGATAAGATGTTACTTGTACCGGAAGGATGTATATGTACAAGTATTTTACAGTTATATAATAGGGATGCCATTGTGGCCGAACCAGCAGGAGCCTTGTCCATCGCGGCTTTGGCGTTTATGGGTGATGAGATAAAAGGGAAAAACGTGGTGTGCGTCGTGAGCGGAAGCAACAACGATATTGACCGGATGCAGGAGATTAAGGAACGTAGCCTGCAATACGAAGGATTAAAGCACTATTTTTTGATAAATTTTGCACAACGTCCCGGCGCATTGAAAGAATTTGTGAATGAGGTGCTTGGCCCGCAGGATGATATAACCCGTTTTGAGTATATGCAAAAAACCAATAAGGATGCAGGCCCGGCACTGGTAGGGATAGAATTGACCAACCGCGAGGACTATCAGGGGCTGGTCAACAGGATGCTGGAACACGGCGTGCAATATACTGAGCTGAACAAGAACGATACGTTGTTTAGTTATTTGGTATAAGTTTATTGGTTATATTCTGTTGACGATTTTAATCCTGTATTTTCCCAATAATCCGGGCAGGCCGGTTAGCGAAAACTTTGCCTGTTTGATTTTATTGGTTTCGGGGTTTATGTCGAAATTTACAGACGAAGTAAGGTCGGCGTTTTCGAGATTTGTTCCGTCAAATGTGGCGTTTGTGAAATCACAATTATCAAAAAGCGTATATGTGGCGTCACAAAGGGCGAAATCTGTTTCTTGAAGGGATGTGTTCTTGAAAACCGTTTTCCTGATTTTTGTTTTGTAAAAAGACGAATGGTTTAGTACGCAGTCTTCAAATGTGAAACCGAGGCCGTGTTCGTTGCAATGGTCAAATCGTAAACCTAACATTTTGCAATCTTTGAAAACCACATCACGGAAAACGGTTTGTCCAAGCTTGACCATGCTAAGGTTACAGTCATTAAATGTACAATCGCTAAAGATACACCCTGAAAGATTGGCCTCCGTCAGTTCACAGTTTTGAAAGCTGCAATTGTCATAATCCGCGGTGACGGAGCCGTCCGCGCTTACATCTTTTTTGGTAAAGACTCTATCGAAAAAATATTTTTCACTCATCGGTAAATAATTGTTGATGTATCTATTGCAGCCGAAGTGTGCGACGCAACGAGGCCGATAGTAGCATTACAGTTGACTCAATAACAAATTTTTACTTATTGCCTAATATTTGATTTCTATTTTATTGTTTCTGCGCTCAATGTCTGCCATGCGTTGTGAGGGATCTATTTCCGCCACACGAAGTTGGCTTACCTTGATGTTTGACTCAATCGTGTAAGTCCTGTTCGTCCATGGCCATGCCGGATAAACTTTTTGCGGTATGGAAGGATCTTCATCAGGCTTGGTGCCGTACATCAAATCCAGCGGGATATAGTGCCTTTCCACTGTGCCATCGCGCGAAGTGACCTGAAAGTCAATAGGCATAGGTATGATGCCGTCTTTGCGAAGCCTGATTTTCGTTGTGCCATCGGCTTCCCACAGGCTGTCTATGGCATAATCAATGGTATTGGTTGTGTTTATCCAATATGCTTTGTACCAATCCAGTTTAAGCCCACTGGTTTTCTCGGCTACGCGCAAAAAGTCGTCGGGATCGGGGTGCTTAAATTTCCATTGATTATAATAATTCAAGAGGATTTGATTTCTTACGGGCGCTCCAACGATATAGCCTAATTGTTCCAGGAATATACATCCTTTGACATAGCTCGAAACAGAATAGGCGTAGTTTGTGTTAAAATAATCGGCGGGCGTGCTCATTGCTTCTTCTTTTTGGCTTTTTACTATACTGTAATAGCTGCGATAATCATTGTAGAAAATCGAGTCCTTTTTCCCTTTCAGCCATGCGTCTGTAAGGTTTTCGGCAAAGGTTGTAAAACCTTCGTCCATCCATGGAAAACGACTTTCGTCTGTGCCCAACATGCCGTAATACCAACTGTGCAGCCACTCGTGCAGCCAGGCACCCGGGCCGGACAATAACGTGGCCATCGGGTACTCCATGCCGCCGTCGCCGCCGGTGATAAAGGAGTATTGTTTATAAGGATAAGCGCCAAAATGTTTTTCTATAAAAGGAAGAGCTTTTTCGGCTTTTGCCAAAACGTCTTCCCATGCTTCGGGCGTATCCTTGGCTGGTTTGTAAAGCAGGTGCAGGGTAAGCCCGTTGCGCACGGTCTTGCTCTTGTGCACATACCCCGGGTCGGCGGCCCACATGAAGTCATGTACATTGGGTGCCGTGAACCGCCAGGTAAGTTTGCTCCCCGCGGGCTGTATTGCTTTCGTACCGGACGTTTCGTAGCCATAGCCGATTTGGTTGGCATTAGTTAAATAACCCGTTCCGCCGAGTATATATTTTTTGTCAATTGTGATGTTTACATCAAAATCGCCATAGTCGCCATAAAACTCGCGGCCAATATAAGGTATGGGATGCCAACCATCTTTATCGTAAACGGCTATTTTAGGATACCACTGGCTCATGGAATAGCGCACCTTGGTAGTGGGGTTGTCCCGTCCGCTGCGCCTGATTTGCACGGGTACCTGCGCTTCAAAGTCCATGTCAAAAACAACTTTTTGTTTGGGAAGGATGGGCTTGCTTAAAGGCACGATAAGGATGGTTCCCTGTACCTCGTATTTTTGCGGCATACCATCCATCTTCAGGCCATTTATTTTTTGATAGCCGATTTCATCCGGTCGCAATTTTGAAATCCTGTCGGCAACACGGTCGTCCCAGTCAAGTCGTTGGCCGATTGTGATGCCGCCTTGCCTGAGGCTGCGCTCATCCATCATGCTGCCGGGCTGGAAAGCATTGAAATAAAGATGGTAAAAAACTTTTTTCAGCGTATCAGGCGAATTGTTCCAATATTCAAGCTTTTGCTTTCCGGTAAAGCGGTTTGTTTCCACGTTCATGTCAACGTCCATAGTGTACTTTACACGCTGCTGCCAATAGCCTGCTTGCGCAAGGGTGCTTAACGAAATAAATATACTGTATGCACAAATCAATAAAGAACGTATCATCATCTTCTTCTGTTTGTTTTAAAAAGGGGAAAATAGGTAAAAAAGATTTTTCTGAAAAACAAAATATGTTAAATGTAATTCATTAAGAAGAACACGCTCGGTATCAGGATTGAACATTGTTTCTTGCTTACAAACATGTCCATTGCTGTGTTTAATTTTATATCTTAAGTAATAAAAATCCACCGATGCTTCCTATTAATATGATGAGAACCGTGCTCATCTTTTTCCAAAAAAAGGTCAGAGCAAGACATACTGCCAGAATCACTGCACCTTGCCACTCTTTCACGGACGATGTAAACAAATGAAGGCCTACCACCGCTATGATGGAAACAGAGGCGGCACTAAGCCCGTCCAAGAATAGCCTTAGTTTCTGGCTTTTCCGGGCAGACGAGAGCACTTTGTGCAGGAAGAAAGAAATGAAAAAGGAGGGTAGAAATATACCTACGGTTGCCAATACACCGCCCGTCGTGCCATGGATAAGATACCCGGCAAACGTAGCGCTTGACAATATAGGCCCCGGCGTAATTTGTCCTACGGCAATGGCATCCATCAATTGTTGATGGCTTAGCCAGTGGTTTTTTCGCACAAGCGCTTCATCCATATACGCAAAAAGTACATAGCCGCTGCCGTATAAAACAGCCCCTATTTTGAGAAAGATTAAGAACAATTTACTTTCCGAAAAATGCATGTTGATTTGTAAAAGAAAAGGAGAATATAACAAACCCGTGAAAACGGGTAATTTATTTTTTGCCATGTAGGCGAAATAATTCATAATGCCCGCCCCGATGATTAACAAGACTTCGTTCATGCCATATAACGAGCCTGCAAAAACCAACAGGCATAAAAGAATAAGCACTGTATTGTTTTTGAGTGTCTTGCCCGACAGCCGGAATACTGTGCCAATAACCAAGGCGGTGGTGGCCGGCCTGATGCCAAAAATGAAATTTTGTACATCGGGTAAGCTGCTGTATTGTTTATAAAAATATCCAAAGAGAAGGCATATTAGCATGGCAGGAAGGATGTAGCAAATGCCCGCCACGACTAATCCCAGACGGCCACCTCTTTCTTTCCCGCAGTGCATGACGATTTCGACAGCGTTAGGGCCGGGTATGATATAGGATGTACTTAACACATCCATGAAATGTTGATGGTCTATCCATTTTCTTTTTATCACCATTTCGTTTTCGATGGTAGCAACCATGCCTGCAATACCACCAAAACCTATCGTTCCCAGTTTCAAACAGGAAGTTGCAATTTGCCCCAACTTTTTTGCGGTACTTTCAATATGATGTTCTGTGTTTTCTGACGACATGCGAATGAGTAAAAATTAAACAATTAAAAATACAACAAACGATGCTGTTGTTTTCAAAACTATTTTTCAATGGGTGAAAGGTGATGACAAATTGCTCTGTATGCCCCGAAAATCAAGCATATAGCTTATGGCAACCTTTCTTGAAGAATGGACGAATGGTAAATGGCGATGCCGTATATAAATTGATGCGTTTTTATATTATTGGCTATACATCCAATAAAAAATGGGCTATAAGTTGGGTGTCGCTTACTGACATACTGCTTATAGCCCAATGGGTAAACCATGCTACTTTGGTAGCTGTTTTTTATTTCTTTTCAGGTCGCAATATGGCCGTGAAGACGTTTTTGTTATTTAATATAATCTTGGCGGCAGCTTGCACGGATTGTGGAGTGAGCGCGTTAACATATTTATCGTAGTTCAGGAACCTGTCCACGTTTTTGCTTTCAAGTCTTGAGGATAAAATATAGTTCAACCATGTGCCGTTTTGCTGCATATTCTTTTTATGTTCCTCAATCCATTGTGCTTTGACCTTGTTCAGGTTTTCAGCCGAAGGGCCTTTGGTTTTTATGCTGGTTATTTCATCAGCCATCGCTTTCATCACGGCGTCCACCTTTTCGGAGCCGGTAGGCAGTTGCACAAGGAAGGTATAATTATGATAAGGAATCCGCTCAACGCTTGCATTGGTGCCACCTCCATAGATGCCTTGTATTTTCTCGCGTATTTCTTCTATCACGCGGATGTTGAGTACTTCGCTCACCGCGTCTGCCTTTAATGCCAAATCTTCGCTATAAGGTACTTCGCCTGTGATGAAAGAAAGAATCAGGCTTTTGTCTTCCTGTCCTTTATATACATTTAAATCCACTTTGCCCCTCACAGGTCTGACACCATTGTCCTTATAAGCAAAAGTCTTTTTGCTGGATGGCAGTCCGCCGATATATTTCTCAACCAAGGGTTTTAACGTGTTTTCGTCAAGGCTGCCCACAAAAACAAAGTCCATGCCGTAAGCGTTGCCGATACGTTCTTTATAAATGGACACGGCACGGTTCATGTTTATCTTGTCAAAATATTCGGGATGTGGAACAGTCACCGGTGCCATCGGATTTTCCTGATATAATACTTTATACATGGTGTCGACAAACGCAGTTTGCGGGTTGGCCATGATAAAGGCTAATTGCGCTTTGTTTTTTTGGATGAAAGAGCGGAACAGTGATGTATCTATACGCGGCGATGTTGCTTTCAGGTACATCAATTGTAACATGGATTCTAAATCTTTTACACTGCTGTTGCCGGATAAGCCGTCCGTGAGCGCTCCTAACGATACGCTGGCATTTGCTGTTTTGCCAGCCATCGCTTTTTGGAGGTCGGTAGGGGAGAACTCGCCAAAGCCCATTGCATTGACAACGGCGCTGGCATAGTTCGCATTATACTTATCGACGATGTCATAATTGTTAAGGCCTCCGTAACGGCGCGCGCTCATGATGATTTCATCATTTTTAAAATCTGTCTTTTTAAAAGTGACGGTCGTGCCATTGCTGAGCGTCCAGGTCTTGGTTCCCAGTTGGGCATCTGATGTTTCTTTGATAATCTTTCCGGGAATGGGTTCTTTGCTCAATAAGGTGGCGGCAATAGCTTTTTCCTCATAAGGCTGTATGTCCGTTTTGGCAGCCACTGCATTGGCGGTGTTTACCAAATCCTGTGCCTGTGGCAAGGAAGCGGATTCCGGCCCTGTCATGGCAATAAAGAAATCCGGTGTTTTTTGTAATAAAGCAGAAACCCCTTTGATATCGTCCAATGTAATATTTGGAATCAGTCCTTTATAGTAATCGTATTCTTTTTCAATACCGGGGATGGGCTCGTTGACAAGGAAATTGCGTATATATTCTTCCACATAGTTGTCCGATTCGGTCTTGTCCTTTTCGTTATATGATTTTTCCATAGAGGCGAGCATGTTCAGTTTCACCCGGTCGAGTTCACTTTGGGTAAGACCGAATCGTTTTGCCTTTTCAATTTCTTCCATCAATGCGGTGAGGCCTTTGTTAGCAGCGTCTGCACTGGCTATGCCAACGGTGGCATTGAATTGGTCAACATTCCTGGCAAAACTTTGAAAATATGTACCCGCAAACAAGAAGGGCGGGTTTTCTTTTTGCGTAAGCTCGCGCAGGCGGTTGTTCAGGAGCATAGTGAATATACTTCTGATGATATTGTTCTTGTATTCGCCCACAGTAGTAGCTTCTTTTGAAGGGAAGGCACTGTATGTTACATCTATCCTGTAGTTAGTAGCCTCTTTGTCCGTGACGATTTTTGCAGTGCTGCTTGCATAAGGCGGAATAGTCACTTCCTTTCTGGGTCTTTCATTTGCTGGATTAGATATTCCTGAAAAATGTTTTTTGATAAGTGTTTCTGCCTGTTCGGTTGTTACGTCTCCTACAACAACAACGGCCATCAGGTTGGGTCTGTACCAGTCTTTGTAAAACTTCCTTATCAGGTCTGGTTTAAAGGACGAGATGATAGAGTCCTTACCGATGGGCAGGCGGTTGGCATATTGGCTGCCCGCAAAAATGTAGGGATATAATTGCCTGTACATACGATCCGCTGCGCCCTTGCCCAGACGGCTTTCTTCTAAAATGATTTTGCGCTCGCCTTCTATGTCCTCATTTAGGTATGTAACCTGATGCGCCCAGTCTTCCAATACCTGAAAGCCTTTTTCAAGGTTGCCGGGTTTGTCGGTAGGGATGGGTAAAATATAAATTGTTTCATCAAAACTGGTATAAGCATTCAGGTCATTGCCAAAGCCCACGCCGATGTTTTGGAGAAAACTTACGATATCATTCTTTTTGAAATTTTTAGTGCCGTTAAAAGCCATGTGTTCTGCCATGTGCGCCAGCCCTTGCTGGTCATCATCTTCAAGAATGGAGCCGGCATTCACCACTAATCGCAATTCTACCTTTTCTGCGGGCTTTTTATTCTCGCGGATATAGTAGGTTAGACCGTTGTCCAGCTTTCCGATTTTTACTTTAGGGTCTGTGGGTATCCGGTCGCTTAAATTTATCTGCGCCGTCAAATTTAGGTTAGCAAAAATAGCTAACAGGAAGAATATTCTTTTTAAAAAGATGAGGGGTTGTTGCATCTGTTTATTGTTTTGTTTATGTACATGTTTAATATCCAAATATATAAAATCAAAAAGAAAAACATTTGATTGTTTTGAAGTGCGGGTAGGCAATGTTTTTACGGAACTTTAAAGTGTGGCATAGCTACCGTTCTCATAACTGTTTGAATACTGGTTCTTGCAATAAGGTAAGTTTGTATATTGTATTAATATGAGGAGTTTCTCATTTGCTCTTCGGGTCAAACCCGCCGACAATAATGACGATTTCACCTTTAACGGTTTTTTTGTCAAAATAATCTGCTACTTCCTGCAAGGTGCCGCGCACGTTCTCCTCGAACATTTTCGTGAGTTCGCGGCTTACACTGCAAAGCCGTTCCGCACCAAAATACGTGACAAGTTCCCGCAGGGTTTTTACCAATCGGAGAGGCGACTCGTAAAGGATAATCGTTCTTTGCTCTGTTTTCAACTCTTCCAAGAGGCTATGCCTGCCCTTTTTAGGCGGCAAAAAGCCTTCAAAGCAAAAGCGATTGGTCGGTAATCCGCTATTGACCAACGCCGGCACAAAAGCCGTGGCGCCGGGCAGTGATTCTACCTTGATGTTTTCCTTCACACATTCACGTACCAGCAAAAATGCGGGGTCAGATATGCCTGGTGTGCCCGCATCGGTGACGAGTGCCATTTTTTTGCCTGACTGAAGTTGTTGCACTATATGTTGCAAAATCTTATGCTCGTTGTGCTGATGATAGGGCGTAAGCGGTTTGTCTATGCCATAATGTTGCAAGAGACGCGATGTATTGCGCGTGTCCTCCGCCAGAATCAGCTCCACGTCTTTCAGCACCTCAAGCGCGCGCAACGTAATATCTTTTAGATTACCGATTGGTGTGGGAACGAGATAAAGCATGTGGCGATAACTTGCAATTAAGAATGATGAAATTTATTAGACGAAGATTTTTTACAAACTTTTGTTCGGTCGAAGAATGATGGACACAATAATGTAAAGTATAAAAACGACCGGCACGGCCAGCCAACGCAGAAAAACAGCCGATAAAATAGCGATGACGGCCAGAACGATTTTGTCTATATTGGCATTCAGGCTACGGTTTTTAAACTTGAGGCTGATGATGGGCAGGTTGCAGACCATCAGTATACTGATTAATAATGCAAAAGAATAGAGAGCGTAAGGGTTGTAAAGCAGTACATCTATCGTGCTTTGCTGATAGGCAATTAGTGGTAATGAAGCGACTGTTAGCCCTGCGGCAGGGGTAGGAACGCCCTTGAAATAATAGCGTTGTTCTGCGTCAAGGTTAAACTTGGCCAGCCGCCAGACCGCAGCACAGGGGATGATAAAGGCTGGTAACAAAAGCCAAAAAGAGGGATGGATTTGCCCGGCAGATGCGAAACCGATTTGCAAAAATTTGTAAATAATCATGCCCGGTGCCACACCAAAAGTAACGGCATCTGCCAGTGAGTCAAGTTGTGCGCCCATGCCAGAAGTAGCCTTGAACAATCGCGCCACAAAGCCATCCAAAAAATCCACAACGGCTGCCAAAAAGATATATATGCTACCGGTTATCATGCCGACCGTGAGCGAATTGCCGCCAATAGTATCGGGTGAAAGGATGTGGGCGATGGCTATACAACCAAACAAAAGATTAAGTAACGTAAATAGATTGGGTATTTGCTTAAACATTAATACAATAGTGGTTTTAAGTTTAAAGTATAACGTTTGGAGTTGAAACTGTATTGTGGAGAACCTCAAACGTTACACTTTATAAAATTACCGCCAACGGCATGGTATTATTTTCTTTTCATCAGTTTTTCAATATCGTCTGCTTCGATGGGTATGTTTTTCATCAGGTCAATATTGCCGCTCTTGGTGAGTAGGAAGTTGTTCTCGATGCGGATACCCATTTTTTCTTCTTCGATATAAATGCCCGGTTCAATGGTGAACACCATGCCCGCTTTCATCGTCCCGGTCATGGGGCCGAGGTCGTGCACGTCAACACCCAGATGATGCGAAATGCCATGATAAAGGTATTTGCGATAAGCGCGATTGTCAGGGTCTTCATTCCGCACATCGCTTCTGGTGAGCAGCCCTATTTTGATGAACTGTTTAGTTGCCTCAATGGCCACCTGTTCGTTGTAGCGGGATATGATGATGCCCGGCTTCATGATAGATGCGCAGAATTTATGTAGCTGGAGACAGACATTGTAAACTTGTTTTTGCCGTTTGGAGAAAACGCCGTTTACCGGCACGGTGCGTGTAAGATCTACGCAATAACCGCCGTACTCGGCGCCAAAATCCATTAAAACCATTTCACCGTCCTTACATTCCTGGTTGTTGAAAATATAGTGCAGCGTACGCGCACGGTCGCCGCTGGCAATGATGCTGGCATAAGCCTCGCGAGTAGCGCGCTGGCTGAGGAAGGAGTGAATAATTTCAGCCTCGATTTCGTATTCCCATACGCCGGGCCGGATGAATTGCAACAGACGACGGAAGGCAACATCGGTAATGTCAATGGCTTTTTGCATGACTTCCACTTCTTCGGGCGTTTTTATGCTGCGCAGTTCTTTCATTATAGGCGCGGCGCGCAGGTATTGATGCAGCGGATATTTTTCTTTCATCTCGCGGATGAGACGATAGGACGCTGTCTCAATCCAGGATGCGCGCTTGTCGTATTCGTTTGTGTCTAAGTAAATGCTCTCGGCACTGTGTATCCAGCCGGGCAAAAGGGCGGCCAGCGTGTCGGCCCAAATAACCGTGCCGATACCGCTGATGGCCGTACCTTCGCTGGCACGCAACCGCTTGCCGTTCCACTTTTCCTTGAGTTCTTCGGGACGTGTGAGTACCAGTATCTCGCGATATTTAGGATCTGGGTGGCTGGGGAAAAGAATTAGCATAGAGTCTTCCTGTCCAATGCCACTGAGCCAGAACAAGGTGCTGTTGGGCTTGTATCTGTAAAAGGCATCCCCGTTTTCGGGCATTTCATCATTGGCCGCGAAAATCGCGATAGCGTTTTTTTGCATTTTATCCGCAAAACGTTTGCGGTTCTTGATGAAAATCTGGGGATTGAGGGGTAGGTATTTCATGTCAAAAAATTATATTCATATTCAAAACGGGCATAAAGATACTGTCAAGTGGCGACAAATGGGCATAACATTTTTTGATTTGTCGGATTTCGTTGTCAACTTTTTATCTGTTGTGCAAAATCAATGACTTATTGGTGAGTTGTCTAATTCCTTTATCTTAGCCTTAAATTTCAGGTTCTCAATATGCGCGTTGCTCATTTATTATTGGTACATAAAAATCCTCATCAGGTGGGCAGATTGGTGAATTTGCTGGCTCATGTAGATGCGGATATTTATATTCATGTGGACAAGAAATCCGAAGTGGAGCCGTTTATTCCCCTTTCTTTTCGGAAGAATGTGTACTTTATTAAAAATAATGTGGCCGTATATTGGGCTTCCTACTCGCAGGTGCAGTGCATTGTTAATTCTTTGGGGGAGATTTTGAGAAAGGATAAAGATTATGCTTATATAAACCTGATTTCCGGTCAGGATTTGCCCGTAAGGCCGCTTGGAGAGTTCTATGAGTTGTTAAAAACGGGCGGTAGGCGGCTGTATATGCAGTGTAAATCTGTGGATACGGATTGGCGGCAGGCCAAGGTACGTTTACAGCGATATGATTTTCCGCAGTGGATTTTTAAGGGCAAACATAGGATGTTTGAACTGATCAACTTGATATTGCCCCGCAAGCGGTATCCTTTACAGCACGATATTGTTGGTGGCTCTACGTGGTTCACTATTACGCCGGATGCTGCCAGATATATTTTAGATACTTTTTTGAGTAACAAAAAGTTAAAGAGATTTTTTAAATATACATGGGGTGCAGACGAAGTAGTTTTTGCAACTGTGTTGTTTAATTCTCCTTATCGTAAAGATATTGTGGATAATCTTGTTTATGTAGATTGGGGCACATTGGATGATGGGCATCCTCGTGTCTTGGATATGCAGGATATTGATAAAATAAAACAATCCGGAAAATTTTTTGCCAGGAAGTTTGATGAGGAAATTAGTCCAGAGGTGGTAGATCATGTGACGAAGATGGTATCCGTCAAAAAAGAAAGCTAATGGCCGTTGTGTTTTGTCATAAAACATCAAATCCGTTATGGACTGACACATGTCCGCCATCATTGGAAGATAAACTATGGGTTTGTGTATTCCCGATTTTACAAGGCAGATATTTTCTGAATAAGTATTCACATCTTTTGACAGTTGAGGAAATGGCCCGTGGCGCATCCTTTAAGCAAACAATAGACAGGGAACGTTTTTTATTAGGACGATTGATGGCAAAGGGGCTGATAGCCCGATTAGAAAAAATCCGCCCTGATGATATAGAGGTATTAACGGGGAAAAATGGAAAACCTTTTGCCGCCCGTGGCGGACAGCGGTTGTGGACAAACTTCAATATTTCACATTCGGGCGATTTTTTGGCGATAGCCTTGAGCTACAAGGAAGTGGGCGTGGACATCGAGCAGGTCAGAAATTTTGATTTTCAAGCAATATTGACGGACACGTTTTCTGCTAATGAAATAGAATATATTCAAAAAAGCGAAAACCCGTTAAGCACTTTTTTTCTGTTATGGACGAGAAAAGAGGCTTTACTAAAATATGCGGGCGTTGGGTTGACCGACACGCTGCCTGATATACAACTGCTGGAAGGTGAAAATGACTTGGATATGCCGTTCCTTCCGATGGAAAGTTGCTGTCAAATAGTATCTGCCAAAGGACTGGAAGGTCACGTGATTAGTGTTTGCTGCGAGTACATTCCTTCTCAGACGGTTATTTTTATGCGACCCGAAGCCTCTATTCTGTTCAGCTAAATGCAGTTATAGAGTTGTGAAATAGCCTGACTAATCTACTTGATATTTGTCGTCGGATAATTAATTTGTTTTTATATCTTCTTTTCGCGGCCAATCTTGTAAATTTGCGCTTTCCTGTTCATCTATTTATGAGTGACGCAATAAAACACGAATGTGGCCTTGCTTTTATCAGGCTGCGCAAGTCTTTTTCTTATTATCAAAAGCAATACGGAACCGTAATGTGGGGCCTGAACAAGTTGTACCTGCTGATGGAAAAACAGCACAACCGGGGGCAGGACGGTGCGGGCATCGCAACGGTGAAGTTGAATGTAGAATCGGGCTACCCGTACATGTTCCGCGAGCGCAGTGCCGAACCGCAGGCCATTTCGGCATTGTTTAAACGAATTGCGCAGGAGATGGACGAGCTTTGTCGCTTCAATCCGGATGCAAAAAACCATCCGGGGCTGATGAAAGGCCATATCCGTTTTTTGGGCGAACTGTTGTTGGGCCATTTGCGTTATGGCACGCAGGGAAAGAACAATGCAGAATTTTGTCATCCCTTTATTAAAAGAAATACCGTTCCGGCGCGCAACCTTGCATTGGCCGGAAATTTTAATTTGGTGAATACCGAGGAGCTTTTTGCTAAGATAAACGTCCATCCGGGTGATTTTCAAAAACAAAGCGACCTGGCTGCCATGATGGAAATCATTCATCATTATCTGGTAAAGGCAGATGAGGAACATCCAGAGAACTCCGACATCCGCAAGGTGTTGGAAGAGGTTATCCCGATGTTTGACGGAGGCTTTACGGTAGGCGGATTGACAGGTGACGGGCAAAGTTTTGTCTTTCGCGACGCACATGGTATCAGGCCCTGCTATTATTATATTAACGATGAAGTCATTGTGGCTGCTTCTGAGCGTGCGGCTATCCGCACTACTTTCAACGTAGGAGAGAATGAAGTGAAGGAACTGATGCCGGGCATGGCCATCATCGTGCGGCAGGACGGCGAATATGGAATAGAACAGGTGGTGGCACCGAAAGTGCGAAAAGCTTGTAGTTTTGAGCGTATTTATTTTTCGCGCGGTAGCGATGAAAAAATATATAAAGAAAGAAAAGCGCTTGGCTTCAACCTGAGCGAACAGGTGTTGAAAGCCATTGACTTTGACCTGAAAAACACGATTTTTTCCTACATTCCCAATACGGCGGAAGTGGCTTTTTTGGGCCTTCAGAAAAGGGATGCAGATGTACCTGAACCGCATCAAGGTGGAGCGTATCATGAGCTGGAACAAAAGTTTTGACGAGGATATGCTTTCCGAGATGATTAACCGGCGCATTCGAGTGGGCAAGATTGCCAACAAAGATGTCAAGCTGCGCACCTTCATCACAGAGGACGCAAGCCGCAACGAGATGGTGCAGCACGTATATGATATTACTTACGGTACGGTTCGGCCGGGCATAGACACGTTGGTAGTGATTGACGACTCTATTGTGCGGGGCACTACGCTGCGCGAAAGTATCATCAGCATGTTGGCAAGATTGAAACCAAAGAAGATTATTATCCTGTCCTCTGCACCGCAAATCCGTTATCCTGACTGCTATGGTATAGACATGAGCAAGATGGGGGATTTTATTGCTTTCAATGCCGCTGTGGAAGTATTGAAGGATAAAGGGCAGGAGCGTGTATTGGACGAGCTTTTGGAAAAATGTAAAAATCTAAAGGCAGAAAACATGCTACATTCCCAAAACGTGGTGCAGCAGATGTACAAGCAAAGCAGTATTGAGGAAATTACACAGAAAATAGCCCAATTGATTACGCCTCCCGGTCTCACTACCCCCGTGCAGGTCATTTTCCAAAGTATTGAAGATTTGCACAGGTCATGCCCCAATAATCTGGGCGATTGGTATTTTACCGGCAATTATCCCACACCTGGCGGTAACCGTGTGGTAAATACGGCCTTTATCAATTATATGGAAGGCCGCAACGAGCGCGGTTATTAAAAAGATCTGTAATTGTTGTGTGATGAATGTGTCATCATCATCCTTCGATGTTTTTATAAACATCGAAGACTGTCTGCTTTATCCCGATCAATTTGTTTGGTAAGGGCTTCGAGGGAATCGAATTTTACTTCATACCGTAGAAATTGCTTCACATAAATGCGGATGGTATTGCCGTAAATGTCTTCGTTGAAATCAAAAATATTTACTTCGATAACCCTTTTTTTGCCATCAACCGTCGGGCGGAAACCAATGCTCATCATGCCTTTCAGCAGTTGTTCGTCTGTTTTGTGCAACTGCACATAAACCGCATAAATACCATTAGCCGGAGTTATTTTTTCCTCATCCGTAACTTTAAGGTTGGCCGTGGGATAACCCAGTTTTCGTCCTATTTTGTCGCCGTGCATGACGGTTCCTTCAAAGAAAAAAGGATAGCCTAACAAATGGTTTACTTTCGCAATATCGCCTTGTAAAAGAGCTTCCCTTATTTGTGTAGAACTAATGGACACATCTTCCAGCACCTGCTTGGGGATTTCTTTTACCTGATAGTGATATGTGTCCTGCAATTGTTGCAGCAAATGATAATCACCGGTACGGTCACGCCCAAAACGATGGTCATAACCGATGATGATGGTATGCGGATGAAACTTTTCAATCAAAAAATCTTTTATGTAATCTTCGGGTTCCTGATTAGCAAAGGCATCGGTGAAAGGAATGATGACCAAATGGTCAATGCCCAGTTTGTCTAATAGTTCTATACGTTCGTCCAGCGTATTGAGCAGCCTGATGCCGAGTATAGAAGACGCCACCACCTTTCGGGGATGTGGGTGAAAAGTAATGATGACGGATTCGCCGCCCACTTCGGTTGCGGTTTGTTTGAGTTGTTCGATTACCTTTTTATGTCCTTCATGCACGCCATCGAAAGTGCCGATAGTCAGCACGGCATTATGAAAAACGGGCAATGTCTCTATACTTCTGTGAATTTTCATTATTGCAAAAATAAGAAGCCCCGGGGATTTGTATTGTCATCCGGGGCTTCTTTATGTACTAAGTTTTATATAAGATTACAACGCCTATATCGAAAAGGCCGTGCTGATGATTTCTTCCTGCTCTGCTTTATGTATGCGTCCATAGCCTGAAGCGGTGGCGGCACTGGCTTTCCGGCTGATGATGCCATAGTTTATTTCTTTCAGGTTCATTTGCAGGAAAGAGGCCGCGCCCATGTTGAGCGGTTCTTCCTGCACCCAATACCACACCGCATTTTTGTACTTGGCATATAACGCCAGTAATTGATTTTTGGGTATGGGATAGATTTGCTCAAGTCTGATGATAGCGATGTCCGTCCGGTTTTCTTTAGCCTGACGTTCCGCCAGTTCAAAATAAATCTTACCAGTGCAGAACAGCACTTTTTTAACTGAAATAGCATCCTCAACCACGGGGTCATCAATTACTTCTTTGAAGCCACCGGATGTAAATTCACTTTTAAGTGAATAGCTGCCGGGATAACGCAAATATGCTTTTGGCGCAAAGTTTATCATTGGTTTCCTGAAAGGCCATGCCACCTGACGCCGGAGCGCATGGAAATAGTTGGAGGCCATCGTGATATTGGTTACCACGATATTTAGCTCAGCGCAAGCCTGTAAAAAACGCTCCATACGGGCGCTGCTATGCTCTGGCCCTTGCCCTTCGTAGCCGTGCGGCAGCAACATGACCAGCCCGTTCATGCGGTTCCATTTTTGTTCGGCACCGGTGATGAACTGGTCTATCATGGTTTGTGCGCCGTTGGCAAAGTCGCCAAACTGTGCTTCCCAAAGCACCAGCGAGTTGGGTGTTGCTAATGCGTATCCATATTCATAACCCAATACTGCATATTCGCTCAACAAAGAATTAAAAATCCTGAACCTGCCTTTTCCTTCTTCCATGATGGGCTGCAACCTGTTGTAAGGCGTATCGGTTACCGCATCGCGCAGGATGGCATGACGATGGCTGAACGTGCCGCGGCCTACATCCTGTCCTGTCATGCGCACGTCTTCGCCTTTCAGGATTAAGGAGGAGAATGCCATCAACTCGGCTGTTGCCCAGTCCACTTTTTGTTCTGTCTCGAAAAGTGTGATTTTATCGTTCAGTAATTTATCTATTTTTTTGAGCGGGGTGAAGCCTTCCGGCAACGTCATCAAAGAATGGAATATTTTATCAAAATCGGCGTCGTCAATACTTGTATTGGGGCTTTTTTCAAAATCCTGTTCGGTTGCCTTGCGAAGCCTGAGCCATAGTTTCTCCGGTTCCTGGAACGTATAAGGCAGCGGGTGTTGTTTCACTTCATCCAATCTGTCCTGCAGGTCTGACCAGAATTTCTTCTCCATTTCCATGGCCAGTTGCTTGGCGTCTTCATCGCCGTTTTCCAATAAATATTTCACATACACCTCCCGGGGATTGGGATGCTTTTCGATAAGAGCATAGAGCGCAGGTTGCGTAAACTTGGGATCATCGCCTTCGTTGTGCCCGTGCTTGCGATAGCAAACCATATCCACGAACACATCGCTTTGAAATTCGTCGCGATAGCGGGCGGCAATCTCAGCGCATTTTACCACGGCCTCGGCATCGTCGCCGTTTACGTGCAATACGGGGCTTTGTACCATAGCGGCCAGCGATGTGCAATAATCGGCACTGCGCGCATCTGAAAAGTCTGTCGTAAAGCCGATTTGGTTATTGATGACGAAGTGGATGGTGCCCCCGGTCTCAAAACCTTTTAGTTTGCTCATTTGCAGCAGCTCATAAATAATGCCTTGTCCGGCAACGGCGGAATCACCGTGAATGAGCACGGGCAGCACCTGTTCATAATGTTCGTCGTGCAGGATATTGGCACGGCTGCGCGCAAAGCCCGTTACCACGGGGTCAACTGCTTCCAGGTGAGAGGGATTGGGCATCAGTTTCAAATGGATTTTTTTGCCATCGGCTGTTTCCACATCGCTACCAAATCCTAAGTGATACTTTACGTCGCCGCTTCCCATGGTTTGGTTTATTTCCCCTGTGCCCTCAAACTCGCTGAATATCTGCTCGTAGGTTTTACCTAATATGTTGGCCAAAACATTCAGACGGCCACGGTGAGCCATGCCAAAAACCACTTCTTTCACATCCAGGTCGGCAGAAGTGTTCACGATGGCGTCCAACGCGGCAATGGTGGTTTCCCCGCCTTCCAGCGAAAAGCGCTTTTGACCTACGTATTTTGTATGTAAGAATTTCTCGAAAATGACACCTTGGTTCAGTTTCTCTAATATGCGCCTTTTTTGGGCGATGGGCAACGGACGGAAGAAGTTTTTTTCCATCTCATTGGTTAGCCAGTCTATTTTTTTCTGGTCAGAAATATATTTGAACTCAATGCCCACATTGCCGGCGTAACACTTGCGCAGGTGATCGAGAATATTTTTAAGCGTTGAGGTGCCCAGTCCGACAAAACTTCCGGCCTCATACGTATTGTCAAGGTCTTCTTCTGTCAGGCCAAAAAACGACAGGTCAAGATTAGCCCCCCTGTCCTTGCGTTTTTTGATAGGGTTGGTCGTGGAAATCAGGTGCCCTTTGTTCCGATAGCCCAAAATAAGGCGATAAACGGCCAGTTCTTTTTTCCAGTTGTTGCCTGTGGCCGTGGTGGTGGAAGTAGTCATGGATTGACCGTTTTCTTTGGCAATGCCATTGTTTACGGCAAAGTCAAAGCCTTCAAAAAATTTCCTGAATTCTTCATCCACTTGCTGCGGATTGGAGATATATTCCTTGTACATGTTTTCCACAAAGGCAGGCGACGAACTGGTGATAAAAGAAAAATCTTTCATATATGAATAGGATTAAGGTGTATTTTTATTCTTTTTGTTTTGTCAACTTTAAACTGGTTTTTAAACTGGCATTTATCTATTATGCTGCAAAAATCAAGAAAAACTTACAATAAACATTGTTTTTGATGGGATTGTTTGTTAAAAATCTCTTGTTTCTATCCGGCATTTCAATTCAAGGAGCTTTATACGCCGAGTACTTCTCTTAAGAGGGTGTGCGTTTTATATAAAGCCTACATTTAAGGGTTAAAAAAGTTTAGGATAGGCGCAGGGGCGATAGGTTGGTTTTGTCAGATAATTCGACTTTTTTGTTTTTCTCTGGTATAATAGTTATAAAGCAGTCATAAATGTCCGAGCACAGTATAAACGAGTGGGTTAATCAAAGTTTGGCGGGTGACCAACGGGCATTTAAAGAGATTGTCGGATTTTATCAGCAAAAGATATTCAGTTATGTGTTCAGGATTGTTTGTGACGAGGAAGAGGCAAAGGACATTGCGCAGGAAACCTTCATCCGGGCCTGGACGTTTTTGCCAAAGTATGACTTCCGTTACAAATTCTCGACTTGGCTCTATAAGATTGCTACGAATTGCAGCAGGAATTACATGAAAAAAGCCAAAACCCGGACTATTTCGGAAGAAGATCTATGGGTTATGGCGGAGCAGTTGAAGAGTGCCGACTTGGAGCAGCGGATAATCAATGAGAACCTGGCAAGGATTATCGTTCAACTGACACATAACCTTGCACCTAAGCAAAAGCTGGTTTTTACACTGAAATGCCTGGAAGGACTGGATACAGATGATATCACCGGAATTACAAACCTGAATGCGACACAAATTAAGAATAATCTATACCTCGCTAAAAAGTATATACGCGAGCAACTTCAAAAGCATATTGTATGATGGAAAAGGAAAAACTATACAATAAATTATTGGATACACTTCAGGAAACAAAACCTTCTTTGAGCCCCTTAGAATTTGATATAATGACAAAAAACATCATGAAGGGTATTAAAAGCAAACGGCAGAAGCGCTCTTCTTTAGTTGCAAATATTATTAGGGTATGTGCCTCTGCCGCGGCAATATTGCTTACCGTATTGTTTTGTGCAGAACTATTTTCAGTGGGTGAGAGGCAGGATGTTGTAAAGAATCCTTATTGGAGTGCTATTTATAGCAAAAATGATGCTGTTAAAATCAACTCCCTGCAATCATTGCTTGATTATTACGCCCAAAAGAGAAATGGTAAACAAGCAATGTCTGTTATTATAGAAAAATATATAAAGAAAGATGAAAATAGCATGGCCACGGTAAATGGCGCTCAATAATTTTTCGGACATTACTAAAGGACAAAATCAATAAACATTTACGATGAAAACGATATTTTATATAATGATTGCAGGTTGCTTTTTATTGACGTCGTGCAATAATAATGATGATATGACGACCATCGTAAACGGTGATGGGAGCTGCGAACGCATATTCTCCTCAAAAGTCAGTGACGAGTTTATAAAAGGAGATACCAGCGACCATCCTTTCCCCGTAAATCTGAAGGGATGGACGATAAACTGGAAGGCAAAAGACGGTGAGCTGCGAACGCATTGGCCTTTTAAAAATTGGCAGGGTGAAAAAGGCGATAGCCTGTTCAGGGTTACGGCCATTATTTCTAAACGTTTTGCCTTTGTTCGGGAGCTGTCGGATTCTTTCCGGTTTAAGCATGATTATCCTTGGGCAGACATCCGCATCAGTCCTGCGCTTGAAAAAAAGTTCAGGTGGTTTTACAGTTATTACACTTATCGGGAGGTGTTCTCCGGTTTGCCGGTAAAGCCTCCTGTGCCCATCAACAGGTATTTGACAAAAGAAGAGGCGGGTTATTGGTTTACAGGGCAGCCTGATATTACCCGTGGAATGAACGGGGTGGAGGCAAAGGATTTGCTTGATGATATAGAAGCAAAGGCTAATAAATGGTTCATGCACAACCTGTTCGAGTTTCAATATGCTACGTTGTTGGGTAACCTGTCTCTTTTTCCGGGGAGCCCCGACAGGAAATTGATGCTTGAGAAAAAGGATAGTGTTTTCGCTCGTTCTTATGACGATTTTGTCAATGCCGATATCAGAATTGGTATCGCGCTTAATAAATACTTTCAGACAAAGGCTTTTAATCCTCTTTTGGATAATAAGGATGAGCGGATGAAAAGGATTATTGAACCGGAAGGCGTTGAAAGGTTTTCCCGTTATTTTGAAGCGCACATCAATTACAAATTAATTATGCCCGGCGAGTTGCTCCGTTCCAACGGCGTGTTGACAGGAGACACGCTAAGCTGGAAAGTGGATGCTTACAGGCTGCTCAACGGTGATTATACAATCGAGGCGAGTTCAAAAAAAACCAATATCTGGGCGTGGATACTTTCTGTCTTCATCATCCTGGCCGCATCAGTATTCTTATTCAAGGGAAATCGTAAAAAGATATGACGGACAGTTTGGGATGGGCTTAATTTAATAGGACAACAGCCATTCAATATTTATAATTCGCTGAAAGGTGCTCAAATTCCTATATACTTGCATTTAATGTCCAAAACGCTTTTTTGAAAAAATATGTGATTTTTTCAAAAAATACCATTACCTTTGCCGTCCAAAAAATTAGAAAGAAATGGCCAATCATAAAGCTACTAAAAAAGATGCAAGGCAAGCCGCCAAGCGCCGCGATAGGAACAGGTATTACGGAAAAACTACCCGTAACGCTATCAGGGACATCAGGGCAGCCGCTCCTGCCGAGGCTGGCGAAAAGCAGGCTTCTGTAGAAAGCATGATTGATAGACTGGCTAAGCGTGGCGTAATCCACCGCAACAAAGCTGCGAACTTAAAAAGCAAGCTGGCCAGGAAAATCAATGCCGACAAAGCTGCCGCAGCTGCAAAATAAAGACTAAGCGTTTTTTAAGTGATAAGATATAATAGGAAGGTGTTTTCACATCTTCCTTTTTTCGTTTGAATAGACTTCTGTTTTATACCTTCCTGTTGCAGGCCTTGCAAATGCCTTTTACGACAACATCTGTCGAATTTAGCACATATCCCTTGGGAAGTTTGATGTCGGGTGTTACCACATCGTCCAGGCAAAATGTTTTGTGACAAAGATTACATACCAGGTGTACGTGGTGGTCATGGTGATGCCCTTCTGCGCACTCGCCGTGGCAAAGTGCGTATTTTATCGAGTTGTCGTCGGTGGGGATGGTGTGTATGATGCCTTTTTCCACGAAAGTTTGCAGTGTCCGGTAAACGGTTACGCGGTCAAAATGCTCGCCGGCTTTCTTTTCGATATCGCCGTGGGCAAGTGCGCCGGAAGTGTCCAAAAAAAGTTGCAGGATTTTCTGTCTGCTGGATGTGACACTTAACTTGCTGTTTTTGAGTATGCTGCTAACGTCGCTCATATTATCCTCCCTTTTTGAGTTCGGTTTCTATATCTTTTAATAATTGATTGATTTCCTTTTGTTTGAGGCCGTCGTATATCTTGCGCACGTTCCCTTTTCTGTCCACCAATGCCCAAAACTGCGTGTGCAGGAAATCGTCCCGGATGTCGTTGAAGTTGTTAGCCGGGTCATCTATCGTGTAGCTAAGCCGGGCCATATTATAAAGGCTGTCCTTGCGGCCCGTGAGGAACATCCATTGGTGGGTGTCTACTTTCATGGAGTCCGCATAATGCTTTATCTGCGGCACGGAGTCTTTTTCGGGGTCGCAGGTGTGGGAAAGTATGAGAAAATCCTTTTCGCCCTTGAACTTGTTGTAAACCTGCTTCATGTTGTCGTTCATGATGGGGCAGATGCCCTGACAGGTGGTGAAAAAATATTCGGCCACATAAACCTTGCCGTCAACATCCTTGTTGGTCACGGCACGCCCGTCCTGATTTGTAAAGCTAAAAGCCCCAACCTTACTGATGGGTGGTAGTTCGCGCGAGTTGAACCCCGGAATCAGGTAAGAGACCAAAAAATAAAACCCTACGGCCAATGCCACAAAAAACAATAAATAAAATAATCCCTTCTTTGACATCTGATAAACTTCTTTAGCAAACCTACATTAAATTTTTCATCTTAGACCGACATGAAATTTTTCAAGCTTAAATTACCCAAAGGAGGCCTGTAAAATTTCATCAAGGGTTCCTCTTGAACAAAAACAATAATATAAATATACAAGAGAAAGCTACGCAAAGGCAGGATGAGAATCCGGACATTGCTCATGAATGCTAAAAAAATCCGGGCAAATGATGGTTTGAAAAGTAGTGTTATGTCTATTTTATATTTATAATATATCACAAATCATCCCTGCTCATCCATTTTTTGACCTGGGGTACTTGATGGTCTTTTAGTTTTTGCAAAAGCTCTTCCGCGTCTGCGCTTTTCACAAAGAGATTTTGATGGACAGGTTTAAGGAAGCCTTTACCTTCCATCGTATCAATAAAAGCAAAGAGTTCGTCATAAAAACCTGCCGTGTTCAGCAGCCCGATGGGTTTTTGGTGCAGCCCCAACTGCGCCCAGGTCAGCATTTCAAAAAGCTCTTCCAGCGTGCCGAAGCCGCCCGGCAGGGCTATGATGCCGTTGGACAGTTCGTTCATCTTAAACTTGCGCTCGTGCATTGTGTCCACTAATATTAGGTCATTCAGGTGTGCGTGCGCTATTTCCTTGTGCATCAAAAAGCGCGGCAATACGCCGATTACCTCCCCGCCGTGCGCAAGGGCGCCGTCGGCCACGGCACCCATCAGCCCCACTTTGGCGCCGCCATACACCACGCCGATGCCTTCGTTGGCCAAGGCCTTGCCCAACAGGTAGGCCTGTTCTTCAAATATTTTATCCCATCCCAGGCTTGACCCGCAAAATATGGTTACTCTTTTCATATTGTATAATGTATTGTTTTTCAGAAAACTATCAATCTGATATTATTTTTTAGACTGATTTTAAAAATATCCGTCCGCAAAATTCGCGGATTAGGGCTTAGGGGTTGAAAATATTTTGTCATCTTTGGTGCCCATCGCGTGGTGCGGGCGTTTTTCATATTCCCGTATTTTCCCTTATCTTTGCACCCCCTTAACAAAAGGGAGATTTTTATTTTTTAATTTTTTAAAACAAAAGGGTAATGAACAATTACGAATTGATGGTGATTTTTACCCCGGTTTTGAGCGATGACGAGTTCAAGGCTGCCCAAAAAAAGTTTACCTCTTTGGTAACGGAAGCAGGCGGTTCTATCGTTCACGAAAATCCGTGGGGCCTGAAATCACTGGCGTACCCCATCCAGAAAAAAACCACTGGTTTGTACTGGGTGCTGGAATACACTGCGCCATCCGACTTCAATGAGAAGCTGAAAATCCAGCTTCTGCGCGACGAATCCGTGCTTCGTCATCTATGCACCAAACTCGACAAATACGCCGTTGAGTACAATGCTAAAAAGGCAAGTGGCGTAAAAACCGGAACCGAAAAAGCAGTGGAGGAGCAATAATCATGGCAAAGAACGAGATTAAATATCTGACGGCTATCAGGACGGACAACCGCGTGAAGAAATTCTGCCGTTTTAAAAAGTATGGAATCCGCTACGTTGATTACAAAGACGTGGAGTTCCTGAAAAAATTCCTGAACGAGCAGGGCAAGATGCTGCCGCGCCGCATTACCGGCAACAGCCTCAAATTCCAGCGCAAAGTATCTGACGCAATCAAGAAAGCACGCCAAATGGCACTGCTGCCTTATGTGACAGACCTTTTAAAATAAAATTTAGTAACCTTCCCTAATGGCGCCGTGGCGCCAGACAGTCGCAATCAAAGATTGGGCAACAGGGAACTAAAAAAACTACAATGGAAGTAATTTTAATCAAAGACGTAGACCATTTGGGCGCAGCCAACGAGGTTGTGAACGTGAAAAATGGCTATGCACGCAACTATCTTATCCCCCGTCAACTGGCCGTGGAAAGCAGCCCCAGCAACAAAAAGCAGCTCGAAGAGCGCCTGAAACAGGCCCGCAAGAAAGAGGCTGCCCTGTTGGCCGCTATCAACGAGGTTATCGCCAAGATAAACGAAAGCCCGTTGAAACTCGGAGCCAAGACCGGCACCAGCGGCAAGATTTTTGGTAGCGTGACCAATCTGCAGATCAGCAGGGCCATCCGCGAACAAAAGGGCTACGAGATAGACCGCAAGAAAATACAGATACTCGAAGAGGTAAAAGAAGTGGGCACGCACAAGGCCGTAATAGACTTTGGCAGCGGGCACAGCACCGAAATCGAGTTTGAGGTAATCGCAGAATAAGGTTGTATTCTCCTTAAATTTTCAAAGCACTTCCGGAAAAACCGGACAGTGCTTTTTTTATTTTTTCCAAAATATCTTTTGGCGACATCAAAAATTCCCCTATTTTTGGTATTGTATCGGTGTTTTTCTCAGTAAAAGTTTCAGAATATTGTCCAAATGTTCATTGAATTTGATACTGTTTTAGCACTCTCATTTTTATTTTAAAATTCAAATTAGAATGAACATTTACGTAGGCAACTTAAGTTGGAACCTGAAAGATCAGGACTTACAGAATCTTTTCTCCGAGTACGGGGAAGTCGCATCTGCAAAAATCGTTAGCGACAAATTTACCAACCGCAGCAAGGGCTTCGGGTTTGTGGAAATGCCCAATCAGGAAGAGGCAGAAGCTGCCATCAATGCCCTCAACGGCAACGAACTGGACGGCAGGAACATCGTGGTAAACGAAAGCAGGCCTAAAGAAGGCGGCAGCACCGGCGGCTACAAGAAGAAGAGCTTCGGTGGCGGTGGCGGCGGCTACAGGAAAAGCGGCGGCGGTGGTGGATACCGTGGCGGCAGTGATTACAGCAGGGATTTTTAATCTGAAAAGCTAATTACTTATAAATAAAGACTCCGTTTCGACGGGGTCTTTTTCTTTTTATAAAAATTTTTATTTGACCAGCAGTGGTACTACTATCAACATCCTTGCGACGCTCCGTTCAACAGTGGAATATCTATGATTGCGCAATTTGGCGGTTTGAAACGCTGGATGATGCCCCGAAAAGCAACCAATTGTAATGAATCCCTATTGGTTTGTTTGTCCGCTCAAAATGGCTTTGTATCTTTAAGCTAAAAACACCTTATGGACGGAGACCTGTTATATCGCATTGCGCTGACCATGATACCTCAAATCGGTTGTGTGCAGGCCAATAATCTTTTAAAATATTTTGGGGCAAAAGAAATTTTCAGTACCAAAAAATCAGCCCTGATGAAGATAGAAGGCTTGGGCGAGGTGAGGGCAAACAGCATCGTGGGCTTCAAAGATTTTAAAGATGCCGAGAAAGAAATTTCGTTTATCGAAAAATATAAAATCCGTCCATTATTTATTACCGATGAAGATTATCCACAAAGGTTGACACATTGCTATGATGCGCCAACACTGCTTTATTACAAAGGTTCGGCAAATTTAAACAGTGAAAAAATAGTGGCTGTTATCGGCACGCGCGAGCATACCGAATACGGCAAAACCGTGACAGAAAAATTGGTGGAGGATTTAACGGCGTCCGGTGCTTTGGTAGTGAGTGGGTTGGCTTACGGCATTGACTCGCTGGCACACAGGGCGGCATTGAAAAACAGGCTGGACACAATTGGCGTACTGGCGCATGGCCTTGACAAGATATATCCATCCGCACATACATCGTTGGCCAAGGAAATGGTGCTGCACGGTGGGCTGCTGACAGAGTTTCGGGCAAATACGCGTCCCGATAAGCATAATTTCCCGAGCCGTAACCGTATTGTTGCAGGTATGAGCGATGCAACTATCGTGATAGAAACCGGTATAAAAGGCGGCAGTATGATTACGGCAGAACTGGCCGACGGTTACAATCGCGATGTGTTTGCCCTGCCTGGCAGGATAACCGACAAAAAGAGCGGAGGCTGTAATTATCTCATCAAAAGCAATAAGGCCATGCTATTGACGGATGCGGCACAATTGCTGGAAGTTATGGGATGGGAAACGAAAGGCAGACCAACCAAAAAGAAACAAAGGGAGCTGTTCATAAATTTGTTACCGGAAGAGAAAATGATTTTCGACCTCTTGCAAACGAAGGAACAAATGGCTATAGATGAAATCAACCTCCTGTCAGGATTGAGCAGCAGCGCCATCGCGGCGGCCATGTTGAGTTTGGAACTACAACAAATTGTGCAGGCATTGCCTGGCAAAATGTATAAACTGCTCTGAGTTGGAAAGATAGAGTTTTGGCGCTGTTAATTGCCGCTTTCCACTTCTTCTGGTTTTATTTCTACCGTATCGTTCATGATAAAAACCCCGTTGGGGAAATAAGCGCTAAGCCTTTTTTGATAACTCTGCGCATCGGAGCGGGAAACAAAGTTGCCGACCTTCACTTTGTAAAAAGGCGATTGGTGCCACATATAGGCTTTTAATTCGGGAAAATAACTATAAACTTTTGTTTTGGCGGCAATAGCTTCATTTCGGTTATTAGTGCTGATGACAATCAGCCGATAACCTCTAGCAGTCCTCCTTTTGGCAGAATTGCGGGTGGAGGCGTTGTTGACATCGGCCTGCTTTTTTAAGAGCATGTCAATACGTGGGTCTTTGTGAACGGCTACTGAACCGGTTTGTGCATAAGCCATCGAAGTAATAAGTAATGCTATCGCGAAAAAAATATTTTTCATTTGTATCTTGTTTGTTAATTGATATTGCCTAACGGTGTCTTTTTTATATGAACGAATTGACGCCGCAAAAAGTTGCGTTGCCGACAGGCAAAATTTTATCAAAAGTATAGAGGATGATACAAAAAGCAGCTATCCGGGGGTTAATATTTTTTTCGAAACGATTTTTTAAAATACAGGGGAGCTCTTTTCTTATGAAGAAAATTATTTGTTTTTTCATTCTCATCACTTATCTTGCACGAACGTATGAGCTTATCAGGCAAATATATTTCTTTCACAAGCGTTGTGTCCCGCACGACCACGACCATTATTATCACAACCCCATTTGGGGTTTAAATTTGCATATCATCTCTTGTGCCTTGTGCCGTTTTCATAGAATTGTTTTCTTCATTTTATAATCAATATTCATGCAGGTTTTAAAATTCGGTGGCAGCTCGGTTGCCAACGCCGCCAATATAAATAAGGTTTCAAGTGTCATAAAGAACGCTGTTGCAAAAGACAGGACAATCATAGTTGTTTCCGCGTTGGGCGGGGTAACAGATTTGCTTTTGCAGTCTGCCATGCTTGCTGCCGCAGGCGATGAAGCATATAGGGAAAAACTATCAGCAATTGAACAGCGCCATTTTGAGGTGGTGAAAGAGCTCATTCCCGTGGCGTATCAAAGCCACTTGTTGAGTTTGGTAAAAAAATCAATCAACGAGATCGAGGATATATGCAGTGGTATATTTTTGTTGGGCGAGATCACTCCGCGTACCAAGGACAGGATCGCCAGCTATGGCGAATGGTTGTCCTCGCAAATCATCGCCTCCAAACTTAGCTTTGATGGCGTGGACGTTATTTGGAAGGATGCCCGTGAACTGATTGTGACCAATAGCTATTTCACACATGCCGAGGTCTTGTTTGAGAAAACGGATAAAAATATCCGGGAATATTTTAACACGGCAACCAATCGGGCTTTTCTGGTGCCCGGTTTCATCGCGCGGGATGAACAGGGCGTTACGACCACCATCGGTCGCGGCGGGTCAGATTATACAGCGGCCATCATCACGGCGGCCCTTCATGCAGATGTGCTGGAGATTTGGACAGATGTGAGCGGGATGATGACAGCAGACCCACGGCTTACCGCCAACGCAAGGGTGATTCAACAGATTTCATATCGCGAAGCGATGGAACTGTCACACTTTGGCGCCAAGGTGATATATCCGCCCACCATTCAACCGGTGATGAGCAAAAATATCCCGGTATGGATTAAGAACACTTTTGCCCCGGAAGATTACGGAACGCTTATCACCAATGAGCTTGATAAATATGCAGGTAAAGGAGACGACATAGTGCGCGGCATTTCGAGCGTAAACAATATTTCGTTATTAAGCCTTGAAGGTAGCGGGATGATAGGCATCCCGGGGTTTTCAAAAAGATTGTTCGAGGCACTGAGCCGCGAAAAAATCAATGTAATCCTGATTACGCAAAGCTCTTCCGAGCATTCCATTTGCGTGGCCATTGATAGTGCAAATGCCGCAAAGGCCAAACAAATCGTGGATAGTGTTTTTGAGGTAGAAATTGCGCTGGGCAGGTTAGAACCTTTAAAAGTAGAGGATGAGCTTTCCATTGTGGCGCTTGTAGGGGAAAATATGAAAAGCCATCCCGGCGTGAGTGGCCGCATGTTTGGTGCGTTGGGCAGGAACGGCGTGAATGTGCGCGCCATTGCGCAAGGTTCTTCTGAAAAAAATATCAGTGCCGTATTGGCCACACAGGATGTGCGCAAGGCCATCAACGTGTTGCACGAAGCGTTCTTTGAGGCAACCTATAAACAGGTGAATTTATTTATCACCGGAACGGGAAATGTGGGCGGCAGGTTGTTGGAACAGTTGGCACGTCAGGCACCGAGCCTGCGCGAGAGCAAGCACATGGTCATCCGCGTGGTGGGATTGAGCAATAGCCGCAACATGGCGTTTCATGCAGAAGGTATAGACTTGGAAAACTGGGAGGAATTACTTGCAAACGGGGAGCCAACTTCGGTACAGTCTTTTGTTGAAAAAGCTATCGACTTTAACCTGCGCAATTCAATTTTTGTGGACGTAACAGCAAATGCAGCAGTCGCGGAAGTGTATGCACAGTTGTTGGAAAAGAGTATTTCGGTGGTGGCCTGCAATAAGATAGCTGCATCTTCAGAATATGAGAACTACAAGCATTTGAAAAATCTGGCAGGGGAATATAACTGTAAGTTTTTGTTTGAGACCAATGTGGGCGCGGCTTTGCCGGTGATAGGCACGTTGAGCGATTTGGTCAGCAGCGGCGATGAAGTGAAGCGTATAGAGGCCGTGCTAAGCGGCACGCTCAATTTCGTTTTCAATCATTATGATGGCAAGAAAAGTTTTGCGGAAGTGGTGAAACAGGCACAGGACGAAGGTTATACCGAACCCGACCCCCGGCTTGACCTTGGCGGCACCGATGTGATGCGCAAGATTCTCATCCTGGCGCGTGAGGCGGGTTTTGCCATGCAGATGGAGGACATTGTTAATCATTCCTTCATGCCGGAAGCTTGCATGAAAGGTAGTGTAGAGGAGTTTTATGCTTGCATGGCGCAGCATGAGGCACATTTTAAACAATTGGTGGACGAAGCAGCGGCCAACAACAGCAAGCTAAAGTTTGTGGCGAGTTTCAACGAGGGCAAAGCTTCTGTTGGATTGCAGCATATAAACCCATCTCACGATATGTATCATCTTTATGGAAAAGATAACATCGTGTTGTTTTATACAGCGCGCTATGCCGAGCAACCGTTGGTCATTAAGGGAGCAGGTGCAGGGGCGGACGTAACGGCGAGCGGTGTTTTTGCGGATATCGTAAGGGCTGCGAACGCGTGATGATAAGAGTGACGTTATATTGTGTGACATAACAAGTTGTGTTATTCTTTGTGACTATCAATTATTTTACTCTTCATGAAGTGGGTTGATTATGGCGTTGAAATTCGTAGACAATTTGATGTTTTGAAATTCAATATTTTTACTTTCAAAAAGGAAAGTGTTGGGTTGTACTCATTTTTCATGAAGAGTAGATTTGATTAAGAATATAACAATTTGACGACATGGACAGATATTTCAGGCATTGTTTGCCCGTTTTTATTACAGTTTTTACTTTGTTTTGTAATACATCCTTTTCACAGGTTGTTATTTTGGGTACTATTGTAGATGCTGAAAATAAAAAGGGTATTCCTTACGCCACGATAACTGCAAGTGCCACAGGTATTGCTACGGATGCAAATGAAAGCGGGCAGTTTGAAATAGAATTACCTAATGAAGATTCAATTGCCATCACTGCTGTCGGGTATAAAAAAATAGTCACGCACAGTTCACAGTTAAAAGGGCTAAATATTTTGCTAACGCCCATGCCCCTTGTGCTACCTGAAGTTTTTGTCGGTAAAAAAGAAATATTGACAATAGGAAATCTTCGCGGCAAAAAGGTTTTTGATATGAATTCGGAAAGCTCTTCCCGTTTTGAAATGGCCACGATGATATCGGTTCCTTCAAATGTAAAAAGTTATCGCGTGCGAAAAATATGGATAAAAGGTTTTGGTTTTAATGCAGAGAATCCGGTACGGATCCATCTTTATGACGTAGGAAATTTTGGACAACCCGGAGATGATTTATTGAATGAAGATATTCTTATTACAGCGGATAAATCTAAGGACAAACTTCTCGAAATAGATGTTTATAATCAGGACATCCATTTACAAAATCATACTTTTTTTATAAGCGTCCAATGGATTTCTGATAAACTGAATGTAAAGCAACGTAATGGAAGTAAATCTCATGTGCCAAAAGCACCCGGTATATATGGGACGTATGATATTCCCAACGGGATTACTTACATGAGGTCAAAACAATCGAAAGTATATAAATGGGAAGTTATGACAAAGAATATGCGATTCCCGTATGACTATGATAAAATACCCTCGAAACTTGAGCATCCCTACACCATGTTGGCAGCCTGTGAGGTAGAGGCATATTAAAAGTGTTAGAAAATGTATAGGAAGAATATTCTTTTGTTTATCATGGTGTTGTTATCTTTATATAATATGATAAAGTAATTGCCAACGGGAGGAATTTCATTGTTTCTCGCAGTAGTTGCCTTTATAGGATTTGTCTTTTTATTTCTATTGTTCAAACCGGCTACAAATAAATGAAATTTACCTTTTAGTAATATATACTATGCTTTATAGGATATAAGGCATTATCAAGGTTTGCACTATTGCGTGTTTATTTCTTTTGCTGCAATATCTTCCACCCTTAATTGCAGCGACTTTTGTCCGTTCCATTCGTTCTCGTCAATTTTGAAAACAATATCAAATGGCTGACCGCTTGATACGATGTTGAACTTATCTGCCATGCCAAAACCGATGCCCGTAAGGGTGATGTCGGATTGCTTTACGACAAAGCGGATATGGTCTTCCTTCACGATGCGGCTATGGCCGGAGTCCTGCACGTTTCGCGCCACGAACACGGGCGTCATATTGCCGGGGCCGAAAGGCTCCATTTGCCTGATGATATTAAAAAAAGGCTGCGTGATATCCTTAAAGGAAATCTCGGCGTCAATATTTATTTCCGGAATAAGTAATTCATCGCTTATGGTTGCCGATACGACCTCCTCAAACTTTTCGCGGAACGCCTCTATATTATGTTTCTCAAGCGTAAGCCCGGCGGCTGCAAAGTGACCGCCGTAGCCCAACAGGTATTCGCGGCAGGCATGAACGGCTTCATAAAGGTTGAAGCCTGGCACACTGCGGGCACTTCCGGCGGCATACTCACCGCTTTCGGTAAGCACCACCGTGGGGCGGTAATGATGTTCGATGATCCGCGAGGCCACGATGCCTACCACGCCTTTGTGCCAGTGCGGTTGATAAACGACCGTTGACTTTCGCGCGGCCCATCCTTCATTTTGATTAATAATGTCGAGCGCTTCCTGCGTGATGGTGCTGTCGGCTTCCTTTCGGTCGGTATTGTCGCTGTGCAGCATTTCGGCATATTGCAGGGCTTCCTCGTCATTTGTGGCGATGAACATCTGCACCGCTTTGCGTGCGTCGTCCATGCGCCCGGCGGCGTTCACGCGCGGGGCAATCATAAATACAAGGTTGTGGATGTGCATCGGCAGTTTGATGCCGCTTAGCGTGGTCAATGCTTTGATGCCGAGGTTGGGCGTTTCGTTGGCCTTTTTTAAACCATAAAAGGCAAGGATGCGGTTTTCATCCACAATAGGCACGATGTCCGCTGCGATGGCCGTGGCCACAAGGTCTAAATATTGATAGGAGGCTTCTATCGGAAGGCTCATTTTTTCGCAAAGCGCGCAAATCAATTTAAAGCCCACGCCGCAGCCGCAGAGTTCCTTGAAAGGATAGGGGCAGTCGGGTTGCTTGGCGTTCAGCACCGCTACGGCTCTTGGAATTTCTTTGTCGGGCAGGTGGTGGTCGCACACGATAAAGTCAATGCCCAAGGTGTTGGCATAGTCAATCAAATCAACGGACTTAATGCCGCAGTCCAGTGCAATGATGAGCGAGAAGCCGTTTTCTTTTGCATAGTCTATGCCTGCTTTGCTGATACCGTAACCTTCGCGGTAGCGGTGCGGTATGTAAAAATCTAAGGCCTTGTGATGCGTGTGCAGAAATTGGTACATCACCGCCACGGCCGTCGTGCCATCCACGTCGTAGTCACCAAAGACCAAAATCTTTTCGTGGCTCCCCATGGCGTGGAGGATGCGGCTGACCGCTTTGTCCATGTCCTTCATCAACCAAGGGCTGTAAAGCATATCCAAACGGGGACGAAAAAAATCTTTTGCCTCGTTAAAATCATGGATGCCGCGGAGCGATAATATCCGGCAAAGCACAGGATTGATGTGCAGGGACTCTTGCAAAACAGCAACAACGCTTTCGTCCGCGGGTAATATATTCCATCTTTTATCCAAGCTATTGATAAATTTATTTTGTTGACAGGCAATATAGAGAAATGAGTCGGATAATATTTATTGGAAAATATTAGCTCCCCATTTTTACCATTCACTTAATAAGAACGGTCGGTTACATAATTTACCAATTCTATCAAGCCTTGACGGTACTCGTTATCGGGGCATTGTTTTAAAATGTCGAGCGCTTCTTTTTTATAGTCGTTCATTTTTTGGGTGGCATACGATATGCCGCCGCTTTGGTTTACTATGTTCAGCACCTCGGCCACTTTTTTGCTATCGGTATTGTGGTTTTTGACGATATTGATAATGTGTTTGCGGTCGGCCTTGCTGGCGTTGTTCAATGTATAAATAAGCGGCAGGGTCATTTTCTTTTCCTTGATGTCGTTGCCTGTTGGCTTGCCCACGTCTTCGCTGGCATAATCAAACAGGTCGTCCTTGATTTGAAAGGCAATGCCTGTTTTTTCGCCAAAAAGACGCATTTTTTCCGCAGCGTCATCGTCTTGCGTGGACGACCAGGCGCCTGCGCTACAGGCAGAGGCCAACAGCGATGCGGTCTTACTGCGGATGATATCATAATAAATCGATTCGTCAATATTGAGCGCGCGGGCTTTCTCCATTTGTAGCAATTCGCCCTCGCTCATCTTTTTTACGGCATCGGAAAGGATGTGCAGGATGCGGTAATCGTTATGTTCCAATGAAAGAATCAGCCCTTTTGCCAGCAGGTAATCACCCACAAGCACGGATGCCTTGTTCTTCCAGAGCGCATAAGCGGAGAAAAACCCCCTTCTTTTGGGGGCATCGTCCACCACGTCGTCATGCACCAGCGTGGCGGTGTGTAATATCTCTACCAGCGATGCCGCACGATAAGTGGCCTCGGTTGGCGGGCCGAAAAGTTTGGCTGACAGAAAAACGAACATAGGGCGCAATTGCTTGCCTTTTCGCTTGACAATATAACGCATAATGCGGTCAAGCAACGGTGTATTGCTCTTGACGGCTTCCTTAAAACGAGCCTCAAAACTTTCAAGTTCTGCTTTGACCAGGGATACGGGAATGTTCATCCAGAAAAGTTAAAAATGGCAAATTAAAAAAATCTTTTTGAATAAAAAACGGATTTATAATGACTTCTGTAAGTTGAAAATAGAAAAATATTGGGAAAATTTATGATTTTTTTTGCGTTAAAATTTGTTTATTGTAAAAATGGTACTACTTTTGTGTACAGTTTAGGAAATCGTTTTTAAATCTTAATCCTTAATTTTATGACAAGCAAAAAGTACACACTACTGGCTGGCTTTGGTTGTTTAGCTGCATCTGCGGCTTTTGCTCAAGTTAGTCCCTCTCACCCGTACACTTCGGTACATCCCTTGTACGGTACGTATTCAGTAACTGACGAAGCTTATTACAACAAAAAGCAATTGGATCGCACTCAAAGTTTTGTTGTTGGCGAAAGAGATTATCCCGGAAAGCCCAAAGATATGTGGGAACTGGGTATTAAAGTAGGTTCGTTGGCCGTTCGCGGCGATGCCGTTGCAAACCTTAATCCGCTCAGGTCTTATGGTTTTGGCGCGCACATCCGCAAAGCTTTTGGTCACGTATTATCTGCAAGGTTGGAATATTTGTATGGCCAATCAGAAGGCCAAGCATGGAGGCCTGTTAATGACGTAAACGCAAATTTCCCTAATGGGCAAGGCAATACTTGGTATCAGAACTACCGCACCAAGACACAAGACCTCTCTTTGCAATTGTTGGCTAACATAGGTAATATCCGTTTCTATAAGGAACAAACAGGCGCTACTTTCTATGCACTGGCTGGTGTGGGTATTAATGCCTTCACGCCCCGCTATGCTGCAAATTTGACTCCCTCTAATGTCAATACAAGCAAAAGGGAAATACTGAAAGACCTGCGCAAACAGTATAAAGACCTTAAAAAAGACGACCTTCAGGTTCGTAAAGGCTTAGCAACTGATGAAAACACTAAAGAATGGTCTAAATTCCTTGGTGGTTATGTTAACCCTTCTTTCACTGCAGGTGCAGGTATTGCCTTCAGGCTTTCTCCTAGTGTTAACCTGGCTGTTGAAGACAGGCTTATCTTCAACGGTAGCGATTATATAGATGCTTCTTTCCCTGGCATTCATGCAAATGAGGACAAAGACTTTTATAACTATGCTACTGTTGGTTTGAACTTCAACTTGGGCAACAAATCTAAAAGAGTTGAACCTTTGTACTGGTTGAATCCGTTGAACTACGCTTATGGCGAACTTCGCAGGGTTCCTGAAATTGTTCTTCCTGATTCTGATGGTGATGGTGTTACTGACCAGTTTGACCTGGAACAAACACCTGCTGGTTGCCCTGTTGACGCACGTGGTGTAAGTCTTGATACAGATGGTGACGGCGTACCTGATTGCAGGGATAAAGAAAAAATCACTCCTACTTATTGCCAACCGGTTGACGCTGATGGTGTAGGTAAATGTCCTTGCCCAGAAGGTTGCAGCACTGCTGTAAATACAGAATGTGCTACGCTGTTGGGTGCTTTACCGAGCATTAGCTTCGCTCCTAACTCTAATAAGCTTTCTTCTGACGCTGCAAGCGCATTGAGCACTGTAGCTTCTAAATTAAGGGCTAACCCGGGTTGTAAAGTAGTAGTAGTAGGTTACTGCGCAGCTACCAAAAAACAACAACAACTTAGCTGGGATCACGTAAATAAAGTGATTACTCACTTGGTTGAAAAAGAAGGTATCAGCAGCGACAGGTTCGTATTTAGCCATGGTCAAGAAGGCGGCGATTGCAACGTAGTTGATCTGCGTGCTGCTGCTCCTGGTGAAGATGGCCCGAGCACTGTAGCTCCTCCGCATCCTAATCTTCGCAAAAACTAATTAACTTTTTGCTATAAATTTCAAACCTCCCTTTTTCAGGGAGGTTTTTTTATGTTATTTAAGGTCGTTTCGACCAACCACAATGCAGTGGAGCAAGCGGAGAAATCTGTTCGTTATTGTATGGATAGACGCCTGGGTGTCCGTGAGATGATAAAGTAGTACATGAGATTGTTCGGCTATGCTGGGTTTGGCTTACGGTAATTTTTATATTCCAAAACTGATTAATATCATATTCGTTTTAGAAAAACATCTATTATTCCTGCGTATTTTTACAATAACATTTGTTTGATTGCCATGGATACTAAAAGCATTTTTACGGACAGTGGTATTGAGGTAAAGCCTTTATATAGTATGGAGGACTTGCCTCCGCAAGAGGTACTTAACGAAAAGTCCGGGCAGTTTCCTTTTACACGGGGTGTGCAGCCGGATATGTATCGTGGCCGTTTATGGACGATGCGGCAGTATGCTGGTTTTAGTACCGCGGAAGAAAGCAACAAGCGTTACCATTATTTGCTGTCCCAGGGCGTGATGGGGTTGAGCGTGGCATTTGATTTACCAACCCAGATTGGTTATGACAGTGACCATCCGCTTTCCGAAGGGGAAGTGGGCAAAGTGGGCGTTGCCATTGATAGCCTGGACGATATCGCTATTTTATTTAACGGCATTAAACTGGAGGAAGTTTCTACCAGTATGACCATTAATGCGACTGCTTTTATTTTATTGTCGCTTTATGTGGCACAGGCCAAAACGCAGGGCGCTGATTTGAAAAAACTTTCTGGAACCATTCAGAATGACATATTAAAAGAATACGCTGCGAGGGGCACTTATCGCTATCCCCCTAAACCATCAATGCGTATTATTACGGATATTTTTGAATGGTGTTCTAACGAATTACCCAAGTGGAACACCATTTCCATCAGTGGCTATCATATTCGCGAAGCTGGTAGCACGGCCGTGCAGGAAGTGGCTTTCACCCTTGCAAACGGTATGGCTTATGTGAAAGCTGCACAAGCCAAAGGGCTGGACATAAATGTATTTGGCAAACGGCTGTCATTTTTCTTTAACGCGCATAACAATCTTTTGGAAGAGGTGGCCAAGTTCAGGGCTGCCAGGCGCATGTGGGCCAATATCATGAAAAATCTTGGCGCCACCGACCCAAAGGCCATGATGCTTCGTTTTCACACGCAAACCGGCGGAAGCACGCTCACCGCACAGCAACCGCAAAACAATATAGCCCGTGTAACTATTCAAACCTTGGCTGCTGTACTGGGCGGTACACAATCGCTGCATACCAATGGGTTCGACGAGGCACTTAGCCTCCCCACGGAATCAGCGGCACGTACCGCCCTTCGTACACAGCAAATCGTGGCTTTTGAAAGCGGCGTGACGGAGACGGTTGACCCACTTGCCGGGTCTTATTATGTGGAAGCGCTTACACAGGAGATAGAAGCAAGGGCAAATGAACTGATTGATAAAATCAACGCGATGGGCGGTAGTGTGACGGCTATTGAGGAAGGCTTTATTCAGGATGAAATCGCACGCAGTGCTTATGAATATCAACGAAAGATAGAAAGCAGCGAAAAGATAATTGTTGGCGTCAATAAATTTCAGATTCAGGAAACACAGGACACGCCTATATTCAAAATTGATGACAGCATCCGGGAATTGCAAACGCAGAAATTGCAGACCTTGCGGGCTAATCGGGATCAGGCGGCTTGTGATCAACATATTGCTACGCTAAAAGACAAAGCCACCACAACGGAAAATATTATGCCTACCGTTTTGGCTGCTGTCGAAAGTAAATGTACACTGGGCGAGATTGCCGGGGCATTGGTGGATGTGTATGGCGAGTATGCCTGATGGGATGGACGATTGGCACTTGGTAATGGACGATTGACAATGGACAGTTGTTTTTTCTTTTAATGTTCTATTCGCGGGATTTCTCATAAAATTATCATATATCCCTCTTTGCACGGATTTTGTATTTACCTTTGTGTATGAAAACCAAAGAAGAAATTGTACGCAATTGGCTGCCTCGCTACACTGGCGAGAAGTTAAAGAATTTCGGGAAGTATATTCTACTTACCAATTTCAGTAATTATGTGCATTTGTTTGCCCAATGGCATAAGGTGAAAATTGTTGGTCATGACAAGCCTATGCAATGTGCCACGGCGGATAACATTACCATTATTAATTTTGGGATGGGCAGTCCCACGGCCGCAACGGTCATGGATTTGCTTGCGGCCATCGAGCCAAAAGCCGTTTTGTTTCTTGGCAAGTGCGGCGGGCTTAAAAAACGTAACAGTGTCGGAGACCTGATTTTACCCATCGCAGCCATTCGGGGAGAGGGTACATCCAATGATTATTTTCCTTCCGAAGTGCCCGCCCTGCCTGCGTTTGCGCTGCAAAAGGCAGTGAGCACGGCCATCCGCGATGCGCAAACGGATTATTGGACAGGCACTGTTTACACTACCAACCGTAGGGTATGGGAGCATGATGAGGAATTTAAAGAATATCTTCAACGCATTAGGGCTTATGCCGTGGACATGGAAACTGCGACTATTTTTACCGTTGGATTTTATAATAAAATACCTACCGGGGCTCTATTGCTGGTGAGCGATCAGCCCATGATTCCCGAAGGGGTGAAAACCGCTGCCAGTGATAAAAAAGTAACCGAAAATTTTGTGGAGAATCACCTTCGTATTGGCATAGAGGCATTGCAGCACCTTATCAATGATGGGCTTACTGTAAGGCATTTGCGTTTTTAATTTTTATCTTGCACGCACTTTAATATGTGAACATTGTCTTGATGGCAGAACCTTTATTGTCTATACAAAACCTTTCTATAGACTTCGTAACAGAAGAACGCACGACACATGCAGTAAAGAACGTCTCCATCACCGTCAATAAAGGTGAGATCGTGGCCGTTGTGGGCGAGTCCGGGTCGGGCAAGTCCGTTACTTCCTTGTCCATACTAGGGTTACTACCAATTCCGCCCGCAAAGATTTCTCAAGGGAGAATATCATTTTCGGAAAATGGGGATACAACGGATTTGCTTCGCCTTCCGATGGAAGAGATGAGGCTGATAAGGGGTAATAAAATTGCCATGATTTTTCAGGAACCGATGACCTCGCTTAATCCGGTGTTCACTTGCGGTCAACAAGTTGCCGAAGCATTGCTGTTGCATAAACGATTGACCAAAAAAGCGGCGAAATCCGAAGTGTTATATTGGTTTGAAAAAGTGAAGCTGCCTCATCCCGAAGTTGTTTTTTCCAAATATCCGCACGAACTCAGTGGTGGCCAAAAGCAACGGGTGATGATAGCAATGGCGATGTGCTGTCGTCCGTCTTTATTGATTTGCGATGAACCAACGACGGCGTTAGACGTGACCGTGCAAAAAACGATTTTGTCGCTGATTAAGGAATTGCAACAAGAATCGGGCATGGGCGTGATTTTTATTACGCATGATTTGGGCGTGGTGGGCGAAATTGCAGACCGTGCCGTGGTGATGTTCAAAGGCGATATTGTGGAGACAGGAGATGTGGCACAATTGTTCACGAATCCGCAACATCCTTATACCAAGGCACTGCTGGCGTGCAGGCCGGTCAATCATCAACGTGGTGAACGGTTGCCCGTGGTAAGCGATTTCTTGGGAAATAAACCTGACGAAAACCTTGCGGATGCAGGCGTTCACAATATTGATTCCGAAAAGCATGTATTGCTATCTGTTGAAAATCTTGCCGTGTATTTTCAGGGGAAACGCAAGTTTTTGGGCAAGTCATCACCTGTTATAAAAGCAGTTAACGATGTGAGTTTTGAGGTTTACGAAAACGAAACTTTGGGCATCGTGGGCGAGAGTGGCTGCGGCAAAACCACGCTGGGCAGGGCTTTGTTGCAATTGATTCCTGCCACGGCAGGCAAGATAGCGTATAAAGGAGAGGATTTGCTGATGCGTTCGCATCGCCAGATGCGCGACCTGCGCAGGCATTTGCAGATTGTTTTTCAAGACCCGTATTCTTCTTTGAATCCGCGAAAAAAAATCGGCCTTGCCATTGAAGAAGTATTGTCAGTTCATCATCTTTTGCCCACGGCACGGCAGCGGAAACAGCGCGTACTGGAACTGTTGGTGAAAGTGGGATTGTTGCCGGAACACTACGACCGATATCCGCATGAGTTTAGTGGTGGGCAGCGGCAACGCATTGTTATAGCCAGGGCCTTGGCATTGCAGCCGTCGTTCATTATTTGTGATGAATCCGTTTCTGCATTGGATGTGAGCGTGCAGGCGCAGGTCTTGAATTTGCTCAATGATTTGAAAAAAGAATTTGGTTTCACGATTGTTTTTATCAGTCATGACCTATCGGCCGTGCGTTATTTTTGCGACCGGATATTGGTCATGAATAAAGGACGGATTGAAGAAAGCGGCAATGCCGATGATATCTATTTAAATCCCCAAACCGATTATACTAAGCGATTAATAGCTGCTATTCCAAAGGGCGTTGTTCATACGTTGTAAACAACCCGCTGTTTTCTTATCAATCATACTGTTTGATTTATTCGAGTCTTTGTTGGTAGCAGTTTAGCCCAGGTCATTAGTTTGTTTTTTCATGTTCAATGATTTGGTTTTATTAATAATTCGTGGTATATTTTGCCAATTGAATATTTTGTAATATGTCGAATCTTTTTAAGACCATTAAACGCAGTTGGATTTATATTCAAAAGAGAAACAAGAAGTCGCCTTTAAGGCGCAATGTGTATAATTTGCTGAAGATTAGTCTTTTTGCCATCGTGGCCATTGCTTTGCTAAACCTGACTGATTTGCCGCAACACACGAGGAACGCCCTTTTTCTGCTGATACTTGCGGCTGGGCTGTGGGTAACAGAGGCGATTCCCCCTTTTGCCGTTAGTTTGCTTATTATGGGCTTCGCTGTGGGGTTTATTGCCGATAACAAGAGCAGTGACCACTGGCAGGAATATGTGAACACCTGGGCAAGCCCGATGATGTGGCTGTTCATGGGCGGGTTCTTTTTGGCACAGGGCGCTGCCAACACGGGACTGGACAGGCTGTTTGCGAAAAGTATATTAAAACGGTTCGGCCAAAAACCGGATAGGGTACTTTTTAGCGTGATGCTTATAACGCTTATCTTGTCTTTGTTTATGTCCAACACGGCCACTGCCGCCTTGATGTTGATGACCATCACGCCACTTACCAATAAACTTGGCAAACGTGACCCGCTTTCAAAATCGTTGGTGTTGGGCGTGGCTATAACGGCAGCTTTGGGGGGCATGGGCACGATTATCTCCACACCCGCAAACCTGATTGCGGCGGGCGTTATAGAATCAAGGGGCTTAAAAATGGGTTTTACCGAATGGCTTTATTTTGGTTTGCCCCTTTGTATAGGTTTTATCTATTTGACCTGGATCTTCCTGAAATATACTTATCGCTCCAAACGCGAGTATGTGGATATTGATGAATTGTTGGCGATAGATAAGGAAGTACCGTTGGACAGCGAGGGACTTTTACGGAGGAGCGTTGCTATTATCACCATTATACTAACGGTGGTGCTATGGGTGTTCTCCAGTTATATAAATATACCGTTGGCCGTTATTTCTTTTGTGCCGATTGTTTGTTTTACGACAACGGGTATCATTTCCGCCGCCGACATCCCAAAGTTACCTTGGGATACGTTATTGCTCGTGGCCGGTAGCCTTACGCTTGGTATGGCGGTGACGGACACGGGGCTTGCGGATTATTTTGTCAATGCCATTAATTTCGGTTCAGCTTCCATACTGGTGATTTTTATTATTCTGGCGTATGTCAGCAGCGCAGTGTCCAATTTTATGAGTACCACTGCGGCGGCAAGTATACTCATTCCCATCGGGGCCACCCTGTTGCCGGAGCATACCGTGGCGATATCTTCTCTTATTGCCCTTTCCGTATCCACTGCGACCATCTTGCCCATTTCTACGCCGCCCAATGCTATTGCTTATAGTTCGGGCGTTATTAATGCGTCAGATTTTCGTCCGATAGGTTTTTTGCTGGGAGGCATAGCCCCGCTCGTGATAGCAGTGCTGATGTTTATTGTTTTCTGATGTGCAGGGGATGGCAAAGGTGTTGTTTGTCTTAAATCCCATTTACATCCATCCATAGAGTTGATTTTTGTAAAACGTCCATTCCGGCGTTTCGATAACATCAGCTTCGTTGAGGTTATACCACGGCGAGTTGTCATGGGGATTGCGCAAGATATGGATGTCCTGTGCGGGCATATAACTTTGTGCTAACAGATACTTTTTTTGTCCTTTACTGTTAACGGCCATATCCATCACGATGACCGTATGCCCGGGAGCGCCGGGTTTCAGGAATATATCGCCCGGTTGCATTTGACTTATGGGCTTGGGTATGGTCATCAATGGTAGCGTGGCCGTACCGCAATAGCTGAAAACGGTTTCAAGGTATTGTTCAAATTGTTGCCTTTGGCTTTTTGTGGATATATTTTGTTTGGAGGCTGCCAATTTATTTCCTACCGGATAATACCTCGTGCCTTGCAGCCATTTGTCAAAACGGATGTCCGTGCCGTCTCCTGCTTTAAAGTGTATATTGCTCCACGCAGCATTTTCATAAAAATATTCGGCACGCAACCGCATGACCGCATCGGCACATTGTTGCAGATCTTTTTTGCCCACGCTGATGTCCAGCACCGCATATTGAGCCCGTTGATTGGCTTTTTGCTGGCCGTTGTAGAGGTACACGGTTTTGTCCTTTTTCAGGGCAATACGTCGCAGGTAATTCCCAAAATTGTTCGCAGGCAACGGTAGGTGTTTGTAACCTGCTGGCAGTGCGATATCGCTTACTTTGGTTTCGGAAACAGGATTGGTCATGACGTCAGTCTCTGAAAGTGGTGCAGGCGCAGGGTCGCAGGCCACAAGGCAAAAGCAAAACAGGGTCAACATATAGATGGTTTTGTTCATGGTAAAAATGTTTCCAAGATGTGCCAGCCGGGGCTTCGTCTAATGCGGGAGCTGCGGTAGGCCAACAAAAAATAGGTTTTGTTAAAAGACTCAAATTCCCCGGAACTGCATAAATGTTTCGATGCATTTTAGGCTTTGATTTGTTAAAAATGATGGTGCGATAATTGATTATCGTCTATCTGTAATTTTTTGTTTAATTTTATCCGCCCTTAGGCAAACAAACAATCGGGCATTTTTTAATTACAGATTTTTAAGAATGAATTTATTTGACGTTTATCCACTCAACGACGTGGTGATTACCAAAGCTAAAGGCTCTTATGTGTGGGACAGTGAAGGCAGCCAGTACCTTGATTTGTATGGTGGTCATGCCGTAATTAGTATCGGGCATACACATCCCCATTGGGTGAAGCGCATTGAGGAGCAACTGGAAAAAATAGCTTTTTACTCCAACTCCGTTCCTATTCCCATTCAGCAGGAACTTGCCAAAAAATTGGGCGAAGTTTCTGGCAAGGAAGATTACCAGCTTTTTCTTTGCAACTCTGGTGCTGAGGCAAATGAGAACGCGCTGAAACTGGCATCCTTTCACAACGGGAGAAGAAAAGTTGTGGCATTCAACAAATCTTTCCACGGGCGCACTTCCCTTGCCGTTTCCGTCACGGACAATAAAAATTATGTGGCACCGGTGAACGAAACGGATAACGTGGTGTTCATGCCTTTCAATGACGAGGAAGCGTTGGCCGAGTATTTTAGTAAACATGGCAAAGAAGTGTCTTCCGTTATCATCGAGGGTATTCAGGGCGTGGGCGGCATCAACGTCGCAAGTGAATCTTTCCTGAAACTTATCAGGAGCCTTTGCGACAAATATGGTGCGGTGTTTATCGCCGATAGTGTGCAATGCGGTTACGGGCGCAGCGGCAAGTTCTTCAGTCATGACTTTGCGGGGGTAAATGCCGATATATATTCTATGGCAAAGGGGATGGGCAATGGCTTTCCTGTTGCGGGTATCATTATCGCGCCGCATATTAAGCCCAAGTATTTTCAACTCGGCACGACGTTTGGCGGCAACCATTTGGCCTGCGCCGCAGCTTTGGCGGTGCTTGAGGTGATTCAGGAAGAAAAACTGTTGGGCAATGCCGTAATGGTAGGCAAGTATCTGCGGGAGGAATTGTCTCAAATACCGCAACTTCAAAACGTGCGCGGGCGCGGTCTGATGATAGGCTTTGATGTGCCGGAATCCATCGGGGCACTAAAGAAAAATCTACTGTTCAATCAAAAAATATTTACAGGGGAGGCGAAACCGAATGTGATACGCCTGTTGCCGTCCCTGGCTTTGAAGAAGAAAGATGCGGAGCATTTTATAGAGGCCGTGAAAGAAGAGATTGAATTATTGAGCTAATGATGAAAATCCGTTAGGGATTTATGTCATTTGGCTAACGGCTATCTGTTGAATATTTATAGCTTTTTTGAATATCCATAAAATGTCTTTATTAAAAAACAAAAACTTTATCAGCGCGCATGATGTTGCGGACATCAATGCTCTTGTAGAAAAGGCGTTGCGCTACAAAGCAAATCCGTTTGCAGACAAAAAACTCGGCGAGGGCAAGCGCATCGGCTGTCTTTTTCTGAACCCGAGTATGCGCACGCGCCTGAGCACGCAGATTGCCGCCCAAAATTTGGGGATGGAAAGCATTGTGTTTAACGTGGGCAGCGAGGGCTGGAAGCTGGAGTTTGAAGACGGCGCGGTGATGGACGGCACGACTTCCGAGCATGTGAAGGAGGCTGCCCCTATCATGGGGAAGTATTTTGATATTTTGGCTATTCGTAGTTTTCCCTCTTTGGTAAATAAAGAAGAAGATTATAGCGAATTCTGCATCCAATCTTTTATAAAATATTCCGGCATCCCGGTATTGAGCCTGGAAAGCGCCACCTTGCACCCTTTGCAAAGCCTCACCGATGTGCTGACAATGAAGGAGCTTTTTTCTGGCGATAAAAAACCAAAGGTGGTCATGACATGGGCTCCTCATGTAAAGCCTTTGCCGCAATGCGTGGCCAATAGTTTTGCGCAATGGGTGAACGCCTGGGGCGGGGCAGATTTTGTGGTGACACATCCGCAGGGTTATGAGTTGGATGAACAGTTTACCAAGGGTGCAACTATCGAGTATAATCAAGACAAGGCATTGACAGACGCCGATTTTGTATATGTGAAAAACTGGAGCGCCTATACCGATTACGGAAAGATATTGAACAACGACCCCGGTTGGATGCTTGGTAATGAAAAAATAAAATTGACGAACAATGCAAAGGTGATGCACTGCCTGCCCGTCCGTCGCAATGTAGAGCTGAGCGATGAAATACTTGATGGCCCGAACAGTGTGGTGACGCACGAGGCCGGGAACCGCGTTTGGGCTGCCCAGGCCGTGTTGAGCGAAATGTTGAAATCTGTTTAATGAATAATTTGTAAGAATCCACTTTATTTAAAGAATATGGAGCAGCATACCGTGAGCAAAGAGCCGTTATTCGTGATAAAGATTGGGGGCAATGTGATTGATAACCCCGATGCGTTGGATAGTTTTCTAAAAGACTTTGCTGCCATCGCTGGCAAGAAGATATTGATTCACGGTGGAGGAAAAATTGCTACAAAAATCGGGGAAACGCTCGGTATTCAATCTAAATATGTCAACGGCAGGCGCATTACGGATGATGATACGATAGACCTTGTAACGATGGTTTACGGAGGACTTGTCAATAAAAAAATGGTCGCGCAATTGCAGACGCTGCACTGCAACGCCATCGGTCTTACGGGTACCGATGCAAATATAATACCCGCACAAAAACGTCCGGTGAAGGAAGTTGATTTCGGTTGGGTAGGGGATGTGTTGCCGGAACAGGTTAACGCTTCCATATTGCATCTACTGTTGCAACAAGCGCTTGTCCCGGTGTTTGCCCCGTTAACGCACGACACCCATGGGCATATACTTAACACAAATGCCGATACGGTTGCTTCTGTCCTCGCCGTGGCGATGTCCGCGTTTTATAGAGTCCGCCTGATATATTGTTTTGAGAAAAAAGGGGTACTTGAAAACGTGGAGGATGAGGAGTCCGTTATCAGGACAATCAATAAAGAATTGTATGCTTCACTGGTGGCAGGCGAAAAGTTGTTTGCTGGCATCCTGCCCAAGATTGACAATGCCTTTGCTTCTATTGATGCGGGCGTTGATCAGGTGTTGATTGGCCATGCGGCGGATGTGCTTTTAAACACAACAGGCCGCAATGCGGGTACGCTCATCAGTAAATAGGATGCGGATAAAGCAGTTTGCCACTTTAAACGAAAGTATGGAAACATTGTACCAAAATTCAGTAACATTATTAAAGCAATTAATAGAAACGCCCAGTTTCAGCAGGGAGGAGGAACAAACCGCTTTGCTTATCATTGCCTATTTTGAGCAATATGGCATAGCGTGCGAGCGTTTGGGCAATAATATAATTTGCAGGAATAAATATTACGATGAAGCGAAGCCAACTATTTTGTTAAACTCTCACCATGACACGGTGAAGCCCAACCCCAAATACACACTTGACCCTTTTAAAGCCATAGAACATGACGGAAAACTTTATGGCCTGGGCAGCAACGATGCGGGCGGGTGCCTCGTGTCACTGATGGCTACATTTATTTATTATTACGCCAAGCCCGATTTAAAATATAACCTGTTGTTTGTGGCGAGCGCCGAAGAAGAGGTCTCCGGTTATGGAGGTATAGAAGCTGTTGTTAAAGAATTACCTCCTGTGAGCTTTGCGATTGTCGGCGAGCCTACTCTATTGCAAATGGCGGTGGCAGAGCGTGGCCTGATGGTGCTTGACTGCACTGCACAAGGCAAGGCAGGACATGCTGCGCGTAACGAAGGTGAGAACGCTATCGTAAACGCGATACAGGATATTGAATGGTTTCATACTTATAAATATGAGAAAGTATCACCGTTGCTTGGCGAGAACAAGATGACCGTAACCGTAATTGAAACGGAGAATAAACATCACAATGTTGTACCGCCGTCGTGCAGATTTGTGGTAGATGTGCGCGTGAACGAGCTGTATAGTTTTGAGGAAATACTCGCCGTGGTGAAAGATAATGTTCGCAGCGAGGTGAAGCCTCGTTCCATGCGGTTGCGTTCCACTTCTATTTCAATAGAACACCCGCTTGTGCTTGCCGGTATCGCAATGGGCAAAACAACTTATGGTTCGCCGACAACTTCCGACAAAGCGCTGATGCCGTTCCCTGCATTAAAAATGGGCCCCGGAGATTCTGCCCGCAGCCATACCGCCGATGAGTTTATTTATCTTAACGAAATTGAACAAGGGATTAAGGATTATATTGAGATTTTAAAGGATATTGTTATGTAAAATCATGCCCGCATGCATCTTGTATAAAAATTCAATATGAAGCAAACGATTTTCTTGCTATTTATTATCCTGCCGACAATTCTTTTGGCGCAAAAAAGGATATCTTTTGAAATAGAAAAGCTTGACCCGCCGAAGGAACTGTTATTAAAAGAATCCGATAAAGAAATCTTTTCAAAATTAATTTTGCAGGATGCCAACCTTACAAAAGAGGTGGCGAAAGGAAATAATTTCGAGCCGCTCAAAAAAATCGTTGCTACTTACAAAGCTCCCCAAAACTTCGTCAACTTTGGGTTTCATTCTTTTTTTGACGGAATGTACCACGCTTATGCCGAGCACAGACCCTTTGTTATTTCGCCAGATATGGTTTGGCTGCTTATTTCGCAAGGATTTGCGGAGCATGTAAACAATAATGCAGAACTATTAAGGCAACATTTTGTGAAACATTCCGGAAAGTTGACGTTATTAGTTCGAAATGATTCTATTGACCTGAACAATCCCAACAGCCCGTGGGAATCACTCTTTCCAATGTTTGCAGATTCTATCGCAAACCATGTGGGGAAGGAGCTTGTGGATAACCTTACTTCAAATTTTTCTACTACTACACAAACGACTAAAATAGCTTCGCAGATTACTGTGATGAATGCTATGAAGAAATATTTCAATTATGTAGCGATGCGGATCGGGTGTGGTATTCCGAACGTCACACTTGAAGGCTCTTACAAAGACTGGGAGCTGGTTTTAAAGAAAGCCCGCTTTTTGAAAAAGTATGAGCTTGGATGGTGGATAGATGAAATAGCCCCCTTGTTGCAACAATTTGTAAACGCGTCCAAAAACAGGATTGACAAAGACTTTTGGCGGAATATGTTTAAGTATCACAAAAATGGGATATATGATTCCAAGGCGATTGACGGCTGGTTTATAAAATTTTTTCCTTACGACAAAAACGGCCATAGAAACAATCTCGACAGTTTAAGCGGAAGTTGGAATCTGCCTGATGAAATATTTAAAACGGACTTGTTGTACATGCTTGTAAATCCTGACGGAACTATTACAGAAGTTCCGCTGGAACTATGGGCGGGCTTCATCGGTCTTGTTCAGAATGAAAAGAATTTTGCTCTCCGTCCGGAAATCGGGTGGTTGGTAAAAATAAAAGATTCGATTAATAAAGCAGTACTTCAGGATTTTCAATCCAAAGCCGAAGGAGAAATTAACATCCGCGTAAACGAAATCCCCGAAGAAATTTTTGAGATTCCCTATATCAAAAACCTAAAAATTCAGTTTACGGGAAAAATCATAGTGCCGGACAAAATCAAAAAAGTAAAAATTGATAACCTCCATTTGAGAGGCCAGATAGATAAAAACGAAGCAGAAAGGATTTATAAACTGCTTCCAAATACTAATGTTAGCATAAACTCCGGACTGATTTTTTAAAAGAGGCAATCCAGAAGAAGGGGAGAATTTGTCCGATTCTTCTTCTTATATTTCTCTATTTCCTGAAAAAGCCAGCAGGTTGCAAAGCTTAAAAAGTGTCCTTGCCCCTACGTTTGCATTCCAGTCCGTATCGGCCACACCGCCCACTTCTACCAAGTCAAAGCCGATAATCTGCCTGCCGCTTTTCAAAACTTTGTGAAAAAGATAAAACATTCTGTCTAACTCAAAGCCGCCGGGCACGGGTGTTCCGGTGTTGGGGCAAAGTTTTGGGTCAAGGCCGTCAATGTCAAAACTGATATGGATTTTTTGTGGCAACTGTGCTACTATCTCATCCACGATGTGGCCAAACGTATCGCCATTATATTGCCTTTCTTTTATCTCCTTGTCAAAATATGTGATGACGCGGTAATTGCTGTTCTTAATATATTCCCATTCATCCTGCCCGAAATCGCGAACGCCCACCTGCATCAGGTTTTTGATTTGCGGTATCTCATTGAGCGCATTGTACATGATGCTGGCGTGAGAATAAGTAAGCCCCTCGTAAGACTTGCGAAGGTCGCAATGCGCATCAATCATCAAAATTCCAAATTCGTCGTGTTTTTCTGACAATGCTTTGTAAAGGCCCAGCGGGGTGCTATGGTCGCCACCCAGTAACCCCACCAATTTATCCCTTTCCATCAGGCTGATAGCCTGTTGATAAACCCAGTTGTTCAGGAATGCCCCGCCCTCGTTAATTTCTTTAATAGACTTTTGCATAAATTGATTCTTGCACAGATCCTCGCCTTTAGAGATGTAGTCAATATACAACTCGGCTTCCTTGCGCAGGTAATCGCTTTTGAAAAGTATTTTTCGGTCGGTGGGCATCAGGTAAAAGCCACGTTTCCACGCATCGGGCAAGTCTGGGTCAAACAAGTCCACCTGAAGGCTTGCTTTTAATATGGCTTCCGGCGCCCGTGCAGTTCCCGTGCCGTAACTTACCGTCACCTCCCAAGGCACATTTATGATGACGAGGTCAGCATTTTCCTCGGTACTGGGTAGTCCGAAAATATTATTATTAGGATTGCTAACGCTATTCTGGTCAAAATTATCAAGGTCTAACATCTGTCGGGGATTTAAACGGGGTGCAAGTTACGACTAACAAACGGTTTTGTGTAGATAATTGCACATCGCCCCATAAAACGATTTTGTGGTGTTTTTATTGTGGAAAAGGTAGATGGATTTGAAAATAAGCAGAACTTTCGGTAATAAGGATAGGAGAGGTTTAATAGTAGAACCTTCTTTTTATCTTCCTAATCCTTCAGTTTATCCTTGAATACTTTCCTGAATTTATCCACTTTTGGCCTGATGACCATGCTGCAATAAGGGTTTTGATTTTCGTTGTTGTTAAAATATTCCTGATGATAATCCTCGGCAGAATAGAAGACAGTGAACCGTTTTATCTCAGTCACAATCGGTGCATCAAACGCACCATTTTTGTCGAGTGCATCTTTATAATGTTCGGCTTTTTGCTTTTGGCTTTCGTTGTGATAATAGATGCCGCTGCGGTATTGCGTGCCCACATCGTTGCCCTGCCTGTTTAGCGTGGTGGGATCATGGGTTTTCCAAAATATCTCCAACAGTTCGTCAAAAGAAACGACAGAAGGGTCGTACACGATTTGCAGGCATTCCGCATGACCAGTCTCTCCGGTGCAAACTTGCTTGTAGGTCGGGTTCTTGACATGCCCGTCCGTGTACCCGCTGGTTACGCGCTCCACGCCTTTCACCTGTTGAAAAATGGCCTCGGTGCACCAAAAACAACCATTGGCAAAAGTAGCGGTATCTTTAACTGTATTCATTGTTCGTTTATTTTGTTCAGACTTTGCAAATTTAGTGCTATTGCCCTTTTGGGCGCAACTGAAGAATATACCCGTGAACGCAAAAAAGAAAAACAATATGGTTTTCAAGATGATGTTTTGATATATAACAAGAATATCGGCTTTGGGTTTAAAACGAATTTTGTATACAGAGGAGGTTTCTGTATGTTCCAGATTTGTATGGCATTGTTGCGCTTGCTTTGTGGATATTTTTTAAGTAGCTTTTAAATTGGGCATCTTATTTCCGTAGGAGGCCAACAATTGTCGGATTATTTCAAGTTGTTTCATTCGTAACACAAACTAAATTTGCTTTTCATGTTTGTTTTGTGCAAATCATCCTTAATTTTATCCCGTAGGCATCTGTTAAATCCATGGAATAAATTTTTTCTTAAAATTTACCGTTTCGAACTAAAATATATTTCATGCTTTAATCTTTGCCTTTATTTTTTATTTTTAAACAGGCTGTTTAGTATGATAAGTCCTGAAGTTTATCGCGAGAAGTCGCCGTTATCTGAAAAAGATTGCTTTGTTGTTTTTGACCGCAGAAAATCCAACTTTACTTTCCCCGTGCATATACATCCGGAATATGAACTCAACTTTGTGCACGGTGCCAAGGGTGCAAAAAGAATTGTGGGCGATCTGGAAGAAAGCATTACGAACAAAGATTTAGTGCTGATAGCAAACCCTGAACTAAAACATGCCTGGAAAGATGGGGACTGTAAGAACAACAACATACATGAAATTACCATTCAATTTCATCCGCAACTAATTGAACAATACAAAAACAAAAGCCAGTTCGAGAGCATCCGAGACCTGCTGGAACGTGCCTCAAAAGGTGTGGCATTTGGACAGGCCACGATAGAAAAAATGCAACCCCTGTTGCAGGTCATTACTATGGAAACAGAAGGGTTTTATTCTGTGATGCGGCTGTTTATCCTCTTATATGAATTATCAAAAAGCAATGATTATCGAATACTTTCTTCTGGTACCGACATTGAGATGAACCGCACTACCGAACTGTTAAGTAGGTTGCATGAATATATCAATACCAATATTTCCGCAGACATCCGCTTATCGGACGCTGCTAAAGAACTGAACATGAGCAGGTCTACTTTTGCAAGATTTTTAGCGACTAATATACAGATAAGTTTTACGGACTATGTATTAGACCACAGGATAAAAACGGCCATATTAAAACTAAAAGCAGGGATTTCCATTGCGGAAGTTGCAGACCAATGTGGATTCAACAGCGTTTCGTACTTCTACCGTGTTTTCAAAAAATCACAGGGCATGAATCCTGCAGAGTTTAGGGATAATTATAAAAAACAACAACTAATCATATAACCATATACAATTTAAACAGACTTTTCGTTTCCCACTTATACAATTTTTCAAAAACTATTGAGTAAATTGTTAAAGAAATTAACAATTTGGTGATGATTTCCATACAGTTGTTTCTCTTTTTATCATATTACAAGATGACATTTTTATTACAAAATATATAATATGCTGTTAATCAATACGAATAACAAAAAATACTACTAAAGAAGCCATTTAATTTTTTGAACTAAAAGTTCAATTGCTATGGGCTTATTTTAAAAAACAGACTTCCGACCCTTAACATACTTTTAGCTTATTAATTCACCAAATAAGCCACATGGTATGAAAAGACTATTATTCTTGCTCCTTTTAGGAGCGGTTTGCCATTTTACATGGGCACAGAACACCTTTTCTGTTAAAGGAAATGTAAAGGATAAGCAGAATAATCCTTTAGAAGGTGTTACTGTCGCAATTAAAGGAACAAATGTTGCAACGACATCAGATGTTGACGGAAATTTCAGCATCAACACTGAAAAAGGAAAAGTTTTGGAGTTTTCCTATGCTGGTGTGAAAACCCAGACAGTTACCGTATCCAACGCTAACGACATCAACATTGTACTGGAAGGGGAAAGCCAGTTAGATGAGGTTGTCGTAGTAGGTTATGGTGTTCAGAAAAAAGTGAACCTTACAGGCGCTGTGGATATGGTCACATCCAAACAACTGGAAAGCAGGCCTATTGCCAATTTGGGCTCGGGCTTGCAAGGGTTAGTTCCCAACCTGAACATTACTACATCCAACGGCCGGGCTACCACAAACCCTGCTTTTAATATACGCGGCTTCACCAGTGTAAATGGAGGAGACCCACTAATTATTGTTGACAATATCCCATATACTTCTGATGAACTTGCCCGCCTCAACCCAAATGATGTGGAATCGGTTTCTGTATTGAAGGATGCTGCCGCCTCAGCTATTTACGGTGCGCGCGCCTCATTTGGCGTGGTGTTGATTACCACCAAAAAAGCAAAAGGAAATAAACTGAATGTATCGCTGAACGCCATGGTAGGCTACCGCACTATTGGCAAAGTGCCCGAGTTTATTACCGATCCCTACCAGGTAATGGCCATCAAAAACGAAGCGGGCAAACCGTTGTATAACAATTATCCCGAGTCTGAGCGGGGTTATGCCAAACAACGTTCGGAAGACCCTTCATTGCCGGCTGTAACCATTTCTACAGATGGCAAAAACAAGTGGGTGTACACCGGCACCACGGACTGGTTAAGTGAAGCCTACAACAAATCGGCGCCTACTTACAATGCCAATTTAAGCATCTCTAACCGCACAGAAAAACTGAGCTACTATTTGTCAGGCGACTATTACCAGCAGGACGGGTTGCTGAAGTATGGCAACGATGTGTACAAACGGTATAATATGAGGGGTAAAGTAGATTTTAATATCACCAATTGGTTGACACTTTCTAACAACACACAGCTTACCAGCACCGATTATGAGGCGCCGGTTTTCCTGGATGGCGACTTTTTCTGGAACGTGAACCGAACCAACTCTCTGGATGTGGTAAGAAACCCCGATGGCAGCTGGACCCGCTCGGCCGCACAAGTACTTGGCGCTTTGCAGGAAGGCGGCAGGCGCAGGGACAAACTGAATGAATATATTACTACATTCTCTGCAAAAGCGGGCCTGATTAAGAATATCTGGGACCTGAACGCTGATGTTACTTTCAGGCGTGGTTCGGGAACAATACGTTCTTACGACATACCTGTACCATATAAAGTAGGGCCCAACGATCCGATTGAATATACATTTTCCAATACCTGGGCAAAAAATGAAAATACCACTACCGCTTATAATGTGACCAATATTTATACAGATTTTCATAAAAGTTTTGGAGATCATTACCTGCAGGCTTTGGTTGGTTTTAACCAGGAGTATTATAATTCAGGCTACTTTTGGAATAGGCGCGATGGCCTGATCTCAACCTCACTACCTTCTCCGGGAGTGGCAACCGGCAATATTACAGGCAGTGAAAGTATCAGCGACTGGGCTGTTCAGGGCGTATTTTCAAGACTTGCCTATAATTATAAGGAAAAATATCTGCTGGAGCTGAACAGCCGTTACGACGGATCTTCCCGCTTCCCCAATGGAAGCCGCTGGGGCTTCTTCCCCTCCGCTTCCGCAGGCTGGGTGGTTTCGCAGGAAAAATTTTTCCAGCCGGTAAAAGACGCTATTGCATTAAATATGTTTAAGCTGAGGGCTTCTTACGGTACACTTGGCAACCAGTCATCAGTAGGTAATTACGCTTATATACCTACCATGAGCAATAGCCAGGTGACCTATATACTTGGTTCTACAAGGCCACAGGCTGTATATGCGCCCGGCGCCGTTTCGGGCAATTTTAGCTGGGAAAGTGTGGCTACTGTAAACTTTGGGGCAGACCTTTCCTTTTTAAACAACAGGCTGGGGATTAATTTTGATAAATATACCCGTTATACCAACGACATGCTGATTCCGGGCAAAGAGCTGCCTGGTGTTTTTGGAACAGCTGTACCAACAGAGAACTCAGGCGATTTGAAAACCAAAGGATGGGAGCTTCGCCTGAGCTGGAGAGATAACGGCGACCTGGCCGGATCTCCTTTCTGGTATAACCTGGCCTTTACCCTGGCCGACAATCGTACCTGGATTACCCGCTATGATAATCCTACCAAATCGCTTGGAGGTGGATGGGACAGGTATTATGAAGGCAGGGAGATAGGTGAAATATGGGGTGCTGACATCATTGGGTTTTTTAAAGATGAAGCGGATATCACCAATTCTCCTAATCAGACCGCAATGGGCACAGACGATCAGTCGTATAAATTTTATCCCGGCGATCCCAAGTTTGCCGATCTGAATAAAGATGGTAAAGTGGATATGGGTAAAAAAACAGTGGATGATCCGGGCGATATGCACATCATTGGCAACAGCGCTTCCCGTTTCCCTTACAGCGCCGATCTTTCGGGCGGCTGGAAGGGCGTAGACCTCCGTGTGTTTTTACAAGGTGTTGGTAAAAGGGACTGGTACCCCGGCGCCTCCAATATTTATTTCTGGGGTGTATTTGCACAACCCTGGACCAACCCTACGGTACAAAATGGTGATTACTGGACCCCTGATAACCCGAACGCATATTTCCCCGCGGTACGGGCGTACTCAGCCGAAGACAACTACCAGCAATTGGGCATTCCCAATAAACGTTACCTGCAAAACGGCGCTTATATGCGTGTAAAGAACGTAACGCTGGGATATACGTTGCCGCAATCAGTATTACAAAAAATAAGGCTAAGCAAGTTGCGTGTGTACTTTAGCGCCGAGAACATTTTTGAAATATCGCACATTAAAGTGAAGCTCGACCCCGAATCGTTGGGAGACGGCAACCGGCCCCAGGCTGCGTACCCCTTTCAGCGTACCTACACTTTTGGCTTAAACCTGAATCTTTAATACCGTAAATTTTCTTTAAAATGAAACGAATTAATTATATATTATTAGCTGTTGTGCTGACCGGCGTTTCCTGTAAAAAAGATTTTTTACAGCGAAACCCCCAGACATCCATTACCAAAGAAGCATTTTTTAATACGCCTAAAGACCTGGAAACTTATACCAACGGGCTTTATGGCCAGTTAAGGGCTAAGTATGAGGATCTTTTCTCCGATAACATTTCCATTAATACGGGAGGCTCCGAAGCGGACAACCTCATCAGGGGCGGGCTTAATCCTGGCAATGCAGGCGGCTGGAGCTGGGGCAACCTGCGCAGTATTAATTTTATGCTCGACAATGCAGGCAAAGCTACCGGCGACCAAGCGGCCATTAATCACTATATAGGCGTGGCACGCTTTTTCAGAGCCAATTTTTACTATAATATGGTAAAACGCTATGGCGATGTGCCCTGGTATTCGCATGTGATCAACTCTAACGAGGAAGACCTCCTTTATAAGGCCAAAGACCCCCGTACTGTGGTGGTAGACTCTATCATGGCCGACCTGGAGTTTGCAGCCGCTAATGTGCAGCCGGCCCTTACCAATAATACATATGTAACAAAATGGGGCGCGTTGACCCTGCTGGCGAGAATTGCGCTTAATGAGGGCACTTACCGTAAATATCATACCGAGCTGAACCTGCAGGGATCGGCACAATCTTTTTTGCAGCGTGCTGCCACCGCTTCGCAGGAAATTATGACCAATGGCGGGTTTGAAATTACCGGCAGCGATCTTGCTGCCTTCCAGGCATTGTTTTCAAGCAATGACATCTCTGCCAATAAGGAGGTGATCTTTTTGCAGAAAAACAGCAAGGATCTGGGCATTGCCAACAATAGCCATACCGTGCTTGACTGGCAGTGGGCTTTAAGTTCCAGCCTGGCAGATGAGTTCTTAATGAAGGATGGTACGCCGTTCACTTCCCAGGCAAACTACGATAAAAAGGGCTTTGTGGATATGTTTGCCAATCGCGATCCGCGCTTGAGCGAAACCATTATGCCTCCAGGGTTCAAAAAACAGCCCACAGATAATCCTTACAGAACCCGTCCAGATTTTGGCGGACTGCTGCAGCTGAAGTTTTACCCACGGTATCCGTTGGTTCCGAGCTGGGAACAAAACTATACAGATTTGCCTATATTCCGCTATGCAGAAGTATTGCTGATCAATGCAGAAGCCAAGGCCGAATTAGGAACGCTTACCCCGGACGATGTAGAAGCCACCATCAACAAAATACGCGGCCGTGTAGGAATGCCGCCGCTGAATATGGCAGCAGCTAATGCCAATCCGGATGCCTATCTTGCCGCCAGATACCCGCTGGTAGCAGGAGCGAATAAAGGGGTGATACTGGAAATACGCCGCGAGCGCCGGGTAGAACTGGCTTGCGAAGGGCTCCGTTTTGACGACCTGTATCGCTGGAAAGCAGGTTCGCTGTTAGCGCAAAATACCAGCGGCATGTATGTGCCTGCGCTGGGCGCACTGGATGTAACCGGAGATGGCGTAGCAGATATAGCCATTTTGAAATCAAAAGATGATGAAAGCCCGATTGCTGGGCTGCCGGCAGATTTGAAAGCCAGCATTTCAAAATATTATATTTCTGATGGCACATTCTATTTATCCAACGAAACATCGGGCCGGGTAGTGTTTGTATACGACCAGAAAAATCCCCGGAGCTTTGTGGATCCTAAGTATTATTATTTCCCCATACCGGTAGAACAAACAGTGCTGAACCCCAAATTAACACAGCCCGAAGGCTGGTAGCAGTAAAATAACATGGTTATTAAGAGAAAAAGCTTTTCTTTTGAAAGGCTTTTTCTCTTTGAAGCAGTTAAAAATTGTAACAACGAATTTGTTTAAACTTTTTTGAAATGAAACGAAACGATTTTTTAAAAAGTATTTCATTAACCGCCGGTACTTTAGCGCTTACCAGAACCGCATCGGCTACAGCCAAAGCCAAAAAAAAACCGGCGCTTACCATAGCTCATATAACAGACGTGCATATAAGGCCTGATGAAAATGTTCCGGCCAGGTATGTTCAATGCCTCGAAGAAATTAAAAAAAGGAAAGTGGATTTTTTTCTGAACGGCGGCGACAGCATCCACGCGGCCGATTATGAGGATATTACGCGCGAGCGGGTACTGGAACAGTGGAAGTGCTGGGACGAGTGCATGCAAACCCTAAAAGGATACGAAGTGCACAGCTGTGTGGGCAACCACGATAACTGGTGGGCTGCGCCATCAAAGGACGATGAAATGTATGGGGTGAACTATGCGGCCAAAAGAGTGGGCATGCTGCACCGTTATTACAGCTTTAAAAAGAAGAACTGGCATTTTATCATTCTGGATGGCAATAATAATGATGGCATATTGTTGGACAAAGAACAAATGGATTGGCTAAAGAAAGAGCTGGCACAAGTGCCTGCCGGTGAGCATGTATTGCTGATGTCGCATTTTCCTATACTTACGGTAACCAATACATGGGAAGGCGGCCAGCACAAAGATCATAAAGAGCTGAAGCAATTATTTTATCAGCACAGAGATAAAGTACGGGTTTGCCTGAGCGGTCACCAGCATTTGCTGGACAGGGCATGGTACAATGATGTACATTATTTCTGCAACGGCGCCATGAGCGGCTTCTGGTGGGGGAAAGGCAATGAGAACTCTGCACAACCCTATTATTACCAGGAAACACCTCCAGGCTATGCTATATTAAAATTGTATGAAAACGGAACCGTAGAAAATGAATATATCGTTCACCGGCACTATTAAAATGTTAAAAACAATCTGTTTACCGGGCATTTTATTACTGCTTGCCTCTTTATATAAACCTTGCACGGGTCAAAATGCTTATGTCCGCAGAGAGGGTTCTATATTAAGAGATAGTACCGGAAGAATGCTTATTCTAAGGGGTTTAAACTATGTAAACAAAGACCAAAAGAACAAATACCTTAACCTTATAAAAGATGAGGCATTTGTTAAGATGCGAAGCTGGGGGTACAATGCCGTTCGCATGGGCGTTAACTGGTCGGCACTGGAGCCATCGCCCGGCCAGTACAACAGCATTTATCTGCACGACCTGGACGAGCGCCTCCAATATGCCAAACAGCATGGCATTTATGTAATACTGGATATGCACCAGGACTTGTTTAGCGAAAAGTTTGGAAACGGCGCTCCGCTATGGGCCACTTTAGATGAAGATAAACCTCACTATACAGGTGGTACCTGGAGCGATGCCTATTATATAAGCCCCGCGGTGCAAACTACTTTTGATAACTTCTGGAACAATACACCTGCATCAACCGGAACAGGCGTTCAGGATCACTATATAAAAACCTGGGCTATGCTGGCTGCGCGGTACCGGCATGATAAAAATATTGTCGGCTTTGATGTGATGAATGAACCTTTTATAGGGTCTGCTGTCAGGGAGGCGCTACAGGCAATGATAACAGAAGTGACAAAATTCCTCAATCAAAAAAATACCGGGAAGACATACACTGTGGAAGAAGTAGCTGCTATGTGGATGGATGAAAAAGGCAAAAGCTTTATTCTAAAAACATTATCAGGTAAGGAGGTTTTTATTAGTGCGCTACAACAAATGGAACCCACCTATCGCTTTTTTGAAGAAAACAGACTATTACCGTTTTACAGGAAACTTGCGGTTGCTATTCGTAAAGTGAACAAAGAGCATATCTTGTTTTGGGAGCCCAGCGTTTCCAGCAACAATGGTATTCCGTCTTATTTATCTCCTGTACCAGAGGCTGGAAGTCAGCAGGGTTATATGCCGCATTTTTATGATATTGTTTTAGATACTGACCAGGCAGGAGAAGCAGATCCCGATCGTCTCTCCTATATGTTTACACAGCTTCGTTACACCATGCAAAAACTACAGTTGCCCACACTTATTGGAGAATGGGGCGCTTTTTACGGTGGAGACCAGCATGTAATAGGTGCAGCAACAATAATGGCTGCAGGGATAGACTCACTTCTGACAGGTGATTTTTATTGGGACTACTTTAACGGACTTGAAAACCAAGCTTATTTTAAAGAAGTATTACAGCGACCCTATACGCAGGTAGCAGCAGGTAAAATAATAAAGCAGGTAGCCGGAAAAAAATCACTATTGCTCACCTGGCAGGAAGATGGGGTCATAAAGGCCGACAATATAATATTTGTTCCGGCCTCAAAAGATCTAAAAATAATGGGGAAGGCAAGATACAGCAAGCTTCAGCTGAATAACGGAGGCGGATGCCTGCTGAGAATAGCTCCTCTCAGAAGGCCCAGTACCCGTACAATAAAGATTTACTGGAAAAAATAATTATATAAACACAACAACTTTTTGAGTGGATAATACAAAAACAATGAGCTAATTGTTACAATATAAGCCTTCTATTTAGCTCACCACAGTATCTCTTTTATCTGGATTTCCATTTCACAGATATAAACTTCTTAACAGAAACATTTTCCAACTATTTAAAAATAAATATGATAGAAATAGATTCTACTACTTTTAAAGCAATTTAGTTTTGAGCCGAGGGTTCAAACACAATGAGCTATTATTTAAAAAATATTTTGATGTCAAAATATACTTTTAGCTTATTAATTCACTAAATAAGCCATATGGTATGAAAAAACTATTCCTCGTACTGCTTTTAGGAGCTATTTGCCATTTTACATGGGCACAAGAAACGATTCCTGTTAAAGGAACTGTCAGGGACAAAGACAATAACCCTCTTTCCGGCGTATCGGTAACTATTAAAGAAACAACTACCGGAACCGTATCGGCCGATGATGGAACATTTGCGCTGAACGTTGCCAAAGGTCAGGTACTTGTATTTTCCTATGCAGGGAAACAGACAACCGAAGTTCCCATTAACAACAACAGGGACCTTACAATCACTCTTATTGACAAAGATGAGGGCATGGATGAGGTTGTTGTGATTGGCTACGGTACCATCAGGAAAAAAGACCTGACAGGCGCTGTTGCTTCTGTAACAGGAAAAGACCTGCAGGCGAACCTGGCCAAAACAGTTGCCGGAGCACTGCAAGGCCGCGTGGCCGGTGTTACCGTAACCAGTGTAGGCGGTCAGCCGGGAAGCGGCATGAACATCAACATCCGCGGTTTAAGCTCATTAGGCTCTAACACTCCTCTATATATTATAGACGGTGTTTATGGAGATATCAACATGGTAGATCCTGCAGATATAGCATTGGTAGAAGTTTTAAAAGACGCTTCTGCAGCAGCTATCTATGGTTCCCGTGCTGCGAATGGTGTGGTAATCATTACCACTAAAGGCGGCAAAAAAGGAATGCCTGCCTCAGTTAATATTAACGCTTATACAGGCGTACAAAGCATTACCAGGAAGCTGGATGTAATGAATGCACAACAGTGGAAAACTATTATGAAAGAATCCGGCTACTTACCGGATCAGGCAGCTAATTACACAGGAAATGGAACCAACTGGCAGGATGAAATTTACGTAAACGCACCTGTCAGTAAAATTAATGCAGATATATCAGGTGGTGGCGACCAATCCACATACAGCGTGTCGGCAGGCTATATTGACCAGTTGGGTATTTTAATGACTACCGGATACAAGGCATTTAATATCCGTGCAAAAAATACATTTAATTTCTTCAACAATCATTTCCGTTTGGGTAATACATTCCTGGTAAAATCGGGGGACAGGAAATACAGCGACTTCACTATTACAGATGCTTTGCGCCAAAACCCGATGATCCCTGTATTAGATCCCAACCAGTTAGGAGGCTATGCGCCCTGGCAGCCGTGGATGAAAAACCTGGATAACCCTGTTGGCTACTTAAAATTACACAATACCCATGTATACCAGACTGATATACTGGTGAATGGATTTGCAGAAGTTGACCTGTTTGTAAAAGGGTTGAAATATAGGTTCAACTTAGGCATCAACAGAACAAATGGCAGAAACTACAATTATAATGATCCCTATAATTTTGGTTCGGGCATTACTAAATCTTTTTTATCTGAAAACGCGTTTTTCAACAACCAGTGGTTAGCCGAAAATACCATTCATTATGATAACACATTTAATAAACACACCGTTTCATTTTTAGCCGGTTATTCGGCACAGGAAAACAGTAACAGAGGTTTTGGCGCCAGCCGTAATGATCTGCCTTTTGGAACCAATTCCATCGGTGCAGGTTCTCCTACCGAGCAAAAAACATCCGGTGAATTACAGGAGTCTTCTTTGGTTTCTGCTTTTTCACGTTTAATGTATAGCTATGATTCCCGTTACTTATTAACAGCTTCGGTACGTCGCGATGGCTCTTCCCGTTTTGCCGATGGTAATCGTTATGGCGTATTTCCATCCATAGCCGTGGGTTGGAATATCATGAATGAAAAATTCTTTGCTAATGCAAAAGATAAGATCAACGAATTAAAATTACGTGCCAGCTGGGGTAAATTAGGGAACCAGGAAATTGGTAATTATCCTACTCAAAGCACAGCGTCTACTGGTATTAACTATCTGCAAGGTGCCAGCAACAGTGAAGTTTGGTGGCAAGGTGCTATTACCGGCGCCAATTGGGTATCTCCTAAATACCTTACCTGGGAAGAAACCGTTACCAGCAACGTGGGTATTGATCTGGCCTTCCTGAAAAAGAAGCTTACTGTCAGCGCAGATTACTTCGTAAGAGAAACCCGCAATGTCCTTTTAAGTATCAATATGCCGCCATCCGCAGGTTTGAGCGGAGCCCCCACAATGAACGCCGGCACAATTGAGAACAAAGGTTTTGAGTTTTTGGCAACCTACAGAAACGCTATCGGTGAATTAAACTATAACATTGGCGTTAATGCTTCTTCTGTTAAAAACAATGTAAAAGCAGTAACGGTAGGTAATGTACAGGAGTTTGGCGGTTACAATCCGCAAAGTGAGGGCACTATAACCTGGGCTAAAGTAGGTTATCCTATCGGCGGCTTTTGGGCAATCAGAACCGATGGGATTTTCCAATCTGACGCCGAAGTACAGGCCTATAAAAACGCTAACGGTCAGGTAATACAGCCTGATGCTAATGCTGGTGACATCAAATTCATTGATTTTAATGGTGATGGAAAAATTGCAGATGACGACGCACAATACCTGGGTAGTCCATTCCCTAAAATGGCTTACGGTATCAGAGCCGGATTTGACTATAAAGGAATCGATCTGGGTATCTTTTTTGATGGGGTGTATGGTAATAAAATCTATAACTATACCAGGGCCAGAATGGAATCTACCAATGAGATCATCAACTTCTCTACCAGCCTGCTAAACTCCTGGACCCCGTCTAATACCAACACCGATTTACCGCGCTTTACACAACAGGATCCCAATAAAAACTTCCGCCGTGTAAGTGAGCGCTGGATAGAAGACGGATCTTTCTTCCGTTTGAAAACGCTTGAAGTTGGTTATACATTACCTCAGCACATCACAAGTCTTGCAAGATTAAAAACCAGCAGAATTTATGTAGCAGGCGACAACTTGTTTACCGCCACCAGATATAAAGGATATACTCCGGATCTTGGACAGAATGATGAACAAAATGGCGGTGGTTCGGGTACGTTAACCAGAGGTACAGATCATGGCCGTTTCCCTATTGCAAGAACTATAATTGTTGGGTTACAGGTTAACTTCTAAGATAATTAAAGAATAACACTCTTTACATTTTATTGATCTAAAAAACGATATTTAAATGAAAACGTCTATAAAAAAATTATCAGTAGTTGCAGCCGCCGCACTTCTCATGAGCGGGTGTAGTAAAGATTTTTTAAATAAAATAAACCCCAACGCTCCGGTAGAACAAACATTCTGGACAACAGAGGCCAATGCTGTTTCCGCTATTCCTACAATTTATGCGTCCATCCGCGGTCAGATGTATGGCTATTACGGCGCTTATACAGGATGGCACACAATGAACAGGGCAGATGATGTCTGGTTTATTTTAGGAGAGGAAGTATTGAACTGGGAGCCGGCAACATTCACCAATACGCCCAGCACTGCCGAAAGTGATTTCGGCAGACTATATACCGGGGTAAACCGTGCCAATGTATTTTTAAAAAATATCGGTAACGTAAACATGGATGCAACTAAAAAGAATGAGCTGATTGGCGAAGCCAGCTTTTTAAGAGGGATGTACTATCTCTTATTGGCATCTAATTTTGGTGATGTTCCCCTTAGGTTAATACCTGCGGGCGATGAAGCGGATGGTACCATGAAAGAATCGTCGCCCGAAGCCGATGTCTGGAAACAGGTTATTGCAGATTTTACTACTGCCAAAAACTACTTGCCCTTAAGTCGTTCTGAGGCAGAAGCCGGCAGGGCTACAAAAGGCGCTGCTATTGCGTTCTTAGGTAAAGCCTTGGTTTATACAAAAGACTACCAAAATGCGGAAAAGGAATTAGCAGCTCTTTTAACGGCTCCTTATACTTACGACCTGGTGGATAACTTTGAAGACAACTTTAAAGAAACAACAGAGCTGAATAAGGAATCTGTTTTTGAAATCATGTATAACGGTAAATTCTCTAATGGCGGCACCTGGGGTAATGACGGAAGTACTACACAGGGTTTTGTAATACCCAACTTTGCCGGATCGGCAGGTACCGGCGGTTGGTTTAAATGGATGCCTTCGGCTTCTATTGTCAGGGATTTTATTGCCGAAGAGCGTCCGGCAGGCTCTGATACCCGTTTCGACAAAAGAATGTACACCAGCTTTTTCTGGAAACATTCCGATTTTGAAAGCAATGTTGCAGACGGAGCATGGTTTGGTAACCAGTCTTTTGATGAAATGTGGGAGAACGCTTCAGGTAAACGTCAGCGTGGTGAACCGGACTATCCTACCATTAACGGCAAAAAAGGAAGGTTCCTCATTAAAAAATATACCAATTTCTACAAAAACGTTGCGGATGCCAATAGTATGTACGACCAGTCCAATCAGAACAACAATTTACGTATGTTCCGCTTCTCTGAAGTATTGCTGTTACACGCCGAAGCGGCTATCAAAAACGGGAACCTGGGTACAGCTGCAGCCGATTTAAAGCGTATCAGGGTTCGCGCAGGTTTAAATCCCAACAAAACCTGGAGTGGCCCCGACGCGATGATGGACGAAGTTATAAAGCAAAATGAACTGGAGTTTTTCTTTGAAGGGCATCGTTTCTTTGATTTGAAACGCACTTACCCTTACGCCCAAATGAAACAAATTTTTGTGGACAACAAAAAACAAGGCGCGGAAAACTTCCAGCAAAAGCATTATTATTTGCCCATTCCTCAGTCAGAGATCAACGCGAATACTAAAATCCAACAAAACCCATTATGGAAATAATACTTCGGGCAGAAGCGATTATTTTAAGATATATAAAACTACCGGGCATTTTATTATGCCTGGTAGTTTTAATTCATTCCTGCTCGCGTACAGATGCGTTGCCTTCACAAATACCATCCAGATCATCTTTACAGCAAATGGCCGACAATGGGAGTCTCTTAAACCATATTTCACAAAACGGATCCGTTTATACTTTTAGTTTTGAAACCGGCGATCTGCAAGTGCCATTGAACGAAATAAAGAAGATCACTGAAGCGCCCGAACGCTGGAAGACCATGCTCACTTTCAGCGATGGCTCAACACTTGTTATTCCTTCAAAAGGTGGCTCGCTGGATTTTATTGTTGAAGATATAAAGCTGAACCCATCCGGGTACAATCCGCTCGCGGCAATGGTTTACGTGTATCTCCCCGCCTCAGGCCGGGTAAAGGTAACGGTGCACGGTAAAAATGGCGAAACAGGCGCCATTACTCACTTATGCCATGAAAAAACGGAGCGGCAGGGTGTTCCTGTCTTCGGGCTATACGCTGATTACGATAATAAAGTCGACCTCACTTTTACCGATAAAAACGGTAATGAAAGAGGTTCCACGCAAATACATATTCGTACAGAGCCCCTGCCTGTAACAGGTTTTCCGGTTATTAAAGTGATCAGCAGCCAACCCAAAAAGATGGAACCGGGCATGAACCTGATCGGTTATCCGGGCATGAGCGAGCTGGATGTTTCCTTACCCTACTTCGTGGATGCAGAAGGAAACATTCGCTGGATCCTGCTTCTGAAATCGTCTCCGGAGCTTCAGAAACTATCATCTTCCGTAGGATTTAAAAGAACAAAAAAAGGTACATTTATTACAGGAGACCAGTCGCAGGCCAGGATCGTTGAAATAGACATGTTTGGAAACCTGCTCCGGCAATGGGATTTAAAAAAATCAGGATATGCATTTCACCATGAAGTAACCGAAAGCAAAAACGGGAATTACCTGGTTACTGTTACTAAATCTTCAGCACGGTTAACCGATGGAAAGCCCAGGATCTATGACTTTATTATAGAACTCAACCCCTTTGACAATTCAATTGTGAAAGAGTGGGATCTGGCAACCATGGTGGATACCACGCGCTACATAAAATCCGGCGAAAGTGACCTGCCGCCTGAATATGCCCAAAACCCTACCAATTGGGCGCATAACAATGCCATTACGGAAATAGGCGACGACCTGTTGGCAACTTTGCGATTTCAGGGGATCATTAGCTATACCCGTTCCGGTAACCTGCGATGGATCATATCGCCTCATAAAGATTGGGGCGCTAAATACAGACCATACCTCCTAAATCCGGTTGACGAAAAAGGGAATGCGGTTACCGACCCCGCCGTGATAAACGGAGATGCCGCAACCGAAGGTTTCGACTGGCCCTGGGGAATGCATTCACCCGTAGTTTTACCTGATAACAATATCCTTGTCTTTGACAATGGCTATAACCGCAACTGGATAGCCAATTCCAAGAGAGACAAAAATTATAGCAGGATTGTTGAATATAAGATCAGTGAAAGCAACCGAACAGTTCAGCAGGTGTGGAGTTATGGCAAAGAACTGGGGGCCGGCGGGTTTTCTTCGGCTCTATCCGGAGTACAATACCTTACGGTTACAAACAATGTACTGTTTTGTCCGGGTATGGGTGTGCCTACATCCATCGGCACAGGGGGCAAAGTAATTGAAATAGATCTTCAGACAAAAGAAGTTATTTTTGAAATGGAAATAGCAACACCAAGCGGTACTGCATTTCACAGGGTAACACGTCTGCCATTATATCCAGACTCAATTTAATATATTAATACAGGTAATTATGAACGGTACATTTCAGAAAAAATTAGAAGAACTTACACAGTCGTACAACCAGCTAATTGCTGCGCCCAATTCACCATCCGGTCAGTATAATGGTCTTGTTCAGCGGTTTCAAAACCCCATCCTTACAGCCAGCCATGTTCCCCTGTCCTGGCGGTATGATCTTGACCCCGAAACGAACCCGTTTTTAATGGAACGTTTTGGTATCAATGCGGTTTTTAATGCCGGCGCCATTAAATGGAAAGGTAAGTACCTGGTAATAGCACGGGTGGAAGGCTATGACCGGAAATCATTCTTCGCCATTGCTGAAAGTCCCAACGGGATTGATCATTTTACCTTTTGGGAGTATCCTGTTCAACTTCCTGAGATAGATGAAAAAGAGACCAACGTATATGACATGCGTTTAACAGCACATGAAGACGGATGGATATACGGATTGTTTTGTTCTGAAAGCAAAAGTCCTGATGCATTGCCGGGCGACCTGTCCAGCTCAAGAGCTGACACAGGTATTGTAAGAACAAAAGACCTCATTAATTGGGAAAGACTTCCCAACCTTGTGGCCTCCAGCCATCAAAGGAACGTGGTGCTGCACCCCGAATTCATGAACGGAAAATATGCTTTGTATACCCGCCCGCAGGATGGTTTCATTAATGCAGGAAAAGGAGGCGGCATCAGCTGGGCGTTAATTGATGACATGAGAAATGCAATAGTGGAAAAAGAAACATTAATTGACGAAAGGCTTTATCATACCATTAAGGAAGCCAAGAACGGGGAAGGTCCGCATCCCATTAAAACAAAGAAAGGGTGGCTGCACCTGGCACATGGTGTAAGAGAATGTGCCGCGGGACTGCGCTATGTGCTGTATTTATACCTGACAGACCTGAAAGAGCCGCAAAAAATCATAGCCAGTCCTGCAGGATATTTCATGGCGCCTCTTGGCAAAGAGCGGGTTGGCGATGTATCGAATGTACTGTTTTCAAACGGCTGGATCTGCGATGATGATGGTACTGTTTATATTTACTACGCTTCAAGCGATACCCGCATGCACGTAGCTGTAACTTCGGTTGACCGACTGTTGGACTATTGCCTGAACACTCCCACAGATGGGCTGCGTTCGGCAGAGTCTGTGAAGCGCATTACTGAGCTCATTAATAAAAATCAAAAGTTCCTGCAACAACATGTCTAAACTTTTGCTATTTTACTTAATGGCAGGCAGATAGTGCATTGAAGTATCTAAAACAACAATCATACACGCAAATAATAACAATTACGAAAGCATTAAAGCAAGTACAGATGAGCAAAATTAAACTGAAAGAAAAAATCGGGTATGGCTTGGGGGATGCTGCCTCCTCTATGTTCTGGAAGATTTTTGGAATGTACGCCTTGTTTTTCTATACCGATGTCATGGGCATTACCGCGGCGGCTGCAGGCACCATGTTTTTGGTTGCAAGGGTATGGGACTCTTTCTTTGATCTTTTTGTAGGCATAATGGCCGATCGTACAAAAACCAGGTGGGGACGGTACAGGCCTTACCTGTTATGGTTCGCTGTTCCATTTGCCGTGATGGGCGTTATAACTTTTTTCGTTCCTGATTTTGGAAGTGCCGGTAAGCTGGTGTATGCATATATTACCTATTCTTTAATGATGATCGTGTATTCGCTCATCAATGTGCCATACGCGTCTTTATTAGGCGTAATGTCGTCCGATTCCAAGGAGCGGAATATACTGTCCTCCTATCGTATGTCATTTGCCTTTATAGGAAGCTTTGTAACTTTTATGCTGCTCCAACCGCTGGTAGACGGATTCAGTGGTATGTTTAATAATGGTGCCATTTCTTCAAATATGGATACTGGCATTAGCACGGCACCTATGGGATGGACACTTGCCGTGGCTTCTATCGGCGTGCTATGCGCCATCCTCTTTTTCCTTTGTTTTAGCTGGACAAAAGAAAGGGTAGCATCCATCAGCAATGATGCAAAAGGATCTGTAAAGGAAGATTTGAAAAACCTGATGCGCAATGCCCCGTGGTGGATACTGGTAGCTACGGGTCTCGCTTCCTTATTATTCAATGCTGTCCGGGACGGGGTGGCTATTTATTATTTCAGGGATCATGTGCAATTAAATTACAAAATGCCGATAACTGGCTGGGATGCTACAACCATTTATTTTCTTATCGGTCAGGCGGCTAATTTAGTCGGTGTTATATTGGCCCCTGTCCTTTCTGAAAAATATGGGAAGAAAAAAACTTACATGATGGCCACGGCCTTAGCGGCTGTATTTAGTGCAATATTCTTTTTTGTTCCCAACCATATCGGTTGGATATTATTTATGCAAGCTATCATATCAGTATGCGCAGGCTATGTATTGCCCTTACTCTGGAGCATGTTCGCCGATATCGTAGACTATCAGGAACTAAAAACCAACCGAAGGACATCGGGTCTTATCTTCTCATCCTCTTCCATGTCACAAAAGCTGGGATGGGCGTTGGGCTCGGCATTAACAGGATGGATTCTCTTTATTTTTAATTATAGGCCGCATTTGGCACAACAAAGCATGGAAACCATTTTTGGTGAGCGGTTGATGATAAGTCTGCTGCCAGCTCTTTGTTGTGTGCTGGCATTTATCGGGATGTCCTTTTATCCGCTTAATGAAAAAAGAGTAAAAGAGATATCCGGAGAATTAGATCAAAGACGCAATGCCCAAGAAAACTAAATAAATAGCCTTATTCAAATATTAATTTGCACGCGTGTATTTTGCATAACACTTCGATATAGGATTAAGTATAAAGATGATGAACATTACCTTAAAGAGACAGAAGATGCTTTTACGATAGATGAAAAAATCCTTCTGCCTCTTTTTCTTTCAAATGCAAAAAAGCGACAGTCTCATATAGTTGATTTTAAAGTTCAAACAACTAATGAGAAAAAATCGGCAAACCGAAGCCAGCCAAGCATTACAGGGCTTTAAGATATCTTGCCTGTACAAGCCCCAAATAATTCCATTTTAATATAAAAAAATTGCTGCCTTTTTTATATATCTTTGGGTAGCTGAAGAACTAAACGATTGACCACCATATTAATACTATATTATGAGAACAGCCTTCTGTATGAAACTGCTTATAATAGCAGTCCTGCTTCCAACATTTTTATTAAATGCACAAGACAAGCTAAACATTAAATTTGGCAAACTAAACAAAGACGATTTTAATATTCAGTCTCCGGCAATTGACTCGTCTACCAATGCAGTTGTTTTGGCGGATATTGGTAGTTCAAAAATAGAGGGGAATAACAAAGGGTTCTTCTCACTTATCTATACGCAGATAAGACGTATAAAAGTATTGAACAAAAAAGGCTTCGATGCAGCCGATGTGTCTATTGTCCTGTATACTTCTGGCTCGGATGAAGAAAAACTGACCGACTGTAAAGCCATTACCTACAATATGGAGAACGGGGAGTTGAAGCAAACAAAGCTTGAGCAAAAAAATATCTTTAAAGAAAAAATAGATAAAAATATAACCGTAAAAAAATTCACGTTCCCTGATGTAAAGGAAGGTTCTATTTTGGAATATACTTATACCATCGAATCTGATTTTTTGACTCATTTACGGGCATGGGAATTTCAGGGCACGTCCTGGCCTCGTGTTTATACCCAGTATTCCGTAAAAATTCCTGAGTTTTTTTCTTATATATTTTTGGCACAGGGATATTTTCCCCTTAAACATGAAAACAAAAGTAATTTTAAAGGTTACAGTGTAAGCGATACGAAAGGCGCCCAGGCAACGGAGCATTACTCGCTAAACGGATATGAAAACGAAAACACATGGATAGCCCGGGATGTTCCGGCACTTAAAGAAGAGACTTATACATCCTCTATGGACAATCATCTTTCCAAGATAGATTTCCAGCTAAAGCAATACCAGTTCCCAAACAACCCTCCCCACGATTATATGGGCAACTGGACGAAAGCCGCAGAAGAATTATTAAAGCGGGATGACTTTGGCGTAGAAATTACACGTCCCAACAATTGGCTGAGCAACGATGTAGATAAGATCATTGCAGGCTCGACCAACAATATGGAAAAGGCTCAAAAGATTTATGCCTTTGTGCGGGATAACTTCACTGCAACCCGTCACTCGGGGATTTATATAAGCGACAATACAACTCTTAAAGATATTTTCAGAAAGAAAAGTGGTCATGCCGGCGAAATTAACTTGCTGTTGATTGCCATGTTACGCCAGGCCCGCATTACAGCCGATCCTGTTTTAATAAGCACAAGAAGCCATGGTTGGGCGCATCCCTTTTATCCCTTAATGACCAAATATAACCTTGCTATTTGCAATACACAAATTGATGAAAAAAGTATTTACTTAAATGCTTCTGAACCAAAGATGGGTTTTGGCCGTTTATCATCGGAGTGTTATAACGGTGCCGGGTTCATTGTCAAGCCGACTCCCTGGAACATATCACTTGAACCGGATTCCCTAAGAGAAGTAAAAGTCACGCAGCTATTTGTGGTAAATGATAACAAGAAAGGATTGGCTGGTTCTTTTGCCACCACGCCTGGATATTATGAATCATCCAGCCTTCGACAAAGACTTGTAAAGGAGAGCCTCGACGATTTCACAAAGGAAACTGTCAAAAGCTATTCCTTCCCCGTAAAAATAACCAATGCACGTGTAGATTCATTAAATCAATACGATTATCCTGTGCAGCTCAAATATGAGATGCAGTTTTATTTTGATGATCAGGAAATAGTATACCTAAACCCCATGTTCAGCGAGGCCACCACCAAAAATCCCTTCAGTTCCGCCGAAAGAAAATATCCCGTGGAAATGCCTTTTAAAATAGGAGAGGTATATGTGCTGAACATGGAAATCCCCAAAGGTTATAAAGTGGAGGAACTTCCCAAATCGGCCAGGGTGATGTTGAATGATAATGAAGGTATTTTTGAGTACCTTATTTCCGCTACTGATCAAAAAATAATGATGAACAGTCGGATAGATATCAAAAAGGCAACTTTTGCACCTGAAGATTATCAGACGCTCCGTGATTTTTTTGGTTATATCGTTAAAAAGCAGGCAGAGCAGATTGTATTCAAGAAAATTAATTGATGATATCGTAGCTATCCGAAAATGTCCATTGACGAATCAAAGACAGATAAAAACAAGTGTATGAAAAAAATACTTTGTGGTTGTATATTCTTTATAATAGCCTGCAATGGTTTTGCACAATATGCGGTCGCCGATATACCCGAGGTATTACTTAAAGAGGCCAAACTTGTAAAACGTTTGGAAGAACTGCGTGTTGAAATAAAAAACCCCGGAAAGGCTGTCTACTACAGGCATTATGTGTATACATTGCTGAACGAAGCTGCCGAAGGATACGCTTTTTTTTATGACTATTATGATAAGTTCAGAGATATACAAAGTATTTCGGGTACCTTGTACGATGCCGCTGGCAATAAAATAAAAAGTGTAAAGAAAAAAGATATCAGCGACGAAACCGGCAACAGCGGAGCGCATCTGGCGTATGACGAACGGTATAAAGCCCATAATTTTTATTACAAAAATTATCCCTACACCATAGAATACGAAGTAGAGGTTTCGCTTAACGGAATACTGCACTTACCTGAATGGCAGCCTGTTTCTGCACCGAGAGTTTCGGTAGAAAAATCATTGTTCAGCGTGACTGCTCCTAAAGATTATGAGTTACGCTACAAGCAATTCCGATATAACGGGTCTCCGGTCGTGAAAGAAGAAAAATCATCCAAAGTATATACCTGGCAACTAAATGGCCAGATAGCGAAAAAGGATGAAGTGCTGGCTCCGGAATGGGATGAAATTACCACAAGGGTGGTAATCGCCCCTTCTGATTTTGAAATTGCCGGGTATAAAGGCAACATGAATAGTTGGCAACAATTCGGTAAGTTCATGACCGCACTTTATGGTGGTCGCGATGTGTTGCCTGCGAGTGTAAAAGCCAAGGTGCACGAGCTCACAGATAATCTTAAAACCGACAACGAAAAAATAAACACGCTATATAAATTTTTACAAGATAACACGCATTACATAAGCATACAATTAGGCATTGGTGGTTGGCAACCTTTAGATGCCACTTATGTTGCCGAAAAGAAATATGGTGATTGTAAAGCACTATCCAATTACATGGTAGCTTTATTAAAAGAAGCCGGAATAAAAGCGCATAATGTTTTGATTAAAGCAGGCACGGACGAAAAGGATATCATTACAGATTTTCCTTCCAATCAGTTCAACCATGTGGTGGTATGCGTGCCGGGCAAAAAGGACACCACCTGGCTCGAATGTACCAGTCAAACAGCCCTGCCCGGTTATATGGGCAGTTTTACCGGAAACCGGGAAGCTTTGTTGGTGGATGAAAACAACAGCACTATTGTCCGTACACCTGTATATAATAAAACGCAGAACCTGCAACAGCGCACGATACATGCCACCATAGATGCAGAGGGGAACCTGAAAGCTAAAGTAACCACGATAAGCACGGGGCTGCAACAGGACGGACTGCATAGCATCATAAACAATTCAACAAAGGAAGAACAGCAAAAAAGATTACGCCAAATATTCCCCTTGCCTAATTATGACGTGCCGTCTTTTACCTATAATGAAAGTAAAACAACCGCTATTCCAACCGTTAATGAAACAATGGAAATCGTATCTAATAATTATGCAAGCGTCACCGGCAAGCGAATGTTTATAAAGCCAAACATACTGGCAACTTACGTGTCAAAGCTGAGCGAAGAGGATGCCCGCGAAAACGACATTGTTTACAGCTATCCTTTTATTCATACAGACACTGTAAACATAACCCTGCCCGATGGTTACAAAATAGAATCTATGCCTAAGCCATTCAGTGTTTCCAATAAGTTCGGCAAATATGATATATCATACAACATAGATGGGGCTAAGGTAAAAATGGTTAGAACTTATGAAAGAAACAACGGACGTTTTCCCGCAAGTGATTACCCTGCTTATGTGGAATTCAATAATAGTATTTATAAGTCAGACAATGCAAGAATTGTTTTTGTAAAGAATGAATAATCACTCCATCAGTATTAGATGAGAGGTATTATTCATTCTTACAACAAATTGTATCAAGCTAAGTAATGTGCCGGAAAATCAAACTCCAATTATTGATGATGTTTACTCAAACGACATCAGTATGGATTTTTCTTTACTTTCAAGCAAGGAGCTGCCCATCAGGAACTCGTCCACTTTACGGGCGCACTCACGGCCTTCGCTGATGGCCCATACCACCAGGCTTTGGCCACGGCGCATATCGCCCGCTGCAAATACTTTGGATATGGAAGTCTTATAAAACTTCTCAGTCGCCAATACATTACCGCGCGCATCCAACTCCAGTTCAAGCTGATCAAGCATCCCTTCATGTTGCGGATGAACAAAACCCATCGCCAGCAGTGCCAATTCGCAGGGTATTTCGCGCTCGCTGCCCGGCACTTCGGTAAACCGGGCGGGTTTGCCCGGCTCCGGTGTTGTCCATTGCAGGTCAACCACCTTCAAGGCTTTGAGCTTGCCGTTATTGTCACCTATAAATTCTTTTGTAGCAATAGACCAATGCCTTTGCGCCCCTTCCTCATGGCTGGTCGTTGTTTTCAACAGCATGGGATAGGTTGGCCAAGGCATGGCTTCGGTACGCTCTTTGGGCGGCATGGGCAACAGCTCAAACTGTGTCACGGAAACCGCGCCGTGGCGGTTACTGGTGCCCACACAGTCACTGCCCGTATCACCGCCGCCGATAACCACTACGTTTTTGCCCGTAGCCGTTACTTCCTTCGGCAGGATATTGCTTTCGATATTAGCATGTTCCAGAAAATCTTTCCCTGCCACGCGCTTGTTGTTTTGCTTTAAAAAGTTCATGGCAAAATGCACCCCGTCAAGTTCCCTGCCGGGAATCGGAAGGTCGCGCGGCTTGGTGCTGCCGCCGCAAAGCACCAAGGCATCATATTGCCGCAGGATGTCGTGCACATTTACGTTCACGCCCACATTGGCATGACATTTAAACACCACCCCTTCTTCCTGCATCACCGCGATGCGCCTGTCCACCACCCATTTTTCCAGCTTAAAGTCAGGTATACCATAGCGCAACAGACCGCCCGGCAATTCGTCGCGCTCAAATACCGTCACGCTGTGACCCGCATAGTTCAACTGGGCGGCAGCGGCCAAGCCAGAAGGGCCGCTACCTATCACGGCCACTTTCTTGCCCGTGCGCATATTGGGCGCTTTGCTCTTCACGAATCCTTTTTCAAAAGCAATCTCTATAATATGCTTTTCTATTTCTTCTATGGTCACGGGCGGTTGATTAATGCCCAGCACACAGGCACTTTCGCAGGGTGCGGGACAAATGCGCCCCGTAAACTCCGGAAAGTTATTGGTCGAGGTTAGTGTATCATAAGCCTCTTTGTAATCCTTGCGATATACGGCATCGTTAAACTCGGGTATCACATTGCCCAGCGGGCAGCCACTGTGGCAAAACGGAATGCCGCAGTCCATGCAGCGCGCCGCCTGTTTGTTCAACTTTTCCTCGGGAAAAAGCGATACAAACTCGCGATAGTGTTTCAAACGCTCTTCTATCGGCCTTTTATCAGGGGTTTCCCTTGTAAATTCTAAAAATCCTGTTGGTTTGCCCATTGTCTATGTATGGTTTACTTTTTTATTGTCCCGGCTTCAGCGCTACTATCAGCCCCGTTGCGTCGCACACTTCAACTAAAGAATATGGATGGGCTGTTAAAATGTTTATTCCCTCTCCACTAATGCTAATAGAAGCACTAAAGTTGAACGGAGCGTCGCAACATCAGCCCCATCAGGGCACTAAAGCCGGTAAACAAAAAACTATTTCTTTTAAAAAATTTCACCTTTGAAAAACCTTTCCGATAAGAATCGGAAAAATCACTTCTATGCCAACTGCTTTTGTTCCTTTTTCGCCAAAACGATTTTTTTGTAATCGCTTGGGAACACTTTTACAAAATGTCTGATTTGGTTTTCTAAATCATCCAAAAGGAACTTGGCCACGGTGCTGCCCGTGTAAGTATAATGACGGCTTATCATGTCCTGCAGAAAAGCTATATCTTCCTCGTCCACAGGGTCAAGCTCTACCATTTCCCTGTTGCAGTTGTTCGCGAACTTTTGGCCTGCATCATAAATGTACGCAATGCCACCGCTCATGCCTGCCGCAAAGTTTCTTCCGGTATCGCCCAGTATCACCACGCGCCCGCCGGTCATATACTCGCACCCGTGATCGCCCACGCCTTCTACCAACACGGTAGCACCGGAATTGCGAACGGCAAAACGCTCACCTGCCTTTCCGCGTATAAATGCCTCGCCGCTGGTGGCACCGTAAAACGCCACGTTACCGATGATGCTGTTTTCTTCTGGCACAAAGCCCGCTTGCTTATCAGGGTATATGACCAACCTTGCACCGCTGAGGCCCTTGCCAAAATAGTCGTTGGCATCACCTTCCAGCTCCAACGTAATGCCTTTGTTGCAAAACGCGCCCAAACTTTGGCCTGCCGTACCTTTCAGCTTGAAATGAATGGTGTCGTCCGGTAAGCCCTTGTCACGATAAACCTTGGTAAGTTCATGCGACAGAACCGTCCCGGCGGCGCGGTCGGTATTGACGATATCAAAACTGGCGGTTACTTTTTCACCTCTTTCCAAGGCAGGTTTTGCCGCCTCTATAAATTTCCAGTCGAGGATCTTATCCAATCCGTGATCCTGGCTTTCGTAGTGATAAATGCCCACACCTTCGGATTCTTCTTCGCGGTACAATATCGGAGAAAGGTCAAGATTTTTATATTTCCAGTGATTGATGCTATCGCGCATTTTCAATTCGTCAGAATGTCCGACCATTTCATCAATCGTGCGGAAACCAAGCTCCGCCATCAGTTCCCTGATTTCCTGTGTCAGGAATTTGAAGAAATTCACCACGTGGTCGGCATTGCCCTTGAACCTCTTTCTGAGGTCAGGGTCTTGCGTGGCTACACCGACAGGGCATGTGTTCAGGTGGCATTTACGCATCATGATGCAACCTTCTACAACCAATGCTGCCGTGGCAACACCCCACTCTTCTGCCCCGAGCAAAGTCGCTATCACGATGTCGCGCGCAGAACGCATCTGCCCATCTGCCTGCAACACCACACGACTCCGCAATTTGTTCTTCACCAATGTTTGTTGGGCCTCTGCCACGCCCAGTTCCCAAGGTAGGCCTGCGTGCCGGATGGAGCTCAACGGCGATGCGCCTGTGCCGCCATCATAGCCTGCAATCAGCACCACATCTGCCTTTGCTTTGGTGACGCCTGCGGCAATAGTGCCCACGCCGGCCTTACTCACCAGCTTCACGTTGATGCGCGCGTGACGGTTTGAGTTTTTAAGGTCAAATATTAATTGCGCCAAATCCTCAATGGAATAAATATCGTGGTGCGGGGGAGGTGAAATCAATCCCACGCCCGGTGTAGAGTGGCGGGTTTTGCCAATCCAATCGTCCACTTTATGGCCGGGCAACTGGCCGCCTTCGCCCGGCTTGGCCCCCTGTGCCATTTTAATTTGCAGTTCGTCTGCTTCGGTAAGATACAGGCTGGTCACACCAAACCTGCCACTGGCCACCTGCTTGATGGCGCTACGCATACTGTCACCGTTTTCAAGTGGTGCGTAACGGCGTTCGTCTTCCCCGCCCTCGCCCGTGTTGCTCTTGCCGCCAAGACGGTTCATGGCAATGGCCAACGTTGTGTGTGCCTCCCAACTGATAGAGCCAAAGCTCATCGCCCCGGTGGCAAATCTTTTGTATATATTTTCTGCAGGTTCTACCTCATCAATAGAAATAGAAGGCCGCGAGCGTTTAAAATCGAGCAGGCTGCGAATGGTAATGGCTCTTTCACTTTGCTCATCAATCAGCCGGGTATATTTTTTAAACGTATTGTAATCGTTCATACGGGTGGAATGTTGTAGCAAATGCACCGTTTGCGGATTGAACATGTGGGCTTCGCCTTTACGTTTCCACTGATAAAAACCACCCGTAGGTAATTGATTCACCGGAACATCTTTGCGGCTAAACGCAAAACGATGCTTGGCCAGGGTTTCCTTTGCAATTTCATCAAGCCCCATACCTTCTATGCGTGAGGTGGCTCCTGTAAAATAATGGTCAACGACCTCATGATTCAGGCCGATAATCTCAAATATCTGCGCGCCCATGTAAGACTGCAAAGTAGAAATGCCCATCTTGGAAAAAACCTTCAACAATCCATCGCTCACGGCTTTGATATAGTTTTTCTCCAACTGTTCCATGGACAAGTCGCTTTTAATCCTGTCTGTTTCCTTCATTGCACGGATGGAAGAGAATGCCAGATACGGGTTGATGGCCGTAGCCCCAAAACCGAGCAAACAAGCAAAATGATGCACTTCCCAAACATCCCCGGCCTCCACAACAAGACCAACCTTGCCACGCAAGCCTTTCCGAATCAAGTGGTGATGCACGGCAGAAACCGCCAACAGGGAAGGAATGGCCGCGTGGTCACTATCAATAGCCCTGTCCTGTAACACGATTACCTCAAAGCCATCGTTTACGGCATCCTCGGAATATTGGCAAATCCTGTCCACGGCTCTTTTCAATGAACCGGGTTTGCCATCTGCCACATAATAGCATTGCAATGTTTTCGCCTGAAAGACACCTGTATCAATACTACGTAATTTTTCCAACTCATAATTTGTCAGGATAGGCTGTTTGAGCGCTACCACGTGACAGTCGAATTCATCCTCGATGAGCAGGCTACCATTGTTGCCCACAAACGTGGCCAATGACATGACCATCCTTTCCCGGATAGGGTCAATCGGCGGATTGGTAACCTGCGCGAACAATTGTTTAAAATAGTAGCTGAGATGTTGGGGCTGGTCGCTCAAAACAGCCAAAGGCGTATCCACGCCCATAGAACCTATCGGTTCTTTGCCGTCAACGGCCATGGGTATCAGGATGTTCTCTAAATCCTCGGAGGTGAATCCAAAAGCTTTCTGATATTTGAAAACCTGATCTTCGCCGAGATTGGTAAACATCACCCTCGGTTCGGGGAGTTCCGCCAAACGGATTTTATGTTTGTTCAACCAATCGCCATAAGGCTTTTGGGAGCAAATTTGTTTTTTGAGTTCCTCATCGCTGATGATGCGCCCCTGTTCCATATCCACCACGAACATCTTGCCCGGTTGCAAGCGGCCTTTTTCTATCACAAGGCTTTGGTCAACTGGCAATGCCCCTGTTTCCGAAGCCATGATGACACGGCCATCGGACGTAACACAATAGCGTGAGGGACGCAGCCCGTTGCGGTCGAGGGTAGCGCCAATCATCTTGCCATCGGTAAAGGATATGGATGCCGGCCCGTCCCACGGTTCCATCAAACAAGCGTGAAACTCATAGAATGCCTTTTTCAACGGATCCATGTCTTCATTGCCATCCCACGCCTCGGGAATGAGCATCATCATCACATGCGGCAATGAACGCCCGGTAAGGGCTAGAAGTTCTATCATATTGTCCAGACAGGCAGAGTCGCTTTGGCCGTGATACACAATCGGCACCAGCATGTCCATCTCCTCTGGCGTGAACAACGGCGAATCAAAACTCGTCTCGCTGGAACGAAGCCAGTTCAGGTTTCCCTGCAAGGTATTAATTTCCCCGTTGTGCGCAATGAATCGGAAAGGCTGCGCCAACTTCCAGGAAGGAAAAGTATTGGTAGCAAAGCGGGAATGCACCAAACCAAAAGCACTGACAGCCCGCTTGTCGGAAAGGTCAAGATAATATTCGCGCACCTGGTGGCTGGTCAACTGTCCTTTATATATTACCGTGCGGCAAGACAGCGAGGTCACATAAAAACCAATCGGGTCTTTCTTCACCGCGCTCTGCGTCATGTGAGAAGCATGTTTGCGCAGCACGAACAACTTGCGTTCAAACTCGTCCGCATCTTTGATATGTTCTGGACGTTCGATAAAAACCTGCTCTATGTCAGGCTCTACGCCCAGGGCAGAAGGCCCGATGCCGCTATTGTTCACTGGTACGTTCCGCCAGCAAATTACCTTCATGCCCATTTTTTCTGTCGCACGGGTAAAAATGTCCCGGCATTCCTCCCGCACGCTGATTGATTTCGGGAAGAATATCATGCCCACGGCATAATGTTCCACCTCGGGCAAGGTAATGCCAATCTTGAGGCAATCATCATAATATAGCTCATGCGGGATTTGTATCATGATACCGGCACCATCGCCCGTTGTGGGCTCGCAGCCACAGGCACCCCGGTGCTCCATATTCTCCAAAATCGTCAAGGCGTCGGATATGGTAGGATGATTTTTGTTGCCTTTTATATTGGCCACAAATCCGATACCACAAGCGTCGCGCTCAAAAGAAGGGTCATAAAGTCCTTTTTTTTCTGTCATAAATACCAATAGTCAGTGTTAAAAATTACATTAGTTTTCGATATGGTGGGCACCGTTGAGTAGCGTAAAGTAATAAAAGATGTTCTATTTTTGCCAAAAAGATATATATATTAAATTAAATATAGAAAATATTTAATAAATAATATAAATTATTAAAAACCATCTAACGAAAAACATCCAAAAAGTAGGGGCTTACGCTACCACAGATTACCCGCACGCTACCCGAAACGACACAATTTAGTCATTTTTTTGTAAAAAAACAGTCCGGGAAAACCTTTGGTTCTTTTAGAGATAGTTCCACCGATTATTGCAAGTAAGAGAAAACGAAATAACAGATTTTTTAAATTAGGACATTATAACTGACGCATCCCCGTTCAAGCAAAATACGCCGCCCCGAAAAAACAATGTTCAAACCTTTGATAAAAACTTTCAATGCTTATCTTCGTAGCAAAAGTTATTATTTATGAACCTTCACGAATATCAGGCCAAGGAATTATTGAAAAAATACAGCGTACCGGTGCAGGAAGGGTACGCCTGTAGTTCCGTACAGGAAGCCGAAGAAGCTTATCGCAAAATTAAAACAGACAGCGGCAGCAAGTTCGCGGTGATAAAAGCCCAAATCCATGCCGGGGGCAGGGGCAAGGGCACGATTAAGGAAACGGGGATCAACGGCGTAAAAGTTGCCAAATCGCTCGAAGACGTACAGGAATTTTCAAAGGGCATCCTCGGCGGCACATTGGTGACACTGCAAACAGGCCCTTCGGGGAAACTGGTCAACAAGATATTCGTGGCACAGGACATGTACTATGACGGCCCTTCTGAAAGGCAAGAGTTTTACCTTTCCATTCTTTTAGACCGCGCCAAGGGGCAAAACGTTATCATGTACAGCACCGAAGGCGGCATGAACATAGAGGAAGTTGCCCATCATACACCTGAAAAGATTTTTAAAGAGTGGGTACATCCGTCCGGCGGCTTACTACCCTTTCAGGCACGCAAAATAGCTTTCAACCTCGGTTTGAAAGGAGATGCTTTCAAGAATTGCGTAAAATTTGTGACAAATCTCTACAACGCTTATGTAGGGCTTGATTGCAACATGCTTGAAATAAACCCACTTTTTAAAGCCGCTGACGAAAAAATTATCGCGGTTGACTGCAAGATGAACCTTGACGACAACGCCATGATGCGGCATGCGGATTTGGCATCGCTGCGCGACATCACGGAAGAAGACCCGACGGAAGTGGAAGCCGGAAAATACAACCTGAACTTTGTGAAATTGGATGGCAACGTGGGCTGCATGGTAAACGGTGCCGGGCTGGCCATGGCCACGATGGACATGATAAAACTCAGCGGCGGCGAACCCGCCAATTTCCTTGATGTGGGCGGCACGGCAAACGCACAAACCGTGGAAGCTGGATTTAAAATCATCATGAAAGACCCCGCCGTAAAAGCAATCCTCATCAATATTTTTGGGGGAATCGTTCGCTGCGACCGTGTGGCCGCCGGGGTTATCGAAGCGTATAACAAACTCGGCAATATAGACATTCCCATCATCGTAAGACTGCAAGGGACTAATGCCGAAGAGGCAAAGAAATTAATTGATGAAAGCGGACTGAAAGTGCAGTCTGCCATCCTGCTCAGCGAGGCGGCAGATCTTGTGAAAAAGGCCGTTGCCTAAAATCACTTTACCGTAAATAAAAAGCCTGCGACATGCAGGCTTTTTATTTATAAAATATTTTGGAGACAGATGCACTGCTATTCGTCCACCCATTCTGCATAGGAATCTTTTGTTTCGTAAATCTTGACACGCACGGGTTTGATGCCTTCGGGCAAAGTTTGGTCAAAAACACTTTTGGCATAAAGCAGGATGTTTTCTGCCGTTGGCTCAAAATCCCAAACCACTAAATTCTCGTGCGAAGAAAGCTCGGGGTGGGCAGTTATATAATCCTTGGATAAGACCACTTTATGGTCAAGACCTTCCACAATCGTCACACCCGCTTTTTTGATGTCCTTAAAATCGAGAATGAAGCCCGGCGCGGGAATAAAACCCTCATGCGGCGCATCGGCGGCCACCGTCACGTGCAGTTCGTAGGAATGCCCGTGGATATTCTTACACTGCCCGTCGTAACCATGAATGGCATGTGCCGTTTCAAAATGAAAAACCTTTGTCAATCTAATCATGTTCACCTATTTTATAAAAACCGCCCCAAAGCAGGGTAGCAAAGGTTGCAAAGATATTGTTATATATGGTAAAAAGTCAAAAACAGGGTTAAGAATAGAGTAATGATGTGTGTCATAAAACGGATCTGCGGTATAGGATATTACTCAAAGATTTTCTCAAAAAGCAATTATTATAAAGAGTATAATAGTCTTTACTTGAGTCCTTCTTTTACTCCCTGCAACAAGCTGTCTTTTAAAATATCGACGGGGTGAGCCAGCCTCCTTCGCCGTATTCGTTCCAAGCATATAGCATTCCTAACTTTTCTTTTGTGGCTGTGGTAGGATTTTCGAGTATCCACTTTTTGATACCTGCTATTGAGTTCGTCACCGATGCCTTTGAAAAACCCGTATAATACTTTTCGGCTTCAGGCGTATCGCTCCAGGGGCGCACGTCCCAATTAAGAGTGGACACAGGAATGCAATAAGCGCCTTTGTTTACAAACTTCGGCCATAACGTTCCATATTCTGCCGTAGCCATATTTTCAATAGGTGTGGACATGTCAGCAGAGAAACCGGCAGTGTGGTAATTGTAACCTGTTAGCACATCGCAGCCAACCTGCACCGCGTAATTAATTCCATTGGCAGACGTAGGTGAAGGACATCCGCCTATTGCAACGTCGGGGAAGCCAAGTGCTTTTACCTCATCCCTAAAAGTAGCAAATTCATTCTTGAGGTTTTGTATCGAGCCCCAATTGGTGATCATATTGTTGATATCGAAAAAGATAATGAGCGGTTTGCCATCTACTTTTAAATATGTTTCGTCTTGAAACCATTTCTTCCAATGTTCTTTAAGTGTTGTCCAATTTTGTGGGTTGATGCGATAGCCATCATGGTTGGCCACGAGAAGGCAAAATTTCAGACGTTTCTTATTTGGTGCGTTGGCAAATAACGTAATGGCATTGTTGGCCGGCCTGTTTTCGGATAAGTCCTGTGTATTAAAATACCAGCAAAAACTAAAGAAATACAATCCTGCATCCGCTGCCAGGTCAATCTGTGCTTTCATGGCATCTGCCGTGTTGGTCACCCACCCCCAAATAGGTCTACGCTCAGGAAAGTCGTTTACAAGTGCTGGTTTTATATGGTGCGAGTTTTCATACCATCCGCCAAAATAGTAAGCGCCTAACTTTACTAGCGGTGTATCCACTGCAACCGGGTTTTTTGTCGTGTCAATTGCCGGAGGGTCGGGAATTACATTTTTCTTAGAACTATTGCTGCACGATGCTATCAATAATGTTGAACCTATAATAAAAAAACTATCAGAGAGCCATTTCATAAATAAGATTTATGGTATCCTGATAGCCAAAAACCGTGCTAAAAATTATATTCTTAATAGCCAAATCGGTGATTATCCATTTTGGGGTGTCTCCATATATGGCTATTTTCTCTTAGATTTTTGTCGGTTGGCTTTTACACTTCCACCGAAATAGCCAGCCAAGCCATCATTCCCATACCGATTTCAATGGCATGTTCATCTACATTGAAAGTGGGTGTATGAACACCGGAAACAATACCTTTCGCTTCGTTCATCACGCCAAGCCTGTAAAAGCATCCGGGGATTAATTGCGTATAATAGCCAAAGTCCTCGGCACCCATCCTTATTTCAGTAGGCACAACGTCTGAAGGGGCAAGATACTTAGCTGCTGTTTCCTTGGCATTCGCAGATAATGTTTCGTTATTATACACGCTGGGATAGCCCACATCAATATGCAAATCCAATTGGCCGCCCATGCTTTCCACCAGATTGTCAGATATCGTCCTGATAATTTCATGTGCCTTGAAACGCCATGCTTCGTCCATTGCACGGAACGTTCCTTTTAACTTTACTTCATCGGGGATAACGTTTGTGGTCGTGCCGCCGTTAATGGCCGTGATGGAAAGCACCGACGGATTATGCGGGTTGTTGCGCCTGCTGATGATTTGCTGCAACGCAATAATAAGGTGAGACGCAATAAGTATCGGGTCAATGGCATTTTGCGGAGCAGCCGCGTGGCCGCCCTTCCCTTTGATAGTAAAATAAAGTTCATCTGCACTGGCCATTACCTTGCCGCTGTTGAAACCGACTTTGCCCACTTCAAGGCCGGGGTGCACATGCAGTCCGAGAATGGCAGACGGGGCGGGATTTTCAAGTACGCCTTCCTTGATCAACAGGCTGGCGCCTCCGGGATTTTTTTCCTCGCCGGGTTGAAAAATCAACTTAATAGTTCCTTCCCATTTGCCTTTTAGTTCGTGCAGGATTTTGGCAGCGCCCAGCAGGCAGGTGGTATGCACATCGTGCCCGCAGGCGTGCATCACACCATTGTTTTGAGATTTGTAAGGAACATCATTGGCTTCCATAATCGGCAGGGCATCAATATCTGCGCGCAGCGCGATAATGCGTTTTTCAGGATTTTTGCCTTTCAATAAACCGATAACACCTGTTTGGGCTTTTATCTCAAAAGAGATATCCCAATCTGATAATTTTTGCTGGATATATTTTGAGGTTTCAAACTCCTGATAACTTAGTTCAGGGTGCGCGTGCAGGTGACGGCGCACCTCTATAAATTCCGAGGCGTACGCTTTTGCCAATGATTTAATATCTCCGACCATTTGACAAAAATAAGGCTTTTGTCAGGGTGTCGTTTTAACAGGGATTCTTTTTTTGATGTTGCGGACAGAAACGCCATCTCTGGGCGAGAGCTTAAGATATTCAAATAAAGTAAGAAGCCCCAATGCACCAATCAAAGCAAATGCCAGATGAAAGTCCTTCACCTGATAATTAAAGTTTGTATGATTAATGAGGCTTGCGGTGCGCAGTGAAATAGCACCCAGCGTAATGCCCATACCGAGCGACATTTGTTGTGCGGTACTGTACAAGGTGTTGGCGTTGTTCATTCTTTCCGCAGGCACATCGGCATAAGCTAATGTGTTCAGACTGCTGAACTGTACAGAGCGTATCATGCCGGAAATAAACAATACTGTTATAATCATCCAATGCGGTGTTTCGGGGAACAATAGAACCATTGCAAAGGAAGACAGGCTAAGCAGGATAGTGTTCACCACCAATACGGCCCGGAAAGAAAAATTCTTGGTAATCCACACCGTTGCGGGTTTCATGGATAGGTTGCCAATCATCGTGGCCATCAGCAGCGTGCCCGATTGAAAAGCGTTTAACCCAAAACCTACCTGAAACATCATCGGTGTCAGGAAAGGTGCCATGCCGATGACCATCCTCGTAAGCGAGCCGGAGTATATGGTAACCGCGTAGGTCTTCGTCCTCATTTCCGTAAAGTCAATTAATGGGTACTTGGTTTTTTTTGTATGTCGATAAAAGGCATAAAAAACACTCGCACTTGCCAGCACCAACAGTGTGCTTGTGGTAAAGGACAGCATTCTGTTACTGATGCTTTCCAGTCCTATCATAAAACCAATCATGCCGATGGTGCTCAGTATAAAACCTTTAAAGTCCAGTGGCTTTTTCTTATATTCCTTTGTATCGGGGATGAATTTCAGCACCAACAGAAAGGCGATAATGCCTAACGGTACATTGATAAAAAATATCCAGTGCCAGGAAAAATAGGTAGTGATGTAGCCGCCCACAAAAGGCCCGATGATGGGGCCGATAAGCCCGGGCCATGTAATAAAGGCGATAGCGCTTACCAAATCATGCTTGGCCGTATTGCGTAAAACAGATAGTCTACCCACCGGCACCATCATAGAGCCGAAGATGCCTTGCAGCGTACGAGCCAGTGTAAATGTTACCAGATTGTAACTAAATCCGCACAATACAGAAGAAACCACAAAGCCTAATATAGCCGTACCGAATACTTTTTTCAGTCCGAACCGTTCGGTAATCCACCCGCTGACGGGGATGAACACTGCCAGCATAATGATGTATGTAGAAACACCGATACTTAAATGAAGGGGGTCGGCATGAAAAGATTTTGCCATTTGCGGAAGAGCAGTGGTAATTACCGTCCCATCTAAGTTTTCCATCAGAAAAGTGCCGCCTACAATTAAAGAAACCGTAAGTGCTTTTCGCTCCATATTCACGCAAAAGTAAGACCTATTTTGTTAATGATATGATAGATTGATGTATCATGTAGCAGTGCTGTTTATCAAAATGTATGATAGGCCGATTGCCGCTGTTGCCATGAATGTTGTATTTTGCGCTTCAAAAACTATTAAATATGGCTTTAGTTGCCGCGTCGGTATTGGCTGCCGATTTTTTGAAACTTGCAGACGAATGTGAAATGGTGAACGAAAGTGCCGCCGACTGGTTTCATGTGGATGTAATGGACGGGCATTTTGTCCCCAATATCAGTTTTGGGCCGATGGTACTTGCCTTTATCAAAAAGATAGCCACAAAACCCTGTGATGTGCATCTGATGATTGAGCAGCCCTCAAGGTATTTCGAGGCGTTCCAAAAAGCAGGGGCAGACCACTTGGCGGTGCATCTGGAAGCCTGTCCCATGCTGCATCAGGACATCATGCAGATAAAGGCACTTGGCATGAAGCCCGGTGTGGCCATCAACCCCCACACGCCAGTTTCGCTTCTAAGTGAAATCATACAGGAACTGCACGAGGTAATCGTGATGAGCGTGAACCCGGGTTTTGGCGGTCAGCAGTTTATTCCGCATACATTGGAAAAAATAAAAGAGCTTAGGGCATTGATGCAGGCTAAAAATACGAATGCGCATATCGTGATTGATGGCGGGGTGAACGCAAGCAACGCGCCCGACATATTACAGGCCGGGGCAGATGTGCTGGTGGCGGGTAGTTTTGTGTTTGGCGCCAGTGACCCGAAAGGTACGGTTGCGGCACTGAAAGCATTATAAAGAAGCTAATAGTAAACATTCCAATGTTGTGGCTACTTTTTTACAGAGCTTCCACACCTATGTATAAAATAAAGTAAATAGAAATGAAATCCTATAAATGCCTGCTTATAACGGAAGAAGAGGGGCGTTTCTCTCAAACGATAGCTACGCGTTCTTTGGATGATTTGCCCGCAGGCGATGTGCTGATTCGCGTGCATTATTCCTCCTTAAATTATAAAGATGCCATGTCCGCAACGGGGAAAAAGGGCGTGACGCCGAAGTATCCCCATACGCCCGGTATTGATGCGGCGGGCGTTGTGGAGCTTTCAACCGATAGTAGATATCAGGCAGGTGATGAAGTACTGGTAACAGGCTTTGACCTCGGTATGGGCACGAGCGGCGGCTTTGCGCAATATATCCGCGTTCCGGCTGATTGGGTGGTGAAGTTGCCCATAGGACTAAGCCTTCGGGATAGCATGGTTTATGGCACGGCAGGCTTTACTGCCGGATTAAGTGTAGGTGCGTTGCTGAATAACGGTGTTTCTCCACAAAAAGGAATCGTTGCCGTGACGGGCGCTTCAGGAGGAGTGGGGTCGCTTGCGGCGGCCATGCTGAAAAAACTTGGGTTCAGGGTGGCGGCAATTAGCGGCAAGGGAAATATTTCTTCTTTTTTTGGGTCAATAGGCGTGGATGAGATTATTCCTCGGGCGGAAATAGAAGAAAGTTTTGGACGGCCTTTGCTAAAGCCAAGATTTGCGGGGGTGGTAGATACCGTTGGAGGCAAAATGCTCGCGGCATTGCTTAGCAGCCTTCAATATGGTGGTGCGGCCAGCACTTGTGGCATGTTGAACGGCACCGAAGTGCCTGCCAGTATTTTTCCGTTTATATTGCGTGGCGTTAAACTTATAGGTATTGATTCGGTGCAATTGCCGCTTGAAGAGCGATTACAGATATGGGAACATCTTGCCACGGATTGGCGTCCTGCAAATCTGGAAGTTTCGGAAATTACGCTGGAAGAACTACCGACCGTGTTTAACAGCATCCTGAATGGACAAATGAAAGGGAAGTGCGTGGTGCGGATAGATTGATTTGCTGAACCGGGAAAATCCCATTGCAATCTGCAAGTCTTTTTTCTTATAATTCTATTCGTAGATTAAACCTAAATGAAAAAGCCCACTCGGGTAACGAGCGGGCAAATCTTCAAGTTCGTAATATTTATAACTTATACCCTGAAGTGTGCAAAAGCCTTGTTTGCCTCTGCCATACGGTGGGTATCTTCTTTCTTTTTGAAAGCTGCACCTTCGCCTTTGCTGGCTGCCACGATTTCGTTGGCCAGTTTATCGGACATGCTGCGGCCGTTTCGGTCGCGGCTGTAACGTATCAACCATTTGATGCTCAATGAAATTTTCCTGTCGGGGCGAACCTCTGAAGGAATCTGGAATGTAGCCCCACCGATACGGCGGCTGCGTACTTCTACGGCCGGAGTAACGTTTGCCAACGCTTTCTTCCACACTTCGTATCCATCTTCGTTGGTTTGTTTGGCCACTTTGTCCAAAGCATCATAAAAAATCGTGAAGGCGCCACTTTTCTTGCCTTCCCACATCAGGTTGTTTACAAACCTTGTTACCAGTTTATCATTAAACTTGGGATCGGGGGCTAACGGGAGCTTTTTGGCTTGTGCTTTACGCATTATCTTTAACTATTAATTCTTAATTACTAATTATCAATTATTTTTTGGCTTTTTTAGTTCCATATTTGGAGCGGCTCTGCTTGCGGTCTTTTACACCGGCAGTATCCAAGCTACCGCGCACGATATGATAACGTACACCGGGCAAATCTTTTACCCTGCCACCCCTGATTAATACAATGGAGTGTTCTTGCAGGTTGTGACCTTCACCGGGGATGTAGGCGATAACCTCGATTTTGTTGGTAAGGCGTACTTTGGCCACTTTGCGAAGCGCAGAGTTAGGTTTTTTAGGCGTAGTGGTATATACGCGCGTACATACGCCACGGCGTTGCGGGCATTGATCCAAGGCCCTTGATTTGCTCTTCGCCTTGATAATTTCTCTTCCTTTACGAACTAATTGATTTATTGTAGGCATTCTTAATGCTTTAATTTTTGGACGGCAAAGGTAAGGCTTGTACGGGAATAAACAAAAATAATTCAGTTTTTTTATGCACCGACCTATTTTTTCAGTAACTGGAAGAAATAGGGGAAATATTGTTCAGACGTTGTCTTAATTTTGGTTTTACGATGTTGTTTAGAATAAAAATTTAGCGATCGCATAAAACTTTTGAATTGAAAACTGTACTAATAGCCTCGGTGCTAATAGTTTTTGTAATGGGCTGTAATAGCGGCGCAAACAAACCAACTATTGCTAAAAATAGTACCCAAGCTAAAGAAAAGCCTATTTCTAATGCAGGAATATTAAAACTCATTGATTCTTCAAAAAAGGAATTGTCAGGTAAAGCCGTTACTATAACTGTTTCTTATGCGGCAATAGCATGTAGTTGTGCCCAATGGTTTGAAACAAAATATGAGAATGTATCTTTTTTGGAAGGAGTGGAGCGCTTTTATATGGAGCCAATGGATGCTGCTTTACTTAATGCAAATGATTTGTGGGATGGAGAATCCTTGCCGTTAAAGCTAAAAGTAACGGGTAGGTTTTCCAAAGAAAAAGGAGTTCCTCTAACCCATAGTATAAAAGGTGAACCTGAAAAAGCGAGAATTTTTTGGTATGATAAGATAACGGTATTATCACCATCTTTTTATAAAAGTGTTAAGAAATAAAAAATCCCCTGAAATTTCAGGGGATTTTTTATTGAACGTTGATTATTTTACACCCTTTCCAGCCAACCGTGCGGGTCACCGTGGATATTTTCCTTATAATCCAACAGGTATTTCTTCATGTCGGCTGAAACGGTCATGCTGTCCACGTCAAATTCCATCACAAAATCCTTGTACTTCAGTTCTTTTACGTGGGAGATGGTGGCCGCCGTGCCGCATCCGAACACTTCTTTTAATTGACCATCTTTGTAAGCTGCTACCAGTTCGTCAATAGAAACCTTCCTTTCTTCAACCTTATGCCCTTTTTCTTTAAACAAGTCTATGAGGCTCATCCGTGTAATACCGTTCAGGATGGTGCCGTCGGTGAGGTCGGGGGTCACGATGGTGTCCCCGATGATGAACATAATGTTCATTGCGCCAACTTCCTGCACGTATTTATGTTCCAATGCGTCCATCCACAGCACCTGGTCATAACCTTGCTTCTTGGCTTCCGCGGAAGAAAGGAGCGAGGAGGCATAGTTGCCCCCGGTTTTGGCAAAGCCAGTGCCCCCGGGCGCGGCACGTGTAAATTTTTCCTCTACGTAAATCCTTGCCGGTGCGGAAAAGTACGAACCTACCGGCCCGGTAATAATTAAAAATTTATAGGAAGAAGATTCCTTGACGCCCAATGTTTCCTCGGTGGCAAACAGGAACGGGCGTATATAAAGGGATTCGTCGTAACCGGAAGGTATAAAAGCCTTGTCCAGTTCGATGAGTTGTTTCATCCCGTCAATAAAAATTTCTTCCGGGATTTGCGGCATCGCCAGGCGTTCTGCCGAAAGGTTCATCCGTTTCCAGTTTTCGTGCGGACGAAAAATATGGATATTGCCGTTTTCGTCCTTATGTGCTTTTTGGCCTTCAAAAATGGTTTGCGCATAATGCAGCACCGAAAGGGCGGGCAGAAACCCCAGTTCCGCATAAGGGCGGATATTCACGTTTTTCCACTCTCCGTTTTCCCAATCTGCTTCCAGCATGTGGTCGGAAAAATATTTCCCAAATCCTAAATTACTAAAATCTACCTGCGGGAGCTTGCTTTGCTTCACCCGTTGCACGGGTATTGTCATTGTTTCTGCCATAAAAAAAATTAAATGAGGGGTACGAATATACGAAAACCTTCTCAATTGAAGCTTTTAAGGCTTTGTGAAAAACCGTTAAGCCATAAAGGTCTCTTTATCTTGACGAAATTTTTCTATCTGTTTTACAGCGGCGTATCCGTCTTTCGAAGTAATACTGTTGCATAAGCCACCAAACCTTCTTCCCTGCCGGCAAAGCCCATCGTTTCGGTCGTGGTGGCTTTTATGGACACATCGTTGACCGTAAGTCCGGTAATCGCCGAAATGGTTTCGCACATGGCGGGTACGTGTGGTTTTATTTTGGGTTTTTCAAGACAGAGCGTGCTGTCTATATTTACTACTGCATAACCTTTTTCCGTTATCAACCGCATACATTCGCGCAGCAGTATCTTGCTGTCAATATCCTTGTAACGCTCATCCGTGTTGGGAAAATGTACGCCGATGTCGCCCAACGCCAACGCGCCGAGCAGTGCATCACAAATGGCATGAAGCAATACGTCAGCATCGCTATGGCCCAGCGCGCCTTTGTGGTGCGGGATTTGTACACCGCCTATCCATAGTGCGCGGCCTTCTACCAATTGATGAAAATCTATTCCGGAACCGATACGGTAAGGCATGATATTTTTTGTGGCTAAAGTAAGGCTATTGGGGATGGTAAACAAACCCGACAGCGTTTTGCGTCATAAATTATAATGATTTCTATTATTTGCTTTAAAGATCAACCTTCCCAAATCATCGGCTTATGTTATTTTTGTTAGATGAATATCGAAAAGCTGTACGAAATATATACACAATACCCACAGGTGCAAACCGACACCCGGAAATTGCAAACGGGTGATATTTTTTTCGCATTGAAAGGCCCAAATTTCAACGGCAACAAATTTGCCCGGCAAGCTATCGAGGCAGGTGCGGCATACTCCGTGATTGATGAAAAGGAGTTTGAGATTCCCGGTAAAACCATTCTGGTTGATGATGTGATGTCAACCTTGCAGGAACTGGCACACTATCACCGTCGGCAGTTTCAAATACCTTTTATTGCTGTAACGGGCAGCAACGGAAAGACAACCACAAAGGAACTAATTCATGCTGTCCTGAACCAAACATTTAAGACATCCACCACAGAAGGTAATCTGAATAACCATATTGGCGTGCCGTTGACTTTATTGAAAATACGTCCCGGTACGGAAATGGCCGTTGTGGAAATGGGCGCGAACCATCTTGGAGAGATTGCGGGTTATTGCAACGTGGCCGACCCCACGCACGGCATTATCACCAATTGCGGAAAAGCTCACCTTGAAGGTTTTGGCAGTCTGGAAGGCGTAAAGAAAGCCAAGGGCGAGCTGTACGACCACCTTCGTCAAAGAGGTGATGGTACTGCTTTTGTGATGTGGGATTATGATTACCTGCGGCAAATGAGTCAGGGCATTGAAACGGTGGTGCGTTATGGCACGGGCGATGCAGAAGTCAACGGGAAGGTCGTTTCGGTCAATCCTTTTCTCACGGTGGCGTTAGATGATAATCTTGTTATCAAGACGCAATTGGTAGGTGCGTACAATCTACCCAATGTATTAGCGACAGTTGCCGTTGGCCAAACGATGGGCGTGTCTTTGGAAAAAATTATTCATGCAATAGAAAACTACACACCTTCCAACAGTCGTTCTCAATTGATGAAAGAAGGCACGAATACGATTGTGCTGGATGCCTACAACGCTAATCCGACAAGTATGAAAGTGGCTATCGAAAACTTTACCGCGATGCCCGGTCAAAAAAAGATACTCGTGTTGGGCGCGATGGCGGAGATGGGCGCGGAAACAGAAGTTGAACATCAAACGCTGATAAACCTGATTGATAAATATAATTGGGACGGCGTGTATCTTGTAGGAGCCGCTTTCTCTCCGTTCCATGATAAATATCGTACCTTTGGCAACGCAGAGGAAGCTGCTACCGCATTGGCTGCACAAGCATTTGACCATACGTTGTTTTTGGTAAAGGGCAGCCGTAGCAGCCAAATGGAGAAAGTGCTTCCCGCTATTCGTCATACATAAACATTCAATATATCGTGCCAGAACATAAAGCAAACAGAGGTTATTTGCCCGCTACGTTGGGCTGTTATTGTCCCAGGTGCCGCGAGGGAAAACTCTTTAAGAATTCCGTTAGCATCAGTGTGAAAAAAACATTGGAGATGAATAAAACTTGTCCCGTGTGCGGGCAACCTACCGAGATAGAAGTAGGGTTTTATTACGGTACAGGTTATGTGAGCTATGCGCTTGCCATTGCCATCAGCGTGGCCAGTGCCATTGCATGGTGGGTCTTTATCGGCTTTTCCACAACCGACATGACCCGTTTGGTTTCCTGGCTTGTCTTCAATGCCTTGTTGCTGCTATCGCTGCAACCTTGGTTGATGCGGCTTTCGCGAAGCCTGTGGATTTCCTGGTTTGTTCATTACGACCCTTACTGGAAAGAGAGCGGCCCGGTGGAAACGCCGGAAAGATACAATGAACAACATGCAGGGAACTGGTAGGAGAGAAGTGCTGTATGATATTCTTCCATTCGTTTTTGTTTCATGCAAAATGTGTGGTGTCAGCTATTCCCTAAAGATATTTTATATATAATATTTTTAATGCCCGATAACGATCTGCAATGGATAACAAAACTCACGAGGTAGTATGTTTTGGAGAAGTCCTTTGGGATATATTGCCCGACCGGGAACTACCCGGCGGTGCACTGATGAACGTTACGTATCACCTGTCAAAATTAGGACGAAAAGCCACGCTTATATCCAGGTTGGGTAATGATGAAAGAGGCATTGCCTTGCGAAAAATTTTTGAGGAAAGAGGCATTGATACCAGCAATGTGCAAACGGATGCAACACATGAGACGAGCACTGTTTTGGCCACACCGAACGAAGCAGGCGATATGAAATACCAAATTGTGGAAAATGTCGCCTGGGATTATATTGAGCGGTTGCCCGATCATGAAGCGCTCATTTCGTCCGCGCAGTATTTTGTTTTTGGTAGTTTGGCAGCGCGGCATGAAGTGTCAAGAAATACGTTGTTCAGTTTGATGGATATCCCGTGCAAAAAAGTGTTTGACATTAATCTCAGGGCGCCCTTCTATAATAGAGAGCTGTTGGAATATGAGATGTCCAAAGCGCATATTGTTAAAATGAATGATGAAGAGCTCGTATTGGTGGCAGACTGGTACACAAATTACAAAACGGTTGAAGATAACATGATGCTGTTGCAGGACAGGTTCAATATCGAAACGTTGGTTGTAACCTGTGGCGCGAAAGGTGCGATGGTAAATCATTGCGGCAGTTTTTATGCCGATGCAGGCTTCAAGGTAACAGTGGCCGACACCATAGGTAGCGGGGACAGTTTCCTCGCCGCATTTCTATCAAAATTTATAGAAAATAAAGGGGTGCAGACCGCTTTGTCTTTTGCCTGCACGGTGGGGGCATTCGTGGCCACACAGAAAGGTGGCTGCCCCGATTATTCGCTTGCAGATATAGAGCATTTTCGTAACGGGGCTTTACGCAATAACAAATGCCCTATATTAGAATGATACTTTATCGGAACAAACGTCCTGACAAAACAATAAAATGATGTGTATGAAAGAATTATTATCGCTACTATGTGTGCTGTTGTTTTTGCAGATAACCCATGCGCAGCCTGATGCATATATATCCGAACCCCATCGTCCGCTCGTTCACTTTACTCCTAAAAGGGGTTGGATGAACGACCCTAATGGCATGGTGTATTATAACGGCACTTACCACTTATTCTTTCAGCATAACCCGGATAGTACCGTGTGGGGGCCAATGCATTGGGGCCATGCCACCAGCACCGACCTGGTACACTGGCGGGAGCTGCCGATTGCTTTATATCCTGATGCGCTGGGCACTATCTTTTCAGGCAGCGCCGTGATAGATGTAAATAATGCCGCAGGGTTTGGTAAAAATGCAATGGTGGCAATTTATACCAGCCATAACCATGCGATGGAAAGGGAAGGGTTTGAAACATTTCAAACGCAGAGTATTGCTTACAGTCTGGATGAAGGGAAGACGTGGACGAAGTACAAGGGCAATCCGGTATTACCAAACCCCGGCATTCGTGATTTTCGCGACCCGAAAGTAATGTGGTATGAACCTGCTCAAAAATGGGTTATGACATTGGCAACTTCCGACCATATTACTTTTTATTCATCGCCTGACCTAAAACATTGGCAAGAGGAAAGCCAGTTTGGTAAAGGTGTCGGCGCGCACGGTGGCGTGTGGGAATGCCCGGATTTATTTCCTTTGGATTATAATGGCCATAAAGTTTGGGTGTTGATTGTAAACCTGAATCCCGGCGGGCCTAACGGTGGTTCGGCCACACAATATTTCACGGGAGCGTTTGACGGAACAACCTTTAAACCTTTCGATATGCAAACCCGCTGGTTGGATTATGGCCCGGATGAATACGCGGGCATCACTTGGAGCAATACTGGTGACCGGGAAATATTTTTAGGCTGGATGAGCAACTGGCAATATGCCAATGTAGTGCCTACCAAGAACTGGCGCAGCGCTACAACCATTGCAAGGGAACTTGCTGTTCAAAAGTTGGGAGAGCAATATCTCGTCGTGTCCAAACCGGTAAAAGAATTTGCTGACGCGGTTGCAAAAAGCACTGTATTGAAAAACGTAAAGGTTGCCAACTTTGATGTAACCAAAAAAACCGGGAAGCTGGATGGTGCTGCTGTATTAAATCTTGCGACCAGTAACGCAAAATCATTCAATATTGTTTTGTCTAATGCTCAAGGGGAGCAAGTGGTAGTGGGTTTTGATGCCACAGCGAATCAGTATTTTATTGATCGTACAAAAAGTGGGGATGTTTCGTTTGAAAAGGACTTTGCTAAAAAACATATTGCGCCGCGTTTTGTGAACAGCAAGGAAATGGATATGACGCTGGTGATAGATGTGGCATCCGTGGAATTGTTTGCAGACAACGGTTTGAGCGTGATGACGGAAATATTTTTCCCGACTACCCCGTTTACGGATATCAAAATACAGTCACCTGAAAAGATGGTTATACAGAAGCTACAAATCAACAGGTTGTAAGCAATGCAGTAACGCAGATAGACGTTTGATACACTAAACGGTTAATGCAAATTTATTCTTCATAAGGCATCATCCATGCACCGACAGGTATGGCAAAGCCGTTTATTTGCGCAAACCGCGATAGTATAGTGATGGCGATTTGGTCTTTGCCCACGGTCTGCCAGCTAAGAGTGAGCGGGGACAGTGGGTAAGTACCCCATGTATAATGGATTGCCTTTCCTTCCCGAACATTTTCAATACCTTTTAGGTCAATTTCCTCTGAGCTTTTAAAACTGCGTTTTAGTTTTTTATGAATCTTGTTAAATTCCTTGAGTAGAAAGCGACGGGTTGTTTCGTTATCCTCGGCAAAGGCAATAATCTGGTAAGAAAGTACTGTGTCTTTCAGGGATTGGTTTCCCTGAGATCCTACCTCGTTTTCACTCAACACTACGTGTACTTTTTTTGTTTTGATTAAAAACGGATTGAATTGTTTATAATCTCCGCTAAAAAGGAACAGCGATGTATCGGTGCGCAGGAATTGCTTTTTATTGGTCACTTCAGGGTCGGATGTTACAGCTTTGATAAACGCGGGAAAACTGCCTTCAAACGGGTTCACCCTGTAGTATTCCTTGATTATTTTTATATAGTCTTTTTGTCCTTGGCTTACCAAGGCTATTAATATCGATAGTAAAAACAAACAATATTTTTTCACGGCTTTATTTGAATAGTTGCTGCAATGTACAAAATAAATCCGCACACGAACCTGTGCAAATTGCGTTAGCGCAATAGCGGAAATTATTTTGCAATGATAATGCGTGATTGAAGGTGCAGGAAAATGCGTGATTTGAGGAAGTCAAACATACGCTGTTTTTCCAGTGGAAGCTAATGTGCAAAGTCCACTTCGTACCTGCCTTTGATGCGCTCCATCGGCGGGTTAAAATATCCGAATTTCAGATTAGGGAATTCTTCGCGGATGAGTTGCATCATTTGTCCAACACCCATGCACACGCCCGTGTCGGTAACACCTATCTTGCGCAGATACCAATCCGGGTCAATGTTAAAGTTGCGCCATTGTATCATCTTCAGGTCTGTATCCCTAATGACTTTTCTGAGGGCTTCGTATTCTTCTTCGGTGTCGGTCATACCGGGGAACACAAAATAGTTGACCGAAGTCCAGCCGCCAAAACCATTCACTATTTTCAGGCTTTCGATGATGTCCTCCATGTGGTAATTATTAGGCCGGTAATACGGCGTGTAAATTTCCTTTCGGAAACTGTTGGTGCTTACGCGGATGGAGTTAAGCCCTGCTTCGCAAAGGCGCTTTACGGCATCAGGCCGCGAACCGTTGGTATTGATGTTGATGCTGCCTTTGTCCGTATGCTTGCGTATTTCGATGATGGCTTTTTCTATCGTTTCCCACATGAGCAACGGCTCGCCCTCGCATCCCTGCCCAAAACTGATAAGTGGGAAAGGTGCCGTTTCCAAATGTGGAACAGTAAATTCCACGATTTCCTCTGGCGTGGGTTTGAAATTCAACCTGTCCTGCGTGGAAACAACTGTTTCTTCATCGGGTTGCAACGAAATACAGCCCACGCAATTGGCGTTACAGGCGGGCGATGCCGGCACGGGGCATTCCCATCTGCCCATGAAGAAATTCCGCGCGGCAGGGCAGTGATACGTGTTGGCGCAATTTTCCGACAAGTGCTTGATAAGCCTGTTGTGCGGATAAGCGCGCGTTAACCGCTCAATGCCATCTCCGACGACACCATCATTAAATCCCGCGCATTCCTGACGGATGTCCTGTTCGATGCGGATGGCGGGCACATAAAACTTTTCGTTCAGCCACCCCGCGGCGGTATAGCAGAACAAAGGCAATATTGGTGCCTCGGGTTGTGTTTCGTATGCCGCCAGATAAAATCCAGTATAGGCCGGCGGAATAAATGCAGCCACCGCCCATCCCTTGTCGCAAAGGCGCATTTCACCTGTCCTGACATCTATGCCGATGCCGCGCCTGCCGGGCAGTTCGTACAGGTTACCGCCCTCGGGCAGTTCTATCCATTCTTCGGTGGGGATAGGGTATGCGTCCCAGCCGCAACGGCCTACCGCGTATAAAGAGGTGTCCTCGAAAATGTTACCCTGCCCGTCAGAGTATAAGAGATAAGGTGATTGACGAATGCTCATTTTGTTATTTGTCTGTGGCAAAATTCGTTAAATTCTGCCTCATTAGCAAGGGTTTCGCTGTTTTCAACGTAATGTTGATAGATTTTATTGTTCTTGCAGTCAATGGTCAGCAGTCCGTCTTTCAGTATAACATTGCTGAGTTCCTGCCAGTTAAAGTTCTTTTTTGGGAAAGACGGATACGATATATGCGACTCAGAAATGCTTATTTCCATATTCCTGCGGGCGATGACATATAACAACCAAAGCGCCATGTTGGCAAAGAACGCCCAATAATTGTGAAACCTGAACCACCGCACGGCAATGATAATGATCAGAAGGCCAATGGGCGTGAGCGGTTTATTTTTTTTGGTCAGATACGCATCCCTGCCCACTACGAAAAGCAGCGCTATACTGACGAGTATAGTAAAGAGATGGTATCTGTTCGTGCCCATCATGTAATCCTGATATAGCTGCACGATAAGATTGACCAACACGATGCCATAAGCCATGAACTGATAAAGCTTCAGTTTGGTATTGGGTATGGGAAAATGATAAGACTTTTCCGGCATGGCTTAGTCGGTTTTTAGTTTTCTCCGGTTGTTTTTGATACGATAGAACATGCTGATGAGCGAGCCTAACACCGTGATCACCACGCCGCCCCACAGCACATTGATATAAGGGAATTTGTATGCTTTAAGCGTCACATATTCCAGCACGTCCGTGGATTCCTTTACCCCGATTTTGGCTTGTCCGTTGTTCACATCGTCCAATTGCAGCACAAGGTTTTGCGACATAACCGTGTCCTGTGAGCGATAAAACGGTTTCCCCTGACTTTTGATGAGCAACAGGTCAGATTGATAAGAGGAACCGTGGAGCTGCTGCACTTTCACGGTCGCGGTGTATCCTGTGTCCGCAGGTGAAACACCCGCCAGGGGCAATTTGTCTTTGCCGACCAATTTTTCAATGGTCATGAAGCCTTTACTGTAAAAAATAGTATCGCCGATGGCTTTCCAATGTGTTGCAAAGCCGCTTGTATCTTCGGAAGCTGCCGGTTTGTAGAAAGACGAAATGTAGGTAAATATATCATGATCCCAATAATGCTTGGCATCCGGGTTGGCCATCAGTCCTTCCTGACCTTTATAATTTACAAAGGCATTGGGCGTCAGCCAAAACTTTTCTTTCCCGTCCTTGGACTCCATGTATATTTTAAAATAAGTCTGTTGTTTTTTGGGGTGGGCAGAATCGCCGACATAAGTCACCATGTAATTGTTCATCTGCATAGGTACGCCTTTTACAAGCGTCAGGTTCTCGCCTGTTTTTTCCTTGCTGTCTTTGCCAAACGGCACTGCAATGCCGCTGGTATTATAAGAAAGGACTTCTTTTTTGCCCGAAGAAAGCAATATGCCCACGAGCATCAACCCAAAGCCAAAATGCGCAATCGAGCCGCCCGCTTTTTTAAGGTTGCCCTTTTGTGCGGAAAAAATATACATGGCGTTGGCTATCGTGGCATACACTGCGGCAACCAAAGCAATCCAGATGTTTATCAGAAAACCAAGCCCTTCTTTGTCATAATTGATTTTTATCACGACAAGGATAAATGTGGCCACGACAGCACTAATCAGTGTGGGGAGGGCTATGTTTTTCAGGAAAATATTTTTCGGTGTGGATTTATAACGGAAATACTGCGCGATGGCGGTCAGGAATCCGATGATGATAGCCACCAGGATTTGTATCTGGTTATATTCAAACTCGTTTCTTTCGCCCAAAGCCCTGTTTACGTTGAACAATTTGTTGAACACGGGCAAAGAGGTCTGGAACGTGATGATAAGAGCCGAAAGGAAAAATACAATTGCGCCGATGAACATCCAGAACTCGCGGGAGGATGTACTTTCTTCCTGCTTTGCTGCCGGGATTTGTTTGTTGACAAGCGCGATAAAAGTAACAATACCGCCCAGCAGTACATACAATGGAAAACCGGGGACAACTTCACTAAGAAAATAAGTTGCCAGCGACAGCAGTAAAGTGACGGCGGCGATGATGCCGCGCTGTTTGTTAGTGGTCGCTGCTAAAAAAGGTGCCAGCCATACAAACACAAGCATAAACAAAAACAATTGCCCGTTCATGCCGATGTCCGCAAAAGCGTGTACGGAAGCCTCGCCCAGCACGCCGCTCTTGGTAAGAAAAGTAGAATATACTACAAAGATGAACGAAAGCGCCATGAAGAGGAACGTGGCGCGCAACGATTGCTTGGTGTGCTTATAAATCAGCATCGTGTGCAGCCCCGCCACCGAAATCATCCACGGCACGAGCGAGGCGTTCTCCACAGGATCCCAGGCCCAATAACCACCAAAGTTCAGGGATTCATAAGCCCATTTGGCACCCATCATAATGCCTAAGCCAAACACGCCGATGGAAAATAATGTCCACGGCAGCGCGCGGTTTATCCACTCGCCAAGCTTTTTTGTCCATAAACCAGCTAAAGCAAAAGCAAAGGGTATGAGCACCGAGGCAAAACCTAAAAACAGCACCGGGGGGTGGATTACCATCCAATAGTTCTGCAATAAAGGGTTCAGGTCATTTCCGTCCTTTATCATGCTCAGGTAATCGGGACGTATGGGCTGGCTCAGGTCAAAGTTCACGTGCATGGCGGGCGCTTCGTCCAGCACGCCCGATTCGCGCAGGAGGATGAACGGGTTAGAGCCTATCCTGACATCAAAAATATGGATGCCCACAATCATCGTGGCAAGGAAAAACTGCGCAAAGCTCACGATGGCCATCACGGGCGCTTCCCATTCTTTTTCACGGCGGATGACAATCAGCCCTAATATGCAGTGCCAAAAAGACCACAGCAGCGTACTGCCTTCCTGCCCTTCCCAAAAACTACTAAGGATATATTTGAACTCCAACGAGCGGCTGGTGTGCTGCCAGGCATATTTGTACTCAAAAAGATGATGGTAAAGAATGTGCAACAGGGCGGCAAAGATGATAAATACCGAGAGGCTCTCTGCGATGAAAGACCAACGCGCCAGTTTCAGCCATGCCTTTTTATCATCGGGCTGCTGTGTGCCCACGGTCTTAAAATAGGCAAAGGAAGCTATCAGCGAAGCTACAAGCGATAATACTACAAAAAAATGTCCTACTTGTCCGGGCAAAAGCTGTTCACCTATGTACGTCATGATTGTTTATTGTTTAGCAATGGCCGGCGCGGCGGCACTTTGTGTCGTCGTTCTTTGTTCCTGCGGAATGTGTTTGCTGGGATCCTGATCTTTGTACTTGCTTGGGCATTTGGTCTGAATACTTTGGCAAACGAACTTTTCACCGTCGTATTTGCCCTTCATGACCAATTTTTCGCTGAGTTCAAAATTTTCGGGTTTGGGATTGTGATACACCACGTCAATTTTTTCTCCAAGACTGTCTATCGCCCTGAATGCCAGATAATTCGGGTTTTTTATGGCATCGTATTCCATTGGGGCGCTTTTATCCCATTTAGCCATCAGGTGCACAAACTTGCCCGGCTTTGCCTTGGCTGTAGCCACGGTGTCGTAAGTGGTGGTCGTTTGTAAAAAACTAACCAGCACCGCGATGGATGCCGCAATCAGTACTAAAAGGATAATGTGGATTTTTTTCATTCCCGCCTATAAAATTTTTGCAAAATTAGGCCAAAAGCCCTGACTTTTTACAGTAACATTACAAAAGGCGTTTTGTTGAGCGGGTGGGGAAATATTTTTACCCGAAAGATTTTAAGTCTTTCTTTACAGGGGGGACGGTGTTAGTTTGTTAACAAAAAATGTACCGAACAGATTCGTTAAGATATGACTTTCCGCCAATGATTTGAGTCAGAGGCAGTTTTGAATTATTATGAAAACGGCTTTTTTGGCAGACAATTTGCTTTATAAATGATGTTACCCTCTGAATGATAATGGTGACAACAACCCGTTAAGAAAGCAGGCAGCCCTGCTGATAGCACGAAAAGGCAGTACATATTCTCAGGGGAGTATTTCTATACTAAGTTAGGTATTCATTGTTCAACTTTTAAAAATCTGTAATCGTATGAGGACTGTTTTAAAAAACAACACCGGAGTGATTGACATGGGGCTCGGTAATGCTTTGCCCGTGAGTTTTACAGGAGATGCCATTAACCATCTTTCCCATTCCAAAGAGTCGTTTAACCTTAGCGAATGGGTTTGGCATGTAGAGGTTATCAACGGTGTAAAGTATTGTATTGTTACGGACAAATTACTTCGTAAAGATTCGGGCAAATAGAAAGGCACAAAGGTTAAATTTATACGCATGAAAACTTTTCTTATGATTTTACTTTGCAAAAAGAGTAGGACAGGTGTTTGGTGATAGCCCGCGTAGGCGATGAAGCTGTTTGTATAAAAGAGGGAAGGAAAGTTTTCGTCCCCGGCTAATGCCGGGGATTTTTGTGTTGGACATGAATCCAACCGAAGGATTGACTCTCAATATACCTGATAGTTTAGACATGGGCGATAAGTTTTCTACATTTCTATTGCTTTGTCGCTCTAAAATGTCGCTCGTTCCTTAATGATAGGTTTCATTCGATTCTGCCGCTGGGTCTAAACGTACGAAATTCGTTTGCCGACCTCCGGTGAAATAAATGAACCTGCTGCTGATTTTTACAAATTATTATCATACCGATTTGATTTTAAATCGGGTAAACCCAAAGAATTTTAGTAGCTTAGCAGAAAGGTGCAGACAAATGAATTTGTTTGACTCCTTTCTTAAAATGGCTCAGTGGATTTTTATCTCTGCCCGTGCGGATGTTACCGGGTTTTGTCGTCATACGGATAACATATTTATTAAAATATAGATAAGGAGGCCGGTTATGAAAAGTTTAATGATTTTTGCTTTGGGCACAATGTGTGAGGGATTACCGTTAAAAAAGCCCCAAAAGATTTTTAAAAAGACGCACTCGCCCACATTTTTATCTTTCCATTTTCATTTACGGAACAGATTTTGAAATAATTAGGACAATTATGCCCTTATTTACTTAACCGAATTATTTCGTGTGCCTGTCTCTTTTTTGTAAGCATAAAAACGGGTTTGGGGATTTCTCAACAGACAGGCGCATTATTTAAAACGAAAAAGAATGAATATTACAAAACCGGTTCATGAGATATTTAAGCAAATGCGGGCTTTTTTTCTGGCAGATCCGCAGCGCGAATTTTCCAGTGAGGAGCCGTTCCGCGCAGAGTTATTCAGCGCCTCTCAAATGAGGGTGTACGGTGAAAAAGTAGCAGCCTCGCATGTGCTTGCCTATAATAAAAGAAACGACCTCATTCTGGAGCGGCTCGATGATAACGAGGACGTACTGCTCAAAGTGTATGACATACTGGTAGAAGCCGTCAAGGAAAAAATGCCCATCACCCCGGCCAGTGAATGGTTTTTGGACAATTTCTATTTGATAAAAGAACAAATCGCCCTCGGGCGCAAGCACCTTCCCAAAGAGTATAGCCACACACTGCCTGTATTGGCCAGCGGCAAATCACAAGGACTGCCCAGGGTGTATGATATGGCGCTGGAAATTATCGCGCACAACGATGGCCGTGTGGACGTTGCCAATCTTACTACTTTCATAGAATCTTATCAACAGCACAGTGTCCTGAATATCGGGGAGCTTTGGGCCGTGCCGATTATGCTGCGTTTGGGGCTCATCGAGAACATTCGTCGGATAGCCTCAAGGATAGCCATCAGCCGGATAGATAAAAACGTGGCGGCTTATTGGGCAGACCAACTGCTCGATATTGCCCAAAAGTCGCCTAATGATATAGTGATTGTCTTGGCAGAGATGACCAAGTCCGGCATAAACTACACCAGTGCTTTTGTGGCAGAGTTTACCCGCCGCTTGCAGGGGAAAGGCGCCATGCTCTCTATGGCCATTACGTTGCTCGAGCAAAGGCTCTTTGACCTTGGCTATTCCATTGAGGAAATGATAAACATAGAGAATCAGCGGCAAGCCGTTGACCAGGTGTCCATCCGCAACAGCATCGAAAGTATAAGGCTGATAAAGACTACGGACTGGCGGGAGTTTGTGGAAAGCGTGAGCGTGGTCGAAAAGATATTGAGAAACGAACCGGGCGGCGTATATGCGCAAATGGATTTCAGTACGCGCGATGTTTACCGCCACGTAATTGAACAATTAGGAAAAAAGAGCCGGAAAGAAGAACATGAGATTGCCCGGTTGGCAGTGGAGCTGACGAGGCAGAGCATAGCGCAAAACAAACCTTTAAGGCAACAGCACGTAGGATATTTTTTAGTAGATGACAAAGGGCAAAGTGCCCTCGTCAAAAGAGCGGATGTTTATTTTTCTTTTAAAGACCAGTTTAAAAAAGCCCTCAAGTTCAATCGTCTGTTTTCTTATGTGGTGGCACAGTTGCTGATAGCAGTATTGTTCAGCCTTTGGGTGGCGTCCTTTGTTTATGACCGGGGATTATTGGGCTGGTCAATCGTCACGGCAGTGCTGTCGTTTTCGGCATTCAGTCATTTGGCATCGGTGTTTGTCAATTGGGTTTCCACGATTATGGTCACGCCGAAGCCGTTACCGCGCATGGATTTCTCGGACGGTATTCCAAAAGAATATAGCACATTGGTCGCCGTACCTTCCATGCTTACCAGTCGGGCAGGTATTTCAGAACTGGTGGCACAACTGGAAGTGCGTTATCTGGCCAATCCCGGAGAGAATCTGTATTATGCACTGGTCACAGATTTTGCGGATGCGCCCACGGAAACGACAGACAAGGATGAGATGCTGGTGCTGTATGCCCAAAGACTGATGAAGGAACTAAATGCAAGGCATGTCACGGGAGATGAACAGGATAGATTTTTCCTTTTTCACCGCCCAAGAAAATGGAACCCGCGTGAAAAAGTGTGGATGGGCTACGAGCGCAAGCGCGGTAAACTTGCCGAGCTGAACAGGTTGTTGCGCGATGGCGATGAAGAGGGGTTTTCTGTTATTGTGGGTGAAATAGACCATCTCCGGGATATTAGGTATGTCATTACGTTGGATGCAGATACGCAATTGCCCAGGGAATCGGCCTGGCAAATGGTCGCCACTATGGCACACCCGCTGAATCATGCCGTGGTAAATGAACGCAAAAGAAGGGTGGTGGAAGGTTACGGCATCTTGCAGCCAAGGGTAGCGTTAAGTCTTCCTAATTCGGGAGATTCCATCTACGCGAAGATGCATGCGGGCGAGGCGGGTCTTGACCCTTACAGTCGTTTGGTTTCGGATGTTTATCAGGATCTTTTTTACGAAGGCTCGTTTATCGGCAAGGGTATTTATGACCTGAATATTTTTGAAATGCTTTTGGGAAACAGATTTCCGGACAATCGCATCCTCAGCCATGATTTGTTGGAAGGCTCTTATGTGCGGTCTGGCTTGCTGGCGGATGTGCTGCTGTTTGAGGAATACCCCGACACTTATTGGGCTGATGCGTCGCGTCAACATCGGTGGATAAGGGGCGATTGGCAAATTGCCGCATGGGCAACACCTTTTGTACCTGATTACAGGAACAAGCTTACACCAAATCCGTTGTCAAGTTTGTCCGTGTTCAAGATATTAGACAATTTGCGCAGGAGTTTGGCGCCTATCACCGTTATGCTGCTTATGATGACGGGTTGGTTGTTCCTGCCCCGCCCGTGGCTGTGGACAGGTGTTGTTTTGTTTGTTTATTTTTTGACGCCCTTGTTAAGTTTCCTGTGGCAGATCTTTTTTCAAAGAGAGCCTGATGTACCTTGGAGGATAAGTTTTCACAATAAGTGGGACAATTTTAAAGTAGGTATGAGGCCGATGGCGTTTCAGATAGTCTGCTTGCCATATCAGGCTTATCGCAATGCCGATGCGATTATCCGTTCTCTTTGGCGGGTGTTGATCTCGCGCCGTCATTTGTTGCAATGGACACCTTTCTCATCCCTTCCGAAAAACAATAAAAGTATAGCAGACGCTTTTCGCTATATGTGGGCGGGCACTTTTATCGCGCTGCTGGGTATCGTGTTGATTATTTATTTTTCGCCTCAGGCACTACCTGCCGCATTACCCTTTCTTTTCTTATGGGCATTATCACCATTAGTTGCTTGGTGGGTTAGCAAACCGGGCACGGAAACCCGTGCAAAGTTGTCACGCGAGGAAAAGAGTTTTGCTTATATAACGGCCCGCAAGACCTGGGCATTTTTTGAGGATTTTGTGACGGAGAAAGATAACTGGTTGCCGCCGGATAATTTTCAGGAAAAACCCGTTGCTGTTACGGCGCATCGCACTTCCCCCACCAATATCGGGTTGGCGCTTTTGTCTGACCTTGCCGCTTTTGATTTTGGTTATCTGTCCGCCAATCAGTTGATCGAACGGCAACGGAAAACATTTGCGACACTGAACAGTCTCGAAAGGTTTCGGGGACATTTTTACAATTGGTATGATACGCTGTCGTTAGAGCCGTTGCGGCCTGTTTATATATCTATGGTGGATAGCGGAAACTTTATCGCCTCGCTGTTAACGTTGCGGCAGGGGCTGATAGAGTTGCCGCTCGCCCCGATATTTTCCCCTCGTTTTTTCTTTGGTATAAGGGATACGATTAACGTGGCGAAAAAGGACATGAAGGGGGAAAGCGTCAACCTGTTGAAGCAACTGGAAAACCTCAATGAGGGATTCATAGAAAAACAACCGGACGGCCTGCACGAAATCATCAACGGGCTGAACATGTTGTTGTCCGCCGTCCAATCTGTAAAAGAGAAAATGGAGGAAGAGGTAGATGTGTTATACTGGCTTGGCAAACTGGAAAAACAGATAACGGATGTGCAGGAGGATTTCAGTCAGTTAATGCCTTGGACAAAACATTTGCCAGTTAAGATAGACCTCCCGATAGCTGATGTTCTAAATAAAGTGCCGACTTTCAGAGACATTTGCCAGTTCGAGTTAAAGGTTATACCCGTGCTTGAAACGCAATTGTCGGGTATGGACGTAAAAGACATCGCACTGCAAAGTTTAGTGGATGATTTGCGTTTGGCAAATAGAAACGCGTGGCTGCAAATGAGCGCGTTGGAACAGTTGATAAATGAATGCCTTGGTTTTTCGGATGTGGAGTATGACTTTTTGTTTGATAAAAAGAAAGACCTGTTCCGCATCGGTTATAACGTTTCGGATGATGTGGAAGATAAGAGTTATTATGACATGCTCGCATCGGAAGCAAGGCTGGGCATCTTCACGGCTATTGCCACCGGAAAAGTCCCGCAGAAAAGTTGGTTTACTTTGGGACGGTTGATAACCGAAGGTATTGGTTCCCCTGTGTTGCTTTCGTGGAGCGGCTCCATGTTCGAGTACCTGATGCCGCAATTGGTAATGCCTACTTACGAAGGCACTTTGTTGCAGGACACGGCTAAAGCTGTTGTGAAAAATCAGATACGGTACGCATCGCGCCGCAATGTTCCGTGGGGCATTTCAGAGTCAGCCTATAATCTTGTGGACACATCGCTTAATTATCAATATCAGGCTTTTGGGGTGCCGGGTTTGGGATTAAAAAGAGGGCTGGGGGATGACCTGGTGATTGCGCCTTATGCCACCGCGATGGCCATGATGGTTGACCCCGTGGCCGCGAGCGATAACCTCTCCGTGCTGGATAAAAAAGGGTTCATGGGCAGGTATGGTTTCTATGAGGCCATAGATTATACGGCGAGCCGTTTGCCCCGTGGCGAAACGCATGTGTTGATACGCTCTTTCATGGTGCACCACCAGGGGATGGCCTTCCTGTCGTTTGCTTATTTTTTGTTGCACCAAAAAATGCAGGAGCGGTTTGTGAGGGATGCGCAGTTCCGCTCAGCGTTGCTTTTGTTACAGGAAAGGGCATCCAGGGCATCGGTCATATACGCGCACGCGACGGATGCTTCCGAGGCCAATATGCTTGGGCAGCAAAGTTATACAAGGGTTATCCGCACGCCCAATACACCCATGCCGCAGGTGCAGTTGCTCTCCAACGGAAAATATCAGGTGGCCGTGAGCAATGCGGGCGGTGGCTACAGCCGTTGGCGCAATATAGCCCTGAACCGTTGGCGGGAAGACACCACGCTCGACAATTGGGGAATATTCTGTTATATAAAAGACGTGGACTCCGGGCAGTTCTGGACAAATACCTATCAACCGTCGTTGGCGCGGCCTAAAGAATATGAGGTGATTTTTTCGCAGGGGCATGTGGAGTTTAGGCGCATGGATGGGATGATAGAAACAAAGACCGACATTGTAGTGTCCCCGGAAGATGATGTGGAAATCCGCCGCATAAGGATAGCCAATCGCAGCACTGCTGCAAAGACGTTTGAAATTACCAGTTACGTAGAGGTTGTGCTGGCGCCTCAGGCATCCGACGAGGCACATCCTGCTTTTAGTAACCTGTTTGTGCAAACCGGCATTGATGAAAAAGCAGGTGTGATAAAATGCACCCGCAGGCCACGTTCCAAAGATGAAGTGCCACCGTGGATGTTCCATTTTATGTCCTTCAACCGTGGCAGGTTTGAGGATGTTTCTTATGAGACAGACCGTATGCGTTTTATCGGCAGGAACAATAGCGTGCAAGCACCTGCGGCCATAACAGGCGGTGGCAAAATGTCCGGGCATCAGGGCGCGGTGTTGGATGCGGTGATGGCCATTCGTTATAAGATAACCTTGCAGCCGAAAAGTTCTGCTTCGTTTGATTTGGTGATGGGGGTGGCTGCCAGCGAAGCGGAATGTTCTTCGCTCGTGAATAAATATCAGGACAGGTTTTTAAAAGACCGGGCTTTTGAATTGTCGTGGACACATAGTCAGGTATTGCTGAAGCAGATAAACGCCAACGAGGACGAAGCGCAGTTATTCGCCACGTTGGCGGGGGCTATTATTTATGCAAATGCGAAATACAGAGCGACTTCGCCAATCATTAAAAGTAATACGAAAGGTCAATCAGGGCTTTGGGGGTATGCGATTTCGGGAGACCTGCCTATCGTGTTGGTCAGGGTAACGAATAGCGAGAATATTGCTTTTGTCAAACAATTGATCAGGGCGCATACTTATTGGCGGATGAAAGGCTTATCGGTTGATCTCATTATCTGGAACGAGGATTATAGTTCGTACAGGCAGGAGTTTCACGATGAAATCGTCGGCTTTGTAAGCGTTACCAGCGGTGCGGTTATTGACCAGCCTGGCGGTGTGTTTGTGCGTTCGGGCGATCAGATAGCCAATGAGGACAGAATTCTGTTTCAGACGGTCGCGCGGGTGATATTGACCGATACGGATGGTTCATTAAGGGAACAGATAAATAAACAGTTGGAACATCCCGCCCTTCCACCGCTCTTAAAGACGGGTGAAAAGCGTTATCCGGTGGACAAAAAACAACAGGTAAGTTTACCACTGCACCTTATTTTTCAAAACGGACTCGGTGGTTTTACGCAGGATGGAAAAGAATATGTGCTGGAAGTTTCCCGCAACAAAACAACGCCGGCGCCCTGGTGTAACATTCTCGCCAATCCATCTTTTGGCAGCATGTTGTCCGAAAGCGGGTCGGCATATACATGGGCAGATAATGCTCAGGCTTTCCGCCTGACACCCTGGATGAACGACCCTGTGAGCGATGGCTCCGGCGAAGCCTTTTATATCCGCGATGAGGAAACGGGAAGTTTTTGGTCACCGACACCTGCACCTTGCATAAGTGATATGCCGTTTGTTGTTCACCAGGGTTTTGGTTATTCGGTATATGAACATATAGAGGACGGCATCAAGACAAAGATGTGCGCGCATGTGGATGTTGAAGCACCGGTTAAGTTCATCCGTATAAAAATTAAAAATCTTTCCGGTAGGCAACGGCGGCTTTCCGCGACGGGTTATGTGGAATGGGTGATGGGCGATATGGCCGCGAAAACACGGATGTACGTTACCAGCGAGAAGGACAGGGAAACAGGCGTGTTGTTTATCAGGAATAAATACAATACCGTTTTTGCCGAAAAGGTTTGCTTTTTGGATTGCAATAGTGCAGAAAAATCCTTTACCTGTGACCGGACAGAGTTTATCGGTCGCAACGGTAGTTTGTCAAATCCCGAAGCGATGCGGCGCGAAAAACTTTCCGGCAGGAACGGCGCGGCGTATGACCCTTGCAGCGCCATACAAGTGTATATAACGTTAGCTGAAAAAGAAGAAAAGGAGATTGTATTTATACTGGGAGCGGGCGCCAATGAACATCATGCACGCGAGCTGGTACAGCAGTTTAAGGATGTGGAGATAGTGAAGCAATCTCTTGAAAAAGTTCATCAACAATGGACTGATATATTGGGTAGGGTGCATGTGCATACGCCAGACGAGGCTTACAATGTGATGGCGAACGGCTGGTTGTTGTACCAAACACTTTCCTGCCGTATATGGGGGCGTAGCGGGTTTTATCAATCAGGCGGCGCCTATGGTTTTAGAGACCAATTGCAGGACGTGTTGGCTGTTATGCACGCAAGGCCCGATGTCGCCCGTCAGCAAATTGTGTTGGCGGCGTCGCGCCAGTTCAGGGAAGGGGATGTGCAGCACTGGTGGCATCCGCCGTCAGGCAGGGGCGTGCGGACGACCTGTTCGGACGATTATCTTTGGCTTCCTTTCGTCACGGCAAGGTATATCGAAACCACGGGGGATGCGAAAATATTAGACGAGTATATTTCTTATATAGATGGACGTCCGTTGCATCCCGGAGAGGAGTCTTATTATGACCTGCCTGTTTTTCTGGATCATTGGGAAACGTTGTATAACCACTGTAAGAAGGCCATCCGCTATGGTCTCAAGTTCGGGAAGAACGGGTTGCCGCTTATGGGTTCAGGCGACTGGAACGATGGCATGGACAAAGTGGGCGAACACGGCCAAGGGGAAAGCGTATGGCTGGGATTCTTTTTATATACGGTCTTGCAGCGGTTCGGTTCGATAGCGGCTAAATATGGCGATGCGGAATTTCATGCAGTGTGCATGGAACAGGCCAACAGGTTGCGCGACAATATCCAAAAAAATGCGTGGGACGGGCAATGGTACAGGCGTGCTTATTTTGATGACGGCACACCCCTTGGCTCGGTGCAGAACGAGGAATGCCGGATAGATTCCATATCGCAAAGCTGGTCGGTATTGTCCGGCGCGGGAACACCCGACCGCACAGGGGTGGCGATGGAATCACTGAACAAATATCTGGTTGACCGCAAGAACAGGATTATTAAATTGCTCGATCCGCCCTTTGATAAGTCTTCGTTGAATCCTGGCTATATCAAGGGTTACGTGCCGGGCGTGCGCGAGAATGGCGGGCAATACACCCATGCGGCTATATGGGCAATGATGGCCTTTGCTGACATGAAGGATAATGAACGCGTATGGGAACTTTTCAGTATGGTCAATCCTGTTAATCATGGCAAGTCCGCATCGGACGTGCAGCAGTATAAGGTGGAACCCTACGTGATGGCCGCGGATGTTTACGGTGCGCCGCCCAACGAGGGCAGGGGCGGTTGGACATGGTACACCGGCTCGGCAGGGTGGACGTACCAGTTAGCCGTCGAGTATATTGCGGGCATCCGCCGTCGTGGGGATAAACTGTACTTAAACCCCTGCGCCCCGGCTGTATGGGGAAGGTATAAGGTTGTTTATCGGTATGAGGATACTCATTATCATATTATTGTGCATAATCGAAAAACAGGCGTGCTTAAAATAACGTTGGATAATCACGTTTTGCAGGAAGGATTTATCAACTTGCAAAATGACGGACAAGCGCATCAGGTAGAGGCGGAGATATAAATGTAAGTTTTTAGGAGGGCTAAAGGGTGGATGCTGATTGTTGTGTCTTGATATTTATTGCCTTGATCGGCTGAATATTTATTAACATGACACCGATAAAAGGGGTGCATGACATTTTTGCTGCCTGTCCGAATACACGACAGCGGCGAACCGTTGTTGCTGGAGGGGAAGCAACAAAATAGCGGGCATATATAAAAATATATTACGCATCTAATAAAAGACATTTTTATCTTTTATTTAAAAATTCTGTTATCTTTGCAAGGAAAGTCTTTAGACTATTCTTTGAAAAATCGTCAGGCACGTTATCTGTGAGATAATCTTAATAGAGCAAAGGGTGAGGCACTTTGAGGAACATGTACCAAAAGGTCGATATAAGCAGATTTGTTAGCTCGAAATTTATTACTAAGATATGATTGTTCGGGAAGAAAATATGGTGCGATCCGCAAAAGAAATGGATAGGTTATTTTAATACGATGGTAATAACCTATCCTGTTATCTTGCATAAATAATGAAAACTATTATTTATGATCAATATTCTTCGAAAGGGGATCAGAAGTATATATCTTTTATTTAAAGATAAAAAGGTATTAATATCCTTAATATAAAATATAAAAAGGTATGCGAATAAAACCTGTACTATTTATTTTTACTATTGTATTTCTTTATGCTCTTCCTGCGGTATCACAGCAAGCGTTACCTTATGATTTTTCTTTTAGCTCGCAAAAAAGTACGTCCTGGATACTGCTTTTTTTAGCGCTGTTCATACTATGCATTGCGCTTGTATTGGCACAAAAAGTAGATGGCATGAAAAAAAGTTTTCATAAAAAAAAGGAGAGGGGACGTGCCGGTACTCTGGAAGAGCATCTTAATAAACTGAATAGCGAACAAATAGAAAAAATCATAAGGCATAAAAAACGTCATACAACGAATGGACAAAATCGTTCATACTTGTTTGTCTCGTTACTGTCCGTGGCTTCCCTGTTAACCCCGACCGGCAAAATTGTGGCACGGGATGCGGCAACTCCCGCAACTGCCGGGTCTTTGTTTGGTGATGCCGGGATTTTGATCACTGTTATCTTATTGCTGATACCCGTGCTGACTGCACTCGTCTTATTGATTATTAAAGTGAATAAGGCGCTATATCGAAATAGGAATAAACAAAATCTGGAAGAAGCACGGCAACTGGCGGCATACTTACGTTCGCTACCCGAAGAAGCGGTGGACACGACACTGAAAAAGCGAAAGGCCGCGCTGGATTTCCGGCTTGACCAACATGAGCTTTCCGGTAATATACCCGCGGAAGATGAAAAAGGTTTGCTGCAGATAAACAATGAGCCGGGGATGGCTATTGTCGCGCCCAAAAAGAAAGCGTTGCCCCGGCCCGCGATAGATCCCGGGCTTTCCCGACTTATACTTTGGTATCTGGGCTGTGCCACCTTTTGGTTATTGTTTGGCACAACGGTCGGCGAATATGTCGGTATCAAATTTGTGGCGCCGGATGCTGACCATATAAGTTGGCTGAGCTTTGGCCGCTTGCGCCCGGTGCATACCAATGCGGTTTTTTGGGGCTGGGCATCGTTGGGCATGATAGGGCTGGGATATTACATTGTGCCGCGGGTGAGCAATACCAAACCGGCCAATATGAAATATGGCTGGTACACACTTATTCTTATCAATGTATCGGTGATATTGGGCACGCTTTGTTTAATGGCGGGCATCAACAACGGTGGCGGGGAGTATCGCGAGTACATCTGGCCGGTGATGTTGCTGTTTGCCATCGGCCTGGTTTTGACGCTTGTTAATTTTTTGCAAACCATCGCGCGGCGCACCACACGTGAGATTTATATTTCCAACTGGTATATGGTGGCGGCCATTATTTTCACCATCGTCATTGCCTTGGCGGCCTATATCCCTTACTGGCAAAACGGTTTGGGAGAGACGATCATACAGGGTTATTATATGCACCAGGGCGTGGGCATGTGGTTCATGCTGTTTACGCTCGGTATCGTGTATTATTTTTTGCCGCAGCAACTCAATAAACCTATTTACTCTTACAGCCTGGGCATCCTTGCGTTTTGGACACAGATACTTTTTTACACGCTCATCGGCACGCACCACTTTGTGTTCAGTTCCATTCCCTGGTGGCTGCAAACCGTTGCAATTGTGGGTAGCGGCGGTATGGCCATTCCCGTGATTGCGGGCACTACCAATTTCCTCATGACCTTTAAAGGTTCCTGGTATAAAATAAGGGACAGTTATACGCTGCCTTTTTTCCTCGTGGGCATAATCTTTTATTTTACCGGCTCCATGCAGGGCACGGCGGAAGCGTTCAGAACGACCAACCTTATCTGGCATTTTACCGATTTCACCGTGGCGCACTCGCACCTTACCATGTATGGTATCATTACGTTTTTTCTCTGGGCTTGTATATATGCCATTGTACCAAGGCTTACGGGCAAGGAGGCCCCGCAAATTAATATTGGGGCACATTTCTGGCTGGCCTTTATCGGCATGATGTTTTATACAATCCCGCTGATGTACGGAAGCACTTTAAAAGGCTTATTATGGATGCAGGAAAAGCCCTTTATCGATGGTGTGGTGCTGATGGCACCTTACTGGCTGTGGCGGGCTATCGGGGGCAGCCTGATGTGGATCTCGCACATCCTCTTTGCCTATAATATGTATAAGATGCTTAATAATAAACAACTCGTGGATGTGCGCGAAGCGGCCGTTAAACAATTAGAAGAAACATCAATTACTATCCAATCAACTATATAAACTTGTTCAGGTGACATGGAATTTTTCGACAATCATAAAAAACTGTTTGGGGCGGCTACCGTTTTCTTTGTGGGCTTAACGCTGCTGGTAGCAATTATTCCGGCAATCCGCAATCAAAGCAACAACCAGTCCCTGCCCGGCGCAGAACCGCTAAGCGCCGATGCAGTAAAAGGTAAGGCTATATTTATCGCGAATGGCTGTGTAGCCTGTCATACGCAACAGGTGCGCAATGTGGATATGGACAAAGGGTGGGGCGCCCGTCCGAGCCTTGCGGCAGATTATGCAGGCATTCACCGCACAGATTTTTGGCGCAACACCGCAACCCTGATGGGGACAGAGCGCACGGGCCCTGACCTTACCGATGTGGGAAACCGGCAGCCGAGCAAGGACTGGAATCTGGTGCATTTGTATAACCCGCGCATTGTAGTGAAGCAATCTGTGATGCCTGCCTATCCCTGGCTCTTTACTATAAAAAAAGAAGCCTCAAAATCGGACGCCGTCGTAAATGTTCCGGCTGAATATTTAAAAGGAACAGAAGGCAAAGTGGTTGCGAGCAAAGAGGCGCTGTATCTTGTGGCTTACCTGCAATCGCTGAAGCAAACCAAGCTTCCCGATGGAGCGGAAGCGCCCGTGTTTTTATATAAAAGAGAAGAAAAAATGGCGGCAGCATCAGGTGGTACGGCGGCCGAACCGGATGGTAAGGTTTTGTTTACCGCCAATTGCCAAAGCTGTCATCAGGAAAACGGCGAAGGACTGCCCGGCGCATTTCCACCGCTCAAAGGCAGCCCGGTGGTGTTGGGCGATGATCTGGAAAAATATGTTGATATCATTATGAACGGGTATGATGCACGCGCGGAATATGGCGCCATGCCCAACGTCGGCGCCAACATGCAGTTTACTGAACATGAAGTGACCGCTATCATCAACTACGAGCGCACAAGCTGGGGCAATAACGGCAAAAAGATAACGCCGGAAGAGGTGAAAAGGATAATGGATTTTGTAAAACTTAAATCAGCCCAATGATAAAGAAATTATTTTTAGCCGTATCTATGATAATTGGCTCATTATGCATATGGGCTTGTCCTGTTTGCGAACGAAATCAGCCCAAATTGCTAAAAGGTATTGCGCATGGCGCAGGCCCCCAAAGCCAATGGGATTATTTGATTGTATGGATTGCCGTTGTCATCGTATTGGCCACGCTTTTCTTTTCGGTGAAATGGCTGATACGGCCGGGAGAAAAATCGGATACGCATATTAAACGATTTATATTAAATAACCAGTAAGATGAGCGACAAAAGCACTATATTTATTTTTATTGACGATGCCGCGAAGCCTGTCGCGGAAGTGAAGTCGCCGGTAAGTTTTGAGCTGGATACGCGCAAACTTACGGATGGCGGCCATGTGTTGAAAATAGTCAGTAAAGATCCTATGGGCAAAGAGGGTATCCGAAAAATACCTTTCGTGGTGCGCAACGGGCCTGCCATTGCGGTGGAAGGAATCAAAGAAAACGCGGTAGTGGATGGCGTGGTGCCCCTGATGATAAATGCCTATGGCAAGGGAGACCAGAAGTCCTTTCTGATAGAAGGCAGCGAAACCCCACAGAGTATTCCCTGGTGGGTATGGATATTGATTATAGGATTTGCAGGATGGGCGCTGTTTTATCTGGTCACCTATTTTTCATTACGGCAATAAATAAAATGAGCGATAAAAAAGATATAACAACTATTGAGGATATACGGCTTTTGATAAATGCCTTTTATGCAAAGGTGAGGAAGGAAAAGTTGATAGGGCCTGTTTTTAACGGCGTGATACAAGACCGCTGGCCGCAGCATCTGGAAAAGATGTACCGTTTTTGGCAAACCGTTTTGCTGGAGGAACATACCTATTTCGGTAGCCCGTTTCCGCCCCATGCTTCCTTGCCGGTGCAGCAGCAGCATTTTGATGCGTGGTTAAAATTATGGCATGAAACGGTTGACGAATTTTTCTCGGGTAAGAAAGCCGATGAGGCCAAATGGCGCGGGGATAAAATGGCTGTCATGTTCCTGTCCAAAATAGCGTATTACCGCAATAGACCGTCCGGGCCATTGATTTGAGGGTAGAGAGAGATGCCTGTACAAGCCATGCGTGAAGCTAATTTATATACATGTAAATTATCTATCAAATAAAATCGTTATCTTAAAAAATTAAGTTTAAATACTTTTTATGAAAAGAAATGAAAATATAATTCCGCTTTCCAGGGATCACCACGACGGGCTGCTCTTTTGTTGGAAAATCCGGCAAGGTATAAAGTTGGATGTCGAGTTGACAAGGATACAAGCCTATGCACGTTACTTTTGGGAGCAGCATCTTCGGCAACATTTTTATGAAGAAGAAAACATACTGTTTAAATATCAGGATGATGAATTCACCCAAAGGGCGATGAAAGAACATACAGAGATAAAGGAATTGATTGAAACGATAACAAATGCCAATATAGAAAAACGAAGCCTTCAACATCTTGCTGATTTGGTAGATAAACATATTCGCTACGAGGAAAGGGAGCTGTTCCCTCATTTGGAGTCAACGCTTACCGCGGAACAGCTAACCGAAGTAGGGGCGCAGTTGCAGTTGCTGCATGCGGTTGGTCATCACGATGACTTTACGGATACGTTTTGGCAAGCCCCGGGATAAGTTTAGGAAAAGATATTTTCTACTAATAGATAGGCTGGTCAAAAAGCGCTTGTTTTGAGTGGAATATTGTTAACCCAATCAACCCTTATTGGTAGCCGCCTCATTTACTATCTTTATTTGCTTGTTATTCTTCCGCCCTCGCAGGCATTGTCACCAGCAAGCAGAATGAACACAATCTGTTCGGTTAAAAACACCAACTAAGGCACAAGAAAAATGTTATCCTGAGTTTGATGAAAATGTCATCCTGAGCTTGACGAAGGATACATTTTTCAGGAATTTTCCGCCCTCGTAGATATCATCACCTGCGGGCAGAAAAACAATATAGTTGGTGAAAGCCTCTGACCAAAGGGCAAGCCGAAAAGCTGTCAGTATTTTTTAGTGTGGACATTTCAGGTATTGAACAAATTATCGCGAACCCTTTCCTGAAAGTTATTCTTGTACGTCTTGCTAATAGGAATATGTTCTGTACTGTTCATTAACACAACATAATTTTTTTCAATCAATGACACTTTATTAACCGCGATGATGAACGATTTGTGTATGCGTATAAAGCGTTGGGAGGGAAGGTTTTCCTCAAAGTCCTGGAGGGTAGAATAGACCATTACTACGTCACCGCTTCTGTGAACGGCCACGTAGTTGTTCTTGGCCTCCACAAAATCAATATCGTCTAAATCTATGCGAATCATCTTGCCTTTCACCTCTGTCTTTACAAAAATGTAGTCGGCAGGTATATAGTCATTGCCCGGTGCATTAATATTTGTATCATTGTCGCTTCTGACTTTTTTGATGGCCTTCAAAAACCGGGAGAAACCGATGGGTTTCATCAGATAGTCCACAGCGTTCAGGTCATAACTTTTTACGGCAAATTCGCTGTAAGCCGTGCAGAAAATCACCTGTACGTTTTCGTCAAGTTGGCTCATCACCTCAATGCCCGTCATTTCATCCATCTGGATGTCAAGAAAAACCAAATCGGCCTGTTGTTCTTTGATCAGTTCTATCCCTTTTATCGGGTTTGTGGCCGTTCCCATCAGTTGCAGGTAATCTATCCTTTCTATATAGTTTTTTAGCACATTGATAGCGGGCTGTTCATCATCTATTACAACACATTTAGTCATGGGTTAGGATTTTATCTCCAGTTCAAATATATACAAACTATCCTTTTTCCCCGCATTCATAGTATATTTTCCTTTAAAGGCCACGTCAAGGCGTTTTTCAAGGTTGGAGATGCCTATGTTGGAAGAGGACAATTGCATACCGGTTGCCTTTATCTTATTGCTGCAATAAAAGTTCACCCCGGTGGGCTTCAGCGCCACGCGGATGATTAACGGGTTTTTGGGGTCTTTCAAATCACCGTATTTAAAGGCGTTTTCTACGATGGTGATAAAAGACAGGGGTGGCACATGCTGGTTGGACACATGTCCTTCTATTTCGTAGGTTATATACTTCTCCTCCCCAAAACGCAGGTGGTTGATGTCTATCAGTGTTTGCAGGTAGTCCAGTTCCTTTTGCACCCATACCTTTCCGCTGTCATGCTCCACCGCTTCAAGGGAGTAGCGCATGATCATGGAAAGTTTCATGATGTTGTCCGCGAGGTCTGGCGAGTATTGCATGGCGTCAGAGAAAAGCGCATTAAGGGTGTTGTGCAGGAAATGGGGGTTGATTTGCGAACGCAAGAACGCGTATTCATATTGCAGCTTCTCCTGTTGCGCCTTTAGTTCCTGTTGTTTCAGGGCGGCATTTTCCCTTTCTTTTTTAAAGGTCTGTTTGATATAAAAATAGAGTAAAGCAAATGAGAAATAACGTACGAAACCGCTTACTGCCTCCTGTATAAAAGTGCCAAAATGTGTACTTGTATAGAATATCACTCCCATTGATGGCAGCAGGAAATAAACATACAAATAACCTGCCGTACCCATTATGATAAAAACAATAAAGAACGAGGCAACTGCCCACCAGATTCCTTTTTCCGCATTCCTATTAAGGATATAAACACTCAAATAAAAAGTAATTGAAAAGGGAACTAAATAAAATAACACTTCTATAAAAGAACCTCTTGGACTTGATATTTGATTAATCCCAAACACATACAAAGCATATAACATCCATGCAGCGAAATGCATGAGCGGCTGTTTTACTTTTGAAGGTATGTGTATAAAATGCTGCATTTATTGTACGGATACAAAAATCTGATTATTTAACAATTGGGAGAGTAAATTTACATGAATATGGTTTTTATCTATCGGATTTTCTTTGGCATCATATAACAAAGTGTAAATGTCGTTACTTAGCGGATAGGTTATATAGTTTGTTTTGTTGAAGATATAATTTTTTTTGGCGATTTTGAATAATCCGTAATATTTGGAATTAAATATGAAGTACTTCTTTTCGGATAGTTTTCTTGCAGGGTCTGTTTCTGTTTCAATACTAAGCGGATGGATGATTTTTGCCACTTTGTGCAAATAGAGCCAGGCCTCCCATTGGCACGGATAATCGTGCACATAAGGAGCGGCCAGGTCATACAGGTGTTGCATCAGCCGATGTGTATAGTCTTTCCGGGGTTCGTTATCGCCGGGACGGACGGTATCAAAAAAGCGCAAAATGTTTTCTTGCGGCGATGGACGATGGCTAATGACCGGGAGAACGGGCACATTCGCTGCGTGGGACAGGAAACCGATACCTGTGCGGGCTGCAATTTGCTGGTGCAGGAAATTGACAGGGAGGCAATTTTCGTTTTGATGGGTTCTCGTACCTGATCCTGTATTGCCGTCAACGTATATAACAAGGCTATGGCCTTTTTTTAATTCCCTGAGCATTTGCAGGGCGGCCGTGGGTGCTTCTGCATCAATCAGTTTAAAACCTGCATCTTCGCTATCGGTTGTATTTTGTTTATGCAATGTTCTGAACGTGTCGCCTTGCTGCGATGCAACTTTGTTGGCAACCGCCAGGGAGAACGGTATTTTGTGTTTGGTCAGGAGCAAATTTATCAATCGGTAAGAACCTGTATGGAAAGTGCAAATAATCGCCGGATTGCTTTTGAGCTCTTGCCATTGATGGTCTTTGCAACCCGTTATTGTCGTGCGCTTCAGCACGCTTAGGTCATTTTGCTCAATCATGCTTAAATGTTGGTGCAGCAAGGTGTGCTTAAAAATGCGTTCATGTCTGTTTTGCGGGATATGGGGCAGATAGTTAAGGAGACTTGCGCTTACGGCATGGTACTGTCTTGTAAGGTTGTCGTCTCCGAAGATGTTTAGGCTGTTGTATTTTTTATAAAGCTCCTGTGGCTGAACAGGGGATGAAGATTTGTTCATACTCATCCGAAAATATTTTTTATATATAAAAAGGAACCATAAGGCTCCTTAATCGAAGGTTAAGTGAAACATTAGTTTATTAATTGCCGATAAAACAAGATGGGGTTTCCATACCTGTGCTATGCTCCAATTCTGCCAGGCTAATGCCATTTTCAAAAAAACTGTTTTGCGGTTGCATTGTTTTTGGGTTTACTGTTATGAAATCAAATTTTCGGAGGCAAACTTCCGCTCCAAAAAAGTCTTTTCAAAACCTATTACGCCATCTTTCTTATGCTATATGCAGAAAATCGGATTAACCATGTGAGCTGCTTTTTACGATAAAAAAGGCAGATATTCCTCCCCCCTGTTTTCATTTCACATAGGGAATACTGCATTTCACATATAGCAAACGTTATTTCACGTAATACATTTTTTCGGAATGTTTTTTCCGATTAAATTGTACCGTAAATAGTAAAACTTTATATAAGCCTATCATTAAACTATTGCCCTTATTCTTTGCAAAGGTTCTGCGTGTGGAAAGTGGTATGACAGGTTCGGTATTGAAAGACAAATTTTTTTTGGAAATAATAATGGTTAACATTCTCTTGGCTTACAGTCAATATGTAAACTTAAGAATGAGGCCTTGGCGGAAAGGCATTTCTAAATGCAAATATTTATTTGACAATCGTTACTAAAAATATGAACAAACAATCTTCAATTAATAAAATTAAAAAACAAGGGATTTGCGAGGCCTGCCACCTAACGCAAAAAACCTCCCCGAAAATAAGAGTCCGCTCATTTTGACTATTAAACAAACCATAAATTCAGGAAGGCATACAAAGATATAAGAAATCCGGAAAAGAACTGGATAACCGGGAAAGGTTCGGGCGGATGCCTGCCCTCTCCCTTGCAGTGAGGCCAATACTGTATGACTCATTGGCGGGCATTTATCCTCACAAGGCCCAATTAACAAAAACCAAACCATCCAAGGGCGGAATATCCTGACACAGCCCTCGGAAGGGAAGTTTAATTTTAAAAAAATAAATCATGAAAGTTTTAAACCACATTCTGCACCCCGTTAAAAAATTTTCTATGGGGATGTTTGCCCTTTTGACATTAAATTTACTTGCCGTCTTTTGTGTATTCATTTTTGACTCGTGTAAAAAGGCGGCTTACGAAAGAAGTGATGCCAAAGAAGCTAATGCTAAATTTGCGGCTGCTTTAGAAGCAAATAAAAAGAGTATTTCAGGCATTTTATTTGGAAATCCGAGTAAAACTAATGTCGGTACAATCGCACGTAAAGTTGCGCCAGAATCTGATGAAATACCAGTTTATGTGCAATTCCCTGGAGAAGTAACACCCCGAATAGAAACTTTCTTTCAAAACGTTAACTCCATTCAACAATTAGCAAGTTTGATTGATGAAAATGGGGCTCTACTTCAATATGACCCAACATCAACTAATTCTAATTATCAGCTCAACTTACCAATAGAGACAATTACCAATAGTTTAAACCCTTTAATTCAAGAATCTAAGCAGTATCTTTACTCTCGAGGGTTTACGGAGCAAGATATTCAGCAAATGTTAAATGAAGAAAATGCCTTAGAAACAGATTTGATACCGCTTGTAATGATAATAACACAGGCTGAAAATGGTCAGTCGGTGGCACGAAATTATCTGAATTTATTCCCCATTAATACCGCATCTGCAAAAGTAGACTGGTCAGAAGTTGGTCGTTGCGCAATTCATGCAATAGGGGTTGATATTTTGTTTTCTCTCGGAGCATCTGGTGCCACAGTTTGGAGTACAATGGCAATCAAAACTGCCTTTAAAACGGTTGCTAAACGAATGTTAGGGCCGATTGGAGTAGCAATTGCAGTTGTTGATTTTGGTTTTTGTATGGGGGGAGTAGAAATTTAAAAACATTAAAACATTATATATGCAGATTAGTAGTCTACTTCTCCACACTGTTGCAGTTTTATCATTGATAGTTCGAGTTCGATTTCTATTGGTAGCATGTAAAAAAAGAAACTGGGGTAAAATTAAATTGGAGCTTTTTTTAATCTTTCTAATAATCATAATTTGGTCTATAATTTTCTTTGGACTTCCCCGTTTGTTTCAATAGCTGCTATTGGAACGGCATTTATTTCTCGCCGGTTCTCACCCTTGGCCTTGCGCGCTGATTGTAGGCTCGGGGATTGTTGGAATTTTCCCGCCCTCGCAGGAGTTAGTCCCTGCAAGCAAAACGAAAACAAGGCAGTCGGTGGAAAACACCAACCAAGGTGTAGAATTTGCAACTATCATCTTCTTGTTTATCGATCATGTTAGAATTTTCGGGTTCTACTTGTCCTTGATAATAATGTGCTGCTTTACCACTTATTTAATATTATTAATCAACCATCCGAATATACCGTGCTCTTGTGGGGGGATTTTGGGGTCTCTGAGTTGGAACTGGCACATTGCCTTAAATATATTGTATATACTTATATCTATAATCAGCATTATTACTTATGATAAAAAAGGGAATTAAACTATTTACTTTTTGCCTCTTTGCCCTAAATGCTTTTTCACAGGACGCTGTGGGCATTCGTGTGCAGGTATTGGATTCACTAACACTATCGCCCCTTGCGTATTCCTCTATCATGATTACCTTTGCCCAGGGAACAGATACTATCGGCGCGTTAATCGCGGATTCGTTGGGGCGTGCCATTGTCCCGGCCACCCATAGCGGAATAACTTTTTTTTCCGTCAGCCAGGTGGGATATTACACAAAAGCCGATTCGGCCGGCCCCGGCAAACAGGATACCGAAATCCGGAAAATTTTATTGGGCAGGGACAAGGAGTACCTTAATACAGTTATTGTTTCTGCTGGCAAAAAAGCCATACAAAGGGATGTCGACAAATTGGCCTACAAATTAAACAAAGATAAAATTCCGGACGGGACAAAATTAACAATGGTAATACGAGACGTTCCTTTAATTTCCTACAACAGCATCTCAGGCATAACGTACAAAGGTCAGCAGGCTGTTTCCATCAGACTGAACAACAAGCCCATTACGACGGAAGTGTTCAATACTCTAACAACTGATAATATCACCTCTATCGAAGTTATCTCAAATCCAAGCTCGACAGAGGCCAACAGTAGGGATGCCCGCCCTATCATAAACATTATTGCGAAAAAGGATGACGTTCCGAAATATCATCTAACGTTAACGGCATTGGGCGGAGCAAATCAGCATTTATTTTTCCCTGCTGTTGCTTATAGCCTGAGTACAAAGAAAATTTACTGGTCGGTGAATGCCAGTCAGCAGACAAGCCGGCAGAAAGGAACATTTGAAACAAACAGGAAATCGTTAAACACGGGCAACCCCACGTATCGAAATAATGGAAAATCTGTTTCGAATATTAAAAGCAACAGCATCTATACCAACCTCTTTTATGACCCGGACTCATCCAACCAACTCAATTTTTCGTTCAGCCTCGGCCACAACAATATGAAATCATCCAACCAGCTTATCGAGGTTTCCGGCGATGCTTCTTCCGCGATGCAAGGGATCGGCGATTTCAAATCGAACGGACGGTCAGTCTCTTTGGGGGCTGGATATTTTAAACAAATCTCTAATACATCGGGGATAACGGGCGATGTGGATTATGCCGATACCAGAAGTCCTTCTTTTATTACAATTGACAACCGGAAATCTACCAGCAATACCCCTTTCTCAAATTTCTTATTTGACAACAAGGCGAAGAACATTTCCTTGTCCGGCAAGGCTATGTATTACAATTCTATTCTTAAAGATAAAGTCCCCGTTCAATTTGCCGTGGATTATGCATCCTCAAACACCGAAAATAATTTTTCCGCTGAGTCAACCTGGTTTGAATCTAAGGGGGATGCCCTTCGGGACAAAAATGACAACGCGATGAAATTACTTATAAATAAACTAGGGCTGTCTGGTTCAGGCAAGTTTACATTGTTCAATTTCTCGACAAGGGCAGGCTTTAGGGTTGACAATATATGGCAGCAGCTGGACAAGGATATTATTACGTCAGAACATTACACCACCTTATCGCCAAACCTTGTCATTCTTCGCAAAATATCCAAGACAGGTAGTGTTTTCCTGAATTATCAGAAACAGATCAGCCTACCGGATATTACCATTTTGAACCCTTCCGTTTATAGATATAACAATTCAAATGAGTATTTTGGGAATCCGGACATAAAGCCGGAGAAACTGAATAAATATGACCTTAATTACGATCTTAGTTTAAAGAAGTTGTTCATAGAGTTTACATTATATTCCACGTATGTCAAGAACCCGATAGTATCTATAACATTGCCCAAGGATTCCATTTTTCAAAACTCTTATACCAATTTGAAAAAGCGGCTGATCAATGGGGTGAGTATTTCCCCCAAAATAAATATGGGTGAAAAGACGACCCTTAACGGCACCGTTTTCTTCGAACACTACAAATATTACGCAGATTATAATTCATCTTATCTAACTGGCAACAACTATGGCATTACCTCGTCCCTTTCATACGATATTACAAAAAAGTACAGCACTTCGCTGGATTTTAAGTATAAAAATAAATCTTACGAGTTTCAGTCAATATCGAAATTATATCCTGATTTAAATTTTGACATAAATGCGCGTTTTTTCAATAGCAAACTTTTTTGCAGCTTTGCTGTAAACAATATATTTAATAATGGTGTACGGTCTTATAGGACTTTCAAATCTTTTGATTTCGAGCAGCAGCAAGTATCATTAACAAACAGTAGAAACTTTATGTTGATGATCTCTTTCAGCATTGGGAAATATCTATTCCCCAGAAACAGGACTAATACGAATACGATAAATACGAAAAAGGCAGAAAGTCCTGTTCCATAGCAAATACTCATAAGGTCGCCCTTTCAGGTGCTGCCATCTGCAAGCAAAATCAGAAAAACTTGGTCGGTAAAAAAACACCGACCAAGGCGAGAGTGATAAAATAAATTGTATATTTGGTAAAATCAAGATGTATGCTAAATTATAAAAAATCGTTGACGCCACTTCTCGCCTGTGTTTGCTGCATGTATGTTAATGTGCGCTACTCAATTTGCAATTAAAATAAAATACACTGAAATGCTTACGTATATAATACCCATATCAATTATCATCATTAGTTATTTTATAGTTTCGTTCATCCTAAAAAGATTCAGGCATCAAAAACTGTTAATAACCTTGCGTATTATTTTTGGAATAATATTGACCTCGGTCATTCTGTTGTCAAATATTTTGGACTATTCGGCGGATTCCAAAATTATAAGCGTTATTACTATGCCGCTTTTCCTGTCCTATTTTATCTATTTGCTTTTTAAAAAAAAGGAAAAGCTTCCTTGGCCGTAACGGTGGTGATATTGATTAAACCATTTTTTCTTTTTCCCGGGTCTCACCCTTAGCCTTGCGTGCTGATTGTGGACTCGGGGATTATTGGAGTTTTTCCAGTCCTCGCAGGAGTTAGTACCTGTAAGCAAAATCAAAACAATGAGGTCGGTGAAAAACACGGAACAAGGCACGGCAGCGTGCGTAAGCAAATATTCATAGCTGATGTGCCGGGCAGTGTGCTGATAGTCATTCCCGCCGGAAATGGTCGGCAACAATTTCCGGCTGCCCTTTTTGGCTCCACCTTTTTGGGCAGGCAAAAAGCGTGGAAAACGTACATGAAATTTTCCATTTATAAAATACGCAAAGAATAAATGAAAAATTTTATGGAAGTTCCCCCATGTCTAAAAAAAGTAATAAATATTCATGGGAAATATATTTTGTGTCATTCTGTCCTTGCAGGGGTTATAACCCGCAAACAAAACCAAAACAATATGGTCGGTGAAACACATACTATAGCGCAAAAACCAATATTTGATATGCTTCATCACCTCAAAACTATCAATATGAATTACAAAACAACATCTGCTATGCGTGATTCAAAAACAAACAAGTCCATGATGGCTGCTTATTTCAAACAGGGTGTTCTGGTTTTAGCCCTCGGTATTTTTTCTACTGCCGCCATGGCCCAAACGGGTGGTCAGGCAGTGTTCTTGGACATAGACCAAAGTTGGTTCCACGACGGCATGGAGGGGCAGGCCGTGGGCGTGCAGTACAGCAAAGGTTTTGCCAAAAAATTGGACTGGTTTGCCGAGCTTGGTTTTACGATGAACGCCGAGCGTATCCGCGATAAATATACCAATCCGGACAATGTCGCCCTGGTGCACGAGAACAGGTTTGTTGCCGCGGCCATGCAGGTCGGGGGCGGGCTGGCCTACAAGCCCTTGTGCAAGAAAAGTGAAATCTCCATCCAGTTGGGCCCGGTAGTCCGCTATCAGGCAAGCTCCGCGTATGGGGTTATTGTCACCTATTATCCCGAGTACACGAAGCTTTCCAGTGCGGTCAGCAATATTGGTTATGCGAACAAGGATTTAAAGACCGTTGCCGTTGGCGGCAAGCTGCGGGTTGCCTATACCTATACGTTTACGAAGGGCTTTCTGGTCGGGGCTAACGGATATTTGCAGAACGACAGCGAAAAGGACAAATTTTATGGTTTTGGCCTGACGCTGGGAAAGCGTTTCTGACAAGCAGGATAAACACTATAAATTGGGGCTGGCGTTATCGTCAGCCTTTTTATATGATGAGCGGCACTTTTCTGTTAAGACTTTTTCATCCCTTAGCATTATTTTTGCCTGTATATCGTTATGCAGAAAAGAACATATTTTTTCGTGGGTATCCTGGTGCTTATGATTGCCGCGTTGAGCTATCTGATAGGCAAGCGCGATGGCACGGTCACACACGATCATTTTACCACCAATGCCAGTTTTATAGCCGAGATAGCAGAACTGTCCTCGCTGGAAGTGCAGGGTACGGCGGCCATCAAAAGTTCCAATGTGACCAATGATGGCAGCATCGGGGATGCTTTTAAAAAACTCTTTCTGGAAAAAACGATTAATATTAACGTACCTTATGTGGCCAAATATGGCGTGAATCTTGGCAAGCAACAGATAAACATCGCGGAAAAAGACTCAACGGTATTGGTTGTTTTACCGACGCCTCAATTGCTTTCTTACGAACTGCGTCTTGATAAGGCGGATGCCGTTACCCGCAGCGGTTTGCTGGAAGGCAGCGATAATGAGCATTTCGTCAGGGTGCAGCAAAAGCTATATGCCCAATCCCGTGCGCAATTGGAAAAGAATACAGGTTACATTGATCAATGCAAACAAAAGATAACCCGCGTCATCGGGGATTATTACGCGCCGATGCAGTACAAGGTAGATGTAGTGTTCAAGGATGAAATCAAGAGCAGGGTAGAAGATGTAAGGCAGTAAGTTTTCAGGCGCACTTGGTTATTCAAAAGTAATCCGCACGGTTTGGTACATCAGTTTGCTTTGCAGAATGTTGGAAGACTGTCCCGACATGTCCGGGTTTGAAAATCCTTTAAGTCCAAACAGTCCCGCCGCGTTGCCTTTGTTGATGGCTATTTCCAGATAATCCGCGCTGTTAAAAAGGGCGAGTTTTTCGCCTTCCGGAACATCGGCATAAGTTTCACTGATGCGGTCTATCACTTCATCGCGCTTGAACATGATTTTGAACCGCCGTCCGTTTTGCTGCTCTTCAAATTGTTTGCGCGTGATGTTTACGATAACGTTTTCAAAATTATCCACAAAGATTATCTGGCCTTCCACGTAATCGCTGTTGGAGATGGGCTGCAGCGGGTTCTTTTTGTGGAATGGTACATCGGGGATGCCGATTTTCTGGATAGATTCCCCGTTGAGAATGCGGCCGATCGTGTCGGCCATTATTTTGGTGTAATACAGCGTGTTTCTGGGCGTATTGCCCGGCAGCGGCAACGCCATGATGATGTCGGGTGTTTCTTCCAATATCATGTTCAGCAAGCCATTGTCGGCACAAATGATATATTGGTTCTTGTGGAATGCCAGCAACAGGTGCTCGCTTTTTTTATCAAACAGGTTTACAAGAATGATGTGGAAAGTCAGCTCGGGAAAATTTTTGAATGCGCCCCTGCAAACATAAGAAGCCTGTGTAAAGTTAAACGGGGAAATGTTGTGCGAAATGTCCACCAACGTCAAATCGTTGCTCACCTGCAATAGCTGTGCCTTGATAGCTCCCACCAGATAATCCTGATGCCCTATGTCCGATGTTAGCGTGACAAAATTCATTAGCCTGTCTGATAACTCTTTTTTCGTGCGTGTTAAATCCGGGCGCAATTTAAAAAACCATTTCCGTTATTTTATCAATTGTTTGTTTTTAAAATAAAACTTATGTACCAATTTGTCCGCCAGCCCGGGGAAGAACCGGTTCAGAAACACGGTTTCCTTGCCTGTCATCGTCAATATCAAGGTGCGGCGTTTGTTCTTGATGGCCTTTAGCAAATGGGCGGCACAAACCTCTGCGGACATCAGTTTGCCTTCGTCCATCGGGTTTTTTTCCTGCGTTTCGCCTTTGTCGTTCAGTGCGCGGTCGCGTATGCCCGATGTGGTAAAGCCGGGGCATACCCACATCACATGCACACCTTCATCCTTGAGTTCTGTTTTCAGCGTTTCCAGAAAACCCTGCACAGCAAACTTGCTGGAGGAGTAGCCCGTCCGCCCCGGCAGGCCGCGATATCCGGCTATGGACGAAATGCCCACGATAGTTCCTTTGGAGGCAATGAGATGGGGTAGGGCATACTTGGTACTGTAGACCACGCCGAAGAAATTAATATCCATCACGCGGCGTATCACGTCCACGTCAAGGTCTTTGAAAAGCCCGCGCATACTGATGCCCGCGTTGTTTATCAAGATATCAATACGTCCGAAAACTTTTACCGTGGAGTCAATAAAACGCTCGCAGTCGGCTTCCTTGCTTACGTCCGTTACCAAGGTGTGCAAAAAGCCCGAAGGATTTGCCGTTTGCAGCTCATAAAGCCTGTCATAATTTCGCCCGCAGGTGGCCACCTTGGAGCCATAGCCCAACAGGGCTTCCACCAGGGCCTTGCCGATGCCGTCCGTGCCGCCGGTGACGACCACTACTTTATCTTTAAAATACTCCGCCATCATCTCAAAAAAATTTGAACAAACCTACTACAAAATTTTAGTGAAGAGTAAATTAATAATCCCTTTGCGATAAACTACAAGCCATTTATAGGCTAACTTATTATATTTACTTTCAACTTTCCATTGTCAACTGTCTATTATATCCTAATTCCTGTTTTTCTTGTTGTTGAGCAATAGATAAAGCGCCGTTTGATAATACGCATCAGTGAAAGCGGATAATTGCTCTTGCACAGAGTCTAATTGCGATGCTGTGTAAGCGGGCATGTCGTTGGTTATCGGCACTAAATCCTCCTCGGGAAATTCGAGGCTTTTGATATAATAAAATTCGTTGGTGACTAATCCGATTTTTCCGGCAGTGTTAGTGATAAATGCATAATCGCCTTTTTTATACGGGTCTAACAGGTCGCGGCCAAGGGTCGTGTTGGTATAAGTCATATCCAATAGCCCGGCGATGGTGGGCAGTACATCAATTTGCGATACGACTTCATTGCGGTGTGCGGGTTGCACGAGATAGGGCGCGTAAATAAGCAGCGGCACATGCTCATCGGTCAGCCGTTCATGTGTCCAGGCGGGCATGTACACACTGCTGGCGTTGCCCGCAACACCGTGGTCTCCTATAAAAACAAATATGGTATTGTGGAAATAACTTTCTTTTTTAGCCGCTTCTATAAATTGGCGAAAGCAAAAATCAGAATAACGGAAAGTGTTGAATTCTTCAAGTGATTCAAACCCGTTTTGTTCGAGTACCTCTTTTGGCAATATAAGTTTTTTGAATTCCGATGTGTCGGCAGGCGGTATCATGTAAGGGCGGTGATTGTTGGACGTTTGCACAATGGCAAAGAAAGGCTTTCTTTCTTTCGTAAAGGTCTCATTGGCCGCCTTGAATAAATCACGGTCGCTGATGCCCCACACGTTTACTTTCGGGGCTTTTATATCCTTTTCGGTATGAACCTGCAATTGGTCTATGTTATCCAGCAGACCTTGAAAATTGTTAAACTCCGGGTCGCCGCCCAAAAAATAATGTTTGCTATATCCGGTAAAGTTATTGATGATCGTATTTTGATTGACGGCAATCGGGTTGCGGGTGCTGAACTTGAACAACTGCGCATCGGGTATGCCAGTGAGAATGGCAAACAGTCCCCTTGCCGTGGAAAAGTGCGGGCTGAAACAACGTTCAAAAAACACGCCCTGTTTGGTCAGCGAATCAAAATAGGGCGTCGTGTTCAGTGTGTTGCCGCTCATGCTGCTTTTGTACATGCTAAAGGATTCGCACATCACCAGCACTACGTTGGGCTTGCTTTCCAGCGCGCCGCTTCGCGGGGTGGCAGTGCGTTTAAAGCCAAAAGGGGCTTCGGGTGGCAACTGCAGAAATTCCGCCATCATCGGGAATGCTTTTCGTGCTTTATCTTCATTAAACACAGGCTGGCGCAGCCGCATGGTAGAGAAAAAGTTTTGCAAAGGGTTGAGCGCAAGGTAACTCTTGAAGCTATCCCTGAAAATAAATGAGTCTTTCCACCGCAAAGGGCGAATGTCTATCTTGCCGTAAATAAATATACAGAAGATAATGGAGGTAAGGATAAACAGTCCTTTTCGGTGCGGTATGGCAAGGCCGCTGGTCAGGTTGACCACTTGCCAGTGGCTTTTGTTAAACAACCATTTGAAGCAAACGATAATGAAAGTAAGCCCGAGCAATATCCATATCAACGGATAGGTTTGCCAAATCATGTAAATAGAAATGCCCGGGTCTTCCACAAAATTCATGGCACCTGCGTCCAACCGGGTACGATTATAAGAAAAACTGCCGATATCCGCAAAGAAGAAAAACAGCATGAACGACATGGTAAAGACCATGTACCATGTCCATATTTTCCTATTCTTAATCGAGTAAAACGGGCTTAACGAAGGCTTGATGCTTAACAAAACAATCGGCAACAGAAAGATGGCGATCCAGCGCAGGTCGTACTGAATGCCCAGGGCGAAGGACTGAAGGCAATCCATCAGACCCAGGTCGTCCGGTTTGAACGCTAAGAACGTAATAATCCTGAAAAGTGTGAACAGCAACAATTGCATCAAAAATATATTGATGACCCAAAGGATTGTCTTAGGTATTTTCAGCCTTTTCAACATGTGCTGCAAACATACAGATAAATCCAGCGCAGGCAATAAGCCGCGAGCAATTGTCGGCAGGGGAGTGAATGGAATGGTTTTGCGGACGTACGGTATAAGCAAATCATAATTCCCGCATTCTTCTAAATCCTGTTCGGCAATTGTCAGTTATCTTTGGTATATGCAAGAGCTTACTTCAAAATATGATATACTGAAAGTAATAGGGCATGGCGGCTATTCGGTCGTGCTAAAGGCAAGGCCGAAAGATGACCCGTCAAAGGTTTTTGCTTTGAAACAATTGGACGTTGCCGTGCGGGACATGGACTCAAAGGAATACCGCGATTTTCAGGAAGAGGTAGCGATTCTCAAGCGGCTGCACCATCCCAATATCGTGAAGGTGTATAATGAATATATTCTGGACGGCAAGCCCACGCTGGAAATGGAATATATAGACGGAGAAACATTGGAGTCCGTTTTGCGAGAGGAACAATGCCTGTCGGTGGAAGAAACGATTCGGGTACTGGAGCAGATGGCATCGGCATTGAGCTATTGTCACCATTATCAGCTGCCGGTGCAGGAGCTCAACCTTGCGACCGATTCTGCGCTTTATCGCCGCAATGCGATTATTCATAATGATATCAACCCAAAAAATATTGTCAGGACAACCAATGAGGATGGTTCGTATCATTATGTGCTGATTGATTTCGGCCTGTCGTTTACAGACCCCATAGATGTCTGGCATAGTAAGAAGGAAGACGGTATGGCCGAATATAAATCGCCCGAGAAATGGGATATGGCCGAGGTGGATACGCCCTCCGACATATATAGTTTCGGCATCGTGGTGTATGAACTGCTGACGGGCAGCGTGCCGTTCCCTGTTGCCGATTACAAGAATGAACAGCAAATGCACGAACTGGAGCAAAAACATAAACAAGCACCTGTGCCTGACTTGTGCACCCAGCGCAAACTTGCACTGGGCATAGATGCAGAAGATCCTTGCGATGTGCCGGATTGGCTGGTCTATTTGGTGAACAAATGCCTGCAAAAAAAGCCGCAGGATAGGTTTAAGACTGGCAGGGAGCTACGTGATTTTTTGGATAAATGCCTGCTTGACGGCGATGCGGTGGATTTGCCTGATATGCGACAGTCGGGGGTTATAGACATAGATCCGGCCGGGCTTTCGCGACAAAATGCCTATATAGAAGTTGTGCCGAATATCTTTACGGAAAGGCAGGAGTTTGTGCTGGACAAACCGTTTTTGTCCGTTGGCCGCTGGCATGACGTGCCGGACAGTTTTTTAGCCGACATAGCAATTAAAACAGGTGACAGGTTCATCTCCAAGAACCATTGTCAGTTGGTGGTGCGGGAGGATGAAACAGGCAACAAGGTTTACGGCTTACAGGATACGACACCCAGTAAAAACGGCACTTACCTGCGCGAAAAATATGGTGGTGAAAAGATTTTGCCCGGCGATTGGGTCACCCTGCACAACGGCGATGCGTTTTGGATTGGGAATACCAAAATCGTTTTTCATCAATAATTTCATGGTCAGCCTGACCATCAAGCACTTCTTTGCTTTCTTCGGCTGTACCAGGGCATCAGCAACGTGCCTGCAAAGCCAAAGAGCAGGATGACGCCTGTTTGCACCAGCCAAAGCAGCCAGCCGAACGCAAGGGCGATAATGTGGTCTATTTGATAGAGCAGTAATGTTTTTTGAACGATAAAAGGATAAGCGCCGATGCCGCCCGGCGTAGCTATCATGCCGACGCTTCCTGCGCACAATACCATCAGGGCTTCCCTTATTCCAAGGTGGGATGTTTCCTGCAAGGCCAGAAAGCCGATATATCCCGCCAAAGTATAACATGTCCAGATGACCAATGACCAAATAACAAAAGCCCCTCTTTTTTTTAGGTGACGAATAGTTGTCAGTCCCTGCCAAAAGCGTGCAATGATGACTTTCACAGAACGGGTCAGGCTTCTTTTTCGTGATTTTCTGATAAATCTTACGTAAATAAAAAATACAGCTAACAAAAGCACTAATGCACCCACCCCGTATAAAAGCAGGTTAAAGCCTGTGTGTCCGTTGAAGGGTTCGTTGTTCTTCGGGAAGAACGTCAGTAGGATGCGGTCGTATAAATCCGGCTGCAATGCCAATGTTAGCACAAAGACTATTCCCAGGCAGATCGTGTCAAAAACGCGTTCCAGAATAACGGTGCCAAACAATTTGTCCGCAGGGATTTTTTCGTACCGGGCGAGCGATGTACATTTTAAAATCTCGCCCAGGCGCGGAACGGCCTGATTGGCAAGGTAACCAATCATAACGGCAAAAAACATGTTGCTGGTTGACGGTTTGTAGCCCATTGGTTCAATGAGCAGCTTCCAACGGACGGCGCGGGCAAAATGACTGAAAAGTACCACCAGTGCTCCCGGTAAAAGCCAGCCGGTCTTCACTTCCCTGACGGCAGATTTGATATGGGACAAATCCGCAGGGGATAAATCCTTGACCGACCACCACACCAAAAACAATCCAAGTCCTAAAAAGATAAGGAAACGAAAAATTGTTTTTAGTTTTTTTTGCATAACAGATGAAAATGTTCGCCGTCAGGTTAAAGCTTATTGCCATCCTTGGGGAAAACGACAGTCGGCTCATGTTTTTTTGCTTCTTCAAAATCCATCGTGGCATAAGAGATGATAATGACCACATCGCCCACGGCAACTTTACGGGCAGCCGGGCCGTTCAGGCAAATCGTGCCAGAGCCGCGCTTGCCTTTTATCAGATAGGTTTCAAAGCGTTCCCCGTTGTTCACGTTCACGATTTGTACACGTTCGTTGGCAATCATGTTCGCCGCATCCATCAGGTCTTCGTCCACCGTGATGCTGCCCACATAATTCAGGTTTGCTTCGGTAACGGTTACCCGATGGATTTTAGATTTTAGAACTCCAATTTGCATAATAGGTTGCAAAAATATGTATAAAAAATGTAAAGGAATCTGTTTGAGCTTATCCTAAACCATCACTCGTTTCGCGCAACCGATCCCTGCCAGCCAATTTATAGTATTAACGTCCGCTTTAAATATCAGGGCACAGCGCATAAAATATATGTTACACTTTAGAAAGTTTAGCTAATACAATATATAACAATGCTTGCGCGCAAAGGTTTGTGGCCAAAAATGCCCATTTGCTAAATGGAAGTGATTTAATTATTGGCAGCCGCGCTGTCCGTTACCTGCTGACGTTGTTGTTGTTTCTCCAAAATCACGGACAAATGTGGTTCGATGTAAGGGCGAAGACTGTCGGTGCTTATCGTCAGGGCATCGGGGTTTTCAGCCAGTTTGTGCCAGGGGCGTGGTTCGCCAAAGGGGTATTTGCCGAACACGATTACCGGGGTGCCGCTTGCCGCCAGTTTGTTTTGCTTCAATATCCATTGGTCGGCCCAATCGTAGAGTTTTTTAGCATCTGATTCCAACAGGCGCATGCAACTGTGCGAGGCGGGGTAACCCGGTAGGGCATATTCGTGAAAACCTACGCCCCAGGTGTTGTGCACGTTAAAATTCCAGTTCAGTACCCACGCATCGTCCACGGTGCTGGTGGTGCGTTTGGCCTTCCAGTTGGTAAAATATAACTGTTGCGGGGTTTGCTTGTTTTTGCGCCCCATGCTGGTGGGGCCTGTCATGACCAGTTTGCCTTGTTCGTAAGCGGCAAAAACCTGTGTAGGGTAAGAAAAAAGCAGGATTTTGCGCACGTCCTTCAATTCTTCCACGTACTCGGGGAAGGGCAGGTATATTTCCAACGGCAGGTCGTAACGGTCGGGCACGAGTATGCTGTCCAGATAATACAAGTGTTTCTTGTCCACCCGGTTTATCGCCTGTAATATTTCAATGTGTTTCAATCCCTCAAAACTATCCTTTAAAGGTTGCCATTCTTTTTTATGTATAAAATGATAATGGATACCCGGTTTGTTGGCAGGCACTATTTCCTTTGCGGGCAGAGTGCTGTCTGCGCTTGTCAGGGCGGTATCTTGAGGAGATGGCTGGGTTTTGTCCTCGCCCGTGTTACAGGCGGCGAACACAATCATCAAAAACAAACAGGGCAATTTTCTCATATACCTACGAAAATAAAGAATAGTTTGATAATGTGGATATTTGAGAGAGGGCATAAAGACCTTTAGCTTTTCACGAATCTGAAGATTAGGCGTTTTGCCTCTAAATTCCATCTTAAAATGTCATTTTGCCGTAAAAGCTGCATACCTTATTTTTGCCGCCACAAAAAAACATTAAATGGCAAATACAGCAGACATCAGCCGCGGCATGATTTTAAAGCTCGACGGCAGCCTGTATTCAGTAGTTGAATTTGGCGAAAACAAAACAGCCCGCGCTGCGGCAAAGGTTTGGGCAAAGCTTAAAGGCGTGGACAACTCCCGCACCATCGAAAAAACATGGAACTCGGGCGATATCATTTATCCCGTCCGCGTGGAAAAAAGGGCCTATCAGTTTTTGTACAAAGACGAAACGGGTTACAACTTCATGGACAACGATACCTTTGAGCAAATGAGCCTGGCAGAAAACCTCATAGATGCGCCCCAGTTTCTAAAGGAAGGTCAGGAAGTAGCTATTGCGATGAATACCGAAACCGAGCAGCCCGTGAGCGTGGAACTACCCGATAAGATTGTAATGAAGGTTACTTATACCGAACCCGGACTTCGTGGGGATACGGCCACCCGTACTTTAAAACCAGCCACCGTTGAAACCGGCGCCACTGTAAACGTGCCGCTTTTTGTGAACGAGGGCGAACTGATTCGGGTGAACACCAAAACCGGTGAGTACGTAGAGCGCGTGAAAGAGTAAACGAGCATTGAATCAAGATAATTACATATAATATTAGATATGGCTTAAAACACCCGGTGTTTTAAGCCATTTTTTGCACCTTGGGTAAGTTATGCCGGAAAAATGGCCTCGTGTGATTTTTTTACGTATGAATAGTTTAACTTAGCTTTTTGTGTCGAAAAATATTGCTGTCTAAAATAAAATTTGTCAACCCAAACCTGTAGATAAAAAACTATGGATTATAAGCAAATTCAGGAGTTGATTAAAATGGTCAACAAATCCAACATCGGTGAACTGGTGGTAGAGGATAAAGATTTTAAATTGTCTATCCGCCAAAAAGAAGAACAGGTAACCCAAGTGGTTTCCGCCGCGATGCCTGCCATGGCCTATCCCCAGGCCGCCTTACCGGTAGCTGCGCAAGGCCAACAACCCGCACCCGTTGCCCCCAAAGAGGCAGAAAATCCCAACACAATTATCGTGAGAAGCCCTATGATTGGTACCTTCTACCGCAAAGCCTCCCCTGACAAGCCAAACCTGGTGGACGAGGGCGACATCATCAACCCCGGCAAAGTGCTGTGCATCATCGAGGCGATGAAGCTGTTTAATGAGATAGAAAGCGAGGTGAGCGGCAAAGTCGTGAAAGTGTTGGTAGAAGATTCATCCCCAGTGGAGTTTGACCAACCTTTGTTTGTGGTAGAGCCTTAATGGGCTACCGCTGCAAGCAACCCTATTTATTTTTAACCGAACTTTTTTATTTTGATAAAGAAAATTCTTATTGCAAACAGGGGCGAGATAGCCTTGCGCATCATCAGGACTTGTAGGGAAATGGGTATCAAAACGGTGGCAGTTTATTCTACTGCCGATGCCGAAAGCCTGCACGTGAAATTTGCCGATGAGGCAGTTTGCATAGGCCGCCCGCCGGGCGCCGAGTCTTACCTCAATATTCCCAATATTATGGCCGCGTTGGAAATAACCAATGCCGATGCCGTTCACCCGGGTTATGGTTTTCTGGCCGAGAATGCCCGTTTCGCGCAGATTTGCAGCGAGAACAAGATAAAATTCATCGGGCCAACCGGGGAGATGATTAGCAAGATGGGCGATAAGATTACCGCCAAGCAAACCATGATTGACGCCGGGGTGCCGGTAGTGCCGGGTGGTGAAGGTTTGTTGGAAAGCGTGGAAGAGGCCAAGGAACTTGCCGCCGAAATAGGTTATCCTGTTATTTTAAAAGCAACTGCCGGTGGTGGTGGCAAGGGTATGCGTATTGTTTGGGAAGAGTCCCAGATGGAAAGTGCTTTTGACACGGCCACGATGGAGGCTACCGCATCTTTTAAGAACGGTGGTATTTATATAGAGAAATTTGTAGAAGAACCCCGCCACATAGAGGTGCAGATTGCTGGTGACCAGTACGGTACGGTGAGCCATCTCAGCGAGCGCGATTGCTCTATCCAACGACGTCACCAAAAGCTGGTGGAAGAATCACCTTCCCCTTTCATGACGCCCGAACTGCGGACGGCAATGGGAGAGGCAGCCAAAAAAGCCGCTTCGGCGATAGGTTATGAAAGCGTGGGTACGGTAGAGTTTCTGGTGGACAAGCACCGCAATTTCTACTTCATGGAAATGAACACGCGTATTCAGGTAGAGCATTGCGTAACAGAGGAGGTAATCAATTTTGATTTGATTAAAGAGCAGATCAAAATTGCGCAGGGCGAACGTATTTCAGGTATGGATTATTTCCCCGAAATGTGCGCGATAGAATGCCGCATCAATGCCGAAGACCCGTATAATGACTTTCGTCCCAGTCCCGGAAAAATAACCACGCTGCACATTCCAGGTGGTCATGGCGTGCGCGTGGATAGCCATGTGTATGCAGGCTACACCATTCCGCCGTACTATGATTCAATGATTGGCAAACTGATAGCCGTAGCCCGCACCCGCGAAGAAGCTATTGACACCATGTACCGCGCTTTGAGCGAGTATGTGATAGAAGGTGTGAAGACGACTATACCCTTCCACTTGCAATTGATGAAGGATGAAAGGTTCCGTAGCGGAGACTTCAATACAAAGTTTTTGGAATCATTTGTTTTAAGATAGCAAAAGGGTTTGTAAGAAATATAAAAGGAATCGAAAGATTCCTTTTTGTGTTTAACGAGTTTCTGTTTTTTGGACAGCCGTTTTGTCGGTGCATTGACGTAAAAGTGCTGTCATGTTTTTTTGAAACACGGGGTGGATAAAGTCCGGGGCTATCTCGGCCATCGGTGTTAAAACAAAACGGCGCTCGGCAATGCGCGGGTGGGGAACGGTCACCATGGGAGATTCGTAGGCTAAATCATTAAAGAAAAGGATGTCTATATCAATAGTTCTCGCACCGTATTTTATTTCCCGCACGCGACCCATTTGTTCTTCGATTTTCAACAAAGTTTGCATGAGCGCATCGGGTTGCAGCCGGGTAAGGACTTGAAGCACCTGGTTGTAATAATGCGGTTGTCCTTCCACGCCCCAGGGTTCTGTTTCATAAATCGAAGAAGTCTTTACAACCTTTCCCGCACGTTCGTTTATGCGCGCGCAGGCTTCGCGCAGGTTGGCTTTCCTGTTGCCGAGGTTGCCCCCGATGATGAGAAATACATTGTTCATGGTGGCGCAAAGGTATTGCCCCGTGCGTATCTAAAAAATTATAGATGGCATATTTGTGCGGGAGATGATGAATAACCGGAAGTCAGGACTTGTCTATGCGTAAAGCGCAATTCATTTCAGTAAGCCTGATCTTCTCATTTCCTTATGCTTGCCCAAATATCATTATTTTTGATGCTTGGTGCAAAACGGGTATGTGTGTTTTCAGGTATTTTCTTATACAAGGAAGGACGAAAGCCTGCTTGTTTTGACCAAAGGGAGTAAACAAATATTCAAAGAAAAATCACAGATAATGAAGTTGTTTTTTAAGATTTTCATCGCGAGCCTGTTGGCCTTGATTGTTTTTAGTGTGATAACGTTTTTTATGTTTGTGGGCGTTACCGGGGTGATGCTTAGCGGTAGTGTGCCAAAGGTTGGCGACAAGGCTGTTTTGACCATAGATTTGGAAACCAAATATCCTGAATTGCCTGTGCCGGATATGCAGAAAGCATTAAAAAGCGCGATGACCGGTCAAACGCCCGGATTGTTCGATGTGGTGAGATTAATCGAAAACGCCGGGACAGATAACCATGTAAAAGGTATCCTGCTCCGCACCAACGGAAATGCAAACGGCTTTGCGGCCAGTCAGGAAATAAGGTCGGCTTTGCAGGCATTTAAAAAATCAGGGAAATTTGTTTTTGCGCATGGCGATGTTGTTACCCAAAAGGCATATTCGATTGCCAATGTTTCGGACAAAATATTTGTAAGCCCTACGGGATATTTTGAATGGACAGGTTATAATGTCAGCTATACGTTTTTAAAAGGCTTGCTGGATAAGTTGCAAATAAATCCGCAGATTTTTTATGCCGGAAAATTCAAAAGTGCCACAGAGCCCTTGCGCGCAGATAAAATGACCGATGCCAACCGCTTGCAGACTTCTGAATGGCTGAACGGATTATATGGCAACCTGTTGGCGACTACTGCCGAAGCGCGCAAGCTTGATACTGCCAAGTTGCGCTTGTTGGCTAATACAGGTGTTATCAAACAACCGAAGGATGCCGTCGAAAACGGCCTGATAGATGCCGTAAAATATGATGACGAACTAAAGGATGAAATCAAAAAGAAATTGTCCGTGGCGGCGGATGAGAAAATCAATTTTGTATCTATTGAAGATTATGCAGCCGCTAACGGAGGCTTTAATACGAAAGGGGAAAACATCGCGCTGATATATGCTTCCGGGGATATTGTGGACGGCGAGGCAGAGCCCGGCAATATCGGCAGCGCAAATTATATTTCCTTATTGCGCAACGCGCGTTTGGATAAAAGCATAAAAGCGATTGTGGTGCGCGTAAATTCCGGCGGTGGCAGTGCATTGGCGAGCGAAAACATCCTGCGCGAAATGCAGTTGGCAAAAAAGGCAAAACCGCTCATCGTGAGCTTTGGCGATGTGGCTGCATCAGGTGGCTATTATATGTCTTGCGCAGCGGACAGCATCTTTGCATGGCCCAATACGATTACGGGTTCTATCGGTGTGTTTGGCATCGTGCCGGACATGAGCAGTTTCTTTAAAAACAAACTGGGCGTTACGTTCGACGGCGTAAAGACCGGGCCTTTGGCCAATGTCGGCAGTATGGATCATGCGATGACGGCTGCCGAAAAAGATATTTTTCAGAAACAGATAGAAACGATTTATGGCCAGTTTAAATCGCGCGTGGCCGAGGGCAGAAAAAAGGATACTGCTTATATTGAAACAATTGCCCAAGGCAGGGTGTGGACGGGCGACAAGGCTAAGGAGATAGGGCTTGTGGATGCAACGGGCGGTTTGAACGATGCGTTAAAAGCCGCGGCAGCAAAGGCCGGGCTTAAAGCCTACAATGTAAAGGAATACCCCAAGCCTCAGACTTTTTGGGAAAAACTGTTGGGCATGAAAACGTCCGATGTGCAGGCCAGCATAAAGGCCGATGTGGGAGAGGAGTACTACAATGTGTACAAACAACTGACGGTTATCAGGCAAATGTGCAATATGCCGCAGGCCAGGCTGCCGTTTGATTTCAACATTCGTTAAACAAGTAAAAGTTTTGCATGGCATATAGTCAGTCAAGGGCTTTGTGGGCAATCAGTAAGGCAAGTTTCAAGGCTATTTTAAGTCAGCCTACTTCCATTTTTTTCAGCCTGCTTTTTCCGATTGTTTTTATTTTGATTTTCGGTGCATTTGCCGACAGGCCGGCCAAGCCTTTCATGGTGGCCGTGGAGAATGCAGCGGATAAGGATAATAATACTTTTTATGATAGCCTGAAAGCGAATCCGCTCGTGAAGATTATTCCTTATAGTGATACTGCCTCGCTGAACGAAGATTTGCGAAAAGGAAGGCTCACCGCTGTTTTGCGGATAGGGCAGAAGGATAGCACGGGGCTGAGACGTTTGACGTTACTGTCCGGTGAGGCGGACGGCGGGGCTGTGCAGCAATTGCAGCGCGTGCTGGATTATCAGGCGATGAAAATAGAATTGGCCGATGCCCCCAACCTGCATCGGGAATTTATGATTGATACCGTCACGGTGCCGGGAAAAAAATATCGTACGATAGATTTTGTGCTGCCGGGACAATTAGGCTTTTCTGTTTTGTTCGCAACGCTTTTCGGTATAGCGTTTTTATTTTTCAACCTGCGGGAGCAGTTGGTCTTGAAGCGGTTTTACGCATCGCCGGTGAGCAAGCTGAACATCTTGGTGGGCATTGGTGCCAGCCGGCTGTTTTATCAGTTGATAAACGTGGCGGTGTTAATACTGGTTGGTCACTTTTTTTTGAATTTTACATTGGTGAACGGGGCATTAACCTTTGTGGAAATGATGCTGCTATCGGTTTATATGCTTTTCCTGTTGATGGGCGCCGGGCTTATCATCAGCAGTGTGGCCAAGAGTGATTTCTCCATACCGTTGATGATAAATCTTTTTGGTTTCCCGCAGATATTATTGTCCGGAACGTTTTTCCCAATAGACGTTTTTCCCGATTGGATGCAACGCCTTTGTATGCTGCTGCCGCTGACACAGTTTAACGATGCCATGCGCAAAATATCTTTTGAAGGCTTGCATCTTTACGATTGCTGGCGCGAGATAGGTGCGCTGGGCATCTGGATATTGATTATATATGTGGTGCTGGGCCGCGTGATGAAATGGGAGTAGGTGATAAAATAACCATTCGGTAAATGATTTTGGCGAGGTAAGGGTTAAAGATTATTTTTATAATCCGATTTATCAAAATGAAGCCATTGCCATTTGTATTTATTTGTCTCACCATAATCTCCTTTCATTGCAGGACAAATAGTGGCAGCCACGAAGCCGCCGTTATCACCGATTATGACACCAGCGCCGTTTTTAAAAAGACCTCCCGAATATTAAGCAACGGATTTGTATTAAGCGGGGAGAAGGTGGACAGGCTGCGCGACCTGGAGATGGTGTGGGGCTTCCTGAAGTACCACCACCCGGCCTTGCAGACAGGCAGCTATAATTGGGACAACCAACTGTTCGGGCTCATCCCCAAGATGCTGGACGCCCGTTCCGATGCCGCGGCCGACAGCATACTGGAGTCATTGGTGGACGGCTTGGGCCGGCCCCCTTATTGCAAGGACTGCCCCGGGCTAATATATGACAGCATCAAGCTGAACCCGGATTACGCGGGGCTTTTCGAGCGGGGCAACCTCCCGCGCCCGCTGGCGAGGAAACTGGAATACTTCAAGGAGCATGCCTTTAAAATAGACAAGCCTTTTTTTGTACAACAGAACCTTGCGGAATACCCCTCCTTTATCAACGAGCCGGACTACGGCCCGGGGGTCCCCAACGTTTCGGTAAGGTTGCTGGCACTGTTCCGCTACTGGAACATCGTGCAGTACTATTATCCATACCGCTATCTGGTCAGGGGCTGGGACAGCGCACTGACGGAGTTCATCCCCAGGTTTGCCGGTTGCGGCAATGAACTTGACTATGCGGTTACCTTTAGAGACCTGATATCCCGCCTCGGCGACTCCCATGCCACGGTGAGTGAAAACCCTGCCTTGGAAGGCCAGTTGGGAGGGAACGCCATTCCCCTGCTGCTCTCCTGCGCGGAAGGGAGAATTGTCATATCGGGGGATATCACGCCCGGCAGTCAAAAAATGAGCAGGTATATCGGGGACGTGGTAACCAAGATAGACGGTACGGACATAGATACGCTGGTGGCAAAGTTTGTCCTTGCCACCCCCGGTTCAAATTATGAGCGGAAATTATATTCCATCACTTATCCGGGCCTGGGGGCCCTGTGCAGGACGCACAACGGGTATTCAGAGCTGGAGGTAATGCACGAAAACGCGCCCGTCAACCTACGGGTGAAGACCGTCCCGAGCGGCTCGCCGTTGTTCGAGGCAAAAAAGGATAGCGAACCGAAGTTAAGGATCATAGATGACAGCATAGGATACCTGAACGCCAATAGGCTGAAAGATGGTGACTTTGCCGAAGTCTGCAAGGCCCTTAATGATACCAAGGGGATCGTCATAGACCTGAGGCGGTACCCCGGCACCTTTATGCCTTATGCGTACGACTGGTGGCTAAAGCCCTCCAAGTCGGCATTTTTGAAAACAAGCAAATTCGATTTTCGCAGGCCCGGAAGATTTTATTTTTTGAGCAATGACGCCAATGGTTATGACCCCTTACGTGACAAGGGCACAGATGGAAAGCCCCGGAACACCGTCAGGTACAAGGGCGGGATTGCCATTTTGGTAAACTCCGGCACAATCAGCCAGGGCGAGCTCACCGCGATGGCCTTTCGTTCCATCCCCGGAGCGGTCGTGGTGGGCAGCACCACGGCGGGCGCGGACGGGACTGTTACGCCGGTGCCCTTGCCCGGAAATATAAAAACGCTTATTTCCGGTACGGGGATTTACTACCCCGACGGGAGCGAAACGCAACAGGTGGGCATTAAGATTGACTCGTTTTGCACGCCGACCATTGCAGGCATAAAACAGGGCAAGGATGAGTTGCTCCTGAAAGCTGTCGAGATTCTTAAAGGCAGGAAGTAGTGATTTTGTTGTAGCAAAATAAATTAGCACAATCCCAGGAAATATTATTAAATCTCGTTGGAGAAATGGCAACACCAATCAAAAGGCAATAGGAGAGGGATTACATTTTTTCCTCAAGCGTATGGGCAACGATTTTATGAATCACTTTATCGAGGTTTCTGGTGGTATCGTTGATGGCCTCTATCAGTTCCACTATTTCTTTATCGTCAATATCTTTATATTCCAATAGCAAATTTGCCAGGCCAAGTATAGAAGAAACAGGGCCTCGCAGTTCGTGTGCCTGTATCCGGGCAATTTCTTTTAGTTTCTTGTTTTGTTGCAAAACCCGTTCCTGTGCCTCTTTTTCTTCTGTAATGACTACGCGGTAAGAATAGTATTTGACAGGGGAATTGCCTTCTCCAAGTTCGGGTTTGATAAAAGAGTCAACCCAATACAGGTCGCCGTTTTTTGAGCGGTTGCAAATATCGCCTCTCCAGATTTTCCCGCTTTTAATGGTCTTCCACATGTCACGGTAAAATACTTGATCATGATGTCCCGATTTGATAAGGTTGTGGGATGAACCGACTAATTCCTCCCTGCTGTATCCCGAAATCTTGCAAAAGTTATCGTTGACGGCAATGATGGTGCCGGTTTTATCAGTAACAGAAACAATACTTGTCTCTTTCAAAAAGTTTGTCAGAAAAGTTTCCATTATGGGATTTACGGATATACTCATTTGTGATAAAAAATCTATCGTTCTCCTTTTAATCTGATTGTCCTCTTTTTGTCAGATATATACCTGAAAATGGTGTATGCCCTTCAGGGCTTATGTTTTTCGAATAGTGTTAACACTTTTAATTGAATGTGAAGATAACATATTTGAATAAAATTTAGGTATTCGCCGCCGGTTTTTTTGGTTTATATTATTACAAGTTATAAGCGATTTCGGATACAAAATAAAAAAGCCCATCATTTCCGACAGGCTTTTTTATATGTAAAACATTCAATCTTTACAAATGGATGGCTTCATCAAATGCCGCTTCGATGGCATCCTTCACACTTTCGCTGATGGTCGGGTGCGGGTGGATGCTGTTCAGCACTTCGTGATACGTGGTTTCCAGCTTGCGGGCTACCACTGTTTCCGCTATCATCTCGGTAACGTTATATCCTATCATGTGCGTGCCCAGCCATTCGCCGTACTTGGCGTCAAAAATCACTTTTACAAAACCCTCTGTATGTCCTGCGGCGCTAGCCTTGCCACTGGCGCTCAGCGGGAACTTGCCCACTTTTATTTCATAGCCAGCATCCTTGGCCTGCTTTTCCGTAAAGCCTACGCTGGCAATTTCGGGGGAGCAATAAGTACAGCCCGGCACGTTGCCATAATCGAGCGGCTCGGGTTGGTGTTTTAATTTCTTTTCGCCGAAGGCGATATTTTCAACACAGGTGATGGCTTCTTTTGAAGCAACGTGCGCAAGTGCCTGACCGGGTACACAGTCTCCTATAGCATATACGCCGTCCACATTTGTTTTATAGAATTTGTCTACGGTTATCTTGCCTTTTTCCGTTTTTACGCCCAGGGTTTCAAGGCCGATACCTTCGATGTTGGCGGCCACGCCCACGGCGCTCAGCAAAATATCAGCTTCCAGTACTTTTTCACCGTCTGCGGTTTTCACCCTTGCCTTCACGCCGCTACCTGATGTGTCCACGGCGGTCACTTCGCTATTGGTTAATATGTCAATACCTTGTTTCTTTAAATTCTTTTCCAATTCTTTGGAAATGTCTTCGTCCTCAACGGGTACGATGCGCGGCATAAACTCTACCACGGTCACTTTGGTGCCGATGCTGTTATAAAAGTATCCGAACTCGATGCCGATGGCGCCGCTACCCACAACAATCATGCTTTTGGGCTGTTGCGGCAATACCATTGCTTCGCGATAACCGATGATTTTTTGACCGTCCTGTTTCAGTGCGGGCAATTCGCGACTGCGCCCGCCGGTGGCAATGATGATGTGCTTGCCTTCCACGATGGAGGTCTTGCCGTCGGCAGCCGTTACCTCTACCTGGCCTTTTGCCTTCAGTTTGCCGAAGCCCATCACCACGTCAATTTTATTCTTGCGCATGAGGAACTGAACGCCCTTGCTCATTTTTTCGGCCACGCCGCGGCTGCGTTTTACGATGGCGTCAAAATTAGGTTTACCGGAAGCCTCAATACCGTATTCTTCCGCGTGCTTGATGTCGTTTACCACTTGTGCGCTTTTCAGCAATGCTTTGGTAGGGATGCAACCCCAGTTGAGGCAAATGCCCCCGAGGCTTTCTTTTTCAATAATTGCTGTCTTTAAGCCCAGTTGGGATGCCCTGATGGCAGCCACATAACCGCCCGGGCCACTGCCCACTACTACAACATCGTATGCCATAAAGTATATTATTTTGTTTTAAAGATTTGATTTCTGTCGCACAAACTTACATGAAATTTTTCATTCATCGGCTACACAAGGGATGCGTAAAGAAAGAATACATAAAGATATTTTATGTATCAAACGGATAATCTGTGGGGCATTCTATGATTGACTTGATAGTATTGTACCATTTTGCATTTCGATTCCCAAACAATGACTGATGGATGTGCAGGTAAACACGTTCTGTCCTTATATTATTGGCGAGATAGGTTATGCGCAACGGTTTCCAGAACAGACCAAAATTTTTTATGTAGGAAGGCTTATACACCTCGTCAAAGCCAAGATATATTTCATTCAGGGCTGCTAATTTTATAGATAAGTTTTGTTCGCCTTCAATCAAAATGGCATGTTGGGTTAAAAAAATATTTCCGGTATAATTGAACAAGGCTGCATGACCGGCCATCTGCCTGAAAGAAATTTCTGCCATATTAAATGCAGGAATGTCATCATCGAATATCCATAGAACGGTATCTTCCAATATAAAGTCCATAAAAGTTATATCTCAAAAATACATGATCCCCAACATTAAATAGGAAAGCTTCAAAAATAAATGGATGGACTTCATTTTTGGCCACGTGGCACTGCCTATCCACAAATATTCCATCCTACAAACCCAATCCCTTACATTTGCACCCCTAAAATTTGACGATGGATTTAAAGTATATACAACTTATTGCTACGGATTTGACATTGCCCGTAAAGAACGTGGGCAATGTGATAGCACTGCATCAGGAAGGTGCTACTATTCCCTTTATTAGCCGTTATCGTAAAGAGGTTTCCGGCAACATGGACGAAGTGCAGGTGGCGGGCGTTATCGACAAGGCAAAATATTATGATGAGCTGGAAAAGCGCAAGGAAACAATCCTTAAAACAATTGAAGGGTTGGGCAAACTGACGCCGGAACTCAAGCAAAAAATAGAGGATTGCACGGTATCCACAGAATTGGAAGATATTTATCTGCCTTATAAACCCAAGCGCAAAACCCGCGCAACGATGGCCATTGAAAAGGGTCTGGAGCCACTGGCAAAATTGCTTTTGGAGCAACAACCCGTAGAGGTGGAAGAAAATGCCGCAAAATATTTGAACGAGCAGGTAAAAGATATTACAGAAGCCTTGCAGGGGGCGCGGGATATCGTGGCGGAATGGGTGGCCGAAGATCAGGAAGCGCGGACAATGATTCGTTCGATGTTTGAAAAGGATGCCGCTATTTCCGCAAGGGTGCTTTCCACGAAAAAAGACGAGACCGATGCACAGAAATACCGTGATTATTTTGAGTTTAAAGAGCCCTTGGCAAAATGTCCCTCGCACCGTTTGCTGGCCATCCGGCGGGGTGAAAAGGAAGGTTTTTTGATTATGGATATTTCCGTGGAAAAAGAAACCGCTATCGGTGCCTTGAAATCTCATTTTGTAAAATCCTCCAACGCCGCATCGCAACAGGTCGGGCTGGCGATAGAGGATAGCTACGTGCGTTTGCTAAAACCCGCCATCGAAACAGAATTTTGTATGGACAGTAAAAGCCGTGCCGACGAGGAGGCCATCCGTGTTTTTGCGGAAAACCTGCGTCAATTATTGTTAGCGCCGCCTTTGCGCAATAAGCGAATCCTGGCCATAGACCCCGGTTTTCGCACGGGATGCAAAGTGGTTTGCCTAGATGAGAAAGGAACTTTTCTCAAATATGAGACCATTTTCCCCCACGCGCCCCAAAATGATTGGTCAGGTGCAACAGATGCTGTCAAACGGTTGGTGAAGCAATACGATATAGAAGCGATTGGTTACGGGAACGGCACTGCCAGTAAGGAAACAGAGAAATTGGTGCGCAGCATAGATTTCGGGAAACCCGTTGCGGTTTTCATGGTCAATGAAAGCGGGGCTTCCATCTATTCGGCCAGCGATGTGGCACGTGAGGAATTCCCTGATGAGGATGTGACCGTGCGCGGCGCTATCAGCATTGGCCGCCGTTTGCTTGACCCGCTGAGCGAGTTGGTAAAGATTGATGCCAAGAGCATTGGTGTGGGGCAATATCAGCATGATGTGAACCAAACCCGTTTAAAGGAGAGCCTGGATACGGTAGTAGAAAGTTGCGTGAACTATGTGGGCGTGGATGTCAACACCGCCAGCAAGCACCTGTTGATGTACGTGTCCGGCCTCACGGCGACCACTGCCAGAAATATTGTGGATTACAGGACAAAGAGCGGGGCTTTTAAAACGCGGGAAGAGTTGCTGAAAGTGTCTATGCTCGGCCCGAAAGCCTATGAGCAATGCGCGGGCTTCCTGCGCATTTTTGGGGCAGAGAATCCTTTGGACAGTTCCGCCGTGCACCCCGAAAGCTATCCGTTGGTAGAGGCCATGACAAATAGCCTGCAATGCGGGGTGAAAGATTTGATGAAGCAGCCGGAATTGCGCAAAAAAATAAAGGTGCAGGATTTTGTGAGCGAAAAGGCCGGTGTTTACACCATCGAGGATATACTCAAAGAACTGGAAAAACCGGGACTTGACCCGCGCGATACTATTGAGGAGTTCCGTTTTGCGGATGGACTTTCAACGATGGAGGATTTAAAGGCAGGCATGAAGGTGCCGGGTATCGTGACAAATATTACCAATTTCGGGGCTTTTGTGGATGTAGGGGTAAAGCAGGACGGGCTGGTGCATGTATCGCATTTGTCAAACCGTTTTGTGAGCGATCCTAACGAAGTGGTAAAGCTCAATCAAAAGGTGATGGTGACGGTGCTGGAAGTGGATGTGGCGCGCAAAAGGATTTCGTTGAGCATGAAAGACGAGAAGCAGGCAGAGACGAGGCCACGACAGGGTTTCAAACCTGCCGCAAATCAGTCCGATAAACCCCGGAACAGTTTTCAGGCAAGTCTGGACGCGTTGCGGAAAAAGTTTGACAATTAGATAATGAGGGTTGGATAACCTTTTCAACCCTTAAACTTCTCAATGTTTCAACTTATCAATTCGTTACCTTTGTTCTCTTTAAAATTTTCTGAGAGATGCGTACAATACAAATGGTGGATACAAAGACCCAGTATCAAAAAATAAAACCAGAGATTGATAAGGCGGTGATAGATGTGATGGAAAGCAGCGCGTTTATCAACGGCCCGGTGGTGAAGGAATTCGCGGATAATCTGGCTGCTTATCTGGGTGCAAAACATGCCATTCCTTGCGGCAACGGTACCGATGCCTTGCAGATAGCCTTGATGGCGCTTGGCCTCAAACCGGGCGATGAGGTCATCACCCCCTCTTTTACGTTTATCGCGACAACCGAGGTAGTGGCATTGCTTGGGCTGACCCCTGTTTTTGTGGATGTGGATAAAGATACGTTTTGTGTAGACATTGCCGATTTGGAACGGGCTATCACGCCGCGCACAAAAGCTATTGTGCCGGTGCACCTTTACGGCCATCCTGCCAATATGGAAGCAATAATGGCGATAGCGCAAAAGCACGACCTGTACGTGGTGGAGGACAATGCGCAATCCATCGGAGCAGAATATACCTTCAGTGATGGCACGACAAAAAAGACGGGCACGATTGGTCATATCGGATGCACCTCTTTTTATCCGAGTAAAAACCTTGGCGCTTTTGGCGATGGCGGGGCTATTTCTACCAATGATGATGCACTGGCAGAAAGGCTAAGGATTGTGGCCAACCACGGGCAGACCAAACGCTATTATCACGATGTGGTGGGCTGCAACAGTAGGCTGGATAGCGTGCAGGCGGCCGTGCTCAATATCAAGCTTCGTTATTTGGAAGAATACAATCAGGCTCGTCATGAAGCTGCGGTTTATTATAACAATGCTTTTTCGATAAGCGAAAACCTCGCCACGCCCCGTGCAGCTTCAAACGTGCGGCACGTGTATAACCAATATACACTTATCGTGGAAGGTGCCGATAGGGACGGGTTGCAGCAATATCTTGCGTCAAAAGGTGTTCCTTCCATGCTCTATTATCCGTTGCCCGGCCACAGGCAAAAAATGTTTGAAAGTTTTCAGGTGGAAGGCCGTGAGTTGCCGGTTACGGATTGGTTGACGGATCGTGTTATTTCGTTACCCATGCACTCCGAGCTTGACGAAGAGCAACTGTTGCACATCACGGGCAGCGTGCTTGAGTATGTAAATAAATAATTGGCACATCATTTTTTATTAGCTGTCATCGAAGCGAATAAAAAATGTATATAGTTTGTTTAACCGTTAAAAAAACGAACGAAAAATCAATATAACCTTTGAAATGTATCAGGACTTAATCCATAAAAAGAAAAAGCTTGCCGTTATAGGTTTGGGCTATGTGGGATTGCCTATTGCACTGGCCTTTGCCAGAAAGCTGTCGGTAATCGGTTTTGATATCAGTAGCGAACGGATTGAAATGATGCGCCGGGGTATTGACCCTGCTAAAGAAATTCACCAAGAGGATTTTGATAACTGCGATATTGTTTTTACTGATGATGAGTCGGTATTACGTGAAGCCAGTTTTTTTATCATCACCGTACCATCCCCTGTGGATGCCAAAAATGTCCCTGATTTAAAAGCATTGCTCAAAGCGTCCGAAACCATTGGCCGCGTGATTAAAAGGGGCGATTATGTGGTGTACGAGTCCACGGTGTATCCCGGTTGTACGGAAGATGACTGCCTGCCTGTTATCGAAAGGGTATCCGGCTTGAAAAACGTGCTTGATTTTAAACTGGGGTATTCTCCCGAGCGTATCAATATCGGGGATAAGGAACACACGTTTAGCAAGATTGTAAAAGTGGTGGCGGGCAGTGATGAAGATTCGCTGACTGAAATAGCCAATGTATATGCACTGGTGGTGGAAGCGGGTGTTCACAAAGTGTCTTCCATTAAAGTGGCCGAGGCGGCCAAAATCATCGAGAATACCCAACGCGATTTGAACATCGCCCTGATGAACGAGTTTTCCATGATTTTTGATAAAGTGGGCATCAATACTTATGAAGTGCTTGAAGCGGCTGCTACCAAGTGGAATTTTCTAAAATTTCAGCCCGGGTTGGTCGGCGGGCATTGCATCGGCGTTGACCCGTATTACCTTACGTATCAGTCTATGCGTTTGGGTTATCAATCACAGGTTATATCTGCCGGTCGCCGCATCAATGACGGCATGGCGGGCTATGTCGCGGAAAAAGTGGTCAAGCATATTATCAAGACAGAGGCAAAGGTGAGCAGTTCCAACGTATTGATAATGGGTGCTACTTTTAAGGAAAACGTCAGCGATGTGCGCAACAGCAAAGTGGCCGACATCGTGAAGGCGTTAAAAGATTTTAGCGTGAACGTACACGTGCATGACCCTTATGCTGATTCCAATGAATTACAAAAGGAATATGGTTTTGAACTGATAGGCAAAATTTCCGGCGGGTACGATGCGGTCATTATCTGCGTACCGCATAAAGAATATCTTTTGCTGGATGATACTTATTTTTGCAGCATTACCAAAGAAAATGCCTTAATTGCAGATTTAAAAGGTATCTACCGAAACAAAATTACTCACAGACAATATTATAGCTTATAAAATATGCCATTTACACAAACAGGAATAGCAGGGCTTTTGGTTTTTGAACCTAAAGTTTTTGCGGACGACAGAGGTTATTTTTTTGAAGCATACAACAAAGAATCCTTTGAGAAGGAGGGGGTGATGTATAATTTCGTACAGGATAATCAATCCAGGTCAAAATATGGTGTTATCAGGGGATTGCACTATCAGCAAAACCCACATGCACAATGCAAGTTGGTGCGCGTGCTGGCAGGCCGTATTTTGGACGTTGCAGTGGACATCCGGCTGGGCTCGCCCACATTCGGCAAAGTTCTTTCGCTGGAACTATCGGCCGACAATAAAAAGCAATTATTGATTCCCGAAGGATTTGCGCATGGTTTTTCTGTGTTGAGTGAAGAAGCGGTAGTTATGTATAAATGCAACAGGCTCTACAATAAAGAAAGCGAAGGTGGCATTATTTATAATGATGCAGATTTGGCAATTGATTGGCAAATCCCAGCAGACAAGGCTATCGTATCGGAAAAAGACATGATATTGCCGGGTTTTAAAGAATGCAAAAATAATTTTTAATACTGATTTTATGGCAACGCAAAAAATATTGGTTACAGGTGCTAACGGGCAATTGGGTTCTGAACTGAAAGATTTGGCCTCGTCATACCCGCAGTTCGAGTTTTGTTTTACGGATTATCAGGAGCTTTCCATTATTGATGAAAATGCCGTGAACGAATTTTTCAAAAGTTACCAGCCGGCGTATTGTATCAATTGCGCGGCCTATACCGCAGTGGATAAGGCTGAAGATCCGGCAGAGCAAAAGATTGTAATGGTTGTGAACGCAGATGCCGTGGGCTTTTTAGCAAAAGCCTGCGCTGCCAATGGGGCGAAGCTGGTGCATGTGTCAACCGACTATGTGTTTGACGGTACAGCAACCACGCCTTATAAAGAAGATACGCCACCTCACCCCGTGAGTATGTATGGCATCTCAAAATTGAAAGGCGAAGAATTGGCGGCAGCCCATACCGACCCGGTTATCGTGCGCACGGCTTGGGTATATTCGGCTTACGGCAAAAATTTTGTAAAGACAATGATGCGGTTGATGAGCGAAAAACCTGCGATTAGCGTGGTGGGCGACCAATATGGCACTCCTACCTACGCAGCTGATTTGGCAAAAGCATTATTGGATATCGTGGTTTCCGGTAAATGGGCGGCTGGTATTTATCATTTCACCGACGAGGGCAAAATCAGTTGGTATGATTTTGCGGTGTCCATCAGGGATATATTGGGCAGCTCCTGTCAGGTGAATGCAATCTCTACTTCCGATTATCCTACTGCAGCTAAACGTCCCGCTTATTCTGTTTTAGATAAAACAAAAATCAGCGAAACCTATCATGTTGCTATTCCAAATTGGTTAGATAGCCTGAAGCTTTGCATGAGCCGGATGAAGTAGGAAAATAATCAGGAATATAATTCTGTAATATATTAAACCGTCAATATTCAAATTTGCGTAACGTGGGTGCCTTGAACCATGTTACGATAACCACGCTAAGCGTCATCAATCCGCCAAAGACAACTGACGGCACAATACCTAATAGTCTCGACATTACGCCGCTTTCAAACTGACCCAGTTCGTTGCTGCTAAGGATGAACATCCCGCTTACGCTGCTTACGCGGCCGCGCATGTGGTCAGGGGTTAGCAATTGCATCACCGTGCCCCGCACCACTACGCTGATGCCATCAAGGATGCCTGCCAGCACGAGCACCGTAAATGAAAGCAAGAACCATTTGGACAGTCCGAAGAGGACAATGCACGTTCCAAAACCTGCAACGGCCAAAAGCATTTTCCGGCCTTGTGCTTTTCGCATGGGAAAGAGGGTGAGCGTGATGACAATGATGATTGACCCAATGTCAGAAGCTGCATTAAGCCATCCGAAGCCCATCGGGCCTATCTTCAGGATGTCGCTGGCAAACACGGGAATCATAGCCACAGCACCACCGAAAAGCACAGCAAACATGTCTACGGCCATGGCCGCAAAAAGTGCCTTGGTGCGAAATACGAAACGAAGTCCTTCCAGCACGCTTTCCCATGTAGTTTGTTCCGAATTGTTGATATAAGGTGGCTTGGGCTTTAGCCGTGTTATAAATAAAAAGGCCAGTATAAAAAGGCAACTCATCAAAACCAAAGTGTTGGTAATGCCTATGAGCGCAATAGAAAACCCGCCTACGGCATGGCCGGATACCGATGCGCCCAGCCACGTCCCCTGGCTCCAGGTTGTGGCGTTTTGTAAAAGATTACGCGGCACAATAGTGGCAATCATTGATGTAAACGAAGGCCCGACGAAAGACCGTAAAATACCATTAAAGAAAAAAACACCGTAGATGAACCATGCAATATGCTTGATGTGCAAAAAACTGCTGGCGTGAGAAGTAGAAAGATAGCATAGGGCTAACGCGGCAAATACATAACCTGCAATCGCTTTGAGTAATAAAACCCTCTTATCGGATACATCCACCTTATGACCGGAATATAAAGCCAGCGACAGGGCAGGGATGACTTCTGACAAGCCGATGAAGCCTATCGCCAACGGGTCTTTAGTTATATTGTATATCCACCAGCCCACAAGTGTGCTCATCATGCGCAGCGCCATAACAAAGGTAAAGCGCCCGAGCATCAGGAAACGATATTCAGGGATGCGCACAGCGGCGAAGGGGTCAGATGTATTTTGCGTAACGGTAGGGTGGCTGTTTGCCATGGTAAGGCTGCGAAGGTAATATTTTGTATTGGTTTTGGCAGCGTTTGGATACGTAGGGTGGTAGTCGTGTATTGATATTTACGCCGCTCACGGCAAATCAATATGATAAATCCCCGGCGCATATTGTTTGTCGAGGGCATTTGTGATGATGTTGAAATGTTTGTCATTCGTAATGAAATCCGCATGGGTAGCATCTACCATAAGGGTGGGGATGGATTGTTGCTGTTTCAAATACTGGTTATAAGTGTCCTGAATACTCAACAGATATTCGTCCGGTATTTTTTGTTCATAATCACGCTGTCTTTTCCTGATATTTTCCTGAAGTTTTTTCACCGGTGCTTGCAGGAAAATGAGTATTTGGGGTTGGATGATTTGTTGCTGGATGATGTCAAATAACCGCTGGTAAAGTTTGTATTCATCTTCCGAGAGCGTCACGCGGGCAAACAGCAAAGATTTGATGAACAGGTAGTCGCTTATGGTTACCTGTTGAAAAAGGCTTTTCTGTGCCAGCAACTCCTGCAATTGCTTGTACCGTTCGGCCATAAAAAACAATTCCAGCGGAAAGGCGTACTGGTCGGGCTTTTCATAGAATTTTGGCAGAAAGGGATTGTCCGCAAATTCTTCCAGCACCAGCCGCGCATTGTAATGTTTGCTCAGTTTGGTGGCAAGCGTTGTTTTGCCCGCGCCGATATTGCCTTCTATGGTGATAAATTCGTACTGCATGTTTCGGGGCGCAAAGTAAATAATTGTCGCGTAACAGGCAATTTGGAATGAGTAATACAATGATTTGAGATTGCCTTTGAGGCCTGCACGAAAATAGCAAGTCAAAAATCAAGATAGTTTTTTACCTTGCACGCAACGGTTACGGGGTTTGAGGAGTCTTGTGACTGTTGGCAGGTGGCCGATTGATTATAGGTTATTTGTTATCCCGATAAAATAGAAACGCATGAAATATTTATTGTCTTTGCTGTTTGTAGTGTTTTCTTTTGCCGCGATGGCGCAGGAGCAACCGCCCTATCTTAAATACAGGACGCTGCCATCGGCAAGACTGTTGCTGGCCGACAGTACAGGTTGGGAACTAAAGGCGAAGCTGGACAAAAAGAAACCGGTGATGTTGATTGTTTTCAGCCCCGAGTGCGACCATTGCAAGCATGAAACCGAGGAACTGGTGAAGAACATGGACAAACTGCGAGATATTCAGATTATCATGGTCTGCATGTTGTCGCTGGATGAAATGCGCACGTTTGTGGCTCATTACGGCCTGGATAAGTATAAAAATATCACCGTGGCCAGGGACTATGCCTATGCTTTTCCGGTATATTACGGTCTTAAAAGCCTGCCGTTCCATGCCTTTTACAATAAGGATAAAAAGTTGATAAACGGCTTTGAGGGAACCATGACCACACAAAAAATACTGGCGCAGTTCGGTAAATAATAGATATAAGATTACCCCTTTTCCTGACGAAAATCATAGTTTTTAAGGTTTTTACCCGATAAATTTGTAAACAAATTGTTTGCAATATGAACGGGCATTTATATGTTTCTGCCGAGGATGCGTTGTCTGTCATCCAAAGTAATCACCGTGTGTTTTTTCATGGGAGTGCCGCCACCCCGCTGTATATGTTCCATGAGCTTGCCAAACAGGCCGACAGATTGCGGAATGTAGAGATTGTTTCCATTACTTTACAGGGAGACGTAGAAATTGCCAAACCCCAATATCAGGATTCTTTTTACATCAATAGTTTATTTGTTTCAGAGCCGGTGCGCGAAAATGTGAACAGCGGCCGGGGGGATTATATCCCGCTGTTCCTGAGCGATATTTCGGATGTGTTCCGTTCCGACGTGTTGCCGCTTGATGTGGCGGTGGTGCAGGTGTCACCTCCAGATAAGCACGGTTATTGTTCCCTGGGCACTTCGGTAGATATTGCACGTTCTGCCGTTGACCATGCCCGTTTTGTTATCGGGCAGGTAAATCCCCGTATGCCCCGGACTTTGGGAGATAGCATGATTCACGTAAAACGTTTTGCAAAACTGGTCTTTCACGAACAGGATTTGCCGGAGATAAATTACGCGTCCAAGACCACGGAGGATGAAATGAAGATAGGACGTTATATTGCCGAGTTGATTGACGACCGCAGCACGCTGCAAATGGGCATTGGCACGATTCCCGATGCCGTGTTCAAGAGTTTGGGCAACCACAAAGATTTGGGCATCCATACCGAAATGGTCAGCGATGGTATCATTGAACTTTATCTCAATGATATCGTAAACAATAAATATAAAAATATACACCCTAATAAGACCGTCACTGCTTTTGCCAATGGCACGCGTAAATTGTACGATGTATTAGATGATAATCCCTCATTTGCTTTTTTGGATATGGATTATGTGAACAGTCCGCTCGTTATTATGCGCAACGATAACTTAGTTGCCATCAATAGCGCCATCGAGGTTGATATTACCGGACAAATATGTGCCGACAGCATAGGCACTTATCATTACAGCGGCATCGGCGGGCAAATGGACTTTATGCGCGGCGCGGCGTTGAGCAAGGGCGGTAAACCAATCACAGCCATTACCAGCCGCACGAAAAAAGGGATGTCGCGTATTGTGCCAATGCTCAAGCCCGGGGCGGGTGTGGTGACCACGCGCGGTCACGCACACTATGTTGTTACAGAATATGGGGTGGCTTATCTCTTTGGTAAAAACCTGCGCCAACGGGCACGCGCGCTCATTAACATTGCCCATCCCGACGACCGCGAGATGTTGGAAAGAAGTTGTTTTGAAAGGTTTAAGATTTTTTAGGGAATTCTTATTCTGTATGTGAATCTCTGTTGATTAAAATGGAGTTGAATAAATACGGTCAAGATTTTTATCAAACAAATACAACTTCGCTTCCGGTTTTTAGTTGTAGATGAATGTCGGCATCTTTTTCAATGGGCATATTTCCTGTGTTAATTTTAAGCAGGACGCCTTCGCAATCTATCATAGATTCGTAAAAGTGCCCATGATAGGAAGTCCTTATCACTTTGCCGGGAATACCCTTCCCGCTTATTGTAAACCACTCCGGACGGACAAATGCTTTTTTGTTGTCGGGCATTTCGGTGATGCCAAATTTGCTGGATATGTTTTTATCTAACACGTTATAGCTGCCCAGCAGTCCTCCGGCATATTCTGAAACAGGCTTTGCGTAAACTTTTTCCGGGGTATCTGCCTGTAATACTTCGCCGTCTTTCATCAGCATCAGCTTATCGGCCCAGGGCAGGATGTCTGTTGGGTCGTGCGAGGCAATGATTAGGCTGATGCCCATTTCTGTGCTGATTTTTTCCAATACCTCTTTCAAAATGCTTTTGTGTATCAGGTCAAGGTTTGAAAAAGGTTCGTCGAGGATTAACAATCTTGGCGCGGTTAAAAGCAACCGAGCCAACGCAATACGTTGTTTTTCCCCGCCCGAAAGTTGATGGCTTTGTCTGTTGAGCAAATGGTCTATCCGGCACCATTTGAACAACTGTTCTGCTTTTCCTTCCTCCAGTTTGTCGGCGGAATAAAGTACTTCTTCCATATTCACGTTAAGACGCAGCTCAAAATATTGGGAAAGATAGGCGATGCCCGGTTGCCCGGCTATCAATCTCCAGGATGGGCCTAATACTTTTTTACCTTCAAAATAAGAACGCGCCGTCATCGGCATCAAGCAGCCCGGCAATAAGTTTCAACAAGGTGCTTTTACCGGAGCCGGTTGCCCCGGCAATGCCTATTTTTTCACCTTTGGGTTGGACAAAACTGACTGCCTTCAGCGCGAACGTATTGGATATGTTCTTGGAAAGATTTTTTACTTCAAGAATATGCATGGGTGTGGGTTGCAAATGATAAAATACTTGCAGCAGGTTATTTATCGGTACAAATATGCATTGTCCACAATATCACCGATTGCGGACTACTTTTCCCGATGCCCTGTTTTTGCAGTTTCCGCCTTAAAGTGCCACATAATTCTTCACGTCCTCGGCAGTAATGTTTTTACCGCTCAGAATAACAAGGCGTTCCACCACGTTGCGGAGTTCGCGAATGTTCCCTGTCCAGTTGCGCTGTTGCAGGTTTGCGATGGCGATGGGGTCAATGCCTTTTTTGGCGATCCCGTAATCGGCGCAAATCTCATCCAGGAACAAATCAACCAACAACGGAATATCGTCGCTGCGTTCGTTGAGCGAGGGTACATGAATGAGGATAACGCCAAGGCGGTGATAAAGGTCGAGCCTGAAACGTTTTTCCTCTACTTCGCGCAGCAGGTCTTTGTTTGTGGCGGCCACTACGCGCACGTCCACGCTGATGTCTTTGTCCGCGCCCACGCGGGTGATTTTTCCTTCCTGCAAGGCGCGCAGCACTTTGGCCTGTGCGCTAAGGCTCATATCGCCGATTTCATCCAAGAAAAGTGTTCCGCCGTTGGCCTGTTCAAACTTGCCGATGCGTTGTTTGATGGCAGACGTGAAAGCGCCTTTTTCATGCCCGAAAAGTTCGGACTCGATAAGTTCTGTGGGTATGGCCGCGCAGTTCACCTCAACCAAAGGAGAACTGTTTCGGTTGCTTTTCTCGTGAATCCAGCGGGCAACAAGTTCCTTGCCGGAGCCGTTGGCGCCTGTGATGAGCACCCGTGCCTCGGTAGGGGCTACTTTGTCAATGGTGTCCTTGATGCGTCGGATGGCTTCCGATTCGCCGATGATTTCCTGCACCTTGCTCACCTTGCGGCGCAGGACTTTTGTTTCTGTTACCAGCGAACCTTTTTCGAGTGCATTGCGGATGGTGATAAGCAGGCGATTCAAATCCGGCGGTTTGGAAATAAAATCGTAAGCCCCGTGTTTAACAGCCTCCACGGCTGTTTCGATATTGCCGTGACCGGAAATCATGACAATGGGGACATCCGGCGAAATGGCGTTGGCTTTTTCCAAAAACTCCATGCCATCCACTTTGGGCATCTTGATGTCGCAAAGCACCAGGTCAAATTTCTTTTCCTGAAAAAGTTTCAGCCCTTCTTCGCCGTCAACAGCCTCGCAAACCTTATAGTTTTCAAAGGAGAGGATTTCTGCCAGCGTTTTGCGGATAGCAGCCTCGTCATCAATGATGAGTATTTCCCCTGCGGGTTCGATATTTTTTGTTTTAGCCACTTTTTAAATAAATATTTTTATAAAGAAAAACCAAAGTCTTTTTAAAGTGTACGCGAATGAACGGAGAGGAGTCTTTTATTTAGTGATATTTTACCTGAACTCTCATTCCGTGCAAAAATAAAGGCAAAGCTTATAAACAAGTCATAAAAAATGCCAATTTGAAAGAATCAAACTGGCATTTATGCAATAAGATGGAAAAAGTTATTTTTTCAGATACATCACTTCTTTTACCAGATTCACCGTCCTGGGCACATCGGGCAGCGCGGCAGCCACCAAATTGGGCGCATAATGCAGCGGCGCGTCAGCAGCCGTGATGCGGCGGATAGGCGTGTCAAGATAATCGAACGCGTCTTTTTGTACCCTGTAAGAAATTTCGGAAGAAACAGAGGCGAACGGCCATTGTTCCTCTACGATGACCAGGCGGTTTGTTTTCTTCACGCTGGCGAGGATGGTGTCCATATCCAACGGGCGGATGGTGCGCAAATCAATCACTTCGGCGCTGATGCCTTCTTTTTCAAGTTCGGCGGCGGCACCGAGGGCAACCTTCATCATTTTGTTGAAAGATATGATGGTTACGTCCGTTCCGGCTTTTTTTACGTCGGCCTTGCCCAGTTCGATATAATATTCTTCTTCGGGAACTTCCATTTTGTCGCCGTACATCAACTCGCTTTCCATGAACATCACGGGGTCTTCCTCGTAACGGATGGCTTGTTTTAGCAAACCTTTGGCATCATAGGGATTACTGGGCGAAACCACCTTGATGCCCGGGATATTGGCATAAAGCGATTCAAACGCAGTAGAGTGTTGCGCGCCCAACTGCCCGGCAGAGCCGTTGCCGCCCCTGAACACGATTGGGCAGGAGATTTGCCCGCCGCTCATGGCCAGCATTTTGGAAGCGGTGTTCAGTATCTGGTCTAATGCCAGCACGGCAAAGTTCCATGTCATGAACTCAACGATGGGGCGAAGACCGTTTTGGGCAGCACCCACGCCCACGGCTGTAAAGCCGAGTTCTGTGATAGGAGTGTCCAATATCCTTTTTGGGCCAAACTCGGCCAACATGCCTTGGCTCACCTTGTAAGCCCCGTTATATTCGGCCACTTCCTCACCCATTAAAAATACCCTGCTGTCCCTTCTCATTTCCTCGCTCATCGCCTCGCGCAGGGCTTCCCTAAAAGCTATAATTTTTGCCATAATGATTTTGTCTTTAAAAAGTGGGGCAAATTTAAGAGAAATGGGGCAAATGTGCTAATGGAAAAATAAGGATTGCAAATTGTGGCTGATGAATGAAACGGGATACACGGCAAATTGTCTTTTATTTCAATATTTTCACGTTCGCCCTTAGCGTTATCTTTGCTGATATGCAAAAAGAACATTTTTCTTTGATAATAATAGGCGGCGGCCCCATTGGGCTGGCCTGTGCTATCCGGGCGCGGGAGGCGGGCATTGCCCACCTGGTTCTGGAAAAAGGCTGCTTAGTGAACTCGCTTTATCACTATCCCGCCAATATGACCTTTTTCTCGACCTCTGACAGGCTTGAAATCGGCGGCGTGCCTTTTGTGTCCAATAATCCCAAACCGACAAGGGCGGAAGCGCTGGAGTATTATCGCCGCGTGACGGACGTGTTTAAGCTGAATATCCGTTTGTTTGAAGAAGTGAAGCAGGTGGGGCAGGTACAGCATTTTTTCGGTGTGGAAACAACCAAGGCTTCTTATACTGCCGATAATATTATTATTGCGACGGGTTTTTATGATATTCCGTATCTTTTAGATGTACCGGGAGAGGACTTGCCCAAGGTGACGCATTATTACAGCGATCCGCATTTTTATGCTTTTCAGGATGTGATAGTGGTTGGTGCGATGAACTCCGCCGTGGACGCGGCATTGGAAACATGGCGGAAAGGTGCGCGCGTGACGATGGTCGTCCGGGGCGGCGAGATAGGGGAACGCGTGAAATATTGGGTAAAGCCCGACATTGAAAACCGTATTCTTGAAGGTTCGATAACCGCTTATTTTAATTCCGAAATAAAGGAAGTGAGGCTGCGGGAAGTGGACATCCAAACGCCCGACGGTGTCGTTACGCTAAAAAATGACTGGGTGATTGCCGCCACAGGCTATCAGCCAAACCTAAGGTTTTTGGAACAACTGGGGATTGCGCTGAGCGATGACGAAGTGCGCTGCCCTGTGCTGGATTTGGAAACGCACGAAACCAATATTCCCGGTATATATCTGGCCGGTGTGATTTGCGGTGGGATGAACACCCATCGTCTTTTTATAGAAAACAGCCGCGAGCACGCGGAAAAAATCGTACAATCTATCCTATCGAAGAAGGCAATGAAGGGGTAGGTTTATTTCCCCCGTCGGGAGGAAAAGTTCGTTTGATGACCTGACGCAAAAACTACACAAAGCCAACAGGATTTGGGATATTATTGTAGATTAGTTGCGCAAATAAACGAGTTGGCAGCAATTAAAAGAACGACACAATGAAAAAAACAGCATTGACATTTTTAGGACTTTGTTTGACGGTTTTGACTTTCGGACAGACGAACAACAACGCAAAACTTATTGAACTTGGCAAGACTTACAAAGACTTTATGTTTCGTAACGAGCCAACCAAAGAAGTTTTCAAAGACATCAAAGCAGACATTCCAGAAAACTTAAAAACTGCAACAGATTTTATGGTTCAGACAATCACGACAAAAAATAAATTGCTGACGCAGCAGTTTTTGTCCCGACCTGACGACCAAACTTTGAAACAAATTTTCATAATCAGAGCAGTAAATCTCAACTTACGAGAAGAAAATCAAATAGACAACGACAAACTTATAGACAGTTTAATGACTGTAAACATTCCAACTTACGAATTAGTTGACAACTATTATGGAATGTTGTTTACAGCAGTTGGTAACAAAAACCAGCCGTTTGACTTTTCAAAAGTTGATTTCAAACTTAAAGACTATAATTTCAAAGACGACACGGAAAAAGGCATTTTGTTTTTACGTTGTATGGATTATTGTGGCAAGACGATTTGGGGATATATGAACGTAGTCAAACCGCCAAATACACAAAAAGCATACGACAACATAAAAAAATATCCGAAATTTAACGGACGACCTTACTATCAATACACCGACTTTTACTTTACAGATTTTGAAATGAATATAGTAAAAGACAAAGGAATACAGAGCTATAAAAGTTATTACCTTGACAAATATTACGAAACGCTTTTGTCGCATTTGATTTGCCTGAATAAGGAAAATGGAAGCGAAAAAGAAAAGAACGATTTGTTACTCGGCTCAATTTTGAAAGAAAGAAATCTTTACAAATACACCAAGTATAAAGACACATTGGAAGATATATTTAAAGAACAGAAACGAGATTAACTGCTGCCAACAAACGGTTTGGCGGCAGTCGGGGGGACAAGAATATATTCTCAACTTTTGTGCTACTATCAGCTTTTGTTCCGGCTTGACGCTATAAATTTGGCTGAGGATTATATTCTCAGCTTTTTTATCTTTACTCGGCTTTAGTTTTCGGCTGACGTTTTTCAAATACCCGCCCGAACACGAAGCCCCGAACTGTTATACGCAATTTTAGAAAAACTGTATGTCCAAATTAAAACAGATTAGAGAACGACAAAATTTAACGCAGGAAGAACTCTCTGAAAAATCAGGAATTTCTGTAAGAACCATTCAAAGAATTGAATCAGGAACTGAACCCAAAGGATATACGTTAAAAACACTTTCCAAGACTTTAGAAATTTTGGAAAGTGAATTAACAAACAATTTGGTAGAAAATCCCACTGAAGAACCTATTGAGAAACCAAGCGAAAACTTAGAAAACGAAAATGGAATTAATTTTCAAAAAATCAAACTCATCAACCTGTCTTCCATCCTATTTATTGTGCTTCCGCCTCTTAATATTTTGGCGCCGTTAATTCTGTCTCACATGCTAAAACAGAAAAATTATTTAACCAAACAAATTATTTCGCTTCAAATTATTTGGACGATAATGGCTCCGATTGTTTTTATGCTGGGAATCTTTCTAAAACTCGGGCGTTCCTTTACGATTGTGCTTTTGGCTCTGATTGTCTTATCCAATATATTTTTGATTCTTAGAAATCTTGCGGAAATCGACAGAAACAAAAAGCTTCGTTACAAGCTGAATTTCAATATAATATAATTTTGTCGGGCTATTGTCGGGTTTTTGGCGGGTTCATTTTTTGCAATACCGGGTCAAGACATTTAATCTTTGCCGAAAATTAAATAAATGGCAAAAAAAATCATTTTCGGTATTCTATTTCTTATCATTTCTTCAAATAAAACTTTTGCTCAAACTCAAAATCCAAGCGAACTTTATCAAACTATTCTTGCAAAAGACAGTTTGCTTTTTGATGTCGGTTTTAATCAATGTAACATCAACCTGTCTGAAAATTTGTTGAGCGAAAATTTAAAATTTTATCACGACAAAGACGGAATTTCAAATAAAGCAAAATTTATTTCTGATTTAAAAAAAGGAATTTGTAGTAATGCTGAAAATCGTCAGGTCAAAAGATTTTTAATCAAAGAAAAAACCGAAATTTTTCCACTTTATAAAAATGGAATGCTTTACGGAGCCGTTCAAAATGGAGAACATACATTTTCAGAAAAACGAGAAAGTCGAGCAGGAATTGCAAAATTCAGCAATGTTTGGGAGTTGGAAAACGGAGAATGGAAATTGACAGAATCTTTTAGTTTTGATCATCAACCGCTTTCAGAACAACAGAAAACTGCAAACATTTTTGACGATGATTCTGCCATTGAAAATTGGTTATCTGAAAACAACATCAAAACACTCGGACTCGGAATTATTGAAAATGGGAAACTAAAACAAGTGAAAGTTTTCGGCGAAATTTCAAAAGGAAATGCTGCACCTTACAACACGATTTTCAATGTAGCTTCTCTTACAAAACCAATTACAGCAATGGTTGCTTTGAAATTGGTAAGCCTGGGGAAATGGAATCTTGACGAACCGATTTATAAATATTATACAGACCCTGATATTGCAAATGATCCAAGAAATAAAAAACTGACGACAAGGCTCATTTTGAGTCATCAAACCGGTTTCCCGAATTGGCGAAGCGAAACCAAAAACAAAAAATTACAATTTCTCTTTGAACCCGGAACGAAATACGGATATTCCGGAGAAGGTTTCGAATATTTAAGAAAAGCTATTGAAAAGAAATTCAAAAAACCATTGGAAAAACTTGCTGAAGAATTGGTTCTGAAACCATTAAAAATGAATGACACCGATTTTATTTGGACAAAAAACACAGATGAGTCTAGATTCGCAATCGGCTACGATGAAAATGGAAATGCTTATGAAACTATAAAAAATGAAAAAGCAAATGCTGCCGATGATTTGCACACCACAATTGAAGATTACGGAAAATTTCTCGTCAATATTTTAAACGGCGGAAACCTTTCAGAAAACGTTTATCTGGAAATGCTCAAAAAACAAGTGAAAACAAAAGAAAACAAATATTTTGGGTTGGGCTTTGAATTGTATGATTTAGGAAACGGTGAAATTGCAGTTTCTCACGGCGGTTCCGATTTGGGAACACAATGCATTACATTCCTATTTCCTAAAACAAAAAAGGGAATTTTGATTTTCACCAACTCAACGGTTGGCTATAAGATTTTCAATCCTATTTTAACCCATTATTTAGGCGAAAAAGGGAAAAAACTTATAGAAATTGAAAGCAAATAAAAACTGCGCATAACAACCTATTGGCTATGATAGCAGAGCGGCTTCCTATCAGTGTTTGTGCATAAAATCCGCTATGTCACAAAGCCCGAAACGTTAGTAGCAAATCAGTTATTTTGTCGTCGATCGGCCTTATCCCTGTCAATTTCTTTTTGTGATTTGCTTAACTTTTTCTATAATGCACTGTGGGTTATTTTTATTTATAATTTGTTCTGTTTATAAACATCCTATAAAATGAGATTATATACTTTATGCTTGCTGATGGGAATGGTCATCTTGTCGTGCGGTTTTCAATCCCAGAGGATGCGTGCAACGGGTGAAAAAACTATAAAAGCCGGTGCTGACCGTACCGAACTTTATGTGGATTATCTGAAGGGCAAGCGAGTGGGCGTGTTGGCTAACCCTACATCCCGCATTGGCGAAACACATTTGGTGGATAGTTTGCTGTCATTGGGCATCAAGATAGTGAAGGCTTTTGGCCCCGAGCATGGTTTTCGGGGCAATGCCTCCGCAGGCGCCAAGGTAAATGATGCGGTGGATGCCAAAACCGGGATTCCTGTCATTTCTTTGTACGGTAGCAAGAGCAAACCTTCTGCCCAGGATTTGTCGGATGTGGACGTGATGATTTATGATATTCAGGACGTGGGCTGTCGTTTTTATACCTATATCAATGTATTGGGTAAACTGATGGAAGCCTGCGCCGAGAACAACAAGGAATTGTTGATTCTTGACCGTCCTAACCCCAACGGTTATTTGGTGGACGGCCCCATTTTGGACATGAAACTCAAATCCGGCATCGGGGCTTATCCCATTCCCATTGCGCATGGCATGACCGTGGGAGAGTTTGCCCAAATGATTAACGGCGAGGGGTGGCTACCGGGCAAGATAAAATGTAAGTTGAAAATTATTCCCGTGGCCAATTACACGCATGATACGCCTTATACACTGCCCGTAAAACCTTCCCCTAATCTCAATACACAGCAAAGCATTTTGCTTTATCCGAGTTTATGCCTGTTTGAAGGTACGATTGTCAGTCAGGGGCGCGGCACTTATTTTCCCTTTTCCGTCTTGGGCGCGCCTTTGCTGAAAGGTAAATATTCATTTTCTTTTATTCCGAAAAGCATTCCGGGCATGAGCGAAACGCCTTTGCATCAAAACAAGGCTTGTTATGGCCTTGATTTGCGCAAGTATGACATGACGTCGTTGATAAAGGCACGCAAACTCAATATTCAATGGATGATAGATATGTACAACGCTTATCCTGATAAGAGCAAATTTTTTGACAGGAAACAAAGTGACCAAATGGGTGATATCAACAAACTGGCAGGTGTGTATGCTTTCAAGGAACAGATTATGTCGGGCAAGAGTGAGGCAGAGATACGAAAGTCATGGGAGCCGGGGCTTTCGCAGTACAAAGAAATGCGGAAGCAGTATTTGTTATATCCATAAGTTCATAACGCTTACTTTTGCGCATATTTAAAAAGAAGATTTGCAACCGATTTTTTATATAAAAGACACAGAAAAAGCCGTTGTGGACGGGGACGTACTGGCCGTGCAGCTTGGCAGCGGGTATTTCGGCTATGCCGTGACGGACAGCACGGGAAATCAGCTCGTGGAGCTGGGGTGGTATAATCTTAAAGACACTGGCACGCAATCCCTGGATGTCATTCTGCAATCCTGCGAGGCGTTCCGTTATGCGTATGACAGGATTGTTACGGCTTTTAATTTTGATACTTATTTCCTGATACCGGAGGCATACAATACCGGGGATAGCAGTTCGCTGATGTACCTCAATGGTGCAAGCCAGCAAGACCATATCATGTATGATAATATCCATGGCAGTGAACTAAGTCTTGTTTATACTGTTCCTTATTCCCTATTGAATTGGTGTATTCAAAACCTGCCGGGAACGGAGTATTGGCATTTGCAAACCATTCGTCTGCAACGGGCGGGCAAAGATGCTGCTGACGGCATTATCCGTTTACAGGTGGGTGCGGGCTTTTTTAATGTAGCGGTTGCCAAGGGCGGGCAGTGGCTGTTGTCACATTCCTATCCTTATTACGCTCCTGCAGACGTGTTGTTTTATGTGTTGAAGATTTGTGAAACTTTCGGATTGGGGCAGGAGACGGTTCAGTTAGAGCTTTGCGGTCTGATTGAGGAAGATTCAGCGCTTTACAATATGCTGTATCAGTATATTCTAAACATATCCTTTCAAAAACCCGAATGGCAGGTGTCTGCCGAAAGCGAATTGCCATCGCACTATTTTACCACGCTTAACCAGTTATCCTTATGCGCATCATCTCAGGAAGTTTAGGCGGACGAAAAATTCATCCGCCGGCAAAGATGCCTTACACCCGGCCAACTACGGATGTGGCAAAGGAAGGTTTATTCAATGTGCTGCAACATCGTATTGATTTTGAGGATTTGAAAACGTTGGATTTGTTTGGCGGGACGGGCTGTATCAGTTATGAACTGGCCAGCCGTGGGGCTACGGATTTGACCATCGTGGAGAAAGACAATGCCATGCACGCGTTTATTAAAAAAACATTGGCAGAGCTAAAGATAACGGGAGCCAAGATGTTTAAGTTGGACGTGTTTCGTTTTTTGGAAGATTGCGTGCAGCAATATGATTTTATTTTTGCCGGGCCGCCGTATGCCTTGACCAATATAGATGATTTACCGCGCATCATTGTTCAGAAAGATTTGATAAAGCCGGGCGGATGGTTTGTGCTGGAGCATACGCCCCGAAATGACTATAAACAGTTTGAAAAATATAGTTTTGAAAAAAACTATGGCACAACGATTTTTTCTGTTTTTATGAATGAGGAGTAACTTTAATTGTTTGATATTTTTACAGGCTTTATCGTGCACTGATAAAACGCCATGTCGGCACAAATATTAAACCAATATTATATTTCAATGCTGAAGAAACAAGCAAGGCAGGTTTTTATCGAAAAGCGAAAGGGTGTTACGGGTACGCAAAGGCAAAAATGGGATGATTTGTTGTTGATACAGTTTCAGCGTTTGGCATTGCCGCCCATAGAAACATTGATGACTTTTCAGTCTATGGAAAATTTCAACGAGCCTGCCACGGATGCCATTACCGATTATCTTATTTTTTCAAATCCCGGCGTGCAGGTTGCCTATCCGGTTTGCGATTTTGCGACAAGCACCATGCGCGCGTTTGTAACAGAAGATGACACGACTTTTATGCCGAACAGGTTTGGGACGTTGGAGCCCGAAAGTAATGTGGAAATGTCGCCTGCTTCGATTGACTTGATTATCGTGCCATTGCTCTGCTTTGACAAAGCGGGTTATCGCGTAGGTTTCGGCAAAGGATTTTATGATAAGTTTTTGTCATCGCCCGGTATGCGCGCCGTTAAGGTTGGGTTAAGTTATTTTGAGCCGATAGATAAAATAGTGAATAGCAATCATTTTGATGTACCTTTAGATTATTGTATAACGCCGGAGAGGATTTATGGGTTTGAGCAAAATCATTAAGCAGAAAAACAAATGGCTGTTGCCTTTGTCGTGGCTCTACAAGGCCGGGGTGGTTATCCATCACAAGCTATATGATTTTAAAATAAAGAAATCAACTTCTTTTCAATTTCCTTTGATATGTGTGGGAAATCTTGCCGTCGGCGGTACGGGAAAGTCGCCGATGACGGAATACCTGATACGGTTGCTCAAAGATAAATATCGCGTAGCCACGATTAGCCGGGGATATAAACGGCAGGGCAAGGGATTCTTCATTGCTGATGAATCAACAACTGTTGCGGACATTGGCGATGAGCCGATGCAGTTCTTCCAAAAATTTCCGGATATATCCGTTTCGGTATGTGCCAACCGCGTGGAAGGTGTCAGGGCGTTGTTGTCCCAGAAGCCCGATACGGAGGTGATTGTGTTGGACGATGCGTTTCAGCACCGCGCCATTGTAGCGGGGCTGAATATTTTACTTACGGCCTACGACAATCCGTTTTATCAGGACTATTGTTTGCCCGCCGGGGAGCTTCGGGATATAAAGGCAAACTATAAACGTGCAGATATAATCGTTGTAACAAAATGTCCCGAGAGCTTATCGGTAACAGAACGGGAAGAAATGATAAAAGATATTCATCCTTTGCCAGGACAATCTGTTTTTTTTGCGATGATGGATTATGGTCAGCCTTATGTGATGCAGGGAAAAGGAGTGGCTGATTTGGCTCAAACCGATGAGGTATTTTTAATGTCAGGAATAGCCAATCCGCATCCTTTGATAAATTATTTAAAGCAAAAAGGAAAGATAGTTCATGAATTTATTTATCCCGACCACCACGGGTTTACGGCACAGGATGTGAGCGGCGTTGTGACCGCTTTCCGGCAATGTAAATCAGGCAAAGCGGTTATCATGACCACAGAAAAAGATGCTGTTAAATTAACGACCTTGCCACATGCATGGAAGGACATTCCTGTATATGTGATGCCGGTCGGTCACAGATTTTTATTCGGTCAGGGAAAAGATTTTGACGAATCTGTACTAAATTACATCCGCATTTATCATAAATGATAAAATTATGGCAAAAGATAAAAAGAAAAAAAAGGGCAAAGACTCGTCCGAACAGTTGTTTAAAGGAAAGCTGCAGATTACACGGTCGGGAAGGGGCTTTGTGATTGTACCCGGTCGGGAAGAAGATATTGTCGTTTTTCCCGAAAGGATGAAAAATGCGTTGAATGGCGACACGGTTCGTGTAAAGCTCATATCGGGTTATGACGAGCGTCCCAAGGGGAAAGTGGTGGAAGTGGTGACGCGCGGCCGCAGCGAGTTTATGGGCGTGCTACAAATGAACAAAGGTTTCGCTTTTGTAGTTGACGAAAACAATCATAATGTTCCTGATTTCTATATTCCTGAAGAGAATCTAAATGGTGCAAAGAACGGGCAAAAGGTAATCGTGCGGATGGAGAAATGGGAGAAAAACGACAAACGTCCTGTGGGCAGCATTGTGACGGTACTGGATGAAGAAAGTCAAAGCGACATGGCGATGAAGGAAACCCTGATGGAGAGCGGTTTTTCGCTTAGTTTTCCTGATGAGGTGTTGGAAGAGGCCGGTCGTCTGCCCGAGATTATCAGCCGGGATGAGATAGCCCGCCGCAAGGATATGCGCGATATATTTACCATTACCATTGACCCGGAAGATGCAAAGGATTTTGACGATGCCATTTCGCTGCGCAAGTTGCGCAACGGTAACTTTGAGGTGGGCGTTCATATTGCGGACGTCAGTCATTATATCACGCCCGGCACGGCGCTCGATGAAGAGGCGTACAAGCGTGCCACGTCCGTTTATTTGCCGGACAGGGTAAACCCGATGTTGCCCGAGCATATTTCCAACGTACTTTGTTCGCTGCGCCCGGAAGAAGACAAATTAACCTTCTCCGTCATTTTTCAGATAAATGCTAAGGCAGAAGTGAAACAACATTGGATAGGCAAAACCGTTATCCGTTCCGATAAAAGGTTTACCTATGAAGAGGCACAACAGATTATTGAAACCGGAAAGGGCGAATATGCCAAGGAAGTGCTTGCCCTCAACAAACTTTCGCAGACATTGCGCGCCTGTCGTTTTGATGATGGCGCCATCAATTTTTCATCTACGGAAGTGCGCTTTAAACTTGACGAAAACGGAAACCCCATCGGCATATTATTAAAAGAAAGCAAGGAAGCGCATCAGCTTATAGAGGAACTGATGTTGCTGGCAAACCGTTATGTGGCGCAGGATGTGGCCAAGGTGAAAATAAACAATAAATCCGTGCCGTTCCCCTATCGGATACACGATACGCCGGATGAGGAAAAGTTGCTGCCCTTTATTGCATTTGCCAACAAGTTCGGTTACAAATTCAATATTTCCAGTGCCGAAGCCATTGCCGCATCTTTTAATAAACTACTAAAAGATATTAAGGGCAGGCCGGAGGAAGCCGTGCTGCAACAGCTCGGCATCCGCACGATGGCAAAGGCAAAATACACTTCTTCTAACGTAGGGCACTACGGGCTTGGATTTGAGCATTATTGTCATTTCACCTCGCCGATACGCCGCTATCCCGATATATTGGTACATCGGGTATTGCAGGACGTGCTGGAGGACAAGGTGGTGTTTGATAAAAAAATGGAGGAAAAATGTGTCCATTGCAGTGAACGGGAGCGTGCCGCAATGGAAGCCGAACGTAGTGCCAACAAGTACAAGCAGGTGCAGTTCATGAGCCGGTTTGTGGGAGAGGAATTTGATGCTATCGTGAGCGGTGTGAGCAAGTTTGGTTTTTGGGCCGAAACGGTCGAGCATCTTTGCGAAGGCATGGTGAGCATGACCAGCCTGACGGCCTATGATAGTTTTAAACATTCCGAGTCCGATTATGCCATTATCGGACAACGCACGGGCACGCGCTTCACAATGGGTGACAAAGTGCGCATTCAGGTAGCGGCGGCAAACCTTGACAAAAGGCAGTTGGATTTTGAATGGGTAAAACCAACTTCTCCTGCCAAACAAGCTGCTGCCAAAAAAGGCAGGAAGAAAAAAGGATAATAAAGAAGGTCTTTTGACCATAAAATCAATCATTTAAGTTCCTACGGGATGTATAAGGGCATTTCACCACGAAATGCTCTTTTTTTATCTATATGTCTGAAATTTTGGCATATCAATCCCTGCTATGTTAAAAAATCGTTGCCACATTACCGTGGCTGGATGCCCCAACCTGCAATTTTTGCACAAATCTGATGGCTGGCACATTATTTATGCTATTTATGCCGATTTAGATTATTTCAAATTTTTAAACGTTTATTAAAATCATACATTATGGCAAAAAAAGTGAATATTACCCCACTGCACGATAGGGTAATTGTGTTGCCTGCGGCTGCTGAAGAAAAGACCGCGGGAGGTATCATCATCCCGGACACTGCGAAGGAAAAACCCCAGCGTGGCACCGTTATCGCTGCCGGCCCTGGCAAAAAGGACGAGCCGGTGACCGTAAAAGCAGGAGACACCGTTTTGTATGGCAAATATGCCGGAACCGAAATTCAGGTAGAAGGAAACGATTACCTGATTATGCGCGAAAGCGACATTTTGGCAATAGTATAATGTGTAAACGTGTTGATGTAAAATTATCAAGACGGCACTTTTAAAATTTATTAAATAGAAATGGAGATTAAATGCTCCGTATTCTCAAATTTTCAAACTGAATTAAAATGGCAAAACAATTACATTTCAATATTGAAGCAAGGAACAAAATGAAAAAAGGCGTGGATGTGTTGGCCAACGCCGTGAAAGTAACCTTGGGGCCTAAAGGCCGTAATGTGGTTATCGAGAAGAAATTTGGCGCTCCTGCCGTAACAAAAGACGGTGTGACGGTAGCAAAAGAAGTAGAACTGGAAGATGCTATCGAGAACATGGGCGCGCAAATGGTGAAGGAAGTGGCTTCTAAAACCGCCGACATCGCCGGTGATGGTACAACTACTGCTACCGTATTGGCACAATCTATCATCAGCGAAGGGCTGAAAATGGTTGCCGCAGGCGCTAACCCGATGGATTTGAAACGCGGGATTGACAAGGCCGTATCTTTGGTAGTAGAAAACCTGAAGGCACAAAGCCAAACCGTTGGCAATGACAGCAAAAAAATCAAACAAGTTGCCTCTATTTCTGCAAATAACGATGACCAAATCGGTGATTTGATTGCACAGGCTTTTGCTAAAGTGGGCAAGGAAGGCGTTATTACTGTAGAAGAAGCAAAGGGTACCGATACAACTGTAGATGTTGTGGAAGGTATGCAATTTGACCGTGGTTATATCTCTCCATACTTCGTTACAAACAGCGAAAAAATGGAAGCTGAACTGCAAAGCCCTTACATCCTGATTTACGACAAGAAAATCAGCGCGATGAAAGATATTCTTTCTATCCTCGAAAAAGTAGCCCAAAGCGGTCGTCCGTTGGTTATTATTTCTGAAGATTTGGAAGGAGAGGCACTGGCAACATTGGTGGTAAACAAATTACGCGGCACGTTGAAAGTTGCTGCGGTAAAAGCACCGGGTTTTGGCGACAGAAGAAAAGAAATGTTACAGGATATTGCCATTCTTACAGGTGGTACTGTAATTAGTGAAGATATGGGCCACAAGTTAGAAGGTGCTGATATTTCTTCTTTAGGTCAGGCTGCTTCTATCACTATTGATAAAGACAATACCATTATCGTAGGTGGTAAAGGTAAGAAGGCCGATATTCAGGGCCGTGTGAACCAAATCAAGGCTCAGATTGAAACGACTACTTCAGATTACGACAAAGAAAAACTTCAGGAACGTCTGGCTAAATTGTCTGGCGGTGTGGCCGTACTTTATGTAGGTGCTGCTACCGAAGTGGAAATGAAGGAAAAGAAAGACCGTGTAGATGATGCTTTACATGCAACACGTGCCGCTGTTGAAGAAGGTATCGTTCCTGGTGGTGGTGTGGCTTACATCCGTGCCGTTGACGCTTTGGACGTAAAGGTAAAAGGTCAGCTTGAGGATGAGCAAACTGGTATGGTCATTGTAAAACGTGCTTTGGAAGCGCCTATCCGCACATTAACGGATAATGCAGGTATTGATGGTTCTATCGTGGTTCAGAAAATTAAAGAAGGAACCGGTGACTTCGGTTTCAATGCAAGGACTGAAACTTACGAAAACTTGTTCAAAGCAGGCGTAATTGACCCGACCAAGGTTAGCCGCGTAGCACTTGAAAACGCCGCTTCTATCGCGGGCATGTTGCTTACGACTGAATGCGTTATCGCTGACAAACCTGAACCTAAATCAGCAGCCCCTGCTATGCCGGGCGGCCCTGATATGGGTGGTATGGGATATTAATCTCTTACATCATACAATTAAAAATGCCCACCGTAAAAGGTGGGCATTTTTAATTTTTAAAAGACCATAAGGTTCCTTAAAACTTTACGGGTCTAATTGTTAATCTTTAATCTTAACAGCTTTGTTTATCCGGTAGGTCAAATCCTGTATGTGATACCGGGTCATGTCATCAGAAGCCTTGCCCTGTGCCGCTTCCAATTGTTTGGCCAGGTCTATGAGGTGACCTCTTACTATTGCTTTGGTATCATCACTAAAGGCGTTCCTGCTTCCGCCCATGAGGATTACTACGCTCATATTGGCTGCATTTGCCGGAGGTTCAGCAATGATATTTATAAGGGTGTTTACATAATTGCCCTGTAAGCTACGACGATAAACATCTGTCTTGTTCCCATTCAACAGGTCGGTAAAAACCAATTGTTTTACATCTCCCAGATATTGCAGCGCAGGATATGCTTTGGATGGATTGGTTGATTCGGCCTGTAACAATTTATCCAATGTGCGGGCAGAAAGTATTCGTCCTAAAACGCGTGACTGCAAACCGTTGACAACGGAAATCGGGGATTCCCCTGTTTTGTCAAGTATATCTGTGGGAATCAGCCATGCGGGCACATTGAAAATATTCTTATCCAAAAAAGCCAAGGCTTCTTTTTGCAAACCGGGTTCTACTACTTCATAAACGGAGCCCTTCTCTTCGCGCATCTTCGGTGTTTCGTAAATACCCCCGATGTATTTGGTTACGTGCATCAGGTAGCGGCCAAACTGCGTTTTTACTTCATTGTATTTTTCGCTGAGCGCATTGTAGCCTTCGTTTGGTTGATTAGTCCATTGAATGAGGTTTGGTACGACACGTTGCAGGTTCTTGATGCCATAAGTGTTTGCCACCATCGCGTTATCGCCGACCTGTTCGCTCTGCAGGCGCGGGTCGTCGTCGCTCATTTCTGTACCAAACCAAAGGCGCGGGTTCTTTATTTTTTCCATCACCCATTTGTTCAGATAAGCCTTTTCTACATCGGGCGAATTGTAATCATACAAACGCTTGTAGCCCCATTCGATGGCCCATTCGTCATAATCGCCGATTTTGGGCATCAGTAGTTCGCGGGGGATATTATCTTCCGGCTGTGCCACATAGTTAAAACGGGCATAATCCATGATAGAGGGTGTATGTCCGTTTTCTTTCAGGAATTTTTTATCCCGTAGTTTTTCAACAGGCACGGTGGCACTGGATATAAAATTGTGACGTAGTCCCAGTGTATGCCCCACTTCGTGGGACGACACGAAACGGATGAGCTCTCCCATGAGTTTATCGTCAAATTCAATCTTGCGGGCACCAGCGTCGTTGGGGCCGGCTTGTATCATATACCAATTGTTGAGCAATACCATAATGTTATGATACCAGTTAACATGGCTTTCCATGATTTCTCCGGTGCGCGGGTCTGCAATGGAAGGGCCGGAAGCGTTCGGCACATCAGAAGGTTTATATACGATAACAGAATAACGCGCATCGGCGATGCTCCATTCGGGATTTTCTTTGGCAGAAGGTGCCTCGCGGGCATAAATAGCATTTTTGAAACCAGCTTTCTCAAAAGCCTTTTGCCAGTCGTTCACACCTGCAATCAGGTAAGGCACCCATTTTTTCGGCGTGGCAGGGTCTATATAAAATACAATAGGTTTGGCGGGTTCTACCAACTCACCGCGTTTGTATTTGGCCAAATCCTGCGGTTTTGGTTCCAGCCGCCATCTTTTGATTAGAATGCTCCTGTCCACGGCCTGCGGGTTTTTGTCAAAATCATAATAGCCTACGGCAAAATATCCCACACGCGGGTCAAAGTATCGTGGCTGCATTTTGTTTTCCGGTAATAACACGATGGAACTATTTATTTCCACCGTATAGTTGCCGGTAGGTGCGGCTCTCATGGCCGTGGCCGCTGTGGAAACGCCCATGGGCATCCCGGCAGATTTGGAAAATGTCTTCACCGTGTTTATCTCAACATTTGTGGGATAAGATTTGATGCTGTTGATATAGGATTTGTCCACTTGCTGTCCGCCCACGCGGAACGAGTTTTTGTAGTTTGGAAAGAAAGACACAATTTCGTTATCACCGTTTACGAAATCCGTAACGTCAATCACAAAACCTTTGCCGTCCTTACTTTTGGATTTGGCGTCAAACGAAAAAATAATCGGCTGCACATTGTTACGCTCCAGTGCCCGGAACATGGGCATGGTGGAGTCCTTGCTATAATCGGCAAAGGAAACGGAGCGGATGAAGACCTTATTATTTGGCCCTTTTTCAAAACGGATAACGGATTGCCCGATTTGGTCACCTGCATAACCCGACATGCCGGAGCGCATTTCAGCACCGGCTTTCGTCAGACGTACTACGACTAGGAAATCCTTATCGTAGGACTTCTCTTCCAGTTCAAAAAAATACCGGTCATCTACTTTGTGCACTTTGATGATGCCATCATCGGTAACAGCGCTGTCAGGTATGATTTCCTGATAAGGTTTTAATCCCGGGCGGGCGCCGGGCTTGGCAGAAGGCATCGCAGGTTTGGACGTGTCGGCTTTTGCTATAACGGGTTTTGGCGTTCTTATCGTGTCGTTCTGAGCATAAGACTGCACGCTGCCCAATAGTATCAGCCCGCATAAAATGATAGTAAATCCTCTCATAAAAATTTTTATTTCGGACAAAATAAGGGAAATTTTAATGCCGTTCTTTGCCGTTTATATAATAAGACAGATTTTTTACGAAGTAAACGTAATAGGTGGATGTATAGCATAATTCACCGTCCCTTACCTTCACTCCACTTCTCCCACTAGGAAAACACTACCGCAGACCAATATCAGGTCGTTGGGTTGTGCCTTTGTTTTGGCAAAGGCGATAGCGTCGTTTACGTTTTTATAAGCTTTTCCCGAAAGGTGATACTTTGTGGCTTTGGCTTGTAGCTCGGTCGCCTCAAGTGCGCGGGGAAGGGCAGCTTGCGTGAAAAAATATTCGGCTTGTGGCGGTAACAGGCTAAGGACTTTGTCCACATCTTTATCGCGCACCATGCCCAGCACGATAAATAATTTATCAAAATCAGTACGGTCAAGTTGTGCCAGTACCTGTTTCATTCCGTCTTCATTATGCGCCACGTCAAGCACCACGCGCGGTTGCGTTTGCACGGTTTCCCATCTGCCGTGAAGCCCCGTTTGTTGTTTGGTGTGTTTAAGTCCGTTTGCTAAAGCTGTTGGTGCAATGCGCAGGCCGATTTCACTTAATCGTGAAAAAGTTTCCAAAACGGTGAGCAGGTTGCGGGATTGATAGCTGCCTGTGAGGTCAAGGTCGTATTCCTGCATGGCTTCGCCGGATGATAGTTTTACTTTTACGTGTAACAATTCGCCCCGGCAATCTTGCGCCAGAACCTGCCAGTTTTTGTCCGCAAAACTGATAGCAGCATTTTTTTCAAGACTCTTTTGAATGAATACTGGCGCGGTTTCCGCGTTGTGTTCGCCAATAACGACAGGTATGTTTTGTTTGATGATACCTGCTTTCTCCCCGGCGATTTGTGGCAGCGTATCGCCTAATATTTGAACATGGTCATAACCGATGTTCGTGATAACGCTAATGAGCGGCGTGATAATGTTGGTGCTGTCTAACCGTCCGCCGAGGCCGGTTTCAATCACAGCAAAATCCGTTTCCTGCGAAGCAAAATAATCAAATGCCATCGCCACGTTGATTTCAAAAAAACTGGGATCGATTTTTTCAATTAAGGGACGTATTTTTTCAATAAAGCAAACAACATTTTCCTTGCTTATCATTTCCCCGTTTATGCGGATGCGTTCGCGCAGGTCTTTCAGGTGGGGCGATGTGTACAACCCTGTCTTATATCCGGCAGATTGCAACACAGAAGCTATCATATGGCTTACGGAACCTTTACCGTTTGTGCCGGCCACATGAATAAACTTTCCTTTTTTTTCGGGATTGCCCAATGCCTCGCAAAGGGCAACGATATTATCCAATCCGCTTTTGATAGCCGTTGCGCCCACGCGGCTGAACATCGGCAGCCGGGCATATATATAATCTAAAGTTTCGTCGTATGTCATATTGATATAGCAAAGATAGTCTGCGGATAGTTTTGTATAGCAGATTTATCAATAGCAAGGAGAAAGACTGTTTGAAAGTAGTGTCATCATTGATTACAATTTCATTCTCTCATCCTCATATTTCCATATTCTTCATGATATTTTTCATGTAAGTTTGTGCCTGTTAAAATCAGCAATGGAGGAAAATCAACATACAACAAAGAACATTATTACGGTAAAAGCACCGGGCACGGTAGCGAACCTTGTTTGCGGCTTCGACATCTTGGGGCTTGCGCTCAACGAACCTTATGACCTGATGGAATTTCGTTTGTTGGACGAACCGGGCGTGGTCATCAAAAACAGGGATTCTTTTAACCTGCCCACGGACCCGGAAAAGAACGTAGCCGGGGTGGTTTTGTTGGCAGCGTTGGAAAAAGCAGGCGTATCAAAAGGCATTGAAGTGACCATCGAAAAACGCATCAAACCCGGTAGTGGCTTGGGTTCCAGCGCGGCGAGCGCAGCCGGGGCAGCAGTGGGCGCTAATAAAATTCTGGGCGATATTTTTTCGCAGGAAGAAGTCATACAACTGGCCATGCTCGGCGAAAAACTGGCATCCGGCGTAAAACATGCCGATAACATCACGCCCTGCATCTTAGGCGGTGTAACGCTTATACGCTCTATTTATCCGCTCGACATTATTCCGCTGGCAGCGCCCGATTTATTCGTGACCGTGGTGCACCCGCAAATAGAAGTGCGCACTTCCGATGCGCGGCAAATCCTGCGTAAGCAGATATTTTTGAAAGATGCCATCAGGCAATGGGGCAACATCGCCGGGCTGGTGGCCGGGTTCTTGAAAAACGACCTCGACCTTATCGGTCGGTCGCTGGAAGACGTCATCATTGAGCCGGTGCGCAGCATTCTTATACCGGGCTTCAACGATGTCAAGCAACAATGTCAGGAAGCGGGCGCGCTGGGCGGCGGCATTTCGGGTTCAGGCCCTTCTATATTCATGTTGAGCCGTGACAAAGAAACTGCCACGAAACTCGGCAGCATCATGCGCAGGATTTATGATGATATCGGTATTGAAAATTATGTATATGTGACAACCATTAAGAAAACAGGTGTGGAGATTATGTAGGAAGGGATGATGATGTCAGCTTTCGTGCTACTATCATCCCGGTTGCGTCGCACTCTTCGGCTGAAGAATATGAATGGGCAATGTGGAACCTGAAAAAAGATGCCATACAAATTCCATTAGTCCAACCTCAATCAAAAAATGAAGAATGAAGTATTATAGTCTAAACCATAAATCAGGTAAGGTCAGTTTTAGGGAAGCCGCTATACGCGGGCAAGCACCGGACAAAGGACTATACTTTCCCGAAACATTGCCGCAGGTTGACCCGTCTCTGATACGCAATATGGAAAACCTGCCGGATGCCGAAATCGCTTTTCAGGTCATCAAACCTTATGTGGGCAATGCTATTTCCGATTTGACGCTTTTTGACATCGTAAAGGAAACGGTGAATTTCCCCATACCGTTGAAAAATATCACGGATGATATTTCATCGTTGGAGCTTTTTCATGGCCCTACCTTGGCATTTAAGGATGTAGGCGCCCGTTTCATGAGCCGTTGTCTCGGCTATTTTTTGCAACAGGAAGACCGCGAGGTAACGGTGCTGGTGGCTACTTCCGGCGATACGGGCGGCGCGGTGGCCAATGGTTTTTATGATGTGAAAGGGGTGAATGTGGTGATACTTTATCCCAAAGGCCGTGTAAGCCCCGTGCAGGAAAAGCAACTTACCACTTTAGGTAAAAATATTACGGCATTGGAAGTTTCGGGCAGTTTTGATGATTGTCAAAAAATGGTGAAGCAGGCTTTTGCCGATGAGGGGTTGACAGGCAAACGGTTCATTACTTCTGCCAACTCCATAAACGTGGCGCGCTGGCTGCCCCAACAGTTTTATTATTTCTTTGCGTATAAACAATGGAAGCAAAAAGAGATAAAGCCCGTGGTATGTGTCCCCAGCGGTAACTTCGGGAATATCTGTGCGGGCATCCTTGCCAAGGTGACGGGGCTGCCGTTGGGGCATTTTATTGCCGCGTGCAATGTGAACAATATTGTGTCGGACTATCTGCAAACACAGGAACTGAAACCAAAGGAAACAATGGCCACCCTGTCCAATGCCATGGACGTGGGCAACCCCAGTAATTTTGTACGCATCATAGAATTGTTCCGGCAGCAGTTTCGCTTGCTGCAATCTAATCTGTCGGCCTGCACCATAACTGATGCCGAAACGCTGGAAACGATACAGCACGTGCATCAGGCACACCATTATACGCTTGACCCGCATGGTGCCGTAGCGTATCAGGCGCTGGCGCGTTACTTGCAGGCACATCCGCAGGAAAAAGGTTTTATCCTTGAAACCGCACATCCTGTCAAATTCCCGGAAGCGGTGGAACAGGCCACCGGGCAGCAAATTGAATGGCCTGCATCTTTATCCCCTTTAATGCAAGCTCCCAAAGAAAGTATCGAAATGGCACCGGACTACGAGGCGTTAAAGGCGTTTTTGGAGAGAGGATAGGCGGGTGTTACAAATCCCTTCTTCCATCCCGAAGGGATTACATGTTTATAGGAAATTTTGTTATAGAATGACATTCGACCCCGGAGGGGTCGAACAATCTTTTGGTATCTATATTCTATAAACGTTTGACCCTTTCAGGATCTTGATATCCTCAATACATCCTGCCTTCTTATACTACGGCTTTACCCATCCGGAAAGATATTTCTTGGTTTCTTCCTGCGTGGGCATTTTGATGTTGGCTATCAGCGAGGTTTCTTTAAAAAACCTGATTTGCAGCGGCCTGAAATTATCCCTTGACCATTCAAGTGCTTTGTACGCTTCGGCACTGTTCGGAGCGCTCATATCCATGTAGAAAAAACAGGCATACATGCCAAGCCCCAGCCAAAGACTGTCGCCTTCAATCCTGCCTATCTGTGATACATGCAATAAACGATACTCTTCTTCGATGGGTTTGTCGGCCGCAATGGTTATTTCATCAAAGTGAAAGCCGCTGTCTTTTTTACAAGCGAAAAACAAACCGGGCAGCCCGGTAACAAGGCAAACCAACAGGATAGATTTGGAAAAAAGGGATTTCATGTTCTCCGTTTTAAGTATAAACTCTTTACAATAAATCCACTTCCGGCGTGGTAGCCTCAAGCTGACGACCGCTGTCAAGGGTATAAACCACTTTGAATTGGGCTGCTTTTATTCCGGTTTCCGGAGAAACTTTCAGGTAAACAGGTAGAAATGGAAAGTCATATCTGGTCAAATCTGAGCTAAAGAAACGCAGCAATTCCCAGTCATTTAATGTTTTGTCTCCCCCGGCCGCGCCGAATTTATCAGTAACATCACTGCCTGCGGGATGGTTGGCATCAAAATCCTTCAGCGTAATTATTTTTACAGATTTAACCGTATCTACATTAACCCGGATGAGATGAGCAGCATACGCCGCATTGATAAAAGGGATGGAAACGGAAGCCTGTGGTTTGGAAGTCATCTCAACCTCGTTAATAACCCCGATAAAATAATCTTCTTTTTTCACGCTGGCTTTGGCTTCACCAGAAGTAACGCTTTTATCCCCATTTTTGGCGGTGAACGATTTCAGTTTGTAATATTCGTAAACTGTGCCGCCGCCGATGGGGGTGCCATTATCGCTATCTTTTTTACAGGCAAAAAACAAACCGGGCAATCCGGTAACAAGGCAAGCCAGCAGGATGGTTTTGAAAATAATGGGTTTCATGTGTGTGAAATTTTATGCTTTTTTGTATAAGTTTTTTTACAGTAAATCTATTTCAGGTGTGGTGGCCTCAAGCTGACGACCGCTGTCAAGGGTATAAACCACTTTGAATTGGGCTGCTTTTATTTCTTTTTCGGGAAATAGCTTTAGGGAGACAGGCGCAAATGGTGTTTGATATATGGGTACATAATAACTAAGGGCATGCAATATTTGCCAGTCCTGTAAAATCCTATCACCGACCCCGAACTTACCAGTGACGTCACTGCCCGCCGGAAGAGTTTGGTCAAAATCTTTCAGTGTAATGATTTTAACGGATTTAATTGTATCTACATTTACAAAAATAGGGCCGAGGGCAGCATACGCCGCATTGATAAAAGGAATGGAGATGGATGCCTGTGGTTTGGAGGTTGTTTCACGTTCGTTAACAATGCCGATGAAATAATCTTCTTTTTTCACGCTGGTTTTGGCTTCACCAGAAGCAACACTTTTATCGCCATTTTTGACCGTGAGCGATTTTAGCTTAAAATACAGGTAAGTTCCGCCACCGCCGCCGATGGGGGTGCCATTATCGCTATCTTTTTTACAGGCAAAAAACAAACCGGGCAGTCCGGTAACAAGGCAAGCCAGCAGGATGGTTTTGAAAATAACGTGTTTCATGTTTGAAGTTTTATGTTTATTCTATATTAAACGTATATTTTTTGTAAAACGCAACACTTTGCAAAAAAAATTATCACCGACGTTGTTTTAGTCCTATTTCATATCAGGAACAATCGTCTAAGTTACCTAAAGGTATATGAAATTCACAAACAGTAAAGGGAATGTTCGTAGGTTATTGTTATTTTTGGCCATATATGCACGATTTAGAACCTTATTATAATTGGCAGTACATTTATGTGAGCGAGGACGACGAGCGTTCCCCGTTTTATGGGGTGGAGCACTCTCAGTTTGAGTATGTGGACACGGTGTACAATTATTATATACACCCGCAATGGGACGCTTTTGGCAGCCGAACCTTATATCTGAAAGTGTTGATGGCGGATTATGAGGAAGGGTATGCGGTTATAGAACTCATCGGGGAGTGGAACGATGCCGTGGAAAACGACATCATGAGCCTGAAAAGGGAAGTGTTGGAAAAATTTATGTACGAGGGTATTCGCAAGTTTATCTTGATTGCGGAAAATGTCCTTAATTTCCACAGCAGCGACAGTGATTATTATGAGGAACTTTATGAAGAACTGGCCGATGCCGATGGCTGGATTGTTTGCCTGGGGATGCCGCAACACACCCAATATGAATTCAAGGCAGCCAAATTAAACCGTTATGTAGAGTTGATGGAACTGGACAACTGGCGCATTTATAAGCCCTACCACTTGTTCAAAAAAATAGATAACCAACTGTCGGCAAGGATTGGGGAATAACCCATTTGAAGCTTTTCAATACAGCAATTATTCTGCTTATCGCTTTTCTGTTGTTTTCGGCGTTCGCGGATAATGTAGCTTTTTTAATTGAAACCGCAAATAGCCATTGCCATAATAAAATATGATAAATCTCATGTCATTTTTTTGTCATGATTTCGTCCGTGATTGGGATTTCTGCGTTACTTTTGCCCCAATTTATTAACCTTTCTATAAGCTAATATGAACTGGTCTCAATTATTTACCTCATCGGTCGGAAAGAAGATAACCATGGCAGTCACGGGTATTTTCCTTATTTGTTTTTTGGTGGTACACGCAGGGCTGAATATATGTGTTTGGGCAAATGACGGCGGGGTTATGTTTGAAAAAGCCGCGCATTTCATGGGTCATAATTGGGTTATCCGCGTTTTGGAGGTAGGGCTTTTTCTGTTCCTTATCATTCACATAGTACAAGGGCTGATGCTGGAAATGCAAAATCGCGGAAAGCGCGGTTCAGTTGGGTACAAGGTGGGCCTTGGCAACAGGGGCAGCAAGTGGTACAGCCGCAGCATGGGGCTGTTGGGTGTATTGATTTTATTGTTTCTGATTGCGCACCTGTATCATTTTTGGATTCCTACGCGTTCCAATCAGGGTTGGATTGGCCTCGAAGAAAGAGACCCGCTTAAGCCGAACGCCTATGAGGGCATGAAGCTCGTCTTCAGTAATCTGGGCTGGGTGTTGCTTTATGTGGTTGGTGTGAGTGCTTTGTTCTGGCACCTGATGCACGGTTTTCAAAGTGCTTTCAGGACACTGGGCGTGACCAATGCACGTTATGTGAAATTATTGAGCACTATCGGCGTGATATATTCCGTTGTGATTTGTCTCACCTTTATTATGATGCCGTTGAGCTTTTATTTTGGTTGGGTAGGCTAAGCCCCCGTTTATATTCGATTCTATTCTTGTATTGAAAAATAGTTTTAATTTTTAATTGCGAACAATGCTTGATTCAAAAATACCTTCAGGGAAATTAGAGGAAAAATGGACGGATTATAAGGGCCATTGCAAACTGGTAAACCCTGCCAACAAAAGAAAGTTAGAGGTAATCGTGGTGGGCACCGGATTGGCCGGGGCTTCTGCGGCAGCTTCGCTTGGCGAGTTAGGTTATCAGGTAAAAGCCTTCTGTTTTCAGGATTCCCCGCGCAGGGCGCACTCCATCGCCGCACAGGGAGGTATCAATGCTGCCAAAAATTATCAGAATGACGGTGACTCCGTTTTCCGTTTGTTTTATGACACGATCAAAGGTGGTGACTATCGCGCCCGCGAGGCAAACGTGCACCGCTTGGCCGAGGTCAGCGTGAATATTATAGACCAGTGCGTGGCACAGGGCGTTCCTTTTGCGCGCGATTATGGTGGATTGCTCAACAACCGTTCCTTTGGCGGCACACAGGTAAAGCGTACTTTTTATGCTGCCGGGCAAACCGGACAGCAGTTGCTTATCGGCGCTTATCAGGCCATGGAGCGCCAGGTGGCATTGGGTAATGTAAAAATGTACAACCGCCACGAAATGTTGGAAGTGGTGATCATAGATGGCAAGGCGCGCGGTATCATTGCCCGTGACCTGACTACCGGAAAACTGGAAAGGTATTTCGGCCATGCCGTATTGCTTTGCACCGGCGGTTATGGCAACGTTTTCTATCTTTCTACCAATGCGATGGGCAGCAATGCCACGGCAATCTGGAAGGCACATAAAAAAGGTGCATATTTTGGCAACCCCTGCTTTACGCAGATTCACCCGACCTGTATCCCCGTATCGGGTGACCACCAAAGTAAACTGACGCTGATGTCGGAATCTTTGCGTAACGATGGTCGTATCTGGGTACCCAAAAACCTGAACGAAACCAGAAAAGCGAACGATATACCCGAAGAAGAAAGGGATTATTATCTGGAAAGGAGATATCCTGCCTTCGGTAACCTTGTTCCGCGCGACGTGGCATCACGTGCCGCCAAGGAAAGGTGCGATGCAGGCTATGGCGTTGGTACTACCAGGCAGGCCGTTTATCTCGATTTTAAATATAACCTTATCAATAAATACGGTAGAGCAGAAGCCAACAAGCAAGGTATTCAAGACCCGGATTTGGAAACCCTTATCCGTTTGGGCAAGGAAGTGGTGAAGGAAGAATATGGTAACCTGTTCGATATGTACGAAAAGATTACCGGGGAAAATCCTTACGAAGTGCCGATGCGTATTTATCCCGCCGTGCACTATACCATGGGCGGCCTGTGGGTAGATTATGAATTGATGACTTCCGTGCAAGGTTTGTATTGCCTCGGTGAAGCCAACTTTAGCGACCACGGTGCCAACCGTTTGGGTGCTTCGGCCTTGATGCAAGGCTTGGCTGACGGTTATTTTGTGATTCCTTATACTTTGGGTAATTATCTGGCAGACGACATTGCCGTGAAGCCGATACCGACCAATCACCCGGCATTTGAAGCAGCCGAGAAAGAAGTGGCTGACAGGATTGAAAAGCTCATGAGTGTTAAGGGCACTGAATCTGTTGAAAGTTTCCACAAACGTTTGGGCAGGATTATGTGGGAAAAATGCGGCATGGCACGCAACGAACAAGGGCTTAAAGAAGCGATTGAAGAAATCAAGGCGCTTCGGGCAGAGTTTTGGAAGAACGTGCGCATCCCCGGTGAAATAAATGAAATGAACCCCGAGCTGGATAAGGCCAACCGTGTGGCCGACTTTTTGGAACTTGGTGAGCTGATGTGCATAGACGCGCTGAACAGGAAAGAGAGCTGCGGTGGCCACTTCCGGGAAGATAGCCAGACAGAAGATGGCGAGGCCTTGCGTCATGATGACAAGTTCATGTTCGTTTCTGTATGGAAATATAATAAGGAGAGCGATTGGGAAATGCTCAAAGAAGAATTGAACTACGAGGTGATTAAGCCAAGTCAGCGGAACTATAAGTAAGAGAGAAAATGTGAGGAATGTGGAAATGTGAGAATGAAAAGAGATGAAGTATATTTATCACTCAAATTTTCACATATATGGAACAGAAAATGTCATTGCTGAAGGCAGTCGTTTGATTTGGGCTCTTGATTTGTGAGCGAAGCGAAACTTATCCTGTAAATAGTTCTTTAAAATATAGGGCAGAAGATTTGATAAGGATTATATCAAAAATAATTATTTCAAGTAGAAATACATTTAACGGATAGTTAATGGTTGGTATGATTGTAGTTTCGACGTTCGTGCCCGTAGAGATAAAAATATTATGGTTGGGCGTGTGATAAATTTTCACACACCCACATTTTCATATTTACACATTAGAATAATTATGGAACATTACAATATGAACCTCACACTCAAAGTGTGGAAACAGAAAAATGCAGAAAGTGCTGGTAGCTTTGAAACCTATCAGGTAAAAGATATTTCTTCAGAAATGTCCTTCCTTGAAATGTTTGACGTGCTGAACGAACAGCTCATCCGCGATGGGCGCGAGCCGATTGCATTTGACCATGATTGTCGTGAAGGTATTTGTGGTACTTGCTCCATGTATATCAATGGTCGTCCACACGGCCCTTGGCATGGCACAACCACTTGCCAGTTGCACATGCGGGCGTTCAAGGACGGGGATACCATCGTGGTAGAACCCTGGCGGGCAAAGGCTTTCCCGGTTATCAAGGATTTGATGGTTGACCGTTCAGCTTTTGACCGTATCATTCAGGCAGGAGGATATGTGTCGGTAAATACCGGTGTTACGGTGGATGGTAACGCTATCCCCATTAAGAAAGACAATGCGGACAAAGCATTTGCCGCTGCGGCCTGTATCGGTTGCGGGGCTTGCGTGGCCGCTTGTAAAAACTCTTCTGCATTGTTGTTCCTTTCTGCCAAGGTATCGCATCTGGCATTGCTGCCGCAGGGTGCGCCGGAAAAGCAAAAGCGCTCTATGGCAATGGTAGCACAAATGGACAAGGAAGGATTCGGTTCCTGTACCAATACGGGTGCGTGCGAGGCTGTTTGTCCCAAGGAAATTCAGATGACGAACATCTCGCGTTTGAACAGGGAGTTTACATTGGCGGCTTTAGCTTCCGATGAAAAGTAACACGCCTGCCGGCATACCAAAATCGTCATACCGCCCCTGTCAGGGGCTTTTTTTATGCGATGTTATGTTGTCACATTATTACGGCACTAACACCGTGAACAGATATGCGGAAAGATTTACCAATAAAACGATTCCATACAAAATATTAGTCTTTCCTTGGTTCAGCGCGAGCATGGATATAAAAATGGAGAGAGCCAAGAGTACCATTGATTTTAGGTCAAGTCCCAGCACAATGTTCATGTCAAAGAATATGCACACTATCGAAACAGCAGGTATCGTAAGTCCTATACTGGCCAGTGCGGAGCCCAGCGTAAGGTTCAGGCTGGTTTGCAACTGATTTTTTCGGGCGGCTTTTATGGCGGACAAACCCTCGGGCAACAATACAATGGCTGCTATAATCACGCCAACAAAAGAAGGCGGCGCACCAAGGCTCACTACTAATCCTTCTATGGACGGAGACAGGGCTTTTGACATAAGCACCACCATCGTCAGGCAGATTAAAAGAAAAACAAAACTCACGATTATCGTCCGCATAGGGATATGCTTGTGGGATTCTTCAACCTCTTTATCTTCTTCCGTTACAAAATAATCCTTGTGCCGGATGGTTTGTACGATGATAAAAGAGCTGTATAACACCAACGACACCACGGCAATAAAAATAAGTTGCTTGGTGTTGTAATAAGGGCCTTGTATGCTCGTTGTAAAATTGGGCAGCACAAGGCTCAGTACCAAGATAGCTACCAAAGTTATCAAAGCCGTGTTGGCAGAACTCTTTCCAAAAAACTGTTCATGATATTTGGCCCCGCCCAATAGCAGGCAACTCCCCAGGATACCGTTAAGGATAAGCATGATGGCGGCAAAGACCGTATCGCGTGGAAGAGTTTCTGCCCCTTTGCCGCCGGCTATCATGAGCGATATGATTAACGCCACTTCCAGCACGGTGATGGACAGTGCCAGCACGATAGTGCCAAAAGGTTCCCCGATTTTATGGGCAATGGTTTCCGCATGAAACACGGCGGCCAATACCGAGCCTATCAGGAAAACGCCCGCGATGATTTCTGTCCAGATATTTGTATGGGTAAAAGAATAGCTGATGCAGGCCAACAGCGGCGTAATCAGTGTCCATAACGGCAGGTTCAGTTTTAATTTCATGCGTAATATTTTTTATTGTTTTTGGCGCATAGAAGCTGGTATAGAAAAGTATTCGTTTTCGTGAAAATAAAAATAGATATAGATATTATTTTATGCGGTGTTCCATATTTGTTGATTTATTGCAATATAAGAAACATTTTTTAGGGAGCCTGTCATTGAATTTATGCCGATAAGATGTTTTTATAAAACAGGTATATGCAGAGTTGCCTGCACCAATCCTGTTTCAGCCTGCCTGATTTCAAAATGACACCGGACACCGTAAAGCAGTCGTAGTCGTTCCTTGATGCTTCGGATACCAAAACCCTGCACCTCTTTGACGGTATCCAGAATACCGGTATTTTCCACGCACAGTTCCAGCATATCGTCGGCTATGGATGCGCTTACGGACACGTTGCCGCCCTGCACCTGTTGCCCGATGCCGTGCTTGATGGCGTTCTCGACAAGTGTCTGCAGCATCATCGGTGGCACGTTCTTTTCCAGGGTGGCAGGCGCGATGTCGTATTTTACCGAAAGCCTGTCCTCAAAGCGCATTTGCTCTAATGCCAAATAATCTTTTACCAGGGCCAGTTCGTCCTTCAACGCAATGGACTCGTTTTTGTCAAGGTTAATGCTGCTGCGCAGGATATGGCTCAGCTCGGTAATGGCCTCCCGTGCCCGTTCGGGGTTTTCGTCCACCATGGCACGGATGCTGTTCAGCGAATTGAAAATAAAATGCGGGTTGATATGCGATTTGATGGTCTTTAGTTCCAGTTCTTTTACCAACGATTTCAGTTGCAGGGTTTGTATCTGTTGATTTTGGTAATCCGTCAGGTAATGATAAATGAGGTAAATCAGGTTCCAGATGGCAAAGTACAAAACCCAGGAAAACGTATTGCTTAAAATGATAACCGCATCGCCACGTTTCAGAATGTTGTCATATTGTTTGGCAGAAAATAAATGAAAAAACTTGAAAAGATTCAGTTCCATGATGCCTGCCAAAAAACCGCTGGTCAACGTCAGCAATAACAGCAGGACAATTTGCATGGGTATGTTCCTTTTCAGCACGTCGCCTTTCTGTATGGCGATACGCATCAGATGCGATACCAGTACGCCGATAAAAACATACCCGAAGTCACGTGTGATAAAAATACGGGCTTCCTCCGGGGTGCTTAGTTTTCCATATACCCATGCGAAAAAAAGGTGTATGAAAAAAAACATGCCCCAACCTAACGCCTGAAACCACCAATATCTTTTATGTCCTAAAAACATACACCAAACTTACATGAAATTTTTTATTCATAAGATGGGCAAAGGATGAAGGGTAAGTTTCAGCGAAACCCGCCCGACTCGTTTAGAGATAGCAGCATTCCCCAAAATTCTCCCTGCCTTGCCGAGGATAAAAATTGTATCTTCGCGGTTATATCGGGCATTACTTTTGCGGTAATAGCCTTTTAAATGTAAACTTTATATCAGCGTATATGGCAATAACCCCGGGAAACCTGTTGCAAACGGTAAATTCACCTGAGGATTTAAAGAAAATCCCGGTAGAAAAGCTCCATGAGTTTTGTGATGAGTTGCGTCAGTACATCATTGATGTGGTGAGCGTGCACGGCGGACACTTTGCCGCCAGCCTGGGCGTGGTGGAACTTACCACGGCATTGCATTATGTTTACAATACACCTTATGACCAATTGGTGTGGGACGTAGGCCATCAGGCTTACGGGCACAAAATTATCACCGGGCGGCGCGATGTTTTTGAGACGAACCGCAAGTACAAAGGCATCAGCGGATTCCCCAAGAGGAGCGAAAGCGAGTATGATACTTTTGGCGTGGGGCATTCGTCCACGTCTATTTCCGCAGCGTTGGGCATGGCGATGGCCGCTCGTTACAAAGGCGAGCTTGATCGTAAAGTAGTGGCCGTCATTGGCGATGGTTCCATGACCGCAGGGATGGCCTTTGAGGCGATGAACCATGCAGGTGTTTCCAATGCCGATATGCTGATTGTGCTGAACGATAACGGCATCAGTATTGATCCCAACGTGGGCGCGCTGAAAGAATATCTGACCGATATAACCATATCACCTGCCTACAATAAATTCAAAGACAATGTATGGTCGCTGTTGGGCAAGTTGCCCGTAGGTAAGAATTTTACACGGGCGATGGCACACAAGCTCACCGAAGGGATGAAGAGCATGATGAGCAGCAGCGCAAATTTGTTTGAATCGCTCAAAATCCGCTATTTTGGCCCTATTGATGGGCATAATATCACCAAACTGGTAGATACGCTTAACGACCTTAAAAGTATTCCCGGCCCCAAACTGTTGCACATTATCACCACAAAGGGCAAGGGGTATGCGCTTGCGGAAAAAGACCAGACCAAGTGGCACGCGCCCGGCTTGTTTGATAAAGTAACCGGGGAGATTTATAAAAAACATTTTGATACGCCGCAGCCGCCCAAGTATCAGGATGTGTTTGGGCGCACGATTATCGAACTGGCAAAGGAAAACGATAAAATCATGGGCATCACCCCGGCCATGCCGTCGGGCTGCTCGTTAAAATATATGATGGAAGAAATGCCCGACCGTGCTTTTGATGTGGGCATTTGCGAGCAACATGCTGTCACGTTGAGTGCAGGTCTTGCCACGCAGGGCATGAAGGTGTTCTGTAATATTTACTCTTCCTTTATGCAGCGCGCCTACGACCAGGCCGTGCATGATGTGGCTATTCAGAAATTGCCCGTGGTGTTCTGTCTGGACAGGGGCGGACTGGTGGGTGATGACGGCCCTACGCATCATGGTTGTTATGATATGGCTTATTTCCGCTGCATTCCCAACATGATTATCAGCGCGCCGATGAACGAGGTGGAATTGCGCAACCTGATGTACACGGCGCAATTGGACACGACCAATCTTCCCATGGTCATTCGTTATCCGCGCGGCGAAGGAGTTACGCCCGATTGGCAAAAGCCCATGAGAGCGGTAGAAATAGGCAAGGGGCGCAAATTGAAGGACGGGCAGGATATTGCCATCCTTAGCATCGGGCATCCCGGTAACTTTGCCGCCGCCGCCATACGCGATTTAAAACAGGAAGATATCAACCCTGCGCATTACGACATGCGGTTTGTCAAGCCGCTGGACGAGGTATTATTGCATGAAGCACTAAAAACCTATCCCAAGATTATCACGGTAGAGGATGGCACGGTGGCGGGCGGTTTTGGCAGTGCCGTACTTGAGTTTATGGCCAAACATGGTTACACGAACGAAATAAAGATACTGGGCATTCCTGACCGCATCGTTGAACATGGCGCTTTAAAGGAACTTTACCGCGAGTGCGGCTACGATGCCGAAGGTATCGCCAATGTTGTAAGGCAAATGATGCAGGTGAGAGTGATGTTTGAGGGGTAGGGGATTTGATTGATGTTTCACATGAATACTAAAACTGTAAACTTTTTTCAGGACGATACATACAGAGAATAAATGAAAATTTTTCGCCTTGGTCGGGTTTTTTCACCAACCACCTGATGTGGGGGCAGTAAAGGCTTGGTTGCACAAGAACGGCATGGCCTATAAAAACGAAACCATTACCGTGGAGGCTACCAACGGCCGGTTGCTTACCGGCAGGCTGGACTGGCAGAAGACAAAGCAATACAACTGGGAAGGCAAAGACTATATAGACGTGCCTTTTGAGTTTGAGGGTTACGGGCGTTTTATCCCCGGCAATGCGGCCGTTGCCCCGGCCGGGTTCAACCTGGTCGTCCGCAGGAAGGGGGACGGTTTCGAGGGGGCGGTGAGGACCACCACCTATAACGCCGGCGCAGAGGACCTTGCCACGGGCGACACCGTTCCCGTACAATTACAAACCTACCAGTTGCTGGACGGGCAGATCGCCAATATATGGCAGGGCGGCGCGGCGGACAAAAACCCAAGGGCGGCGGCCCTGCTCACCCCGCAGCAGGCGGCGCAGATGAAAGCAGATGCAGAGAAGCTGAAAGGAAAAACAAGGCCGCGCCTCGCGATGCAGTGCACCACCGTTATCACCACCACGTACCAGAACCATTGTTATTATGCCACCCCGGCGGACGAGATCACCATGAACGTCACCTGCTACGCGGAGCCCATTTCCCTTACCACCACCAATTGTGACATGACCGGTGATATTAATATCGACCCCGGGGGGGGAGATGGAGGCGGATACCCGCCCGCCCCGGACGACGACCCGCCGCCCGAACCGGAGAAGCCGAAAGACCCCTGCGATAAAGCGGCGGCCAATAATACCAATGCTAAGGCGTTAGCTTCCCGGTTGGGAGATATAGCCACGCCCGAAGGGATAAAAGTATCCAGCGCCATCAATCTAAATATTACAAATCCCGCAGAACGCAGTATTTCTATCGGCGTAAAGAAAACGCGGTCCAATTCCACATCGGGCGTGCCTGCCGACCCTCAGTTCCTTACGGCCAGTAACTATAAAACAACTTCTTTAGATACTGGTACAGCAAACAATGTGGATATGGTTTGGCAGGCCGCCAGTGAAGACCAGATGTACATTATAGCCGGTATACACACGCACCCGCCCGACCATTATGCAGCCCCCTCTGCCGCCGATGTGTATTTTTTTGACGGCGCCCGCGCGAATCCTAACTTTAAATACTATTTTACCTTTGCGGCAGACGGCAGCAAGTATTTAATGACGGTTACCGACCAGGCCGCTTACGATGCTTTTGTGGCTAATTATCCTAAAAGTGCTAATGTTACGGCTGGAAATGAGTGGAATGTAAACTCTCCTCTTGGAAAAGAATTTAGAAATACTGTTAACTATTTAACAAAAAAACAAGGTCAGTCGCAAAATACTGCTTATGAAAATGCACTTGCTTATATTTTAGGTAAATATGCTGGTGTTACGCTGAGCAAGCAGGATGCTAATGGCGATTTTAAAAGCATTAATGTAAAAAAAGATAACGAAACCAAGGGGAAAAAAGGGCAAAACCCGGTGCTGCCTGCAACCCCTGACTGCTAATTCAACTCTTAAAATAAATGGTATGAAAAAAATTTATTTACTTTTATTGTTTACTCTCTTTATAACTGTGATAAACGCGCAGAGCGATACTTTAGTACAGCAAAGACGTATACAGGATAGCATCGGTAAATACATTAATAAACCTTTTTCGGTTTTATATAATGATATGGGCATTAAGCCTAAGGCTGTACAAGGAGCTCTTACATCAAAAAACAAATATGTTGAATGGGCTCATCAATTCTTTTATGAAGATCAGGATGATATAAATGATGATATATATATATATATAGAATTCGAACAACCCTTATTGATTTCCGAAACACAAAAATACCAGCCCTATTTTTTAAGAAATTTTAATACCCAGGAGTACCCCACTTACGCAGATAAAATAATAAAAGTGCTGGAAGTATACCCCAAACCAACGCAATGATAGTGAAGAAAGCATCTTTACCTTTCGCCTTGGTTGGTGTTTTTCACCAACCAGCCAGCCCGGGATAACTCTTCCCCGCCTGCCTGCCCGCGCTTGAGAAGACTAAGGGACGACTTAAAAAGTTGGCGAATATTTTTTTGCGCGCTTGCAGGTTCTATCACCCGCGAGCGTAATGAAAGACTATGGTCGGTGAAAAACACCGACCAAGGCAAATTTGCCCAAAACCGTGCCTGTTGTTTGTTGAGAATCTTAGTTGTGCGGCCGGAACTAAGATTTATTTGTACCCATTTTCCTGTCATTAGTGTTATTCATTGCTTCCTAAAAAATAGATTGAATGCAATGGGAGCATATTCTTATCATCATCTGTTAGCTTATTATAAAACTCTTGCCAAAGGTCAATAAAGTTGTCAATGTCTAATAGTTTAATGTGTCTGTGACTTTCTCTTGCAGAACGTTCAGCTTCAGAAGTAAAAGTCCCTGATGTGACAAACAAACCAATATCCCCATCTTTGTTGAGCAGTCCAGTCAAGCTGCGAATGTCGTCAACAGGAATTGATGTATCAGGTCTGTGTTTAACTTGGACTTTCAGTCTTGGAGTTGTTGCCCCCAAAGGGTCGTTGTAAGCAACTATATCTAAGCCTCCATCTTTTCCTTTTGGCGAAATAAAAGGGGTGTGATATTTCATGGCTCTTAGTAGTGCAGCAACCATGTCTTGAAATTCGTAGGCGTTTTTACTTCTTATAAAGTCTTTAATGCCGGCAATTGCTTGCTCTTCTAATAAGTCAAGGTTTGCTTTTTGAATTTGGGTTTTATTTTCTTCAAGTTCTATTGGTTCATATTCTGTGTCTTTATATTTTTTGGGTTTTGTTTCTTTATTGTCAGCAGCCCAAGTTCTGTATAGTTGTGAAGCTGTCTCAAGAAGTTTAGCTGGCCCGAGTTTTAAGGCTTTTTCTCCTTCCTCTGTCAGATACCAGACACCCTTGTTTTTCCTTAGAAATCCCGCTTTAATTCCATCAATGGTATAGAAGTGCAAAATAGATTCCCATCGAATATAGCCAGTTTTTTCATAGACTTGTTTTTCCCAATCCGTAAATTCAATTGTTTGACGGATTTTGTCTATTACTTGTTTGCCGGGAAGCTGTCCACCTGACTCTTTTAGAATCTTAAAGGCTGCAAACATTGTCTTGGCAGCAGACTGTTTTGAAGGTGCTAATTTTTCTAATTCTTTATCCATCGTCTATATATTGTCATGTCGATTTAAATGAGTACTGATATGGGAATTGTAGTATGTTGCAGAAGTGAATTATTTTACGCAATGAAGAGAATCCAAATACATAGTCATTTATATGCATCACAAAATTATGTAAATATATCAACCGACCGTTAGTTTGATTTGAATCTTAACTATTCTTCTTTAACAAAATTGCACTCAATCCCCTTAACATGGTTATTTTTGCAGCCGTTACGCGGGGCGTTATAAGCAGCATAGCCAAGTGGATTTGTGCTTCTCCCCAAGTTGTTTTATAAATTTTTATTTTAGTTGTCAAGGATATGAAGGATTTTAAGAGAGTTTTGGTCACGGCGGCCCTGCCTTATGCAAACGGACCTTTGCACATAGGCCATTTGGCGGGTTGTTATATCCCCTCGGATATTTACGTGCGTTACCTGCGTGCCAAAAAGGTTGATGTAAAGTTTGTGGGCGGTAGTGATGAGCACGGCGTACCGATTACCATCCGTGCCATGAAAGAAGGCGTTACCCCGCAGCAGGTGGTGGATAAATACCATACGCAGATTAAAGAAAGTTTTCAGGAACTGGGCATTTCGTTCGATATATACTCGCGCACGTCCAACCCCACGCATCACGAAACGGCGGCAGCATTCTTCAAAACCCTTTACGATAAAGGATTGTTTGAGGAAAAAGTGACCGAACAGTATTATGACGAAAAGACACACACGTTTTTGGCAGACCGTTATATTACCGGCACCTGCCCGATATGCGGCAATCCCAATGCTTTTGGCGACCAATGCGAAAAATGCGGCACGGCGCTTTCGCCGGAACAGTTGATAAACCCGCGCAGCACGCTCAGCGACGCCGTCCCGGTGAAGAAGCAAACGAAGCACTGGTATTTCCCTTTACAAAATTATGAGCCCTGGCTCAAGGAGTGGGTGCTGGAGGAACATAAAGAATGGAAAAATAACGTATATGGCCAATGTAAAAGCTGGCTGGATAACGGGCTGCATCCGCGTGCAATGACCCGCGACAGCAACTGGGGTATCAAAGTGCCGTTGCCCGATGCCGAAGGAAAGGTGCTGTATGTGTGGTTCGATGCACCGATTGGTTACATATCTGCCACGAAAGAACTCACCGATAAATGGGCGGACTATTGGAGTCAGGAAGACACCAAACTGGTACATTTTATTGGCAAGGACAATATCGTGTTCCACTGCATTATCTTTCCGGCGATGCTCAAGGCGCATGGCAATTTTGTGTTGCCCGACAATGTGCCGGCAAACGAGTTCCTGAATATCGAGGGAGAAAAAGTTTCCACCAGTCGCAATTGGGCGGTGTGGGCGCACGAGTATGTGAAAGATTTTCCCGGTTGTCAGGATGTGCTGCGATACGTGCTTTGCGCCAATGCGCCGGAAACCAAGGACAATGATTTTACATGGAAGGATTTTCAGGAGCGCAACAACAGCGAGCTCGCTTCTATATTCGGCAACTTTGTAAACCGCACTTGGGTGCTGATGCACAAACTATGCGGAGGAAAAGTGCCGCCGTTGCACACCGAGGTGTTGGATGAGAACGATAAAACAATCATGGCTGAAATTCAGGCCGCGCCAGCCAAAGTGCAGGCCGCTTTGGAGAATTTCCGTTTTCGCGATGCACTGTTCGAGGTGATGGATCTTTGCCGAAAGGGCAACAAATACATGCAGGAAAAAGAACCTTGGATTGACGCCAAAAAAATCACGGGCGATGGCAGCGATGCCGATTCGGTGGCAGCGCAAAAGACCATAGACAACTGTATGCACCTTTGCCTGCAACTCACGGCCAACCTGGCCATTTTGTTCAACCCTTTCATGCCTTACACGGCACAAAAAATGTTGCACATGATGAAGGTGGTGGACAGGATGCTGGATTGGGAAAATGCGGGCAAGCTCAACTTGTTAAGCGTTGGTTACTCTATGCGCGCGCCCGAAATTCTTTTCAGGAAGATAGAAGATGCCGAGATTGCCGCGCAATTGGAAAAACTTCATGCAGGCAGCAAGGTTACCGAACAATCGGGGCAAGCCGTACAGGAACCGCAGGTTGTGGCCGCATCGCCGCTCAAACCCGAAATCGTCTTTGATGATTTCGCAAAAATAGATCTTCGCGCGGGCACTATCCTTTCTGCTAAGAAAGTGGAAAAGGCCGATAAACTTCTGCACCTCGAAATTGATTTGGGTTTTGAGAAGCGCACGATTTTATCGGGCATTGCCCCGCACTTCGCGCCCGAGGATATCGTGGGCAAACAAGTCGTGGTAGTGGCCAATCTCGCACCGCGAAAAATGCGCGGCATAGAAAGCAACGGCATGATACTGATGGCCGACGACAACGGCAAGCTCGTCTTTATAAACGGCGACGGCCCTGTTACCAACGGCTCTTCGATAAATTAAAGGCATTTAATCTTTTTTAGGGCAGTACATAATTTATGTGCTGCTCTTTTTTATGTTGTCAACTTTAGTGCTTCTATCATCTTCCTTGCGTCGCACCCTTCGGCTGTGGAATATAAATAAGCTATGATTGGCATATATGCTTTTTAATTTTTTAAGTTGTTGCAACTTGTTAAATAATATAAATTGTATTATGTCAGGTTGAGGCGTAAATAAGAGCCAATTACTGTTCTTTGAAATGATAAGTTCCATCCAATCGCCATTCCGGGCGCAACGCAGTGGAGCCGAGGAATCTCCTCAATGGTAGCAGGAGGTTCTCCCGCTCGTTTTGCTGTTAATGAAAGAGAGGTGTTTGTTTGATAATTTGTTCTTTAGCAGCGTGCGTAAGCAAATATTCATGGCTGATGCGTCGGGCAGCGTACTGATAGTCATTCCCGCCGGAAATAGTTGGCAACAATTTCCGGCTGCATTTTTTGGCTCCGCCTTTTTGGCAAGCAAAAAGCGAGGAAAAGACATGTTTGTGAGTTCAATACTTTTATTTGTGCTTCATGACGGCATTTTTCGCAACTATGCGAAACAAAATTGAAAAGTTTAAACGAGTACCTTTATTATTGTCCTTCATAAATACCCAATCCCCAAAACATTTTTTACTTTTGGTTCCATACTTTATATAATATGACCATATCTGAAATAGTAAGTTATCTGGAAACGCTTGCCCCGCCCGCCTTGCAAGAAAGTTATGACAATGCCGGGTTGATAACGGGCAGCCCCGATTGGGCGTGCAGCGGCATTATTTGTAGTCTGGACACTACTGAAAAAGTTGTAGACGATGCGATGGCAAAGGGATGTAACCTCATCGTGGCACACCATCCCATTATTTTTAAAGGGCTAAAAAAAATCACCGGGAAAAATTATGTGGAGCGGACGATAATCAAAGCTATTCAAAACAATATTGCGATTTATGCTATCCACACCAATCTGGACAGTGTCATCAATGGCGTAAATGGCATGATGGCCGATAAGCTCGGTTTGCAGCATCAAGAAATACTTGTGCCAAAATCTGGCCAATTGAAAAAGCTATATTGCTATGTTCCGGTAACGCATTTAGCCAACGTGAAAGAAGCTGTTTTTGCGGCCGGGGCCGGACAGATTGGGAATTATAGCGAATGTAGTTTTGCAGTCAATGGCGTGGGGACTTTCAAGCCAAACGACGGGGCCAATCCTTTTAGCGGCGAAGTGGGGCAGTGCCACGAGGATGAGGAGCAAAAGCTGGAAGTGCTTTTTCCCGCCTGGTTGGAGGCAGCCGTGCTGAAGGCGATGTGGCAAAACCATCCGTATGAGGAGGTGGCTTATGAAGTTATCACATTGGACAATGTGCACCAGCTTACAGGGTTGGGCATCGTCGGCGAGTTGCCGGAAGCGGTGACCGAAAGTGATTTTTTGGGAATACTGAAAGAAACATTTGGCCTTTCGGTGGTGCGGCATACGGCTCTGCTGGGCAAAAAGGTAAAAAAAGTGTCACTCTGCGGCGGCGCGGGCAGTTCTTTTATAAGCCATGCGATTGCTTCAAAATCAGATGTTTATGTTACGGCAGATGTAAAATATCATGAATTTTTTGATGCCGATGGCCGGATATTGCTGGCCGATATCGGGCATTTTGAAAGCGAACAATTCACCATTGATTTATTATACGCACAATTACTGCAAAAATTTCCTAACTTTGCCGTCCTTAAAACGGCTATAAATACAAACCCGGTTTTTTATTTTTAAAGAGTAAAAAATGCGGAGGTTTGGTTTTGTGCATGTTGTACAAGTAAAAAATTATATAAACCGATGCCACAAGTAAAAGAATTTTCGATAGAAGAAAAGCTGAAAGCGCTCATTTATCTGCAAAAGATTGACAGCAAGTTAGATGAAATTAAAATCTTAAAAGGCGAGCTGCCGATGGAAGTGGCCGACCTGGAAGACGAAATACATGGCCTCAATGCCCGTCAAACACGTATCGAGGAAGAAATAAACGGCATTACCGAGTTTATCGAAGAACGTAAAAATGCTATCAAGGAATCAGAGGCACTGATTAAAAAATACGAAAAGGACAGCGAGAACGTAAAGAACAACCGCGAGTTTGAGGCCATTAACAAAGAGATAGAAATGCAGCATCTTGAAATAAAGCTTGCTGAAAAACATATCAAGGATGCCAACGAAGAAATCGCCGAGAAGGTGGTGTTGCTGGAAAAGGCAAAGAAAAATGTTGGGGCTAAGGAAGGCGTGCTGGAAGTAAAGAAAGCCGAGTTGGAAAAAATCATCGCGGCCAATGAAAAGGAAGAAAAGCATTTCCTGAAATTCAGCGAACAGGCAAAAGCAGACATGGAGTCGCACTTGCTGGCCAGTTATGAAAAAATCAGGAAGAATTTCCGCAATGGCCTGGCCGTGGTACCGGTAGAGCGCGATGCTTGCGGTGGTTGTTTTTATGCCGTTCCCCCGCAAAAACAAAGTGAGATAAGGCAGCGCAAAAAAATCATGATTTGCGAAAACTGTGGCCGCATCCTCACCGATGAAGAATTGTATGGCGAAATGGAAGTGAATTAATCAAACGGAATATAACTAACGGCCCTTGCGAAAGCAGGGGCTTTTTTTATCGCTTCTGTTGGTATGTAAGAAGTGATAAATTGAAAACATTTAAATCTGTAATTATTGGTAATGTCGCAAAATGATATCAATATGATAGCTTATCCCGTGATGGAGCATTTTTCCACCATCCAGGGCGAGGGGTTTTATCAGGGACATGCAGCTTATTTTGTGCGCTTGGGCGGCTGCGACGTGGGCTGCTTTTGGTGCGATGTAAAGGAAAGCTGGCCGATAGACGCGCACCCGCTGATGACAGTAGCTCAAATTGTGGAACAGGTAAAATCTACCGGGGCGAAACTGGCCGTGATTACGGGCGGCGAACCCTTAATGCACAACCTTGACGCGCTGACTACTGCCTTGCGGCATGAAGGGATACAGACAAATATCGAAACCTCCGGCTCATCGCCGCTTAGCGGCACGTGGGACTGGATATGCCTTTCCCCGAAAAAATTCAAGGAGCCTTTGCCCGAGGTTGTTGGTGTCGCCAACGAGCTGAAAGTGATTGTATTTAACAAAACAGACTTTAAGTGGGCAGAAAAATATGCCGCGCAAGTAACGACAGACTGCAAACTTTACCTTCAACCGGAATGGGACAAATCTGCCGAAATGTTGCCCCTCATTATTGAATATGTGAAAAACCACCCTCGCTGGGAACTTAGCGTACAAATCCATAAATACATCAATGTGCCGTAAACGATAAATCGTAAATCAAAACTGATTTTATTCAAATTAAATTATGGCTATCGGTGCATTTTGCGCGCAGGTTAAACAGGATTGCAATATTTTTGGGGCATGGACAAAGTAGCGATTATCGTGGCGGGTGGAACCGGCTCACGGATGGGCACGCAGATGCCCAAGCAGTTTTTGTTGTTGCATGGCAAGCCTGTTCTGTATTATACCTTGCAGCGATTCCTGAATGCTTACGAGGATATGCAGGTGGTGCTGGTGTTGCCAGAGCAATACATGGATATGGGGCAGGAGATTATTGACGGGTGGTTCGATCGCGAACGGGTGCGCATTACGGTCGGTGGCGCCTCACGTTTTGAATCGGTGAAAAACGGCCTAAAGCTGGTAGATAGCGAAGCCGTTGTTTTTGTGCACGATGCGGTACGCTGCTTGGTGACGGAGGATTTGATACGTCGCTGCTTTGAAGCCGCGAGCGAAACCGGCAGCGCCATACCGGTAGTGCCAAGCAGTGACAGCGTGCGCATCCTGCGGCAGGACGGCAGCGAGGCGCTGGACAGGGAGCGCGTGCTGATGGTGCAAACCCCACAGGTTTTTCATAGCAAAATTCTGTTGCCAGCCTTTGCGATTGAGTATAAGGAGAAGTTCACGGACGAAGCATCGGTGGTGGAGGCTTATGGTATCAAAGTGTCGTTGGTGGAAGGCGAACGGAATAATATCAAGATAACACATGCGATTGACATGAAAGTGGCGGAACAACTGTTGAATGATTAAATGCATAAAATATAAAGACATTGATTTTGCCAAATATGATACCTGTATCAGAGGAGCAAGTTTTTATACGGTTTATGCGGAATCATGGTATTTAAAAATCGTAAGTCCCGATGGTTTTGATGTGTTGATGTGGGATGATTACAAGGCGGTGATGCCGCTGCCGCTTCAACGTCAAATTGGAATGTCGTGGGTTTTGCAGCCGCCATTATGCCAGCAATTGGGTGTTTTTTCAAAAGAACCCATCCCTAAAGATATTTTTCATCAGTTTGAGAAAAATTTACATAAATGTCGGGTGAAGGCGTATAACTTTAACGAGGAGAACACAAGCTTATTTTTCCCAAAAGGTGCGTTGCGGGTCAATCAGGTGTTGGCTTTAAACAAGGCTTATGAAGAAATAAAAAGGGGATGGAGCCACGACAGAAAAAGGGATATAGCACTTTGCACAAAACAGGAGGTGTCGGTTGAGGAGAAGTTTGACAATACGCTTTTTTATGCTTTCCTTAAAGAGAATTACACGTATGCAACTGATAAGTTTATTCAGTCCCCTGCGATACGTGCTTTAGTTGACCGTTTGCACGAAATGGGTTTGCTGAAATCTTTCATTGCAAGAGATAAGACCGGACAGCCTGTTGCCTTGCGTTTGTTTTTACAATCCGGAAACAGGACGATACTGCTAATGTCTGCAAGGGATAAAAAAAGAAATTTTAGGGGAGCCATGACATTCCTGATAGACAGCATGGTAAAATCAATTGCCGGAACAGATTCCCTGCTTGATTTCGAAGGTTCCATGTTGCCGGGCGTGCAAGCCTTTAACAGTAGTTTCGGGGCTGAAAAAAGACATTATACCTCTTACAGCAATCAGCAGTGGCTGCTCAGGTTGAAAGCTGTTTTCAGGAAGTTTTTACCTAAATAGCCCTGTTCCCGATTTTGGCCAATATTTTATGTGCCACTTCCATGGCTTTTAAGCCGTCAATTTCGTTGACCGGGGTTTGTGTGTTATTGATTATCGCATTTTTAAACGCTTCCAGTTCGCACTTGATGGCGTTTACTTCCGGCACGGGCGGATTGGCAATCGCGATGGTCTTACTGCCTCCGCCGGGTGTTGCGATGTCAAAAGCAAACACATGCTTGTCAGACGCTTCTTTCAGTTTGATAATCTCGGTCTTTTTGTTCAAAAAGTCTACACCTATATAAGAATCCTTTTGGAAGAACCTCATTTTCCGCATTTTTTTCATGGAGATACGGCTTGAGGTAAGGTTGGCCACACATCCGTTGTCGAATTCGATACGCACGTTGGCAATATCGGGCGTTTCGGTCAGGACGGCCACACCGCTGGCGGAAATACTCTTTACGTCGCTTTTTACGATGCTCAGGATGATGTCTATGTCATGAATCATCAAATCAAGGATGACGCTTACCTCCGTGCCGCGCGGGTTAAATTGGGCAAGACGGTGCACTTCTATGAACATGGGGTTTAGCGCCGTGTCCTTGAGTGCCAGAAATGCCGGATTGAAACGTTCCACATGTCCCACCTGAAGTTTGATGTTCGATTCTTTGGCTAATTTCACGAGCTCCCGGGCTTCTTCCATTGTTTGGGCGAAAGGTTTTTCCACAAATACGTGCTTGCCCATCCTGATGGCTTTTTCGCACCAAAAGTAGTGGTATTGGGTTGGCGTCACGACGTCTATCGTATCACAGAGTTGGAGCAGTTCATCGGCGTTGTCAAAACGTTTGATATTGTATTTTTCCTCTATTTCATGGGCGTTATCATCGTTGGTATCCACAAAACCCACCACTTCCACATCATTGATTTCCTTCCAGTTATTCAGGTGAAATTTCCCTAAATGGCCCACGCCTACAATTCCTATTTTTAGCATAACCTTTTATATTCCTACAAACGTACATGAAATTTTTCATTCCCGAAATACGCAGTGGAAAAGGGTGCATAACATTTTGTATATAGCCGATATTTTGTTGCTGCCCTCCCTTTTGCTGCCTGCCAGATTTTAGCAACAGTCATTCGCCGCTGTCGGTCTTTATGACCGACAGCAAAAAAGTTTACACAAGCGGTTTTGAAGAAAACAGATTAACTGTTGTGGCTGAATTTGGGATTGAGCACCAACCCTGTCGGATGATAATTTTTGTTGTAAATGAAAAGGCAAGAACCCGAGCGGATACGGTTAATGATGGGTTTGCTGAGTTCCATGGGTACTGCCGGGCAGCCGTGGCTGCGGCCGATATAGCCCTGCCTGTTGATGAAATCCTGACTGACGTAATACGCACCGTGGATAACAATGCCGCGTTGTAATGCCTTGTCGTTCAGGTTTTTTTCAAGTCCGCGGAGTTTTAGGGAGTAGCCGTTGCTGCCGTTGTAGGGCTCGTCTGTGAGATAAAAACCCAAGCTGCTTTTGTAGGATTCGTTGGCATTGCTAAACCGTTCTGCCCATTCCTTACCGGTATTTTTCCCGTGGGCTGCCCAGGTCTGAAAAAGCAATTGCATGTTTTTTATGTCCATTACATACATGCGTTTTTCGTAACTTGGCTGGTTAAAGTCCACGATAGTGAGAATAGAATCATTTTCTAAAAGCCCTTCTTCAAGGAGATTGTGCATGCCCGCGAGCCCCATTTCAAAGGCTTCGGGGGATAATCCTTTTTCGTCCAGATGCATACCTTCGTAAACGAAAGTGGTGCTCATGTCCGAATGGAACTCATTATTTAAGAGATATATGTTGAACAGGAACAGGCCTTGATTGTTGCCCAAGCCGATAGATTCTTTTACTGACCATGAGATTTGGGTCAATGCAAAGGATACCAAAATCACGGCGAGAGAAATACGGGAATATATTTGCTTCATGTTTATTTCAACCCAATGTTTAAAAATTATGTACCGGATAGTCGGTTACATATGGCAATGTATTTAACGGCTAACGATTTCTTTTATTGTATAGAAAAACTCGTTAAAAGCAGTATAACTGCAGGAATATGATCAGAAACGTTCGTTCCATGTTATAATTCCCTAAAAATCAGAATGATTTTCCGTCTCGCTAAAAATGTTAAGATATTGCAAAAATGCCATTTACTGTTTGACCAATAAATTTTTTGGATGCCTGCTTGGCAAAATGGGTCACTTTGGGCGTGCAATCCTTTGCGCAAGCTGCTTCAGAATCGGTATATCGTTGTAAAAAAATAATACCTTCAAACTTTGAAATCCGCTCGTGCTTGGCCAGCAAAATATACGCGGATATTTTTCGTAAAAATTGATATAATGATGAGATATTTCCTTTCTGCACGCTTGATCGTGCTTGGTATCGCAATGGTGACGGGGTGTTTGTCCTCCTTTGCCCAAAACGCATCAAATAGTGAAACGAAGCCCGCACAGGCATCTGTCACAGTCGTTGAAGCGCATAAAATAAACCCCACTACGGTGGAAGTAATTTTATCGCAAGGTAAACGCTGGACGATTGATTTTTATGGGGATAATATTTTCCGTTTTTTTCAGGACGATAATGGGGGCATTTTAAGGAATCCGGAGGCAAACCCACCCGCCCAAATCTTGGTGGATAATCCGAGAAAACCTGTGGCTGGCATAAATGTCAAAGAAGATAACGGGCAGATAACGATTTCTACTTCACAGGTGCTGATAAAAGTGGATAAACGAACCGCTTTGTTCAGTGTCATCAACAATCAAACACAAAAAGAGGTGTTGGCACTGGCAAAACCTGTTCAGTTTGCAACGGGAAGGACGGATTTGTTTTTGAAGGAAAATCCACAGGAATATTTTTATGGTGGCGGTGTGCAGAACGGCCGCTTTTCTCATAAGGGAAAAGCCATTGCCATCGAGAACCAAAACAGTTGGACGGACGGGGGAGTGGCTTCGCCTACGCCGTTTTATTGGTCAACGAATGGCTACGGTTTGATGTGGCATACGTTCAAAAAAGGACGTTATGATTTTGGTGCGAAGGAAAAAGGACTTGTCGCGCTGGAGCATGAAACAGATTATTTGGATGTTTTCGTTATGGTGGGCGATGGTGCAAAAGCGTTGCTGAACGATTTTTATCAATTGACGGGAAATCCTGTGTTGTTGCCCAAATTCGGTTTTTATCAGGGTCACCTCAATGCCTATAACCGCGATTATTGGAAGGAAGACCCTCAGGGCATATTGTTCGAGGACGGAAAGCGGTATAAGGAAAGTCAAAAAGATAATGGCGGGATAAAAGAATCGCTCAATGGCGAAAAAAATAATTATCAGTTTTCCGCACGGGCAGTGGTAGACCGTTATCACCATGCCGACATGCCTTTAGGCTGGGTGCTGCCAAATGACGGCTACGGTGCGGGTTATGGCCAAACCAGTACGTTGGACAGCAATATTGCCAACCTTAAAAGATTTGGGGAGTATGCCCGTCAGCATGGTGTGGAGATAGGATTGTGGACGCAATCTGACCTGCACCCCAAGCCCGGTATTGACGCGCTTTTGCAGCGTGATATTGTAAAAGAGGTAAGGGATGCCGGGGTGCGTGTGTTGAAAACGGATGTGGCTTGGGTGGGTGCTGGTTATTCGTTTGGGCTGAACGGAGTGGCAGACGTGGGGCATATCATGCCTTATTACGGGAACGATGCGCGGCCGTTTATTATCTCGCTGGACGGATGGGCTGGCACGCAGCGTTATGCGGGCGTATGGTCGGGCGACCAAACGGGCGGCGTGTGGGAATATATCCGCTTCCATATACCGACTTATATCGGCTCTGGGCTTTCCGGTCAACCGAATATCTGCTCTGATATGGACGGCATCTTCGGGGGCAAAAATCTTGTCGTTAATACGCGCGATTTCCAATGGAAGACCTTTACGCCCATGCAGTTGAACATGGACGGATGGGGCAGCAACGAAAAATACCCGCAGGCATTGGGTGAGCCTGCCACTTCCATTAACAGGACTTACCTGAAATGGAAATCGCAGTTAATGCCATACACGTACAGCATTGCCCGTGAAGCCGTGGACGGCCTGCCGATGGTGAGAGCTATGTTTTTAGAGTATCCCAATACCTATACATTAGGCAAGGCTACCCAATATCAATTTTTGTATGGCCCTGCCTTTCTCGTGGCGCCGATTTATCAGTCAACCAACGCAGATGACAAGGGCAACGACATTCGCAATGGCATCTATTTACCTGACGGAAAATGGATAGATTATTTTTCGGGCGAAGAGTATGCAGGCAATGTGATTTTGAACAATTTTCCCGCACCTCTCTGGAAACTGCCTGTCTTTGTAAAGCGTGGGGCGATTATACCTGTGACTACTGCGAATAATAATGTAAAGGAGATAAACAAATCGCAACGTATTTACGAAGTATATCCTTACGGGAAAACTTCGTTTACGGAGTACGATGACGATGGCGTAACCCAAGCCTATCAGTTAGGGCAGGGGGTATCTACTTTAATCGAATCGAATCTGGACAAAAATAATCTCACGTTGACAGTGCACCCTGCAAAGGGTAGCTTTGACGGTTTTATAAAGGAAAAAACGACTTCTTTTATTATTAACGTTACACAAAAACCGGTCAACCTGACTGCAAAAATCGGTAGTAAAAAAATCACGTTAAGCGAGGTGAAATCAAAAGAAAGTTTAGCGAACGGGCAAAACGTTTATTTCTATGATGCCACGCCCGACCTGAATCAGTTTGCGACAAAAGGCAGTGATTTTGCGTCCACTAAAATCATAAAGAATCCGGAGGTTTGGGTAAAGTTGGCAACTACCGATATTGCAGCAAATGCTGTTGAACTAAAAATGAATGGCTTTGCGTGGAATCCTTCTGATAAAATAAAAATAAGTGACGGTGTACTGACAGCGCCTGCCAATGCCAAAGTGTTGGACAGCAATATACAGGCATATAAGATGTCGCCGACCTGGAACAAAGTTCCCCATGCGGATTATTATGAAATTGATTTTAACGGCATGTTATATTCCACGATAAGGGACACGACATTACTGTTCGACGGATTAACACCGGAGACAGATTATACCTTCAGGTTAAGAGCCGTGAACAAGCAAGGCACTTCCGATTGGACGACTATTGCTGCAAGGACGAAGGCAAATCCGTTAGAGTTTGCCATTACGGGTATCGTGGGTACAACCACGGCTGAAAACCAAGGCGGGTCAAGCATTGCAAAGATGTTCAATTTTGATGAAAGCGATATGTGGCACACCAAGTGGGATGTGAACGCATTGCCTTTTGATATGGTGATTGATTTGAAATCCTTTAATCAATTAGATAAATTCCATTATTTGCCGCGACTGGACGGCGGTAACGGTATTTTATTGAAAGGCAAAGTCTATTATGCCAGCGATAAAGACAACTGGACTGAAGCCGGGGCGTTTGATTGGAAGCGTTCAACGGATACAAAAGTGTTTACGTTTACAGGTCACCCCACGGCACGCTATATCAAGTTATCCATTACGGAGGCTGTGGGCGGTTTTGGGTCAGGTCGCGAATTGTATGTGTTCAAAGTGCCGGGCTCTGAAAGCTATCTCCCTGGCGACATCAATAATGACCGTTTGATTGATGCCAACGACCTTACTTCTTATATAAATTACACCGGTCTGCGCAAGGGTGATGCGGATTTTGAAGGATATGTAAGCAATGGAGATGTGAACAAGAACGGGTTGATTGATGCTTACGACATCTCGACCGTGGCTACCCGATTGGAAGGCGGCGCCAGGCCGGGCAGGAATCCGGAAAAGGTAGCTGGAAAGATTGTCATGAGTACAGCAAAGCAAAATTATAACAAAGACGAAGTGATTGAAATCAAGGTCAAAGGCGTTGATTTACATGCGGTGAATGCGTTGAGTTTTGCATTGCCTTATGACGTGCTGGATTATGAGTACATAGGTTTGGAAGCCTTGCAGTTAAAAGAGATGGAGAATATGACCAACGACAGGTTGCACAGCAACAAGTCCAAATCTTTATATCCCACTTTTGTGAATATTGGAAATAAGGAGACACTGGAAGGAACTTCTGATTTGTTTATCATCAAGCTGAAAGCAAAGCGTAAACTACATTTCGACTTAAAGCCCATAGACGGTATCTTGGTTGATAAAAGTCTGAATACGGTAAAGTTTTAGGGGATGTGAAGATGTATCAAAGGTTTGGTTTGTAAAAAATCTTGTCGGTAAGTCAGGAAACTAATATATCAACCATTTGGTATCGTCCTAATATGTATTTTGAAAAAAAGGGTCGGTCGCATTTTGCGACCGGCCCTTTTTAACCTCTAAAAATGAAGATATTTATAGTTTACGTGCGCCATCGCTGATGACCACATCGTAAACTTTGGGCTCATGCCCGAACTTTTCTTTAAACTCCTGTTTAGCGCCTTCGATGAATTTGTCATAAAGTTCATCTTTCACCAAGTTAATAGTACATCCGCCAAAACCGCCGCCCATCACACGCGAGCCGGTTACGCCGTATTTCTTAGCCAAATCATTCAGGAAGTCGAGTTCTTCGCAGCTCACTTCATAAAGTTTGCTCATGCCGTGGTGCGTTTCGTACATTTTTTGGCCTACGGTTTCATAATCGCCTTTTTCCAAGGCATCGCACACATCGAGCACACGTTGTGTTTCTTCGATAACATATTCGGCGCGTTTGTAATCTTCAGCCGAAATTTCGTCTTTCACTTCATTGAGTTGAGCCATAGAAGCATCGCGCAGGAATTTCACTTCGGGATGATGTTTCCCGATAGCGTGTGCAGCAGCTTCGCAGGATTCACGACGTTTGTTATATGCCGAGGATGCCAGTTCGTGCTTCACCACGGAATCCAACAGTACAACTTTATAGCCTTTCGGGTCAAACGGGAAGTAAGCATATTCCATTGATTTGGTATCAAGGCGGATTAGATGTCCTTTCTTGCCAAAAACAGAAGCGAACTGATCCATGATACCGCATTTTACGCCCACATAATTGTGCTCGGTGGACTGGCCGATGCGTGCCAACTCAAATTTATCAATGTTGAGGTTCAGCATATCGTTCAGTGCAAAAGCATACGTGCTTTCCAGAGCAGCGGAGGAAGACATGCCCGCACCGAGCGGGACATCACCTGCAAAAGCGGTATCAAATCCTTTAACGGTGCCACCTCTTTTCACGATTTCACGGCAAACGCCAAAGATATACCTTGCCCAACTTTGTTGGGGAGCATCTTCTTCGTTCAGTCCAAACGCTGCGGAATCATTGAGGTCTACGGCGTAAGCCCTAACCTTGTCAGTACCGTTTAAGCGGATAGCAGCCACCATGCCTTTGTCAATTGCGCCAGGAAATACAAAACTTCCGTTGTAGTCGGTATGCTCGCCGATAAGGTTTATCCTTCCGGGGGAAGCATAAACTTCGGGAGCTTCGTCGCCGAATTTCTCGTTGAAAATCTTAATAATTTCGTTCTTCGTCATTTTAATTTTTCTTTATCAGTAATCGTTAATTAACCGGAATGTCTTTATTTACGTTCTTTGAACCTATGAGGGCGTAGTAAAGGAGGTAAGCTAAACATACAACAATTACCCAGTAACTTGTCAGATAGCCTAATCCACCTGTTAAATCAACAACACCGTTTTGCAATAATGGCAATATACCACCACCGCATACAAGCACCATGAAAAAGCCGGATGCTTTCTCGGTATATTTACCAAGACCTTCCACGGCAAGGTTGAAGATGCCGCCCCACATGATAGAGGTGCATAATCCACAAAGCACTAACAATGCTGCGCTTACAGGTACATTTGCCAAACCGAAGAGCCCTTCCGCGTTATTTTTAAATACCGGCATGTTTACAAAGCTGTTTGTGGGAACAAACATAGCTGCCAAAACCAGTATTATACCAACCAATGAAGCTACGGTTAACATTGATTTTGCAGAAACTTTGCTACCGATACTGGCACCTATAAGGCGTCCGAATAGCATCATTAACCAATAGGTTGCAGCCACAGAACCGGCAATAGCTTCAGCGCCCCCCATTGTGCCGAGCTTCAATACATCTAAGTCAGCATTTTGCAGCCATTTTTGTAATACATTCGGTATCCCTACTTCAACGCCTACATATACAAAAATGCCGATAGCGCCTAATATAAAATGGCGGAACGACAGCGCACTGTACTGAGATTTTTCAGTTACTGTTACCTTTGTATCTTCTTTTTTCCTTTCAGGAATTTTGGCCATCGAAATAATGATAAACGCAAGGAAGAAAATAGCTAAAGCAGCAAACATTAACGGAAATACGTTGCTGATTTCTGCATTTTTAATGCCTTGAGGAATAAGTATCCCTGTAAGGATGATTACAGCCGTACCCATAAGAGAGTTGAATGAACCACCAAGTTGGATTAACTGATTGCCTTTGTTACCGCCCCCACCGAGTGAGTTCAGCATCGGGTTTACTACGGTGTTGAGCAGCGTCATTGACAAACCAGCCACAAAAGCACCCAATAAATAGACGCCGAAGGCGGAGCCGCTTGCAATGGTTCCTGAGATAGTCTGAATACCCACCCCTACAAAACCGATAACAATGGCTATCAATGCTGTCTTTTTATAGCCATATTTTTGTAGCATATTTCCCGCAGGGATGCCCATTACCGCATAAGCGATGAAATTACAAAATACGCCTAATGTCCCCATCCAGTTAGCTACACCAAATTTGTACTTTAAAATATCGCCCATAGGGGATGCTAAGTTTGTAACAAATGAGATCATCCCGAATAGGAAAATCATCGCAATAATTGCTACAACATTTTTTTGTTGTTTCTGCTCTGTCATAAAATGTTAATTATTAGATTGTGATTAATTGTTTACAAGTTGTTATACGGTGAATTTATACGTGGTTCTTGATTCAAAAACTTCTTCCGGGCGTAAAATCACGGAAGGATAATCAGGATGATTGATGCTATCCGGGTAGTGCTGTGTTTCAAAACAAACTGCCGCCCGTTCGGGATAACGCTGCCCCTGCTTTCCGACAAGTTTCTCCGTCATCCAGTTGCCGGTGTACATCTGCACGCCGGGTTCGGATGTGTACATTTCCATTTTTATACCGGTTTTGGGCGACTCGCAAACGCCGAAAAAAGCATATTCGTTTTCTTTTTTGCGATTTAATACGAATGTGTGGTCGTATCCGCGCCCGTAAATCAGTTGTTGAAAATCCTCTTCAATCCTTTCCCCTATAGTGTGAGGTGTCGTGAAGTCCATCGGTGTGCCTTCTACTTTTTCAGGTTTGCCATAAGGTATGGCTGTTTCGTCCGTAGGGAGATAGTAGTCTGCTGCCAGCGTCAGGATATGATCGTCAATTGTCGGGTCGCCTGCTCCGGACAGATTAAAGTACGAGTGGTTTGTGAGATTCAAAATCGTGGCCTTGTCCGTTGCGGCATGATAATGTATATCAACCGCATTATCTTCGGTTAATGTGTACGTTACCGTAACACTCAGGTTTCCGGGAAAGCCTTCTTCTCCGTCCGCCGAAAGGTAAAATAGTTCTATGCTATTGTCCGTAACTTTTTTCACCTCCCATACAACCGCGTTGAAACCCTTAATCCCGCCGTGAAGATTATTGGGGCCGTTGTTAATGGCCAGTGTGTACGCTTCGCCATCGAGGGAAAATTTTCCTTTGGCGATACGGTTTCCGGTGCGTCCGCAAACAGCCCCGAAGTAGGGTTCTGCTGATTGCAGATAATCGTCAATCGAGTCATGGCCTGTTACAACATCTACAAGTTTCCCGTTTTTGTCAGAAACCATGAGCGAAACGATTTTCGCACCGTAATTAGTAACTGTTAACTCGCATCCGTTTGTATTTCGGAGTATAAAAAGACAGGTTTCCTTACCATCCACCAATTTATTGAAATCGGCAACATGCAAACCGCTAAAAGGCTCAATATTCGCATTCATCATTTTGTAGGCAATTAAACGTTGGCTCCATGAATACTGGATTTACTCTATTTAAAATTCGCGTAAAATTAAGCGTTAATGTATTACCGACCTAAAAAAATGTATGTTAAAAAATAGCGATGTTATTAACCTTTCGGTAGATGTGGATTAGCGCTTCACCGAAAGCGATTATTTATTGAATGAGGAAATAGAAGTGAATGGTTTAGCTGCGTGGTATGCCGCATCGGAACTATTACAGCACATCAAATTTTGTCTTGGGTCTGCGGGCTTCCAACCATCGGAATTTTTCGAGCCTGAGTTTCTCCGGCGATGCCTGTCGGATAGGATAAAGGGTTCCCTTGGGCGCTCCTCTGAATACGACTTTTTTGAGTTCTTTGTTTTGCATGTAAAAATCAATAATGTCCGAACTGGACTGGTTGACGCCTGTGTAGGCGCTGTCGGCGTCCTGCATGAAATAAATACATTCAGCAGAACCTTTCGCCCGGACAGAATCCAACTCGCCATTGGTAAAATAGCCGTCAAGCCGCGATGCTTTTATCTGGTTGAAGGCTTTATCTTCCAAAAGCCCGACCATAAAGCCGTTATAGTATGCCTCAAATTTATGTGGCCTTTTATTTTTTGTGTAAAGCAATATCGTATCGCCTGTAACCTGGTTCTTGTCCTTGCCCCAAACCACCGGGTCTTGATAAAGACGGAACACGGAATCTTTGAAAGAGTAGAACATGCTGTCGGCCAATGCCTGCATGGAGTCGTTGAAAATCCGCACGTTTCGGTATGCCTCAAAATAACGGTTGGTGCTGTCGTTGTCTTTTACTTTTTTTTGTTGTGTAAGTTGTCTATTTGAGGCTGGCTTTTGCGGTGTGGCTTTTTCGGGAGCTTTGTCTCGCAACAAAGGGGTGTTTTTCGGTTGTGCCGCAATATGTTTGGGCAAAGGGACAGTGCTGTCTGGCTTCGCCGAAATGCTATCGGATAAGGCAGCAGTGCTTTTATTAACCAATGATGCAACACTGTCAACTAAAGATGATACGCTATCGCGTGAGGTAATCATATTATTATTCGGCTTTGCTGATGTTGCCGCCATATTGCCCGGCCGGGACAAAGTGCTGTCACGCAATGACGAAAGACTGTCCGATGGGGATGTAACGCTATCTTTTAGTGATATAATGCTGTCGGGCAACGATGACTTGTTATAAGAGAGGAGCAGGTCGGTAAGCTTGGCACTGAATAAAGTATCGGCCGTGATGTAGGTAGAGTCTTTGTCCCGCGCGATGATCATCAACGGTTTTTGGGTTGCCAGGATGGCATCTGTGGCGCGACGTTGATAAATCAGGTTGGCGATGATGGTGGTCCCCCTGGTACTATCCACGGCGATAGCGTTGCCCTGTGCCTGTGCGATGTCGGTCGTTAATGCCATGCTGTCGGCAATCAGCGTTGATTTGTTATCGTTGATTTGCGAACGTTGATAAAAGGCCGCGTTTCCGCTTTGGAGATTATAGAAGCCGTCTCTTGTGTGCATCACGCGGTTTGCCGTGTCCTTGATGACGGTGGGTGCGATAAATCGGGCTATCCGGCTTTCGGTATTGTATAAAAGGGAATCTGAGGTGATTTTATATCCCGGGTCATCTACTTTTACATTCGTGCTAAAGAAGGCATCTTTTAGGTCTGAGTAGTAAATCCCTACTTTGCTGGTAACGTTGGTTTTGTCGTTTACAATCTTGCCGTTGTTTTTGTACGTGGCGATTTTGGTGTTCATATCATAATCGAGACTGTTGGTCGTCAGCACCGTGTGCCCGTCGGTCAACTTTACGTTTTGGTCAAGATAGGCCATTTGCTTGTCTGTGAGATATTTCAGATGGTCGGCATAAACATGTGTGGTGTCCGAATCGTTAATGTGCACCTTGCCCCAAGCCTCAAAAGTTTGCGCTGCATCGTTCTTTACGCATCGGTTGCAATAAAAAAGTGTTTTGCCCTGTTTCAGTTTAACATTGCCTTCCAATATAAAAAGGCTTACACTGTCATTCAGTTTTTGAATAGTTTGTTTATCACTGTGCAATACAAAAAGTGTGTCCACCTGAGCCGCGGGCGGTGTTGGCCGGGCTGCGGAGACCTGTTTTTTTGCGTTTTGCGCAAAAAAAGTAATAACGCTCAGTATGAGCATAACAACCAGTGCGAACCTGGCATAATGATAAGGTTTTGTCATTGCGGGGCGGTTCACTGGGGAATAGTGTCTTTAACGGCAGGTGCTGTCAGCTCACCGGCTTTGTTCTTTTTACCAAATACGGAAATATTCACATAACGTTTGGGGTGCACACGCAAGTCGTCCAGTAATATTTCCGCGCTAAGGGCCACTTTATTCAACCTGTCATACAGTTGTTTGTCGTTCATCATCGCACCGATGCTGCCATTGGGGTTTGTTACTTTTAACAGGGTTGTTTTCAATTCTGCTAACGTGCCATTCATTTCTGCCAATGTTTTTTCCAATTCCAATGTTTTCAAGTTTCCGGTAAATGTGTTGGCATTGCTCAGGATGTTTTGTATTTGCTGATTGTTATTCTTCAGGTTTCCGCTGATGGAGTTCATGTTTTCCATTGTCGCGTTCAGTGGTTTGCTTAATCCGGTTAATAATGTGTTAAGCGTTTCCGCGGTGTGGTTAAGGTTGGCGATAACGTATTGGAGGTTGCGCTGCGTGGGTGCGTCCAACGTGTTGTTCACGTTTGCGAGGAGCAGGGTCATGGAGTCCGCCATGTTACGAACCTTTCCGATAAGGGGTTTGGCTTCGGAGGTAAGGTCGCCCAACAGGCCATTGTCCAGACGGGTAGCAACATTGTCCCCGTTTTTGAGGTATTTTGTGGCATTACCTTTTTCGATGACCACGTTTGCCGTGCCTAAAAGGCTTCCTTCGATGAAGGCCACCGAGTTGGCGGGGATGTTCACGTTTTGCGTAATATTCAGCGTGACCTTGATGGCGGACAGGTCGGCATCGGCTGGTTCCATATCATATACCGTGCCTACCGTGAGGCCGTTTATTTTTACGAAATTTGACTTTTCAAGCCCGCCCACGCTCTTGAAAACAGCATATATCTTCGTCGTGCGGTTGAAAAAATCCTTGCCCTTTAAGAAATTGAATCCTATGATAAGCGCAATAATGGCTACCAACGCGAGCAGGCCAACTTTTAATTCATTTGATATTTTCATGTGCTTCTTTTTATTGACTTTGGCCACAACCCGCCCGGTTGACGGACGTGGATAGGACTACGCATAAAAATTTGTTTGTAGGGTATAGATTTTACTTAGATTTTTATGCTTCTGTTCCTCATGACTTGTTTCCCGACCCAAAATCAAGCGGCAAATTAGAGAATTATTTTCAAAAGCCGCACCAAAGTCTATGCCTATTTAGTTATTTGTTAAGAAATTAGTGTTGTTCTTGACCCGAAAATGACCATAGGGAAGCGGCCGAGAAGCCCTTATGTCAGACATCAATTTCTTTTTCGTGATGTAATTGTTTGAGAAGAGGCTGTTTCCTAAGTCTGTTTTTCTCTGTAATGACGTGATAGCCTTGTGGTTTGGTCACAACGAGGAAGAATACCGTATTTTTGGGGCAGATGAAAGATTTATCATTAAGAACGGTTACGGTGATGCGCTACATTCTTCCTTTGCGGGAGGGCGGCTCGTTGCCGGCTTTGGCAGAAGCGGATGATGATTTTAAATATGTCCTCAAATTTCGCGGCGCAGGCCACGGCGTGAAAATGTTGATATCCGAACTGTTGGGCGGAAAAATCACCCAAGTTTTGGGGCTGAATATTCCGGAACTGGTTTTCGCGAACCTGGACATGGATTTCGGGCGGACGGAAGGGGATGAGGAAATTCAGGATTTGCTGAAATTTTCGGAAGGGCTGAATTTGGGGATGCATTATCTTTCGGGCGCTATCGCTTATGATTCGAGCATAAAAGTTGACCCGCTGCTGGCCTCCAAAATTGTGTGGCTGGACGCGTTCATTACCAATATGGATAGGACTTTTAAAAATACCAATCTCCTTTGGTGGAACAAGGAGTTGTGGGTGATTGATAATGGCGCATCGTTTTATTTTCATCACAATTGGCAGGATTTTGACACGGCGGCAAAAACGCCTTTTAGATATGTGAAAGACCATGTTTTGCTTTCGCAGGCATCGCAATTGGAGGAAGCGGATGCTTTTGCAAAATCTGTTTTGAATGAAGATGTTTTTCGTGAAATCGTGAATTTGATTCCCGAAGACTGGCTGCACTGGGACGATGCGGACGAATCGCCCGAAGAAATCCGCGAGGTGTATTTCAATTTTATGAAAACAAGGCTGGAACATGCTGAAATCTTTTTAAACGAAGCCAAACATGCAAGGGGATAAAATCTACGAATACGCCGTCATACGTTTGGTTCCGAAGGTTGAAAGAGAAGAGTTCTTCAACATCGGGCTCGTGATGTTTTCCAAAAAGGAAAAGTACATCCGCGTGGAATTTTACCTTTGCCCCGATAAATTCCGGCTGATGCACTCCACGCTGGATTATGATGAGGTGTTGAAAAATCTGGAAAACTTTAAGGCCGTTGCGAACGGGGAAAAATCCGGCGGTTCCATTGCCGAATTTGATATTGCCGAACGTTTCCGCTGGTTGACTGCCGTGAGAAGTGCCGTTATCCAAACCTCAAAGCCGCATCCCGGAAAATCCAAAGATTTGGACAAAACGTTTGACAGGCTTTTTGAGGAATTGGTGAAGTGAGTAAATACGCTGTAAATTAAAAACACAAAAATAGAAAAGGGAAAACTTTCACCTTTCGCATGTTGTCAGTTGCAAGGGCAAAAAAGAATTTGTGACATTTCTCCTATTTTTATACCAATCAACAAAGTGAGAGAAAAATGTATTGGAGATTATTGCGGTTAGAAATCAAAAGTTTTTTACGGAGCCCACAGTTCGGCGTGAACCTTGCCATGAGGCTGCTCATGCTTTTCGGGATGGTGTACCTGAGCCTTATGTTTATAGGACTGCCGTTCCTGCTGTATTTTTTTGCAAAGGATAAGCTGCATGCAGACCCGCTCCTGATTTTCTCCGCTTATTTTATTTATTATTGGGCGGCGGATCTCATCTTTCGTTATTTCATGCAGCAAATGCCGACACAAAACATCAAACCGTTTCTCACTACCGCCATGACGAAGAAAGAGCTGGTGAACTATACCATTATCAAGGTTCTTTTTAATTTCTTCAATTTGGGAAATCTCCTGTTTCTTATTCCTTTTGCGGGACTGTTGATTTTTGAAGGTAATTATAGCGCAATAAAAGTGTTGATGTTTACGGTCGGGATTCTGTTTGTTTTTTATTGTAATAATTTCCTGAATATTCTGCTGAATGGAAAGAATATTGTGGTGTACATTGTGTTTGGCTTAATGGCGGCTTTCGGGGTGATGGAATATTACGGGATTATTCAACTTTCGCAGTTTTCGGAAAAAATCTTTTACAGCGTTTACCAATATCCGGGCGTTTTTCTGATTCCTGTTTTGCTGGCACTGTTTCTTGCTTACCTCGCTTACCGGAATATTTACGACAATTTTTACCTTGACAAGGGACTTGAGCTGAAAAAAGCAGAAGGCAAAACAGAAAACATCGAATTTCTCTCCCGTTACGGTGTCATCGGCACTTTTATCAATAATGATATCCGGCTGTTGAAGAGGAGCAAGGCGGCACGTTCGGCTCTTTTCATGGGCGTGTTGTTTTTATTTTATGGACTGCTGGTTTTTGTAGACGGGTATAAAAATGACTTTATGAAAATGTTCATGGGTATTTTTGTTACCGGTGGGTTTATGATGATGTTCGGGCAGCGGGTTCCCGCCTGGGACAGCTCCTATTATCCATTGATGCTTACGCAAAATGTTCCTTATAAAGAATACCTGAAAGGGAAGTGGATGTTGCTGGTCTTCGGCACACTGGCATCAATGATTTTGGCAACGGCTTACGCTTTTATGGACTGGGAATATTACCTGACTATTGTGGCGGCGGGTTTGTACAACCTGGGCGTTAATTGCTATATCACATTGCTGGCAGGGGCTTTCAACAAGAAGCCAATTGATCTAAACTCGAGTGCCAAGTCATTTTCAGGGGGGAACAACAACCTCAATGTGAAGATCATGCTGCTGTTGATTCCGCAACTTGTATTACCTATGGTTGTTTTCGGACTGGTCAAGTATCTTTTTGGAATATATCCGGCGGTAGCAAGTATCGGTATTTTAGGAATTGTCGGTTTCATGCTTCGCGATGCAATTTTCAACAGTATCGTGAAGCTCTATAAAACACAGAAATATTCCACTCTTGAAGCCTTTAAGAAAACGGTTTAAACTCGAATAATTTTCAACGCTCACTTTTCAAATATTTACAACGATGATTTCAATCCAGCATATATCCAAGGTTTACGGAACCAAAAAAGTATTAAACATTGAATCCCTGCAAGTCCCGAAAGGGGAAACCTTTGGATTGGTAGGAAACAACGGGGCGGGAAAAACCACGTTGTTCAGTTTGTTACTGGATTTAATTGAGGCTACAAGCGGCTTTATCGAAATTGACGGAGCAAAAGTCAATGAATCCGAGCAATGGAAATCGCAGGTGTCCGCCTTTATTGATGATTCCTTCCTGATAGGTTACCTGACGCCGGAAGAATATTTTTATTTCCTTGGAGAATTACGGAATCAGAACAAGCAGGAAGTGGATGAGTTCCTGAAACAGTTTTCGGATTTTTTCAACGGCGAAATTCTGAAAGCCAAAAAATATATTCGTGATTTATCGAAAGGAAATCAGAAGAAAGTAGGAATCGTGGGCGCGTTAATCGGTAGGCCGGAAATCATTGTGCTGGATGAGCCATTTGCCAATCTTGACCCGTCCACGCAAATAAAACTGAAACATCTTATCCGAGTCTGGTCGCAGGATGAAAATATCACTTTCCTGATTTCAAGCCACGATTTGGCGCACACTACCGAAGTCTGCAACCGGATTGTCGTTCTCAACAAAGGCGAAGTAGTCCACGACATGGAGACCAATGAAGAGACGCTGCGTGTGCTGGAGAATTACTTTGCCGAGCAGGTATCGCTGGATTGAATCGCAGAAGATTCGGTGGTAAATATGTTGAAAAAGGGGATGTCGGTAAATAACTCTGGTCAAGGTGAATCCCTTATTTAATTTAGATGTAATGTACGCATACATGCTATCTTTGCATGTTATTGTAACTTTTTTCTACTAAATTAATATCAACGATTATGATTATCAAACTATCAAAAGTAGCCATGAGCGCCTGCCTGATTTTGGGCAGTGTATATTCTTTCGCGCAAAAAGCACCGCGAGACGGAGATCCCAAACTAACCGAGTATTGGGAACCCGAAGTAAGGGTGGTTGCCCCGGGAAAAACAAATGCAGAACCTCCTTCTGATGCCATTGTGTTATTTGATGGTAAAGATGTTTCCAAATGGAAATCGCAAAAAGATGGCGGAGCGGTAAAATGGAAATTGGAAGATGGCGCGTTAGTGGTGGTAGGTGGCACCGGCGGCATTGAAACCAAAGAGGCCTTTGGTGATTGCCAGTTGCATATCGAATGGCGCACGCCTGCAAAAGTTGTTGGCGAAAGTCAGGGGCGCGGCAACAGCGGACTCTTTCTCATGAACCGTTATGAATTGCAGATGCTGGATTCTTACAAAAACCGTACGTATTCAAATGGGCAGGCCGCCAGTATTTACAAGCAAACGCCGCCGTTGGTAAATGCTTCACGTGGCCCGGGCGAATGGCAGACATATGATGTCGTTTTCACCGCACCTGTATTTGGCGAAGACGGAGCCTTGAAATTTCCTGCCCGCATTACTGTGTTCCATAACGGCGTACTGGTGCAAAACAACACGACCATTTGGGGTGCCACACAATATATCGGTACCCCCAATTATGAAACGCATAATGCTAAAGAACCTTTGGCATTGCAGGATCATGGCAACCCGATGGCATTCAGGAATATCTGGATAAGGCCGCTTTAAGTTTTTTAATGCTTGCAGGTGATACACCTGCAAGCATTAAAAAACTTTTGATTTACTCGTTGTTGAGTACTTCTCGCTTCTTTATTAGTCCTTAGGAGATAGAAAGAATGTAAGACCATATCGGGATTAGTATTACCCGATTTTTAATTCTTATTGTATCCGATTTTTCGGCTTAATAACACTTCTTTCCACCAGCTTTCTCTTTTTTTGATTGTATCGTTATCCGTTGTTGGTTTAAGAATGTCTAAGATGGAGTAACGAAAGCGTTTTTGAATGTGATTAAAGTCAAGTTCTTTAAGTTCTTTGTTTTCTCCATGTCCTTTCTTTACATAATCTTGCCAGCGGGTTAGGTGCATTTCATCGCCATGAGCAGAACCAACATCCATTTTGCCATTAGATGTTTCGGTAATTAAATAAACGCCTTTCTTGTTTTGCAGAGCCGTTTTTGTCGCTCCGCGATATTGCCAAACCGAATGTTAGTGGTGAGTTTTGTCCTCAGAAACTAACCACTATTTTTTTTGTCAATAATACTTTGCTCTACTTTGTTGCTAAAGTCGTCCCAGTAACCTTTACAAATTTCACCAAACTTGTCAATTGTAAGTTGTCGTTTGTTTTGGTCAAATATTTTTATAGTCTTACAATTTAATAAAAGTGTCCCGCCACAATAGTCAAAGTCCGTGTTATGTTGGTTACAAGTAATTTTTACAAAATCGTTTTCGATGTCCGCCGATAATATTTCTAAACTCGCTTTGAAAATGTCGTCAATGTCCGTCAACAATGTTTGTGGAAGTGTAATTGGGTTCATCCAAGGATGAAATTCAATTTTCGCAATCTGTCCACAAACGACATAAAAGCTTTCGTAAGATTTGTCAATACGTTCAGCCAAATACTCGCAGTCAACTTTGAGTGACAATATGTTTTTGTCACCTGTCCACGTTGAAGTTGTCCCGTCATGAAGCATTGAGAAAATGTCTCTAATGTCGTCCAATGTATTTGCAAGGTCTGTCATAAAATTACCGCTAACATCCAATTATCGGTAATAAGTTTGGAAACGCTTGTAAATAAAGGGTTCTAGCTTACTTTTATTTTTGAAGTACAACATAAGTACAACAAATTAAAACTTTTCTACAAACCTGTATAAACCTGCTTTTGATATTTGGGCTTGCCTGTGTAATAACTGATAATCAGCCAACTTTGAACAATAATAATCCCTGCTTGCTTTGGCATATCCATTCATCAAAAGCACTTCATTTAAGCATTTGCCACTTGGTAAAATTACATATCCTAATTGCCGTTTCCAATAATCCAACTCGTTTTTTACCTCTGTAAGAATTGTTACCCTTGTGCCAATGGGTGCAACCTGCAATAAAAATTCCCTGCTCATTAAACCATATTGAAGCAATAAAGCTGACGGCAGTCGGCTTTTTCTTCGTCCTGTTTCATCTTTCTATTGATATGCACTTCGGGTGCATCTAACCCATAAAGGCGAATTTCTTTTCGCAATCGGGTGAACTCGTGCTTAATGAAAATGCTATCTGCATCTATCACTGCATCAATTTTATAGTGGGTTTCCACTCTGTACGGTGCTTTTGCGTTGTATTGCATTGGTTTTCAACTTATTACATATTGTCTATACAAATTTAATGAAAGAACTTTGCAAGTGCGTACGCAACGTATTTATTAACTCATAAAATTTAAAAAAATGGCAAGACAAAAAGGACTTATGAAGTATGTCGGCACGATTGGCGATGTTCGACACTTCAAAATAAAAGGTCAACAAGGATTTTTTGCGGGTATGGTGGGCGGTCCTACCGCTGAACAGGTAAACACCGCTCCCGAATTTGAACGTACTCGTGAGAATATGAACGAATTTGGCGGTTGTGCAAGAGCTGGTAAAGCGGTAAGAACCGCCCTATCTGCATTGATGTCAAAAATGGCGGACAGCCAAGTAACAGGACGTTTGACTTCGGTAATGAAAAAAATCAATCTCGAAGACGGTACAGAGGCAAGGGGTTACAGAAAGGTTGAAATTTCAACGCAAAGAAACTATTTAATAGGCTTTGAGTTTGACAAAAAACTTTCTATCAATGGGGTTTTCAATGCTCCGTATGATGTAACCCATACCGTTGCAAGAGATAGTGCGGATTTTATCATTGCTCCGTTTAACCCTGCGGATTTGGTTTCTGCACCGTCTGGCTCAACACATTTCCGTTTAATCAATGCTTTGGCTGTGGTTTCGGATTTTGTGTACAACGCCACAACAGGAACGTATGAACCTGCGGACAACGTAAACAATGAGCTGAACGAAATTGCTTATTCGGCTTACATTCCGTTGAATACTGCGTATGCAGGTAGTACGCTGACGGCAACGCTTGGCGGTTCGCCTACGCTTGGTACTGATGTAACGGTTATTCAATGTATCGGTATCGAGTTCTTTCAGGAAGTGAATGGCGATTATTATTCTTTTGCTTCGGGCAACTGTCTGAAAATTGAAGATGCGTTTTAGAACCCAACAAACGAAAGCCCCTCGCAAGTCTTGGGGCTTTTCTTTCTAACCTTTAAAATCAATCTTCAATGAGAACAAAAATTTTAAGAGTAGCCGAAGGCAAGCAAAGCACATTAAGCCAATTATATATTGATGATGTTTTCCAATGTTATTTATTGGAAGATAAAATCAGAAATGTAAAGCTACCGAAGCAAACCGCCATACCGACAGGAAACTATACTTTAAGGCTGAATACTTGGGGTGGAATGAATACCGACTATCGGCAGAAATTCCCAAAGCTCCATAAAGGTATGATTGAGATAAACGGCTTACCTAATTTCAGTTTTGTATATATCCACATCGGGAACACACATACACAAACCGCAGGTTGTCCGTTGTGTGGTTTCGGCTTTGAAATGGTTAATGGCGATTTTCAAGTGCTACGCAGTAAAGATGCTTACCAAATGATTTACCCGAAGTTGTTAGCAATAGCACAAGGCAATGAAAAAGGTATCAGCATCGAAAACAATTTTCAATTTTAAAAGCGTGTATCAATGGAAAATGCAATCACATTAAACATCGTGTTCGGCTCTGTAATTAGTATGCTGTTGGCGATTGTTGCATACTTCATTAAACAACTCCATTCCGATTTTAAGAAAATGGAAAAGGATTTGACCGAAGTAAAAACAATGGCTTTGCTTATCAAAACAGAGTTCAAAAACAGCTATGATTTACTAAACCATAAAGTAGATTATCTGGAACACCGAGTAAACAATTTAGAGAAAATCATTTTAAAACAATTCAACAATGAAAAGCAATAGTTTAAATTTAGTAGAGCGTGTCAAAGCTCCAACCCCGAAATGGTTTAAAATCATTCGGAACATCGGCATAACATTAACAGCCGTAGGCGGTGCAATCTTAACCGCACCCATTGCGTTACCTGCCACCATTGTAACCGTAGGCGGTTATTTGATACTTGGCGGAACTGTGGCAACTGCCATATCACAAACCGCAATGCAGACGGACAACGAAAAGGAAGCCGAAGAAAACAAAAACAATCAACAACCTTTAAATTAAATCTTATGGCAGACAAAAAAAAGAAAATCAGATTTAAGGCAGGTGCGGAATTGTCGGGTGCTGTCAATATAGTAAGTGCAACCGTTTACAGCGAAACGCAGGGAAGCACTGAAAATTTTGAAATCGTATTGAAAGGCATTTTGCAAGAAACGCCCGAAGATGCACCCAAAGAAGTGGACACCGTAAAAATCAAATTCGCAGTTTCAAAAGCTGACGCACCCGAAGCAATAAAATAAAGGTGCATTTTGGTTTTGGTTATTAAATGAAAACCTGCCCGATTGGGCAGGTTTTTTTATTGCACCTGTTTACACTCTTTTTATAAATTGGTGCTTTTATATTGCCTTTATGTTGCTGACAAAGTGCCTTTAACGGTTATTCAGTGGGAACGGTCAAGGCAAAAGAGCGTAGCCCGCAGGGCTAACGCTTTAAATGCCTTGCAATGTAAATGCGTTTGAGTTCTGAAATTAAAAGCAACTGTTCTTGTATGTGCCGTTCTCTCTGCTCCAATGTTTTAACCCTGCGAATATCATTTTTAAATACTTTTTCTTTTCCTTTCAAATGGCTTGCCTGTTCGGTAACGAAGTTTTTAAAATCGCCTATCCGAATGTAAGGAATAACCGAACCGATTAGGAACTGATGAAATGCTTTTGACTTCCACAAGCCAAATAATAAGCTACGGTAAACGTCCATTTCTTCCGCATTACGGCAGGATATTACAAAGCAATTAGGGCAAGGCACATCTAACGGCTTACCACTGTTTAAGCCTTTGGATAGGGCATAAAATTCAAAATCGGATTTTTGATTTTTGGGATTGTAAGTAATGATTTTAACGGCTTTCATATCGCACCACTTTTGAGATTAGCTCCGTTCCTTTCGTTGCTGTGGCTGAAAACCAAAACTTTTTTACAAAGAAAAAAACAGAAAAAAAAGAAAGCATTTTATCAGGTGGCGGGGCAAAAAATCCAAAAGGAAACGGAATAAGTCCCGAAGGGTGGCAAGGCAAAAAAACAACTTGGCGAAGCCTCCATAAATGCCTTGCCATTATGCCGTAGTCTTTTGGATTTTTTATTGAGCGTTGGCATTGTGCGAAGCCACCTACCTTTGCTTTCCTTTTTATTCTTTTTTCTTTTGGAAAATGTCTATTGACTTCCTTTTATTCCTTTGAAAAATCGCCTTTGAGCGTTGGCAATGGGGCAAACACTCCGCAGTAAAAAATAAAGCATACCATAATTTGAAGCGTTGGAAAAAAGCAAGGGTATGAGGTACGAAATACGCTTGCTGTGCGGTGCTGAAATAATGTGTGAACGGAATGAAACGGAATAAATGCAGGTAGATTTGCCTTTCGCCTACCGAAATGTAATGTAGTGGAATGAGTGAACACTTTATTCAGCACATCGGCAAAACAACCAATCAATGCTTTATTTTTTTACTGCACCGCTGAAATGGGTGGTGGGGTGCTGTGGCTCAATGGGTGGGTGCGGTTGGGAAAAAAATACGGCTTCTGAACCCCGAAAAATATTAGCGTTGGCATTGTGCGGTTGGGATATTTTTTCGGGGTGAAGACTATGGCATTGGCTATTTTACATAATGTTATTATAGGACATTTTAGCGTTGGCATAGTCGCCTATAAGCGTGGGGAAAATGTACTATAATGCCACATTATGTAAACATAGCTTCCCCCATTTTTTATACTGGCATAAGCGAAGTGGTGGTGGTGGTTGGAACGTAGCGTTTTTTTGTTGCTATGCTGTGGGTTGGCTTGGCTCTTTGGCTGTGTAGCGAAGCGAAACAGGCAATGTGCCAAATGCTTGGGAAGCATAGCCACAAAAAATATGACAGTTAAAAAATGGGGGCAATGCCATAGAGTGCAGGGTTTAGCGTTGGGATTGTGCGGTTGCACCCTGCACAAAGCCGTATTTTTTTGTGCGGTGGCTGGGTGGGTTAAAAATTCCTTATTCCTTTTTTAATGCAATTCAAAGCAAAGTAAATGGATAAGTAGGATAAGTAACTTTTGCCAAAAAGATTTTTTTGTATTTCGCAGAAATATAAAAACCGATTTATCGGGATTATTGAACGCAAAACAGTAAACCGCAGGTTTCTGTTTGCGTTATTTAGTTTGGTTTTGGCTCGTTTTTTATCGCAGATAAAAAATAAAAAAAGTTTTTGCCCGAAAAAGGTTATCTTACTTATCCACCTAAACAAATGTAATGAGGTGCAGAATGCACCGAATGAAATTAAAAATGCGAAGCGTTTTTAAATGAACAATTTTTGTTCATTTTATACTGCTGTTATAGTAATGCAATTCAAAGCAAAATAAAAGGATAAGTAGGATAACTAAAATTCAGCAAAAGAATATTTTTTTATTCCGCAGGAATAAAAAAACTGATTTATCGGGCTGTATGGGTGCAAAACAGTAAACCGCAGGTTTCTGTTTGCACTCAATAGTTTTGTTTTGGCTCGTTTTTTATCGAAGATAAAAAATGAAAAATGTTTTTGTTCAAAAAAGGTTATCTTACTTATCCACTCTAACGAATGAAAAAAGGTGCAAAATGCACCTTTTGAATTTTTAGAACGGTAAGCCTGTTTGCTCTGGTGGTTTGGGCGGTTCGGGTGGTGGTTCTTTTTCTCTATTTTGGTTGTCCACTTCTTCCCAAGTCAATTCTTTTACTGCATACACATAACCGCTTTTTTTGGATAATCGCAAATAGCCGTGTTTCTTCAATGCTTTGCCTAACTTCATAACTGTACCGTCTGTAATATTCAATTTGGCTCTCTCTGCTAATTTGGTGGCTATCTGTGTGGTGTTCAGAAAATTGTTTGCGGTATCTCTGTCGGCAATCTCAAACCACGTTAATAGTAATTCTTCTTCTGGGCTTCTGATTTGGTATTGTTCGTTGTTCAGGTTGATTTCTTTTATTTCTTCCTGATTGAACCAATAACGGAAACCGTCTTTATATAATTGCCTTGCCTGTGCATACGCTTGGTTGATGTCAATGTTATGTGTGTATTCGATATGCTCTACTTCAAAACATAAAAACCTGCGTGAACCTGTTGTATCATTTAGGAATTGGGCAGTGTTTACACTGCCCGCAAATGAAGCCCTGCGAGGCAGGGTTTCATTATTATGTCCGTATGCTTTACGCATACGGATATGCGTTTTCGTTATCAGCTCTTTTAATGTCCCTATCTCTGTACGGTTTAGGTTTTCGAGTTCGTCCAAATTGATTAGCATACATTCCGCTAAATGTATTAAGGTGTCTTTATTATTGGGATTGATTGTTCCCGAAAACATATAATCTTTTAAGGGCTTCGGGATTAGCTTTTCTATCCACGTTGTTTTTCCTACTCCCTGTTTGCCACTAAACACAATTACGGTCTGATTGATTGCTTTATCATTGGTTACACACGCCACCATTGCCACAAACCATTTTTTAAAACATACCTGCCATAAATCCTGCCTTGTAGTGGTAATAGTATTGGCAAGCTCTGTAATGTAGTCGGTTTCATCTTCATTGTTCGGCAGGTTATCAAAATAGGCTTTGAATGGGTCAAACTGTTCGCAGAAATCGGAACGTAACAAATTGCGTAAGGTATTGATGTTGCATTTTACTTTTGCTTTTAAAATCTCACGCAGGATTGAGTTTTCAACGAAATCCGTTACAGGTTTCCAAAGCGTAGCTTTGGTAGCCTTGTATTCCAACTTTCCCGAAACTACGTTATAGCGAAAGCTATAACGGTAGTTTAAAAAGTTCTCTAATCGGTCTATGAAACTTGGTTTTTCTTCTTCTTCGTCCAAATCATCTTCAGATGATTTGTTGCTCGTGGATTGCTCGGAAATTTCGCCATTTAGCGAAATGGATAATGTGCTTTTGTTGTGTTCGTGGATATTGCTGTAAGCACTGTTTACGGTTGTTGCTACTTCCTTTGCATCGTAATTGTAATCTGAAAGAATATAGCCCATTGCCGTAGGCAATGGCACGCCTTTACGGTTGAGATTGCAAGCCAATAAATGCACAAAGTTGTTTCTATTGCCGTTTACATAGCTTTCTTTCTTTTCTGTGAAACGAACGCAATGTTCGTAAACAGTCAAGTAATCATTGCTAAAATTTTCGGTAGAAAAACCATTGCTTGCAATGGTTGGCGGTTCGGGTTCTGCTTGCTGTTCTTGGTTAAAGTAAGGGCTTAAATCTTCTGTTGAAATGATTGGGTAAACCAAAGCATTTTCATTCAAATACAAATCCGTGTCGTAAGACACGAAACAAAGACGTGTAACGTCTTTGCCTGATTTGTCAATGGGTAACGATAAAAATTCTTCATAGAATTTTTGAAGTGCTATAAAGGCTTCTTTGTGGTTTTCCTGTGATGAATTTACACGAACGAATATTTTTAAACCGTTTCCCGATGGACTGATGAAAGCCGAATAAGTATAAGGCGTTTCTTTTGCCAATGCTTTTGCATTGGTAAGTTGTTCTTTGGTTAGTTTGTCAATATCCAATACCACAATTTGAGTATATGCAGTAACAAACTCTAATTTCCTGCCACCTTTAAAAGAAGCCGAAGGCGTGAAAGCGGGCAAAGATTTCTTTGCCCTTTCGTATGCTTCCATTTTGCTTTCGGCTAATGATTTCCGCAGATAGGTAATTACATTGATGTATTTACCTGTTTTGATGTCGTTCAATACTTCAACTATTTTGGCATTTTCTACCACTTCATTGAAGTTTTTAAATATACTTACTACCATAGTCAAACGTTTTTTATTGTTCTGAAACTCTTACCTGCATTACTTTTTAGCAAATGCTTTGTTGTAATGTTCCTGCAACAGTTTTTCAACGTCTGACAATTTGTAGTAAATTTTATTCCCAACTTGTGAGAATGAAATACGTCCCTCATCACGCCACGTTTGGGCTGTACGTTTGGAAATCTTCATCAGTTGTAAAAACTCCTGATTGTCTAAAAACGTGTCCTTTTTGGGTTCGTTCTTTGTGTTAAGACGTGTTGTAATTTCGTCTAACCTTGCTACCAATTCTGTGTATTGGTCTTTTGATAAAATAACTGCTTCCATTTTCAAATAATTTTATGATTATGGAAGCAAAGGACAGCAACATAAAAAAGTCATTATGTCCGCACTTGGTCTTTCGGGACAAAGTTTATTTATAGCATTTTATCAATGTCTATTCTTTTGTGGGGTTTGGGGCGTTTATCTGACTTGGACGGTGTAAGCATTGTTTTGACTGTTTCGGGACTTAATTCCCTACCGTCCTTATCTACAAAGCTGTTTACAATTACCGCAACGAAATCATTTACATTGCCGTCAATAATGGGTTTTCCGTCTGTAAATAGTTCTCTATGTAATTGGTAAAAAATATCTACCAACTGATTGATGTTACAGTTTATTTTGAGCTTATTGAATGGCATACCGTTTTTATTCTTGTTCATCTGCTCAATCGAAAATTCATTTGTTAGACGGTTTAAATGCTGTATCTGGTCTATTTCCTTTTGACATTGGTTTGAGTAATCGGGTAGCTTTGGATTTATAAAGTCAATACTTGCTTGCTCGTAATCAAATTTTTCTTTGGTAAGGAACATTATTTTTTGGGTGTAGTCCTGCAATTCGTCCACTCTGTTTTTGGTTTCTTTGAATGAAAAGTATCGGGTTTCACATTCGGCATTTACATACTGCATCGGTAATTTTGCAACGGTGTGTTTATAGCCTGTCAATTCTATTTCCTTTCGCTTGCTTTCTATAATGGTATAGCATTTTATCATTCGTCCCTGATTGGCGGAACTGTTGAATATTGCTTCATTATCAGAGATTAGTTTTTCAAATTTATTAAGCCATTTTATAGGGTCGGCAACAAAAACGCAATGGTGTGAAAAGAAATCGGGTAATTTGGCATAAGGAAGTTTCAGGATTTTATTTATCAATTCCTTACAATAGGTGTCATTATCTTTTACATCTTCTGCAAAAATATCAAACAAAGCATTTTCGGACTGCTCTTTTGGAACTGCCGTTTGTTCAGGAAATTGAACGGTTTGCTTTATTTGAAGATTATGAGGCATAGAATTTAAAATACTTACTTCGTTTTAAAAACAATGGTGATGATAAGTACCACCACCATTTTTATACAGTTAAATGTATTTAGCGTTTTTACTTTAATTTTTCAACGAAGCCATATCAATTACAAAACGATATTTTACATCGCCTTTTAAAAGACGTTCGTAAGCGTTGTTAATATCCTGCATACGGATTAGTTCAATGTCTGATGTAATGTTATGTTGTCCGCAGAAATCAAGCATTTCCTGTGTTTCTTTGATGCCTCCGATTGTTGAACCCGCAAAACTTTTTCGGGCAGGGATTAAGCTAAACGGTGCAATGGGAAGCGGGTGTTCAGGTGCTCCAACAAGTGCAAGTGAACCGTCCCTTTTTAATAAACTTAAATATGCATTGATGTCGTGTTGAGCCGATACACAATCTAATATGAAATGTAATGTGCCTGTATTTTTTTTCATTTGTTCATCATCGGTAGAAAGTATTATTTCATCTGCTCCCAAACGTTTTGCGTCTTTAACTTTTGCAACAGAGGTAGTAATAACTACAACATAAGCTCCCATTGCTTTTGCCAATTTTACCCCCATATGTCCTAAACCACCAATACCGACAATACCGACTTTCGTACCTGCTCCAACATTCCAATGCTTCAAAGGGGAATAGGTTGTAATACCTGCACACAATAAAGGTGCTGTTTCTGCTAAATCTAAATTATCGGGAATATGCAATACAAAATCTTCATCAACTACAATACGTTCAGAGTAACCGCCAAAGGTTTGTTGGTTCAAATATTTTTCGTGTCCGTTATAGGTTTGTACATTACCGTTTTCGCAGTATTGCTCTAATCCCTCTTTGCAACTTTCACACTCTCTACAACTATCTACCATACAGCCCACGCCTGCAAGGTCGCCAACTTTGAACTTGGTAACATTTTCGCCAACTTTCGTAATACGCCCTACAATTTCGTGTCCTGCAACATTTGGATAAATTGTATTATGCCATTCGTTACGAGCTGTATGTAAATCGGAATGACAAACGCCACAATATAAAATATCTATCTCTACATCTTTTGCCGTTACTTCTCTACGATTGATATTTATTTGCTTTAAGTCTGCCTCTGGTGCTTCTGTACCAAATGCTTTTATACTCTGCATATTCATAATTTGATTTTAGTCATTTATATTTTCGCTTATTTTTTTTTATTGGTTTTCAAAGGTAACGGTTACATTTCCCGAACCTAATGCAGTTGCCAAGCCTGTTACATCATCTATTGCACCTAATTTTGTGTAACTGTAAGAAGTTGAAAAGGTTTTATAGAATAGTACCAAAGTTTTAGAACCGTATAACATCAAATCGCCATTTTTTATAGTCTGTGGATTGGACGAATTTGTAGGCAGACTGTTTGGCAAATCAAAATACTTTTCATTATTGTTCAATTCAACCATATTGATTGTTATAGGCAACATTTCCTTAAATGCCTTTGCCGAATTATTGTCCAAAAGCGTAGCCGTAAAGTTTTTTGAACCGACTATTATTTTGATTTTTCCGTTAGTCATTGGTGTGTTATTTTCTGTGTTGGGTTTGTCATCTTCTTTGTTACAAGATGATGCACTACTCATAAATATTGACATAAAAGCCAATATCATTAAAAACGAATGTTTCATTATCCCACTATTATTTTAAATGCTCTTTAAAAAACGTTTCCAATTTGCTGAATGGGATTTTATCCAATTTATCGTACAAATCAACGTGAACAGCATTTGGGATAATCATTAACTCTTTTGGTTCGGAAGCGTTGTTATATGCCGTTTCGCTAAAATAACGTGAGTGTGCATTTTCCCCTGCGATTAAAAGCATTGGTCTTGGCGAAATCTCTTTGATGTAAGTTAAAATAGGCATATTCATAAATGATATGGGTGTGGTAATTGTCCACGCATTGCCCGAATTTACCGAACGTTCGTGATAACCTCTTGGTGTCATATAATAGTCGTGGTATTCCACTAAAAACTGTGCTTCGCCACCGCTTAATTTGTTGTATGGTGCTTGGTAGGCAGGTGTACCGTTTTCTGCATCTTTCCAACGTTGTTCGCTTAATTGCTCTAATGTTTTGGTACGTTCTTCCAATGTTACCACATCATTGTAACCTTTCGACATTACTCTTGTCATATCGTACATACTTGTTGTTGCAACGGCTTTTACTCGTTTGTCAATGGCGGTAGCGTTTAATGCAAAACCTGCCCAACCACAAATACCGATAATACCTATTTTATTTCTATCAACAATTTTTTGTATTCCAAGAAAATCTACCGCTGAACTAAAATCTTCGGTACTAATGTCGGGCGATGCTACATTACGAGGTTCGCCACTACTTTCGCCTGTGTAAGACGGGTCAAAAGCCAATGCCACAAAGCCACGTTCTGCCATTTGGTTAGCATATAATCCCGAAGATTGTTCTTTTACAGCTCCGAAAGGTCCACTAATTGCCAATGCTGGCAAAGGCTCGTTTCCTGCATTTTTCGGAACATACAAATCGCCTGTAAGTGTAATGCCGTAACGGTTTTTAAAGGTTACTTTTTGGCGTGTTACTTTGTCGCTCAATTCAAATGTATAGTGTTCTGCTGTTTGTTCTGTTGTGTTCATCTTATCTGAATTTTGATTGTCCGAGTTTTGTTTTTGTGTGCAGGATTGTCCTAAAAACATAAGGCTTGCAACTGCTATGATTGATAATTTTTTCATCTGTATTTCTATTTTTAAATTGATTTAATAATTTTTGCAGGAATACCGCCTACAATTACATTATCGGGTACATCTTTTGAAACAACTGCCCCCGAAGCTACAACCGCATTTTCGCCAATGGTAACACCTTGTAATATGGTTGCTCCTGCACCAATCCAAGCATTTTTTTTGATGTGGATAGGTTTCGGTACTAATGCGTGTCTGTTTTCGGGTTCTAATGGGTGTCCCTCTGATAATAAGCTGACTTTTGGGGCTATCAATACGTTATCTTCTATGGTAATACCTCCCAAATCAAGAAAAACACAATCGAAGTTTATAAATACATTTTTGCCTATTTTGGTGTGCTTCCCATAATTGATATGTAACGGTGTAAATATGGTTGTGCTTTCGTCAATTTCTGTACCTGTTATTTGGCTTAATAAATCCCTAATTTCTTTCGGCTCTGTTGCGTTGTTCATCTGTACCAATATTTTTTTAGTATTATATGATGCTTCACGCATTTTATAGGCTTGCGGGTTGTTTGGTGCAATAGTTTCCCCATTGCGTAACTGTTTAAAAATATCTGCCGTTTGTACTTCCGTTTGCATTGAATTATATTATTTTACACTGCAAAGTTAAAAAGAAAGCCTTACAACATCTTTGCTGTAAGGCTCAAATAATCTTTCTGAAAAGCTCAATTTTAAATTTCTGTCGGTGGTATGCCGTATTGCTTTTTAAATGCAGTTGAGAAATGTGAGGGATTTTTAAAACCTACCTCAATATAAACGTCCTGTACTTTTTTCTTTTCTTCTTTCAGTTTTATATAAGCCATTTCCAAGCGTTTTTTTATCAGCCATTTTTGAGGTGTGAGGTTGCTTATTTTTTTGAAATCCCTTTTGAACGTTGCTAAACTTCGCCCTGTAAATGATGCGATTTGCTCCATTGTCAAGTCGTCCATATAGTTATCATTCAGGAACTCCAAAATATCTATTTTAAAAGGTTCGGCAAAGTCAAAAAGTATCGGATAAAAAACTTCCGAATTATTCAATAAAGCATAAATACCCTCTTGTAATTTCAAATGTGCTACTCCCTCTGTCGGTTTTATATCTTCATCAAAATACGGTGTAAGTGATTGAAACAAGCTAATAATGTCGGCACGTGGCTTTATCTTAAAAACATTTTTTTCGGGAATGATTACATTATTAGGTATATCAGCTTTGTTTATGTTGCTGTAAAAATCACGCAGTATATTACGTTTGAATGTAAGGGATATGCCTTTATATAATTCTTCGCCTTTACTGTTTTTATACATCATAATACGGTGGTCACGCCTTATAAATGCACATTCGCCCGCTTTTATGATAATCTTTTTATTTCTGTCCTGTATAACCTGTTCGCCCGAATACAGATATAATAATACGTGTTCTGGTGTAGCGTGTACACATTTTTCGCTGTAATCTGAATAACACGAAAGAAATATACCCGAATAGTTTACAGTTTTTAATTTATCTATCTGTTCCATTGTTGTAACCTGCTATTTAATTATTTCACTATTGCAAAGGTAGTAATTGTATTATCGGTTTTCTTTACTCTACGGCTCAATTAACTTTTCTGACAGGCTCATTATTTAAGCAATGTTGTTTTATTTTATAGAACCTTTGGCAATCGGTTTAGTTGATGTATTTATCTACGGCATTATCCAACTCCTCTGAAACGATTTTTGCATATACCTGTGTTTGCTGTATGGTAGCGTGGTCGAGCAATTTACTAACGTGTTCTATCCGCATACCGTTATTTAAAGCATTTGTAGCGAACGTATGACGGCTTAAATGGAAATGCAGATTAAACGGCAATTTCAATTCCTTACCCATTTTACGCAAATGAATATCGCCTAAATGAACCTTGTTTGCTATCCTTTCAGTTTTGTATTTATCATCATTAAAAATCCTTTCGGGATTATCCAATACAGGGAATATAAAGGCTTCGGGATTGGGATTTTTGGATTTGTATTTGTTGAGTATGGCAATGGATTTAGCACCTAATTTAAAGCTGTGTTGTTTTCCTGTTTTCTGAATGACCTTTGTAATTTTTTGGGTTTCTTCATTGTAGCATTTCCATTGCAATAACATTACATCACTGATACGCAAACCGCCACCAAACGCACTGAATAAAAACATATCTCTGTGAACCTGTGCTTTTGGTCGTTGGCTCAAATCCAAATCCTCTAATTCTTCAATCTGTTTTTTGTTGAGGTACAGGCGTTCTACTTTACTTTTTGGAATGTCAATTTTATAGAATGGGGACGGTACTAACGGTATCAATTCTTCTTCCATTGCATCGTTATAAAAGAAGCTCAATATCCGCAATGATGTAAAGGTTGTTGTATTTCCGTTGCTCAACTTCTTTTTGCAATAGGTAGCGTAATCGTTGAGAATACCCACGTTAATATCAGAGAAATAAAAATCCCTGTACCCTAAAAAGCGTTCAAACTTTTTTATGTAGCCGTCATAAATAACGGTGGTACGATAAGAAACTATACCTTTCAGAACTTCTAAACGCTTTTCGCAATACTCAAAGAAATTCGGGTCTGCTTTTCCCTTAATGGCTTCTTTGAGCTTTCGGGCTGATACTGATTTTTTGGTTCTTTCGTGGTCTGCTACCTGTGCTTCGGCATCGGCTACCTTTTGAGATAAAAAGGCGTTCATTCTCGCACTGTTTAGGTAGTTCTTTTTGAGTTTCTGTTTTCCCTCGTCCCATTCTGTGGATTTTGCTTTAACGCCTGTTGCCACAAATTTAGCTTTGCGGTCTTTAATCAACCGTATGTAAATAGGGGCTTTTCCTGTTGCATCTGCCTGTTGTGTACGCAGAACTAATTTAATTGAAGCCATAATTTTGCACTAAAAAGAATTAAACACTATCTTTGTAAACGACTGCAAACCGATGAAACCCTTTATAAATCAGCTATTTCAAAGCGGTGCAATCTGATACAAAGGTACAACTTTTAGTACAACAAAACAAGTATTTCCTTGCTTTTTCCTGCTTCAATCTGCATTAGTAAAATTCATAACTACTTAATATACAGTATAATTAGGTGCAAATGGGTTTGTGGGATTTTATATTGCGTATAACTTAAAAATATACACAGTGCTGCCTGATACCAAAAAAATGTCTCTGTATTTCAGAGGATTGTACAAAGATATCCAAAACGCACAATCGTTTATACGTGTTCAGAAATATTCAGAGTATGTAGCTGTATCCTCTTTGTAAGTCTTGCACCTACAAGCAATATCTAAAGAGTAGGGGCAGGTAAATGATGCTGACCAAAGCAGATGAATACACATATTCCAATATATTTCCCCTTCCTTATCAAAAAAATCATGAACCGCGACGGATACTTTTCAACACCTGTGCAAAATAATTTGGGGGAATCTTTAGGGTTCGGTTGTATTTTCACGCAGCATTTGGTTGAGGTAATCTGTAAGATACTTCATTAAAAGGGAATCCGGTGTAACTCCGGAACTATCCCCGTAGCTGTAATTCCGGCGCCATTGAAGGCGACCCGAGGGCGATAAAAGCCACTGTCCTGCAACCCGCGGGGCGGGAAGGTGCCCGAAGGCGGAAAAGTCAGAAGACCTGCCGATGCGTTTTTTGTTTAAATGCTTTCGGGCGAAAAGCGGTGAACACGGATTGTTCTGGTCGGTAAGGCCTCCTTGTCATCTCTATGTTCCCTTGCCCGCATGTTGTTTAAAAAGTTGAAGAGAAATTTGGTACAAAGTTTTTCACCCCATGGTTATGCAAAGCATGGCGGGGATTTTATAGAAAGTAGCGTTAGTTAAAATAAAAAAATATTCAATAAGAAATGGGATTATTTGAGAAAAGGGTAAACTACAAACCGTTTGAATACCCTGAGGTGTTGCAGTTCACGGAGGCTATCAACAAATCTTTTTGGGTGCACAGCGAGGTGGATTTTACCGCCGATACGCAGGATTTTCATTCGCACCTGACCCCTGCCGAGCGCAACGCCGTGAAGCGGGCGCTGTTGGCCATTGCACAGATAGAGGTAGCTGTGAAGTCGTTTTGGGGAAACCTGTACAACCACCTCCCCAAGCCCGAACTGAACGGGCTGGGCAGTACGTTTGCGGAATGCGAGTTCCGTCATTCGGAGGCTTATTCAAGGTTGGTGGAAGTGCTGGGCTATAATGATGAGTTTCAGGAATTGGTAGAAGTGCCGGTTATCAAGGAGCGCATTCAATATTTGTCGAACGTCTTGAGCAATATAAAGTCTGCCGACAAAAAAGAGTACGGCATGGCACTGGTGCTGTTCACCATTTTGATAGAAAACGTGTCGTTGTTCAGCCAGTTTGCCATCATCCTATCGTTCACCCGATTCAAGGGTTGGATGAAGAACGTGAGCAACATCATTGCCTGGACATCGGTTGACGAGCAGATACATGCCAACGCGGGCATTTATCTTATCAATAAAATCAGGGAAGAATACCCGGAGGTGCTGGACGAAGAGGCAGAGCAGCGCATCATCGCGATGGTGCGGGAGTCCATAGACATAGAAGAGCGCATCCTGGACTGGATTTTTGAGGAAGGAGATATTGATATACTGGATAAGACAGACCTGCTGAACTTCATCAAGTTCAGGGTGGACGAGAGCATGGTGAAGATAGGGTTGCCGGAGCAGTATAAAATTTCGCAGGAAGAATACCGCCCGATGCGGTGGTTCGAGGAAGAGGTTTTTGCCAACAGCTTGGATGACTTCTTTGCCAAAAGGCCGGTGGACTACACCAAGCACGACAAGAGCATCACTGCAAATGACTTGTTTTAAAATAAATCAACAAAACACCTTAATATAATGTAGTATATGGAAATAACTGATCCGATGATTTCAAAAGAACCTTTGACCGAGAAGCTTTGGTGGAAGAATGAGGAGAGCGAGCAAATCCTCAACCGGGGATATTTGCTGAAAGGGGAAACTGTGGAAGGTGCGATTGAGCGCGTTTGCAAGGCTGCCGCGCAACGCCTGTACAAACCCGAGTTGGCGGAGGCTTTTCAGGAAATGGTGGAGCGTGGTTGGATGAGCCTTAGTTCGCCTATATGGGCAAACATGGGCACCGAAAGGGGATTGCCTATTTCCTGTTTCAACGTGCATGTGCCGGACAATATCGAGGGCATCACGCACAAGTTGGGCGAGGTCATCATGCAGACCAAAATCGGTGGCGGCACGTCGGCTTATTTCGGTAACCTGCGCGGTCGTGGCAGTGCGGTGACAGATAATGGCAAGAGCAGCGGGGCGGTGAGTTTCATGCGCCTGTTCGACACGGCAATGGACACTATTTCTCAGGGCGGTGTGCGCCGTGGCGCTTTTGCGGCCTATCTGGACATTGACCATCCGGATATTGAGGAATTTCTGAAAATCAAGAATATCGGCCATCCCATCCAAAATCTCTTCTTTGGGGTTTGTGTGCCTGACTATTGGATGCAGGACATGATTGACGGCGATATGGAAAAGCGTTCCATTTGGGCCAAACTGTTGGAAAGCCGCCAGCAGAAGGGGCTTCCCTATATTTTCTTTACAGATAATGTAAACCGCAATAAACCGCAGGTATATAAAGATTTAAACTACACCATCAACGCCAGCAATCTTTGTTCGGAAATCATGTTGCCCTCCAGCGAGGATGAATCTTTCATCTGTTGCCTGTCATCCATGAACCTGGAGTTATATGATGAATGGAAAGATACGGATGCCGTGCGGTTGGCCATCTTCTTCCTGGATGCGGTATTGCAGGAATTTATTAATAAAACCGAAGGAAATTACTACCTATCCAGTGCCAACCTTTTTGCCAAAAGGCACAGGGCATTGGGATTGGGCGTGTTGGGCTGGCATTCTTATCTGCAAAGGAACATGATTCCTTTTGAAGGGATGAAGGCCAAGCAACTGACGACGAAGATATTTAGCGATATCCGCGAAAAAGCCGATAAGGCAACGGTTGACCTTGCCCGTATTTATGGCGAACCTGAAGTGCTGAAAGGCTATGGTCGCCGCAATACAACTGTGCTGGCCATTGCGCCGACCACTTCGTCCTCTGCTATTTTAGGACAAACATCACCGGGCATTGAGCCGTTTAGCAGCAACTATTACAAGGCCGGTTTGTCCAAGGGCAACTTCATGCGCCAGAACAAATACCTCAAGCAGCTTTTGGAATACAAAGGGTTGGATAATGAGGATATATGGCGCAGCATTATGCTTAACCACGGCAGTGTGCAGCACCTGAGCGAGCTGACGAAGGAAGAAAAAGATGTGTTCAAAACGTTTAAGGAAATAAGCCAGCTTGAAATTATACAGCAGGCCGCCATCCGCCAGAAATATGTTGACCAGGCACAGAGCCTTAACCTCAATATCCCGTCCAACCTGCCGGTGAAGGATGTGAACAAGCTGATGATAGAGGCTTGGCAGTTAGGTGTTAAAACGTTATATTATCAGCGCAGCCAAAGCGTTTCCAAGGAATTGGTGACGAATTTGGTCACGTGCTCAAGTTGTGAGGCTTAACTGGGCTCGGGCGGTAAAGTGGGAAGCCCTCCGATAATTTACCGCCCGTGTTCTTTCCTCATGCAAGATTGTTGATTGCACAGTAATGTTTCTTTTCGCCATATTTTGAAATAAGGATTATGACTAAACATGTAATAAAACGCAACGGGGAATATGAGCCCTTTTGCGCGTTCAAGATTAAGGACGCCATTGAAAAAGGCTTTACCAGTGTAGCTGCCAAAGTTGATGAAGAAGTGTATGAACGGGTGCTGGCAGACATTGATGTAAAGGAAGTCTGCGCCGTGGAAGAAATTCAGGATTGCATAGAAAAAGAACTTTTCGCCAAAGGCTATTTTGAGGTGATGCGTTCTTTTATGTTGTATCGCCACACGCGCAAATTGCAGCGCGAGCATGTACAGGGTATTGTGGAAGATACCACGTACATAGATAGTACGCAAACCATTTCGGAATATACTTTGCAGCAGGATTGGCGTGTGAATGCCAATGCCAATGCGGGTTATTCTAACGCTGGATTGGTGAACAATGTGGCAGGGAAAGTGATTGCCAACTATTGGCTTGATAAAGTATATTCACGGGAAGAAGGGTATGCGCACCGCAATGGCGATATCCATATCCATGATTTGGACTGTCTCACGGGGTATTGTGCGGGATGGAGTTTGCGCGTGCTGCTCAACGAGGGTTTCAACGGTGTACGGGGGCGCGTGGAAAGTCGTCCGCCTAACCATTTCAGGGAAGCCCTGGGGCAAATGGCAAACTTTTTGGGCATTTTGCAAAGCGAGTGGGCGGGCGCGCAGGCGTTCAGTTCGTTTGATACCTATCTGGCGCCGTATGTGTTTAAGGATAATCTTAGCTACGATGAGGTATTGAAAGCCGTTCGCAGTTTTGTTTACAACCTGAACGTGCCTGCGCGCTGGGGACAATCACCGTTTACCAATATCACCATAGACTGGACAGTTCCTGAAGATTTAAAAGAACAAATACCCACACGCGATAATCATCATTTATTTGAAAATATTACGGATGCGTCCGTGATGGCACGTGCGCAGGAGCGTGGCGCAGACGCGTTGATAGATTTGTGCTATAAGCATTTTCAGCCCGAGATGCAAATGATTAACAAGGCGTATTATACCGTGATGACCGAGGGCGATGCGCATGGGCAGCCGTTTACTTTTCCAATACCTACGGTGAACATTACCGAGGAATTTGACTGGGACGGGCCTAACACGGATTTGCTTTTTGAGAACACGGCCAAAATAGGGTCTTCTTATTTTCAGAATTTCATAGGCAGCCAGTATTTCAAGGACGAAAATGGGAACCGCATTCCCAACCCCGAGGCGTACAAGCCCAACGCGGTGCGTAGCATGTGCTGCCGTTTGCAATTGGATTTGCGCGAATTGCTCAAGCGGGGTAATGGTTTGTTTGGTAGTGCGGAGATGACAGGTAGTATCGGTGTGGTCACGTTGAACATGGCACGGTTGGGCTATCTCTACAAAGGCAATAAGGACGGGCTTTATGCACGGTTGGATAAATTGTTGGACATTGCCAAATCCACATTGGAAAAGAAAAGAGTCTTTATTCAGGAAATGTATGAACGTGGTCTGTATCCTTACACCAAGCGTTATCTGCCGCATTTCAGGAATCATTTCTCTACCATTGGTGTCAATGGCATGAACGAGATGTTGCGCAACTTTTTTAATGACGAGGTGGATATGTCTTCCGAAAAAGGAATGGGCTTCACATTGGGGCTGTTGGATTATATCCGCGCCAAGATGAAACAGTTTCAGGAGGAAACGGGCAACCTTTATAATCTGGAAGCCACGCCTGCAGAAGGCACAACCTATCGCTTTGCCAAAGAAGATAAAAAGCGTTTTCTCGACATTATTCAGGCAGGTGAAGAAAACAATATTTATTATACCAATAGTTCGCAATTGCCCGCAGGGTTTACGGATGACCCGTTTGAGGCGTTGACCTTGCAGGAAGAAATGCAGTGCAAATACACGGGAGGCACGGTTTTGCACCTGTATATGCGCGAGCGGATAAGTTCCCCGGATGCCTGTCGGGATTTGGTCAAAAAAGTATTGTCGAATTTCAGGTTGCCCTATATAACCGTCACGCCAGTATTCAGTATTTGCCCGGTACACGGCTATCTTTCCGGCGAACATACATATTGCCCCAAATGTGACGAACAATTATTAAACGATATATTAAAGCAGGAACAAAATGACGAACATGAATCTCTCGAAAGAACATCCAGTCTTGTTGGCTAATGCGGACAAAAGAACGAAATGCTTGATTTATACACGTGTGATGGGCTATCACCGTCCAGTGGAAAGTTTTAACATCGGCAAAAAAGCCGAGCATAAGGAACGCGTGTTTTTTGCGGAGGGTTGCTGTGGCAAATCCCATATATGATATAACTCCGTTTACGATGCTTGATTATCCCGGCAAAACAGCCTGCATTGTCTGGTTTGCCGGATGTAACATGCGTTGCGGTTATTGTTACAATCCCGACATTGTATTGGGAAAGGGAAAGTTGTCCTATGATGATTTGTTCCGTTTTTTAGATAAGCGACAGGGGTTGTTGGATGCCGTAGTCCTTAGTGGCGGGGAATGTACGCTGCATAAGGATTTGGAGGATTTGTGCCAGCGGCTAAAGCGGCAAGGCTTTTTGGTGAAAATAGATACGAACGGCACACGCCCCGGCTTGTTGAAACAGCTCATGGATGACTTCCTGATAGATTATGTGGCGCTTGATTTTAAGGCAACCGGTTTGAAGTATAAGAACGTGACCGCGTTGAATGCTTTTCAGCATTTTGAGGAATCTCTGCATGTTTTGATGAACGGGAATATTCCCTACGAAGTACGAACTACCGTGCATTCGGCATTGCTGTGCCAGCAAGACATTGCTTCTATGGCCATGTACCTAAGCGAAAAAGGATATAAGCATCCTTTCTATATTCAATATGCACTTGACGATGTGCAAACCTTAGTCTCTTTGGAAAGACCTGAAAGGAATATCAGGGTGCAGGAAATAAATGCCCCGTTGGAAATCGTGGAGCGGAATTAAGGCTGGTGAATAATTTTTGAACGGGCTCTTAAAATTACAACTATCTTTGCGCCATGTTCTTTGCATAACTTTTCATGCAGATAAGGGTTTCCCTTAACGGGAATTAATAAGGAACCATGTGTAAATCGTGGGCTGACGTGCAACTGTAAGTAACGCGAAGGTTTTTGTCGCATAATCCATTGTTTCGCTAATCGCGGGATGAGAAGGAGACAAAAATGTTACGAGCCAGGAGACTTGCCTTTATCTTAATGACGCAGCTTTCACGATATAAGGCAAGTCGGGCATTAGATTTCAAGGTGATATTTTATGGCCTTGTCGTGTCTTTTCTATTCCCCCTTTTTGAATTATATATGTAAGCTGTGCTGTTTGCAATCGGCATTAAATTTATTGTTTCACGGTTTAAACAAAAAAAATGCAAACACACAATTTGGGTTATCCGCGCATCGGGAATAACCGCGAGCTGAAAAAAGCAGCCGAGCAGTATTGGGCCGGCAAAACAGAGATGTATCAACTGGCCGGGGTAGCCAAAAGCATCCGGGAGTTTAATTGGCAATTGCAAAAAGACTCCGGCATTGATTGGATTCCCTGCAATGATTTTTCTTACTATGACCATGTGTTGGACACCTGCCTGCTGACGGGCGCCATCCCCAAACGTTATCATTTGCTTATTGAAGAAAAACAGGTCAAGCCATTGGATTTGTTATTTGCTATGGCAAGGGGGTATCAAAAAGATGGGTATGACCTCACGGCAATGGAAATGACCAAATGGTTTGATACCAATTATCATTACATAGTTCCGGAATTTACAAAAGATCAGGAATTTAATATCTTTTATAACAAGGTGCTGGAAGAATACGCCGAGGCCAAATACTTGGGCATTCAGGCAAAGCCCGTGCTATTGGGGCCGGTATCGTTTCTTTTGTTGGGCAAGGAAAAAGAGCCGGGTTTTGACAGGCTTGATCTTTTAGAGAAATTATTGCCCGTTTATCTGGAAGTGCTGCAATTATTGGATGCGCGGAGTGCTTACTATGTGCAGCTTGATGAACCTTGCCTTGCGCTTAACCTTTCGCCCAAGGCGCAACAGGCGTTGGTGAAAACCTATAAGACAATCGCCGCTAAAGTGCCTAATCTCAAAATAATCCTGGCTAATTATTTCGACTGTTTCGGGGACAACTTGCAAACCGCGTTGTCTCTTCCGGTGCATACGTTGCATTTAGACCTCGTGCGCTGTCCTTCGCAGTTGGATGATATTCTGTCCCGGGCAAATGAAAATATATCGCAGCATTTATCTTTAGGTGTGGTAGATGGTCGTAATGTTTGGAAGAATGATTATGACCATTCGCTCGCCCTTATCGGGAAAGCTGTTTCTGCATTAGGAAAAGATAAATTGTGGATTGCGCCATCCTGTTCATTATTGCATGTGCCTTGCGATTTGGATTCGGAAAAGGATGAGCAGGTATTGTCTGCCGAAATAAAACAATGGCTGGCTTTTGCCCGACAAAAGTTGCAGGAGGTTGTTGCTTTAAAAAGGCTTGCAGATGGGGAAGAGGATAGTACGCTGGCGGAACAGTTAGCGGCAAACCGTAATTGTCAGGTAAGTAGGAAGCAATCTGCCAAGATACATAACCCTTCCGTAAAACAAAGGGCTTCGGCTATAACAGACAAAGATACACGCCGGCAAAATGCCTATGCACAAAGGCGCGCATTGCAGGTAGACGCGTTGCAATTGCCATTGTTTCCTACCACGACCATCGGCTCGTTTCCCCAAACCAAAGAGGTAAGAAGCTGGCGTGCACAATGGAAGAAAAAACAGTTGAGCGATGCGCAGTACGACCAATTGCTGAAAGACGAAACAGAAAAAGCGATTCGCTGGCAGGAAGAAATAGGCTTGGATGTTTTGGTGCACGGCGAGTTTGAACGAAACGATATGGTGGAATATTTTGGTGAGCAGTTGGACGGCTTTGTGTTTACCAGCAATGGTTGGGTACAAAGCTATGGCAGCCGTTGCGTAAAGCCGCCGATTATTTACGGTGATGTATCCCGTCTCCAACCAATGACCGTATATTGGAGCGCTTTTGCCCAATCGCTAACGGATAAATGGGTAAAGGGTATGTTGACAGGGCCGGTAACTATTCTACAATGGAGCTTTGTACGCAATGACCAGCCACGCAGCGAAACCTGTATGCAGATAGCGCTCGCCATTCGGGATGAAGTGGTTGACCTCGAAAAGGCAGGGATAAAGATTATTCAGATAGACGAACCCGCCATCAGGGAAGGCTTGCCCTTGCGCAAAGAGCACTGGCAGGATTATCTGAACTGGGCGGTGCGCGCCTTCCGGGTGTCTTCGTCAGGAGTGGCCGATGCCACGCAAATTCATACGCACATGTGCTATTCGGAATTTAACGATATTATTGACAGCATCGCCGCGATGGATGCCGATGTGATTACGATTGAGACCTCGCGCTCTCAAATGGAGTTGTTGGATGCTTTTGTCAACTTTAAATATCCCAATGAAATTGGGCCGGGTGTTTATGACATCCATTCGCCGAGGGTGCCCTCTTGTGAAGAAATGGTAGCGTTGTTAAACAAGGCCTTGGCCGTGCTTCCGAACAAGGAACAACTTTGGGTAAACCCGGACTGCGGGTTAAAAACCCGTGGATGGGAAGAAACAAAAGCCGCGTTGGTACAAATGGTGAAAGCCGCACATTTATTAAGAAATTCGTGACCTTTTAAGTTTGTGAGGTAAAACGAAATAAGTTAGATTTGCATGACGGGTGTATGGCGCCCGTCATTTTTTATTTTGTGACAAAACACGAGCAAAAATATTGTCCCCGTTGCAATGCTTCTTTTGAATGTAAGGTAGGTGATGTTGCCAATTGCCAGTGCAGTACCGTAAAGGTTTGTGAGGATACCTGGCGTTTTTTGCGTAAAACAAATTATGATTGTCTTTGTCGTAATTGTTTGAAAGAAATTGACCAGATGGTTCGCTTTAACAAGGAACATCCACTGCCCAAGCAGCACGAACTTTTGGTTGAAAAATTGCACTATTATTGGGAGGGTGGACTTTTGGTATTTACAGAACTGTATCACCTGCAAAAAGGATATTGTTGCGGGAATGGTTGTAGGCATTGTGCTTATGGTAATGCGCCCAAATGATACGGGTTTATTAGGGTGATTAATTTGCTAATTTTGCTAACCATTGGACATGCAGGTTGTGCCCGTTATGCGTAGAACTTTCATTATTATAAAATCAGGCTAAAAAAATATGATGTATCAGTTGAACAAAATAATCTGTTTCCTTTTGTTTTTTGTATTGCTTTTCAACAGTGGTTGTAAAAAAGACGATAATCACCAACCGGAAAAAGCAGAAATAAAAAAGTTGATCATAAGTGCGCGGAACAACGCATCGCTTACCGGTCAGGACATCGTGTTTGAAATACGCGGCGATTCGGTTATTTTTAATTTGCCGGACAATGTGAACTTGCCGGAGGTATATCTAAGCTATAACATAGTGGGTGCGTCTTTGCTGTTGCAGGGCAATGTGCTGGACTCTACCAAATCAGTTAAATTGGTTGACAAAACATCCTTGCGGGTAATAACGAAAGAAGGCACGGAGGCCGCTTATGTTTTGTATCTTAAATTTTATCAGGATAATAGTCTGGCATTTACCAACTATAAAATAGAAAAGTCAAAGAACACTGCTGTTTTACAGGATATTTTGTTTACGGTGCTGGGTGATACGTTATATGGAACGATTCCTAAAGGAACAGATAGTAAACTTATTGCTACTTATGAAACTACCGCGCAGGAAGTTTGGGCAGGTGGTATCAAACAACTTTCAGGTTCCACGGTGCTTGATTTTGCTGCCGGTTTTTCCTACACGCTTGTTTCTTCAAAAGGGATTAAAAAATCATATTATGTAAAAGTAAGTTGGGTAGGAACGGGCATTCCCCAAATATTTATCAATACCGATGGCGGGGTAGATGTAATCTCAAAGGATGACTATTTGAACGCGGATGTTCAAATAGTCGGAAATGGTGCTTATGGCAACTATGCTGGCAGGACGAAGATTAAGGGGCGGGGGAATAGCACATGGGCATATCCTAAAAAACCTTATCGCCTGAAGTTGGATTCCAAGGCAGCATTGTTGGGTCTTGCATCGGAAAAAGATTGGGTTTTGTTGGCCAATTATCTTGACGGTAACAGTCTTTGCTCGGCGGTGGCGATGCAAATTGGCAAGTATTTGAACATACCGTTTACGAATACCGTAATCCCAGTAGAACTTACTTTAAATGGACAATATAAAGGTCTTTATCTGTTTACGGAACAGGTGGAAGTGGATAAAAACAGGGTGGATATAGGTGATAACGGAGTGCTTTTGGAATTAGACACTTATTTCGATGAGGACTGGAAGTTTCATTCGGATTATTATTACCTTCCGGTAATGGTCAAAAATCCGGAATTATCAAATAGCAGTGAATTAAATAGTATCAAGGCTGATTTTACCCAGATGGAATCGCTTATCGCGTCACCTGACTTTCCTAACAATAATTATGAGGCTTATTTTGACACGGATGTTTTTGTTCGCTATTTGATTACCTATCTTTTGACCGATAACGAGGAACTCAACCATCCCAAAAGCACTTATTTATACAAGGCAAAAAACGGGAAGTACACGTTTGGGCCTTTATGGGATTTTGACTGGGCTTATGGATATGAGGGGACGAACCAGTATTTCAGTCGCTATGACAGATTTTTTTGGGACTTTCACCCCGGTGTCGGCACTACTTTTATTAAACGCCTGATAAAAGATCCCAAGATAAAGACCAAATTGCAACAAGAATGGGCTTCTTTTAAATTGGGCAAGCTGCCTTTGCTCCTGAACTTTGTGGATGAATATGCCACTTTAATAGCAGACGCAAGGGCGAGGGATTATCAGCTTTGGCGTCGTGGCGGTCAGGATTTGGCGTCCTATACGGCAACGTTTAAAACATGGTTACAGAACAGGGCTGACTATCTGACTAACTATATTAATGATCTTTAGTATCCAATATTTTATCGGCCAGAGAATGAAGGATTAAAACTTACCCCTCATTTCTTAAATGAGTCAATTGAATATTTTCTAATAAATCGAACAAATATTTAAAAACAATTAAATGACAACCTAAGTCGTTTAGGATTATTATTTTTGCGCCTCATAAATAATAAAATATTATAATGCAAAGAGTGTACAATTTTTCAGCAGGGCCTTCTGCACTACCCGAAGCCGTTTTAAAGAAAGCACAAAGTGAAATGTTATCTTACGGGAATGCCGGTATGTCGGTGATGGAAATGAGCCATCGTTCCAAAGATTATATGGCCATCATTGAAGCTGCTGAAAACTCATTGCGCGAATTGATGGGTATTCCCGACAACTATAAGGTACTTTTCCTGCAAGGCGGTGCATCCTTACAGTTTGCGATGGTGCCGCTAAACCTGATGAACAAAAATAAAAAAGCGGATTATGTGGTCACGGGCGTATGGGCCAAAAAAGCGGCCAAGGAAGCAGCCCGCTATGGTCAGGTAAATGTAGTGGCATCTTCCGAGGACAAAACTTTTTCCTATATCCCGCAACTGGACGCCTCAAGATTTGACAACAGTGCAGATTATTTTCACATTACGACGAACAATACTATTTACGGCACACGATATTCAGAACTGCCCCAAACAGGCAACGTGCCGTTGGTAGGCGATATGTCTTCTGATATATTGTCCAAACCCTATGACGTGTCTAAGTTTGGTCTTATTTATGCCGGGGCACAAAAAAATCTTGGCGCGGCAGGGGTAACGGTGGTTATTATGAAAGAAGACCTTGCCGGCAATGCAGTGGACTTCACGCCTACGATGTTGAACTATAAAACGCATATTGATAACGATAGTATGTTTAATACGCCGCCGACTTACGGCATATACCTGTGTAAATTGGTTTTTGATTGGATTAAAGAACAAGGCGGTGTAACGGCTGTGGAAAAAGTGAATATCGAAAAGGCAAGAATCCTGTATGATTTTCTGGATAGCTCCGATTTGTTCAAGGCAACGGTTCCTAATCCTCTCGACCGTTCGATTATGAATATACCGTTCGTGACAGGCAGTGATGAACTGAACGATAAATTTATCAAGGAAGCTACGGCTAACGGATTCGTGCAACTCAAAGGGCATCGTTCGGTAGGAGGGATGCGCGCCAGTATTTATAATGCCATGACCATTGAGGGCGTTACAAAACTGGTTGATTTTATGAAGCACTTTGAGCTGAACAACAAATAGATTTATTATAAAATTGCAGCAATAATTTTTTCAATTGTTTTTAAGATAAGATGGATATATATCAGATAAAGACCTTAAATAAGATCTCTTCTTATGGTTTAGAGAAGTTTGGAGAGGATTATAATATTTCCGATAATATAGAGGCTCCGGCGGGCATCGTGTTGCGCAGTGCTTCCATGCACGAGATGCAGCTTCCTGGCAGCCTTTTGTGTATCGCGCGTGCCGGGGCGGGCGTCAACAATATCCCCGTTGAAAGATGTGCGGAGCAGGGCATCGTGGTTTTCAACACGCCTGGTGCCAATGCCAATGCAGTGAAGGAACTGGCCATCACTTCGATGTTGATTTCTTCCCGCAAAATAGTGGACGGTGTCAACTGGGCAAAGTCGCTGACGGGCGACGATGTGTTGAAGCAGGTAGAAAAAGGAAAAGCACAATTCATCGGCCCGGAAATAGAAGGTAAAACGCTGGGCGTTTTAGGGCTTGGTGCCATCGGCGTGATGGTGGCAAACGCCGCGGTGAACCTGGGCATGGAAGTGTTAGGCTATGACCCGTTTATTTCGGTGGATGCCGCGTGGGGCTTGTCACGTGCGGTGAAAAAGGCGAACGACCTGAAGACTGTTTTTGAAAAAGCGGACTACATCACCTTGCACATGCCTTACAACAATAATACAAAGGGTATTTTGAATGCTGATGCTTTTTCGCAGATGAAGGATAGCGTGCGCGTCATCAACCTGTCGCGTGGCGAGTTGGTGAACGACACGGATATCATTGCCGCTTTGCAGGAAGGCAAGGTAGGTGCTTATGTGACCGATTTCCCCAACGAAAAATTAATTACGATTGATAGCGTCATCACGATACCGCACCTCGGTGCTTCCACGCCCGAGTCAGAGGATAAGTGCGCCGTCATGGCGGTGAAGCAAATGAAAGAGTTTCTGGAGCAGGGTAACATTCGCAACTCGGTTAATTATCCTAACTGCGAAATGCCGCGTGCTTCAGGTTATCGCATCACGGTGGCGCATAAAAACATTCCCAATATGCTCGGTCAGATTTCCACCGCGCTCGCGGGTGAAAAAATGAACATAGTGGAGATGATTAACAAAAGCCGGGGTGATTATGCCTACACGATCATTGATGTGGAAAGCAACATCGGCGAAAACGTTCTCGATAAAATAATATCCATAGAAGGCGTGCTGCGCGTGAGGTCGTTGTAGTTTATTATAATAGTAGGATCCCTTTTGAGGGGAATAATAGTAATGGGTCAGTAATATAGATTAGTATTACTGACCTCTTTGTTATATAGCTTTTTTGAATTTGACTTTTAATAAATCCGTCATCCCCTTAGTTTCCACACCATTGGTATTTATTTGTGGAAAAAAAAATAATTGTTAAAAAGCGCTTTGACTTTGGTAACGATATTAATATCTTCGCCGCTCATACATCATTCTTCATAATTCAATGGACAATTCTCAATTTATTTCCCACGCGGCCAAGATATTCTCTGGCACGGCCTCTACAAACCTCGCAGAGAACATTTGTACAAACTTTGGCACCGAACTGGGCAAGGTGAACATTCAGCGTTTCAGTGACGGTGAAATTTCACCCAACTATCTGGAAAGTGTGCGCGGCGATTATGTTTTTTTGGTGCAAAGCACTTATTCTCCCGCCGAAAACCTGATGGAGCTGTTGCTGATGATAGATGCGGCCAAAAGGGCATCTGCGCACAAAGTGATAGCCGTGATTCCTTATTACGGCTATGCCCGGCAGGACAGGAAAGACCGTCCCCGTGTGGCAATCGGCAGTAAACTGGTGGCCAACATGCTCACCAAGGCTGGTGCAGACCGTGTGATTACCATGGACTTGCACGCGCCGCAGATTCAGGGTTATTTTGACATCCCCGTGGATCACCTGGACAGCCACGCCGTGTTTATACCCTATATTGAGCAACTTAAATTAGAAAACCTTACCTTTGCCGCCCCCGATGTGGGCGCTACCAATCGTATCAGGGAAATTACCGGTTTCTTTAACGCAGAAATGGTGATTTGCGACAAGCATCGTAAGCGTGCCAACGAGATAGCAAGTATGCGTATCATTGGTGATGTGGAGGGCAAGGACATCGTGATTATTGATGACATTTGCGATACGGGCGGAACCTTGGCAAAAAGTGCGCAATTGATTATGGACAACGGCGCACGCAGCGTAAGGGCGATGATTACCCACCCGCTGCTGACAGGCAAGGCATACGAAACCCTTGAGAACAGTGTGTTGGAAGAATTGATTGTGTGTGACACAATACCGCTCAAGAAGCAAAGTGACAAGATAAAGGTCATTTCTGTTGCACAGCTTTTTGCGGTAGCCATCAAACACGCGTTCGAGAACAAGAGTATCAACAGCCTGTTCATGCACGCGCTCAAACGCACGGGGCTATAACCAGTTTAAATATTAAACAAACATAAAATGAAGACAATTACAATCGAAGGACAACTGAGGACCGAATTTGGCAAAGGAGCCACCCGTCAGGTTCGCTCTCAGGGCAATGTGCCAGCTGTAATTTACGGGGGTGCAAAAGAGGTTAGCTTTTCTGCGTCGAAGGCCGCTTTCAGGCCCTTGGTGTACACGCCCAATTTCCAATTGGCAGAAGTAACCGTAGACGGACAAGTGTACAAATGTATCCTGAAGGATTTACAGTTTGACAAAGTTTCTGACGAGCTGATTCACGTGGATCTTTTGGAACTGGTACCGGGTAAAAAGCTGATAGCTACCATTCCGCTGAAATTCACAGGTTCTGCCAAAGGCGTGAAAGACGGTGGTAGGTTTGTATCTAAAATCAAATCCCTGAAGGTGAAGACCACTCCCGAGCACCTGCGCGAGGTAATCGAAGTACCTGTTGACGCACTTGAGATTAACGGTAACATACGTGTGGAAGATGTGAAGGCTGACGACATGGAAATCCTGAACTCTCCGCGTATCCCTATCGCTTCTGTGGTAATGACAAGGCAGTTAAGGCAGGAAGAAGCCGCCGCTGCGAAGAAATAACAATCATTTCTGCAATCTTAATATGGCCTGCGTTGAGCAATCAACGCAGGTTTTTTTGTTTTGTTCCATCGCACAGGTTATCAAGTTAAAAAAATAGCGCGCAATTGACGATGATGAATGGTTTGTAATTTTTACCTCGTTATTTGTATCAATTAATTTGGTTTTAGTGACCACCAAACGGTGCAAAAACTTTTTTATTTTCCTTGTGTGTATCTACTATTTTTGCGCTTCATTAAATTATAATTCAAAATAATGGTAGATGTCATTTTAGGGCTGCAGTGGGGTGACGAAGGCAAGGGTAAGATTGTGGATTACTTTGCCAAGGATTACGATATTATAGCCCGCTTTCAGGGTGGCCCCAATGCCGGGCATACATTGTATAAAGACGGAAAGAAAGTAGTATTGCACCAGATACCTTCTGGTGTTTTTCATGAGGATAAGCTGAACCTCATCGGAAACGGTGTGGTGCTGGATCCTATCACGCTAAAAAAAGAGTGTGACACTGTTGCGGGCTTTGGCGTGGATTTATCTAAAAACCTGTTTATATCCCAGCGCACAAACCTGATTGTGCCGACGCACCGTGCGTTGGACAAGGCTTCCGAATTGGCCAAGGGCAAAGAAAAAATAGGCTCCACGCTTAAAGGAATCGGCCCTGCCTATATGGATAAGACCGGACGGAACGCGCTGCGCGTAGGTGATGTGCTTAGTCCGGAATTCAAAAACCTGTATGATGCACTTTGCAAAAAGCATCAGGTCATGCTGGACTCTTATGGCTTTAATGAGGACATCTCCGCCGACGAGACTGCTTTCTTTGAAGCTATCGAATTTTTGAAAACATTAAATATCGTAAACGGGGAATACTTTATTAACAAACATATTGCAGACGGCAAAAAAGTATTGGCCGAAGGTGCTCAGGGTAGTATGCTGGATATAGATTTTGGCACATTTCCCTTTGTAACGTCCTCCAATACCACGACCGCAGGGGTTTGCAGTGGTTTGGGGATTGCCCCGCAGTTGATTAAAGATATCATTGGTATAACAAAGGCTTATTGTACGCGTGTGGGCAGCGGGCCGTTCCCTACTGAATTGGAGGATGCCGAAGGGCAGAAACTTCGTGATGTGGGTCGTGAGTACGGTGCTACAACGGGCAGGCCGCGCCGTTGCGGTTGGATAGACCTTGTGGCGCTGAAATTTGCCTGCATGATAAACGGTGTCACCAAAATCGTGATGACCAAGGCCGATGTGTTGGATTCTTTCGAGACGTTGCAAATTTGCACTGCTTACAATATTGATGGTCAGGAAACGGATGAAGTGCCGCTGCGTTTGGACAAGGTTTCACATCAACCTGTTTACAAGGCTTTTGCCGGATGGAACATGCCAACGGACACCATCAAGACTTTTGATGCGTTGCCCGGCACGATGAAAACTTATATTGATTTCATCAATAATTATTTGGGTGTGGAAGTAAAATATATCTCCAACGGCCCAGAAAGGGAACAACTTATTTTGGTCTAAATCTTTATGGAAAGTTCCTGAAATTTTTTATTCATAAAATAAACAAAGGATGAATGGAAAATTTCAGGAATGTTTATATTCCCATAAATCAATAAAAAAGTATTCAGTAGAAATTTTCTTGTAAAATTATTTGGTGATTTAAAAACTAACCGCAAATTTTACAGTTTAATTTATTTAGATATGGCAAAATCGGATAAATCTCAGACAGCGAAGAAAAAGGCAGAGGCTCATGAGGAAGAGCCCTTAAAGAAGGCTTCTTCTAAATCGAAGAAGCAGGAAGAAGTGGATGACGAGGACGAAGATTTTCTGGACGACGATCCCAAGCCCAAAAAGGGAAAAGCCGCTTCCGCAAAAGCAAAGGACGATGACGATGAAGAGCTTGACGAAGTAGAAGATGATTGGGAAAAAACGGAGGAGGAAGAAGATTGGGATAAAGACTTTGAAGAGTTCGATATTCCCAAATCGAAGGGCAAGACCGCCAAGTCAAAAAAAACATTTGAGGAAGACGAGGACGATTTTAAGATAGACCCCGAATTTGATGACCTTTTCGGGAATGATGATTTTGATAATGATGAAGACGACGACTTTTAATGCCGTTGTCAGTTGCACGTAATGTTAAGCCTGTAAAAAAGGAATATTAATCATCGCAAATCTGGAAGTCAAATCATATACGGTAACAGAACCGAAAATCATAAAAGCAAAGGTGTTTAATTGGTTGAAACGATTTAACACCTTTTGTTTTTTGGACAGCAGCGGTTACAGCGATGCGCTTACATCCTGTGATTTGTTGGTGGGCGCAGGTGTAGAAGAGACGTTTTCTTCCTCTTCGCCAGATGCATTGCAGCAGTTGCAGGAATTTATACAACAACATAAAAGCTGGTTGTTTGGCCATTTGGGATATGGGCTGACGATTCCCGGCAATCTGGTGTTTCCTGATAAACGTGATGAGATTTCTTTTCCGCATACTTATTTCTTCGAGCCGCAGGTCGTCGTTTGTTTAAATGAGCAAACGTTGACAATAGAGGCTGTCAGCGCAGATGAGGTATATAAGGCTATTCAGGATATTTTTCCTGAACACCAACAAAGCAAAAACAAAATACCTGCTTTGAAAAGCCGCCTGACCAAGGATGCTTATGTGCAGATTATAGAAGAATTACAAAAGCATATACACCGGGGCGATTGTTATGAAATAAATTTTTGTCAGGAGTTTTTTGCCGAGAATGCGGGGATTGATGCGTTTGATGTTTACCAAAAATTAAGTGCTTTATCACCGAATCCGTTTTCCGGTTTTTACCGTTGTGGGGACAAATGGCTGATGTGCGCCAGCCCGGAGCGGTTTTTGAAAAAGATGGGCAACAGGATTGTCAGTCAACCTATAAAAGGTACGCTCAGGCACAACCCCGCACAAACGTTGGCAGAGCGCGAAGCTTTGCTGTGCAGCGAAAAAGACCGTGCGGAAAACGTGATGGTGGTGGATTTGGTGCGTAACGATTTATCCAAAGTGTGCCGCGCAGGCAGTGTGCGGGTGGATGAACTTTTTGGTATTTACAGTTTTCCGCAGGTGCACCAGATGATTTCTACCGTGAGCGGGGAACTCCAGGGCGGCGTTTCTTTTGCCGATATCATTACGGCCACCTTCCCGATGGGCTCCATGACGGGTGCGCCCAAGGTTCGGGTGTTGCGCCTCATTGACCAATACGAACAGGGGGGAAGGGGCATTTTTTCCGGCTCACTTGGTTATATTTCCCCCACGGGCGATTTTGATTTCAATGTCGTCATCCGCAGCCTTATGTACAACGGCGCAACAGGGTATTTATCCTATCAAACCGGTTCGGGCATAACCATATATAGCCATCCTGAACAAGAGTGGAAGGAGTGCTTGCTCAAAGGGGAGGCTATACAACAAGCACTTTCCGAGTGAAAGTTTAATCCATTACAGACTGAAAATTATTTTTACCAATCTGCTATCTTATTTCGCTTATCCACTACTCAAAAAACTCCTGAAAATCCCTTTCGTCCACGCGTACTTTTTTTATAAAATCGGCAAACTCAGTACCGTCGTAATTACTGTAAGCACCGTAAGAGTCCAAGATATATCCCAGTTCTCCCTGACTGTCTTCTACGAGGTAAAGCACGGAACTGTCCGAAGGGTCGGTGTCGCCCTCAAAGCGGAATATCCTGAAAATAATCAGTTCCTCGGGGGTGTAGGTTTTATTGCCTTTTTCGGAAAACATCCTGTTGTTTTCGTCCATGCGGATTTCGTTGTCCACGCCCTTTTGGCGAAGTTTTTCCATTACCTGACTGAGAGTAGTCATTTCAGTACGTTGTTGCATAACGGTAAAGTTTGATGATGAATACATTATATATAACATAAACTGCGCCAAACAGTTGCTTCTGTTTTGATATTTTCAGGAACAGGGGGAGTGCCATTCCCAAAAATAAGGGGATGTTCCTTTTGGAAAACATCCCCTCGGGTTTATGTTAATGGTTAATGGTAGTTATTTTATGATGGCATTTACCACTTTAGAAACTGATGTTTTTCCGTTAATATCTACTTGTACGATTCTTACAAATATGTTTTGTACGCTTGATTTGGGTACGCTGTAATCGGATTTGCTGCAAGAAAACAGTGTTGCGCTTACCAGTACAACAGCAAGTATTGCGGGAAGTGTCAACTTGTTTTTCCTTTTATAGGCGATACTACCGCCGGCCAATAAAGCAAGTGCAATGCCGCCTGCCATCATCTTACCTGACATGCTTTGGGTGAAAGTATATTTTGTTTGTTCAGAAGAATTGCCGTTAGCTGCATTACTTTTAACCTCGCCGATTTTTGTAAAGTTTTTGCCGTCCTTTGATATTTCGATGTTAAAATGATGATTATTCGTTTCTGATACGGTAGTCCAGTTGACGGTTAATGTGTTTCCGTTCAATTCAGGATTGATAGCGCCAAACTCAACGGGCAATACTTGAAGGCCTTGCCTTGAGCCTGAGCCAGATTGAGTGCTAACGCAGGGAGAAGATGTGCCCAGCGTTGCCTGACCGGTTTTTTTGTTAGGGTCAGTACCATTGCCGGCGTCCGGGGCGTTTAAGGTAATGTCCACGCTTTGGGTTAGTACATTTGAGCTTTTGAAAGTACCTGTTACTTTAATAAGCCCGCTCCCTTCGATAACATTGGGCGCGCTGAAATTGCTGAAGTCTTTAGTGATAATGGTTCCAGGACAGTTAATGAAGTTGGGGCCGTTATGAAATTCAACTCTTCCCGAAGCATTGATTGTCCCGTTTATGGTGTTGTTAGGGTTTTGAAATTTAACGTCCGTGGTATTTGTGATTCCTCCTTCGTTCAATGTAAAGTTTCCGCCGTTGCTTAAAATGGTATTAGCAACGTTTAATGTTCCGCTAACGGTCAGTTTGCCGCTGGTTACAACATCCGCAGCCGAAACAGTGCTTGTTTCTGTAACAACAAAGCCTGCTTGAGTCGGGTTTAGGGCCAATTTGCCCACCACAAATGATGCGGGGCGGTCTACCGTTACAACCGGTGCAGGGTTAGACCAGCCGTTCATTTCATAAGTGCCGGTAATTTTTATATTGGAGCCGTAAGGATAGGTAATGTTTTTTTGGGTTTTAAAAGAACCGTTTACGGTAAGCCTGGCACCCATTCCAAGGGTGAGGTTTCCGTCAAGTTGAAAATCTGAATTAATAGTAAGCTCGCCGTTCACGACCAAATCGCCACCCGCATAAGAAGCACTATTGAACGTTACGGCAGCACCTGGCTGGATGGTTACGGTTTTTCCGGCAGGCCATTGAATGCTGTTGGCAGTGTGTGTGCCAGCGGCAAAACTATACCCTTGGGGCTGCCATCCGTTTTGGGCATAAGAAAAGATGTTCAAAGTAAGAACGCTTAGTAAGAGAGCTATTTTTTTCATTTTAATATTGTTTGAGGACAGGTTTAAAAAGGGTTTATTGCTTAAGCAGTGCGAAACTACCAAGCGGAAAGACCGCGTTTAAGGATATTCGCCCAGTCACCTACATTATTCGCCGAATGCCTTATTTTCTTCGCCGAAATTTTTGGACTTTTCGGGAAATGCACTTTTGGGGTATTTTATCAGGGGGATTTCGATTTGTTAGGCTGAAAATCGGGCGTTGTGATTTTATTACCAGTATGGCTATTTTCAAATTATCAAACCTGAAATCTTATATTTTCCTTACCTTTGCAGCCTTAAATTAATGACTTATAGTGTCTTGTTTGCAAGGTGTTGTAAATCATTAATTTATAGAGTGTAAAAGTTTATAATTCAATAAGTAATAAAATGGCAGACTTAAAATTTCAAAGAAACTTTGGTATAGCCGCTCACATCGATGCCGGTAAAACCACTACTACCGAGCGCATTTTGCGTTATACGGGTATGATTCACAAGATTGGTGAAGTGCACGATGGTGGTGCTACTACCGACTGGATGGAACAAGAAAAGGAACGCGGTATTACCATTACCTCTGCAGCCGTAAGCTGCCAATGGAACTTCCCTACCAATCAGGGCAAGTCTATTCCCGAAACCAAAAAGTATTCATTTAATATCATTGATACCCCCGGTCACGTGGACTTTACTGTAGAAGTAGAACGTTCTATGCGTGTACTGGATGGTTTGATTGCACTTTTCTCTGCGGTTGACGGGGTTGAGCCTCAGTCAGAAACCGTTTGGCGTCAGGCTAACCGTTACAAAGTACCGCGTATCGGTTTTGTAAACAAAATGGATCGCTCCGGTGCCGATTTCCTGAACGTGGTAAAACAAGTAAAGGAAATGTTGGGTGCCAAGGCCGTGCCTTTGCAACTGCCTATCGGTGCCGAAGATAACTTCAAGGGCGTGGTTGACCTTATCAGGAACATCGGTGTTATTTGGGACGACTCTACGGAAGGCATGACCTATACCGAAGTTCCTGTACCTGATGATATGAGGGCAGAAGTGGACGAATGGAGGGCTCATTTGATTGAGGCCGTGGCTGAATATGACGATACGTTGATGGAGAAATTCTTCGACGACCCCGATACGATTTCAGAAGATGAAATTCACGAGGCCATCCGCAAGGCTTGTTGCGATCTGAGCATCATCCCGATGATGTGCGGTTCTTCTTTCAAGAACAAAGGGGTGCAAACAGCGCTGGATGCCGTTTGTCGTTACCTGCCTTCCCCGGTTGACGTGGAAGCTATAGAAGGTACAGACCCGAACGACCCTGAAAAGAAATTATTGAGAAAACCCGATGCCAAAGAACCTTTTGCAGCCTTGGCTTTCAAAATTATGACTGACCCGTTCGTGGGGCGTCTGGCGTTCTTCCGTTGTTATAGCGGTCATTTGGACGCAGGTTCTTATGTGTTGAACGTGCGCAGCGGCAAGAAGGAACGTATCAGCCGTATCATGAAAATGTTTGCGAACAAGCAAAACCCCGTTGACTTCATCGAAGCAGGTGATATTGGTGCGGCCGTTGGTTTCAAGGAAATCAAGACGGGTGACACGCTTTGCGATGAAAACCATCCTATCGTGTTGGAAAACATGTTCATTCCTGAGCCTGTGATTTCTGTGGCAGTAGAACCCAAGACACAAGCCGACGTGGACAAAATGGGCATGGCCATTGCCAAGTTGGTGGAAGAAGACCCGACCCTTCGCGTGAAAACAGACGAAGATACCGGTCAAACCATCCTGAGCGGTATGGGTGAGCTTCACCTGGAAATCATCGTTGACCGTATGCGTCGCGAATTTAAGGTAGAAGTAAACCAGGGCGCACCGCAGGTGGCTTACAAAGAAGCATTCAATACAACTATAGAACACCGCGAAACACTGAAAAAACAAACCGGTGGTCGTGGTAAGTTCGCCGATATCCAGTTTAGTCTGGGCCCTGTTGATGAAGAATGGAAGAAGGAAAATCCTGACAAAAACTTCCAGTTCGTGAACGACATCTTCGGTGGTTCTATCCCTCGTGAGTTTGTTCCCGCGATACAAAAAGGTTTTGAAACAGCCATGACAAATGGTGTGTTGGCCAGCTATCCGGTTGACAACATGAAAATCAGGGTGTTTGACGGTAGTTTCCACGCGGTTGACTCTGACTCTATGTCATTTGAAATGTGTGCCAAGCAAGGTTTCCGCGAAGCGGGCAGAAAAGCGAAGCCCATTTTGTTAGAGCCGATTATGAAAGTGGAAGTAACTACTCCCGAGCAATACATGGGTGATGTGACAGGTGACCTTAACCGTCGTCGTGGTATGATGGAAGGTATGGACACTCGTGCCGGGGCACAGGTAATCAAAGCCAAAGTGCCGTTGAGCGAAATGTTCGGTTATGTAACGCAATTGCGTTCATTAACCTCAGGCCGCGCTTCCAGTACGATGGAATTTTCACACTATTCTCCTGCACCTACCAACATTGCAGAAGAAGTGATTGCAAAATCAAAAGGAAAAGTAACCGCTTAATTTCAAAGTGGCAATACATAATAAAACCCCGGTTTCTGCCGGGGTTTTTTAGTTGGAATGATTTTTTTATCGGCTGTAGAATATATGGCGTCTGTGTTGCGACGCTCCGTTTGAGGGAAGGAATGCTATCGGCTTAAGAGATTTCTTTTCGGCTGAATTTCATACTTGGTCTCGGGCGTTGGCTGTGGATTCAACGGATGTCAATGCAGAGGTCTACCTAGTCGCTTACTTTCGCTTAGAGGTAGTGGTTGGAAAAATGTACTGCTGATTCTGCGTTGTATCAACCACGCAATAACACTTTTGTTGGCAGGTCCTTGTCCTCTTGCCAAATCAATCCGGATTTAGACCATCAAGCTTCTTTTTTAATTCCGGATTGTCCGGATGAAGAGCCAATGACTTTTTATATAATAGAATTGCCTCCTTCGCCTTGCCCGTTTGCAATAACACATCGCCATATACCTGACAAAGAAAAGCGTGCTGGGGATAAAATAAATATCCTGTCCGGAATGTTTCCAGCGACTCGGCTGTTTTGCCGGTTCGAAAAAATTCGTATGCCATGGCAAGCCAATCTGTCGCGGTCATTGTATAATGAATGGTGTCAGCTTTATTATCTATTACGTTTAACAAAGCCTGGTCGATACCTTTAGAGATAAGATCCTGTCCAAAAGGAAAAGTGACTGCTGTTTTTAATTTTTCAGTGGGCACCTGATGTAATAACCGAAGGCAATTAAATGCGGACACGTTTGTTCCGGGACTGTTCCCATTGTCCAAAAGTATCACGGTTTGTTCCGTAGAAAGGTCTCTTAATAAAATGGTAGCTGTGCCTGGCTTGTAGCCAGAGTGAAAAACGAGCTTTCCAAGCAGGCTGTCCTGAAGAATAAACCATCCCAGGCCAAAATTAACCTCACCGGGATAATGGCGGCAGGTCGCAATTTTACCATTATTCAGTTTAACAGGGGTGTACATCTTTTCCAGTGTCGAAGCCTTTAGAAGCTTTCTTTCGCGCAGGGCTTTATCAAAAGCCAATAGATCCGAAACATCGCTCACCAGCAACCCAGGGCCGACAACCCCACCAGAAGCATGAAGAAACCGCTGATTCTCCTTTGCCGAGTCGGCAGCCACCAACGAATTTGCATAGTAAGTTGGATACATCAATGACTGAACCCTGTTTGTATCTTTAACCGGTTTGTCAAAGCGGTTAATATAACTGTGTTTCATTCCGGCTGGAATGAAAATGTATTTCTTTAAGTAAGAAGAAAAATCCATTCGGCTTCGCCTTTCTACAATAATTGCCAACAAAGCGATGCCGGGGCTGGAATAGCTCCATTGTGTACCGGGTTCAAACAATAGTTTTACACCACTATTCAGCACGGGCAATATATCTGCGTTCTGCATTACCCTTTCAGGGGATCTGTTTAAAACGGAGTCAAATATTTGAAAATCAGGCAGACCGGAAGTGTGGGACAGTAAATGCCTAACTTTAACAGAGGAATACGGGAACTCAGGCAGATATTTTTGCACAGCACTATCTATGGAAAGTTTTTTCTTTTCCTCCATCTGCATGACAGCAATTGCAGTAAATATTTTTGAAAGTGACGCAAGCTCGAATCTACTGGAACCAGCATGATTTTCAATGCTGGAACGTTTATAAATTGGTGCGCCATTTTCGGCTATTAATACACTACCATGAAAGAATCCAAAACTGGAAAGAGATGTAAACAGACTATCTAAGGATAAATTTGAAGTTTGCCCAAAAGCACCTTTGGGTAAAGCAAAAAAAGATACAATGAATATTCCTGTTAAGGATAATATATTTTTAATTTTCATTTTAATGAAAGTATGTTTGTTACAGTTACCAACGACTCGTTTATATACCAAAACAATTTATACAAATACCCATCAATATAGCCAACAGATATTATTACCACCCAAGATTCATTTTCAAACTCCAAATATTAGGTTCTGTCTTTTCATAAAAACTATTTCATTGCTTCCAACTCTTTTTGCATACGGAACATTTCATCGCGCAGACGGGCGGCTTCCATAAAGTCCAAATCTTTGGCGGCCTTTTCCATTTCTTTTTTGGTTTTGGCAATGGCCTTTTCCAATTGAGGAATGGTTTGGTAAACCGCGCCTTCTTCTGCCGCCACTGTTACCGCATCCTGGTCAAATGCAATGGCGTATTGGTCTTTTTCATCAAAGCCTTTAATGTCCAGCACGGATGTTTGTTGGAACACCTGCTCTTTGGATTTCTTGACCGTGCGCGGCGTGATATTATGTGCTATGTTGTAAGCCATTTGTCTTTCGCGGCGGCGGTTGGTCTCGTCAATCGTGCGCTGCATACTACCGGTCATGGTGTCCGCGTAAAAAATCACCCTGCCGTCCACGTTTCGCGCGGCTCTTCCCGCGGTTTGCGTCAGTGATTTTTCGTTGCGCAAAAAACCTTCCTTGTCTGCATCAAGTATGGCCACAAGGCTTACCTCGGGCAGGTCAAGCCCTTCGCGCAAAAGGTTTACGCCGACCAATACATCAATCTCGCCCAGGCGCAGTTGGCGTAATATTTCCACACGGTCGAGCGTCTCCACTTCGCTGTGGATATATTTTGATTTAATATTGATGCGGTGCAGATATTTGTCCATTTCTTCCGCCATGCGTTTGGTAAGGGTCGTTACCAAAACGCGGTCACCTTTTTTTACCGTTTTGTCTATTTCATCTAACAGGTCATCTATTTGGTTCACGCTAGGGCGCACTTCAATGGGCGGGTCTAAGAGACCGGTAGGGCGCACCACCTGTTCTACGATAACGCCCCCGGATTTTTCAAGCTCATAGCTGTCCGGCGTAGCCGATACAAAAATGACCTGGTTCTGCAAGTTCTCAAATTCGTGAAAATTCAGCGGACGGTTGTCTAAGGCTGAGGGCAGCCTGAAACCGTAATCCACCAAAATAAGTTTACGGCTTCGGTCGCCGCCGTACATGCCACTTATCTGTGGCATGGTCTGATGGCTTTCGTCAATAATGGTCATGTAATCGCGTGGAAAATAGTCCAGCAAGCAGAACGGCCTTGTGCCCGGGTTTCTTCTGTCAAAAAATCGTGAATAGTTTTCGATACCGTTGCAATAGCCGAGTTCTTTTATCATCTCTATATCGTACTCCACGCGCTCTTTAATACGCTGTGCTTCTATCAGGCGGTTGTTTTGGATGAAATATTCTACCTGTGCCTGCATTTCGTCCTGTATGTCATACAGTACCTGGTTTATCATATCCTTCGGGGCTACGTAAAGGTTTGCCGGAAAGATGGCGGCATCTTCCATTGTGCCGATGCGTTTGTTCGTGTTCACGTCAATGGTTTCGATTTCCTCTATCTCGTCCCCAAAGAAAGTGATACGGTAGCCAAAGTCAAGATAGGGGATATTGATGTCCACGGTATCTCCTTTGACCCTGAACGTGCCGCGCGAAAACTCAATCGTGGTACGGTTGTACAGGGAGTTTACCAAAGAGTGGAGAAAACTTTGCCGCGAGAGGGTTTGCCCGCGTTTGATGCGGATAATACCGTTTTCATAATCGGTAGGGTTGCCCATGCCATAGATACAGCTTACGGAGGCAACGATAATAATGTCGCGCCTGCCGCTTAGCAAACTGGTGGTAGCCCGCAGGCGGAGTTTGTCCAGTTCCTCGTTGATGGATAAATCTTTTTCGATATAGGTATCGCTGACGGGCATATACGCCTCTGGCTGATAATAGTCGTAATAAGAAACAAAATACTCTACAGCATTTTCAGGAAAGAACTGCCTGAATTCGCCATAAAGTTGCGCCACAAGCGTTTTGTTGTGCGTGATGATGAGCGTAGGCTTTTGCACGTTTTGGATAACGTTTGCCATCGTGAAGGTCTTGCCGCTTCCGGTTACGCCGAGCAGGGTCTGATATTTTTCACCGCTTAATACGCCGTCCGTTAACTGCTTGATGGCTTCGGGTTGGTCGCCCGCCGGGGGAAAGGGTGTATGTAAATGAAAGGCCAATGTTTTTGTTTTAAAAGTACGGAAAGATTAAAAGTATAAAGATATTTATATAAAGGCACAAAAAAGCCCCGACCAGCGGGGCTTTGAGTAATTTTATTTTATTAGGCAATCATTTTTTCTTTACGTCTTTTAACCTGATTCACGAGGGAGTCGAAAGCACTTTCAAAAGATTCTTCAAAAGACTTGCTCGTGCACTTCACAAAAAATTTATGACGAGGTACTTGTACCCTTATTTCCACTATTTTGTCCTTGATGTTGTGAACCACGTTGTCAAGCTTCAGGAAAATGTCCGTCCCGATAATCCTGTCGTGAAACGTGTTCAGCTTTTCCATCTTGCGGTTGATAAAATCCACGAGTTTCTTGTCCGCATCGAAATTAACCGTTTGAATGTTCACATTCATAGCTTTATATTTAAGAATGAAAGAATAATAAGTCAAAGAGCATTGCAATGTTCACCTTAAAAATACGATTATTTAATTGGAATTCCCAAAAACATACACAACTTTTACAAATCTTTCACGCTTTCGGATGGGCGTTTTTATAAACCTCCTTGAGCTTCTCAATGGTGTTGTGCGTATATACCTGTGTGGCAGCCAGGCTGCTATGTCCCAACAGTTCCTTTACGGCGTTTATTTCCGCGCCGTGGTTCATCAGGTGGGTGGCAAAACTGTGGCGCAGTACGTGCGGGCTTTTCTTGTCCAGCGTTTTTACGTCACCCAGGTATTTTTTTACCTGTAAATAGGCATATTTGGGATAGAGTTGTCTGCCTTTGGGCGTAACAAGCAGGGCGTCAGCGGGATGCTCAAATTCGCGGCGCTTTTGCGCCATATAATTTTCTATGAGAGCCGCAAGCTCGGGGCTTATGGGAAGGCTGCGCTCTTTGTTCCCCTTTCCCAAAACCTTGATTTGGCGGCGTGGAAAATCAACCTGTGTCTCTTTGAGATTGATCAGTTCAGAAAGCCTCATGCCCGTGGCGTAGAATATCTTTATCATGAGGTTGCTGGTCAGGGTTGCCCAGTCTTCCTGCCCCGCGTCAAGTGCCGTGGAAAGCGTTGCCATGTCCTCCTCTTTGACAAAGGAGGGTAGTTTTTTGGATATTTTAGGCGTGATAATCTTCGCTGTGGGGTTGTGTGAAATGTTCCCGGCCTTGATATGATATTTAAAAAACGATTTGAGCGAGGAGATTTTGCGGTTGATGGTCTTGGCGGTGTTTTGTTCTTCGGTATGTAAAACAGCTATCCAGCTACGGATTTGTTGGTAGTCTATTTCGGGAAATGGCAATTGCCCGTACTGAATGGTCAAAAAATCAAAAAAATCCCGCAAATCGGTACTGTAAGCCAGCACGGTATGTTGGGAATACCTTTTTTCAAACTTGAGGTACGCCGTAAAAGCATCTATGTAGGGTTGGAAATCAGACATAAAAAAGCCCCGCGATTGCGAGGCTGAAAATAACGTTTATTATCGAAATATTAAAGCTCGATTTTTCCGCTGGCAATCTGCTGCTTGTAGATAGCTTTTAATACCTGACCGCGGCGTTTGATTGACGGCTTCGTAAAACTCTGACGTTCACGAAGTTGTAACAATACTTTTGATTTCTCAAATTTCTTTTTGTACTTCTTCAGTGCCTTGTCAATGTTTTCGCAGTCTTTAGAATCAATAATTAACATAATACTTTTATACCTCCTTTGGTAGTTTTTTGAGGCGCAAAAATAGGTTTTTTATTTTAATTGGTGAAAATTTTATGGGATTTTTTGTTGTAGGAAGGTGTTCAGTTATATGCATAAATTTTTTTATTGCCCTATATCACGATTTCACTTTTGCCCACTTGGGTCAAGGTTTGTGGTGTTGCCATTACTTTTTGAAAAGATTAAATGTCTTTGCAAGACCTGCTCTTGGCAAAACCTCCTGTGCATCCTTCCCATATTTCGGGAACGAAAAATTTCCTGTACGTTTGTGGGATGTTCACAGGAATCATAGAAACGACGGGTGTCGTAAAGGAGGTTGTTACGCAGGGGAGCAATCGTGTTTTTTTAATAGAAAGCCCTATTTCCGAAACGTTAAAGCCCGACCAAAGCGTGTCGCACAACGGCGTTTGCCTGACGGTGGAAACGGTTACGGGAAATTGCCATACCGTAACGGCTATTGACGAGACCCTGAAAAAAACAAACCTTTCCGACTGGCAGGCCGGCGCGGTGGTGAACCTGGAGCGTTGCATGGTGATGAATAGACGCCTGGATGGTCATATCGTGCAGGGGCATGTGGATACGGTTGCTGTTTGCACGGCAATTCAGCAAAAGGAGGGCAGCACGGAGTTTACGTTTTCGCTGGGTCAGGAACATGCCGGGCTGATTATCGAAAAAGGCTCCATCAGTTTGAACGGTATCAGCCTGACGATTTTTAATGTGGGGCTTAATTGCTTTTCCGTGGCAATTATTCCTTACACGATGAACCACACCAATATGAATACCCTGCACGAAGGGCAGAAAGTGAATATAGAATTTGATATCATCGGCAAATATATTTTGCGGCAACAGCAGGTGGGTAGTAACAGGTCATGAGCGGCAGGCAATCTTCCGCATGGTATATAACGCTTGTTAAACTGACTTGTTGGTTTCTTTAACAATTTCAACCTTATATATTGCTTATCTTTGGTAAAATTGAGTCTCTAACCGCGGTTGTGTAAAGCCAGAAAAATACCACCGTGATTGTTTAATCAGGCATTATTATTATCATGAATACCCATTCGGGATTAATAGAAGGACTTGTTGCTTTTTTTCGCCGGTTTATCCAGTTGACGGATAAAGAAGTGGAGGAGCTTCTTTTGCCGCATGTGACGATTAAGCGTTTCGAGAAGAAGCAGTTGGTGTCTATTTACGGGGAGCAGGAAGAGTGGCTGTATTTTTTGAACGAGGGTTGTATGCGCCAGTATTACGTTAAAGACGAAGAGGAAACGACCATTCTATTTGCCCGGGAAGGGGAGCTGATATCCAATACCGTTTCTTTGTTCTCGCGTCATCCATCACACTATTTTATAGAAGCGACAGAACCCTGTGTTGCCGTTGCGATAAACTATGAGAGACTGTCTGTCTTGATGGCCGATCATCATAAATTTGAGCATCTGGCCTTGCTGATTGCCATTCAGGCTATGGCAAGAAAGGATGAACGACAGTTGAATCTTGCCAGGTTAAGCCCGCGCGAGCGTTTTTTGAAGTTTGCCAAACAGCAACCGGAAATTATGCGCCGTGTCCCGCAGATTTATATTGCTTCCTATCTGGGCATAAAGCCCGAAACCTTTAGCCGCTTTAAGCATCTTTTGAGGAAAAGCAAACGGTCATAGTCGTATTTGATTTAAGCTGTTATTGAAAACAAAGCCTCATCAATTTTCATATATTTTTTATTTATTCTTTGTGTTTTTTCTGAATGAAAAATTTCATGTACGTTTGATATATTACAGTATTAATATAATAAGTATAATTTTTTTGGTTATTTAAACATAAAAACGATAGATATGAAACTAATCAGGTATGGACAACCGGGTGAAATAAAAACAGGTATTATTATAAATGATATAAGGTACGATACTTCTGCTTTTAGAGAAGATTACGACGAAGTTTTTTTTGAAACGAACGGTTTGCAAAGGCTTGAGAAATTTATAAACGATAATGCAGGTTCTTTAACATCGGTAAGCGATGACGTGCGTTTGGACAGTCCGGTGGCCAGGCCTTCCAAGATAGTGTGCATCGGTCTGAACTATGCCGACCATGCAAAAGAAACCAATGCTACTATACCTTCGGAGCCTGTTATCTTCATGAAGTCAACCACCTCTTTGTGCGGGCCTAATGATAATGTGATTATTCCCAAAGGCTCGGAAAAAACCGATTGGGAAGTAGAACTTGCGTTGGTCATGGGTAAAAAAGCATCTTATGTCAGTGAAGCAGAGGCTATGGACTATGTGGCCGGATATGCGCTGCACAATGATGTGAGCGAACGTGCGTTTCAATTGGAGAGAAACGGTACGTGGGACAAGGGAAAAGGCTGCGATACTTTTGCGCCCGTAGGGCCTTTTTTGGCAACCAAAGACGAAATAGCAGATGTGGACGACCTGCGGCTTTGGCTTTCTGTAAACGGGAAAATGATGCAGGACGGCACAACCGCCAATCTTATTTTTAAAATTCCCTTCCTCATTTCTTATGTAAGCCAGTTCATGACGCTTTTGCCCGGGGATATTATTTCTACCGGGACGCCCGCCGGTGTGGGTTTAGGTTTTACGCCTCCTGTATATCTGAAACCGGGCGATGTGATGGAACTGGGTATTGACGGTCTCGGAACCTCTAAACAAACCTGCGTAGCGTATGCTAAAGATTGATGCGCATCAGCACTTTTGGCATTATGACCCTGTTCGTGATTCATGGATTACGAACGACATGAAGAAAATCCGTAGGGATTTTTTACCGGAAGACCTTGCGCCTGTTTTATCCGAAAATGGTATGGATGGTTGCATGGTGGTGCAGAGTGACCAATCGCCTGCCGAAACCATGTTTCAAATGGGCAATGCGCTGGAAAATGATTTTATAAAAGGTGTGGTGGGATGGGTTGACCTTCGTGCCAAAGACATAGACGAACAGTTAGCTTTTTTGTCAAACTTTAAAAAGCTGAAAGGCTTTCGGCATATCTTGCAGGGCGAGGCAGACCGTTCGCTCATGCTCAAAAAGAAGTTCATGAATGGTATTGCGCATCTGGACAAGTATCATTTTACTTATGACATTCTCATTTTCCCAGACCAGATAAAAGCTGCCGCAAAACTTGCCGCGGCCTTTCCGTATCAAAAGTTTATCCTTGACCATATTGCAAAACCGCCTATCCACCGTGGAGAGATAGAGGCGTGGGCGAAAGATATACGCTACCTGGCCGCCAATGAAAACGTGGCTTGCAAGGTGAGCGGCATGGTCACGGAGGCTTCTTGGAAAAGCTGGAAACAATCCGACTTTCAACCTTATCTTGATGTGATAGTTGAAGCATTTGGCATGAAGCGTCTCCTGTTTGGCAGCGACTGGCCGGTGTGCCTGTTGTCTGCGACGTATAAACAGGTAAAAGGAATCTGCAATAAATATTTTAAATCTTTCTCCGGTGCTGAAAAGGATGATTTCTACGGGGGCAATGCCATCCGTTGGTATGGGTTGGACGTTTGAAAATAGAGCAACGTAGAAAAGGAGGTGATGCTGCCTTTTGTAATCTTCAATTTGTGGCATCTCGCACAAATCAACATTCATTCGTGGAAAATCTTACTTTTGAACCCTAAAAACGATAATTATGCCTTCATTTGATTTTGTAAGTAAAGTGGACGTGCAGGCGCTGGATAATGCGGTGAACGTGGTGACCAAAGAAATTACCAACCGCTTTGATTTTAAAGGAACGCATCTGGTGATTGACCTTGACAAAAAGACCTATACCTTGAAGGTCGAAACCGAGGATGATATGAAGATGAAGCAGCTTATTGACGTGCTGGTCAACCGCGCGCATAAACAAGGCATTGCACCCGAGGCGTTCGATTTGAGTAAAGAGGGAAGCTTTGTCGGGAAAGCATGGAAAAAGGAAATTCAGGTGCGGAACGGCCTCAAACAGGAGGATGCCAAAAAAATTGTAAAGCAGATAAAAGACAGTGGCCTGAAAGTGCAGGCGTCCATAAACGATGACCTTGTGCGCGTTACAGGCAAAAAGATAGATGATTTGCAGGCAGTTATACAAGCTTCCAAAGGATGGAATCTTGGCTTGCCCTTACAGGTGGAAAACATGCGCAGTTAGGTTGAAAGTTTTTTGGTCATTTGGTAAGGCTAACCTACCTTTGCACCTCAAAAATTATTAATAAACTGTACGGCAAAATCCGTGCAACCTTAAAAATCATATAGTTATGAAAGAAGGTATCCATCCTCAAAGTTATCGCCTGGTGGTGTTCAAAGACATGAGTAACGGTCAGGCATTTCTTAGCCGTTCTACGGCTTCTTCAAAAGAAACCATCGCTTGGGAAGACGGCAACGAATATCCGGTTGTGAAACTGGAAATTTCCAACACTTCGCACCCATTCTTCACCGGAAAGAACGTATTGGTTGACACGGCTGGTCGCATAGACAAGTTCAAGAAAAAATACGCTAAAAAATAGTTTTCAGTTGATTGACTATCGGGAACCCTGGCCTTGGCCGGGGTTTTTTGTTTTGGGATATTCCGATGAACAGACTTCGATAAATCGGAAGAAACAAAGTATTTATTTTTCAGTCTTGTTTTTTGAATTTATATTAGTGCCGTTATATGGGTACCATCAAATTCATGCAAAACCCGTTCCTGACACAGGATTTATATCCCTTTTCGCTGACGCGAGATGTGGAGGATATTCGGGTGGGCATTTTTACCATAAAAGAAAAATGGGAGCGTCTACTGCGTGCCAAGAAAGGTTTCTATCTTATCCATAATACATTGCTTCCCTCAAAAAAATTATGGGCACAGGTAAACAGGTTAAAACCGGGCGAAGCGATAGGTACATCGCCGGACGATTGGTTGGTTTATCATGTCAGGGATGTGGACGATCCTTTTCCTCATCCGGAAAAACTTTTAGTCCCTGATGATGCGGCAACGGTAAACTATCCCTGGGAGATTTTTGAAAAAAATAAAGACTGCCTGCTTTTTGATTTTGAGCATTTTATAAAAAAACAAAAACCGGCAAAAATTGACCGCTCTAACGCGGTGGAAAATCCAAAAAATATTTTCATAGAGGAAGGTGCGGTGGTAAAACATTGTGTCCTCAATGCAGATGAAGGCTCTATCTATATTGGTAAAAACACTTTGGTGATGGAGGGCAGTTGCTTACGTGGCCCGATTAGTATAGGAGAAAAGGCGGTGGTGAAAATGGGCGCAAAGATATACGGAGCTACGACCGTTGGCCCGCATTGCACGGTTGGCGGTGAGATAAAAAACAGCGTGCTTTTTGCAAACAGCAACAAGGCGCACGATGGTTATCTGGGCGATTCGGTAATAGGGGAGTGGTGCAACATTGGTGCGGGTTGCAGTAATAGTAATTTAAAGAACACGGCTGGCAATATAGCTGTACATTTGCAAGGCCGGAAATATACGGTGGGCATAAAGTGCGGTATGCTAATGGGCGATTTTTCCCGGTTGGCCGTAAATACAGCAGTAAATACCGCCACAGTAATAGGAGTGAGTGCCAATGTTTTCGGGCAAGGACTTACGCCGAAGCACATCCCGTCATTTGCATGGGGCTATGACAAAAAGGTGCGATACAAACCTGACAAGGCCATTGAAGATGCGGACAGGTGGAAACGATTGAAAGGGCAGACATTGACACCTGCGGAGGCAGATAGATTAAAAAACATTTATAAACATTCTAAATAAATTCTAAAATGAGAAAACAAATTGCCGCTGCAAACTGGAAGATGAACCTTACCTATCAGCAGGGAGAACAATTGCTTGACGAAATCGTAAAAAGCGATGTGGCATTAAAAGAAAATCACGAAGTAATATTCGGTGTTCCTTTTCCTTACCTTATTATGGCAGCGGAGAAGATTAAAGGAGTGAAGAATTTTTATGTATCCGCTCAAAACTGTTATAACAAAAAATCCGGTGCTTATACTGGTGAAGTAGCCGTGGACATGCTGGCTTCTATCAATATCAAACATTGTATTATTGGCCACAGTGAAAGAAGGGAATATTTTAATGAGAGTAACCAAATGTTAGCTGAAAAACTCGACCTGTTGCTGGCAGCAGGCATCACGCCAATCTTCTGTTGCGGCGAGCCTTTGGCTATCCGCGAAGCAAACGGGCAAAACGAATTTGTGGCCAAACAATTGGAAGAATCTTTGTTCCATCTTTCTGCCGATGATATCAAAAAAATCATCATTGCCTACGAACCCATTTGGGCTATCGGTACGGGCAAGACTGCTACAACTGAGCAGGCACAAGAGATACATGCTTATCTGCGCAGTGTGATTGCCGGAAAATACGGCGCTGATGTGGCCAACGAAATCCCTATCCTGTATGGTGGTAGCGTAAAGGCCAACAATGCGAAGGAACTTTTCTCTAACCCCGATGTGGACGGCGGCTTAGTCGGCGGGGCATCGCTGGTTGCGGCTGATTTTATCGAAATCATCAAAGGGCTGCAATAAGATATATTTAGAACAATGATTAGAAAAGGCTATCCATTTCGGGATAGCCTTTTCTCGTATGAAAAAGCAGGAAACTATGTTCCTGCCATGTTATAAAGATTTGCTTTGTTTATTGCTTAGGTTCTGTTTGGGGTAAAGACCTTTTCAGGTATGTGGAGAAATCTGCCTGTTCGGATTCGTATTCCTCGTTCATGTAAGGAGAAGTAAACAGGAAGTCCGCAGTTGCCGCATTATTTGCGATGGGCAGGTTATAGGTAGTGGCCAACCGCAGCAATGCCTTCACGTCAGGGTCGTGGGGTTGAGCTTCCATCGGATCCCAGAAAAAGATGAGGATATCCAGTTTCCCTTCCGCGATCAGGGAGCCGATTTGCTGGTCGCCGCCAAGCGGCCCGCTTAAAAACTTGGTAACATACTGTCCCAGGTTTTCTTCCAATATCCTCCCGGTAGTGCCTGTGGCATATAGCTTGTGCTTGGCCAGTTTGGGCTTGTTCTTTAAAGCCCATTGAAGGAGTTCGTCCTTTTTGTTGTCATGTGCCACAAGGGCTATTTTTTTATTTGCTTTCAGTAAACGAGCTTCTGGTTTCATTTGTGTAGTTTTTATGCTGTTATAAAGATAACAATGTTATCGAATTATAGCTACACATATTTATGGGCTATATTGGATGCCCAACGGTCAAAACTCAATGTTTGAACACTAATGGTGACCTTGACAAAGCTTATTTTCTTATGCTGTTATAATATTCGTTAAAGCAATTACGCAGTTCATCCGTTTTCATACCAGCATTGAGAGAGCTTATAAATGCAAGTCCATAAAAAATGCTTTGAAAATTTAAGGCTGTTATTTTAGGGTTTATATCGCTTTTTAATTCGCCTGATTGCATTCCCATTTCTATAAATTTTTCCCAAACCGAAATTTCCAGGGATAGCATTTGCGCCGTTTTTTGGGCAAACCCATCATAATAGGAGACACTATTAAATATAAGTCCGAAGTAAGACCTGAGAATATTATCTACTTCCGCCTTTGCAATCGCTTCCATTGTATTTATTACCCCTTGAAGGTAGCTGTCAATAAACTCTTTAAAGCTGTTATTGCCAATAGGAGTAATCTTGTTGTGAATGTTCTGTCTGGTAAGTATAAACTGGTCTACCACAGTCCCCAAAAGTTCATTCTTGTCTTTCACATAATAAAATACAGCTCTACGGCTCATTCCAGTTGCTTTTTCAATATCCACAATGATAACATCTTTATAGTTTTTCTTCAAAACAGCTTAAAGCGCTGGTTTAGAATTAATTCGTATGTGTTGTTATCTTTCATGTGTCTGATTTGTGAAATAGGCGATAAAAGTATTATATCAAAATAAAGAAGAATCTTTAGATCAACAAAAAACCGGACATTTGGGCAACTAATAACTAAGCCTTACGATAGTATTGAAAAAATGCTTTTAAGTTTTAAATCTTCCTTATTTGTCCAAAACAGCTTTCAGGCTTAAATCCAGGCTTTGGGCTTGATGTATCAACCCGCCCACGCTGACGAAATTCACGCCCGTGGCCGCATAAGATTCTATGGTTTGCAAATTGATACCGCCACTGGCCTCGGTTTCAAAACGTCCGTCAATAATTGCAAGCGCTTCGGTTATTTCTGCGGGAGTGTAGTTATCGAGCATTACCCGAAACACCTTGCCCACGCCGGTCTCTACTACTTTTATTACATCGTCAAGGCTTCGGGTTTCCACTTCTATTTGAATGTTCAGGTTGTTTCGTTGCACATAGTCATAAGCCTTGTTGATAGCGTTCACGATGCCGCCTGCATAGTCTATGTGATTATCCTTGAGCATAATCATATCATAAAGGCCGAAACGATGGTTCACGCCGCCACCGATACGGACGGCCTCTTTTTCCAACAGACGGAAATTGGGCGTTGTCTTCCGTGTGTCGAGCAGGCGTGTTTTGTATCCCTTTAGTTTGTCGGTATATTGTTTGGTAAGCGTAGCGATACCGCTCATGCGTTGCATACAGTTCAGCACAAGTCGTTCGCATTGCAGGATGGTATGTTCCAGTGCTGTTACTTCAAAGGCGGTTTCACCTGTTTTCATTTCTTCCCCATCTTGTTTGAATACATTAAAGATAGCATCCGGTTCTTTATACGCAAAAATGGCCTTTGCCACGTCAATCCCGGCCAGTACGCCGTCCTGTTTGATTTTCAATACGGCCTTGCCTTTAGTTTCAGGATTAATACATGAAAGCGTGGAGTAGTCTCCACTACCGATGTCTTCTTGCAGAGCTTCCTTTATCAGGTGTTGAAGTTTTTGAGCGTAATTATCCATGAGGTCAAAATATTTTGAATTTGTATAAAGTTAAGTTTAAGTGCTGTGAGAAATCAGATGTAAGATATGTTCTTAACTTTTTAATTATTTATGAATCTCGCTGGTAAAGTGAAATGCTATGTCAGGATTGTTTGTTATTTCTGTATTGAGGAACCATTCGCTTTGCGCCAAATATACCACGTGGCCATCCTTGTCCTCCCCGCTGTTTGCCAGTTTGAACCTGGTAAAATCTTCTAACTTTTTAGGGTCTTTACTTGTGAGCCAGCAAGCCTTGTAAAACGGCAGCGCGCGAAACTCAACGCTGGCGCCGTATTCATGCAATAACCGGTATTGAATGACTTCAAATTGCAGTTCGCCCACGCAACCGATTATTTTTTTAGTGCCGCCAAATTGGGTGAACAATTGCGCCACGCCTTCATCGGTCAGTTGCGCAAGACCTTTTTCAAGTTGCTTGGTTTTCATCGGGTCTTTATTTATCACTTCTTTGAAAATCTCGGGTGAAAAGGAAGGGATGCCCGTAAAATAAAAATCCTCACCTTCTGTTAGTGTATCACCGATTTTAAAATTCCCGGTATCGAAAAGGCCGACCACATCTCCGGCATAGGCATCCTCAATCACACTTTTATCGCGCGCCATGAAGGAGTAGGGATTGCTGAAGCGCACGTCTTTATCAAGCCTTACATGGTGAAAATATTTGTTACGCTCAAACCTGCCGGAGCAAACCCTGAAGAACGCGATACGGTCGCGGTGCTTGGGGTCGAGGTTCGCGTGAATCTTAAATACGAAGCCGCTCAATTTATCTTCTGTTGGTTCAATCTCGCGCGTGGTGGTAGCCCTGTGCTGTGGCGTGGGCGCAATGCGGATAAAAGTATCCAGCATTTCTTTTACACCAAAGTTATTAATGGCACTCCCAAAGAAAACCGGGGAAACTTTTGCGGCAAGATAGTCGCCCACGTTTAATTCGCCGTTCACCCCGTCAACCAACTCCACATCTTCGCGAAGCGTTGCGGCATCGGTTGTTCCTAATTTTTCATCTAACAGCGAACTGTTAATGTTGTGAATAGCGATGGCGTCTTCACCATCGGCTTTTGTGTTGGCCGTAAAGAGCCGGATGCTTTTGTTATACAGATTATAAACTCCTTTAAATTCCTTGCCGCTGTTGATGGGCCAGGTCATAGGGTGCAGGGATATGTTGAGTTCCTTTTCTATTTCTTCCAACAGGTCGAAACGGTTCTTGCCGTCACGATCCATTTTGTTGATAAACACGATAACAGGCGTATCGCGCATACGGCAAACTTCCATGAGCCTGCGCGTTTGATCCTCCACACCGTTCACGCTGTCCACCACGAGGATAACACTGTCCACTGCCGTGAGCGTGCGGTAAGTATCTTCGGCAAAATCCTTGTGGCCCGGCGTGTCGAGCAGGTTGATAAGGCAGTTGTTGTATTCAAAACTCATGACCGACGTGGCCACTGAGATGCCGCGTTGGCGTTCTATTTCCATAAAATCCGACGTGGCGGATTTTTTTATCTTATTGCTTTTCACCGCGCCGGCCACCTGAATAGCGCCGCCAAAAAGCAGGAATTTTTCGGTAAGGGTTGTTTTGCCCGCATCTGGGTGGCTGATAATCGCAAAAGTGCGCCTGCGCCTGATTTCTTCTTCGTACATAAGTGCGCGAAGATAATGAATAAATCTGCACTGTTAAAGGTGGGGAAGATGGCTGAAACCATCATATTCGTTGTATTATATATGTCATGTTTTATGTTGGATTTGCCATTTTGAGGAAAAAGGAAAATGTTTGAACATATATTTTTTTTCACGAAATGTGCAGTTGTTTTTTATAATTTTTTTTTGTGAAAAACCTATTCAAAAATGCCCGAAACCCTTTATTCTAAAGGGAGTTAGTTAAATTAGTAATATTTACAATTCATTAATGATTTGAAGTGTATTCTTAAATGTTTGTGAAATTTGCGAAAACGTTTGCACAAAAAACTGTTAAATTTTTATCAAATCATCCTCTATATTCGTATCGACAATGCGATGTGAACGAAGGCCAGAGGAAATTGAAAAGACTTACTTAATCAACCGGAAACATTACGATTAACTTTTATGTATAGTTTAAAAAAATTGCTGATGAGTTTTTGCAAAAAAGCAATATGTGCTAAAACGCTGCTCGTGCTAATATTAGTGGGGGGAGGGTATGCCTCTTTAGCACAAACTGCGGGCGAACAGCCAAATGAAGCTACGGATAGTATTGCCCCATTATCTCCGTCTATCGGGATTAGGCTGATAAAGACCGATACTTCTTTTGGAAGGGGAAATATAAACAAGGTGCCGTTGCAACTGGTGCAGCAACAGCCTTACATAAGTGTACAGCAGTACCTCAAGGGTAATGTAGCCGGGGTAAATATTCAGGAGCCGACCGGAGAGCCGGGTGCCATGCAGCAGACTTTTGTGCATGGCTTATCAGCGCCATTGCTCAACAAGAAATATCTATATGATCAACAGGCTGCTGTTTATGTGAACGGTTTACCGCTGTTGCCGGATAATCCCTTTGCTTATGACGTACAGAAGTATGATTTCAACAGGATAGGGCCTGCTACAAATTTAATGGCCATTATAAATGCCAACAATATACAATCAATCGAGGTGCTAAAAGACCCGTTGACACTTGCATCTTTGGGGCCTATAGCTTCCAATGGTGCAATATGGATTAAAACAAAAGAAGGATCAAAGTTTGATTTGTCAGTTAACTCTTATTATGGGGTAGTGCCCGCAAAGGCCGTAACGCCCATAAACGCGAGCTATGAAGATGCGTTCCGTCAAAAGTTCTATGATAAATATGGGACGCTTGCCGACCGATTGAGTTATCCCCAGTATTTGAGGGATTCTACAAATAACGATTATTACGGAGCTGCAAACTGGACGGACGAGTATTACAAGACAACTACGATGTATAACGCTGATTTTGGGTTAAGTGCCGGAACGGATAGGGCCAATTTCAGGTTTTTTGGTAACGCAGCAAAGAATGTCAATAGCGCGGATAATACTTCTCTTTCTAAATATGGGGCTAATTTTATGCTGAACGTGGCTCCGGCTAAATGGCTTATGATCTCCAGCATGATTAGCTATAACAAACTGGACAGGGAACGTAACAGGAGCGTGCGCGATCGTTTAGCGGAGCAGCGGTATATACCAGACCTTACGAACCCGCTTACGCCAAATAAACGGTTATATCAGCAGTATTTGTCCCGGTTTGATGATGACAAAAACGTGAACAATGCATTGGAGGGCTATCTGGCGGTTACGGCCGAAGTGGGCAACCTGCAATATAACGGGCGTTTGGGCTTTGATTACAACGAGGGCATGAGGGATGTGTTTTGGCCCAGTGCTTTGTTGGAAACAAAAAACTTTACTTCCACTTATTTTGGATATAATCAGCGGTTAATTACCAGCCACTCTTTGGACTATACCTTTAAAATCAATGAAGCAAATCGCCTGAAGATTGGTGCGATGCACAGTTTTAACAGCGATGCATTCCGCTATAATTATATGTACGCGTATGGTACCCCGAATGATTTTATAAAATCCGTTGTGGTAGAAGGGGATCCAAATTCAGGAACTTATTTGAGTACAAATGGAATTGTGGTGCATTATTTTCCGAGCAAGATGAAGACTTCTTTGCTTTCTCTTGGCGGTAATGTTTCGTGGGAGTTGAGCAACATTTTAAAGGTGAGTGCACTGCTCAGGAGAGATGCCTCCTCTACGATGCCTGTGAACAACAGGTGGTTTACGGGATATGGCGGAAGCATTGACTGGAACGTAAAGAATCATTTGCTTCAAACCTCAGGGGCATTTTCCTCGCTGACATTTAACGCGGCCTGGGCGCGTTTAGGCAAAACATTTTCAGATGACAGATATCAGGCGGGGCCACAATACCGTGTGGATCTTGGTTGGGGAAATGAACCTGCCATTGGCTCTTATGCCGGTATCCCGGGTATTTCCAGGCCTTATACCTCTGGTTGGGTAGGCTATGACGTGCCGTGGTCATTTGTCGACAAATTGCAGATAGGTGCCCGTTTTGGTTTTGCAGCGGATAGGTTGAGATTAGGGATTGACGTATATAATAAGGATGATAAGAACGGATTATTTCCTGTGCCGGTTGCAGCCGAGTGGGGCTATGCAAGTGCTTACAAAACCGGACTGCACGTAAATAATAAAGGTATTGATGTATCGGTAGATGCGGATATCCTCGCGGATGCTCATAAAGATCTCATGTGGAGCGTCAATGCCAATATGAATTACAATAAAAACACTTTGAAGGCATTGCCCGGAGGTTATGATGAAATAATAGTCGGGGATAACAAACTGAAGGTCGGAGAATCCGTAGATAAATTTTGGGTATTGAAAAACAATGGCATTTACAGCACTGCCGGTGAGATTCCTGCAGGCTTGGATGTAAAGGGCGTGCCGGTAAGCGTAGGGGATGCCAAATGGATAGATGTTAACGGTGATAATACGATAGATAACAAGGATAAAGTATTAAAGGGGAATTATATGCCAAAAACCACTGGCGGGTTTGGTAGCTCTTTAACATGGCGGGCCATTACATTTGATTTTCAGTTTTATTTTGCCCTGGGACATCAGGCGTTGAACAATTATGCTTCGAAGAGGTTGGACTTTATTAATTCGGAAGCAGTTCAAGACATCAATTCAGTAAAGGAAATCACCTATTGGGAAAAAAAGCAGGATTTGAGCAATTATCCTGTATATAATGTTTGGAGCAGCACCCTGCCATATCGTGTAGATCAGGACATGTTTATTGATAATTTGTCGTATTTGAAATTAAGGTCTGTCTCTCTGGGATATGATTTCTCAAAAGTACTCGGTCAAAAGGTATTCAAGCGTAGCACTGTTTATATAACAGGGACAAACTTGGCAACGTTCTCCAAGTTTAAGGGTGATGATCCTGAACTGGTTACTTACAACGGTCGCTACTACGGTGATGGCCTGCCTCTGCCGAGGTCATTGATTATTGGATTTAGGCTTGATTTTTAAAAAAGAAAAAAAGTAGAAATGGCTTTCTTTAAAAATAATATGAAAATAAAAATCTTATTCGTCGCAGCGGCTTTTGTGTTGGGTAGCACTGCATGTAATAAACAGTTGGATTTAGAATCCACACGTGTTGCTACAGAAGCGGCCAATTGGGACTCTTATGATGATGCAAGGAGCGGACTGATTTCTATGTACGGTTTGTTTCGTGCGGCCGTGGCCGATAACAACTCGCATTGGATGTTCGGCGAACTAAGGAATGGCGACTTTAAGTCTGTCAAGCGCCCTGATTTAAAAGCTGTGATAGATGGCAACCTTAGTGCATCTTATACGCTGATTGACAACATCACTGACTGGCGACGTTTTTATGCAATTATCAATTCCTGCAATGTGTTTATGGAAAAATCAGCAGGATGTTTGGTTGATGCACGTTATACCAAGGCCTATCATAATCTGGACATTGCCCAAGCAAGGGCTTTGAGGGCTTTCGCCTATTTTTATATGGTAAGGATATGGGGCGATGTTCCGTTGATTACAACCTCCGGGGAAGGGAAAGATTTTCCACAATATGCCCGCACGGATAAAAACGCCGTGCTCACCTTCTGCGAAAATGAACTAATTGCGGTAGCGCCGGATTTACCTTATCTGTATTCTGTTTCCGGCGAGGACTTCAAATATCCCAACAATTATTATGATTATTCCCAAAGCGAATGGGCCGGACGCCCTTTCAGCAGAATTATGGCGTATGCCTTGTTAGCACATATTGCTGCATGGAAGGAAGATTATGTAAATGCAGCCGTATATACAGAGTTTATTATAAACAACTATTCTAAGAGCAGGTTGTCAACGGTTTCTACCAGTACGATGGTGTCTACTTCCAATTCCGGATTGTTCAACAGGGGTACGGATGGCACAAGCATTTATCCCATATTCTCTTTTTCGTTTTTGAAACAGGATGGGGAAGCCACGGTGAATGGTCATATAGAACAGCTTACTTTGGCCAATACACCAACTTTCGCCATGTCAAAATTGCTTCCCGATATTTATATTCCCAAAGAAGTGATTACAGAAATGTTTGCCAATACCAATGGAAAGGATGAGCGCTTTGGTCTTGACCCCACGGCCACAGAAGCAGGTACATTGGTGACAACTTATTTTGAAAATTATAATGCCGATGTGCCGGTTTTCAAAAAAGTCAGGATAGTTGATGATGGTCAGGGGTCAGGCATGTTTGCGCAATTCACATCGGCATTGGTGTTTACCAGGTTAGAAGAAATCATGTTGCTGAGGGCAGAGGCTTTAGCTGTATTGGGAAAATATACCGAGGCAACCACTTTACTGAACAGCGTGCGCACTTCCCGTGGACTGGATAACACATTAGGCACGTCCACCGACCGCGACGCCATTATCAAGGAGATTTTTGCGGAAAGGCGCCGCGAGTTGGCAGGAGAAGGATGGCGGTGGTATGATCAGGTTCGGGAAAATCGTATTCTCAAAGACAACCCGGTCTTTAACGAATTGATAAATAAGGATGGTATTTATTGGCCGATAGCCCAGGATGTATTGGACAAGAATACAAAACTGGTGCAGAACAGTTATTGGACAGGTAAATAATCGCTGATATTGAAATGGCTGGTGATGAATGCAGAAAGGCTAACTGTTTCCTGACTCATTCTACATAGCGTTGATAATTAAATATGATGGAATTGTAATCCCGCTAAATCAGCTAAGCAAGGCGTTCTTATCAACGCTGAGGACAAGAAACAAATATTTTGAATAATAAAAAAATACGGATGAAGCTTAATACGGTTTTGATAGTGTGTTTAATGGCTGTTGTCATTACAAACTGCTCCAAGATTGATGCTACATATAAAAATGTAGAGGCCCCTGAAGTTAATTTTAATGGTAATGCCTATGATTACCTGCAAGCGCAACCTGGGGTATTCGATTCTTTGTTAAAAGCAATCAACAGAGTGCCAGGGTTGGCAGATACCCTTAAAAGTAATGAATTGACCTTGTTTGCTGCCAGTAACAGGAGTTTTGAGATTGCATTGTATAATATTAACCGGGCCAGGCATGATTCAGTTCCTCAAATGCCTGATGTTGATATCAATTCGATCGACATTAACGAACTTGACTCAGTTTTGTGCAAGTACATTGTTCGGGAGAAAATAAAGAGCAATGAATTATATACCAGTTCTCTTTCTGACGGTCGGGACGTGCCATGTATAAAATATGACTACCTGATGAATATGAAGCTGCTGTTTACAAATGCAAATGGTTTTGTGGGCGGCGGGCCTACCCTTATTGATTTCAGCGATAGAAATAATTCCATTTTTATGCGCTATTGGGTTACGGCCAAAACGTCAACAATTGATATATCTGCAAAAAATGCGATAATAAATCTTTTAGATGCGGGTCATGATTTTGGGTTTGGGAATACTTTCATCAGGGCGGTAAATAAAAGGTAAACAAGAAAGGGTTAAAAAACTTCAATTATTGTAAATATGAACAAAAGCAATAAAAATATTTTTGTCATTTCGGCCTTTGGTCTTTTGCTGGCACTGGGCTTGGGATGCGGCAAGTATTATCCGGATGAACGGGAGAACATAGGTGAAGACTCTCAATATACGCAAACTTTATTTGAGCCGATATTGGGAAGGAATAACTATTATACCGCCTTTTATAAAGGCACTACTACATTCCCTACCGAGTTTTATATCAGGAATATCAGGCGTAGGAATGGGGAAGCTGCTCCTGAACTGGAAACGGTTTTGCCTGTAACCGTATGGAAGCAAGCCTACACTGGCAAAGAGGCTTCCGTGCAGGAAATACTGAACAAGCAGGAAGTGCAAAACCGCCCGGTTTTAGATATTGGTAAATACTCCGGGGATGTTATCGTATGGAACACGGCAAGGTCTAACTTCATCAGGGCCGTTCCGGATTCAGGCTATCTGTTCGATATAGAAATTACCAATTCCGGAGGTAGGAGGTTTTTCAGGGATTTCAGGTTAATGCCTTACAAAGAACGGCCTACCGAACCTTCCAACAGGGACATGATTAGCGGGCAGGAAACGAGGCCCGGGGTAAATGCAGCAATTCTCACAAATGTGATGGGGGATAGTACGAAGCGTATCTTGTCAAGTATGGATGTCTTGGTCTCTATGAAAAAGATAGAAGATGGGGGCAACAACAAACTTACCTTCAGATTTTTGGATAAGGATGGTCATTTAATGAATCCTGCTTTGTTTAGTAAGACTAATTGGGAACATTTAGTGCATGGTTTTAATCCTGTTGTTACCAGCACGGGTGTTACTTATGACGTGGTGTACCCTGTCCCCTTAGTGAAAATGAAAACAGATTATACTACTGCCGATGGCGACCAGGCATCCGTGCTTTTTGCTTATGACCGTGTAGGCTTTGGAGGTAGTATTGTAACGGCGGTAATCAGACTTTCCTTTGCGATTTATGAACCTGGTAACTGGGAAATATTGTTTCAATTCGTAACGGATAATCCAAAGTTTTCAAACGATTAATATTGAATAATGAGGTGCAACATGCAAATAACTAAACAACATGCTATGGGTATGTTTAAATATCTGATAGGTACGGTATTATTTTTGACTATGACCGTGTGGGTACATGCACAAAAAACAGTATCAGTAACAGGGGTTGTCAAGGATGAATCAGGAGAGTTTAAACCGGGTGTTTCTGTTGCTAACAGGGATACCAAGGCAAACCTGGCTATCACTAATTCTAATGGTGAGTTTAAAATTACAGTGCCGGAAGGAACCACCATCGAGCTTACGCACGTACAGTATGTAACGGTTACAAAAAAGATTACGGCCGCTGATACTTTTCTGACTTTTACGCTTGCGGAAAACAAGGGAAAGACAGAGCAGGACGTGGTAGTACAAGGTTTTAGAACGCGTACAAAAGAGACTCAGACGGGCTCAAGTACCGTAGTAAAAGGCGAGGCTTTGCAGAATGTTCCCGTAAACAACGTGATGTCGTTACTTCAGGGAAAGGTGGCTGGTTTGAATATCCAGAATAACGTGTCAGGGCCGGGTGCCGGCCCAACGATTACACTGAATGGTAGTTCTTCTATAAACATCACCAGTGACGGTTTCCTTTCCCCTACATCACCGTTGTTCATTATAGATGGGGTGCCTGTTGACGTAAACTCAAAGTATGAATACGGTTTTCAGGCCGGGGGATCCGGTATCAACCCTCTATCGTTAATACCGCCGGAAGATATTGATCAGATGGAAGTGTTGCGTGATGCGGCTGCCACTTCTTTGTATGGTTCGCGTGCCGCTTATGGTGTTATCATTGTTACCACCAAGCGCGGTCAATCCAAGATACCAGTTGTGCAATATTCTGGAAATCTGGTATATAAAACACCTCCTAAAATGAGGACGACCATCGGTGGTTTAAGTGAACGTTTGGCCAGGGTGAATGCCATTTTGAATTATGATACGGCATCTGCCGAGGTGTCCAATGCTTTTGTTAATTCAATAAATTTTTTGTCTGACAGCTTAAATCCTTACTATAATAACTCTACCAACTGGCAGGACTATGTAGTGGCACCTACTGTTAGCCAAAACCATAATGTGACGGTTTATGGTGGTACACGTAATTTTAACTATAAAACAAACCTGAACTATTATGATGATAAGAATATTGTAAGGAATACGGGTTTCCAACGTTATGGACTTTCTATGAATGCGACATATATGCCCGTGGATCAGTTTAAGGTAGAAATGTCGTTGAATGGCCAGTTTGGCAATACCCAGACAGGTTCCAGTTCCGGTGCAACTTTGGGGGGCTTGGCATCCTTGGCTAATATGAGCTCTCTTTTACCCAAACCTTCTAAATATTCGGATCAGTCTGCGGCCATTGCAAACGGGTATATCAAGAGTGAGAACACTTCCAAAAACCTGTTGTCCAGTTTAAACATCAGTTGGGAGTTTTTGAAAGGGCTGCGGGCATCTAATCTATTTAGTTACAGTTTTGCTACGGGTGTTAAGGATTTTTTCACCCCGGCCTTTTTGAACGGCGGCTCCTCTTATGGTTATCTGTATAATGACAGAGATAATAGCCTTTCAAACCGTACCCAACTCGGATATAATACAATTATCGGTCGGCATAATTTTAACGTGAACGCGTTTAACGAAATTAACTCAACCAGTTCAAAGGCAGAAGCTGTAGAAATTGTGCAAACACCGAACGACCAAATTCAGGGTGGTTACGGGTATAACGCGAACCGTTCCAAGGGCGGCACGTTAAATTCTTTGAAAGAAGAGCGTATCTTGGGCTATGGTGCATATGCAGGGTATAACTACGATAAGCGATATATTTTTGACGCCAGTTACCGTATTGATAAAACTTCCGTCAACGGCCCTAACCGGGGAGCACAAAAAAGCCCTTCACTTTCTGCAAGATGGAACATCCATAATGAAAAATTTACTGACCCTCTCAAATGGCTGACAACGGCTTCTGTAAAAGGTAGCTGGGGGCAAACAATTAAGCCGAATGGAAATATTTTTGATGTGTTCGGTAAATATATTTTCGGACAACGGTTCAATAATGATCCAACCTACCTGATTGATTTTGAAACTATCCCGAATGTGGATTTCTTGCCCGAAGAGAATACTACTACCAGTTTTTCTGGTGAACTGGGCTTATTCAACAATCGCATAACGGCTGAGTATTCTTATATGTACACGACGATTGATAACCTAACACTTGCCGTTAGTTTGAACAATACAAATGGTTTCACACGTTTGAAAACGGTGGACGCCAGTTTGGCAAAGCGAAACCACTTGTTAACGTTAACTGTTCGCCCGATAGATAAACCGAATGTAAAGTGGACGTTGAGCGCGAATGGTTCTGTCAACAAAACCGTTATGGCAAAACTGCCCAATGGTATAAGAGAGTTTATAAAATCTGATTTTTCTGATGCGAATATGTCGGTGCCTATTGTGATGCGCCTCGGCCGCAACCAATTTTCTAACCTGATGTACAGGACAGAAGGGGTGTATGCGAGCGACGCAGATGTGCCTATTAATCCTGCCACGGGTCTGCGCAAGCAATATGGTAATGGGCAAGGGTTGTATTTTAAAGCAGGGGACCCTATATGGACAGACGTGAACGGCGATTATATCATTGATGAAAAGGATCTTGTGCCGTTAGGTAATCCTGAACCAAAATATTATGGTGGTATTAGCTCTAATCTTATTTTTAATAACTTTACTTTGAATGTGAACGTATCGTACTATATCAAACGTGATGTGATAAATCTTGCCAGTTCACAAAGATTTCAGGCATACACAAATCCGTACAATATGAACGCGATGCTTTCTATTGCCGATTATGATTATTGGAAACCTAATAACATAAACGATTTAACACAGGGCACCATAGGAGCCGAATATCCTAATCCGTTTGATTTCAGGCGTGCCAATTCGTTGGGTACTTTTCGTTCTAACCAAACCCTGTTTATGGAAAACGGTTCTTATTGGAAACTTAATGATGTTACCTTGTTATATAATGTTCCCAGGGATTTGATATCCAAGTATGGAATGTCGTCTCTAAGGCTCAGCTTAAGTGGCTCGAACCTGTTGATATTGACAAAATATTCGGGTGCCAACCCTGAGCAGGTGTCGCCGCTGGGTCGTGATATGTCCAACGGGTATCCTAATGCAAGACAGTATTCGTTTGGTATCAATGTTCAATTTTAAATCTTTATTCATGAAGCGTTTAGTATATATTGTTTTATTGTTTTCGCTGATGTTGCCGATGGGGTGTCAAAAGTTTTTGAGTGTAGACCCGCCCAGCAACTTATCAGGTAATAATTTTTGGCGCAACAAGGACGATGTTGAAGGGTTTGTGAATGGTCTTTACTCTCTGTTTCGTGCAGCAGTCTTCAGATCTGACATGACTAAGGGCCCGGGAGATGATGAGTTTCCGTTCTTTGCCTGGAGCGGCGACATGCGTGGGGCGCCCATTAAAAGAAACCCCGGTGCTTATTCCGAGCGCAGATACTTCGAATTGCTCGCGAACAATAGTATTAAAACACTTGTGAACGGTGGGGCAGGGGCCGGTTATAATGATTTGTTTAATGTAAAGCGCTTTACGCAATGGGATAGATTCTTTAAAACCATCGCATCGGCGAATATTGCGATTAGTGTGATTCCGGGTATATCCGATCCTTCCTTGTCTGAAAGTGATAAAAAACGGTACATAGGGGAGGCTGTATTTATTAGGAATATTAGTTACTTCTTTATGGTACGTATGTGGGGAGATGTGCCCTATTATACAGAGCCTTATTTTACGGGTGCCCTGAAGCGTGAAAACAAAGTGACTGTACTGAAAAATATCCTGGCCGATATGGAAACCGCAAAAGCAAATCTGCCGTGGACATATACAAATCCGGCTAATGTCGCTGTACGTTCCATGAAAGGATCGGCTATTGCTTTAATGATGCACGTAAACATGTGGCTGGCCTGTTTTGATGCGACGAACAAGGGACTTTATTATGATAATGTGGATAAACTGGGAAAAGAATTGGATCAGAACGGCGGGGTCTATGGTTTATTACCGCTTACGAGGACAAAGGAGATTTTTAAAGGAAGAACAAAAGAAGGTCTTTTTGAAATTCCACAAAATGTGAACTATGGCGAAACCTTCGGTTGGTCTGCTTTTTCTGATAATGTGCTATATGCACCTTTTAAGAATTATCAGATAAAGAATAGTTATATTTCTTATCAGGCGGATTTTATGGAAGAGATTTTTCCTATGGATCAGGCAGATAATAGAAAATCTGTTTGGTACAAGGAGGATCAACTGTACTCCGAGGGAGATAAGTTTATGATGCTAAAATTTGCAAACGTATATGCAAATGATCAGGCAGAAGACGTGAATCCCGATGATAATCAGACCGTGTTCAGGCTGCCCGATGCATACCTGCTGCACGCAGAGGCACTTGCCGAGTTGGGCAGAGATGATGAAGCCAAGGCAAAGCTAAATCTGGTAAGGGCAAGAGCAGGCGCACCCAATGTGACGACTACGGGTGATGAATTAAAGGACGATATATTTTATGAGCGTTGCCGGGAACTGATGGGAGAGGGGCAATATTGGTATGATGTGGTAAGGACAAGGCGTGTTATGAACCCCGGGTATAAATTTGGATATCACTGTACGGTTGATCAGTTTAATGCAGGGGCATGGACTTGGCCGATAGATCCGGACAACAGGATAAACAACCCGGGCATTACCCTTAATACGTACTGGCTATAAATTAAAACTTTATTATAAAAGATAAACAATGAAGATATTTAAGATATCATTTTTTATGACAGCGCTGGTATTGTTGTTTGCTGGTTGTAATAAAAAAGACTATTACAAGGATGGCGGCTTGCAGGATGGCAAATTTAACGGTACGGTTATGCAGTTCTTGGAATCAAGGCCTGATTTGTTTAAGACTTTGGTGTCTGTTATAAAGTATGCAGGTATGGAGCAGGTAATGAGCAGTGAGAATATTACCTTCTTTGCCCCGGCAGATTCAAGCATCCGCAACACCATTGAATCTTCTAATATTATCCTTGCAGCTTACGGTAAGTCGCCCATCACAACCATACAGGACATCAAACCCGAGCTTTGGCGTAAATATTTGTCCATGTATATTTTCAAGGGGACAAAGAGCCTGCAGGATTATCCGCAGATCGATATTGGAAACTTATCCGCTTATTCAGGACAAATGTACACTTCATACGATGGAACGCCCATGAACGTCGGAGTCATATTTAATGATGCCAATGGTGTGAAATATGCCGGTTACCGCCAATTAATGCTGTCATTGGTAAACGGCTCTACTCCCAGGGATTACACTACCTGGCGTTCTGCCTATGTGGCTACGGTAAATATTAAACCTACCAATGGTTATGTGCATGTGTTAAGATATGGTACACATGAATTTGGGTTCTGGGCAATAGAATTCGGGTTAGATTTAGTGTATAATAACTGATATCATTGATAACTTGTAAATACCTGAGATGTTTTATACAAAAAAATATAGTAGAAAGTTGTTGTGGATGATAGCCGCAGGATTTGCGTTGTTTGCTATCTCTTGTCAAAAGGATAACTTTGGTACCGCGGATATTTATCCGGATAATGCTGCCGTGGACATTAGCTTTGGCAGTGATGCGCCCCAGCCTTCAACGGTGTCGGAAGGCACTATTGTAAAATACAGTATTACGGGGCTAAAGGAAAAAGCACAAGGTTCCTATAAGTTTTATATTAACCAGATGGAGGCGAGCATTTTAGAAGTAACGGATACATACATCTCTGTAAGGGTGCCCGTAAATGCAAGTTCCGGCAGTGCCTCCCTTGTTTTAGACAATGGCCAGATATATTATGGGCCTGGTGTTGCAGTAAGAGGGAAAACACAGATTGCTGCGGATTTTCTAAGCAATATCGGTGCCAACAAAGCATTGCTTAACGGTTTTCCCAGCACGCTGCTCGGGATTGTTCCGAATGGCGATGGTAGCTTTATTGTCTATGGGGTTTTTGACCAGTATGGTGATCCTAGCAATGCCTCCAATATCACGAGTAATATTCAGATAATTGATAATACAGGGAAAGCGTTGACTGCCAGTAAACAGTTTACCATGGGAAAACAGGGACTGAACGGTGGGGTAACGAATCTAAAGATACTTGATGACGGCAGCTATTTGGTTTCCGGAGGATTTTCTAAATATGACACTGTTGACAATGTATCTGGTATTGTAAGGTTTTTATCAGGCGGGAAAGCCGACCTGACTCAATATGAGATTGCGAATGCCGATCCCGAAAATCATCCCGAAAATAACTTCAGGATTGGGTCTGCGATAAATGCAGGTTTTGGAGGTGGTGTATTGTCCACTTTTGTTTCAGATGACGAAAAGTATATAACGGTAGGCAATTATAAACAATACAATGCTATTTATTACCCCAATAGTACGGTGCAAAGTACGCAATTGGACATGATTGCATCGTTGGGGTTAACAAAAATAGATGCCCAGGGTAATTTTGACTCTACCTTCAATTATAATTATGCAACGAAGCAAAGTTACGTCGGCCCTAACGGGTATATTTCCAGTGCAGTGCAGTTATATGAAGGGCAATTGGTATTGGGCGGCACATTTACTACTTTTCATGGTAGCAATGCCCAGCATCTGGTTTGTATAGACCCGATGACAGGCCTTGTCAGCAATGCTTTTCAGGGTAGTACGGATGGCCCCGTGTACAGTATCACTTATAATGAAACCACTGAGCGGCTGGTGATTGTCGGCAATTTCAAACATTACAATGGCACACCCGTAAATGCAGGTGTGGCCGTGGTAAAAGAAGACGGCACGCTGGATACGGATGCTATGATGAAGCCTATTCAGAATGGCATCGTAAGTTATTGCGCCCAATTGGATGATGGTAGGTTTATCATATCCGGCTCTTTCCTCAGGTATGATGGTGTGGTGCGTTCGGGTTTTGCCATTTTAAACGAAGATGGTACCCTCGCGAGCGGATATAACAATACGGGGCTTTTCAGGGGAACTATTTATGGTCATGCCGAATTTAGCATTGCAGGTGGAGGCACCGCCCTGTTTTTGGTCGGTAGTTTTGACAGGTTTGACAACAAAGAAGTTGGTAGTATCGTAAAAATTGTTTTAAGCGATAATTAAACAAACAGGACTTTTAAAATCTACGTAATGATAAAAGGTTTAACAAGTATGAAAAATATTTTTTCTGTTTTAGCTTGTGTGGTGCTTTTGACTATGGGGGCTTGCAACAAATCGGAGCACAACGGTTTGGAAAGCCCGGATAACGCCGCCAATCCTAAAGCCAAGGAACGTAAAGTACTGATGGTACTGGTGGACGGAGGGTATGGCTCCGAAGTGAAAAAGATAGCCCCGACTAATATGAACGACCTGGCTGATAATTCCATCTTTTCGTGGGACGCGCTCAGCACTACCGAAAATACAGCTACTGTCACCAACGAAGCCGGATGGGCTACCTTGCTGACAGGGGTTAACCCCAGTAAGCACGGGGTGCTGACCGGCACGGCGGGAAATCACTTTAATCAATACCCGACAATTTTCTCTCATCTTAAAACACTGTCACCGGAACTTCGTTCCGTGGCAATTGCAACGTCTTCATCATTTGCCAATGATATAGCAGCCGATGCCACGGAGAAAAAAACGGTAGCCACGGATGCCGCAGCCAAGGATGCGGCCGTAACCGAGTTGTCAAGTGGCAATCCCGATTTATTGGTGGTGCAGTTTTCCGGTGCAGAGCAAGCCGGCCAAACAGATGGATTCTCGGCTGCTGCTGCAACTTACAGGGCGGCTATATTGGCTATTGACGGCTACATAGGCGATATAATGACCGCTTTAAACAAAAGAGTTAATGTGCCCAACGAGGACTGGATGGTGGTGGTGGCTTCCACAAAGGGCAACAACACGGGCTATGACCCCGGCATAAAACCCTGGTCAGCTTTTGATGACAACCGGCACAACAGTTTTGTTATTATCGCAAACCCAAGGTTCGCATACAATAATAAATCAAAACCGCCTATTTTCCCTTATTACGGTGCTACTAACTCTTACCGCATAGGGAACCTGGACTTAGCCAATCGCAGGTATGCGCAGGTAAAGGACTCTACAATATATAGTTTTGGCTCGTCTGGCGATTTTTCTGCACAATGTAAGGTAAAGATTCCTGCGGGCGATTATGGCTATCCTGCGTTCTTGGGGAAAAGGTTAGCATTTGAAAGGACGGAGGGTAACCATGGCTGGCTGTTTTTTTTAGAAGATGCAGACTGGCAAGCGAATTTTAATGGTGCAAATGGTTCTGGAGATAATACTCAAGCCAGAGGCACAAAAGTTTCTGATAACCAGTGGCACACTTTAACGCTTGTGGTTGCTCAGGGCAGTGGAACCACAAGAAATGCCACCGTTTATACAGACGGTGTGAAAAATGCAACAACGAATATTAGTACGAGGGATTTAACGACCAAATCTCCTTTTACGGTTGGATGGATAGGCGGCGGCGGCAATGACATTCAAATGTCTATTACCGATGTGCGCATTTATGACCGCGCGCTTACTGATGAGGAAATCTCCAATAACTATTGCCGTACCGATGCTGACCTTAGCGATCCTTCCCTATTAGGTTTCTGGCCCAGCACTACTGTGGAATACGAAAACGGTGATCAGAAGAAGCCGTTTTTCAGGGATTATATAGCTGGGAACCATCTTTACATTGTCAATCCCAGCATTATCTCTTTTAGCGATGCTACGTCCAATGCCTGCCCACTGGTGGATGATGTGGCGTATAAAACAGTACCGCGGAACGTGGACGTGGCCACCCAGATATATTTGTGGATGGGCTACTCCATTCCGCAAAACTGGGGGTTGGAGGGGCAGTCCTGGGTACCTAAGTATGTGGATATTGTTGAATAAAAAGGAATAAATTTATACTTTGTCTTATTGATATGGTTTGAATCTGCAAGTGCATCTGTTCAAAAACGATATTTTAGATAAAGACCATATTCAAAAGAAGCAAAAATTTAAAATAGGATTTAACATGATAAAGGTTCTTAATAAAGGGAAAGTCAAAAATTATCCGATTGCCATTTCGGCGGTAATTGGCATGGCCGTGCTTATCTTGGCGTCCTGTGGCAAAAAGAGTGATTTCGGCTATTTGAAAGATCCTACCAAAGAGGACAATGGCCTGGATTCCGTCGTGCTAAAGGTGGATACCAGCTTGAATACCGTGGACAAGTCAAAGTATCTGCAGGCAGGCATTTTCCCGGGGCTGGTTTGTGCAGAAGAACCACGTGTAACAAAAACCATTGATCTTGATCTGTTTTATGTAAAGTCTGAGGATCTTCGTATCAGTGTGTTGCCAAGCCCACAGTTCAGTACGGGGTTTTATGCTGCCCCCGGTGAATTGGTGATTATCACCGTGCCGCAAGGTGTTTACGACCTTTCTGTGCAGATAGGCGCTTGGACGGATGATGTTGGGCATATCCAAAACGCCCAGCGTGATGCCGTAATTTATTCAAGGGCAAAGTTGGTACCGGGGAAAAATTATGTACGCAATTTGTATGGTGGGCATATTTATATTTTGCCCAGTAGTCCACGCACAACACCGCTATCGTTGACGTTTGAGAACGTAGTAGAATCACCGGATTTTGTATTAGGTAAAACAGATCCTGCGGAATGGAAACAAAAGCTGGCAAAGTCCTGCGTGCCTTATCTGGAGCTCAGGAGTAAATATATGATATTTACGATTCGGAGAGATTACGCTATTCGCTATCCGATTGATGACCCGGTACAGTTGATGACTGAATGGGATCAAGGCATTAAAGAAGATTTTTATGGTTGGACAGGGTTGGAAGAAAATCCGGCAGATCCGCTTGATCGCTCCCCGCAATTGCCTTACCGTATTGTGTTGGACGTAAATATCTCTGCGGGCTACGGTCACTCCGGTTTCCCAATTATGGCTATTAATGATATTTATTGGCAAACAACCATAACGGGTTTGAATAATTTAAGACAATCAAATGTATGGGGGCTTTATCACGAAATCGGTCACAACTTTCAGCAGGGAAAATACTGGAGCTGGCCTGCATTGGGCGAGACTTCGAACAACCTGTTCGTTTATCATTTGTCTAAGCGCATGAGGGATGCCGGTTTGGGCACATGGCCTGCCAAGCATGAAAATCCCGAGCAATCAGCTGCGGCTATTTTGGCATTTGCTGCCGCAAGCGGGGCAAAGGATTTTGATAACTTTACTGACCCTTATCTTTCAAATGTAGGTATTTCTCCTTTTGTGAGGCTTATGCCTTTCCTGCAGATGTTTGATAAAATACCCGCCAACTGGGGCTATCAGGGCCAGGGAGATGGCTGGGGCATCATGACCGAGCTGTATAAAAGAAGCCGCAGGGCCATCAGGGAGTCTTCAACCACATTGGCCAAGCACGATTTTGTGTATGAGACCGTATCGGATTATACGAAAAAAGACTGGATGATATTTTTTAAACAATGGGGTATTTCGCTGAGCACTACGGCAATGGCGCGTGTTGAGGCAAAAGGTTATCCGCTTATGCTTCAGGAATTATGGAAATATAATCCTTATACGCGGACAGGTGGAGATAATATAATTAATTTAAGCACCTATTTGAAATCTTTATGGACGGCGACAACCGACTCATGGGCTACCAATGAAGGCGCGGCAAACGGTGTTATTACGGCTGCCCTGGATAATGATTTCAATACTTACTGGCATAGCAGGTGGAGTACCAGCACTACAGCAGGCACTGGGCCTACTGTTCCGCCATTTACTATTACGGTGGACATGGTAAAATCTGCTACTTTGCATGGTTTCTCTGTTGCGTTAAGAAGAAGCGGTACGGGTGTGACAACGGTGCCAAGAACCATTAATGTAGAAGTAAGTACAAATAATGTAGACTGGACATCGGTGGTTTTTCAAGCAAGCGGAAATAATACGATGACAACGGTAAATACCCAAGCTCTGCAAAGCTTTATTTTACAGAATGACGTTTCCTGTCGGTATTTCAGGTTTGTGATTCCCACAGGCAATGGTAATGGAAGTTCGGCTGCGCTTTCTGAACTGGATGTAGTGTATCCGTAGCCATTAAAAGAAATATTCAAAGAGAGAAGTGTGTGTACATTTTAATAAAATATACCACTTGACCCAACTTTAAAAAGTAAAAATGAAACGGATGAAAAAGATTCGAAAATATAGTCTGGCAATGGTCGCAATACTGGTCGTTTTAATGTCGGGTACTATTACTTCCTGCAAAAAATATGCAGACCCGCCTCCTTATTTTGAACAAGACGATTCTACATCTGCTGCCGTGGGAAAAAGAAAAGTACTGTTGATAGGGATTGACGGGTTGCCGGGCAAGGAGTTTACTGCCTTGAACCTGCCCACTATGACCGCAATGCTGGATAAAAGCAAATTCTCGCTGGACAATATGGCAGAGACTGAGGTGACTACCGATGCCTCAGGATGGAAAACGTTGTTGTCTGGGGTTTCCTATTCAAACCACCAAATAAAAGACAGCACTTTTGAGTCAGATGCCGAACCAGAGGAAGGCGAGGTGGGCAAGAATTATCCCAGTTTGTTTTATTTTGTTATCCGTTCAGCCAGGCCCGATTTACAAAGTCGGTTTGTATCAAGCTGGCCGCAAATGCTGTCGCAACTTACACCGGAGGTGTCTTATAAAATAGCAACGGGTAATGATGCGGCGACCAAAGATTCGGTAGTGGCTGCATTGGGGGCTAAAAACGATGATATTTTGGTGGCACATTTTAGTGGGCTGAACACGGCGGGCAAGGCAGGCGCTTTCTCTGCATCCAATGCAGGGTTTAAAGCTGCTGCTCTGCAAATTGATACCTATATTGGAGAAATCATGACCGCCTTAAAAGCTCGTCCTGGGTATAATAAGGAGGAAGACTGGCTTGTCATCATATCCGGCACGCATGGGGGGAAAAACAACTCCTATGGGGGAGCCAGTAGTGAGGAAACAGAGGTTCCGGCCATCTATTATAATGAGAAGTTTCATAGGGCTCAGTTTACACGGCAAGGTGCCATGTCTGCTGTGGAAATTAAGGGTAACTTCAAATATGGTTATGTAAGAGCCGTGGCCGATGATGCTCCCGCGTTTAATCCTGGTACGGGGCAGTTCACATTAGAAATGAGCATCAACGGCACAAAGGCACAGGTCGTTTATCCTCACTTTTTGTCGAAGGTGACAGGCTGGACTGATAATAAGAGCCAACGAGGCTGGACTTATTATACTTCTACTTCGGGAGGCTGGAGTGTTCGTATTGGCGGTTCCGGAGGGTCTAAACAGTATCAAGATGTTTCAGACGTGGTTTTTGATAATACTTGGCACAAGTTAACGATGGTGATATATGATACCGTCATAAGCGGAGCAACAAAACGTTATTTTAAACGCTTCATTGATGGCCGCAGGGCGACTCCTGATGCCTCTGCTAACTATGATATATCTTCAGTAGGGGATATAACCAATTCCCTCCCTATTATATTGGGCTATGGTGGTGACGATGGATATTGGGGGGGCAGTGACCAGAAGGATACTCCGTTAATGCCCTTTTATATGTCAGATCTTACTTTTTTTAATACAGCACTTACAGATGAAGAAGTGAAGAGTAATGTTTGTCTTACGGATATATCCAAGCATCCCAAATACGCGAATGTTACTGCTTATTTCCCCGGTAACGATGGGCTGGGGGGCAAGTTTATTAACAGGGCCAATGCCGCGCAAAGTCTCAACATTCAGGGAAATTTTTCATGGACACCGTTAAACAAATTCCCTTGTAGCTTCGTGGCCAATCCGCCCCAAGGTCAAATTACCAATGTGACAACTAATACAGATGTGGCTACTATATTGTTTTATTGGTTGAAGATAAATACTTCTCCTACCTGGGGGCTGCAAGGCAATAACTGGCTAAGCCCTTACGAAAACGAATTTGTGGAAGTAAAATAATATACGCTTACTTTTCTAATAGCTACAATCATAAAAGACCCCGCCAACGCGGGGTCTTTGCCATTAATAGTATTGCTATATTTTGAATAACACGGGAGAAGTCTTTTTAATAACGATAATGTCCCCTGTTCCTGCGGTTATCCATTCTGCGGTCGTGATGTCTGTAACCGTCGCGCCTGTCATTATAGTACCTGTCCCTGTTATCCCTGATGATAACCTGATTGTGCATATTGGCGTAACGTCCATAAGTGGTTACATGACTGCGGTTATACCTGTAAGGATTTCTGTCGTTGATGACAACCTTATAGGTTCTGTACAAATCCACATGTCCATAATGGCGGGGTAGGCTTCTGGCATGAACCCAGCGGCGACCTGAAGGATAGATGAACATAGCCCTGTTTACATCATAGTAGCAGTTCATCTCTGGCAGGTAATAATAAGCCGCATAGTTATACCCCGATGGCCCCCAAACCGGTTGCTGGCCAATATTTATATTTACACTTACCTGAGCGCTCGCAAATCCTACGCTACCCAATATCAAAAATGCTGCGATGGTTATTCTTTTCATTGCTAAAGGGTTTAAACTGTTAACGAATTGTGTTCTTTGTAAGATAGACGGGTAAAGGGTTTGCTGCGTTTGCCTGATTCTTTCTTTTATGATTTTGTTAGGTTTTTTGACTGTTTAGTACCTTTGTCCATTATTTGCACTCTGACGATTGCGCGTGTTTTTTGGAGCAATGTGATTTGTCCCCTTGCTGTTTTTGTTTACTTGTGATTTTTCCCATTCATTATGTTTGGGGTGTTGCCTGCTTTGATAATATTTGCTATCCCTGCTGTCCCTGATAGATGCCTGCGCCCGTTCATTCTTGTATTTGCCATAGGCTGCCACATCGCGGCTGTTGGTTTTGTAAGGAGTGTTGCGGTTTACAACGACTTTATAGGTTCTGTATAAATCTACCCGTCCAAAGTTTGAGGGTAATGTCCTGGCAGTAATCCATTCCCTTCTTGATTTATAAATGAAAAGCTCCCGGGTTACATCATAGTAAACATTCAATTCAGGAAGATAATAATACCTTACATAGTCGTATCCTACAGGCCCCCAACCGGGTTGATTGACGATGTTTACTTTGGTATATGTTTGGGCATTGGATGTAAAACCAAAACCTGCGGCTACAAATACAGCTGCTAATAAGATAATCTTTTTCATGTCATTCAATTTTAGGGTTAATAATTAGAAACGCTTTACCTATTTGACGACCATTGGATAAGTAATCTTTTAGCTTTCTGTCACTTTACCAAATTTTTAAGAAACGTTGTATATTCTATGGTTAGAGGATTATATACTTCGGTATTGGACTACTATCAAATTAATGGCAATGGCATGCATGTTTTGGGCAGGAACGTTGTAAGATAATTTGGGATGGCAATTGCTGTGTTTGGCATAAGCAAAAACTATCCTTGGCGATAGTTCATCGTCTTTTTCAATGTAGGATATTGAGTTAGTTGAAACGTCTCTGATAAACGGACGGAATTATTTTGAAATCAATTTGTCCACGCTGTATTTTCCGGGGCCCGCAAGCAATAGCATAAAGAAGATGGATAGGTATATGGCAGCCAATTCCCCTTGCCCGAAAATCTCGCCGCCATGCGCTATAAAGAGTGCAACGAACATGGCAATAATCAACGGGATACTTGCTAACCGGGTCGTTAGGCCAAGGATAATCAGGATAGCACAAAAAACTTCTGCAAACACCGTCAGGCTTAGGGATGCTTTAGCGCCTATATGAAACGGGTCGGCAAATCCTTTTTCAAGGATTGTGTTGAAACCGGATATTTTTTTCAATCCGTGGTTTATCAACATCGCAGAACCAGTAGCTACTCTCAATAACAGCAGGCCAAGGCTCGCGCGGTTATCAGAAAGTTTTGTATTCAAAAGTTTCATACGTATGATTTTTAAGTTTAGATGAATGGGCTTTTATAACAACGATTCCCGATAGTGACACAAAATTATCAAGCTTCGTTTATTATATCTTTTACACCAAAAAATATTTAAGCGTAAATATACGGCAAACTTTTACATGTCATATTTTTTATGACACATTAAGGACAAAACGACGTTCATGGTAAATATCCTTAAAAAATACACGGTATTGGCGGATAATTGTCCCGGACGATTTACTTTTACGCCATGCGTATAAAAGTTTCATTACCCGAGTCCTTTGTTTTTAGCTGTGTGATACCCGTCCGTATTACGGACGTGAACTATGGCGGCCATGTAGGCAACGATGCCATACTGAGCATATTGCACGAAGCGCGTTTGCAATTTCTGAAATACTATGGTTATAGCGAAATGGACTTTGGCGGCACAGGGCTTATCATGTCTGACGTGGCCATCGAGTTTAAGCACGAGGCTTTTTACGGAGATGTGTTGACAGTACATGTAGCCCTGTCGGACGTGCAAAAGGTAAGTTTTGACATTTGTTATAAAATAGAAAAGCAAGAGGGAGAAAAGCCCGTACCTGTCGTGCTGGCCAAAACGGGCATGGTGTGTTTTGATTACAACAGCAGGCGTCCTGCGGCTTTTCCCGAAACGGCGAAAAATAAAATGATACCGCAGGTTTAAACCTACATCATCATTTTCACGACCATTTCTTTTAGCAGCGACTCGTCATCGTTGGAGGCAGCGTTTACGCCCACGCTTTTCAGGTTGTATTGATGCAGCAGCAGCAGGATGCGCTCTATACCCTCGTATCCGTAAATCTTGGCGGCACCTGTGTAACTGCGCATAAAGAAAGGGTTGACGCCGATTTGTTTGGCCACTTCGCTGTCTCCGCCGGATGCACCAAAAGTCATGTACACCTTGCTGAAAAACGAATAGAGCGAGGGCAGTACCAATTGCAGGGGCGCTGCTTTGGGATTGCTTCCAAAATATTGGATGATGCGGATGGCCTTGGGCATGTTTTTGGAAGCGATGGCATCCTGCAATTCAAAACTGTTGTAGTCTTTGCTGATGCCCACATAATTTTCGATATCCTCTTCGGTTATCTCTTTGCGGCTATTAAGGTTAATGCGTATCTTTTCCAGTTCGTTCTCAATGCGCGAAAGGTCGTTGCCGATGTGTTCCACCAGCAGCGCATTGGCCTTGGGCGTGATGGTGCAACCTTTTCCTGTCACCCATTTGTTCACCCAGTCGGGCAGTGCCGAGTCATAAATTTTTTTGGTAGTGACAAGTTCCCCCTTTTCCTTCACAAGTTTGCTGAACTTGGTGCGGGCGTCTAATTTCTTGTCCTTATACGCCACTACCAGTATCGTGGAGGCAAGCGGGTTGCTGACATAAACTTCAAGTTTTTCTATTTCCTTTAGCTGTTGTGCCTCTTTTACGATAACAACCTGCCGCTCGGCAAACATAGGGTAGCGGCGGCAGGCGTTCACGATATCCGCCCAGTTGGCATCGCGACCGTAAAAAACCGTTTGGTTAAAAGAACGCTCGCTTTCGGTAAGGATGGAGTGTTCGGCATAGTCCACCGCTTTGTCAATATAATATTCTTCTTCCCCCTCAAGCCAGTACACCGGTTTGAAGGTCTGATTTTTCCAATCTTTCAGAACCTTGTCAATCATAAACCGCTAAATTAGGAATCAATCTCCTTTTGCGGAAGAAATAATTTTAGGGACAGTTTCTGGCTTTGATTTGTGTTTTTTATGATGAGCCCGGCTTCGGGGCTACTATGGGGCTTCGTTGCGTCGCACTCTTCGGCAGTAGTGCTGCTATCGGCATAGAGCGGAACATGCGTATCATATGGTATCCGTCAATATATTGACCTGTTTATAAAAACGTTAATTTTTCGTTGTCGGCCTGCCTGTTTTTGATGTTGTGACATTGTTTTGCTATCTTTGCAGACAGTAAATGAACCGTCGAAACAAATATAAAAAAATATTATCTATTGTGTCAGCAACCATGATGACATTGGTGTTGTTATGGCTGACCGTTAGTTTGCCGGTTGTAAACGCCGCAAGGCAGGGTTCTACCTGTCACGCGCAGAAAATGTCTGATAATCCGTTTGCCGGTGTAACCGAAGAAAAAACACCCGTTTCCGTTAACCTGACGGAGGAATATATTCATCACGACGAGACTGATTTTTCCATTCCGGGAATACCCGTTTCCGTGGCATATATTCATGCGCATGAACCTATTTACATCGCTTTTCACGGGGAAATGCTTACTCCTCCGCCCAATGTGACGGCCTAACAACCAAATAAACGCCGTTTTTCAAGAATAATAATCTTACATAAAATTGATGATAACAGATTATCGGTTTTGTTTATAAACCCCTGACAATAGGGGAGGTGAACAATACAAGATGTGTCTTGAATATTGCAACCTGTTCAACGCTTTTCTGCAACGGCCTATTTCCCATTTCATTATTTATTCAGTTTACCGTAGGATGTTAAGCCCACGGCACAGCAAATTTTGTATTCAATCTTTAAAAATTACTTATGACATCTCGTCCTAAAGCGAAAGACTATATAAAAAGTTTATCTTTTGATTTTCCGGCATCTATTGTCGTGTTTTTGGTAGCCCTGCCTTTGTGCCTGGGCGTGGCATTGGCATCCAATGCGCCCCTGTTCAGCGGTATCATCGCTGGTGTGGTGGGCGGTATCGTAGTGGGGCTGGCAAGTCGTTCGCACCTGAGCGTGAGCGGCCCTGCGGCCGGCCTGACGGCTATCGTGGCAGCGGCCATCGTCACGCTGCAATCTTATGAAGGGTTTTTAGTAGTGGTGGTATTGGCCGGTGTGCTGCAAATGGTGCTGGGCTTTGCAAGAGCGGGCGTCATCGGCGATTTTGTGCCCAACAGCGTCATAAAGGGCATGTTGGCCGCCATTGGTCTGATACTCATATTAAACCAGTTCCCGCATTTGCTGGGCGACAGTTCTGCCGCCAGCATTGATGAGAATACGCCCGCCAAAGAAAGCGGCAATATCTTCATGAATTTTTTCAAGGCATTTGTAAACCTTTCACCCGCGGCCGCGATTATCGGCGTGGTTAGTTTAGCGTTTCATTTCCTTTGGGAAAAAATAGTTGCGGGGAAAAAGGGACTCGTCAAATTAATCCCCACCCCGCTTTGGGTAGTGTTTATCGGTGTGGGGCTGAGTGCCCTGTTTAGCAAAACAGGCATCATGCCTGCTTTGGAGAGCAGCCAATTGGTAGAAATCCCCGTGGCTTCGTCTGCAAGCGAGTTTTTCTCCTTTTTCACAATGCCCGACTGGCGTTTCCTCACTAACAGTGATGTGTGGGTACTTGCCGTGACCATTGCATTGGTGGCCAGTTTGGAAAGCCTGCTGAGCATAGAGGCGGTGGACGACCTTGATCCTTACCAGCGCGTGACGCCCACCAACCGGGAACTAAAGGCGCAGGGATTAGGAAATATTGTTTCCGGTCTTATCGGCGGCATACCCGTGACCAGCGTTATCGTGCGCTCTTCGGCAAACGTGAACTCGGGTGCCCGCACCAAGATGTCAACCATTTATCACGGTATCCTTTTGCTGCTGTCCGTAGCGTTCATTCCCGCGATATTGAACATGATTCCCAAATCAGCCTTGGCTGCCATACTTGTTTACACAGGTTACAAACTGGCCAAGCCCGCGCTGTTTGTGGCGTTCTATAAAAAAGGATGGAACCAGTTCCTGCCTTTTGTGATTACCATTGTCGCCATATTGGCCACGGATTTGTTGAAGGGCGTGATCGTGGGTATCTGTGTGGGTATATTCTTTATCATCCGTTCAAACTTCAAGCGCTCGGTATTTGTGGTGAACGATGACAATAAATATCTTTTCCGTTTGCGCAAGGATGTGAGCTTTTTGAACAAAGCCATCATCAAGAACAAACTGGCTTCCGTGCCGGACAATTCCGATGTGTTTATTGATGCCCAACGCGCGGACTTTATAGATAAGGATATTATAGAAGTGATTGAAGATTTTATTATACAAGCTTCACTAAAGGATATTCATGTAGAACTGCGCACGAGCGCGTTAAACAATCACGGTTTTTCCAGGCAGATATTGGAGGCGAACGAGCAACGGAAGCAATTACGCCGTACCTACACGACCAAGGAGGTTATTCCCGAAAACGGTAGTCATTTGGCCGAAGGAACGATTCCCGCCATTTCTTTGTAGGGAATTATAAAGGTGCTATTGAAACGTACATTAAATTTTTCATTTATAGAATACACAAAGAATGAATGAAAAATTTTTATGAAAGTTCCCTATGGTCAAAAAGAAGTAATAAATATTCATGGGAAATTTATTCTTCAAAATTGATATAAGTCATTTAATTTTAACCAATCAACAAATCATTCATTCAACAATATGGAATCATATCAAAAATTATTATTAGAAAACAAGGCATGGGCATCGGAAAAACTTGCCTATGACCCGGAGTATTTCTCCCGGCTGGAGCATGTGCAGTCACCGGAGTTTTTGTGGATAGGGTGCAGCGACAGCCGTGTGCCTGCCAATGAAATTACGGGCACGTCCCCCGGTGAAATATTCGTGCACCGCAACATTGCCAATGTGGTTTTTCACACGGACGTGAACCTTTTCAGTGTGCTGGAATATGCCGTAAAACATTTAAAGGTGAAGCATATTATCGTGTGCGGCCATTATGGTTGCGGTGGTATTAAAGCGGCCATGAGCAATACGGATTATAATCAGGTGTTGAATATGTGGCTGCGCGCTATCAAAGACGTATATCGTCATAACCGGGAAGAACTGGATGCCATTGCCGACGAGGAAAAACGTGCGGACAGGCTGGTGGAGCTGAACGTTATTGAACAGGTGGAAAAGCTTTGCAAGACTTCTATCGTGCAAAAGGCATGGCGGGAAAGACAAGCACCCTATATTCACGGGTGGGTGTATGGCCTGAAGAACGGGCTGATAAAGCCCTTGCTGGAAGTGACCCCCGACCTGAGCACCATAGACCCGTTATATGTTTACGAGGAGGCATAAAGATATGTCCGCAGGTGCGGTGCTTTGATTTGTGCGGGCGGCGGCTTCGTTTTCTTTTGTTATAAATAATAATAAGGTTCAACGTTTGATATTCAATGAATAAAAACGTTGAACCTTTATAACTTTAGCTTTTGGCCTTGGTCGGTGTTTTGCGCCGACCACCTTATTTTCATTTTGCTCACGGGCCGCAACACCTGCGGGGGCGAAAAAATTCCCACAATCCCCGAGTCCACAATCAGCGAGCAAGGCCGAGGCTGAGACTCGGGGAGAAAGAAAAAGTGGTTTAATCAATATTGCCACCATTACGGCCAGGGAGGCTTTTCCTTTTTTTTAAAAGCAAATAGATAAAATAAGACAGGCAAAGCGGCATAGCAATAACGCTTATAATTTTGGAATCCGCCGGATAGTCCAAAATATTTGACAGCAGAATGACCGAGGTCAATATTATTCCAAAAATAATACGCAAAGTTATTAACAGCTTTTGATGACTGGATCTTTTTAGGATGGACGAAACTATAAAATAACTAATGATGATAATTGGTATGGGTATTATATACGTAAGCATTTCAGTGTATTTTATTTTGTGCCTTGGTCGGTGTATTTCACCGACCACCTTGTTTTCATTCTGTTCGTAGGTGGTAACATCTGAAGGGATAGAAATTTTAAGAACCAAGTTCTAATTGGTTTTTTACGAGATTGTAATAAACACCTTTAACTCCGACAAGATGTTGATGAGTTCCCTGCTCTGCAATTCTTCCTTCTTTGAGGACTATGATTTGATCAGCGTTTTTGACAGTTGAAAGGCGGTGTGCAATGATGATGACCGTTCTGCCCTTAAAAAAAGATTGTAGCCTTGTGTGGATTATTTTTTCATTTTCCGCATCGAGGGAGGACGTGGCCTCGTCAAAAAACAGGAAATCAGGATTCTTATAAACTGCTCTTGCAATAAGGATACGTTGTCGTTGTCCACCAGATATGCCATTTCCCGCTGTGCCTATTTTCGTGTGAAGTTTCAGTGGTAGTGAATTTACAAAATCGTCAAGGTTTGAAATCCATAATGCCCTTTCCAGTTTTTTCTTGTCAATTTGTTCATCTCCGCAAACGATGTTTCTCTCAATGGTATCCCCGAAAATAAAACCGTCCTGCATGACTACGCCACTTTTTTCGCGTAACCATGTATGTGGGATTTTTGAAAGAGGATTGCCTCCCAAAAAAATATTTCCCATTACTGGTTCATAAAATTTCAAAAGCAATTTCATCAGTGTAGTTTTGCCACTGCCGCTGGATCCGACTATTGCAGTGACTTGCCCTAAAGCAACCTTAGCGGTTATATTATTCAATACGAACGGAGAGCGGGGGCCGCTATATTGAAAGGAAGCACTTTCGATAGAAAAACCTGTTGTCGGATATAAGTTGGATACATTATTTGCGTCGTCTAATAAAATATCTTCCTCAGGTTGATATTGCATTTCGTTTAATCTACCCATGCTAAGTTTTGCATCTTGGAGAGATTTAAAGAATGCCATAAGTTGATTTATTGGCGCATTCATCTGACCTATGATAAAAGAAACTGCCAAAAGCGAACCTATTGACATTACCCCTTTTATAACCAAAGATGCGGCAATGAAGGTTACTAAGATATTCTTTAATTGATTGCAAGATTCAAAACCCAAAACTTGAATTTGCTCAAGCTTAAGTATCCTAATGTTTACACGAAAAAGTTTATTTTGGATGTTCTCCCATTGCTTTATTTTATAATTTTCAAATTTATTCAATTTCATTTCAGTAATACCTCCAATCATTTCATAGATGATCTGTTGATTTTCACTTCGCTGTTGAAATCTAAAATAGTCCAAGGCTTTTCTTTTTGCGAGCCAGAAGAGAGACCATATTATAGATATGGCCGTAAGACCTAAATAAATCAACAGAATTTTATTATCATAGTAATAAAGAACACCAAAAAAAACAGAAAACATTAAAAAGGAAAAAAAAGTTTGGAGACTTTGAGAAGTTAAAAACCTTTCAATGCGTTCGTGATCGGCGATACGCTGGTTGAAGTCACCCATAAATCTGGTATCAAAGAATTTTAATGGCAACTTCAGTAGCTTTTTAAAAAAGTCAGAGATAATATTAATATTAATGCGGGTGCCGATAACCAACGTTATCCAATTGCGAAAAAAATCAATTAACAACGATCCCATAAATAATGCTAACTGTGCAATTAATACGAGCGTTACATAATTAAAGTCTTTTTTACTTACGCCCTTGTCCATTAGGTTTTGAGTAAGAAATGGCAAAGCAAGTGAAATACACGCTCCTATTAAAAGTAACGAGAATAGAAAAACGAGCTGACGTAGATGCGGCTTTAAATAAGAGAATAAGTATCTAAAAGATTTTTTTTGTTTAAGACATTCTGCATTGGTATTATAAAAATCCTGTGTTGGGGAAAGAAGCAGCGCTACCCCTTTTTCATTATTTTCAAGGCTGTTCTGGAAGTTTTCCTTTTTGAGCCAGATTATGCCGTGCGCAGGATCGGCTATCAGGAACTTATATTCCCTGTGAAATATCTTGCGTTTTACTTTTATTAAGACCACAAAGTGGTTGTGATTCCAATGAATGATGGCGGGAAGTGGCAAACTTTTGTCACAGAATAGGGATAAGGTCGCCCTTATAGGTAGTGTTTTAAACCCTATCTTTTGTGATGCTTCTATAATTCCGGCCATTGATACCCCTTCTTTGGTGAGGAAAGCCTTTTGGCGTATATAGTCTAAGGGGTATTCGTTGCCGTAATAAGTTGACACCATTGCGACACAAGCCGGCCCACAGTCCATTTTGTCGTGTTGGGGTATGAATCTGAAAAATTTCATATTACTAAAGCCTGTTTATATCTGCCTGCGATGCGCTCTGTCCTTTGTACCTGTTGCGGTAGTTGTTGAAGCGCCATGTCATGTGCAGGCTCACGTATCGTTGATCCTGCCAGTCCCTTTGGCTTAAATATATATTGCCGATATTGCTCGTCAGCCTTGTAATGTTCCCTTTAAAGACATCGTTGGCCTTGAGGGCAAGCGAAAGCCTGTCATTATAAAAACTCCGTTGCAGGCTGAGCCCTACTTCATGCGTATGCCGGAAGTTGAATATCTGGCTGCTGCCGCCGCTGCTGTAAATATATTCGCCGTTCAGAAGGTATTTGCCCAAATGCAGGTAGTTGTTCAAATCAATATATAGAATGGGGCGGTTCATGTTCACGTCGTTGCCCAGATACTTTACCTTTAGAAAATGTTGCTGAAAGGCCAATGTCAGGTCAGGTTCGTAAACCTTAAAACGCTTTTTGAAATTAGAGACAATTTCTATGCTTTGCTCATGGTCATAATTCTTCCAACTTGATACTACTATTTCTTTTTGCACGGGATCCTCGGAAACAAAAATGCCGAGGTAGTCTTTGTTGTAGGTATAGCTTGTAGAGAAATAGATAAACTTATATACCAGCATATATTGCACACGGTGAAATGTTTGCGGCCTGAGGGCAGGGTTGCCTATCTGCCTCTGGAAATGATTGACATAGGCGGAATTTGTTGTCAGCCATTGAAAAGGCGGCCTTTTTGCACCGGCCTTGTAGCTTATGGTTTGGCTGAGCTTGTCGCCAGACACCGCAAGGGAAAAACTCGGGAAAAGGTTGTCATAATGACGTGCGACATCGTTTTCTGGTTTCAGGATATCCCTGTTTTCTGCCTTTACAAACTCCTGTCTTAGCCCAACGTCAAGTCCTACTTTCCCCTTTTGTAGCTCATAGGATAAAAAAGCTGCCTGTTTGTTCTCCGTGTTTTTATACAGGGAGTTGAAGATGTCGTCATTGCTGAAAGTAAGGCCGCCGTCCCCTTTTATAAAGTTCCCTTCGCCGCCCGCGGACAATGTCTGATTATCTGCCAAAGCATATTTCAAGACGCCCTTTGCGGCATACAGCTCCGATGACGAAATGCCGTAAGAAGTTATATCAGAAACTCCGTCCGCGAGATCGTCTTCCCGCACCTTCTCATCATGGGATGTTTTTCTTTTATAATAATCCGCATAAGCCGAAAAAGTTATTTTAGGTGCTAACTTGCCATTATAAAATACATTTACATGGTCGGATAGAGGTTTGTCCAAAATATTGGACAAGGCGGTAATCTGCGACTCAGAATCCCCGTTCAGGGTCACGTTTGCATGCGTGGTGGTTTTTGCATCATAACGGTTTCGGGTTCCGCTGTATTTCACGCCTACCGCGTTCCCCTTGCCCAAATCGAGGTTGAACCCTGTATTGTAGGACAGGGATTGGGTGGCACTTTTGCGGGCGGTTATGTCCAGCACATATTCCCACAAATCCTGCGCGGTGTTCTTTATGTAAAAGTCCTGCTGGTAACGGCGCTGATCCATTTCATAGGCGGCGCTTCCAAATATGTTCCATTTGCCCGAATTATAATTTAGTTTTAACGAGGCATCGTCCGAGAAAAGATGGTTGGCCTTCATGCCGCCGTCAAGTTGCACGGAAAGCCCCTGTTGCAGTTTTTTGGTATAGATTATTAACACCTCTTTCCCCGATGCGTCGTATAAAGCCCCCGGGTTTGTCAAAAGTTTGATACTCTTGATATTTTTAACGGCAATATTATTTACCTCTGTCATGTCCAAGGCCTTTCTGTTATCAATATAAATAACAGGTTCTTCCCCGGAGAAAGCCACAATCTTTCCGTCCTTTACCATCATGCCCGGTATTTTCCTAAGCACATCAAAGGTTTTGTTTTCCTTGCCCAACACCGATGTCTGCACGTCAACTACCAATGCCCCTTTTTCAAGCCTGATGGGGGCATTGCGTTGGGAGGAGACCACGACCTCGCGCAACGTATTTTGATCTGCGATGAGTATGATTGTGTCAACAATGCCGGCCTTTGTGGCAACGGTTTTGGGTGTATAGCTGATGCGGGACACGGTTATTGAGTCTGTTTTTTTGTCACTGCCGATGAACAATTCAAAAAAACCGCGTTCGTCCGAGACGGTGCCCCCGCCCTCTGCGGCAGCGGGTACGATGTTGGCATATTGCAACGGGCGAAGGGCGCTGTCCAGGACATAGCCCCTGTACGTTTGGGAAAAGAGCAGGTGGGGATTTGCCAGGCCTGCTGCCACGAAAAGCATCAACTTAATCAAATAGGTCGGCCATGCTTCTGGAACAAGGTTGTTGGTTCGTGTTTTCATTGAATCTTTCTTCATACATTATTTCCAATACTTGTTTGAGGACGTTGGGACTTTTGTATATGCTACATAGATCGTACTTCCCGTTTTTATAAATATTGCGCAGATTATACCATGCACAGGCACCGCTACAAATAGGCAAGAAAAAGCAGGCTCTACACTTACTGTCGGAATGCCATTTGCAAGCCACTATATATCTGTATAATAGGGACTTGTTAGTGAGTTCGTCTGAACAGATGTTTCCAATAATTTTTGATTTGTCACTAACATCATTCCAACATTTATAGATTTCTCCTAAAGGGCCGATTACATAAGAATTGATATTAGTGGCAGAGCAAACTTTGTCAAAGTGAGTAGGGTATAATTGCACATCACAAAGCCCTTTTTGTTTGAGGTTGATGAAAAGTGCGGCTACCTCCGCTCTTTGAAGAGCCGGGCATGCAAGATTTGTTTTGTCAGCGTTGTCAATCCTTAAAATTCCTGGATAGACTATTAGGTTTTTATCTTTCCATTTTGTTTTAAGCTCTTCCGCTATACCCGGAAATTCATGAAAATTATTTTTGTCTATATTGATTCGTAAATGAATTTGAGTCTCCTGTAATTCATTTAGAAGTATCTCAATATTTTTCAAAATTTCTTTATAAGAAGGCTTGTTTGTACATTTTAAGAATCGTAAAGAATTATGCCGTTCCTCGTTTCCGTCCAATGTTATTTGAATTGTGTTAAGAGGATATTTTTTGAATAAATTAATCATTGCAGGGTTAATCAAAAAACCATTGGTAATCATGTGGTGCTGTTTAATTTGTATAGAGGTCTCAGCACTTATTTTTTCCAATATTTCCTTGATTTCTTCAAATGCCATTAATGGTTCCCCTCCGTACCAAGTAATATTCAAGCATTTTGCATTTGTATGATCATTTATGAAGTGAACTAAACCATCTATTACTTTGGCTGACATTTTTTGAGTTTTTTTGTCTTCCTCAAAACAATATGGGCATGCAAAATTACAGTCAGTGGTCGGCGCAATGGTTAGTGTAAGATTTGATTGAGAATACGTCTGCTGGTTTGTTTTGAACTCTAATTCCCAAACAAAATCATCATCTTCCAATATTTCCACAACTATTTTCTGTTTTTTTAAAAATTCCAGTGTATCGCTATCTAAATTGCCAATATTGAGACGGTCTTTTTTACATTCTTTAATTAATGAATGAGCTTCTAAATCAAGCTTCATCAGCATATTTGTTCTGGAATTGTAAAGAAGAGGTACATTTTTAGATGAAATAAATGTATATATGAATCTTGATATTTTGTAGTTGTTCATTTTTTTGTTTTTGGTTTCTGATTTTCATATAGTGTTTGTCGTATAGATATCGTTCACAAGAAACAATTCAAGCGCTCTAACAATCTTTCTTTCCATGAATTTAACTACATGCTCCATGAGTGTCTTTTTTAAGGAATTGCGAAGTCTTTTCCAATAGTGTGCCCAGACGATCTGGGCACACTATTGATGAATTAAACTCTCTAATTATCCTTTTGGAGTTTCAGGATCAGTAACTTTGTTGGAATTGATAAAGCTACATGTGCAGTTCCCGGCATTGTCTACACCTCCTTTGAGTTTTTCTAACTGATTTTCATCAATTACTTCAACGTCTTTTATTATTTCGATATTTTCGAAATTGATTTTCTTATTTTTCATGTTTTTTTATTTTTTGTTTTTTCATAATAATTTGCCAATGAGTAATGCAGTTTTGGCCTTGCTGCAAGGGAGAGGGCAGGTATCCGCCTGAACTTTCCCCGGATTTCTTATATCTTTGTATGCCTTCCTGAATTTATGGTTTGTTTAATAGTCAAAATGAGCGGACTCTTATTTTCGGGGAGGTTTTTTGCGTTAGGTGGCAGGCCTCGCAAATCCCTTTTTTTAATTTTAATATTGCGCTTTGGCGGCTGTTTTAACCGACTCACTTGCAGTGGCAAAAACAATCAAATCATAGGATTAATCAACCATAGCAGGACTCATTTAAAATATATAAGATAACATCTTCCGTTCTCTGAATCAATAGAGTATCTTTATTGTTGTACTTTTCTTATTTATTAGCTTTTAGGACATACCGATTAATTACAACTGATGGGCTGTTAATTGGTGATTCTGTAATTTCTAATGTAGTAAATGTATAATCATAGCCTTCCCAAAGGCCATTTATGGTTAATAATTTCCCGGTTTTAACTCCCTTTAGGTGAACTGTATAGGGCAATCTAATATTATGTCTTGATGCAGTATATTTCCACGTAAGTACTGAGTATGGAGATACTGTTAAACTGTAACTATCGGTTATTGTAGTTGTTCTATTAGAAGATTTTCCATATTCAATAGTCTCTTGTGTGCCTCGTTCAAAAGTAAATGTTCCTGATGCCTCCACGACTTTGAATAAGGATGCCCCTACTTTCGAGGAAGCTGTATACTTGGTAGATATAGCACTGGTTTCCTTAAATGAACTTGCATCTGACTGTGTAACAGAAATGTCTAGCTTTCTTATTAAAGGATTAGCTCCATTGTTCTTAATAGTTTCAGCTTTGAGGGGAAACGAAGGGGATGTTTGGAGGATTTGGGCTCCTATTTCCGTAAATTCGAGCTCCTCGATAGTAAACTCATCATTGGGTACAATTGAAAATTGTTGAGAAATTAAATAATTGTTTTTTGCAAAACCAATCGTGCCATCATTTATGGAAATTACGTAGTTGTAAATGTCCCACCAACCCCCAGAACCTTGGCCTACCAAGTCCTGATTTTCAATGTAATAATTATTTTGAGCGTCATTTTTATAAAAGTCCCAAGAAAACCCAAACAAACTGCTTGGATTTGTTGAATTTGCTGTATACAATAAATATTTATTAGGGTTTGAAGGATATGTTCCAACACCAATGGGAGCCTTTTGATCATAACTGTATATTAAATAAGGTATCCCCGAAGTAGCGGGAAGTATTTTAAGATAAAATAATTCAGCCTTATTACCACTGGAGAAAGGTTCAAGCGTTATTTCCTTGCCTAATCCTTTTGTTTTAAAAGAATTTTTGCCGTAGTAAGAATCTTTGGACTGGATATAGAACTCTAAACCTTCAAGTTGATTTAGTTCGGAACTTGAATAAGACATTAGGCTAACTTTCTTATTCTTCTTGGGGAACTTGGTCTCGTCTAGGGGGATGATAGTACTGTCAGGAATTTTTGCTTGGATTGGTTCTTTTAGTGATGACGAACTAAAAGGTTCATTGCGCTCTAAATCATTTGTATTTTTCTGGCACGCAAACAAGATAACAGCAACAACTGTAGCAATAACACTTTTTTTCATGATGTGTAATTTTTAGTTTGAAAATAGAAGGCTTTTAATCTTTCATCATAATTTTTAAACGGAGCTTTTGATAAATTTCATCCAAGTCTTTCTCCAGATCGTAATTAATTTTGTCAGTTTTTTGTTCTTTTAAAATGTCACTTTTAAACTTAAATCCTGTGACAACAATGAACTTGTCAATTCTTTCGGCATAATACAATGTTTCTACCTTTTCTCCTTTCTCAATATATAAGTCTTTCGATATTGGTGCTCCATATAGTCTCAGAAACTCTCTTTTCGAAATGCCAATCTTGTCGAAATTTGAAAACGAACTTTGGATTTTTGTCTTATTGCCATGTTTGTATGCAGAACAATTGCTAAAAGCCAAGGGCAGAACAGTAATAATTAAAATAACGAAGTATCTCATTTTATAATGTTTTAAACCAAACCAAACACATTTATAATCAAATTTATTTTTGGTAAGGAAATATGACCAAAAAGTAATACTAGTAAAATGCAGGTCAAATTTTAAAACATGATATTTGTCCTGTTTTGAGCCTTGGTGGCTGTTTTTCTCCGACCATATTGTTTTCATTCCGCTTGCAGGTGGCAGGCCTCGCAAATCCCTTGTTTTTTAATTTTTATTCGCTTGTTTATGTCTTTTGTTGTGTTTACTTAAATTAATATCTATATTTCTTCCCGACGTTGCGCCTTGGGCAGTGTTTTTCACCGACTATATTGGCTTATTCCGCTTGCGGGTGAAATATCTGTAAGAAGAAGTTATATAACAAATGTACGGTTTCTTTTTTATCAAGAATTAACCATTTTTATGATATTTATCATTTCGGATTATGATATTCTTTTGTTTCCTTTGTTATCAAACACTCTGTAATGAAGGACAACAATACCTACGAATTCATTTTGGATCAATGCTTTAAGCTCTTCTTGCGCAAGAACTACAAGGACGTGACCATCGTGGACATAGAGGAGGCCACGGGTATGAGCCGTGGCGCGGTATTCTATTACGCGAAGGACAAGAACGAATTGTTCCGGACGGTCGTGGACAGGTTCATCCTCGCGAGACAGGACATCAACAACAAGGTCGTGTACGCCGGGGACAACAGCCTGCGTGCGTTTATCACCAGTTACCTAAAGGGTGTTGCCGACACAATGGGATTCATCCTAAAAGCGGAGGTGCAGAATATCCTCCGAGCCTACCTCGCGCTGATATTCAACGGGGTATCTTACTATGATGGATTCTCCCAAAAGGTTACACTCATGTTGTCGTTGGAGGTGTCCGTGTGGGAAAAGTTCATAAAGGATGGGATTCGTTCAGGTGAATTGAAAGACGGGCTGGACGTGCGCACCACTGCCCTTAACTTCCAGAGTATCTTTTACGGCCTTGCATTTATCAGCTCGCTGGACGATGGGTTTGACACGGGACAGTTGCAAAAAAGTTTCAAGGAATATTACGAAAGGATAAGGAGATAATCCTTATTTTTGACATTGCATACCAACCGTTCTTTTTTTATTTACCTCAATTAAAGTATTATGCAAGATAAAAATGTTTTTATCACGGGCACGTCCACGTTTCTCCCGAACACCCCGGTGCCCAATGGCGACATGGAAAAGTACCTTGGCCTGGTCTCCGGCAAATCCTCGCGCGTAAGGAACATCGTCCTGCGCCAAAACGGCATCAGGCAGCGCTATTATGCACTGGACACACAGCAACGCATCACGCATACCAATGCGGAGATGGCCGCTGCCGCCATAACCCGTTTGCTCGACAAAAAACCTGTTGTTCAACCGGACACGCTGTTGTGCGCCACCTCCAATCCCGACCAACTTATCCCCTCGCATTCCTCGATGGTGCACGGGGTACTGAAAAACATGCCGATGGAAATCTATTGTTTTGCGGGCGTATGCCTTACCAGCCTGCAAGCCCTGAAGACCGGGTTTATGGCCGTCAGGAGCGGGGAGTCAACAACCGCGGTATGCTGCGCCTCCGAACTTGCCTCGGCAGGTCTCTTGTCAAAGCATTTTGAGATAGAATACGAGCATACGACTACTGTCGGCACAGATCCTTATATGGCGTTTGAGAAGGACTTTTTGCGGTTCATGCTATCCGACGGTGCAGGAGCGGTACTTTTGCAAAACCAACGGCATCCCGGCCAACCAGCCCTGCGCCTTGATTGGGTGGATATGGATTCATACGCAAATGAGTTGCCTACCTGTATGTTCTACGGCGCGGAACTCCGCGAGGACGGTAACCTGAAAGGATGGAAAGAGTTCTCCACTGACGAACTGATGCAACGAGCCGTACTGACGCTTAAACAGGATATTCGCCTACTGAAGGTGTACATCATCGAATATTGGATTAAGCATATCCAAAAATGCCTGTCGAAGCACGATGTTAGAACAGACTCTGTAACCTATGTGATACCCCACGTGTCCTCTATGTTCTTTTACCACCAACTGGACGAGGGGCTACGGCAAGCGGGGATAGGGCTTACCAAAGAAAAATGGTTTACCAACCTTACCGAGGTGGGCAATATCGGTTCCGCTGCGATATTTGTTGCGCTTGACGCCTTGTTCCATTCGGGAAAATTGAGGAAAGGTGATACCATACTCCTCCTTGTGCCCGAAAGCGGCCGTTTCTCCTATGGCACCGCACACCTGACCGTTGTTTAGTTACCGAACGGACATTGCCGTGCATTTCCCTGTAACCGTTATCCGGGGCATGCACGGCTTTTATCCTTCACAGCAGTTTCTTCGCAGTGGATGATTAACATTAAAGCCCTATAAGGTTTGCCAGACTTCTTACACCTTGGTCGGTGTTTTTGCCGACCGAATTGCTTTCATTCTGCATGAAGGACAACACCTCGGAAAAAGTGTAACATTTTTCGTGTAACAATTTTAAAATGTTACACTTTTTTTTGTTACAAAATGAATCGCCGTAAAAGGGTTTGCCATCTTGGTCGGGTTTTTGCCGACCGTATTGTTTTCATTCCGTTTGGAGGTAATAACACCTGTGAGGGGCGGAATAACCTTTCAGCGGCGTTTAAAACATGATTTTGCTCATTTTATGTTATTTTTTAGGTATTTGCCGCTTTTATACGCGGATGTTTGATTAACTTGCGGCTCGCTATAAAACACATTCATTTTAAATCATTAAAAAGTATCACATGAGCTACATTGCAGAGGTCTTTGCAAGACAAATTTTAGATAGCCGCGGCAATCCCACGGTAGAAGTTGATGTTGTTACCGACGAGGGCGTTTTGGGACGCGCGTCCGTACCAAGCGGAGCCAGCACCGGTATTCACGAAGCAGTTGAACTCCGGGACGGCGACAAGAAAAAATATCTGGGAAAAGGTACGTTGAAAGCTGTTGATAACGTAAATAAAATTATATCTCCCGCGCTGTTGGGCTTTGATGTTTCTGACCAAGCCGGTCTTGACCAGTTGATGATTGATCTGGACGGTACAAAGAACAAAGGTAAATTGGGTGCCAACGCCCTGTTGGCCGTGAGTATGGCTGCTGCCAAGGCTGCTGCCGAAGAAGCTGGCCTTCCGCTGTATCGTTACGTAGGCGGTACCAACGCTAAAACTTTGCCCCTGCCGATGATGAACATCTTGAACGGTGGCGCGCATGCCGACAATAAAATAGATTTTCAGGAATTCATGATTCAGCCCGTAGGCGCTACTTCTTTCAGCGAAGGTCTTCGTTGGGGCGTTGAGGTTTTCCATGCCCTGAAAACCGTTTTGAAGAAAAAAGGATTCAGCACCAACGTGGGTGACGAAGGTGGTTTTGCCCCCAACATCCAAAGCAATGAAGAAGCTATCGAAACTGTGCTGGAAGCTATCGTAGCGGCCGGTTACAAACCCGGAACGCAAATCACCATCGCAATGGACGCTGCCAACAGCGAACTGTACGATACCAAAAAGAAAAAATACGTGTTCCACAAAAGCTCTGGTAAAGCACTGGGCAGCGAGGAAATCGTAAAATTCTGGGAATCATGGGTAAAGAAATATCCTATCGTTTCTATCGAAGACGGTATGGCAGAAGACGACTGGAAAGGTTGGAAAATGCTTACCGATGCTATCGGCAGCAAATGCCAGTTGGTGGGCGATGACTTGTTCGTGACCAACGTGGAACGCCTGCAGCAAGGTATTGACAAGGGCGTGGGCAACGCATTGCTGGTAAAAGTGAACCAAATCGGTACCGTTACCGAAACCATAAATGCCGTAACTTTGGCACAGTTCAATGGTTATAACACCATCATGAGCCACCGTAGCGGTGAAACAGAGGACACAACCATCGCCGACCTTGCCGTGGCATTGAACTGCGGACAAATCAAGACCGGTTCCGCCAGCCGTACGGACAGGATTGCCAAGTACAACCAACTTATCAGGATTGAAGAAGAGTTGGGTAGTACAGGCATCTATCTGGGCAAAAAGATTAAATTTGGTAAATAAGAAAACCACTCGCGTTTATGGATGAATTTGTAGATTTTATTGCCGACAAGGAGCCCGAGGTTGTCCCCGCGCCCCCGAAGCGTAAAACGCTCAGTAAGATTTCAAGGTTCCTGACGAACAAATTCTTCATTGCTACCGTGGCTTTTATCGCTATCATGTTCTTTTTGGACAAGAACGATTTCATCACTACGGCAGAGAGAAGACAGGAACTCAAAAACTTGGAGCTCAGCAAGGAGCACTACAACCGGGAACTGGTCGAACTGCGGAAAATAAAACACAGTTTGGAAAGTGACCCCGCGACCATTCAAAAACTTGCCCGCGAAAAATATCTGATGAAGCGGGATAACGAGGATATTTTTCTGATAGAGGACAATACCAAACCTGAAGAGTAACCACTCGCAGGTTAAAAATAACCACAAGCCGGACGATTGATTTCGTCCGGCTTGTTTGTTTTTGGAGCAGTCTTTGCACCAATCAAAAGTTCCCCATGGCCAAAAAAGTAATAAATATTTATGGGAAATAAAGGGTTATCTTTGCGGGCCGCAGTTAGGCGAAAGGAGAGGGGGCGTTTGGTTTTGACAGCGTAGGTCTTTGAAAGTGGAAGCATGTCGGGCGTTGTGTAATTAGCCCGTAAATCTGAATACTCAAACTTTAAATGGCAATACTCAGTATGCCATGGCTGCCTAATCAGTGATTAAGTAGTCATTAGGGCCGCGTTGAGCCGGTTGTCCTGCCGCCACGCTCCGCCGCCGACTTATAAAACAAGCGTGGGATGCTGTTGCAGTAGGCTGTGCCTGCAACAAAAGATTATACAGCTACGCCTTGGGTCGGTTTGTTCCTTTCCTGCCCCTGGCCGACAAACAATACAGGAAATAAGCATGTAGAAAGCTTTTGGGGAATATGTTTGGACACCGGTTCGACTCCGGTCGCCTCCACGAATGCCTTCGGATATAGATATCCGGAGGCTTTTTTGTTGCCAGAAAAGTACCTCAATATTCAGCAGTTGAACGGAGCGTCGCAAATAAAGCTCGATAGTAGCACCCCTGCCGGACTCATAAAAATACATCTTCCAGTAAAAAGAATTCAGGCGGTTTGTTTTTGGACAGGATGATGGAAAGAACATCGTATTGAATCCATAAATGCCCGGGGTGAAGATGGAGATATTCGTCCGCGGCGCGTTGCAGGTGCTTGAATTTTTTGCGGGTCACGCTTTCCTCCGGGTAGCCATAAAAGGCGGTCGTGCGGGTTTTGACCTCTACAAAGTGCAGCTTTTTTCCCTTCGATGCGATAATGTCAATTTCGTAGTGCGAATAGCGCCAGTTTTGGTGCAGGATTTGATAGCCTTTGCCGACCAGATAATCGGCCGCAAGTGCTTCGCCATTTTTACCTGTTTCATTATGTGCCGCCATTGCTTATCTTTACGGCAAGATAAAACTTTAATTTCATGCAACAACTAGCAGCCTTGAAGGGCGATGTAAAACATTATGATTGGGGAGGAACCCAACTGATACCTTCTTTGTTATTGATAGAAAACCCGCAATCGAAACCATTTGCCGAGTACTGGATGGGCGTGCATCCGCAGGCGAATTGTACCATTTCCTTACCGGGTGGTAAGGAGGTTTTGTTAAGGGAGTATATAGCCTCCGCGCCGTTGGAAACACTTGGCGCAAAGGTGGATGAAATGTTTGGAAATATGCCTTATCTTTTAAAGGTGTTGGACGTGAAGGACATGCTGTCCATTCAGGTGCATCCTTCCAAAAAGCAGGCGGCGATTGACTTTGAGGAAGAAAATAAAAAAGGTGTGCCGCTCAATGCGCCCAACCGAAATTATAAAGATGCCAATCATAAACCCGAGCTGATGGTGGCACTTGGTGATTTTTACCTTTTGCATGGTTTCAAACCCGAGAACGAATTATTGCAAAAATTGGAGGAAATACCGGAGCTGCAATTTTTTGTACCTGTTTTCAAAAAAGAGGGATATTTCGGTTTGTATAAATTGTCCATGGAAATGCCGCAGGAAGAGGTGAACAAACATCTTCAGCCTTTGCTCAATCGCATATTGCCTTTATATAATACGGGTAGGTTAGAAAAGTCTGACGAGAACTTCTGGGCTGCCCGTGCAGCGATTACTTTTGCCCGGCCAGATGGTGTGGACAGAGGTATATTCTCGATTTATTTCTTCAATCTGCTGCATTTGGTTCGCGGCGAGGCCATTTTTCAGAATGCCGGTGTGCCACACGCTTACCTTGAAGGGCATAATGTGGAAATCATGGCCAGCTCGGACAATGTGCTGCGCGGCGGGCTTACTACCAAACATATAGACACTGTGGAATTGCTCCGGCATACCAAATGCGAGGAAACAAATCCCAAGATTATCAGGGAATCAAAAAATAAAAGTTATAAGGTTTACCAAACGCCGGTAAATGATTTCGAACTAAGTTCCTACCGCATTGCTGCCGGGGAAACCATCAGTATTACGCCTTCAACAGCGGAGATATTATTATTGGTTGAAGGCGAACTGGAATTGACCAGCAGCGACAACCACTTGATACTAAAACCGGGAAGCATTGCCGCCGTGGGCTTTCCCGGCGATACCATCCGGATAAAAGGAAACACGAACGCGATATTGTTCAAGGCGGGCGTGCCTGTGTAAGAGTATCGGTAATTTTATATATTATCAGGAAGGCGACCATAAGGTCGCCTTCCTTTATTTGCCGAGAGAACTATTGTAATAGATCACAAATCATCATTTGCGCTTGTTATTTTCCTGTGCTACCTGCATCGGGTTTTTCATGGTGCTGGCAGGATTCCTGCGCGGAACGCCCTGTGTTTGCATGAACGCCTTAAACCTTGATGGCTGTGGCATATCTCCCCATACATTATTGCTTTCGTCAATGTCGGCAGTTTCGCGATAGGGGTCAAGGCGGATGGACACCACTTCTTTATCCTTCGCAAAGAACTTCTTGACGTTTTTTTCGTTTAGCCGCCAAATTTGTACGGGGATCCTGTCTATATCCTTCGTGCCGTCCTTATAAGTCCATTCGATGATGATGGGCATGACAAGACCGCCTTTGTTGCTAAAAGTTAATTCGTAAAAATATTTGTTGTCGAATTTTTGTTTTGCCTCCGGTGTGAGTTGTCCTAACATCACCGGTTCTTCAATGGTCATTTTTAAAGTAGAATCGTATTTTTCCAATCCACGGTTATATCGCCAATAAAAATCGCGGGTAGCCGTGTCTATATCTGTATAAAATTTGGTGTTCTTGTCTTCGCGGTTGCGCACTTTTGAAATATCGTCAAACTTACCGTAGGAAGACGGCGGATCAACAGGCTCTGTTGTTTTGTCTTCTCTTAATGAAACATTGCTTCCATCCGCTTTGGCAAATTTTACCGAGTCGAGCGAAATGTCCACGGGGTCTGTGCCGTAAAACCATCCGCGCCAAAACCAGTCCAGGTCTTCGGCACTCGCATCTTCCATCGTGCGGAAGAAATCGGCGGGTGTGGGATGCTTGAACGCCCAGCGGCGGGCATATTCTTTGAAGGCATAGTCAAAGAGTTCCCTGCCCATGATGGTTTCGCGCAGCATATTAAGGCCTGTTGCCGGTTTGGAGTAGGCGTTAGGCCCAAACTGCACGATGTTCTCGGAATTTGTCATGATGGGTTCCAACTGGTCTTTGGGCAGCTTCATATAATCCACGATGGTGTAGGCCGGGCCGCGCTTGCTGGGGAATTTGTTGTCCCAAAGTTCTTCGGTGAGATATTCCACAAAAGTGTTCAGTCCTTCGTCCATCCACGTCCATTGCCGTTCATCGCTGTTTACAATCATGGGGAAGAAATTATGCCCCACTTCGTGAACGATTACCCCAATCATACCGTTCTTGGTGGCCTCGCTATATGTGCCATCTTCGTTGGTGCGGCCATAGTTGAAGCATATCATCGGATACTCCATTCCGTTGGAGGCCTCTATGCTCTGTGCCACGGGATAGGGGTAAGGAATGGTGAAATCAGAATAGGTCTTGATAGTATGGGCTACGGCCTTGGTGGAAAACTTGCGATACAACCCGTAGGCTTCCTTGCCATAAAAACTCATGCACATGATTTTTTTGCCGTTAACCCTTTGCGGCATCGCATCCCAGATGTATTTGCGCGAGGATGTCCAGGCAAAGTCACGCACGTTGTCCGCTTTAAATATCCAGGTCTTGGTTTGCGTGCTTTTATTCTTTTCGGCGGCTTTTGCCTCTGCCAATGTAACAACTTCCACGGGCTCTTTGGCGTTCAATGCCGTGTTGTAGCGTGCCATTTGGGCTGGTGTCAGCACTTGTGCATAGTTCTGGCATTCTCCCGTTCCTGCCACAATATGGTCTGCGGGCACGGTCATGGACACTTCGTAATTGCCAAAAGTGAGCGCAAACTCGCCGCGCCCGGTGAACTGGTGGTTTTGCCATCCCTGAAAATCGCTGTACACGCACATGCGGGGGAACCATTGTGTTATAGTGAACAAATAGTTACCGTCACCGGGAAAATATTCATAACCGCCACGTCCGCCGCGCGACATGCGGTCGGACAACTTATAAGACCATTCAACATTGAACTGAAACCGCTGGCCGGGTTTTAGCGGGGTGGGCAATTCCACGCGCATCATGGTTTTATTGATAGTGTAATCAAGCTTTTTGCCTGAGGCGTCCGTGATGCTTTTTATTTTACAGCCATAGCCATTGTCCGCTTTCGAGCCGCCTTCCTCTATGCTTGCGAGTGTTTTGTCCGTCATAAAACGCGGCATGGCAGAACTGTTCTGGTAGTTGGCGTTTTGGAGGTTGTTGTGCTGGTTCTCGTCCAATTGCAGCCAGAGATAGGTCAGCTCATCGGGCGAATTGTTAAAGTAATTGAGCGCTTCGCTGCCCGTCAGTTGCAGATTTTTTTCGTCCAGTGTACATTTGATTTTATAATCGCAGCGTTGCTGCCAGTATTTGGGGCCGGGCGCGCCGCTTGCGGTGCGGTATTCGTTCGGCGTGGGCAGGATAGTGCCCAATTGTTCAAACTTGTTGCCGTGATTACTTTTGGGATTGTTCTGAATGTCCTGAGCTTGTGCCATTCCGACACAAAACATGCAAATCCCTGCTATTACTACACTTCTCATTCTAATCTATCTGATTTGTTGATTAATTCAATTTTTTATTATCCCAACACCGGTTCCCTGATGGGGCTTTGCTTGCGGCGCTCCGTTCAACTTTTGTGCTACTATGGAAGGTGTTTTGACCGCCTATGAAAAGAATGGAATTCTTTGCCATGCCATGACGGCCGAAATCACCAGCACGATGCCCGAAACTACGCGGATATAGGGTTTGCGCGGTATTTTTACCAAATCTGTTACGAGCTTTGTAAAAAGCAGGATAATGAAAACCACGCAAACCTGTCCTACTTCAAGCCCGATGTTGAAGCCCAACAACCCGGTGACCAAAGATTCGTCGGACGCGAGCATCATGCGGATGGTGTTGGCGAACCCCATGCCGTGCACCAGCCCGAAGCATAATGCCAGCCAGTAATTAGTGCCCATTTTCTTGTGGCTTGCTGCAAAAATATTCCAGGCGGCCGTAAAAACAATGGTCAGCGGGATAAGAAACTCTACCCAGTTGGACGGAATGCGAAACACGTCCAGCACGCTGAGTGCCAAAGTAAGCGAGTGCCCGATGGTAAAGGCCGTGACAAGTATCAATACTTTTTTCCAGTCCGAGAACGTATAAATCACCGCCAGTGCCAATATGAATAACTGGTGGTCGAGCGCATCATTGCTGATGATGTGCTGCCAACCTTCTACGAAATAAAAAGAAAACTCTTCCATGATTAAACCCTACAGGCTTTTGAGTTGTTTTGACCAAGTTAGTAATTTATTTGGATTTATTTATGTTTATTTGTTCAATGGCGATTTTTTTAAATAAGTGGTTGATGGTTCCGATGCTGGCCTTTTACCTGTTATTTTCGGGCAATAGCGGGGCGGTGCGGCATCCTTATCATGTCAGCGCTACGGAAATGGAATATAATGCCAAAGAGAAACAAATCGAAGTGAGTTGCAAACTGTTTGCCGATGATTTTGAGGACGTGTTGACGAAGCTGTATAAAGCCACATCTGATTTTTCCAATCCTGCCTTAAAAAATGAGATGACAGCACTGGTAAAACGTTATCTGACAACTCACTTGAGTGTGCGCAGCGAAGGAAGGCTGCTACCGCTGGAAGTGATGGGCTGGGAGATGGACAGGGAGGCTGTCTATGTATATGCGTTGGCCCGGGCAGATTATTTAAAGAACGTGGTCATAGAGAACACCATCCTTTATGACCTGTTTGACGGCCAGGCCAATATCGTGCATTTTGTATATCAGGGTAAACGGACGAGCCACAAATTAAACTATCCTGAAAGAAAATGGGCACCGGGGATTTAACGGGTGCGTGTTTGAAAATACTTTATCTTTAGGGCAATGTCTGCTATGTTTTTTTTCAGGACTACGATATGTATTTTGGCCGTTTGTCTGTGCCTGGCATCCTGCAACAACGGGGGAAATAACGACGCCTCTGGCGATGCCCTGCCGGTGGAACCAGACCCTGTTACGTATGATACGCTAAGACAACGCACAGATACGTCCGGTCTCGCTACATTTACTGATTCCATTGACTTGTCCGATTTCAGAAAAGACTACAAAGTGGATTCGCAGGCATTGCGTTTAAAGCAACGGCTTATGGAAGATACGTCAAGACGGGGGGATATTGATGAAACAACTATTTCCGAGATGAAACGGGCATCGGACGTGATGAAGCAAAAAGGCGCGAAGATGCCCAAGCGTGATGACTGATTGACTTTTGCCTGCCTTCGTGCGGCAATATTTGTCTGATTAGTAATATATAAAATGTGCCAGACTACTCTTCCATATCATGGCGCAGTTCATCACTGATTTTTACTAGCACCTTATCAATACGGTGGCCGTCCATGTCCATGATTTCAAGGTCAAAACCGTTCCATTCCAATTTATCGGCAACCTCCGGTATGCGTTTTAGTTTATGCAGGATGAATCCCGCCAACGTATCAAACTCCTGCTCGCCTTCGTTCATCCACTCTGCCTTGTCAAAGTAGGACAGGAAATCATAAAAAGGTATTTGTGCATCCACAAGGAATGAGCCGTCCTCACGTTCTACCACTTCGTAATCCTCCTCGTCCTGTTGGGGCATATCACCAATGATAGCTTCCAAGATATCCTTGAGCGTAATCATGCCCAACACACTGCCATATTCGTCCACGATGAAGCAGGAATGTAATTGCGATTCCTTGAATTTTTCCATCACCTTGAACGCCGTGTTGTTTTCCGGCACAAAAAGCGCCGGGCGCATCAGCTCCTTAAACTGGATAGTGTCTTTATTGGTGTACAGGTCTTTGATGGAGATAACGCCCTTGATATTGTCAATTTCGCCGTCACAAATCGGATAGATGGAATGAGGTTCTTTCAATATTTTTTCCTTCATATCCTCTTCGGTATCATTGACGCCAAACCAAACAATGTCGCTGCGGTGCGTCATCAGCGAGGTGATGTTCCTGTCGCTCAGGTGAAACACGCGCTCGATGATTTCCTGCTCGGTTTCTTCCAGCGTGCCCTGCTCCGTACCTTCGTTGATGATGGCCTTTATTTCATCTTCCGTCACTTGACTGTCCGAGGGTTTGATGCCAAGCATCTTGATAATAAGGTTGCTCGACCTGCTCAATAACCATACAAAAGGGTAGGTAATGTAGGTCAAACCTTTCATCGGACGCGCCATTCCCTTTGCGATTTTTTCCGGTGTTGACAGGCCGATGTTCTTGGGCACCAGTTCTCCGAAAACCAAGGTGAAATAAGTGATGACGATGACGATAACAGCTTGCGCCAGCCCCTTGGCATAAGGTGCCAGTGCTGGTATGTTGTTCAGGAAGTCGGCAATGTATCCCGTCATCTTTTCGCCGGAGTAGATACCGGTCAAAATGCCGATAAGGGTAATACCTATCTGTACGGTGGACAAAAAGAGGTCGGGCTTATTGGCCAGTTTAAGCGCTTCTTTCGCATCTTTATCGCCCTTATTCGCCTGCGCCTCCAAACGCGCCTTACGGGCCGATACCAAAGCTATTTCTGACATTGAAAATAGTCCATTGAGTAAAATCAATAAGGCTATAACGATTAGTTCCATTAAGTGTTGTAAATTATTTACGAAATCGAAGATAACGAATACTTTTTGTTAAACAACAAACCGACTGCGCCGCCGATGACAAAACCCAGTAACGAGCCGCACAAAACATCGAAAGGATAATGTACGCCTACGTAAATTTGGGCATAGCCAATGCACAAAGCCCAGGGCAACAGTGCCCAGGAATATTTGGTGATGGGGCGAAAGGTGACAAACACAAAGCTCGCAATACCAAAGTGATTGATGGCATGGTTGGACACAAAACTGAAACCGGTGGAGCACCTGCCCAAAAATATACGTACATGGCTCATAAATGCAGGGTCGTTGCAGGGTCGTAAACGCTCAAACACGTGCTTGAAAAGATGATTCCCGGTCAGATCGGTACAACTGATAGCAAGCAGGCAAAAGCCGAACCACCACCAACCACGTTTTTTAAAGTTTATTATCACAAAGGCCACGATGAAAAGATAAAGCGGCGCCCACGCAAAAGAATTGCGGAAAAAAGGCATTACCACATCCAGCACATCGTTCGTGAGTTTGCTGTTAATCCATTGAAAAATTTCCTGGTCACGGGCAACCAGGCCATCCGGCAACGGGATATATAAAAAAGAGTCCATTTTTAGCAAAGTAAAGGCTTTCTGTGGTTATTTACAATAGGGCGAAAAGGACTCTTAATTCTATTATTCTTTAAGCTGTTTGTACGTTTTCAGATATGTCTTTATCGCTAAACCTTATGTTGTTTTCCTGTAATTCCAGATTGCCAGGCTGTTCAGCACAACGGCAAACATCACGAGATAGCCAAATTCATTTTTAATACCTGCAAATCCGCTTCCTTTTAAAACAATCAGGCGGACAACTTTTATAAAATGCGTTACAGGTGTGAAATTCGAGATTGTCCTTGCCCAATCCGGCATACTGTCGATACTTGTGAAAAATCCGCTCATCAGCATAAATATCATCATAAAGAAAAATGCGATGAACATTGCCTGCAACTGCGTATCGGCAAAAGTGGAAATCAGCAATCCCAAACCTAACAATGCAATAAGATAAACAGATGCAAACAAATACAAAACCAACAAACTGCCTTTCGGGAAAATACCATAAATCAGATACATTACCGTTAATCCCACAGTAAAAACAATCATTCCCACAATCCAGAACGGAATGAGTTTTCCCAAAATAAACTGCCATTTTTTAATGGGCGTTACGTTAATCTGCTCAATCGTTCCGATTTCTTTTTCCCTTACAATGTTCAATGCCGTGATGAAACCGCCGATTATCGTAAGCAGCAACACCAAAATTCCGGGAACCATATAAAATTTGTATTCCGCTTTGGGATTATACCAGTTCGTGCTTTCCACCGAAATTTTTGCAGGCGGTTCATACGCAGAACCGTTCGGAAGTTTTATGTTGATGTCCAGATTCCTGTTGAAATCCGCAAGAACAGAAACTAATGAAGCTCCACCCAATGAAGCCTTTGTTCCGTTAATGGCATCAACGGACAAATTCACTTTCTGACTTCCCTCTCTGACAAGATTTCTTTCAAAACCGGACGGAATTTCCAGCACCAAATCGGCAGTGCCGTATTCAATCATTTCCAGACCTTTTTTGTAAGAATCAGGACTGCTAACCATATTGAAATAGCCCGATGAAGCGATTTTGTTTCTTAACTTTTGGGAATAGCTGCTGTGGTCGTGGTCAACGTAAGCGATATTGATATTCTTCACTTCAAAATTGGCGGCTAATGGCAGTATAATCAACTGCATTATCGGCACGACAAGCATCATCGCCAGAATGGTTCTGTCCCTGAATATCTGGCGGAATTCTTTCTGCAATATAAAGTTTAATGTTTTCATTTCTATTTAGTCGAAAGTGGAGAGTTGAAAGTTGAAAGCGTGTATTTAATCACTTTCGATTTTCAACTTTCAATTTTCCACTCATTGTAGTCTTATTTTAAAATTTCTCAAAGCCACAAACAATAATCCCATCGCCATTCCTGCCAGAACGAGCGTTTCTTTCCAAACATAACTGAAACCGAGTCCTTTCAACATTACGCCTTTTATAATCGCATAATAATATTTTGACGGCACGATATAGGAAATCCACTGAAATATTTTGGGCATATTTTCCAGAGGAAACATAAATCCGGTAAAGAAAACGGTCGGAAGCATCATTCCCATCATTGAGACCAGCATCGCCGTTTGCTGTGAAGACGTAAGATTAGAAATCAGCAATCCGAGCGAAAGACAAGTGATGATAAATAAAATGCTTTCCGCAAAAATCAGAATAAGATTCCCCCGAATTTCCACATTCAGTAAAAATACCGACAGCAACAGAATAATGATAAAATCAATAAGTGACAGCACCAGATAAGGAACGGCTTTGGCAATCAGCACCATTATCGGTTTGAACGGCGATACCAAAAGGATTTCCATTGTTCCCAGTTCCTTTTCACGAACGACCGCAACGGAAGTCAATGCCGTGCTCACAATCATAAATATCAGAGCGATAACTCCGGGAATGAAATTGAGCGAACCGTTCTGTTCCTCGTTATACAACTGCCGGACTTCGGGAATAATCTGATAAGACAGTTTTGCGTTCGGATTGAGTTCCTGCTGATAATTACTGATAATCATATTCAGATAGTTGGTAACGACTGTTGCCGTATTCGGGTCGGAAGCGTCGGCGATAACCTGAATCTGTGCACCGTCTGTTTTATAAATATCCGAACCGAAATCAGCAGGAAACAATATTGCACATTTGATTTCGCCCTCTTTGAAGCGTTCTTCAATATCCTTATAATTCAATACCTCATCTTTTATCTGAAAATAGGAATTCGACCCGATTTTAGCAATAATCTGCTCCAACTGCACATCACGGGCGTTGTCGAGAACGGCAATCCCGATATTTTTCACTTCGCTGCTCAATGCAAAGCCGAAAAGAACAATTTGCACGACAGGCATTCCGAAGAGAATCAGCAAAGTCCGTCTGTCCCTGAATACGTGGTAAAATTCCTTGCGTATGAAAGCAAGAAGTTGAAAAGTATAAGTTGAAAATTGAAAGCTATTTTTCATCTTGAAATATTCACTTTGGTTGTTTTTACAATGCTTGCAAGCATTTTTACCAGTTCTTCGGCATCACGATAAACGGATGTGTAAGATTGCTCATCCAAATAATCTGTTTCTTTTAAAAGAATAATCCAATAGAGTGTTTCATTAGCTTCTTTTAATGCAATATTATTTTTATGCAGGAAATCCTTTTTAGATTCGGCGTGCTCCGCTTCACGTATCAAAGCTCCAATAGCTGTTCCGCTTCGTAGTAATTGTTTTGAAAGAACAAATTCCTTATGAGTTTCAATAAGATATTTGTACATCTTTACAATACGAATGGCAAAAGCCAAGCTTTTAGGTGCTACTTTATTTTCCATTTTTATTTAATTTAGTTAATGAGTTGAAAACTTTATTTAGTTGAAAGTGGAAAATTGAGAGCTGAAAGCTGAGGGTTCCCTTTCCCTTTTCACCTTTCAATTGTTAATCTCCTCTTTTCGCTCCTCTTGCCAATTGGTAAAAAACGTCGTCCATTGTATCGGTATTAAACCTGTTTTTCAGATTTGCAGGGGTGTCCAATGCTTCCACTCTGCCGTCTACCATTACACTGATGCGGTTGCAATATTCCGCTTCGTCCATATAATGCGTGGTTACAAATACGGTAATTCCGTTGGCTGATGCTTCGTAAATCATATCCCAGAACTGCCGTCTTGTCACGGGGTCTACACCGCCTGTCGGTTCATCCAAAAACACGATTTTCGGACGGTGGAAAATCGCAACGGAAAATGCCAGTTTCTGTTTCCAGCCCAAAGGCAGTTCGCCGACTAATTTTTTGGCTTCTTTTTCCAAGCCTAATGTGGTAATCAGTTCACTGCTTCTCGTTTTTATTTCCGGTCTTGAAACACCGTAAACACCACCGTAAAACTCGATATTTTCCAGAATGGTCAAATTATCATACAGCGAAAATTTTTGGCTCATATAGCCGATATTCTTTTTGATTTTTTCCTGCTGTTTATAAACATCAAAACCTGCTACGGTCGCCTCTCCCGACGTCGGAAAAGAAAGTCCGCAGAGAGTACGCATTGCCGTGGTTTTCCCTGCTCCGTTTGCCCCGAGAAAGCCGAAGATTTCGCCCTGCTCCACATCAAAGGAAATACTGTCCACCGCTTTGAAATCGCCGAACTGCTTGGTTAAATTCTTACAAACAATCGCTTTCTCATTAGTGGAAAGTGGAGAATTGAAAGTTGAAAATTCATTACCCATAATTTTTATTCGTTTAGTTAGTTGAAAGGGGAAAATTAAAAGTTGAAAATTACCAATCACTTTCCACTCTCCACTTTCAACTGTCTTTGTTCATTAATCTTATAAAACTGTCTTCAATCGTTGGTTTCACTCCCTTAATTACCAGATTTTTACAACCATTTTCTATCAGCCGTTTTCCCAAACTTTCCACTTTCCACTCTCCACCCTCCACTGTTAAATGCAGATATTCGCCGAATGTATAGCAACTTTCCACTTCTTCATCGGAGCGTAAATCCTGTAAAAGGTTATAAATATTATCGGATTTGACCGCGAATAAAGGTTTTGGAAAACTTTTCACAATATGTTCCGGTGCGTCAATGGACATTATACTGCCGTTTTGTATCAGTGCAATACGGTCGCAAAGCGTTGCCTCGTCCATATACGGCGTAGAAACGACAATCGTAATGCCTTGCTTTTTCAATTTGCTGAGCATTTCCCAAAATTCTTTCCGTGAAACGACATCTACACCGGTAGTCGGTTCGTCCAGAAAGAGAACAACAGGTTTATGAATTAAAGCACAGCACAAAGCCAGTTTTTGCTTCATTCCGCCCGAAAGTTTTCCTGCTCTCCTTTTGCTGAAAGGTTTTATCTGCTCGTAAATATCTTTGATGAGTTCATAATTTTCTTCAATCGTCGTACTGAATACCGTTGCAAAAAAAGACAGATTTTCTTCCACCGTCAAATCCTGATACAGCGAAAAACGTCCGGGCATATAGCCGACGATATTGCGAATCTGCCTGTAATCTTTTACCACATCAAAATTCTCTACCGTTGCCGTTCCGCTGTCTGCCAGAAGCAAAGTAGTGAGAATGCGGAAAATAGAGGTTTTTCCTGCACCATCGGGGCCGATTAAACCGAACAATTCGCCCTTTTGCACTTCAAAAGAAACATCATTGACGGCTTTAACATCTCCGTAGGTTTTAACGATATTTTTTACGCTTACCATTTCATTTAGTTGAAAATTGAGAATTAAAAGTTGAGAATGCAAACTGTCATTTATGTTTAACAGGTATCCAAATTTCTTCTTCTGATGTCGGGTTGTTATTTTTGTATTTGTTGCCCAACACTTCAAAGTGTGGTCTGTTGTCCAAAATGTAGTCCGAACTTGGCAACCACGTTCCTAAAATGTATTGAAAAATTGAGTTGTCTGTATTCAATCCTTTATAATCAAAAACTGCATAGAGTCCGCTTGGCAAAACAAAGTTTTCCATTTCACTTGGCACATTGTCAAAATTTTCGACTTCAACAGTTGCCCACTTTTCAAATTCGTTTGTCGGTTTGAAGTCGATAAAATATTTCGATTGATAAACAGATATTGAAATCAAATCGTTTGTCAGACTGTTGATTATTTCTTTTCGTCTTGGCATAAAGCTTTTCCAAAGTTCACCGACTTTGTAGTTAGAAAAACTTAATGTCAATCGTTTTCCAACTAATTTCTTTTCATTTGATATTTCAATTCTTGGGATCATTATATTTTACTTTGATTAATTATAAAATTTTCCACTTTCCATTTTCAATTAAACAAAACCTCCCCATACATCCCAATCTTTAAAAATCCGTCATTTTTCACATTGACTTTAATGGCATACACAAGGTTGGCTCTTTCATCTTTCGTCTGAATACTTTTAGGAGAAAATTCCGATTTGGCGGAAATCCACGTGATTTTTCCGTCGTATTCCTTGTAATTATCTTTGCCGTTGTCAATCCTTACTTTCACCTGCTGTCCGACTTTTATCTGCGGTAATTGCGTTCCTGTGATATAGGCTCTCAAATCGAGTGTTTCGGTATTGGCAATTTTGTATAATGGTTTTCCCACGACCTGCATTTCGCCCTGCAAAGCGTAATTGACCAACACCGTTCCGTCAATCGGATTGATAATCTGCCCTTTATTAATCTGCTCCTGTAACTTTGCTGCTGCTTTTTCCATTGGTGCTCTTTCGCTCAGTATGCTGCGGTTTTGCGTATTGGTGTTGTAAGTGTTCAGTTTTAACTGCTGCTCCGTTACGGAAATCTGCTTTCTCAATTGGTCAATGGAAGCATTGATGTCGTCTAATTGTTTACGTGTCGCGGCATCGGCTTTTACTAAATTTTCAGTCCGCGTTTTTTCCCTTAACTGCTGTGCCAATTGTGATTTCTGCACTTCGAGCTGGCGGCGAACCAATTCGGTTTGGTCGTTGGGAGTGGCTGTTTTTTCTTTTAATGCGTTGATGCTCGCTTCGGTCTGCTGCTTTTGAAGTTCCACTACTTTGACATCTATCTGCCCGACATTTTCTCCGGTTTTCAATTGTTTTCCCTCTTTCACGTTATACGAAAGCAATACGCCGTTCTGCTGTGCCGATACGATGACTTCATCCGCCTCAAAGTTTCCCGAAGCATCGTAGTCAATTTTGGAAGTGCAGGCATTTATCAGCAATAACGCCACTGAAATACATACGATATACTTTTTCATTTTGATTGTTTTTTTGAGTTGAAAGTTGAGAGTTGAAAGTGTTGCATCACTTTCCATTTTCCACTCTCAACTATATTTAATTTCCCGTTTTGAATTTTAAATTATACTGTGCCTGCAACAACTGTATCTGATGAAGAATAAGATTCTGCTTTGCCGCATTTTCGTTATTGATTTTCTGAATATATTCGTGGGTAGTGATAACGCCGTTTGCCAACTGTGCAGAAGCAGATTGGGTCACAGCCTCTCTCAACTCAATTGTTTTGTTGTCCTGACTAATCATTTCTGTGTATTTTTTTACATTTTCATCCTGCTGTGCGATGTCCATTTTTATATTTTGGATAAAAGTCTCCTTGTCCGCATCAGCGGTCAGGCTGTTCAGGTTGTAAACAGCACGCTGATTTTTTAAAGTATAAAGGCTTCCAAGTGACCAGTTCAGACGGATTCCCGTAATATACCACGCTCCGAAATCATTGGAAATCGGATTGAGCGTCGGACGGCCATAAGCACCCTGAAAAAACGCGTTGACTTTTGGGAGATAACCAGATTTCAACTGTTTTGTCTGTGCTTCGTAAATGTTTTTCTGTAAATCAAATAATTTCAGTTCGGGACGATTGATTTCTGCCGAAGACAAAATCGGTTCAGGTTTCACTAATTCCGATGACGAAGAAACTTTCCTGCCGATAAAAATGGAAAGCATTCGCAAAAAAGCCGAGCGGTTTCCCTCATAATCAATGTTTACGGATTTTGTATTTTCGATTTCGGCTTTCAGTTCATTGACATCGCTCAAATAGGCCGTACCAAATTTGTAGGCAGCTTCTGTCTTATCCAATTGGGTTTGAAGATTGGCTATTTTAAGGTTATTCAATTCCAATTGTGCATCCAATAAGAAGATAGAAAAGAAGATCGAGTTGATACGTTCGTTTATCGCATACAATTCCACTTCCACATTTTGCTTTTGCAAACCAGCGTTGACTTTTGTGATTTCATTTTGATAGCGGGTATTTCCGCCGTCGAACAATAATTGCTCTACTTCTCCCGAAATTCTGTATTGGTCTTTGCTGAACGAGGGTGGATTAATTCCCATTGCAGAAGCATTACTGCCAAGCAGTCCGTCGTAATCCACTACCTGCGACTGATACGTCGCCTGACCGTTCACATTGAACTGGGGCAGGAATTTTTTGCCGGCATTTTTAATGGTATAATCTGCCGACTTCGCCACCAAATCCATTTTCTTTACCGCAGGATAATTTTCCTTTGCCAGACTGTAACATTCTTCCAGCGTAAGCAACTGAGCGTTTACCAAGCCGAAAGCCAGCGACCCAAAACTTAACGTTAAAAATACTTTCCTTATCATCGTGTTTATCTTTTTGTTTTAATCATTTGATTAATATGATTTCAAAAAAAATCTATTCGTTTTGCCGGAATTCTATTCATAAAATTCTTTCGGATATTCCACAACTCCGCTTACATTTTGCAAAGCATTTTCTTTCAGTTCAACTGCCATACAATTTTCATCAGGAACATCGAACGGAAGTCGAATTTCAAAATCTCCAGCCTTTTTATACCCGAATTTTGGATAGTAGTTTTCGTGCCCTAATAATACCACAGAGTGAAAGCCCAATGTCATTGCTTGTTGGTGCGCGTATTGAATTAATGCGGTACCGATTCCTCTTTTCTGATATTCAGGCAGAACGGCAACAGGAGCTAAGGCTAAAGACGTAAATGTTTCTTTTCCGTTTTTGATTTTAATTTTGGTGAGTAGAATATATCCAATGACTTTCCCCTCTGTTTCCACAACCAACGACAATTCAGGAACAAAATTTTCAGACATTCTCAGCCGCTCGACCAAAAACTGTTCTTTATGGTCACTTAAAGGTTCATGCTCAAAGGCCTTTTTAATTAGATTGAAAATGTCCTTTAAATCCTCCTTAGATTCTTGCCTTATATTCATTTCAGGAGATTTATTATTTGGCTTTTAAAATAATTTTTATCCACTTGGACACAAGTTTTTTCCGTTCCTGCATCATATCATTAAAACCGGAATCATTAGCAAACAAAATCGGTTTTGCTACAAACGGAAAAATCGCCATGCCGAGTAGCGACATCACGAACTGGAGCGGATTTATATCAGGGCGTTTTTCGTGAAGCTGGCGGATAAGCGAAGAATCTTTTAAAATTTTCTGTATTTGTACCGCTTCCTTGAATCTTTCGGGATTCACCCTGATTTCACTGAGAACGAAAAGCGGCAAATCCTGGTTTGCCAGCAGCAAATCAATGTAATTCTCAACAAGAATTTCCAATTTCTTCTCAAGGGATAAATCTTCTTTATTAATTATCGGTAAGACCACGCTGAACAACTGTCGGAACTTTTCCGACATCACTTCTTGGAATAATTTTTCCTTGCTTCTGAAATAGTAATTCAACAAAGCCAGGTTAATGCCCGCCTCTTCGGCTATATCGCGGGTTCGCGTAGCAGCATATCCTTTTTGCATAAAGACTTTTCGGGCTGCTTCCTTGATTCTTTCTTCTGTGGAAGTATCTAAATTCTTTGCATCTTTTGCTTTCGACATTTTGTAACATGCTTTTGTGTTGCAAATATAGAAAGTTATATCGTTATTAAACAAATATTTTAATCATTTGATTAAAATATAAAGCAAGAAAAAATTTCCCTCTTAAAATGCAATAGGGTGAAAATCTGGTAATAAGTACGAAATTTCTAAATTTGGTACAATCACCTTCTTAAATCGTAAGTAGGGAACAGCTATTCCTTGTCAGAATCCTTTTCGTTATTCTCCATTTCCTTGAGTTTCTCCTGCATTTCGATGTCAAACAATGCCATGGCACATCTCCTGCAGCCCAGTTCTTCTCCTTCTGCGAGCGTTTCTTTTGCTTTGGTTATATTGCCAATCAAGGCATAATATCCCGCCAGCACGGTATAGCCGTTTTTATCTCCCAACTGTATGGCGTGATGAATGCAGTCTTCTATTTCTTCGGAAGGCTCCATTTTATATTTTTCGCCGTCCGCTTTTAAAAGAGTGCCGATCCCCGTTCTTTCTATCATCATCATTCCGGCATAATCCAGGCAGGCTTTTGAAAGACCGCTATCGCAAAGATTTTTAATTCCCGTTTTGTAGCTACTATCCACTCCTTGCAAAAAAGCCCACTCATCTGTAGTGCTTTTTAGCTCATAATAGCGGTGCAATAGTTTAGCTTTGTAGTCTGACAACTCGGGGTCGGTTCGTTGGTTATTTCCTGCAGAATCTTTTACTTTTATCCAAACCTCACCTTTCACCCAATCGGATACGCCGTACAGTTTATCTCCTTTAACAATAAACTTGAATATAGATTTGTCGGGATATACAATTAGTGAATCACCTTTCTGGAAGTAATAGGCATCAGTCATACCTGCTATTTCCACCTGTCCGTCACCATTAAAAGAAAAAGTACTGATAAGTACGGTGTCGCTGCTCGCGCTGAAAAAACCCTGTAGCTTATTCGTTATCTTTTGAGCAAAAATAGAGGTTGATGAAAGCATCATGCCGAGAAGAAGATTAATGAATAGTGTTAATTTCATAAATACATTTTAGGGCGCAAATCTATTGTCCAAAACAATATAAAGCTTAAAAATCAGGTATTTTCTTTATGTTATTGGGAGTCTTGCAAGGTTTCATTCACTGCAACTGTGTCCGGCTATATTTTTTCAAATAAAAAATAAAACTAAAAAAATAGTTGTTAAACTAAATATTTAGTTTTAGCTTGCATTTAAAATTGAGAATACAATGAAACAGTTGACGAAAGCGGAAGAACAAATTATGCAGGTGTTGTGGGGCAGCGACGGAATGTTTTTAAGGGAAATTATTGATGCGTTGCCCATTCCCAAGCCACACCAGAACACGGTGGCAACGATATTGAAAATATTGGTGGAAAAGGGTTTCGCGAAAGTGACGGTTTATGGTCGCCAGCACCAATATGCCGCGTTGGTGAACAAGGAAGATTATTCTAAACGCACCATCAGGCAAATCGTGAAGGGATATTTTGAAGGTTCGTTCAGCAATGTGGTTTCTTTTATGGTAAAGGAGAAAAACCTGAGCATAGAGGAACTGGAGGCGTTGCTCGAAGAAATGAAAAATCCAAAAAAAGAAAAAAAATAAAGCTATGCTATCTTATCTTTTACAGATGATACTTTGCTCAGGCGTGCTATATGCGTACTATTACCTGTTCCTGCGGAATGAGCATTTCCATCAATACAACAGGTTTTACCTGCTGTTTTCCGTAGTGTTAAGCCTCGTGTTACCGTTGCTTGAAGTGCCGGTATATATTGCTTCGGACAGTGGGAGCGGAGTGCCGGGCGGACTGGCGGCATATACGGATTATGTGCTGCCGGAGGTAGTTGTTAGCGCTAAGGCAACTTCCGGTTTCACGATATGGAAAGTATTATTAGCCATATATCTGTTGATAACTTTGTTTATGCTTGGGCGCGTGATAGCGGCTGTTGCGGAATTATACCAGCGATTCCACAAAGCGGAAAAGCAGCATTATGGCGGGCTTGCGCTCGTGAGTGCGAATTTGTCCAATGCCCCGTTTTCGTTTTTCCGGTGGTTGTTCTGGAATCCCGCGTTGCGATTGGATTCAGAAGAAGGACAACGGATATTCCGGCATGAATATTATCACGCCAGGCAATATCATAGTCTGGATAATGTTTTTCTGGCGGTAGTCAATGCCCTGTGTTGGTTTAATCCGGTGTTTCGGTTTATTAAGAAAGATTTGGACGCCGTTCACGAATTTTTAGCCGATAGGTACGCCTCACAAGGCGAAAGCATTTCAGGTTATGCAACCTTGTTGCTCACGCAATCTTTTGATGCCCGTTCGGCCAAACAGTTTTTGGAAACATCCTTTTTTCATACACAATTAAAACGTAGAATCGCCATGTTACATCACCGTTACACCCCCGGGCATCCTCAGTACGTCAAAAAGATTTTGACATCGCTTGCCGTAGTTGCTATCAGTGCAACATTTATTGTTAGTTGTAAAACAGAAGGGTCAAAGGACAAGGAAGGACAACCTGCCGAAACCGTTGCTGCCAATGAAATAGTAAAAGATGCTCCTCCCATTATGCCTGATAGCAGTGCCGCATCTGTGAACAATCCTGCAAACGCCCGGGAGACAGAAACCGTGCAGTTTACTCCACCAAAGATTGTGCGGGATGATGCTAAAGCCAAGGAAGGAAAGACTTCTCCGAATGTTAAGGCAGTGGAGTTCACGCCGCCAAAGATTGTGCACGATAATGCTGAGGCGAAGGAAGGCAAAACATCCTCGAATGATAAGGAAACAGTACAGTTTACCCCTCCTAAAATTAAACTGGGCTTAGAACCGGAGATTTTTACAAAAGTTGAGCAAGATGCTGCTTATCCCGGAGGCCCCGAAGCTTGGAGGGACTTTTTGGGGCAGAACCTGAGAGGGGATGTGCCGGTCAATAATCATGCGCCTGCGGGCACTTATATGGTCATGGTGCAGTTTATCGTAGATAGGGAAGGTAATTTAAGCGATGTAAAAGCATTGACTAAGAATGGGTATGGTATGGAAGAAGAAGCTGTCCGCGCCGTTAAAAATTCAGGTAAATGGCTTCCTGCACAACAGAACAAGAGAACTGTGAAGGCTTACCGCAAACAACCGATTACTTTTTTGGTAACAGAGGGTTAGTTTTATCCTGTTGGTATTTAAAAAGCCCGCAAATAGCTACTATTTGCGGGCTTTTTGTTTAAATAGATTATGCTCCTTATTTTTTTATGGCTTGGATGGCCTTGCTGTATTCAAAAGAGCCGTCCTTGTTCACTTGTTTTAGGCGGACGAATATATTTGTGCCGTTTTGGACGTCACTTATTTCTTTTTTCGCACAGGAACTGGTTCCGATGATGCTTGCCGTAGTGATGATGGCCACCGTTGCGAAAAACCATTTTTGCCTGCGACGGAAGGCCAGTGAAAGAAGCGCAATGGGTAGTATGGAAGCTATGGCAATCGGGAACCCTTGTGAAAGGTCAATTGTAAATTCATAGTCAACTGGCATGTCGGAATTACCGTTTATCGCCTTAGACTGGACAGTGCCGACTTTTACAAAATGTGTACCATTGGTTGATGTTTCTATTTCGAAATAGCTGTTGTTTTGCTCATACAATGTGCTCCATAATATCTGAAACTGGTTGTTGACAATATTTGCGCTAAAACTTCCCCATCCTATCGGGAGGGCAGGATTTTGGATGCCGAAATTAATGCCCGTAACATCCTTTATATCATTGAGGTCTTCATGATAGAGTCCACCAATATTAATGATACCTGTTTTGTTATCTTGGTCTGCACTTCCGTTTACGTTAGTGCCGGTGTAATAAAAACCGTTTAATGGAAGGTCGGCATCGCTTAGTGTACTGCCTTCCTGCTTTTCTTCGTTTGTCAATATAACTTTGTAGTTTCCTTGCACGGTATTGTTACTGGCTATATATAATGCATAAGTCCCTTCACTGTTTACCTGCACTGAACTTACTACTTTTCCCGAAGGGTCTACCAGGTTTGCCCACATGCCGTTTCCTACACCGCGTTCGCGACCTTCTGCTTTTTCGGCGTTTTCATTAGTGTCTTTCCAAACCTCGCCTTGAATAAGGATGGCTTTTGTAAAGAAGCCTCCTCCTGCCATAAAGTCCAATCCGTTGCCATTATTATCAGGTGTATTCGTCGGATATTTACTTATGTTAAGTAAATCGGTATTGTTTAAATTTACATCGGCACCAAAAAGGCCTATACCGTAAATGCTTCCCGATGTCATGCCCAATTGGGCAAGGGTTACAAAAACGCCGGAGATGGGTTGGGAAGGAATAAACTGACTGGGTTTAAGGTTCACATCCGTTGACTTCTTCTGCATAACAATGGAATTAATGTTCTGATTGGTCGTGCCCCAATGACTTTCCTGAATGGTAACGGGTGTGTTTAGTGCAGTGGCATTATTCCCGCTTATGCCGGTTATGGCAGACACCTTGAATTTATCATTCCCACCTCTTTCCATAAACAGAAACCCTGATGTCTGGGGGTTATATTTGCTAACGTCAATAGCATTCTCCAATATCAAGTCTATTCGTTCGATAGTATTGTCAGTAGTTGCCGAATTGACAAAGATGTTGTCTGTGCCCCGGTTAATGATATAACTGTTAGCCAGGTTTTCCATGGTGTTTATATAGTCCGGCGTAAGGTATAAGGTAGACCCTGAAGATTTTGAAGTTGCGTTTGTTTCAAACAGGGCGGTGACTTTGGTATCCGTATTGCTCCTTTTGATAACCACTTCCCGGAATGGTTTTGTGCCGGATACAGATTTCGTAAAAGTGGAACTTTCTACTTTAAATGTTTTGACCACTCTGTTGAAGCCGGCGTCATTGGCGTTCTGTTTTCCATAGTTTAAGGTAAAGGTAGTGTTGGTGGCATAATCGTTCCCATATCCGGGGATAGAATAGGTATGTCCTGAAGCGGGCAGGGTTCCCAATATGAAATTGGTTGGTTTTAGTTGGCTGAAAACGATGGAAGGCAATAATATTAAGAACGCAAAGAGTAGGTTTCTTGATGAAATAGGCATGGTTTAATGTTTTTAAATATAATTCAACAATCAGGGGTTAGTTTTAGGGGCTATAAACTTTACAGATGCGATTTATGAAGGCTATAGACCCGGGGCATGTTTCATGCAAAAGTTGTTTCATTTGGTGATTCAGCAAGCTTTCGTATTGAAAATACTTATTCCTTCAACCCTGATTTTGGGTAGCGAAGGTATGATAAAAGTTTAAACTTTGTTGTTTCTTTTAAGGCAGATGAGCCGGGAGGTAGTTTATTTTTCTAAATGGGGCTAAAATTTTTCCTTCAATATCCTTGCAGCTATTTTATCTATGGGCAAGGTCATGCGGTCTGCTGAAAACTGTCCCCAGTCTATAAAGCGAAAGATTTCAGAATACCTTATCAGGGTAAATAGCCTCGCCGTTATTGACAGGATAGGGAAGCGGTTGCAAGGGGGCAATGCGGTAGTATATTGAAATAATCTGATGTTCGTCATTGAAAGCAGAAGGTTGAAAAAAGTCGGTCGTGTACAAATGTTCCAAGACCTCAACGTCTGCGTTCATCTCTTCCTTGCATTCCCGGATGATGCAGTCTATCGGGCCTTCGCCCAGTTCGAGGCCGCCGCCGGGGAATTTCGTGACGTTCAAATTGTCTTTATAAATCTTTTCATCGCTTACCAGCACCTGTTTTTTTTCGTTAAGCAGGATGCCGTAAACACGTATGTTAAAAGAAGTAATCATTATAATATTTTTTTGCTGAATGCCGCATAACCGATAGCGACAGCGATAAGTAGCGACAATACCGCTACCACATAAAAGGCGTATTGAGAGTGTTCAAAACCGCTCGGCACATTCATGCCAAAGATACTGGCAATAAGAACCGGGAAGCTCAGCACAATGGTAGCAATGGATAGTTTTTTCAACACCTGATTCTGATTGTTGGCAATGATGCTGGCAAATGTATCCATAGTGCTGCTAAGGATGTTGGTATAAATGTTCGCCATCTCAAGTGCCTGGGAATTGTCTACCATCAGGTCTTCCAGTAATTCGATTTCTTCATCATTGAGTTGTAAGAAATTCGTTCGTTGCACCTTGGCCAGCAATAGCTCGTTTGAGCGTAATGCCGTCACGAAATACACAAGGCTTTTTTGCACTTTCATGAGTTCCAAAAGGTGCTCGTTCTTGCTGGCATCGTATAATCTTTGTTCCAGTATGTTTCGTTTATGGTTTATCTCTTTCAGATATTCCATAAAGTTTTGAATGATTTTTTGGATAATCTTCAGCACCATCGTGCCTTTTTTTTCAGGTTGCCTGTTTTGAAAAGTATTCAGGAATTTTTTGATGGCAGGGTTCTCAAATGAGTTTACCGTAACGATATGGTTGTGCGTCAGGATAATGCAGATAGGTATCGTAATGTAAAACGCATCACTTTCGTTGAACGAATTATTCTCTGTTGGTGTTTTAATCACCACGAGCTTCACGCGGTCTTCTTCTTCGTAGCGGCTTCGTTCATCTATATCCAGAGAGTCCGTCAGGAAGTCCATCGGTATTTCAAGGTCGTTGGCCAGATCGGCAAATTCTTCTTGCCTTAAAGGTGGCGTCACATTCACCCAAACATCCTTCTCCGGTTCACCGACCTCTACCGTCCTATGGTCAATATTTTTGAAATATTTTATCATGTTGCCTTATCCAAGGATTTGAATGATGAATTTGATTTTGCCAAAGCCCTGCAAAGTTAAGCCTAATGCCCGCAATGCTTTTCATTTTATTTTCGGAGGGCTTGAGGATAGCAAAGATGTGAAGAGATATATAATGCGAAAACACGAAACGGCCGCATATCAATAATTGTCACTAACCATAGATAATAATTATTGATACGATACGAATTTTCACTTTTGTTAAAATGATGGGATTATATTTCTTTCATGCCATCAAAAACTTTAAGGGCTGGGCCTTTCAGCCAGATATGGTCAAATGTGCCGTCCGTGTGCCTTGTATAGCGGACGGTGAGGACGCCGCCCAACACCTGGATGTCCACGTTGTTAAAGCCGTTTTCGTTGTGGTAAAATGCTAGTGCCGCAGCCGTAACGCCCGTGCCGCAGGAATAGGTCTCGTCCTCCACGCCGCGCTCGTAAGTGCGCACAATAAGGTTCTCATCATCCTTTACCTCTACAAAATTCACGTTGATGCCTTCCTGCTCAAAATCTTTGCTGTAACGGATTTTGCGTCCTTCCTTCACCACGTCAAGTTTCATGATTTCGTCCACTAATTGCACGTAGTGCGGTGAGCCGGTGTTGAGCACCCAGTCGCCTTTATATTTTTTTATCTCCGTTACGTCTTTCATTTTCAGCGATACCGAACCTTCATCGTAAATAGACGCATCGTGTGGCCCATCTACCGCCAGAAAGTTATATTTGATTTTGCGGATGCCGATATCATAAGCAAATTTCACAATACAGCGCCCACCGTTGCCACACATGGAACCTTCACGTCCGTCGGCATTGTAATATACCATTTCAAAATCGTAGCCCTCTTTTTCGTTCAGCGTCATCAGCCCGTCTGCACCGATGCCGAACCTGCGATGGCACAATGATTTGATAACGGCTTCGGTCAAGCCCGTGTTGTAAGCGCCATCCCGGTTGTCTACCAATATAAAATCGTTACCCGTGCCCTGATATTTTGAAAATTTGAGTTGCATTATATATTATTAGAAAAAGTCTCTAAAAATGTTTTGATTAATGTTTGCATAGCAGATTGTGCATCCTTGCTAAATTCTTTTTTGATGCGATTAGCTACAATTACATTCAGTGCCAGGCAATGATGCCCTAACAGTTTCCCCAATCCGTATATGGCGGAAGTTTCCATTTCAAAATTGGTTATCCGGTGCTGCCCGAAACGGAAGTCGGTCAGGCGGTCAATCAACTGCGGGTTTTTGATACCTAAGCGTAACACTCGGCCTTGCGGCCCGTAAAAGCCCGGACAAGTCACGGTAATACCATGATGGAAGCCGTCCACAAAGTGCTTGAGCAAGGTTGGCGAGGCACCTGTAATATAGGGTGCGCTGACCTGTCCTTCCATTTGCACGTGTGTAACAAAAGAATGTAACAGTTGGGTCTCTTCCTCGTTTTTTTCGTGGCGGTAAAAGTTCAACAGGTTGTCAATACCTAGCCCGTGCGTGGCGGCCACAAAACTATCCACGGGAATATCGCCCTGCAACGAGCCGGATGTGCCCACCCTGATGATGTTTAAAGAAGTTAATTCGGGTTTTACCTGCCTTTCGGAAAAATCTATGTTTACCAGCGCATCTAATTCATTCATCACGATATCTATATTGTCCGGGCCAATGCCGGAGGAAAGAACGGTCAGCCGCTTGCCGCCGATGCGTCCGGTATGCGTGACAAACTCCCTGTGCTGGCGTTGCACCTCTATTTCGTCAAAATGCTTACTGAACTCACGCACGCGCCCCGGGTCGCCCACGGTCACTATGGTAGAAGCCAATTCCTCTGGCCGTAAATCCAAATGGTACACCGCGCCGCGGTCGTTCAATATCAATTCTGATTCCGCAATCTTGCTCATAAAAAATGATTATGATTTTACTAAATAGTTTGTAAAATTATCCTATTTTTGCAAGCCTTCCAATAAATAATGGTTCCGTGGCCGAGTGACTAGGCAGAGCTCTGCAAAAGCTCGTACAGCGGTTTGAATCCGCTCGGAACCTCTCAAGGAAAACCCGCTGTAATGGCGGGTTTTTTCATGAAATATATTTTGCTAAGTGTTTCCGTATTCCTCATTTTTATTTATCTACTTTCTTGCAAGGCAATGGTTAGGGCATAAAAAAACTGCCGAACTTTTGATCCGACAGTTTTAGTTTATCTTACTGATAAAGTATTAAGCTTTTTCTTCAGCAGTATCTGCATCAGATGCCTTGGGCGCTTCTTTTTCAGCAGCCTTGGCTTCCTTGTTTTCCTGCTCAAGTTTCTTCTTCAGGTCGGCCAGTACGCCCAGGTCGCCCAAAGTAGCTTTTTCTACTTTACTTTGAATGTTCTTAACGGCCTTCTTGGTTTTTTCCGCATCGGCGCGCTCAGCCCTGCGGGTGCTTTCCCTTTCGGCATATTGCTCTTGTTCCCAAACGCGGTTGTGAGAAACAACGATACGTTTTTCGTTACGGTCAAATTCGGTAACCATGAATTCTGCGGTTTCGTCCTGACCGAGCGACTTGCCTTCTTGTGTAGAAAGAAAGCGGTTGGGCGCAAAGCCTTCCAGACCGTAAGGTAGTTGCACGGTGGCGCCTTTGTCGTCCTTGCGAACGATGGTGCCTTCGTGTATGCTGCCGATGGTGAAAGTGTCTTGCAACGCATTCCAAGGATCTTCTTCCAACTGTTTGTGGCCAAGTTGCAACTTGCGGTTTTCTTTGTCAATACCAAGAATGATGACATCAATCTTTTCACCCACTTTCGTGTACTCGCTCGGGTGGTTGAAGCGCTTGAGCCAGCTAAGGTCGCTGATGTGAATCATACCGCCGATACCTTGTGCCAATTCCACAAACACACCGTAGTTGGTGATGTTTTTCACTTCACCTGTGTGTTGGCTGCCTTCGGCAAAGGTATTTTCGATGTCGTTCCACGGGTCTTCCGTCAATTGCTTGATGGAAAGGCTCATTTTGCGGGTTTCTTTATCCAGCGTTACGATTTTTGCTTCGTGCTCATCGCCGAGTTTGAAGAATTCTTTAGCGTTGATAGGAGTGTTAGCCCAAGTGATTTCGCTCACGTGTACCAAACCTTCTACGCCCGGTGTAATTTCAAGAAATGCACCATAGTCTTCAATGTTGACCACTTTACCCTTAACGGTGTTACCTTCTTTGATTTCTTCAGGCAGCACGTCCCAAGGATGGGGGGTAAGTTGTTTGAGGCCGAGGCTGATACGTTTCTTCTCGTCGTCGAAGTCGAGAACCACAACGTTCAGTTTTTGATCCATCTTTAACACCTCGTTCGGGTGAGAGATACGGCCCCATGAAATGTCGGTAATATAGAGTAAGCCGTCGAGACCGCCCAAGTCCATAAAGGCACCGAAGTCGGTAATGTTCTTGACAGTACCTTCCAGCACCTGGCCTTTTTCGAGCTTGCCGATGATTTCGGCACGTTGTGCCTCGATATCGCTTTCGATAAGCGCTTTGTGGGATACAACGGCGTTCTTGATGGTTTCGTTGATTTTAACCACTTTGAATTCCATTGTTTTGCCAACAAACTGATCGTAGTCGGTAACGGGTTTAACGTCTATCTGAGAACCAGGAAGGAATGTTTCCATACCAAATACGTCCACGATAAGACCGCCTTTGGTCTTGGAAGTAACCAAGCCTGTAACCACTTCGCCGGTTTTGTTAACCTCAACAATTTTTTCCCATGCACGGGTGGTGCGGGCTTGCTTGCGGCTCAGGTTCAGGTGACCGTCTCTGTCTTCTTTTTCCACAATCATCACTTCTACTTCATCGCTTACCTTCAGGTTGGGCATGTCACGGAACTCGTTCAGGGAAATAAGGCCATCGCTTTTAAAGCCGATGTTCAGTACGACATCTGTCTTGGTAACGCCCACTACTGTGCCGTTAACAAGTTCGCCGTCATTGAGTTGTACGAAAGTGTTTTCATACACTTTGTCGTATTTTTCTTTTTCTTCCTTGGTGTAAGAAGAAACGTTGCGTTTGTCCACGCTCCAGTCAAAATCGTCATGTGCGGTTTCAACAACAGGGGCGGGAGCTGCCACAGCGGGAGCTGCGGGCGTTTCAATAGGTGCGGCTTCTGCCACGGGTTCGGCGGCAGGCTCAACAGGTGCAGTGGTTGTCGCTGTAGAAGCTGGCTCTACCGGTTGTTCGGCAGCTGCGGCATTCTCCTGTGCATCAGCGTTTAATTGTTTGATAATAAAATTCATAAAAATACTCCGAAGGGTTTTAATTTCGGACTGCAAAGGTACGCTTTTTGTAGGAATCCGGCTTAATATTTTGAGGGGCAAAAGGTATCGGCATTGATGGACGGATGTCAGGAAATATAGGATTTATGCTTATAGCACACTAAATCCTAATAGCCAAGGGCTAACAGCAACATATCTGCTATGTATAAATTTGTTTATTCGGGAAATAATTTTATTTTCAACTTTTAATGAAACAGAGAAAGAAACATAACGTGTCGAAAAAGTTGGTTCATTTTTTAGTGGGACTGTTCACGTTCCCCGGCATTGCGATGGTGAACAGATTGCGCATACAAGGTGCAGAAAATGTGGCTAAATTGCCTGACAGTAATGTGCTTTTTGTCAGCAATCACCAGACTTATTTTGTAGATGTCATTACTTTGTTCCATATATTTTCGGCAATCAGGTGGGGTAAGCGCGAAAAGTTGGGCGTACCGTATTATCTGCTTAATCCGTTTACTAATATAAATTATGTGGCCGCGGAGCAGACCATGAAAAGCAGTTGGATGAGCCGTTTGTTCCTGTTGGCCGGCGGGATTACCGTCCGCCGAACCTGGAACGAGAACAGTAATGAAAAACGCACGGGGCTTGACCCTTCTGACACGCGCAAAATACAGCGCAGCTTGCAGCACAATTGGGTGGTTACTTTCCCTCAAGGCACGACAACGCCTTTTGCTCCAGCAAGAAAGGGCACTGCTTTGATAATCAAGTATCATAAGCCCATCGTAGTGCCGGTAGTCATCAGCGGTTTTTCCAAAGCCTTTCATAAAACAGGGCTTTCGCTCAGAAAACGGGGAACAAAACTTACTGTGACCTTTAAAGAACCATTGGTAATAGATTATGAGGCATCCGCACACGACATTACGGTGCAAATTATGGAAGCCATCGAGCAAAATAAACCAATGGCGTTATCTGCTTAAAAGTATGATTACGCACAACGAATAAGTCGGATTTGTGGGAAAATCTATCCTCTGTTAACGCACTTGCCGTGATTATTGCTTGGCATTGGCCTTTACATAAGCCGCCAACTGGTCAACTTCTTGCTGCGTGAGACTTGCTTTTTTGGACATGCTGTTCATCACGCCTACGGATTCGTCAAAAGTGTGGTTGGCCACATAGTTGTCCTTCGGCCCGTGGCATTTTGCACATTTTGTCGTAAATATCGTTTTGCCGGCTTCTATGTCGGTGGCGGAGGTGCTTACTATGTCTGCTGCTCTAAAAGCAATTTCACCAGATGGTGCGCTCGTAGACGGCGCTGTTTTTGGGGAGCAGGATACTATTACACTTCCGGCCAAAATTATGAGAGCGATTATTTTTTTCATCTGTTTATTTTTTAATGATTTTTATGTTTTTTTTTCAGCTAAATCTGATTTCCTTGATAAATCTATGACAATTTTATGACAAAAATGATGCCGGTTAAATAAAATATTATCTGACGATAAAAAAGACACTTTCTCACTTGCGTGTACCATTTTGCCGTTTGGGCTTCATTTCCTTTTCTCTTTATGACAAAAGACAGATAACGGGCCAATAGAAATAAAATGTTTGAAATAATATTATGGTGCTGCTATGGGGCGACGTGGGGAACATCGCTCCGGAAAAGACTAAAGCTATATGCAGTAAATGCTTTATTGAAAAGTGAACAACCTGATCTTGAGTTTATGAAGGCTTATCGGTTGTGCGGTGAAATTTGGGAAAGATTAGCATGTTACTTGAAAGTAATGGTTTCTATGCAAGGTTTTTAGTCTACCGTGTTTTCGCCCGATGCCTGTTTTAGTTTTCTTTTCAGTATATCTACTTTTAAGGGTTTTGACAACAACCCCGCCACGTGTACGTTTGCCTCGGCACGCTGTGTCATGCCGGGATAATCGGAGGCCGTGAGTATGAACAGGCTACAGCTATTCCTGAAAGATTCAGGCAGTTTTCCGTATTCGTTCAAAAACTCAAAACCGCTCATCCCGTACATCCGCAGGTCTAAAAGGATACAATCAGGTAGAAGGTCGGGCTGGGCATTGTTTAAAAACTTTAGCGCTTCGCGTGCAGAAAGATAGGGTAGGACAGCGGCGCAGAAACTGCTGTGGCGGCCAAGTATCTTCTTGTTTAACATCAGGTCAAGCTCATTGTCATCAATGAGCATAATCTTTAATGCCTTTTGAACTTTTGTATTCATTGTTACAGAATGATATATATTATTATCCACGTTGTACGTGACAGTATGGAAGATAAACCGTGTTTTGACTATTTCATTTTTTGGAATCCGTTAGGGATGAAAATAGTAAAGCTGGTGCCTTTGTCGGTGTCGGACTGAACGTCAATCCTGCCATTGATTTTGTCCAATGCTTCTTTGGCAATATATAGCCCAAGGCCTGTCCCTGTTTGGTTGTTGCTTTTAAAGAACTGAGAAAATATCTTAGTGAGGTGGTCTTGCAGAATGCCCAGGCCATTATCCGATATGACAATTTTCACCTCGTCTTTTTGAACGTTTATATCAATGTCAACTTTTTTGTTTGCTTCGTCCGGTTTTTGATATTTAATCGCGTTTGAAATCAAGTTGCCTAAAATAAGTTCTATCCTGAAATCATCACCATAAAAAGGAACTTGTTGGTCTATGTTGACGGAAAAGAATACATCGGAACATTTGTTTGCAGCCGTGTGCAGGTTTATCAGGTTATTGACCAGTTCTTTAAAATCTACCTTTTCATTCACTATGTCGAATCGACGGTTCTTATAGTATTGCAAGATTTTCGCGATGTAATATTCCAGTTTCGACGTACAACTGTCCATCAGTTCCCAATAGTTTTCGGTAGATTCGTAAAGATCTTCCTGCTTTACCAAATCTATGATACCGAGAGCCGAGGCCAACGGTGCGCGCAGTTCGTGAGATATACTGTAAATGAAACGGTTTAATTCATCATTGGTGGCTTGCAACTCCGCTACTTTTTCGCGCAGTGCCACTTTTGACATATACGCATCGTAGGCATTCTTGATGCTGTTGTGCAGGTCAAGGTCGTTCCAGGGTTTGGTAATGTACCTGTAGATATCCCCATGATTGATGGCATCCGCAAGGGCCTCGATATCTGTATATCCCGTCAATAAAATACGTATAGGGTCGGGGTATTTGTGTTTAATACTCTTAAAGAACTCCACACCCGTCATTTCCGGCATCCGTTGGTCAGAGATAATAATATTGACGTGGATAGATTCAAGCAGTTCCATGGCCACCTTTGCTGAAATGGCAGTATAAATTTCATATTGCCTGCGGAAACTGGCTTTAAAGGCGGTGAGGTTATGTTCCTCATCATCTATATATAATACTTTTATGGCCCTCATCAAGTTTGATTTAGATTGGGTGCTGATGGTTTACTCTGATGTACTGGCAAAGATATAATAAACTCCGTGCCTTTCCCCTCTTCGCTGAAAATTTGTATTTGTCCGTTGTGGCGCTCCAATATCCCCTGCACGATAGACATGCCCAGACCGGTGCCTTCGCCCACGTCCTTGGTCGTGAAGAAGGGGTCAAATATTTTTTGTTTGACAGACTCGGGCATCCCCGTACCGTTGTCTTTTATAGAAATGTGAACGAACGGTTCTTCGTACCAGCTACGGATGCTTAACTGACCATCATATTCGTTCTTGTGCATTTTCTTGATGGCGTGCACCGCGTTGGCAATGATGTTCATGAACACCTGGTTGATTTTACCAGGCATACATTCAACCTCGGGCAGTTCGCCAAGGTCTTTGACTAACTGCATGTTCTTAGGGAAAGTGTTTCTAATCAGCAACAGCGTGGAGTCTATGCCGTGGTTGATGTCGCTGTATTTCATGTTGTCTTCGTCAACACGGGCAAAATTTTTGAGACCTCGCACAATTTCTGCAGTTCTTTGCGCCCCTTCGCTGATGCCGCTTAACAGAGAGGATATTTCTTCCTGAACGTAACCAAGGTCTATCTGTTTTTTAAACCGTTCGATTTCGGCAAGCTGCTCTTCTACATTCCCCGATGTGTCAAGTTTTTCATATTTACCAATTACCTGCTGAATGTCGTCAAAATCCATCTTGAGCGGCCTGACATTAGAAGTGACAAAATTTATAGGGTTGTTTATCTCGTGGGCGATGCCGGCTGTTAACTGGCCGAGTGACGACATCTTCTCCGCATTCACCAATTGCGACTGGGTACTTTTAAGCGTTTCCATCGCATTGCGAAGGTCACTGTTGGCAACAGTCAGTTCTTTTGTGCGTTGTTTTACTTTTTGTTCCAGTACCACGTTTTGCTCCATGATAAGCTTTTCGTTTTCCTGATAAGCTTTTAGCGCATCGGCGCGATAAGCGTTTATCTTATCTGCCAGGGCGAGGGACAGCAAGGTGATTTGTATGGCAGACCCTATTTCTAAAGCATTTGAAGAAAAGGTATTGTATGGAAGTATATTAAAGTTGGTTAAAACAAAAAGTATAATGGAGAGCAGAAAAACAGAGTAGGCTATTAGAAAAAATACAGCAGGCCTGTAGCCTTTTCTAACAAGTACAAAACCCAGAACCAGAGAGAACAAGGAACCTGTGGACGCGGCTAATTGTTGAAGCTGCATCCCCGCATGAGGGTTTATGAAAAGCCCCGTTATCAGACTGATGAGGTATAATATCATGAAAGCATTGATCCCCCAATCTAATTTAGGGGCGTTTTGCTTTGTATACAAAAAGTGCTTCATGAACAGTGCTGTGGTAATACCAGATAAAAATGGTATTATAAAGGAGCTAACTTTTGTGAAGGTAGGATGATTGGGCCAAAAAAGTTGAAAAGTGTAGCCCCTCAGCATAAATTGAGAGAGCCCGACGAATATGATGAACAGGATATAATACAGGTATGATGAGTCTTTGACGGATATATACAAAAAGGTGTTGTATAATACCATTATCAGGACTATTCCCAGATAAATGCTAAAGTTTATGGCGCTTTCGTTTTCCTGCGCCATTATTTGGGCAAGTGGGCCCACGCTGATGGGCAGGCTAAGTTGGTCTATGCTTTTGACGCGGATAAAAAACTCCCTTGTCTGTCCTTTCGGTATGTTGACGGGAATTATATAGTTGGGGACTTGAAAAAAACGATTTCCAAAGTTTTTGTATTCCCCCATGTGAGCGGATAGATACCTGTTGCTGTCCTGAAAATAAAACAGGCAGATAGAGTCTATTTGCGGGTTTGCTACCCGTAGGTACAATTGCTCCACGTCGGATTTGTTTTCAATGGAAAACCGAAGCCATATAGCAGATTTTCTAAAACCTAAACTGACCATCCCGTCCCCGTATCGGGTAAACGTTTTTTGGACTACTTGGGAATAAGGCAGGTTGCATTTCTCGTCTTTGTATAAAGAGATGCCCTTTGTTACGAAAACCGGCTTTGATGATTGCTCCGTTACGACGGTAGTTTGGGCGTACGGTTTTAGATACACCAATAAAATCAAGATACTGAATAATGCTTTGGTCAGTAGTTTTTTGGGCATCATTAAATTAGAGGTTTGGAATTTTTAGGTCATATTCGATGGTATTGGTTGCTTTAGGCCCCTTTTCTTCAATAAATTGATGATTTTGCTCACGCAGGGATAATATTTTTTCCCTTTCATTCGGGTCTGCGTGGCCCAGGTCGTAAATATCTCGAAGCCTCAATGGTGTTGCGACCAAATCCTCCTTGGGGTAATAAAATAAACCATTATCGCCCAGTTCTGTTTCTACAACAGCGCCAACTCTTTTGCCCATCCTCACCGTGATGGGCGCGCAAAGCACGAAAATACTCCTGACGGGCAATTGGGATGCAATGGTGGCGCCCACCCTTGACAGGATGTAGCTCCCGACGCCCATGCCGGCTATTTCCCTTGAGTTCCAAAGACCGCATAACTCACAGGTGCCGAAGGCTTCCTTGTCCTTGGCAACCATGTCATATATTTTAGTATCGAATTTGCCCAACGCAGTTTCTATGGGCAAAGGATATTTTCCCGTGGCCATTTGAAGTCTGGCTCCCCCGTACACACGCTTTGATTCGCTGTCCTCTACCAATATAACAATGGTATCAGGATCATCCATCCAATCCTGCCGGTTAGAGGTAATTTGTGTGATGCCGAATATCTCAAGAAGTTTTCTATGACCTACGAGAAACTTTTCGCAGGCTTCATGGTCTTCCGGGGCTTTGAATGTCCTTATCCGAATCATATATGGGTCAACTTGACGTGTATTTTAACGTTTAAACTTATTCAACGAGTCCAAGTTTTTCAAGGTCTACAAAAAACCTTCCGGATTCTTTGGTTTTGCCAAGCAATATCCGCCTACTTACATCGGTAAGCATTGCTGCACCGAGCGTGACGGCAGAGGCAAGCTGGGGCCATCCGGTTATGGTCTTGTTCATTTCTCCCAAAGAAAATAGCATTGGGGGGGAAACATTCTCTATGCCAATTATTTTTGAAAGATAATGAATTTTTTCTTCAATCGTAAGATGTTTTAATTTTTTTGATAAAGTCCCAAAGTCCAGGTTTTCCAAATCGGCAACGGCGCCGTGCAGCACGGGGCGTTGCGGTTCAAGGTCAAACCTTTCTATGTCGAGCATCCCGTTATCATTGGTGTCCATCACCACCGGCACGCCCAATTGCCTTGCCTTTATCCGGCTAAGTATTTTCACGTCTATGCCGTCGCACTCTTCGGCAAGGATGTCTATCTTTCCTTCGGATGTGAAGAAATCGTCTATGTTTTCGGCGGTGATGCCGTCCTCAAAGCAGGTGACTTTGATATAAGGGTCAAGTTCGGCTATTTTGCGCGCGGCCAAGATGGCTTTGTTGGTGCCCATATCATGCACGCCCACCTGCAATCGGTTCATGTTGCCTAATTCGATGGAGTCAAAATCAGCGAGGTGCATCGCACCGCATATTCTTTCCGTGGCCATGGTGAGGGCAATGGATTGGCCTACGGATAGCCCTATGACCCCGATTTTTTTTGTACGGAGTGTTTGTATTTCCTCCGGTAATATTTTGTATAGATTGCGGTTGGTGCGCACGGCGATGAACTCGTTCTCGTCAAGCAGGTGCACCAGTCTTTTAGACCAAGGGTAAAACACCCAGACTCCGTATTCCTGTAACGGCACTTGCCCGATGTGTTCCGTGATGAGGCGATTTGATTCTTCAGATGTTAGTTTTTTTGAAGGATTGTTTATCTTTACAAACTCGGATAACTGCGAATAAATCGTGTCATAAATAGTGAGGTCATTGTTTTGGGCGATCAAATTTTGATAGATAGCCTTGTCGGTTTGTTGGGTCAGGCGCAAAAAAACGGGCCTGTATTCGTTGTTGTCCATTCTGTTGATTAAAAAATTAGTCAAATATTTAAGCCTAACTTGTTCAAAAGTTAGTAATTTGGCGTACTTAAAATTAGGTAAAAATTTTTCGCAAACTATTATTTAATGGAAAATAGTACAAAAGCCCTTGCAAACGTTCTCTATGTTGATGATGAAGTCCATAATTTAAATTCTTTCAAAGCCTGCTTCCGGCGTGATTATAATGTTTTTTTGGCCGAGAACGCAAATGAAGGCTTAAAGGTTTTAGAGGCTAATGACATACAAATAATCATTACCGATCAGCGAATGCCTGGTATGACGGGTATTGAATTTTTGGAATCCATCCTGGAGTCTTATCCCGAGCCCATCCGCATGTTGCTTACGGGCTATGCGGATATCAGTGCCGTGATTGATGCCATCAACAAAGGGCAGGTATATAAATATGTTCAAAAACCGTGGGAAGAAGCGGATTTGAGGATGAGTATCGACAAGGCACTTGAACTGTATTATCTGCGAAAAGAAAACAAAGAGCTTACCAAAAAATTGTTAGAGGTGAATGAGCAGCTTGAGTTTCTGCTCAGGCAACGGCTTTTGTCGTAAAAAAGTGGCTCGTTTGCCAAAGAACGAGCCACTTTGATAATTTGTTTATGACCACAATTGCGAAGGGTATTCTCCTTTTGCAATTAACTCATTCAATTGTTTTTGCACAGCGGGTGCGTCTTCTTTGTACGTCACGCCAAACCATTGTGCCGAGGTCGGTATCACTTTTACGCTGCCGCCCTCTTTGATGAAGGTGTCCACAACAGCGGGTATGAGTGCTTCTGATTTGGGAACGTTGATGCTTTCCGTAATGAATTTTTTGAATTCAGATTCGCAAAACTCATAGTAAGAAGGGTGGAAGCACCAAAAGTTCATGGACACATAAGCATCCTTGGAAAGTGTTTTGGGTTCGAGCCCGTCTGTACTTTCCACCACGCCGTTGTTTTCGGCAATGTTCAGGCGTTCCACAACACCGGTCAGGTTTTGGTTGCTGTCTGTTTCACAAACGCCCCTGTTCACGGTACCGTGTTCAGATAATGTATTGTTGAGCGGATAGCCAATAACGGCATAAGTTTTGGTATCGCATGCAGTGGTCAAAAATTCGTAAGCTTTTTTGAACGCGTCGAAGCCGTAAAAGTCATCAGCATTGATAACGCCAAAAGGCTCTTTTACCGCATCCTTTGTACAAAGCACGGCATGGGCGGTTCCCCAGGGCTTTGTCCTTTCTTCAGGTATGGTCAGTCCGTCCAAAAACATATCCAGTTCCTGGAAGGCAAATTCCACATCCACATATTTGGAAAGTTTATTGGCAAAAAGCGTCCTGAAATTTTCCTCAAACTGCTTGCGGATAATGAACACTACTTTTCCAAAACCTGCTTTGATGGCATCGGAAATAGAGTAATCCATAATAGTTTCACCAGACGGGCCAAATGCCTCTACCTGCTTCATGCTTCCGTAACGGGAAGCCATGCCGGCAGCTAAAATCACTAATGTTGGTTTCATTCGTATGTTTTTTGTTTTTTATTTGTTCGGACGTTCTTGTTTGTACCTATATCCCTTTCTCGGGCGCGGCAAAATTAACGTAAATTGCTTACTATATAATAGTATTATTGAAATCAATTGGATTTATATATGTGAGCGGTAAATATGGTAAGGTGGTGGCGTAATAATTAGGAGCGAATAGGTAAAAACGATTGACTTATTTGCGTCATTGCTATTTTCATATTTCTCTTGCTTCTTATTTTTGATTTTATATTATTGTGGTTTATGGATACCCTTCACGAAAATTTAGTGACAACGGATGAAGTCCCTTTCCTGAGTGGGGGTGGCGCAGCCGTGTATGCGCTCAGGCTGGATAAACTGCACCCGGTCATCAGCGGTAACAAGTGGTACAAATTGCGCTATCACATAGAAGAGGCGAGGAGGCAGGGCAAAAGGCGGATAGTGACTTTTGGTGGGGCATACTCAAACCACATCGTGGCCACGGCTGCTGCTTGTAAGCTGTATGGTTTTAAAAGCACGGGTATCATCCGTGGGGAGATGGGCATAGAACCCTCGCAAACGCTGTCGGAGGCCGTCCGGTACGGGATGGAGTTGTGTTTTTTAAGCCGCTCCGATTATAAACTTAAAAACATTCCTGCGGCATTGTATGACAATGACTGCGACTATTTCATCCCGGAGGGTGGTTATAGCGTGTTAGGGATGCAGGGCGCGGCTACGATTCCTTATGATAAGGGTGCGTTTGATATGATATGCTGTGCGGTGGGAACCGGCACGATGTTGGCCGGGCTGCTCCACGGCAAATTGCCCGGCACAAAGGTTTTGGGCATCAGTGTGCTAAAAAATCATCACGGCCTTGCGGACGAAGTGCGCAAATTAGTGGGGCAGGGGCATGATGTGCAGATTGACCACCGGTTTCATTTCGGCGGCTATGCCAAGCGAACCGAAGCGCTGACGGGTTTCATGAACAAATTATATGCCCAGTCTGGCATCCCCACGGATTTTGTTTATACCGCGAAACTTTTTTATGCGGTAAGGCAGTTGGGGCAGGAGGGGTTCTTCAGGGATGCGCGGAAAATACTCGTGGTGCATAGTGGTGGTTTGCAGGGCAATCGTTCCCTGCCGCCGGGAACCCTCATCTTTTAACATAAAAACTAAGTCCCGGTACCGTATATTTGCCAAAAAGGTATTGATACGAATGAAACGGATTTTTTTTATTCTTTTGATAGGTGTTGTTGCGTCTTTACAGGTTTGGGGGCAGGAGGCATTGCCTGATTTTTCGGTATACAAGGTGGGTAAGCGCGTGGTGCTTTCCTGGACGAATGATTTCAAGAACATCAAACAATTAAGCATACAGCGTTCGCACGATAAGGTCAATTACTTCAAAACCATTGCAACCATGCCAGACCCTACGTTGGCGCAAAACGGTTTTGCAGATGTAACGGCGGCCAATGACAGTATGTACTATCGCATTTTTATCATGTTCGACCAAGGGAAATTCGTTTCTTCAGCGGTTAAGCAACCCGTAGTAGACACGCTCGGGCTGGCGGATGCCTATGCTTCAAACGCCCCAAAAAACGAAACTGCGGTTGAAAGTATACTGCCGACAGGATATGTACAGTCAAAATATGTGTTTTTAACCCCCCGCAAGTATGTGCGCGTGGAATTACCCTATGATAATAAAAAGTATTCCATCCGTTTTTTTGACATTACGGGGAAATTAATGTTTGAGCTAAAGGATATGCCGGAGAGAAGGTTTACCTTAGACCGTTCCTATTTCCACAATGCCGGATTTGTAAATTATGAATTGAGTACTGACGGAAAGGTGGTGGAGCAGTATAAAGTGTACGTTCCCAAGGATTTCTAAGAAAAAGGGTGTGTGTAAAAAGGGGCTCGTTGGGTATTGGGATAAGGGATATAAAATATACAATTAGGTTTCTGTCATCTATATAAAAAATTATTTAACCGGGTTGAGGATATTTGAAGATAAATCCCTACCTTTGCACTCCAAAATTTTATTTTTTATGGCAAGAGTATGTCAGGTTACAGGTAAGACGCCGGTGGGGGGCAACAGGGTTTCGCACTCCAACATTAAGACTAAGCGTCGTTTTTTGCCCAATTTGCAAAAAAAGAAATTCTACCTGGCCGAGGAAGATAAATGGATCACCTTGAAGTTAACTACTGATGCGGTCAGGACTATTAACAAAAGAGGACTGTATACCGTAGTGAAAGAGTTACGCGCCAGAGGCGAAAAAATTTAAGTAAAAGCAGTTTAAAGCATTAATAAAATGGCTAAGAAAGCAAAAGGCAACAGGGTTCAGGTAATTTTGGAATGCACGGAGCACAAAAACAGTGGTCAGCCGGGCACCAGCCGTTATATTACCGTAAAAAATAAAAAGAACAACCCCGAAAGGTTGGAGTTGAAAAAATATAACCCCATCCTGAAAAAGGTAACTGTTCACAAGGAAATTAAGTAATTTAAGTTGACCCGTTGAAAGGTCGGCGTATCAAGTTTAACTAAAAGAAAATGGCAAAAGCAGCTTCAAAGAACGCTAAAATCAAGGATGCTAAGGCAGCAGCAGAATCCAAGAACTGGACAAAGGTGATTAGGGCTGTGCGCAACGCTAAAACAGGGGCCTACTCCTTCAAAGAGCAAATTGTGTACAAGGACAAGGTAAAAGATTTCTTGGCGCAAAAGTAATTTGTCTTCAGTAAAAATAATGTGAAGCTGTTCGTATCTTACGAATGGCTTTTATTGTTTTTGTCAAATCAGATTTTGATATTTCTATTTATCCATCATATTTAGCCGGATAACATTTTTTATACATTTTAATCTTTAATTCTTCAATGAGCTTTTTTGGAAAACTGTTCGGAAAAAAAGAGAAAGAGTCTTTAGACCAGGGATTGCAAAAAACCAAGGAAGGTTTTTTCTCCAAGATAAGCAAGGCCGTTGCCGGGAAAAGCGTGATTGACGAGGAAGTTCTCGACAATTTGGAAGAAGCCCTCGTCAGTGCCGATGTGGGCGTGGACACGACCGTGCAGATTATTGATCGCATCGAAAAACGGGTGGCAAAGGATAAATACCTGACCACCTCCGAATTGAACGGCATGTTGCAGGAAGAAATAGAACAAATGCTCGTGGATGCGCCCGAGTCCAATAGTTATTCTTTTGAAAGTAGTTTGCCCGAAAAGCCTTATGTTATATTGGTGGTGGGCGTGAACGGTGTGGGAAAGACTACGACCATCGGCAAGTTGGCGTATAATTTCAAAAAAGCGGGAAAAAATGTTTTGCTGGGCGCGGCGGACACTTTTCGGGCTGCTGCTGTTGACCAGCTTACAATATGGAGCGAGCGCGTGGATGTACCTATCGTAAAGCAGGCTATGGGCAGCGATCCGGCTGCAGTTGCCTTTGATACCGCACAGAGCGCGCTCAGTCGTCAGGCAGACGTGGCTATCATTGACACGGCAGGACGTTTGCATAACAAAGCGCATCTGATGGATGAACTGAACAAGATAAAACGCGTGCTGCAAAAAAGCATTCCTTCCGCGCCGCACGAAGTGCTGCTGGTGCTGGACGGTTCTACCGGACAAAATGCGTTGGAGCAGGCCAAACATTTTACGGCGGCAACCGACGTGACCGCGCTGGCCATTACTAAGTTGGACGGAACGGCCAAAGGTGGCGTGGTGCTGGCCATTGCCAACCAGTTCAAAATCCCGGTGAAGTTTATCGGAGTGGGTGAAAAGATGGAAGACCTGTTGGTGTTTGATAAGCACGAATTTGTGGACAGCCTGTTTAGTTTGAAGTAGGCTGCTGCTACTCCGGTTTTTCAGTTTCTGCACGTTTCTCATAATTTCTGAACGATACAGAAAAAATGAGCCATGTCCCAAAGATGGCTACCACTGGCACAAGCCATTTTTGTTGTGCCATGCTCATGAAAAAGAACAATACGCTTACACCAGCCGTCAATGCCCAGAAGTTTTCCATGTTGACATCGTTGGCATATAACAATACGTGAAAAAACAAAAGGATGGCCGGACCGCCCAATACCATAGCAAGGTAAGCCGCCGTGTCATGATAGGTGATGCCCAAGGCGCGCAATGCCCACCATTCGGGCAAAAAACATATCATATAAAAAACAAAAAGCGATAGCCATATTTTTATATTGCTGAGCGGAAGGTTTCGGTAAAAAGATAATTCGTCCTCTAAAAAGTGAAAATTCCTGAATACAAAAACGCTATGCCCGATGAGGCAAATCGAGAAGAACAACCAAAGCATCCGGTAGTCGAACACGGCATCATCAATGGTGACGAATTTATACAGTATAAAAAATCCTATCGTTTTTAATATTAAAAATTGTCGTAGTTGTTTTTGTTGCAAAAAGGATAACAGAAATAACGTGATGTTTCCGCGTATTTTGAATCGGGGAAAAAACCTGCGTGGTACTTGTGCATTACAATGTGTCAGCAGATAATTAAAGTATATGGTTAATAATATAACAGCTAAAATAGCAATCCCACCTAAAAGTAGCACTTGCATGTATCGCTGTATATAAATCGCCACGCCCATTGCGGCAAGTGTATATAAGATTACAGGAGTTAACAGCCACAGGTTTGTGGTGGAGAGCAACTGTATGCGTTTGCGTTTATCGAACCCGTTAAGTGCTTGTAGAAAATGGTATGTCTCTTTTGTCAAACATTGTTTGTTGAAAAAGGCGCACCGAAGGCTATAGGCCAGAAACAAAAAACAAAATATCAGAAATGCCAATGGTTCGGTAACAATTGCTTTCAGAATGTGATAATTGGCATGGAGCGCATCGTTCATGTTAGGGTATATCCCTAATAACAAAAATACCAGAAACAGTAACAGGGCTATGTTTTGTCGGTAGAACGGCACAACAAAGCATCGGTATAATATGTGCATGACGGCTTTCACGGCAGCAGTTTTTTGTCCCGGATGGTGAATATACCTGTCAACGGTAATGTTTCTGTATCTACATCGTGGTGGGAAGTGAAGATAACACCTGCGTCTGTTTGCGCTTGTATAAGTTTTTGTAAGGCAATTTGTGAAGGCACGTCAAGCGTCGTAAATGGTTCGTCTAACAATATCCAAGCGGGTTGCCCGATAAAGGCCAATAGCAGGGATAACTTTTTTAACATGCCGCTGGAATACGTGCCGATAGGATTAGAGAGGTAGTTGTCTATGCCTAAAGATTGTTTTACCTCCGCGACCGTGCTTTGTGTACCTTTTTTGACGTGCAGATAAAAATCAACTAATTGCTGTCCTGTGAGAAAAGACGGGTACTGCGGTTCGGCCGGGGCATGGTTTACCAACGCGCGATATGCCACAGGGTGTTTATGAATAGAATATTGATTGTTGATAATAATATCTCCTTTGAAAGGTAACAGCCCTGCCAGTATTTTTAACAACGTGGATTTGCCCGAACCGTTCGTGCCTTTTATCCAATACAACCCTTTTTGCCATTGAAGGTCGGTAATGTCCAGCACGGGAAAACTACCGTAAGATTTGCTTATGCGTGATGCGGAAATCAATGTATTTGCTTTACGGATAAAAGTAGGCAGAAAATCGGGTTTAAAAAAAGAGATTAGCATTTTTGCCCTTGTGAGTGTTATTCCCGCATGTCATAATACAAGGTTAATCGCTCGATAGAAACACCAGCCGAGACTGGATTTTGCAAGGTGACTACCTTACCGTAAAATTTGCCGTGAGCTGTTTATCGTCAGAATGCCTGCCCACAAAGATTTTATACTCGCCTTTGTACAGTTCCCACCTCTTTTTTTGCATATCCCATTTTTGTAATTCAGTAGCAGGAATCTGGAATGAGACAATTTTGTATTGCCCTTTGGGAATAAAAACTTTTTTATATGATTTTAATTCTTTGAGGGGCATCCTTTCTTTGTCGGGATATTGGATATAAGCCTGCGCCACATCATCCCCATCAAAGTTCCCGGTATTGTAAATAGAAAAGGACAACGTAATCGTATCCTTGGCTGTTAAGAAGGCTTTGGGTTTATCCTGCCATGTGTATTGGAATGTTGTATAGCTCAATCCAAACCCAAACGGGTATTGTGTTTTGCCTTTGAAGTAACGATAAGTACGTCCTTGTATGGCATAGTTGTCATAGCCGGGCAAGTCATCAAGCGACTGGTAGAAAGTAATGGGTAGCCGCCCGCTCGGATTATATTTTCCGAAAAGAATATCTGCAAACGCGTTGCCGCCCTGTTCTCCGGGATACCATGCCAAAACGATTGCATCGGCATAAGGTTCTATGTTCGACACGTCTATGGCACTGCCGGCAGTAATGACAGCCACAATAGGGGTATTTGTTTTTTCTCTAAGTTTTTTGAGATAAGCAATGTGTGCCGCAGGCAGGCTGATGTTTTGTTTATCGCCTCCACCGACAGCCATGAAAGCATCGCCTTCCTCGCCTTCGTAAACGGGCGTTAATCCTATAACCGCAATGGTAATATCCGCGTTACTGGCACTCCATATCCCTCCAAACCTTGTCGTGTCCGAATAGGTGCAGCCCTGGTCATATTCTACCCTGGAGCCGGCATCTACGGCAGCCGTAATCCCTTCCACAAAATTGACGGCCTTGGCCGAAACGCCGTGATAGTTTCCCAACAACGCGTCTAACGAAGCTGCGTTAGGCCCTACTACCATGTAGGCATTATATTTGGATTTGTCCAAAGGAAGTAGATTATTTTTGTTTTTAAGCAAGACCATACTTTCGGCAGCCATCTTTCTTGTCAAGAATTGGTGATAATTGTTGGCGATGCTATCCTCGCCGTAAGAAGCATATTTGCTTTCGATGTTGTTATTATAAAGTCCGAGTTTAAATTGTGTGCGCATGGTGCTTTTGAGCGCTTCGTCAACTTCCTTGACGGTAAGCAGTTTTTGTTCGATGGCTTTCAGCACATCGTCCTGCAAGAGATTGCTGCAATCGAGGTTTACACCGGCTTTCAATGCTTCAGCAGCGACAACAACACTATTGGGCAATGATTTGTGGCGAAGCCAGATGTCCTCAAGCGCCCAACAGTCCGTAACCACATGTCCTTTAAAGTGCCATTCTTTTTTTAAGATTTCCTGCAATAAAGTTTTGCCCGTGCAGCAAGGTTCATTATTGACGCGATTGTAGGCGCACATGATGGCCTCCACGTCAGCATCTACCAGTTTTTTAAACGCATACAAATAAGTTTCCCTTAAATCTTTTTCATCAATGACCGCATTGAACTCATGGCGGCCTTCTTCCGGCCCGCTGTGCACGGCAAAATGTTTGGCGCAAGCGGCTGCTTTTAGATGGGCAGGGTCATTACCTTGCAAACCTTTCACAAAGGCAATGCCCATCGTGGAAGTAAGGTAAGGGTCTTCGCCATAAGTTTCCTGTCCACGACCCCAACGCGGGTCACGAAAGATGTTGATATTGGGCGACCAAAAGTTAAGTCCCATATATTGTATATGCCTGCCTTGTGCAACGGCCAGGTTATATTTTGCCCGGGCTTCCGTGGAAATGATGGTTGCCGCTTCTTTTAGCAGTTCGTCATTGAATGTGGAGGCCATGCCTATTGCCTGCGGAAAAACAGTGGCTTTTCCCGCGCGGGCCACACCATGCAGCGCCTCGCTCCACCAGTTGTAGGCCGGGATGCCCAGTTTGATTATTTCCGGACTGCGAAAACCCAAGAGCGATATTTTTTCTTTTAGGGTCAGGCGGTTCAGGAGGTCGTCCATACGCACTTCAATCGGTTTAGACGCATCACGGAAAACAGGTGTGCCCTGCTGTGCAAAACAATCAATGCTCAGGCATAAGAAAAGAAATATTGTAAGATTGCGCATAGCGATATGTTTTAATGATACTTATGCTTATGTCCATTATTCACTCAAAAATGAAATAGCTACTGCGGCGGTTTTGCTGATACCCTTTGGTAACCATACTTTCGTTTTGCCATTGGATGTCGTCCATTTTACTTTCTCACCTGTTTGTAACCATTTCATGGAACTACCTTTTTTCGGAACGTTGCCCGCCCATTCTATAACGGATGGGAGCGGCGTGTTTTCTTTCAGCGGGATAAGCGCATACTTTGTGTCTCCATTTTTAGACTGCGTGAAAAATATATTTCCATCCTGATAGACCTGTGTTGCCCTTGTGTTGTATATGGCTTCGCCATTGGCTTTGAGCCAAGTGCCTATTTCCGCTAATTTGTCAATCGCTTTTTGGTCGAGCGTGCCATCAGGTTTAGGCCCTACGCCAAGCAACATGCTGCCACCCTTGGCCACGATTTCGATAAGTTGATGGATAACAGTGCGGGCAGGTTTTAATACGTCTGTGGGTACATAGCCCCAGTCGTTACCCAGTGTCATGCAGCTTTCCCAGGGATTATCAATTTTATGATCCGGCACGCGCTGCTCGGGCGTTTGATAATTTTCATAAGGGCCGTGCACTGTTCGGTCAACGATTAATAAACCGGGCTGAGCCTTGCGTGCCATGGTCGCAATGTTAGGAATGTCAATATCCTGACTCCATTCGGGAATAGGCGCTCCCCAACTCAGGACTTCTTCATTGACGGTTTCTTTCGGGCGCACCCAACCACCGTCTAACCAAAGAATATCCATGCGGCCATAGTCATGCATCAATTCGCCAATTTGGTTATAAGTATATTGTTTGAACTGCTCCCATCGCCAAGGATATTTTCTTATATCATAATTGTTGTTTCGGTTGGCCGTTTCATACATCGGCCACCAGTAATAGGGGCAATGCCAGTCTGGTTTGGAAAAATAAGCACCAATCATCATGCCCTCGTTTCGGAAAGCTTCAAAAACATATTTGGCCACATTAGCTTTAGGGTTATTGGAAAAAGGGCCGTTGGTGATTTTAAAATCTGTTTGTTTGGTATCGAACATACAAAACCCATCGTGGTGCTTGGTGGTGAATACAAGATATTTCACACCCGCATTTTTGGCCGCCTTTGCCCATTGTTCGGGATTGAAGTTGACGGGGTTAAAAGAATCCTTCAAGCCCCAATACCATTTTTTGTAGTCGCCGTAATAAGAATGTACTGTCTCGTGTAATCCAGTCTTCGGAGCACAGTGTCCATGACTCCATAATGCCCGGCACCGCGTACAATCCCCAGTGTATAATCATGCCGAATTTTTGGTCTTGCCATTTGTCGAGCTTTTGCCTGACGAGCGGGTCTGAAGGCCATTCGTATTGGATAGAAGAGGGGTGGACGTTTTGTTGTGCCAATGCAATGTTGGCAAGCAATAGCAAAGCGATAGGGAAAAGTTTTTTCATGTTTACTGAAGTTATGTGAGATGCTCAAATATAACAAAAAAACCGCCTAAAATTTGGGCGGTTTTTTTGTTTAGATGATAAAATTTACTTTACGTCCCAGAATATCTTAGTAGTAACATTGTCTTTACCTTGAACGGCTTTATAGTTTGCTGTATTATAACTTCTTTCCGAATCTGGATAAAGAAGTCTATTTGGCACATTCGGAGAAATGGATGAACTCCCATCTATAGGGAATGAAAGAACTGGCAATTTGGTTCGTCTATATTCGGCCCAAGCTTGATGGGCTTCCATGATATTGAAGTCAATCCATTTTTGAGTGGCGACTTTGTTTAAGTTGTCAGAACCGTAGGCTATCGAAGGTTTGGCTAAATAGGCAGCGATTTCGGCTTCTGTAGGAACTGGTTCTTGCCTGCCTGCTGTGTAGGCTGTATTATGATTCACTGCATACCAGAAGGAGATAGACTCTCTTATCCCTTTTTCGTAAGCTTCTTTAGCGTCTCCTCCGCCCCATCTTTCGTAAGCTTCGGCTTTAATAAACTGAACCTCTGCTGCAGTAATCAATATGCCTGGGAGCAAATAGTTTTCAGTGAATGTTGTAGAGTCCCAACGTGAGAAATTATTTGCTGCTATACCAATTGTAACTTCGGCTTCTGTGAGTGTATTGGTAATACCATTGTAGCCTCCCCCTGATTTTTGCGTAAAATATACGGGTAATCTTGGATCAGAAGTTGGCGCCATAATCTCATTAAGCATTTTTCCGGGGGCAAAAGGATTAACTCCAAAACCGTTTCTAACTTCATTTTTGTCACTGGGTAATAATGTGCTGGTTGCACTGTTTGCCTGAATTACAGCACTTTCTGCTGCTTTGTTTATAATAGGGTAATTTGTAGTATCCCCCAATATTCCTTGAACAGCCGTTTTAGCTGTTGTTTCGTCTTTATAGGATATACGCATTGCCAAACGAAGAATTAGAGAATTGCAATACCTTCTCCATTTTTTAATATCTCCATTATTTACATAGTCATATGCTCGAAACTGAGTTGCATAGAAGTCGCTCGGAGTGGCAGTTCTTAGATAGTCAGAAATGCGTTTTAACTCGGTAAGGGCTTCTGTATATACATCCTCTTGTTTATCATATTTGGCGAGTATAATAGACCCGGTCGACGCTAACCCTCCTGCTTCTGAAAATGGCATATCGCCCCACATATCCACGATTTGCGTTGCCAAATCATAAATATAAATCTTTGATGTTTCTAAAAATAATTGGAAACCTTCTTTTTCAGTTTCTGAAAGCATATTGTAGTGTTTCTCAATTTCACGAAAGCTTGCGATGTCATGTGTGAAAAAATAATCCCAACGTGAGCCTGCATAGTTGGTGGGTTGTTCGTAAACACCTTTCCCGTTAGTATAGCCACTTGTCTGGCTATAGGTTCCCAAAACGGGTATGTGAAATGTATAAAGATTAAAATACCTCGGCATTACCCTTTCGTCTTTAAAAAGCCCGGCATAAAGTCTCGGTACATCTGCTGTAACCGATTTCTCAGGGTTGTAATAATTGCTGTCAAAATCGCTCTTTTTGCAGCTGTTAAACACAGAGATTGCGAGCAGCAATAAGGCTGTATATAATAATAGATTCTTTTTCATAATATTCGTTTAATAATTTAACCATGACGAAATTAAAATGTCAACCTCAAGCTTGCGCCAATTGATCTTGATGCTGCATTACCACTGCCCGCAGAAGTTGCCCTACTCACCCAGTTGGTTCCGATCGCATCTTCGGCATCAACATAAGGTAACGTTTTGTATATATAGAACAGGTTTCGTCCATATAAACTGAAGGTAAGATTTTGCAGGCCGAGTTTAGACGTTAGACGTGTAGGTAACATGTATGATAGGGACGCTTCCCTAACTTTGATATAGTTATTATTAAATACAGCACCTTCATATAAACTACCAGATGCATTACCAGGCCATGAACCCCACTGATAAGTAGTAAGGTAATAGTTACCTGCATCGACTATTGTTGTGTTTTTTGAACCATCAGCTTTTGAACCATCAAGTACAATACCATCATGGTATAATTTTTTGCCGGTGGGCGCAGTAGTGGCAGCTATATATTTTCCAGCGTCATCAATATAATAGGAGACTCCCCCATGTTCTGCATCCCGGCCGAATAAAGAATTGTCAAACATGCCAGAGCCTGTTTGGTAGAGTAAGCCAGCGGATACAACTTTACCTCCGTACCTAAAGTCTGTTACGATGTTTAAGGAAAAATTTTTATAGTTAATCGTGTTGAGGAAACCTCCGATCATTTTAGGCTGTATGTTGCCAGCTAATTTTTGTTCGGAATAATCCACGTCATAAAAACCGTCATCAGTTATGACATAATTGCCTTTGTCATCTGTTTTACGCTTGTATAAGTAAATGTTTCCCGCTTTTTGTCCAACCTCTGTTTTCACAATCAGGGAACCATTGTCTACGTTAGCCAATTCCAATTCATTAAGACCCGGCATCAGGGATTTTACTTTGTTATTGGTGAAGGAAACATTAATACGTGAATCCCAGCTAAAGTTATTTGTTTTAATAGGAGTGCCATACAGGCCAAGTTCAACGCCGGAACCTGTCATTGTGCCAACGTTTACTAATATGGAAGTGGCACCCGTTGAAGCGGGTATTTTTAGGCTTGCAAACTGATCTTTAAACTCATCTTTGTACCAAGTAAAATCAAATCCTAACCTGTTGCCAAAGAATCTGTTTTCTAAGCCAATTTCGATATTCGTTCTTTTTTCATTTTTAAGCTGTTCATTACCATAGGCCGCAGGAGTTGTTAAATACGGTATGCCCTGAACACTACCTGCGTCATAAACGATATTGCCTTTGTACATTTCCGGAGGATTACCTACAGTACCCCAGGCAGTTCTAAGTTTACTATAAGATATAAATTTAGGTAGTTTAAACGCATTGCTGATTTCGAAAGCTGCGCTTGCGCCGCCGTAATAATAGGTGTTGTAATCGGGGTGTAGTGTTGAAGACCTTTCCTGACGGATAGTACCTTCCACAAACAGATAATTGTTATAGTCGAAGTTTAAGATACCAAATAGCCCGTCTTTTACTAATTTGGCTCTTGTCGTATTTCCAACAGCTTGGTCTTTTGAGGCACTAAGGCTAAACCAGTTCTCAGAAGTTAAGCCACCACTTGTTCCTGCAGAATTGTATCTATAGTCCTCAACCCTGGCCTGGTAGCCAATTGAAGGGCTCATGCTAAGCTTTGGTAGCAGTTTTGTTTGATAAGTAAGTAGCACGTCTCCGTAGGAAAAAACAAATCTGTTATTGGTTGTACCATAGTATCCGCTGGCACCAAAAGACAAAGGTTGGGTGGTTCTATCTTTTTCTTCCATGAACCAACTGGTGATATCATTTCCATATCTTCCCCTGAAAGTCAAACCTTTGGTTATTTTATAGTTTAGGGTTAAAGAATTCATAAAGCGATTGGATGTTTCGTCATAACTGTTAGCAAGTTGGTTCCAAAGAAAATCTAAGAAATCAGTTCCACGAATATTGTATTTTAACCTTTCTTCTACATCAAGATCGGAATTGTAGTTAACCCATTTGTACCCCTTGGTTGTTTGATATTTATTCAGATATACATCCATCCTATCAACAGGGCTTACAAAGCCTCCATAATTATTGGTAAGATAATATACCTGCCGGGGTCTGTTATGTACCCTTTCGTTGATATAGTTAGAAATAAGGTCAAGACTTATTTTGTCAGTGATGTGATATGTAGTATTCAGGTTGAATGTATTCTTTTGTTGCTTACCTCCTCTCTGAATTCCTTCATAATTATTCCTTGTGTAGGAAAGACGATAGTTGAATTTTTCTGTAGAATTGTTTAATGCAATATTTGCAGTACTGCTATATCCTGTTTTATAAAAATCTTTCCAAATGGTACCATTGGAAGCATAGGGCCTCATTTCCCCATCCCACCAATAAACTTCACGTCCGTCTATCTTAGGCCCAAATTGAGCATAAGACCTGAAAATAGGCCTGACTACATCTTTTCCGTCCACCGTTAAATGAATCCATCCATCATCGTCAGAACCAAAAGAGTTCATATTGGTTGCCCTGTCGTAGCCTGGGCCATATTCACTTTGGTATCCTTTAGGAATATAGGCATTTTCAATGTTCGCGGACATATTGAGATCTACGCCCAAACCTTTTTTGAGTCCTTTGCCATTTTTCGTTGTAATTATGACTACACCAAAATTTGCATCAGAGCCATACAAAGCCGAAGCAGCTGCTCCTTTTAGGATATTAATATTTTCAATGTTTTCCGGATTAATGTCCAGCAGGCCATTTCCATTTATTTTTTGGTTACCGCCCCAGTATCCGTCATTGTTAGTATCACCATTCCTTACAACTACACCATCCACTACTAATAGTGGTTGTGCTTGCGCAGAAAGTGAGGCTAATCCTCTGATTTGTATTGCTACAGCACTAGTAGATCCCCCTGGCTGAGTATTAATCATTACACCTGGTGCTTTTCCGTAAAGAGCTGATGCAAAGTTTGTAGGTGCTGTTTTAATAATGTCTTTTGCTGCTACTGTTGACGTCGCATAGCCCAGTTTTCTTTGATCTCTTTTAATCCCCATGGCGGTCACGACCACATTCTCTAATTCAGCTTCATTTTTTTTGAGCGTAACAGATAATGTTGAGTTTTGACCTACGGTAACGTTTTGTGTTTGAAATCCTATCATGCTAAATTCAATAACAGAATTGGCACCGCTAACGCTTACGCTGAAATTGCCTGATGCATCTGTCACTCCGCCCCTGTTTGCGCCCTTAACGGTGTAGGAAACTCCAGGCAAAGCATTTCCCTGATCGTCCAAAACGGTACCTGTTACCGTCCGGGTCTGGGCAAGTAATCTGCCACCTGCCATGACCAACAGAAAAGTAAAGAGTACGAAAAGTACTTGTTTCTTCTTCATGTGTTTCTTGTTTAAAAATTAAAAAATTAATCGGTTATCTACAAGGCTGTTATTCTATCAGCTGTTTTTGATTTTTCTTTTCCTCTAATTTTTAACGGGTTTTCCATCACTAATGCCGCTGCACCTATCAGTTCTGCATCGTAACCAAGGGTTGACAGTTTTAGATCTACGTTCTCTGAAATCTTGGGAATGCAGTAGGCATTAATGGCTTGTTGTATCGGTGCAATCCACAATTTCCCGGCAAGGGAGCCAATGCCGCTGATAATGATTAATTCCGGATTGAGCAAATGGATGAGGATTGACACGCCCCTGCCGATGTTGTATGCCGCTTCCGACAATACTTCTATCGAAAAAGTATCTCCTTTTTGGGCTGCTTCGATAATTGCCTTAATGCTTTGTGCAAGTTCTTCATCTGGCAAGTCTCTTAACAGGGATATTCTACCGTCTTTTAGCCCTTTTTTTATCTTTTCGATTACCACTACCAAAGATGTCTCAGTTTCCAAGCACCCGTGCTTTCCGCAACTGCATAGTTTGTTATTGTCGAACAACGGTATATGGCTGAATTCTCCGGCAAAGCCCTCGTTACCCCGAAAGAGATTGCCGTTAGAGATGATGCCCAAGCCCACGCCCCAGCCGATATTCACGACCATGACATTCTTTCTTCCCTGTGCAGCGCCCCACTTTAGTTCTGCCAAGGCAATCAGGCTTGAATCGTTGTCAATTCTTACAGGAATACTGATGGATTGTTCTATTAATTCAACAAGGCTTTTTTCTTTTACAGGTAGGAACGTGTAGTTGATGCCCTTTTTTGTATCTATAAAACCGGGCATTCCGATACCGATACCGATAATCTTGTTTGCAGGTTTCCCTGATCCTTCTATAAAATGCCGGATATTGGATACAAGGTCAATGGCAGCATTCTCGTTCCCCGCCAATGGGAGAGGTTTGCGCGAAATTTCCCCTACAATCTGATTACTCTCGTTCACTAACACCATGCGCGTATCAAATTGATCCATGGCAACAGCCAGGATATAAAAGCTGTCCGGAGCCAGAGCGTACATCTGCGGTCGTCTGCCGCCTGTTGAGAGGGCAAGGCCTTTTTCTACGATGCTACCTTCTTCAAGCATTTCGTTAATATAGCGTGTGGTAAGGGGAAGGCTTTTTTCAATTAATTCGCTGATATCTGCACAAGACAACAATTTGTGAAAGTACAGATGCCGGATAATGGCATTTCTGGCAATACTTTTTTTATGACTGATTTGTGCAGACATCGTCCTATGTTAAATTTTCATTAAATAAAGGTAGGGGGCAAACTGTACAAAAACAAAAACTTTTTATAAAAAATTAATAAGTTTTTTATAGATTTTAAAAAACTTATATAAGTTGTTTTAACAATTAATTATGCGTTAGCATTTTATTAACAATGATTTATAACAATTTCATGACACAGCAGGTGTGATAAAAAATATGGTAAAAATTTTTGGACACGTTGTTGCAAATGTTTCCAAATACACCTATTTTTCCACCAAATAAGCTGAATCTAAGATTTATGTTTTACAAGGGATGAGTAGTGAATGGTCATAGGTAGCGTTATTTTCCGGTTTAATGTCAACCCTTAAACTTCCTAACTTTGTGAAGGCTTTGGCAAAAATTTTGTGAATAAATTTGGCAAGTTTAACTGTAAATCATGGAATATATTGATTATTACAAGGTGCTGGGCGTGGGCAAGGACGCTACTGCGGATGACATAAAAAAGGCATATAGAAAACTTGCGCGTAAGTACCACCCCGACCTCAACCCGAACGATAAGGAAGCGGACAAGAAATTCAAGGAAATAAACGAGGCGAATGAAGTGCTCAGCGATCCGGACAAACGTAAAAAGTATGACCAATACGGTGCCGATTGGAAACATGCGGAGCAGTTTGAACAGGCGCGCGCCCAGCGAGGTGCTTCACCGGGAGGTGGTTCACCTTTTGGGGAGGGGACTTACTCCTTTTCCGAAGGCGCCGATTTTTCAGACTTTTTCAATACGATGTTCGGAGGGGCGGGTAGCAGGAAATCCCATACCCATGTAAAATTTAAGGGGCAGGATTACCGTGCCGAGGTTCAGTTGAACCTTTCCGATACTTATAAAACCCATAAACAAACATTTACCGTAAATGGGAAAAATATTCGCATCACTGTGCCGGCGGGTATCGCGAACGGGCAAGAAATAAAGATAAAAGGCTATGGAGGGGAAGGTGTGAACGGCGGCCCTCACGGTGACCTGTACATTACGTTTGTTGTAAATAATGACACAAAATTCATCCGTGCGGGTAATGACCTTTACCTTACCGTGCCACTTGATTTATATAAGGCAGTCCTGGGAGGGGAGGAAACGGTTGATACGATAGATGGTAAAGTGAAACTGACTATTCAGCCCGGGACACAAAACGGGTCGAAAGTGCGGCTGCGCGGCAAAGGATTCCCTGTTTATAAAGAGGATGGAAAGTTTGGCGATTTGTACGTTACCTTCAATGTGGTTTTACCCACAGGTCTTTCCCCGCGCGAAAAAGAATTGTTTACCGAATTAGCTAATCTTAAAAAATAACCCGACATGGAAGAAATGAACCTGATACCTGTTGAAACTTGTTGTACGGCATACAAAATTGAGCTTTCCTTTGTTAAAAGCCTTGGGGAAAGCGGGCTGGTGGAAGTGGTGGAAAGCGAAAGCCAATTGTTCATTGCCCACGAACAGCTTGCCATGCTGGAGCGTTATATGCACCTGCATTATGATCTTGATATAAATATAGAAGGGCTTGAAGCCATCCATCACCTGCTTGGTCAACTTCATGATGTGCAGTCACGTTTGCAGGAAGTGCAAAGCCGCTTGAGTTTATATGAGTAAAAATCACAGGATTGCAGGATTATTGTAGCGGATGATGAACAGTGTGGTGTTTTCTGGTTTCTTGCCATTGTTGGAGTTATCTCTAACAACACATTGCCATACTTTTTAGGTTGTCGGTCGTAAGATGATTAACTTTAAACTTCATCATCTTTCACGATTTCCGAAAATTTCTTTTTTCCTTTTAAAAAATGGGCAACGGCAATATTTCCATTCCATACGCCATACACTTTTCCTTTTTTCGATTTTGGGAAAATACTTTTTTTGTAGTCAACGAACAACCATTTGGCAAAGGATAAATACGCGCTCATCACGGCGGTAAAATAGCTACCATCGCCGCCCAAAAGACTTTTAAATGCCGATGCAAAATCAAGCACGAGCCTGCAAGCTGTTGTGTACCATTTTCTCCAACCGCGCATGTTTTTGAAAATCATGATATGGTTGTTGCGAAAATTGAGGTAAGTTTTCAGGGAATTACCCTTTGGTAATGTACCGCCGCCTAAATGATACACGGTAGATGCGGGGCATGACATAATGATATATCCGGCCAATTGCACGCGCCAGCAAAGGTCTATCTCTTCCTGATGTGCAAAAAAATAATTGTCAAAACCGCCCACGTCATGAAACACTTTTGCCCGGATGAAAAGAGCTGCGCCGCTTGCCCAAAAAATAGGTTCGCTTTGGTCATACTGACCTTTATCCGTTTCGCAAATATCAAAGATGCGCCCTTTGGAAAATGGATAGCCATACGCGTCTAACCAACCGCCCGCAGCGCCTGCATATTCAAACAGCGAAGGGTTTTTGTAGGACAATATCTTTGGTTGGCAGGCCGCTATCTTACTGTCCGATTCCGCAAGGTTTACCAGTGGTTCTATCCATCCCGGTGTTACCTGCACATCGGAGTTTAGCAGCATATAATAATCGGCATCCACCTGTTTCAGCGCTTCGTTATATCCTTTTGCAAAGCCATAGTTTGCTGCAAGTTTAGTGATTCTTATATCTGGATAGTTCGTTGTTAAAAAATCAACCGAATCATCGGTAGAGCCGTTGTCTGCTACGATGATAGAATGGTTTGGATATGCCGTAGCCATAACAGAAGGGAGGAATTCGGCCAAATGTTTTTGACCGTTCCAGTTAAGAATTACTATGGCAACGTGCGGCAATGACATTTATTCAATGTTTTTTGATTATTAAGTTGTCTTTGTCGTTTCGACCGAGCAAAACGAAGTGGAGCGAGTGGAGAAATCTGTTCGTTGTCATTCTCACAGATTGTTCGGCTACGCTGCGCTTTGCTCACAATGACATACAATTTTTAGCTTCATCTTATGAAATAAACATCTCATTATGTTGTTTAAAATTTATCTGATAGTTTACTTAGGATGTTGGTGATAACACCAACATTGGCGGTCGCTGTTGCGGGTGTTGTCACCCGCAACTACACTGAAACCTTAAGTAAAATACATTGAATAGCTTATAGGTATTTTCATAATACAAATTTAAACAGGCTCTAAGTTTAATCAAGTTTTATTTTATATGCCTGTGCGGCTATCCGCCAATGCTTTGCAAAAGGCATCTAAATCTTCAAAGATATAATCTATATAAGGATTGGGATGCGACATTTGTATCGTAGTCGTTAAAAAGATTGTCCGCATGCCCGCATTCCTGCCAAATTCCATATCGGTAATGTTATTGCCTATCATGATGGACTTGCTAAGGTTTATTTCGGAAAAATCTTTTTTGGCCTGCAAAGCCATGCCTGGGTTGGGCTTGCGCATAAAGTCGCGATTGTCCATACCCGGTGCAAAATATATTTTATCAATCTTGCCTCCTACGTTTTCAATGCCTTTCAACATTTTTTGGTGGATGCCCAACAGGTCATTTGTGGTCATTAATCCTTTAGAAATACCGCGCTGGTTGGTAACGACCATGATACGCCTGAACAATTTGCTTACCGGCTCAAAAATTTCAGGCATCCTTTTCATGAAGACAAACTCATTAGCATTGAAAACGTAACTGCCTACTTTGTCTTCGTTGATGACACCATCTCGGTCAATGAAGAGCGTCCAGGTTTCGTCTATGTCCGATAATTTAAACGGCGGCAGGCTAAATTCACTTTGTGCCCTGTTGTAATCTTCGGGGATGCCGATGTCAATGAAATATACATCTTGCACATCACCGGCAAATTTTCCTTCATCTACAAATTTTTCCAAAAAATCTTTTTCAAAAGAAAACTTTTCAGGAAACTTTTTCCCCAGAAAACTTGCTTTGTTTATAAGCGATACGCCCGCACTAATCAAACCTGTTTTAAAGTGTTGCTTTTCTTTAAAGCTGGTAATGATTTGGTCATCGTTTAATGTAACGGCACCATATCGGTCAAAATCCTGCATAGGCTTCAACCCCAGCGTGCAGGCGGCATTTGAGCTATGATGCTTTTGTGATAATTGCGTTGAATCAAATTCAAACAGGGTGTCGCCGTTCACCACGAACACGTTTTCGCTCGTTGTTTTTTGCAGGGCATATTGCACGGCACCGCCCGTGCCAAGCGGCTCCTGTTCTATAACATAATCGTAATAAAGCGTGTCAAATTCTTTTGACAAATATTCCAGGACAGCTTCATGTTTGTAACCAAGGCTAAAGATAATCTTAGAAATTCCTTGGTTTCGCAGGTGGTTGATGACGTAATATAAAAATGGCTGTCCGGCCACGGGTGCCATACATTTGGGCAGGTCAGGCACGGCTTCTTTCAGGCGTGTGCCAAGACCACCAGCCAACACAATGGCTTCTTTGTGTTCTGTGGAATCAATAGGGAAACTTAAACTTTGTGTTTCTGTCATCGCTGTAAGTTTAAGATGCAAAATATTTTTCTTCCACCAATTCACAAATGATATGTCCCAGCAGTATGTGGCATTCCTGAATGCGGGGCGTATCGGCAGAAGGTACATTGATTAAATAATCGCTATGACTTTTTAATTCGCCACCTGTTGTTCCGGTGAGGGCTATCGTGGTCATACCTTTTTTCCGTGCGGTAAGAAAAGCTTCCACGATATTCCTGGAATTGCCGGACGTGCTTAACCCGATTAGGATATCGCCCTTTTTACCGATACCATCTATCAGGCGCGCATAAATAAGGTCAAAATGATAATCATTTGCAACGGCAGTCAAATAAGACGTATTGCAATGCAACGCTTCGGCAGGCAAGGCTTTGCGGTCTAGATAAAACCTGCCGCTAAATTCTGCCGCCAAATGTTGGGCATCGGCAGCACTGCCGCCATTGCCGCAAAAATAAACACTATTGCCGTTTTGGAAGGCCAATACGATATGGGTTACGACTTTTTCCACTGTATTCAGGACGGTTTCTTCCTTCAACAATTTTTGCTTTGTAAGGATGGAATCTTGAATACGTTGGTTAATTTTTTCTATCATTTTTGATTAAATGTTTGATGAAAGGTAAGACGGTTATGAAAGAATTTATTTGGGCTAAACCGTCCACGTTTTTAAACCTTTTTTGGTGAAACTGTAATGGTGGTATCTTCCGCCGAATTGCTCCAGTTTTTCCTGTACTTTATATTTACTGTTGCCCGGGCAATAAAAAATCATGAAACCGCCGCCGCCCGCACCACTTATCTTGCCGCCTGTAGCCCCATGTTTTTTAGCAACGGAGTATATTTCATCAATCAATGAATTGTTGATGCCGGACGCCATTTTTCGTTTTTGTTCGAAGCCGATGTCAAGGATATAGCCTATTTCATGCAAATGCCCGCGAAGCAGGGCCTCCTTCATGATTTGGGTCTGTTGTTTCAACTGGTGCATCGCCTCTATGGAAGTTTCTTTTTTCTCTATTACGTTGCGGCTTTGCTCTACGATGATTTTGGCCGACTCGCGGCTCGTGGAAGTATAATAAAGCAAAAGATTGTTTTCGAGTTCGTCAAGATATTCCTGCCGGATGCGCAGCGGATTTACGATTACCTTGTCGTTTGCATAGAACTCCATATAATTTACACCGCCAAAGGTTGCGGCGTATTGGTCTTGCCTGCCGCCTGCTAATTTCAGGTCGCTGCGTTCTATCTCGTAAGCATAATGCGCGATGTCATATTCGCCCAAAGGCAGTTTGAGCATTTCCGCAAAAGCACCGATGATGGCGACCACAAGGGTAGAGGATGTGCCAAGTCCGGAGCCGGCAGGGGCATCCACATACGTGCTGAGCTTAAAGCCGGTGCTTGTAAACGGATAATCTTTTTGGATGCGGTTGTAAACCCCTTTCAGCAAATCGAGATAACCGTTGGTGGGCAGTTGGGTGCACCAATCAAATGTCTCGGATTCGTTGCGGTCAATAGCCTCTATGATAATCTTTCCGTCATCCGTAGGTTCGATGCTTGCGTTGGCATTGAGTGAAACGGTTGCGTTCAAAATAGCGCCGCCGTATAGATCGCAATAAGGACTAACATCTGTGCCGCCACCAGCGAGTCCGATGCGGAGGGGTGCTTTGCTTCTGTAAATCATTTCGTGTTGTTTTGTGCCAATCCTGTAATGGCATTGACAATATTCGACCAACTGAATTTTTTCTTTTCGGTGCGAATATGCGGAATAAAATGTTCTTCGCCTAATTCAAAAAAACTGTCAATGGCTGCCGCGATGGACGGTGCATCCGGTTCTGCTACCAGACCGCATTGTCCGTGCGGTACTAACTGCGGTAATCCGCCCACATTAGTGACCACCATTGGTTTTTCAAAATAATAAGCCAGTGGCGTTACGCCGCTTTGCGTGGCGTTTTTATAAGGTTGCACCAGCACATCTGCAGCACATAAATAATATTTCACTTCATTGTCTGCAATAAAATTTGTCCGCAGGATGACATCGTTGTTTAATCCTAATTGAGAAATCATTTCTGTGTACGGCTTTTCATCCTCGTAAAATTCCCCTGCTATCAACAGTTTGGCAATTTGTCTGTTTTCTGCCAATGCTTTTTCCTTGACGATTTTCATTGCTTGTAATAATAGATCAAGTCCTTTGTATTTGCGAATGAAGCCGAAAAACAGAATTATTTTTTCATCTGACAAAATGCTAAGGTGTTGCCTTGCTTCAGTTTTGGGTATGATAGAGCCGAAGTTGTCGTACAACGGATGCTGCACGAGTTGCGCAGGTTTTGTCATTGTGAATTGCTTCAGGTCTGACAAAACTTTATCGCTCATGGTGATGAAACCATCGCAGGATTTTATAAAATATTTTGTAAATGCCGTATCGCCGGGTCTTTTTTCATGCGGTATAATATTGTCCGCAATGCAGATTACTTTTGAGTGCTTGTTGCGTTTGGCAATCCTGATGATGCTGCCGAGCGCCGGCCCCATCAGGGGAAGCCAGTAACGTACCACGATGATGTCGGGACGTTTTCTTTTTAACGCATTGCCCACCGCCCACCAGTTGAGCGGATTGATGGAATTGATTTTACTGTATATAGGAATGCCCGTAGGAGCGGGGTCATCGGAATATTGCGATTTGCCGGGGAACAGGAACGACGGGTATTGCAGCGAAAAAGACCACAGTTCGCAATCATGTCCGTTGTCCATAAATTCTTTGGCTAACCGATGATTAAAAGTGGCTAAACCGCCCCTTAGCGGATGCCCTGGCCCGATGATAATAACTTTTGACATACTATGCCCGCAAAGATAACGGCGATTGATAATTAAGCAATCAACAATTGCAGGGCAAATGTGAAAATATGGGAACGTGGAAATGAAGGTTTGATGTGTGCTTTTGCTTCTTTCTGATTGGGTGTAACGAGCGGGAAAATCTGTTCGTTACTATTTGTGCAGAAGCTTCGGCTGCATTCAGCATAGCGAACGCTCAACCCTATAAAATAATTATCGAGTATCGCCGTGTTCTTTTAAAGTAAGGTTATTACATTTTCAACTCTCCGCTTTCAATTTTCAATTTTTCTTCCTGATTATACAGATTTCAACAGACCTCCGTCAATTGCGATGCTGGTTCCCGTGACATAAGAGGCTTGCGGGGAAGCAAGGAACGTGACCATGTTAGCCAGCTCTTCGGGCTTGCCCAAGCGTTGTATAGGTATCTCGGCCTCGGCGGCGGCAACAATGGTTTCCAGCGGAATGCCCTTTGCTTCAGCCTGTAATTGGAAAAGTTGTTTTAGCCTGGCCGTGTCAAAATTTCCGGTGAGAATGTTGTTAACGGTTATGTTATACTTTGCCACATCGCGGGAGAGCGTCTTGCCCCAGGTGGCAACCGCTGCGCGGATAGCATTCGATAAAGCAAGGTTGTCGGCAGGTTCTTTTACCGTGCGCGATGTAAGGTTGATAATCCTGCCGTAGCCTTTTTCCTTCATGGATGGTATGGCCAGCGCTGTTGTATGTTGCACAGTTTGAAACAAAAGACTGAATGCTTCCTGATAATCGGCATAGTTCTTTTCGAGAACCGTCCCTGCTTTGGGGCCGTTGGTGTTGTTTACAAGAATGTCCACCCGGTTTGTTTGAAAGTATTTTTCAATAATTCCCATGAAGCTGGTAAAATCACCAAAATCAACCACGAGATATTGATGGGTTTGCTGATGCGGCGCGGGCAATTCTTTTACTAATGATTTAAGCGCTTCTTCGTTACGAGCCATTACCGTGACGGTTGCCCCGCTGGCGGCAAGCTGCATGGCCACAGCCTTGCCAAGCCCTTGACTGGCACCACCGACCAATGAGTATTGATTTTGTAAGGAAATAATCATGATTATATATTGATATTTGACTATGTGGTAGAAAATAAAAATCTTGAATAATGCTGGCGCTAATTTAAAGATTCTTAGAACGGATAACCAATGCCGATATTCAGGATTAAATTATCCTTTCGCCATTGGGAATTGCCGAAATTGATTTGATCCAACACCCATTTGTTTTCCAGATAAGGTTTGCGTAAAGGCATGGCCAAGTCGAAGCGTATAACGAAAATAGAGGCGTCCACACGTAGACCCACACCGCCGCCGACCGCCATCTGGTTGAACATATTCCCGAAGCTAAACTTTGCACCGGGACGGTCTGCATCTTCGCGCGATAGCCATATATTGCCGGCATCTATAAAGACCGCTCCCTGCAAAACACTGAACAGTTTTGCCCTGAGCTCGGAGTTGAGCATTACTTTAACGTCACCGCCTTGCTCAAGGAAAAGGCGGGAGCCTGAATTGGTTTGCGCATAAAAACCACCAGGGCCTAAAGACCTTGCGCGGAACGCACGGATGTCATTACTGCCTCCCGCAAAAAATTGCCTCACGTAAGGTAATGCTGTACTGTTGCCGTAGGGAATGCCAATGCCGATATTTAACCGGTTGGCCCATATCAACCCGCGATTGTTGAGCTTGTAATAATCCCTGAAATCACCTTCCAGCCGGATGAATTGGTTGGTAGCGGCGTTGAACAATGTCTTCTGTCCTGCATCATTTTCGGAAAGGAAAAGGTTTATAAGATTTCCTGCACTTTCTGCATTGGCGATGAATAGGAAGTTGTTCCGGCGTGCGTCCTGCATTTGGTTAGTGTAAGTATAAGTGTAATTTGTGCCGATAATGAACTGGTTCTCGAAATTCTTTTTCAGGCTGGGGATTTGCTCCAACATGCGGTTAAAACTATCGGTCGTGTTAGTGGTTTTTATATAGTTGATGGAAATAGGGTTTAGCTGATGTTCGCTGAACTGATTCCCTTTCCATAAATAGCCAAATTCGAACTTGCCGGATACAAGAGTATAGAATTTGGAACGTTGCAATCTTTGCCCGCCAATGGTCACGTGGGTTTTGGGCACGTAAGCGGTATAATTTTTTATGTTGAAAATCGGTAATACAATACGGGGAAAGATAAGGCTTGCATCCAACCCGAGCGAGTTGGAGTTTACGCCACCAGCCTGTCCGCCCACCTGAGTTTCAAAGCCACCCGATGCACTGATTTTTAGTTGCTCTGCACCTTTGAAAACATTCCGGTTGGTATAGGTTATTTTTAATTGTGAGCCTACAAAATTGTTGGATTTGCTGGTTCCCGTCACATCAAGTGTCAAAGCTTTACGTTTGAGGGAAGTTAATAAAAAGTCCAAATCCATACTATCGCTTCGCAAAGTATCCAGCGGTTTGAACTCTGCTTTTACAAATTTAAAAGTGCCGATGCTTACCAATCGGTTAAGGCTTAACGAGTGGTCGGTGCGGTTGTATTTTTCCCCCTTTTCAAAGAATACGAGGTTTTCAAAAAGTTGCGGTTTGTAACGGTTCAGCGGGTCGTAGATGTTGAAGTCCTTATAGCTTACAGGGGAAGAACGCCGGTTGACGGAATCCCGGTTGAGCGTATAGTTTGGAAAGATATTAATGTTCCGGATATAATAAGGGTGCATGGCGGCATAAGGTGTATTGTCTTTTACCTTTAAATAAATATTGACCTCATTATTACCGATGGTACTGTCAACCTGTAACAATATAAAATCAGGGTTGAAATAATAATAACCGTTCTGTTTCAGTATCTCGTCTATGCGCTCGCGTTCCAGTTTGAAAACATCAAGGTCATAATAATTTCCTTTTTTCAGCAAGGTTTTGGCAGCGCTTTCTTGAATCAACCGGAACAGCTTAGACGAACCCTCTTTGGGGAAGGAAACATCCCGGATTTTATATCTGTGCCCTGACATAATCGTGTAAACTGCTTTGCCCTTCTTCCCTTTTGCCACTTTTTCGCCTTTGCCTTCTGTTTGCAAAAAACCTTTGCTGAGCATATAACTGTTCAGTATATTGACATTGGTATTTGTATTAACCTGATTCAGCAGCACGGGTGGTTCTCCTAATTTATTGCGCATCCAGTAGCGGAAGCCTTTGTCTTTTTTCGGTTCACCTGCCAAATTGTAAAAGAAAAGCTTATTTCTGAATCCCAGGATGCTTTTGTTGGGCTTAGGCCGTGTTCTTTCCATTAAGGCTATCTGAAAATCCTTTTGTCCTTTATATTTGGGTGCGGTGTCAGGGTTTAGGCGTACTTCGGCACCCGTGTACAAAATTTCTCCCGGCTTGAGATGCTTGGTTGAACTACAGGCATAGAGCAACACCATGATGGCCAAGAAATATATGATATTTTTAATTGAGGTCATCTTTGAATATTTTGTCTGTTTCCCCTGTTCTCCTTGTTATCTCTGCTTTCCCCGTCTCTTCTGTATCCCCTGCGTTTTTTAAAACTGTTGAATATCTCCTTAAACCTGTTGTAGTCCACAATCATGGCAAAGCCAACCCCGGTTTCGATAATTTGTCCTTCGATGATGCCTTCGGTCTGATTACGACGATAAGCGCGCAACCTATACCTGCCGTCACGTGACAACATATATTCGATGTTCACGTTGCTGGCCAACTGGGAGGCTTCCTGCTGGCTGTTGCTGCCTTCCAACGCAAAATTATTTCCAACAGTCACGGTGAGCCTGTCGTTCAAAAGGCTTTTGCTGAAAGATACGTTTAAGTCGGTTTTCGTTTGCTCCGTTCCGGAAGAATAATCTTCTCCCGACATCAGTTCAAAGTTAATATCAACGCCATGTATCAAATCTGCTGCCAGATTATTTAATTGTTGCGTTAGCAGGCGGCTTACACTTTGTCTGGCCAGTGATTCCGCGGATGTGCCACCCACGAGGCTTTGGAAAGGATTCGATGAAATAAATTTGTTTAATGCCAACAAGGCGAATACCTGTTTGTTCAACTCGCTTTCGTCGGTGTTGAGTTGTTGTAGTTTGGTGTAAACGGTGCCGTTGAACGCATTGCGCTCATTCTCGGGCATGTCCAGTTCAAAGCTGATGCTTGGTTTGAGGAGTTCCCCCTTCATTTTTAAATAAACGAGGAACGGTAATTTTTGCTTGAACCGTATGCGGGAGCTGGCATCAAGGTCTTCAATTTGGTCGGCAACCAAATCTACCGGGGAGGTATTGACTTCGTACAGCGCCGTAATATCTGCAATGGCTTCCGTTGGCCCGCCTGTCCATTGAATAGAGCCTTCCTTAATTTTAAATTTCCTGCGCGCCAGTCCGCCGATGGTCAGATTATAGCTACCATCTGCCAGTTGGTAACGTCCTGTTAGCGTTGTTTTACCGCTGGGATCCATCTGGAAGCTAAGGTCTGCCTCTCCGGTAACAGTAAGCGCATCACCGTTTTGCGGGTCAACCAAAATGGTTATTTGCGCATCTTTATTGATGGTGATGTCGCCCGACACATCAAGCCCGGTAATGGAAGAACGCGTCAGGCTGTCCACGTTGATAGGCATTCTGCCGTTGTGGGGCGGTGCGTCCATATCCACAAATTCTACAACGCCTTCCTGTTCTATGACATTCGGGTCATCGTCGGGTATCACGAACGTAAATTTTGTGTCTTTGTTAATGCGCAGTTGCATATCCACCTTTGGTTTGTCGAGATTGCCCTTAATCTTGGCGGTCAAATCAAGGAACACGGTTCCATAAAACAATTCATTATCCTTTGCCGTGGAGTTCATGGCCTGAAAATTGCGCGCCCTTACGTCCAAATCAAATGCGTAGTCGGTATAATTTTTAGTGAGGATAACGCCGCGCACGGTTAACGGCTGGTTGAGCGTGTCGCGCAGGGTAAAGTTGTTGAACGAGATACCGTTGTTGTCAAATTGTATGGTTTCGTTTTGCAGCTTAACAGGAGCATTTAACTGGCTTATCGTTAAGCCTGCATCTTTAAATGTAAGCGAGCCTAATACTTTAGGAGCATCCAGTGAACCGGTCGCTTTGATGTTCCCGGTGAGAATGCCAGAGCCGTTCTTCACCTGTCCTCCGGTTATGCTTTCTATATATCTCAGGTCTATTTTATTCACGCCGATGTTCATGTCTATGCCTGACGGCTCCGTGTAGTAGTAGCCGTTTATCTTCACATCGTGCGTGCCGCTCAGGGCAATGTCGGTCTTAAAGGCATTGGCCGTGTGATTGTCAATCTTTATGCTCGCATTGCCCAATAAATCTTTTTGATAGCGGAGGTCTGTTATCGTAAGGTCTGTTTCAAACTTAGGGTTTTCGGTCACATCGGATACCAGCGCTGTGCCGTTAAGGATACCGCCGACCAATGATGTGTCTTGTTCTGCATACCTTGTCAATGTTTCGAGTGAAAAGTCATTAAACTTAAAACTGATAGGGGATTGGGGTTTGTCGGAAGTGCTGTTTACGGCCAGAGACTGTCCGCTGTTGCTGATGCGGAAATCGCGCACATAAATACCTTCTTTTCCATATTGGATAAGATTATTGGGCGACACCTGCCATTTGTCATAATTCAACAAAAGCTTTTGCGGGTCTAAACTAAACTCAGAAATGCCGGAATGGGTTTTGAAATTACCGCCTACCACATATTTATCCTTGTTCTTACTATCGCGGAGCAACAGGTTCACATCAAGCGAATTGTTGACGGCAAATCCGTTGATGGTCGTGTTGTACAATTGGATGGCGGGGCTTTCAAAACTCTTTATCTTCAAGTCGTATTTAAGGCTTGCCGTGTCGCGGTTGGTGAGGTAGAGCGAAATATCTTTTATGTCAAAGCTGTCATAAATGACATGCGGGAATTTTGCCTGTACAATAAGGGTATCTGCTTCTGTGTTCAGTACACCGTTCAGCGAAGAGGCCGCAAAAGTGCTTAATTCAGGTACGAGGTATTGCAGTAGCTTGGAATTGTGCACCACGACATCAAACCTGAAGTTTTGCGGGTCGGTACGTTTCGTTTCTCCTATCTCATAGTATTTGTTGATTTGATTGATGAATGCCTGCGCAATTTGAGTAAGCTGATACTTACCATCCAAAGAGGCGTTCAATATCTCGGATCGAAGCGTCAATTGGTTTTGCGTGGGCGTTGCCAATCCTGAAAGAGAAATAGTATCCACGTTGTAACGTTGCCCGTCCTTCACGATTTGCAGGCTGCCGATATGTGCCTGACCGTTGAGATAGTCCGGGTCAATCGTTTGAAAGTCCATGTTGATGACACCTGCCAATTTCAGTTCACCGTCAGCGAAATGTAGTTTTTGTAAGTCCAGTTGGCGCAGGTCTATTTGCCCTTTCATGGACGGATATTTGCCACCCATATTTAGGTTGGCGGTCATGTTTAAATCAGCGTTCGGGTCTTGGCTTGTGGCTTGCAGGACGAGGTTCTGTCCGCCATAATGACCATCAATGCTGATGTTTTTGTAGGTATATTGATTGTAGTAAGCGCTATAAACCGTTCCCTTGATTTTTGCATTTATTTTTTTCGGGTCAAGGCCACTGCCTTTTACGTTCATCGCCACGTTCACTACACCGACATCATCACGTTTTAATAGTTTTCCAACATTGAAATTTATCAGGTTAGCCTGTAAGTCGTAACGTTCACGGTTTGTGGTCAGGTTTGCTGTGCCCGTAACAGAGGCTGCGCCCATATTGGTTTTGGCGTTGAGCTTCGTACTAAAATTGGTGGTCGTGCCTTTAAACCAACCCGAAGCAGAGATATACTCCGGCAGGTTGATGGAGGAGGGTAGGGAAGCCGCTGGCACAAAAGCCATGATATCAGATTTGGAAGTGGCCAGCGTGCGGATGTTCAAATCAAAAACAGTGCGCTCTATGTCGGGCAGGCCTTTGATTTTGCCATTCATGTCAAGGCGGGTATTTTTCAACCCGTTGATAGAAAATTGCCCGATGTCGAGATTGTTCAAATACCCGTTGACGGTTGCGGTGAGATTTAATTTTTGATTTTTATAATCGGCGGGGATGGTCGGCACAAAATAATATACGTCCCGCATGTCTATCACCGACTTGCGGAAGTTTAGCATGGTTTTTACCTTTTCGGGATGTTTGCTCAAATCATCCTGCGAGGTGTAGCTCAGCAAACTCGTGTTATCAATGTATGTTCCCGGTGTTTTGAGCAGAAAGTTGTCCAAACGTAATTGCTTGTCATCATATACCAGTTTTCCCTTGAGGTCGTTCAGCACAAAGCCACAACTATCTTTCAACGAGATGCCGTTCACCACGAACTTCATGCCCGTGCTGTCAATCGCAATCCCTTCACCTGAAAGTCCTAATCCTGTTATGTTTAAGTGATTGTAATCGAATCGTCCGTTCGGTGCGCGCTGTGCGGACAGGTCATCGTATTTTACTTTGTTATTGTGCAGGGCTATCTTGTCTAAATATAATGCAAATCCTGAGGAGGGAGTTGTGTCTTTTGTTTCTGTTGTTTGTTTTGCAGGCGGTGCCGGGCGATAGGCAAAACGGATGTCGGAATTATTGAGCGTTCCGTCGCTGGCCTTATAGATACCTTTGGTGAGATCGAGCAAGAGGTCTTTAAAGTTGAATTCATTTAAGGATGCCGATGCCTTCATGTCCGAGAGCATATCGTTGTATGCCAATGATACGTTTTGAAAAGAAACGTCGTTAAATTCAAGCAAGGGCAGGGTACTGTTTTCTTCCTTGGTTTCCTTAACGGTTTCTTGCACGACTTGCTGCAAAACGGTTAACGGTTTATATTGATAATAATGTAACCGTGTATCACTTATCGAAAGTTTTTGCAGGGCATAGTGCATTTTATCAAGGTCGAATTTGTTCACTTTTGCCGTCAGATTGCCTAAAAAAACGCCTGCATCGCTTCCTGCAACATCGTCCTTGAAACGGAATTGTATATCGTCAAGCACTATTTTGTTCAAGTCAAAAATTAATGGAGCCGAGTTGTCGGAGGCGGTGCTTGTGTCGGGTTGTTGCGAATTGGATACGAGCGAGTCTATCAGGAACTGATAGTTAAAAACCGTGTCGGGATTTTGCCGCAGCAGATTGGCGCGCACTTTGCGCAGCTCAATGTTGTCAACCTCTATGCGGTTTTTCAATAAAGCCCACATGTCTATATCCACCAGTAATTTATCGGCATATAGGAGTGTGTCCTTTTTTTTGTCGGCTATATATAGTTTGGAAAGTTCCAAATCTTTGGGAAACCCGATGCGGATGCGCTCCAAGCTAATTTCTGTGTCCGTCTTTTTGACCAGATAAGAAACAACTTTATCCTTGATGAAGTTCTGCACTGCAGGCACATTGAGCGCCACGATAAGCAAAATGACCAGCATCACTATGCCGGCAATCGCCCACAGTAATATTCTTAATATTAATCGCAGAGGTTTGTTCAAGTTGATTCTTTATGTTAACGTTATTTGAATATAAAACCAATGGGACAAATTTAGTATTTGCCCTTTATTGTATCGTTGTTTATTTCCCAATAATACGATAATAATGCCAAAGTCCCTAATGGCGAGTTGGTGGTAGCTGTGAAGATAAGGCTGCAGCAGGAAAAACAGCGGTGTTAAATCTTTTAGATTTCTTTTATTCACCAAAATAATCCAGCTCATCCCTCAGGTTCAGGAAAGGACATTTCTCGGCGAGTGCTTTGGTTTTGTCGTAGTGCGCTTGCAAGAAACGTTTGTGAGCCTGCGTGTCTGGCTGAAAAGGGCGATGATTGCGGGCGATGTTGATTTGGTGGATTTCCTTCATCAGTTCGCGGGCGTCTTCGTCAATGCAAAATTCGGTAAACTTTTCCAGCACAAAGGTGGTGGCGGCATAGTTGGGGTGGGCGAGGTCTATATCATAAAAGCGATAGTCCCGCAGTACGTCCACCACCAATTCATAAGCCGGAAAATAATATGTGTCGTTGAATTTGGATACGATATGATGCACGGCCTCTATAAGCCTCGCCTTGCTGCGGTTGTTTTCCACCACGCCGTCGCGCAAATGTCTTACGGGGCTGATGGTGAAAAGAATCTTTATGCCGGGATTAAAAATTTTCAGTCGATGATAACAATTGTCAAGCATCGCCACGGTGGACTCTATGGGCAGCATCTTTTTGGTAAACCATTGCCCCGGTGCACGGTGGCAGTTGGCTACTTTAAGAGTGTTGTACTTTTCCTGTGGATTATGCTCGTTTAGTTCATAAACAAACGATGAGCCAAGCGTGATGATGAGCCAATCTGCATTGCGCAAAAAATCATGGGCTTCTTTTTGTGTTTGGTTGATGTGTTCCAAAACCGCATCCTTATGGATGCCCGAAAATCGTGAATGGTGATGCCAGCTTTGCCAGAGTTCGTTCAGGTAAAACAGGTCGTCCGCATCGTATTTTTTTTCTTCAACATAAGACACAAGGCTTTGGCAAACACTGTTGGGGTCAAAAAGGATGCCGTTGGGGTTTTGCATCACATTGAACTTTAGCTCGCCCAGCGCATTGCCGATGTGTTCGGTAAAACAAGAGCCGACCAACAGGATGTTATTGCCATACCTGATGGGCGGCTCTAATTTATTGATGCGTATGGGCGCAAAAAAATCCATTACTTACGATAGCAGGTTGTTTATTGCAAATTGCAAGATATAGATTGTTTTTGATTTCAGCGCGTTCGCATTTATTTAGGATTGTGACAAGTTTTTCAGCATGTCTGCCGTCATTGTGTCCAAATCATATTCAGGTTTCCAGCCCCAGTCTGCGCGCGCTACGGAGTCGTCAATGCTTTGCGGCCAGCTATCGGCAATCTGTTGGCGGTAATCAGGCTGGTAAACGACTTCAAAATCGGGAATATGTTTTTTGATAGAAGCGGCTATTTCCTTGGGTGAAAAGCTAAGCGCGGCAAGATTATAGGATGTACGCACCGATATTTTTTCAACGGGGGCTTCCATGAGTTCTATCGTGGCACGTATGGCGTCGGGCATATACATCATGGGCATATACGTGTCCTCGCCGATGTAGCTTACATATTTTTTATCTTCTACGGCACCGTGATAAATTTCCACGGCATAATCGGTCGTACCGCCGCCAGGAGCGGATTTGTAGGAAATAAGACCGGGATAACGGATGCTGCGCACGTCCACGCCATATTTCAGGTGATAATAGTTGCACCAAAATTCACCCGCGTACTTGCTGATGCCGTAAACCGTTGTCGGTTCAATAATCGTGCGTTGCGGGCAGTTTTGCTTGGGCGATGTAGGGCCAAAGACCGCGATGGAAGAAGGCCAGTACACTTTTTGTATCTGTTCTTCGCGGGCGATGTCCAGCACGTTCAGCAAGCCCTGCATGTTCAGGTGCCAGGCAAGGCCGGGATTTTTTTCGCCGGTCGCTGAGAGCATCGCTGCCAGCAGGTAAATCTGTGTAATGTTTTGGCGGATGACCTGCACGTGAAGCATTTCTTTGTTCATTACGTCAATGCTCACATAAGGGCCAGTGCCGTGCAGCAGGTGGTTTTCCTCCCGCAGGTCTGAAGCAATCACGTTATTGTTGCCATAAATCTTACGCAGTGCGAGCGTAAGCTCCACGCCGATTTGACCGGAGGCGCCGATTACCAATATCTTTTCTTTAAACATGGCTTATAGGTATAAATAGTTTAATCAAAGTCCAAAAGTAAATAAAGGGTTGTGTATTTAGACAAATAAGACATCGTTTGCGCAGGCTTTTTAAGTTGCTTTTGCCCGACTTTGGTGCAACTATGGGGCTTTACTTGCGACGCTCCGTTCATCTGCGGGCTACTATCGGCAAATTTAATTTATTATCGTAAAAATTATTGTCGCAGATTTATGAATAATTGCTAAATTCGCACCCCGTTTACGGGATGTAGCGCAGCCCGGTAGCGCGCTTCGTTCGGGACGAAGAGGCCGCTGGTTCGAATCCAGTCATCCCGACTCTCCATGTTGGATGTAAACTATCTTAAAAAACTGTTCGGACATATTCCGGACAGTTTTTTGCTTTTGTAGTCCTTACCAATATATTGCAGTTAAATTCTTTAAAGGTGTATATCTTTTTTAGATAACGATGCCCTTATCCTCATTCGTATCATAGTCAGGACAGCTCTGGCAAAGGTTTGGCTTAGTTTTAGCTATAAGAGGACGTAATTGTGATTGATTTGTTTCAAAATAAAAAATATGAAATTCTTTTATTATACCGTCTTATTTCTTTTGATATCCTGCTCAAAATCGTCGGAAAACACTGAGCCGCCGCCACCTGCGGTAAAGGATTCGTCCATAATATGGGGTTCCAGCTTCGGTACTATGAGTGGAGAAACGCACGCCGTTTCTTATGCTCGGGTGAAAGCTGCATTTGGAAAGCACGGGATTGCACGTATTTATTGTTCCGGCGACCCGGTTTGGCCAGTTTATATTCCCGTAGAAACCGTCGCGCAGATTTCTTTTAAGATGAATGCGAAAGAAGTTTTAAACGGGGCAAAAGATGTAGTGCTTACAAAGTTTTTTAATGCACTTGCAGGCACAGCCAAAATTTACTGGACTTATTTTCATGAGCCGGAAGATGATATACGGGACGGTGCTTTTACTGCGGAAGAGTTCAGAAATGCTTTTGATTATATCATCGCACTACAGAAAAAGCTTAATAAGCCAAATCTCGTTCCGACGCTTTGCTTAATGTCATACTCGCTCGACCCTGCAAGCAAACGAAACTGGAAAGATTATTTACCGGCAAAAGTGGAGCTTATTTCGTGGGATGGTTATTACAGGGATAGTATGGGAGATGACGTATCAAACGTATTTGATGATGTACGGGAAGAGATGAAGAAAACAGGACTGCCTTGGGCAATTGCAGAAACAGGTATCAACAAAATGAAGAAATCCGGGCAGGTGAATGAAGCAATAGATATCGAAACCCGAAAGAAACTATTAACAGCCCTGGCCAAGGATATCAGCTCAAAAAGACCGCGACCTGTGTTTGTTGAATATTTTGATTCATCGCCTCCGCATGATGCGGCTTATTCCGACTGGCGTATCAGTGACGACCCAGCTATGGTTGCAGCCTGGAATGCAGGGCAATAACAGTAGCGATTGTCCCGCAACCGTTTCAAGCACTTTATCACAACAATGCCTTTGCAATGATATCAAAAGCGTGCAGCCGTGCTGCATCATCAAAGATATAATTTGTGGTCATGATTTCATCAGCCCCGTATTGTTCCGCAAATGCCAGAACCTCTTGGCGCAATTCCTTTTCTGTACCGATAAAGGTACAGTTGACCATTGTTTGGACGGCTTGTTCTATTTCCGGAATGCCGTGATAAATCGGTTTTTGGGTAGGAGGGGAAAGTGGCTCCCGCAGGTTGGTCAATATACCTGCAAACATATTGAACAAGCTGGTGGACAGGAACTGTGCCTCGTCCACGGTGTCAGCCGCTACAATATTGACACAGATAATGCTGTACGGTTCTTTCAGTGAACGTGATGGTTTGAAATGGGTACGATATATTTCCATGGCTTGCCCGAGCATGGCGGGTGCAAAATGGGCGGCAAAGGCATAGGGCAGTCCAAGCTCGGCGGCAAGGTAAGCACTGCTCGTGCTGGAACCAAGAATGTATATCGGAATATCAAGGCCTTCTCCCGGAAAGGCACGCACTTTGGCATCGGCATTGTTCTCGTCCAAATATCGCTGTAGTTCCAAAATGTCTTCTTTAAAGTAGAATGAGGTATTGAGGTTGTTGCGGCGCAGTGCCATGGCCGTCACTTGATCGGTGCCGGGCGCCCGTCCCAGTCCGAGGTCAATCCTGTCCGGGTAAATACTTTCCAATGTGCCGAATTGCTCGGCTACGACCAAGGGTGTATGATTGGGCAACATGATGCCGCCGGAGCCCACGCGGATATGTTTTGTCTGCCCCGCAATATGCCCTATGAGGACGGTGGTTGCCGAACTGGCAATGTGCGGCATGTTATGGTGTTCGGCCAGCCAGATGCGGTGAAAGCCCAGTGCTTCGATATGTTGCGCGCCTTTCACGGCACGGGCGATGGCATCGGTGGCATTGCTTCCTTTGCAGATGGTGGCCAGTTCGAGAAGGGAGATTTCGATATTGCTCATGTGATAAAGAACAACAAACAGGCTTGTTTGTTGCAATGAGATTGTACTTGCCTGAAAAGTTGCCTATCAGGCCAAGACGCAAACAAAGGTGGTTTTGATTTCTTTGAAATGACTAAATAGCATCAAAGAACCAACGTCATGCTGCGCTTGCCGAAGCATGATTCGGTTGTAAAATTACCCTTCGTCAGGCTCACGATACGATGACAATGCGAGGTTTAAACTCAGGGTGACATCACTACAAGTCCTTCGCAGGGCGGGACAAGTTGCATAAAATAAGCAGAAATGAATTAACAGCCCGCACAAAAAACGCACGGATAAGACCTTATTATCCGTGCGTTTTATCATTAAGCGAAAAATTATCTAACTGCCAAACAATAGTATCAGCAATTGCGCGCCCACGATGCGGAGTATCATGGTGAGCGGGTAAACTGTGGCATACGTGTTGGAGGGGATGTCGTTACCGGCGGTCTTGAGCGCAAAGGCTAATGCCGGCGGGTCGGTAGAAGCACCGGCCAAGAGGCCGCAGGTTTCAAAATATGTTTTCTTGAAAAACTTTTGTGAGATGATGCCTATTGTCATAAGTGGAACAAACGTGATAATCACGCCCATGCCCATCCATGTCCAGCCCGCACCGCTTTCAAAGGCCTCTCCGAGGTTTTGTCCGCTGGCAAGCCCCACGCTGGCAAGGAAAAGCGAAATGCCCAATTCGCGCAGCATCAGGTTGGCGCTGTGCGTGGTATAATTGTTCAGGTACAGAGCACCGCCAAAACGGCTAAGCACGAGTGCTATAATCAACGGGCCTCCGGCAAGCCCCATTTTTACAGGGATGGGGATACCCGGTATCATAATCGGGATGCTACCGAGCAATACGCCTAATACAATACCGAAGAATATCGGTGCGATTTCCGGAACATCTAATTTTTTAACGGAATTGCCCAATGCGGCGGTAGCCTTGTTCACGCCTTCTTCCGTGCCCACGATTTTTACACGGTCGCCCAATTGCAGGAACAGGTCGCCGTGGGGCATCACTTCAATGCCGGCGCGACTAAGCCTTGAGAGGGTGAAGCCTTGCTGGTGCAGGCCTTCTATATCACCGAGACGTCTATGCGTTACATCCGGCCTTGTTACTACTACGGTGCGGTCAATCAGCACGCTGTGCGGGTCTTCTTTGAGGTTTGCTTTACTGGGGCTACCAATCAGCAGGTGCAGTTTTTTGCGCAGGTGTCTTGGCGCCACCAAAAGCAGTACATCGCCTTTTTCTAATTTCGTTTCTGGTGTGGGAGTAACAATCCGGCCATCGGCGAGCATCATGCGCGACACGATGATGCGTTGGCCTATCAATTCAAACAGGCTGCGCAACGGCTGTCCTTGCAGCCCTTCGTTTTCCATGTTCAGGTGAAACGATACCACTTTATTGGCACTCAACGCGCTCAACCTGCGGTGCAGTTCCTGTTCGCGAGAGATATTGATACGGAATAATTTTTTCAGGATAATAAATGTGAGAATAATGCCGAACACACCAAAGGGATAGGCGAGGGCATAAGCCAGTGTCATATTGGAGCCGTCTATCCCCTCAATGCGAAGGTCATTAATGGCGGCCTGTGCGGCGCCCAGCCCGGGCGTATTGGTAACGGCACCGCTCATCACACCAACCATGATATTGAAATGGGTTCCGGTTGTGTAGATTAGCACAACTGTGATGATAATGCCCAGCACGACCACGGCCGCGGCCAGCAGATTGGTCTTGAGCGCATTGCTTTTTAAGGAGGAGAAAAAGCCGGGGCCTACCTGTAACCCGATAGAATATACAAAAAGGATAAGCCCGAAATCGCGCAGGAAGTGAACCGTGTCCATTTCTACCGCGATGCCGCTGTAGGATGCGAGCAGGCCAACAAACAAAATCCATGTAACGCCCAGTGAGGTGCCGAATATTTTAATACGCCCCAGGGGAATACCGATAGAGATTAACAGACCATAAACAATAACGGTTTGTGCAACGCTGTGTTTGGTTATCAAATCAATGAGCCAATCCATATAGTAAGACATTTATTAATGACAAACGTTTCGATTCGGTTATCTTATTAAAACAAGCTATGGATAACCGACATCGGCGGCAAAGCTATCGAAAATAGTATTCGGCGTATGTTAAACTGATATGATATATATCATGTATTTCACCCAAGTTGGTCAGCAATTTTGGGTGATGCAGCTTGTTGCCTTACATGGTTCATCAATGTGATAAATTTCCCAGTGCTTCGGGATTATGCTTGTGGCGGAACAATAATCCAAACAGCAAGGCCACAATTAACGCATACACGGCAAAAGCAAGCCATATATGTCCCCAGTCTTTCATCAATATGACTTTGCTGAGAACGCCGTCCGGGGATATGGTCGCGTTAAAAGAATTTTTCAGGATAGTGATAAAGTCGGGATTGTCCGGCGTTGTTTGCAAATAAGTCGCCAGTTCCCCGGCACCGGTAAATGATTTGGTAAAGAATTTATCAATTGCCCAACCAGCTAAGTTACTGCCAATTACGGCGCCAAACCCGTTGGTCATCATCATAAATAGCCCTTGCGCGGAGGAACGGATTTTAGGGGTGGTGTTGGATTCCACAAACAGCGAACCGGAGATGTTGAAAAAGTCGAATGCCATGCCGTAAACAATACAGGACAAGATAATCATCCATAATCCTGTTTGAGGATCACCGTATGCGAACAGGCCAAAACGCAATACCCAGGCAAACATGCTGATAAGCATCACTTTTTTGATGCCGAATCTTTTCAGGAAGAATGGTATGGCCAGTATGAACAATGTTTCCGACACCTGTGAGATAGACATGATAATGGTGGAATATTTCACCACAAAAGAACTCATGTATTTGGGATAATTGGCAAACTCGCTCAGGAATACATCGCCATAGGCATTGGTTAACTGCAATGCCCCGCCGAGGAACATGGAGAAGATGAAGAACATTGCCATCTTGAAATTGCCGAACAATTTAAAGGCGTTCAGTCCCAATTGTTCCATCAGCGGTGCCTGACGGCTGATGAGCCGCTGTGGCGGGCATTTGGGCATTGTAAAAGCATAAAGACCGAGCAGTATGGCCGTAATGCCACCAATGTAGAACTGCCCGGCAGTGGCTTTGTTGCCTGTAAGGTTAGTGAGCCACATAGCAGCGATAAAACCAACCGTGCCCCACACGCGGATAGGCGGGAAGTCTTTTACGACATCTAAATTTTTTGTTTTTAATATGGTGTAGGAAATGGCATTGTTCAATGATATCGTCGGCATATAAAAACACATCGCGACCAACATAATGGTAAAAAACATACCTGGGCTATCTGCCAGCGGCAGGCAAAACAGCACACCTCCGTACAGGATATGCAATATGCCGTAGAGCCGCTCCGCATTTATCCATCTGTCCGCAATAATACCGATGAGCGTGGGCATAAAAATAGAAGCAATACCCATTGTGCCAAACACGGCGCCAAACTGTGCGCCGTCCCAATGCTTTGTGCCAAACCAGTAGTTGGCTATCGTAATAAGCCATGCTCCCCACACAAAGAATTCCAAAAAATTCATGATAGTCAACCGGGTCTTCGCGTTCATATTTAGTTGGTTTTATGAGGAGTTGAAGGTAAGATATTTAAGTTGTTTAAATCCTTAAAATTAATCATATAGGTTCATCGTCTTTCCGACCAAGCGTAACGCAGTGAAGCGAGCGGAGGAATCTGTCTGCCACAGGCAAGTTTGCTTGTTATTGTTCGGGTAGATGCCTCGGCTGTGCTCGGCATGACGTTTCATGAAAAAGATTGTTCGGCTACGTATTGCTTCGCTGATACAATGATTTTTCTTTTTGTATATCATTCGTTCTATTTGGTTATATTTTCTGTGCTGCATAGCGGAACAAATTGTAGTTTAAAATAAATGAAAAATATAATAATAGACGATGTTCGTTGCGGGTTTATTTTCGCGGTTGCCAGGGAATGTCCTCCACCTTTAAAATTTTTGCTGTGTGGCGTGCCAGCACAAACAGGTAGTCACTTAGCCGGTTCAGGTATATGAGCACAAGCCTGTCCACGGGTGAAACTTCCGACAGCCGAACACAACAACGCTCGGCGCGGCGGCACACACAACGGGTGATGTGCAATTGCGAAACGATTACATGCCCGCCGGGCAAGATGAAGCTTTTCATGGGTTCCAGTCCTGCTTCCATTTTATCTATTTCCCGCTCTAACAAATCGCAATCTTCCTCGTTCAGGTCGGGCATGCTCATTTTGGTCTCTTTCTCAGGGCTGCAGGCCAGCGCGGCGCCCATGGTGAATAATCTGTCCTGTATTTCCTGCAACACGGCAACGGCGGGTTCGCCCCGTAACAAATCCTTAATCATGCCGATGTGGCTGTTCAGTTCGTCAACCGTGCCGTAGGCTTCGATGCGCAAATCGGCTTTTGACACTTTCGTACCACCGATTAAAGAGGTGGTTCCTTTGTCCCCTGTTTTTGTGTATATTTTCAACGACATATATTCCCGGATGTCAAATTTTTATGGTTTTATGATGATACGCGTTAGGATAATGTATCTGATGAATTGGTTTATGTAAAATATATTTTCGTTCATCCATCGAATCAATGAGGATAAAACGGCTGATTCTTAAAGATGATGTTCGGTTTGGTGGAAATGATCGGTTTCGATAACACCATCGCGCAGGCGCACCACCCGCCGTGCATACCGGGCAATGTCTTCCTCGTGCGTTACCAACACCACGGTATTGCCGCTTGCGTGTATTTTGCCAAAAATATCCATGATTTCGTAAGAGGTTTTGGTATCTAAGTTTCCGGTAGGTTCATCGGCCAATATCAAGGAAGGGTTATTGACCAATGCCCTGGCGATGGCCACCCGTTGGCATTGCCCGCCGCTAAGCTCGTTAGGCTTGTGGTGCGAGCGGTCGGTAAGGTTTACCATCTCAAGCACGTGCATGGCTTTTTCGTTCCGGATGGCTTTGTTGACGCCCGCATATACCAACGGCAATGCAACGTTTTCCAAAGCGGTAAGGCGCGGCAACAGGTTGAACTGTTGAAACACAAAACCAATTTCTTTATTGCGCACGTCGGCAAGGGCATTGTCTGCCATCTTGCTCACATCCTGTCCGTTCAGCACGTACCGCCCGGCCGTAGGGCTGTCAAGGCAGCCCAAAATGTTCATGAGCGTACTCTTGCCGCTGCCCGAGGGGCCCATGAGCGCCACGTATTCGTTTTTGTAAATATCCAGCGAAATGCCTTTCAGTACCTGTAATTCAATGGTGCCCATGAAATAGCTCTTGCACAGGTTTTCGATATGGATGATGGAAGAAATGTCGGGCATGGTCTTATTTTTTTATCACTTTGGGCACTTTAAAGAAACGGTCGTCCGTAAGCGGCGCATTGCTGAAAGCTTCTTCGCGGGAGATGGAGCCTTTTACCTCGTCCTCGCGCAGCACGTTTATTTCCTCGCTCATGTGCATGAGCGGCTCCACATCACGGAGGTCAAGTTCGTTGAGCTTTTCCACAAATGCAATCATGCGCTGCAGGTCGGCGGCGATTTCCGACTTTTCCTCCGGCGCAAAGGATAGTTTGGAAAGATGCGCCAGTTTATCTACTAATGCTTCGTTTACTTCCATCCCCCAAAGATAGTATTTTATACAAAGCTTACGTTTAATAGTAATAGTGGATGGTGATTCGTGACGGCAGTTGGCGGGCATCAACGCATTCCTGTCCGTGAGTTTGCATCTTTATTGATGCCGATAAACTTCGTGGCGCGAGTTTTGTTAAATAGATAAAGGTTTCCGCGAGCGTGGCAGCTCAATAGAAATCCTGCTGTTGAACGGAGCGTCGCAACGGAAGCCCGATAGAAATTGTGCAGTTGACAAAAAATAATGGATACGACAGGCACGCGACAATGAAACAAGAATGAGGAACTATTTATTTATACCTTTATTTGTGGGCTGCTCGCTGATGCAGCAATGCGGCCTTTCGCAAGACAAAACAACCCCTGTTATGGACAAATCAAAGAACCCTGTTTACTCTAACTCCGATACGTCGAAAGTGGAACTGGCCGATGCGGAATGGCGCAAGATTTTGCCGGAGGACGTGTATTATATCGCCCGCATGAAGGGAACGGAGCGGCCGTGGACAAGCAAGTACGAGCGTTTTAACGAAGTGGGCACATATTATTGCGCGGCCTGTGGCAACCCTTTGTTTAAAAGTGATACAAAGTTTGAGAGCGGCTGCGGCTGGCCGAGTTTTTATGAGCCGATAAGCAAGACGAGCATCGTGTACAAGGAAGACCGCTCGCACGGCATGGTGCGCACGGAGGTGGAGTGCGGCCGCTGTCATGCGCATTTGGGGCATGTGTTTGAAGACGGGCCACCGCCCACGGGGCTGCGCTATTGCATCAACGGGGTGATACTTGATTTTGAAAAGGCAAAGAAGGCAGAGGAAAAGTATGGGAAAGGGAAAGAGTAGGAGAGGCTTGCAAATGAAGCGTCGTTAGAAATTTTATTACTGATTTCAAATTACCCTATACAATAAAACCCGGCTTTTGGCCGGGCTTTTTATTTTTCTTGCGGAAAATTACCAGTCTTGCTTAGCGATACCAGCTTTGATGGCAGCCAACGCTTTTTCTTCACCCAAAAGTGAAGTGAGCTTATTGCCTTTGCCGTCATGGCCTTTTGCAATATAACCGCCCTTGGCTGTGCGAGAGATAACGGCGTCCTGGATAGGTACATTTTTTTCCTTTGTTTTTACATTGTAAGCTGTAAGTGTAACTTCTGCCATAATATAACTTTTTAGATTTTCAAACGGTGAAATTAAGGGTTTTGCTATATTTTGAGTCCATATATTTGTTAAAAAGATTGTAACTGGCTGATAATCATTTTATATTAGTATCTTTATAGTGCTTGTAAATCTTAAAACAACTACCTATGTGCAGAATCTGGTTGCTGTTAGCCTTGTTGCTGTCGGGTATCGTATCAAGGGCGAAAACGCCTGATAACTATAATCGTGCCCTGGTCATGGATTATTTTCAGGAGCAGGCTTATGACAAGGTAATTGATTATTTGAAGCAAGTGACCGGCAACCGTTCGTCCCGCTATTTGCTCGATTTGGGCTATTGCTATTATATGCAGGGAGACAACCTTAATGCAATCAAGGCGTTTTCAGAAATTCTGCGCATGGATTCTGTAAATCACGCGGCGCATCTTTATCTGGCACAAATTTATGAGCGGATGCGTGTGAAAGGGGAGGCGCTTGACCATTACCTTGTACTGACCAAATTGTCGCCCCGGCAATACCGCTATTGGCAAAGCGCCGCAGATTTGTTCAGTCAGCAGCAGGAAAAGGATTCCGCCCTGCGGTACATCGCTAAAAGTTATGAGCTGAACCCCGCTTCTGCGAGCGTGACATTGCAATATGCAAGGATTTTGCAAGCGGCAAAGCAACCGGACAAGGCCATGGAAATTGTAGATGCGTTCTTGGGGCATGACAGCACCAATGCCTCTATCGTCAGCAAAAAAATAGAACTGTGCTTCAAGCAGGAAGATTATGATGCCGTGATAGATTGGGGCGCAAAGCTGCCCGCGGTGTATGAAGAAGCGCCAACGGCCTATGTGCATTTGGCATATAGTTATCTTAACCAAAAACAATTTGAGAAAAGCCTTGCACTTTGTGATACGCTGATTAAATCCAATATGTCTTCGGAGTCTATTTTATATTGTGCCGCCATGAGCCATAGTGCCTTGAAAAATTATGTAGAAAGCAACCGGCTGTTGGATGAATGCCTGAACCTAAACCTGCTGAAAGATGCCCCGCTTTACTTCCGGGCGAAGGCGACTAATTACGAGAACCTGGGGCAATATCAGCAAGCGGCGAAAAATTATGATACATCCTATTACATTTTTCATAATAGCTATGACCTTTATCTCGCCGGATGGTTGTATGAACAAAAACTGAATAATAAAGCCAAAGCATCAGATTATTACAAAAGATATCTGCGGAACACCAAAATGGCCTCCACCGCGGCAGACAGGAAGATAGAGGCGTATATAAAGGAGTATTTGGCAAAGCCCTGATGGGCAGGTTATTGTATGGTGCCTGCGATGTCCAAAAGTGCGTTTAGGGTTTTCCAGTTTCTGGTAGTGGCAGTCAATTTTAGTTTGCTTTCCCAAAAACTGTTGGTTAGTTTTGAACGGCCATATCCATCGGGGCAGTAAAGGTAGACCACTTTATCTCCTATTTCATATCTATCGTTTTTCGTGTCAATTGAGGTAAGTTTTTCAATATTTTCTTTTAACGGATTGTCGGATAAAAACGTAACATGGTAAAAAGAAATATCCTTTGTTCCGTCGCTGATAAAAGGGTTTAGGCTTATCACGTTTTTTATTTCATCTGTTGTAAACGTTATCACAGGCACGTCAAAGCTAAACGTTTTGTCAATAGCGGAACGGATGGTGGCACTTAGTTTTAACGTATCGGATTCTTTCGATTGAAAGATGATATTTCCGCTTTGGATATAGGTCACAATGTTGCGGAAGCCAAGCCCGGCGCACAGCCTTTTCAGGGCGTCCATTTTAATCATGTTATGCCCGCTGACATTGATGCCTCTCAATATGGAAATATACGTTGTCATGACAACATGGAATTATTCACCACGAGGATTGTATTTGCGCCTGTCCTGCTTGAGTTTGCTTTTCTTTATTTTGGATTCTTTCCGTTTTTGCAGGGAGGCCAGCGTGGCTTTTGTAGCGATACGGGCTTTCTTTTTCCGTAGCGCATTGATGATAAGGGCGTTTATTTTTTCAATGGCATCCTGTTTGTTTTGCAACTGCGTGCGGTGCTTTTGGGATTTTACCTGAAACCATCCATTGTTGTTGATTTGATTGGCCAGTTTGGCAAGCAGGGTTGCCTTTTGCGCATCGCTCAGCAATGCGGAAGCATTAATGTCAAACCCTGCGATGACAGCGGTTTCAACCTTGTTCACATTTTGGCCGCCCTTGCCGCCGCTGCGCGTGGTCTGCAAAATAATTTCTTTAGAGATGTCCATAACCTGATTTGGGTTCCTGAATTATTTGTTGACTACTTTTTGAAAATAAATGCAGGCTTGCTGCAAACCGCATTCCTCACATTTGGGATGTCGTGCGAGGCAAACGTACCGTCCGTGCAGGATGAGCCAGTGATGCGCTTTGTGTATCAGTTCGGCAGGGATGTATTTTGTCAATGTCTTTTCCACGGCAAGCGGCGTGGTGGCCGAAGATTTTACCAGCCCGATGCGATGGCTTACGCGGAACACGTGCGTGTCCACGGCCATGTTGGGCTGTTTTTCTATAACGGACGTGATGACATTGGCCGTTTTGCGCCCTACGCCCGGGAGCGTCACCAACTCTTTTACGGTCATGGGAATATTGCCTGAAAAATCCGTCATCACTTTTTGTGCCATGCCCACCAAATGTTTGGCTTTGTTGTTGGGATAAGAAATACTTTTTATCAGCGGGAAAACTTCCTCAGCGGTCGCGCGGGAGAGTGATGGAATGTCGGGGTATTTCAGAAAAATGGAAGGGGTGGTCATGTTCACCCGTTTATCGGTGCATTGTGCCGAAAGGATGACTGCTACCAGCAACTGGTATGGGGTGTCATAAACCAGTTCGGTCTCGGGGTCAGACATATACTTGCTGAAATAGTCAATGACGAATTGGTATCGTTGTTTGAGCGTCAAGGGTGTAAAGATTATATCGGGTCAAACTTACAGGAAATTTTTCATTCACAAGTGAGGAGAGGGGGCAATAAAAATCCCGTGGACTTTGCGTGTAAGCGCAAATTAATCACGGGGCTATAAAAATATATTTATATAAAACATTAAAAATGTGCATGAGTCTTGAAATTTTGAAGTTATGGATATTTCACAACACCTCAATCATTCTTGTCTAAATTGAATAGAATAAAAAAGCACAGGTCTCTTAGACTTGTGCTTTTAAGAGATTATATTGTAACGCTACGGTTATTTCCAGCCGCCGCCAAGTGCCTTATACAATTGCACTACGGCATTCAGTTTACCATAAGTGGCATTGTAGGAAGCCAATTCTGCGTTCAGTTCGTTCTGTTGGGCGGTCAACACTTCTAAGTAGCTTGTGTTGGGCCATCCGTGTATGAGAAGTTCCTGCGAGTATTCGGTAGCTTTGTGATAAGCTTCCTGCTCTTGTGCTTTCAGCGTTTCCAACTGCGATTGCGTGTCATAGTTGGCCAGCGCGTCCGATACCTCACGACCTGCGGTCAGCACAGCTTTGCGATAGTTGAGGTAAGCGATTTCCTGATTGGCCTGACGGATTTCATGCTGCGTTTTCAACTGCCTTTTGTTCCATATCGGTTGGGTCAAAGAGCCAACGGCATTCGCAAACCAGGATTTTGCGCTAAAAAGTTTATCGAAATCTACACTTTGTAACCCTGTGCTGGCATTGATGGTAAGGCTGGGGTAAAACATGCTTTTCGCAACATTGGTTAGCTCAAAAGCGTTCATGAAATTATATTCAGCCGCGCGCACGTCCGGTCGGTTGCTGAGCAACTGGTAGGGTACACCTATGGATAGTGTTGCCGGGATGCGTTGCTGGCTTAGTTCGCTCCGTGTCACTGCTCCCGGGTTTTTGCCCAGCAGCAAATTGAAGGAATTTTCCAACACGGTAATCTGATTGTCTATAGAAACCAAAAGCGCTTGTGTGTTTATCAGTTGCGCCTTGCTTTGTTGCACCGCCACTTCCGTCACCGTTCCTGCTTCTTTCAGCGACTGTGTGGTTTCCAATGATTTTTTACGGAACTCGATGGTCTGCGCGGTTATCTTTTTTTGCTCATCAAGTATAAGCAATTGATAATACATGGATGCCAGATTGCTGATGATGGTGGTCTGCAATGCCTGTCTGGCCGCGATGGTTCCTTGCAAGCTGGCAAAGGCCGCTCTTTTGGCACTGGACAATTTTCCCCAAATGTCAGCTTCCCAGCTTAGCGAACCGGTAATATCATACTGAAACTGATGGGTGCGCTCATCAAGCAAGCGGCCGGTTTGCGTGTTGAGCGAAGGCGATACATAAGTACCACCAAGGCTCGCGTTTACGCCCGGTAAAAAGGCGCTGTTGGACTGCAGATATGTAGCTCTTGCGATTTTAATGTTTTCAAGCGCAGCATTAAAATCAAAATTACTGTCGAGCGCATAGCTGATGTGTTGTTGCAACTGCTCATCTGTAAAGAAATTCCGCCACTCCATGAACGCGATATTGGCCGTGTCTTCCTTTTGATATTCCTTACGGAACAGGTCTGTAGAAGCGATACCTTCGGGACGTTGGTATTTTTTGCCGACAAAACATGACTGCAATTGCACGATAACTAAAAAGAGCGCCAGTGCTTTTAAGATATTTTTCATTCGTAATTATCTTTTAATTTTTTCAGTTTTTTTGAATGATTCCAGTATTCACTAAATTTCTTCAGGCGCATGCCTGTTGGGTTTAATTTTTTCCTGAAGCCATTCAAAAATTACAAATAGTACCGGAGTGATGATTACGCCAATTGCCGTGCCGGCTAACAAACCGAACGCTGCGCCTGTCGCAATAGAACGGTTGCCCACATAACCTACACCGTTTGCAAATACAAGTGGCATCAAGCCTAAGATGAAGGCAAAGGAGGTCATCAGGATTGGCCGTATCCTTGCTTCTGCGGCATTGAGCGCGGCACGTGGAATGCTCATGCCGTGTTTTCTACGTTGTAGTGCAAATTCCACGATTAGGATGGCATTTTTGGCCAACAAGCCCACCAGCATGATTAATGCTATCTGGAAATAAATATTGTTTTCAAGCCCGAAAAGTTTCTGTGCCCAATAAGCTCCCATGATACCGCCAGGTAACGATAATAACACGGTCAATGGCAGTACATAACTTTCATATTGAGCTGACAGGATGAAATATACGAACAATACGCTCAACATGAAGATGAGTATGGTCTGCGAGCCGGCGTTGATTTCCTCGCGGGTAATGCCCGTAAAGTCAATACCGTGCGTGGCAGGTGACAAATTAGCATCAGCCACTTCTTTAACAGCACGAATGGCGTCACCCGTACTGTAACCTGGTTTACTTGCGCCGGTAATGTTCGCCGAGGTGAAGAGGTTAAAGCGGTTCACTAATTGGGGGCCATATACACGTTTCAGGTTTACGAACTGTGTGATAGGAGTCATGACACCTGATGCGGTGCGCACGTATATTTTGCTCAGATCGCTCTCTGTGGCACGGTCTTGCGGCAGTGCCTGAATCATTACGCGGTATTGCTTGCCATAGCGGGTAAAGTCGGCTCCGTAAATACCGCCTATATATCCCTGTAATGCAGAGAAGATATTGCTAACGGATACGCCGGATTGTTTGGCTCTCGGGATGTTCAGTTCCATTTCATACTGTGGATAATTTGTATTAAACGAAGACTGGGCATACAGTATTTCCGGGCGTTTCATCAACTCAGATATATAATGCTTGGCTGTTTCATCAAGGTCGGCAAAAGAACCACCCGTTTTATCCATGAGTTTTAGTTCAAAACCGGATGACACACCAAAACCTGGTATGCTGGGCGGTGCAAAGAATATCATGCTTGCGTCCGGTGCTTGTACGGAAAGTCCAAAAAGCCTCCCGATAATCGCATCGGTGGATAGGGTATCGGCCTTTCTCTTTTCGAGGTCTTCCAAGCGTATCATCGCCATACCGTAGTTAGAGCCTTGTCCTGAAATAAAGCTAAAGCCTGATACCAGTGTGACACTTTCCACCCCGGGGATTTTGGATGCCTTCTGCTGAAAATCTTGTTGTAACTGTACCACACGGTCTGCCGATGCACCGGCTGGCAACTCGATATTGCCCATGATAAAACCACGGTCTTCACCCGGCACAAAACCGGAAGGCATGGTTTTGTTGGCAACATATATTAATCCTGCGCATAAAATCAAAATGGTAAAAGTTACCCATTTGTGGCGCATCAGGAAACCAAAACTACGTGCGTAGCGCCTCGTCATGGACGAGAAAATACGGTTGAACGCATCGAAGAAACGTTGCAGGAAGTTTTTCTTTTTGTGCGTATGATTTTCTTCGTGCGGTTTAAGGAAAAGTGCACAAAGGGCAGGGCTCAACGTCAAGGCGTTGATGGCCGAGATAAAGATGGCCACTACCAGCGTGATACCGAATTGTTTATAAAAGACCCCTGTTGAACCCTTGATAAAGGTTACGGGGATAAACACCGCTGCCATTACCAACGTAATCGAAATGATGGCCCCGGCAATATCGTGCATCGTGCCCACAGCAGCTTTTTTCCCTGTTTCGTTGGTTTTCTCCATACGGGCGTGCACGGCCTCTACGACTACTATCGCGTCATCCACCACAATACCAATGGCCAACACGAGTGCGAATAGTGTGAGCAGGTTGATGGAAAATCCGAATAAATTGAGGAAGAAAAATGTACCAATGATAGACACGGGTACGGCGATGAGTGGTACCAGCGTAGAACGGAAATCCTGTAAAAAGACAAATACCACTATAAACACGAGAACAAATGCTTCAATCAGCGTATGCACCACTTTTGAAATGGATGCGTCCAAAAATTCATTTGTATCGAATATGACTTTATAATGAAGGCCTTCAGGGAGGGACTTTTCAATCTTCTTTAACTCGACTTTTAAGTCGTTAATGATTTCCTGGGCATTAGACCCCGGGGTTTGATACACGGCCATTGCGGTAGCTGGTTGTCCGTTATATCTTGATATGCCTATGTATGATTGAGCACCCATTTCAACCTTGGCCACATCTTTCAGATAAAGTGTTTGGGCGTTGCCTAAGGACTTTATCACGATGTTTTTGTACTCTTCTTCTGTTTTGTATCGTCCTGGATAACGTATGACATATTGGAATGCCGCAGCGTCATTTTCGCCCAATTGACCAGCAGCTGCCTCTAAGCTTTGCTCGTTGATGGCCGCTGTCACATCACTGGGCACCAGTCCATAAGCCGACATTTTTGCAGGATCGAGCCATATACGCATGGCGTAGTTACGCATCCCGAAAACGCTTGCGTCACCCACACCGTTCACCCTTTTCAACTGCGGTACCACATTGATGTTCATGTAGTTTTGGATGTACGTTTGGTCAAATTCCTTATTTGTTGAATAAAAAGAAACGAACATCAACGAACTGGTTTGTTGTTTTTGTGTAACAACGCCGGCGCGCGTTACTTCGGCTGGCAGCAAGGGCGTTGCCCGTGCCACACGGTTCTGCACGTTCACTGCTGCAATGTCGGGGTCAACCCCTTGTTTAAAAACAACGTTTATGGTGGCGTTACCGGTATTGGTGGCAGAGGACGTGATATAATCCATGCCTTCTACACCGTTTACTTGTTCTTCTATGGGTATTATCACGCTCTCCAACACCGTTTGTGCGTTAGCACCCGTGTAGTTCGCTGATATTTGTACGGTAGGAGGGGCAATGTCAGGGTATTGTGTAACGGGCAGCGATACGATGCCCAAAATGCCCAGGATAACAATGATGATTGATATTACGGTAGATAGAACAGGTCTTTCTATAAATGTCTTTAACATAATGCGTGTTTAAAATGCAATCCGATAAACGCTTGTTTTATTGAGTTTATCCAAGATTTTAAAGAAAGGATTAAAGAACGGGTTTAACGGAGCTGACAAGGGAGTCCATGTTTACGATGTTGGGCAAAACACGTGTTTTATCCCTGACCTTCCCTGTACCCTGGGCAATTATTTTGTCGCCGGGATTTAAGCCTGCTTTCACAACAGTATAGTTGTTTACCTGGTCTAAAACCTCGATGGGGGTTGTGTAAGCAGTATCCTTGTCCAAGCGGAAAACGTAAACAATACCTTGCCTTTCAAACGTCGCCGATTGAGGGATTACCAAGGCGTTGGGATGCCTTTTAGGCAAGCGGATAGTACCACTGTTCCCGTTGTTCAACAAGCCATTCTGGTTTTGAAAAATAGCCCTGAATTGAATAGTACCCGTTTGCGGGTTGATTTGCCCGGTGACGGTTTGTATTTTTCCTTTTTCGGGATAAATATCGCCGTTGGCCAAAATTAAGTCCACAGCGGGAAGATTACTAAGTTTTTCTTTGACAGTATTGCCCCTATGTGCGGCCAGAAAATCGAAATATTCTCTTTCGTTCATGGCAAAATAGGCATACAGTTGGCCGATTTCCGATACGGTCGTGATGGGTGTTTGGTCTGCCGGGCCCACAAGGCTTCCTTCCCTGAAGTTAATAGCGCCTACCACGCCCGATATAGGGCTTCTGACGATGCTGAAATCCATGCTGGCCACGACGCTGTTGTAGCTGGCACGTGCTTGCTCTGACTGGCCTCTGGCACGCAAAAGGTTCGCCTTGGCCGTTTCTAATTGCACGTTGCTGATAATCCCTTTTTCTACAAGGGGTACCAACCTGTCCACTTCAACCTGTGCGGCGCTTACGGCGGCCTGTGCGGCTGTTATCGCAGACTTTGCGGCATTGGCATCCTGCGAGAGCACGTTTGTTTCCAGTCGGAAAAGCGGTTGCCCGGCTTTTACTACCTGTCCTTCGTCAACAAATACTTGCTTGATGTAGCCGGAAATTTTTGCACGAACGGCATTGTTTATTTTGCCTTCTAAGTTTGTAGGATAAGTTTGATAACCGGTAATGTCTTTCATTTCTACCTGCACCACAGGGTAGGGCAGTGCCGGAGGGGCAGCTTGTGGATTTTGGTTCTTACTGTTGCAAGATGCCGCAACGGCAGCTAAAGCTATAAATATTGCTACAAAGCTTTTGTTCATAATATAACGGTTTACTTGTTTTGTGAATAGCCTTTTGTTTAAAACGAAAACAGACTTCTATGGGCAATACTACCCTGACCACTGTTATTACATTTGTTTGAATCCCGGTTTGACCGTGAATAAGGTCTTGCCTGATTCAACGGGTTATTGACGAAAATATCGTCTTTAACCCACTTTTTCCAACTCGGATATAGTATGCGAGATGTCTTGTGTGACTTTGTTAAGATGCGACGAATAGACTTTCATGCGTTTAACACTTTCAGCGTTAGCATCGCCTGAATCTTCGCCCTGTAAATAGTTTAAAAGTTTTTCCAGTAATGTTTTTTCCATCTCCATAGCCTCTTTTATCCTTTTTAACCTCAGGGAAATGTGGTTTTTCGGAACACTAAAATATCTTTTCCTGCAGGTTATATGACTGGTTTCCTCCACGTGCTTCAGCTGTAAGAGCAGGGAAAGGTTGGTTGAAACCGAACCTTTGCTTGCCTGAAGGGCCTCCACCAATTCTTCAAACGAAACGCCTTCCTCGCCCGTGCTGCTCTCTAACAAGATGTAAGCGTATATCTTGATTGCCAGCGGCGGAAATTTGAAAACGCTTGAGAAATAAGCTGCGTAATCTTCTATTAACGATATTTTGTTTGCTTTGTTCAATTAAAATTTCAGCAAAATTAAATTTTGGTTCTTAAATTACCAAACTAAAAAAACTATTTTGATGAGCGGTATAATAGTTTGATGATAGTGTGTTAAATGTCATAGGGATGTCTATTGACATTTATGCACGATAGGGCGTCTTCAAAATGATAGCCCACAACATTTTGTCATATAATTGTTCATAAACGGGAAACAGCAGCTTTTCGCAAAAGGGCTTGTCAACCTGATGCTAAATTGTACTTTTGCGGGGTCAACAAAATGAATCTTTCTCAAAAAAATACCTTGTTTATCAAACAACAGGCCGCTAGGCTGGGCTTTGACCATTGCGGCATTGCAAAAGCCCGCCAGTTGGATGAGGACGCGCGTAAGCTGGAGGCATGGCTGAACAAGGGCATGAACGGGGAAATGCGTTATATGGAAAACCATTTTGACCTGCGCATAGACCCTACCAAGCTTGTACCGGATGCAAAATCGGTCATTACGTTGATGATAAATTATTACCCGAGCACCGTGCAGCATACCGATGGCCCCAAGATTTCTAAATATGCTTACGGCAAGGATTATCACGAGGTCATCAGGGCAAAGCTCAATGAACTTCTGTATTGTGTGCAGGAGCAAATCGGGCAGGTAAACGGACGCGGTTTTGTGGATTCGGCCCCGGTGATGGAGCGTACCTGGGCAAACAAGAGTGGTTTGGGGTGGATAGGAAAGAGCGGAAACCTTTTGACAAAGCAGGGTGGTTCCTTCTTTTTCATCGCTACGCTGATAACCGATCTGGCACTTGAATATGATGACCCTTTTGTGAAGGATTTTTGCGGCTCTTGCACCAAATGTATAGACGCTTGCCCCACCCATGCCATATTGCCAAACAGGGTAGTGGACGGTAGCCGCTGCATCTCTTATTTTACGATTGAACTGAAAAATCAAATTATCCCCGATGAGATGAGGGGAAAGTTTGACAACTGGATGTTCGGGTGTGATACCTGTCAGGATGTTTGCCCCTGGAACCGATTTAGCAAACCGACACAGGAACTGGCTTTTACGCCTATTCCACAGGTAATGGATTTATCCACGCGGGAGTGGAAACTAATGACAGAGGACGCCTTCCGTAAGGTATTTAAAGATTCGCCAATTAAGCGGGCCAAGCACGCTGGCATCATGCGTAACCTTGCCTTTATACAAACGACCCCCGAGCGAGGAAAAGAGGAGTAGCGACCATCTAATTATCTTTGAGTTTTTGCAGTGCCTGTTCCATCATTGTGCCATAGGATTTGTCCAATAACAGACTTGAGAATTTTTCCCACGGATACCATTTTAATTTGAAGTCCATATAACTTTGAAGCGTGAGTGAATCATTATTGCCGTGGTGGATTAATTGCCAGCTCATAAGCACAGGCCTGTCACTTCTTTGCAGTTGTGCCAGAACGGTCGTGTCGGTATTGTTGGTGATGGACAGCGTTACGTTTTGTACGGTTGCCTGAACGGTTTTTCCATCTTTTTGAATTGATTTCTCCAAAGGCACATGCGTCAGTCCCGGATACCAGGTTGGCCATTTGGACAAATCCGAAATATTGTCGAGTATATCTGTTTTGTTCGGGGCGATATTGGTGGCGCGTGAAATGCGGATAGTGGACGGGATGAAAAAGCCGACCAGTGTGGCCAGCAGGAAAAAAACAGCAATACTGATGATAAATAACCTGATGAACTTCATAATATCAAAAGTAAAGAATCCGTGTTCATTTACGTCCAAAAAGAGGCAGGACAATTTTTTGGAGATATCAATTTCTTATATTTGAAATACAAAGCCAAGGCGAAAAATCAAGAAATATGGCAAAACTTAAAACAATAGCGATGGATACAGATGTGTCCGATTTTATCCATAAGATAAATAACGCGCAGCAACAAGAGGATAGCATGGCGTTACTGAAAGTGATGGAGGACGTGTCTGGACATCCACCCAAAATGTGGGGCGCGGGTATCATAGGATTTGGCGCCTATCATTACAAGTATGATAGCGGCCATAAAGGAGACACGCCTTTGCTGAGTTTTTCGCCGCGAAAAACGGCCATTTCTTTATATGTGTTCACGGGGCAGGAGGAACACAAACATCTGTTGGATAATCTTGGTAAATACAAGATGGGCAAAGCTTGCATTTATATAAAAAAACTGTCGGACATACAAGTGGAGCAACTCAAAGTCATCATGAGAGCGACCTTAGGTTTTTTGAAGAGCAAATATGGTGCATGATTTTTAGCGAGGAGTATGCTTAGGCTGTAGAAATAAATTAATTAGTATCATTCTTTTTATCTTAAAATCATAAAAAATAATATTGCCCAATACTGTCAATGTACTTCTATTATCCAAACCGTGAAAATTGCAATGCACGTTGTACATTAGCGTATGCAATTGTTTGAATCGGATATTCCTGTAAATTTATTACCTTATGACGGCGAGGTATTTTATTATGGAAGGATGTTGGAAGACACGGTTTCCCTCTTTGACGAATTGTTAAAGCACATCGCCTGGAAAAATGACGAGGTGATTATTTTCGGGAAGCATATCGTCACCAAACGGCAATCCGCATGGTATGGCGACCATCCTTATCAATACAAATATTCCGGTATCACCCGCACCGCAATGCCCTGGACAAATGCTTTGATAAACCTTAAAGTATTTGTGGAGCAAAAGACGGGAGAGGTGTACAACTCCTGTTTGCTGAACCTATATCACAGCGGGGGAGAAGGCATGGCATGGCATAGCGATGACGAGAAAGAATTGTCGCCCGATGCGCCAATTGCATCGCTTAGTTTAGGTGCGCCGAGGCGTTTTTCTTTCAGGCACAAAGCCACGAAAGAAACGCTTTCCCTCACGCTTGAAGACGGGAGTTTATTGTTGATGAAAGGCACGGTGCAGCGGCACTGGCTTCATAGTCTTCCCAAAACCAAGAGAGTGACATTACCTCGCATAAACCTTACCTTTCGTTCCATTCAAAACGTGAGCGCGTGATGATTTTGAATTTAGAGGCAACAGTTGTATCTTCCCGCATGATAGTTTATATTGTTTTTCAAACAGTTTTTAGTTACAGCAACAGGAATATCAGAGAAATTAACAAGCCATAAGAATGATAAGCTTGCCTTCGATACTTCCGGAGATATAAACAGGAAACGATGACAGAGGAACATCTGCGGTTAGAAGCAAACAAAAGAAAAGAAATTCCCTTGGAACAATGGGGCCCATATTTGAGCGAACGGCAATGGGGAACGGTACGCGAGGATTATAGTGTATATGGGGATGCGTGGGGTTACTTTCCCTTTGAACAGTCACATTTCAGGGCTTATCGCTGGGGCGAGGATGGCATTGCCGGCATTTCGGATTATTTTCAAAACCTTTGTTTTTCCGTTGCGATGTGGAACGGGAAAGATGACATTCTTAAAGAACGTTTGTTCGGATTAGGCAATTATCGGGGCAATCACGGGGAGGATGTCAAGGAGCTTTATTACTATCTGGATAATCTTCCCACGCATTATTACATGGAGTATTTGTACAAATACCCGCAAGCGGAGTTTCCCTATGAAAAGCTAAAAGAAGAGAATGCCAGGCGCGGCAAGCTCGACCCGGAGTATGAGATTCTGGATACAGGTATTTTTGATGACGATGAATACTTTGATGTGCATGTAACGTATGCCAAGCAAAACAGTCAGGATGTATGTATCCGTATTACGGTACATAATCGTTTCAACAAACCTGCGCCAATAACATTGTTACCGATGATTTGGTTCTTCAATCGTTGGCAGTCAGGTGGCTTTAAGAGCAAACCTAATCTTTCTCCTGTCGGCAGGAATACGATTTATGCGGAACACCCTCGTTTGGGCAATTATTATTTTTATTATCAGGATGCGGATGATATGCTGTTTTCAGATAATGAAACCAATATGCACAAGTTAAAGGGTGTTGAGGAACGCAACATTTTTACCAAAGATGCTTTTAACGAAGCTATCGTTCATGATAAAAATAGGGAACAGTTGCGGATAAGAAAATGGGGAACACGCTTTGCGCCTGTTTATGAACGAACAGTTGAGGCCAATGGTTCTTTTACCGTTTATTGCCGTATTGCACGGGATTATATCAAAGAGCCTTTTTCAGATGATTTTAAAAATATATTTAAGGAGCGCAGACAAGAGGCAGACGAGTTTTATCAGGCCATTACCAAAAATGAAGATTCAGGTCTTGCACAGATACAGCGTCAGGCTTTGGCAGGCTTGCTGTGGAATAAGCAGTATTATTACTATGATGTAGAAAAATGGCTTACGGAGTCGGACGGTATCACACCGATTGATGCTTCGCGGGCCTGTGGTCGAAATAGCCAATGGAAGCACCTGAAGAATCAGAACATTATTTGTATGCCCGATAAATGGGAATATCCCTGGTATGCAGCATGGGATCAATCTTTTCAATGTATTCCCATGGCCATGGTTGACCCTACGTTTGCCAAAGACCAGTTGATATTGCTGATGCGCGAATGGTTTATGAAACCTGATGGGCAGCTTCCTTCTTACGAATGGAATTTCAGCGATGTGAATCCACCTGTGCAGGCATGGGCGGCCTTGGAAGTTTATAATATAGAGAAACGGGCTACGGGCAAGGGGGATATTGATTTCCTGAAACGTGTTTTTCACAAGCTGATGATAAATTTCACGTGGTGGATAAACCGTAAAGATTTACATGGCGACAATATTTTTGAAGGCGGATTCTTGGGCCTTGATAATATTGGCGTATTTGACAGGAGTTTTCATGACAAGGGAGAAATTCAGTTGGAGCAGGCAGATGGCACCAGTTGGATGGGTATTTATGCCCTCAACATGATGGATATGGCGTTGGAAATTGCCATGACCGACCCTTCTTTCGAGGATGCCGCCACGAAGTTTTTTGAACATTTTATCCTTATTGCCGAAGCGCTTAACCAAAACGTGCTTTGGAACGAGGAAGACCAGTTTTACTATGACGTCATGCGCTTGCGCGATGCACCGCCGCAATCACTACGGGTGCAGTCTATTGTGGGGCTTACTTCCTTATATGCCGTGAGCAGCATACGAAAAGAAGTGTTTGACAAGTTGCCGGATTTCCGAAAACGGTTTAACTGGTACAAGGATTATCGTACAAAGAATGGATTGTTCTGGCCTAAAGAGGAGCGTGGAGATGGGGAAGAACGTCTGTTGTCCTTAGTTCCCAAGGAGCGGATGATTGCTTTGTTGCAGCCTTTGCTGGATGAGGACGGATTTTTGTCTCCGGGCGGCATCAGGGCTTTGTCTAAATTTCACGAACAGCATCCTTATTCGGTTAATATTAACGGAGAAATTCATACCATACAATATGACCCGGGTGATTCCACGTCCGATATGTTCGGGGGCAATTCCAATTGGCGCGGCCCTGTTTGGATACCCATTAATTATATCATCATTCAATCCATCCGCAGGTTAGGGAGGTTTTACCATGATTCCCTGCAGGTTGATTTTCCCACCGGCTCGGGTAATAAAATGAACCTGTTCGATATTTCTACCGAACTGGCGAAGCGCGTCATCAGTATTTTTCAAAAAGATGGGCAAGGTGACCGCCCGGTTTATAAAGATTACGAATGGTTTTATAAAAAGTCGGGGAACGAGGATCTGGTACTTTTTTATGAATATTTTCATGGTGATACAAGCCGTGGTCTGGGCGCCAGCCATCAAACAGGATGGTCGGCATTGGTGGCAGAGCTTATTCATGAAATATCCGAAAAGGACAATGGGTGATTGAAAAGGTGTGGTAGGGAATCAAATCCTTAACTTTTCATTCTCCACTTTCTTCGCGGAGTTTTCACAATATTTTTACAACACCTGTTGAGCGGCACTGCTAAAAATAACGTCATATATATAGAATCTGATATTCAGTCAGACGTAAAAATATAGACACATGAAAAAGAATATTTTATTTTTAGCAGGAGTCTTCGGGCTGCTCGTGGTGCTGGCAGGTTGTGGCCCTACCGCGCATGTGGAAAAAGCCCGCAATGTGGATTTTAGCCAATACCGCTCTTTTGCGTGGGCGCAGACCGACAAGGATGGGAGAAGACGGGCAAACCTCACCGAGCAACGTGTAAAAGATGCCATCAGCAGCGAGCTGAACCGCAAACTTGGCTGGACGCAAGCGCGCCGTAATCCTGATATCATCCTGAGCTATGATGTATTGGTTGAAAGAGGGCGCCGTGTGCAATCCGACCCGGTTTATACTTGGGGTGGTTTCCGCACCTTCTATAACCCTTACAGCCGCAGGTTCTTTAATGTATATTATCCGTCCCGGTTCATGGGGTATGATAACTACACCGTGCCTACCCGCGAAGGAACAATCGCCATTACTATGGTAGATGCAAGTACGGATAGAACAATCCTGCAAGCCTGGGCAACGGATGAAATCAACAACCGCCGCATGACAACGAAGGATGTAGACCGCATCGTGAATGCTATTTTCAGAAAGTGGAATATAAGGTAAGAGGTAGAACGGCAGTATTATTACATCAAAAAAGCGACAGAAACCCTGTCGCTTTTACTATTTATAGAAATAAACTTTATGCCAGCTTCATATCCTGGATGATGTTCCTGATTTTTTCATCCAGTTTAGCGTTCACCGCGTCAAACTGGTCGGCACTTTCTAATTTTTCCTTTACACTAAAATAGAATTTGATTTTAGGTTCTGTGCCGCTCGGCCTGGCCGAAATCAACGAACCGTCCTCGGACACAAATTGCAGTACGTTTGACTTGGGCAGGTCAATAGGCGACTCTTCCCCGGTATGTGGATTCACGGCCTTGCTGATGTCATAGTCCAACACTTTTACCACTTTGGAGCCATTGATTTCCTTGGGCGGGTTTTCGCGATAGCCCTGCATCATGGCTGCTATTTGCTGTTGTCCGTCCATGCCTTTTTTGGTGATGGAAATCAGGTTCTCTTTATAAAAACCATATTTGATATACAGGTCAATTAGTTTTTCGAACAAGGTCTTGCCTTGTTCTTTCTCGTAGGCCGCCATTTCGCACAACAGTGCCACGGCACTCACGGCGTCCTTGTCCCTGATTTTATCGCCAATCATTAAACCAAAACTTTCTTCACCACCTATGACATAATTTTCCTTGCCTTCTTTTAGGCGAATCATTTCCGCTATCCACTTAAATCCGGTCAGCACACGATAGCAGGTCACATCGTTTCCTTTGGCCAGTTCGTCAGCCATACCCGTGGTCACGATCGTGGTAATAATCATATCGTTTGGCTGTGCGATGCCTTTTGTCTTGCGGGCTTCCAGCAGATAATTGAAAGCGAGTACGGCTGTCTGATTTCCGTTCATCAATACCCATTCCCCATGATTGTCCTTGATGCCAATGCCCACGCGGTCAGCATCCGGGTCGGTGCCGAGCAAGATGTCCGCATCCAGTTCCTTGGCCTTTTGCAGGCCGATGCTCATCGTTTCTTTTTCTTCGGGGTTGGGATAGGCCACGGTCGGGAAATTGCCGTCCGGCGTTTTTTGTTCTTCAACAATATGCACGTTCTTAAAGCCGAACCTTTCCAGTACCTTGGGGACAAGCGTAATGCCCGTGCCGTGTATCGGGGTATAAACGATTTTCAAATCACTGTGCTTCGCGATAACATCAGGGTAAACGCTAAGCCCTTTCACCATCTCGATATATTGCTCGTCGATATCTTTCCCGATGATAGTGATGTTTTCTTCCGAGCCGCTCCATTTCACATCGTCCACAGAAAGGATTTTTTCCACTTCTTTGATGACGTTTTTATCATGCGGCGGCACCAACTGCCCGCCGTCGTTCCAATAGGCTTTGTAGCCGTTGTACTCCTTGGGGTTGTGCGAGGCCGTGCAAACCACGCCACCGTGGCATTTCAATGTACGGATGGCAAAGGAAAGTTCCGGTGTGGGTCTCAATGCCTCAAATAAAAATACCTTGATGCCGTTGGCTGCAAAAACGCCTGCCGTTGTTTCGGCAAAAAAGCGGCTGTTGTTGCGGCTGTCGTGCGCAATGGCAACCCGCACTTCCTCTGCGGGGAACGTGAGCTTTAAATAATTCGCATATCCTTGCGTGGCCATGCCCACGGTATATTTGTTCATACGGTTGGTGCCCACGCCCATGATGCCGCGCAGCCCGCCCGTGCCAAATTCAAGGCTCTGATAAAATGATTCAACGAGTTCGTTGGGGTTTTCTTTCTGCAAGCGAAGTATCTCGTTTTTTGTTTCCTGGTCATAGTTTCCGGTCAACCACTGGTTAACCTTTTGTTGAATAGCATTATCCATATCACAACGTTTTTAGGCGTTGAAGGTACAGGATTGATAAAGAAATTCAAAATGAAAAATATTATGTTTTTTTGGGATGTCGGCTGTGGAATATATAGCATCCCTGTTGCGACGCTCCGTTCGGTTGTGGAATATGTGGCAGCAATGAAAAAGCGGAACTTACCTTCCAAAATCCGTGGCCAGGCTGCGAGCGGAAGATGTGGTATCAAGCGGGGCAAAAGCACTGGCAAGATATTTGTAATAAGCTGTGATGGCTATCATGCCCGCATTGTCTGTACAATATTGAAAGTCGGGGATGAAGATTTTCCAGTTGTTTTTTTCGCCTAACTCCGTAAACGCGTTACGCAGACCTTTGTTTGCCGACACGCCGCCGGCAATGCAAAGGTTGGTAATGCCCAAATCTTTGGCGGCACGGGAGAATTTTTTCAACAAAATAGAAATAATGCGTTCCTGTATAGAAGCGCAGATGTCCGGCAAATTGGCTTCTATGAATTGTTGCCTTTCTCCCTCGCTGGCAAGAAATTCTTCTTTATACACAAGGCTTTTTCCCGCGTTCATCAAAAAATAAAGGATAGAGGTTTTCAGTCCGCTAAAACTAAAATTGTATCCCGGCACCTGCGGCTCGGGAAATTTGAATTTAGCGATGCCTTCGTGGGCATACTTGTCCACCAACGGGCCGCCGGGATAGGGAAGTCCCAACAGTTTGGCAGACTTATCATACGCTTCGCCTGCGGCATCGTCAATCGTTTCGCCGATAATTCGCATTTGCATGGGCGCATCGCAGCGCACGATTTGCGTATGCCCGCCACTCACGGTAAGGCAGAGAAAAGGAAAATCTGGTTTTTGTGCAGGAATCAGATTAGCCAAAACATGCGCCTGCATGTGGTTGACGGCAATAAGCGGTTTGCCCAAAGCCATTGCCAGCGATTTGGCAAACTGTCCGCCAACGAGCAGTGAGCCGATAAGACCGGGCGATTGGGTAAAGGCAACGGCGTCTATCTGTTGCAGAGTGACGCCTGCTTGCCGAAGAGCCACGTCCACCACCGGCACGATGTTTTGCAGATGCGCGCGCGAGGCAAGCTCAGGTACTACACCGCCATAAGCAGCATGAACGGCCTGGGTAGCGATGTTATTGGAAAGTATTTTCCAGTTACGGCAAACGGCCGCAGAGGTTTCGTCGCAACTGGACTCGATGGCGAGTATATGTATGTCTTTGTGCTGCAAGGTTTATCAATATTAAGGAACAAATGTAAAAAGGCTGCGGCAAAAAGAAAAAGTTTAATTACTCGAATGATTGATTAAACTTAGATTACTTGCTGCGGATGGCGGTCACGGGATCCATCTTGGCAGCCTGAATGGCGGGAATAATACCGGCAATAACACCTACGGTAATGCAAATAGAAAAAGTCCACACCATATTGCTGATGGATATGTACACGGGAAAATTAAGTGCGCCCGACAGCACCAGCGATAACAGGAATACAAAGAAGAGGCCAATAAGGCCGCCGATGATGCATAAAAAAGCAGATTCTAACAAAAACTCGGAGAGGATTACCTGCCGTTTAGCGCCGAGCGCTTTCTTGAGGCCGATTTGGGAAGTACGTTCCCTTACGGTCACGAACATGATATTGGCCACGCCGAACAGACCCACGATCAGGCTGATACCGCCGATAATGGCACCGGCCACGTTAAGCCCCTGAAAGGCATTCTCGATTTCTTTGCTGAGGTCATTAATATCGTTTAGCGAGAAATTTTCTTCGGTGGTAGGGCTAAGTTTGCGAATACTGCGCATGGCGCCCATCAGTTCACTGGTAAGCACCTTGCTGCTCACGTTTTCTTTTGCCTGCACGATGATAACATTATCCTTTCGTTCCTCATTATAAATGGTGCGGGTGAACAAATAGGGCATGACAAGGCTTTGGTCAAAATTCCATCCGCCGCTGATCATGGTTTTCCCTTGTTTTTTGAACACACCACTTATGCGGATTCTATTGCCATGAAGGACGACTTCTTTGTTAAGCGCCTGTGCCGTACTGCCGAACAGTTTTTCGGCCACATCGTTGCCGATGACGCCCGTGTTGGAACCATAACTGAATTCCGCATCAGATATATATCGCCCCTCGCCGATGGTCGCGCTCTGCATACTTAAAAACTCTTCGCTGACCCCGTAAATGTTCACACCGCTCAAGGATGACCCTCTGTAATCTACGTTGTCGCTACCTGCTTGCAGACAAAAGGCAACATGCTTGGCACTGGGGGTTCGCTCTTTTATTTGCCTGACTTCCGAGAATTTTACCATCGGCCTGTTAACGTATTTCCACCAAGGGTAGTCCGGGCCGCCGCCATAGTTCCATTTGTCGATATAAATCGTGTTTGAGCCTAAGGAGTTAATCTCGTTTTGAATATTCCGTTGCAGGCTGTTGATGGTGGCTATCACGCCGATGATACAAAAAATGCCGATAGTTACGCCGAATAGCGACAAAAAAGTGCGCAGCTTGTTTTTCCAAAGCTCTTGAACAGCCATACTAAAACTACTGGCAATAATTTCTATCGTGCGGCGAAACATGGGGCAAAGATAATAGAGTTGCGGATTTGTGTCAATCTTATCTGATTATGTCAAAGTCAATCAACCGACTTTCGACAACGCCTGCATAATGTCATCTAATATATCATCCACATGCTCTAAGCCCACGGAAATGCGTATCATGCCGGGCGTGATGCCGACGGCCAACCTGTCTTCCTCGCTGAGCTTGGAATGTGTGGTGCTTGCCGGGTGCGACACAATGCTGCGGCTGTCGCCGAGATTGGGAGTGAGCGACAACATTTCGAGGGCATCCATGAACCTGCGCCCGTTTTCGATGCCACCCTTTATTTCAAAGCACACGATGCCGCCTCCGCCAGTCATTTGTTTGATGGCAATTTCATATTGCGGATGGGAGGGGAGGAAAGGATATTTTACCCATTCCAACATCGGATGTCCTTCCAATGCCTTTGCTACTTTCAATGCGTTCTGGGAATGGCGTTGAATGCGCACGTCAAGCGTTTCAAGGCTTTTGCTCAGCACCCATGCGTTGAAGGGTGAAAGTGCCGGGCCTGAGTTGCGGCAGAAGAGATATATCTCATGTATCAGTTCCTTTTTGCCGACGATAACACCGCCCAATACGCGCCCCTGTCCGTCCAGCCATTTTGTGGCAGAATGGATAATGAGGTCTGCCCCAAAATCCACGGGTGTTTGCAGCACGGGCGTGGCAAAGCAGTTATCCACGGCAAAGATAATGTTATGCTTTTTAGCTAATTGACCTGCTTTTGCCATATCTACAAGTTCCAATTGCGGGTTGGTGGGCGTTTCCAGATAAAGCAGTTTGGTATTGGGTTTTACGTGTGCTTCCCAATTATCTATATCCACCGCATCCACAAAACTGTATTCGATGCCGAACTTGCTCAGGAACTTGGTCACAACGGTGTTTGTGCCGCCAAACATGGAACGGCAGCAAAGCAGGTGGTCGCCAGTTTTCATTAATGCAAAAAAAGTGCTGAACACGGCTGCCATACCACTGGACACGGCAAAGCCGGCTTCGCATTTTTCGAGCAGTGCCATCTTGTGCGCAAATTCGTCAACATTGGGGTTGCTGTAACGGCTATAAATATTGTCGGATGTTTCGTTTGCGAAAGCGGCGCGCATGTCCTCCGCTGTGTCAAAGGTAAAACTACTGGTAAGGAACAGCGGGGTGGAATGTTCTTTTTGTTGTGTGCGCAAAGTTTGCTCCCGCACGGCTATCGTTTGGGGATGGAGTTTTTTTGCCTGCATTTTCATGTTATTTTATAATAACCTTTGTGTCTATTTGTGTACCTGACTTAGTAAGGGTGGCGGCTACGGAACAATATTTGTTCATGGATATTTCAACGGCTCTGACGGCCTTGCCTTCTTCCACCTTGCCGGAAATTTCAAAAACCATTTCAATGTGTTCCCACAAAGAAGGTTCCTTGCCGGGTTCGCGTTCTCCGGTTACGGTCACTTCAAAATCGGTTATTTCCTGTCTTTGTTTTTTGAGGATGCTGATGATGTCAATACTGGCGCAACCTGCCAGGGCATTCAGCAAAAGCTGCATTGGCCTGGCACCATACTCGGTTCCGCCCATTTCCGGGTTGGTATCCATTTTTACGACCGTGCCATTCTCGTTTATCGTATCGAAACCATACTCTCCGTGTACTCTCTTTAATTTTACTGTTGCCATAAGCTACGGGGTTTAGGGTGCAAAAGTATCTGAAAAAGTGCAGCCGTCCTAATCCTGCCGACTGTTTTTAACAAAGGCTGAATGCGTGTTTTATATCATACAGCATATCGCATTATTCTTCGGGCTAAATGTGTTTTTGGGAAATTGATTATTGGGAAAAATGACAAAAGCCGCTGATGTAGCGGCTTTTTAGTGACCCCGTCAGGATTCAAACCTGAAACCTTTTGATCCGTAGTCAAATGCTCTATTCAATTGAGCTACGGGGCCATCCCGTAAAATGGGATTGCAAAACTAAGGGGATTTTGTCAATGCACCAAATCTAATCTTCTTTAAAACAGTGTGATTATAAAAAAAGAGGTGCTTCAAAAAAGACAAAGTTTTTGTAAAAAATCTTTTGTAAGAAAAAATAAGTTGCTTATCTTTGCAACCCCAAAAGATGGTGGGATTGACCCATGGTGTAACGGTAGCACTACTGATTTTGGTTCAGTCAGTTAAGGTTCGAATCCTTATGGGTCAACAAGGCGCTTTTAAAGCGCTTTTTTTTATGCCGTTCACGAAGGTTTGCTGCGGTTTAAAATTTCATCAATATTTGGCAAACGTCGTAAACGTAATGCCCGCCGAATAAAATGGCGTGCACCAGCAGAGGGTACAATTGTGCAAAAGGCAACCTTTCTTCCCAACCCTTGGCCAGGGGATAAGTGGCTTGATAACCCTCATAAAATTTTTTGTCGAATCCTCCGAAAAGCCTTGTCATGGCAATGTCCATTTCCCGATGACCGTAATATACCGCCGGGTCGAAAATGGCGGCCTCGTTGTTTGCGGTTGCCATAAAATTACCACTCCATAAATCTCCGTGCAATAGGGCAGGCGGTTCTGCCGGAAATATATCACCAAGCCTTTGACAAAACCGCTCCGCATGTTGAACACTGTTCCTGTCTACCGAGCCGCTGTTGTACAAGGAACGAATCAACGGCAATATCCGGCAGTTTGCGTAAAAATTTTTCCAGCTTTCATGCCGTTCATTATGTTGCGGAAGGCTGCCGATATAATTGTCTTCCTCAAACCCGAAAAAGGGCTGGGGTATTTGGTGCATTTGTGCCAGCTTTTCTCCAAAAATATCCCAAAAGCCAGGCTGCGGGATATCCTTGTTTAGCCATTCCATCAATAGGTATTGCTGTCCGTTGATGATGCCATGACGTAAGACTTCAGGGACTTGCAAGGTTGACATCCCGCGTAAAACGTTGAGCCCTGTGGCTTCCCGGGCAAACATATCGGGATACCGATTCGCATCATTTATTTTCAGGAAATACCATTTGCTTTTTGTTTGCACGCACCAGGTGCGGTTGATATCCCCGCCGTGCACTTCCTGTATGTGGGCATCGGTCAGTTGCAATTCTTGCAAAATGTCGCTGTTCATAAGTCTAAAGATAATTGTTCAGGATGAATGACTGTGCATTCTCAAATCGTAAGGGTAAATTTTCTATCTTCACGGTAATAATAATTATTTCATATGGCTTATTGGCTTATCAAATCTGAACCGTTCAAGTATAGTTGGGAACAACTTGAAAAAGATAAAAAGACATTTTGGGACGGCGTGCGCAACTATGCGGCGCGGAACAACCTGAAAGCAATGAAGAAAGGTGATTTGGCATTTTTCTATCATAGCAATGAAGGGATGGAAATTGTGGGGATAGCCAAAATCGTAAAGGAGGCATATCACGACCCGACTATAGACGATGAACGTTGGGTTGCCGTGGATGTGGCGCCGTATAAAAAACTTGACAAACCGGTAACGCTGGCGCAAATAAAAGCAGAGCCCAGATTACAAAACATGGATTTGGTACGCTTAGGCAGATTGTCCGTGCAAACCGTAAAGCCCGAAGAATGGGAGCTTGTCCTGAAAATGGCGGGGGAAAATTTATGAGGGGTTCTTCATGGGATACGATGCTGAAAATCGCTACTTCGTTTCAAAACTTACGTTTATCAGAATATTTTCAGGTTGTTTGGGCATGAGGACATGGTAGGTTACGTTTGATATGACTGTTGCAGCATTTAAGGTGAACGTAACTTTTAAAGCAAGCGAATACTTGGAGTCTTTGGTGATTTTCTTTAATTCATAGGCAATGTTGCTGTATCCTGAATTTAACATTTTTGTACCAATAAGCAATGTGTATTTATCAAAATCAATTTTGGGGGAACAATCTGGTGTGGGGCTTAGTTTCGACTCAAAGTCAGTTTGGGTATTTATTAAAAGAAATGATTGCCCATCTGTAAAAGTTTCGGGATATGTTGACAGGAGACCAGGCACATTGGTGCAGCCATATACTGTTTCTAAGCTTTCGGTTTTTAAGATTTCTTCTGTTTCGGGCTGAATATTTTTCGATTCTTTATGACAAGACAGTAGTACAAAAACTATGATGAAGAAGTATCCGATTCTGATAATGTTGCTTTTCATATTTACATTGTTTATCGCTCAATATATTAAAAACAGTTTATGTCAAAAGTTTATCAATTATAAATCGTTAAAAGCAGACCTGATGTCCCCTGCGGATAAAATATTTTTATAAGACGGTATGAATACGATTATAACTTAACGGATAATCCCATGTTTAATGAAATGCCCTGCTTTATCTTGTAAGTAATCATATCCCCATCTTTTGCATTATACTTTTTTGTACCGTTTACCAATTGCCAATGGCCACCGGTAACCTGCCTATAAGCTGTATTATTGGTATAATAAATTTGCCATGGATTCAAAATGTTTAAAGCATTGAGGCTAAGGCGGCCTTTATCTTTCATACATCTTAGGTATATGCCGATATCTAACTGATTTACGCCGTTTTCGTATTCAATAAGATTAGGGTTGATATGGGTGATATAGGCTATTGGGCCACTTTTATTGTAAAATGCAAAACCGCCTGCCTTTTTTGTTTGATACGACAACCCCGCGTTAAATGCCCACGGTGCCTGGTTAAACAATGGCCTGTCCTGATTGGCCAATCTCATAGATTGAAATTTTCCGTTCTGGACAATTGGGTAACTCATGACTTCCACGACCGACCAGTTGGCGGTATAGTTGGAGTGTAAGGTCAGATTTTTTAAAAAGCTTTGTGGAGCTAACAGCTTTAATGATTTGCGAATTTCCAGTTCTATGCCGGACGTCTGTGCCGCGCGTTGATTTATATAACCGTAGGAAGTGGCAAAAGCCCCGGCCTGTGCAAGTTCTACGGGATTTTTAAGTTTTTTGTGAAAGAAGGAAAAGGAAATAATTTCTTCTGGCAGGGGATACCATTCCCAACGAAGGTCGTAATTGTCAATGCACGTGGTAAGCAGTTGCTGCCCTCTTATATTACCATCCAGTTCGGATTCATATAGGCCAAAATAAGATAGTTCTCTGAAATCGGGGTGCAGCGCAGTTTTTGAATAAGCTGCCCGCAGGTTCATCTTTTTGTTAAGATTGAAAACGGCATTGGCGGATGGTAGCAGGTACCAGTTCTTTTCTCCTGTAATGCCGTTGTCGTATTGTGTTGGGATGTTACCGTCATACAATCGCTGCAAAAATAATTGCTGTTTATTCTGCATGTGATAATATTCAGCTCGCAGACCGTACAACAATTGCAGGCGATTCCATAACTTTTGATTGGTTTGTATATAAAAAGCCTGATTGCTCATTTCGCCCGAATAGATATTGCCATTGGTATTCTCCGGCCAATAAATGATATCATTATTGGCCGAGGGGGCAAGCAGTTGATAATACTGTCCTGTTAATGTTGTTTCTGTTAAGGCATAAGGCAGCAAACGTAGCGTAGACGAGGTTTTTCGGCTAATCAAGGCCTGCCATCCTGCTTTTATGTTCCCGATAAGTTTGTAGGAATGATGAAACCCTTTTGAAAAAGATAGCCCTGTGGTATAGTTCTTTTCATCGGTATGTAGCCAAGTGCGGTTGTCCACTACATTAGAATCGTTGTTCTGCCGCCAGTTGTATAAAATGTTTGGTATGTTATATATTGGATCATCTGCGGATGTGGAGTTTAATAGATATTGGAAGTACTTCCTGTCTAAAAGTTTTTGTGTCGTGCGCGTAAAAGCCAGATAATAATCCAATGTAAGATTGTTAGAAAAATTCTTTAAAATGCTCAATTGGTGTTGTTGTAAAAAGGATTGTTCGGGATTCTGAAATTCTTCTTTGAAAACGCGTAGCTGCCCTTTGTTGTAATACCTTCGGTTGGCAACGCTAAAATTATCTTTAAGTTGGGTGCTTATAATGTTCCTGAAAGTGATGCTTAAAGAAGGTTTCTTCAAGCCAATATTAAATACCGTGCCCGTGCCGGAAAGGGACTGATATGTTGTGCCTTCGCCGCTGCTTACGGTATTAGATGAATCCTGTGCAGATTGAGCTACCCGGCGGCGCCTGTTGTTAAACTTCACTTCCAGTTGGCGCTGATATACTGAGGTGCCTAATACAAACCCAAGCGTAGCACTATCTTTTAAAGCGTAAGACCTTGCTAAAGAAAAATTGAAATTGAAATCGGGAAGGCTTTTTTGTTGCGAAGGAATTAATCCACTGGCATCAATTTTTTTGCTTTGGGCGGTGGCGTTTAAGGACGAATAGGGTGCTGGTTCACCGGGGATAAGTGTATGTGTGCCGGTAGGGTCATTGGGTGGTGGTAGCGGCACATTGTTATACCATTGCCAAGATTGGATATTTGCAGGCTTTTTGCGCGTTCCATCGTCTATGCCCAACCAGTCAAGCTTTCCCTTGTTTCCCAAGCGGTTGAAGTTGTCGAATACTGCTTGTGTATTGGCGCCGGTCTCTAACGTGAAGGAAGTAAAATTGCTGTTAGGTATAACCAGGGATTGAATATGGAGCAGCCCTCCGCTAAACGAGGTAGGAGCATCGGGCGAGGCAGTTTTGGTCAGGATGATTTGGTTTACTATTTCTTTCGGAAAGATGTCAAGTGCCAGGCTCCGCTTGTTTAGCCCTACCGATGGAAGAATGATGCCGTCAATCAATACCTGGCTGTTCCTTTCGCTTAATCCTCTTATGCCAATGGTATTGGAGACAAGGCTAACGCCGTTTATTCTTTTAATTACCTGTGATAAAGATTTATCAGGTAGTGATTCAATTTGCGGCGCAGCCAGACCATCGGTTATGACGCCAGCCTGTTTTTGACAGGCGTAAAGTGAGCGTATTCGTTCTGCGTCAATAGACGACAGCACTTTAACGGGCTGTAAAAGCCTTCCCGCTTTTTGTAACGTTAGGTTAAGGTTCAATACCGAGCCTGCTTTTACTTTTATATTTTTTATTTGCCGGTCTGCATAACCTATCGAAGTTAAAAGCATATCGTAAAGGCCTTCTTCCAGCGTTATATAAAAAGTACCCGATGCTCCGGCCGCAATAGATGTATTGCCTATTTGTACCGTTGCGCCGGGCAGTGCCGTTCCTTCTTCGGCGTCTATGATTAGCCCGGTAATAACACCTTTCGGGATGGGTGCTATATAATACCCGGTAGCGCCCATCTTTTTGAATGTAAAGCCAGTGCCGGATAAGGAATATTGTAAAACCGCTGCTACGCTGTTAGTGGCGATATTGATTTGCGGGGCTATCTCATCTTTTAACTGCAACCTGTCATAAGAAACAGGTGTGGAAAAGTCTGTGGCTATTTTTTGTAGTCTTTGAGATAATGGTTCGCGTGGGTATTGTACGGATGGTTGTGCTGCCAGTTTTGCAAAACTGGTCAGCAAAAACAAACCCCATATCAAAACCCGCCCTGTCAAATTCACTGGTTATACACTATTGTTGCTATTTATAAAAAACGATTTGTTGCTGGTTTATCCTGACTTTCACCCCGTAAATATCCGCAATTACTTTTGCTATTTTTTCAGAACTGTCTTCTTTGCTAAAAATGGCATTTAATTGAAGTGTCCCTGACAGTGCATCATTTTCTGTTATCACTTTCAGTCCGGAACGGGCTTCCAGTTTTTGTTTTATCTCATCCAACCCTGAACTGCTAAATACCAATCCGCCGTTTATCCATTGAGAACGATCTGTTTTGTAATTTTTGCTGATACTGTATTTTTTTGTTTGATTATTGATGATAAAGGTTTCCCCGGCAGTAAGAGTTGTCAATATTTTTTCTGCCTGTTTTATTAAAACCCTTCCTGTTTTTACAAAAACTCTTTTATCATTAGTTTGAGCGTAAGTTTCAATATTGAAACTGGTTCCCAATACTTCTGTCGTAAAGTCATCAAATGTTACGATAAATTTTTTTGCAGGGTTCTTGGCTATCTTAAAAAAAGCTTCACCCTTTTCAAGCGTTACGGTACGTATATCCTTGTTAAATTTTGTGGAATCCAAGGATAAGATAGCGCCGGTATTAAGGAAAATAAAACTGCTATCCGGAAGCTGAATTTTTTTTAAAGGCATTCCCTGAGCAGCATGGTATATAATCCGGTTATTGTCAATACTGTCTGCAGGCACGTATTGCATATATGTGAGTTGTGGTGTATGCTGTCTGTTTTGTATGATGAGGTAAGCGCCGATGCCCGACAGCAAAATCAGCACCGCAGCGGCATAGCGGTATATTTTGTTTTGCTTTTTGCGGCGGGAGAAAGAACGTTGTTGCTGTTGAATCAGGAGCAGCGTTTCTTTTTTTCGCTTTTCTATTTCTTCGGTATTCAGGATGGTGTCATGGTTCTGTTCCAGCCAGTAGCTTACAATTTCTTGTTCTTCACTGGAGGCAACACCATTGGCAACGCGCTCAAGCAGGCCGGTAATCCAGGCTGTTACGAGTTTTTTTTCCTGCGGTGTGGCGGTGCCGTTTATATATTTTTCTAAATATGCTTTTCTGTTCACAACATCAATATGTATATAATAATCGTATCAAACAGGGGTCATGTCCCCTGTTTGATCATTAAAAACAAAAATATTTCATCCTGCTTGATAATTGAAGACAAATAATGCAATTTTACGTGCGTCGCGGTTTTTTTATGACAGATAAGAAATTAATATCATTGATAGGATTGGGTAACGAGAGCGCCTATAATATGCTGTACAACAGGTATTGGAAAGATTTGTACACCTATGTATTCGTCAAAGTAAAGGATGATGATGTGACCCAGGATTTGTTACAGGAGTTTTGGATTAAAGTATGGAATGATGCTTCTTTTGTTTTGTATAATGAAGAAGGCAGCGCTAAAGGGTTCTTCTGCAAATTTTTGAATTTTCGGGTGCTTGATTATTATAGAGCCGTGCATCACGAAGTTGTTTCTTTGGATAACGAAAACCAAAACCTGTTGCAGCAAATGGGATACTCTCATATATTGGAAGACATAAGCCTGAAAGATTTGAACGAGGTGATTCAGCGTGCCATTGACGATTTGCCTAAAGGGATAAAAAATATTGCAAGATTAAGGCGCGCGGGGCATTCTGTGTCAGAAACGGCAAGGCTTTTATCTGTCAGCGAAAAAACAGTTCGTAACAAATATTCTTTGGCAATGGCTAAGATAAGGGAACTGCTAAAATCTTCGATAACAAAAATATTGGTAACGATTTACTACTGAAAAGGGGACAACCGGCTTTTGAGAAACGATTAGTAATAAACTGTAATTGTATGAAAAATCTAAATTTCCTTATGTTACTTGTGACTGTTTTATTGATCGTAAGTTGTAGAAAGAACGATTCTCCGCAGCCCGTTAACAAGCTGTTTTCCGTTTACCTTACGGATAATCCCGCCGACCTTGATGAGGTGAATATTGATATTCATTCGGTGGAGGTGAAAATTGATGAAAATAATTCAGGTAATGAACAGCAAATAGCCTTGCTGGATGACAATCGCAGCAATGATAGCTTGGGCGCCCCGGGCGGAATCTTATGGCATGGTGGCATACCCGTTGGGGATAGGGATGAGTTTGGGAAATGGCAGGCGCTTAATTTTGAAACCGGTATTTATGATATGCTGAAATTGCGGAACGGTGTTGATATGCTGCTCGGCTCAGTACAGACAGCCGGAACTGTCAGAAAGATAAGGATAGCTTTGGGAACTAATAACTATGTGGTGAAAGATGGCGTACAAATTCCGTTGAAGCTGGCCGATGATTCCGTTAATCATCATATTTATGTTGATGTGTTAAAGGAGAGCCGTGTTGAGAACAGCGATGGCAGTACAACTGTTTATCTTGATTTTGATTTAGGCCGTTCTGTTTACGAAATGGGCAATGAGTATCTATTAAATCCTTATTTGCGAACACTCCCGGCCGATCGTTCCTTGGAGATGGAAGGGTATGCTTTTCCTGCAGAGGCTTCTGTAATGGTAAGCGTATATAATGATACAAATACGGCATCTGCATTGCCCGATAATAATGGCTATTTTAAAATAAGGGGGCTGGAATTAGGTCGTTATAGTGTAAAATATCATGCTGGTAATAGAGCTTATAGAGATACAACCACGGTATTTGATATTACGCGTAATAAGATAATTTTGCCCACTATGACCCTGACAAAGTTTTGATTAACGAATACACTTTGTGTAGAGGCAGAACAAACAGGCGATATATTTGGCCCGTTTTCTCTTTATAATTCATACATTCTATGTTTCATTTAGTGTAGTTTATATTTCTTCATCTTGTTTTATGAAATTGCCTATATTTATTGACTGAAATGTCATAAATATTCTTACTACATGAAATATGTTATTATAGTTTTTGTCGCGCTGATGGCAACCTCGGCCCTGTTTGCCCAAAAAAGTATTTACCACAAAGACTGGATTGATTTTAATAAGAATGGTAAAAAAGATATTTACGAAGACCCTACAGCCCCGCTGGAATCGAGGGTGAAGGATTTGCTGTCGCAGATGACGGTAGAAGAAAAGACCTGCCAAACGGCTACGCTGTATGGTTTTGGAAGGGTTTTGAAAGATGCGCAACCGACACCGGACTGGAAGAATGAAATTTGGAAAGACGGTATCGCCAATATTGATGAGATGTTGAACGGGGTGTCGCGCAAGAAAGAAGGGCTGCAATATCTCTATCCGTTCAGTAAACATGCGGAAGCCATCAACAATGTGCAGCGGTGGTTTATAGAAGAAACCCGCCTTGGTATTCCTGTAGATTTTACCAATGAAGGCATTCACGGCGTCAACCATGAAAAGGCAACCGCTTTTCCCGCACCTATAAGTATCGGTGCCACCTGGAACAGGGAACTGGTCAGGCAAATGGGGCAGATTGTGGGAAAGGAGGCAAAAGCGTTGGGCTACACCAATGTGTATGTGCCCATCCTGGATGTCGCTCGTGACCAGCGTTGGGGAAGGGTTGTGGAGACCTATGGGGAAGATCCTTTTTTAATTGCACAGTTGGGAACGGAAATGGTTGCTGGCATTCAGGAACAGGGAGTAGCTTCAACTTTGAAACATTTTGCTGTGTATAGCATTCCCAAAGGCGGGCGGGATGGCAATGCCCGAACTGACCCGCACGTGGCGCCGAGGGAGATGCACCAATTGTATTTGTATCCCTTTAGGAAGGTGATTGAAAACGCCCATCCCATGGGCATTATGAGCAGCTATAACGATTGGGACGGAGAGCCGGTAACGGCAAGTCATTATTTTTTGACACAGTTGCTGCGGCAGCAATATGGATTTAACGGTTATGTGGTGTCGGACAGCCGGGCAGTGGAGTTCGTGTCGGAAAAGCACCATGTGGCAAAGGATTATAAAGAAGCTGTAAAAATGGTACTCGAGGCCGGGTTGAATGTGCGCACGGAATTTGACCCGCCGCAAACATTTATACAACCATTGCGGGAACTGATAAAGGAAGGCGCTTTGTCACTGGAAACCCTGAATCAGCGAGTGGCGGAAGTATTGCGTGTAAAATTCCGGTTGGGATTATTTGATCATCCCTACGTAAAAGATACGAAGCAGGCCGACCGGATGGTTGCCTCAGAGGCATCAGAGGCAGTAGCTTTGCAGATGGAACGCGAAGCCTTGGTATTGCTTAAAAATTCGCAACAACTTTTACCCCTTTCGACAGATAGATATAAGAAGATACTGGTGACGGGGCCGTTGGCCGATGAAAAAGGCCATGCAATTAGTCGTTACGGCCCTTCTAATAAAAAGGTAATTTCTGTATGGGAAGGTATTCGGGATTATGTAGGGGAAAAGGCCGATGTACAATATGTAAAAGGATGCGATGCGACCGACGCCACCTGGCCGGAGAGTGAGATTATCGAAGCGCCGCTGACACAGCAGGAGGTAGAAGATATTAATAAAGCTGTGGAAGCTGCAAAGCAAAATGATATAATCATAGCGGTAGTGGGAGAGGACAATAAACGGGTGGGCGAAAGCCTGTCGCGCACAGGATTAAACTTACCGGGAAGACAATTGAAATTATTACAGGAGTTGAAGAAAACGAGTAAGCCTATTGTGATGGTGATGATTAACGGACAGCCACTTACCATCAACTGGGAGAATCGTTATCTGGATGCCATCCTTGAAGCGGGTTTCCCCGGCCCACATGGGGGAACGGCAGTGGCAGAGGCACTTTTTGGTGCATACAATCCCGGGGGAAAGCTGACCATGACTTTCCCCAAAACCACGGGACAGATTGAATTGAATTTCCCTTTTAAACCGGCATCACATGCGGGTCAGCCGGGAGACGGGCCAAATGGATATGGAAAAACGGCAGTTGTCGGGGCTTTATATCCCTTTGGTTTTGGGTTGAGTTATACCAGCTTTGAATATGCCAATCTGCAAGTGTCACCGGAGAAAGGTAAAACGCAATCTAATATAAAGATTTCAGTAGACATAAAAAATACGGGAGCCGTAAAGGGCGATGAAGTGGTGCAGTTGTATGTGAAAGACCTGGTAAGTAGTGTTACCACTTATGAATCGGTGTTGAGAGGGTTTGAGCGGGTATCGCTAAACCCCGGGGAAACGAAAAAGGTTTATTTTGAACTGACGCCTGATGATTTATCGTTGTTGGATAAGAACATGAATTTTGTTGTAGAGCCGGGGGAATTTGATATTATGGTGGGCAGTTCTTCGGAAGATATAAGGCTTAAAAAGCGTATCGAGTTGGAGTGATGAACAGCCCGCATAATGGTCAGCATCCGTACGATATTTACATTCCTTGATTTGCATTAAAGAAAAAATCCTTGCAAATTTTAATAATTTACAAGGATTGAAAGGATGTGATTTCCTTAAAAGTCGGGGAGACAGGATTCGAACCTGCGACCCCCTGGTCCCAAACCAGGTGCGCTACCGGCCTGCGCTACTCCCCGCCGCTATTTGCGGGATGCAAAAGTAAGGGTATTTAACTAAATAGCAAGATAAATATATAGGCTGTTTATCTTGCTATTTAAAACTGCTTAATAGTCATCGTTCGGTGCAAATACGGGCTTGCGGTACATCCAGTCGCCACCGGTAAAATCAGGGAATTCAACGGTCTCGTTACCCAATGCGATGGATTGTTCGCTCAACGGCGTAATAGCGCTCCATGTGGCGGCATCGTAAACATCCATTTGTGTGGGTAGTTTGCGCTTGGCCGATTCGATAAAGGAGTTTACCACAAACCAGTCCATGCCGCCGTGACCGGCGCCTGCGGCATCGGTACTATATTTTTTCCAAAGTGGATGGTCATATTTGTCGAGCCAGATTTTTGCATCGTCCCATTGGTGTGGTTTGGATTTCCCTTCGATATACACCCCGTTGTTAACGTCCATCCACAAACCTTCCGTGCCTTGCACCCGGAAACCCAGGGAATAGGGGCGCGGCAGGTTGGTGTCATGTTGTAGCAATACTGTCTCGCCATTGGCACAACTGATTTGGGTGGTCACCACATCGCCTAATTTGAAATTAACCTTTGCGTTTTTATGGTTAGGGCCGCCGGTGTCCACAACATATTTGTGCAGGCCGCGTGCCTTTGGAGAAAAAGAGTTGAGGGATAAGAACCTGTTACCTCTGTTGATGTTAATATAATGGGCAATCGGGCCAACGCCGTGTGTAGGATACAAATCGCCGTTGCGGTGCACAGAGTGGTCGGTGCGCCAGCGGCTTTCCGAATAACCGTCTTCATGGCCAAATTCGGCACCTTTGCCATAAGCGCTCTTGCCATCGTTGAACTTCACCCCGCGAAGATCATGTTGATAGCCTCCCTGCAGGTGTATCAGTTCCCCGAACAACCCTTGGCGTACCATGTGCAGGACGGCCATTACATCCCGTCGATAACATACGTTTTCCAGCATCATGACATGGCCTTTATAGCGTTCGGCGGCGCGCACCACATCCCAGTGGTCTTGCAGGTTGATGCCCAGGATAACTTCCGTTGCCACATATTGGATACCGGCTTCCAATGCGCCGATTATCTGCGGGCGGTGAAATTCCCAGGGGGTGGAGATAACCACGGCCTCGATACCTTTTTTCTCGTACATGCGTTTCCAGGCATCCGGGCTGTCGTAATAATAATCGGGTTGTTTTTTATTTGCCTTTTTAAATATGTCCTGACATTGGCTAATGCGCTTTTGGTCTATATCGCAAATAGCGACAATATCCACGTCATCGCGGCGTATCAACAAGCTCAGGTGGTTTAATCCGCGTTCCCCAACGCCCACCATAGCAACCTTTACCTTGGTAGCAACGCTTCGTGCAAAACTTTTTAACGGGGGGGCTACAGCAACCGCTGCCGCGGCGATTCCGGCATTCTTGATAAATTCTACTCTTTTCATCAGTTATATTTTTTAATGGTCTGATGGAACCTGCCATGATGAAGTCTTCATTACCTATATGACAAAAATGAAAATTTCATTACGGCCGTTTCATAAAAATTGAAGATTAAGAAATGTGATTTCAATAAAAATATTATATTTTTTACATTCACCCGTGTGCAAACGGTTGTGCAATAAGAAGGATTTGATGTTTCCAGAACCAAGCAGGTTGTTTGTCACAAGATAAACTTTATGCAAGCATGTCGTATACCTGCCTTCAAATGTAAAGGTTTTACGGGATGCCTGTTCTTTTAGAGCGAAATAATAATAACATTATAAATAAAAAAACCGGACAAATTCATCTTGTCCGGCTATATGGCATGCAATCAGCAGAGGTCTGATGGTTAGTCATTCTTTGGTGGGAATGCCCTGTCTATAATCTTTATGGCGAAATAGAAAATAATCATGAACAGAAAAATCCCGATGATACCGATGCCGGTTATTTCAAGGGCTGAAAGAGTATTTGTGTTCATAGCTAAACTTTTTAAATAAGTGATTTAAAACGGTGGCCGTCAACAAATCATACAAATAATGGTACAAGTGCCAAGATAAGACCGCCTGCCACCACGGAGCCGATTTGCCCGCCCACGTTTGCGCTTACGGCGTGCATCAGCAAATAATTTGTGGGGTCTTCTTTTTGCCCCATGTTATGGATAACCCTTGCCGACATCGGGAAGGCGGATATACCGCAGGCGCCTACCATCGGGTTTATTTTTTTACCGACAGGTAGAAATATATTGATGAGCTTGGCAAACATCACACCGCCGAAAGTATCGAAAATAAAGGCTATCAGGCCAAGCCCGATAATGGCAAGCGTGCCTACGTTCACGAATTTCTCAGCCGTCATCGTACTGGCAATGCTGATGCCCAACAGGATAGTAACAAGGCTGGCCAGCTCATTTTGTGCCGATTGAGACAGTTTGTTCAGCACGCCGCATTCGCGGATAAGATTACCAAACATCAGGAAGCCTATCAGCGCTAATGATGAGGGAGCGACCAGTCCTGCAACAATTGTCACTATGATAGGAAAAAGTATCAATGCTGTTTTTGACACCGTTTTGGCATGAGCTTCCATGTGGATGCAACGCTCTTTTTTACTGGTGAGCAATTTGACAATCGGTGGTTGTATGATAGGCACAAGCGCCATGTAGGAGTAGGCCGCCACGGAGATAGGCCCCAGCAGGTTAGGGGCAAAGCGGGATGACACGAAAATGGACGTAGGCCCGTCCGCTGCACCGATGATACCGATGGAGGCGGCTTCTTTCAGGTCAAAGCCCATCAGGGTTGCGGCAACCATTGTAAAGAAGATGCCGAACTGGGCGGCTGCGCCGAACAACAGAAGGAACGGATTCTTGAACAACGGTGAAAAGTCAATCATGGCACCGATGGCGATAAAAATCAGCAAGGGGAATACTTCGTTCGCAATGCCCGCTTCATAAAAAACGGACAAAGCGCCTTCTACTGCTTTCCCGGTCTCGGGGTCAATTTGGGTAAGCGCCGAGGTGAGCGGGATATTCACCAGAATAGCCCCGAAGCCCATGGGTAACAACAATGTGGGTTCGTACTCTTTTGCGATAGCCAGATAGATGAGCAACAGGCCGATTGCAATCATTAAGAGGTGTTGCCAAGTCATGGCATACAGTACCGGCAACAGTTTTTCGAGATTCATAACAACGTGTTTTAATGCTTAACGCTTTTGTTTTTTAATCCGTCGTCCTCCAAATCTTCTATATCATATTTCAATTCTTCTATTTCCTTCTTCTCTGCAATAACCATTGATAAAAGAATAGATATAACCAGGGTGCCTAAAATAACTACGAGCGAAACCCAGGAGTGTTGCGAAAAGAAATGGGATACAGAAGGAATGGCACTGAATAACATTTTGGCACCGATAAAGAAAAGGATAAAACTAACGCCGTGTTTCAGGAACCGGAACATGCCCATAATCCCCTTGAGGGCAAAGAACAGGGAAACAAGCCCCATTACCGCAAAGACATTTGAGGTGATGGCGATAAAATCCTCTTCGGAAGGAGTTAGCACGCGCGCCGTACCTTCTTTGATGACGCCGATGATGGCCGGGATGGAGTCAATGGCAAACAGTACATCCGTAGAGCCAATGACCAAAAAGACCAGAAAAATACTGGTGATATGCAACTTGCCGTTTATCCTTTTAAAGAAATGAGAGGCATGCTCGTCTGGGTCTATTGGGAACAGTTTAGAAGCTGCCTTGTACAGGAAATTATTTTGAGGATCAACCTGGTCATCTTCGTTGCTAAAGGCCATTTTATAGGCAGTCCATATCAATATGACACCGAAGACGTAAATAATCCAGTGAAATCTTTCGACCAGTTCCATGCCTGCCACAATAAACAGGATGCGCAACACGATGGACAGCAGGATTCCCAACTTTAGTAACTTGGGTTGGTTTCTTTCATGAACGCCCATCAGGGAAAATATCATGATAAACACAAACAGGTTGTCAATAGAAAGGGAATACTCCGTGAGATAGCCCGAAATAAATTTCACCGTCATTACGGACGAGGTGCGTACATCGCTGCCATTGTTTGTCGGAAAAAATAGATAAATGGAAAGGCCGAACAAAAGCGCCACCGAAATCCACAATGCTACCCATCGCAGGGACACTTTTACGGATAAAGTACCTGTGCGATGGTTGGTGGCATACATGTCAACAAAGAACACGATGAAAAACAGGGCGATAAAGGCTGCCCAAAAAATAGTTATGGCATCCATTGTAGTAAGATAAGAAATGAAAGAATCTAATCGAGCTCAAGCAGCACGTCTCCTTCCATCACGGTATCATTTTTTTGCGCGGTAATCACTTTCACTACGCCTTCTTTATCCGCGTTTATATTATTTTCCATTTTCATGGCTTCCAAACAAAAGAGGTGCTGTCCGATTTTTACAGTGTCGCCAACTTTTACGAATACGTCCAGGATTTTGCCGGGCAATGGTGATTTCACCTTTTTGGCACCGTGCACCGCGCCGGGTTGGGCGGTCTTGATGGTGGACGTTTCTACTTCTGTGGAAGGGGCTGCGGCCGAGCGTACGAGCTTGGGAGTCTTGGTGGCCTTTATTTCCCGGTCAACTTCCACTTCGTACAGCACACCGTTCACCTTTACTTTGGCGGAAGCCTCTTCCACTTCCATGACTTCCACTTCGTAGTCGTTGCCTTTTATTTTTAATTTATACTTCTTCATTGTTCAACTTTTAGGTTATCCAATAGCAATCGTTCAATATTTTTTTGTACGCGGGATGTGCGGTCTGAAAGGCATTTGCTTCATGTTATAAATCTTGGAACTCCACGGGGAATACGGCCTTATTACTTTTTGTATCGTAATAATGGTTTCTTCGTATTGTGACGCCTTATAGGCGTACAGTCGCAATGCCAGTGCAATGGCTGCTATCACTTCGGGATTTTCTCCTTCCGAGGGCAACGTCTCCGGTATTTCTTCCACCGCAGCCTCAGCCTTTTTTTCTTTTTTGCCAAATAAGAATTTCATTCGTATGTTTTTACCGATTTTGACTAGATGAAAATCATTAGTTACAAAATGTCGTTTACCTGTATGATAAAAATAAAAATTTTATAATGAACGTTCCGTCATATCATTATCTTTTAAAGCGGAATATTACCATGTTTTTTAGGGATGGTACTTTCCTTTTTGGTAGCCAATGCCTGGAAGGCACGGATGACGCGGAAGCGGGTGGTATGGGGAACGATTACATCATCTATATACCCGAACGAAGCCGCTTCATACGGGTTGCTGAACCTTTCTTCGTACTCCTGTTCAAATTTGGCTGCCGATTCACGCCGTTCTTCTTCGTTTTCTATTTTCAATAGTTTTTTGCTGAATAATATTTCGGTGGCACCCTTTGCGCCCATCACCGCAATTTCGGCGGTAGGCCATGCGTAGTTAATATCGCCGCGCAGATGTTTTGAACTCATAACACAGTAAGCGCCGCCATAAGATTTGCGCAGGATAATCGTCACCTTGGGAACGGTTGCCGCACCATAAGCGTACAGTAATTTTGCCCCGTGGATGATGATGCCGCCATATTCCTGAGCAGTGCCGGGCAGGAAGCCGGGAACATCAACCAACGTGAGGATGGGTATGTTGAACGCATCACAGAACCGAACAAAGCGTGCCGCCTTGCGGGAAGCATTTATATCAAGTACGCCTGCCAGATAGTTTGGCTGGTTGGCCACGATGCCCACGGACATGCCGTCAAAACGCGCAAACCCCGTAACAATATTGGGCGCATAGTGCCTGGCCACTTCTAAAAATTCTTTGTTATCCGCAATGCCATGTATGATATCCTTCACATCATAAGGCTTGTTGGGGCTATCGGGTATGATGGTGTCCAACAAATCTTCCATGCGGTTAATCGGGTCGTCATTGGGGATGTAGGGCGGGTCTTCCAGGTTGTTTTGCGGCATGTAGCTAAGCAGCTTGCGCATCAGCAAAATGCCTTCCTGCTCGTCCTCGCTCACAAAATGTGCCACGCCCGATTTGGAAGCGTGCACCATTGCACCCCCAAGTTGCTCGTCCGTTACATCCTCGTTGGTAACGGTCTTTACTACTTTAGGGCCTGTCACAAACATATAGCTATTGGTCTTGGACATGATGATAAAGTCCGTCAGTGCAGGGCTATACACCGCGCCGCCGGCGCAAGGCCCAAAGATGGCTGATAATTGCGGTACCACGCCAGATGCCAATATGTTCCGTTCAAAAATTTCGGCATAACCCGCAAGACTTTTTACGGCTTCCTGTATACGCGCGCCGCCCGAATCATTAATGCCGATAACAGGTGCGCCCATCTTCATGGCCTGGTCGAGCACCTTGCATATCTTACGGGCAACCATTTCGCCTAACGAACCGCCGAAAACGGTAAAGTCATAGGCGTATACGTAAACCAGACGCCCGTCTATCGTGCCATAGCCGGTGATAACGCCATCCGTGTAGGGCTGTTCTCTTTCGATGCCAAAATCACGGCAACGGTGATGCACGAACATGTCAAATTCTTCAAAACTGCCATCGTCCAATAATAAATCAATCCGTTCGCGGGCTGTTAATTTGCCCTTGTGGTGCTGGGAGTCTATGCGCTTCTGTCCGCCACCTAATTGTGCTTCTTCGCGTTTGGCAATCAGATGGTCAATTTTTTGCTCAGTTGTCATGATGGAAATTTTATTTGTTTTTATCCTCGCACAGTTCGGTCAACACGCCGTAGGTTGACTTGGGATGCAGGAATGCAATATCCAGCCCTTCGGCGCCTTTGCGCGGTTTTGTGTCTATCAATTGTATACCTTTTGCGGTGGCATCTTCTAATGCACCTTCCAGGCCGTTTACGGCAAATGCGATATGGTGCACGCCTTCGCCTTTTTTTTCTATGAATTTACCGATAGGGCCTTCGGGGTCGGTACTTTCCAAAAGTTCTATCTTAGTTTGCCCTATCCTGAAAAAGGCCGTTTTAACACGCTGCTCAAGTACTTCTTCGATAGCGTAACATTTTACGCCAAAAACCTTCTCCCAATATGGGATGCTATCTGCAAGGCTTTTTACAGCAATGCCAATATGCTCAATGTGCGATAAATTCATAATCAAACATTCGTTAGTAATTAATAACAAAGTTATGTTTCAAAAATAATAACAAGTGGTATATCTCATCATGTTAAAGGATGATGTTCATCATGTTTTGCATAAGATTTTGAATTTGTCGGATAACTGTCTGGTATAGGACAGGTGCAAATTGATGATTTAAGCATATAATTTGAGTATTTCTACTGTCTATGGCGCAGGATATAAGGATGAACCAACATTTTGTCCCAAAAAAATGCTTGGCAAGCTTATTGACACTCGTATTTTTGCGGTTTAAATCCTAAAGATATGAGTAAAAATATTAATATGGAAAATGAAGATGCCCTTCAGGAGGGCTATAATATTAACGCAGACGAGAGCGTGAGCGGTCAGGAACACCTGAACGAGCCGGTGTCTGAAAGTAGCGATACGGCGGAACAATTGCAGCAGGAACTGGCCGAGAGCAAGGACAAATACCTTCGCCTTGCCGCCGAGTTCGACAATTTCAGGCGCAGGACGGCCAAGGAAAGGCTCGAATTGATACAAACAGCGGGCAAGGATGTTATTACAGACCTGCTGGAAGTACTTGATGACAGCGACCGCGCCACAAAACAAATGGACGAAAGCACCGATATCAAGGCTTTGAAAGAAGGGGTAGGTTTGGTGTTCAATAAATTCAGGAATATCCTTCAATCCAAAGGGTTAAGGCCCATGAATGCCGTAGGGCAGGAGTTTGACCCTGAACTTCACGATGCCATTACCGAAATTCCTGCCCCGAGCGAGGAATTGCGCGGCAAGGTAATAGACGAGATTACCAAGGGATATTATTTAAACGATAAAATCATACGCCACGCCAAAGTGGTCGTAGGCAAATAATATTTATGTCAAAAAGGGACTATTACGAAGTTTTAGGCGTATCCAAATCTGCAACTGCCGAGGAAATAAAAAAGGCCTACCGAAAAGTGGCCATGAAGTATCACCCAGACCGAAACCCGGGCGATAATGAGGCCACTGACAAGTTCAAGGAAGCCGCAGAGGCTTATGAAGTGCTCAGTGATACTAACAAGCGTTCCCAATACGACCGATTTGGTCATGCGGGCATGAGCGGTGCAGGCCACGGTTTTGGCGGTGGCGGCATGAACATGGAAGATATTTTCAGCCAGTTCGGGGATGTTTTCGGCGATGATATTTTCGGCAGTTTCTTTGGCGGTGGCCGTAGCAGCAGGGGCGGTGGCGGTCAACGTACACGTGGTGTGCGGGGCAGCAACCTGCGGGTAAAAATCAAGCTTAATTATGAGGAAATAGCCAATGGCGTCACCAAAAATATCAAAGTAAAAAAATATGTAGGCTGTCAAACCTGCGGTGGCAGCGGTGCAAAGGATAAGGGTAGTGTGCAGACATGCTCTACCTGCCACGGTAGCGGTCAAGTGCGCAAAGTGCAAAATACCTTTTTAGGACAAATGCAAACTGTCACTACCTGCCCGACCTGTAACGGTGAAGGTACGGTGGTCACCGCTAAGTGCAATGCTTGTAAGGGTGACGGGAGGGTTTACAGTGAAGAAACTATTTCTATTGATGTGCCTGCCGGTGTGCAGGAAGGTATGCAACTGAACGTGCAGGGCAGGGGAAATGCAGGCCAACGCGGAGGTATGCCCGGAGACCTGATAGTGGCCATCGAGGAAGAAACCAACAAGGAGCTTCAGCGCGACGGACTTAATGTAGTTTATGACCTGCACATATCTTTCACCGATGCTGTGTTTGGTGCAAACGTAGAGGTGCCGACCATCGACGGCCGGGCCAAGATAAAGATCCATCCTGGCACGCAAAGCGGCAAATTGCTGCGCTTAAAAGGAAAAGGATTCCCTAATGTGCACGCATCTTATGAGCGTGGCGACCAGTTGATTCATGTAAGTGTATGGACGCCCCAGGAATTGACAGAAGAAGAAAGAAAGGTTTTGGAAAAATTGGCAGATTCTCCCAACCTGAAACCCCATCCTGAGAAAACGGATAAAAGCTTTTTCGATAAGGTAAAGGATTTCTTTAGTTAAGGAATTGTTCAATGTATTATATAATAAAATGGGCTGTCTAAATTTAGACAGCCCATTTTATTTTTCATTATTCAACTCAAAGCATTGGTCTTATCCAATAACTGTATTGATAATTGTCCGGCGTTATCCAGTATTCCTTGAGCGGCATAGAACCCCAACTATCAATGCCCTGCATACCTAATTGCAGGAGGTCTACGTGCATGTAGATGCTGTTGCGCGGCACAAGCTCGCCGGAATGGTATTGTCTTTTTTCCGCTTCCGGATCCAGATCGTCAAGGCTGTAGGGCAGTGCGGACACGGATAAGAGACTGTCAGCAAATTCAAAACGGATGCCCTTTCCTTTGGTATTTGATAAACTTATCCAACGCACATCGGTCTTGTTGCCGCTTTCCTGCGGACGGGCATAAGAGAAGTATTGTTGGTTCAGCCCTTGTGCATAAAGCCCGATGTTGCTGGCGGTTTTGCGATCCCAGTAATTTTCCCATGGGCCGCGGCCATACCACTGGATGCGGTCAAGTTGTTTGTTCACTTGCAGGTCGTTGCCGATGCGCATCACTGTTCTTACGCCGGTGGCAATGGTGAAGGCGTTTTCTACTTTTATCGAACCGTCATTATAAATGGTATAAGTTTGACGGGTTATGCCTTTGCCGCCTGTCAGGTTTTTAGTAATAGTAACCTGATGACCGCCGTTTGTTTCGGACGTGCTGAAAGACGGGGCTTCTCCCTTGCTATAAATATCGCGCCAGTCGCGGAGCGAGGTGTTCAAACCCGCACCGATGTCGTTATCCGTCGGGGCGCGGTAAAACGCGGGTTGCAGGCCATCTTCAATCAACGTAAGCCCGTTTACGGTGTAGCGGCTCAATATGCCTTTGGCTTTGTCAAAGATGACGGCGAAGTTTTTGCCGGCAAAGGTGAGTTCGCTATTTTGTTCCTTTACAGTGATATTGCCTTTGCCCACGGTGTGGTTATAAGGCATTGCCTTGCCACTATAAGCAAATTGTTCGTAAGCTATTTCATAATCCTTTTCCAAAAACGGCTCTGCTGTTTTGAGCAAATAGGAGAGGTTCAGGAAATATTCCTTGCCTGCTTTTGTTGCTTTTTTTACGGGTATTGAAATGTGCTCACTTTGTTGCGGTGCGATATTTAATTTGTCTATCACGCCTTTTTCAATGACTTTGCCATCTTCCATCAATGACCATTGCAACTTTATATTGTCAAGGTTTTTGAAGAAATAAGTATTGGTGACATTCACTTCATTCGCGCCTGTGTATTGGCTCTTGATATACTGATGTACTTTTTTGATTTCTACGGCCATGGGCGTCAGGTTTCGGTAAGCGGTGACCACGCCCTTTACACAAAAGTCGTTATCGCTGAAGTTTTCATCTACCGGGCCGCTTAGCGGGAAATCGCCGCCGTAGGCCATGATGCGTTTGCCATTCTTCACGGTGTCAATAGATTGGTCAATCCATTCCCAGATGTAACCGCCCTGTGTGCCGACCGTGTTTTCGATAGCGTCCCAGTATTCCTTGAAGTTCCCAAGGCTGTTGCCCATGATGTGGGCGTATTCGCTCATGATATAAGGCCGCTGGTCTTTGGATTTGCCGCGTGATGCCACATAACCCGGTGAAGGATATTGCGGACAAATGACATCTGTATTATAATCGTTTTCGGCGCGTTCGTATTGTACAGGTCTTATGTCTTTCTTTTTCAGCCAATCATAGGCTTCGTACATATTTATACCGTTGCCTGCCTCATTGCCCAATGACCATGTGATGACGGCAGGGTGGTTTTTGTCGCGTTCATACATGCGTTTGATACGCTCCAAATGCGGCATACGCCATTTTTTATCATTGGCAAATGTATATTCAAGGTCGTAGTAACGGCCGTGTGACTCAATATTTGCTTCGTCAATCACATATAAACCATATTCGTCGCAAAGCTCCATCCAGTACGGGTCGGGCGGATAGTGGGAGTGGCGCACGGCGTTCACATTGAGTTTCTTCATCATTTCCATATCCTTGCGCATGTCGTCTTTCGACAGCACATGACCCTTGGTGGCGTTATGTTCGTGCCGGTTCACCCCTTTGAAGAAAACACGCTTGCCGTTTACCAAAAAGTCGCGCCCCTTGATTTCTATCGTGCGGAAACCTACGCGCACAGGCACTACTTCTATGGTGTTGCCGGATTTGTCTTTCAGCGTCATGTACAGCGTGTACAAATAAGGCGTTTCCGCTGTCCAAGGTTTTACGCCGGGTATTGTTTTTTCAAAAGATACTGATTTTTTATATCGCCCCAAAACACTTTGCGCGCTCTCTGTGGTTTGTGAAAAAACAGTCTGCCCGGCGGCATCCACTAAATCCATCGTAACAGAAAAAGTATCAGGTTTGGAATGTAAAGTGTTTTTATCCAGTTTATAACTGTTTACTTCTATATCTGCCTTTAAGTTTCCGTCCTGATAGTTATTAACCAACGTGCTTTGTATCTTGAAATCGCGAAGGTCTAATTTCGGTGTAGCGTATAGATAGACATCACGTTCGATGCCGGAAATGCGCCACATGTCCTGACATTCCAGATAGCTGCCATCGCTCCAGCGGTAAACCTGTAATGCCACGAGGTTTTCGCCGGGTTTCACATATTCGGTAATATCAAATTCCGCAGCCAGCTTGCTGTCCTCGCTATAGCCCACTTTTTCGCCGTTCACCCAAATGAAGAATGCTGATTTTACGGCACCCAGATGGATGAATACCTGTTGCCCTTTCCAATCTTCAGGCAAGGTGAATTTTTTACGATAAGAACCTACCGGGTTGTTATGTTCCGGTATGTCAAAAGGCGGATTCAAACGGCTGCCTGTTTTGGCTCTCCCGGTAAACTCAAAGGGGTGGTTCACATAGATGGGCAGACCATACCCGTTTACCTCCCAGTTTGCCGGTACGGCAAAATTTGTCCATCGGCTGTCGTCAAAGCCCGGTTTGTAAAAATCTGCGGGGCGTTTGGTGGGGTCTTGCACCCAGTCAAATTTCCAGAGGCCGTTCAGTGACATGAACCTCGAAGAATTTTCTTTGGTGCGTTTTTCCGCGAGGGCGCGGGACTCGTAGCCAAAACCCGATGCGCGCATGGGCATCCGGTTGACGGATACGATTTCGGGCGTTTGCAGTTCTGAAGGCAAGCCTTGAGCCATCGTGTTCAAGGCGAATGCCAGCGCAGCAGTGAGCGTCAAAATTTTCATTTGTGTATTTTTTTAATGTTCTGATAGAACGCAGTAATAAATTTTCCCTACATGAATCAGTTGAATGGGCAAAAAATTATGTGCTTTGTTCAATCTCTCGTTCTTATACAGCGTTTAAAAATAAAATGTGAAAAAAGCCATTAATCCTAAATCTGCCGGAAGCAACCGGGCTTTCTTCACGTCAATGCGCGACAAGATATAAAAGAAATGTAAATAAAAGCACCGAAAAACTGTGGAAACGTTTTCACAAAAAAATCCCCGCGCGTGGCGGGGATGAACGATTTTGAAAACATGCGGCGTTATTTGACCAATAAATATCCTACTGTTGAACGGAGCGTCGCAACCAAAGCCTCATCAGGGAACAACAGTCGGTAAGCAAATAAGTATGCCGATGCGCTGTTTTTAGTTGAGGTGCGATTCGATTTTTTTCACAAAATTGCCCTTGGGTTGTGCGCCTACCAGCTTGTCAACCACCTGTCCGTTCTTGATAAAAAGGATTGCCGGGATGGAGGTGATGCCGTAGTTCATGGACACCTGCGGGTTTACGTCCACGTTGACTTTGCCGATGTTCACCTTTCCGTCGTACTCTTTTGCCAGTTCCTCGATTACGGGGCCTATCGCGCGGCAGGGGCCACACCATTCAGCCCAAAAATCAACTACGGTAAGTTTATCGGATTGAATCACTTCTGCGTCAAAATTTGCGTCATTAAATTCTTTTGCCATTGAATGTGTTTTATTGTTAATAATTTTTTCAGACCTAAAATAAACCACAAATTTAGGTTACGGAATTATTAACACCTACGTTGCCGAAAAGTTGTGTACAAAATGTCAATTGTAATCCTGCGACACTGTTAAAATCTTATGTTCAGCCCGATGTTCCAATTGATGCCGGCTTGCGGAAAATAGTAGTTTTCCGTAGCAAGGGTAGCGCTGTTGTTGAAATAATAAGAATATGTGTAGCCGTTGTTTTCATATTTTTTATTAAATATATTATTCACAGTAAATATTATACCTAATTCTTTAAACGTGTTTGACGGCACAAAGTATCTTATGCTCACATTCGTTAAGGCGTAGGGATTAATGCTCTTTAATTTGTTGGAGGAATTATCGAGATATTGTCTTCCTACATATTTTTCACTTAAGTCCAGGAATAATTTATGCTTTCCGATTTTACCGTAAAAGGGCTCAACTGTTACACTTCCGGCGGCTATTGTGTTTGGGGAAAAGGAAATGTCAGTGTTTCTGAAAGTTTGCGTACCCTGGCCCATTTCTTCCCAGTCTTCATCGTTGTTATAAATAGTGTGATATTCTGTGATCTCTTTTATTTTATTTTTACTAAAAGTGGCATTGGCGCTGATCTGCAGCCAATCCAGCGGTTTGGATATTGCAGTTAGCTCTATGCCTGCGCGGTAACTTTTCGGTACGTTTGCACGTACGGACGCGCCTACATCGTTTATTTTCCCGGTGTTGATGAGCTGGTTTTTATAGTTCATGTAGTAACCGTTAATACCTGCCTGCAATAGCGGGCTTTCGAACCCGTATCCTACTTCAAAATCGTATAATCTTTCCGGACTTCCCACAGAGGCGTTGTCACTCGTTTCAAAATCATCCCGGTTGGGCTCTTTGTTGGCAACGGCGAACGAAGCATAAACCTTACTGAGCCTGCTTTGCAGGTGATTGATAAAGTAGCTTAAGCCCAGCTTTGGGTTAAAGAAATGGAATAAGCCGGAAGATTCAATTTCCGGGTTTTTCCTGAAACCATTCATTTCGTGAGAAACGTAGCGGTATTGCAGGTCGGCAAATCCGTAGAGGTTGTCAATGATTTGCTGCTGTAATTTCCCATATATATTGAAATCTGTTTTATAAGCCGTAAGATTATACCATCTATAATCAACCGGTATGCCAATCTCAGCCCATTTTATAAAGCCGTAGTGTTTGGCATCGTATTGTGCATACCCGCCACCCAATACAAGGTTCGTATTCTTATAATTATAGGTTGCAGATAAAACGCCTCCGTAATAATAATTGTCTAACCAAAGCTGCCGGGTAAGGTTAGTTTTTTCGATTATACTATCGCCAATGGTAACGTTGCCAGGTAAGAAATAAGATGAAAAATATTCGCCTTTTTTATATTCATTGTAATAACCGCGGCCTCTTGTCATGAATAAACCTATATTGGACGACCATCGGCTATTGAATTTGTGATTCAGGAAAAGCTGATAATAATCCTGTTGGTAATTGTCTGTCTGGTCATTGTAATATACAGGGTTGCCGTTTTTATCTTTATACATTTCACCCAACGTGTTCGTACGCCGGCCAATAGCATCTAATTGCTTGCTGTAATTAACGGTAGCCGGCTCGTCTTTATCAGTAAAATAAGTGCCGATACCATTCCATGCCTGACCGGTAGTTTGTTTTCCTGTAATAAAATTGAATTTTATATTGGTCATTTCATTAAGCGATGTCCAGCCACCAATAAAATGAAGAGATTTGAGATCGGACGAGGCTCGTTGGATGTACCCGTTTGAGCTGAGTTTGGATGCCCGTATGTCGAACTGGAAGCCACCTTTTAAAATCCCGGTGGAAGCTCCTATAGTATGTTTCCATGTGTTGTACGAGCCATAAGCGTTGGAGGCATAGGCGGTAGCCTCGCGGCTTTGTTCGTTGTTGGAGAGGTTGAGCGAACCGCCAAATGCACCCGCACCGTTTGTGGAGGAGCCTACCCCGCGCTGGATTTGTATAGAGCTGGTGGAGGAGGCCAGGTCGGGGGTGTTTACAAAAAATACGCCTTGCGATTCAGGGTCATTCACCGGGATGCCGTTAATCGTAACGTTAATACGGGTAATGTCTGTACCGCGCAAGCGCATAGACGAATAGCCAACACCCAGTCCATCATCAGAACTTGTTACAAGTGAGGGAACCTGGTTGAGCAGGTAGGGGAGGTTTTGTCCCAGGTTTTGTTTCTGGATCTCGTTTTTACCAATGTTGCTTACTGCAAATGGCGCTTTGGTACTAAGCCGCAAAGCTCTTACCTCGATGGGGGATAGCAGGTAGAAGCTGTCCTTGTTGTGCGTGGAATCTGTTTGCGCGTTTGCGCCATACGCTGCCGGGAGCAGGCAGCCCCAAAGAAAAATCCTCTTCATTTGTTTTTTGTTTTAACAATTAAAAAATGAGAGGGAAATGCTGAAAAGAAAGGCGTCTGGACTGATCCTTCCCTGCGCAGGCATTACCCTGATCAGGTTTGCGGGTATTATCTCAGCCATGTTTTGCAACACAGCACCCCGGGAAAACACTGAAACGTTTGCTTAAGAATTGCCCTAAGCGGGTGCAAAGTTACACTAAAAAAGAATTTCTCCAATTTTATTCTTGTCAATTCAAAAAATCACCGTATATTTGCAGTGCGAGGTAGAGCAGCGGTAGCTCGTCGGGCTCATAACCCGAAGGTCGCAGGTTCGATCCCTGCCTTCGCAACAAATACATTTAGAAACCCCGCTTTTATAGCGGGGTTTATTTATTTTCATAACATATCTTTTTTGTTTGTCGTTCTGACACCTGCAAAGCTGGAGAGGAATCTGTTGTTAATATCGCCCTTGTGGGTATTATGGCCGACAAGCAAAGGCAGGAGAGATTCTGGGCAGAGATGACTCTAACCTCGGCGAAAACCCGTTTTATAGCAGGGCTTGTTTATTATCAATATTATTCCCTTATGAAGTTGCCCATCCTTTATCTCCTTTTTTGTAAGGAATGCAAGGTTCATACTTGCCGGGTATGGCGGCATAACGCAGTGCTTTTGTTGCGCCGGGTTCAGATGTAAAGAATCCCAAGAGCGTCAGTTCTTTCATCATGCTGAAATAATGTCTGGGCATGTAGGTTCTGGTGTAGCCAAAATTTCCTTTAGATTGTTCAACAGAATCTTTAATATTTTCTTCTTTATCTAAAGCGGCTTTCTTTTCCTTATAATCGTCTGTCTGGGTATAGTTTCTTGCTTCTTTGTCCAATGCCGTCAACAGTTCCGTACGTTGTTGCGGTTGCAGTTGCATAAAGCCTTTACTATACTTTTCTTTACTGAGCTTTTCTATGTTGGCAAGCCCCTTTTTGAATATTTTTTGATCCTCGGGGGTATAGCAATCGCGCACCATCACGTGCATAAACTCGCCGACCTGCGCGTCCTTGGCACCGGGCGTGGCCGTTCGTGGCAGGATGGTTTCGCCGATTTCATCGAGATAAGCTATCTCGTCTTTGGAGAAAACATCTTTTAATGTTTCCGAACCTTTTTTAGGATTCGTTTTGCAACCCGTTTGGATAAACATTTCTGCCCCTAATACCGAACCGCCTACTAAAAGTGCAACTCTTTGTACTGCTTGTCTTCTGTTCATTGTTTTGAAATCTATAATTTCCTGATAGCCTTTTTAAAGATTACCTTTTTTTAATTCATTGACTGCAAAGTCTGCAGCCCTTGCAGTGAGCGCCATGTAGGTAAGCGACGGGTTTACGCAGGAGGCACTTGTCATGCAGGCCCCGTCTGTTACAAATACATTTTTGCAATCCCATACCTGATTATTACCGTTCAGCACAGATGTCTTGGGGTCGCGGCCCATGCGTGCCGTTCCCATTTCATGGATGCTCATGCCAAAACCATAACCGGCATCGTATGTTCTTACATCTTTTACGCCGGCGGCTTCGAGCATTTCTGCGGCATCGTTCATCATGTCAATGCGCATTTTTTTCTCGTTGTCTTTTATTTCAGCATCCATGTTCAACACGGGCAATCCCCATTTATCCTTTACGTTTTTATCGAGTGTCATTTTGTTTTCGTGATAGGGGAGCGTTTCGCCAAATGCACCGAGCCCCATCGTCCAACCGCCGGGTTCACAAAGCGCTTCTTTTAATGCTTCGCCGATACCCAGTTCGGGTATGGTTCTTTGCCAGTTTTCTCTTCCCGCACCGCCCTGATAGCCAAATCCGCGCAGGTAATCACGCTTGTCATTGCCAATGTTCCTGAAACGCGGCAAATAAATACCGTTAGGTTTTCTGCCGGAATAATATTTATCTTCATATCCTTCCACACGACCTGATGCGCCGCAGCGAAAATGGTGGTCAATAAGGTTATGCCCCAGTTCTCCGCTGCTGCTGCCCAGCCCGCCCGGCCATATATCCGTGGCAGAGTTAAACAATACCCATGTAGAATTTAAAGCCGAGGCGCAGAGAAAAACTACCTTGGCATAAAACTCATAAGTTTTATTGGTTTCGGCATCTAACACTTCTACACCTTTTGCTTTTTGGGTGTCTTTATCATAAATGATTTTTGTGACAATAGAAAATGGCCGCAGGGTGAGGTTTCCTGTTTTTACGGCAGCCGGAAGCGTGGACGACTGCGTGCTGAAATAGGCGCCAAACGGGCATCCCAGCCAACATTTGTTGCGGTATTGGCAAGCGGTGCGGCCGGGCAGTGTTTGTGTAATGTTCGCCGTTCTCCCGGTGGTCATGATACGCAGGCCGTTGTAATGCTTGCGGATCCTGTCCGCGACATCCTTTTCCACGCAGTTAAAAGGTATGGGCGGCATATATTCACCGTCGGGCAATGCTGCATATTTTTCCTTCGTGCCGTTTATGCCTGCAAATTTCTCTACATAGCTGTACCAAGGCGCAATATCCTTATATCGTAACGGCCAGTCCACGGCTATCCCTTCCTTGGCGTTGGCCTCAAAGTCAATATCGCTCAGGCGGTAGCAGTGCCTGCCCCAAGTTAAGGAACGGCCGCCGACCTGATAGCCACGATACCAGTCGAAGCGTTTTGTCTCCACGTAAGGGCATTCTTTTTCGTTTGCCCAAAAATCAAGGTTGGTCTCGTTGAGCGGGTAATCTCTTTTTAATACAGGATAATTTTCAATCATTTCCTGCGTACGGTCACCCCGGTGCGGAAAATCCCAGGGGTTTTTGTTGGCATTGACATAATCTGTTACATGTTTAACATCCCGGCCTCTTTCCAGCATGATTGTTTTTAGCCCTTTTTCGGTAAGCTCCTTGGCTGCCCAGCCACCGGAGATGCCACTACCAATCACAATTGCATCGTAAGTGTTCTCTGCCATTACTGTTTCTTCCTTTAAATATTTTTGTTTTAGTATAAATCAACAATCCCTTGTGTCGTCAAAAGCAGCTAAAGATATTTAAAAAAAGGAAAAAGACATTTTTGTGACAAAAAAATTAAGAATAATTTGTGCAAACTTATTGTAAACTTCATGCAGCTTGCCCATTACATAAAGAAACTTGTTTAAACTTCTAACATTAGCCATAACCCGTCCCGCGAGGCGGAATAATTTATAATTGTTTGTCGTCGTTTCGACCAAGCGTAACGCAGTGGAGCGAGCGGAGAAATCTGATTGCTATTGTTGAAGCAACTTAGTATTAGTTTAAATAACTTCAAAATGGGATGCGAAGCTGAATGTTTCTTTTTCCTCAAAACTATACTGTTAAGTGTAGTTACAAATTTATGAAGGATAAAACTTATTAGGTTTTTGATTTGGAAAACAGAAACACTTGTTCAAGGAGGTCATATTTTGATTATTTTTTAGGAAGGCAATAATGGATTTTATTGCACACGTGCAGAACGTATTGACTGTTAATGATGATAGATAATATTTAATATAGTAATATATAGATGAAGTGGTGAAACCCGCGACAGCAAACATTTTTGCGGCATCTTATATTGGATGAAATTGTCTTTTTTGTGCAAACGATAGCACACAAAATTGATGGTAATTTGAGGTTTGTTGTGTTAAAGTTCCCCTATCTTTATGTTAAGTAATTTTTAAATTAGGTAAGATTGCTTGATATGATGTTGATTTTTTTATTTTTTATTTCAAAAAAATACTAATTAAATGAAGACATAAAAACATTAGGATTGACTTGCGGAGGACTGCTTTTATTATGGTGCTCCTTTCTCGCGTTATGATTGCAAAATTGCCTTTTCGGGCAATATTATTCACCCAATTTTTATATGTAAAAATCATGGAAATTAAACGTTGTTTGAAGAAACAAAGCACAACGCACCGATCCATCAAATATTTGATATTGAGGAACGTTGCAGTATGGTGTGTTTTACTTATCTCTTTCCAGGGCATTGCTTCTTCTAAGGCAATGACCATTTTGCCCCCCCCAATTTTGATGCCTCTGTAAACCGTGGTGTTATTACCGGTACTGTTAAAAACGACAAAGGGGATCCGTTGCAAAATGTATCTGTACTTATTAAAGGTACCGGCACAGGTGTAACTACTTCTGAAACCGGGCGTTATTCTATTAATGCGAATACAGGGGATGTGCTTGTATTTTCAATGGTGGGATACGCAGATAAAGAGGTTGTCGTTGCGGGTCAGGAAACCATTGACGTTACGCTTTCTTCCGCGGCTAAAAATTTAGAGGAGATTATAGTGGTGGGTTATGGCACGCAAAAGAAGACTGATGTGTCTGCTGCCATTACACAGGTGTCAGGTGAGGTGTTGGAAAACCGACCCATTACCAACCTTGGTGCTGGTTTACAGGGTATGGTGCCTAATTTGCAAATCACTCCTCAAGGTGGTGCACCAGGACAAGGTTCCAGTTTCAATATACGAGGTACAGGGTCTATTAATGGAGGCGGCCCGTTGATTTTGGTAGATGGTGTGGTGCAGGATCCTAATTTGGTAAACCCGGCTGATGTGGCAAGCGTAACTGTTTTAAAAGACGGTGCTTCCGCGGCTATATACGGTGCAAGGGCTGCTTATGGTGTTGTTTTAATTACTACTAAGAGTGGAAAGAAAGACCAGGCTCCATCTATTAATGTTTCCAGTTCTTATTCTATTAATGATATTACAGTAAGACCGAAATACGTGAATTCATTAGAATATATCAATTATATGGATTCTGCATGGGTTAATGCTGGTAATGGAGGAACATATTTTACACCTCGCGTTCGTGATGCCGTAACGGCTTATTTTAAAGATCCTGCACATAATCCCTATGTGTTATATGATCCTTCTATAGAAAATGATGGTAAGTACGTTTATGTTGGCAATACTGACTGGACAAGCGAACTATATAAAAGCGGGAGTATTATCCAGAATAATGTTTCCTTAACGGGTGGTTCCAAAAACACTACTTATTTTATGTCCTACGGTAATATGAGGCAAAATGGTTTTTTAGCTTCTTATAAAGATTATTATCAAAGGCATAATATTAATATGAACATTATTTCTGATGTTACTAAATGGCTGAAGTTGAGCGGTAAGGTGCGTTACACCTATTCCTTCGAAGACCACCCCTCAGGTGGTACGGGAGGTAATTCAGGTCTTACAGCGTCCAGCGGCCAGTTAAAAGGCGACCTGCGTCCTTTAATGCCGGTAAGGCATCCTGATGGAAATTATGCAGGGCAGGGTAGTTTTACCAATCCTTTTGCTGTAGGCGCAATGGGAGGCCACAGTCAAAAGAAAGTAAACGATTTATGGTTAACGGCTGCCGCTACGGTTACGCCAATAAAAGGTCTCAAGTTAGATATTGATTATACTTTTAATCCTTACTCGTCCAATTCAGAATTCACCTCACGGCTGTTTAAAGAATACCATGCAGATGGTACCTTTAATATTTATCCCTGGACGAATCCCAACCTTGTAAGGCTTAGTAATAACAATGATTATTATCATGCGCTTAATATTTACGGGAACTATACCAAGCGCTTTGGTTTACATAATCTTACGATAATGGCGGGATATAACGAGGAAGAAAAATTCATTAAAGGCTTTTCTGCAGAAAGAAGGAATCTTATTGATAATGACCTGCCAGTGCTGAACAGGGCAACCGGAGATATGTCTGTTGGACAGTCCATGCCAAGTTGGGGTGTGCAGGCCTATTTTGGGAGAATAAATTACGACTACGACAACCGTTATTATTTGAACGTTACCGGTAGGTATGATGGTACCAGTATTTTTGCGCCCGGCCACCGGTATGTGTTCAATCCGTCAGTAGCGGCCTCTTGGAGATTGAGCAATGAGAAGTTTTGGAAAAATAGTGCCCTGCTTTCCAATCTCTTTAACGAATTTAAGCTGAAAGGGTCGTATGGCAGAATGGGGAACCAGGTGCTTGAGCCTGGTACTTATGGTTATTTCCCCTATTTGTCTCTTTATGGCGTTTCTACAGCCTATTCTTATATTTTGGGCAGTACCACTACACTTCCTGTTTCAGTTCGCCCGGGCAGTTTGGTAAGTCCTACCTTTACTTGGGAAAAGGTGAGCCAGTGGAATATAGGAACAGAAATGGAACTCTTACAACGCAGGCTCAGTATTACTTATGATTATTATACCAGATACACAGATGGTATGTTTGCACCAGCTTCCGCGGCGCCAGCAGTATTAGGCACGGGTGTTCCAATGGTTAATGCGGCTAATCTAAAAACGCAAGGTTGGGAGTTTTCAGCTAACTGGCATGACAATGTGGGTAATGATGCAACTTACAGGGTAGGAGTAGTATTGTCCAATTCGACTTCGTTTATAACGAAGTATGGCAATAACCCAACCAAGCTGATTAGTTCTTACTTCGTTGGCCAACGGTTGGGCGACATTTGGGGATTGTCTGTGGACGGGTTGTTCCAATCCGATGCAGAAGCGGCCTCTTACCCTATTGACCAGTCAGGAATATTTGGAACCTGGCGTGCAGGAGATGTAAAATACAGGGATTTGGATGGCGATAAAAAAATAACTAACGGAAGAGCTACTGCAGATTCCAGCGGTGATTTGCGTGTGTTAGGTAATAATACAGCCCGCTATCAGTACGGTATAACAGGGGGGCTTACCTGGAAAGGCTTAGATTTGGATATCTTCCTGCAAGGGGTAGGTAAAAGAGACTGGATGCCGGACGGTCGGTTTTATGGTATTGGCAGTGAATGGGATGTTCCCATGAAAGAGGCTTTGGATTACTGGTCTTATACAAATCCCAAAGGTTTCTTGCCTCGCCCCTATATAAACGGAGAGCATGGAAATCGTGGAGGATTTGGTTATGGCACGGACAGGTATATGCAGAGCGCAGCCTACCTGCGTCTGAAGCAGGTTACGCTGGGATATAATATATCACAACCTTGGTTACAACGGGCATATATCAGCAATGTTAAAGTGTATATAACAGGTCAAAATGTGCTTACGTTTACTAAACTCTCCAAATTGTACGATCCTGAGCAACTTAATGTGTTAGGTTATCCTATTACTAAATCTTGGGCAATCGGGTTAAATATTACACTTAAATAATTTAACCTATTACAGACTAAGTAGCCGTTTTTTTAATGATCCATCTTAGACGGATAATAAAAAATAACAACATGAAAGCAAAACAATTAATATATATTATTACCATATTGGTATTTGGCAGTTCCTGCCAAAAGGTGTTGGATAAAATACCGCAGGACGCTCTTAATGACAAGAATTTTTGGAAGACAACGGACAATCTTAAATTATATTGTAATAACTTTTATTCTACATTATATATACCGGGTCAAAGGGCTGAGGATCAGAGTGACAACTTTGTGCCGAACACTGCTAACTCCTTCTTGTATGGAGACCAAGTGGTTCCTTCTCAAGGAGGTGGTTGGGCAATCTCCAACTGGTCAAATATCCGGAACGCCAATTATTTTCTCTCCCGCTATCAGGAAGTGGTTGATGACCCGGTTCTCATTAACCACTATGTAGGAGAAATAAAATTCTTCAGGGCGTATGAATACTTTAATAAAGTAAAGGCTTTTGGGGATGTGCCTTGGATCAATAAGGATTTGAACACCAACGATACGTCCTTCTTATACAAAGCAAGAACGCCCCGTCAGGTGGTAATGGACAGCATCATCGCAGACCTGAACTTTGCAGCAAACAATATGCTACCGGCAAAATCTGTTGAATTGGGACGGTTGCACAAAGATGCCGCACTGCAAATGCTGGCAAGGGTAAATCTTTATCAGGGTACGTGGATGAAATACCGGAATATTAGCGGTTGGGAAGCTTATCTCAACAATGCTGTTGACGCTGCCAAAAAGGTTATGGAAAGCCCGGTAGGGTACGCCATTGTTAAACCTGAAGCCTTGTATTCTTATAAAACAGGGAATTTGGTAGATACCAAAACTGGTACCTACGCTACAAAAGATTACCCGTTGCCTTATCGTGAGCAGTTTATTACAGAAGATCTTACAAAGAATAAAGAAGCTGTAATGCCCAAAATATATATCGTTAACATACTCACGAGTAATCTTTCCAGATTGGTAGGAGAACCGGGCGCTGGCGTAAGCAAAGACCTTATTGAAGACTTCCTGTGTGATGACGGGCTGCCAATAGCGCTCAGTACAAGATATAAAGGAGACGATTCTGTAACTATAGAATTTGAAAACAGGGATCCGCGCCTGAGAAACATGGTTGACAACCGCTTCTTGCCTAAGCTGCTTAATAGTAATAATTTGGTTTCCAACTATCTTTCGCCTATATCAAGCAGCTCTCCGACAGGATATCTTGCTTATAAATTCAGGTCTCCGATCACCGCACAAAACGAGGCAAATCAAACGACGTATGACATGTATGTATTTCGTTACGCGGAAGTGCTGCTGATTTATGCGGAGGCGCTCGCGGAGTTGGGTACTATAACGCAGACAGATTTGGATAAATCTATCAACCTGCTGCGTGCTCGCTTGGACGACCCCTCACTTCCGGGAGGTAAAATGGCGCGTCTGATATTGGAGCCCCCTGCTGACCCCAATGCTACCACTATTACCGGCAACCCCAGATATGGTTACACTGTTTCGCCGCTTATTTATGAGATAAGAAGGGAGCGCAGGATTGAGTTGGCTTTTGAAGGGTTCCGTTGGGATGATATAGTGAGGTGGAATGCAGGTAAATTAATTGAGAATCCTAAAACAGTATATGGGATGGTTATTAATGCAGATGTCAGAAGCCGATATAACTTTTATTATAATGATAATAAACCTGATGTTGATTATTTCAAGGGCATTAATTTGGCTACTATAAATGATTGGAATGGTAGCAAGCAGGTAATTGCTCCATATACCCGTGCTATGCGTGTATGGAATGATAAACTGTATTTAAATCCTATACCACAGGATCAGATCAATCTGGGCAAGGGGTCTTTGACTCAGAACCCTGGTTGGTAACAGTAATGTTTTCATTATAATCTAAGATTTTGGAATAGTTGAACGGGAAACTGTTCAACTATTTTTTTTAGGGGATTGGTTTAGATTTACAAGTTTGTGGTTGTTTTGGCAGTAACAAAACAGTTTCAGCTAAACACGGGATAGAAGCCCTGCATTTATTGTTGTTCAGTTAGCTGATTTACATAAACGAAGTTGTTCAAAATGAATATATCTTCGCTCATATCCTTAAATTTTTTACAATGTCAATGATACGTTCCATGCGCGTTTCTTCGTGGTTTTTCAGGGTGCTAATTATTTCAATAATCAGCGGCGCATCTGTGGTGGCTACAGCCCAAAATAAAAAAGACAATTCATCTTTTCATTTGCTCGGCACGCGTAGCTGGATACGTGTTAGCTGGAACAATGTTCCCGCTGCTGACGAGTACCGGCTTTATTGGAGCAATACCACTAAGAGGCCTGAGAATCCCGATACTATAGTAAAAGCGGGTACAAACAGGTTCTATATACAGGACGTGCAGCCTGAAAAAAAATATAAGGTATGGCTGGCGCCGGTCGAAAACGAGAAAGTAAAACATCTCTTTACCGGTGATGTAACAACACAAAAGATCTGGCAGCCCGACCCGCTCGAATTAAAAGAACTTCAAACCAATCCTTCCTCTGTGGCAGTGCCCAAGGGCATGGAGATTTGCTGGCAGGACGAGTTTAATGACGGACTGCTGAACAGGAACAAATGGTTCACTAATTATTACTCCAACATTGATTACTTATACAAGATCAATTTTGATAAAATGAAAGCGGGCAAGCTCCCGCAGCCTGCTTATACCCTTAATGGTAAAACCATCAACTTATTTACAAACGACTCGCTACCGCGCGAGGTGTACGATCTGAAAAACGACAAAAAGATATCTTCTATCCAAACATACGATTGGGGCACCAACGAGAACCTGTTGGACAACAGCCGTGGCGGTTATTTTGAGGTAAAGGTGAAAAGGAGCAGCACGGGCAAGCCGCGCGGGCTGAACACGGCCTTTTGGTTCGATTCCCCCGGCCCCGACCTGAGATATTATTTGCAACAAGGCACTACATTGGACGGTGTGCATGGCGTCCGCCCCAAGGGCCAAGTGTTCGAGATAGACGTTTTTGAATACCTCAATGCGCAGTTTGTGCTGCACGGCCATGTGGACTCCAACGGGGTGTTTCAGCGAAACCTGAACACACATATTGCGGAAGGCTATCGGCACGTGGACAATTGGGTGGTGCATGGCATGTTGTGGACGCCGACATCCGTCAAGCACTATATCAACGGCAATCTTATAAAAGAATATACAGACAAGAATCAGGTGTACTCTCCCAATCATTTTATGAACGTGTTGCTTGGCAGCTACGGCGGCGGAGGAACAGTCAATATGGAAGTAGATTATATCCGTTACTATAACTGGCCGCTGAAGAACGGCAATGAGTTGCCGAACCCCGGTTTTGAGGATGGTGGGAACCTTGCGCCCTGGGAGGGCGACGGTAGCAGGATTGACAACGCCGGAAGAGGCAAGACTGCGGGTGTACAGTTAAAGCCCGGGCAAAAGATAGCGCAATATGTATATCTTAATAATGATGTGGAATATGAATTAGCTTATTGCCGCAAGGGCAAAAGCAAACTTAGCGTAAGTGTGGATAATATAGAACTTGTCACGGGCAAGCCCACCTCGGTTCTCAAAAGGGAAAGCAATGGTAAGGGCAAGTTTATTAGAAATACAATGCGTTTCAGGTCGGGAAAAGAGTTTGGAAACGACATGAAAACGATTCGGATTGAGCTTGTCAATATCGGAAGCTTGGATATTTATATAGATGATGTTACGGTTAAGAAATGCAGGTGACCGTGTTTTTTAGTGAAAGTTAAATAGAGCGGCGTCTACGATAGTTTGAATAGCTGTTTGTCAAAGGTTGTTCCATTTGGGAGATGTAGAATCCGCAATGGCAGGAAGATTTATTGGTAAGAATCAGCAGAGGGGCGCTGCGCATGAGTAATCCTTGCGCAAACGATAGCGCAATGTTTAGTGATAGTATTGCTTGATTTTGTGTTAGATTTATTTTATCTTCCAATCAAATGAGTGCAAGGGGTATGGATAAAACACACTTGTTATATCTGCAAAATCGGGTGGCTTATGCGAGGGATCAGGCTGCGTATAAGAAGCTCTACTTTCACTTTTATCCATCTGTGTATAAACTTGCGTGTATCATCGTTAGGCACGAGACCTTGGTAGAAGAAATTGTTTCCGATGTAATGATTCGGCTATGGACAATGGAAAACAGGCTGGCTTATGTGGAACATCTGAAATCTTATCTGCTTACGGCTACTAAAAATACAGCACTTACATATTTAAAGAAAATACGCGAAGAGCAACCTATATGCTCAGACGACAGCCATGAACATTCATCGTTGTCCGATATGCCCGATCAGCAACTTATAACGCTGGAACTTTCCAAGATAATTGAGCTAACAGTACGGGCCCTCCCGCAAAAATGCCAGTTGGCATACAGACTTATAAAAGAAGAGGGGCTTTCTTACAAAGAGGCTTGCCAGATTCTTCAGGTTTCTCAAAAAACCCTGGAAGCACATATTTGCGTTGCTTTAAAAAAAATACGTCAAATATTAGATTCTTATCTTTTAGAGAAAAAATCCTGATATCCACTAAGGGTAATTTTATTTTTTGTAGTCTATATAATATATATAGCTGGTGAAATGGGAAAAAGACTGGAAGAAAGGTTTTTTATATTGTTTGCAAGGAAGTTATCAGGAGATGCTTCTTCTGATGAATTAAAGGAAATAGAAGCTATTCTTGAACTGTATCCAGAGCTTCAGTTTTTCTATAATGAACTGATTAAGTCTGGGCAATATGAGATGATGGATGTAGAAAAGGCAGAGCAATCCTTCATCTCCGATGTGATGAACATGCAGTTGAGAGGTGTATGGGATAATGAAGGCGCATTACAGGTAAAACGCACAAGGAACAAGTTTGCAAAAAGATTTTACGGAGTTGCTATTATTGCAGCTATTGCTTTTATAATTGGTGTAGTCTTGATTGTTAAGGTAACAAAGGAAAAGGTCTCTTCACTTATCAATAATGAAATGTCTACTGCGAGAGGAACAAAATCATATACAGTGTTGCCCGACGGAACTCAGGTTTGGCTTAATTCGGAAACAGAGCTCTCTTATGCAAAATCGTTCGGTTCCGCTACAAGAGAGGTGACTCTAAGCGGTGAGGCTTATTTTGATGTGGTGAAGGATTCACTAAAGCCTTTCATAGTACATACGAAAACTGTGGATATAAAAGTGATAGGGACTGCATTTAATATAAGTGCTTATGAAGGCGATAAACTCACCGAAGCGACACTTATTCGTGGTTCTGTTGAAGTGGATTTAAAAAAGTATCATGGTAGAAAGATAGTGCTAAAGCCATTTGAGAAGGTGTCAGTAGAAAATGTTTCAAATAAAATTGTAAAAAAAGAAGTAGTGCCTGTACAGGAAGAACAGACGTTTGCATTAAATAAAAATAAAAAGGTGTCGTATGATGCTGGTTCAACGGAAACGCAATGGGTAAAGAACCGGTTGGTTTTCACAGATAATACGCTGGAGGAAATAGCGGGTCGTCTGGCCCGGTGGTATAATGTGGATATCGTTATTGCCAATGAGGAGTTAAAACAAACGAAATATAATGCCGTGTTTGATGACGTGACGTTGGAGCAGGTAATGCAGTCGCTCAAGTTGACCGGTAGGTTTAATTATAATATTGATAATCGCCATGTGACAATATCTCCTTAACCTCTTTTAAAACTTAAAAATTATTATTATGAAGACATAAAGCCCTCTCCTCGTAGCTCCAACAATAAATGGAGTGTGTGGCCGCACACCCCATTGTGTAGACTGACTGAAATAATTGCCCTGTCAGGGCGATATTACTTCACCATAAGTGTTTGTAAAATTATGAAAATTCATTGTCGTTTCGTCAAAAAAAACACGACGCGCAAGTTCATCAAATATTTATTACTGATGAAATTAACCGTAGTATATATTTTATTAGCGTCTTTTCAGTGTATTGCCTTTCATGGTGTAGGTCAGGAAAGGATTAGTCTTGATATGAAAAATGTGACCATTGAAACGGTGCTAAAGGAAATTACACAAAAAAGCAAATACAATTTTGTTTACAAGAGCAAAATGTTTTCTGATGATGTAAAAGTGGATGTATTTGCAAAAGACGCCACTATTGATTATATAATGGAGGTGGTGTTAAAAAATACGAGTTTTGGTTATGAGAAAACTGCTCCAAATTTAATAGCAATCGTTCCAAGGGATATTTCTTTTAATTATCTGCCATCTTGGATAATACATGGAATTGTTTTGAACGAAAACGGTACTCCTATTGTAGGTGTTTCTGTAAATGTACTAAAAACAAATAAGTTTGCCACTACAGATGATCAGGGACGGTTTATGATTGAAGTAGAATCTGCATCAGATTCTTTGCTATTTACTTATGTAGGGTATAAGCCCTTGACCATTGCTGTGGGTGCGGAAAAAGAAATTGAGGTCAAAATGATGCCCGATGTTGAAGCACAGAGAATGGAGGAGGTAATTGCTGTGGCGTACGGCACCCAGAAGAAAAGTTCTGTAACTGGTTCTGTGGCCACTATAAACTCGGCGTCTTTGACCACAGTGACCACGCCCAATGTCAATGCGATGTTGCAAGGTAAAGTTGCGGGCGTTCAAGTTCTTAATACTTCCGGTCGTCCTGGTGATGCGGCAGTGATTCGTATACGCGGTAAAAGTTCGTTAGGGGCTGACAACACGATGGAGCCTTTATGGGTTATTGATGGAGTTGTTTCTGGTACGGGTGCCCAATTAAATCCTAATGAAATTGAGAGTATCTCAATATTAAAAGATGCATCGGCAAGTGCTTTGTACGGCTCAAGGGCTACAAATGGGGTTATACTTGTGACTACAAAAAGTGGACGTACGGGAGAAAACACAATCAGGGTAAGCTCAAAGTTGGGATTTGCTAATCAAAATCTCGGGAATTTCCGGTTGATGGATGCTCAGGAACTCTATGATTATACGATAGGGATGCCAGGTGCGCTGAACAGTTACCCCTGGTTGAATGATAAAGATGCTTTGCTTTCGCACAATACCAATTGGTTTGACTTTGCCACGCATACGGGTGTTTCTCAAAACCATACAATATCCCATACAATAGGAACAGAGAAAATGCGCAATTATCTTTCGGTTGATTATTATAATGAATCAGGAACCGTAAAAGGATATGATTTCAAACGCTTTAGTTTGCGGGATAATATAGATTATTCGTTCAACAGCAGGCTAAAGGTGCATTTAAAGCTTGCCGGTAGTTACAGGAACGATGAGGACAGGCAACATAGTATTTATAGTGCCATGACTTATTTACCTTGGGATTATCCCATTAATCCGGATGGCACAGTACGTACTGGTAAAGAAACAGGAATGGGAACAGCGTTGGATTGGCACGGTAGGGATATGAGCAATTATCTTTACAATAACCAGTTCGATTATTCAAAAAGCAAACAAATCGGTATTAACAGTAATTTGGGTTTTGATTACCGTATTACTAAATGGTTGGTATTTGAATCTAATAATAATATAGGCTTTCGTTTTCAACGGGAGTTGGGGTATACCGATCCGCGTTCTATAGGTTCGGAAAGTACAGGAGGGCAACTTGTTAACAATTCTTACCTTACCACTACAAGGTACACAAACCAGTTGTTGCGTTTCAACAAAGTGTTCAATAGCCTGCACAATCTGAATGCATTCTTAGGATACGAGTTTAGTGACTATCTGTACGAAAACACAGATGCTACGGGGCAATCTATACCTATCAATAGTGAGGTGTTAAATGTTGCCGCTAAAGCGTATAGCACCAAGGGAACTAAGTATGCCAATGCTACAGAGTCATTTTATTTCAACACAAACTATGTTTATAACGATAAATATAGTGCCCAGTTTTCATTTCGTCGAGATGGGTCATCAAAATTTGGGCCTGATAATCGTTACGGCAATTTCTGGACAGTAGGTGGGGCATGGTCTTTGGACAAAGAGCATTTTATGGATGACTTGTCTTTTGTGGACTTCCTGAAACTACGAGCCAGCTACGGTTCTATCGGGAACTCATCCAGTTTAGGAAACTATTCCTACTTGAGCGTTTATGGGCTTGATAAGAATTATGTGGGCATACCTGCTGCATTCCCTAACGTATTGGGGAACCCTTCGCTCACCTGGGAAAAGTGTTTTGAGACAAACTTTGCATTAGAAGGGAGCTTGTTTAAACGACTGAACTTTACGATAGAATATTATATCAAGAATACTTCCGATTTACTCTATTCCCGTAAACTTAGTGCATTGACAGGTTATAATAGCCGTTATGAAAATATAGGTGCACTTAGAAATAATGGCATAGAGGTAAGCCTTTCCGGCGACATTATTGCGCTGGAAGACTGGCAGTGGTCAGCCGGGGTGAATTTTGGTTACAATAAAAACAAGATTACCGAATTGGCCAACAATAATGCGGATCAGTTTCCTGATGATGTGAGCAATAAGATTTTCAGGGTAGGAGAGGACAGGGATGCTTATTATTTGCCTGAATGGGCAGGTGTGGATGTATATACCGGCGCTCCACTCTGGTATGCTTATGATCCTCAAACAGGAACAAGGTCGGTGGTGACCAACCGAGCAAACGCTACATATGTCCTTGCTGGGTCTGCAACTCCCAAATACAGCGGAGGTGTTCAAACAAGCATTACATATAAGCAGCTTACGCTTTCTGCAATAGGTGCATTTGCCGGGGGAAACAAGATATATCACGCCGCACGTCAGTTTTACGACAATGATGGTGCCTATCCTACTTACAATTCTATGAGCCTTTCTTCTAACAGCGATTGGGTAAGGTGGCAAAAGCCAGGAGACATAGCTACCCATCCGCAGGCTATAGCAGGAGGAAATAATGGCTCTAACGAAAAGTCTACGAGATACTTGGAAAATGGCAGCTATTTCAGGCTTACCAATACAACGTTGGCATATAATGTACATGAAAAATTACTGGGTAAAGCTGGGATAAAAGCCGCTCAAATTTATGTAAGTGGTGAAAACCTTTGGACACTCACTAAATTTTCAGGGGCTGATGTCGAAGCGGGAATAGGGAAAAGTAATGGGGACTATGCCACTGATCTTTATCCGTCGGTACGTAGATTTTCTGTTGGCATCAACCTTAGTTTTTAACCGTAAAAACATATTGATATGAGAACAAAGATGAAAAATATAAATATAGGCGCGCTTGCGCTACTGGTTGCTTTTTTCATGAACGGATGTAGTAAACAATTAGATAAATATCCTTATGACTCGGTCGTGAATGAAAATGTTACCATTGGTAGTGCCGAGTCTATGACGCGTGGTACTTACGCTAAATTAAAGGAAGAATATTATTATAAAACTATTCATCAGGTAGGGGAGTATGGGGGCGATAATATACTGCTTAGCGGTACTACCTCTGACCAACTATTTAATTTTTATCGTTATACTCGCAACACCGATAGTTATTATACTTCCCGTGTTTGGCTTTTTACTTACCAGATGATAGGAAATATTAATTCGCTGTTGCCCGTTCTGGAAGGGTATGATGCACCGGAGGTGGAAAAAGAATCTGTTAATCACCTTCTCGGGGAAAACCTTTTATTACGGGCTTTTGCTTATTTCAATGCCTGCAATATTTTTGGTCGCCCTTATTTGGATGGGGATGGTACGGGTAGCAGCTTGGGGATTCCTGTAAAGACGACCAATGACATCAACTATTTCCCGCCACGGAGTACTGTTGCAGAGGTGTACCAACAAATTATAGAGGACGCGACAAGGGCTGCCCAGTATATGAAACGCTCCGGCTCAGCCGCTCCGAAGAATAATAATTATGCATCGCAGGAGGTGGCATGGGCTTTCTTGTCCCGTGTATATCTTTATATGGGCAACTGGGCAAAAGCCGCCGCATATAGCGATTCCGTTATTAATTCAGGACGTTACAATTTGTTACAGGATGATGCTTATCAGAAGTATCCGCAACATATTCCTGAAACGAACACGGAAACTATCTGGTGCATTCGCATGGTTAAGGATGCCGATTATGAGGCGTACCACATGGATTGGTATTCTGTTGGCAGCATGTATGCCGAAATACAACAGACCGGTTGGGGGGAAATGTATCCATCTGAATCATATCTTTCTTTATTACGTAAAAATCCCAATGATCTTCGTTTTGCATTCATTAGCGATCAATATCAAACAAACAACGATATGTGGATGATTTACGTGGTAGGAAATGAATCGGCAAAGACTTATAACTACGCATGGAAAAAAGTAGAACAAGAGGGTGACAGTTATCGAATTGTACAGGATGCTTCATCGTTTGCTAATCCCATCGTGCAAAAAGAAGTTACTGCAGAGGGAAGCACCCAGTATTATGTCGTTACTACAGGCGGCACACGCTACAATGTATGGATAGAGAGAGCTTTAGTTGATAGAAATGGTTATCCCAAACGATTTATTCTCAAATGCTCTTATCAGGAACAGCAAGCGCAGTTATATTCACCCGTACTATTCCGTTTGGCAGAAATGTATCTAACACGCGCCGAAGCCAGATATCATCTCGGTGATATGGAAGGTGCGATTAGTGATATAAATATTATCCGCACAAGGGCACATATTTCTTCAAGGCTTATTTCTCAGGCTACTAATAATGAGCAGATACTTCAATGGGTGTTGGATGAGCGCCGTGTGGAGCTGGCATGGGAAGCACAACGCAAATATGATATATTCCGGAACAAACAAACGTTGGACAGACGTTACCCAGGCTCACACCTTACCGGAAGCAATTATCCCGTGGAGATTGCACCTTCGGATGCTCGTATAGTTGAATTTATTCCTCAAAGTGAAATTGATGCTTATCCTATTCCTTTGGAACAAAATAAATAAGTCCTCAACCGCTTTTTAATACTATTAATATCTCATAATATGAAGACTATATTTTTAGCCCTTATCGCATCGGTTCTTTTCTATTCGTGTAAGCAAGAGGCTATTCCTATTCCTGAGAGCTTGCTGATAGAGGAAACCGACCTGACGCTTGTGGCGGAAGGTGAAACCTATTTGGATCGTATTTACTCTACGGCAGGGCCAATAGAAGCCGTTATTCCAGCGGATGCAAAAGAATGGTTGTCTGCCAGTATGAAAGACAAACATCTTGAGATTGTGGCACAGCGCAATGCTTCTATCAGTCCTCGTAGTGCTTCTATTACTGTTAAGACTAAAGAAAGGAGCACCACTATAAAAATAAAACAGACAGGGTTGCCTACGCGTAAACTGAAAATCACCGGAGGAAAAGCTTCTTCGGAGGAAACATCCGAGGGGCCTTTTGCCCGTTCGTGGGATGGGGATTATACTACTTATTGGCATTCCAGATATTCTTCCCCGAGTACGCAATATGAGGATCATACACTTCAATATGATCTGGAAGAAGGATCAGGGAGTATTGATTTAATCCTGATTTATCCGCGTAACAACGCAGGTGCGGCTAATGGTAGATGGGGGTACTATTGTGTTTATGTGAAGGGTGATGGTACTAATACTCCAAGCACGATCCCCGGTAATACAATTAATTGGGGTGGAGAATTGGGATCCGTGGATAGCGAAGGTTATAAGCTGGTGTACAAAGGTGATGATACCCAGTATTTCGGTTCATTTCATGTTACAACAATTGTGCTTCCTGTGCCTATCGCTAATCCGAACAGCGTGAAAATCCTGATAAACGGTACCAATGCTGCTGTTGCAGCTAACACAGGTGGGTCAAGGGGAGGATTTGGAAGTCTGGCAGAAATAGAATTCTACGGAAAAGTAAATTAAGGTTTAAGTTTTACTTAATAAAAAGAGTCTGATATGAAAATTATAAAAACTCATAATTATATATTATTATGTTTATGTACCATAATAATAAGTATATGCGGTTGTAAGAAACCCGTTTATCCTGATATTGATAAGCCGGATCCTAACCGTCCTGGTATAAATGATATTGTTTCATTTAATATTGACCTTACACAATTTTCTGAATACAAGTCGGGTGACAAGCTTGAAACCAAGATATTTCCGGAAAGCGATTCTATTTATATTGTTGCTCCCTGGTATGTAAGTAAGTTGCTTCGCCCTGAAATTACAGTTTCTCCTGATGCAACGGTCGCTCCTATTTCGGGAAGTGTGCGGGATTTTTCACAGGGAAGCCTTGTTTATACGGTTCGTGCGGCTAATGGGGAGAAAAAGGAATGGAAAGTGTTGATTAATTGGACAGAAGAACCAGAGCCGATGCCTCGCAATGAAAATCCACGCCACGTTTTGGACGACAACGATAAAACACGCCTGATTAAATTCGGCACATGGGGCAATACTTATTCTTCCGGCTCTAATGTTACCCGAAGTGGAGGAGTGACCGGGTATATAGCCAATAGCACCAACCCTGGTTCAGAAGGATCGGTACAAACCATTTATTTTGTCGCGCGCCATGCAGGTGAATTACAGATGGCTTTGCGTGGAAGGGCGGGCTCCGCTGCTGGTACTATAGTAAACGTGAAGGCTTTTGTAAATGGAGTACAGGTCAAAGAAGATGATGGTGTAACCAATTACGATTATGACTATCCTTATAATAAAACCTCTACCAACGATACACTTATCTTAAACCGTATTGTCCTCCCTGAGATTCCTGCCGGACATGTTGGTCATCAGATCAAATTGGAGATTAGGGCCAAGGGAGATAGACCCGGTAGCGGTAGCAGTGCTTATCACTATCGTTTTTATGAGGTATGGGCAAGCGGATGGGCTACAAGGAATGAAACCGGGGCAATCTATAACAACAAGCCCAGCGGTCTTAATTTCTCTTATGCAACACCCCGGGATGGTATAGCTGCGCCCTCTATCCACATGAATATGAATGCGCCTGCAGGCAATATGGAGTATTTCTATACAGAGGTGACCGTACCGGAAGGATATGATCCCTTATATTGTTATTATATGACCTCAGGGAACGGTCAGGGCTATGCTGGAATCCAAACTAATTCTGCAACTGACCGTAGGTTCTTGTTTTCAATATGGTCAGCGGCGGAAGAAAGTGACCCTTCTGCAATAAAGGCAAAATATAACCCGAAGCTTGTACGGGTGTGCAATCAGCCGCAATACAGACCAGATATCATTTATCAGGTATTCGGTGGAGAAGGAACCGGTGGGCAAAGTCGGATTAATGTCAGGTGGGAAACAGGGAAAACATATAAGGTGCTTCTTCGTATTCGCCCTCATCCGGATCAGGTCAAATTCCCTAATTCAACGCTCTACAAAGCCTGGTTCCATAACGGTACTGAATGGATGTTTATGTGTGAGTGGCGTCGGCAGGAGATCCAGCCTGGTGATAAGGGCGTGACTGTGGCCAAAGGCCCTTATTGGTACACCAGTGCCGGTCATTTTGTAGAAGATTTTAATGGTACGATGGGCTATGCTCCGCACATGGCTTACTACAGTAATCATTGGTTTATTACCGATAAAGGAGAATATGTGGAACCCACCGGTTATATATTTACAGGAGATCAGGCAGAGGGGAGAGTAGATGTCGCAGGTGGGGTGGTTACCGAAGGCCCCTTTACTAACTCAATATTCCTGAAGACAGGTGGTTATTTCACAAATGCCAAACTGCTCCCCAATCCATTTAAAAAGCCAGCTCCGGCCGTTAAGCCTAATTTAGATTTGGCTGCGTTGAACGCCATGGGTACAGATGATGCGGCACAGGATAGTGCCATTTCTCCGGGAGAACAGTATGCTGAATAAAAGGGCGGTCGCAATTTTAGCTTTTCTCATTTAATACTGGGTTAAGTTTTGACAGAAGTAATTAGGGTCGTGGCATTTATAGTGTAATGCCACGACCCTAATTACTTTAGAGATTAACGATTGGTATATGTGGTTTTGAGAGTGACCTTTTATTACTGATGAGAGTTGTTGCCCTCTCTTGTTCGTACTATTCAGCTATCTGTGCTGTATAGAAGTTAATATGAAAGCCAATAATAAGCTACTCGGATCTTTAAATTATGATTCAGGTTAGATTGTAATAAAAAAGTTCTTTGAGCAGAGAGAAATATTTGTATTAAATTTTTGTATCTACAAAGATGTTTGTTGATGTTTTCCTAACTTTACCCCATCTTTCAAAAGATTATTTAACGAGCAGTTGCCATATATGGATAAGAAAAGGATTGAAAGGTTGATAATAGATATTGCGGAAAATGACGACCAGTTGTTGTTTAAGCAATTATATCGGTACTTCTTACCGGGGCTTCTTTCTTATGCAAATACTTTACTTCGTGATAAACAACTGGCTGAGGAAGCTATTGAAGATGTTTTTGTTAAGGTTTGGTCTAATCGAAAGGCTCTGGCAGCTATTAATAACCTTTCATATTATTTATATACAGCAACCAAACATACTGCACTGAATTATCTGCAAAGCAAGAAAAAGATAAATTTTGTTGATTTACAGGAAGCGGACGAGTTTATCCATCTTCAGACACCAGAAACGGACTCGATACAAAAAGAAAATATTAGACAGATAGAAGCTGCTATTAATGAACTACCTGCAAAATCCCGCTTAGTCTTTCTCTTGATCAAAGAGCAGGGGCTTAAATATAAAGAAGTTTCAAGTTTGTTGTCTATATCTCCAAAGACTGTTGAAGCCCACATGACGCTTGCCTATAGTCGCGTAGCAGAATGTTTGGAGGAATTGTTGACTGAATTTGGCGGCACTAGGAAGACCGCCAGAATATGAAGGGGGCTTTGTTATAATAAAAATTGTTAGTCTCGGTAATAGAAGTATGTTATATGTATAGTATGACAATTTGTTAATACGTTATTAACAAAAGAGTAATATTAAACAGTGACATTCGCTGCAAAGTTCAGATATACAAGTAGGGATGCTATTGATTATACTAAATTCTATAGAGGGGGCTATAAATACCTATCCATTATCAGGTAAAAAGATTAATAATCCAAACTTGCTGATGCTCAACGACAGTATCAATGTTTCGCTAACAAGCTTAGGCGCAAGCGTTAACTAGGAATTTAATTCGTATAAATGTCCCTGTCCTTTAAAAAGGGATAGGAAATCCTCTGTTTTCTGTGGGATGTAGTAAAAAACAGATGAATGAGTTATTATAGAAAAAAAGAGAAAAAACGAAAAAATTACTGTAGAGAAATTTTTTTCGGGGGACTAAGGGTTTTGTTGAATGTTTACTGTCTTTATAAGTAAGAAGAGCTAAGAAATGAGTAAGAGCAGGCTTATAGAATTATTGGCAAAACGAGCTTCCGGTGAAATAACACTTTTGGAACAGCAGGAATTAATGTCTCTGATTGAGAATAGTGAACCTTATGCCCAATTAACTAATGCTTTTGAAATTTTGGATAAGTCGGACAATAGATGGCAGCATGTGGAAGATGATTATTTTGAAAAGCGTTGGTCGTCGCTGCAAGAGAAATTAAAAAACGATGAGCCAAAAGCTATATATAACAATAAGGTAACAAGGGTGATGAAGCCGTTGCTGGCAGTTGCGGCTGTTTTGGCTGTTGTTGTGATGGGAGTGCTATTTCTTATGCCGTCGAACGAAACCACTAATGTGGGGAAAGGGAATATAGTGTCAACGAAAAAAGGATCAAGATCCTATACGGTATTGCCTGACGGGACGCAGGTTTGGCTGAACTCCGATACAAAAATTTCTTACGGTAAATCATTTGGCTCAGGCGCTAGGGAGGTGACACTGACTGGCGAGGCTTATTTTGATGTAGTAAAAGATGCGTCTCTGCCATTTATTGTGCATACCTCTGCAATGGATATTACTGTATTGGGGACTGCATTTAATGTTAGTGCCTATGATAATGACGTTCATGCCGAAACTACGCTTATACGCGGTTCGGTAGAGGTGAGCTTAAAAAAATATCCGGATAAAAAGGTGATGTTGAAGCCGTTTGAAAAGGTATCCGTGCTAAATAATGCGGTAGTCAATCCTAAAAAAAATATTTCCGGTGAAGTTTCGAAACAGGTGTTCGTATTAAGCAAGATTAACAAGATAGAGAGTGATTCAGGATCAGTAGAAACTCAATGGGTAAAAAACAGATTGGTTTTTGAGGATAATACGCTTGAAGATATTGCAGAACGCCTTTCCCGTTGGTATGATGTGACGATAATTATCAACAGCGAGACTCTGAAAAAGACTAAATACAGAGCCGAGTTTGACGATGCCTCGTTAGGGGAGGCTATGCAGTCCCTCAAGTTGTCTGGCAACTTTAATTATACGATTGACAATAAGGTTGTGACAATATCACCTCAATAATCGTTTTATTTTTAAATATAAAATATATTTTATGAAAACATAATTAACTACCAAATTGACTACATAAAAATGGGGCGTGTTGCCGCACTCCCCATTTGATAGAATGATTGAAATAATTGCCTTGCCAGGCGACATTACTTCACCAATACTTATATGTAAAGTTATGAAAATTAATCGTTGTTTCGTCAAAAAAAACACGACGCAGAGCTTCGTCAAATATTTACTGCTGATGAAATTAACCGTACTATATATTTTACTTGCTTCTTTTCAATGTTTTGCCTACCATAGTGCAGGACAAGAACGGATTAACCTCGATCTGAAAAACGTGACTATCGAAACTGTATTGAAGCAGATTTCAGCAAAGAGCAAGTACAGGTTTGTTCATAAGAGCGAAGTGCTTCCCAGTGAGTTAAAAGTAAATATATATGCAAGGAATGCCTTTATTGAAGAGGTAATGGAGCAGGTGTTAAAGAATACCAACTTGGGCTATCAGAAAACAGGTTCCAGCCTGATTACAATTTTAGAAAAGACGGAGGTTTTAATTCCTCCACCTCCATCATGGGTGCTTAATGGTACGGTACTAAATGAAAAGAGAGAACCTGTTGTAGATGCATCTGTGGCAGTAAAAGGGACATCGAGAACTACGACTACGGATATAAAAGGAAAATTTATGATCGAAATCGGGTCTGCACAAGACTCTTTGGTCGTAACGTATGTAGGGTACAAGCCGCTTGTTATCGCGGCAGGCAATGAGAAGGAGATTGTCATACAAATAGAGCCCGATTTGGAAGCCCAGCGATTGAACGAAGTTGTTGTAGTAGGTTTTGGACAACAAAAGAAGATAAGCTTAATCGGTGCACAGTCCACGGTAAAGGCTAAAAGCCTGCAAATACCCGTGGCCAATCTTTCAAATGCTTTGGCAGGTCGTATTGCTGGCGTAGTATCGGTGCAGCGGACGGGCGAACCTGGATTCGACGATGCCGGCATTTGGATTCGGGGTATATCTACTTTTAGTCAGGGGCTTAGTGAACCGTTGGTTTTGGTGGATGGAACGCCGCGTAAAATGGCAAATGTGGATCCCGAAGACATAGAAAGTTTTACGGTACTAAAGGACGCGGCCGCTACTTCTGTATATGGTGTACGAGGTGCAAACGGTGTTATTATTGTAAAGACCAAAAACGGTTTGACCGGAAACCCAAAATTCAACTTTCGTTATTATGAAGGGCTGACACAATTCACCAAATTGCCCAAATTTGCTGATGGGGTTACCTATATGCGGATGTCTAACGAGGCATTGACCAATAGAGGTGCTACTCCCATTTATAGCGAAGAAAGGATACAAAAAACAATTAGTGGCGAAGATCCTTATCTCTACCCGAACGTGGATTGGGTGGATGCTCTTTTTAATAAATTTGGTCATCAAAGGCGTGGTAATCTCAATATCAGCGGGGGATCGGATAGGGTTAATTATTATGTGGGGACAAGCTATTTCGATGAAGTCGGGCTTTACAAACAAGATGAGATGGTCAAATACAATCAACAAGTTGGCTATAAAAGGTATAACCTTACTTCTAACCTGACTGTAAAACCGACCGATTTGGCAAAAATAGAACTTGGAATACAAGGTTATCTGGCCAATGCAAACTATCCGGCAACTGCGCAAGGTGATATTTTTGAGGACATGTATATGGTTACCCCTGTGCTCCATCCGGTCATGTTTGAAAACGGTACTATTCCAGACCAACGGGCAGGTTCATTAGTCAATCCTTATGCCCAATTAACTCAGACGGGATATGCCAATCAGTGGCGTAATCAGTTATTTTCCAATTTAAGGGCAACGCATGAGCTACCTTTCATTACTAAAGGTCTTTCAGCAACTGTTATGTTCTCCTTCGATGTGTATAATTATACCAGCATGAGAAGAACCAAACGCCCTGATACGTATCTGGCCATTGGCAGGGATGCTAACGGGGAAATGCAGTATGAGCAAACTTATGTAGGGGAGCGGTTCCTGACTTTTAGCCGGAATAGTTTGGGCGAACGAACCGTCTATCTTGAGGGCGCACTGAACTATAACCGGGAATTTGGAAAACATGCTACGACGGGAATGCTTCTCTTTAATAAGAGCGACATGCTCAATTCCCAAGCCAGCACTTTTATCAATTCACTGCCGTATCGTTATATGGGTTTATCAGGGAGAGGCACATACAGTTATGACAACAGGTATTTTGGAGAGGTCAACTTTGGTTATAACGGATCTGAAAACTTCGCCCCGGATAACAGATATGGATTCTTCCCTTCCTTCGGCGTGGCTTGGGCGCTAAGCGAAGAAAAGTTTCTTAAAGGACTTAAGGATGTATTCCAGTTAGCCAAAATTCGTTTTTCACACGGAAAAGTGGGTAGCAGCAAGATCATGATCGAAAGTACAGAATATAGATTTGCTTATATCTCTACTATAAATTCTACTACAGGATACAACTTTGGCAAAAGCCGAAATAATAATTTCGCAACTGGATATAATATTGGCGAATATGGAGTTAACGTAACTTGGGAGACCTCTTATAAAAGTAATTTGGGGCTGGATTTGCAAACCCGAAATAATGCACTCAATTTTCAGTTGGACTTTTTCAAAGAGCATAGGGAAGGCATATTCCTTCGTAGAGGAAATGTGCCGGGTTATGTGGGTAATCAATCCGCACCGACGGGGAACCTGGGTATAATTGATAACAAAGGTGTAGACGGCTCCATAACATGGAACAAAAAGCTAAATCGCGATTTTACTCTTCAAGTTTTAGCAAACGCCACCTATAACCGTAATAAGATTGTTGAAAATGATCAACCTGCACCTTTATACCCATGGTTAGATGAAAGGGGTATGAAAGTAGGGCGCCGTTTAGGTTTGGTGGCATTAGGATTGTTTGAGTCAGAGGATGAGATTACAAATGGGCCATTACACCCGGGCGTTGTTAAACCGGGGGATATCAAATTTCAGGACACTAATGGTGATGGAAAAATTGATGATTTTGATAGGGTTCCTATCGGATACGGAACTATCCCGGAATTGGTATATGGTTTTGGCTTTACCCTTAACTACAAAAGTTGGTCAATTTCGTCTTTATTCCAAGGTGTGGGAAATGTAGATATTCTAATGAACGGTGAAGGATTAATGCCTTTCTCTGTTTCCATGAGCAGGGGCAACCTACTTAGCAATATCGAAGATCGTTGGACAATAGATAACCCTCGACAGGACGTTTTTTACCCGCGTCTTTCGGACGGAAGCCCGAACAGCAATTATGCAACTAGCACATGGTGGCTTAAAAATGGCCGGTATCTACGCTTAAAAGATATGCAGCTTGCTTATCAATTGCCCAAAACAATGATAAAAAGGGTAGGGCTCACCAATGCCAATATATTTTTCTCTGGCTATAATTTGTTCACATGGAGTCCATTCAAGTTTTGGGATGTCGAATTAGGTGATGGTCGTGGAACACGCTATCCTAATACAAAAACATATTCTTTGGGCCTAAATGTCAACTTCTAAAAACAAAATTATGAAAGTCAAATTCAACTATAAATCAGTAGGGTCAATATTGAAATGCCTTTTGTTTGCGGCAGTTTTATCTTTAAACTTTTCCTGTTCTAAAAATTTTTTAGATCAGGTACCGGATGATCGCTTAACGCTTGATGAGGTATTTAGCCGCAGGGATTTGTCGGAAGGATGGTTGGCAAACACCTATAATTACATCCGAGACGAAGCTCACCGCACGAATGATACACCTTGGGACGTACTTTCTGATGATTGTGACGTTTCCCAACGAAACGCTCCTTTTCGTGTCAATTTAGGAAATTGGAACGCATCTTCCAATTATTGGAATTTCTGGGATCATTATTATAAAGGTATTCGCACCGCAACCACATACATCAATAATATTGATGGCAATGCGGAAATATTAAAGGAACGTGAAGGGGAAGCTTTCATCAAAAGGAGAAAAGCCGAGGCTCGTTTTCTCAGGGCGTTCTTTTACGCAGAAATACTGAAACAATACGGACCTTTCATCATTATAGGTGATAAGGAGATAGATCCGGATCTTCCTATAACTGATCCGGCTATGCAAATGCCAAGGAGTTCTTATGATGAATGCGTAGATTATATCGTATCCGAGTTAGACCAAGCCGAAAATGATCTGGATGTTGAACATTATTCTAATGGCGATCAGGTGTTGGAAAATGACATGGGGCGCGCCAGCAAGAATACTCTGTCGTGCAGTCAAAAGCAGGGTACTGCTGTACGCGGCCAGTCCGCTTGTCAACGGTAATACAGAATATGCTAATTTCAAAAATAAGGATGGCAAGGCTTTAATCAATACTACCTATGATGTCAATAAGTGGGCAAAGGCTGCAGAAGCTGCAAAAAGCGTTATTGACTATGCAGAATCATCTGGAGGAAAGCTTGGTTTATATAAAAAGTATACGGGCGGTAATCTAGATCCTTATTTATCTTATAGGGATGCATTTTTGGATGCATGGAATATGGAGTGGATTTTAGGCCGTAACAACAATAATATCGCCAGCTATCAGCGTTCTTGTACACCGCGTTTGGCCAATGGTTATGCTTCTATGGGGCCTACCCAGCAGTTGATTGATGCTTATCGAATGGCCAACGGAGAAGTCCCTATTACTGGCTATACCGGGACTGGGGCACCAGTTATTAATACGGTAAGCGGATATGTGGAAACAGGTTTCTCAAATTTTACCGCACCGGGTGCCACACGTGTAAAAAATACTTTTAATATGTATGTGAATCGTGAACCTCGTTTTTATGCAACTGTAACATATAGCGGCAGCGATTGGATTAATACGACATCAAGTTTAGGTGTCCGTGAGATACAGCTATATTATACAGGAGAATCAGGCAAGGGCGGCTCTCATGATTATTCGGAAACGGGGTATTTGTTTAGAAAGAATGTATCTCCTACTTACCATCCCACGCAAAATAATGTAGCAAGGTCTTTTGTCATGATGCGTTATGCAGAGATACTTCTGAATTATGTCGAGGCGCTAAATGAATCAAATCCCGGCCACTCGGACATATTAAAATATCTTAACCAGATTCGTGAAAGAGGTGGCATTCCTGCTCTTTCCGATGGATTGAATCAAGGTGAAATGCGTCAGCAAATTCGCACTGAGAGGAGAATTGAGTTGACAATGGAGCATCTCCGATATTTTGATACGCGCAGATGGAAGATTGCCGAACAAACAGACGCGGGGCCATTTTATGGAATGAATGTAGAAGCAGGAACTTCAAATACGGATATAGCATTTTTCCAACGTACACGCTTTGAAAGTCGTGTTTTCAGAAAAAGTTTCTATTTCTTCCCTATACCCCAAACCGAAGTTCAACGAAATTCATCCCTGGTTCAAAACCCTGGATGGTAGGGGACAAATAAAGTATTAACATAAAAATATTGTGATATGAAATATCAAAAATTATTCATAAGATATATGCCAATGCTTTTGATGCTGCTATGTGCTGTTTCATGGCAAAGCTGCAAGAAACCTGTATATCAGTTTGAGGATCAGGAATCTTATTCCAGAATTTTTATGCAATTGGCAAGCAATGGTGTTGTTGAAAAGTCATTACCTATTAAAGATGAATGGATAGCGTTTCCCTTTGGAGCGGGTTATGGTGGGCCTGTCAATCTTGCGGAAAATGTAAAGGTGGGTTTTGAAATAGCGCAAGATCAGGTAGATCAATATAATCAGCAAAACAATACTAATTACGAACTTCCACCGGCAGGTAGTTACAGACTTGATAATTCAACTGTAGAAATTCCTTCGGGCAAGACTGGTAGCAATTCTATTTCAGTTGAAGTAAACCCATTAAAGTTAAATGGTACAAAGGCCTACCTGATACCTATTCGGATTAGCAGTGTAAGTGCAGATATCCCCGTTATAGAAGAATTGAAAACCACCTATTTTATTGTTAAAGGTTTTTATGAGGCAAACCCATATCAGCCTATTTCAAAAACAGATTGGGAAATTGTTGAAGTTTCTTCAGATCAGGCGGATGGCGTAGGCGGTTTAGCTAAATATTGTATAGATGGAGACGTCAATACATGTTGGTTGTCTAAGTACAGTAAGGTTAATAATGTTCGTCCGGTTCACCCCCATCATGTTACTATTGACATGAAGGATATGAAGACATTGCATGCACTACAAATATTTGGTAGAATTACACAAGAAGGTAAATCATCTCAGGATTATCTTTTCCCAAGAACCTTGCATATTGAGGTCAGTAATGACGGTGAGAATTGGGAATCTGCAGGTATATTTTCTACTGTAACTACTCCTGCGGGAGCTCCTGAGGCCACAATGTATTTTGAAAAGGCCGTCCAGGGTAGATATCTCAGAGTAACTGTTTTAAGCAGTACAAGCGCTAATGGTGATACTACAGGGATTGCCGAAATAAACGCTTACTAAATTCGATGTTTTTATCATACTTCCGAAGTGTCTAAGGACTTCGGAAGTATCTTTTATTAATACACAATATGAGACTACTAAGTATTATAGCAGTAATCATTGTTCTTTATTCTTGTGGAAAAGGTGATTCAACAAAGCCGGATGATAAACCACAGGATAAACCAAGTACAGTTACCGTTATGACTTATAATATATATGGAGCCAGGGAAGGGGGCATTCCTGATTTACAGGTCATAGCAGATGTCATCAAACGGGCTAACCCTGATTTAGTAGCATTGCAAGAGGTAGATAAAAATACCACACGAAATGCCAAGCATGGTGATATTGCTAAAAAATTAGGTGAACTTACTGCTATGGATTACTTTTTTGCTAAAGCTCAGAATGTTTATAGCGGAGAGTATGGAGATGCTGTTCTATCCAAGTTGTCAATAAAAGAAAAAAAAGCCTACAACTTGAATGTAGATCCCAGTCTAGGAGGAGAAACACGTTCGGTTGCTCGTGTATTAGTTGAAAAAGATAATAAGCAGTTTTATTTTATAGCTACACATTTTGACCACCTCTCCGATGAGCGCAATCGTATAAAACAAGCTAATGATTTTGTTGATTTGGCAAAAACGTTTGATAAACCCGTCATCACTGGGGCAGACTTTAATGCTACGCCAAGTTCTAATCCGATGAACATCCTTCGTTCATATTTCACGTATGGTTGCCTTAATGGGAATTGCAGTCAATTTACTTTTTCTACAAGCAAACCTGACAGAACTATAGATTATTTGATATATGCACCGCAAAATGCTTTTAGTACACAGCTGTATGGCACATATAATTGGGCGGATAAAGAATCGGATCATTTCCCCGTATTAGCTACCTTTAAACTTAACTTTTAAGAAATAAACAAGAAATAATGAAATATCGTTTTTTCAAGATGCTGGTTGCGATCATGATTTTATGTGCGGCCGTGAATGCAGTTGCTCAAAAAAGTTATACTGTTACATCTCCAAACGGAGAAATATCCGTTTTAGTCTCTGTGAGCGATAGTATCAGATGGCAACTAAAAAATCAAAGGGAATGGCTCGTGAACGATGCTGTTGCTGGTCTTGACATCGCCGGAAAAAAGTTTGTCGGTTATGGAGAAAAGGTCACATCTGCAAAGACAACAAAGGTTGATAAAGCTATTGTGGCCGATATCCCGGTAAAGAGCAAGCTGATTAGAGATGAGTACAACGAATTGACGCTTAAATTCAGGAGCGGGAACGCTCTTGTGTTCCGTGTATATAATAATGGGGCAGCTTACAGATGGGCAACCGCCTTTAAAGATTCGGTAGAGGTTAATCACGAGTTAGTAAATCTGAGGTTTCCGCAGGATAACCGCGTTTTTTGGGGCGGTGAAGCAAATAGGGAATATATCTCACATTTTGAACTACAGTTTAAGGATACTGTCCTTTCGGCATACGGAACTGAAGAACACTGCGGTCTGCCTTTGTATGTAGAAACCTCAAAGGGGAGCAGGATGCTTATCTCTGAATCTGATTTATATGATTATCCTAACCTATTTCTATTCGGAACAAAAGGTGCGGCCGTAACTGGAAACTTTCCCAAGGTTATTTTGCAATCTGAGTTGAAAGGTGACCGGGGCATCAAAATACTGAAGAAAGCGCCATATATTGCACGTACGGCAGGAAACCGGAACTTTCCATGGAGAGTAATAATGGTGGCCAATGATGATAAAGAATTACTGGTAAATAATCTTATATATCAATTAGCCTCACCAAATATACTGGAAGAAACAGCTTGGATAAAACCAGGAAAGGTAGCTTGGGACTGGTATAATGCAAATAATATTTATGGAGTTAATTTTAGGTCAGGTATAAACAACGAGACATATAAATATTATATAGACTTTGCAGCAAAGTTTGGATTAAACTATATCATACTGGACGAGGGATGGTCAAGAACAACATGGGATTTGACACACAGTACAGACTCAATAGATGTTCCCGGGCTCGTTTCTTATGGCAAGCCCAAAAATGTGGGTGTCATTCTTTGGGCATTGTGGGAACCGATGGATAAAAACATGCAGGATATTTTGGACACCTATGTGAAATGGGGCGTAAAGGGTATTAAAGTGGACTTTATGCAGCGCGCAGATCAGTACATGGTCAATTTTTATGAACGGCTGACTACAGAAGCTGCAAAACGCAAGCTACTCGTTGATTTGCACGGATCTTATAAGCCCGTTGGCTTGAATCGAAAATATCCCAACCTGCTGTCCTTCGAGGGGGTAAAGGGTCTTGAGAATTATAAATGGAGTGACGAGCAAGTAACACCGCTACACGATGTCATATTGCCATTCACCCGGATGGTTGTAGGGCCGATGGATTACACGCCCGGTGCAATGCGCAATGCTATAAAAAAAGATTTTCACATCAGCTTTACATCGCCTATGAGCCAGGGAACAAGGGCGCATCAGGTAGCGATGTATGTTATTTATGAAAGCCCCTTGCAGATGCTGGCCGACAATCCGTCCAATTATATGCAGGAACCTGATTGTACAGCATTTATGGCACAGATGCCTACGGTGTGGGATACAACCATCGCCCTGCAAGGTAAGATAGGGGAGTATGTTGCCATCGCAAGGAAAAAAGGTAATAAGTGGTATGTTGGTGCAATGACAAATTGGACTCCGAGGGATTTAAAACTTTCACTGGATTTTCTTCAAAAAGGAAAGAGTTATAAAGCTAATGTATTCGCCGATGGTGTAAACGCAGACAAATACGCTCAGGACTACTCTATTACTACAGAGTCGTTCACTGGAGGGGATACCATTCCCGCGAAATTGAAACCCGGTGGTGGTTGGTGTGCTATTATCCAAGAATAGAAGTTTGTGAAATAAAACTATTTCTGACGGATACAAAATATTAAGGGTTTTCAATCCGTACAAATTTATGTTCTCTGTCAAGACACGCAGTATATAAGATTACCGGGGAACAGTTCGTTTATATTCCCCGGTATTTTATTTAATGGAGAAAAGGTAACGAACCTGCGGAAGCAGTGGATTTGCAATCTGTTATTTGTGTTTCCTGTGCAAACGTTACCACTATAATTAACGGTAAAATTGCTTTAAAACCTCCCGGATTTCAACTATCTTCAACCCTGAATGAAGGCATGTGATTATAAATAGGACTTGCTTGTGGTCTCGCAAAACTTATTATCTTACTTTATTGCGGGTGACTTCAAGCAAAATTGTCCATATTTTACGGTTAATTCAATAAAAGAAACGCAAGTGAAAAGAATAAAGATTTTACTACTTATTGCAACGGTTCATTTAAGTGCTAACAGCATGGCACAGGATGTTAGCCTTGATCTGCAAAAGCCGCTGAAATTAAACGAAGCGGCGCGAAATGCAAGATGGAGCAAGGTGCCGGCAGGTACTGTGGTGGGCTTTGGCTCTGGCAGCCTGCGCTATCAGCAGGATATTCCACCTGTTGCCGCTCCTAAAAACAGGTGGCAGGTATCGGGCTGGAAAAATGAAAAAGTGCATACACAAATCGTGGCGTATTCAAAAAAAGATATAAAGAACGTGACCGTTATTGCCGGCGATCTGAAAGATAATAAAGGCAATATCATTAAACGGGAAAATATATCGGTCGGATTTGTACAATATGTAATGACGGATGAGTTCCGGGATGGTTGCGGGTACCGTAAATCCAAAGACTTTGATTCTTCGCTTGTGGCCGATATCATCAATACGGACATTGGAAGCATCGATATTCAAAAAAATACCACACAGCCGGTTTGGATCACTGTGAAGGTCCCTGAACAGGCCGTTGCCGGCAATTATAATGGTACTGTTACTGTTAAAGCAGGCAAAGCGTATAAACTGCAAATAGCATTAACTGTTGTAAATAAAACCCTCCCGTCACCTCAGGACTGGGCTTTCAGGCTCGATTACTGGCAGCACCCGGCAGCAGTGGCAAGAGTGCACCAGGTGGAACTTTGGAGCGATGCGCATTTCGACCTGATGCGTAAATATTATACCATGCTGGCCAATGCCGGCCAGAAAATAATTACAGCAAGTATTGTAGAAGAACCCTGGGGCCACCAGACGTATGACGATTACCCGGGCCTGATAAAATGGACAAAAAAGAGCAACGGCACCTGGGAATATGATTATAGCTTATTTGATAAGTACATTGATTTTGTAATGAGCTGCGGTATACGGGAGCGGATCAATTGTTACAGTATGGTGCCCTGGAAGATTGCCTTTAAATATTATGATGAAAACTTACAAAAGGAAACCGAATTTACCGGGGATATTGGTACACCGGAGTATAACGGATTCTGGCGCACCATGCTTACCGATTTTACGGCCCACTTAAAGAAGAAAGGCTGGTTTGGTATAACCACCATCGCTATGGACGAACGTCCCATGAAAGCCATGCGATCGGTAATTGACCTGTTAAAGACCATTGACCCCAACTGGAAAATTTCGCTTGCCGGGGAATATCATGCTGAAATCGAAAAAGATATTTACGACTACTGTATAGCCTCCAAATGGGTGTTCCCTGATAATATTTTAAAAGAGCGCAAACAGCAAGGTAAAGTAAGCACATGGTATGTTTGCTGTACAGAAAAATATCCCAATATGTTTACCTTCTCGCCACCCGATGAAGGCGTGTGGGCCGGCTGGTACACTGCCGCCACTAATATGGATGGCTTTTTGCGCTGGGCTTACAATAGCTGGACTAAAGATCCTTTAAAGGACTCCCGTTTCACCGCCTGGCCAGCCGGGGACACTTACCAGGTTTATCCCGGTCCCTTATCGTCCATACGTTTTGAAAAGCTGATAGAGGGCGTACAGGATTTTGAAAAGATCAACCTGTTGCGTAAGCAATATAAAGAGAAAGGAGAAACAGTAAAATTGAACGCTTTGGAAGCTGCTTTAAGAACATTTAAAATTGAAGCGCTGTCGAAACAACCTGCACAGCAAATGGTAGAAAAATATAAGCGCTTGCTGAATTAAAAAGTTTTAAATTTCGATCTCATGCAACATTCATTTGCAAAACTTTTATTGGTTGCGGTCATTATCAGTTTCGTTTCCTGTGCTGCTAAAAAAGTACAGTCGGGAGGAAGTTATACGGTTAAGATAATGACGTATAATGTGCATCATTGCAACCCGCCCGAAAAGCAGGGGGTGATAGATGTAGCGGCTACCGCTGCTGTCATTAAAAGCCAGAATGCGGATTTAGTGGCAGTACAGGAAGTGGACGTAAATACAGGCCGTTCGGGCAAAATAAACCAGGCAGAACAGTTGGCGCTTAAAGCGGGATACAAATCTTTTTATTTTGCTAAAGCGATGGATTATGATGGCGGACAGTATGGTATTCTTATTTTGTCCAGGTACCCGCTGTCAGACACAAAAACATATATGCTGCCCAGGGCAGAAGGAAGTAAAGGTGGCGAGCCGCGGGTATTAGCTACGGCTACGGTTGCGTTGCCAGGAGGGAAATCTATACGTTTTGGCTGTACACATTTGGAAGCGTATGACAATAACAGTCGTTTATTACAGGTAAAGGACATCAATCGTATTGCCCGGGAAACATCCTTGCCTTTTATAGTAGCGGGCGATTTTAACGCGCATGAGGGCAGCGAGGTAATTAAAACGCTGGATGAGCATTTTACGCGTACCTGTAATAATTGTCCGGCGACTTTTTCAGAGGGCAATGCGGGTGGTGTTATTGATTTTATTGCATCAGCACCGAAGGATGTATTTAAAATAGTATCTCATAAAGTGATACCGGATCATAAAACCTCCGATCACATGCCGGTAGTAGCTGAATTGCAGTTTAAATAAGGGTCGCCGGCAGATATCGAACCTGTTTGAATTTTTAAGTTTTTCCATGAGCAGTTGGAAAAATATCGTCCTTATGTCACAGTGAGGCCTAAATAACAGGAAAATCAAGTTCTTTAAAATGACAAGAAGCATTGTCAGGCTGAGCTTGACGAAGCCTTGAGCGATGGGTTATTAATGTCCTTCGTCTTCCGATAGATCGGAACAGGACGACATTGATTCTCATTTATTTAAACTATGTGTCATTAACAGCTTGACGAACAGTTATTGAAGGATACATTTTCTTATTAGGAGATTTAAACAGGGTCATCATCAGACAAATAGACATAATGAGGAGTATAAAAATATTTTCATTGTTGTTTGGAATAGCATTGCTGTCTTCCTGTGCCAGGCCGAATTATGCCCAAAGATCTAAACTGATCTGGGAAGAAAATTTTGATCAGAAAGATACTTTTGATAAAACGAAATGGTCAAAAATACCAAGAGGCAGGTCAGACTGGAACCGCCACATGAGCGATTTTGACAGTTGCTATGCCATGCGCGATGGCAAGCTTATTCTCAGGGGAATTAATAATACTACTGTTCAGGAAGATACTTCAAGGTTCCTCACAGGCGGTATTTATACAAAAGACAAAGTAAGTTTTGGCTTGGGGAGATTGGAGATACGTGCTAAGCTGAACAATGCAACCGGCGCCTGGCCTGCGTTCTGGATGCTGGCACAGGGAGAGAAATATCCCGGTGGCGGTGAAATAGATATTATGGAACATCTGAATGAGGATACCATTGTTTATCAAACCGTGCATTCTTATTATACCATTACACTGAACATAAAAGATAATCCTAAGCATGGTGGAACAGCAGCTATAGATCCCGGAAAGTTTAACACTTATGCCGTAGAAAAATACAGGGATAGCCTTGTGTTTTATGTGAACAATAAAAGAACCTTTGCTTATCCCCGTATCGGAACGGATAAAAAAGACCAGTTCCCTTTTGCGGACGTAAAGCATTATTTACTGCTCGATATGCAGTTAGGCGGCAGCTGGGTAGGAAGGGTGGACCCGGCAAACCTGCCTGTTGAAATGGAAATAGATTGGGTAAGGTTTTATGAATTCAAATAAATTGTAGTAAACTATATAAATTGATATTGATGCGTTATTTATTCTTTATTGCCTTTGTAAGCATAGCGATCACCTCTGTTGCGCAGAAACAGGCGCTTAAATTTCAAAATACGATTGTTGTTGATGCCGATGACAGTGAGCAAAGGATCATTGAAAAGGCAGCCCATGTAGTGCCTACGGCGAACCAGCTGGTAGCTCTAAAAAAAGAGTTTATAGCTTTTGTTCATTTTGGCCCTAATACTTTTACCCGCCTGGAGTGGGGTAGCGGTAAAGAAGACCCTCAAATATTCGATTTAAAAAAATTAGATACCGACCAGTGGTGCAAAGCCATGAAAGCCGCAGGTATGAAAATGGTGATCTTTACCGCGAAGCACCACGATGGTTTTGTGCTGTGGCAAAGCCGTTATACAACACATGGTATTATGTCCGCCGGTTTCAGGGATGGAAAAGGGGATGTGCTGAAAGACCTTTCAGCTTCCTGCAAAAAGTACGGGCTAAAGCTGGGCATTTATCTTTCTCCCGCTGATCTGTACCAGATTGAAAACCCCGAGGGCTTATACGGCAATCTTAGTAAATATACCAGGCGTACCATTCCCCGTGCAGTGCCGGGCAGGCCATTTGCCAATAAAACGAAGTTTGAATTTGTGGTAGATGATTACAACGAATATTTTTTGAACCAGTTGTTTGAGCTGTTAACGGAGTATGGCCCTATTGATGAGGTTTGGTTTGATGGCGCCCATCCTAAAACAAAAGGCGGGCAAACCTATAATTACCAGGCATGGAAAAAGCTGATACATACACTGGCGCCCAAAGCGGTGATATTTGGAAAAGAAGATATCCGCTGGTGCGGTAATGAAGCAGGAGGTACCCGCAAAACAGAATGGAATGTGATCCCTTATCCTGAAAACCCTGATACCGCCAGCTATTTCCCTGATATGACGGGCAATGATCTCGGTAGCAGGGAGCAACTGTACAAAGCGAAATTCCTGCACTACCAGCAGGCCGAAACCAATACCTCTATTCGCGAAGGATGGTTTTACAGGGACGATACACACCAGAAAGTAAGAAGCGCCGATGATGTGTTTGATATTTATGAACGCTCAGTAGGCGGCAATTCTACCTTCCTTTTAAATATGCCACCCAACCGTGATGGGGAGTTCTCTCCGCAAGAAGTACAGGTATTAAATGAAGTGGGAAAACGCATTAAAGAAACCTATTCCAAAAATCTTTTTGCCGGCGCTACCGTTTCTTCAAAGCTGTTGGACAATGACCTGAATACTTTTGTAGTACTCAATAAAAAGCAGAAGGAAATTGTTATTGCTACACCTAAGCCTGTTACCATCAACCGTTTTTTAATACAGGAAGCAGTAAGTACCAATAGTGAGCGGGTAGAGCAGCATGCCGTGGATGCCTGGATCAATAACCAGTGGAAAGAAATAGCTTCCGGCACTAATATCGGTTACAAGCGCATCCTGCGTTTCCCGGAAGTGACCGCGTCTAAATTCAGGTTGCGTGTTTTGGCAAGCAGGCTGGACCCGGCCATTGCCACCATTGGGGGATATAAATACAAAATAAGACCGCCGATGTTAATTATTTCAAGGGATAAGAACGGTGAAGTGGTTATAAACCCGGTACAGGCAGAATTTGGCTGGAAGCCGCATGGAGAGAACACTACAGAGAACCTGTATAAAGAAATGAGTATTTTTTATACTACTGATGGCAGTGAGCCAACGGCAGGCAGTAAAAACTATACAGGACCATTCCATTTGCCCAAAGGAGAAGTAAAAGCTGTTGCTATCGTCAATAAGGAAAAAGGAGCTATAGCTGCCGAAGTGCTGGGCATAGCGAAAAATGACTGGAAGATTGTTGGTACAGATAGCGAGGCTGGTGGCCGGAACAAAGCAGATTTTGCGATTGATGAGAACCGGCAAACCTGGTGGCAGTCAAAGGAAGCGGCATCGGGTCATTTTATAACAATAGATTTAGGAAAGGGGTATAACCTGAATGCTTTTGCTTACACACCGCAGAAGCGAAACAACCGGGGCATGATGGCCAAAGGAACTGTAGAGGTGAGCAGTGACGGACAAACCTGGCAGCGTGCGGGTAATTTCGAGTTTGGCAATCTTATTAATGATCCTTCTACACGGAAATACTTTTTCGGTAAAACGGTTACGGGGCGTTATGTACGCGTTACAGCTACGGAAATCGCAGGCGGTGATAATACCCTGGCGATTGCTGAATTAGATTTTTTTGAGCAGTGATTTATTTGTTTTTCTTTTATAGCCTCGTTCAAAGAATTTTAAATAAAACAATAAATGAAGCCTTTATTTATCAAAAAACACCTTGTTCTGCGGGTCATGGTATTCTTTGTGTTTTTTGCGATGTTGTCCATTTCGGCGAATGCGCAGGATAATATAAAAATCTCGCACGGGCCTTATTTACAGGCGATGACGGACACAAGTGTGACGATTGTGTGGACAACCAATAAACCCGCTGTGGGTTGGGTGGAACTGGCACCAGATGATGCGAGCCATTTTTATCAAAAGGAAAGACCTAAGTTTTTTGATGCTTCCAACGGACTTAAAAATATAAGTTCAGTACACAAAGTGATGCTTAAAAGCCTGCAGCCCAATACACGTTACCGCTATCGGGTGTATAGTCAGGAAGTATTAAAACATGAATTTGTATATGTGAATTACGGCAATGTGGCGGCTACGGATGTGTACAGCAAAAAGCCGCTGAGTTTTATTACTGCCGGAAGGCCCGGCCCGTTTGAGTTTGCGATGGTCAATGATATTCATGAACGCAATAATGTATTGATAAAATTATTATCACAGGTTGATTTTAAAACAACGGACTTCATTGTTTTCAATGGTGATATGATTAACAATTCGAGCAGCGAAGCGCAATTGTTCAGCGGCTTTATGGATACCGCTACGCTCTTATTTGCAAAAGAAACACCCATGTATTATGCCCGGGGAAATCATGAGACACGTGCGCCCTTTGCTTCAAAGTTTCCTGATTATTTTCCTACAACCAGCGGTCATCTTTACTATATGTTTACAAGGGGTGAGGCCTGTTTCATCGTGCTGGATGGCGGCGAAGACAAGCCGGATACAGATATTGAATATAGTGGTATAACAGACATGGACAATTACCGAACGGAACAATCGAAATGGTTGAGAGAGGCGGTACAGACAAATACTTTTAAAAAGGCAAAATTCAAGATCGCTATTTGTCATATTCCTCCCGGAGGTAGTTGGCATGGCGGCCGTGACATCTTTGAAAAATGGGTACCCATACTCAATGATGCGGGCATTCAGGTTATGTTGAGCGGCCATGAACATCGGCACCGTATCCAGCAACCGAATGCCGATGTAAAATTCCCGGTTATCGTGAACTCCAACAACGATATATTAAAGGCAAAAATTTCGGATAGGGAAGCCCGTTTCAGCATGTTTAATCTTGATGGGAAAAAGGTTGACGAACTGATCTTGCACTAAAAATATTTTAAACTATTCACTCTGTGGATAGTTTAAAGGCTCACGAATAGCGCTGTTCAGGCAGTTCGTGAGCCTTTTTTATACTATTTGTGATTGGTTTTTAGATTTTGTATAAACCGATATGGCGCATTGACAATTGATTCCGGGGAAATAGTACCCTGCAAACTACCCACGCTTGCATTTTCCATTATGTTCAATTTGGACGTGCCTTTTAAATCTATTTTCAGATTTTGAATAATAGGGCTTTGGGCAATATTAACTTCTGAACCATCTGCCTCAATGACTATCGTCGGATATATAGTTTGATAAATGACAGAATCCTTAAATAGATTGTCTCCTAAACGAATGGGTTCGGTTTTTATTCCCCCGCTGATGTTTAGGACAGCGTTATCGGATAATTTGAAATTCATCGGATTGTTCATGACAGAGCTGCTGTCTATGTATATGGTAGCCCCTTTGGCGATGACGGGAACTGTTTCAGGCAGGGTCAAATCTATTGTATTGCCATAAGAATAACTATGCGAAGTGTTAGGTTCTTCTATGGATTTCAGATGATAAGTAATGACCAATGTATCCCCGATATAACTGATTTTACAACTGTCGGCCTTATCATTCTCATCCCTTACGAAGCCTTGAAATTTGTAGGCATATTGGTCGCCATGTTTGATATTGCATTTCAGCAGGTCAGGCATGGCCCCATCAAGTTTTGCGGCGTGGAACGGCTTCAGATTCCTGAAAGGCATTACATTATCTCCATAGTAATTCTTTACAACATATTTGTCGGACTGAATGGCTTTCTTGAAACTTAGCATTATCAATAACGGTATCACTAAAACGAGTACCAATAAGGCAATGAGTAATTTATTGCTTGTTTTCATGTGTGTGCTTTTTATATTTTACGAAGCATACTGCTTTTTAAATTTTTCATATTTGGGTTTCAGGTCTTCCGGCTCAATGCCCAGCAGGTACATGTTTCGGAAAAATACAGGCATTTCTTTTTCCATGAACTCCTGCTTCCTGTAAGCGGCGGCATTTTTAATCCCGTCCGTTGCGGTAAAGTAACCTATCCCTCTTTTATCGGCAATGATTTGCTGCTGCTTTAAAAAATCGTAGGAGCGCGCCACCGTGTTGGGGTTCACTTCCAATTGCATGGCCAGCTCGCGCACGCTGGGTATTTTGCCATCGGGCGGCCATTCTTTGAGCAATATTTTTTCGCACACATAATCTGCTATTTGCAGGTAAATGGCTTGTGCATTATTATTGAACTGCATATAATTTCTTTCTTGATTAATTAAAAATTAAATTTCTTTTTCTCTGAGCTTATACAATGTGATGAACCACAGGAACGGTGCAAGCAGATATTTAAGAAAAACCTCAATAAAGCCTTTCAGAAAGTTGTTCATTTCATATTGCTTATGTATTCCGTTCACATTATTCGACCATACTTCTACAACTTGATAATCATATCCCTGTGGTATGATGGCTTTGGATAATTTGACAAGATAGAAAATTGTTAAAAACAACATAGCAGCGATGATGATAAGAGTAATGATAAACGAGAATCTTTTGAAAGAAGCGGAACCTAATACGAAAGCCGCCTGCAGGATAAAAAAGGCATATAGGAAATTTGGGGCATACGCGCCAAAACCGTTAGCCTGATGCCAATTCACTTTATTATATGAATACTGATCCGGATATCTTGCGTTGGAAATGAGATAATGAACGTAAGATTCAGCTAAAAATTTCAACAAGAAAAAACATATAGTATATACCACTGTAAAAACAATGACATTGAAGAATAGCGTGACCAGCAATTTTTCAATGTGACTGGCAGGAAAAGAAATCCAGTAAATACCCGTATCTTTTGTGTTCAGCATGTTGAATGAAGTGCTGGCAAATATTGCCCCACATATAAACAGACCAAACAAGCCTATTCCATATAGCGATTTTTCTTCATAATGACTTCCGCCCGTTGCCAACCATATAGCCATCACAATAGCCAACGCGCCTAATAGTGCTAATACAGACATGCCATATAACCGCCTGTTTTCAATCCACTGTTTTTTTATAAGTTGTCCAACTCTTAGGAAACTGAAATTATTATTCATTTGCAGTTGATTTTAATAGTGATGATTCTTTTCAAATATCGAATTGATAGCCTGTCCATTGGTAACAACGGCTTTGTATAGCATTTCAAGGTCAACTTTGCTTTCCTCGTTTACCTCATTTTTAACAATGACCGCATTGCCTTTCAGCGATTCTTCTTTATAGAAAGCCGAGCGGGTTTCCTCATCATCAAAAGATATTTTAAAGGATAACGCTGAGCTGATGGCATCAATATTCTGGTCAAACAAAATCTTTCCTTCGTCAATGATGGTGATGCGGTCTATCAGGCTTTCAAGGTCTTTCACCTGATGCGTGCTAATGATGATACATTTGGCTTCATCAATTGCGCCCGCAATCACTTTTCGGAACTGGCTTTTGCTCATGATGTCCAATCCGTTCGAAGGTTCATCCATCAACAGTATAGAGGTATTACATGCCAGCGCAAAGCTAATGAGCACTTTCTTTTTTTGCCCATAGCTCATCTGTTGCAGGCGGTTGCCCATCGGTATATCAAATTCTTCCAGATAAGTTTCAAACTGCTGCCTGTTGAATTTGGGATAGAAAGGTGCATTGCTGTTCAGGAATTTTTTAATGGGTACATCGGGTAAGTAAAACTCCTCTGGCACAATAAAGACGTCCTGCAAAAAAGCGGGTTGCCTTTTGCCGGGCATGAATCCCAAAGCATTGATGTTGCCATCGTCGGGGAACAAAGAGCCGATGATGTTTTTTAATAAAGTGGATTTGCCTGTTCCGTTTTTGCCCAACAATCCGTAAATATGACCGGGCGAAAACGACAGGCTAAGGCCGTTGAACACTTTTTTCTTCTTGTAAGAAAAGTGAAGGTTTTTAATATTAATCATAATCAGTGATTTAGTGTACTATTTAATTAATACACTACAAATGTAGCACGAAAACTCAAATCACCAAATTAATTTTTGAAAAAGTATTTTTAATCACCCTTGGATAGTGGAAGGATAGGGGGCACCCTGCCGACAAAGCGTAACATGGAGGAGCGGGCGAACAAATCTGTTTGTTGACTTTTGCACAGGTTGTTAGGCTGTTCTAAGTTTTACATCATTTCGCTTCTTTCCCATTTTGTTTTTCTTCCCGGCAACTTCGTGCTGTCCGTCATTTTTATAGTGTCGAAACGTATCGTCCAAACATCGCCGCCCATCACGAGTGCAAAAGGAAAACGCAGGTGATATTTTTTGGACGCGGCTTGCGCCAACGGGTCTTCCGGCGGCAACAGGGTTCCGGTAAACTGCAAGCCCTGCACCTGCATGGTTCTGAGCTTGTCGGGCAATATCGTGCCGGCCACCTTGGGATTCTGTTTTAATATAAGCGAATGATGAACGGATGGTGATGATTTAAAGTATAACAAACCGTTGTCGGCATGAAAAGCATAAAAGCAGCTAAAGCAATAAGGGCTTGCGTTTTCATCAACGCCGCAGATGCTCGCACAGGTTTGGTTTTCCAAAAAGCGTATAATTTCCTGGGGTATCGGGCTCATGATAGCTTGATGATTTTTACGGGGCAGGCCGTGGCCACTTCTTCGGCCAGGGGTTTGTCCCACTCGTTTATCTCTAATACAAAAGTTTTGTTTTTCTTTTCGGCCTTGACAAGTGTTGCCTTGCCGTCGCGCTTTGACATGCGCCAAAGGTCAGGCTGCATCTCGTAGCAAATGCCGCATCCGATGCACTTATTGCGATAGTGGATTAGTTTACTCATTCGGGGCGCTTACTATTTTATACAACTTGTCTCGCGGCGAAACTTTGGCCCCAACCGGGAACGTAATCTTATCCCCCCTGTTGGCGGCATCTGCCTGTATGCCGTTCACGGTAAGCGTTTGCAGCGTTTCTTTCATAAAACCGATATGTGCGCCGCTCACCATAATGGTGTCGCCTGTTTTCAGATTGCCCGTCTCGACCAAAAATTCACCAATGCCTATTTTGGGATAATATTTAGAGCTTTTACCGATATATATTTTTCGCTCCGTAGCAGCAGAACCGGGATGCTTTGTCCATTCGCCCAATTTGCGACCCAGATAATACCCGTCCCAAAAGCCACGGTTATAAACGGTAGAAAGCCTTTCCATGTAGCCGACTACTTTATCCGCGGTATAAGTACCGTTTGCGATATCATCAAGTGCTTCGCGATAGCATCGCGTAACGGTATGCACATAATCGACGCCCTTGCTGCGGCCTTCTATCTTCAGGATGTCAATGCCGCTGTTCACCACTTCGTCCAGGAAGTTGATGGTGCAAAGGTCTTTGGGCGACATGATATATTCGTTGTCCACTACAAGTTGCTGCCCGGTTTCGAGGTCGGTCACCTCATAAGCCCTGCGGCAATTCTGCACACAGGCACCCCGGTTTGCCGATGCGTTTTGCGTGTGCAGGCTCAGGTAGCATTTGCCCGAAACCGCCATGCAGAGCGCACCGTGGCCAAAAATTTCCACCTTTAATAGTTCACCCGATATACCTCGGATATCTTTGCGCACAATCTCCTTGCAAATGCTTTCCACTTGTTTCAGCGTAAGCTCCCTTGCCAAAACCACCACATCGGAAAATCTTGCAAAAAACCTCACGGCTTCCACATTGCTGATATTTGCCTGCGTGGAAACATGCAGGGGTATGCCCATCCGGTTGCATTGTTCTATGACGGCAAAGTCGGATGCGATAACCGCGTCAATGCCTTGTTTTTTCACCTCTTGCAAAATATTGTCCAACAGGCGCAGGTCATGTTCATACACCACCGTGTTCAGCGTGATGCAGCTTTTCACGCCGCGCGCTTTGCATCGCGCCGCCACTTCGGCAATGTCGTCAATCGTAAACGGGGGTGTGGAGCAGGTGCGCATATTTAGCTGTTCCACGCCAAAATATATGGCGTCCGCGCCGGCATCCATACCGGCTTGCAAGGCGTCAAAAGAGCCCGCGGGCGATAATAATTCTATTTTCTTTGTTGACATTTTTTATGCAATAAATATAATTGGGTCGGCAGCGATGCTTGTGGCATCTGCGTTGCGACGCTCCGTTCAACTGTTGGCCAATGGCATCTTTTGCTTCCGGGGGCGACAGCCCTTATTTTCGGGCGCAAAGGTATCCAACAAAAAGCGTTTGACCAATGATTTTGCTCATATATGCCTGTATGGTGTTTAGTTTCTGATTATTTTGAATTAGCACTAAACCACGTCCTCTACATAGAAACCGATATTCTGTTGCTGGTGGAAAACCTCTGCAATGGCGGTTCACCGCTGTCGTGTCTTCTGACCGACAGCAAAAATGTTATGCACCCCGCTTTAATTGCCGGGCTTTCCGTTATTTGCTTAATTTGCAGGTTTAAATTTGTTGTTATGACGCCGTTAGCAGAGCGTATCAGGCCACGCACTTTGGATGAGCTTACCGGACAGGAGCACCTGACGGGAGAGGGGAGTTTTTTGCAAAAGGCCATTGAATCGGGAAACGTTCCAAGCATGATTTTGTGGGGGCCGCCCGGTGTTGGAAAGACGACCATCGCCAATATTATCGCCAATACGGTTCAACGTCCTTTTTTCGCGCTGAGCGCTATTTCTGCGGGGGTAAAAGACATTCGCGATGCGATAGAAACCGCCAAAAGAGCCAACGGTGCGATTTTGTTTATTGATGAAATCCATCGATTTAACAAAGGGCAACAGGATGCGTTGCTGGCCGCGGTGGAAAAAGGGATTATCACATTGATAGGCGCCACTACCGAGAATCCTTCGTTTGAGGTAAACAGCGCCTTGCTAAGCCGCTGTCAGGTATATGTGCTGAAAAGCTTGTCCGACGCGGATTTGAAGCGCTTGCTGAAAACTGCCCTGGAGAAAGACGAGATATTGCAGAAAAAGAAAATAACGCTTAGGGAAACGGATGCACTGGTGGCCATTTCGGGAGGGGATGCCCGCAAACTGTTGAACCTGCTAGATTTGGTGTGCGAAGGAAAACAAGAAATCGTGGTGACAAACAAACTGGTACAGGAAATCGCGCAGCGAAAGATTGCCTTGTACGACAAGAACGGCGAACAGCATTACGATATTATTTCTGCTTTTATAAAAAGTATGCGTGGCAGCGACCCCAACGGTGCGGTATATTGGCTGGCACGCATGGTGGAAGGCGGGGAAGACGTAAAGTTTATTGCCCGCCGGATGATAATCTTTGCCAGCGAAGATATCGGCAATGCCAATCCCAACGCTTTATTGTTGGCAAACAATACATTTCAGGCAGTAAATGTCATCGGCTATCCCGAGGCACGGATTATCCTGTCGCAGTGTGCCATTTATTTGGCCTCTTCGCCCAAAAGCAACGCTTCCTACATGGCTATTGCGGGAGCGCTTGGGGCTGTGCAGGCGCATGGCGATTTGCCCGTGCCGCTGCATTTGCGCAATGCGCCCACCAAACTGATGAAGAATTTGGATTATGGCAAAAACTATAAATATGCCCACGATTATGAACAAAATTTTGTGGAGCAGGAGTTTCTGCCGGAAGCGCTTAGCGGCAAAGCCTTTTATAATCCCGGGCAAAATGCGCGGGAGAATGAGCAGCGCAGGTTTTTAAAGGACAGATGGAAAGATAAATATGGATATTGAATGATGAACTGGGTATGTAAGCATTTTGATGAGTTGACAACGGGTGAGTTGTACGATATATTACAACTTCGCGCGGCGGTGTTCGTGGTGGAACAAAACTGCCCTTATCAGGATTTGGACGGCAAGGATTTGAAATGCTGTCACCTGATGGGATATGATGAGGAAGGATTGGTGGCTTATACCCGTTTGGTACCGCCCGGTATTTCTTATGAACACACTTCTATCGGGCGGGTGGTGGTCTCTGAACGTGCACGTCGTATCGGTGCGGGCAAGTTATTAATGAAAGAAAGTATTGCTTGTTGTGAAAGGCTTTTCGGTAGAAACCCCATCAAGATTAGTGCGCAACTGTATTTAAAAAAGTTCTATGAATCGTTTGGCTTTGTGGCGGTCAGCGATGTTTATCTGGAAGATGATATTGAGCATATTGCCATGATACGGACGCCATAGCGTTGTAAGATGGCTATTTGAAATTAAATCAAACTCACAAAAAAATTATACTCATGAAAAAGATGCTTGCAGTCCCGTTTTTAATCTGGTGTTTTGTTGCTGTTGCACAGCCGCCTAAGCCGCCCATTATGGGTTGGAGCAGTTGGAACCATTTTCAAATCAATATTGATGAAAAGATGATCAAGGAGCAGGCGGATGCCATGATTTCATCAGGGATGTATGCCGCAGGCTATCGCTTTATAAATATTGACGATGGTTATTTTAAAGGGCGGGATGTTTCCGGCAATTTACTGACCGATGATAAAAAGTTTCCGTCAGGCATGGGTGATGTGGCAGCTTATATTCACAGCAAAGGACTGAAAGCAGGTATTTATACCGATGCGGGCAACAATACCTGTGGTTCTATGTATAACAATGATGCAAATGGAATAGGGGTGGGGTTATATGGTCATATTGAGCAGGATTGCAATTTGTTTTTTAAACAGTGGAAATACGATTTCTTGAAAGTAGATTGGTGCGGGGGCGAAAAAATGAAGCTGGATGAGGAAACGGAGTACACCAAAATAATCAATGTGGTAAAAGGCATGGACAAGAATATCACATTTAATATATGCCGCTGGCAGTTTCCCGGGGAATGGGCGATAAAAATGGCGGATTCCTGGCGCATTTCGGGAGACATTCGTTCCAGTTTTCCATCCATATTGCATATTATTGATTTAAACGCCGATTTGTACAAATATGCATCGCCGGGGCACTATAACGATATGGACATGCTTCAGGTGGGACGCGGCATGAGCTATGAGGAAGACAAAACACACTTCTCCATGTGGTGCATGTTGAATTCGCCCTTGCTGGCGGGTAATGATTTGCGCAATATGAGCAAGGAAACACTTGAAATACTGACCAATAAAGAGTTGATTGGTATTAATCAGGATATAACCCAGGTGCAGGCAAGGAGGATATGGAAAGAAAATGATATCGAAATATGGTCAAAGAAATTAAGACATAAAGGCTGGCAGGCTGTTGCCATTATGAACCGGGCTGAAAAGGAGGTGCAGTTTATGTTAACCCCGGACAAGGCGGGGATAAAGAAAAACAATACAATAAAAGACCTCTGGCAGCATAAATCACTTGGAAAAATAAGTGCGCAAAAGAATATAACAATACCCGGACATGGTATTGTCGTGCTGAAATCATATTGACAATTAGGAGTGTTTTAGGGAACAAAAAATATTTTGCCTTCTTTTCACCCCTATGGTACAAAAATTGACTCTATTAATATTATATAGTATTTTTCCTCTAAACCGAATGTTTAAGACGATAGTCTTTCTGTGTAGAGGGCTTGCAAATTGTCATAGTGAATTAATTTGATAGCTTGAAGAGAGAATTATTGGATATATTATACTGGCAGCGGCGGGTAGCTTATTTCAGGGATGAAAAAGCGTATAAGCAGCTATATCTTCATTTCTATACGCCCCTTCACCGTTTTGCGATTGCTTTTCTGGGAGAGCCCGAGATGTCGGAAGAGCTTGTCTCCGATGTAATGATAAGGATTTGGCTGATGGAAGAAAAGCTCAGTAATATCGAACGTCTCGACCTATATCTTTTTAAATCCGTCCGTAATGCGGCACTGGCTTGTATGAAGCAAAAGCGTCCGGCGATTGAGTATACTGATGATTCTTATATGGATCATGCCGGGGATTTCACGGCTGATGCAAAGGTTAACATGAACGAAATATGTGGCCGTATAGAGGCCGAAGTGCAGCGCCTGCCGCCGCAAAGTCAATTAGTGTTCAGATTGGTAAAGGATGAAGGGTTGTCCTATAAGGAGGTGCAATCGGTCTTGGGCGTAACAAACAACACGATTAAAACACATATTCGTATAGCCCTGAAACGTATCCGGACAGCGTTGGAGGATTTTATGAATGAGGCAAGCGGGGAAAAAATAAAATAGGTATTTGTTTCACCCATGGATGTTAATTTTCAGTCTGTTAAAGAAAATGGATAATAATATAGATATAGAATTTTATGATCTTTTGGGCTTAAAGATGGCTGGGGAGGCATCTCCTGAACAATTAGCACGCTTGAAAGAGATATTGAGAGAGCACGAAGCATTATTGTCCCTATACAACCATTTGGAAAACGCTGGGCGTCCCGGGGCGTATCCCAGTGAAATTTTGGAACAGTCTTACGCCAGTCATTATGTAAAGAAAAAATTGCTTGCCCCTCGTCAAAACAATATCCCTTCTAAAAAGCGGTTTTTGACAAGATTCAATAAATATTGGGTGATGGCAGTAGCGGTATTGCTGGTTTCGGCCGTAGCAACCCATTATCTTCTTACATTAAGTAACAAACCAAAAGATCTGGTTAACGATTTTAAGAATGAGGTTGCAACTGAAAAGGGTTCAAAATCGAAAGTGATGCTGCCTGACAGTACGTTGGTGGTGTTAAACTCCGACAGCCGGCTCACTTATGACAATCGGTTTAACAAACACACGCGAGAAGTGAGGCTGACAGGCGAAGCCTTTTTTGATGTAAAACATGACGGCGAAAAACCGTTTATTGTCCATACGGAAAGAACTGATATAAAAGTGTTGGGCACGGCCTTCAATGTGCGTAATTATCCACAGGAAGATTTAATGGAAACCTCGCTCATCAGGGGCAGGATAGAATTGACTTTTGATGACCAAAAAGATAGCCGTGTTATCCTGAATCCCTCCGAGAAAATTGTCATCTCCAAAAGCGGTCTCTCAAAAACCACTAACGATAAACTTATGGGCAGGGAAGAGGATATTTTTAAGCTTACACGTATTGCGATAGTTGATAGCACCATAGCAGAACTTGCCTGGATGAATAACAAATTCAGTTTTGTGAATAAATCTTTGGGGCAAATAGCCGATGAGCTTGAACGGGAGTTTAAGACAACGATCATTTTCGGAAATGAGGCCGTGAAGAATTATAAGTACACCGTTCATAGCGATAACTACGATTTGAACGAGATTATGCAGATAATTAAACTGTCGAAAGATATTAATTACAGGTATGTCTCTAAGGATACATTAATAATTGAATAAAAAATTAAAACGATTGCCATGTTTAGTAACACAAGTTAACAACCGCACGCAAAAGAAAAGGAGAATGCGCGAACATTCCCCTTTCCGGAATTACAATCACACATTGAGCTTGAGACCTTAATGTGATTTATTAATTGCAAAACAAAATTATGCAAAAAAATGTTTATCGGGGCGTAGCCAGCGCTATGCTTTTTAGAAGAATGCTTCTTTATATGAAAATGTCCCTATTATTTCTGGTAGTTGCCTTACAGGTGTCGGCCACTAATTTTGCCCAAAAACGTATTAGCCTGAAAGCGGACAACCTCACCGTGGCCGATATTCTGAGCCGCATAGAAAATGCTTCCTCTTATCGTTTCAGCTACTCCAACGATGTGTTGCCGTCTGAAATGATTGTGTCTATTAATGTGGTCAATGCAAATATAGACGAGGTGCTTTCCAAGGTTTTCGAAAATTATCCCCTGCGTTGGAAAACCTACAAAAAAACCAACGTGGTTATATCCCCGGTGGATGAAATACTTATCATGAAACCCGACGCCGTTGCGGAAATTATCAAGGGAAAGGTTGTCAATGATAAAGGAGAGCCTATAGTAGGAGCATCCATCATGATAAAAGGGTCTACTATTGGCACTACCACTTCGCCAGACGGTAGTTTTTCCATTAATGCGAACAAAGGAGACGTATTGGTTATTTCCGGCGTGGGTTACAAAGAACAAGAAGTTACGGTAACAGACCAACCCATAACAGTTTCGCTTACTTCTGTCGATAATAGTTTGGACGAAGTAGTGGTTGTGGGATACGGTACCATGCGTAAATCAGACCTGACTGGTTCTATTGCTACGGCCAAGGGCAGCGATATCATCAAAGCTCAGTCGTTCAACGCGTTGGAAGGCTTGAAGGGTAAAGCTGCTGGTGTGAACATCTTCTCTAACACAGGTCAGCCCGGTGGGGAAATGCGCGTTATTATTCGTGGTATTGCCACTATCAATGCTTCGGCAAGCCCGTTGTACGTGGTAGATGGGGTAGTTATGCAGAATTTTCAATTCCTCAACCCGAATGACATCGAGTCTATCGAAATACTGAAAAATGCCTCATCTGCGGCTATCTATGGTGCACGGGGCGCTAACGGTGTTGTGTTGGTCACTACCAAACGGGGGACTTCAGGTTCCAGAGGCGCGCAAATTTCTTATGCTGGTTCTGTATCGGTAGGTACGATGCAAAGGTATATGGACGTGATGGATGCCAACGAATGGATGGCCACCTTTAAACAAGGTTTGGAAAACGCCAACGCATGGCAAAACAGAAATTTCACCACCGATTTATCGAAGATATTTACAGACCCCGATTTGTTCAATCCAGATGGTACGCCCAAATACAATACGGATTGGCAAAAGGAGGCTTCCCGCACTGCCGTTTCCCACAACCATCAGTTGAACATTCAGCGCAGTATGGAAAATGCTTCAATCGGCGCATTTTTGAACTATACTGACCAACAAGGTATTTTGCTTAACTCTTATCAAAAGCGCCTCAATGCAAAGTTGGCCTATGATGATAAGCCCACCAAATGGTTGTCGACGGGTGTGAACTTGTTGGTAAATCATACATGGGGCAACCGGACTTCCGACAATCCTTATGGACAAGGGGCGCTGCGTACGATGATAGAGCAATTGCCCTTCCTGCCCGTTAAGTTGGCGAATGGGCAATATGCACAAACGAACGATATCCAAACAACGCAGATTCCCATAGATAAAGATAATCCCAGTGGTGATAAGCAAGGCTTCCAGCCGGAAGGCGTGGGAAATCCGGTTGAATTGCTTGAGCGGATGCAGGCGGTGCAATATCGGACACAGGTTTTTGGTAATGCGGCTATGACATTCCATTTGACAAAAGACTTGGAGTTAAAGACTCAGTTTGGGGTAGATTATCAATATCGCCGTGGAATGAACTACACTCCGTTCACACCACGCCCACTTATTAATCAAAATGCAGAGGGAAACGCTTCGGCTGAAAGTGCTTCTACTTTTTACTGGCAAGAAGAAACCTATCTGACCTACAAGAAGCTCTTTGGCAAGCACTCTGTTAATGCTATGGCAGGTATGTCCTGGCAGGAAAGTACTTATAACTATTTTTCGGCCTCCGACAGCAAATATGTGGACGACTATTTTGGATTTTACAATATGGGAAAAGGAACAAACCGTCCATCTGTGGGCAGTGATTATGACAATTGGGCGATGAACTCCTATTTCTTCCGTGGGGCGTATTCTTATAACAGTAAGTACATGGCTACCCTAACAGGTCGTTTTGACGGTTCCTCTAAATTTGGCCCGAATAATAAATACGGGTTCTTCCCCTCATTAGGGTTGGGTTGGTTGGTTTCCAACGAAGACTTTATGCAAAACGTGCCGGTTATTAGCAAGTTAAAGTTGCACTCTTCTATTGGAACAACTGGTAACTCTGAAATTGGTACGTATGCATCTTTAGCACGTATTGGGCAATCCAATACGATTATTGGTGATGCTTTGCGCGTGGTTTCCTATATGAGTAATATGCCTAATCCTGACTTAAAGTGGGAAAGAACAACACAATGGGATGCAGGTATTGATTTGGGTCTGTTTGAAAACAGACTTAATTTGGAATTATCCTATTATTATAAAAATACAAAGGATTTGCTGTTAAGTCGTCCCCTTCCGCCTTCTGTAGGGTTCTCAAGCGTGACGCAAAACATCGGTCAGGTTTCTAACCGTGGGGTGGACATCTTGTTGAATGCATCTCCGGTGCAGACAAATGACTTCCAATGGAATTCAACCATAAATTTGGGCTATAATAAAAGTCGAGTAGAAAAATTAGACAAAAATGCATCTATTGATCCAATTACAGGCAAGCGTCAAATTACCACGGACGGATTCGTAGGTTATGATATCCTTATCAGAGAGGGCGATGAGCTTTCTTCGTTCTATGGTTACAAGCGGGCTGGAATTTATGATGGCATTGCTGCTAACTGGGATGCACAGACAATGAATATCCCCGGTCTTATCGGTGAAAAAGTTACCTATAGAGACCGCCAGATTATTGGTCATGGGCTGCCTCATTGGATGGGTTCGTTCATCAATACCTTCAATTACAAGAATTTCGATCTGACCGTTGATTTGCAGTTTACATGGGGCGTAGAAGTGATGCAGGAATATTTCCACTCCACAGAGGGTCGTTTCCTGACAAGCGGTTTGGATCGTCTTTACAAGGAAGCATGGCATCCCACGCTGAATCCTAACGGTAAGGCGCAAGCCATCCGTCTGGCAAACTTTGGTATGGGTAGTAATCCCAACGCTGATGATACTTGGGTAGCCGATGGTTCTTACCTGCGCGGTAACTTGTTCCAATTGGGTTATACATTTATGCCAAATGTTATAAGGAAAGCAGGTTTTTCAGCATTACGTGTGTATGCCAATGTGAACAATGCGTTCCTGATAACTTCATCTGAATATTTGGGATATGATCCGGACAACTCATCACGCCTGGGTGATAACAAGTGGGGAGCTAACCGCCAGTTCTTTACTTACCCGCGTCCGAGGACATTTACTTTCGGCCTCAATGTAACATTTTAATTCATGAAAAAGATTATGCACATGAAACCGTATAAAATATATATAGCAAGCTTTTGCATGGTAATGTTCTCACTTTTGATGAGTTCATGCAATAAGTTCTTAGAAGAAAATCCGCTGGACACAAAAATAGCTGGGCAGTTTTGGAAAACCGCTGCCGATGCCCAGTCGGCCGTGAACGGACTTTATTTTGGAGGTGTTCCTTATTTGAACAATATAGATGTGGACGGGGGCTGGACGCCCAAGGCCACCATGTGGGGTGGTGTGATGTCTGGCTTGTTTGTGGATAAACGCAAGGACAGGACGTTTACGAACGCATCCGAAAACTGCACGTTCAATATCGAATCCTTCAACTCTACCGCAGCAAAATTGTGGAGTGAGTATTACATTGGCATTTCCCGGGCTAATTTCGTGATTGCCAACATACCGCAAATGACGTCAGTGCTGAATCAGACCACAATAGACAATTATGTGGCACAGGGTAAATTCTTTCGTGCATTGGCGTATTTTTATCTGGTGAAAGATTTTGGTGATGCTCCGTTAATAGATCAGCCTTTTACCTCTACAGATGGTATTTACAAAGAACGTACGCCTTCTGTAGACATCTACAAGTTTATCGAACAAGATTTGCTCGGCATTACTGATGGAGAGGCATTGCCCAATAAATCTTTCTATGCCAACGGCTGCTATGTTACGAAGCCCATGGCACAATCTCTGTTGGCGCAGGTTTATCTGCAATGGGCAGGTGCGCCGCTCAATGGTGGGGCTGAGTATTACACAAAAGCTGCCGATATGGCTAAAAAAGTCATTGCAGGCGGTCAACATTCCCTTATTGATCCCAATGGTACTACCGATGATCTCAAATCTGCATTTAATTTCATTAAGACAAATGAAACGGCAGCTAATACCGAAATCATTTATGCCAAAGAGTATAACATGACAAGCTATAACGTGGGCAACTCTTATGCCTGCCGTTCTGTCGGTGCAGAGGCTTTCCAATGGAAAGATACATCAGGCAAGGGCGTTTTCAAGCCAGGTGGGGATGTAATGTACAATGCCTATTTGCCTTGCAATATGTTGCTTAATAGTTATGCGCCCAATGATATACGCAGTAAGGAAAAACAGTTTTTCTTCCGCAATTATACCGATGTTACCGGCTTTACGCATACGTTGGGTGTTGTAGGGAACTGGGCTTGGTTTGATTCGGTAAGCCTGACCACCAGTTGAGATGGGGATTATAATATGCCGATGATTCGTTATGCAGAAATACTGTTGATTGCGGCAGAAGGTTTGGCCCGCACCGGGCAGGAAAGTGAGGCCAGAGGTTATCTGAATCAGGTACGTAAACGTGCCGGACTGGCTGACGAAACGGCTTCCGGCGATGCCTTAGTACAGGCTATATTGACCGAACGTTTCCATGAATTCCCATTGGAATTCAAAATTTGGGACGACATCCGCCGAACACGCCTTTATCCGGAGGCAGACGGGATGAACTCAGGCAAGCTGAAATGGACACCGCTTAGTACGGCAGTCATCCAGAACAAACCCGAAGGTCAGACCAAGCCGGGTGCTATTCCTGAACATGCTTTGCTGTGGCCTGTTCCGCTGGGCGAAATGCAGGCGAATCCGGCTATAGCAGGTCAACAAAATACGGGTTGGAATTAACCTCGTATTTTTAACTATCTTTCTATAACAAACAGAGAAAAAGGAGCTATCCACAAGGATGGCTCCCTTTTTGTGAAGGATACGGGCTAAGGTTCTAAATTCCTTTATTTTCTTGTTTTCATCTTCCATACCCCCCATTTTCCTTATTGTTAAATTTGCCCTCCACCTGTGCATAAAAAGCCTAAAAATGCCATTCTTTTCGCCTGCAAAGGGTTATATTTGCATGTTATAACAATTTGAGAATAATTCATCATTTATTGATTAAGTGTAGCAATGGAAGAAAATTTTGAACCTTCGGCAACTAACGATAGCAACAGGATTATACCCGTAAATATTGAAGAGGAAATGAAGACGGCGTACATTGATTATTCAATGTCCGTTATTGTTGGCCGTGCTTTGCCCGATGTGCGGGACGGTCTAAAACCCGTACACCGCCGTATTTTGTACGCGGCGAACGAATTGGGGCTTCAATCCAATAAGCCTTACAAAAAGTCCGCCCGTCTGGTAGGGGAAGTTTTGGGTAAATATCACCCGCACGGGGATAGTTCGGTGTATGACGCTGCTGTCAGGTTGGCGCAGGAGTGGAACATGCGTTACACTCTTGCGGATGGTCAGGGTAACTTTGGTAATCAGGACGGTGACGGCCCGGCCGCCATGCGTTATACGGAAATCAGGCTTGCCCGCCTGGCCGAGCACATGCTGGATGATATAGAAAAGGATACGGTTGATTTTCAGCCCAATTTCGATGATTCTGAAAAAGAGCCGACCATTTTGCCCTCCCGTATCCCGCAGTTGTTGGTGAACGGTTCAAGCGGTATTGCCGTGGGGATGGCCACCAACATGATGCCGCATAACCTGACCGAGGTGATTGATGGTTGTGTGGCCTATATCGAAAATAATGCCATTACGGCCGAGGAACTGATGCAATATGTAAAAGCGCCCGATTTTCCTACCGGGGGCATCATTTACGGTATGGACGGCGTGCGTGCCGGCATGACGACAGGCCGTGGCCGGGTGGTCGTGCGCGGTAAGGTGCGGATAGATACCAAACCGAGCGGGCGCGAGCAGATCGTGATTACGGAAGTGCCTTATCAGGTAAACCGCGATGCGCTGACCAACCGTATAGGTGAGTTGGTGAACAATAAAGTGATTGAAGGCATTGCGCACGTCAACAACGAATCCAACCAAAAAGAGGGAACCCGCATTGTGGTGGATTTGAAGCGTGATGCCATTGCCAATGTGGTGGTTAACCTGCTTTACAAATACACGGAACTGCAAACCTCTTACGGCATCAACAACGTAGCGATTGTGAACGGCAGGCCAAAGATTCTGAATCTGAAAGATCTGATTAGGGAATTTGTAGCATTTAGGCATGAGGTAGTGGTCAGGCGTACAAAATTTGAGCTAAGGGAAGCCGAAAAGCGCGCTCATATCTTGCAGGGTTATCTTATTGCGCTTGACCATCTTGACGAGGTTATCCGCATGATACGTAGCTCGGCAACACCGGACGAGGCGAAGAATAATTTGATTAACGCCGGATGGGGCATTGACGAGATTCAGGCTAAGGCGATACTCGAACTTCGTCTGCAACGCCTTACCGGCATGGAAAGGGATAAGATTAAGGAGGAGTACGATTCGCTGATGAAGCTTATCGCGCACCTGAATGATATTCTTTCCAACGAATCCATGCGGTATGATATTATCAAGACCGAATTGCAGGAAATAAAAGACAAATACGGTGACGAGCGTCGCACGGAAATAACTTACCTTAACAATGAGGTTTCGATAAAAGACCTGATTAAGGAAGAGGATGTCATTATCACCATATCCAATTTGGGATATATCAAAAGAACAGCTGCGGACGAATATCGCGCCCAGCGCCGTGGCGGACGTGGGGCAAAGGGCAGTGCCACCCGTCAGGAGGATTATATTGAGCATTTGTTCGTTTCCTCCACGCACCACACATTGCTTTTCTTTACCGAAAAGGGCAGATGCTATTGGTTGAATGTTTACGAAATACCCGAAGGCGAACGTGCTGCAAAAGGCCGTGCCATTCAAAACCTGATGCAGTTGCCGCCTGACGACAAAATCCGCACGATTCTGGACGTGAAAGACCTGAAAGATGAGGAGTACGTCAATAGCCACAACATCATGCTGTGTACTAAAAAAGGCATTATCAAGAAAACTTCTTTGCAGGATTTCAGCAGGCCGCGTCAAACCGGTGTAAATGCCATTACCATTGTTGAGGGCGACCAGTTGTTAGAGGCAAGGATGACCGATGGCAACAGCGAGATTATCATGGCAGTGAAAAGTGGTCGTGCCATCCGCTTTAGCGAGCAGAAGGTGAGGGCTACTGGTCGGGGCGCAATTGGTGTGTCGGGCATTGAGGTGGATGATGAGAAGGATGAAGTTATCGGCATGATTTGTGTAAATGAAACCGCGGAACCGGCAAGTACCGTGCTGGTGGTTAGCGAAAAAGGGTACGGTAAAAAAACCCCGATATCAGAATATCGTTTCACCAACAGGGGCGGCAAGGGTGTCAAAACAATGAATATTACCGAAAAAACAGGTAGTTTGGTCGGTTTGTTGGACGTGGCAGAAGGAGAGGATTTGATTATCACCTGTAAAAGTGGTATCACCATCCGCATGTCGGTAAGCGGCATCAGCGAGTTGGGGCGTGCCACACAGGGCGTAAAACTTATCCGCGTAGACGATGGTGATGAAATAGCGGCTATCAGCAAAGTAGACGAGCAGGAAGAAAAGCCGGAAGAAGACAAAGATTTTTCTGAAAATGATATAAATCATAAATCTTCTCAAAACAATGACGCAACTTTGCCAAGCGATAATGCCTCTAATGAAAGCGGGGAAAATAATGATGCCCCCGTATCATAAATTTATTTTTTTAACGTTATAAATGGCGAATATTAAGTAAACAGACATGGATAAAGTATGAAAAAGGTCATTGTCATAATTAACTGGATTGATTTTTTCATACAGAAGGACATGTTAGCAATAATGTAAAAACTAAAAAAGATAACACATGAAAAGAATTTCGTTACTTGCCGCGATTGCCTTTTTTTCGACAGTAAGCTTTGCCCAAAAATATGACGATATCAAAGCGTTCTTGATGATGGGGCAATTAAAGCAGGCAAAAGAACTGTTGGACAAAAAAGGTGATGAAAAATTTTATTCCAAGCCCGAAGGTATTTTGATAAAATCTTATGTTTATTCCCTTTTGGCACTTGATTCAGCTGCAGCTGCCGATGCCCCGAAGAACATGGCTACGGCATTGGACGCCTTTAACCAGTTTAAGGAAAAAGACCCCAGCATGAAGTTGTTGGAAGATAATACTTATCGCAACACGCCATATAATATTTACGCAGCATACTTCAACACAGGGGTAAAAGACATCAACGATAAAAGTTATGACCAGGCCTATGACAAATTTAAAAAGGTAGTTGACCTCTCTGATTTGTTGATTAGCAAAAAAATCCAACTCCCGGGGCCAGTTGATACCAATGCGGTATATTATGCAGGTATTTTGGCAGAAACGGTAAAACAAATGGATGAGGCAGTAAAGTACAATACCCGTTTGGCCGACCTCAAAGTTACCGGCGCTAATTATGAAACTGTTTATCAGGGATTGGTTAGGTATTATGCCACTAAGAACGATCAGGCTAATTTCGACAAATACAAGGCATTGGGCGCACAACTTTATCCGCAAAGCGAGTTCTTCAAATATACCATGTTGGATTTTGCCATCGGCACTTCCGAAAATTTCGATGAAAAGATTAAAAACCTGGAAACGATTCTCGCCGCCAGTCCTGATGACTACAAAGCGAATCTTGCGCTCGGCGAAGCTATTTTCGATACGCTTGATTCCCACAAGGAAGGTGCTGTTCCTCCGGCAAACTATGATGAGTTAGAGGTGAAAATGTTGGCAGCGCTTAAAAAAGCAGCCAGTGTAAGCCCGGACGAAGTGCAACCTTTGTTGCTCATGGGCGACCACTTTACTACAAAATCCGAAAAAATTGGTGATGACATGCGCGCAGCTGAATCCGACCTTATCAAAAAAGGTGCGAAGGCTACTGCGGCAGACAAGCAAAAGTTTGCAGACGTAAAAAAGAAATACGACGAAGCGTATGACTTGGCAAAAGATAACTTTGAAAAGGTTGCCGATATGTTCGCGAAAAAAGGTACGTTAGACGCTATGCAAAAACGTCAGTACAGGATTATTGTCGGAAACCTTGCACAATACTATTCTTATAAAAGGGAAGGTGCTAAAGGTGCTGAACTGAACAAAGTAATTGCACAGGAAGCCAAGTATAACAAGTTGTACGACGACTTGAAGAAGTAACAATAATTAAAGCGTTTTTTATAAATTATTTAAATGCCCCGAAAGGGGCATTTTCTTTAGGATAATCAGTAAATCGTGATAGTGTCTGTGATGTAAATGACGGAAATCAGGTACAAATGCTGCTTCGATCAAAAAGCATTATTCTTGAATCAGGCTGCATTATTCTTGTCCACCTACTGAAAAAAAACCGATTACCTTTTCTCATTTCGTCAATTGCCTTATCTTTGATTTTTAATGAAGCTTTCCACCAAACATTTACTCGGTATCAAAGACCTCATGGCAGGTGACATTTCCCTTTTTTTGGATACCGCTACCCAGTTCAAGGAAGTATTGCAGCGGCCTGTTAAGAAAGTGCCGTCGTTGCGCGATGTGACCATTGTGAATTTGTTTTATGAAAATTCCACGCGCACCCGTATTTCCTTTGAGCTTGCCGAAAAGAGGCTTTCTGCCGATACCATTAATTTTTCAGCATCGGGCTCTTCCGTGGCCAAGGGGGAAACCTTATTGGATACAGTAAACAATATCCTGTCGATGAAAGTGGACATGGTGGTGATGCGCCACAGTGCCACGGGTGCTCCCCATTTTTTAGCACAGCACATTCCGGTACCCATCGTCAATGCTGGTGATGGTATCAACGAGCATCCCACGCAGGGGCTGTTGGACGCTTTCTCCATTCGGGAGAAAATGGGCAGGCTGGAGGGTGTTAAAGTTGCTATTATCGGCGATATCATGCACAGCAGGGTGGCCATGAGCAATGTTTATTTGCTGAAAAAGATGGGTGCTAAAATAACGGTGTGCGGCCCGCCCACGCTCATTCCCAAATACATGCGGGAGGCTTTTGATGTAGAGGTGAGCTATAATCTGGAAGAAACGCTCAATTGGTGCGATGTGGCAAATGTGTTGCGCATACAGCTTGAACGGCAGAATCAGGTACTGTTTTCTTCACTCAGGGAATACAATCTTTCCTACGGTATCAGTCTGCGTTTATTGGATAAACTCAAAAAAGAAATAGTCATCATGCACCCTGGGCCTATCAACCGTGGGGTGGAACTGGACAGTGATGTGGCCGATAGCGGACATTCGATTATATTGCAGCAGGTAGAAAACGGTGTTGCGGTAAGGATGTCTGTACTATATTTGCTGTCCAACAAAAATCAGTAACCTACTATTTAATTCTTTGCCGATGCCACGTATTTGCCTTTTCCCCGGAACTTTTGACCCCATCACGTTGGGGCATGAAGATATTATCAACCGGGCAATTCCATTGTTCGACAAGATTATTGTGGGTATAGGTATTAACACTTCCAAAAAACCCATGTTCACCCCAGAGCAACGTTTGAAATGGGTTAACGATATTTATAAAAATGAGCCCTCCATCGGGGCGGCCATATATGAAGGACTTACTATTGATTTCTGTCGGAAAATAGGGGCAAAGTTCATCCTGCGCGGCATTCGTTATGTGAGCGATTTTGAATACGAAAAAACCATTGCCGATGCCAATCGCGCCATGGCTAAAGACATTGAAACCGTTTTTCTGACCGGGGAACCCAAATACACGTCGGTGGCTTCTACCATTGTACGTGATATTATTAAGAATAACGGCGATGCCAGTGCCTTTTTGCCCGAAACGGTATATACTTCTTTAAAAGGGCTGCCCGACAATCAACAAGAGCCCTTTGATTTATGATGGTATGGGAAGGTGTGAGTAATTTAAGCAATGCGTTCTTCCAATAAAAATAACTGATATAACACCTGTTTTTGTTCGATTAGAAAACAAATAAATATATAGGAATGAAGAAATTAATTTTATTGACCTCTTTAATGTATCTTTTGTCCGCTTGCGGCGGCGGTTCTTCCTCGAGCAATGAGGCGCCGGAACAAAAATCTTCACCCAAAAGTATGCTGGATAATACGGAAGCCAAGTTGGCCACCTTGCCCGACTATCAGCCCGGGCATGATTTGGTGGACAAATATATGTGCGCCACCTGTCATAAGGTGGATGATAAACTAACCGGCCCTGCTTATAAAGATGTAGCCCAAAAATATGCCGGGGCAGACGAAAGTGTTATCAAGAATCTGGCAAAAAAGATTATTGACGGGGGGAGCGGTGTTTGGGGCGAACTCCCGATGACCCCGCACCCCAATGTGAGCGAGGAAGATGCAAAAGCAATGGTAAAATATATCCTGTTGCTCAAATAAGTAACGTTCTTGTGGTTTATTACACAAAGTCTATATGATTAGTTTAAAAATAAATGGATGAAAAGGCTGTTAATACTGGCACTCGTTGCTGTTGTTTTATATGGATGCCCGGCATCGCGCAAGACCGTTGCGCCGCCATCACCGCCTCCTGTAAAAGAAAAGCCGGTACCGCCGCCAGCTGAAGAAAAGCCCGCACTGCCACCACCGGTCAACGTACTTACAGAAGCAGAAGTTTCGGCAGGATGGAAATTATTGTTTGATGGGGCATCTTCTGACGGCTGGCATGCGTATGGTTCAAAAACAATCGGAAATGCGTGGAAGTCGCTCAACGGCACCTTGTATCTTGATGCGTATAATAAGGAAGGAAATCAGGTAAAAAGCGGCGGCGACATTGTTTCTGATGAGATATATGGTGATTTTGAAATGCAACTGGATTGGAAGATATCCAAAGGCGGCAACAGCGGTATCATTATTTATTGTCAGGAAGACAGGAGCAAATATGCTACCATGTGGATGACCGGCCCCGAAATTCAGCTTGTGGACAATGAAGGGAACCAAGAAGGCCAAATAGCCAAGCACCGCGCGGGAGATTTGTATGATTTATTCAGTGCAAAGCAAGGCGCAGCCAAGCCCGCAGGGGAATGGAACCGCATGAAAATAAGGTCTTTCAGGGGAAAGCTGGAGGTTTTCCTGAATGAGGTGAACACCATCAGCCTGACGATGTGGGACGCGAACTGGTGGTCGCTGATTGCCAACAGTAAATTCAAGGATATGCAGGGGTTTGGCAGCTTCCGCACCGGTCGCATCGGTCTGCAAGATCACGGTAACGAAGTTTGGTTCAGGAATATTAAGATAAGGAGGCTATAACGCCTCTTTTTTATGAGATAAACGATATCCATGTTAAAACGGGAGTTGTTGCAAATCCTTCAAATGCAAGGGTATGTGCAAAAATCATGTTTTAATATGTTTTTTGTACACATTTCCCCATTTTTTGTTTATGAACTGCATAAATCACTAAATTGCGCCACTAAAAAATTAATTAGGATATGAGTTTCGAGAATTTTAAGGTTCCTTATGAGATTGATAATGCGTATTCAAAAAAAGTAGCTTATTTCTCAATGGAGTTTGCGGTGCATCAGCCGCTGAAAATATATAGCGGGGGATTGGGGTTCTTGTCCGGCTCCCACCTGCGCAGTGCTTATGAACTGGGGCAGAATATGATTGGTATCGGCATTTTATGGAAATACGGATATTATGATCAGGAAAGAAATCAAGACCAGACGCTTGAAGTTACCTGGAATGAAAAACAATATTTCTTTTTGGAAGATACCGGTATCAAATTTCAGATAAGCGTGCATGACCATCCGGTTTGGGTAAAGGCTTATTATCTCAATCCCGAAACTTTTAAAACTGCCCCGCTCTTTCTGTTGAGCACTGACCTTCCGGAAAATGATTATGTATCGCAAACAATCACCCACAAACTTTATGATGCAAATGTGGCTGCCAAGGTAGCGCAGTTCATTTTGTTGGGCGTTGGCGGTGCCAAGCTGGTGGATATTTTAGGGTTTAATCCGGATGTTTACCATCTGAACGAAGCGCATGCTTTGTCATCGGCATTCTATCTGTATAAAAAATATAACAACAATATCGAAGAGGTCAGGAAACGTTTGGTGTTCACCACGCACACGCCAGAAGAAGCTGGCAATGAAAAGCACGATATTCACCTTTGTTACTCCATGAGCTATTTTTGCGGGCTGAGTGTTGACGAAGTGAAAGCACTCACCGGTAACCCCGACGATATGTTCAATCATTCGCTGGCCGCGTTGCGTTTTGCAAGAATAGCAAACGGTGTGTCCGAGCTGCACGGTGAGGTATCTCGGCAAATGTGGGGCAAGTATCCGAATATCTGCCCGATAACGTCTATCACAAACGCACAGAACTACACTTATTGGGCCGATAAACAATTGTACAAATTCAAGGATGTAGGCGATAACTATGGTTTTGACGACCGTAAAAAATGGCTGAAGAAAAGGGCTTTTGAAATCGTGGCCGACCAAACGGGTAAACTATTTGACAAAGATGTGTTCACCATCGTATGGTCAAGAAGGTTTGCGGGATATAAAAGGGCAGGGCTTATTGCATCCGACAGGGAGCGTTTCTTCCAGTTGATGTCCAACACAAAATACCCGGTGCAGATTATCTGGGCAGGCAAGCCTTATCCGATGGATCATCCGGCTATCACAGAGTTTAACGAACTGGTGCACCTGAGCAAGCAATATAAGAACATGGCCGTGCTTATCGGTTATGAACTGGGCCTGTCCAAACGTTTGAAACAGGCTGGTGATTTGTGGTTGAATAACCCGCGTGTTCCCCGCGAGGCTTCCGGTACGAGCGGCATGACCGCCTGCATGAACGGAGCCGTAAATTTCTCTACGGACGACGGATGGATTCCCGAGTTTATTAACCACGGGCATAATGGTTTCGTGATACCTAAAGCGGATTATGCAAATATGGCTACGCATGAGCAGGATAAATACGACCTTGACAAATTATATGAAATCCTGACGAATGAAATCCTGCCGCTGTATTATAACGACTATAAAACATGGCGTGAGATTGTTAAGAACGGCATGACCGATGTGCGTTTCAGGTTTGAGAGCAATCGTATGGCGCACGAATATTACGAGAAACTGTATAACCAAGCGTAATCAAATTACGCCGTATATAATTTTGGGCAGGCGATTTATACAATCGCCTGCCCAAAATTTTTTATGTACAAGTATGTTGAAGGGATATGTTATGTTCCTTTTTGGTAAATATGAATAGGACTTATTTAAGGCTTATGATATACGGAACGGCACTTTTACAATCAGGTCAGACCAACCGATAATAAGGTTTGCGCCTTCCCCGGATTTTTCAAAAACCATTGTAAAATACTCCAGTCGAGGATTGTCGTAAGACACCGGGATAGTTACAAGTGTCACATCAAGTGAACTGTCTATTTTAAGCCCCCATACGTCAAGATTTTTATTGACGGCAATCGTCCACTCAGATTGGTGTGGAATACAGTATAAAGTATAACGTCCCGGTTCAAGTTTTTTATTGTTGATGAAAACAGGTTTGTAAACGGTCAGTTCGGTAGCCTCGTTTGCTCCCAAACGCCATGGCACGTCGTGTTTTAATAAATCATGAAATAAAGTGCGTCCTTGCAAATGTGGCCTGCTATATATAACGCGCATCACCGGACCATTTTTTTCATGGCCGGCCATTTTGAGCTGTGGATAGTTTTCGGGAAAATAACTCATGTCCATCGGCGACACATCCACAGGGGCATAAGGGTTAGGCTGATTAACGACAACAGGATTGGATTTTATTACCTCATGCGGTGTGTCAAGCCGTTCCGGTTGAGGGGACTTTTTTTCCTTACAAGAAAAAATCATAAGAGCAAACAATCCTGCCACCAACAACTTACCCGTCCCTTTCTTCATTATTTTTATTTTCTTTAATATTCTGATGGAACTTCCCATGACAAGATTCTTTATCATGGAAAGTTCCATCTACTTTATATCCTTTTGCAAGGATAAACTTTAAAAATTAATCGGGAGGGTAGCTACATACTTATCCCAACCAGCCTCCAAGTTAACACCTCTGCCGCTTTTTTCAAAAATAATTGTCAGGGACTCCAGTGGTTTATCGTTTTTTTCTACGGGCACGGTAGCCCTTACAACGTCTTTGGACGCATCATAGTTAAAAGCACCCCAGGCATCTGTGTCTTTATTGATGATAAAAGTCCAGTTTTTTTCCGTTGGGATGGCGTACAAAGTATATCTGCCTTTGGGTATTTTCTTGCCTTGTATAGTTGCAGGGCAGAAAAACTCAATTTCAGTAGCCTCGTTAGCACCAAGCCGCCAAACCTCGCCAAAAGGCACGATGTCCGACCCGAAAATTTCCCGGTTATTTTTTGACGGACGACTGTATAGCACGCGCATACGCAACGGTTCGTTAAGCTTGCCCCTTATCTTCGCCGTAGGATAATCATTCGGATAATAAATCTGGTCGAGCGGGGATTTGTCCACAGGTACCCATTGTGCATTGGCAGACGCGATGCTGAAAAATGCTATTAAACCTACTATAAACTGTTTCATCTTCATTATTTATAATATTTTGAAATCACAATGATAGCAATTCATTGTATTTTTTCCATGCAAAAGATTTTAAATCTTTCCAAAAAAGATGAAAATAGCCATCCAGTTCGTTGTATCTCTCCCGAAGAATATTTTCAGCCGCGCGGCTATCGTCCATATATTTTGCCCGGCGCACTAAGCGGCGCACACTGCGTACTACTCCTTCAACGGTATATTGGTCATATAGCCAGTTTTGTTGCTGCATGTAAGGGAACATCCCGGCGAATCTTTCGGGCAACTGCTTTTGTTTTTCAATCACCCCGTAAACCTGTTGGGAAAAATCCATGAGGCTTGATTGGGTAAACGAATCACTATCGGTAGCCAGGAAATGGTCATACACCACATCCAGCATGGCACCACTGTAAAGCCTGTAATCTGCACGGAAAATTTCCCGGGCTTCTTTGTTCACTTCGTGAAAATCTGTAAACTCGTCAATCAGGCGGTGCAGCCGTATGCCTTGCTGCACTTTTTCGGGATAATTTTCTATTTCCTTGCCGTGCACGAAATCGCTGATGATATTTCCGACCAGTATATCATCGTTCCCGAATGACAGATATGCGTGTGCAAGGTTGTTCATGGATATTTTTCTGCTGTAAAAATAAAACATAGTTAGTAAAAGGCTATCAGGGTTTGGTATGAAAAATTATGATTGATGAACTGGCTTCAGCCGTTTTCAATAGAGTTATATAGCTAACAAACTTTATGACTTTTCGCTTAAAATTTTATGTAACACTATTTTAATATATTTATTTGTACGGAATAAACTTATTTACCTATCTTGTTAACCGTTTTAATAACAAGCATTAAAATACATTACAATGAAGATTGCTTTTCACGGCGCAGCACAAACAGTTACCGGCTCAAAACATTTGATAACACTCGGTAACGGAAAAAAGATTTTGCTGGATTGTGGCATGTATCAGGGCATGGGCAAGGAGACTGATTCGTTAAACCGCGATTTTGGTTTCGATAGTGCCGAAGTGGATGTGATGATACTTTCCCACGCGCATATTGACCACACAGGACTAATTCCCAAATTGGTGAAAGAGGGCTTTACGGGGAACATTTTTTGTACGCCGGCCACCAAAGACCTTGCGGGTATTTTGTTGTTGGATAGCGCTGAAATCCAGGAAAGCGAAACGCGTTTCATGGAAAAAAAGAGACTAACGTCCGCGCCGGATTTGCTCAGGCCATTGTATGATATCGAGGATGCTAAAAGGTGCTTAGTGCAATTTGTTGCCCGCGAATATGAGGAGTGGTTTACGGTGTTGGACGGCGTGCAGGCGATGTTCACGGATGCCGGGCATATCATCGGCAGTGCCTGCGTGCATTTGAAGATACAGGAAGACGGCAAGGAAACACGTATTACTTTTAGCGGAGATATCGGACGCTATCGTGATGTTATCCTGCGTTCCCCTGCAACTTTTCCGCAGGCGGATTATATCATCATGGAGTCTACTTACGGCAATAGTCTGCACGAGGAAAACTTTAACACAACGGAACATTTGCTGCAATGGATAACGCGTACCTGCATAGAGAAAAAAGGAAAGCTTATCCTGCCGGCCTTTAGTGTGGGGCGCACACAGGAAATCCTCTATGCGCTAAATCAATTGTATTTAGAGAAAAGGCTGCCGCAGGTGCCTTATTATGTGGATAGCCCGCTTAGCATAGAGGCCACGGAAATGGTAAAACGCTACCCGCAATATTTCAACAAACGTATTCAAAATGTTTTGAAAGTGGACGATGACCCGTTCTCCTTCCCGGGGTTAACGTATATTAAATCGGTTGACCAGTCCAAGTCGCTTAACTATAAAAACGGGCCGATAGTCATCATATCGGCGAGCGGCATGGCGGATGCGGGCAGGGTAAAGCACCATATCAGCAATAATGTAGAAAACTCTCGGAACAGTATTGTCATGACAGGTTATTGTGAACCCAGTTCATTAGGTGCCAGACTGTTGTCAGGCGCGAAAGAAGTGGGCATTTTTGGGGTGGAGCACGAGGTGCACGCCGAAATAGGTCAAATTCGCAGCATGAGCGCGCATGGCGATTACGAGGATATGAGCCAGTGGCTTGCCTGTCAAGACCCGCGAAAAGTGAAAAAATTATTTTTGGTGCATGGCGAACCGGATGTACAGCATGCTTTTAAAAACCGTTTACTGAAAAAGGATTTTATGGATGTGCTGATCCCCCAAAGGCATTTTGAGATTGGGTTGGGGTGATACTATTTGGTTTCAAGCGTTGTTATAGTGTACCAAGTAGTATGGTTTAAAACCAAGTTATACAAGAGGGTGTTCGTTAGTTGATAAAGGAACGATAGGGGTAATATTCTTCGTTCTGAGGACCTTAGTAAAAGGAGATAATTTGCGGTGTGATTAAACGGATTTGTCTTTTATTGAGCTCAGTATAATACTTTTTAATGTAGTTCCATGCCTCAGCTTATTAATCGATAACCATTTTACTTCAAATCTATATCACTAAAAGCAAGCGGGAGTAGGTTTTTAGCAGTGTCTATAATATAAACCTCGCCTTCAAGTCCGGAAAGGATAAGCCTGATGGGTTTGCCGGAACGATTTTCATATTCCGTGAGTGCTTGTCTGCACATACCACAGGGTGAAATTGGATGGTCACTTTGGCCGTCCAAAGCATCATAGCTCACCGCAAGAGTATCTATCGGTTCATGATCGTATTGCGAACCGACAGCGGCCAAAAGACTGCGTTCGGCACAAATGGCAACGGGATAGGAGGCATTTTCCTGGTTCGTGCCCGTCACTACCTTGCCATTGCCCAACCTTGCAGCGCAGGCCACGTGGAATCTTGAATACGGGGCATACGCTTTTTTAGTGGTCTTGCGCGCCTTTTGTAACAGGGCGGCATCATCCTCGCTAAGTTCTGTGATATCTTTTAGCACTTTATATGAAAACCGGAATGTATGCTCTTTCATGGTCTGCCCTTTTTAGGTAACATTAAAGATAAGTTATTTTATAAACCTGAACAACCGGTTCCACCTCGGGCCATTTTCATAGCTAAACCAAATCATCGAAGCTTTACCGACGATATGGTCTTCCGGTACATAACCCCAAAAACGGCTGTCCTGTGATTTGTGGCGGTTGTCGCCCATCATCCAGTAATAATCCATTTTAAAAGTATAAGTGCTGGTCTCTTTGCCATTGATGATATACTTTCCGTTCCCTTCCTCTAATTTGTTGTGCTCGTATGTTTCTATCGCGCGGCGATAAAAGGGCATCGTTGCGGGCGTGAGCTGCACTGTTGCCCCTTTTTTAGGAATCCAGATGGGGCCGAAATTATCGTAGTTCCATTTGTATTGCGCCGTGTCGAACGGGAAAATTTCGCTCATGGCTACCCCGATAGGCACCACCTCTTTGGCGATGCTGCTGGCATCCACGATGGGAAGTTTTTTGAAAATCTCCAGTTCGGGAAGCGTCAGGTTTATTTTGTAACCATTACCGTTGTTGCTGTCAAAGTCCGGGCTCCCGCTTTCCATGTTTAGCCTGATACCTGCATCGCGCAGATTATCTTCAGTGAGGATAGCATTATTTTTTGTGCGGAAAGTGTAAAAAGTGGCCGAAGTGGGCGAGATAAAAGCTGGTTGGTCGTTGATATAAACAGTGCCATTAAGGATTCTAAGGGAATCCCCGGCAACAGCCACACAGCGTTTGATATAATTATCCGTTTTGTCCACGGGATGCACGGCCAAGGGTTGAAACTCAGGATTATTCAACACCTGTTCCCGGCCAAGTTGCCTGACAAGCATATAATAAGGAACAGCCGATTGAAATTCGGGGCGGTTCACCACTGTATCCCCTTCGGGGAAATTAAATACCACGCAATCATTGCGTTTTACAGGCGAGGCAAACCAACGGATATAAGGCAATTCTATGAGTGTGGTATAAGATTTTGCCTGACTGCCGGGGATATAATTATGTATAAAAGGTATGGACAGCGGCGTGTTCGGCACGCGGGGCCCGTAACTGAATTTATTCACGAACAGAAAATCCCTGACTAACAGGGTTTTTTCCATAGAACTGGAAGGAATGGTATAGGCTTCAAAAATAAACAAACGGATGAGCGTGGCCGCCACGATGGCGAAGATAGCCGCATCTACCCACTCGCGCCAGCTCGGTTTTTTATGCTTGCTCACGCCCTCTGCGCCGATAAAACGGGCATCTTTGTTGTTGGCCAACCAAGGGAAGTATAAAAAGGGTACAAGTGCCGCTGCAGCATGATCTGCAAACGAAAAACGGCAAAATACTTTTGCAAATTCTATGAAAATGCCCGGCGTGATAAACCACCCCACTACGGGGATAAACTGCCAAAACACCCAGTGCTTCGGCCTTTGGGCAATATCCTGCATCACCCAGGTGTTATAAAACGGCACATAAGCTTTCCACGATTCGCGCCCCGCCATTTTGAACAGTTTCGCCAGGCCGAAGGAAGGAAGAAATACCAATAATATGCTAATCGCATAAATAATAATCAAATGTTGTACAGGCATTTACCAAATTTTAAGAATCGCAAATTTATTGGAATCAACCGACAATGTGGTATAGTCGGGCATAAATTAACAAAAACGCTTGTGTATCATGGCGAATCAGCGTGGTGCGTTTCAAAAAGTAATATTTTACGGCTTATCAATAAAGGCATTTCGCAGGGGAGGGAAAAGTTTTTGACTTTTTTTGCAACTGCTGTTGCGAAACGGGAAATATTTACGTCTAAGAAGAATATGATGTTATAACTAAACTCAAAATCGAAACGATTATGCAAAAACTATTTTTTGGCTTTGCCGTAGCGTTGATATTGCTATTGTTCACCCATTGCAGTAAGGACAACAGTTCTGGAGCAGGTAAAGATCCCAAGGCGCAGCAAAAGCCTATCAAGATTTCGGCCCCGGTGGCTAATAACATCACGGATTTCTCTTTTTCCTTTTTCAGGCAATTGCAAAAAGATCCTAAGGTTTCGGGTAATGTTTTTGCCTCACCGTTGAGCCTGCACATCGCACTCGGCATGTTGGTGAATGGCGCCACGGACGAGACCAAGGCTGAAATCATGGACGTGCTGAAGGCCGGCAATCTTACGCAGGACGAACTGAACGAAGCCTATAAGACATTACTTGCCGAATTGCCAAAGGCAGATAAGAAAGTGAATCTTGGTTTGGCCAATTCGGTTTGGTACAAAAACAATTTTCCTGTGGAAAAGAGCTATCTCACAACCATGAAGGATGTGTTTGAGGCACAGATAACTGGCTTGCCCTTTGCGCCGGGCGACGAGAAAATCATCAACCAATGGGCGAGTGATAAAACAAATGGAAAGATAAAAGAAGTGTTGAAAGAAATAAGCCCCGATGCGATAATGTTTCTGTTAAATGCCCTTTATTTCAAGGGCGATTGGGCGATGCAGTTTGATAAAAAGTATACGGTTGCAAAACCATTCAACCTGCAGGATGGCACGACCAAAAACGTACAAATGATGAACCAAACGGCACATTTAAACTACACAGGAAATAGTGATTTTAGATTACTGGAGCTTCCTTACGGTAACCAACAGTTTGTGGCTACACTTATTTTGCCGCAAGAGGGCAAAACAATAGAAAGTGTAATGGATGACCTGACCGGTGAAAAATGGCAGGCCGCGCAGAAAAGCTTGGGGGATAGGGAAGTGGAAGTAGGCTTACCCAAATTTTCGCTGGAACAGAAATTTGAACTTAACGATATGTTACAGGCATTGGGCATGAAGCGGGCGTTTTCCCCATCTGATGTGGAACTGTACGGTCTGTACAACCCGCTTGGTAAAGGAAACAAGGTGTTTGTCTCTTTTGTAAAACAGAACACCTTCCTGCAAGTGGATGAGGAAGGCAGCGAGGCGGCCGCTGTGACTACGATTGGTATGGAATTGACTTCAGCCGGGCCGGGAGTGGATACAAAAGTGCGTTTTATCTGCGACCGCCCCTTCGGGTTGGTCATCGGCGAAAAAACTTCAAATACCATACTGTTCATGGGAAAAATCGTGAATCCATAATCCTTACCTGTTTTGAAACCATACCCATGGGAACCTTGCCCTGTCCGCCACAGCGGATGGGGCTTTTTGTATGGGAATGGTAGATTCTCGATAGCAAACCGCAGATAGACGGAATGTATTGGAACGGCTCTATTTTCCTTTCCATTCGTCAAATGACTACGTTAGAGATTGTCTCATTCCTTTTTTGTACCTTTGCGGCTCTTTTTAAAAGCAGCAAATAAATTATAGTAATGATTAGTGTAAAAGACCTGAAACTGGCCTATGGTAAGCGTGTTTTGTTCGAGGAGGTAAACCTGACGTTTACCAAGGGGAACTGCTATGGCATCATTGGTGCCAACGGGGCTGGTAAATCTACTTTTTTAAAAATATTGAGCGGTGAGATAGAGCCTAACAAGGGCACGGTGAGCATTACACCGGGCGAGCGCATGGCCGTGTTGAAGCAGAACCAGTTTGAGTTTGACGAATGTACGGTGCTGAACACCGTGCTGATGGGGCATAAAAAAATGTGGGACGTGATGCAGCAGCGTGATGCGATCTATGCCAACCCTGATGCCACAGAAGAAGACTACATGGAAGCCAGCCATTTAGAGGCTGAATACGGAGAGATGGGCGGCTACGAGTCCGAAAGCGATGCGGCCAACTTCCTGAGCGGGCTGGGCATCAAGGATGAGATGCACCAAATGCTGATGAAGGATATCCCCTCCAATATGAAAGTGCGTGTGTTGTTGGCGCAGGCTTTGTTCGGCAACCCGGATATCCTGTTGCTGGACGAACCGACCAACGGTTTGGATATTGAAACCATCGGTTGGTTAGAGAACTTTTTAGCCGATTATGAAAATGTGGTACTGGTGGTGAGCCACGACCGTCACTTTTTGGATGCCGTGTGTACGCACGTGGCCGATGTGGACAGGCAGAAAATCAAGATTTTTACCGGGAACTACACTTTCTGGTACGAAAGTTCGCAGTTGATGGCCCGCCAGATTTCCGATAAGAACAAGAAGATGGAGGAAAAGCGGAAAGATTTGCTTGACTTTATTGCCCGCTTTAGTGCCAATGCCTCCAAGAGCAAACAGGCCACCAGTCGTAAAAAAGCTTTGGAAAAGCTGACGATAGAAGAAATAGAGCCCAGCTACCGCAAATATCCGGGCATTATCTTTCAGCCACTACGCGAGGTGGGCAACCAGATTCTGAACGTAGAAAAATTGCGGTCGGAAGTAGAAGGCCGTGTATTGTTCGACAATGTTAGCTTTAGTGTCAACAAGGGTGATAAGATTGCCTTTATCAGTCGCGACCCGCTGGCCGTAACCAATTTTTTCAATATTATCGACGATAAACAAAAAGCAGATGCAGGCAGTTTTGAATGGGGCACAACCGTTACCACGGCTTACCTTCCCATCGAAAACAGCGAATATTTTAAAGAAGATTTAAACCTGATGGACTGGCTGCGCCAGTTTGTGCCACCGCATGTCACGGATGTGGACGAGCCTTTCCTGCGCGGCTTTTTGGGGAAAATGCTTTTCAGCGGCGAGGATGTGTTGAAGAAAACAACCGTGTTGAGCGGTGGTGAAAAAGTGCGTTGCATGATTAGCAAGATGATGTTGCAAAATCCCAACTGTGTTATTCTTGACCAACCGACAAACCACCTGGATTTGGAGAGCATCCAAAGTTTTAACGAACAGTGTTCGGTATATAATGGCATTGTGTTGCTCACCAGCCATGACCATACGTTTATGCAAACCGTGGCCAATCGTGTCATTGAGCTTACGCCAAAAGGTATCATTGACAGGCTTTCTACCTTTGACGAATATTTGGAAGATGAGCGCGTGAAAGCACTTCGTGCGGAAATGTACGCGTAGAGATAAAATATTTCAGGATATAAAAGGCATGATTTTAAGTCATGCCTTTTTTGATGGATCAGCAACTTACTGATTCGCGGGATTCTTCATCCACATAGGTTTTTGTTTGGTCACTTTATTGTAAACCTTACAATCGATTGCATGTGCGCCCGGCAGGTAGCCGGTGCTCACGAGAAATTCGTTCACGATTTCTCCGCCCGTAAACTTGAAATTTTTTTTGAACAGGATGACCCATTCCTGTTTCGTTTTAGGGTGATGACTGTCTAACCATTTTTCAAAAGAGCCGAACTCTTTTTGCAAAAGCTGGATGTGTTTGGCATTTTCGATGGCCGCGTTTATCTTTAATTTATTACGGATAATGCCCGCGTCCTTTAGCAGTCTTTCCCTGTCTTTCTCGGTGTACGCGGCTACTTTCTGAATATTAAAATCATGATAAGCTTTTCGAAAGGCTTGCTGTTTTTTCAGGATGGTTTCCCAGCTTAGCCCGGCTTGGTTTATTTCCAATAGAAGCCTGCCGAAAAGTTCGTTGTCGTCATGAATAGGAAATCCGTACAGGTGGTCATGATAATGTTGATGCAGAGCCTTTCGCTCTACCGATTCAATACTCTCGATATAGGTACAATAGTACATAGGGTTTGATTTTTGTCGAAAATAGTCAAACGTATTGGGATATTTTTCCTTAATCCGTGAAAAAGTTTTATATCGTACATTAGCGATGTTAATTTTAAGGCGATAGCAAATCAATTAATAAAACTTGAAACGAAAAGCTAAATATGGTCTTTTAACGGTGCTGCTTCTTGTAGGACTTTATTTTGTTCTTCGGTTCGCATTTGGATTTTTTACGCCTTTCAATTTTTGGACAGCCTGTCAGGATATAAAAAGCGGAAAGGTTCAATTCGTTGAAATAGGGGAACTGCTGCCTCATACTGAACAAAAGCGGCATTTGGCAAATGCTTACGGGTTCGACCTCTATTTCTTTGGGTGTGTTGTTTCAACAGATATAATGAACGGGGTCAAATATTATAACCAAACAATGGTTGACCATTTGGAGAAAAAATTTGGTAACGGTTGGCAGGCAAAATTTCAAATGCAGCTTGACAGTATTGATAGCATGAACGAAATGAACCTGATGATAAAAAAGTAGTAGTGTCTTTTTGTGGGGTTAAGGTCCTTTTATAGGCTTGTCCATTCCTGATTTTTTACAATATAGTTTCACAAATATACATTACCTTCGTGGCTGATATACTGTACTTGATGATAAGCACCATAAGGTATTTCTCATGAAGTTTTAAATTAACCTATGTAAACTTAATTTATTTATTATCAGATGAAGAAAATAACCAGTATCTGCTGTATAGGGGCAGGGTATGTTGGGGGTCCAACAATGTCTGTTATCGCCCTTAAAAATCCTGACATTAAAGTAACCGTGGTAGACATTAACGAATCCCGCATCGCGGCATGGAATAATCCCGATGTGTCTCAGATTCCCGTCTACGAACCCGGGCTTGACAAGGTGGTGGCCGAGGCGCGCAACAGAAATCTGTTCTTCTCGACAGATGTTGATGCAGCTATCCAGGAAGCGGAAATGATTTTTATTTCCGTGAACACACCTACCAAAACGTATGGCGAAGGCAAAGGCCAGGCTGCTGATTTAAAGTGGATGGAACTGTGCGCCCGGCAGATAGCTACTGTTTCCAAGTCGGATAAAATTGTTGTTGAAAAATCAACATTGCCGGTGCGGACGGCTGAAACCGTAAAAAACATCCTTCATTCCAATGGCAACGGATATAATTATCAAGTGCTTTCAAACCCTGAGTTTTTGGCCGAGGGAACAGCTATCGAGGATTTGTTCGACCCGGACAGGGTATTGATAGGCGGTGATGAAACACCTGAAGGAAGAGAGGCCATCGAGGCATTGGTACAGATATATGCCAGTTGGGTGCCGCGTGAGCGCATCCTCACCACCAATTTATGGTCAAGTGAGCTTACCAAACTGGTGGCCAACGCATTTTTGGCTCAGCGGGTATCTTCCATCAATTCTATATCCGAGCTTTGCGAGGTAACGGGTGCTAACGTGAACGAAGTGGCATTTGCTATAGGCACGGATAGCCGTATCGGCCCTAAGTTTTTAAAAGCATCCGTGGGCTTTGGTGGTTCTTGTTTTCAGAAAGATATATTGAATCTTGTTTATATAGCCCGTAGTTATGGATTGAACAAGGTTGCTCATTATTGGGAGCAGGTAATTGAGATGAACGACCACCAACGTCTTCGTTTTTCACACAAGATTATCAAGAATCTGTATAATACAGTAAACGGCAAAAAACTGGCTTTTTTGGGCTGGGCATTCAAAAAAGATACAAACGATACCCGCGAATCTGCGGCCATCTATGTGGCCGACCATCTATTAGAGGAAAGGGCTTGTTTGTCCGTGTATGACCCTAAGGTGCCAGAGGAGCAGGTTTATGCAGATTTAGATTATCAGAAAAGCCGCAAACCTGCTAAAAACAAAGAACTGGTGACTTGCTATAAAGATCCTTATGAGGCATTGGCCGGGACTCACGCCATAGCAGTATTGACTGAGTGGGATGAATTTAAAACATATGACTGGCAGCGTATTTATGACAATATGCTGAAACCTGCGCATGTTTTTGACGGGCGTAATATCTTGGACAGGGAAAAATTAAGCACCATCGGTTTTCAGGTGCATTCAACCGGTTTGGCTGATTTAGTTTAAGTCATCCAGATAAAAGTTTTGAGTTCATTATAATTCAATCTATCATCCATAAATCATTATAGATAATGTCGAACGACTTTCGCAAAAGGATATTGATTACTGGCGCTGCCGGATTTTTGGGTTCGCATTTGTGCGACCGTTTCATCGCGGAAGATTTTCATGTAATTGGCATGGACAACCTGATTACTGGCGACATGCGCAATATCGAGCATTTGTTTAACCTCGAAAACTTTGAGTTTTATCATCATGATGTTTCCAAATTTGTGCACGTGCCGGGAAAGTTGGATTACATCCTACATTTCGCTTCTCCCGCAAGCCCAATTGATTATCTCAAGATACCGATACAAACTTTAAAAGTTGGTTCACTGGGCACGCACCATTTATTAGGATTGGCGCGCGTTAAAGGTGCGCGTCTGTTGATTGCGTCCACTTCCGAAGTTTATGGTGACCCGGATTGCAATCCGCAGCCCGAAGAATATTGGGGCAATGTAAACCCCGTAGGGCCAAGGGGGGTGTACGATGAAGCTAAGCGCTTTCAGGAAGCAATGACAATGGCTTATCACACTTATCACGGTCTTGAAACCCGCATCGTCCGTATATTTAATACTTACGGGCCACGGATGCGGTTAAATGATGGTCGCGTGCTGCCGGCATTTATCGGGCAAGCCATTAGGGGCGAGGACTTGACGGTTTTTGGCGATGGTTCGCAAACGCGTTCCTTCTGTTATGTTTCGGATTTGGTAGAAGGCATCTATCGGTTGCTGTTCAGCGATTATCCTTATCCGGTGAACATTGGCAATCCTGACGAAATAACGATCAAGGAGTTTGGGGAAGAGATTATCAAACTGACAGGAACAAAGCAAAAACTGATATTTAAGGATTTACCCGTGGACGACCCCAAACAACGTCGTCCGGATATTACCAAGGCAAAACAATTACTGAATTGGGAGCCAAAGGTGAGCAGGGCCGAGGGACTGAAAATAACCTACGAATATTTCAAGTCTTTGCCGCAGGACATGATTTGGAAAAGCGAACATAAAGACTTTACGAAGTATATAAAGTAGTTAGTTGGAGGATATTTTTAAGCGCCATATAGTTTTTTCATCAAAGACGAAAATAACTATATGGCACTTCTTTTAACGATTAGGGTAATTATAGATTTATCCCGCTTTGCGGGACGTATAAAGGTTAATACAAAAAACTTATTAACTCTCTTTTTCGGCTATCACGCTCAGGTTGTATTTGATTTTATTCGCTTTATGAACTAGGTCTGCTTTTTCAGAGCTCATGATAGTGACATGCCCCATTTTGCGGCCGGGCTTGGTTTGCTTTTTACCATAAATGTGAAAAAAGGCGTTTTCTATTTTCAGCATTTCTGTCAGCCCTTCATAATGTGCATACCCGTTTTCACCAAGCGCACCAATCAGGTTAAGCATTACGGACGGAAATATTGCTTTTGTGTTACCCAGCGGATAACCGAGCATCACGCGCCACAGCATGTCAAATTGTGAACTGTAATGCGCTTCTATGGTGTGGTGCCCGCTATTGTGCACGCGCGGGGCTGTTTCGTTTACCAATACATCGCCCTTGGGCGTCACAAACATTTCCACGGCAAAAAGTCCCGGGGATTGAAAGTTTTTGACTGTCGAAAGTGCAATGGCGTCTAATTTCCAAAAAACGGGTTCGGCAATTTCGGCCGGGCAAAGTTGGTAATCAAGCTGGTTCAGGCTTTTATCGAAGACCATTTCCACCGGCGGATAAACGGCCACTTCGCCGGACGGACTTATGGCCACCATCATGGCGATTTCCTTCTCCACGTCAATCTTTTTCTCCAATACAGATAGCGCATCAAACCCTTTAGGTATATCTTCCTTGCTTTCAATAATTTGTACACCGCGTCCGTCATAGCCCCCTTCTGCCAGTTTGTGAACAGCGGGCAGGAAATCGGCCTGTGCTTCTAATGCTGCTAAATTTTCCGTAAGCACATAAGGTGCAGTGGGGATATTGTTATCGGAATAGTATTTTTTTTGGCGCGCCTTGCTGCATATCGTGCGCAGCACGGAAGGTCGGGGGAACACTTTTACTCCTTCTGTTTCTAATTTTTCAAGGGCATCTATATTTACGTTTTCGATTTCTATCGTAATGGCATCCAGTTCTTTACCGAAGTTATATACATCATTGTAGTCGGTGATGTTGCCTTGTGTGAAATGATGGCAAAGATGCGCCGCCGGGCATTGTGGGTCATTTTCCATCACAAAAGTTTCTACCGGATAGTTAGCTGCTGCCTGCAAAAGCATCCGGCCTAATTGGCCGCCCCCTAGAATTCCTATTTTTTGCATGTCGCAAAGATGCTTTAAAAATGTGTAATACGTGGATAATCTTTTGCCATTTTATAACAATCTTTTGCCGTGAATACGATTATCTTTGTACGTATTCGTATTCATTAAAATTGGTTTTCTAAAGCATGATAAGAAGTTTTTTAGGACTGGCGATATTTGTAGTTTGTTTTGGTAGTGCGAATGTTTTGTGTGCGCAGCCGTCTGTGGCATCGGGCAGGTCGTTCATTGATTACCAGAAGGGGTTTAAGCGCCCCGCGGAGTCGGCCAACAAAAAAGAGGGCTATTTGAAAAGCCTTTTTGCGGTAAAGGGCTTGGATTGGCCGTCGAAGTATCTTTATATACGCTCTTTTAAATATGACAGTCAGTTGGAGGTTTGGGCAAAGAACAAACCGGAGGAAGAGTATAAATTATTCAAGATTTATAAGGTTTGCGCATTGGTCGGTACGTTAGGGCCTAAACGTTTTGAGGGCGATTATCAGGTGCCGGAAGGTTTTTATCATATCAACGAGTTCAATCCCAACAGTTCTTATTATTTATCCTTGGGACTTAATTATCCTAATGCCTCCGACCGTATTCTGGGCGATTCTATAAAACCGGGTGGAGATATTTTTATTCATGGCGGTTGTGCTACGGTAGGCTGCATCCCGTTGAATGATAATATAGACGAATTCTACCTGCTTTGTGCCAATGCCAAAAGTGCGGGGCAGGATTTTATCCCGGTGCATATTTTCCCTGTTAAATATGATGTGCAGCGCAGTTATGAATACATGAAAAAGATAACGGATAACAATCCGGAACTTAAAAAATTTAGCGACAGATTAGAGCAGGCTTTTGATTATTTTGAAAAATACAGGCAACTGCCCGTGGTGATGGTAGCCGATAACGGCGAATATGTCGTGAACAATGCCAGCCCCACCGAACCGAGGTTTTTGCCTAAGGTTCGCCTCACTTCTTCACATCAGCCTGTCAAGCGGAATATTCAGGCAACGGCCACCGCGGTGGCCAAATGGCCCGAATATCCCGGCGGTGCTGTTGCTTTTGATAGCTTTTTGAAAAAGCTGGGCAAAGAAATGGCGCCGATGTTACCTGACGGCATGACCAAAGCATACGTGCAATTGGAATTTATTATTGATACGGATGGCTCGCCTGTTAATTTTGAGGTTATCAAGGGAGTGGATCAATATCTGAATATGGAACTGATTGCACGTATGGAAAAAATGCCTAAGTGGTCACCTGCCATCGTGCGCGAAAAACCGGTGGCTAAAAAAATGGTGCAAACCGTTGAGATAGGCGAATAGGCGAGTTTGTTTTAATGTTCATTTAATCGTCTACGATGTAAAATTTTCATCTGCAAACAAGATGTCAGTCAATCAAATCAATTATAAAAATATTATAGCGGAACTGGAAACTTCCGGCACTACCTTGGTGGCTGTATCCAAGACGAAACCGTCGTCAGATATACAGGCGTTATACGATTTGGGGCAGCGCGATTTTGGGGAGAACTACGTGCAGGAGCTTGTGGAAAAATCTCAGATTTTGCCTGCCGACATCCGTTGGCATTTTATCGGGCATTTGCAAAGCAACAAAGTGAAATATATCACGCCTTTCGTGCACCTGATTCATGGAGTGGACAGCGAAAAGCTTTTGATAGAAATAAACAAACAGGCCCAAAAGCAAAACCGCGTAATAGATTGTTTGTTGCAGGTGCATATTGCCACGGAAGAAACAAAATTTGGTTTTGATGAAAGGGAGTTAAACGGTTTGCTTGACGCATTGGCAAGCGGTAGTTTGGCGTTGCCTCATATAAGATTGCGCGGGTTGATGGGCATGGCATCCTTTACGGATAATAACGCGCAGGTAGCCGCAGAGTTTTCACAATTGGCGGGCTTGTTCAGAAAAGTGAAAGGGCTATTGCCTTTCTTTGATACGTTGAGTATGGGCATGAGCGGCGATTATGAACAAGCCATTGCTTGTGGTAGCAATATGGTGCGCATCGGCAGCCTGCTTTTTGGCGCACGGAATTAAATACCTTTGGTTACGGTATAAATTTTATGAAGAATCTTTTCTATTGGATATTGTTGCTGTCGCTGTTTGCCGCTTGTAAAAAGACCGTCAATCCTGCATCGGAAGAACCTGTAACGCCGCAACCGCCCGTAAAGGAAGATTCACTAAAGGATTTCAATAAAGATATTACTATCGCTAACTGGAATATAGAATGGTTTGGCTCGTCTGTTTTTGGAGGTAATTTGGACGTGCAACAGGCAAATGCCGAAAAAGTGTTGAAATATTTGGATGCCGATTTGTACGGCCTTTGCGAGATAGTGGACACGGCTCGTTTTGGCAGAATGATTCGCGGCACGTTTGGGGATGATTATCGTTATGATATAAGCCCTTACCCTTCAATGTTGAATGCCCAGCGATTGGCCTTTGTGTACAACAGGCATATTTTTAGGAAAGTAAAAGTGCGTCCCTTTTTGGGTTTAAGTATTTCAGCGACAAAGAATTTTGCTTCGGGCAGGTATCCGTTTTTGTTGCAGGCGCAACTGTCCGTGAATGGTCAAATAAAAGATATAAGTGTGATACTGTTACATGCCAAGGCCAATGCGGACAATGACAGTTATAATCGCAGGCTAAACGGCGCGCGGGAAATGAAAGACACGCTGGATAAGGATTTCGCGAACAAAAGCTTTTTAATAATTGGTGATTTTAATGACCACTTGAACGGCAGTATTCTCAACGGTATGCCATCGCCTTATCAGGATTATGTGAATGACAATACCCGATACCTTCCCATTACTTATCCGCTTAACACCACGGGTTATCAATCCACATTGAGCTATGTCAATTCTGTTATTGACCAGCAGGTCATCAGCACCGCGATGGGGCAATGGTATGTTTCGGCCTCGGCAAAAATAAGAACGGACGTGACCACGCCCGTTCCGAATTTTACGACAAGAAATACTTCAGACCATTATCCGGTCACATCGGTTTACCACGTCAGGTAATTGCAGCATCTTGTGTTCCTGCTAAAGAAAACCTTATTGTTAGGCATTCTTAAACGTTTTCTTTCCGGCAAATAGTGAACTTCCTGCCAATTGATGTTCTATACGCAGGAACTGGTTGAATTTTTCGATGCGTTCACCACGGCATCCGCTGCCCGTTTTGATGTGTCCGGCGTTCAGTCCAACAGTTAAATCTGCAATAAACGTATCTGGCGTTTCGCCGCTGCGGTGCGAAATAAAACAGTTGTAACCGTTGTTTCGTGCCAGTTCCATTGTTTCCAAAGTTTCTGTTACGGTTCCTATCTGGTTCAGTTTAATAAGTATGGAATTACCTACGCTTTTGTCAATACCTTCCTGCAATATTTTTTTGTTCGTGCAGAAAATGTCATCTCCTACGAGTTCTATCTTGTTGCCTAACACCTGAGTAAGCGCCTGCCAGCCTGTCCAGTCGTTCTCGGCCAGTCCGTCTTCGAGCAATACGATCGGGTATTGACTTATCCAGTTCTCCCACATTTTTATCATGTCATCGCCTGACAAAAGTTTTCCTGTGCTTTTGAAAAGTTTGTATTTGCCGTCTTCCCAGAGTTCACTGGTGGCAGGGTCGATACAAAGACTAACATCCATGCCGGGATTGTAACCTGCCTGGGTAATGGCTTCGAGGATTACTTCAACCGCTTCCTCATTCAATTTCAAGTCGGGGGCAAAGCCTCCTTCATCACCCACACCTGTGCTGTAACCTTTTTTGTTTAATACAGATTTGAGGCTGTGAAAAACTTCTTCGCCCATGCGTATGGCCTCCTTAAAAGAAGGGGCATTGTGCGGGGCAATCATGAATTCCTGAAAATCTACATTATTGTCTGCGTGTTTCCCGCCGTTGATAACGTTCATGCAGGGCACCGGCAGCAAACTGGCATTGCTTCCGCCAAGATATTGGTATAATGGCAACCTCATACTTTGCGATTTGGCACGCGCATAAGCCATTGACACAGCAAGGATGGCATTTGCGCCAAGTTTGGATTTGTTAGGTGTACCGTCCAGGGCTATCATCCCGTAATCCAGTTCGCGCTGGCTGGCAAAACACTTGCCCGTGATTTCCTGCGCGATAACCGTGTTCACGTTTTCTACGGCTTTCAAAACGCCTTTGCCGCCGTAACGTTTTTTATCGCCGTCGCGCAGTTCGGTCGCTTCGCGTTCGCCTGTGGAAGCGCCGCTGGGAACCATGGCGCGCGCCATGGTTCCGTCTTCCAATGTTATATCAGCTTCCACGGTGGGGTTTCCTCTTGAATCGAGAATTTCAATTGCTTCTACTTTTGTAATTTTCATCGTTTAATTATTTTAATAAATAAATAGATACGAACAGTTTAACCCGTACATTTTATTGTACGGGTATATTTTATGATTTTTATTTACGGAGATTGTACCGCTGAACGAAGGGGCTATATATGCAAAATTCCTACTCATCATCTTTTTATTGATTCATGAAGTAGGAACTATCAGCTATTTATTGTAGCGGTTTATAACAGGGAAGTCCCATTCCCTTTTTGTATAATACAAAGGTAGAGAAAGTTTTCTTTTTCAGATAAGAATTTTTATAGCTTCACTTAGCCTTTTTCAAAAGCGGTTATGCTTGTGCCTCAAATTTTTCGTTCTTTTTAAACGCAATGGACAACAGAAAACCGCAAAGCAGGATAATCAGTCCAACCGTAAAGGAGTAGATGCCCGCATTTTCGGGAAAGTTATCTTTCATAAAAGCCACGATTTGCGGCCCTATAATACCGCCCACGCCCCATGCCGTGAGCATCGAACCATACACAACGGGCATCAGTTTGGAGCCAAATACGTCTTTTACAAAGGATGGTATCACACCAAAACCGCCGCCGTAACAGAGCAATACAATGCAAACGAGGACGGAAAAAAGTAATGGTTGTTTTAAGAAAATCAATACTACGAAAACAACAACTTGTATGATGAGCATCCAGCGGAAAGTTTGAATGCGCCCGATTTTATCAGAAGCCGCACCCCACACAAATCGTCCGATACCATTGAGTAGCGAGCTGATGGCAATTAGCGTAGCCCCGGCAGAGGCTAATTGATGCGTGATTTCCTCCGACTGAAAATCAGTGCCGGCGGGCATCCTGAGCTTGAGCAGGTCTTGCAACAAAGGTGATTGAAAGGAAATAAAAATCATGCCTGCCACGACATTGAACATGAACATCAACCAGATAATAATGAACTGACGGGACAACAATATTTTACTGAGCGATATTTTCTCTTTGGGAGCGGCTTGTGCCGATGGCGTCGTGGAAGAGGCATTCGTCGGCGGAAACCGCATGAACATGCCTGACAAGGGAAGCACGATTAACAACGTAATGCCGATATAGCGGAATACAAGTCCCAAATTATTTCCGGTCATTTCCATGAAAACGGGTGCCAGTATCTTGGACATGAGTACAGCACCTAAACCAAAGCCCATCACGACCATGCCAGTCACAAGCCCTTGCTTATCGGGAAACCATTTGGAGGCGGTGGTTACGGGCGTTACATAAGCAAGTCCCAATCCGATGCCGCCAACCACGCCAAACCCCACATACAATAAGGGCAGGCTATGTTTAGACAGCGCATAAGAGGCTATGAAATATCCCAGCGCATATAAAATACCGCCGATGATGGCTAATTTTTTCGGGCCGTACTTCGGCAGCACCGTGCCGCCCCAGGCCGCAGAAATACCCAACATGAAAATAGCGATGCTAAAAGCCCATGCTACCTGACTATTGCTCCATTGATTGGCATCGGCTATGGGTTTCTGAAAAAAGCTCCAGGCATAAACTGTGCCCAAGCATAGTTGGATAACAGTTCCGATTATGGCTATCAGCCAGCGGTTGTTTGTCTGCATGTACGTTGCGTTTTAGAGGTCGCAAAGCTATCCTAAAAAGCCTCATTCAAATATGATTTATATCATGCCGGATGGATGTTTTTCTTTCTGCAATAAATTTTTCAAAATCGTTTCGCGAGAAAGAGCTCAGGTTGTTCTTTGCTTCAAGTCCGCCCTTTTGGGCAGCTAATACGCCAAACCTGATGTCGTCAAAACCTACGAGCGAGTGCGCGTCCGGGTTGATGGATAACAGCGCGCCTTGTTCGATGGCATAATCAATCCAACTCCAGTCCAAATCAAGACGGTGCGGGTTTGCATTTATTTCGATAATAACATGATGCTTTACGCATGACTGGATAATCGTTTTGTGGTCAATGGGGTAGCCGTTCCGGCTAAGCAACAAACGCCCGGTAGGGTGGCCAAGTATCGTGGTGTAAGGGTTTTCGATGGCTTTCAATAAACGGCTCATCGCCTTTTCCTGATTCATGCCCAGATTGCTGTGCACCGAGGCGATGACCAAATCGAACAGGTTTAAAATATCTTCGTTGTAGTCCAGGCTGCCATCAGATAAAATATCGCTTTCGATGCTTTTGAAAATTTTAAAAGGGGCATATTTTTTATTTAACTCGTCTATCAACGAATGTTGCGCACGTATTCGGTCTTCCGATAAACCGTTGGCATAAATGGCCGTTTTAGAGTGGTCGGAAATGACAAGGTATTCCATGCCTTTGGCGATAAGGTGTTCCGCCATTTGCGCGATAGTGTTTGCCCCGTCAGACCAATCGCTGTGATTGTGAATGATGCCTTTTATATCCCTGACGGTTATCAGGTTGGGTAGTTTTTGCGTTTTAGCCTTGGTTATGATTTCATTTGTTTCGCGTAGGCAGGGTGCGATGTTGGGGATACGGGCTTCTTCAAAAATTTCTTCTTCGCTGGCAAAGTCTTTTGAAGCAAGTGTTTCCTGGCTCAATGACTGATAAAAAGTCTCCAAAAATTCATCTGATGCGGATGTGGTAAATTGCCGTTGAAAAACATTTCCCTTCCCGGTGAAAAGTTGCAGCTTTAGGCCGTTGGTCAGTTTATATAAAAGGCTGTCTTCCTTTTCTTCCAATAATTCCGGCGGATAGGCGGTCTCAAATTTGGGTTTAATGTTTTCGTTGCTATCGTTGATAACAAATGACAGGTTGCCGATGACAGGTGATTGCCTTCTGAAATCTCCTGTGGGCAGGACATTATTTTTTCCGAACAGGTTTTCAAGATATTGTTTAACCGGTTCATACAAAGGTTCCACTGCGGCGTACAAATAGAATCCGAGGTTTTGATTATAAAACTTGATGGAATCCAGTACGTTTTGTTGTGTTTTAGCACCAAAGCCTTTGTAACGGGTAAGGCGGTTTTCGTTGCAGGCGTATTCCAGTTCGCCCATGGACTGTATGTCCATTTCTTTCCAAATAATATGTATTTTTTTTGGCCCCAATCCTTTAATGTGGAGGAGTTCCAGCACGCCGGGCGGGGTGTTGGCAAGAAAATCCTCTAACAATTGTAGTTTTCCTGTTTGCAATAATTCCGGTAGTTTTCCTGCCACCGAAGCATGAACGCCTTTGATATTGTGGAGTTCAGAAGATGGCATTTCTGCCAACGGTGCGGGCAGCCGCTCAATGTGGTAAGCGGCAATGGAATAGCTTTTGGCCAAAAAACTATTTTCACCGTGTATGTCCATCAATTTGGAAAGCAGGCTGAAAGCATCTGCAATGGTCGCGTTTGTTGTCATAAAATTTCAAATACTGGATGGTCAAAAATAAGCAAAGGGTTTTATTTCTGCCTGTTGTTGCCATTTCTCAGCACAAAAAATCGGATTTCCGTGTGTGTTTCAGGAATGAAAAATTTCACGTAAGTTTGTTTACCTAAATCAAAGCACGATGCAAAAACTTTTTTTCTTTTTTTCTTTATCATTGTTAATGTTTCAGATGCAGATGAATGCGCAAAACAATAGCACGCCGCCGCTCATAGACCGCAGCGTGTTTTTTGATAATCCCGAAATATCGGGCGGACAGCTAAGCCCTGATGGCAAGTATATATCGTTTATGAAAGCATATAACGGTATCATGAATATCTGGGTGAAAAAATTTGACGAACCTTTTTCCGCGGCGCGCAGGTTGACCAATCTGGAAAGACCTTCCGGTGGCTATTTCTGGACGTATGACGGAAAATATATTCTGTACGTGAAAGATAAGGGTGGTAATGAAAACTACAATGTTTATGCCGTGTCGCCGACCGCTACGCCCGATGCCGCAACGGGTATCCCGGAAAGCCGTAACCTTACGCCGAACGATAGTGCAAGGGCGATGATTTATATGGTGAGTAAAAAAGACCCTAACGTGATGATGATTGGCCTGAACGACCGTGACCCTAAATGGCACGATTTGTACAAGCTGGAAATCAATACCGGAAAACTGACAAAACTCAACGAGAATACCGACAGGTTATCGGGCTGGATATTTGATTGGGATGAAAATCCCCGCATGGCCTTGCGCAGTCCGGAGGACGGCTCCACGGAGTTCCTGAGTATCGGCGCGGATGGTAAATTCACTAAAATATATTCCGTGACCGCGATGGAAGCGGCTTCTCCCGTCGCATTTACCAAGGATAACAAGAAGGCTTATGTGATCACGAATAAGGGAAAAGAGACAAACCTGATGAAGCTGGTTTTGATGAATCCCGAAACCGGTGCAACAACTGATGTTGAACAAGATCCGTTAAAACGCGTGGATATCGAAGATGTTCATTTCAGCGATTTGACAAAGGAACTAATCTATACTTCTTATTTTGATGATAGGGCAAGGTTATATTTCAAGGACAAGAAATTTGAAGCGGATTATAATTATTTGAAGGCGAAATATCCCGGTACGGAAATCGGTATTTCAAGTATGACCAGGGATGAGCGCAAATGGTTGTTCAGCGTGAGCGGCGACACAAAAGTGTCCACCGTTTATTTCTTTGACAGGGACGGTAAGAAAATCGTGGAACAATATACCCCGCGCCCCAAGTTGAAACAATATGAGAAGTATCTCAGTCCGATGAAAGCAATTCGTTACAAAAGTAGTGACGGGTTAGAGATACCGGCCTACCTGACTTTGCCCAAAGGTGGTGCGGTGAAGAATTTACCACTGCTTGTCGTTCCTCACGGTGGGCCTTGGGCTCGTAGCTATTGGGGGTTTAACAGTCTGGCGCAATTGTTTGCCAATCGTGGCTTTGCGGTGCTTGACCCCAACTTTCGCGGTAGCACGGGTTATGGCAAAAAATTTCTGGACGCGGGCAACCTGCAATGGGGCAAGCTGATGCAGAACGATATAACTTGGGGTGTCAAGTCCCTGATTAGTCAAGGTATCGTTGATGCAAAGCGTGTAGCCATTTTGGGTGGCAGCTATGGCGGATATGCCACACTTGCGGGGCTTGCTTTTACCCCTGATGTGTATGCTGCTGGTGTGGACATTGTGGGGCCGAGTAATTTGTTCACTTTATTGGGTACTATCCCGCCTTATTGGGAAGCCGGGCGCAAAATATTCACCTTGCGCATGGGCGACGAATCCACGCCCGAGGGCAAAAAGATATTGGAGGAAGCCAGCCCGCTTTTCTCCGCCACCAAAATCAAGGCACCGTTGATGATTATTCAGGGGGCAAACGACCCTCGTGTGAAAAAGGCGGAAAGCGACCAGATTGTTATAGCGCTGCGCGATTTGAAAAGGGATGTTCAATATATTATGGCAGATGATGAGGGACATGGCTTTGCAAAGCCTGTCAACAACATGGCAATGATAGCCGCTGGCGAAAAATTCCTCGCCAAATATCTTGGCACACGCTATCAGGAAGATATGCCCGATGATGTGGCCAAACGGTTAAAGGAAATTACGGTGGACATCAATACGGTGAAGCTGGCCGCCAAGGCAGACGTAAAAGTAGCAGATGCCCTGCCCGCGCCCACAAGCGATTTGTCGGAAGGGACTTATGCCTATAAATCAAATATTGCGGTAGCTGGTCAGAATATTGCTGTGGATATGACGCGCAGCGTAAAAATGGCAGATGGCAATTGGGTTGTGTCTGATGAATCAAAAACACCTATGGGCAACGCCACGGATGATGTTGTCTATACCAAAGGTTCTTTGGCATTTGTGAAGCGCACGATTAAACAAGGCGGGGCGGATATCGCGATGGAGAAATCAGGGAAAAATATAAAACTCTCTATGATGGGAAATAATTCAGAGGTTCCTGTCGAGGGGGCATATATCTGTGATGGTGCAGGGTTTGACATGCTCGTGGCCAGGCTTCCCCTTGCGGAAGGTTATAGCATCGCCGCTTCTGCTCTTGACATCATGACGATGAAGGCCAAGCCGCTGCTGATAAAAGTATTGGGCAAAGAAACAGTTAACGGAACAGAGACCTGGAAGGTGAGCGTAGTAAATGCCAATGACGAAAACGATAAAAATATTTTGTGGATTGACCCCGTTAGAAAATTGGCCGTTAAAATGGAGCAGACCGTTCCGGCCATGCAAAACGCGGTAGTGACCACAGAGTTGAAACCCTGATGGATTTTATTGTGTCGGCTTTCGTGCTAATATCATCATCCTTGCGACGCTCCGTTCAACAGCAGAATATGAATGGGCTGTTTTATATCATGTGCGAAAATCCTTTTCGTCACTATGGCCAATATCGTTAATTTGCGCTCATGCAGCAGTATTTAGATTTATTAAAACATATACTTGATAACGGCACGCAAAAGACCGACCGCACTGGCACGGGTACTATTAGTGTTTTCGGTTATCAGATGCGTTTCGATTTGCAGAAAGGTTTCCCATTGGTGACCACCAAAAAGGTGCATTTAAAAAGCATTATTTATGAATTACTTTGGTTTCTGCGTGGCGATACCAATATTCATTACCTAAAGGAGCACGGTGTCAGCATTTGGGATGAATGGGCGGATGCCAACGGCGACCTTGGCCCCGTTTATGGCAAGCAATGGCGCAGTTGGCAGGCAAAGGACGGCAAAGTGATTGATCAGATAACCGAACTTATATTACAGATTAAAAAAACGCCCGACAGCCGCAGGCTGATGGTCAGCGCCTGGAACGTGGGCGAATTGCCCGAGATGGCATTGATGCCCTGCCATGCACTGTTCCAGTTTTATGTGGCGGATGGAAAACTTAGCTGCCAGCTTTACCAGCGTTCTGCGGATGTATTTTTAGGTGTGCCGTTTAACATCGCATCTTATGCATTGCTGACCATGATGATAGCGCAGGTTTGTGATTTGGCGCCCGGTGATTTTGTACATAGTTTTGGCGACGTGCATATTTATAGTAATCATATTGAGCAAGTGAAACTGCAACTTAGCAGAGAGCCTTACCCGTTACCGAAAATGGAAATCAACCCGGCGGTAAAGGATATCTTTGATTTCAAATTCGAGGACTTTACGTTGGTCGGTTATCAGTCACATCCCGGTATCAAAGCAGTGGTGGCGGTGTAGCTTTCTATCGTAATAAAATAAATTTCACAATTAAAATGATAAACTATGTTGACTGTAATTGCAAAAATGACTGCCAAAGAATCAAAATTATCCGAAACAAAATCATTATTGCAGTCACTGGTTGCTCCTACCCGGAAAGAAGACGGCTGCATTCAATACGACCTGCACCAAGGGAAGCAGGATGAACATACTTTCCTTTTTTACGAAATCTGGCAAAGCCAAGAGGCACTTGATAAGCACCTCGCCAATACCCACATGGTAGATTTTGTAGGGAAGGCAGACGGGCTGTTGGAAAATCCGATGGAGGTTTTCTTGTTGAACAAACTTTAAGCAAACCGACGTTATCAAAAGAAGAAAATTTCTCACATCCGGCACATAATTATTCTTCCCGGCACTAAAGATGTGGGGCGGTAATGGTACTTTTTTCAGCATTCCGTTTGATGACGGTTTTGCACTAATAGAATATGGAACAGAAAGAGACTAAGACAAACAAAGAGGCGAGGCAGATATTTGTAAGCCAAAAAGTGCAACCTGCCTTGCTTGGCTTCATGGACGGTTCGGTTTCTACGCTTGCTCCCATTTTTGCTTCGGCAGGACTAACGGAAAAGCCGATGTCGGCATTTTATGTAGGGTTGGCTGCCAGTTTGGGCGCGGGCATCAGCATGGGGCTGGCAGAAAGCCTGACCGATGACGGAACTATAACCGGTAGGGGTAATCCCGTAACCAGAGGCATTATTACCGGATTGGGTACTGCTTTGGGAGGGATGTTCCATACTTTCCCGTTCCTGTTGTCCGATTACCATCTGGCGCTAAAGGTTGCCTACTGTGTGGTAGTCTTTGAGTTGATGGCTATTGCCTTGGTGAAGTATAAGTTCATGAGGACAAAGTTGGTGCCTACCATTATTCAGGTTATTGTTGGCGGCGCTATTGTGTTTTTTATCGGATTGTATTTTGGTGATAAAACTTAGCAATCCCATAACTGTCAAAATAAAGGCATCCTTTATTTTGACCTCCTGTTTGGAGAACAGGGAATGTATTGTGATAAAAAAAGGTGATAAGTCCGTCAGAGATTAGCCTCAATGATTCTCTGTAATTCATTGACCTGTGAAACGCCGGACTTGCGCCACTTTAACTCTCCCTTCTTGAACACGGCAAGGGTTGGCACGCTGTTTACTTGGTATTTCATCGCAACCGAAGGGCTTTGGTCAACATCTATTTTGATAATCCTTGCCTTGTCGCCAATCCGTTGTTTTAGTTCCTTCAGTATGGGTGTCTGCATCTTGCAGGGGCCGCACCATTCGGCAAAGAAATCCACTAATACCGGTGTGTCTGCGCTGATGATTTCCTGAAATGTCATATATGCTCCTGATTATTCTTTTTATAAAATAATAATAACAAACCACCCACAATAGCCCCGTAAACTGCACTGGTAAAGGGTTTTGCGGTGATGGTGCAACTGCCGGCCTTGCCTGTCAATTGCCAATAGAGAAATCCTGTCACCCCACCGATAATAACGCCGGCAAGGGGAAATATATTGCTTTTGATGAACTTCATTTACTTTAAATCGTTTAAATTTTTATTTAGCAGGATTTTCCACATTCCCCTTAACTCGCCCATTTGATAATCTGTCGCTTTATCAAGCGGATGTTTATCGGCTATCGCTTGCCATATTTTAGAGGAGATGTCCGAGTCTTTGCTGCCGTGACAACTCAGGCAAGTAGGCATGACAATCGTGATGGCTTTATAGTATAAAACATCGCCGTTGTCTTGCCTGACAATCAGTTGTTTTTTTGCTGAGGAATCCTGCATCAGAATCTTTAGTTCCTGCCAGGCGGCACTGTCTTCGCTGGATTGGATAGCATTGACGGGATTTCTGTTTCTGTCGCTCAGGCGCTGAATCGTTTTCACCGGATTACCCAAAAAAGAATCCGTCAGTGGCAACGCCCTTTCATTGCAGAAATCAACAGCACCTGCGATGCCATAGGTTTTGATGGCCGCGCTAACATTCTCCAACAAAGCTGTCTGTGCAGACATGCTTATGCTATCGCCAATCTGGAGATATTTTTGCCCCTCTTGTGCTTCTGTTTGCGAGGAGTTATTCCCGCAGGAAAATAGAAATATCAACGGGCATATAACACCTATTTGCAAAAACATTTTCATTCTTTAGTACTTTTTGAAAACAACTATTTTATTTCTTCATAAATAACGTCTTCGGTTTGCTTTTCCGTCTTCGGCACACGGGTGTTGCAAACTGCCGTGCCGCAACAGCCCATATTCAACAAGGGCATCAGGGCAAATAGTCCGCCTAAAACAATGAACATTTTGTTTTGGGTCTGAATACCTTGAATGAGGATGATGATACCCAAAGCCAACCGTATGATGCGCATTAAATCCCAGTTCTTTAAATATGTTCTCATTTGTATATTTTTTTGTTTCCTGTTTCTACAAATGTGAAGCATTTGGCGTAGGGACTGTGTTACTTTTATCACAGAAGAAGGGAGCGGTCAGCAAGCATTTGACAAGTTATAAAAGTGCTTCCCATAAAATTTCCACAGGATGCAGGCTTTTTCGTCCCGTGCCGTCTTTTATCTGATGACGGCAGCTCGTGCCCGATGCGGCAATGACCGTATGTTCATCCGTTTTTCTCACTTCGGGGAATAGCACCAGTTCGCCTATTTTCATAGAGGTGTCGTAATGTTCTTTTTCATAACCGAAAGAGCCTGCCATGCCGCAACAGCCGGAGGGTATGACTTCAACCGAATAATTTGTGGGGATGGAGAGCACGTTTTTAACAGCATCTACCAATCCGAATGATTTTTGGTAGCAGTGCCCATGTAATTTTATGTGCTTTGGATGAGAAGTGAAATGTTCGCTGGTGATATTGCCGTGCTGAAATTCGCGCAGCAAAAATTCTTCTATCAAAAAACTGTTTTTGGCAAGATGCGAGGCGGCTTCTTTTTGTTCGTCATTTGTAAGGTCTAATGCTTCATCCCTAAAGGTAAGCAGTGCGGATGGCTCAATGCCTATCAACGGTGTATCGTCATTTACCAACGGAGACAACGTGGCCACATTTTTTAAAATAATGCTTTTCGCTTTCCGCAAAAGCCCTTTGGACAAATAAGTCCTGCCACTTTCATCATGAGGAGGCATCAAGACTTCGTAACCCAATGCTTCCAATAAAAGAACCGCTTTGTGACCGACTTGTACATCATTGTAATTTGTAAACTCATCGCAAAATAACAACACCTGTCGCTTGGACTGTTTGTGATTTTTTGGGTGTTGTTTGAACCATTGGCGTAAGGTTACCCTGCTCACCAATGGCAAGGAACGTTTGGGAGCAAAGCCCAAAAAACGCTTGGTTATTTTTCCAGTGACGTTATTTTTTAGCAGAGCATTGTATACGGGTGCAAACTTTGTCGCCAATTGTTGCGATTGGGTGAAACCCGCGATAATCCTGGTGCGCAGCGGGATGCCGTTTGCATCGTAATAATGTTGCAGAAATTCGGCTTTCAATTTTGCCACGTCCACGCTTGAAGGACATTCGCTTTTGCAACCCTTACAACTCAGGCATAAGTCCATTACCTCTTTGATTTCGGGATGGTCGAATGGGTTTTCTTTGTTCGATTGTGTCAGGAACTGCCGCAGGATATTGGCTCTTGCCCGTGTGGTGTCTTTTTCCTGCAACGTGGCCATGTAGGAAGGGCACATGGTGGTGCCCCAAAGGTGCGAACGACGGCAATCCCCGGAGCCGGAACATTTTTCGGTTAATTTCAAAATACCTTCCTGTACCGTGAAATTAAAAATGGTTTGAATATCCCTGGTTTTTGAATCCGCCTCGTATCTCAGGTGTTTGTTCATGGCAGGCGTGTCCACGATTTTTCCTGCATTAAAAATATTTTTAGGGTCGAATATATTTTTTACTTCCTGTAAAAGTTCGTAAACCTTGCTGCCGAGAACAAAAGGGATAAACTCCCCGCGTAGCCTGCCATCGCCGTGTTCGCCGCTGAGTGAGCCGTTATATTTTTTCACTAAAGCGGCAGTGTCCTGCAACACGGCACGAAACGTTTGTTGACCTTCACGGGTTTTCAGGTTTATCATTGGCTCTACGTGGAGTTCGCCCGCGCCGGCATGGGCATAATAAGATGCGGTGAGATTGTACTTTGTCAATACATTTTTTAAATCGGCTATATAATCCGGCAAGTCCTCTGGTGAAACAGCGCAGTCCTCGATAAGGTTAACAGGTTGTTTGTCGCCGGGCATATTTCGGATAAGTCCCAAACCGGCTTTTCGTATATCCCAGGCCAGTTTCGTGTCCGTACCTTTGATGATCGGATAAGCATATCCCAATTGATGTTGCTGCAAATCCTCTACCAGTTTGCGGGTTTTTTGTTCCAATAAATCCTCATCGGCTTCCATGAATTCTATCATCAGCAATGCCTCAGGGTCTCCTTCGATAAAAAATCTGTTGCGGGAGTAAGCGCGATGTCCCTTGGTGAAATCCATGATGTACTTGTCCACCAGCTCGGATGCCATCGGGTGGTGACGGAGGGCTACGTTGCTGGCATGAAGCGCCTCCGCCAATGTACTGCAATGAACGCATACCAATGCTTCTTTTACGGGAGGTAGGGACAACAGATTGAGTTTGGCTTCTGTCACAAATCCCAGTGTGCCTTCGCTGCCGGCTATCAGGTGACAGAGGTTCAGGCTTTGCGTTGTTTGTAGTTCGTCCAATAAAATATCAAGTGCATACCCGGTGTTTCGGCGGGTAAGTGACTTTTTGGGATAACCGTTTTGAATAGCCAGTTGGTTTTCTTTGTTATTTAACAGTGTTGTGAGACGTGTATAGATATTGCCTTCCGTGGTATTGTTTTTTGCTTTTTCGGAAAGGGCCTCTTTGGATAGTTTTTGCAGTACAACCTCGCTGCCATCGTGCAGCAGCACTTTTGCTTCTATCAAATGCCTTCGGGTATCGCCCCATACAATAGAATGCAGGCCGCAGGAGTTGTTGCCGATCATCCCGCCAATCATAGCGCGGTTGGCAGTTGAGGTTTCAGGGGCAAACATGAGGCCGTAAGGTTTTAGGTAAGCATTCAGGTCGTCACGGATAATGCCTGGCTCCACTTTTACCCAACGTTCGGCTACATTCAGTTCAATGATGCGCTTAAAATATTTGGATATATCTATCACGATGCCGTTTCCGACCACTTGCCCTGCGAGCGAAGTGCCCGCAGCTCTTGGTATAAGCGTGATGTGGTTTGTATTCGCAAACAGGATAAGTTTTTTTATGTCGTTGATGTTTTTGGGAACCGCTACTGCCTGGGGCATTTCCTGATACACGGAGGCGTCCGTAGCATACACTGTTTTTTGCGCGCGATGGTGTGCGCTGTTGTCGTAATATAATTCCCCCTCAAAATCCCTGGCTAATGTTGTGAACGTCATGGCTTTTAATCTTAGGCTAAAGATAAAACAATAAAGTTGTTTAATATAATCTGGGCGGTAATATTATGTGGTTGCCGTTGCACAGGATGCGTGATGATATGATTATTTTCGTATTTTCATGCGATATAATATTCTGCTTTATTTCTGCGCTTTGCATGAAATAGAATCAAATAAAAAATATGCAAATGAAAAAAGGTATCTGGTTAGCATGTTTAATATTCTCTGTATCGTTGGTTCAGGCGCAGGTGGCGCAGCGGTTAAAGGTGGCAATGGATAGTTTTAACGCGGATGGGCAAATGAAATATGCAGCCGTATCGCTGTATGTCATCAATGCAAAAACAGGGGAGGTCGTGTTTGACCAGAACGCTAATATGGGACTTGCAACAGCTTCCACGGAAAAGATTGTAACGGCGGCTACCGCTATGGATATGCTGGGCGCAGATTATACCTATAAAACAAAATTTGCGATAGTGACCAAAGGTGCGGAAAAGAGCCTGTATATCGAGCCTTCGGGCGATCCTACTTTTGGCAGTTGGCGTTGGGAAACCACAAAAGACACCTTGATCTTGCAAAAGATAAAATCGGCTCTTGCGGCAAGTGGCGTAAAAAAATTGCAGCATATATATGTGAACATGAAAGGCTGGACAGGCGAAACAATCCCGGACGGTTGGATTTGGCAAGACCTTGGCCAGTATTTTGGTGCGGCCTCTTTGCCATTGACATGGCGCGAAAACCAGTTTGATATTTACCTGCAATCTGGTAACACGGTTGGCAGCAAAGTGGATATTGTAAAGACCCTGCCAAAGTTGTACGACTATACGATAAAGTCGGATGCCGTTGCCGGTGAAAAAGAGAGTGGGGATAATACTTATTTATATTATCCATCTATGGGCGGCAAGGGCGGCGTGCTGCGCGGTACGATACCGTTTGGGCAGAAAAACTTTAAGGTTTCGGCTTCTATATATGACCCGGTCAATCAATTTGTCAAAACACTTGTGAATTATGTAAAAGGAACGGTAACGGTTGAAGACCCGCAGTTTGTCATGGTGGAAAAAACAATGCCCGGCGCAGAAGTGGTGTATGAACATGTATCTCCACCGTTATCGTCAATTGTATATTGGTTTCTAAGGAGAAGTATAAATCTTTATGGGGAAGCACTTTTAAAAACCATTGCGCTGCAACAAACAGGCAAGGCCGGTACGGACGAGGGCGTGTCTGTTTTGCAAAAACATTGGCAATCGAAAGGGTTTGATGCAGAGGCCTTTCATCTGTATGACGGGTCAGGGTTATCGCCCCAAAACCGCATCAGCACTAAAACGCAGGTACAGGTGTTGCAATATGCAAAAGATAAAGCATGGTTTAAGGATTACTACGAAGGCTTTCCGGTGTACAATGATATGAAGATGAAGAGCGGCACGATTAACCGGGTGAAAGGCTTTGCAGGTTATCATAAATCTAAGCAAGGAGAGGAGTTTATATTTTCTTTCCTGATAAACAATTACAGCAGCTCGCAGTATAGTCTCGTGCGCAAGATGTTTAAGGTGCTGGATAATTTAAAATAAATGATTGACGGGTTATGTATAGCAGTTGAAGTGTGCGACGCAACAAAGCTGATAGTAGTACCAAAGCTGACTTAAAAAGCATAGTGATAGTTTATTGAACTGAACATCTGTTTTTTATAGATGCAATAAAATTTCTATGCTATTTTATGCGTTGTATGATAAATGCTAAAATTCTGTGAAAGCTGTATCTGTCGCGCGTTTTCGGTATTTTTTGCCTGGTTTTTGTCTTTACCTATACAGGTACCTGAAAACACATTTTGTAACCCTTTAAAATCGAAATGCTAATAAAGTTCGAACTTGTTTAGTGAAGTTTTATTTTTCAATCCGTATTAATTGCGACGTTTAGTCGTAGTGATTTTTTTACCCTTAAAATTCTACCCTTATGTTAACTAAAAGAGTATTTATACCCGTATGCACGTTTATTCTTGGTCTGGCGCTGATTTTTACCGTTAGTGCTTTTACAAAGCAATCGGTGGTAAAACAAGATGAACTACATGTTTTTGAATTTGTGCCGCCGACCGATTCCGTGCCTTACTCACAGGCAAATGTGCAGAATATCGCCAATTGGAAGCATACCGAATCGGCAGAGAGATGTCCCGAAGGAGATGTGCAGGCATGTAAGATTTTTGTGACCAAAGGTAATGTTGTAGCACAGGACAGCAGTTATATATTAAGCCCCAACTTTGTGATTACGGCATCTGAAGGCGATGTTTCTCATGTGACAGCCACCAGCGATGGCACGGGCAAGGATTATATATCCAACAAAGGAAGTTAATCTTTTCATTTTTTATGTGATTTGTACAGGAGCCGTCAGGCTCCTTTTTTGTGTTGTGTAGGATTGATTACTTTTGGTTTTAGATATTTTATCTCTGAATTTCTGAAATACTCATGAAAGAAGTGAAGGTTTTTGTAAAAAAGTCGTCCAATAACATAAGCAAACTGTTAAAATTATCATGAAGGGAAAATTGATTTTGTTGCTTGCGTGTATGTTCATTGCCTATATGGATTTGTGTGCACAGCCCAAGATGTTATATTTTGACCCGCAAACAGCCGTTGGCGGCAGTGTGGGCAATATGTTGACAGATGTGGAATATATCCCGTTGGAAACAACAAAGGAAAGTTTGTTTGGCGATATTGCTTTTTTGGTAGTAACGGATAAATATATCGTTGTGTATGACAGGGATACCAACCGATTGTATTTTTTTGATAAGCAGGGAAAGTTTATCAAAAGATATGAGGACAATAAAACAACCATCAGGCATCTTCAATATGACGCGGTTAAAAATGCTTTGTTGATTTACGATATAAAAAAAAGCTATAATCTCTCCCAAAAGGAATTGCAGGATTTGAACGAAAATCCCCGTGCCAAAGATGTATCGAAATTCGCGGGTGCTTATTATTATTATCTGGAAGATGTTCGGAAAGAAAGAATAGAGAAGGTCAGAAATTTCAGGTATGTGTTGGCTAATCCTGTGCTTTTTGATAAGGACAAGTTTGTGAGTGGCGCATTGTATGCCAATAAGAATGCCAAGGACAGTATCGCTTATGAGTTAAAAGTAATAGGTTCTGACGGGAATGTTTTGCAAAACTATCTTCCCTACAACCAGCATAATGCCAATGTATATGCCGTCAATCCGGGCAATATCCGGTTTTTCAAAACAGCGCGGCCGGATTCCTTATTGTTTACACGTCCTTATCATTATTCGTTTTATGCTTTAACGCCTGGTGGTGTAAAGGAACTGTATAAATTGATTTTGCCCATGGGCATTTCAGTTCCCGAGGCATTCGAGGAAACGCCGTTTAAGAACGGATTTGAACTGGACGAATACCGTGCGCGAAATAATAGTTTTGCCTGGGGCATTAAACGATTGTTACCTTATGGGCAGTATTTGTTTTTTGAGCTGGATATTTTCAGAAATGCCCGAAACAGTAGTTTTCTTTATGACACAAATAAGGGAACGGTATACAATCTAAGCAAGATTGCGTCGGACAGTACCAATACTTATCTGCCTTTATGGGGCAATCCTGTTTATAATTTTGATGACGGATATACCTACACCTATCAATCCTCCTTGTCCATGTTTGGTAATATGAAGGAGATGGCGTCCAAAACACCACAGTATCCGCCAGTGTTAAAAACATATTTTGATAATAGTAAGGAAAGTGCCAATCCCGTAATCGTAAGGTTTAAAATAAAGGAAAATAAATAGTCTGATGAGGTGTTTGCTTATATTTTTATTGTTGGGATTGCCGTTCTGTATTTTTGCACAGTCGCAGGATTCCGTAAAAAAGGGAACGCTTACGGGGATTGTGTTTGATACGGAGCAGGAATATGCCATACAATCCGCTACGGTGTTGGTGTATAAAAAAGCAGATTCAAGCCTCGCGGATTTTCAGTTATCCAATAGTGTGGGGGAGTTTAATTTTCAGGGACTGCCTGTATCGGATTCTTTACTGTTGACGATAACCGTCACGGGTTATAAGACGTTTTCAAAACTGTTTGTATTAGATTCTCTGAACCGATATGGTTTGGATTTAAAGAAAGTGCCATTGATACGCCGCGACGGGATGATGGAGGAGGTCGTAGTGGAAGCCGTAGTGCCCATCAGGATGAATGGAGATACCCTGGAGATAAACCCTAATGCTTTCAAGCTGGACTCTAACGCTGTGGTGGAAGATATGTTGCGAAGGGTGCCGGGCGTTACCATGTGGGGAGATGGCACGATTACCGTAAATGGCAGAAAGGTGGACAATGTTTTTGTGGACGGCAAACCCTTCTTTGGTAGCGACTATCGCATCGCTACGCAAAACCTGCCCAAGAATGCTATTGATAAAATACAGGTATATCAGGAACAGGATTATTCCAAGGATGAATATACCAACACAGACGCCGATTCCACTCTGACGATGGACATTAAGTTAAAGGCAAATAAACGAAAAGGCTATTTCGGCAAGGGAGGCGTGGGCGTTGGTACGGACGACCGGTATGAAGCAGACCTTGCGCTGCAGTTGTTCAACAGCCGCACAAGGGTAGGTGTGGTGGGCGCATTGAACAATATCAATAAATCAGCAAATGATATACAAGCTATATTGCAGGGCAGCACTTTCAGGACGATGAACCCGAGCTTTCGTTACGTGGCTAATTTTAACGGGCAGGGTGTGAATAAGGTGCAAAGCATTGGGGGTAACTATCGTCGAAGTTTTGGGGAGATAACAAATGATAGAAGGACAGAAAATGCGCTTTCTGTTGATTATATGCTTCGCCGGAACGATAATGATATACACTCGGTGACTGACGACATTAACACCTCCTCAAAAAATATATTGAAAACGCACACGGACAGGGTGAGCGAGAATATTACGTTAGATAATAACCTTAACGTAAGTTATAACAAACGAAACAGACAAAGGGATTTTTCTGTTTCGGGAGGTTATACTAATAGCACGAGTGATGGTCACTCTGTTACGCGTACATTAAAATCGGACGAGGATTTGCCTGTAAGCGAGGGCGAGCAAAAATCGCAGAGCCATTCGGTCAACAATGCCGTGAATTTTTCTGCGAGGCTTCGCAATAACGATGATGATGACAGAAACCTGAAAGGCTTTAACCTGAACCTTTCCGCAAATTATGGCAATAATGATAATGAGCGCCTGTCGTTAAGTTCGCTGATAAATGAGCGCGAACCTTCAAAAAACCAATATTTCAACAGAAAGTATAATACAAATGCTGAAAATGTAGGAGGAAACTTATCCTTTGGTTATAATGCCTTGAAAAGGTTGTTGTTCGGTAGCAACAATCTGGGCGGGATAAATATCCGTTTCAATAATAACTTAAATATATCAAACAGGACGAGCGATAATTTGGTGAGTGATTTTGATTCGATAGCTCTTAAGTATGTGGCTAACGACGAGCTGACCAATAACAATAAAGTCTTTGCCTTAACGGAACGGCCCGGTATTGGTTTGTCAAAAACATTCAGGCGTTCTTTGAGCAATCGGTATTATAAGACACTTAACGTAAATGCCAATCTTAACGGTCAGTTCATGGTACATCAAAACAGGTCGAGCTTTGATTATCGGAACATTGACAGAAATTTTCAGTTTTTCCTGCCTTCGTTGTCCCTGGCGTATGATTATCGAAAAGACAGGAAGTACAAGTATTCATTTTCGCTTAATTATAACACAAGTGCAGGCATACCAAGCATAGATGATTTATATCCGATAATTGATGCAGCAAACTTGTACAGCTTTAATTATGGCAACCCGGGTTTAAAATCATCTTATACCCATTCCCTCGGGGTTGAAACTTCTTTCAACACAGAACAGTTCAAGGGAAAGAAAGACTTGAACATGAGTTTGAGCGGTGGGTATGATAATACGATGCGGGCATTTGCGGACAGTATTATGTATGATAGTTTGAACAGAAGGCATGTTTATCCGATTAACGTTAATAATAGTCTGGCATATCGGTTGGCATATAATATAAACACCTCTTTTAGGATTAGCGAAAAATATACGTTACAGCTTGGCTATACCACTAACTTTAATATCCGCAAATCACCATCCTATATAGATACGATTTATTCTGTTTCCCAAAGCAACACGTTTAACAATACGTTCAATATAGGGCTGACATTGGGGGATTATATTGCATTGAACGGTGCCCAGCGTATATCAACAAATATCAGTAAGCAGTCGGACAAGACCTTGAATTCCTTCAAAAATCATAATTATACCACAAGCACGACCATAACGATTAATTACCCGAAAGATTTTTCTTTGACCAATTCGGTGAATTATGTGAAGTCCACATCATCAAACAATCAGACGCAAGGCTCCGAGGCCACGCTTTGGAATATTTATACCACCTATCGCCTGACAAAAACAAAGCAAGTAGAACTGAAGTTTTCGGCGATGGATTTGCTGCGCCAAAACAAGAATATAACCAATAGCATCACAGACAGGGGCAACGGTGTCTCTACCACTGTTACGAATGGCTTGCAAAACTTTTATATGCTCACTGTATCCTACTTCCCGCGCAGGTTTGGTGGTGCTGCGGGCAGGAACAGGGGCGGGGAGATGCGCGGTAGCCGTAGTGGAAACGGTGGCGGTAGTGATAACCGCAGCCGTCCGCCCGCTGGTAGCCGGGGCGGCGGCAACAGACGTTTTTAGACATCACGGCAGATGCGTATTTTTGCACACTGATGACACAGGAGCAATTTTCAAATATCGCATCCACGATACCGCATGAACCGGGTATTTATAAGTATTTCGACAGTAACGGAAAGATTATTTATGTGGGCAAGGCCAAGGATTTACGCAAGCGGGTAAGTTCTTATTTCAACAAGACCTTTACGAATTATAAAACACATGAACTGGTGCAGCGCATCCGGCGCATCGAGTTCACGATTGTCAATAGCGAGCAGGATGCCTTTTTTTTGGAAAACTCGCTCATCAAACAGTTTCAGCCAAAATACAATATCAGTCTCAAAGACGGAAAAACTTATCCTTATATCGTTATCAGGAACGAATATTTTTCGCGCGTGTATCTGACGCGGCAACCTGTGCATGACGGGTCTGAATATTTAGGGCCTTATACATCCGTGTTTAAGGTGAGGGAGTTGTTGGAGTTTATCAAGCGCACAATACCGTTGCGTACTTGTTCGCTCAATCTTTCCCCTGCAAATATTGCAAAGAACAAATTTAAAGTTTGCCTTGAATATCATTTGGGCAACTGCAAAGGCCCTTGCGAGGGCTTGCAAACATTGGAGGATTATAATGCAAACCTCAGGCAGTTAAAGGATTTGCTAAAGGGCAATTTGTCCCCGGTCATCCGCCATTTGAAAGAGCAGATGAATCAGTATGCTTTGGAGCTGGCGTTTGAAAAGGCGGAACAGGTGCGTAAAAAAATCACTTATCTGGAAGATTATTATCAATCAAAATCCGTGGTGGCGGGTATCGGTGGTGGTGACAAAGATATATTTTCGATTATCAGGGAAAAAGATGTTGCTTATGTTAATTATCTGATGGTGCGCGGGGGTACCATCGTGCAAACGCAAACGAACAAGTTTGAAGCACATCTGGAAGAAAGCAGCGAGGAAATGCTGGTGTATGCGATTAGCAGGTTGCGCAATATTTTTAACAGTGATGCAAAAGAATTAGTCGTGCCTTATGCTATTGAGTATCCCGAAACAGGTGTTTCGGTTATCGTGCCAAAGGCAGGAGACCGGAAAAAGTTATTAGAGCTATCCGAAAAAAATGCAGGTTATTTTATTGAAGAAATAAGAAATAAAGAGCGTTTGAAGATAAGCCGAAATGTAGACCACGTAAAGGTTTTGGAACAATTACAGGCCGACCTTCAATTGCAGGAATTGCCCGTGCATATTGAGTGTTTTGATAACTCCAACTTTCAGGGAAGCTATCCCGTCAGCGCGATGGTGTGTTTTAAGAACGGCGTGCCGAGTAAAAAAGACTATCGCCATTTCAATGTGAAAACGGTAACGGGCATCAACGATTTTGCCTCGATGAAGGAAGCGGTTTACAGGCGTTATAAAAGATTGCTCGAGGAGCATCAGGAATTTCCCCAACTGGTAATCATTGATGGCGGCAAGGGACAGTTAAGCGCTGCCATGGAAGCCATAACAGAACTGGGCTTGCAGGGACATATTACATTGATTGGGCTTGCTAAAAATGTGGAAGAAATATTTTTTACGGGCGACCAATTGTCATTGAAGCTGCCCTATAACGGGAGTTCGTTAAAATTCATCCGTTTTGTCAGGGATCAGGTACACCGTTTTGGCGTCACCTTTCACCGCACCAAGCGCAGCAAGGGCACGTTTAAGAATGAGCTTGAAGATATCAAAGGTATCGGGAAAGCCACTGCTGACGCACTTTTGAAAGAATTTCGTTCCGTGAAAAACATACGTGAAAAAACGCAGGAAGAAATGGCGGATGTTGTTGGACATGCCAAGGCCAAAATCGTTTGGGACTATTTTCAGGATGTTGATAAGCTAAAGAACAGCACTAATTAAATACATTAGTAGACTCTCATTTATTTAGATTTCCCGGTTTTGCCTTCCTCGAAAAAAGATGTGTGTAGTATGGCATGAGGCTCAAATAAAAGAGGTGTATGTATATTGTTGGAAATGGCAAGCGCCATCCAACCGTCATTCCGGGCGTAACGCAGTGGAGCCGACGAATGTGTTCAATAGTAGCGGGAGATTCGGCAGCATACTACAAGGACATATCAAAAGATATACTTGATTTTGTAACCGCCCGTTTGGGCGAAAAAATAAGGCGTTTCGGCGAATTTTTTTGATGAGGAATGGGTAGTAGTGTATTTTTGGACGAAGAAAGAGAGGCGAAAATTTGGAGATTTGGGGAGGGTAAAGGGTTAATATTTATTAAATAAAATTTTTAAAAGGTTTGTAAACGGTTACAAACGGGGTAGAGGTTCGTATATTTGCGCGTTAGCCATCACCCTATAGAGACAGACCGTACAAAATATGCATGAGCACGATTTAAACAGAGTTGAATTTTACTCAAAAGAAGATATGGCAGGCCCACATCACTTGTCAAAAGGAGAACATATCTTAAAAAGTGAGATAAAATCCACGTATACAGATATTAATGACGTTTTAGAACTTTACAACTTAAAAAAGTACTTTGACAACGAATTATATTTGAAAAGTTGGACGCAGGATGAAATTGATAATTTCAAACAAAAAGCAGCGGAATATGGAAAAATAGTTGGGCAGTTTTTTTCAACCATAACTGATACCAATGTAGTTGCACTACATGAGCAATTACTACACGGTTATATTCATTCATTTTGGGAAATAATAAGCAATCACAATGTATTTAAACGAATATCAAAACCAACCTTTAGTAAAATACTCGAGAGCGAACCTCACCTGATTCACGAAATTTTAACTCATAAAGGGCTGGTCGATTACTATCATACTGAATTAAAGAATTTCTTATTAGTCTATTCACAATCTGCTGAAATTTTACTCAACTTTTATGAGACGGAGAATGAACCTCACAGAAGTCCAAAGTTTATTCCTAAAAGTTTGACAATCGCAGACAAAGAAAATATCATTTCAAATTATTTAGACTCAACCGATACAAATTTGAATTACATTGGTCTAATTGAAAATTTGAGGAATAGAAATGACTTCAAAATTTCTGACAAAACAAGACTAAAAGCAAAACGACTTCACAAAAGCGAAACAGAAAAGTTTTTTGCTGATAAAGGAGGGATGACTTATGGTGTATCCATTAGCTTTCCAGAGAATGCTACGAAAATAAAAGAAGGTCATATTGATGACAAACTTGTAGCACACTATAGTTACAGTTTAGACTTTATTAAAGAAAACAATAAGCCATATTTACTGTTTCAAAATTTTAAATACTTATTTGAGTTTATTGACAATCAAAATAGGATAAATCTTGTAAGCAAGAAAAGCCAATTGGGTTTATTTGAAAGAATTATGGGAGTTCATTCTCAAAATGAATATAGAATTGGTACAGGTTTTTCATTGTCCGAAATGACATCCCAGGGTCAGATTTATGGTTATAATAAAATTCTTACCGAACTAAATACATCTATAGAGAACATATTACATTTTGCTTTTACAACTGCTTTTCAAGTAAAATATGGTTTTGCAGATAATGCTCGTTTTTCAATTCCATCGGCAAAAAATTCGTACTTTGAAAAAGTAAGGTTGCTTGCCCCTGAATTTGAATCAATCCTAAAACAATTCAAGCTTTTTGTTGAAGATGGGAATATAGATTTTGAGCTTTTGCAAATATCTTCATCACCAACTTCAATCAAAGACATCCCGAGCCTGAATCCAAATAAATACATCTACTTCAATACCGACAACAAAGAAATGGTTGGTTGTTCAAATCTATTTTTTTCCGACCAAACACTGCTTGCCTATGTTGAACCATTCAAAGAAGAAAAATATCACACCTTTTTTGACTTACTTGTAAACGAACAAATATCTTTCAACAACTATAAAGAGCATCAAAAGCCACAATTAAATTACTTAATTGATAAAGGTTTTATAAACGTAGACGATAAGGGATTTATTCAGATAACAAATACAGAAAGACTATTTGTGTTTAAAGATTTATACGACAATGGATTTGCTTCATTTTATCGTTATCCGATAGAATTTCAAAAAGAGGTTTTGCAAATGGCAAACGAGAACATTGTATTCTTTGAGAGTTCATTGTTTTCAAAAACAGAACAATCTTATTTCAACTATTTCCTAAACAAAAGCGAGTTTACCAATGGACTAGATTTAAGGAATAGCTACTTACACGGCACGCAGGCAAATCCAGACGAAATTCAAAAACACGAGTATGCTTATTTCACATACTTGAAGTTGCTTATTTTGACTATGTTGAAAATAGATGATGATTTACAAATTTCAAAAGCGATAAAAGTTGAGACAGAAAGGGCGAACGGCTAACATCTTATTGCCAAAAGCGGGGCTGAACGGCTTCGATTGGGCATTTGTGCAAGGTTCAACATTCGTTCTTCGATTGGATTTTTGTGCTAATAATCCCCGCCTTCGGCAATACCCAAACCGTTAGCAGATATTTTAAGACAGCGCACCCCGAATAAAAATGGAATTGGAATTTTACAGACCTAAAAACAAAATACTTTCTAACTATATCGAAGGTTACTATTTTTTAAAGGAGTAAAATCCAAAAGAAGAATTTTCCTACTACACTTTTCCAAACAACTACCAAATTGTAACGATTGCTACAAATAATCATTTTAAAATCACATCAAATTCTATTGAATCTCACCACACGAATAGCGATTTTTTAATATCCAATATCACATATCATTATGAAAGTCCGATTAAATTTGATTACTACGGAATTACCAATGAAATAACAATTTATTTTAAGAATCTCGGGCTTAATAATTTCGTTGATGATATGGAAACTTATTTTTCCAGAGAGGGAAATTTTATAGACTTTTTTCCATTTACCGATTATGAAGATGAAATGCTAAGCATCTTAAAAACTGAGGATACGGAAACCGCAAGAGATAGATTAGAAAATTATTGGATGCAAAAATTTGTTCCCCGCAATTTTGAACTTGTCAATAAAATTTTAAATGACATTGGTTTTAAGAAAATTGAAGAAATAGCCATTGAAAACAATATTTCCAGACAAGCCTTACACCGTATTTTTAAAAAACATTTTGGGAAAAGCCCCATTCAATACAGACGAATACAACGATTTCGAAATTCTTTATTACAATCCGAAAAAAAGCTTGTTCAAAAAGGACTTTCAGTGGATTTTTACGACCAATCGCACTTTATTAAAGAAGTAGAAAAATTTACGAATAATTCACCCAAAAAATTTTTCAAAGAAATGGTTTTTGAAACCTCTAATCCTTGGTTGATAATTTAAGAATTACATTTTTACAATTTTGGCAAAACGATTTGTAATTTATTTGTAGAAAAAATAATTATGCAAAGAGCAATTGTTATCATTTTACTGTTATTATCAAACCAATTATTTTCACAAGAAATAGTCAATGGAGATTTTGAAATACTCAATTCCAAAAACCTGCCGAGAACGTGGAACGTTTATAAAGAAGATAATAATTACACGGTTACAGCAGATTTTCAAAACAAATATTCGGGAAAAACTGCAATCCATATTGATGGGACAAATGTGAAGAATGCTTCTCCCCAAAACAACCTGATATTTGCCAATGTTTTTGGGGCTATTTCTACGAAAGCAGTTAATAAAATTGAGATTTCTGCCTATTTGAATGTCCCTGCAAAAAAAGACAGTGCTATTTCTATTTTTATACAAGATTTTAGCAGCAAAAAAATCATAAGAGAATATTTTCCGGGTAATTCTAAAGGAGGTTGGCAAAAACTGTCATTAACCTATAACATTCCGCCAAACGAAAAATGGTATGGATTTTATTATGGCACCGAACTATCAAAAAATATTGACTTTCGAATTGACAACTTTACTTTAAAAGTGGACGAAAAAACGATTGAAGACCCGAAAGCATTTAATTATGATGTGAGTCCTCAAGAGCTATCATTACTGAACAAGAATTTGATACCATTGGATAAAAATTTTAAATCTGACGACTTTTCGGATGTGAAAAAACTATCAAACTTTTTAGGTAAATCAAAGATAATCGGTGTAGGCGAACCAACACACGGAACGAGTGAAGCATCGAAATTCAAACTTCATTTATTGCAATACTTAGTGGAAAAAAAAGGCTTTACAACTTTTGCGATGGAAGAAGTGATACCTGTTTGCGATTCTATGAACGCAATAATCAATAATCCCCAAATTTCTTTAAAAGAATCTTTGCAAAATCTTTCTTTTTACAAATGCTGGAAAACCGAAGAAGTTTTAACCTTATTGGAATGGATAAGAAATTACAATCTAAGCCATAAAAAGAAAATCAGATTCATAGGGATAGATATGGAAGATTCCTGGTTAAAAAATTCTCTTGCTGAGCTTTCAAAGTATCAAAATGCTTATGCTTACTATCCTGAAATATTGAATAATATTGAAAATCTGAAAAAGCTAAACAAAGAACAGAAATTTGAAGACGCTTTAACGCTTGCAGGTGAGATAATTGAAGATTTCAATAAATTCAGCAAAGCAGTTCAGGAATCAAAAACGCTTAGTGCAGAAGATAAATTTACGGCACAAACTTACATCAGGGTTTCAAACCAATGGTTATCAAATCGCTTTACCCAAACCCAAGACAAAACAAGAGACCAATATATGGCGGAAAATATAGAATACTATTTTAAAAATCATTCTGATGAAAAAATTATGTTGTGGGCACATAATTTGCACATTGCCAATATTAGTTTGCCACAAAAAGCAATGGGTGCATTTTTAAAAGATATGTTTGTCGTCAATTATTTACCTATCGGTTTTACATCTGCTTCCGGAAGTTATTTGGCAGCCGAAGACAATTCACAAAAAATCTGGAAATCTTATGCAATAGAACCAGCCTATAAAGGAACTTACGAAAGCATTTTAAAAACCGCAAAATCTGATTTTTATTTCTTAAAAACAAACTCATCAAATAATGCTGAATGGCTGAATATTCCTATGCTGGAATTAGACAATGGATATATTTATACAGGCGAAGATGATTACAAATTTCTTGGAAACCCCATAAATAAACTTTTCGACGGATTAGTATTTTGCAAACAAACAAATGCTTCCAAAAGTGTAATAGCGAAATAAAAAACACCTGCTAGACGTTTCGCCATGGTCGGTGTTTTTCACCGACCACGTTGTTTCATCGGCTTGCGGCTGACAGCAGCTACAAGGGCAAAAAAGAGACTCTTTCCGCGTATAGTGTTGCTTTTATAGAACCCCGCAGCGTTGATATTATCATCCCTTTTCCTTCATCAAGGATAGCAGCGATGAAACAGTATGTACAGGTTGCTTGCAGGCATAGTTTTCACATAAATAGATGGTGAGTTTTTCGGCGTTGTTTCGCCCGTTTAACAAAGGGAATGCGGTGTTCCCCGTTTGCGCGGCCATCACGATACAATGGGGCAGCGGCTGTTGCAATAATTCTGATAGTGCTTCTTCATAATCGCCTATCAATGCGATTTCCTTGCTCCCCGTGGTGAGTTGGTGTAAGGTGTTCAACCATGCACCAAAAGAGGTCGGGTATTTCAGGATGACGTTTTGCAATCCCGAAACCATTTTTTCTGCTTGTTGCTTCCATTGCGGGTTATCCGTCAGGATGCCTAATTCTAAAAGGTTTTGCGCCATGATGGCGTTGCCGGAAGGGGTAGCGCCGTCATATATTTCTTTCTTACGGATGATGACATCTTCCTGTTCTTCCGAGGTGTAATAAAAATATCCGTCCGCCGTGGGGAAATGGCGTTCTACATATTCGCAGATACTTTGGGCACGCAACAGATATTCCGTATCGGCTGTTATTTTTTGAAGTGTCAATAACGCCTGGATGGTATAGGCATAGTCATCTAAAAACGCCGGAAACTTTGCCTGCCCGTTTTTCCAGACATGGTGAAAGCCGCCCTTATTGTCATCAAAAATGGACAACAGCGTTTGCATGTTATTGACGGCAACCTGAAGGTAATGATTTTCGCCCGTGGCCATATAGGCTTTGCTATAAGCAATATTCATCAACGCGTTCCATGCCAATATGATTTTATCATCGGTTGAGGGGCGTGTTCTTGAATTTCGATGAGAGAGCAGGCTTGCATTGCATTTCGACAAAAGTTCTTCCACCTCGCCGACCGTCATATTGTGTGCTTGGGCGAATGTTGCAATATCCTGTTTCACGTGCAGGATATTGGTGCTTTCCCAATTGCCATCGGGCGTAACATCGTAATATTGACAATAGAGATCTGCCGGGGTGCCTAAGAGGGTTTGTATTTCATCATATTCCCAAACATAAAATTTTCCTTCCACGCCTTCGCTGTCGGCATCAAGCGCCGCATAAAATCCGCCATTGTCGTGCATTAGTTCCCTTTCGGTAAAATCCAATGTTTGCTTTATCGCGTGGAGATATTTTTTATTCCGCATGGTTTGATAAGCCTCGCTTAGCACGGATACCATTAGCGCGTTGTCGTAAAGCATTTTTTCAAAATGTGGCACGAGCCATTCCCTGTCGGTAGCATATCGTGCAAACCCGCCGCCTATCTGGTCATAAATACCACCGTCTATCATTTTGTCCAGACTGCATAAAGCGTGTTGCAGGGTTGCATGGGCCTCGCTATCTTCTTTGTGCAACGTGTAATATCGAAGCAGGAACTGCAAGGAAAAACTTTGCGGGAATTTCGGCGCCGCGCCAAAACCGCCCCATGTTTTATCGGCTTGTTGCAACAGGTTTTTGCAGGCTTCAGTTATCTCGTCTGGTTGCAATGGGGTCTGTTCCGTGGATAGCCCGTGACTGTTGGCTTCCAGCAGATGCGCCGTGAGTTGCCCGGCCTGAAAGGTAACCCCTTCGCGGTTGCGTTTAAACGCTTTAATAACGGAGAACAGCACATCTTGCCAGGAAGCCCGATTGGCAAGGGCAACGGGCGGAAAATAAGTGCCGCCATAGAAAGGCTTTCTGTCAGGTGTTAGAAATACGTTTAACGGCCAGCCGCCGCTCCCGGTCATGGCCTGCACGGCATCCATATAAATATGGTCAAGGTCTGGACGTTCCTCCCGGTCTATTTTGATATTGATAAAATGGCGGTTCATGATGTCCGCCGTTTCGGCGTTTTCAAAGCTTTCACGTTCCATCACATGGCACCAATGGCAAGCGGCATAGCCGATGCTTACCAGTATGGGTTTGTCTTCCTCAACGGCTTTTTGCAAGGCTTCTTCACCCCAGGGATACCAGTTCACCGGGTTGTGGGCGTGTTGCAGTAAATAAGGACTTGTTTCGTTGATTAACCGATTGGACATTGTTTCAGGATTGTGTTTATTTCAAACTTACAGGAAATTTTTCATACAAAAAACCGACGGTAAAGGTAGCGGCATGGCCCTTTTTGCTATCGGTCAAAAGACACGACAGCGGCGGTTTGCCAGCGGAAAAATTCAGGTCATAATATTTTTACAACGCTTTGCGCTGACCTAACTCAATGCCTGACCAAGGTCATTCAGTATATCATTGATGTCTTCCAATCCTACGCTCATTCTTATCAGCCCGTCCGATATGCCTGCTGCTAACCGTTCTTCTTTTGACATGCCGCTATGCGACATAGACGCGGGGTGGGAGATGAGTGTGTCAACCGTTCCCACGGACACAGCGCGCACGCACAATTGTAGTTTGTTGATAAATCGTACACTTTGGTCAAAGCCCTCTTTTAGTTCAAAACTAAGAACAGCGCCTGCGGCGCGCATCTGTTTTTGGGATAGGGCATAATCGGGGTGAGCGGGCAGGCCGTTATAATAAACCTTCGCCACAGCAGGATGTGTTGCAAGGTAGTTGGCGACTTGCCGTGCATTGCTGCAATGTCTTTCCATTCTTAAAGCTAATGTCTTAATCCCCTGCATCAACATAAACGCATCAAAGGGATTACTGTTGCCGCCCAACAATTTATGGGTTTTTGCCATTTGCGTGCGCATGAAATCTATATGTCGCCCGATGATGACGCCCCCGATGGCACTGCCATGTCCGTTCAGGAATTTTGTGGTCGAATGAAAAATATAATCTACCCCGTATCGGAAAGGTTGTTGCAAATAAGGCGTGGCAAAAGTATTGTCAATGGTAACAATGACTTCATGTCTTTTGGCTATTCGGCACACGGTTTCAATGTCAATGCACTGCATGATAGGATTGGCCGGGGTTTCAAGATGGATTAACCGGACGGCAGGATTATTCTTTAATGCTTGTTCAAGCACGTTAGGGTCAGACATATTTATGAATAAGGTATGCACGCCGAATCCCGGTAAAAAATTGTTGAAGAATTCATAAGTGCCGCCGTACAAAGCATGGTTGGTGATAATAGTATCCCCGGTTTTTATGATGCTCATAATCATAGTAGCTAAGGCCGCCTGTCCGCTTGCGGTAAGCAAGGCGTGGGCTTTCATCGGCTCGCCGGTTTCTGTTTGCAGCCCATGTGCTTCAAGCGCTGCGACCAGTTGGGCTGCGGCGGAAGTGGTCGGGTTGCCGAACCTGGAATAAGTAAATCCTTTTTCTTTGCCCGAAAACCTGTTCATGCCTTGCTCCGCGCTGTCAAACGTGAATGTAGATGTTGCATAGATGGGCATCAGGTGGGCATGTTCCGCTATGTCTTCCTGCACGCCATGTATGGCCGCAGTGGCCAATTGGGTTATGGTATCCTTATTCATTCTTTATATTTATATATGTTTCTATAAAAGTGGGTTTCTTTTGTAAAAATAAAGGATATTTTTATCTTTTATTTTTTGGTGAAGAATGGAAAGGAGAAGCAACCGCCAGTATATGATTTGAAAATGTAATGTTATCATGATAAATAGTATATAAGATTCTTGTCTTACATTTGGCGAAACCCTGCCCGTGGGTCACCGGGCATGTATGACTTTGAAATGTAGTTATTATCCCTGCCAGTTAAGGTTCAGGCATCCGTTTACGATATCAAAAGGTACAAAAACACATCAGCCCACGTTGGTCGTATCGTTGGAACATTTGGGCATCACGGGTTATGGTGAAGCCCCGGCCATTACGTATTATCATATCTCGGTGGAGGACATGGTGCGGGATCTTGAAGCAAAGCTGGCGATGGTGGAGCGTTTTGCTTTTACCGAGCCGGAGCGTTACTGGCATTTTTTGCATCATCTTTTTCCAAACAATAATTTTTTGGTTTGCGCGCTGGACATTGCGGGCTGGGATATTTTCGGACAGCTTTCCGGAAAACCTTTGTACAAGCTGTTTGGTGGCGAAGCAGGCCATGAACCTGTGACGGATTATACTATTGGTATTGATTCCGTTGATAAAATGGTGGCTAAGCTGAAGGAAACCCCTTGGCCGATTTATAAAATAAAGGTTGGCACGGCAGATGATTTGGCGATACTGCGTGCTTTGCGAAAGGAAACAGATGCCGTTTTTCGCGTGGACGCCAATGCCGGGTGGGATTTGGGAACGGCACGCCGCATTATACCCGAATTAAAGGATTTGGGTGTAGAGTTTGTGGAGCAACCGTTGGCAAAGGATAATTGGGAAGGAATGGAAAAGCTATACAAAGAATCCCCGCTGCCACTGTTTGCCGATGAGTCTTGTGTGCTGGCATCCGACGTGGAAAAATGTCAGGGGTATTTTCATGGTATAAATATAAAACTGACCAAGTGCAGCGGACTGACGCCTGCCCTCGACATGATTAAGACAGCGCGCAAACTTGATTTGCAGGTGATGGTCGGCTCGATGTGCGAGAGCACGGTTGGTTCTGCGGCCATTGCACATTTGTTACCGTTGATTGACCATGTGGATATGGACGGCCCGCTGCTGTTGGCCGAGGATGTGGCCACTGGCGTGGGCTTTGATTATGGCAAAGTGATATATGGCGAAAAACCCGGACTAGGCATAGATTACGCGGGGCTATATGCGCGTAAGGGATAAGGCAAAACAGTTTTTTGGAAAGCCCCGAGTTCTACGGCCAGCGTATGACTATAAGGGTGATACTCGAAGGGGAAGAAAGCTTTATTTTCTTCAAGGACTATTTACGTTTTTCTTGAGTTTTTATGATGAAATAACAACAAGTGTAATGTTATGTGGCATTATAAACAGACAACCGACAAAAAAAGAGCATTATGAAAATTAGACTTCTAATAATTACATTCATTTTAACGACTGGGAATTTGTTTGCTCAGAAACTATACGTTTGGTGTCCCAAAGAACAAATTGCTACTCCAAGACAAGGTTTTTTAGAGAAAGACACTATAGACTTGGTGATTTTTGACGGAAGAATTTTAACCCCTAAATCAAAAGTTGAATGTACGTCAGACGAAACTATCAACAGATTGACCGATTTCATAAAACGAACGTATCCATCAACAACGATAAATATTCTAAACACAAATCAATACTATAAAGACCCCGCTAAAAATAGAATTACTGTCAAAATTGGAATTTCGGCATATCATGCAGCGTTTGGAGCTGATGTTAAAGTTGGGATAGGTAGTGTAGGTGGAAATTTTTCTTATGGCGTTTTTCCTGAAGGAAAATGGAATGCAGTTACAGCGTATGCAGTGAAAATATATGACTATAGAAATAATAACGAGATAAAGAAAGTAAAAGATATATTAAAAACCGCTTCTCGACCCAATACAGGCGGTTACATAACAGCAAAAAATATACTGAATTCTTCATATATTGAAGCAAATCAAGAGGTGCTATTCTTTATTGACGAAACATTAATGAAATAACGACACATAATTAGAGTTTCGTATCAAGAGGAGTGAACATTCCTGTTCGCTCCTTTTTCGTAAATTTGAGTTTTCCGCTCGCTTGGAATTTTCTACCGAGAATTCTATCGAAAGCAAAACTTCTGGAAGTTATGTGGCATTTTAAACGACCCAAACATGAAAATTGAACTTGATAGAATAAAACACGACAAAACTGCAAATATTGCGACACGTTGCCCACGTTGCGGACATTTTGGAACATTTATTCCTGTAGCGGGGGATGACATATACACTTACTTTCAGTCGCATCAAGGTGAACACATCTCCAATTATTTAGGAATAAGAAAATGTCCAAATGAAAAATGTAAAGGACATCTATTTTTTATAGCCAATAGTAATAGAGAAGTCATGATGACTTCGCCAAGTGAGACTATCCCTTTTGACAAAGAAAATATCCCACCAAAAGTTTTGAGTACTTTTGAAGAAGCGATTAAATGTCATTCTAACTCTTGTTTCATTGCCTCTGCAATTATGATTAGAAAAACTTTAGAAGAAATCTGTATTGACAGAGGTGCAACAGGCAAAAATTTGTTCAAAAAAATTGAAGACTTAGGAAGTAAAATTCTAATCCCACAAGAACTCTTGAGTGGAATGAATGAACTAAGACTTTTAGGAAATGACGCAGCACACATTGAAACTCAGACATTCTATGAAATTGGTAAAGAAGAAATTGAAGTGTCCTTGGAATTTACGAAAGAAATATTGAAAGCGGTTTACCAATATGAAAATTTATTGCAGAAACTGAAGAAATTAAAAGACAAAACAAATAACGCCACATAACAGGCAGTTTTGCAATAGTACGGCTGACGGTCATAGGCTCAACATTTGTGCTACTATTGAACTTTTGTGCTAAATTCGGCTGACGAGCTTCGATTGCCGCACCATCGCAAAGCTGCTGTCCGATATGTGCATCGTTTGACTGAATATGCAATATATTTGATATCGTTTCACAACATAACAATGAACATAATGCTAAGGCTATTTGGTGTACTATTTTTTCTACTGAGCTTTAGGATGATTTCCTTTTGTCAGGAGCAGTTTTTATTTGATCAAGAATTTCTGAATGATACTGTAAAGCTGATAGGTATGGATTCCTACTATGCTGAAAACAGAACCTATCAGAAATACAATTTTTTTATTAGTGATAAAAAGATAATTGATTCTCTGATCGGGACTGTAAAATATGGAGACCGTACCAGAAATATTATGGAACATGATAACTTCTCGTTAATTGTCACCAAAAATAATAGGATAGTTGACCGTTGGTCAATTAGTCCTAAGTTTAGTAATATTAATACAGACGGAAGCCCTAACTTCTTTGATATAGGTATTCTTGCATCTCTGTCTAAACGTTTTCCAATGAAATACAATTACTATAAGCAGGTATTTTCTTCACCAGAACAATATGGCCATTTTGAGGATTCTATGCTTTTGAAGGAAAACACTCTTTTTATTTACAAGCCTGATTTTCGATATGAAGGTGAATTTGAAGTAGAATTTATTAAAAACGAGGACTTTCCTGATGCAAGAAAAGCTATTGAATACGTTAATAAAATGTTGGATAAAAAAATAGACAAATCGAAATTTTCAGCTGTATATGCTTTGACCGAATATAACCTAAATAATCAAAATCAGATTACAATTACAATCAGTTCGCCCAAATGGATTTTTGATGAATTTAACGATGGAAAAGCGCAAAAGAAATTTTGGATCTCGGCAAAAAATGAAGCAATGATCTTTGAAAGATTGTAAAGTGAATATGCACTTCCCGACCGAGTATCCACCCGCTGGTAAGGTGAGTGAGCGGGGCTCGGCGCAAGCGCTAAGGGTGAGACCCGGCGAGAAGAAAGCTGCACCTTTGGTTAAGCATCGTTGAGTCACTTCTTGGTGCTGTTTAATTTTCGTTTTTTGCGAGCCAATTTACAGCGTTTATCTGTTTCACTCCGTTGTGTACGGTTTCTTCGGGGTCGAGCGTAATCAGGAATTTTGGAAAAAAATCTTTGATACCATATAACGCAGACAGCTCTCTGTCTAATGCTTTTTCATCGCGAACCGTAAGAGCAACCTGATAATAGGTAATCTCTCCGTTTATATCCGTTGCGATGAAATCCACTTCTTTTTCTGAATTTTTACCGATAAAAACGGTTTTATATCTTCTCAAAAGTTCCAGATACACCACATTTTCCAGCAAATGCCCTCTGTTGATGCTCGAATTTCTTCCCAATATCGCCGTGATAATTCCTATATCTACCGTGTAAAATTTATTAATCGTCTGCAAAAGTTTTTTGCCTTTTATATCATAACGCTGTGCTTTGTACAATATAAAACTGTCCGTAAGATTTCTGATGTAATTATCCACCGTTTCTTTATTGATTTTATTGCCGTTGGAAGTCATCGTATTGGCAATGCTGTTCGGCGAAACATAACTTCCAACCGAATCCAGCATAAATTCTGTAAGCCTTTCAAAATCAAATTTTGAACGGATGAGGTTTCTCGTCATTATGTCTTTTTCTACAATGGTGCGAAAAACGTCCGACAAATAATTGTTTATCTGGTCTTTTGATGTGCTGTGCAACATATTTGAGGCTTCGGGAAAACCTCCGTACTGCATATAATCTTCAAAAATTTCGTATTTGCTTTTGTTTTCGGGATAAGGTTGTGAAAATTCCGAAAACGAAAACGGCAACATTTGGATTTCAATATATCTGCCGGTCAATAAAGTGGCCAGTTCCGATGATAAAAAATAAGCGTTTGAACCTGTGATGTAAAGGTCTATATAATCTTTTACAAAAAGACTGTCCACCAATTTTTCAAATTGAGGAACATTCTGAATTTCATCTATAAAAACATAATTTTTCTGTTTCGGGTTTACATTGCTCATTATGTAATTGTACAGAATATGGCGGTCGAGCAATGCTTCATTTTCCATTTCTTCCAGATTGAGCGAAATGATATTTTTTTGCTTTACGCCTGATTTTTTCAGTTCTTCCTGAAACTGCCTGAACAATGTAGATTTCCCTGTACGTCTGATTCCCGTGACTACTTTTATCAGATTGATGTCTTTCAGTTTCTGTAATTCCGCGATATATTGATTCCGTGTTATCATAACAGCGAAAATATATTTTATTAAAAAGTTTCGCTGTTATAAAGAGTGGGTTGTTTTCTACTTCCCGACCGAGTCTCCACGCGCTGGTAGGTGAGTGAGCGGGGCTTGGCGCAAGCGCTAAGGGTGAGAGCTGCTGAGGGCAAACTGTATACCAAAACTGATAGTTCTAATAACAAAGCCTTAATAAACCGTATTTTCCTCAAAAAAAAGCCACCCCCATACGGAGGCGGCCTCATGTTATTATTTAAACCTTCAAAAAACAAATGCGTTGTTACATGCACTCATGGAAAGTCCTTTGGATTACTTCCAGTTGGTGTGCTTTGGATAACCTAACGAAGTTTACGGCGTAACCGGATACGCGAATGGTAAGCTGCGGGTAGTTTTCAGGATGGTTATAAGCATCCATCAACAGTTCCCGGTTCAGCACGTTCACGTTCAGGTGGTGGGCGCCTTTGTTAAAGTAGCCGCCCATCAGGTCAACGAGGTTATCAATTTGTTCTTCTTTCGTAGCGCCCAATGCTTTGGGGATGATAGAGAACGTATTGGAAATACCATCCTGTGCATCCTTGTAGCTCAGTTTGGCCACAGAGTTCAAAGAACTGATAGCGCCGGAGCAATCACGTCCGTGCATGGGGTTGGCACCCGGTGCAAATGATTCGTGCGCAGGCCTTCCGTCGGGCGTAGCACCTGTGTTTTTGCCATACATTACGTTAGAGGTAATGGTAAGCAAAGACAGCGTGGGCGTCGCGTTCTTGTAAGCCCTGTGCTTTTTCAGTTCAGCAAAGAAGAATGCGGCGATTTCTTTGGCGATATTATCAACTCTGTCATCGTCATTACCGTATTTAGGAAACTCTCCTTCGATCTTGAAATCAACTGTCAAACCGATTTCGTTCCTTAGCGGCGTAACCTTGGCATATTTGATGGCAGAGAGTGAGTCGGCAATGATGGAAATACCGGCTGCGCCGTAGGCCACATCAATGCGCGGGTTGCTGTCAATAAACGCCATCTGGGCTTTTTCGTAATAGTATTTGTCGTGCATGAAGTGGATGATGTACATTGATTTTGCGTACACCCTTGCCAAATCAGCCATAGCTTTTTTGAAGTTGGCCATTACTTCTTCATACTGCAACGGGCCTTCTGACAAAGAAGGAACATCTTTCAATATCTGAATACCTTGTTCTTCTTCGCGGCCTGCATTCAGGGACAGCAACAAGGCTTTGGGCAGGTTCACCCGTGCACCAAAGTGTTGGATAGATTTGCCAATGGCCTGGTGCGACACGCAACATGCAATACCATAGTCATCACTGCCACGGCATTCGCGCATCAGGTCATCGTTTTCATATTGAATAGAAGAAGTGTCAACAGAAACCTGTGCACAGAATTTCTTAAAGCCTTCGGGCAGGTTATCGCTCCACAGAACGGTAAGGTTCGGTTCGGGAGAAGGCCCGAGGTTATATAATGTTTGGAGGAAACGGAAAGATGTCTTTGTTACTTTGGTACGACCGTCGAACAATTGCCCGCCGATGGATTCGGTAACCCATGTGGGGTCGCCGCCAAAGATGTCATCATAAGAACCGGGGCGCAGGTGGCGCACCAGCCTTAGTTTGATAACAAAGTCGTCTACCAGTTCCTGAGCCTGTGCTTCGTCAAGGATGCCGTCTTCCATATCTTTTTCGATATAGATATCGAGGAAAGAGGATACATTGCCCATTGACATGGCGGCACCGTCTTGTTCTTTGATGGCGGCCAGATAAGCAAAGTAAACCCATTGCACGGCTTCTTGTGCATTGGTAGCGGGTTTGGATACGTCAAAACCATAAGAAGCGGCCATTTTCTTAATATCTTTCAGTGCGGTAATCTGCATATTGATTTCTTCGCGCAACCTTACTTTTTCATCGGTCATTTCACCGTCAACAGCGGCAAAATCTTGTTGTTTGAAAGCGATTAGTTGGTCGGCACCATAAAGGGCAAGCCTTCTGTAATCGCCGATGATACGGCCGCGTGCATAGTTGTCGGGCAAGCCGGTAACGATGTGGTTGCTGCGGTAAAGGCGAATTTCCTTGTCGTATGCAGAGAAAACCGCATCATTGTGGTTCTTGGCATACTGGAATATTTCCTGCACTTTCGGGGCAATCTTGATGCCTCTTTCTTCAAGCGCACTTTCCACCAATTTGATTCCGCCAAAGGGCTTAATAGAGCGGCGTAAAGGTTCATCGGTTTGAAGGCCGACAATCACCTCTTCATCTTTTAAGATATAACCGGGTTTGTGGCTGGTCACGGTGGAAATCGTTTCAACATCAACACTGCGAAGACCGTTGTTATCCCTTTCTTCTTTTAAGAATTCCTTCGTTTTATTCCATACTTTTTGGGTGCGGTCGGTCGCGTCTTCCAAAAACGAGGCATCCCCGGTATAAGGGGTAATATTTTGGTAAATAAAGTCGTTTACATCAACTTTGTCTTTCCATTTAGTGCCGTAAAATTGTTGCTGCTTTTTGATTGTTGTAGTACTCATTTTATTCAATATTTTATTTAAAAAATCTTGTAGTATGCTTCTTTTTTTGACGAGGTAAAGGTAGAATGATTGTATTTCTGAAAACATGATTTTGCGCATGTTTAAACATTAGAATTCGCAGTATTTTAGAAAATTGTCAAGAAGGAGGGGTGAGGCTATGTCAGTTTTTGATTTCTTTCAATAGATTATATATTTGCGTATTGTGTAATTTGTTAAAATTACATTTCTCGGGTTCCTATGCAATAGAAATACGGCGATAATTTTGAACGGGGATGAATTCACCTTATGTAATTTATTTTACCACGATGTTTTGCAGGCCTTCTTCCTCAAATATATGACGGGTGAGTTCTTTGGTTTCTTTTGTAGGTGCTTTAACGTCCGGCAGCATATACTCCATGCCCAGTTCGGCATATTTGGGAACGCCCAACGTGTGATAGGGCAGCACTTCTACACGCTCAACGCCGGTGATGGTGCGCGCAAAACGCGCCCAATTGCGCAGGTCTTGCTCACTGTCGCTCCAGCCGGGAACCAACACATAACGTAACCAGATGCGTTTTCCCAAATCCCTGATTTTTTGAGCAAACTCCAGAATGGGCGATAGTTGCACCCCGGTAAGTTTTTTATGCGTGTGCGGGTCAATATGTTTGATGTCCAGCAATACAAAATCGGTTTCTGCCAACAGCGCTTCCACATGATGGTTCCATATAAACCCGTTTGTGTCCAGCGCCGTGCTAATGCCTGCGTGATGCAGTGCCTGAAACAATGGTAACAAAGCTTCCGCATGTAACAGGGGTTCGCCGCCCGAAACAGTTACGCCACCGCGTTTGCCAAAGTATTCTTTCTGGCGCATGGCCTTGTCGTACAGTTCTTCCCATGTCATGGCGGTGCCGCCTTTAATGGCAATGGTATCGGGGTTTTGGCAATAAAGACATTTGAGGTGGCAACCTTGTGTAAAAATGACCATGCGCACGCCCGGCCCGTCCTGTGTCCCGAAACTCTCTATGTAATTTACCTGTACTGTTTTCATTGCCTGTTCCATTGCGAAAGCGGCAAAGATAACACATTCCTGACTTGTGATACGGAGACAAGTGTTTCGGCGCATAACATCCTTATATATGACCGATATTTTGTTGCTGATGACAGCAGAAAGTTATGTACCCATAGCTATGCAATGAAAACGCCATTATCGAATGGCTTTAGCCTTATTCAATAATGGCGGATTTATTTTATTTGATATTCTTTACAAACCTGCTGCCAATTCCCTGATATATGCAGCATATTTTTCGCTTACCGGCACAACGGGCATACGCATCAGGTTTTTGCAAAGCCCCATATCGCTCAGGTATTGTTTCACGCCGGAAGGGCTACCTTCGGCAAATAGCGAATTGATAACGTCGATATATTTTAAATGTATGGGCAATGCTTCGGCAAACTTACCGCCAAGGCAAAGCCTTACCATGTCCGAAAATTCTTTGGGATAGGCATTGGCCACGACGGAAATCACACCTTTTGCGCCGCAGGCTATCATGGGCAATGTATCGCCATCGTTACCACTGATAACCATAAAATCATCGGGTTTGTGTTTCAGTATTTGGTTTATCTGGTCAAAATTGCCGGAGGCTTCCTTTGTTGCAAAAATGTTTTTACAATCCCTTGCGATGCGCAAAGTCGTTTCTACCGTTACATTGGCACCAGTGCGACCCGGCACGTTATACATGATGATAGGTAACGGGGCGGCATCGCTCAATGCTTTGTAATGTTGATAAATGCCTTCCTGACGTGGCTTGTTGTAATAAGGAGATACGGAAAGGATAGCGTCATATCCGCTAAGGTCAAAAGTGCTGAAAGCTTCCAGCACTTCGCGCGTGTCGTTACCACCGATGCCTGCCACAAGGGAAACCCTACCGTTATTAATTTTTTTCACGAAATCAAAAACAGTTTGTTCTTCCTCGCGGGTGAGCGTGGCGCTTTCCCCGGTGGTGCCTGCCACCACGAGATATTCTACTTTATTTTCTATCCAAAAGTTGATAAGGTTTTCAAAACTTGTCCAGTCAAAGGACATGTCTTCGTTAAAGGGGGTTACAATCGCGATGCCTGTTCCCGTAAATTTTTCTTGAAGTGACATTGTATATGCTTGAATGAATATGATTAATGGATGAGTGTTAACTTTTTGTTTCTTCCCAAAAGCCCATCTTGCTGAACTTTTCGATGCGTTGGTTCACACGCTCTTTGGGATTTAAGCCCTTTATTTCGTTGAGGGTCTCTATCAACTTTCGTTTCAGGTTTTCGGCGGCGATGTCATAATCCCAGTGCGCGCCGCCCGGAGGCTCGGGTATAATATCATCTATCAGACCGAACTCCTGCATTTTGGCGGCAGTCAGCCTTAATTCTTCAGCAGCCTTCATTTTAAAATCCCAGCTACGCCAAAGAATAGTAGAACAATTTTCGGGAGAGATAACAGTGTACCATGTATTTTCCATCATCAGCACACGGTCGCCCACGCCAATGCCCAATGCACCGCCGCTGGCACCCTCACCGATAACAACGCAAATGACCGGGACGGTCAGGCGCATCATCTCATATATATTGCGTGCGATGGCTTCGCCTTGTCCGCGCTCTTCGGCTTCCAGGCCAGGGAAAGCGCCCGGCGTATCAATCAGCGTGATAACAGGTTTGTTGAACTTTTCCGCCAGTTTCATCAGGCGCAGCGCCTTGCGATAACCTTCGGGATTGGCCATGCCAAAATTGCGCAATTGACGCTTTTTGGTGTTAGATCCTTTTTGATGCCCGATAATCATGATTGTTTCGCCGTCCAGCGAAGCAAACCCGCCCACGATAGCCTTATCGTCCTTGATATTGCGGTCGCCGTAAAGCTCCACATAGTTCTCGGTCATTTTCTCAATATACTTGTGGGTATATGGCCTGTCAGGGTGGCGGCTAAGTTGCACGCGTTGCCAGTCTGTAAGATTTTCGGTAATGGAACGGCGTGTCTCCAGCACTTTTCGTTCTAACTGCTCAATCTGGTCGGCCACATCAATGCCCGTTTTTTCCTGTCGCTCTTTGGTGGCGGCAATTTCTTCGATTAAATCCTTAACCGGTTTTTCAAAATCAAGAAACTGTCTATTCTGGTCTGATGGCATACATCAAATTTTATATTGGTCGGCTAAATTAATGCTTTCTGAATAAATCGTCAGAATTTTGTGGTTTGTGTGCAGTGCCTTTCGCTTACAGCTTAGTATATGCGGCAAAAACGCCCTTTTTTCTGAAAACATGATTAAAATCAGATTTTTAGTGCTTTAAATTAATAGAAATGTAATTTTCCTGTAAAAATGGATTTTGTACCTTTGCCCCGCCAAAGCCTGTCAAGGTTTTGTTGAAAACTGTTTAAATAAAATCTTTGAAGCAATAAGTAAATTTAATTTTTATGGCAAAAGAACGAGCAAATATCAAAAGGATTGGCGTACTTACTTCGGGCGGTGATGCGCCGGGCATGAATGCTGCCGTGCGTGCAGCGGTTAAAACTGCCTGGCATAATGGTTTGGAGGCTTATGCGATTTACCGTGGTTATAACGGTATGATTGAAAACGAAATTCATAAATTTGAACCAAGGAGCGTATCCAATATAATACAGCGCGGGGGTACTATTTTGCGTACTGCACGTAGCAAGGACTTTCAAACTCCGGAAGGCCGCAAAAAGGCGTACGAAAATCTTAAAAAGCATGGTATTGACGCCTTGGTGGTTATTGGTGGTGATGGTAGTTTTCGTGGTGCACAGGTTTTCAGTAGTGAATTCGATATTCCGTGCGTAGGTGTTCCCGGTACTATCGACAAGGATATGGCCGGAACTGATTCCACGATTGGTTTTGATACAGCGGTGAACACGGCCGTAGAAGCTATTGATAAAATTCGCGACACGATGGAAGCGCACGAGCGCCTGTTCGTGGTGGAAGTGATGGGACGTGATGCTGGTTATATTGCTATCAACAGTGGTATATCAACTGGCGCCGAAAGCATTTTGATACCGGAAAAGAAAGCTGATTTGTTGCAACTGGTGAATAATCTTTCTGACAAGAATAACAAGCACAAACACGTGAACCTGATTGTGGTTACGGAAGGGGATGAGTATGGTGGAGCGGAAGGTATTAAAAATTATCTGAAACTGACCCTGCCCGAAGCTGACATCAGGATGTGTATCCTTGGGCATATCCAGCGAGGCGGTTCACCTACCGCGGCAGACCGTATGCTGGCTACCCGTTTTGGGTATCATGCGGTGAAATGCCTTTTGGATGGCAAGCATAATGTGATGGTTGGCGTCATCAACGACAAAATGAAGTTTACACCGCTTAACGAAGCGGTTAAGGCTAAACAGGTTGTGAGCGACGAATGGCTGGAAATTGCCGAAACCGTAGCATAAACAATAATCTGTTCGAACTTTTTAAGAGCTCCCGGTTTTATCGGGCGGCTCTTTTTTGCTTATTTAAAACGTGATAAACAATTTATCCGTTATTTTTGTAGATAGTCAAACAACATTTTATGTCACAACAAGTTAACGATATAGAAAAGGTTCATTGTCTTATTATCGGTTCAGGCCCGGCTGGTTACACGGCGGCGATTTATGCGGCCCGTGCCAACCTCAAGCCTGTGCTTTATCAGGGATTACAGCCTGGTGGCCAGCTTACCACTACGACGGAGGTGGAGAATTTTCCAGGTTATGCCGATGGTGTGCAAGGCCCTGAGATGATGATAGATTTTGAAAAGCAGGCCAAAAGAATGGGCGCCGACATCCGCTATGGCATTGCCACTAAGGTAGATTTCTCTTCGCAGCCGCACAAAGTGTGGATAGACGAGGAAAAAGTGATAGAGGCCGATGCGGTTATCATTTCCACCGGGGCAACTGCGAAATGGCTGGGATTGCCCAACGAACAACGCCTGAACGGTTTTGGGGTAAGCGCCTGTGCGGTTTGTGACGGGTTCTTTTTCCGTGGCAAGGAAGTGGCCATTGTAGGTGCAGGGGATACGGCTGCCGAGGAAGCACTCTATCTTGCCAATCTTTGTACCACTGTGCACATGATTGTGCGCCGCGATGTGATGCGGGCCAGCAAGGTCATGCAGGAGCGTGTACTCAAAACGCCTAATATCAAGGTTTATTTTAACAGTCAACCCGTGGATGTGTTGGGCGAAAAAACAGTTTCGGCCGTGAAGATTATAAATAAAGTAACGCAGGAAACAACAGATATTCCCGTAAGCGGCTTTTTTGTGGCTATCGGGCATCAGCCTAATTCTGACATTTTCAAAGAATATCTGGACATGGACGAAACCGGGTATATCAAGACGGTGCCGGACACTTCCAAAACAAATATCGAGGGCGTGTTTGCCGCTGGTGATGTGCAGGACAAGGTATACCGACAGGCGGTGACGGCCGCGGGCAGTGGCTGTATGGCCGCTTTGGATGCCGAGCGTTATCTTGGGGCAAAAGGTTTTTAATTTTTTGAAATCCGTTAAACAGTACGTTTTATATAATAAACCTGACTGTTTAGCGGGTTTTTCTTTTCGAAGATAAACTATACTGATTAGAAGCATAAATCAATAAGAATAAGTTATCAATATGCCATTGCTTCATATACATTTAGAAAAACTGAGGTTTCATGCTTTTCACGGATTGTATGAAACTGAAAAGAAAACGGGCAATCAATTTGAGTTTAACCTGAAACTGTCTTTTGAACCGCAGGGCGAAGTGGTGAACAATATTTCTGAGACGATTAATTATGCAGACTTGTATGCTTTGATAGCAACAGAGATGAAAACTCCCCGTGAACTACTTGAGACTTTTCTAACCGAACTGGCCATTCTCATAAAGCAACGTTTCCCCCAAACAAAATCATTAAATATGAGCCTTTACAAGCTCACCGTTCCTATTTCTAATTTTGAAGGCAGGATAGGAGTGGAAGTCGAAAAATATTTTTAGCAAAAGTTTATATAGTTTTTTATATCTATTTTATTATCAGTATATTAATAAAAATAAAGTATTTCCAGTAAAAGAACTTGTCAATATCAATTTTTTTGCAAAATCTGATATGTATTATCTTTATAGATGATTTCTCCAGCACGATATGATTCGTTAACACCTACGGAAGCTGTGGCTTGTCAGCGGGAGCTTTATGGAAAGATGAATCTCGATTCTCTTGAAAAGCCGATAAAAATCATTGGCGGGTGTGACATCTCGTTTAATAAATACGAAGAAACGGTTTATGCCGGGATTGTTTTATTGCGTTATCCAGATATGCAGGTGATTGACCGTGTCAGTGTGGTGGCCAGTACGAAGTTTCCATATATCCCGGGATTGTTGGCCTTTCGTGAAGTGCCGGCATTGATGCAGGTGTGGAATAAACTGGATGTAAAACCCGATGTGCTGATGTTGGACGGGCACGGTATCGCACATCCCAGACGGATGGGCATTGCTGCGCATTTTGGCATTGTTGCCGATACGCCCACGATAGGTTGTGCCAAGAGCAGGCTTACCGGAACTTATGCTGAATTGCCGAATGAACGGTTTGCTTCAACGCCGCTCCTGCACAAAGGGGAACAAATTGGCAACGTCCTTTGTTCCAAGTTAAACTGTAAACCACTTTTTGTGTCACCGGGATACAAAGTGAGTATGCAACAAAGCCTTGATATTGTGAAAGCCTGTTTGCGAAAATACAGGATGCCCGAACCCACACGGTTCGCACATTTGTGGGTAAACGAAGTGCGCAAGGCAAAGGGTGATGTTGATTAGCCGAATTATTTGATAGGCTTCTCTCTTGTAAAGAATCGCGTTAACTTTTCAGCCGTTTAAGGGGCTACAACCTGTTCCAACATAATCATCCTGCCGTCCTGCATGAACCCTTCCACCACTACCTTGAAACGCTTGGTGCGGTCGTTGTTATAGAATACAATCGGTATATGGCCGTTGTCTTTTGTAGCGTATTGTATCGGGTTCCAAAAAAGGGTGAGCCTGTTGTCGGCTTTTTCGTCATCAGAATGAGGCGCGTCATATTTGGGGTTATAAAATTCTTTTGTGATATTGTATCCTTGATAGTTGATGATATCAGTGGAAGATTCGATGGAGGCCATCAGTTCCTGCCCGGTTTTACGATAGATGGCCAACGCCGCCCCGCCGCCAATGGTACCCACAAACGGATGCAGGAGTTTGACATAAGCTATCTCGCTCACGGGAATGGATTCGATAAATTGGGCATCCGTCTGCATTTCGTCCAGAAACAGCGTTACGTTATCTCTTCGGAATGTTACGTTGTAGCTGCCATCTGCCGTCTTGGTTGTCATTATGCCCGCCAATCTTCCCTGAAGATAATCAAAGATATTCAGCGAACCGACAGTTTCATTGGTCAGGTCAAGTGAGCGCGAATTAATGCCGCCGGAGAACAGGCCGCTCGCATATTTTTCGTCAAGTTCCTCCTCACGGCTTTTTACACGGGCTTTTACCGTTACATTTTCGAGCATCAGCCCTGCTTCTTTGGCGTATTGGTCAAATGCGTTGCTCATTTTTTCCCCAATGGCCGAATCGGTTTGAATGTGCTTGTAGGGAATGTTCAATGGAGTTACAGGGTATTGTTTATTGAGCGAATCGGCACTCATTTTCACTTTGATGAATTTGTTTTTGCGACCTCGTACATCGCTGAACAGTACGCTGTTTTGCCCAAAGAACATCAGCGAATCTATCCGAAAGTGACCCGATGAATCCGTATGGATAAGGTTCATAAAGCCTGTGGCGGCAGAGTCTTTCGGTTTGAACATAATCATCAGGTCTTTATCATTAAAGGTCTTTTTGTTAGAACCTTCAAGGAAGACCGTTCCCTTAAAGTTGATGTATCCAGGGTCAAAGTAGGTTTGTCTGGGAAGTGTGTTCGCTTTTGTATCGCTCCATTTAAAGCGTGACCAACCATGTGTCATCATCACCAGGTCGAGTGCAGCGGCCACGGAATCAGCCCGGCTACCGAAGTAATAAGCAGGGTTATGAATATAGCCTTTCAGGTCTTCCGTCAACATCAGGGAGGTATAAATATTTTGCACCCGATAAGGTTGTTCCTCAAAATCTGCATCCGTTACCGAAACGGATAGATGTCCCGTAGCACTATCCGGGATGTTGAGGGTGAAATGATTGATTTTTCTGGTTCCTACATCTAACGTATCCGTAGTTAGCGTAACGGGCAGGCGGTAATCATCATTGTCAATAAAGGTGAGTCTTTCAGCCAACGGCATCCCGTCTTTATTAAAAACGGTCAGGTGCAAAATGCCGGAAAGAATGTCTTTGGTAGGGATGATACCAAAGATTTCATTTTTTTCTGATTTGAACGGTTGGTTAAAAATCACGTTGTTCTGCATTTGGCCAATCATGTAAGCAGGTCTAAAGGTTTCGTCATTACCGTTTGTAGTAATCCGGAATGCCTTCCCCCGTTCAGAGCGTCCTATTTGTAAAGCAATGCCCGATGCAGTGGCGGCGGGAAGAACAAAGGTTTTTCCGGGCATTTGTTCAATGGTCAATGTGTATGTCTCATTTGCAAGAGGGATGAGGCTAAAGCTGCCCATGCCGTCATGCAGGCTGGATATGGTTGTCAGGACTTCGTTCTTATTGTTGGTAATTTTACCGCTGATGTCAATGGGAAGGCCATTTTCATCTACGGCTTTAAAGGCAATCATGTTCTGTAAATTATATACAAAATTGCCGCCTTCAGGAAAAAACTGCACATCAATGTCGTGAGCCTTGGCAACTGTTGTGTTTTTTCTGTTTGTCTTGGGTTCTTTTCCGTAAACTGGTATACGGGTGCTGTATATCAAATCGGGTTGATTGGCCATGAGCGGCGAGTAAGCGCGCAGTTGATATGAGCCGGAAGGTAACGTGTCCGGTAATGATAATTGCCCGTAGGAAATACTTGCAAAACCGGGGAATATCGCCCGGCGGATAAGGGCAGAGCGATTATCCAGCAATTCTACAAAAAGCACGGAGTTTTTATAAGACGGTACATATCCTTCTGCAAAATAAGCTTTAAACCAAACTGTCTGACCCGAGTAGTAGGACTGTCGGTCAAGGTGCAGGTGTACTTTTTCGATGGGGAATTGCCTCGCCCAATTGTCGAGATTGTCCACGGCGGTTTGTGACATACTGCTTAACGTGGCCAACATTGCTGCAAAGAGAAATACCTTCTTCATATACTGGTGTGTAAAGTCAAAGTTTAAAATGCCAACCCCAATCCAAAAGTAATTCAATAGAAAATATAATATCCGCGAAAAACTAAATGATATGACGATAAATTGTTATAAAACCTGCACGATGAGGAATTTTAGATAATTAGTATTCTCCATGTTCCAGATAATGGGGTGGTCGGGCGCCTGTGCCTGAAAGGTAACCTGCCGGATACGACGCCTGGCATCTTTGGCCGCAGCGGCAATTGTTTGCAGAAAAACGTCCGGTTGCACCAAATTGGTGCAGGAAGATGTGACCAGAAAGCCGCCGGGGCGCACCAGTTTCATGCCGCGCAGGTTCACTTCTTTATAGCCGCTGATGGCCTTATCAATATGCGTGCGGCTTTTGGTGAACGCGGGTGGGTCGAGCATGACCACGTCATATTGTTTGTTGCCCTTGCTCCATTGTTTCAGCATGTCAAACGCGTTCGCCGTTGCAAATTTTACACGATCATCCAATCCGTTCAGTGCAGCATTCCTGTTGGCTTGTGCCACGGCATTCTCCGATATGTCAATGCCTAATACTGATTTTGCGCCATAAAATCCCGCGTGAATCTCAAACGTACCGGTATAAGTGAACGCGCCCAATACTTCCGCATCTTTCACGATGTGCTGGATGGCTTTGCGATTCTCCTGCTGGTCAAGGAAATAACCTGTTTTCTGTCCGTTGGCAACATCCACCAAAAAGCGGATGCGTTCCGTGGCATTGGGGCTATTATAAGGGTTTACATTAATTTCAAGGTTTGTATCAAAAGGGGAGGAGAGAAAGCCTTTTTGTTGTGGTAGTCCTTCCAGTTCGCGCACGGGCACATCGTTGCGCTCATAAATTCCCTTGGGGGAGAAAATTTCATTGATTATGGAGACAATCGTGTCTTTCCAGACATCTATGCCTAAAGCCATCGTTTGTATCACAAAGTAATCATTGAACTTATCTATGATTAGCTGTGGTAAGCCATCGGCTTCGCCAAACACGAGGCGGCAGTTTTCGGTATATCCCAATCGTTGCCTGTAATCCCACGCAGCGGCTATTTTTCGGTAAAAGAAATCTTTATTAATGGCTTCATCTTTTTCGCGCGTGAGCAACCTGACGGGGATTTGTGATTTATCGTTGAAATATCCCCTGCCCACAAATTGTTTATGATGCGTATAGACTTCTGCCAGATAATCTTCGGGATACTGCAAGGACTTTTTTTCGTCTATCTGTATCTTATCTATTTCATTGGCAAACACCCACGGATGCCCGTTCGCAATGCGGTTGGAGATTTTTTTATTAAGAAAAAGTTTTGTCATGCGTGGGGATATATTGTCGGTATATGATATTATGTGTCTATGTTATTTTTCCCTGCGTACTAAAAGTTGCGCCAAGTCTTTTAAGGGCTGTTTGCGTTTGGAAACAACGGCCATGTCATCAAAGCCTTTCAGGGCATCGTTCAAAAATTGCTCTTTTAGTTCAATCGCCCAGTCATCAATTTTGCAGTCCTTATATATTTGTAGCACACGTTGCACTTTGTCGGGTTCGTTGCCTGCCAGCAATGCGTCCAATTCTTGCTTTTGCGCCGGGGTGGCCGTTTCCAAAGCCTGTATGAGCAGGAATGTTTTTTTGTTTGTAAGGATATCTCCCCCGGCTTGTTTGCCGAATTTTTCAGGGTTGCCGAATGCGTCAAGATAATCATCCTGCACTTGAAAGGCAAGGCCGATTTTTTTACCTGCTTCATAGAGCAGGTTTAGGTTACCCATGCTACCGCCGCCCAAAATGCCGCCCATTTGCAGGCTGGCAGCTATGAGTACGGATGTTTTTAACGTAATCATGTGCAGGTACTCGTCAAAGGAAACATCGTTGCGCTTTTCAAAGTCCATGTCCAATTGCTGACCCTCACATACTTCAACCGCCGTTTTGTTGAACAGGTCAAGGATGCGGTGCATCAGTTCAATATCAATCCTGTTGATGGCTTCATACGCTTTAATGATGAGTACGTCCCCCGCCAGGATGGCCGTGCTTTCATTATATTTAGTATGCACGGTTTGCCTGCCCCTGCGCAATGGTGCTTTGTCCATGATATCGTCATGAATAAGGGTAAAGTTATGGAACAGTTCTATGGCTGCTGCCACTTCCCATGCCTGCGGGTTAATATCGCCAAACAACTCGTTGCCCATCAGGCAAAGCACTGGCCTGATGCGCTTCCCACCAATGCCGAGAAAATAATTTACGGGTGAATAAAGGGTTTCAGGCTTGCCATGGAACTCATGATGGTCAAAATACGCTGAAAACTTTTCTGCTAACTCTTTAAATGTGTGCATGTGTGAAATTATGCGTCAAATATAACTCCAAATGGGCAAATAAGTATGTTGTTTATGTTAATAAGATTTGTCTTGTAAGGTGATGCTATAAGGGTGTTTATATGTTTTTCTAATGTGACGGGGGATGTCATTATCTGATATAATTTTGACCGTAGTTCATAAACGCAAATATCAGGATTGCCCCAAAATATTGCTGTGTTCAGGATTTCTTCAAAATTCAAATGATACATTTGTAATATGAAATGAGTATAAAAATCAGCCAGCTAATTATACCCAGAGCGATGATGATTTTTATGTAAATTCCATCTGACCGTAAAAAAACAAAAATGAACAGATGAAAATCCTGATAATCGAAGACGAGCAGGACTTGGCCGAAAGTATTTCAGAATATTTGTCGGGCGAGAGTTATTTGTGCGAATTTGCCCCTACTTATCATCAGGCACTGGATAAAATAGAAATGTATAATTACGATTGTATTCTGTTGGATATTATGTTGCCGGATGGCAACGGGATAAAATTGTTGGAAGAGCTGAAACGATTGGGTAAACAGGATGGGGTTATTATTATTTCTGCGAAAAATTCCCTGGAGGACAAGATAAATGGGTTGCAGATAGGGGCGGATGATTATCTTACAAAACCTTTCCATTTGTCTGAGTTAACCGCGCGTATTTATTCCGTCATCCGTCGGAAACAATTCAGCAATGCCAATATTGTGACACAAAATGAATTGCAGATTGATTTGTTGGCCAAAACCGTATCGGTAAATAATAAACCTGTCACTCTTACAAAGAAAGAATTTGATTTGTTGATTTATTTTATTGGGAACAAAAACAGGGTGATTTCCAAAAGTACCTTAGCTGAGCATCTTTCCGGGGATTTTGCGGATATGTTGGATAACCACGATTTTGTATATGCGCATGTCAAAAACCTGAAGAAAAAACTTGCAGAGGCTGGTTGTGATAATTATTTGAAGACCGTTTACGGTACGGGCTATAAATGGTTGGGATGAGTCTTTTGATTATTTGTGCCGGAATGAACAACAGCGTAGAAAAATTATGTTCCGGTATTATTCTCTTTTCGCTAACTTCCCAAACGGATAAGGCAATAGGTATAACTATTTTTTGAAGCGCCTGTTGCTGTAAATCACAGGACGGGATTCAATCTTCCTCCGCTAAAAATTACTTTTGAATTGAAAAAACTGTTAAATAGAACGCTGAGAACCTTTGCCCTTTATTCACTTGTTGTTTTGGCAGCAAGCATTCCGGCGTATTATTATTTGGTGGATAGTATTTGGCTTGGTGAATTGGATGAGCATAATGAAATCGTTGCGGAAAGAATAGAAAATGAAATGAACGGGCTGCATCTCGATAGTGAAACGCTTGCCCAAAGCATCGTTTTATGGAACGAAATACAACCCGGCACGAGTTTAAGGAAGGCTGAACAAATGCTTGTCCGTCCTGACAGCACTTATACCGTCTTGCGTAAAAATCCTTATTCAAAGCGAGAAAGTATAGACCGATTCAGAGGACTGTTACGGAGTATCCACCTTAATGATGAGCTTTATTATCTGACAGTAGAAACTAATGTGGAGGAAACCGAAGAAACAGTTGCCGCTATCGCCATTGTTACGCTTGTGTTCTTCCTGATATTGGTCGTTGGTTTTTTGATTTTGAACCGAAGGTTGTCTGCCCGGTTATGGCAACCGTTCAGGACTACGTTGTCCAGGCTCAAAACGTTCAACCTGAATAATCAAACGCCCATAGTATTTGAAAAATCTGACACCGTGGAGTTTGAGGAGCTAAATGCAGCATTAAGCAAATTATTGGAGCATAATATTTCCGTGTACAAAAGCCAAAAGGAATTTACCGAAAACGCTTCTCATGAACTGCAAACACCTTTGGCTATTATCAAAAATAAGCTGGATGTTTTGTTGCAGGATGAAGGTTTGACAGAACGGCAATATCATATAGCAGAAGAAATCAATAAAGCCCTGACCAGAGGCTCCCGCATTAACAGAAATCTTCTTTTGCTTGCCAAGATTGGGAATTATCAGTTTGATGCTTCGGAGGTTGTGAACTTTGATAAGTTATTGGAGCAATGTTTGGAAATACTTCATGAGCATTTCGAGCAAAAGCATATCGCGGTTCATGTAAATATTGTATCGGGATTGCAGGTGAATGGGAACATCAGTCTATCTGAAATACTGATTAATAACCTTTTGTTAAATGCCATTCGTCACACGTTGCCCGGAGGCTCCATTACTGTTACCCTAACAGGTTCAGGATTACAGGTCGCCAATTCGGGCAAACAGGCACTTGACCCTGATTTATTGTTTAAAAGATTTTCAAAACAGGCTGCCGATAACATGGGAAGCGGCTTGGGGCTTTCAATTGTTTATGAGATATGCAAATTCCATAACTGGAAAGTGCAGTATAGGTTTGAAGATAGTTGTCATATTTTTTCGGTACATATCTGAAATGTATAGATTCCTTTAAATTTTTGCTAAAAAGAATATGCTATAAAGGTTTCATTCATCCACTGCCGATTTTGTGAATGAAAAAAATCCTGTACGTTTGTCGTATGGATATCCTGTTGATAGAAGATGACCAAACGCTCAATCAGAATATTTGCGAAGCATTAAAGGCAGAAAACTTACAGGTCACCTCGCTTTATGATGGCCTGCTGGCAGAGCGTTTGCTAAAGCGGGAACGATTTGATTGTGTTATCATGGACATAAATCTTCCCGGCATCAACGGTTTTGGATTGTGCAGGAATTTCAGGCAATATAATACACAAACGCCTGTGATTATGCTTACCGCCTTTGCGGAGATAGATGATAAGGTACACGGCTTTAACTGCGGCGCAGACGATTATCTGACCAAGCCATTCTTCATGCGGGAACTGATATTGCGCATCCATGCGGTTACGAAACGTGGATTATATGCACCTCAAACAGCTGCAACCATCACTGCCGATGATATTGTAATCAACCCTGCCAGCAAAAAAGTAACACGTCAGAATAAGGAAATTGTACTCACACCCCGCGAATATCAGATACTCCTAAGATTATCCGAAATGAAAGGAGAGGTGGTGTCGAAAGCGGCGTTAATAAAGGAAATATGGGGAAATGCTTTTGATGCCAACACCAATACTATTGAAGTGTATATCAATTTTTTGAGGAACAAGATTGATAAGCCTTTTGGTAAAAACAGTATCAAAACTAAAATAGGCTTCGGTTATTATTTGGATACAGAATGAAAATAAGAAATAAAATACTGCTTTATTTTTCGGCCACTTCCATTATTATGGTGGGATTGTTTCTTTCATTGATTTACTGGATGTTTTCTGAATATCGGGAAGAAGAGTTTCAGCAAAGGCAAAAGGAAAAAATCTTATCAACATTACAATTTATATCAGAGGTGGAGAAAAGTGAAAAAGACCTGACCGAAGCGATAGACAGGCTTACCATCAACTCCTTCATGAACGAAAAACTGCTGATTTTTGATAGCAGCAAAAATCTGGTATATGCCAGTTTGGACGATGTGCCTATTTCCTATTCGGACAAACTTCTTTCCAAATTAAATGACCATAAAGACTGGATTGAACAGAAAGACGGATTGTATGATGTGGTAGCCATTTATTTCACCTCGAACAATAAAAGTTATTACGGTATCAGCAAGGCTTTTGATGAATTTGGCTATACCAAATTATCTTTTTTGAGAAATTTACTGCTCATTGTATTTATTGTTTTTTCTACATTGGTCATTGTGCTTTCCATTTATCTTTCCAATAGGATATCCAGGCCTATTGCTCAACTGGCCATGCTTTTAAGTGATTACGAGATAGGCAAGAATCCCATTAATAGCATTATCCAAACGAATACGTTTGAAATTAAATACCTGAATACAAAGTTTAACGAGTTGGTGAGCCGTACCAATGAGGCTTATAATTTTCAAAAAAATTCCATACACCATATTTCTCATCAGCTTAAAACACCCATTGCGGTTTTGATATCCGAATTAGAAAGGATTAGAAAGAAGACTACGGATAACGTAATGCAGCAGGAAATAGATGCACAGATTGCGAAAACAAGGTCGCTGGCGGATATTATCAATATATTGTTGGAAATATCCAAGATAGAATCCGGACAATCTGTCAACAAAAAAGCTATAAGAGCAGATGAATTGATTTTTGACTGTATCAGCGAGCTGAACATGCTTTATCCTGAATTTGTTTTTGAGGTCAGCTATTATCCTGATGAGCCTGATATGGAAAAGCTAACTGTTTTTGCAGATGAGATGCTTATTCGCCAAGCTTTTCAAAATCTGCTAAACAATTGCGTGGCATATAGTGATGAGAGAAAAAAGGCAGAAATTAAAATAGATTGCTCGAATACGGGGTGGCTCGCTTTGTTGTTTATAAATACCGGTCAACCTGTGTCTGACAACGAAAGCGCTTTTTTATTCAGTCACTTTTTCAGGGGCGAGAACAGTCGGAGCAAAGCCGGGTTTGGATTGGGGCTAACGCTGACCAGAAATATTATAGAGCTGCATAAAGGCAGTATTTCTTATTCCAATCCGTCAGGAGACATAAATATATTTGAAGTACGGTTGCCAATGGTTTAAGCAGAATTTTATCCGTTTTAAGGTGTTTTTAAGTTTGTTCTGAACATATTTGCCGCCATTCAGCAATAGGAGCAAATGTATTTCAGATTTATAAAATTATTATTGCCCGTATTTTTATTTGCATCGGCACAAAAGTCGAACGCACAGGATACGCTCAGGGTAAGTCTTAAAGATGCGGACAGCATTTTTGTAGCCAAGAACTTTCAGTTGCTGGCATCGTCCATGAACATTGAATCGCAAAAGGCGCAAGTCATCCAGGCAAAACTGTATCCTAACCCTGTTTTGACGACTGCGTTTAATGCTTACGACCCTGACGGTAAAAAGGTGTTTCATATAGGCGGGAATAATGGCCAAGCATCGGTTCAATTAGAGCAGTTGATACTTTTGGGCGGTAAAAGAAAGTCTGAAATTGAATTGGCCAAAACCAATACGGCCATAGCAGAGCTGGAATTTCAGCAGTTGTTAAGGCAACTCAAGTTCAAGTTGCACACGGATTTGTTCACTGCCGGACAACAGAAATTGTTATTGCGGCAATATGACAAGCAGTTGGATTTGCTGAATATGCTTTTGGTTGCCTATGAAGCGCAGGCGGCTAAAGGGAACATTCCGCTAAAGGATGTGGTTCGTCTAAAAGGAGCTTATCTAAACCTGAATAATGACCGTTCTGAAATCGTAAAAAACTTTCATGAAGCTCAAAACAGCCTGCAAACACTTTTACAGACTTCTTCCATTATAGAATTCCGTTTTTCAGAAAAAGAAATAGAAAAATATATTCAGGCGAAGCCGCTTAGCGAACTTCAGGCAGCAGCTTTGCAAAACACGCCTGAACTCCAAATCAGCCGACAGAATAAACAGCTTGCAGAGCAATACTTCCAATATCAAAAACGGCTGGCAGTACCGGACATAACGGTTGCCGCTTCTTACGACAGGAATAGCGGCGCTTTCAGGAACGAGCTAAATGCAGGTATATCCATTCCTTTGCCCTTGCTGAACAGGAATCAGGGAAATATACGGTCGGCACAACTCAAAATAAAGGAGGCTGGTTACAATCAGGATGCCGTACAGACTGATATTTTAAACAGTTTGCAAAATGCCCATGCTTTCTATGCGCAAACTGTTTCGGAGTATGAAAGGGCAAAGTCATTATATAACCAAGATTTTGAAGTAACAGTAAAAGGCATGACAGAAAATTTTCAGAAACGCAATGTTTCCATTATTGAGTTTATTGACTTTTTTGAAGCCTATAATCAGGTCATTACAGAACTTTCAAGGATTAGGGTACAACTTATTACCTCGGGCGAACAATTAAATCTTTTAACCGGAACAGACATTTTTTAAGATGATACATTTCAGGCAATACGCATTTCCCTTTGTTTTAAGTGCCGTCCTGTTTATGGGCAGTTGCAAGGGCAAACCTGCGGAGGAAAATGCCATAGCGTTTTCCATGAGCGATACCATGATGGCTAAGTGTGAATTTACAAAAGCCATTCCACAGGGAGTTAAAAATGAAATCCGTTTTTTTGGAAAACTGGAAGCAGATAACAATAAAACGGCACAGGTTTTTTCTGCTGTAGGCGGCGTGGTAAAATCTATCAATGCAGGCCTTGGTGATTATGTGAAACAAGGCGAGGTGCTGGCTACTATACAGAGCATGGAAGTGGCAGGGTATGAACAGCAACGGTTGGACGCCATTAATGAAGTGGCTATTGCAGAAAAGAATTTGCAGGTGGCAAAGGATTTGTTTGAAGGAAAATTAAATTCAGAAAAGGATGTCAAGATTGCCGAAGCGGAATTGGAAAAGGCGAGGGCAAACCTGTCTAAGATGAAAGAGATATATGGCATTTATAAATTTAAGAAAGGTTCTATTTTTCCTTTAACGGCGCCTATCAGCGGATTTGTCGTTACCAAAAAAATCAATATTAACGAGCTTATTCGTCCGGAAGAAAGCGAACCGCTGTTTTCTATTGCCAATACCAATGAGATATGGGCAGTGGCTTATGTAAACGAAAGCAACATCTCTCATATTAAGGAAAATTATGAAGCGGTGGTCAATACGCTTGCGTTCCCTGATATTAATTATCGGGGCAAAATAGATAAGATATATAATGTGATAGATGCGGACACAAAGTCCATGAAATTCCGTGTGAGCTTGCCCAATTCTGATTTTAAATTGAAGCCTGATATGAACTGTACGGTAAGCGTAAGTTATGATGAAAACAAACACATGATTACTGTGCCATCATCTGCCATCATTTTCGACAAAAGCAAATATTGGGTAATGGTTTTCAAAGACAGGCATAACGTTGAAACAAGACCTGTTGAAGTATACCGCCAGTTGAATGGGGTTACTTATATACAATCCGGATTGAGTGAAGGGGAATCGGTTATTTCTAAAAACGGACTATTAATTTACGATGCCTTGAATGATTAGGTTGTTGATAAGAAGGGATTTGTATTAGCGAAACAATTATTGTGTTCAGGGGCGGGCATCGGGATGATTAACGGGAGAACCGGAACATACAGAATCCAAGTCAGGGAAATAAATACACATTGTCAATTGTCCACTATCCATTGTCAATTAAATGAACAGGTTTATAAAAAATATCATAGCATTTTCTTTAAAGAATAAATTCTTTACTTTTTTTTGGGTAGGAATTATTGCTATTGCAGGAATTTTCAGCTTTATAAAAATTCCTATCGAGGCTTTTCCCGATGTTACTAATACGCAGATTATCATTGTGACCCAATGGAACGGGAGAAGCGCCGAAGAGGTGGAGCGTTTTGTGACCACACCCATTGAAATAGCTATGAACAGTGTGCAGCGCAAGACCAATGTGCGCAGCATTACCATGTTTGGCCTGTCGGTGATTAAAGTGATTTTCGACGATGATGTGGAGGATTTTTTCGCGCGTCAGCAGGTCAATAACCAGTTGAGAAATGTTTCGTTGCCCGAAGATGTAGAGCCGGATGTGCAACCGCCTTACGGGCCTACGGGCGAGATATTCCGGTATGTGCTGAAAAGCCCGAACAGGGATACGCGCGACCTCCTGACGATTCAAAACTGGACAATAGACCGGGAACTGAGAAGTGTAGCCGGTGTGGCGGATGTGGTAGCTTTTGGCGGGCAGGAAAAAGTATATGAGATATCTGCCAATCCTGCCAAGTTGCAGGAGTTCGATATAACGCCAATTGAATTATATGACGCCATTAGTAAATCAAACCTGAATGTAGGCGGTGATGTGATTGAAAAGAACGGGCAGGCTTATGTGGTGAGAGGCATCGGGCTACTGGACAGTCAAAAGGATATTGAAAATACGACTGTAGATATTTTTAACGGGCATCCGCTATTGGTAAAAGATGTAGCGAATGTAGTTGAAACCAGCAAGCCAAGAGTGGGGCAGGTCGGTTTAAATGATAACGACGACGTAGTAGAAGGCATCGTGGTGATGCGCAAAGGCGAAAACCCCAGTGAGGTGCTGGGAAAGGTGAAAGAAAAAATCCATGAGCTAAATACCACCGTTTTGCCATCTGATGTAAAGATGGAGACTTTCTACGACCGGGATAACCTGATGGATTATTGTACCAAAACGGTTATGCACAACCTGGTTGAAGGCATAGTTTTGGTTACGGTTATTGTGTTTTTATTCATGGCAGACTGGCGCACTACTGTAGTGGTAGCCGTGGTCATCCCGCTCTCCTTATTGTTTGCCTTTTTAATGCTGAAATTAAAAGGCATGAGTGCTAACCTCATCTCGCTTGGTGCCATAGATTTTGGTATTATCATTGACGGGGCTGTTGTGATGGTAGAGGGGATTTTTGTGGCGCTTGACCACCGCGCCCATAAAGCGGGCATGGAGAAATTTAACAAGCTGGCCAAATTGGGATTGGTAAAGAACACCGGTACGCAAATGGGAAAAGCCATTTTCTTTTCCAAGCTCATTATTATTTCCGCATTGCTTCCTATTTTTTCATTCGAGAAAGTAGAAGGGAAAATGTTTTCGCCTTTGGCCTGGACTTTAGGTTTCGCTTTATTAGGTGCGCTCATATTTACACTTACGTTGGTTCCTGTGTTATGCTCTATTCTGCTTCGGAAAAATGTAAAGGAAAAAGACAATTTCTTCACCCGCTTTGTAAATCGCACGGTAAGCAAAGGTTTTAGCTGGACTTTCGGGCACAAAAAATTAACACTGTTGGTAGCAGTAGCTTGTTTTGCTGCTACTATATTCTCCACACGTTGGCTGGGTACAGAGTTCCTGCCGCAATTAAACGAAGGGGCGCTATGGGTAACAGCAGAATATCCGATGAGTATGTCATTAACCGAAAGTGTAAAACTAACAAGCGAATTAAGAGGAAAGCTAAGGAAATTCCCGGAGGTAAAAGATGTACTTTCTCAGGTAGGGAGAAGTAATGATGGAACAGACCCCAATGGATTTTATTTTGTACAATACCAGGTAGATTTAATTCCTAAAGAGAAATGGAGGAAGGGCATGGACATGGAGAAGATAGTAGACGAAATGGATAAAGAATTGTCAAAATACCAGGGAATAGTATACAATTATTCACAGCCCATTATTGATAATGTAGCCGAGGCTGCTGCCGGAATAAAGGCATCCAATGCCGTAAAAATCTATGGCGATAATTTGGATAAACTGGATGAATATGCCAATCAGGTGATAGCGCAGATACAAAACGTGCCCGGCATTAAAGACGTTGGCATATTGCGCAATGTAGGGCAGCCTGAAATCAGTATATTATTTGATGAAGAAAGAATGGCCATATACGGCGTTACCAAATCCGAAGCGCAGGCCGTGATTGAGATGGCAATCGGAGGAAAAACTGCTACACAAAAATATGAAGGCGAAAAGAAGTTCGATGTTCGTATCCGCTATGACAAAGACTATCGCAAAAACGAGGACGATATTTTAATGCTGATGATTCCCTCTATTTCCGGTAATAAAGTGCCGCTGAAAGAAATAGCGACTGTTAAACAATTAACAGGCCCTGCATTTATTTACCGCGATAATACCAAACGGTTCATCGGTGTGAAATTTTCTGTTCGAGAGCGCGACCTGGGCAGCACCATTGCAGAAGCGCAGCAAAATGTAAATGCCCATGTCCATCTTCCCGAAGGATATAAAATAGGGTGGACAGGGGAGTTTGAGAATCAGGTAAGGGCCAGCAACCGTCTTACGCAGGTAGTGCCCATAAGTTTGGTATTGATTTTTGTTTTGCTGTTCATCATGTTTGGCAATGCAAGGGATGCCGGTTATGTTTTAATCAATGTTCCTTTCGCTTTAATTGGGGGCATATTGGCATTGCATATTACAGGAATGAATTTTGGCATCTCGGCGGGCGTAGGATTTATCGCATTGTTCGGCATTTGTGTGCAAAATGGTGTAATCCTCATTTCTGAATTCCATAAACAAGCAAAAACACACAGCGACTTGAATCAGGCCATTATTAATGCTGTGAGGGTCAGAACCCGACCCGTAGTCATGACTGCGTTAATGGCGGCTATCGGCTTGATGCCTGCTGCCATCAGTACGGGCATAGGCTCCGAAAGCCAGAAGCCACTGGCCATTGTTATTATCGGGGGATTGGTAACGGCCACTATTTTCACCCTGCTTGTTTTCCCTATCATTTACCATAAAGCGCTTCACCTGAGGGATAAGAAGAAAGCAAACATAGCAGCCGGATAGCCAGAGGCGGACGTCCTTTTTGTATTAAATCTCTATAAAGGAAATTTTCGGTTATCGCCTGTAGTTAAGTTTTTATTATTATGTTTTCGGTTAATCTAAAAATTCAAAATTTCTTCAAAATTGGCTTTCACCTTAGAATTAATTTAATGGATGAAAGCATAATGGAGGCGAATATTATTAATAATTACGCACGGCTCAAGTTCCGTCTGTTCATTTTACCTCTATTTTTATTAGCCCTTATTGTTATATTTCTGTTAAGTCTGGATGCTTTAAATGTCGATAGATATATACAAGTTCAAAAGGATATCTTCTTTTTTATTAATCATCATTTAGGTCAATATCCCAATCTTCAACTAAACCTTACGCAATTTGGGGATGGCTTGATTCTTTTGTCATTTTTGAGTATTTTCCTTTTATGCGCTCCAAAAATCTGGGAGGTCTTGATCCCAAGTCTACTGGTTTCTGTTTTATTTTCCCATTTATTGAAAAAAATATTTGGTGTACCGAGACCTGTGGAACTGTTGGATAGTAGCTGCTTTATTATAATCGGAAGAAGAGTGTCCGGATTCAGTAGTTTGCCTTCAGGGCATTCCATTACGATATTTACGGTACTGACGGTTCTGTTATTTGCTTTTATGCCCCTGAAATTGAAATATAAAATTGCATGGTGCTTTTTTGTAATCGTTACAGGATTGATACTTGCGTTTACGAGGGTAGGCGTAGGGGCTCATTACCCAATTGATGTTATTGTAGGCTGTATTATCGGGTATATTTCAGGGCTTTCAGGTATTTTTATCAGCCGGAGGTATAAGATTGGACACTGGATTAACAGTAAGAAGTGTTATCCTTTTTTTATTATATTGTTTCTGATTGGTTGTGGTATCTTGGCCAATAAAATAATAAAGGAAAATTTGATGATATTTTATTTGTCTTTTATCAGCTTGATTATTTCGCTATATAAAATTATTACTGTTTATGCTAAAAATATTAAAAGGTAACATACAGATAGCCCATTTTGTTCTATTAATGAGCTTTTTGAATTTAGTATTCTTTCATTTCCCTTTTTACACTTTTGTTTTTAGTAAAGTGGATTACAAGAGTTTGAGCGGGGTTATTATAATTGTGAGCCTGATAATCCTGATGCTGGTGGTAAACGCTTTTGTTTTTTACCTGATATTTTTCCTTTCGCGTGTTGTAGGGAAATTTTTATTGGTCTTGTTCTTTATTCTTAATGCGGTTGCGGTTTACTTTGTCAACACGTACAGTGTCATCATAGATGAAAGCATGATTGGTAACGTTCTCAATACCAATTATGGAGAGGCCAGTAGCTTTTTTTCTTTTAAGCTGGTGTTGTACATCGTGCTGCTTGGTATTGTCCCGGGTATTTACGTCATTAAAGCTAAAATAGTAAATGTGACATGGAAGAGGTTTTTAGTCACTTCGTCGCTAACCTTGTTGTTTATTGCTATTCTTGCATTTGCCAATGCGAAGAATTGGTTGTGGATAGATAAAAATTCTAAACGGTTGGGCGGGCTTGCAATGCCTTGGTCTTATTCCGTCAATACAGCGCTTTTTTATATTCATAAACATCAGGAAAATAAAAAAGAAATTTTATTGCCCAATGCCACCATAAAGGACAACGAAAAATCGGTTGTAGTCCTTGTTATCGGGGAATCTGCAAGAAGGCAAAATTTTTCTTTGTACGGTTATAAGAAAAATACAAATCCGCTGCTTTCCAGTACGCCGAATGTATATCATTTTGATGCCACTTCCTGTGCCACGTACACCACTGCAGGGGTAAAATGTATATTGGAACATGCCAATACCAATGACCTGTATGAGATTCTGCCCAATTATTTATATAGAAATAATGTGGAGGTTGTTTGGAGAACCACCAATTGGGGAGAACCTCCTGTTCATATTGAGAAGTATCAAAAGAGGGATAGTTTAATGAAAAATTGTAAAGGCGAAGGATGCCATTATGATGAAATACTTTTGACCGGACTAAAAGAGCAGATATTGGCGAGCAAAAAAAATAAAATATTGATAATCCTACATACAAGTACCAGCCACGGGCCTACTTATAGCAAGAAATATCCGCCTCAATTTGAGACCTTTAAACCTGTTTGCAATAGTGTGGAGTTGGGCAATTGTTCTCAGGAAGAACTCATCAATGCGTATGACAACACGATTGTCTATACAGATTATATTTTGCACAATATAATTGAAGATTTAAAACAATTGAAGGAGTATAAAAGTGCGATGCTTTTTGTTTCAGACCACGGGGAATCTTTGGGCGAGAAGAATCTGTATATGCACGGTGTACCGATGAGTTTTGCCCCCAAAGAGCAATATGAAATTCCTTTTATCGTTTGGGTATCCGATAGTTCAAGACAACTCAAGCCTAATAAAATATTGTCCCAAAACTACGTGTTTCATAGTGTCTTAAATTTCTTAGGCATACAGAGTCCTGTTTATAATGAGGAGATGAGCATTTTTAAATAGGGGGATAAAAAAGCGGAGGAACCATTTTGCATACATCGGTTTACGGACACTCTTGCTCGGTATTTTTCCTGATACCAGTTGGTTATTTGTATTTAGTATTTCGCCGAAGTACAGTTTTTGTATTCCAAATTTCTTCCAAATCGGGTTGCAACTTTGTTTTATCATTTAAAAGATAAAGCAATGAAAAAGTTAGTATTTCTATTGACGATAATGGCAGGAGTGTCATTCGCCAATGCACAAAAGATCCAGGAAAAGGGCGTGCCGGCTTCTGTTAAGGCAGGGCTTCAAAAGCAGTTTCCCAATGCTAAAGGTGTAAAATGGGAAAAAGAAAAGGGTAATTACGAAGCAGGCTTTAAGCTCAATGCCACGGATTATTCTGTATTGCTCAATGCCTCGGGCAGTGTTTTGGAAACAGAGACTGCCATGGCCGTTAATGCGCTCCCGGCACCTGTAAAAGATTATGTTGCGAAACATTATCCCGGCAAAAAAATTAAGGAAGCCGCTAAAATTACCGATGCCAAAGGCATAGTTACTTATGAAGCTGAAGTGAGCGGAAAGGATTTGATTTTCGACAAGTCCGGCAAATTTATTATGGCCCAAAAGGATTAAACGGATCGCTCCGTTACCAAAGACAAGCCGCTGATGCAGGTTTGTCTTCCATTTCTATTTTAAGCCTTATAGTAGTATGCAGTTTCTCAAAACCCGTTTTCAATGGCTGTTGCTGGTAATATGCACGCTATCCTTCTGTATATCGCATGCGCAAACCTCCAATAGCATTGGGTATTTCATTAAAACAGCACAGGTCAACAGCCCTGTTTTGAACGATTATAACAACCAGGTGATTTCCAATCGTATTGACAGTTTAAAGCTAAGGGCAGCTTACGGCTTCATTATTACCGGCGAAGGCAATGCAGCTTATGCGCCTAATATCAAAGGCTGGGGATATGACAATGCTTTAAGCAACGGGCAATCCCTTTTTGCAGGTATCCGTGTAGCAAAAGAGTTTATCAGTCGCAATAACCTGGAAACAAGGCTGGATAACTATAAAGCCGGTGTGGCCCAGGTGCTGGCACAAAAAGACATTACCATTCAAACGCTCAGCAAGCAGATTGCCGATCAATACATTGCTACCTACACCAGCCAGCAGCATTATAAGCTGAGTAAAGAAATTATTGCCTTGCTTGACCAGGAGGACGAGGTGTTAAAGAAACTGACACAGGAAGCAGCGTTTAAGCAAACAGATTATCTTTCTTTTAAAGTAACCCTGCAACAGAACCTGCTTGCGTTGCAACAGCAAACCGCAGACTGGCAAAACAACTATATTTTACTGAATTACTTATCAGGGATTGTGGACACCACTTTCCAGGAGCTTGAGACGCCCGACATTGGCGAAGCGCCGGTTCCTTCCGCTTTTGAAGAAAGTGTATATGCCAGCGCTTTCCGGGCAGACAGTACAAAACTAGCCAATGACGCGAAAATTATTGAGTACGATTACAAACCCAAAATAACGGCTTTTTCCGACGGCGGCTACCAGTCTTCATTTACACACATGCCTTATAAAAATTGGGGTGTAAGTGTTGGCGTTGCTGTTTCATTACCTATATATGATGGCCATCAAAAGCAGATGCTTTTACAGCAAAATAAACTGGCTTTGGAAACCCGGCAGAAATATTTATCGCAAACAGGAAAGCAATACCGGCAGCAGATTTTCCAGTTGCAAAATCAAATAGAACAATATGACAAAATGATAAATACTGCAAATGAACAAATGGAATATGCCCGCACTTTGGTAGAAGCCAACGCGAAGCAGCTTCCTGCCGGCGATGTAAAAATGGTAGATTTTATATTATCCATCAGTAACCTGCTTAACCTGAAAGCTGGTATTATCCAATATAACAACGCATTGTTCAGCCTTAAAAATCAGTTGAAATACCTAATTATACAATGATCATGAAATGGAGTATAAAACTTTCAGGGCAGGTTGATGCGCATCGTGATAAAATCTCTTTCGGGCAGTTCTGTGGCGCTGCAACCGGTATGAAAAAGCACATGAAATATGCGATTATCCTGTTCATAGGTACCGGGATGCTTACAGCCTGCAGGTCAGGCAGTAATGATGCTGCTGCTGCCACACCGGAGGACACTCCGGTTCCCCAAACATCCGTAACCGTAGCTTATCCGTCAGATACGGCGGCTCTTAATAACAATATTACGCTCAATGCTACTGCATCTTATCTCCTGAGGTCTGACGTGAAAGCCAATGCCAACGGCTACATCACAAAGACGACCATTAAGCTGGCAGACCATGTGAGCAGAGGCGCGTTGCTGTTTGCTTTGGAAACAAAAGAGGCAAGGGCTTTAGGCAATACTATCAATAAGCTGGATCCGTCATTCCGGTTCAGCGGCACTACATCGGTAGTAAGCCCGGCAACGGGGTATGTGGCCATGCTGAACCACCAGGTAGGCGATTATGTGCAGGATGGCGAAGTGCTGGCCACCATTACCGATGCGGGCAGCTTTGGTTTTGTGGTAGATGTGCCTTATGAGTATTTACAAATCATAAAAAGTAAAAGAACGCTTCCCATTACCTTACCAGACGCAACGGTGCTGCAGGGTACTGTAGCTAAAGTAATGCCAACAGTAGATGCCGTTTCGCAAACAGTAAAAGTGCTGCTGAAAGTGCCTGCAGGCAATATCCCCGAAAACCTTATCGGTACCATCAGCTTTTCTACAACGTCGGCTTACGGGCTATCTGTTCCGAAAATGGCAGTGCTGAGCGATGAAACCCAGGCCTCGTTTTGGGTAATGAAGCTGATAAATGACTCTACAGCCGTTAAGACAGATATCACTAAAGGAGTGGAAACCGATCAATTCATACAGGTAAAATCGGGCGATTTAACCACTAAAGACCGCGTAGTCATTAACGGGAATTTTGGATTGGGAGATACCGCGGCAGTTAAAATAGAAAACCGGCAGGCACAATGAAAAAGTCATTTTTTGTTACCTATCGCAGCCCTTTGCTGGTATTGATTTTCCTGGTTATTGCCGGGGGCATTTATTCTTACACCAGCATTCAATCGGCATTATTTCCGCAAATAACTTTTCCTAAGATAAAGGTGATCGCCGATGCCGGTCAGCAACCCGTGAACCAGATGACGGTGGGCGTAACCAGGGTGCTGGAAGAAGCGGTTAAAAAAGTGCCCGACCTGCAGGTGCTGAAAAGCACCACCAGCAGGGGCAGTTGCGAAATATCTGCATTTATGTCCTGGAGTGTGAGCGTGGACCTGGCAAAACAACAGATAGAAAGCAGCATTAACGAGGTAAGGAACCAGCTGCCCGCCGATGTCAACATCAGCGTGGAAAAGATGAACCCTTCCATACTTCCGGTAATAGGCTATTCTTTAAACGCAGGTTCGCTGGACCCCATTGAGCTGAAGCAGCTTGCCCTGTACACTATTAAACCTTTTCTTTCGCAGGTGCCGGGTGTGAGCGAAGTAAGGATCATTGGCGGGCAGGATAAAGAGTACAGGGTATTGATGGACCAGGCAATGATGGCCAGGTTAGGCATCACTTCTGCAGCAGTAGAACAAGCCATTAATAATACCAACTTCATTAAGTCCAATGGTTATTCATCTGATTTCAGGTACCTCTACCTCACCCTTACCGATGCCCAGATCCGCAATGAAGAGCAATTAAGAAATTTAGTGATCAGCAATAACGGCAACCGGGTTATAAGGCTGGGCGACATTGCGCAGGTAATGGTGCATAACGCCAAGCAATATATAAAGGTAAACGCTAATGGCAGAGAAAGTATATTAATAGCGGTCATCCAGCAGCCTAATGCCAACGTGGTGGACATGACTACTGCTATGGAAGCAAAGATTTCGGAGCTGCAAAAAACATTGCCCAAAGATGTGAGTGTAAAACCTTACTATGTGCAGGCCGATTTTGTAAAAGATTCCATCAAAAGTGTTACGGATGCTTTATGGATAGGATTGTTGCTGGCAATCGTGGTGGCCATCCTGTTTCTCCGCTCCTGGAAGGCGAGCGCGGTTATCCTCATTACTATTCCCGTTACTTTAAGCCTTACTGTTTTATTGCTTTATGCAACGGGGCAAACATTCAATATCATGACGCTGGGCGCTATTGCCGCTGCTATCGGATTGATTATTGATGACGCCATCGTGGTAGTGGAGCAGATACACCGCACGCACGAGGAGCACCCCGAAGAGCATTCCAGGACGCTGGTGCAAAAAGCCATTAATTATTTGCTGAAAGCAATGATAGGCTCATCACTCAGTACCATTGTGATATTCCTGCCGTTTGCTTTAATGAGCGGGGTTGCAGGGGCTTACTTTAAAGTAATGACGGATACGATGATCCTCACTTTGGTATGTTCCTTTTTTGCTACCTGGATCTTGCTGCCCGTGGTTTACCTCCTGCTTTCATCTGGAAAGCATAAGCATAAACAGTTGCAGCATCACGATGTAAAAGAAAGAAAATGGGTGGGCTTCTTCATTAAAAGCCCCTTGTTCAGCTATGTTTTTATAGTGTTACTGGTTATTGTTACCGCTATTATCCTGCCCAGAATGAGCACCGGCTTTTTACCGGAAATGGATGAAGGCAGCATTGTGCTGGATTACGATTCGCCCCCCGGCACGTCACTCGAAGAAACAGACAGGGAACTAAGGCAGGTGGAGAAAATAATTACGGCTATTCCCGAAGTAGAAGCCTACAGCCGCCGCACCGGCACCCAGATGGGCTTTTTTATTACCGAGCCAAACAGGGGGGATTACCTGGTACAACTGAAAAAACAACGCAGCAAAACAACCGATGAAGTAACCAACGACATCCGAAGCCGCATAGAAGCTTCCGGGCTTCCGCTAATTGTGGATTTTGGCCAGGTGATTGGAGATATGCTGGGCGATTTAATGAGCAGTGTGCAGCCCATTGAAATAAAAATTTTTGGAACAGACCAGCATGTCATAGAAGATTACTCTAAGAAAATAGCCGGTATTGTAGAAAAGGTCAATGGTACGGCTGATGTGTTTGATGGCATCGTAATTGCCGGCCCATCCATTATAGTTACCCCCAGGCTGCCCGTACTGGCCCAATATAATATTCCGCTTCCGGATTTTCAAAGTCAGCTGCAGGCCAATTTAGACGGGAATGTTGCGGGAAATATTTTTGATAATGTTCAGTACACGCCTATACGCTTATTGTATAATTCCCGCGCCAACCAGTCGTTAAGCGATATTAATAATAGTATGATAGCATTACCCAACGGTACGCTGAAGCCGCTGAGTGAGTTTGCCAATGTTACACTTACCACCGGAACTGCCGAAGTGAACAGGGAAGACCTGCAAACATTAGGCATTGTAACGGCAAGGCTGGATAACGGCAACCTTGGAGGTACCATACAGGAAATTCAAAAGCAGCTCAATCAAAAAATAAAGTTGCCTTCCGGTTATTCTATTGTTTATGGCGGTGCCTATGCCGAACAGCAGCAATCGTTCAAAGAGTTGCTTATTATACTGGTGGTTTCCAGTCTGCTGGTATTTTCAGTAATGCTGTTTTTATTCAGGAATGTATTGCTGGCGCTTGTTATTTTACTCATTGCTGTTTTAGGCATATCAGGCGGCGTGCTGCTGCTGTATTTTACCAATACTCCGCTGAATGTAGGAAGCTATACCGGGTTGATTATGATGGTGGGTATTATTGGCGAGAACGCCATTTTTACTTACCTGCAGTTTCATGAAACGCTGGAAACAAAAACAAAGGCGCAGGCCGTTATTTATGCCATCAGTACAAGGCTTCGCCCCAAGCTGATGACAGCTATTGGCGCTATCATAGCCCTGATGCCGCTGGCGCTGGGCATTGGTACCGGCGCTCAAATGCACCAGCCGCTTGCTATTGCGGTTATAGGAGGCTTTATTGTGGCTTTGCCGCTTTTGCTGATCGTTTTTCCGACACTTTTAAACAGGATCAGTTTTCAGCAAGCAGAAAAGAAACAACCGGATGTGACCCGGTAGTAAAATATTTTATTAATAACATTTAAAAAATAATATCAATTATGAAATCAGTATGGTTAGTAATAACAGCGGTTGCATGCTCTGCAAATATTTCTGCACAACATGCGGCAGCTTCCAAAGTACTTAAAACTTTTCCCATTGGCGGTGATGAGAGCGGCTGGGATTATTTAACAGTCAACCCGTCGAACGATCTCTTGTATGTAAGCCACGGAAAACAGGTCGAAGTGCTGGACAAAACAACTGGTAAAATAAAAGGAGTGATTGAAGGTACTGATGGTGTGCACGGAATTGCTTTTGACGGAACGCAGTGTAAAGGCTTTATCAGCTGTGGCAAACTGAATGTTGTAAAGGTCTTTGATGCGAATACGAACCAGGTAAATGCAAGCATTGCCACAGGCAATAACCCTGATGCTATTTTCTTTGAGCCTTATTCAAAAAAGATCGTGGTATGCAACGGGAAAAGCAATAACATAAATATCATAGACCCTATCAGCAATACTGTTGTAAATACCATTGATGTTGGCGGTAAGCCCGAAACAGCAGTGAGCAATAGTAAAGGAAGCATTTTTGTAAACATTGAAGATAAAAACGAGATAGTGGTAATAGACGCAAAAAGTTTCAATGTTCTGCATCATTGGAGCCTGGACAAAGAAGAAGGCCCGTCAGGATTAGCCATAGATACCAGAACGAACAGGCTGTTCAGCACCTGCGACAAGATGCTGGTAATAGCAGATGCCGGAACCGGTAAAATCATAAAGAAAATACCCATTGGAGATGGCTGCGACGGCGCCGCTTTTGATGAGCAAACAAAAACCATTTATACTTCCAACGGCGAAGGCACGGTTTCCGTTGTCCATGAAAACAACGCTAACAGCTTCACCAAACTAAAAGACATTGTCACAAAAAAAGGAGCGAAAACCATAGCGCTGGACAGGAAAACTCACTTGTTGTACCTGTCAACAGCAGATTTAAGCCCGGCTGAGAAAGACAATCGCGGCAGGGCAAAGGTAATCCCAGGCACTTTTAAAGTATTGGTAACACATATATAAAGCTGTGCATTTCTTTATGCTGGCCAAAGCTGCTGACATAATTATTTGACAACTTCAAAAAAACATATTCTTTATGTATAATTTAAAAAGTATCTGCTGCTTCTTTTTTATTTTTAGTTTTAATAATGACATATTAGCCCAGGAAACACCTGAGAAACGCAGCGTTACCATTTCCGGTATCATAAAAAATAAGGCTGATAAGTCAGCCATTCCTTATGTAAATGTTGTAGTGAAAAATGAAAGGAGCCACGCTTTTATTGCCGGTACTGTCACTAATGAGGAAGGAAGGTTTTCCCTTTCCGGCATTAATCCCGGAAACTATATGCTGGAAGTTTCATTTACAGGATTTGAAACAAAAGAGCAGCCATTGTTTGCAGGAAGTCTTTCTTCATTTTTAGATATTCCCGTTATTGAGCTGGAAGAAAAAGTAACGGCTATGGAAGGTGTTACCGTTACTGCAAAGGCCGCCGGCTTAAGCAGCGCGCTGGATAAAAAAACCTATTCGGTAGCAGATAATATCAGCCAGGGCGGCGGTTCGGTTCTGCAAAGTATGCAAAACCTCCCGGGCGTGACCGTGCAGGATGGAAAAGTGCAGCTTCGCGGAAACGATAAAGTGACTGTACTGATTGATGGCAAACAAACTGCTTTAACAGGTTTTGGAAGCCAGACAGGGTTAGATAATATCCCCGCATCGGCTATTGATAAAATAGAGATCATTAATAACCCATCTTCAAAATACGATGCCAACGGCAATGCCGGTATCATCAATATTATTATGAAGAAGAGCAAAAAAAATGGGTTCAATGGTAAAGTGGGTTTCACCACGGGTTTAGGCGCGCTTTGGATAAGAAAAGAAAACCTGCCCACTATACGGCCTCAATATACTTTTACACCAAAAATCAACCCTTCCCTATCACTCAATTACAGAAAGGATAAAATAAATATTTTCTTACAGGCAGACAATCTCTACACACATACACTTAATAAAAATGAATTCGTAACACGCACTTACGATGATGGAACCATCATCCGTTCGCAATTAAAAAGGAACCGCAATACCAATTTCCTTACAACAAAGGCCGGCGTAGACTGGAATATAGACCAGCAAAACACACTAACGGTCTCGGGAATGTATGGCAGCGAAAAAATTATTGACCGAGGCGATCAGCCTTTTTTTAATGCGGATATATCACAAAGGCTACGGCTTTGGCAGTTTTTAGAAGATGAGCTGAAAACTACAGCAATGGCAACAGCCGCCTATCAGCACAAATTCAAAGAGCCTGGGCATTTGCTTAACGCAGGATTTAATTACACATTCCATCGGGAGGACGAACAGTATTTTTACGACAACTATCTGCCTGCATCAAAAGGTACTGATGCATTCAAGCTATTGTCTGATGAGCAGGTTTATGATTTCAATATAGATTATACCAGGCCGCTGCGATACGGACGTGTTGAAACAGGCATCAAGCTGCGTAACAGAAGCATTCCAACCAATATGGAGTTTAAACCCGGCGCTAATTCCGTGCTGGATATGAACGCAGGTGGCTGGGCTAACTATAAGGAACTAATACCAGCCCTGTACAGCAACTATGTTTTTGAAAATGAAAAATGGGAAGCAGAGTTGGGCCTGCGCGTGGAATATGTGAAGATCCGGTATGATGTAAATCCTAACCACAGCACTTATAAAAGTGATGGATATAACTATACCCAGCCCTTTCCAAATCTCCGGTTGGCCTTAAAACTCAATGATAACAATAAAATATCCTTGTTCTATAACCGCAGGGTGGACAGGCCTAATGAAGTGGACATCCGTATTTTTCCGAAATATGATGATGCTGAGATCATAAAGGTAGGTAACCCGGCTTTGCGGCCCCAGTTCACCAACTCTGTTGAGCTGGGGTATAAACACAACTGGAACAATGGCTATTTATATTCAGCATTGTATCATCGCTTTGCCAACGGCACTATTACAAGAATATCAAGCATTGTCCCCGGAAGTACATTGGTATATGCCATCTTTCAGAACGCCGGCAAAAGCTATAATACCGGCATTGAAGCTATTCTTGACCAAAAAGTTTCTCCTGTTTACACTTTTAACATTAACGGGAATATTTACCGCAGCCAGATCAATGCATTTACAGTAAGAAATTTATATCCGCAACCCAGCACATTCTCTGCCAAAGAGCAAACCGCTATATCAGGCAACCTGAAGCTGAATAATACTTTCCGCTTCGCAAAAGACTGGAACGCACAATTAACAGCCGTGTATTTAGCGCCTGATATTATACCTCAGGGTAAGATCTTATCAAGATTCTCCGTAGATGCAGGTTTGAAAAAGTCAGTTCAGAAGGGCAAAGGCGAGGTATTTTTCAATGCTACCGATTTATTGAATACCATGGTCATTAAAAGGCAAATCCAGGGAATGGGTTTCAGATACACCAGCGATGACTATTATGAAACACAGGTCATAAGGTTAGGATACAGCTATAAATTTTAAGAAGTGTACGTTAAATTCATTAATAAGACATGAAACGCAGGTCTTTCTTTTGGGTGGCAATGATTTTCTTTCTTGTTGGTTTGCATAGGTTGAATGCTCAAGATAGTGTTTCTGTAGTTACTGCACATGATACAACCTTTGTTGCAAAGGATATTTCTTATAAACTGAATTATAAGAAGTTGATTATACCTACCATATTTATAGCTTATGGTGTAGCAGGTTTGGAAATTGACGCATTAAAACAGCTTGACCGCTCCACCCGGCACGAGATATGGGAGCATCGACCGAAACGTATAAGGCTGGATGATTACACACAATACGCGCCTGCGGTTTTGGTGTATGGATTGAATGCCGCGGGTATTAAGGGCAAGCATAACTTTAAAGACCGGACGATTATTTATGCCACGTCACAGGTGATATCATTCGCGTTGGTCAATCCTTTAAAACGTATTGTAAAAGAGGAAAGACCCGATGGCTCTGATAAGCATTCTTTCCCTTCGGGGCATACAGCCACTGCGTTTTCTGCCGCTCATTTTATGTTCAGGGAATATAAGGATACGCATTTCTGGCTGAGTATTTCCGGGTATTCTCTTGCTGCCTTTACCGGGGTTTACAGGACATTAAATGATAAGCACTGGGTAAGCGATGTAGTGGCTGGTGCTGGTTTTGGCATTTTGTCTACCGAGCTGGCTTATTGGATGTATCCTAAAGTCAAGACATTGTTTGGTGATAAAAATAAAACAAGCACGACGATGATAATGCCATTTTATCAAAACAAATCGTTCGGAATGGGACTGGTGAAAAGTTTTTAAGTTTGTAATGATTTAATACGCTTCCGTCACTACTAAAATATAAGGATATGTGGTTATTTTACGCACTGTTGTCCGCTTTATTCGCCGCGCTTACAGCCATTTTTGCAAAAATGGGTGTGGCAAACATTAATTCAAATCTCGCCACAGGAATCAGGACTATTGTAATTCTTATAATGATTTGGGGTATCGTATTTTTTAAAGGAGAATTCAAAGGAATAAACACATTATCAAAACAAGGGGTATTTTTCCTGATTATATCAGGTGTTGAGACAGGTATGTCTTGGTTATTTTACTTTAAGGCTCTTCAATTGGGTAGAGTATCGCAGGTGGCGCCGGTGGATAAACTAAGTGTGGCCATTGCCATTATCCTATCCGTGATATTCCTGAAAGAAACAATCAGTTTCAAAGAAATAGTTGGAGTTTGTTTGATTGTTTCCGGGGTTATGGTATTAGCTTTTAGATAATCTTTAGTAGAAACCAACTTTTATAAGGTTTTTATATCAGATGTATTTCATTCGGATTTTATATAAATGAATCTCGCCTCCGGCATAATACGTAAATGCAACGAGTTATAATGAGCTTTGTCCCTGTTTTACCTTTGACTGTAATCCCTTTATATCAACCCGCCTTTCCGTCCCGCACAATCAAAAACCAGTCGTTTTCCAACGGCAGGTAGCCATAATCGAAACAATAGTTGTAAACACTGCCTTTTTTGGTAGTGTACTGATGAGTGAGGTATTTAAACTTAAAGCCCAATGAGGTCAGTTTGTCGCGGTTGGTCTTCGTGGTTTCCTCGCCTTCGGGCAGAAGTTGTTGCAGGATATTCCGGTTTTTGCGCAGCACGTTGGTAATGTTTCGCACCGTACTGTTGTGGCCGCTTTTTAGGTGGTTGTTGTAATTATTGCGGCAATAGTCATCGCAAAATTTCTTGTCGCTGCGGCCTTTGAGCGGTTTCCCGCAGGTAAGGCATTTGAAATCCGGGTTGGCTTGTAGTGTCATACTTTTCAAGGTTTTATAGATGTAAGTTACAAGTATTTTCTGTTTGTAAACGTTTGCAAACGGTTATAAGCGATTACATCCGAAAGTAAACACTTAAAAACCGACTATCCCTTTTTGCCGATACCATCTTTGTGTTGTCCTTTTGATAGCGCTGTCAGGGGATTGGAATAAAAATATTTATTGACCGCTTGCAGACGCAGGCATAAAACGAAATGTTATGTACGCACTTAAAAACAAAGTTCAGTTAATTGGCAATTTGGGAAATGTTCCCGAAATCAGGGTAATCGAAAACGGAAAGAAAATGGCACGTATGAGCATCGCCACCAGTGAGGTATATCGAAATGCGCAGGGCGAGCGCGTTACCGAGTCGCAGTGGCACAATTTGGTGGCATGGGGCAAACTGGCAGATATTGCCGAAAAGTACTTAACCAAGGGAAAAGAGGTTGCCATTGAAGGAAAACTTGTGAACCGTAGTTATAACGACAAAAACGGCGTTAAAAAATATGTCACGGAAGTACATGTGAACGAGTTGCTTTTGTTGGGAGGCAAAAGGGCAGGGGAATAGCCGCGAGAATGTCCGTTGGAGTTACTCTGGATAATTCAACTGGCCAATCGGCGGTCATATAATGTTATACGATTCGTAGATTGGTCAGTTTTCCCAAGCTTGTTTTTTATCTTTTAAAACGCAGGGCTATCCAGTTGTTCATTTCGGATTCACCGTGGAGTTTCAGACCCGTCTGTCCACAACTTGCGCAAATGTCGTCCTTGTCTTCCCGCAACAGGCCGCTGAGCAGCAAGGTGCCATCGGGTGCTAATTGCGCTGCGAGCGAGGGGATGGTTTCTAACAGCACATTTTTATTAATGTTCGCTAAGATGATATCAAACGAACCGTTTTGAACGGCAGTGTCAGAGAGTTTAAGGAGAATATCCTGAATGCCATTTCTTTCAAAATTTTCGCGCGCATTGGCGATGCTCCATTCGTCGTTGTCGGTGGCAAGGACACTGGTGGCGCCCAATTGATGGGCGAGTGTGGCGAGGATTCCCGTACCCGTACCAAAGTCAAAAACAGTTTTCCCGGTGAAATCGAGTTGTTGCATCTGGCTTATCATCTGATGGGTCGTGGCGTGATGTCCGGTGCCAAAACTCATTTTGGGGGTAATGATGATTTCGTGCGCAACACCTTTTATGGGTTCGTGAAAATCTGCCCGGATGGCGGCAAAGTTTCCGATGACCACCGGATCAAAGTTGGACTCCCACAGTGCGTTCCAGTTTTGAGGAGCGATTTTGCTGATATTTATTTGCAATCCATACGATGTGGTCAGTTCGCTTATAGATGCATCGTCAAAATTTTCCTGCCGGAAAAATACTTTTAAGGTGTCACCGTCCTCCTCAAATCCGTCGGCCTGTTCTGCTAAACGGGCAATAAGTATCTCCCTGATGGGTTCGTTTGTTTGGGGTATGTTTACCTGAATGTGCATGGTTAAATGAAAGATTGGATTCGGATTCTTGGAAGATATTTTAAAATATTAAAGACTATAAAATAAATGGTTCATCCATATTCCGCAGTTGAATGGAGCGTCGTAATATTCTAAATCTGATTTAATTAAAATAGTATATACTTTTTGTATTTAATTATATATCAATTAAATCTGCTGCTGCTATTCTTGCCTCGCTGTCGCTATCAAAATATTCATTGAGCGTGGGATGGGCGATGAATGGAACGCTTTGCATGACTTTTTCGATGACCTCCGTCATTTCCAAAAAACCGAGTTTGTTCTTTAGAAAGGCATATACGGCAATTTCATTGGCCGCGTTCATCACGCAGGGCAGGTTGCCGCCTTTTTCAAGTGCTTCCATCGCCAGTGCCAGGTTGCGGAAAGTGCGAATGTCGGGTTCCTCAAACGTGAGGGTGTTGTATTTTTTGAAATTGAAGCGCGGCTGGTCGTTGGGTATCCTTGTAGGAAAACCGAGTGCATATTGGATGGGCAATTTCATGTCGGGCAGGCCCATTTGTGCTTTGATGCTGCCGTCTTCAAACTGCACCATGCTGTGGATGGCGCTTTGCGGGTGCACCAGCACTTCTATTTGGTCGGGGCGCAGGTTAAAGAGCCATTTTGCTTCTATCATTTCCAGGCCTTTGTTCATCAATGTGGCGGAATCTACGCTGATTTTAGCGCCCATGCTCCAATTGGGGTGTTGCAGGGCGTGTTCGCGTTTTACGTTTACCAGATAATTTGTTTTGCGCCCGATAAATGGCCCGCCAGAGGCCGTGAGGTATATTTTTTCTATTTTATTGCGGGTTTCGCCCACAAGACATTGAAAAATGGCCGAGTGTTCGGAATCCACGGGGATGATGGGCACGCGGTTTTCGTAGCTCATCTGCATCACGATGTCGCCTGCCACCACAAGGGTTTCCTTGTTGGCAAGGGCAATGGCCTTTTTGCTTTCAATGGCCGCGATGGTGGGGCGCAGCCCTGCAAAGCCAACGATGGCGGCCATCATGAGGTCGTAGCAATCCATGGCGGCTACCTGCTCCAACGCTTTCTCCCCGGCAAATACTTTCGTGTCCGTGCCGGACAGGGCATTCTTTTACTTTGGCATATTGGCTGTCGTCCGCAATCACCACCATATTGGGTTTATACCGCAGTGCCTGTTCCACCAATAATTCGGCATTGCTGTTGGCCGTCAGGATTTCTACGCTGAACTTGTCTGTATTTGCCTCGATAACCTCAAGCGTTTGCTTGCCGACAGAGCCGGTAGAACCAAAAATGGCTATTCTTTTCGTCATGATTAGGTGGCTGTTTCTTTTCGTTACTTAAAATGTGGGCTAAGGTAAATGTTTTTTGATTTCAAAGTTGCGTTGGCCGTTAGTATTTAAGGATTGAGGGACGGAGCTTATTGTTTTGATGTTCGATAAGTCACACATTGCCATGGATTATGACAGAAAGGGCTAAAACCGGTGCAGGTTACGGGCTGCGTTCCGCCATGACTGACATTTTTGCATATTCATTGTGTCGGCACAATCATTGAAAGTGAAACGATGTGCTCGTGAGGCACAAAACTAAAAAAGGAAATATTTATATTATGGGTAAAATAATTGGAATAGACTTAGGTACCACGAATAGCTGCGTAGCGGTTATGGAAGGCAATGAGCCCGTGGTGATTGCCAACGACGAGGGACGCCGCACAACCCCGTCAGTAGTGGCTTTTTTAAAGAACGGCGAACGTAAGGTGGGAGACCCGGCCAAAAGGCAGGCTATCACAAACCCACAAAATACCATCATGTCGGTAAAACGTTTTATGGGGCGCCGCTTTGATGAAGTGTCGGAAGAAATCAGCCACTGGAGCTATAAGGTAGCCCAAGGCGATAATAATACTGTACGTATAGATATAGACGGCAGACTCTACACCCCGCAGGAAATATCCGCGATGGTGTTGCAAAAAATGAAAAAAACAGCCGAAGATTATCTGGGGCAGGAAGTGACCGAAGCGGTTATCACCGTGCCGGCGTACTTTAACGATGCCCAAAGGCAGGCCACGAAGGAAGCCGGCGAAATTGCCGGGCTGACTGTGCGCCGTATCGTGAACGAACCTACCGCGGCCGCATTGGCCTACGGTTTGGACAAAGGTGGTCGTGACCATAAAATTGCCGTGTTCGATTTGGGTGGTGGTACGTTTGATATCTCTGTGTTGGAATTAGGCGATGGGGTGTTTGAAGTAAAATCAACGAATGGTGACACGCACCTGGGTGGTGATGATTTTGATAAAGTGATTATGGACTGGTTGGCAGAAGAATTTAAAAACGAAGAGGCTATTGACCTGCGCAAGGATCCGATGGCACTGCAACGTTTGAAAGAGGCTGCCGAAAAAGCCAAGGTTGAACTTTCCTCTTCTTCAGAAACGGAAATCAACCTGCCTTATATCACTGCTGTGGACGGAGTGCCCAAGCACTTGGTTAAGAAACTCTCAAGGGCTAAATTTGAACAATTGGCAGATAATCTTTTTGCCCGTTGCCTGAAACCCTGTGAAGTGGCCCTGAAAGATGCTGGCCTTTCAACTTCCGATATCGACGAAGTGATTTTGGTGGGTGGTAGTACGCGTATCCCCAAGGTACAGGAAATCGTAGAAAAATTCTTTGGTAAGAAGCCCAACCGTGGCGTGAACCCTGATGAAGTGGTTGCCGTAGGTGCTGCTATACAAGGTGCGGTATTGACAGGTGAAGTAAAAGATGTATTGTTGCTGGACGTTACCCCGTTGTCACTGGGTATTGAAACGTTGGGCGGGGTGATGACCACGCTGATTCCTGCAAACACAACCATTCCTACCAAGAAATCAGAGGTGTTCTCAACCGCGAGCGACAATCAGCCGGGCGTGCAGATACATGTATTGCAAGGTGAACGCTCCATGGCCAAGGATAACAAGAGTCTGGGTATTTTCAACCTGGACGGTATTCCGCCAGCCCCGAGGGGTGTGCCGCAAATCGAGGTTATCTTCGATATAGATGCCAATGGTATCATCCACGTTACCGCCAAGGACAAAGGAACCGGAAAAGAACAAAAGATACATATCGAGGCAGGTAGCGGTCTTAGCAAGGATGAAGTAGAAAAAATGAAGGCCGAGGCCAAGGCAAATGAAGCCGCCGATAAAGCCGAAAGGGAAAAAATAGACAAGCTGAACGCAGCGGACAGCCTCGTTTTCCAAACAGAAAAACAACTGAAGGAATACGGCGATAAAATCCCTGCCGACAAAAAAGCTGTTATCGAAGGTGCTGCCGCTAAGTTGAGGGAAGCGCACAAAGTGCAGGATGTTGCCGCCATTGACACAGCTACGCAGGAATTGAATGCAGCCTGGACTGCCGCCAGCGAAGACCTGTATAAGTCAGGTGCTGCCGAAGGTCAACCGGGCGCAGGTGATGCTGGCCAGTCAGCAGGTGCCGGCCCGCAGCAACCGGGTGGTTCTAAAGAAGACGAGGTTACCGATGTTCCTTACGAGGAAGTCAAATAAGTGCTGATTAGTATTGATTAACATAAATTGACAAATCGCTGTAAATGTAATATTTACAGCGATTTTTTATTTTAGATGTTTTTTTATAATGTTTGATTTTGATTGTTTTTTGTCATATTTTTGTATCGTATTTGTACCGCGTCTTAAATGAAGATAATGTGCTTCTTATTATGTCTTAAATGGTCTTAGTAAGTTTGAGTTATTTTTTAAAATATTGAAATATAGAATATTATGGGTTTTAGCAAATTAAAGATTCCGAAACTTTGTGAGTTTTGCGAAAAGCCATTTGAAGCAAAGACTGTTGCTACAAGATTTTGCAGTAAATATTGCTCTGAAAAATCTATTAAAAATCAGAAAAAATTGGCTAAGGAATTAGAGGTAAGACAAACATTATTAGAAAAGTCAACAAATAGAATTGCAGCAATGCAAACCCGACCTTATATTTCTGTAAGTGAAGCATCGGTATTATTTGGAATGTCGAAAGACACGGTTCGCAGATTGATTAAAAACAAAAAGATTTCAGCAAACAATTTCGGAGAACGACTAACCCGAGTTTGTAAATCGGACTTGGAAAAAATGTTCACGGCTGTAGAATTGCCAAAAGAAACTGAAGTAATTGAGGAAAAACCAAATTTTGAAGTAGGGAATTGTTATACAATTTCGGAAATAGGAGCGAAATTTAATGCCGATTTATCTACTGTTTATAATGTGATTAAAAGGAATAAAATCCCGACAAAGAAAGTCGGAAGTTTCGTATATGTTCCCAAAAATCTTATTGATGAAATATTTGACGGCAAATGAAAGAATTATTAAAAACCAAAGTTACAGTAAGGCTTAGAAAGTCAGAATTCCGAAAAGAATGGTATGTTTATTTGGAAAGTTATCCGGTGATGATTTCCGGAAAGAAGACCCCTCAACGAGTTCGTGAATATTTGAACCGAAGTGTAACAACCGTAGAGTTTGATAAAAAAAGACCTGCAAAAACAACGGTAAATTCAATTTCATATAAACCAAAAAGGGATGATAACGGAATAATCGTTTGCAAAAGTGAAAGCGACCGTGAGACAATGTTGTATGCAGATTCAGTGCGAAAATTAAGACAGAGAGAATACGATAATATTGAACTTTACAATGAACTCGACCAAATTCAGGCAGAACAAAAAGAAAAATCTCAGGAAAATTTTGTTAAATATTTCGAGACATTAATCAAAAGACGTCATAAAAATAATTCGGAATCCATCAGGATAAATTGGGAAAGATCGGTAGATTTCTTAATTTCTTACGGAGGAGATGAAATTCCTTTTTCTAAAATTGATATTAAATTTTGTGAAGATTTCAAACCATTTCTTCTAAATGCATCTCGTGGCGGAAATAAAAAAGGAACTTTATCCCAAAATAGTGCTTCAACTTATTTTTCTGTTTTCAAAGCTGCATTAAAACAAGCTTTCATTGACGGGTATTTTACAACGGATATCTCCGCCAAAATAAAAGGAATCCCAAGTGAAGAATCGAGAAGGGAATATTTAACGATTGATGAATTGAACACTTTGGTTGCAACACCTTGTGAAAACAATGTTTTGAAACGAGCGGCACTTTTTTCTGCATTAACAGGTTTGCGACATTCCGATATTCAGAAACTGAAGTGGAATGAAATAAGTGTTGAAAATAATCAACCGAGAATCAATTTCACTCAAAAAAAGACAAAAGGCGTAGAATATATGCCTATTTCTCAACAAGCTTTAGAAATTTGTGGCGAACCAAAATCACCAAACGATTTGGTTTTTGAGAATTTAACTAATGCTGCCTGGATTAATCGCCCTTTAAAAAATTGGGTTGCAAAAGCAGGAATTCATAAAAACATCACGTTCCATTGCTTCCGTCATACATTTGCAACATTGCAATTATCGAACGGAACAGATATTTATACCGTCAGCAAAATGTTGGGACATACCAACGTGAAAACAACACAAGTTTATGCAAAAGTGATTGATGAAAAGAAAAATAAAGCGGCAGAAGCCATACAATTGAAAGCTTTGAAAACCAAATCAGAATGAAAATAAAACACTTTGAATATATCGTCATATATCTGTCAGTTCTGATAGTTTGTGTTTTAATTGGGGTATTTGCAAGACTTGTATCTATAGAAAAAGGTGCAGATGAATATACAGCTAATATAATCTTTTGGATTTGTACGGGTTTTGGAATTTTAATCTTTGCAATTCTCAGCTTATTTCTCGACGAATTGGTGGGCAGGATATTAAAAAGTTTTTTCAGGAATACAAAATCTGACGTATCTAAAAATCTAAACTCGACTGAGAATCTTGAAAAAATAAGAGAAAAGCAGCAAGCTGTCATCAGTAATAGAAATCAAAACAAAATTGAAACCGCAATTCATTATACTCAAAAAGAATTTGCTCTATATACCACAAATGATGATTTGAAATTATTGTGTGATTATGTAAAAATGTATGCAGAAAAATCAGATTTTGAAAAAATTGAACCTATTAAAGTAAAAGATTTATCCAGTCTGGATTTGTATCATTTTGGTTGGAATATTTGGAATCACTTCAAGCCTATTAAACAAGAAGAGGTTTCAAAATTATTAAAAATGTCTTTTTTTACTCTCAAAGATATAGAACTTGACAGTATAAAATCTCATCTAAAAGATGATCCTAAAAAGGGAATTATCAAAATTATGGAAGATATTTCCGGTTTCTGATTATCAAAAATTAGAAAAACGCAGTGCTGATTAAGTGTTTTCGCTGTGATTGCGTGTTTATCGTAATCACAGGGAAAACACTTTTTTCATTTGCACCATAACAGTTAAAAACGATGATTATGGACGTAAATGAAATTTCTTTTGAAAACCTGCCCAAAGCAGTAGCACACTTAACGAGCGAAATCGCCGAAATTAAATCTATGGTTCAGAATGTGAAAATTCCTGAACCAAAAGAAAAACGTATTCCTATTGGCATCGAAGAAGTAAGCCGAATAATAGGAAAAGCAAAGCCCACGATTTACACTCTTGTAAGGCAGAGAAAAATCCCGTGTTATAAGAATGGCAAAAAACTCTACTTTTTTGAAGAGGAAATTTTAGAATGGATTTCCAAAGGGAAAAAGAAAACCGTTCAGGAAATCGAATCGGAAGCCTTGAAATATTATCATAACCGAAATAGATAAGGTTATGGACGAACAAAAATTCCTCTATCAACCCGACACACCATCAAAAACCATTTACGACAGGGCGATGAATTATCTGAACGAAAAATACAATATTCGGTTCAATACGATTGCTTTGGAACTGGAAATTCAGTTGAAAGAGAAAAATGAAAACTGGTCTGTTCTCAATATCAATTCCTTGCTTATCGAACTGGCTCAATCCGGCATTGAAATCAATATGAATAAGTTGGAAATTTTGGTAAGAAGTCATCTGATACAGCAATACAATCCTATCCGTGAATATTTTGAAAATTTAGAAATATGGGACGGCGAAGATTATATCCGGAAACTCAGTTCCTATCTGAAAACGAACGATGACACAGCATTTCTTTATCATTTTGAAAAATGGTTGACGAGAGCGGTTTTGTGTTCATTAACCAAAGGATATGTCAATAAACAGTCGTTGGTTCTGGCATCGCACCAAAACTCCGGAAAATCCTCTTTTTTACGGTTTTTAATTCCGCCAAAATTAGAAAATTATTACACCGAAAATATTTCCATTGACAAAGACGGTATTATTTCCATTTGTAAAAATTTGATTTGCAACCTCGATGAATTGGCGGTTTTATCCAAATCCGATGTGAACACTTTGAAATCTTTCATTTCAAAAAGCAGTGCCAATATTCGGTTGCCTTATGCAAGAAAAGCAGAGTTTTTGGAGCGGATATGCTCATTTGTCGGCTCTACCAATCGCACCGATTTTCTTACAGATGAAACGGGAAGCATTCGCTGGCTGATTTTTGAGGTGCATTCTTTTGATTTTGACTATTCCAAAGAAATAGACATTGATAAAGTTTGGTCACAGGCTTATCACAATGCTTTTAAAAGAAAAAACTACAATCCCGAACTGACCGCAACAGACATCGCCGAAAACGAAAAACGCAACGAAAAATACGCACAGGTTTCTATGGAGCAGGAACTCATTTCTGCACATTTTGAAAAATCTGAAAATCCCGACGAGTTTCTCACGGCAACCGATATTATGCTCGTCATCAACAATGCTTTGGGATTGCGATTGAACAATATAAAAATCGGCAAAGCACTTACCAGTTTGAAATACCAAAGGATAAAACACCCCAAACTTCAGGTTTACGGCTATCGCATCAAAAGAAAAATTGAGTAAAGCACTTACCAAAGTTACCAAATTACCTTTTGGATTTTAATGAACTAATAATCAGTTGATTATTTAGGTAATTAAAATTATAAAATAGTTACCAAAACTACCTAAATAAAAAGACAATGGTAAGAAGGTAAAAGAGGTAATTGAAAAAAATCAACCTTAAAATATTGATAATCAATAAAAAGGTAATTAGGTAAGAATAATTGAAAAAACGTAGAAAACAAATCAAAAAAATTAAAAAATGAACTGCAAACAATTCAACTCGATAAAGTTGGAAGAAATCCTCTTTTCTGTCGGACATCTTCCTGCCAAACAAAATGAAAAAGAAGCGTGGTTTCTGAATCCATTCGGAACAGAAACGCAACCCTCTTTTAAACTCGATAAAAAATTAAATCTCTGGTATATCCACTCCGAAGGCATCGGCGGAAACAACACCGATTTTATGATGAAATACCTGAATGCTTCGGTAAAAGAAGTTCTGGAATGGGCTGAAAAGCAGAATTTTTCTTCTTTTCAACCGCAGAATGATATTCATCTGAAAAATTCAAAATCAAACTATACGATTACTGAAATCAAAGAACTCCAAAATGAAAATCTGAAAAATTATCTGCATCAAAGGGGACTTTCGGAAAATGTCTATCCTTTTGTAAAAGAAATTTATTTCAAAATCGGAGAAAAGAATCTGTATGCAATCGGATTTGAAAACCTTTCCGGAGGTTGGGAACTGAGAAATTCTTTTTACAAAGGTTCGCTTCTGAAAAAGGATATTTCCGTCATTAATCTTAATAATGAGAATCACGAAAAAAACAAGAATGTGGTGGTTTTCGAGGGATTTTTGGACGCTTTGTCTTTTATCGAAATGAAACGATTTTTCAAAGGCGATTTGTTAGTGATGAACTCCATTTCCCTTTTAAATAAAACCAAAAACCATTTACAAAACTATTCGGACATCAATCTGTTTTTGGATAATGACAAAGCCGGAGAAGCCTGTAAAAATTCAATTCTGAAATCATTCCCCGAAGCCAAAGACCATTCCGGCATTTATGCTCCAAATAAAGATTTGAATGATTACTTACTTTCTAAAATTCAAATAAAAACAGAAAGCCGACAACAAAAAGAACGAAATCCTGAACCGGAACAACAGGAAAACGAAATCAACCCAACCAATCAAACTTACCGAAGAAAACGCTGATAGCGGACGCTTATTTTTTACCAACTACTCGCAGAAGTTAGGAGCTCATTCGCAACTTTGAAGGTCGATACTCTCCCAACAAAGTTTCTCTTTCGCTCTGCGAGGCTTTAACCTGTAAAAAATAGTATAAGGTTCTGCATTTTTAACCTGAGTAAAATAGATACAGGTTATTTCAAAAGGTGCGTAAAATAAATACACGTTACTGAAAAACCTGAGTAAAAAAGACACAGGTATAATTCATCAAATTTAAGAAAAATGAAGACATCAATAAATATCAAAGCCGTAAAATCCGATTCTGAAACCCATAATTTCAGAAAGAAAACATTCGATTATATCCGAAAAGATTTAACTCCGAAAAACGAATACTGGCAGGAACAAAAAATTGTCGACCGACTTCAAAAAATTGAAACTTACTGCAAAGAAAAATCCGGACGAAAATTGCAGAAAAATGCAATGCCAATAAGAGAAGCCGTAGTTGTCATAAAAGAAAATACCACAATGCAGGATTTGCACAACCTTTCCAAAAGATTGGAAGAAGAATTGAAAATCAGGGTTTTTCAGATTGCTATTCACAAAGACGAGGGACATTACGATAAAGACACGAAAGAATGGAAACCGAACTATCACGCTCATTTGGTTGCGGACTGGCAGGATTTACAGACCGGAAAAACATTGAAACATCAATCTTTTCATTATTCCAAAATGCAGGATATAACGGCGGAATGTTTGGGAATGGAACGTGGAATTTCAAAAAACGGAACGCAAAGATTGGAAGCCGTTGAATTTAAAATCAAAAAAATAGAAGAGGAAATCAAAATTTTGGAAGAAATAAAAAACAACCTGCAATCCGAAATTGATTCCAAAAAAGAAGAAGAACTGATTATAAAGGAAACCGACTTTTTAGGTTTTCAAAGAATCAAAACTGAAAAGACGATTGAAAATTACCAAAAAGCACTCAAATCCAACAATCTCAAACTCCTGAAAAATAAAACCGAACTGGAATCCAAAGAGAAACAGATTACGGAACTGAAAACCAAAATCAAAAGTTTGCAGAAAGAAGTTTTCTTTTTCAAAAGCAAAAACGCTACGCTCCTGACCAATCCAAACGCTTTTGCTGTTGAAAAGAAAAAATATTTGGATTCGGTGATGAATACTTTGGAGAAAACCATTAAAAATGAACGATTGAAAGTAACCTTTTATGACCGATTACAATCCAAAGATTTCAAAATTTCTGATGAAGTTGCAAAGATTTGTGAAAAAATAGCAGGAGAAAATAATATTCCGGATTCTGCGTTTGTGGAGATTTTTAAGAATCCGAATAATATGGCTCACTTTTTTACGCTGTTACATTTCGGCGGTTATCAGGGAAATAAAGTGCAGAATCATACGGAACAGGAAGAACCAGAGAAAAAGAGAGGGTTGAGGGGGTGATTACCCTTTGTTAATAGGAAAGGTTCTCACAAATAAAGATTATGAATACTAAAAAAATCAATATCTTTACACCATATGCAATTTTTATGAGTAAAAAGGCAATTAATAGATTAAAAATAGTACTGGTAGAGAATAATGTAAGCAGTAAGTGGCTTGCAGAACAATTGGAAAAAAATGAAGCTACAATATCAAGATGGTGCACAAATGATGTACAACCTAGTCTAAAAACATTGATAGAGATTGCAAATATCCTAAAAGTAAAACCCGCAGATTTAATCAACAATATTGAGCAATAATTATGGGTAGTGAAAGCAAATTATTGGAATTAAAAAAGAGATTATCAGAAGAGGTTCTTAAAGAAAATTCTGATAATAATCTTATTATTTCCTTATCTAATGAAATAGCTAGTTTAGATAAATCTGCTGTAAGGTTTTCCGTTGATGCTGGTATTATAAATAGATTAGGAAAAGAGCTTGTTGGTAAGCAGGAAACAGCAGTTTCAGAACTTATAAAAAATGCTTATGATGCTGATGCGACTGTAGTGGATTTAATTTTTGAAAATGCATGGAATAAAGGAGGGATTTTAACAATTGAGGATAATGGACATGGAATGAACCGAGAGCAATTGGTAAATGGTTTTATGAGGTTGTCTTCTTCAGATAAAATTCATAATCCGGTCTCAGAAAAGTATAAGCGTCAGAAAGCAGGTAAAAAAGGAATTGGTAGATTTGCAACACAACGTTTAGGGAATAAATTAACGATTATTACCCAAACAATACAATCTCAGGAAGCATTAAAAGTGATTGTTAATTGGGATGATTTCGCAACGGATAAAGATTTGTTGACTGTTTCCAATTCAATCGAATTTGTTTCAAAAACTAAAGACAGTGGTACAACATTAATAATCGAAGGTCTTAGAGAAGGTTGGTCTGACGCTATGATTAAACGGGTCTACCGCTATACCTCTGAATTATTACAACCATTTCCGCTTTCAAAAAAGAAAGAAGAAGAAAAAGAAAACTCCATTGACGAAGGATTTAAGAGTAATTATTATCGAAGTGATAATGGTGATTTAATTGCAATTGTTGATGAAGAAAAAGCAATTTTCCAGCATGCTTTAGCAGAAATTGAAGGTTATGTTTTAGATGATGGTCAAGGATGTTGGGCATTGAAAAGCGATAAATTAAATTTCCCCGAAGAAGTATATCCAATAGGTAATAATGAAAAAGATAAAGAAGATACTACCACTCCATTTAATCTAATTAAAGGAGTTCATTTTAAGGCTTATTATTTTATTTATGAAGGTTCATTGTTTTCACCAGGCAATTTTTCCTTTATAAGAGACTTAAGTTATGAAAAGGGAGGTATCAAATTATATAGGAATGGATTTCGTGTTTTACCTTATGGAGAACAAGGGGATGATTGGTTAGGATTAGATCAATCAAATAATAGAAGTATTGTTTTAGGTCCTCATATGAATCGTAGCTTTTTTGGATTTGTAGAACTTGAAGATCAATCTGGGAATTTTGAAGAGACATCCAGTAGAGAGGGAATAATAGAAAATGAATATTTGAATGAATTAGTAAGCTTTGTATATCGTTCCTTAACAAGTGCAGTTATGAAAGTTTCAGAACTTAGAGGAAGAAAAGCCACTGCATCCCAAAAAGGATTTAGAAAAGAAAAAGAGGATCCATCAGAAAAAGTTGATAATGCTATTGATGAAATAAAAGAGTTAATAATACCTTCTGTGAATAAAAATGATATGAGTCAAAACTCCTCAGGTCAAGAAGATCAAAAGAAAAAAGCAGAAGATGTATTTGAAAAAATAAAACAAGCAAGAGAAGAAGAAAAAGCAAAAAACCAAGAATTAATTGATGAAGTTAATATGCTTCGCATATTGGCGGGGTTAGGTTTAGTAATTGGAGAATTCGTTCATGAAGTTCAACGTTTTTTGCCTGGTTTTGATGCTGATATTAGTTTTTTAAAGAATGCAGTCAAAGACTATCAGGATGTATATAAAAGAACAGAATTATTGGAAACAAATGTAAAATCATTTAGTGCCTATACATCATATTTTGATAAAACAATTTCCAGAAATGTACATAGAGAATTAGAGCCCATAGAGCTGAGAGATGTGGTTAGAAATTTTGAAACAGTTATTTCAAATGATTTGAAAAGAGCTTCAATAGATATACTACCAACTAAATATGAAGGATATGATTTATTCACTGTTCCAATGCATCCATCAGAATGGGCTTCTATATTATTTAACCTATATACTAATTCAAAAAAAGCCATTAAGAGAGCGAAAACTAATGGCAAAATTTTTATAAGATGTGGCAAGGATGATAAGATGGTTTTCTTAGAGTTTTCAGATAATGGCGATGGAATTAGCAAAGAAAATGAGGAGAATATCTTCAATGCATTTTACACTACATCGACAGTCTCTAATCATACAGCCGATGATGCGACAACTCTTACAGGAACTGGTTTAGGATTAAAAATAGTAAAGGATATAATTGAGTTCTATAATGGAGAGATATATGTTTCAACTCCTGTAGAAAGTTATCATACAACAATAAGAATAGAAATACCAAAAAACTAAATAATGGAGAAAGTTAAATATTTATATATTGATGATGAAAATGGAACTCCCGAAATTTCCACTTTAAATGGGTTTAATGATTTAAAAATAATTGAGGTTGAAAGGTTTCCTTTATCTGACTTTAGAGAGTTTAGTAATCTTAAGATTGAATTAATCAAAAGAGTAAAAGAACATTCTTTTGATGGATTAATATTAGATTTAAGATTAGATGGTACAGGTAGTGATAGAACAGAGTTTAATGCAACAGCTCTAACTTCAGAGCTTAGGTCTGTTGCTGCAAGAGGTGAGATATTATCATTTCCTATAGTCCTTTGTTCTACAGAGAGTAATATTAAACAGACTTATGATACCGATAAAACTAGTCACGACTTATTTGATTATAAGATAAATAAATCTAACGAAAAACCAGGTTGGGAAAAAATGTCTCAAAAATTAGATTCTTTAGCAAAAGGTTATAAATGGTTACAAAGTCAAACACAAAAAAAAGAAAATATTTTTGGGATAGATGACATAAAAAATTTAGATGAAAGAATTATAGAAAAAATTGATAATTTTTCGGTTTCTTATGATTATACTCATTTTGTTGTAAAACATTTTTTTCATCAAACGAATCCTCTAATTAATGAAAAGGTTTTGGCAGCTAGACTTGGAATAGACCTAACTCAAACACCTGTAGAAGTATGGCATACTTTAAAAAACGAAATATTATCTGATATAAAATATAAAGGTATTTTTTCTGATGGTTGGCAAAGGTGGTGGGCAGATGGATTAGTAACTTGGTTTGAGAAAATTTCAGGTGAAAATCTTGCTTTTATAAATGCAGAAAAACGAGTTGAGATTTTGAGCACTAAATATGACTTAAATGATTTGATAGTGGCTCAACCGTTAAAGTTCTGTAACAGTACCGAGTTTTGGTCAATCTGTGAAGCCTATAAAGTCCCCATTGATCCGTTAGAAGCATTCAGAATATTTACTAGTGTAGATATCAAACCGTGGGAAGAGTATAAGTATCTCTCCCTGTTTGCTATTTTAGAAAGAGAAGGTGTTGGAAGAGGATTGAAACCCCATTCAAGTGAAATAGAAAAAATAGAATATACAAAAGAATTATTGGGTATCTAATGGCTATTAGTAATAAAGCATTTAAAGGTGGGCGAAAAAAGGAAGTGACAGACTTCTTAAATATTCTTAAACGGTTATCGGTAACGTTTGAGAACGTCAATTATAAAGAAAATCTTCCCGATGACTTATGGGGATATTCAATCTCTAATATAAAATTCCCTGTAGAGATTTCTACCTTAAAACATATTAGACCAGAAGGATTTTCAAATTTAGAAGTGATAATTGATGTTAATGTAGTCTCTAGGAACTCTGAATGGTTAAAACTCAATGACCCTTTTGATAGTTTAAATTTCAGGACTTTGCTGAAAGGAACTAATCAAAAAACAAGTAAAATTCATTATTTGGGTTTTCATATAGATAGGCATAATGGAGAAAAAGTGAATGAAGTACATCCATTGTATCATATTCAGTATTTGCAAAATAGCAAGGTGAAAAATAAAGATGATTTTGATCACGGAGATAGCTTACAGTTAGATATACCTAGAATGATGCAATTACCAATGGACTTGATATTGGGAGTTAGTGTTATTATCTCTAATTTTGCACCTAAATTATATGAAAAACTTCTAAAGGATAGGCAATTTGTTAATCTAACTAGAGAATATCAAGAACGAGTATGGAGACCATATTTTAATTCTCTGGAGAGCTATTGGTTAACTCCTATGAATAATAGGAGTTGGGATCCAAAATTGAATTGTCCTTACTTAATATGAGAAACATATTCAGATACTTAAAAACTTATCCAACCCAACCTTTAGAGGTTGATAGGCTTATTGTGTCTGCTTTTTTAGAAATTAATCAATTAACCGTTTTAGAGAATCGTTTTTTGTTGGGGTATTCTATCCAAGAAAATCAAACACAAGAATGGGATAGTTTAGTTAAATTTATTGAAATCATTAATGAAGAAATAGATGTCTTTGATATTGAAAAATTAATCGAACTCTTTGAGTTTGTCATTTCTCCATCGGACAGAATAGTAAATGGTGCCATATATACGCCTTCGGACATTAGAGAATATATTGTTGTTCAATCTTTCCGTAGAGAAGGTGGCAGAATAGCCAATGCTAAAATAGCTGATATTGCGTGTGGTTGCTCAGGATTTTTATATACTGCAGCAAAAGAGTTAAGAAGAATAACAGGCAATAACTACCAACATATATTTCAAAATCAAATTTTCGGATTAGATATACAAGAATACTCGGTTACACGCAGTAAACTCTTGTTAAGCCTATTAGCATTATCAGAAGGAGAAGATGTAGAAGAGTTTCATTTTAATATTCATACAGGAGATGCTTTGCTTTTTAATTGGGAAGAACATTACCCAAACTTTGAGGGATTTCAAATCATAGTAGGAAACCCGCCATATGTTTCGGCAAGGAATTTGGACGTAGAAGCCAAAGAAAATATTAAGAATTGGTCGGTTAGTACATCCGGAAATCCTGATTTGTATATTCCTTTCTTTCAAATTGGTTATGAAAACCTTGCAGAAAATGGCATTCTTGGTTTTATAACTATGAACACTTTTTTCAAAAGCCTGAATGGTAGAGCCTTAAGAAACTATTTTGAAGAGAATAGGGCTACAATACGAATTGTCGACTTTGGAACTCTTCAGATTTTTAAATCAAAGAGCACTTATACTTGTATCTGTTTCTTGGAAAAATCGGAACAAAATTATGTTGAATATTATAAGTCAACTGATAAAGAATTACCTACAAATAGAAATCAATATAGTAGAATCAACTACCAAAATCTTGATGCAAAAAAGGGTTGGAACCTAAATAGCAATGAAATTATTTCGAGACTTGAAACGATAGGAAAACCTTTTGGAGAAAGATACAAAACGAGACACGGTATTGCTACATTAAAAAATGACATTTATATTTTTAAACCAGTAGCAGAAGATGATGATTTCTTTTACTTACAAAATGGAAATCTCTATCCAATTGAAAAAGGAATCTGCAAAGATATTTTGAACTCAAATAAATTAAGTAGAGATATTAACTTTGATGAAGTAAAAGAAAAGGTTTTGTTTCCTTATAATGATGAAATAAAGCCTAAGGCTCTTGAAGAAGAAATTTTGAAAGAAAAATTTCCTTGTGCTTACAAATATCTAAAGAAGAAAAAAGAAGAATTGGCTAAACGAGATAAAGGCAATGGTAAATATGAAAAATGGTTTGCTTTTGGAAGAACCCAATCTTTGGAAAAGGTTGCTAATAAATTGTTTTTTCCAAAATTTTCAGATAAAATTCCAAGCTATCTAATCAGTAATGATGATGATTTATTGTTTTATAATGGTCAAGCAATCATAGGGCATTCGGATAATGAAATGCTGTTAATTAAAAAGATTATGGAATCTCGATTGTTTTGGTATTATATAAAAACAACAAGTAAGCCTTATTCGTCAGCATATTATTCTCTAAATGGAACTTATATCAAAAATTTTGGTATTCCTGATTTTACTGAAGATGATATTGATTTTCTAATCAATGAATCTAATCAAAATATTATTGATGCTTTCTTGGAAGACTATTATGATGTGCAATTAAATGAGGAATTGATTACGAATATAATCTAAGATATTTGAATGAACAAACAATTAGTTAAGGAATTGAAGCGTTTTTTAACTCAACTTCCAATAATACAACTTATATAGAAGTAAAAAATGAAACCAGAAGAAAAAGCCAGAGAAATAATCAACCAAATGCTGAATGAAGCAGGTTGGGATATTGTCAGTAGAGACAATTATTCTCCCAATATTTCTGCTGTGGCGATTGAAGAAGGGATACTCAAAAGAAAGCTCGAAGCGGATTATTTGCTGTTTATTAATGGAAAAGCAATAGGTGTACTTGAAGCAAAACGAGAAGAACGCCAGTTGTGTAATGTTGTGATGGAGCAAGCGGAGCGATATCTTCGTGGACTGCCGAATTGGTGTTCTTCTTGGTATAATCCGTTGCCCATTGTTTATTTGTCAAACGGCAAAGAGATTTTATTCAAGAATATCAATAATACTGATGAGGATTACGTACCTGTTTCCCGTATTCATTCCCCGAAAGAAATTGTAAAAATGCTCGGAATAGAAGATGAGTATGCAGGTTTGCCAACTCTGCAAAGGAAAGGCTTACGGGCTTGTCAATATGAAGCAATTTCTGAATTAGAATCCAGTCTTCGAATAGGGCAAAACCGTGCATTAATGGTGCTTGCAACAGGTTCCGGAAAAACCTTTACAGCGTGTATGGCTGCGTATAGATTGCTTTCATATACTCCAATGAAACGTGTATTATTCCTTGTTGACAGAAACAATTTGGGACGACAAGCCGAAGGCGAATTTGGCACATTCCGATTGACAGAAACTGGAGAGCCATTCAATACCATTTTTACTACGGAGCGACTGAAATCTTCAAATATTCCCAAAGATGCCAATGTTGTTATTTCCACTATTCAGCGTTTATTTGCCTTGCTTACGGGGCAGGAATTGAATGATAATGACAATGATGAGTCGAATGTTGAAGACAATAAAGAAATACAATTAAGTGGAAATCTGAATCTTCCTCCTGACTTTTTCGATTTGATTATTATTGACGAATGCCACCGTTCAATTTATGGCAATTGGCGACAAGTTTTGGAGTATTTTAATTCAGCGAAAATGGTCGGTTTGACAGCTACACCTGCTCCCGAAACCTTAGCTTTTTTCAACAATAATCGTATTGTAAATTATACGCTTGAAAAATCCATTGCTGACGGAATTAATGTTGATTATCGTGTGTATCGTATCAAAACGCAAGCGACAGAAAACGGAGGAGCAGTAAAAGAAGGAGAAAATGTACAGCAGATTACAAAGTATTCGGGCAAAACGGAAGACGTGAAAATGTCGGGAGAAAAAACCTATACTCGCACTGAACTAAACCGAAGTATTGTTAATCCTTCTCAAATCAAGTTGATTTTAGAAACGTATCGTGATGCTATCTATACAGAACTATATCCCGAAAGAGAACCACAATTAGAATATATCCCGAAAACGCTCATTTTTGCCTTAAATGACGCACACGCAACCAATATTGTCAGAATTGCAAAGGAAGTTTTCCCAAATCAGAACGAAAATTTTATTCAAAAAATTACCTATTCAGCTGGCGACAGCAATCAGTTGATTAGAAGTTTTAGGAATGACAAAGATTTTCGCATTGCAGTTACGGTAACATTAGTGGCAACAGGTACAGATGTTAAACCACTGGAAGTTGTGCTATTTATGCGAGATGTTGAATCAGATGCGTTATATACGCAGATGAAAGGACGTGGTGTGAGAACCATTGGCGATGAACAACTCCGCAATGTAACCCCCAATGCTATCAGCAAAGACCTTTTCTTTCTGGTAGATGCAGTCGGAGTAACGGAATACGAAATGCAGGTTACTCGCCCCGGTGTTGAGCTTCCGCCTCCAAATATGTCGTTAAGAATATTGTTGGAACATATTACGCACGGAGATTTGCCCGATGATAATTTAAGATTGTTGGCAAGTCGGTTATCACGAATCAATGTTAAGTCAGATGATAAACAACGTCAAAAGTTCACTGATTTGGCAGGTGTTGAGATAAAAGATTTGGCAGTACAAATCTTCGATGCTTTGGAAGCTGGTTTAGAACCTTTTGTTGATGCCAATCAGCCGAATCTTGCCCGAAAAGGATTGGTTAAATCGTTAACTCATAATCCAAAAGCTCGGGAATATTTGTTAGTGCTCAACGCAGGTTTTATCGATATTCTACAACCTGGAGAAGACACGCTTATAGAAAACGGATTTTCCATAGAAGAAGCTCAAAAAACAACGCAAGCATTTGAAGAATACGTCAATACACACAAAGATGAAATAGAAGCTTTGCGTATTATTTACAATAATACAAACGAGCCGATTACGTATGAAATGCTGAAAGATTTACGGGAAAACTTTATGCAATTCAACAATAAGTTCAATCCTGTTTTATTGTGGAATACCTATTCGATACTCGACCCGGCTAATGTTGTTTCGTTTCGTTCACAAGATGAAAAAAATGCACTAACCAATATCATTCAGTTGGTACGTTTTGCCTTTAATCGAATTCCTGAATTACGTTCCTTGTCATCTATGGCTGCAAGTCGGTTTGAACTTTGGTGCGGACAAAATCAACGTCCATTGACTGATACACAAAAAGAAATTATTCGCAACGTGGTCAATTATATTGTAGCCAATGGAAGTTGCACAATGAACGATATTAAGGAAGAAGATAAACCTTTGGTTGCTCAAATGGTAGGCAACTTTGGTTCGGCAGATGCGGTCAATACAGCTATCATCTCGCTTTCACAATTCATATTAAAAGTTGCTTAAAATAAAATTATTAATGGCAAAAAAAACAAATTCAAGCGAACAATCACTCACTAAAAAAGTCTGGAATTTAGCTACCATTCTTTCTTCACAAGGTGTTGGCTTTACTGATTATATTACACAGTTGACTTATCTTCTGTTTTTGAAGATGGATAACGAAAATGTTGAAATTTTCGGAGAAGAATCTGCCATTCCGAAAGGTTATCGCTGGAATGATTTAACGGAACTCGACGGACTTGATTTGATAGAGCAGTATGAGAAAACGCTTAAATTATTAAGTCAGGAAGATAATCTGATTGGAACGATTTACACAAAAGCTCAAAACAAGATAGACAAACCCGTATATCTCAAAAAAGTGATAACACTTATTGATGAGGAAAATTGGCTTTCTATGGACGGAGATGTGAAAGGTGCTATCTATGAAAGTATTTTGGAGAAAAACGGTCAAGACAAGAAAAGTGGAGCGGGGCAATACTTTACGCCTCGTCCATTGATTGACACGATGGTTGAAGTGGCTCGTCCTCAAATTGGCGAAACCGTTTGCGACCCGGCTTGTGGTACGGGTGGATTTCTTCTTGCGGCTTACGATTATATGAAGGAGCAATCGCAGGATAAAGATAAGCGGGCATTCTTGCGTGATAAGGCATTGCACGGTAATGACAATACGCCTTTGGTGGTAACTTTGGCTTCGATGAATTTGTATTTGCACGGAATCGGTACAGAACGTAGCCCGATTGAATGTTGCGATTCATTGGAAACAGAACCCGATACCTTGGTTGACGTGGTTCTTGCCAATCCTCCTTTTGGAAATCGTCCTGCCGGTTCTACCGATATTGCCGCTATGCGTACCGACCTATATGTTTCCACGAGCAACAATCAGCTGAACTTTATGCAGCACATTATGCTGATGCTGAAAAACGGAGGAAGGGCAGCGGTTGTATTGCCCGACAATGTTTTGTTTGAAGGTGGTGCAGGAGAAACCATTCGCAAGAAATTACTCACAGAATTTAATCTTCACACCATTCTTCGTTTGCCTACGGGTATTTTTTATGCCAACGGAGTGAAAGCAAATGTTTTGTTTTTCTCGAAAGGAAATAAAACCAACGAAACGTGGTATTATGATTACCGTACCAATGTAAAACACACATTAGCCACCAATCCGATGCGGCGTCAGCATTTAGATGATTTTGTAAAATGCTACAATGCTGATAATATCCATAACAGAACGGAAACCTACTCCGAAGGAAATCCGTCAGGTCGTTGGAGAAAATATACTGCTGCGGAATTGTTGGGCAGAGATAAAACAAGTCTTGATATTACGTGGATTAAAACCGGAGAGGAAACGGTGGATATGCCACTTTCTGAATTGATGGCACAAATCGAAGAAAAGAGTTCCAACATAGCGAAAGCAGTAGCTTCACTAAAAGAAATCATCGGCAAAATTGAGGAATAATGGACACGAAGAAATTACGACAAAAAATCCTTGATTTAGCGATACGTGGCAAGTTGGTTCCGCAAGACCCGAATGACGAACCGGCTTCTGTACTTATTGAGAAAATACGTGCAGAAAAAGAACAATTAATCAAAGAAAAAAAGATTAAGCGGGATAAGAACGAATCGTATATCTATCGTTCGGATAAATCATATTACGAGAAGTTCTCCGACGGAACGGTAAAATGTATTGATGAGGAGATACCGTTTGAAGTGCCGGAGGGTTGGGAGTGGTGTAGGTGGAAAAATCTTTTTCAAGTTAATCCCAAGAACAACATAGAAGACAACGCAGAAGTATCATTTGTTCCGATGACTTATATAAAAGATGGATACTCTGATGATGCTAAATTTGATATAAGACAATGGAAAGATATTAAATCGGGATTCACTCATTTTCAAAATAACGATTTGGGTATAGCTAAAATTACCCCCTGCTTTGAAAATCGAAAATCTGTAGTATTTAAGAACTTACACAATGTTTATGGTGCAGGGACTACAGAATTACATATATTTCGCCCAGTTCTTTTTTCTGTTCTTGCAGACTATGCTTTGTATATAGCAAAGACGGAAAATTTTATATCGCACGGGATTACAAATTTTACTGGAGCTGTAGGACAGCAACGTGTAGGAAAAGATATTATTGGAGATTATCTTATTGCACTTCCACCTTTAGAAGAAATCTATAAAATCCAGTCAAGTATATCAAAATTATTTTTGATAGTTGATGGTATTGAGAATGATGAGAGTCAATTATCTTCTTATATCAAACAAACTAAATCCAAAATCCTCGACCTTGCCATAAGAGGTAAACTCGTTCCGCAAGACCCGAACGATGAGCCTGCATCAGTATTGCTGGAACGCATAAAATCGGAGCATTCTGACAGCAAGAAGAAGACTAAAAATACAGGGGATAACTCACATTATACCGATACGTTTGATATTCCCAATAATTGGGTAGTTACTACAATGCAAGAGGTCTGCTATTTATCAGATGGAGAAAAGATTGAAGGTAAGGCGTTGCCTTATTTAGATGTGAAATATTTAAGAGGAAAAAGTGAACCGAAAATTGTTTCTTCTGGCAGATTTGTCGAAAGAAATAATTTTATGATTTTGGTAGATGGCGAAAATTCAGGCGAAATATTTTCAGTAACAGAGGATGGTTATCAGGGAAGTACATTTAAGATACTGAATATTAGTAAGCAAGTCAATGAAGCATTTATATTCAAGTTATTACAAAACGAACAAACTACTTTCAAGGAGTCTAAAGTTGGGTCGGCTATACCTCATCTTAATAAGAAGTTGTTTAGAGAATTGTATGTTTTTCTTCCCCCACTATCAGAACAAAAACGAATAGTTCAAAAAATTGAAGAAATTTTTGCTTCACTTGACGAAATAGCAAATTCAATTATAGCGTAAGCATTCGCCTACGCTATAATTTTTGTTTTTACCAATTCACAATTTTATCAACAATTGCCTGTTGTTCACTTGCGGTACGTCGAAGATAAATCCGTGTGGTTTCTATACTTTCGTGTCCCATAAGGTCGGCAAGTAGTGCGATGTCATTGAACCTATCTAAGAAGTTTTTAGCAAATCGGTGGCGGAAAGAATGTGGATATACAACATTTAGATTCAATCCGTATTTAGAAGCGAAATGTTTTAACTGCTGAGAAATTCCACGAGATGTGATTCTTTCCCCAAAACGATTGAGAAATATATATCCTGACTGTATATTCTTTGTTTCTAACCATTTGATAGCTTCCGAACGCAGATTTTTAGGAATATATAAACGTCTGATTTTTCCTCCTTTTGTGTACATATCAAGATGTCCGATATGAACGTGTTCTGCTTTTATCTGCAACAATTCACTCACACGAGCTCCTGTGGCGGTTAAAAACCAAACTACAAAATACCATTCGATATTTCCGTCGGCTTTTAACTTCGTTTTGAAGAATTTATAATCCGCATCACTGATTACATTTTCAAGAAAATTTTTCTGCTGTACTTTAACGAATTTGAGCTTCAATCGGTCTTTTTTGATAAACTCAAGATACTTGTTTATCGCTTGTAAGCGTAGGTTTACCGTTTGAGGTTTGAAATGCTCAATGAGAAATCCTTTATAAGCCAAAAGGTTTTCTGTGTTTATTTCCCTGTAGTTCGTAAGGAAATAATTTATTGTCCATACGTAGGATGTAATTGTGTTTTCTGCCAAGTCATTTTTGCTTAGCGATTTTTGAAATTTTGTTACCATTACTCTAATAATTTTAAAAATAAGGAGACAAAATTATCTTGGCTATCTCACATTATGAGAACTTGCCGTTTGAGATACCCGATAATTGGGTGTGGTATAGGTTAGATGATATTTGTGCCTTTGAAAATGGTTATGCTTTTAGTAGTAATGAATACAAGAGTGAAGGGATACCTCTGATAAGGATTTCGAATATTAAAAATGGAGATATTGACTTGTCTGATTGCACCTATATTGAAGAAAGTGAAAATATAGATGATAAATTTCACATTCAAAAAGGAGATTTATTAATTGCTATGTCGGGGGCAACAACAGGAAAAATGGGAATTTATAATTTTTCAGATTTAGCTTATTTAAATCAACGAGTTGGTAACATAAAAATTAGAAACAGAGAGGTTCTATTTGATAAATACCGTAATTTTTTTATGCTTGTTCATAGCAATGAAATTTTAAAAATGGCTCACGGAGGAGCTCAACCCAATATTAGTAGCAAAATTATGGCACAAATATTTTTTCCTCTTCCTCCTTATGAAGAACAAAAACGAATTGTCAATGAAATAACAAAGTTGTTTAGTGCTTTAGATACGATAGCTGAGAGTTTATAAATCTTCAGCTATCGTATCAAGTATTTTGAAAAGATTTTCAATACTCTGAACTATCCTCAACTGCTCTTGAGTTGGAGGTAGCAGAATAGGAAAATTAATAATTTTCTCTTTTGATATATTAGGTTGTGCTCCTCCCTCTGCTTTCATTTGCAGAGTTCTCTTTTGGCTCATCAACAGATAAAAAAGGAATTTGCTGTATATGCCTGAATATGAAATACACGCACAACAAGCTTGATTTGTAGTGGAGGGGGTATTCAGAATTCCAATCTTACCTATAGTCGCTCCATACATAGCGATTAGCACACTGTCTTTAGGATTTAACCTAACTGAACATTCTTTAAGAGCTAAATCTGTTATTTTTTCAGGAATATAATCAATATAACCATCATTCAAATCGCCTGTTTTCAACCAATTAACAGTTCCGTTTTCATAGTACATTTTATTAGAGCGATTCGGGGTTGCTCCAGAAGACCACGAACCTACATTTTCGAGAGTACATTCAGCCCAACCCTGAGGCAAGTTCTCA